>NZ_BMFZ01000004.1:208630-438131 GCF_014639435.1 Hafnia psychrotolerans | reverse complement strand
CTTTTAGAACTCGCAGGATCTGAGTTTCAGTGAAACGCGCTTTCTTCATGATGAGCCTCCCAATGGTTGTATTTTAACCAGAGAACTCTATCAAGCAGTAAGACTAAATTCAGGAGGGACTACAGACTGACATCGTGAATTCTTGCGATGCTCGTCGATGTCGACGATACTGTCCATGCAAGCGTATAAAGCTTCAAGATGCTTTTCTAACCTTGTAAAACGGTTTAGTAGATTATTCCTGAATCGTTTTTATCTCTTTATAAGGTAGGGGTGTTTTTTTTAGCTCTTACGTAAATTTCGCATAAATCATTTGTTTGTTGTTAGGAAATACTTTTTATTAACCCAATGTTCAGAATTACTGGTTAGGGTGTGTCGTAATATTTCGTATATTTTTTAATCCAGTTTAGAAAAGCCTGTAATTTTGGTCTTGTTTCATGTCCCCTGGGGCAGATCAGGTCATACCCATAGCCTGAGGGAATTCGTTCAAATAAAGAAATTAATTCTCCGCTATCAAGATACGATTTGATGGTTTGATACCTACCCAAAGCGATTCCAATTGAATTTCGTGCTGCTACCATTGTTAATTCTTCATGATTGAAAACATATTTATGTTTCAAAATACTTGTACTTCTCCCTGTGGAATTTAACCAATGCTGCCATTCTGTAAGTGGTGATAAGAACTCCAAAGACTCGGTACAATGAAGAAAGGTCGTGCTTTCTAATCGTGAGTCATCTTTAGTAAGACCAAAACGTTCTGCATATCCAGGAGTGCATACAGGGACTAATTCTTCATCAAAAAGTCGAATGTGGTAGAAATCGGGATGAGTTTCATTGCCATAATAAATGGCAATATCAACAGGCTGATTTTGAAAATCTAGCTTACTTGCTTTCACGCGTATTTTTACATCGAGATAAGGATATTTTTTCTGAAATTTAGATAACTTTGGTACTGGCCACAAATGTGCAAACGTAGGTGCTACGCCTATATACAATTCTCCTCTTAATTCATTGAAGCGAATATCATCAACTTCAGTGAAGATATTGGATAGCGATTTTGTCAAGGTTCTGAGTATTCTATGACCGTCTTCTGTCAACTCCAGCTTTCTTGTTAAACGAACAAAAAGAGTGAAACCGAGATCTACTTCAAGTTTTTTAATTCTCTGGCTTACGGCTCCTTGAGTCAGACACAATTCTTCGGCAGCTAAAGTGAAGCTTAGGAATTTGGCTACAACGCTGAAAGTATAAAGGTTTGCTAGTATATTTTGCTTATCTGCCATCTTCTAGAATGACCCTATGTATTAGAATTATTAATTCATAAGCATTGCGATTTCGTTTGTCGGTGTTGACTTCCTCGTATGAGATTAGCACACCTATACATGAGGGAGTAATTAAAAGTGAATAAGATATTGAAAATTGTAGTGATTGGTGGCGGCTCTAGTTATACACCGGAACTCATTGAAGGACTCATTAACCGCTATGAAGAGTTACCAGTCGGTGAATTATGGCTGGTAGATATCGAAGATGGTCACGAAAAGGTTCAGATTATTTCAGAACTTGCTAAGCGCATGATAAAAAATAAAGGCTTATGTATCGAGGTTAAAGTGACTCTCGACCGTCGTCTTGCGTTAGAAGGTGCAGACTTTGTTTGTTCGCAATTTAGAGCCGGCTGTCTAGATGCTCGAATTCGGGATGAACGAATTTCATTAAAATATGGAATGATTGGGCAGGAAACAAATGGCCTTGGCGGCTTTGCTAATGCTTGCAGAACGATCCCAATCACATTAGAAATCTGTAAAGAAATGGAAGAACTTTGTCCTGATGCATGGCTACTTAATTTTACAAACCCATCAGGTATGGTTACAGAAGCCGTCCTAAAGTATACCAATGTCAAAGCTATCGGTTTATGTAATGTTCCTGTCATCATGGAAAAAGGTATCGCACAAATTATTGGTGCAGATGAAGGTGATTTCGTTATGCAAGTGGCGGGATTGAACCATCTAATTTGGGCGAGAAAAATACTCCACAACGGAACAGATAAGCTAAGTATTGTTATGGATGAGATCCTCAAAGGAAATGATCCATTGATACCTTCTAATATTCCGCCTTTCAACTGGCCTCAAGATCTATTAAAAGACATGGGAATGATACCCTGTGCCTACTTACGTTATTACTACACCAGTGACGACATCATGCAGCAAGAACAAGAAGAAGCTGAAGGTGAAGGAACTCGAGGAGAAGTAGTTAAAGCAATGGAGAAACGTCTATTTGATATCTACAAAAATCCAGAGCTGGCAGAAAAACCGAAAGAGTTGGAAAAACGTGGAGGACAATATTATTCAGAAGCAGCATGTGAGCTAATGTCTTCAATTTACAACGATAAACGTAAAATTATGCATGTTAATACACGTAATAACGGAACTATTAGTGGTTTGCCCGATGATTGTGTTGTAGAAGTGAGCTCCATTATTACCAAGAATGGTCCATTACCTTTAAATGTTGATCCATTCCCATGTGACACACTGCGCCTTATTCAACTAATGAAAGAATTTGAAACACTTACTGTCGAGGCCGCTGTAAAAGGTGATTTAGTTGCTGCAAAACGGGGATTAATTTTAAACCCGATTGTTAACACCGGCACAATTTTAGACGAAGCACTTAAAGAGACAGTAAAAGAAAACTTAGATTACATGCCTCAGTTCCGTTGGATGTTTGAGAAAAGTTAATGGCAAGGTTTTAACAACGACTACTAAGGCTGTTATATATTATAAAATATAATAGCTCTATTAATAATAATAATAAACATCTACCTCTATTCCTAAGGATTAAATTATGGCAACGACCATGGATAAATTGATAGCTTTCCTTGATCGGTATTTCGTACCATATGCCGCAAAGGTTGCTAATCAAACACATTTACAAGCAATAAGAGATGGCTTAGTGATGTCTATGTCACTAATTATTGTGGGCTCAGTATTTTTGATCATCGGAAACCTGCCTATTCCCGGCTATCCTGGCTTTATGGCATCTATCTTTGGTAGTGGCTGGAAACAGGCACTATCTATTCCCGTGAATGCGACTTTTGGTCTGCTTGGGCTATTGGTTAGTGTGGGTGTTGCTTATCGTTTAGCTGAAAAATACTCTCTTGATGCAATAACATCAGCTATCGCTTCTGTTACTGCATTTATGATCGTATCTCCATATGATATTCAAGTGTTTATTAAAGAACTTGATAAAACGATAGATGTTGCAGGGATAAACCTGAATTATATGGGGGCTAAAGGGATGTTCGTTTCCATCATAATGGCGATCATTTCTGTTGAAATTATGCGATTCTTCGTCAAAAGAGGGATTGTAATAAAAATGCCTGAGAGTGTTCCATCAGCAGTATCAAAATCATTTACGGCACTAGTCCCTATTCTATTCATCATCCTATTCGCTTTACTGGTACGCGTTGGAATCGAAAAAACGAGTTGGGAAAACTTACATGTATTGATTCAAACATTTGTCTCTAAACCGTTACTACATGCTGGCGGATCATACTGGGGCGCCATGTTAACCACTCTTTTTATTAGTTTACTATGGGCAATAGGTCTACACGGTTCAACTATTGTTCAAGCCGTTATGATGCCAATTTGGTTAACGTTAATGGATCAAAACCGAGTAGCTTTTGAAGCGGGTCAAGAATTGCCAAACGTAGTAACTTTTGATTTCTTCTACTTTTCAACCAAAATGGGGGGAGCTGGGTCTACTCTGATATTGGTCCTTTTCATGGCATTTTGGGCTAAATCACAACATCTAAAAGAAATTGGTAAGCTTTCAATAGTTCCTGGTATTTTCAATATTAACGAACCAGTAATATTCGGGGTTCCAATTGTCCTTAACCCTTTGTTGTTAATGCCTTTTATTATCGCTCCATTAGTTGCAACAACAACAACTTACTTTGCCATGGCAACAGATTTAGTACCAAGACTCACAGGTGTCACATTGCCGTGGACAACACCTGTAGGTGTGTATGGTTTCTTAGCAACAAATGGTAGCTTTTCTGCGGTCATTCTGACTGTGTTTAATTTGCTGATTGTCGGTGCTATCTACTATCCATTTTTCAAAGTCTTTGACAAACAAAAGTGTCAAGAAGAAATGCAAAACCAACAAGATGAAACACTTATTCAGCAGCAATAAGTTAAAGCATAATAATCAATGAGGTGACACGATGAATAAAATTATACTGTGCTGTATGGCTGGAATGTCTACAAGTATGCTGGTGACTAAAATGAAGAAAGCTGCCGTAGAAGCGAATATTGATTGTGAAATTAACGCTGTTTCTGCTGACCAAGTAAAATCACATTTAGAAGGTACAACAGCCGTTTTACTTGGGCCACAAATTAGACATAAATTACCAGAAATAAAGAAATTATGTGACGAAAAAAGTGTTCCATGTGATCTCATTAATATGATGGATTATGGTGCAATGAATGGTAAGAAAGTCCTGGATTTTGCTTTAAAAATATCAAAATTATAAAAAACTTGTAATGGATGTTATATATTAATTGATTAGTGAGGTTATATTAAGGTATGACCTCATGAGGAACTCTGAATGAAAATAACTAATATAGATATATTTTGCGCGGACTATGATCCATCATCTCCTAATGAACCTATTTTTATTAGAATTAACACAGATGAAGGTATTAGTGGTTTTGGGGAGGCTGGCGTGGCTTATGGTAACGCCAAACAAGGTGCGATTGGACAGCTTCAAGATTTTGCAAAATTAATCATTGGTCAAGACCCTCTATGCATTGAAAAGATTTGGGATCAGCTATACCGAGATACTTTTTGGGGACAAGGCGGAGGCACAGTAATTTTTTCCGCGATTAGTGCTATTGACATTGCTCTTTGGGATATCAAAGGTAAAGCGTTAAATGTTCCGGTATATGAATTACTCGGCGGTAAGACTCGCGATACAATCCGAACTTATGCTAGCCAAATTCAGTTTGGTTGGGGCGAGAAAGAAACACCACTTCCTGGAGTAATACCACTAGCTGAGGCAGCAAAGCGTGCTGTCGATGATGGCTATGATGCAATCAAAGTTGATCCTTTACAAAGAGACATTAACGGCGATAAAAACAAAAGAAATGATGGTTTAATATCAAACGAAAAACTTAAACTTTGTAGAGATAGGCTGGTAGCCATTCGTGAAGCGGTCGGAGATAATGTCGATATTATTTTAGAGCTTCATGCTAAGACTGATTTTAATTCGGCGTTACAAATTAATCGAATTATAAAGGATCTTAATATCTATTATATGGAAGAAGCATGTGGTTCTCTCAATGCTGATCTCGTTAAAGAATTACGTAATCAGGTTGATGTCCCGCTTGCCGCTGGTGAAAGGATTTATACACGGTATGGTTTTAGGCCATTTTTAGAAAATCGCTCACTTGATGTTATTCAACCAGATCTTGCTACTTGTGGTGGTATTTCCGAGGCTAAAAAGATATGCGATATGGCGAGAATTTATGATGTGCTTGTTCAGCCTCATATCTGTGGCGGGCCGATATCTGCGGCGGCGGCATTACAAATAGAAGCGGTGATTCCTAATTTCTGTATTCATGAACATCATATAGGAAACTTAAGTAGTTTTACTAGAAGCTTAGGCGAATATGATATCCAGCCAGTAAATGGATATATTACAGTACCTAATAGAACAGGGATTGGACAAAATATTCCTGACCACATAATTAATAAGTGCAAAATTATAAACATATCTTAATGTTTTAGGGGAATTAACTTTGGATACTGATATCGATTTAGAATCTAGCATTATAGAATTAATTATCAATGCAGGGCAGTCCAAAGCTTTTGCATTTGAAGCACTTGCTTGTGCTAAGCAAGGTGAGTGGCATAAAGTCGATGGATTGATTGAACAGTCAAAAGAAGCTGCCAATGAAGCCCATAAAGTACAAACTACATTTATCGGACTAGATGAAGGATGTGGTAAATTACCTATTACTCTTGTAATGGTACATGCTCAAGACCACATCATGACTGCTATGTTAGCTCGTGAGTTAATAGAAGAACTAATAGCTATTTATAAGAAAAGTAGGACTACTGATTAAGGTGATGTTTGTCATGAAATATATTTGTAGTTTCCCAAAACCTAGTATCAAGTTGTTTTAAATGTGTTTTTATAAGAGCTTAATGTTAATTAAGCTCTTTTTTAATGCTTATAAATTCCATAGATTTAATCCAAAGAAAATAAAATAGTAGGATATTTTCATCTGCTTCTTTTAGCTCGTTACTTTGTACATCGGAAATTTCTATAAAATTAGTAATAAAAGCAACATCATCATGGCTTATATTGAATAAATCGAACTTCTGACAGCAAGCAAGATCAGATCACCACGTTCCTAATCCTGTAGCGATATCCCGTGGCAAAGCAAAAGTTCAAGATCACTGACTTGGCGGCCTACAACAAGGCTCTCGTCAATCGCTGACACTCTGGCTTGATAAATCGGCCATCCAGGCCTGGTACGACGAGCCCAAAACGTCGTCATGAGAGCATCTTCAATATTAATCTGAACTGGCTATTTCCACCGTACTGATGCTCAAACGCGTCTTACGCTACGTGCCGCTCAGGGATTCATTAATTCCATTTTTACGTTAATGAAGCTTCCACTTCGTTGCCCGGATTATTCTTGCATTAGCAGACGGGCTAAGTCCTTTTGCATCCCTTTTAAAAACCCTACGCGCAGCGAGATTGCCCATCTCGTTATCGATTCCACCAGATTAAAAGTTTTCGGTGAAGGCGAGTGGAAGGTGAAAAAGCACGCTCAGGAAAAGTGCCTCGCCTGGCGAAAACTGCACCTGCCCGTGGACACCGATACCCATGAGGTCATCTGCGCTGATCTGTCACTGAACAACGGGGAGCTGGTCACGATGCTAAGGCATTCCCGGGTATTATCAGACGGTACTTATGACACAAAACGGTACTGCCAGCTTCACTGAACGTCATGATGCAGCTCGAAGAGAAATGGCGCGACAGGCCAAAAAACAAGCTAAATATATTGGAATAGCAGGCCGTTTTTTCATCATCATGACGCCGGGTGATATCAACGGACCTGAACCCGCTCTGCCGGGAAAATGACGATACAGAGGATTGTTGCGGTGGTTGAATTCAAACAGGATTTGCGACAGGAGTTCATACCGACTGACATCGTGAATTCTTGCGATGCTCGTCGATGTCGACGGGTAGCAAACTCCTGTCGACATCGACGATCTACATTAAGGCTGCCAGAAACCGGCCAGATGGACGATTCGTTCCTCTTCATCCCATCGGGCGTAGCTGTTGCCGTTCAGGAGCACCGCTCCGGTCCGGTCAAGCATCGACCAGGTTGCAAGCAACTGGTTGTTCTGAACGATCAGAACTGTCGTATCGAAGTATGCTCCTGAATAGGTGCGCTGGATTCCTCTAGCATGCTTGTCAGGTCTGCGACTCCACGACCGTTCGTGTCCGGTGCTGTGAATGTGACGTCATCGGTAACGCTTGACTTAAGAAGGTGACCGCGCTCTTCCGAAGAGACGTCGCGCCAGGCGTTGGAATACGTTGCCCAAAGCTTTTGAATATTCACTGTCATGATAAACTCCGCTGCGTTATTTTGGTTTAACTAAACTAGGCGCTTGTTGGAGCACAGTCGATAATTGAAAGACCAAAATTGTTTATCAATCGTCCAGAATCAAGGCGATCCCCTTTCAGAATTGATCTGTCTGCTTCGACCGAAAACGACGCTGTGGGCACGCATTGATGCACATGGGCGATGGGGCGTGAGTTTTCGCCAGCGCGACGATCTGTTGTTCTGTTGGGTCGAGAGCGGTGAATGCACGCTTCTGCGGCCCGATGCCGATCCACTCCTACTGCGAGAACATGACTTCGCCTTCGTGCGGACATCCACGCCCTTCACCCTGGCTTCCGATCACCGCGCATCGCCGGTCGACAGCGATGAAATTATCGCGGCAACCGGACTTTTACGCATGAGCCTCGGCGACGGCGACGTCACAGGAAAGCCCACCGTTGTGCGCGGTGGACGGTTCGTCTTCGACATTGCCAACGAGGCTCTCCTGATGGGCATGCTTCCTCAAGTCATAATGTTGAATGCGGGTGAATCACGATCTTCAGGACACCTGAAGGCGCTACTCACAATGAATGAGGAGGAAAGCCGGTCTCAAAGCCTGGGGAGCCAATTCTTCGTCGGGCGCCTGATGGAACTGATATTGCTTGAAGCACTGCGAAGGGTTGCATTCGATATGGATCCACAGCAGACCGGGCTGCTTGCAGGACTGGCCGACCCCCAGGTGGCGCTCGCTATCACCGCAATACACGAGAAACCGTCGTATCCATGGTCCGTGAATACGCTGGCACGTCTCTGCGCCCTTTCGCGATCTGGCTTCGCCCATCGGTTCAGTTCCATCATGGGTATCGGCGTCATCGAGTATCTTCAGCAGTGGAGGATGGCACTTGCGAAGGATGCGCTCCGGTCGAGCACATTCACGATAGGCGAGATTGCCCTACAGGTCGGGTTTCAATCCTCAAGCGCCTTCAGCTCGGCGTTCAGCCGCATCGTCGGTTGTTCCCCCAGGCAGTTTCGTGACGGCGAAACATAACTCGTTTGAGCGCAGAAAGACGTGCAGATTAAGCGCCAGCGCCAAACGGATCGATAAGCACTGAAGGTCAGGTGGGATTTTTTCCGTCGAAGTAGTAGCAGAAAGACTTTAGATGTGAGCCGTGGGTTGATACCCGTAGATACAGATCGTGAGCATCGGTGAGTTTGTAGGGTTTTACCAGGGTTTTTGTCGCGCGGATTTTACTGTCAGTCAGGGCTATGCGAGTGTCACTCCATTCATCGAATACAGTTCGATGGAGAGTGCATCCGCCAGAAAGCAAAAAACCAGCGATTAAGCTGGTTTAATAAAAAATGGTGCCCGGACTCGGAATCGAACCAAGGACACAGGGATTTTCAATCCCATCTCCGAGTTGTTAAGTTATTGTTGTTCAGTAATTAGCGATTTGAAACACACTGAATTAAACTAATCAGGTGTGTAAATGCATGTAATTCCAGTTATTTCTACCAAGGGTGGGGAAGGTAAATCCACACAGGCAGCCAACCTTGCCGGTTTCCTTGCCGATGCAGGTCTAAAAGTCCTTCTTATCGATGGAGACTATGCTCAGCCAACTGCGAGTAGCATTTTCTCTCTTTCCTATGAAGCCCCCAAAGGTTTGTATGAATTGCTCATGCAGACTGCAGATCTAAACCAACCTTCGAGTCTCATATCCCGCAGCGTCATCAGCGGGCTCGACATCATCATTTCAAACGACCCTCACGCTCAGCTTCCGACTGCCATGCTTCACGCTCCGGATGGTCGTTTACGCTTACGTAACGTTCTTCAGCACCCTCTTTTCCAGTCATACGATGTCATCATCGTCGATTCTCAGGGTGCCCGTTCAATCATGTTGGAACTGATTGTTCTGGCAGCAACGCGAACGGCCGTGGGTGTCGTAAAACCCGTACTTCCTGATGTAAGGGAATTCATCCGCGGTACCATCAATATGATGGAAAACTTGCTGCCTTTTTCAGCCCTAGGTCTGAAACTCCCAGAAATACGCATCCTCATTAACTGTATGAAGTACACCCGCCTTGCTCGTGATACTTACCAGCAACTTGAAGAGATCATCAATGATGGCCGGTATAGCGCGCACAGCGAACAAATCAAAGTCTCGCTGCTCAGCACCTTCATTTATGACCTCGAAATTTACGTTGAAGGTCACGCAGCTGGTCAGCCTGCCCATCGCCTGGAAAAGAAAACCGGCCGGGTAAGCGACTCTGCGTTCGCCACGATGTACAACCTTGCAAGCGAACTTTTCCCTGAATGGAAACCGCAGTTCGACCGCATCGCCTTGAAAGAAATGGAGGCGAAACATGGCTGAATCCAACATGGAAGCCTTGAAAGGTCTTGTTTCTGTTGAAGCGGAGCAGGGCGTGCTGGGTGGTTTAATGCTCGATAACGATCGTTGGGATGACGTTGCACTTGTCCTTACCGCAGATGATTTTTTCAGTAGGACGCATCAGACATATTTTCGTGAAATGAAGCGCCTGATTGATGCTGGCAAACCAATTGATCTTATCACCCTGACAGACACGCTTGATCAGCAAAAAACGCTGGAGACAGTGGGAGGGTTTGGTTACGCAGCAACGCTCAGTAAAAACACGCCAAGCGCGGCCAATATTGTCGCGTACAGCGAAATTGTTGCGCGTTATAGCAGGGCGCGACAGCTTGCTGCTTTGGGTAACGATCTGAGTCGGGATGTCGCTGCACCCCGTGCAGATATCCCTTCCATCCTCGAGCAGGCTGAAAAACGGATCATTGATATCGCTGAAAAAGCAGAGCCTGAAAAAGGTACCTCCGTGATCGAAGGGTTAGAGCGACTTATCAGCGATTTGGAAATGCGCAATCAGTCAGGTAACGGGATAACCGGTACACCAACAGGTTATGACGATCTTGATACCCGCACATGCGGGCTTCAGGACAGTGATCTTGTGTTGCTGGCTGCACGCCCATCGATGGGTAAAACGGCGTTGGCAATGGGCATGGTGACGGGCGCTCTTGAGCAACATAAGGAAAGTATCGTTCAGGTTTACAGTCTCGAGCAGCCGACTGAACAGCTTCTTATGCGCATTATTTCATCATTGGGAAATGTGGAACTTCAACGCCTCAAAAGTGGACTGCTGGAGGATGAGGATTGGGCTCGCATAAGTCATGTTGCCGGCCTAATCGCGAATGACTGGCGGGATAGGCTGATCATTGACGATACCAGCTATTTGACGCCGTCGATGCTGCGAATTCGTGCACGTCGCAGCGCGCGTAAGTACGGTAAACCTTCACTGATTATGATCGATTACTTACAACTGATGCGGTGCCCCGATCAGGAGAATCGTACGCAGGAAATCGCCGAAATCTCACGTTCTCTTAAGGCACTTGCGAAAGAAATGAAGTGCCCGGTTTTGGCTCTCTCCCAGCTTAACCGCTCTCTTGAATCTCGTGCAGATAAACGACCAAATAACGGTGATCTGCGTGACTCCGGCGCGCTGGAGCAGGATGCCGACGTCATCATGTTTATTTATCGCGATGAGGTCTATAACCCCGACACAGAAGATAAAGGGCTGGCTGAAGTGATCATCGGAAAGCAGCGGCAGGGACCTATTGGGATGGTTACACTCCGTTTTGACAGCCGCTTTACCCGCTTTGAGTCTCTTCGCGCTCCTGCCTTACAGGGAGGAGCTTACAGATGAGCAAGTTCACCAAAGTTAATCTTTCTGATGCCATGCTTCAGCGTGGTAAATCACCGTCGCAGCTCACTACAGGAGATAACGTTTCACCTGCAGTGCTGCCACTCAGTGAAATGCCGATGGTGCTCACATTAGATCAATTACGTCCAAATCCGGACAATCCGCGCAAGTCGCGTAATCCCCGTTTTGATGACATCAAATCTTCTATCCGCTCGCGCGGGTTGGATTCTATTCCCAAAGTGACGCGCGATCCGGAGGGTGATGATGTGTATATCTTCAGCGATGGCGGGAATACCCGCTATAAAATCCTGTGTGACCTCTGGCAGGAGACGGGGGACGATCGTTTCTATCGGATCCAGACCATCGTTAAGCCCTGGCCCGGACGTCTGCAGTGTGTAATTGGGCATCTTGCTGAAAACGAAGTTCGCGGAGACCTTACATATATCGAAAAGGCTTTTGGTATCCATAACGCTCGGACAATCTGGGAAGAACAACTTGGAAAAAGTGTCACATTGCGTGAGCTCTCCGATTTGCTTAATCAGCAGGGCTATCCGATACATTTCTCAGGGATTAGCCGGATGGAAGATACCCTGACCTATTTATACCCTTCTATGCCGATTCTTCTTGAGTCAGGGCTAAGTCGGTCTCAGGTAACCCCTTTACTTAGTCTGCGTTCGACAGCTGAGAAAACGTGGAAAATATTTGCTCCTGACGTATCGGCTAAACGTGATTTTCATGAGGTTTTCGCCGATACCTGCTGTTTGTTCAATAACCCAGAATTGTACTCCTTTGAGATGTTTCGCGATGAGCTCATTGGCGAGCTTCTCAAAGCATTACCGCACCCATCCCTGAACTATGACCGCTGGCTGATTGAGCTTGACCCGAAAGAGCAGCAGCGGCGCGAGATGTTTGGTGAACCGCCTGCACCGCCCGTAATGAGTCCACTTCAGGATAAGTACCTATCAGTATTACAAGAAAAAGAAGTGAGGCAGCTACCACCGAAGCCTGATGATAAAACGCACTTAACCGGGCTGCGCTCCGGCACGCTGACAGGAACGCAAAACCGACCTGAACCTGCTCCGGATAACAACGCTGAAGTACAGGTTCCAACATTACCCGCCTCTTTGCAGTCTCTTACCGATGGCAGTCAACTGCGTCCTGCGAAACGAACGGAGACACAGCCTGATCTTTATGGTGGGCCAGCGGTTCTCAGCGGTGAGCCGAGTGGTCAGCCAGCATTTAACGATATTAGTTTGTTTTCCGCGTTGTCGGAGTCATCTGATGAGTCTGCTCAGTCGGTGCTTTATGAGTCATCTGTTGCATTTGCCGCAACGGGGCTTGAGCCGGTCACTGATATCTGGCACATCCCGGCATTACAGGATGATATCGAGCACCTGCAGGACATGGCCTACCGCCTGGCCTATGAACTCGCAGAGACTATGGGATGTGCAGAGAGCATTTACGAAGATAAATCTCCGCAGTCAGCGGGTTACAACGCTTCCGAACAAAACAGCAATGAGTTCGTCCTGTTCCTGGCGGGCATAACGGGTAACCTTCCGAAGCAGCCCTTCAATATGTTTATGTTCTGCCTGAATTTTTTCGGCTCACCGGTTATCAGCGACCAGCCCGTTTTTGCCGATCAGCACGTCGTTAAAGTCATGCGTCTGATCCGCGTTTTACGTCGCCTGCGTGAGTTACAGCGTGATGCCGTGAAGGGAGGTTCCGATGACCTTTGATCTCAATGATGAAATGGCACAGGCGGTCACTGAGCAGCAGCTCCGGGCTAGTCTGAGTCTTATTCTTGACGAAGTCCGATCTGATAAACCGTCACATCACTTTTGTGAGGACTGTGGAGCAGCCATTCCGGAAGCGCGCCGTCGGGCGGTTCGTGGCGTCCGTTTTTGTATCGGCTGTCAGGAAGTCCGGGAACATCATCAGCACATTGGTACGGGGAAACGCTATGACAGCCGGAGATAATGAAAAGCTCTTGCGACGTATCCGTAAGCTTATGGCTTTAGGAACCCGCAATAACAACGCTTATGAGGCCGCGCGCGCTGTGCGTCTTGCACAGGTCCTTATGCAGCGACACAACCTTTCGCCGGAGGATGTAGCACTCGGCGACGTCCAGGAAGCGGTCAGTTATCAAATTTATTCCGATGCCATCAG
Source organism: Hafnia psychrotolerans (assembly GCF_014639435.1). Classification (GTDB taxonomy): domain Bacteria; phylum Pseudomonadota; class Gammaproteobacteria; order Enterobacterales; family Enterobacteriaceae; genus Ewingella; species Ewingella psychrotolerans. The sequence goes on along the minus strand of NZ_BMFZ01000004.1, from coordinate 424,629 downwards.
TATCCCGGGGTGGCTGAATGCACTGGCTGCCGTGGTATGTATGGCCACGGGATGCCGTTGCTGGTTTAGCTGGTATCACTCCGCCAGCCGAACAGGGCAGGCTCGCCGCCGGCGTTCACTGCATTTTTATGGACTCAATGAACGTCCTGAGGTGGGGTTGTACGTATTCACGGTCCTGTCCCGCCAGCTCAGGGATGCCACTGATATACACATGCACTCAGCCTACCGGCTTAAACGCCTCAAAGTACAAACAAAGCGAAACCGGGCTGACCAGTTTCGTGAGGGCTGGGTAGTGGGAGTTTGGAACGTTCTTGAGTCGTTTGAACCCTCAGAAAAAGAATCTGCTGTTTTGCGAAACTGGCTGACACAGCGATGCGGAAATCAGGCGCTGTCTGAGCTTAACGTTAGGGAAGCACGTAACTGTCGCGGTGACACAAAAGCCCGCGTATCAGGCTGGATGGCCGGGCGACAAGCCCAGCTGAATCAGGGGCTTAACGGTCAGGCGTCGCAGTTGAAAGCCTTGTCCCTGATCGGAGGAAAAGATGATGAGTAATGCGCTGATTTTCATAGCATGCACTGCCTGCTGGATGATGGATGCTTGGTTACTTGCGGATTTGGGGATGAACGGGGGTTTACTGTGAGCCAAAACTTATCTCAGGCAACGAATGCCATATTGACACATCTCCTTATGGAGCTGAAATCCGGGAATATTCGCCGGTGTGAGTCTTTAGGGATGACGATCGAAGAGGTGCGTCAGTTGAGTCAACTGACCGTCGACGACCTGCATTACCTGATGCAAAGCAGCGTGTCGGTGCTGAATCTGAGCATTAATCACGACAATTTCTGGATCATCGTTCAGCAGTCCAGAACTGAGCAGAAGCGAATGCAGAGGATTGACCGGGCGTTAGCGCTTGGCGGTTCCATCGAGCTGATGCAGACATACTTCGGCCTGAGCGCGGCCGAGGTCAGCGCCCGGCGGCGTCTCAAAGGTATTGATACGGCCCGAGGGCGTACACAGGCGCCGGATGAAGAGGCGGATGCCGGCATCTGGACACAGTGGGACGCATCAGGTCTTAACTCGCCGGACTCTCATGACGCATTGGACGTAATGATGCTTGCCGCCGAGCTCCATAATGTCTCACTGACTGCCGTCTGGACGCGCGTAACCACATGGTGTCGTGAACGTGACCGTAAGGGCAATAAGCGGGGGGCGGTATGACCGAACTAATCGATTTCAACCCGCGTCAACACATTACTCCTGCGGTGCGTCATAAAGCCATGGGTATGGTGAACTCTCTTGAGAGCGGCCAAAAGGTGTGCAAGCGACTGGATGTAAAAGGCTATCTAAAAATTGATATCGGTCCCTTCTGGAGGATGCTTAGCAAAGACGGCGGGCACCGCTGGTTGTTGATGAATCACGAGACCTATAACCGTGAAATCAGGAAATAATGCTGAAGGTTAAGCACAGTTTTACGTTGACACGCACATCCAGAAACGGGGCCTTCATGGCCCCGCAGTGCTGTCGCTGTCATGTATAAAGAGGACGCGAGATGGGATTACCGCCAGACAGCATCGTAGAGTTCACTCTGTCACGAATGCAGAATAACCTCGCCAGTAGAACGGCGGAGAATGATGTCATCAGCGAACGCAGCGGGCTACTTTTCCTGGGCAATGTACATGATGCTTTTCCACGTCAGCTGTTTATGGATACGCGTCTTTCGCCTTTGGATAAAACGGCGTGGGTGATGATCCGTCTTTACGCACAGCAAAACGAGGGGGCGGTCTTTCCAACCTACGACGAATTGCAACTCCAACTTGCCTCCCCACATGCGGAAAAAGCGTCCCGTGAAACTATCAGCAGAGTGCTTCTCATGTTGAGGATAACCGGCTGGCTGAGCCTGTGTAAGCGCGTCCGTGATGTGCGCGGCCGGGTGAGGGGTAACATTTATGCCCAACATGATGAGCCGCTAAGTTGCCGTGATGCAGAAACGTTTGATCCCGGTTGGCTTGACCTCGTAGCATCGAGTTGCCAGCACCGTAATAAGGCGGTTCGCATGACGGCCATGGCCGTGCTTGCCGACATCAAAAATGACCCGACGATGCGTCACCGCCATTCACGTCTGGCCATGATTGACAGTCGTCTCGGTTCGGCATCAACACCGCATGAGATGGCCACTCTACGCCGTGCCTATCAGCCGGGTTCGGTTCCCGAACTCAGTATAAAAAGCGCAGAAAAACGTCATAAAATACCCAGTTCGGAATCCGAACTCAGTGAAGTAATGAGTCAGTATGAGCCGAGTTCGGATCCAGAACTCAGTCTAAAATCAGCGAGTTACGCCGGAGTTCGGAAATCGAACTGTAACGTACGTATTTTCACACAAGGTGTGAATAAAAAAACGTACGTACCGGATGAGAACGGTGGTAAGGGTTTGTCAGTACCGGAACTGCCTGAGTCGCTGACCAGCAAGATATCAACGGAGGATGCGGCAGCGCTGTCTGCTCAGCTGGCTGCCTTGCCTGAGCCGGAGTCTTCTGCGCTTATGGGCATGCTGAAAAAACAACTGCGTAAGGGCCAGTTAACCAACCCTATGGGCTGGATGCTGGCAATGCTCAAACGGGCCCGTGATGGACAACTTGTGATGCCCGACGCTGTCACTTCGTCCCAGCCTGTCGGACAGGCAAACGCCGCCTTATCGCCGATGCCAGCATTTCAAAGGCCTGCACAAAGGGCCTCTGCCGAAAGTGTTTCAAGCGTTATCGCTGACATTCGGAATGCAATGTTGCGGGGCACCGCAGTGGTTAAAAAATAGCCATAAATTTTAGTGGCTCTATAAAACGATTATTCGTTATAGCTGATCGCCTAAAAAATAACCTTGTTGCGGGGCGCAACAAGGTCGGAAAATGTACAGAAACCTATTTCACAACAGGGTTTAGGATGGCGTGGTCTAATATTCAGAAAATGAATGAAGAGTTTTTCGTTGTTGGGAGCTCTGTATTTTCAGGACTATCTAGACCTTCTTAACTGATAAGACGGTGACAACGATGGCTGAAAATACTGAAAAAAGAACGGGTGCATTGCACTCAGAGTTGAAAATTGAACTCCACAGCCACTATGCCATTGGGTTATGGCAGGGCAGGAAAGCAGAGAAAGGGGAAGAGGGGAGTAAAGGCAAGCCTGCCATCATGGGAATGCCGCGCTTTCTCAGTCTGGCATCCAAAATCAATCAGGACTCTCTTAAGAATAACCCATGGGCAGATGCCACTATGTGGTCGATGGAAGAGAAGCTCAATACCGCGAATAAAAAGATGCATTCTCTGATCGAAGGTCTTGAAAAAGACATGCAATGGTTACCGAAAGGGGCAACGTTAAGTGAGGCTTCTGTTTCTGAACCCCTTGATATTCGGGTATTCAGTAATACCCCCCTGGGTTATCGCTGTGTTTTCCTGCTTCTTGGTTTTGATCAGTTTGCCAAGCAAGTCCTTCAGGCCTCGCACTATGGATTAATTTCACGTCAACAACGTTACGACATGTTAAGTGAAGGAAGTCGCCTTCTTCGTGAGATTTATGGGACTGCGATGAGCTATCGCTCAGTAAATGTTTCTAGACAGGACGCAGTCGAAAATAATGCAGTGTGGCAGCAGGCCGTTTTGGATCTCGGTGAACCTGATGTTGACGTGCTGCTGGGGACCCGTCGGTCTGCTTTCTCCCCGCCCGTCTATGAGGCCAGCGTTAATCTCCTGCGTATCCGCTACCGGGCTAATAATAGCGGTACTGCTAAATAAAGGAGGAATAATGCGCCTATTCCTTTGTGAAAAACCCTCTCAGGGGAGGGACATCGCAGCCATCCTCGGTGCCACGAAAAGGGGCACCGGCTTTCTTCAGGGCCCGGGCGTGACGGTCACCTGGGCGGTCGGTCATTTACTCGAAAACGCCTCTCCGGAGGCGTACGGTCCGCAGTTCGCAAAGCCCTGGAATATTAATGCCCTGCCGGTACTGCCGGCACAGTGGCAAATGACAGTGAAGAAAGACACGGAAGATCAGTTTAAGACGATCGCAAAACTATTGAAGCAGGTTGACGAAGTGGTGATTGCCACCGATGCCGATCGCGAAGGCGAAGTTATTGCCCGGGAGTTGCTGGACTTTTGCGGATGGCGGGGACCGGTCAACAGGCTCTGGCTATCGGCGTTGGATGAACAGAGTATCCGCGAGGGGCTCAGTAACATTAAACCCGGTACGGAGACTCAGGCACTGTATTATGCGGGACTTGGGCGCGCCCGTGCTGACTGGCTCACCGGCATGAATCTTACCCGTCTTTATACGTTGAAGGCCCGTGAAAAAGGGTTTGACGGGGTGCTGTCAGTAGGCCGGGTGCAGACACCGACGTTGGCACTGCTTGTGACCCGCGACAGGGTCATTGCCGCTTTTGTTCCGAAACCTTACTGGCAGGTCAGTGCGGTTTTGCATGCGGGTGGTGTGACGTTTGCTGCCCAGTGGGTGCCTGCGAAAATGTACACCGATGAGGAAAAACGCTGTGTCCATCAGGGCATAGCCCAGCAGGTGGTCCAGTTGTGCCGTCAGACGGGGCAGGCTCAAGTTCTTGAGCAGGAGAAAAAGCGTGAGACACAAGCTGCGCCGCTGGCCTTTTCGTTAGGCGCTTTGCAGCAGGCCTGTGGGAAACTGTGGGAAATGTCACCTCAGCAGGTGCTTGATACTGCCCAAAGTTTGTATGAGACCCATAAGGCCACGACCTATCCCCGTACCGACTGCGGTTTTTTGCCGGAGTCGATGCGCGAAGAAATCCCTCAGGTTCTTGCCGCACTGGCTAAAATTGACCCCTCCCTGACGCCTGTAATCGCGACCCTGGATCCCAGTTTTGCTTCACGTATCTGGAATGATAAAAAGCTCACGGCTCACCACGGGATCATTCCGACTAAGCATACCTGCGACCTGGGTAAAATGAATGACGCAGAGAAGAGGGTGTATGAGCTCATTCGCCGCCACTACTTCGCCCAGTTCCTGCCTTTGCACGAGAGCGATGTGACACGCCTGGACCTCAGCATAGGAGGACAGCTTTTTCGCACAACCGGTCGGGTGGTCGTAGTCCCTGGATGGAAAATTTTGTTCAACTCAGTCGCTGATGGGAAAGAGAACGCCGAGGATGATCAGGACAACGCGCTCCCCGCGCTGAACAAAGGGGACGTTTGCACCGTGACGGCTGCTGAGGTGAAGAATCTTAAAACGAAAGCACCGCTGCATTTCACGTTCGATACGCTGATAGCCGCGATGATGAACGCTGCGTCTTACGTGACAGATTTGCAGTTGAAAAAGGTCCTGAAAGAGAATGCGGGCCTGGGAACAGAAGCGACCCGTGCCGGTATCATCGACACTCTGCTAAAGCGGGGATATATCGTCATTAAGGGCCGCTATCTGCGGGCGACGGAGGTGGCGATGGATCTGATAGACGCCTTGCCTGCGCCCTTGAAAGAGCCAGGCATGACAGCGCTGTGGGAGCAGGCGCTTGATGAGGTTGCCGCGGGGAGGATGCGGTTGGAAGACTTTATGGCCCGACAGACGGGCTGGACGCGTCAGCTTGTTGCTCAGGGGCTGGTTCAGAATGTAACGATCCGCGTGCCCCCGACGCCGCTATGTCCCCTTTGTGGCAGTAAAACCCGATTGCGGCGCAGTGAGAAAGGGACTTTCTACAGTTGTGAGAAATATCCGGCCTGCAAAGGTGTGGTCAATGCCCCTGACCAAGGGAAGAAAAAGCCGTCTAAACCTAAGTCCCGTAAATCAAAGCAGAATTAACCGATTGCGGGCGAGGCATGTATTTTGCTATGTTTCTCGTGGCTCTGAAGCCGCACCCCGTGACTGCGGTCTGCCAGAATGCTACATGCATTGCGTTCTGGCCGAACAGTCTGACAGACCGCTCCCACACCTGAGAGTAGAGTCTGTAAGGCACATAACCTCCGTGAAAACCGTGCCGGGTCCTGAACATGCCCCGGAGCTGCTGTTCAAACAGCTTAACCTCAGATCGATGGTGCAGATCACAATGGCGGTACCTTAGGGTGCCGCTGTTTATTTGTGTCTCCCCAATTTCAATTTTTTAGACTCGCTATATTGACTTCTCCTCGCCGCGGTTTAAAACTGAACAGGCCAATCGTTGTCTCTGACAACTGCCAATGTTCCGGTGATTTGAGAGGAACGCCTTCGGGTGATCACATGCCAATGCCATCATGACCTGAGAGATGGCGCTTTCGGGCGGTTACGTTAAATCTGTTAACCTTTGCAAACAGAGACCTTCGGGTTAAGGCCACCTTCACAAATTCAGCCAGTCAGTGACCTCGTTACTGACTTCCCTGCGGGAAACATTCTCCCGCCTGGGATGATTGTTTCTCCGCTACCTGTTTATTTTCACTCCGGAGAGAACATCATGACTGCTACTGCAAATACCCCTGCTTCAAACAACGCTTCACATGCTTCCTCTCAGCCTAAGGCTGAATATTTCAATCTCAACGTTACCGGCATCGGATACCTTAAAAATATCCGCAAAGTGGCTGGCACCACAGGTGAATTCACCTGTGCCGTCATTAATGCCCTTACCGGCCCGACAGACAATGCGTCTTACACCCGTTTTGACGTGACTGTTGCAGGCAAGGAAAGTGTTTCACTCATCAATCGCTGCCAAAAGTCAGTGGATGAAGAGAAACAGGTGTTGATTGGCTTCGTTCTGAGCGGTCTTACCGCTGACGTCTTCACCTTGTCTAAAGGGGATCACGCCGGTGAAAGTCGTCCAAGTTTAAAAGCCCGACTGATAGCGGTCGAGTGGATAAAGATTGGTGGCGAGATCGTCTTCAAATCCGAAAAACCGACTTCTACACCGCCGGGACAGAATGCAGAGCAACTGAAAAGTTACGCTGACAATTCATTCTAACTCGACACGGATACACACCCAGCTGGAACACACCAGCGGGTGTGTTCCTCTCAACTACTTTAAGAGGAATTCAATATGTCCAGTCGCGGCGTAAACAAAGTTATCCTGATCGGTTTTTTAGGGCAGGAACCCGAAGTTCGTTATCTTCCAAATGGTATGGCAGTGACGAACATTTCATTAGCCACGTCCGAATCCTGGCGTGATAAACAATCAGGCGAAGAGAAAGAGCGTACTGAATGGCACCGCGTGGTGTTGTTTGGCAAGCTTGCTGAAATCGCCGGAGAATACCTGCATAAAGGTTCTCAGGTTTACATCGAAGGTCAGCTGCAGACTCGTAAGTGGTCTGACAATGCGGGTGCCGAGCGTTGGACGACTGAAATTGTGGTCAAACAGCAAGGCACTATGCAGATGCTGGGCAGCAGTAATCGCACCAACACCAGTGGAAGTGGTCAGCCTGCAAGTAAACAGCACTCTGCAGCCCCCGCACAGAGCGGGACACCTCAGTCAGCTCCACAGTCTATGGGCAATGAACCGCCGATGGATTTCGACGACGATATTCCGTTCCTCGGTTTCGGGTACGGCGTATGTCGGGGAGCTGTCTACGGTATTTCGTGAGGACTATTAAGCTTTGTGTACATCACTTTTCGCCAGTTTTGACTGGCGTTCGATTCTCTGACAGACTCACTTTACTAAAGGTAAGGTGAGCTGTTAGCGGAGGAACATTATGACTAACCGTTATGATACTGATTTTTATGGTTGGACTCGGGAACAGGCGAATTTGCTGCGTTCCGGCAGCCTGAGTCAGTTAGACGCGCCAAACTTGCTGGAGGAAATCGAGAGCATGGGCAATAGCCAACGAAGCGAGCTGGAGTCACGCCTTGAGGTTTTGTTTCTCCATCTCCTTAAGTGGGCTTTCCAGCCTTCCCACCGTGGCCGCAGCTGGCAACTGACCATTGCAGAACAACGTCGTAAAGTGGCGCGTCGCCTGTCTAAAAGTCCAAGTTTAAAGCGTGAGCTGGATGAGATGACGACAGACGCTTACGGCGATGCCATTTTGTCTGCTGCAAGAGAAACGGGCATGGATGAGAACACGTTCCCGAAATCATGTCCGTGGACGTTTGATCAGGTCATGGACAGTGAGTTTTATCCTGATTAACCCACTCAATATATCTGTATGAAACGCCGGCATGCCCGGCGTTTTTTTATCCTTGTGCTGCCAAAACCCCCTTCCAACACTACCCCTCCGGAAAAGTCCGCATCAAACAATTGCTAGCGTCAGGCAGGTATTGGGTTTTTCTTCAGTTTCCAGAAAGAGTTTAACGTTGTCCCACTTTGCGTCGCCGTCAAAATATCCGTCTCTCATTAGGATGACTCTTACGGTGAACATTGATGGCACAACTGACCCCGCATCCCGGGCGCAATCTGGCATGGCTTACGCTGTCATTGCTGACCGCCGGGTGCACTAATAGCAACACGTCCTCAGACGTACTGCCGCGTATTTCAGCCAATCCCCGCTTCAGCGATATCTACCAGGGCCAGTCGCCCGAGGTGGTGCGCTATGACAAGTACACCCTGGTCAGCACCCGGCCAGCGGATGCGCAGCGTGACCCGTTAAACCAGATGGTCGATATTACAATGCCGGCGCAGTTAGTGCGCTCTGTCGCGGATGGTTTCCGCTACCTGCTGCTGGAGTCTGGTTACTCTCTTTGCCCGGCATCCTCTTCCGTATTTACCGAGTTGCTCAGCAGCCCGTTACCGGCCGTGCAGCGCTCGATAGGTCCCGTTCGTCTGAGCGAGGCGTTGCAGATCCTGGCCGGCCCCGCCTGGCGTTTACGTGTTGATGATGTCAACCGTGAGGTGTGTTTTACGCTTCGCGATGCCTATCGTGATTTCGCACCGCGCGCAGCCACCCCGCCTGTTTCCTCCCGTTTACCGACTACTGCGGCTGCTTTGCCGCGACTGTCGGGTGATCCGTTCACTGCCCCGTCATTTGGAGCCTCAAACAATAATCCGGCCGCATCACTTCTTCCCGTGCCCGCTGCTGGACAGCCCAAACCCGTGTTGAAACCTGAAAGTGCCCCGGTACCCTCTCCGGAGCTGACGACAGTGAGGAAGGGCACCCTGACGAGTAACTCAACCCCTGTTGCCACGAATCCCACGCCTGCTGCGTCATCCGCTACTCAACCAAGGCTGACGGTGCAACCCTCTGCCAAAACGTCAACGTCTTCTATCGCGGCTACTGGCACGACGTCTTTATTGACTACCAATACCTCCCCAGTGCCTAAGGCACTTCCTGTACAAAATCCGCCGACCTCTGCCTCAGGCCCGCTATTTATCCCGGGAACACCGGTAACGGCTGCCCCGTCCGGGCAACTGTGGCGGGCCGAGGTGGGCTCCACGCTAAAAGAGACGCTAACCCGCTGGGCGGGTTCAGCGAAGTGCGACAACGGCGGGAGCTGGGTCGTTATCTGGCCGGTATCGCTCGACTATCGAATCGACGCGCCTCTGACATTCCACGGCAACTTTGAGTCGGTACTGGTTCAGGTTTTTGACTTGTATCGCCAGGCTGACAAACCGCTTTACGCCGCCGCCAGCCGCATGCAGTGCCTGGTATCCGTCAGTGACCAGCCCGGTCGTAACTGATGGGGTACGCCATCGCCGCGCTGGCTATGATTTTTTTGCTGATTGTCGGCAACGTTCAGACCCGGGAGGCCTCCCGCCTTGAACGTCAGGGGATCCAGATGAATGCAGGCCGTCTCGCCTCGGACATGCTCCGGTTGGCCAGCGCGGTGAATGACTGGCGATACACCCGCCAGTTAGCCGAGGGGCCGCTTGCCGTTGGTCAGTTTGGCATTGTTCCGGCCCCTGACAGTCACATTCAGGCGGCAATTCATGGAGGGAGACTCTGGGTTTGGTCTGCGGATCGCCCGGGCCTGGTCGATTCCCTGAACAGCCAGTCAGTCGGTTCAGCCCTGGTGTGCATGGTATCAGGCGGACGGCTGAAAATGTCTGACGGCACCGATATGAATTTGTCCCTTCCCGCCGGCGTGGCAGAAGGCAATGTCGTTTATCTCAACTGAAGGAATCGAGGATGCAGAAGTTTCCCCTGTCCCGACCCGTTCTCCACGCCGCGATGATTGCCGCGTTGGTGATGCTGGCGGGATGCACAGAATTTAATCGCATGGATCGTAAAGCGCTGGAGGACGGCAATGCCGCCCAGCGTATCGTTAAAAGCCGTACATCTATCACTCAGGATGCCGTCACCTGGACAGACAAGCCGTGGGTGAATCTCCGACCGGTGATCCCTGTTGTGGCATCGCCGGAGGATAAATCTCTCCCCAACTGCCAGATAACGATTAACCGCCCGGAAGGGATGACCCTGCCCGAGATTGGTCAGCGCATTACGGCTATGTGCGGACTGAGCGTCACTATCACGCCTGATGCACTGCAAACGCTGGTCTCAACCGGTGGCGGGAGTATCACTACTCAGCAGTTGACGGGCAAACTGCCTGCACCTGATGACAATGGCAGGGTTCCTCTGTCCAATATTGGTGGACAAGCACAGCAGGCCGCTTCCGTCTCTTTGACAGACCCGGTACTCACCGGCCTGAAATGGCAAGGTGACCTGCGTGGATTGCTCGATATTGCCTCCAGTCGCCTTGGCCTGTCCTGGCGTAATGACCATGGCAACATCGTTTTTTACCAGATGGATACACGTACGTTCCAACTGGTGATCCTCAACACCAAAATTGACAGCTCTGCCAGCATCAATTCCGGTGCTGGCAATCAGCTGGGCTCGGGGGGAGGAACAGGCTCAGGTATGACGGGGGACGTCAATTCCGCTCAAAAGACTGGATATGACCTCAGCAGTAACCTTTATGAAGATATCCGTAATACCGTTGAAAAAATGCTGACGCCAGCAAAAGGGCGCTACTGGCTTTCTTCGGCCAGCGGCACGCTGACAGTGACCGATACCCCGGAAGTGCTCGATCGCGTGAGCCGCTATGTTGAATACCAGAACACTGTATTGAATCGCCAGGTTCAACTGAATATCGAAATCCTCAGTTACACGCATTCCCGCACTGAGAATAACGGCATTGATACCGGGCTTATCGCGAAGTCTCTTCATAATTTCGGCGCAACCGTCAGCGGCAGTTTTACCGGCGCTTCCTCATCAGCCAGCAGCCTGGGTCTGGCTATTCTTGATACCGCCAATGGCGGCGCGGCACGTTTTTCTGGTTCACAACTGCTTATCAAAGCGTTGTCAGAGCAGGGTAACGTCAGCGTGGTGACCAGTCAGGCCAGGGCAACGACTAACCTGACCCCGGTGCCGTATCAGCTCTCAAACCAGCAGGGGATCCTGTCGAGCTCAAGCTCGACGGCTACCGCGAACGTGGGTGTCACCTCGACGATGACCACCACGACGCTGACCACCGGTCTCTTCATGACCATGCTGCCGTATATCCAGGAAAACGGCGATGTGCAGCTGCAGTTTGCTTTCAGTTATACCAGTCCTCCGAAGATCCAGTCTTTTATCAGTAAAGACGGCAATACGCGAAATGACGTGCCGAACACTTCGACAGAAGCGATGACGCAAAAAGTCAACATGCGCAGTGGGCAGACGCTCGTACTGACAGGGTCTGACCAGGTCACCACATCGGCGGACAGGCAGGGTACCTTTACGCCGGGTAACTGGCTATTGGGTGGTGGACAGGATGGGAAGTCGTCACGCACCACGCTCGTCATTCTTATTACGCCCGTGCTGCTGAGGTAACGATGAGAAAACATAAAGAGATGCGTCCTTCAGCGGCTACGCAGCCCGTTCTTATTCAGGGCCGCAGCGGTTGGCTGGCAGGATTACGTTGGGTGGATGAAAAGGGTGCCGGGATTGGATTTGGACGCAATAACCGCGGCGACACCCATCGGATCCAAACAGGCAGAAAACCCAACAGAATGGTCGGCTTTGCCCGACCTGCCCGGGTCAGACGCGGCGTTGGCCTCTTTTCGCTGGCCGCTGCTTTTTTAATACGCGAAGGGGGCAACAGCTACGGCATCTATCGTCTTGATGAAGGCGCTGACAGCTGGGTGTTTTTTGCCACGGTTGGGGGGCGACTCTCCGTCATGGGAGACGTAGTCGGGACATTGAAGGAGGTCAACGCCGCCCAGGAACGTTTCATTGAGTTCAATGACCCGGTTGATGTGCAGCGCGGCTGGCAATGTACGACAACGCCTGAAGCCCCTCAATCCTGGCAAAGCCTGAGCGGTTCATTAACCCGCCAGCTGCGTCGTCGCGTTCAGCTGCGCCAGATACCCTCTTTGCCAAAATTAGGCGCGCTGGTATTGGTGGTGATGGGTGTCTGTGCCGCGCTCTATTACTGGCGGGATGATGCGACCTTGCGGGCCAGGCAGGCGGCTGCGCTGGCTGAGTATAAGGCGCACGCCCTGACGGCGACGAAGCCCAGCGTCCCGACAAAGGCTGCGCATCCGTGGGCCTCGTTGTTGCCGTCCTCTGTTTTTCTGAGTCAGTGCTGGTTTACCCGTGAGCCACTGCCTGTTTCTGTGGTGGGATGGCGGCTTACCGCCGGCGAATGTACCCAGACGGGGTTGCGCTTGCGGTATGTGGCGATGCCCGGTACCACGGTGGAGGATTTTGCCCGCCGGGCTAAACAGATTTTTGGGCAGAGCGCGGAGTTCAACCTGAAAGAGGGCGGACAGAACGGGGATGTCAATGTGCCCTATGCTGCCAGCACTCAGCCCGTGAGAGATGAGGACGTACCCGACGGCAACGCACAACTGATGCGTTTTGTTTCTCATCTGCAGCGGCGCGACATCCACGTCCAGTTTACCGAGATAAAACCGCCGGAAGTCATCCCCGGTGCAGCCAATCTTCCTCCCCCTCAGGACTGGCGTGAGTTTACCTTTGCGGTCAATGCCCGTCTGGCGCCGGAGTGGATGCTGGCCGGCTGCGATGATACCGGGCTTCGTCTCTTCAGTATTGCCTTTACGCTCAGCCCACAGGGGCAGTTTGACTACACCGTTAAGGGGAGTCTCTATGCACAACGTTAAGCCCGCCTCCCGACTCTGGCTGCTGGGCATTTTTGCTGTCTTTAGCCTACCGTGCCTGGCGGCAGAAAGCGCGGTCTCTGCCAATACGGGGAATGTCACGATTGGCCAGCTCGAGGCCATTCAGTCCCGCAACTTCCTGCTGGAACAGCAGGTGCAAACCGCCAGACTCACGCGGCAGCTGCGTGAGAGCGAAAGTGAAATTCAGATGAGTCAGGCAAGCCCTGTGGCCAATGCCCCCGCGCCGCTGCCTTTCATCCCTTCAGGCTCCCCGACTGCGGGGGCGGAGCAGCAAGCTACCCGAGCACCGTCAGAGAAGAGTGTCATGGCGCCTGTCCGCCTTCAGGAGATTTATGGAAAGGGCGCGCAGCTGCGTGCCCGCATTGTTCTGCCTCAGGGTGGGGTGACCGAGATTTCTCCGGGCGATCAGTTGCCGGGAAGCAAGCTGACGGTCAAATCGGTCACCCTGAATGCAGTGAAACTGAGTGACGGGACAGAACTGTCTTTCTGATTAAGGAAACGCCATGCAACCGGACAGTGAAATTATGGATTTTGTGCTGGCTGAGGAGGTTCCCGACAGTCATGGGGCCGTCAGGCTGGTCATTGACACCAACCGCCGAACGGATCCTCGGGTTCAGCGTTGGGTCATGGATAGGGTCAAAGCCTATCCGTTGGCCACAAAAGAGTTTGTGTCACTCAGTGAGCTCAAGGCCCGGCGCGATAAGCGGTTAAATACTGGGAGCCTAGTGCTCATTCCTCGCCAGCAGATGCAAGATCTCAGTGCAACTCAGCAACAAGCTCTGACCTATATGGCGGCCTCGGGGCAGCTGTTGTCCTCGGATATTCATCTGACACTGAGCAAAAATGAAAACATTACCGTCATTGAGATGCGCATACACGGTGAGCTTGAAGTCATTAATGAGCTGACCTATGACGAAGGTTTGTCTCTGGTATCTACGATTTACCGCTCCATGTGCGACTTGCTTTCGACTGACTTCCTTGAGCAGATTGCGCAAAAGGGCAGGGTGGCATCGGAGTATGCCCGCCGCGCAGGGGTGTTCGGGGCGCGTTATCAGCACATGCCGACGCCGGACGGGCTGTACGTTGTGCTGCGTATTATTCCGGACGACAGCGATAAAGTGCCTACCCTTGAGCAGCTTGGCTTCCTGCCAGAGCAACAGGCATTGATTGAAAAAATCCTGAGAATACCGGAAGGCATGGTGACGCTGACAGGGCCAACGGGGTCCGGGAAAAGTACAACGCTACGCACCTTTAGCCGACTCTGGCTTGACCGTACGGGGGGTAAAAAACGCCTGCTGACCATCGAATATCCCGTTGAGGGTCGCATTGCCGGGGCTATTCAAACCTCAGTGACGCCCATTAGCAGTGCCCGGGAACACGTGGTGGAGGCCTGGGAAGACTCCAACGCTGCCGCACTTCGCTCAGATCCGGACGGTATCGTGATCGGTGAAATGCAGGAGCGCAATTCCGTCATGGCGGCTATCCACGCCGTCGAGTCTGGCCATGTCGTTTTCGATACGCTGCACGCACCCAGCGCGGCCGGTGCTATTGCGCGTATTGGTTCGATGGGTGTCAATATTCAGCTCATTGCCGATCCGCAAATTATGGTTGGGCTGCTTAGTCAGCGGCTGGTTCAGACTCTGTGTCCGCATTGCCGCGTGCCTTGGTCTGAGAAGGCCCCCACGCTTGCGGGGCATATCAGGGAAAGACTGGAGAAATACTGCAATGAACCCGACGTTTGCGCACCGGAGCAGCTTTGGTTTCGTCACCCCGACGGCTGCGAGCATTGTCAGAAAAAGGTCGAGCTTACCGGTCGAATTGTCAGCCGCGGTGTGACCGGCCGTACCGTACTGGCCGAAGTGATCCGACCCGACGCCCGTTTTATGAGCCTGTTACTGTCTCACGGAACCTCCTTCGCGCGGCAATACTGGTTGCAGCATTTAGGCGGGATCAGCCGGCGCACACATCTTCTGAGACGCCTGGCCGAAGGGCTTGTGGACCCGCTTGACGGCGATCTGGTGTGTCCTCTCGATGAAGATGAGCTGCTCGCCTGCGAGGTGCCTCATGTCTGAGTATTCCACAGTAACCTACCGCGCACAGGAGATGAACCTGTTAGAACGCGTTCGTTACGAGCTCGTGCGCAGGACCTTCACCGGGAGATACCGTCAACCCTTTTACGAGACGCTGCGTTTTCTGCTGGAAAACAAGAAATCATTCAAAGAGGCGCTGTCGATGATCGGGGAGGTGCATACCGATTTTGGCCGCCGCTGGCATCCTTATATTGAACTGGTGGAAGATTGCCTTGAAGCGCTTGCCGATAACAGTGCTGGCCATTCCCTGCCTGACGTGCTCGCTACCTGGGTTCCCCGGGAAGAGGCCGCGCTCATCAGCGCCGGCATCCGCAGCGGCAGCGTACCGCGTTCACTTGAGCAAGCCGACAAGTTGATTATCGCCCGGCGGCGGATTATGGCACAGGTACTGATGGCCTCCGTCTATCCGGTTTTACTGCTCTCCCTGGGCACCGGCCTGCTGACAGTCAATAACCGGCTGCTTATCCCGACACTCAGTAAACTGTCACCTCCTGAGTCCTGGACAGGCTCCCTCGGATTCATGAACCAGGTATCGGTGTTTACCACGGCTTATGGCAGTGTTGCTGCGCTTGGGAGCGTTGCGTTAGTGGGCCTGGTGTTCTGGTCACTGCCGCGCTGGCGTGGCCGGTTACGTCGTATTGCCGACCTGCTGATGCCGTGGTCAATTTACAAGGATCTGCAGGGCGCCGTTTTTCTCATGAACGTCTCTGCGCTGCTTGAGGCCGGCGTCCCGCATCTTGATGCCGTCAGAATATTGCATGATTTTGGCTCCCCCTGGTTACGGGAGCGGCTCAATGCTGTGATGGACGGTATCAGTATGGGCAACAGCCTTGGCAGGTCGCTTCGCGATTGCGGATACCAGTTTCCAAGCCTGGAAGCGGCCAACTACCTGTCAATTTTAGGGCAGGGCGACGGCGCGTCCACGCTCATCAGTCACTACGCAGACCGTTGGCTTGAGCAGGTGCTGGCGTTAGTTGGCCGGCGCGCCAATGTCGCAAAACTTTTCTCTCTGTTTCTGATAATCAGTTTCTTCTTACTCATGTTGGGCATGGTGATGCAAATTCAGGACATGACCCACACTTCTCCTCATTAAAGGATCTCTTATGTCAGCTCATCCGTTATCTGTTTCTGTTCGCCGCCCACCCCATCGCGGGTGGGGCATTATCGAGAATGGGACACTCGCCATCTTGGCCATCGTCGTTATTGTGTACGTCGTCAGTAAGCTGTGGGGGTTGTGGACGCAGAAAGACGTGGCAATGGAAATCACGAATTACCAAAGCATCATCACCTACGTCCGCGGCAATTTTAAGGGGAGCAGTGGGTATGACTTCACCAGTGCCGGCACGATGACCGGCACCGTGATTTCCGCAGGCGGTGCAAAGGGCATGACCATTCAGGGAGACGCGGCTTCCGGGTCTGCAACGATGACCAACACCTTCGGTGGTCAGGTGATACTGACGCCTGTCGCGGCAAACGGCTTCAACAATGGATTTTCCCTGTCTTCGGCAAAAATCCCGCAGGATGCGTGTATTTCTATCGCGCAGCAAATGGGTAACGGCGCCTATGCCAGCGTCAGCATTAACAGTTCGGCGCATACTGACGGCAACGTGTCTGCTGAAACGGCGGCCAAGGAATGCATCAAGGACAGCGGCGGTACGGGGCAGAACACGCTTACCTTTACTGTGAACGGGTAAAATTGCATGGCACGCGTTTTTTTCTTCCTGCTTCTGGTCGTGTGCCAGCCGGCGGCCGCATTTTGTTTTGATGCGGCCGGTGCCAAATACCACATTGACCCTCTGTTGTTAAAGGCCATTGCCCGGGGAGAAAGCAGCCTGAATCCCTCCGCCATTAACATTAACCGTGACAAACGGACCGGCCGTGCTCTGAGTAAGGATTACGGGCTGATGCAGGTCAACTCAACGCATATCCCGGAGCTTATTCGCGACGGGGTGATCACTCAAAAAAGCGATCTCCTCACGCGTCCCTGTCTCAATGTGCAAATCGGTACGCGGATTCTGGCGTCACATTTTCAGGTCTGTGGCATCAGTTGGAACTGTCTGGGCTCCTATAATGCCGGTTTTCGTAAAGACCGCCATGAAACGCGTGAGTCCTACGCCAACCGTATTTATGCCATCTATAAACGGATCCTGAAACAGGAAAAGGGAATAGTCATATGACCGAACCTGTCACAGTATTGACGATAGTGGGCCCCTGGCCGCTGTCGCTCCCGCTGTTTTGCCTTGCACTACTGTTCTTGCGTTATGAGACCGCTCAGGTAACGGACGTGATGAAGGATTACGGGCATCAGGCATTTTCTGAATCTGATGCTCGTGTTATCAAACAGCATATCTGGCTTCACGCCATTGCCCTGTGCGCAATAGTCATGCTGTCTTCACTCAGCAAACCGTTTGAGCTGATGACGTCGGTTATTTTTGTCGTATTTATCTTTCGGATGAGCCTCATCGACACCCTGACGGGATGGTTGCCTCGGGATTTTACCTGGCCGTTTACCGCCGCAGGTTTTTGCGTTGCCTGGGTTAATCAGTGTCTTCCTGCCCATGCGTTAACGTCCCTCATTCTGTTCAGCTTCGGTTGGTTCATCCGCGTTCTGGGAGAGCGTCTCGCTCAGCGGGAGGTGCTTGGGCTGGGCGACGTCTGGCTGGCCGCAGGTCTGGGCGCCTGGTTTGGTTCACCCCTCACGCTGTTTACTCTCATGGTGGGGCTGGTCGGTTTTATTCTCTGGCACGCCGGCTCGCGGGAGGCCTCCCGCGGGGGGCCCCTGGGACCTTGGCTGGGTTACGGGGCGCTGCTGTGCATGGCGCTCAACGTTTCAGATCCTTTATTCATGTGGTGACGTATGGCGACAAATTTTAAACGTGCTGACCGCGGCTGGACGATGATGAGTACTGGTATCGGACTGCTTATCCTCCTGGTGGTGGCAGTGTGGTCCATGGGGTATTACAACGACTATATTCAGCAACGCGGCTGGCAGGTCACGGCATCCCAACTGACCCGCTTCCGATCGTCCGTGAAAGCCTATGTGGGCCGCTACTATGACACTATTCTGTCCGCTGCAGGAACCACTGCACCGGTGATTATTACCCCTCAGATGCTTAAAAATACGGGGCTTATTGAACCCGGGTTCAGTAATACCACGGCTGACGGGCAGCAGATCAGTGCAGCTGTCACGCGCAATGCGACGAACACTGACCAACTGCAGGTGCTGGTGATCACCCAGGGCGGAGAAAGTTTACCGTATGCCGCATTGCGACAGATCTCTGTCGATATTGATAGCCTGGGTGCGTACGTCTGGAAAAGTACCAATGTGACCGGCGCGATGGAGAGCTGGAGCGTGCCCTTAGCTAGCTTTGGCGTCAGCACGTCCAGCGGGCACGTCGGGGCGCTTATCCCTTCTGATGAACTGGGTGTGGCCCGGGAGGAGAGTGACCGCCTGTACCGTTTTTCGGTGACAGGAAAACCTGACCTGAACCGCATGCATACGAGCATTGATATGGGGAGTAACAACCTCAACAATACCAATACGGTCAACGCGCAGACGGGAAACTTTAGTGGCAATGTTACTGCTGCCGGTACAGTTCAGGGGGGAAATGTGAATGCAACTTCCAACGTAACGGCCAACAATAGTATTACAGCGGGAAACGCCATCACCGCTGGCAGTGATATCCGCAGTAATAATGGGTGGCTGATAACCCGAGACAGTAAAGGTTGGCTCAATGAAACACATGGAGGTGGTTTTACTATGACTGATAATGACTGGGTACGAGCCATCAATGATAAAAATATCTATACGGGTGGGCAGGTCAGAGGAGGAAGTGTTCGAGCCGATGGACGCTTGTCTGCTGGGGAGACTTTGCAATTAGATCAAGTCAATAATGTAGGCTGGGGATGTGCGCCAAATGGCTTAGTAAGTCGCGATGCGTCAGGTGCTGTTTTATCTTGTCAATCTGGCGTGTGGACTGCATCTGCAAAAATGAAAGATTTCCAACTGGTTTCCGGCGCTGCCGCATGTGGTAGATATGTTCTCTCCACCGCATATTGCCCTGCTGGTAAGCAGATGCTCTCCGGCGGTTATGTGTTGTCGCGTTGGGGGGGAGATGGCTGGAATGCTCCAGACACAAATACTCCTTCCCCTGATGGTAATGGTTGGCAAATTTACACTGGGGGAGGGGTTGTCGGTGGGTCATGTATCACTGCAGTAGCTTGGTGTGCTACTAACTAAGTAGTTATTAAGTGCCCCAGCAGAAAGCATGTTCGATTGTTTCATGCTGGGTTATTTTCTAATAATTCTTAAAGATTGCGTTTAAATACTGCCGGACAACCAGCGAACAACACATTCTCGGGTACATCAGATTTCACAACGCTGTTAGCAGCAATTACACTGTTGCGACCTATTTGAACCCCTGGTAGTACAACAACACCTGCACCAATCCAGACATTATCTCCAATAACGATTGGTGAAGAAATTATGTCAGTATTTCTGAATGCTGGATCGACGGGATGTGTGACAGATGTCAATGTCACATTTGGGCCTATTAATGTATTACAACCTATTGAGATATTATTGTTATCGAGGAAAATACAGCCAGCATTTATATAGACGTTGTCATGAATTTTTATACGTCCAAATTCATAAAAAAATGGCGGTATTATCGAACTATTTCCTTCAAAGACTATTTCTGATTTTGAAAGGATTTTGTTGCGTTTTTTTGATTCTAAGTGACTAACATTGAAAATGTTTCTAGCTCGTGCAGGCTTGATGACTTTGCAATAACCAGATAAATAGTAAATCAGCATATTTTAAGCCCAGAATGATATCAACAGTACCGATTATCCTTACTATTTTTTGAATGAATTCACTGAACAACTCATCAATTCAATTGCTTATCGATGCATTGCCCGATTCAGTGCATTTGAGTTTTAATCTTGAAACGTTGCAAAATCAGCGTGAGAATTCGAAGTATCAAAGTGGGGTGTGGCGATTATTACAGCCCAACCCATAATGCCAAAGACCGTCTGCTGGTCCGCTCACTTTAACGGCTAATTTTTAAATGGCGATGTTTACTTAAATATCGCCTTATTCCTCCTATTTTTGCACCTTACACCTTTCTGAACCCTTGAAAGGATGACGTGCAATGACCCCCGAAACATTGCCTGAGCAAGAACCGACATCAGGCCCCGGGAGCGCTGACAGCACCGGTGAGCCACATTCCACTCCCGCCCGGCGTCCAGTGTTTCCGATGAATAACCCTCAATGGCTAAAACGCGTTGCCATCGGCGTTGCGGCAATCGTTATTATTGCGCCTGGCATATTGAGCCTGGTGCTGTATCAGCAACTGAGCACGATGGACATCCGGCTTAATTCTCTCGAAGCCGCATTTCGCAGCGGTCAACTGAGTCAGCTTTCGTCCTCAGTGGCCACGCTGGAAAAACACGTTGCTGAGCAAGATGAACGCTTTGCGCTAAAAGAAGGCGTGGTGAAAGGGATGAGTACGCTCGGTAACACGTTGGACGGAAAAATCGCCGGTCAGAACCAAAAAATCGGGCAGTTAGAAAGCCAAATCGATGAGCAGAAAAAAGCGCTTCAGTATGAGCTTGATAATGGTCAGGCGAGCGCACTCGAGTTTTCCTCCCTCAAAGCCACTGTCGATGCCCTCAAAGTGAGCCAGGCTCAAAAACCTCCCGCTGCCGCTTTAGGCGGTGCGGTGACCTCTGGAAAAAAACATAAAACTAGTGCCTCAAAAAAGTCTCTGCGGTCAGCCAGAACTGTGCCACTGGCTGCGCCGTTTATCCTGACGGGCATTGAGCAGCGGGGCGGTCAGAATTTTGCTGTCATTGCGCCGCAGGGCGCTACGAACTTATCTCAGATGCAACTTTTGTCGCCGGGCGATTCTGCCTGGGGATGGCAGCTGCGCAGCATTGAGGGCAATCAGGCAGTGTTCTCTGTGAACGGTATACCACAGCGCCTCAGCGCGCAGTAAACAGGAGTCGTGATGAAAATCAGTCGCGTAGCAATGCTGTTCATATTGTTGGCAACGGGTGCCGCCAGAGCTGATACCGTCAACAGCGCAACCAGCACCACGTCAACCGCAAGTAGTCTTCAGGATAAGTCTCTCCAGTCTCAGTCACAGCAATCAGCCCAGCAGTGGGGGCTCAGTGATACAGAGTGGCAGAAGTATCAGCAACTGAAACAGGGTAAGCGAGGGATCCAGTCTCCCGGGCTTGACCCACTGACCACGCTGGGTGTTGAAAGCGACAGCGTTTCAGAACGCCGTCGGCTCGCGGAACTGTGGGTTAAAGAAGAATACCAGCGCACGGAAAAGGAGCTGGCGTTTCAGCGGGAAGTGAACGCGGCGTGGAGTCGTCTGTACCCTAATGCGCTGTCGGTCAATATGGGGAATGCCTCCGGGCTAGCCCATGACACTAACGGGCGCATGGCGTTGTTCGTTCGCGACAACTGTGAGCGCTGTGATGCGCGCCTCGCCGCGGTATTGGCCGACAATCGCCCGGTTGATATCTATCTGGTGGGCAGCGATGGCAAAGATGACACGGTGCGCAAATGGGCGGTCAGCCACAACATTCCGGTGGACCGGGTCAGAAGTCGTCAAATCACACTGAATCACGATCGCGGATTGTGGCTGACCTACGGTCAGGGGCAAATGCCGGTGATCCTGCAGCAAGGGGAAAACGGATGGCAACTCGCCGCATTCTGATGTCAGCACTGTTAATGCTGCCGCTGTGCGGCGTTGCGAAAAGCGTTCAGCCGCTTCAGCAAATTCCGCCCGCCTATCATCAGATTGCGGCAGCGGCACGGGTGCCGGCAGAATCCTTATATTCCCTGGCCCTGACCGAAAGCTCCCGGCGGCTTTCGTATGGCGAACGCCCGTGGCCCTGGACAATTAATGTGGCGGGCAAAGGCTATCGTTTTGAGACCCGCGAAGCCGCCTGGCAGTCCCTGCTGCAATTTGTCCGGAAATACCCGCTCAAACGCATCGACGTCGGTATTGCTCAGGTCAACCTGGGGTGGAATGGCCATCTGTTTACCTCCTTTTATGAAGCCTTCGACCCGTACACCAACCTGCGCGTCGCGGCTAACATTCTTCGAACCTGCTATGACGCCAGTCCGGGGAGCTGGATTAAAGCGGCAGGGTGTTACCACCACCCGGCCGGCGGTAAAGCCGCGGCCACCTACATAGCGATCGTGCGCCGTAAGCTCGACACCCTGGCCCCCGTTCAGCAAGCCTCTGACACACATTATCTGATGCCGACGCCGCTGAAGGGAGTTGCGCTGGCCAGTAATCAACTCACCTGGATAGAGCCCAAATGAAATTCTTAAAAATGATGGTATTGATGTGCGCTGTGGGGTGTTCAACGGCGGGGTATTCGGCGTTGACTGTGGTGGGAGACCTCGGGGGAGAGCCAACGGATACCTATTTTGATGCGGTGAATGACCAGCCCGGTGAATTTACGCCGCCGGAATCAGTGGATCAGCCTCAGGCGCCCGCGCAGGTCTCTGTGGCGTCTGCATTACCCGTCCGCACGCCTGAGCTTTCACCCGGTGCAGTGATGCCCAGAAAACTCACCCTCCCTGGGATGCCGCCCGTTTTTATTATCGGCGATGATGACCTGTCCAGGCAGTGGCTGGCTCAGCGCAGGGTCGAGCTTACGCGTCTCAATGCCACCGGATTTGTGGTGAACGTTGCCGACCAGGACCGCCTGAAGGCGTTACAGGCATTGCTCCCGGGAAGCGATATGGTGCCGGTTTCCGGCAGTGACCTGGCTCGCCGTTTGCAACTGACCCACTACCCGCTGATCATTACCGAGAAAGGGCTTACACAATGAGTCCTGCACTTACGGGGGGCCAGATTCTCAGTGCCCTGCGGCAAGGCGTGCCGGGATGGTGGTTGAGCGTTCTGCTACTTCCTCTGGCATTCATGCTGCTGCCGTTTCTCTTTGGCACGGCAAGTCAGCGCCGCCACCGACGTTATCAGCGTCAGGCCGCACGTATTCTTGTCCGCCTCCCGCAACTGAGGGATGACGCTGCCAGGCTGGTTTACCTTCGAAAAATCAATCCCTATGTATTTGAAGAAATGCTTATGACGGCGTTTGCCCGTCAGGGATGTCGGATAAAGCGAAATGCCCGCTACAGCGGCGACGGCGGGGTCGATGGACAGGTCTGGATTAATGGCCAGCGCTGGTTAATACAGGCAAAACGCTATTCCAGCTGCATTTCGTCCGGGCATGTCCTGGACTTTGGGGCGATGGTACGTCAGGAGCGCTGTCGGGGATTCTTTGTACATACCGGGCGAACCGGGGAGGTCAGCCGCGAAGCGTTGCGCGCCGTACCCGACGTTTCGCTTATCAGCGGCAATCGTCTGTTAAAACTGCTGTCCGGTAACGCCGGCTGGCAATACATCGATCAGTGAGAGACCGGTTATGACATCCCCTCAATCCTTTATTTCAAAATTCAATCGACTGCGACAGCTGGGCTTTGGTCGTCTTGAAGCATTTGCATTCCTTATGGTCGATCCATTTCGTTATGGGCTAAGCCTGTTTTGGCGGGTGTGTGTCGCAGTGCCTTTCTTCTTAATTGGTGCGTCGACGTTCGGCTTCTGGCTTTTCCTTCCTGTGGGACAACTTGTTGACGTGGCCAGAATAGTTCTGGGAGATCACTACCTGATGAATCAAATAGGGAAGTGCGTCATTCTCTTTAGCGTACTGCTGGAGGGAATATGCTACGTCTGGAGTATGAATACGTCATTGCTAAAACCGGTTGTGAGCGCGGTATCAACGGGAGAGATAAGGGGTAGCGATAACCTGAAGGACAAACAGCGATGAGCGACCGTTATGTCATGGAATCCCTTTTGCGACCTGCCGTAGAGCTGTATACGGCAGGGACTGCCTGGAGCGCAACCTACATCTGCCTGACGGCCCCTTGGGCTGTTGCCCTGGCCCCTTCAGTCAGCTGGGTCACCGCCGCCGGATTTGGCGTGTTGGCTCTTCAGCGTACCCGTCAAGGACTGCGTATCCTGCGTTACCGTCGCAATATTAAGCGGTTGCCGCGCTATGAGTTGAGCAGCCGGCAAATCCCCGTCAGCCAGAGGTATTTGTTCCTGGGCCGCGGATTTCAGTGGACGCAAAAACACACGCAACGTCTGCTGGAGGCAAGACGACCTGAAGCGGAACATTATGTTCAGCCTTCCGTTATCTATCGCATGGCTCGCGACCTGGAGAAACGGCTGGAATACAGCCTGCCGTGGCTGTGTCGTCTGACGCAGACTGACTCAATATTCAATCCTGCACGGCCCTTACCGCCAGTGGGAGGCAGTCCTGTTTATCACGGTGTCGAACCTGATGAGAGTGACGTGCTGTATGACCTTGGCGAGCGGGTGGGGCATACGCTGGTGATCGGTACCACCCGCGTGGGCAAAACCCGTCTGGCCGAGGTGCTGGTCACCCAAGACATTCGCCGCGGTGATGTCACGGTAATGTTTGACCCCAAGGGGGACGCAGACTTGCTCAAACGCATGTATGCAGAAGCCCGGAGAGCGGGCAGGGAGAATGAGTTTTACGTCTTTCACCTGGGGTGGCCAGACGTCAGCGCACGGTATAACGCCATCGGCCGCTTTAGCCGCATCTCTGAAGTGGCTTCACGCGTCGCAGGGCAGCTGTCCGGTGAAGGGAACTCAGCGGCGTTTCGTGAATTCGCCTGGCGTTTTGTGAATATCATCACCCGGGCGCTGGTGGCACTTGGACAGCGTCCTGACTACACCCTTATCCTGCGCTACGTCACCAACATTGGTGAGCTCTATGAAACCTACGTAGAAAATATGCTGGCCTCGAAGGCGCCTCACCTGCTGATGCAGGTAGAGAATTTGCTGTCTTCGGGCATGCTCAAAGAAAAAGACTTGCCGCGAAACATGCAGGGACAGGCCAACGCGATGCGGGTATGGGCCATTGAGATGACATTGAGCACGGATGAAGGGAAGAAACTGTGGGATCCGGTACTGGACGGACTGCGGAGCGCAGTTCGCTATGACCGAACCTATTTTGATAAAATCGTGGCCTCCCTGTTGCCCCTGCTGGAGAAACTGACCACGGGCAAGACGGCGGCGCTGCTGGCTCCGGATTACAACGATATGGACGATAAGCGTCCCATCTTTGACTGGCAGGAAGTGATCCGCAAGAAAGGGATTGTGTATGTCGGCCTCGATGCACTGTCGGATTCGGAGGTCGCATCGGCCGTTGGCAACAGCATGTTTGCAGATCTGGTTTCTGTCGCCGGCCATATTTATAAATTTGGTCTGGCAGATGAAACCGGCTCCGCTTCGCAAAAGAAAGTCCCTATCAATCTGCACTGCGACGAATTCAATGAGCTGATGGGGGATGAGTTCATCCCGCTTATCAACAAGGGGGGCGGTGCCGGTATCCAGGTGACGGCGTACACCCAAACCCTCTCTGATATTGAGGCCCGCGTAGGGAGCCGTGCGAAGGCGAATCAGGTTGTCGGTAACTTCAACTCCCTGATTATGCTGCGGGTACGTGAGAACAGTACGGCGGAGCTGCTGACCAGTCAGTTGCCAGAAGTCGATGTGTACAATAAAACCCTCACCTCCGGCGTGACCGACGTGTCGCGCCCTGGTGAGGGAACCGATTTTAACAGTAACGTGCAGGATCAGGTGACGCTGGCCAGAATGCCGATGATCACACCGGCGGATATCATCAACCTGCCTAAGGGGCAGGCATTTGCTCTGCTGGGAGGGGGGCGGTTGTGGAAAATCCGGATGCCGTTACCGGGGAGCGGTAACGACCCACTGATGCCGGAAAGCATCAGCCGCATCGCAGAATACATGCAACAGAATTATCGCACCGGCGAAACCTGGTGGACGGGCAGCGCCTTACCTTCTGATGCCCTGGCGGCATCTGCGGAGGGATAATGGCCGAGGAGAAAGTTCAGCAGAGACAGCAGACGGCTCCACCCAAGCAGCCCGGTCTGTTCATTACCCTGTTCTGGCTGATGCCCTGGAAGGTGATTGGGATATTACTGGCCTCTCTTCTGGTCAGCCTGCTTATCGAATATGCCGGCATGACGTTTATCTGGGCGGGTGAGGGTGCCGCACACAGCCGACGAGTCATGCTAACGGAAAGCGGTTATTTGTCTGAAGGCTTTACCCGCAGCCTGATACTCTCACAGCCGGTGACAGTCATCAGCGCGTGGATACAACAGGCGTACCAATGGATTTTTGTGGATACCGGATTTATCAGCTGGGTGAACACCGCCCGCAGCGTGCACAGTCAGGGCGGTACAGTAGAGACGCTTAGCCGGGCTGGTAGCTGGCTGGCGAGGGCATTGTGGGAGTATTTACAGGCCACGGTGTATGTAACGATTATCTTCGCCATTCGCGTGGCTATCCTGGTGTTATCAGTACCGCTATTTATCATGGTCAGCGTTATTGGCATTGTTGACGGCCTCGTTCGTCGGGATTTACGTCGATACGGCGCTGGTTATGAGTCCAGCTTTGTTTACCATCACGCGAAGCGTTACGTGAAACCGGCAATGTACGGCCCCTGCATGCTCTATCTTGCGTGGCCGACGGCGGTATGGCCTAATTTGCTGCTGTTACCCTCGGCGATTATGTTGGGTTTTGTGCTGACGGTCGTGACCGGTGCATTCAAGAAGTATCTCTAAATACCCGGCTATACCAGATTGGAGACTATTTTCGAACAGCGACCCTTAACACTACAATCAATTAATTGAAGATTTTCAGGCGGAAACTGTTAAAATTTCAAGAAAATTAAACCGTTATGGGAAGTAACTTTATGAGATTAAGAATATCCCTCTTAGTAATGATTCTTGCCTGCGCAGGGTGTGCGACAAATGTCCCAACAACTCTTACTTTAAGTGATCCAGGACATCGAAGTATTAATAATAAAACAGCGTTGACAGACATAGGAACTGCGAGTCTTTGTGCAAAAAATATGCTTAATGCCTCACCAGCAGATGCAGCTCAAGACATCGCGGTCAAAATGAGTGGTTCTGGTGACAATATCACTGTAGATGTAAATGCCACATTGCTTGATTTTGGCTACTGGCATTCGCAACTGCCCATTTCTTATCGTTGTATATATTCCGATGGCGTGCTGAAGAGTGGTAGTTTTACCAAAGGGTTATAATAGAAAGTAAAAGCCATGTCGGCTGCTAAGTATTGAATGCCGACATGCACCCACCATTGAACATTCGCACGTACAAGCAACCAGGACAGGGATTATTCGCTTATAGCATCCAGTCTTGGATCGCTTTATTTCAACATGTAAGTCATTAGCTGAATTTCTGCACCTCACTCACCTTTAAGGCAAGTCAGAACCAATCACACATACTGATGTTTGGTGTCCTGCATGGCTAACCCTTGTGTTTATTTAATTTTCTCCCCGCTATAAACACTTTCCTGCTGCTCTCCCTGTTCGGTTGCGTCAGTCTTTCCCCGCAACCTTAAACACACAGGAGAGCGTCATGCGCCCAACCCCCGGATTCTGCATACTGCTGCTGGCTATGTGCAGCTTCAGCACGTTCCCGACGCAGGCTTCCGAAAAAGATGAACTGGCCCTGGTGATGCGTCAGCTTGATCAGGTTCAGGCCGGCCTGGACAGGGCCCGCGTTGTAGCCAACCAGAATGGTCAGGATGCCCGTTTCTATTTCGATTACCTCAGTGCGACCCGCGACATCACCACGATGAAGCAGGGCATAGCGCGCTATCTGGAACCTTCCCGCGCTCAGCCTTCGATACCGATGTCAGTCACCGGCCAGTACCGCGGCGAGGAGGATCGCTAATGTCCATGACCAGCAGTCAGCTGTCAGGCTGGAGTGCCGGCACCGGCGGCGGCATGGAGCCGTCTGCTCTCAACTTGCTGATTTTAGGCCTGCTGGGGGCTGTGCTCTTTCTGTTCGTTGCCTGGGTGCTGGTGACGGCCTATCGCGGCGTGTCTGACAAATCCATTCCTATGAGCAAGCTGCCGGAGTCGGCCATCCGCCTGGTGGTTCTTCTACTCGTAACACTCTTCCTGTTTTTCCACTGAAGTAAGGATAATTCTATGAAGTTAATGACATTTTTTCGTAACAATTTTTCCCTGCTGGCAGGCAGCACCCTTTTTTATATCGGTAATGCCCTGGCTGACCTTCCGCCCATTGAGCAGCCTTCATCAGGAGGCGGGAGCGGTACCTATGCCACCATCAAAGGCTATTTGCGCGACGGTCTGACGCTGGGCGGTCTGATTATTGCGGCCGTGGCCTTTATTGTTGTCGCTAATGCGGCAATCAGCTGCTTCCATCACGTCCGTCAGGGTAAGGCGACCTGGACGGAGTTCGGCACCTTCGTGATTATTGGCGTCATCTTGCTGGTCGTCGTTATCTGGCTGGTCACCAAATCCAGCGACATCATCTGAGGAGGCGGTATGGCCGTTATCGAGTTTTTACCTGACCGTCTGAATACCCCGCCCGTCGTCTGGAGAGGCTTCACCGCCGGAGAGTTTCTTCTGGCGGCCGCGGTGGGTTTTGTACTCGGTATTCCGGTCTCTCTTCCTCTGGTCTTCATCCCTGCAGTCGGCTGGATTGCGATCCCGACCTGCATGCTGATTATGCCCATCATCGTGGTGTTTATCGGCGGGCGCTGGGTCAGCAATTACAAACGCGGAAAACCGGACAACTATCTGTGGCGTCGTCTGGAGGAGCTGCGCGCCCGCGCCGGACTTTTTCGGGGGCTGATCGTCCACAGCCGGGCATGGGCGCTGCGGCGTACGCGCCCGGTTAAACGGGGAGCAAGTCAATGAGCCGTTTTCGCAATGCGGTGAGCGCACGCGACAACCATATTTTTACCCTTCGGTTAATGTGCGGCATGTTGTTTGTCGCGCTGCTGACAGCCAGCACCGGCTGGATGCTGGCACCTCGTAACCTGACCATCCACAATCCGCCCGATCTGCGGTCGGGCAGTACCAAAAAATGGTGGGAAGTGCCGCCGTCAACGGTGTACAGCTTTGCCTTTTACATTTTCCAGCAGCTCAATGCCTGGCCCAAAGACGGGGAGGTGGACTATCCGGCAAAGATTGCCCAGATGAGTCCTTTCCTGACGCCTGCCTGCCAGGATTTTTTGAATAAGGATGCCGAATTTCGCACCAACAGCGGCGAGCTGAAAGACCGCGTGCGTGTGGTTTACGAGATCCCGAAGCGCGGTTACAGCAGTAGAAGCGTGGAGATCAAATCCGAGGATGAATGGGTGGCCCGCCTTGATCTGGTGGCGGACGAGTATTACCACACCGAACCGGTTAAGCGGGCGATGGTGCGTTATCCGATAAAGGTGATCCGCTGGGAGGGCGACCCTGAGCGTAATCCGTTTGGGCTGGCCATGGACTGCTATGACGGTGTGCCGCAGCGTCTGGAGGCTATGCCTGTCCAGGCACCGGAGAAGAAAACGGGGGTATTCCAGTGAAATTAAACGTCCTGGTAGCCGGTGGGTTACTGATAGCAACGGCCGGTGCCGCCCATGCCGTGGAGCTGATGAAGTGGGAACGGATCCCTCTGCAGATACCCCTCAACGTGGGGCAGGAGCGGATCGTGTTCGTGGACAAAAACGTGCGGGTGGGTTTTCCACCTTCCCTTAACGGCAAGCTGCGGGTGCAGAGCAGCGGAGGGGCGGTCTATCTGGATGCCACCGACGCGTTTCCTCTGACGCGCCTGCAGTTGCAGAACAAGGAAAACGGCGAAATTATCCTGCTCGACGTCAGTGCGGCGGCGGGGAAAGCAACCCGTGAGCCGGTTCAGGTGGTCTATGACGGTGAGGTGTCGTCAGCCTCTGCCAGCGATAAAACCCAGGTCAGCGGTGCCGGCAACAGCGGGCAGCCGGCAACCACTCAGGGGGAGGGGACAACAGAACGACGTAAACCGGCGAAGCTGAATGCGCCGCTACCTGTGGTGCTGACCCGCTATGCCGCGCAAAGCCTTTATGGGCCGCTGCGGACGGTTGAAACGGTGCCGGGCATCAGTACAGTCGCCCTGAAATTGCCGTCCCGGATCACGACCCTTTATCCCTCAGCGCCGGTGATGGTCAGCCCGCTGGCCGCCTGGACCCTCAATGGTTACAGCGTGGTGGCTCTGCAGGTACGCAATACGTCGGCGGCAAAAGTCATTCTCGATCCCCGTGAACTGGACGGGCAATTTGTGTCGGCGACGTTCCAGCACCGGTGGTTAGGAAATGCCGGGACGCCGGAAGATACCACGGTATTGTATCTGGTGGTTCAAGGCCGTCCTGAAGGGGCTTTCCTGGCCGAGCCCGCCGTGACGCCCATTCATGCCAAAAAGTCGCGGAGTTCCCGTCAATGAAAATCAAATCCAATGGTTTAGTCAAACTCATGGTGCCTCTGGCCATCCTTGGCGCGGTGTTTATCGGCGTCAAATCCTGCTCATCAGGCGGTGGCGAGAAGAAAGCGCAGACCACGGCCGGAACGGTCGTGCCTGACCTGACTCCGGAGGACATGAAGGCCATGGGCATCGAGGGGGACACGCCGCAGGATACCCTGAGAACGCTGGTCGGCAGCCTGAAGACGGTGACCAAACGGCAAAATCAGCTCGATGCGGACAACAAAAGCCTGGCGGAGGAAAACAAGAACCTGAAGCAGACTAACCAGAACGTCGATGAGCGCATTAATCAGGCGGTGGTCAACGCGCAGTCCGTGGCTGACAAGGAGCAGAGCCAACTGAAGAATCAGGTGCAGGATCTGACGTCGAAAATTGGCGGCCTCATGCAGCAGTTACAGGAAAAAGGCAGCCGTACCCAGGAGACGGTGACAGGAAATTCCTCCACGGTTGGCAGCGATATCCCTGTGGGATTAGGCCTCGAGGGTGGCGGCACTCCCGCCTCCGCGCCTGGCAGCGACGGCCTCCAGTGGATTGAGCCGAAAGACGGCGTTGCCGTCGATGCCAGCGGCAAACACCTCGGTGAGGGAAATACCAATGCCGCCAGCGGGTTCTCCTTTGCCACCTCTTTTATGGACGATAACGCCATTACTCGCCAGAAAGCGGAGCTGGCCAATAAAACGAATACCGGCCAGACGCTGAGCGGCAATAAAGCCGCCGAAGGGCCGGTAGACCCGGTGTATACCCTTCCTGAGAACTCTACCTTAATCGGCCGTCGGGCGATGACCGCGCTGCTAGGCCGCGTTCCCATCGATGGGAAAGTGACTGACCCTTACCCCTTCAAGGTGCTGATAGGAAAAGACAACCTGACCGCAAACGGCATCGATCTGCCGGATGTGCAGGGGGCTGTCGTATCCGGTACGGCGACAGGAGACTGGACGCTGTCGTGCGTGCGCGGCTCAGTGACCAGCATTACGTTTGTGTTTTCAGACGGTACCGTACGCACCCTGCCAAGGCCTGCCGGGCAGGCTGACAGTCAGGGTGGAGGCCAGGGTGAAAGCAACGGGAGTGCAAGCAGTATTGGCTGGCTGTCTGATGAAAACGGTATTCCGTGCCTTTCCGGTGAGCGTAAATCCAACGCCTCGACTTACCTGCCGACGCTCTTTGCGCTGGGGGCCAGCAGCGCGGCGGGTGATGCCCTGGCTCAGAACCAGAACAGCACGCAGACCAACGGATATGGCGGGGTGACCTCTACGCTGACGGGGGATGCCGGGCAGGCCGTGTTGGGCAAGGCCTTGTCCGGGGGCATGCGGGATACGGCGGACTGGGTGAAAGCCCGCTATGGCCAAACCTTTGATGCCATTTACGTGCCGCCGGGTATGAAGGTGGCGATCCATATCACCAAACAGCTTGCCATTGATTATGAAGAGAAGGGCCGCAAGGTGAACTATGGCTTTAGTCTGAGCCAGGCCGGTACCGGTCTTGATTAAGGAGGGATGTCGGGATGGTTTCAGACTCAGCACAGGCATTGTTTCTCTCGCTCATCACGCATCAGGTCACGCCCTGGCAGTCCGTTTGTCACTCCCCGGCAGTGGCAGGCTTTGGTGCGAAGGAAGTGAGTGCAATGCTGTTTTCTGGCGTGCTGCAACCGATGTGGTGGTGCTGTCGTGGACCGGGGACGGTCGCTCCCCGCAAAAAGAATTCACTCAGCTGGATGGTCGCGCTGGTCAATGACCCGACGCCTGTGGCGGCGCAGCTTTGGCTGCCCGCTGCGGCATTACGGATCCCGCGTGTCACAGGAGAGCTTCAGCGAAAGGCGCTGGACAAATTTTTACTGCATTGTTTTCAGGACTTTGCTTCAGCGGATGAACTCTACAAGAAAGGCGGGTAGGCGAATGAAAAAGAGAAGAACACTTCTGATGTATGCAGGGGTACTTATGCTGCTGAGCGGCTGCAGTACCAGTAAAGACACTATGTTGCCCCCGGGTGACAGTACCATGCTGGAGTTATGGAATGATGGTGCATCAACGACGCACGCGACCGGGGAAGGACGCACTACGCTTCGCCGAACGCTCAACGATCGCGAACGCACCGCGTCAACGCAGGTGGCGGAAAGTTACAGCCGAACGCAGGAAAATGAAATACAGCAGACGTTTCCACGCCTGCCCAATCCGGACATGGTGATGTACGTGTACCCGCACATCGCCGATGGCAATGCGCCGGTGCCGGGATACAGCACGGTGTTTCCGTTCTACAGCCAGATCCAATATGCCCTGCCGGGCGAACGCACGGGAGAGTTGTAATGTTTTCACTGTTTCGTCGTCAACCCGATACCTCAGACGTACAGCTTAGTGGCAACGGACCCTTCGCGGTTGAGGGGCATGAGCCGTTCAGCCGTGAGGGGCGGTTCACCCACAGCGATGAGGCCAGAGCCTATGGCCTGCAGCCGTCGATTATTGATTATATGCCCTGGGGCGAATATCTCCCGGATGGGCGCTGCCTGCTTCTCGATGACGGCGTGTCCGTCGGCGCCGTGTTTGAGGTGATCCCGGTGGGCACGGAGGGACGTCCGACCGAACGTCTGGAAGAAATCCGCGACGTAGTGGAGGATGCGCTGCAGGACAGCCTCCCGGAGCTCGACGGGAATCAGTGGGTAGTGCAGTTTTACTGTCAGGATGAAACTGACGTGACGGCCTATATGGATAAGCTACGGGGCTATGTCAAACCCTGGGCACAGGGGACGCCGTTTACCCGCGCCTGGCTGGCCGAAACTGAACGACACATGCAAAGTATTTCAGTAGAAAAGGGGCTTTTTGAGGACAAGATTGTCACCGGCGCGCCCTGGCGTGGTCAGACCCGCCGCACGCGCATGGTTATTTATCGATATGTCGAGAAGAATGCCCGTGATCCGCTGCCGCCGGCAGTCCTGCTTAATCAGGTATGTGACCGGCTGACCTCGGCGCTGGCCGGTGCCGGCATTCGCTGTGAGCGACAAAACGGGGAGCAGATCCACAGCTGGCTGCTGCGCTGGTTTAATCCGAGTCCACAGTGGGTGGCTCCCGAGGTGCTTTATCGCGCCGCACGGCATGACGACGGCGAACCGGACAGCCTGCCTATTCTGAATGATTTTAGCGAAACCCTGTGGTTTACGCGCCCGCGCAGCGATGCCGAGCGGGGTGTGTGGTGGTTTGATAACGTCGCTCATAAGGCCGTGCCGGTCGAACGCTTACGCCGCGCGCCGCAAACGGGCCATCTGACCGGTGAAGTCCGGCGGGGGGAGAACATCAATACCCTGATGGACCTGATGCCGGAGGGAACCATGATTGCTATGACGCTGATTGTGCAACCGCAGGACGTGCTGGAAGAAGAATTCAGCCGCCTTGGCCGTAACGCTATGGGGGAAAATATTGAATCTACCCGCGCCCGCGAGGATGCCAAAAAAGCCCGGGAATACCTGGGCGACCAGCATAAGCTGTACCGGTCTGCGCTGACGTTTCTCCTGCGCGCCCCCGACCTCAACAGCCTCGATAAGCGCTATCTCGATATCAGTGCAAAACTGCTCAATGCCGGGCTGCAGCCGGTGAATCCTGAGCACGATGTGGCCCCGCTAAATGGTTACCTGCGTGCCATGCCGATGTGCTTTAACCCGTCGGTGGATAAAAACCACTGGTACAGCCGGCTGACGTTTGTGCAGCATTTTGCCTGCCTGTTACCGGTGTTTGGCCGCGATACCGGCACCGGTAATCCGGGGTTTTCCTTCTTCAACCGCGGCGGCGCTCCGCTGACCTTCGACCCGATGAACAAAGATGACCGCACGCAGAACGCGCACCTGTTGCTGTTCGGGCCAACCGGTTCAGGTAAATCGGCCACGCTTTGTGCTTCGCTGTCTCAGCTGATGGCGGTACACCGTTCCCGGTTATTCCTGCTGGAGGCGGGTAACTCGTTTGGGTTGTTTGCAGATTACTGTGAGTCGCTGGGACTGACTGTCAATAAAATCAGCGTAAAGCCGGGGAAAGGTGTCTCGCTGGCCCCCTTCGCCGATGCCCATCTGTTGCTCCAGGCCTCACCCGATGAGCTGGTCATTGATGAGTCGGCTCTGCCCGAGCTTGATGCCGGTACGGGCGATGAGGAAGACGATGAAAAACGTGACATCCTGGGAGAAATGGAAATTGCGGCGCGTCTGATGGTAACCGGCGGGGAGGCGGCCGAGGAGGCCCGCATGACGCGGGCCGATCGCGGGATGCTGCGTGAAGCTATCCTCGCGGCGGCGCG
The DNA here is from genome assembly GCF_014639435.1 of Hafnia psychrotolerans. Lineage (GTDB taxonomy): Bacteria > Pseudomonadota > Gammaproteobacteria > Enterobacterales > Enterobacteriaceae > Ewingella > Ewingella psychrotolerans. Next base: position 389,830 of record NZ_BMFZ01000004.1, on the reverse strand, counting down.
CGCATCCTTTAATGAGAACCGGCAAATGTTGCCTGAGGATCTGATGCATGCGCTGGAAAATATTGCACGCGATAACTCAAAAGATGTCGACGGCCGCGAACGCAGAACGGCCAGCCGGCGGGCACGTGCCGAAGAAATGTCAGAAGCACTGCGAATGTTCACCGAAGGTTTTGAGGGCGAGCTGTTTAACCGGCCAGGTACGCCGTGGCCGGAGGCAGACGTCACGCTGATCGACCTGGGTACGCTGGCCAGGGAAGGTTATGAAGCGCAGATGGCGGTGGCGGTCATTGCTCTGGTCAATACGGTGAACAACATTGCCGAACGTGACCAGTATCTTGACCGTGAAATCAATATGGTGATTGATGAGGCCCATATCGTGACCACGAACCCGCTGCTGTCGCCTTACATGACCAAGGTGGTGAAAATGTGGCGTAAGCTCGGTGCCTGGCTGTGGCTGGCCACCCAGAACCTTGCGGACTACCCGGACACGGCGGAAAAAATGCTCAACATGGCTGAATGGTGGCTGTGTCTGACCATGCCGCCGGATGAAGTGGAGCAAATTTCACGCTTTAAAAAGCTCACGGTGGAGCAAAAAGCCATGCTGTTGTCGGCGACCAAGCTCCCGCGTTGCTATACCGAAGGTGTGGTCCTGGCCAAAAGGGTAGAGGCACTGTTCCGGGCGGTGCCGCCCAGTCTGTATCTGGCACTTGGGATGACAGAGAAAGAAGAAAAAGCGGAGCGGCGTGCGCTGATGAATGAATACCACTGTAGTGAGCTGGAAGCGGCGTTCCACGTTGCCCGAAAGCTCGATAAGGCCCGGGGAATACTCATTGAGGCGAGGGCAGTATGAGACGACTGGGAATGTTACCACCTGCCGTGGTCAATGATAATGAAGTGAGTCTTGCCGTCATGTTTGATGTGCCACCGCAGGGAGAGGCCCGTATCGGTGTCACCGATCATGGTCAGCTTACGACGCTCTGCGACCATATCCGAAAACGCCTGCAGTCACCGGCGCTTCTCTCGATGCGGCCGCATCGGGTGGGCTCGCTCAACTGTGTTTCAGTACATCTGAAAGATAATGCAGGGGCCACACTGGATTTATTGATCACCATTACAGGTAACACCATCTGGCCGGATGACAATGAATATGCACGGGGAGTCCGATGGTATATCAATGTGGCGGATGCCACTGACATGATGTGGCTGCTGAAATCTCTGGATGTGCTGACGGTCAAAGAAGGGTAAAAGAGGGAAACAGGAAACTGGCGATGGCTGCTCAAATCTTTTGTGCAGACGACGCCAGTTGAACAAGCCGCAGGCGCGTTAGCTGTATTAGCTCATGTTACAGATTACCTTTATTATTTTCCACCATCTCGATCGCAATCCGGAGTGAGTTCTCCAACTGCTTGTTCTCCGATATCCTGGCAAAGGTCAGGCGATCGTTCAGGTACTCCATCAGCGTGTCTTGGTTGATTTCCACACCGGTCATAAAAATGCGCGGTGCTCCTTTTGCAATGTTCTCCCGGACATAGATGATGACGGTGAGAGCGAAGCGGCGTGCCTGGATGGCACTGGGGTGGCGTTTGTACCAGTACTCAATTCGTTGCACCGGCGGTCAGGATGCAACTGTCTGGATAGGGGCATATTCGAACCATACCAAATGTGTTTAACGTAGTGGTGTTGATTAATTCTATATTTCTATTATTCTAGAAATATAGAATTATGGAGGTTGTAATGGAACTCAATGACGTCGCCAACGCGCTAAAAGAGCTTGGCCACCCAACCCGTCTCACCGTGTATAAGTCGCTGGTGAAGTCGGGGCATGAGGGCCTGCCCGTGGGTGAGTTGCAAAAACGCCTGGACATACCTGCCTCCACGCTCAGCCATCATGTCGCTGCCCTGGTTGCGGTGGGGCTGGTACGCCAAAACCGGCACGGCAGAACGTTGTATTGCTTACCGCAGTATGAGGTTCTGAACGAAATTATGGCCTTCTTTATCGACGAATGCTGCGCCGAGAAGGACCAAACCTGTTGATGACACCACACAGAGAACGAAATATGTCAGATTCGATTAACGAACTTAGCAACATTCAGCCTGAAATCTTCGATAACCACATCAGCACGGAAAGACTCTCCCTGACCGCGTGCCGTCACGCCCCGCGAATTTTAATGCTTTATGGTTCAGTACGAGAACGGTCATACAGCAGGTTAGCTACAGAAGAGGCTGCATGTCTGCTTATGGCGATGGGCGCCGAGGTGAAAATATTCAATCCTTCCGGGCTGCCGCTCCCCGATGATGCGCCGGATACGCATCCAAAAGTCCTTGAACTTCGTGAGCTTGTGATGTGGTCAGAAGGGATGGTCTGGTGTTCACCTGAACGCCACGGTGCGATGACCGGCATCATGAAGGCCCAGATTGACTGGATCCCGCTATCGGTAGGCGCTGTTCGTCCTACTCAGGGGAAAACCCTTGCCATCATGCAGGTCAGCGGCGGTTCACAGTCGTTTAATGCCCTGAATCAGATGCGCATTCTTGGCCGATGGATGCGCATGATCACTATCCCGAATCAGTCCTCCGTCGCCAAGGCGTTTCTGGAGTTCGATGAAAACGGCAGGATGAAACCTTCCGCTTATTACGACCGCATTGTCGACGTGATGGAAGAGCTAATGAAATTTACGCTGTTAACCCGTGGCAATGCTGAATACCTGGTTGACCGTTACAGCGAACGCAAAGAAAGTGCCGCCGAATTGTCCGTCAGAGTTAACCAGAAAAGCATTTGAGAGCGTCACATCCTGCATGCAGTGGCGCGGCTGTGTAGCACGCGCAACCATAGCCGGATAAATGCCTCCGATGAGTAAAGTAGAGGTGTAATAATTATCCTGTAATCTCCCGGTCTTTTCCCCAAGGAGCATTCCCGTTGGAACAGGTCATTGTAAAGGGCAGGGTGACGTTATTCGTGGGGTTAACCCAGCTGATTAACTGGGGCATTACCTTTTACCTGCTGGGGGCATTTGGTCAGGCTATCGGCAGGGAGCTGGGATGGACGCAGGTGATGACCTATTCCGGGCAGACACTATCCATGGGCATAATGGGGCTCACCTCGCCATTTTCCGGCAGGATATTGAAACACCTGGGCGGAAAAAAGATGATGGCCAGCGGCATCGTGCTGAACGCCACCGGATGTCTTTTGTTAGCGGCCAGTCAGGGGCCCCTGAGCTACTGGGCAGCCTGGGTTATTATGGGCGCAGGGATGCGATTGTCTCTTTATGACGCCGCCTTCGCCGTTCTGGTGGATATCGCGGGTCCATCGGCACGAAAATCCATGACGCAGGTAACGCTGCTGGGCGGTCTTGCTTCCGTGGCCTTCTGGCCGGTAGGTGCGTGGCTCTTAACGGTGATGGGATGGCGTGCAGGTACGGTTTGCTATGGGCTGTTTGCGCTGATGAGCCTTCTCTTACTCCGTTGTCTGCCCGATAAAATGTCATCGCCACTGACTTCCGGTACCCAACCAGCCCCGTCACCCTGTGGGTTAGTCGACGACAGTAACCGGTGGTCGGGCTGGATTTACGCCGCTCTGATGGCCTTGCTGAGCTTTTTATCCACGGGAATTTCCGCGCATCTCCCCGCCATGCTTGCAGGCTTCGGCGTACCGGTATTGATTGGCACACTCTGGGGCGTCGGTCAGGTCAGCGCCCGCCTGAGCGACGTTTTTATGGGCGCAAAAGGCTCGCCGCTTGGACTGAATATGCTGGTGGGGGGAATATTGCCATTCTGCTTTGTGTTCAGTCTGTTCAGTTTCCACTCCACCGTAAGCGCTGCTCTCTTTGTATTAAGTTATGGTGCAGCCAACGGCCTGTCGACGCTGGTTAGGGCTACTTTACCTCTCGTTATGTTCGATAAACATCAGTATGCAGACAAACTCGGTACACTGCTGATGCCAAGCTTTTTCCTTTCCGCTCTGGCACCGGCCATCTATGCCAGCCTGCTGGACGCCATGGGCATTTATGACACCTTGTTGTTTTCTCTGTCTGTGTCACTGATAATTACGGTCCTGAGTGTTGCTCTTTCGTTTAGGGAACGGTACAGGCAGGTAGCATGAGGGGAGAAAGCCGGGGAGAACAGGGCGTGGGTCTCAGCAGGCTGTCTCGCAAGCAATGCTGAGGATTAATCGTCGCTTCCCCATTGTCGAAGCTGGACCTGAAGAGACATGCGTTCAATTTTATCAACGGGCAGGCTGACGAACAGCCGCAGCCGTGTGGCTATTTGTTTCTCAACCTGGATAAAACCCCGAATCTTTTCCTCTTCAGTACCTTCAACAGCTGTGGGATCAGGAAATCCCCAGTGAGCCGTTATCGGCTGCCCCGGTATAGCCGGACAGCCTTCTCCGGCGGTTTTGTCGCAAAGCGTAAAGATAAAATCCATGTGCGGGGAATCACTGCCGGTAAAATGCTCTAACCCCTTGCTGTATAGCGATGACGTATCCATACCCTGCATGGTCAGCACCTCCAGCGTCAGCGGATGAGGTGCGTCCATCGGAGCGCTTCCTGCGCTGAACGCCTCAAATTTATCGCCGGCAATCTTATTGAGCAGAGCTTCGGCAAACAGGCTTCTGGCTGAGTTGCCCGAACACACGAACAGAACCCGATGTTTTTTCATAGCCATTCTTTAACCCCCCTTATGGACGAGAGGCCCCCCTTTGATGGGGTGCCTCTCTGTTTCACTCTGGTTTATTTAGCAACCCGCTTTCCCTGGGCGTCGACTACGGCTTCACCGTCTTCTTTGGTGAAGGCACCCTGCTGCGCGCCCGGGAGAATATCCAGAACGACCTCCGACGGGCGACACAGTTTGGTGCCAAGCGGCGTGACGACAATAGGGCGGTTGATGAGAATGGGATATTGCAGCATGTAGTCCACCAGTTGCTCATCGCTGAACGCATCTTCAGTCAGGCCCAGTTGTTCATAAGGTTCGACATTTTTTCTCAGCAGTGATCTCACTGAAATCCCCATGTCGCCAATCAGCTTTATCAGCTCATCGCGGCCCGGTGGCGTTTCAAGATAGTGAATAACGGTTGGCTCAACGCCGCTGTTGCGGATAAGTTCAAGCGTGTTGCGCGAGGTGCCGCAGGCAGGATTATGATAAATCGTGATAGAAGTCATAACGGTGCTCTCTTGTGAGTAAGGCCCGCCGTGACGTCACGGCAGGCGGGTAGCCAGGGATGAATTAATGGGCAAACGATAAGCGTAAGGCAAGGGCGGCCAGCGTCACAAACAGTACCGGGAGGGTCATGACAATCCCGACCCGGAAGTAATAGCCCCAGGTGATCTTGATGCCTTTCTGCGACAACACGTGGAGCCATAGCAGGGTCGCCAGGCTGCCAATCGGGGTGATTTTTGGCCCCAAATCACTGCCGATGACGTTCGCATAAATCATGGCCTCTTTGATCACACCCGCCGCGCTGCTGCCTTCAATGGACAGCGCGCCGATCAGTACCGTCGGCATGTTGTTCATGATGGAGGAGAGAAAGGCGGTCAGGAAGCCCGTGCCCAGGGTCGCCACCCACAGACCTTGCTCAGCAAAGCGGTCGAGGACCATTGACAGATAATCAGTCAGGCCGGCGTTGCGCAGGCCGTATACCACCAGGTACATACCCAGAGAGAAAATGACGATTTGCCACGGGGCGCCGCGCAGCACCTTGCCGGTGTTGATCGCATGACCGCGCTTTGCCACGATAAATAGAATAAGTGCTCCCACCGCCGCGACGGCACTGACCGGCACGCCCAGCGGCTCCAGCCCAAAGAATCCTATCAATAGCAGTAGTAACACAAACCAGCCCGTTTTAAAGGTCAGAGGATCCTTGATGGCCTTGCGCGGCTCAGCCAATTTAGACACGTCGTAGGTGGCCGGAATGTCTTTACGGAAGAACAGGTGTAGCATCGCCAGCGTTGCCACGATGGCTGCAATGTCGACAGGTACCATGACCGAGGCATAGTCGTTGAACCCGATGTTGAAAAAGTCGGCGGAGACAATATTCACCAGGTTTGACACGATTAGCGGGAGGCTGGCAGTATCAGCGATGAAACCTGCCGCCATCACAAAAGCCAGCGTCGCGCCGCGGCTAAAGCCTAATGCCAGCAACATGGCAATCACAATCGGCGTGAGAATAAGCGCGGCTCCATCATTGGCAAAGAGCGCGGCAACGGAAGCGCCGAGCAGGACAATGTAAGTAAACAGCAAACGGCCATGACCGTTGCCCCACCGCGCGACATGCAGCGCCGCCCACTCGAAGAAACCTGATGACTGCAATAAAGGTGGCCGTCGCATTCCACACAATGTTCCACACGACGGGAATGTCGCCAATGTGGACCACGCCGGAGACCAAAGCCAACGCGGCACCGATAAGGGCGCTCCAGCCGATACCCAGGCCTTTAGGCTGCCAGATAACCAACACAATCGTCAGAACAAAAATCGCTCCTGCTAACCACATACTTTCTCTCCTGTGCGGACAAGTTATGCTCGTCCGCAGTGTCGCTTATTATTGTTTTCCAGCGAGAATTCTAAGACGGTCAATACCGACCGGCTCATCTTCCTGTAGCGGGATCAATGCCAGACGTGTTGCAAGGCCTGACTGAACTTTCCTGATTTGTTCCACTTCATGTGCAGCGCGTATTTTGAGTAACGTAGACGTCGTACGTACGGCGGCAAGGCTGTTATTGATAATCCACGCCCACGGCTCAATGCCCGCCCGGCGAAGATCCTCCTGTAAGTTGGCAGCCTCCAGAACAGGCGTGGTTTCTGGCAGGGTAACGAGCATGATTTTGGTTCGCTCAGGATCCTGCAACTGCATCATTGGCGTCAAATAATGTCCCTTTTCCCCCATCCGTTTTGCCACTTCACGATGGTAGGCTCCCGTAGCATCAAGCAGCAGCAGTGTGTGGCCCGTCGGGGCGGTATCCATTACGACAAAACGCTTTCCTGCTTCCCTGATCACACGGGAAAATGCCTGAAACACGGCGATTTCTTCCGTACAGGGAGAACGTAAATCTTCTTCAAGCAGCGCCCGCCCTTGTGGATCCAGATCCTTTCCTTTCGTGGCAAGAACATGTTCCCGGTAGCGCTCTGTCTCGGTATGTGGATCGATACGGCTGACCTGAAGATTATGGCGTTGTCCGTTAAGTGTGCTTTCAATGTGTGCTGCGGGATCGGAGGTGGTGAGGTGGACATCAAACCCTTTGTCAGCGAGCGCCACGGCGACAGCAGCGGCCAGCGTTGTCTTTCCCACCCCCCCTTTGCCCATCAACATCACCAGACCATGTCTGTCCCTGGCGATATCATCAACCAGCATTTTCAGGGACGGTGCGGAGATGACCTCAGACCGTGGTATCACAGCGGCTGATGAACATGGGATGATATCTCTGTTCAGCAGACGGCGAAGCGCCTTCACTCCAACCAGATTTTCCTGCTGCAGGTTTAACCTGTCAGTCGGAAGCGTGGTAAGTACCGGCGGCATTACGGAGAGAGTACGTTGTTCTCGCTGGTATAATGCACTGGCAAGGCTGTCCTGCGACGCTTCTTCGGCAGGCATCATCCCGTTTATGACCAGGTACTGATGCTTAAGACCGACATGCAGCAGTTCATCATGCGTGCGGGCGACTTCAGCCAGCGTTGACTGCTGAGCGCGGGCGACCAGGATTAACCGTGTCTTTTCCCCGTCTGCCAGCACCGATAATGCATGCGAGTAACGTTCCCGCTGTTTTTCCAGTCCGGCCAGCGGTCCAAGGCAGGATGCACCGTCAGGATTCGTCTCGATAAAACTGCTCCAGGCACCTGGCAACTGGAGAAGACGAATGGTATGCCCTGTAGGCGCGGTATCAAAAATCACATGGTCAAAATCATTCAGCAACCCGTCGTCGGTCAGCAGGCCGGTGAACTCATCAAAAGCAGCAATTTCTGTTGTGCAGGCACCGGATAACTGTTCTTCAATGCTGCGAACGACATCTTCGGGCAGAACGCCTTTAATCGGATCAACGATGCGGGCACGATATTGTTGCGCTGCCGCCTGTGGATCGATTTCCAGCGCTGTGAGTCCGGGGACGGCAGTGATGACCGTCAGGGTGTTACCAATTTGCTGCCCGAAAACCTGTCCTACATTTGACGCCGGGTCGGTACTGACCAGCAGGATCCGTTTGCCATCATCAGCAAGACGAATAGCCGTTGCGCAGGAAAGCGAGGTTTTTCCGACCCCTCCTTTCCCCGTAAAAAAGAGAAACTTCGGAATACTGTTCAGATAGTTCATCATGGGATCCTTTCCGGTTGGGTTCAGCAACATGAAGTTTTGCCGCCACAGCAGTTTTTCGCCGGAGCCATACCAACTCCAACTTTCTCCTGAGTAATCCCAAACCAGCGAGCCAGATCCTGCCGTGTCGGATAGCGACCGGACAGGACGAACTCGCTATCAAGCAGAATTAATGGCAGGCTTTCAGCGCCAGAGCGCTCAAGAAAGGCTTTAACTGACGGGTTCTCAGCAAATGCCATCGGCTGCTGTGAAAGATTAAAGCGTTCCACCGACACACCCTGCTGTTTCAACCACGCTACGTCTGCAGAAAATGACACTAAAGCCTGATCAACTTCCGTACCGCACACGCCAGAAGTGCAGCAAAGTGCCGGGTCATACACTGACAGCGTTTTCATTATCTATTCCTTCAGGTTTCAATTAAAAAATGGTTTCACCGATCCGGTTTAGTTCTGCCTGAAGACGCTTTTCAGGGCCGGACAGGACTGATGGCGGAAGCGACAGAAAGGCTTCAATCCGGTGATGAAGAATTTGCCAGGCCTTTTCGAAAGCGGCATCGATTTCCTGTTCACTCCCGGTAGTCTTATCAGGATCCTCCACTCCCCCGTGTGTCCTGCCTGCTGGAGCCAGGTTGGCAGGACAGGTTTCACCAGCCGCATTCCTGAGCACCGTGATCACCACATCCTGCGTCACAGGGAGGTTGTCCCACGATTTGCTGTAGTACCCATCCGTGGGTATCCCTTCTTTCCTGAGAAGAGTAAGAGAGCGGAGATGTACTTCACCTCTTTGCTGGCTGCGCTCAATGCATGATGCTCTTTCGAAGGACGCGCGTTAAATGTCGCTTCGGCCAGAGTGGAGCGGAAGGAATTACCGGTGCAGAGAAAAAGAATATTCATAACATCGCCATATAAATTCGTTAAACCATATATGTTTAAATAAATTTTTATAGTCAGTTAAAGACAAACTGCTCTGCCACCTGTTGTGGAACTGTTACGGGCAATCCGTCCGGTCAGAAGCGAGATTTCCTCTTCCTGGCTCAAATAAGCCTGCTCAATTACTGCTGCCGCCCAGGCGGGCATGTGCGCTGAAAGCCGATAATGGATCCATTTACCCTCACGGCGGTCAATAAGCAACCCGCTTTCCCGTAGCATGGAAAGATGGCGGGATATCTTCGGCTGAGATTCCTCCAGCGTTCCGCAAAGCTCGCAAACACAGAGTTCTCCCGAAGCTCTCAGTAACAGCACGATTTTCAGGCGAGTTTCATCCGAGAGATTTTTGAAAAGCTGAAGCGCGGTAATCGGGTGCATAAATACTCCGTGGTTTCGTTCGGCTTCATCTTAGTCCTCTCTGTTTTTATGTCAATGACACATTCGATTAATCGAATGTGAAAGGCTATAATTATGAGGCTGAGTAAAGGAGGCAATCATGCGTATCGAAAAAGTCATTGGCTGGCTTATCAGGCAGATTCCGGACAGCTTTTTTGACGCTTTATCCGGGAGCGAATGCGCGGAAATTGATGGTATTGCGCATGACTCTTTGCTGAATGATACTGAACAGAAGACAGCATGCCCTGTTGCAGGAAGGGATTCCCCAAAGATGGATAACTGATCGGGTACTGTCAGTCCATCACATCATCGTGGCTCCGACAGTCGCCTCATACCAGAATCCGTACCCGACAGCATCTAAATAAATATCCTCCAGCTATGCTGGACATATGACGAGAGAGTAATAAATGGTGCAACTGACCGGCACGCCGCCTTGCCTGATGAAGGCGTGGAAGAAGCATGAACACGAACTGCTTTGCTGGTTACTCAGAAAAGTGGGGAATGAGGCTGATGCCGATGATCTGATACAGGAAACCTTCCTCCGGGCAATACGTCAACAGGGGAAATTCTGTGCCATCGTGAATGCCAGAGCCTGGCTATTTGAGGTTGCCAGGCATCTGGTTATTGATAAAAGTCGCCGGCAGCGCCCATGTATGCCTCTCCACGATGATGTATCCATACCGGATAATATTCCTGAGACTGTCGACTCACTGGCTGGTTGTCTGTCCCGCATACTGGATAAAATGACAGAGGCTGATCGGACTATCCTTACACTCTGTGATCTTGAAGGGATGAAACAGGCTGATTTCGCAGACCGAAATGGTCTGACGCTTGCTGCAACCAAATCGCGTTTGTCACGTGCGAGAGAGAGGTTGCATCAGAAACTCTCCAGAGATTGCCAGGTCAGACTGGATGAGTCTGGTCGGGTATGTTGTTTCACTCCCCGATGAAGGATCAGTTTACCTTTAAGAGTACACAAATAAGCTATTTCTGTTGCATTGGATGTATATATTGCACAGGTAGTATTTAAGTTATCAGGATGACGAATGTAGTGAAATCCTGCTCAGTAACATTTCTCAGCAAATGAAATAAATCGCAAAAAACTGCATCCTTTTCTGTCAAACGGCGTCTTCCGGGGAAACAACCATCGTGAGGCCTGTCCGTTATGTTCCAGATTTTCACTGATTTTGCCACCTGGCTGGTCTATGAACGCCTTAGTCTGAGTCCTGCAACCAAACTCGGGGACGCGCTCCATTTTTTTATCGAAGACGTGAGCAAGATTTTCGTTCTGTTGCTGGTCATGATCTACTTCGTGGCCATGTTACGGGCCTCGCTGGATATCGGGAGGGTAAGAAATTATCTTGCAGGTAAGCACCGGGGGATAGGGTATTTACTGGGCTCCTGCTTTGGTGCCATTACCCCGTTCTGCTCCTGCTCAAGTATCCCGGTATTTCTGGGATTTACTTCGGCTGGTATACCACTCGGGATTACCATGGCCTTTCTCATCACTTCCCCCCTTATCAATGAAGTCGCCGTCCTGCTTCTGGTCAGCCTGCTCGGATGGAAGTTCACGCTCATTTATATTGTTGTCGGAATGGCTGTTGGTATCGCTGGCGGTGCTTTTCTTGATCGGATTAAGGCCGAACGCTGGTTAGCTGACTTTGCCGCTGATGCCCTCAAAGATGGGCAGCAACATCAAACTGATTTGATCCGACAATCTGCCGTGACACCACATATGTCTCTCTCAAAGCGACATGCCTTTGCTAGAGATGAAACGCTCACCATTTTTAAGCGTGTCTGGCTCTGGGTCATTCTCGGGGTAGGACTTGGCGCGGCACTGCATGGATTTGTGCCAGACGGATGGATCGCGTCGCATCTCGGCGCCGGTCAATGGTGGACAGTCCCGGTAGCCGTGCTGATTGGCATACCACTCTATTCCAATGCTACCGGTGTGATCCCCGTGATGGAGAGCCTGATTACTAACGGCCTGCCAGTAGGTACAACACTGGCTTTTTGCATGAGCACTGTTGCAGCCAGCTTTCCTGAGTTCATTCTGCTCAAACAAGTGATGAAGTGGAAATTACTTTGCATCCTGCTGTTGCTGTTGTTGACCTCTTTCACCCTGGTTGGCTGGATTTTTAACGTTGTATTCCCATTAATTTCCTGATGAGGAGCATAAAATGAAGCATGTAAAAGTACTGGGTACAGGTTGTTCCAGCTGTAAAAAAACCATCCGGCTTATCCAGCAAGTGGCTGATGAGCGTGGCGTCACTATTCAACTTGAAAAAGTGGAGTCACTGTCTGAAATAATAAAACTCAAAGTGATGTCAACCCCGGCAGTTGTCATTGATGACATCGTTGTTCATGCCGGAGGAATACCATCAAGAGACATTATCGAAAGCTGGCTCTGACCTGCAGGCAGGGAAGTAATCCCTGTTCGTTCATTGTCTGAAATATACGGCTATGATTCCTGTATAGGACACCCGGCAGTAACCTTTTTTGAATGAAAAGTTCAGGCCCAGAGATGAAGGTATGCCTTCATCTCTGCCGGGGCGCTCCCCACAGCAGGTGAAGTTTACACTCTGATTCTCTAACTGCTGGCAGTCTTTCTGCAGTCCCTGTCCAGCCTTTATTTATCATATTCCTGACGCTTATTCGTTTAAAGTCTGAAGCTTCGCTTCAAGCTCAGAATCCTGAGACGTACCTGCTCAATAAGTCCTGGTGTAATGGTTTTTTAAAGCGAGCGATACGTTCAGCATCCGTGTCATCCATATATTTTAAGGGTTTCTCAAATGCAACCAGGCTAAGTAGGGCGAGAGCCAGAAGCTCATCAAACATATATGTTAGATGCCCATTTTTTCCTTTGACTGCTGGATTTACACTTTTAATTACCGTTCTGAATTAAAAAATACCCGGAGTTTCCTCCAGGTGCTGGCTTATCTGAGCATTAGCAGTGGGACGCTGGTCTGTTCGAGCATTGCAGTTGTATTACTGCCGATGAAAAAACGTCGGAGGGAAGAGTGGCCATATGCACCCATGACAATCAAATCCACACTGTTGTCTGCGGCGTAACGACAGAGTGCCTCCGTTACAGAGCGCCCTTCAGCTAACCGGGATATCGCACTGATGCCTGTGGTCTGCAGGCTTCGGCGCGCCTCTTCGAGAGTATGGACATCCCCGTTCACCATCACAACATGGCACTCGATTCCCTGCAGCAGAGGGCTGAATGTAAGACGGCGCAGGTTTCTCCGGCTTTCCTCACTGCCATCAAACGCAAACATGACTTTTGAGGGCGGAGAAAAAGATTCAGGTACAATCATTACCGGTTTTTTCTGAAGGCGGATGATACTCTCCAGATTACTGCCAACCGGGTTCTGTGACCCCCGGCGCCCGAGCACCATCAGGCGGATATCCTTCAGGTCAGCCAGGATCATATCCAGTGAGCCATGTTTCTGAATCTGCTGAACATCCGGGTTACCGATCTGACTGAGCAGTTCCGCGCATCCTGCAAGAATGGCGCGTCCCTGAGCCATTAACAGACGACTACGCTCCCCCTCTATCCGGACAAGCTCCTGCGTCAGTTGCTCCCGGCTGTCAATACCGATAGTGCCAGTCAGGTCCGAAACAGCGGGTTGTTCGTTTTTTTCCAGCACATGCAGCAGGGCAAGAGGAACTTCAAGCTTTCCGGCAACCCAGGCTGCATATTCACAGACAGCGCGTGTTGATGACGATCCATCAACACAGGCAATAACGGTGTTGTTCATATCATTAAATCCTGACATTAATGACCTCCCATCAGTTTTTCGACTTCTTCGGGTTTATCATGAACCCCAAAGCGGTCAACGATAGTACGAGTGGCTTCGTTCATCCCATGGATCTCAACTTCAGTTCCTTCTCTGCGGTATTTAATGACCACCTTATCCAGTGCGCTGACAGAAGTGATATCCCAGAAATGGGCATGCGAAACATCAATGACAACTTTCTCTACCGCTTCGCGGAAATCGAAATGCGCCATAAAGCGGTCGGCGGAGGCAAAAAATACCTGCCCTGTCACCTTATAGAACCGCCCCCCCTCTTTAAGCTCTGAAGAGACAACCAGAAAACGTGCCACTTTGGTGGCAAAATTCAGAGAAGCGATTAGCACGCCTGTGAGTACCCCGAATGCCAGATTATGAGTGGTCACCACCACCACGACCGTTGCCAGCATCACAACGCTGGTTGACAGGGGATGAGTTTTGAGGTCAGCAACAGAACGCCATGAAAAGGTACCAATCGACACCATGATCATCACGGCGACCAGTGCGGCCATAGGGATCTGTGAGACCAGGTCCCGCAGGAAGACCACCATACACAACAGGACTACACCTGCCGTGAGGGTGGATAAACGCCCCCGCCCGCCAGATTTTACATTGATAACGGATTGCCCAATCATTGCACAACCCGCCATTCCCCCGATAAAGGATGTACAGATATTAGCAATACCCTGCGCCTTGCATTCCCGATTTTTGTCACTGGGCGTATCTGTCATGTCGTCCACAATAGTGGCTGTCATCATCGATTCCAGTAATCCCACAACGGCGAGGCCTGCGGAATACGGGAGGATAATCAGGAGCGTATCGAGATTTAGCGGGATATCTGGTAACAGGAAGACCGGTAGACTGTCAGGCAGTTTGCCCATGTCCCCGACGGTATGAATATCCAGATGCAACCACATGGCAATCCCCGTGAGCACCACGATGCAGACCAGCGGTGAGGGGATGGTTTTATTCAGATACGGGAAAAGGTAGATAATGGCGAGCCCACCTGCTGTCATGGCATAAACATGCCAGGTCACATTGGTCAGCTCAGGTAACTGCGCCATAAAAATCAGAATCGCGAGTGCATTCACGAATCCGGTCACCACTGAGCGTGAGACGAAGCGCATCAACCCGCCGAGCTTCAGATAACCGGCCATCAGTTGGAATATCCCGGTCAGTATGGAGGCAGCCAGTAAGTACTGCAGGCCATGATCTTTCACCAACGTCACCATCAGCAGCGCCATTGCGCCAGTGGATGAAGATATCATCGCCGGGCGGCCGCCAAAGAAGGCCATAACTAGCGGGATACAGAATGCTGAGTAGAGCCCGACCTGGGGGTCAACACCGGCAATGATGGAAAAGGCGATCGCTTCTGGAATGAGCGCGAGCGCGACAACAATACCGGCCAGTACGTCACCACGGACGTTACCCAGCCAGTCCTTACGCGTCGAGGACAGCAACATAGTATTTTCTCAGTTTTTGAATAGAGTCAGCCCGTTGAGGGCATTAAATTTTATGTACGATGAAACACATCCGCAGACGGGATGCTCATGAGTTCGCGCTGAAATGACTCAGAGCGACAGAGGAGGGGGACTCAGGGTGGCGTGATACGCATGATTGTTTTAATTGATCCTTTACGGTTGGTGTATACACCTTCAGGAATAAACATGACCAGAAAAACACACTGCTTGTCTTGGCCGCTAACCTGGGCTGCATGCACACCATGTGCGGCAGCTCAGAAGAACAGCACAGTACTATAAACGAAAATATCATAGGGTCAATGCCAGAACGTTCCAGAGCTAAGGCCCAGAATTCTATTTATCGCGGTGGCATTCATTCCGCACGCGGTCACCCCCAGTGTCATGTCGACCGAAAATACACGGGATCTCTTGCTCTGGCATGTTCCATTATGGCATTGAGTATAGTAATCAGTTTTCGCATGCATGCGACGAGTGCGAGCTTTCTGGGTTTACCCGTTGTAATCAGTCGCTAGTAAAACTCTTTATCTGCGGGAATAAACTGCATAGCAGCCAGTGCTACCATATAAAGCCTTGCGTATACTGGGCCTGCAACCAAATACGGTTCGTCTACCCCGCACTTTTCCTGAGTCTCTGTTCTGGAGGCAACGCCATTCAGTGCGTTAATCTTTCTTCGATTCATTTTTCTCAACTCCTGCAGCTCTGCAATCAGAGACGCGACAGTGACTTCGCCTAAGCCTTTTATACTCCCATTCAACTCGAGCACGCTTTCAGGGGTATCAACCATGTTATCGACACTCTTAAAACTTTGCAGAGGAGAGGGGAAGCGACGATTACGTTCGGGACTAGGATGTTATTCAGTTGGCGACGACGGACGATCATGGTGGTGAGTAAGGCGCGCGCTTCGTACGGTATTGCGCGTATATCCCTCACGACTGGAAATCTTACCTACTTCCTGGTGCAACGCACTGGATGATTTAACGTAATGCTGACGTGGCGCGCAGAGCAGAGCAGATAAATTTTCGCGGTCAGATATTGAGTTGTTTACTGACGTGAGCGGCGTATCGACGCACCTTAGGCGAGTTATCCGCTTAAGGAGTGTTCTCTATGAAAAAACTCATCAGCTGTTTGTCGGCACTGTGCCTGTCTGCAAGTGCCTGTGCTGGCACCGTCATTTATACCGACAGTTCGAACCCCGTCAGTTCTCCCTCTCCAGATATTCCTGTGGTTTACCTCGATGCGCCCGAGAATGTTCAAAGGGATATTTTTGGCAGCCTCCCGGCAAATCCCGCCCTGGCTGAAAAACAGGCCTGGGATCTTCTCAACTCACTTGCGTTTTCATCTCAACAAAAGCAACTGGTCAGTGCTTATCAGGGGCTGATGAAAGCCTGGTCGCTGGGTCTGGCTAAGTACCCTGCGGTCGTGTTTGACGATAAATGGGTGGTCTACGGCACTACGGACGTCAGCGTGGCCATGCAACATCTGGCTGACTGGCGGGGGGCGAACCAATGACATTTTCCTCACCGCGTTCCCGCCGGCTGCTGTTGGCCACGTTGTTGACCGGCAGTGGGCTGTGTGCGGCCAGCGTGAACACAGCCAGCCTGATTTCCAGCGCGGCCAGCGTCTCGTGTATCGGCTGGAAGGTGAAGGGGATCTGCTACTGGCTCCTCTGCACGCCTTTTGGCTGCTCTGTCAAAACATCCGTGAAGGTTGAACATTTCATCCCGGAAGCTGTGGTGTCAGCCTATTCCGGCCCCGGCGATAATCCCTGGACGGAAATGTCAGCGGTCAGCGGTGCGGCCGGTAGCGGAGAAAGCGGCATTGTCGGTTCACTGAGCGGCGTCAGCGCCGGCGGCGGACAGCAGGAAATGAAAGCCCCGGGGATGCGTAAACAGAACCTGCATTTTCACTATGCCGACGCCTATGGCCATCCGGCCACCACGCTTATCGGGGGACAGATAGCGGGTTATTCCTGCAAGTCCGTTGCCACGCCTTTTGTGCCGTACTTTGTCAGTTCGCTCGATGGGCTGATTTGGCGAAGTGGCCTGCCTGAAGGCCTTTACCCGGAAGCCCTTATCCCCGGACAGCGTGAGCTGGGCAGTCAGGCCGGGGCCAATATGTGGGGAAACATCTATCCGCGTAGCGGTTTTGTCACCCAGGAGGACGCGTATAAGTCCGCAGCCGTCGTCGCACAGCGCGTGGCCGATGTCATCACCCGCACTGGCCAACTGCACGTCTACCAGCCGCTGGTAGGCCAGCAATCCCCAGGCTACTGGCCACCTGCACCGGTGAAAGAGAATACCGGTACCCAAAACCATAAATGGCAACGTCTTTCTCCGACGCTCTCGACCACCTGTGCAGTCTTCCCCGACACCGGCGCGACGGTTTCTCAGGACGGTAATTATGCCTGGGCACTCTGGCAACCTTACAGCTGCTGCAAGAGACGCGGGCAGACCTTCCTTTCCAGCACTGATTTTTCGTGAGACTCACACTATGACAAAGCTAAAAAAAGTTACTCTCGCTCTCCCGTTTACGTTGCTGGTGATGTTAGCCAGCGGCACACCCAATGCATACGCTGAGGTCACCACCTCTCCCAGCGGCGCTTCTGCCAACGGGGCCATCAGTGACGGCCTGTTTTATTCCATTGGCGGCGGCTCGGTCATATCGCCACCCGCTTCCCGAAACAGCATGACGCGTCTGGGTATGAACGCCGGCATGAGCAGCGACCTGATGTGCGGTAATTTTGACCTGAAAACGACGGTAGGTAATCAGCTTAACGGTGTGACCAGCGGCTTTAAGGATCTGATGGGCACCGTGATGCAGGGGGCTACCGGCGCAGTATCCAGTATGCCGGCGATGATTATCCAGCGCGCCAATCCCGGGCTGTATGAAATGCTGACCAACGGCGTGCTGCAGGCCGGACTAAGTTTTGACAAGGCCAAACTCAACTGTCAGAACATGGCCAATAAAATGGCCGATTACACGATGGGAAGCAAGTGGACGCAGGCGGCCGTCACCGAGGAGTACAAGGATATTGTCGCCTCCAGCGACGGCGATGCAGTCAGCAGCGATCAGAAACTGCAGAAGGCGACGGGGGAGGAAGGTGCTACATGGATCGGGGGCCAGAAGCGTGGCGGCAAAGGCCAGCCGGCAATCAAACCGACGCATGACCTGGCCAAGGCCGGTTACAACATGATGAACAACCTGCCGGTGACCAGCAACAGCAGCGTGGGAGCTTCCAGCTGTAATGGGTCCGTTTGCCAGCGTTATCCGAACTCCGAGACTGCTGCGAGCGCGGTGGTGAAAGTGCTGGGTGACAGGTCGATCCGAACTTGTCGTGATGCCAGCGAGTGCGGCGGCGGCGGCGATGAAAATGCCGCCGGCAGCACGGTCGCCGGTACCGGCTTTTCACCGATACTTGAAGATACGACTAAAGAAAACCTCGAGCAGTTAACCAAACTGGTCGGGGGTTCTGAAGCGCCGACGGCGGTTAATCTGGGCAAGCTTAAAACGGGTAGCCTGGTCGTGACCCGCGGGGTTATTCAGTCCCTGAAAGACGACCCGGATAACGCGGCGCTGGTACAGCGCCTCGCAGGAGAACTGGCCATGTCTGACACTGTGGAACAGGCGTTGACCATGCGACGCATGCTGACTACCGGCCAGTCTGAACCCAATGCGGCCGACCAGCCGGAAGCGCTGGCCGAGGGGGACCGTCGCGTTGATGCCCTCGACCGGGAGCTGGCCGCGCTGAGTAACGAAATGGCATTGAGAAAGTCCATCAGCAATAACAGTCTGCTCACGACCCTGGAACGTCAGGGTGTACGCAATCAGGACAGCCGCCTGCAGCAGCACAGCGGAAGTCAGGATCAGGGATTCATTAACATGAGCCAGAAATCAGGAGCACAATAATGACGATACCCGTCTCCTCTCAGCGTCGTTTTGGCCGTACGCGCCGTTTCGTGCTGACTTTTCTGGTTATCCTCGCGCTGACTGTGGGGCTCTTCTTAATTGCCTCAGTGCTGTTCGAAGCCGATCCGGATGTGCATAAGGTGCGCGACTGGCTGAGTGCAAGTCGGTATGGTCTGTTTGCCTGGCGGCTGACAATTTATACCGGGCTTTGCTGGGCCTGGTTTTACGTTGTGCGACCGCAGGTTGTGAAGAAATCCCCGGGTCAATCACTTCATCGCCTGGAGTGGATGGCGGCGGGTTTTATTATCGTTATCGAATTCACCGCCTGGCGTTCCGTACTGGCATAAGGAGGCGTCATGACGGCCAACAGTTTTCTGGAGTACTTCCTGGTGTTGTTCGGCTGGATGCTGAATAACGCCCTGTGGAACATCCTTATTAGTACGGGACTTTTCGCGCTGCCTCTGGTTTTCAAGGTCCTGGGTATCTGGCTGAAGGTGCGAGAAGAAGGCGCCGATGAGGGGAATAAAGGCGTTCTTGCACTGCCGCGGGTTGAGCACGCGCTCTACGTATCATTTTGCGTGATGCTGTTCTGCTGCATTCCGCTGTTGCCGGTCGATATCAGCACCATTAAATTCGACACTTCACGGGCGAAACAGTGCGGCGTAAGCGTACCTACGCCGCAGAACTCCGGTTACAAGGGGCTGGTTAATGACTTTGACGGCAAGACGGCAGAAGTCCCGGTCTGGTGGTACCTGTTGCATATGATCTCCAAGGGCATCACCCAGGCGATGATTGCCTCTATCCCCTGCGGAGACCAGCTCCGCCAGATGCGCTTTGACGTGCAAAACACCAAAATTCGCGACCCTATAGTGCTGCAGGAAGTGCAGGACTTTGCAGATCAGTGCTATTCCCGTTCTTACTTCAAGCTTAAAAACAGCAACAGCCAGCTGAGTGACGCAACAATCAATTCAGTAGGGTGGATAGGTAGCAGCTACTTTCTCAATACCAGTGGTTACTATGATTATTACACATCGACCAGTCCGCGCAGCCAGTGGCCGTATGACAACGCCCGGGACAGCGGCTATCCGGATGTGGGAAAAGGCGGTTATCCTACCTGTAAACAGTGGTGGTCTGACGGCACTAATGGCCTGAAGGCCCGGGTGCTGGCCAATATGGATGAGTCGACCAAGGCTGAGCTACAGCGGAAATTTAGCAAGGATCAGTGGGAGGAGATGGCACTGCGCTGGCTGGTGAGTCCGCGCAACGTTGGGCTTTCAGGCAGCGGTGAGACTTATGCTACTGGCAGCAGTGATGTGGGCTCAGGCCTGGCATTTAACGTAACCCGCCTCGTGTCGACAATTGGTGTGGGAATTAAGCAGGCCGAAGCGTTGCCGGGGTTTGATGCGCTGAAGCAGGCATTGCCAATGATACAGGCTCTGCTGGAGATGATGATTATCATCGTCATTCCGGTGCTGATGATGTTCAGCGCCTATGAACCTAAGACGGTGGTGACCATATCGTTTGCGCTGTTTGCACTGATATTTATTACATTCTGGTGGGAATTAGCGGGCTGGCTCGATGACAGGATGATTACCATTTTGTATGACAGCATGTCCGCACAGGGCATATCAAACAGCAGCGTACCGTTTGCGGAATTTACCAGTTCAACTGCTGATGGTTGGATCATGAACCTGGTGTTGGGAATGATGTATGTGGTCTTCCCCATGTTCTGGGTTGGGATGCTAGGCTGGATAGGAGTAAATGTAGGTGATGTAGCGAAGTCTTTGTCACAAGGAGGCAAAATGCCGCAGGAAGCAGGTGAAAAGGGAGGTAAATTGGCAAAGGATGCTGCAACATCGGCTGCAACTAAAGGCATAAAATAACAAAAACTAGTAACTTGGAATGGATTCTCAGTTACTAGTTGTCATCTTTAATATCACCAAAATAATAACCGTACCCTTGGTTACCGTCTTTGTAACCATAACCAAGATCATCGCTTTCGGATTTTGAGATGACTTTATTACTATTATTCAATGCTCCTACAGTAAGAACCGCAGCGCCTAAGGCTCCGAAGACAAGATCAACAGACCCCAAAAGCGTATTACGACCAAGTTCTTTGTAATCTGCTTTCTTCATTTTGAATTTTGTTGGTTTCCTGGAGCAAATTTCCTCAAGATCTTTCGGATCAAAACCTTGCGACATAATCTTTATCACTCTTTGGTTATAAATCACTCATCCAAAAATATCATGGCAAGCAAATAGACTCAAGCGGATGTCTTGTCGTCATCTGTTGCGGCATTTTTAGATTATGTATTGAAGAAGGAAGCCAGAATAAAAATATAGAAATGACCTGCTGGTTTAAACCTTAACGCGCATAAGGTCACTGAAGCGAGTTGTGTAAGCGGTAGAAAGCATTTGACGTTTCATCTCCCAACTTTTCTGGATCCCCTGGCCAGCAAACCATACCCGACCTTTGCCGCTATGATTGATACCATCGAGCACTGCCATCAACTGCTCACTGTTAGAGCGCGGCTTATACTCATCAAACAGCCCTAATTGCGCTACACCCTGGCTATAAAAGTCTCCTAGTATGACTCCGCATTTTTGGAAACGGTGTCCATCTTGCCAGATTGCATCAAGGCATTTAGTAGCTGCAGCCACAATGTCCCGACTATCTTGTGTGGGGATCTGTAACATCGTACTAGCGGTCTTGCCGTAATAGACTTCATTCACGTCAAAAGTGCTGGTTTTAACGAATGCTGAGATATGCCGGCAAAACTGATGCTCGCCGCGTAGTTTTTCTGCTGCACGCACGGCATGACTGCAAATTGCTTCACACATCATGTCGTACTCAGTAACTCTGTCGCCGAATAAACGGGAGCAGACTATCTGCTGTTTCGCAGGTGCGAACTCTTCGAGCTCCAAACAAGGTTCACCGCGAAGTTCTCTAACGGTCCGTTCTAAGACAATGTTGAAATGCTTGCGGATCAGTGGCGTCGGGGTTTCGGCCAATTGCAGCGCCGTCTTGATGCCCATGTCATGAAGCTTTTTCGATATACGTCGGCCCACCCCCCAAACTTCTCCGACATCAACCAATGCCATCAGTTTTCTTTGACGGCTAACAAGTGAGAGATCGACAACGCCCCCTAGAAAGCCAAAAGGGAAAATAAAGAGACAATAAAATATCTTTGCTCTGATTGCACTTTTGACTTATAGTTTTTTTAAGGTGATGGTGTTCCACCTTTCCCAACCGCCAGACTCCTCTGCCTGGATGATGACACCTGATATACATTTTTGCTTTCTTCCTTAGGCACGTATGTCAGGTATTCATATGAAAAATAATCTATTCTTATCAGTGTATTTTCACTCTTCTGGCTTGTCAGAGGAGGCGCTATGATTCACGTTTTTGGTCACCTCAATCCCGACAGTATCTGCAACGGGTTTGTTACAGCCGACTGGCTTACCCACCTCGGAAAGCACGCTACCCCATTTAGACTCGGTGATATCACGCCTGAAATCGCCTTTATTCTACAGCAAAACGGCGTGGAACCCTCTCCCCTGCTTGACGAAGACCTGAGTGGAAAACAGGTCTGGCTGGTCGATTTTACGGATGCTGAGCAGGGACCGCCTTCTTTAGTTTTAAATAACATGTGGGCATCATTGACCATCACCGACCAGGCACGGTCATGACACAAAGTCTTCCAGATGGAAGGGGGAATTCTTAATTTCGAATGCAATGACAATAGTATAATTTCCACTGCTGGAGATTTATGTGAATGCATATTTACGGTTTTCACTGCTGTTTATACAAATTACTGAAATGTATAATAGGAGAGTTTATGTCTGCTAGAGAATTAAACCAACAAGTCATACGATGCGTTTGTGAATGGATTGAGGATAATTTCGACCAAACTTTAACTATAGCAGTAATAGCTGAATATTGTGGATATTCACAATGGCATTTACAGAAAATATTTAAAAGAGAAACTGGGTGTGCTATTGGTGAATACATTAGAAATCGTAAGTTGACTATAATTGCGCAAAGGCTTAAAGATAGTGATGAGTCAATTATATACCTTGCTGAACGTTATGGGTTTGATTCCCAGCAAGCGTTTACCAGAACCTTTAAAAAATACTTTTCAATCTCTCCATACAAGTATCGTATGACAAGCGAAACGGTTGAGCACAAATACCTCCACCCTCACAAATGTAATATATTATATTAAGCGGATATGATTGTGCTAATTTTTATAGATAGGCCTATTCATGCATTCTTTCTCTGCGCTGCATTTTTGGGCATATAATTGTGATTAAAAAATTCTGATCACTTATAGCGGTACAGTGCCTACAAGAATGTCTATGAATTTAGTGTATGACCAAATAAATCATCTATGTATTTCTGTTGTGGAGGAATGCCATGAGTTTTACCAGCATACTATTTGTTGAATCTACCGAAAGGGAGAGGGATTACAACCTCTCAATGAACGCCCCAGAGTGTTTTGTTGATCTCAATCTTGATAGGGTTGTCAGCGCTATTACTCAAGGTCGAGATGAGTATGACATCAATGCATTCTTTTTCTCTCCACTAAAAAATGTTGAAGATATCTCCTATCGGCAAGAAGTCATTCAGGATGTGGCAAAAAAGGAGGTCTATGCTACATTGATTGCCTATTCTACACATATGAGGACAATACGGGAGATTTTGAGTAAGAAAGAAAATATGTTCTATCATTTCCAAAAGCGTCGATGGGAACTTGATTGCATTATTTTATACACTAATGCCATTTCTGAGCTATGTGCAAGATTGAATGAATTTCCTGTGGAATCGCGAGGCATGCTTAATTTCAAAAGTTATATCAACGAATATAACCATGGTGAGATTTTTCAAAAACTGCACGCAAATGCATGCTTGGTTAAAAATAGACTCGAAGAGATTAAATATAGCACAAAAATAAATGGCAATACCATTATTGTTGAAAGGTACTGCCAAGAAATAGATTACAGCGATAAAATAATTAATCTTTTTTCCAAATTTAAGCAACGAGACGTCAGAGTTGAATTGGACTTCAAAAGCAATGACAGCGGTATCAATCATGTTGAGGCTCAAATACTTGATTGCGTGGCCAAACTCTTCCACAGTGAATTTGACGTTCTTAATACATTCATCGCAAATCATCCAGATTACGTTGACAGTACTCTCACGAAGTTTGAGCGCGAGATCCAATTCTATCTTGCCTATATTGAATATATTCAGAAATTTCAGAAGGAGTTGCCGTTTTGCATACCGACGGTGACCCGAGAAAAGAAAGGCATTTCTGTCTCGAAGGCATTTGATTTGGCCCTTGCTGATGCGGTAATTGAAAGCAACAGGAAAGTCATCTGTAATGAATTTTACTTGCAGGACAATGAACGGATTCTCGTGGTATCAGGTCCCAACCAAGGGGGAAAAACAACATTTGCACGCATGGTCGGACAACTTCATTACTTGGCCTTGTTAGGTGTTTTCGTTCCGGCAGAAGAAGCCAAATTATATCTTACAGACAGGATATTCACTCACTTCGAAAAAAGTGAAAATATCCATAATTTGCGAGGAAAACTTTATGACGACCTGGTGAGGATAAAAGTCATATTGGATTCTGCAACGTCTCGAAGTCTGATTATCATGAATGAAATTTTTACATCCACGAGCACCCAGGATGCTGTCTATCTGGGGACTCGAATTATGGAAAAGATCTTGGCATTAGATGCACTCTGTGTTTGTGTGACCTTTATTGATGAGCTCACCCATCTCAACTGTTCTATCGTCAGCATGATGAGCACCGTTGGTAGTAATGACTGCGCATTAAGAACATATCAGGTCATCAGAAAACCAGCAGATGGAGTTGCCTATTCAACCACATTGGTCGAAAAATATTCACTGACGTATGACAAAATAAAAGAGAGGTTAGGTCGATGAAAGCTTATCTGATGTATAGCGATACTGATTTTATCCTTGATGATAATTATTCATGTAACTATAAAACCGTCATGAAGGACCTAGAGCTAGACGTTTTATTCCAAAGTCTGTCTGCTGGTGATAAATTTTTATATTCCGTGGTTAAACAAGCATTTTCTCGTCCACTTATTGAAGTTCATGACATTGAATACAGACAGTCTATTCTCAGAGACTGTCTGTATAATAGAGATGTAATCCGTGATTTCTATCGTATGGTTGTTGAGTGTTTACTTATGGAAAAGGAAAAACTGCATTTTGGGTTGTTTGGTCACTATCCTTCTACGGTCCTGCACCAGTCCATTCGTTTTACTCGTTTCCTTTTGGAGAATTTAAAGAAAATCCGTTTTCTTGCTGAAAAAATAACTAGTCAATTTGAATCACCAGGAATGACCCGTTTGCTCACAATGATCACTATGGAATTGAATGATAATTACCTGAATGAGATTGAGGCCCATTTGAAACAGATGGAGTTCAAAAAAGGGGTATTGATGAGCGTAAAACTTGGACAGGGAAACAAGGGTTTTAGCTACGTTCTGCGACAACCCAATACACCTGATGGAGGATGGTTTAAGCGACTTTTCGCCAAAAAACCCGAACACTATATTGTTCAGATCGCACCGCGTGATGAAAATGGCTTCAGAGCATTAAGCAATTTAAAAGATGAAGGGTTAGCATTGGTGGCCTGTGCGATGGCACAGGCAACAGCCCATTTACTCAACTTCTTTAATTCATTACGTGCTGAACTGGGATTTTATATTGCATGTTTAAACCTTTCTGATGCATTAAATCAACGTAATGTCCCGTTCTGTTTCCCTGTTCCCATGCGGAAAGGAGAGCGCTATCACGTGTTTGAAGCACTCTCTGATACCTGCTTGGTACTCACTACAACAAAGTGTGTCGTCAGTAACACCTTAAATACCGACAATAAAAATACATTTATTATTACTGGTGCTAACCAGGGAGGAAAATCGACTTTTTTACGTAGCATTGGTCTTGCGCAGATGATGATGCAATCTGGCATGTTTGTATCGGCGAAATGCTATTCTGCCGATGTCTGCAGACAGGTATTTACCCATTATAAGTGTGAAGAAGACAGCCAGATGGTCAGCGGGAAGTTGGATGAAGAGTTGAGACGAATGCGGGATATCGTTAACGCGTTGCGGCACGATGACCTGGTGCTCTTTAATGAGTCCTTTTCTGCCACCAATAGTCGGGAAGGGGCTGAAATCATAAAAGGGGTTGTCAAAGCATTAGCTGAAAGTGAAGTTAAAGTGTTTTTTGTTACTCATTCATCAGAGTTTGCTTGTGCATTTTATCAGGAATACCATCAGGATACAGTGTATCTTTGTGCAGAAAGACGCTGCGGTGGGAAGCGGACATTTAAGATCATTCAGGGAGAACCTCAAGAAACCAGTTATGGTGAGGATCTGTACCGGGCCATTTTTACCAAGGATGACCAACTCGATGATAACCGGTTAAATGACGCAGTGTGATTGGTTATTCCAGACCGATAAGACACAGTATCTGCTAGCCATAATATAAAAGCCGATGGCTGTCTTGAACAAAGGTCCAAGAACATGCGTCAACACAGAAGTGATGGTTCAGAAATAACTCTCTGCCTGTAGCAAGGCCACGATCTCGACAGAAATGATAGAAAAGGTGACCTCCCCCGAACAAAGGTTATACCACTTGGGTATCATTCAAGGAGTTGATGGCGGACGACATCCATATTGTCCTCCATAGTATAAATTATGGGGATTCCCGTCGGAACGTGCAAATGCATGACTGCATTTTCATCAAGACGACCCAAATACATCATCAGTGCACGTAGTGTATTTCCGTGCCCAACAAGCAGCAGCGTTTCCCCACTGCGAATCCGCGGGATAACTGCATGTTGCCAATAAGGCAGCATACGTCGGATGGTCATTTCAAGGCTTTCCCCCATAGGTAAATCAGACAGTGCCACGTGTTTATAGCGCGCATCAAGATGCAGTCGGTTGGGTTCATCTTTGAGCAAGGGGGGAATAGCACGAAAGCTTTTGCGCCAGGCGTGGACTTGTTCCTCTCCCAGTTGCTGTGCCGCCAGGTCTTTATTTAATCCCTGCAAGGCACCATAGTGACGTTCATTTAAACGCCACGATCTATCTACAGGTAACCATTGTTTCCCCAATTCGTCCAGCACAAGCCATAATGAGTGAATGGTACGAACGAGTACCGAGGTAAAGGTTGCATCTATCTGAATCCCTGACTTTTTTATTAACTGCGCTGCCAGAGTTGCCTCCCTCTGTCCTTTATGAGTTAACGGGATATCAGTCCAGCCGGTAAAACGATTCTCTTGGTTCCATAAGCTTTCTCCATGACGTAGCAGTACAATTTTTCGCATATGCGTATACCTATTTGGAATAATGGACGAGCATGTTTACATATTCATAGCAAAACGAGCGATATCTTCATCATTCAGCGTATCTCCCTGAGCCCTCAAGTGATCCAGCGCAGCCTGCATATAAGTGGCAATGAACTTTCTTTGCACTGATTGAACTGATTGTACTTTTGGCTTATAGTTTATTTAAGGTGATGGCGTTCCACCTTTCCCAACCGCCGGACTCCTCAGTCTGGATGATGACGCCTGATATACATTTTTGCTTTTTCCCTTAGGCACGTATGTCAGGTACTCTTATGAAAAAAATCTATGTTTACTCGTCTGTCACCGATCTTCTGCCCCGTCAGAGGAAGACGCTATGATACGCGTTTTTGGCCACCTCAACCCCGACAGCGACAGCATCTGCAGCGCACTCGTTACAGCGGACTGGCTTCAATACCTCGGAAAGCACGCCACACCCTTCAGGCTTGGCGACATTACCCCGGAAACGGCGTTTATTCTGCAGAAGGCCGGCGTGGAGCCCCCTCCCCAGCTCAACGAAGACCTGAGTGGAAAACAGGTCTGGCTGGTCGATTTTACGGACGCTGAGCAGGGACCGCCTTCTTTAGCTTTAAGTAATATTGTGGGCATCATTGACCATCACCGACTGGGTACGGTCATGACACAAAACCCTCCGGATGTCTGGATACGCTCCGTCGGCTGCTGTGCCACCGTGCTCTGGCAAATCCTTACCCTAGAATACCCTCAGCCCATTTCTTCATCTCAGGCTACCCTAATGTTGGGCGCGATACTGAGTGACACCGTGGCGCTCACATCCCCGACCACTACAGCTCAGGACATTGCTGCCGTGCAGGCATTATCCAGCATAAGCCAACTGGACTATGACGCCTTTGTGAAAGAGCTGCTTATCGCTAAAACCGACATCACTGGGCAGACACCCGAGCTACTTCTTATGAAGGATGCCAAGCGCTACCAGATTAACGGTAAGTCAGTGCTGTTGTCTCAAATCGAAGTGGCAGGCATGTCGGCAGTCGATGCCGTGCTCACTGACCTACTTGCCGCGTTAACAAAAGTGTATCTTTCAGGCGACGTTGATATTGCAATGTTGGCTGTCACGGACATTTTCCAGAAAAACACAACGTTATATTTCTCAGAAGATAATGCGCTCGATCTCACGTGTCTGTCTCTTCCCGGCGTTATCAGCAGGAAAAAGGACATACTGCCGTGGCTGACGGGTGCCATCTCAACCTCCTCGAGGTAATCAATGCCACTCTATAAACATGCTCTGATATTGCTTAGCGATGAAACCGACGGCCAACTCCTGCTGCAGGGGGTTGCAAAGGGATTCCATGAGCAAGGGACGGCAATCACCCTTGGGCACCTCACTTCAGATTACCGGGAGTTAGACATTGCCTCTGACTCATTAACGAAAGACAGACAGTCTGCTGAAATTGTTGCGGCCAAAGCCATGCTTAGCCGGTTGGTAGAAACCGTGAGCTTTCCCGTGGATGTGAAAGAAATCGTTACTATCAGCCGCTTTAAGGACGTCGAGGCCTGTGTCACCGGAGCAGGTGTAGATCTGGTGATTATGGGACACAAAAACAGGCTGTTCGGGACGCTCTCTTCCCATTCTATTGAATTCATCAACCACCTGACCGTCGATGTGTTGATTAAGCACATTACTACTCACTAATATTCGAGGTTTATATGAGCTTTATTATTGATAAAATTGTTGCCCGCGAAATCCTGGACTCACGGGGTAACCCGACCATCGAAGTAGATGTCACAACCGAATGCGGCACAATGGCAAGAGCCTCAGTCCCTTCCGGAGCCAGTACCGGTTCGCGCGAAGCCAATGAGCGTCGCGACGGTGATAAAGCGCGCTTTGGCGGAAAGGGTGTTCTCAACGCTATCGAAAGCGTTAACTCCGAAATTTATGACAGCCTTAAAGGGCATGATGTGCGCGATCAGCGTGGCATCGATAACATCATGATTGCTCTGGACGGAACGGATAACAAAGCGCGCCTGGGGGCAAATGCTATTTTGGGCGTGTCACTGGCCGTATCGCGACTCGCGGCTCAATTATCCCATACGCCTTTATACCGTTACCTTGGCGGGATAGGGGCAAATCTGCTGCCCGTACCCTGCATGAACATCATTAACGGAGGTGTACATGCCCGCGGACAAGGTGCTGACTTTCAGGAATTCATGATTGCCCCCTGCGGTGCACCGACGTTCAGGGAAGCCGTGCGCTGGGGTAGTGAAGTGTATCAGGCACTTCGTCAAGTTCTTCTTGATAAGGGGTTGTCGGCCGGTGTGGGGGATGAAGGCGGATTCGCTCCGGTAGTTTCTTCAAATCGTGAACCGCTGGAGCTGATTGTTCTTGCCATTGAGAAAGCTGGGTACCGCCCTGGTGAAGACATTGTGATCTGCATGGATCCGGCCTCCAGTGAGTTTTACCGAGACGGAAAATATCATCTGCGCACAGAAAATGCCGAGCTGACCTCACAGGAGATGACAAACTACTATCAAACGCTGGTGAAAAACTTCCCGATTGCACTGATCGAAGACGGCCTTGCTGAGGATGACTGGGCAGGGTGGAAAGTTCTGCACGATGCTTTAGGGGAGCAGGTGGAACTGGTCGGTGATGACCTGTTTGTGACCAACGTGAAATATATTCAGCGCGGTATCGATGAAAACCTTGCCAATGCCGCATTAATTAAACTCAATCAGATTGGTTCTCTGAGTGAAACCTTTGACGCGATTCAGCTCTGCCATGACAACGACTGGGGCGCTTTTATCTCACACCGCAGCGGTGAAACAGTGGACAGCTTTATCGCCGACATGACAGTGGCAATGCGTGCCGGTCATCTTAAAACAGGGGCACCATGTCGGGGTGAGCGTATCGAAAAATACAACCAACTCATGCGAATTGAGGATGAGCTGGGTTCGTCGGCAAAGTTCGCAGGAAAGTCTGCCTTTAAATAACCTTACCGTATTAATCCCCCTGGAACACCACCGGGGGGATTAAGGAGATATGATGAAAACTCACATTTTTATTATTTCTATGTTTACAGGTATTGTCGCAACTTACGCCGTTTTATTCCTGGGATGCTTGTTTACCGGCAATACATTACCCACAGTGGGCATCATTATTATTTCACTTATAGTTGGTGCCTCCGCGCAGCAATTGTCGAGGCTGTTAATGTCAAATAAATAACAACTTTAGAGAGCATTTTTTTATCCGATAATGTATCGGAAAATCTCAGATCAAACAAAGATGAGTCCTGACAGGGGTCGCTTCAGAAAACGGATCTATGGTCACTCCCGTTTTTGCAACACCGATTTTGACGATAAGTTGGCTTGCTTGAATCTATCCGGCGTCTGAATGGGATTTTATTCCCGAGCCTCGATGAGTTCCGCGTCTGATGAACCTCTAGAAAATATACGGCTTCAATGAGCCTTTCCGTTTTACAGGCTCCTCAACAGGCCGGTGGGCCGTTAGTATCATCAATATCAGTATTCGTAAAACCAGATGAGTGATTCATTAAACCGGTTTATTTCTGCCGTTATGCTTCATAAATTTGCTGTCGTGCCGTCAGTGCCCAGGCTATTCTGGCCAGCTTGTTTGCCAGAGCACAAGTGACCACAAAGTTTTCCTGCACAGTAAATCCCTGACCCAATCGGCCAATTTACCAGACTGGTGTTCCAGTTTTTGTATAAATACCCTGGCACATTGAACCAACAAAGTTCGGATCTTTTTGTTGCCTCGCTTACTAATTCCCAGCAATGTCGTCCGACCTCCCGTGCTGTACTGTCGAGGTACCAGCCCTGTTGTCGCCGCAAAGTCACGGCTGCTGGCGTACTGTTTCCCGTCGCCAATCTCAGTTGAAATAGTACTCGCTGTCAGCGTTCCGACGCAGAGAATGCTCAGCAAGCGCTGTCCAATCTCATCGTCGTCCAACTTTCGTTTCAACTGAGATTCCAAATCTTTAATCTGCTCAACAAGATAGTGATAATACTGTTGTAATCTCAGCAATAACTGGCTGAGATAAAGAGGCAAACTACTGTCCTCAAGAAGGGTGCTCAGTCGGCTAATAACGGCAGCTCCTCGTGGAACGCTGATGCCAAATTCCAGCAGAAAAGCATGCATCTGATTGGTTGTTTTTACCTTATCCTGAACCAGGGATTTACGGACACGATGTAGAGCCCGCATTGCCTGCTGAGATTCAGTTCTAGGTTGCACAAAACGCATAGACGGACGCGATGCAGCTTCACAAATAGCTTCGGCGTCGACAAAGTCGTTTTTGTTACTTTTAACGAATGGGCGGACAAATTGTGGTGATATGAGTTTTGGGAAATGGCCTAACTCTTCCAACTTGCGTGCCATAAAGTGAGAACCGCCACATTCATCAGTCTGCCAGCAAGCCAGCGTCCCATCCGATAGCCTCTCTGGGTTGCCATTGTGGCGATGCTCCTTGCCCCAGCGGAGCCATGGCTGATGTTGTGCAGCTCCAGCACCTGGCTTTGTAATACAGCCCGTCTGCCGTCTGGTTTTTGAGGACGGTTTTGCCAGTATTTGTAGCTGCTACGATGAACCCCGAACACGTGGCAGAGAGAGGCCACGGGATAACGCGCCCTGAGTTTCCCGATTAACGAGAACTGTTCAGGGAGTCTCGCGGGTATAAGCCTTACGCTATACCCCATAGAACTGAGGGTTCGCCCCCAGAAATGTGAGGTTAAACAAGCCTCCATTGTGATTAAAGTACCCGGCTCAAACTGGCGAAGCGTATCCAGCAATTTCTGACGTGATATTTTTCTGTTCCAGGCAACGGAACCATCAACCATCCAAACACATACCTGAAAAACAGATTTGGCAATATCGATACCAACAACTCTGATCGTGTTCATGTGGTGTTACTCCCAGATTAATTCAGTCAGTAAAAGTATGGCACTGACTACGTTAGAAAGGGGCGTCCATCACATCACTACAGATTTTGCAGAGGGAATAATACAAAACGCGGCTGGAAAAATGAAAGCCAATAAGTTCGTGTCTGTAAGTACTTATGGTGCTGCAATTAATGCGTTCACTATTTTATCAGGTCTGCTCTTGAAGGGGGAGTCATGTGATGATTTTTGCGTAGTACTAAATGGCGATGAATACCGAACGCCAGAAAGTAAAACTGAACGGATTAATAAATCACTTACTGGTGAAGATGAAAAAGTGAAGAGACTGAGGGGCGTGGCACGCAATAAGGTTCTTCAATTCAATTTACCCGAAGGCCATAATCCAGAATCATACGTTCATTACCTTCTATGTTCTGATTTAATAAATGACTTGAAAGATGAGGAAACAGAGATCATCGAAGCAGCTAAAAAAATAAAATATGTCAAGGATGGTCACAAATATATCGACCAGGTTATTGATGAGTTAGGTATAAACCGCGCAGTTGCTCTCAACAACATCATTTCCTTGGTTTCAAAACATCCCGAATGGAATGATTTCATGACATCAATAGTCGACTGGATGACGCCAAGAGTAGAAGCGCTCAAAGAAAAATAAGATAGGATCTTGCCTTGGCCATGCAGGAATGATTAGTATACCAGCTGTATTACCGTTGCTTTAAGCAACATGCCAATGTCCCAGCGATCTGAGGGGGGCGCCTTCGGGTGATCGCACTGCCAATGCCACCGTAACCTGAGAGGTGGCGCCTTCGGGCGGTACCCCCGTTAACCTTTGAGAATGGGGATCGCGATAGGATCGCGGTAAGGTCTCTTCTACTTCAATTTGCAGATTTTTTACGCAATTACGTTTTGCAGTTTTCACTCCAGTTTCACTTCGATTTGATGCTTTGACGTCAGCTGCCGGTTGCGAACTTTGCGGACTGTGGGTATGCCAATTGGAACATTTGGCATCTTCCACGTACGCATTGAGAGCAGAGGAGCGCGGCGTCACTTGCGTCCGAGTGAAACGAGTACCAAGTGACGCGCGCAGCGCACAACCGGCAGCACTGACGTACTGCCACTTCAACAACATTTCTACCATCTGACCAACACGTAGTGACGGTTTTAAAACGCATAACAGATCGTTTAACTGTCATTCAGGTCATTAATTGCTCACCAACTGTCCTATCTGCGGAAACTCTGTATGAAGACAATTTTTAAATTAGAGGAGGTAAATCAACACGACATCGATGGCGACACCAGGAAACTGGTGTGTGGAGGTAGACTGATGCAAATCAGCCCGGCATAAGCCGCGAACAGGTCTGAGACCTGGGGAGCCTCGCAAGAACTCAACATTTCGCCGCCCCGATGCACAGATGTCTGTTGAGACGCAGGAAGCGCAAAATTAACCGTGCCGTCGGGGTGAGATGTTTTTTACTGAAGTATCCGGGGAGCCGGTGAGTTAGGCATTCCGTTCACCGGGACGGAATGCCTAACTCACCTCGTGTCAATTTGGAGTGTTTATGGCGAAATTAAATAAAAGCCTGGTCACGCTTGCTCGCCAGGCGGGAGGAAGTTTCAAGACGGTTTCCGACAGAATGAAAATTGCCGATCGTTTGGCTGACCGTTTATTAAAAATGAATATTCAAATTCGCGATGCTGGGAATTTGAAAACACATCATATTGCGCTTTACATAAAAAGCCGGCTTTCAGAGGATATCTCCAAACGTACTTTGCAAAATGAAATGGCGGCAATCCGGGCGGTGCTTCGCACTGCGGGTAAAACGTTTATGGCTAATCCAGAACATGAGAAATTAAGCAATGCAGCGTTAGGTATTTCAGGAGCCAGTCGAGATGGTACCAAAGTCGCTATTCCTGATGATGTATATAAAGAAACTCTTGATAAAATCCGTGAAGTCGATGCGGGTGCTGCGATCGCCATGGAATTATCACGACATCTTGGTTTGCGTACGGAAGAAACGATGCAATCCGTTAAGTCACTAATGACATGGCAAACGGTTCTTCAGAGTGATCAGGAAAAAGTCAGGATCGTTTTCGGTACGAAAGGGGGGCGACCTCGCGATACGACGATTATTGACCGCCAGACTTTGCTTAGCGTCGTAAATAATGCAATACGCTTTATGAAAAATAACAACGGGAAATTGATAGATAAAACTGGGATCCACCTTGCCATTGAACGATACCGCAATATTGTCAGAGAGGCCGGTCTTATCGGTAAATATGCCCCGCACAGTTTGCGATATGCATATTCAAGAGATGCCATGCAATACCATTTGGAAAAGGGATATAGCCAGAAAGAAGCCGAGGCATTAGTTTCCATGGATTTAGGTCATGGGGACGGTCGGGGGCATTACGTGACTCGCGTTTATAATAAGCTAGACAGAGATAAGTAAAAATCTGCCCTAGTAACTTGCAACCTTATTAAGGTGGCCAAATTCAGTGTGCCATATTTGGACGTCCCGTGTTGTGCAAGCAATGAGTTGATACGGTTTGCTGCCATATATCCGGCGTTATTACTGGGTTAAATAACACGCGCCATGATGTCATCCGCATCCTGTTTCCTTATCACTCAGGCATTTTTAGAGCATGTTTTATTGGGTGTCTAAAGCCTGGTACTCAGACTTTCCGACAGTGATTGAAGACACCATTGGCCAAGCTGCACTATCGCTTTTTCGACTTCATCGTTGTAACCAAAACCGGCGTTCAACCGGAAGCAGTGATCATAGCGATCATCGGTAGCAAAAATATGTCCGGGAGCAATTCCAATCCCTGCGTTGCGAGCCTTAATAAACAAAGTTCGTACATTCAATGCTTGCTCTGGCATTTCTACCCACAATACATACCCTCCTTCAGGTTTAGTAATTTTGGTTCCCAAGGGAAATTCTCGTATTACCGTTTGACGAATCTTGCTCATCTGACTGGCCAGTTCACGCCTTAGCTTACGCAGATGCGCATCATATCCGCCATTTTTCAGCAACTCTGCAATGGTTGCCTGCGGTAATATTGGTGAACCCATAGTCGATGTATATTTCAATGAGGTGATTTTGCGCATGTAATTGTTGCTGTGTACCCAGCCGATACGTACTCCAGGTGCCACTGTTTTAGAGAAACCACTGCACAGGATGACATGCGGGCTGAAAGCTCTCATCGGAAAAGGTCGTTGCTCACTAAATGCTGTATCACCAAAAATATCATCTTCAATAATGATCACATCATTTTCATCAGCCTGTCGCGCGATATATGCCTTCTGCTCATTCGGTATATTTTTTCCCAAAGGGTTATTAATATTTGATAATGTAACAAATACTTTAACGGCTTTTCTCTGGAAAAGCGCAACCAACTTCTCACTATCAACGTAACCATCATTACAGGCATCAACCTCAATTACTCGCAAATTGAGATTACGTAACATTTGTAATAAAACAAAATAGCAGGGCGATTCAACGGCGATCGCATCACCCGGCTCTACAGTTGCGCGAAGCGAAAGGGAAAGGGCTTCAATACAACCATTGGTAATCAAAATATTATCCGGATTGATATTGCAGCCATAGTCTATAGCTCGTCGGGCTATTTCAGTCTTTAATGGTATGTAACCAGTACCTTTTACCGTATCTCCGAGCAAAAAAGGTTTACTGTAACCAAGTTGACGCATGATCAAACTGAGTTTTTTGATAGGATACAAAGAACTATCACCGTTAGCCAGATCCAAACGAACACGACAATCTTCACCAACCATCGCCATGTGCAGTTCAGTTTGTTCATCGAGCGGTGCAATCTCACGCGGCTGCTCAGCCAATATCGCATTATTTTGGAGAGGATTTAACCGTGGAACAACAAAAAAACCGGATTTGGGTTTTGCCACTGCGTAGTGTTCATCCTCCAGCGTTCGCAAGGTTTTCAACGCAGTTGTCAGGCTGATATTGTACTGGGTAGCCAATGTTCTTACTGACGGCAAACGCGCATTGGGAGGTAACAAACCTGCATGAATTGCGTGCTTTATCTGCTCAGTAATCTGGCGATATCGGCTGGCTGATATTCCATGTCGCTGTGCTTTCTCAATTAGCATCTGTTCCACCCCATTTCGTTCTTATCTGTGTGTATTAAAGAGATTACTTTGATAGTAGTTTAACTATCAAGGCTTAAAAATAGTGAACTCCAGTCATTCATTATCGAAGGTCTTAAAAGTCCAAATTCGTTCAATTATTAGCCAATGGCCTCTGCCTGGTGCATAGCTCATTATTTATTATCTCTGATAAATGGAAAACGATGAATAATACATTACAAATGATGAAGGATATTGATAAATATCTTTCCCCATCGATTATTGAATCTGCAAAGAAATGTGCAAAGAGATTGATGTCCGCCTTAAATAATGATTCATGTGACCGTCAGAAAACGGTATTGCTTGCTTATGGCGGTGGGAAGGATAGCAGCTATATGGTTGCTTATATCCGGTATGTTCAAGGTTTAGTATTGGCGGAGAAAGGCGATACTTTTCTTTTAAGGATTGTTACAAATCGTCATGCAGGAATGAATGACAGTGTGATGGAAAATATTGACCGAGTTTACCAGGCATTAAAGATTCACGGTGATGAATTAGTCGAATGTTTAATTACTGATGGCTTACTCATTCGTCCCTTCCAACGACATTTAATAATGCCTGATGCTGTCCGCTGCCAGAATCGTATGGATGTGTTAATGAATGGTCACCGGTTTCAAGCAGATGCTCGCTCAACCTTTTGTAACGCCTGTAACCTGAGTATGGTGAACTCATTCGGCATGGCTGCTCATTACAATGGGGGGGTTGATATCATTATCACAGGAGACTCTACACATGAGCAAACGGCTTATATAGCATGGGCTCGCCATCTTTCCCGCCTGTTTAAAGCGCCAAAAACTGAGCAGCATCATGGATTCTCGGGTTTTCTCGAAACCTTGGATGGTGTAGCGAAAGCATACTTTAGCAATATCTATGGTGTTGACAATGTTGATCCGGCCCATCGCATTATCTTCAAACTGCCGCGTGACCCATTGTTTTTTAATATCTATCAGGACACTGCCTATGAGGCGGGAGCCCACTGGACATTATTGAGCGATTTTATGCATTTTAGCTTTGACCCGCTGATGTTTAGTTTTTCCGAGTCGGATTGTGGCAATCCAACATTGATGGCTCACATTCGTGGTTTAAGAGCTGAGACATTGTTGAAACGCAGCTATAAAGAGGGAATTCGCGAATATGTACATTTCGCCCTTGGACTAATGAGGCAGAAGGATTTTCCACCTCATTTAATTGCGGAAATGGCCCAGCGCTATAAGGATGACGATGCAATCGTAAGCCAGCGTCAGCGTGCAGAGCAGTTCGCGCTGGACGCTTTCAACCTCACTACCGAACATCTGACTTGTATGATCTACTCACCGTTTACTGAACGAGGGAGAAATTTGGCCACTTATTTGGTGCAGGAAAATCTTCATTTTTCAGTTGATGATATCCATAAGCTTCTTGGTGACAGTAGTACGCCAAATAACACATCTCTAAGTGGGGATTTGCAACAACTCTCCG
Organism: Hafnia psychrotolerans; assembly: GCF_014639435.1. Taxonomy (GTDB): domain Bacteria; phylum Pseudomonadota; class Gammaproteobacteria; order Enterobacterales; family Enterobacteriaceae; genus Ewingella; species Ewingella psychrotolerans. The sequence goes on along the minus strand of NZ_BMFZ01000004.1, from coordinate 352,131 downwards.
GTCTTACCTTGCCACAGTTGCGTCAATGTTATGGCAGTTTACTGGTTAACTCACTATTGGAAGGTAAGTCGGCAGACCCACTTGCACGAATACTCCGTTTTGACCCGCATAAAGCGGTTATTCAGGTGAGTAATGGAGTGACTCAGGAGGTTGTTAGTGAAGTAATTTCTGGACGTTAATCAAGGGACGAAGTTATGAAAAATATCTTTCTGCAGATCGGGGCTACACGTGATGGGCAGAACCCCTACTGTGAAATAGCTCAGGGTCAGGGATTTTATACCGTGTTGGTTGAAATGGGTGACTTTGTTGACTATCAGTCGCTATGTATAGCGTTCCCCTTCGATATGATCTTGCGTATTGATCATCCCGAAAATCACGTTGAGGTGTTGCAAGCCTACATGAATGCCGGGTTACTCAAGCAGCCGGAAGTTGTGCTCGCAGGATTTGAAGCTTATAACCAATGTGCCGGTCGTGTGCGGGAAATGCTCAGCAATTCACACGAAGGTCAAAGCTTTATACCGTTGGATAAGTACGCCCAACGTATGGCTCTAAAAACGACCAATATTACTTTTTCTCAGCCCAATTTTCGTTTTTTCTCATCAGCACACAGTATCAAAGATTCACGTGACGTTTTAAGTTACCCCTCTGTAATTAAGCCAATAGATGGAGGCGGTGGGCTGGGTATTTGGCTTATTAAAACGCCTGAAGATCTGGATTCTGCTGTCAATAAGCTGGCGGCTACTATGAACTATGGCGGACGCTTATTCTCCGGGTTCATTATTGAAAACTACCTGCAAGGTGAAGAATATTCGTTACAAGGAGTTGTTTGTAATGGACGGCCATTCGCACTAACCTGCTGTCAAAAGGTCATTGAAGTAACAGAGAATAATGACGGTAATATCAGTTTTTACGAATCAGGCCATGTGGCAGAAGCTGCCAATAAATTGCCCAAAGAATTTATCAACTTGATGCACTTCTGCTGTGAAACCTTTAATTATCAACAGGGGGCATTCCATATCGATTTCATCGTGGTGGATGGTGTCCCCTATTTCCTCGAAATGGGATTTCGCTTATCTGGTATGGGAGTGGTTAACTTGGTTAAGGAAACAACGGGCCTTAACTGGGCGGAAATTGCCTTTAACATCGAACAAGGCAAATCGTTTGAAGGTATTACTTATTTACCGCATTCTCCTGCAGTAGGTCACTTACGTTTGCGTCAGGCATCGCATCTTTCTGCCGCCGAGTTTTGGGTACAACAAAATCAGTGCGGCAATGTGTTACTACCAATTAATTTTCCGCAGCTTAATATCTCTAGTGAATCCTCTCTTTATGCGGATTTGACCCGCCACGCCGGTATTCTCGGTACATTGCGTCTGACGGCGAATGACACACGGGAAATTTTGACGGCCTTCCATGGCATTATATCAACGAGTCGGGCATCTGCTAATAAGGGGTTGCAATGTGCAGAATGATCTTGGCACGTGGCGATTTCTCGGTAGCGCAAGTCATGGAGGCTGCTCGGTCCATGTGCTGTGGAGAAACGGCACAACACGACGGGCCTATAAAGGTGCATCCTAATGGCTGGGGTTGCCTGTGGCTAGAAAATGGAAAAATAAATACTCTACATGGATCAGAGTCTTTTGCTGATGCGTTATCAAATATTGATATTGACAGCATTCGTACAAAATTTTTAGCAGTTCATGTACGTCATGCAACGCTGAGTAAAAATATCGGAGTTCAATTCTCTCATCCATTGTTTCGTCAGTGTAATTCCACTGCATGGTATTTGATGCATAATGGTTTTCTGCCAACAATTTATCCGCACCTAAGTTTAGATGTCTCACACTTCGACTCGGCAGAATACCTTGAATATATTGTAGACCATATAAATCCGGGGGATTTTACTCGGTATTACCTCTCTGGGAAAATGGCGAGTTTAGCCCCTGGTAGCAGTTCGGGTAATGCTTTCTTTATTACAGGTGATAAAGCTTGGGCTTGGCAGTGGTATCCAGAAAATACATTGTTACAGAGTTATTTTACAATGCATCTTTATCAAAATGGCAATACTAAATACATTGCATCAGAACAAGTTTTAGCTCTGGGAGAAGCATCTCATTGGCGTCAGATGCTTAATCACGAACTGTATGAAATATCTTTAGCGGAGTGAATATATGACCATATTGAACCAAGTCCGAATAATTGATCCGACGACGCAGGTTGAGTCTGCCTGGCTTGATGAAATCGTTAGCGCACGAGTTCCACTGCTGGTCTTACGCAACTTTCTGAAACCTGAAGTAAGAAGGGGGGTGGTTGATGATTTGCAGCAATGCCGAAATAGCATCCAGGTTTCTCATTATTCAAATGGGGCTTTGACTACCTTGGGACCGTATTTGGCAAAATATATCTCCGCCCCGGGAAACTATTTTACAGGATTCCGCGATATCCAACCATTGTTGCCGAGCTCACTTACTTCATTGCAACAGAAAGTATATCAATGGGTAAAACAGGTGTTGAAACTAGACATCCTGGAGACGGCGAATGATGTTCATTACGGGCTATATGCGGGGTCAATTGTACGTTTTCATGCGAATGGCGTGTCAAATCCATTACATAACGACCATATAGTCCGTGACGCCGCAGGTACCGGCTTAGTGGTAACTGAAATACTACATCAGCTGAGTTGTGTCGTTTGTCTACAAGAGTGTAACGATGGCGGAGCCTTGCGTATCTACAAGAAAAAATGGCAACAGGAAGATGAGCGTTTTAAAACGTTAGGTGAATTGGGCTATCAAGATGGCATAAAAGAAGGCTATGAAAGTTTTGAATTCCGACCTCTCAGTGGCGATATCTACATATTTAATCCAGCTTATTACCATGAAATAGATCGTGTCGTCGGCGATACGCGCATCACCATGGGTTTCTTCTTCGGGATACGAGATAAAGGTATGAAGCAGGCAATCGCCTGGAGTTAGCACTACTACCCATCTAAAAAGGTATTACATGATAATATTTAATAAAATCAAAGAGTTGCTTATTTATCGGCAGGTGGATTTTGACATCATTGAGCATGAGGCTGAGGGCTGCACCGATATTATTAGCAAAATACGTGGCAATAAACTTCAGCAAGCAGCAAAAGCTATGGTTCTGCAGGTACAGAATGGTACGGAACAGCTACAATATGTTCTGGCAATAGTTCCGGGCGACAGCAAGGTCAACTTCAAAAGTATTGCCCGCTTAATGGGGGGGAAGAAGTCCACCTTTGCGCCGCCGGAAGTGGCGCAAAAACTTACGGAGTGTCAGATGGGGGCAGTCCCCCCTTTTAGCTTTAATGACAAATTAACGCTGTGTGTAGATGAACGCCTTTGCAGCGTAGGGAGACTGTATTTTAATGCTGGAGAATTGAATAAATCGATATCGTTGAACGCCGATGATTATTTCAAGGTGGTAGGGCGAAATTGTATTGCTGAAATAGCAACACCGATGATAGCGAAAGTTTAGCGAATTATATAAGGAATACATAATGTCGTTTAGAGATACGCTATTGGCTCTCTGTGTAATTGTAGCTTGGGGAGTTAATTTTGTGATTATTAAGGTTGGACTTCATACTATGCCACCATTTTTATTGGCTGGCTTGCGTTTTGCACTGGTTGTATTCCCGGCAATCTTTTTTGTCAAGGCGCCGAAAATACAGCTCCGCTGGTTAGTGGCGTATGGAATGACCATCAGCTTTGGTCAGTTTGCCTTTTTATTTATGGCGATCAAAATGGGTATGCCTGCAGGATTGGCATCATTAGTGATACAAGCACAGGCTTTCTTTACCATTTTGTTAGGCGCGTTGATACTCGGCGAAAAACTAAAATGGAATCATATCACCGGAATTTTTATTGCTGCTATAGGCTTGTTTATGTTGGCTGCAGCAGGTGTGCAAGGTCAGGTCGCTGGAGGTATCAGGCTGACTGCAATGATGCTGACACTGGCTGCTGCACTCTCATGGGGGGTGGGCAATATTACAAACAAAGTGATCATGCGTGATCGCCAGGTGCCAATAATATCATTGGTTGTTTGGAGTGCATTAGTGCCGATAGTGCCTTTTTTCGCCTGCTCATGGCTGTTTGAAGGAAAAGCGGCAATCAGCTATAGCTTATTGAATATAAATGGCCAAACCATCCTGGCTCTGATTTATCTGGCGTTTGTTGCCACCATCCTCAGCTACGCAATCTGGGGAACTTTATTAGTCCGCTATGAAACCTGGCGTATTGCACCGCTGTCATTACTCGTACCCGTTGTTGGCATTCTCAGCGCCGCGTTAATACTTGGTGAAGAGCTGTCCTCCCAACAGCTTATCGGGGCTCTGATCATCATTGCCGGTTTGTTGGTGAATGTGTTTGGCGGTTTGTTAACGTCTAATCGAAGAGCCTATTAAAAATGTTTTCAGCAGGGACGTCAATTTGAAGGTGATTAGCTCTCAAACTGTGCAGCGGTGTTAAGGACGATTAACGGGAACGTCCTCATAAAAGCAGAAGATAGAAACTGGAGGCTGATTGGGGGCTGGCTCACGTCAGGATGTTGCATTGTAATGGCTAACTCATCCCCTATCCTGTGGAAAATTTTGGGATGGATGGTATTGCTGAGCATGCGCGGATTGTGTACGATTAATTTGCTAACGTTGTCTCTGACAACTGCCAATGTTCCGGTGATTTGAGAGGGACGCCTTCGGGTGATCACATGCCAATGCCATCATGACCTGAGAGATGGCGCTTTCGGGCGGTGTTAAATCTGTTAACCTTTGCAAACAGAGACCTTCGGGTTAAGGCTCACTTCACACGTTTTACTCTTTTCGCTCTACCTCACGGTGTTTTGCCATCTAGCTTTTCACATTTTTTACTCTGCCGGGACTTTGCTCCCTGCGGGCATGGTACCCCTTTACTTCGAGGATTTTACCATGTCTTCATACGACATCACTGTCGGGCGTATCCATGCGTGTACACGTTCAACTGTCGATTTCATCGTGCTGGTTTCAGACATTGAAACGGCATTACTGTCGATACGTGCGCTGGAACGTTGTGGTATTGCGGATGACGTCGATGCTGACGGCTTCCCATCACGAACCTGGGAAATAATTTGGATTGCTGAACAGCTTGGTCATGCTTGCGAGTCCGGCCTGATACCTGATTATCTTTTTCAAAAGTATGTGACCGAGCTCGTCCTTCTTGGCCACACCACAGATGAACATGCCTGGAACTATGGTTTCCGTAAAGGCGTCGAGGCTGTTTACTATTATTAATTGCGCTTCACCCATGTCCTGACAGGACAACCTAACTGACCACCCATGCGGGGAAAACTTTCCCCGCATGGGTAAAGGTTTCTCCGCTCAACTGCAGGAGAAACACCATGAAAATCATCATTTCAATTTTACAGAAGGCGTCCGATGTCCTGGCACATTGTTCTGCTGTGCTTGGGCAGAACGACAACGACTGGTTCACTAACCGTACGGGGCACCTGAGTTTTCGTCCCGAGGTGATTCGAAACGGCAAGGGGCAGTTTACCGCCAGGATAGCGTGTCGTACGGGGTGCAGTTCCCGCGATTGGAAGGTGCAGGGTTTTGGTACCTGCGGCCAATGGCGATCTGCACGTCAGGCCATGAAAGCGGCACGAATAATGGCCCGCGATCTGGCTTTGTACCGTTATCGTTTTAGCGATGATGCTAAAAACGTCGCGTAATTCCTTATTTGACCATGCTTCCCGGAGAGACTTCCTCCCGGGAAGTTTCTCCTGTTAACCACAGGAGTATTTATCATGTTCCGTTTTACTTCCGCTTCTCTGCGTAAGGTATTAACTCTCCCGTCCGGCCTGAATAAACCGATCACGTTGGAAAACGGCTACGGCTTTTACATCCGGGTTGAGGATGAAAAACAACCCGGGTATATGAACATGGCTTATGCCGAGGGTTTCGATCCCCGACGAGACAATGGATGGGAAGAAAAGATTAGCGAACTGCTTCCAGGCATCGACTATTCCTTCACCTTCTTTATCAGTCACACCACGAGGGAGGCGATACTCAACGAACATCATGACTTCTTTGTGACGCCCCTGATTTCAACCGTACGGAGTGAAACCCGGCCTCCGGAAAAAGTCTTTATCCCGGTCGCAGAGTTCCGAAACGGTATCGAACGGATGTTTGATCAGTCGCATAAACACTTTCATGCCTGCGTAGGTCAGCGGGAGAAAGCAGCGTGGCGCCTGGCAGCACTGTATGTGCTCGATGACGTTATCCGGACCGATTGCAAACGGGCAAAACCGGCTGACCACGAACAATTTGTTCGCGCGTTCTCCCGGCTCAAAGACCGTATCAGTTCGGTGACACCGACGGGGGACATTATCACCCCTTATTTCACACATTAATTTTCATTCACTCCCAGTGGCGTATCCCGCCGCTGGCCGGGATACGCCTTTTATAAGGTTTATCCCATGAAAAAACATACCTCAGCCCGCAGGGCACCCAAAACTGAACGTGCAGACCTGTATCAGCAGGTCACTGACAAAATCGTTGCGGCTCTTGAGAAAGGCACCGCGCCATGGCGTAAACCCTGGCGTGCAGCTCAAAAGAGGGCGGGCAACTGCCTGCCGGCGAATGCCACAACAGGCAAAGCCTACAGCGGGATAAATATTCCACTGCTTTGGATGGCGGCGGAGGAGCGTGGGTTTAGCTCTGACCGCTGGCTCACCTTCCGGCAGGCGCAACTCGCGGGCGGACACGTCCGCCCGGGAGAGACCTGCAGTCTTGCTGTGATTTTCAAACCTTTTGAAGTCCAGGCTGAAGATAAGCAGGGCGCCAAACTTACTAACGATGATGGCAATCCCGTCATGGAGTCCAGGACAATGCTCAGACCTCTGCAGCTGTTTAACACCCAGCAGTGCGACGGTCTGCCGGCGGCGCTTTCCGGTGAACCGGCCACATTGATGACTGAAGAAGAAGCGGAGACGGTTTCTGTACCGGTGATGAACCGGGTGATGGAAATAGTCAACGCGAGCGGAGTAGCCGTCAACTTTCTGGAGCAAAACCGTGCCTATTACCGGCCGGTGGTGGATCAGATAGTGATGCCCACCTCCGGGCAGTTTTTTACTGAGGCTGATTACTGGTCCACGTTACTTCACGAACTGGTGCATGCGAGTGGGCATCAAAAGCGGTTAAACCGGGAGGGAATAACTTTATCGACCCGAAAATTCGGGGATCCGGTATATGCGTTTGAGGAGCTGATTGCCGAGATGGGCAGCGCCTTCCTCTGCGCAGAACTTGGCGTTTACGGTGAGGTGCAGCATGAAAGCTACGTCAGTGGCTGGCTGAAGGCCCTCAAAGAAGACAAAAGAGAGCTGTTCCGGGCATGCCGGCAGGCGCGGGAAGCGTCAGAGTTTTTGTTAACTCTGACGACTGACTCACAGGCATTATCAACGGCCTCAAAAGTGGCCTGAAGGAGACAATGATGCAGACACCACAATTCTGGCAGGCCACCGCATCGGCGCTGCTGGCCAGGCACTATGGCCTGACGTTGAATGATACCGATTTATGCGACGACGCCTGTGTGGCAGCGTTGCAAAAAGCGGGCGTGAAGCCCTTTGAAGCTATTAATGACCTGGTGGATAAGTATCACCTGACACACCTTAACGACTCTGCTTACCTGCCACGCTCGCCTTATCTGAGTGCAGCCGATGAGCTGATTGCTGGCCTTGAGGCTGGTGCCACACTCGGGATTATCAGTCACCCGTGATCCGGGGCTGACCCGACTTAACCTGTAAACCACCCATCGGGGGAGACCTCCCCCGATGGGGCGGCTCCCTCTTTTATAGTCTGAAGAGGAGAAGTAACGATGTTTGAATGGTGCAAAAACCGCCTGGAAATCACAGGCCGTTCCGTGTTTATCGACGTCATGCTGCAGTGGGTTACCGGCGATGAGGTGCCGCTATACCGCTACGCCGTACAACAGAGCATTCAGCTGTTTCTGGCAGGCTCAGCCGGGGTGCTTAAGCCGGTGAAAAGTGTGGAATATCCCCCTTACCCGGGGTTGGTCTCACACGGAACTGGGCCGGCTATCGCCTCCAACCTGGCTTTCCATCACTGGCTGGAGTTGCTGCAGAAAGATGCCGTACTTAATCCGGATACCGTCAGACAAATTGACCGTATCTGGACGCAGTCAGGGCTCAGTGCTGTTCGGTGGGAAACTTTCCCGCTGGCCGCACGCCAGATAATGGCGCAGCTGATGACCCGGCAGTACGTTGACTGGTTTGGTGTGGCCACCTGGTCACCCCATATCGACGGTGGAGAGTGTTGGGAGAAACTGGGGAGGAGACCTGAGCGTGCCTGTCACTGTGACATGCTGATGATTATTCCTTCCCGGCTTGCGGCGGAACTCAACGGCAACAGCCGCCTGCTGGCAGGCATGTCCAGCACGGGCAGTTTGTACAGTCGTATCCACGGGATGGAGTGGCCGTGTGGTCACAACGTTCTCTGGCATCGTGAACGTATAAACTGTTTGCGCCTGGAGTTTGATTCACCGTCATATCCGCCTTCCAGCGAGCTGATGGGGGAACTCTCGGCCGTGTTTGACTGTGAGATCCGCCACTGGTACCAGGAGCCGGTCAACGGTGTCCTGGGTTATGACTGTTATGACCGCGGAGACCATGTTGACAGCGGGAAGTACGGGGCGGGGCCGTTTTCGGCTCCTCTGATGGCTTTCCCGCCGGAGGCGCTGCCTGTTCAGGAGCAGACAAATGCGTCACCGGCGAGGGATGCTTAACATGGCCACTATCAACGATGTGCAACCTGTGGAACTTTACCAGTAAGTCGTGTGCAGTACGGCGCACCTGACTGAGCAAGACGCAGAAATATTTCATCGTCTTGGTCATCAGCGCTGCGAGTGGGGGGATGCCGAGTGGATCCACCTGACGGGTACCGGCTATGTAGTCAGGCTGAGTGCCTATAACTTCCCGCTGCTGGAGTTAAAGAAGCGGGGGTTTTCAAAAGATGCGCGCCGTCTGACCTACGTACTGATGAAGCGGCTTAATGTTTCGCTCGTTCATTTTGACTGCTGTGGTGAGGTACTGTCCGGGTTTGCCGTTCATGACTGGTAAGTCCGGGCTATATCCGATATCGCGTTAAACAAACCCCTGGGGGAAATCATCCCCCGGGAGGATTTTCCCCATAATTTATGAAGGTGAAAATCATGCTGTTGTTCAAAAATGCCGTTCTGAAACCTGTGATGGAAGAGTTGCAGGAAAAAGGAGGGAACATGCTTTTCGTGAAAGATGAGGGCATTTACCTGATGGCTGAAAAGGGCGAATTCAGAAAAGGCCGCAGGCTGCATATCGCCTATGCGGAAGGTTTTGATCCCCGCTTAACTGAAAACGAAGACTGGTATGAAAACGCTTATCTCGAAGTGGGCGGCGATGACTTTGGGGAGGTTCTTGGAAACGATTTTTGGGGCACCTTCCTGGAAGAGGTCATTAATAAGGGATGTGACGTATTCATTGATGTGTCCGAAACGCAATTACGTGCAGGTTATATTGAGCATTAATAATTCGATAACATAAGCGGAACGTCATTCCGCATCACTTACCATCCTGAAGGGGAAATATCCCCTTCAGGGCATATTCCCCCTTTATTCAATCCCACACAAAAAATAGAAGAGCTAGTGCGCGAGATATGGTTAATACCTAATTAACTGTCAAGCTTTTTTTAAATCGATTTGCCACCTCAACCGGTTTGAGTTTTGGTCTACCCAAAGGATAAACTGAGCCTGGCAAAATGTGACAACGAATAAATGTTGCGCCATTATTTAGTAAGCTTTCGCTAATCGCATTTTGCAACTCATGCATAGTGTTGCATTCATATACAAAAGGGTAGCCCATAGCCTTAGCTATGCCACAAAAATCTATATTTTTTGAAACCGTTAACTGGCCACCGGTTGAGTCATGAGTACCATTATCCAGAATGATGTGTATAAGGTTTTTTATATTCAATGAACCAATGGTGGCCATATTTCCGGCTTTCATTAGAGCTGCTCCATCGCCATCAATCACTAATACTTTGCTTATTAAATTCAAGGAAAGACCAGCTGCAACAGCTGATGCGCATCCCATTGATCCAACCATGTAAAGCTGATTGTCTCTATCACCGATTGTGTAAAGTTCACGACCCGTTTTACCAGTGGTAGCTATAATAGGGATTTTTTTTGGGTATTTTTTTTGTATTATCTCCAAGGCGGCATAGCGAGATAATTTACCGCTAAGATGTTTGTTATCTTCTATAGTTAAAGTACCACAGTCATCTTGTAATGCATCTTCTTGTACTATAATAGCAAAGCTGCGTCTTTCTTGCATGATAGCGTGCAAGGCTCGCTGGAGAATGTCATACATATCTTGAAAGTTACTTGGGACGAAACTGTATTCAATATTCATGGACTCTAATAGATCGGGTGTTATTTTTCCCATTAGTTCATGCTGAGGTTCATCTTGACGCCCAGGCTCACCTCTCCAAGATACGAAAAGCAGTAATGGAATTGAAAATGGAAAAGTCAATGATGTTAAAGGGTTTACCGCGTTCCCTAATCCAGAGTTTTGCATAATAACAACAGGGTTCTTACCTGCTAGCCATGCACCTGAGGCTAAGCCAATAGCTTCTCCCTCACTTGTTGCCCCTATGTACTTGCAATTATCATCACTAATAATACCATTAATTAAACCTGTTAAATAAGAACAAGGTACTCCACAGAAAAAATTGAATCCGCTAGTTAATAGTAGGTCGCGCAATTTAGATGTAGAAATAGGCATGATATAATCCAATTTTTGTTTTTCGTAATGTTGAGTAGAGTTGGTTTATTTATTCAACTGGTTAACTACTTCAGGTAGTTGAGATAAGTTGTGCAGGTGAAAGTCCGCGCTTTCTTTTGCGAGCTTAGTATGAGGAAGTTCACGGTCAATAATAATCGTTAACATGCCTAGGTTTTTCGCACCCAAAAGTTCATTATCTCCTCCATCTCCGACATAGATACAAGAGCTAGGGGAGTGTTTGATTTTTACGCAATGTTTAAAATATATGGAAGAGTCAGGCTTCATTGTTTTTACATCGCAGGATAAAGTTATTTCATCGAGGTATTTATTGATTTTTAGTTTTCTTATAATAGGTTTTGTATAAGATGACGCATTAGAAATCATTGATAGTTGATACCCATAGTCTCTTAGGGTCTGTAGTGTGGTAATAGTATCATTGTAGAGATGTACGGAGTTATTAAATAAATGGATGTTTTTATCCACAAAATCAGATATTTTTTTATGACTAATGTCTACATAACTGCGTTGACAAGCTAGTGAAATTCTTTCAACCATACCATCAACATTTCCACTCATCGAATCACGGCCAGTTTCTTTATAAACAGTCATGAATTCTTTGTTTAAATTAAGATTATTTAGCATTTTTTTGTAAAACGCATTGTTTCGATCTTCGAAAACTAAAGTTGAGTATAGGTCAAAAATAATTCCTGGATATTTATGTTCAATTTCCATAGTGTATTCCCTTAAATTATCTTGAGGTGTAAACACAATTATGAGTGTTGGAATGAACTGAAAACAAAACTAAATTTTCTTTACCTTCATTGCAAATAGAGTGCATCACACCAGGTGTAATATGAAATATTTCACTGGATGATATAATATTTTTTGATTTAACAGCAGAATCAATATCTTTATATTTAGGGGAAGGTATAACAGTTTCATTAGGTCTTGGGGTGTAAAGATATATATTCGAGACTTTTGTTTTATCAAAAGTATAAACTACACCGGTTCCTGTAAGAACAAAGTATACGAGGTCTTCAGTTGGAAGAAAATAGGGAACCATTTCTTGTCTTGGGGTTAATATCCAATAAGAACCGACGAGGCCACTCTCCCCTAACGCACCGAATTTTGTTACTTGATCAAGATTGTCAATATTAAGATTTAGCTGAAGCATTTTCATAGGTTACACCTCAAGTTTAAAATTTTTTGTATAAAACTCCAAACACATAAATTGGAGGAAATATTTACCTTCAGGCCGTATTTTTATTTGATCAAATTCAATGTATAAATCTGGCCCATATATGTCAGGGGTTTCCCATTCGTACCAAGTGGATATTTCCTGCTCACCAATTTCTAATACAGCAAGTACTAATCCATCGATGTATTTTCTAATGATTATTTTCTCTGGAAGCCCGGCATTTTTATTGATGGAACGTGAAAGTAGTCGTATTTTATTTATTGGAGAAGTAGTGCCAAGATCCACATTGATAAATTCTAGTTGCTCCCTAGTTCTACTAGGTGTGCACCAACCAGTGTCAGATCTGCCGTCGAAAAGAAATTGTTCATTCCAATATGGATATCTGTGGCAACCCGAAGAAGCGGTAACTCTACAAGTTGTAATTAAACTATAAATTTTAGAATTGATAACTAATGATGATGAGTTGCTTTCACTATTCATTTAAGCCTCCGGTAATAGTTAAAGGAAGCATAGCATCAATTATCTTTATTATTTCAAAATTAATTAAATATAAACATTAAATAATTTTGAAATAATTAATCATTAGTAATATGTTTTATTGACGACTAAATTTTAATTCAAATAGGAGGTTTTGATGATTAATGTACTAATATCTGGCGGTGGGCGCACAGGTCATCTATATACTGTTTTATTAAAGAAAATTCCAGGTGTGAACGTGTTTTGGCACACAAGAAAAGCTGAAATAATCAAGAGGGTTATGCCTGAGTCAGGAATTTCACTTGTCTCAGATTCCAATGTTATAGCAGTTGGTAAACCAGACAGAATTAGTGAAAATATTGAGGATCTAATACCGGAAACGGAGGTCGTTATTTTTACTCAAACCTCGAATGGACGTCCTGAAGTCATTGAAAAATTTGCTAAAAATCTACCCTCTGATAAAAAAATATATATAGGTGCGATACCTGCTTGCAGCGGGTTCGATTGGCTTTTGAATAAATATTTAAAGGATAAAAAAAATGTAGTTGTATGGGGCCTAAGGGGGGTTCCCGCAACAAGTCCAACAATGGATGTTGGTAAGAGTGTGGATTTTGGTGGCTTTAAAGATAAGTTATATTTAGGTTTTGGAGAAAATACTACCGATATTCAAAAATATGAAACTGTGGGAATTTTGAAAATATTATTTCCTCAAGAAACAATCATATTAAATAGCTTCCTTGAAATGACACTTAGCCCACTTGGTTTTATTCACCCATGTGTGCTATACGCAAATATGGGGCCATACTCTCAATGGGATGGTAAACCGTTTAAGGAACGTTTCAGGTGGTGGCGAGATCTCTCAGAGCTTTCAGCTTATTTCCTAACAAAATGCGATGAGGAGCAACAGAAAATTATTTCTTCAATAGAAAATTTAATATCTAAAGATCTTTCAGGCGCCGGAACCCTTCATGGTAAACTTGTAGATCAGTATAATTCTTTAATTGACGATCCAAGAACATTGATGTCCACATTTCGCACTTGCACAGCTTTTCAATCATATGTTCCTATGATTAAGCAATCTAGTGGTGACGGTTATCTTTTTAAAATGGACCATGCTGGAATTCACGAGGATGTTTATTTTGGAATGCCAATAGTCATAGAGTTAGCAAATCGAATGAATATTGATGTTCCTTTTTTAAAAGAAATATATGAATGGAGTAAGGAATTTCTAGGAGGAGAAAAGCCATCTTCCTTAGAATATTTCCCTACTAACTGGCCATATGGTAATTGATATTAAGGTTAGTATAAGATGAATGAAAATTTTTTATATTCTAACCCTGAACTCTATGAAAAAGTTTATCCTGATGTCAATAATCAGAGGATAAAGATGTGCCTTATTAAGATCCAGCGTTATTTAGGCGAACTACCATCATGCCTTGCTGACTTTGGATGTGGCCTTGGTCGTGAGTCAAACGCATTTTCATCTCTAGGTGTGGATGTCACGGCTGTTGATATTAACAGAGATATGATAAATTTTGCAAAAAGGAACGGTTCTGCAACATTTATTTTAGAGGATGTATGCACTGTCAAACTCAACCAGAAATTTGAGGTGATATTATCACTAGGAAATGTTCTTTCATGTTTTACTTCCAATCAAAAATTAAATGCTTTTTTGGATAATGTTACTTCTCATCTGGAAGATGATGGTCTATTAATTATAAATCTTTGGAATGGAGCACGATTTTTAGGAAAAGACATAAAAGAATTAGCTCACGAAGTTACAATTGATATTGAAGGCAGTAATACATGCGGTAAATCTATCTTTATTTTAGATAGGAAAAATCAACAAATAAAACGCATTAGAAACTGGACAGTTTCCAATGCGGAAATTGCCATTGATAATTTCTCATATCGATTATTTTTCCCTGAGGAACTTAGGTACATTTTGGAAAGTAAAGGTTTCGAGGTGGTTAGTATGGAGGATAATGATGAACTTATTGAGGGGGATTTTTCAGGACTCGAGTTGACCATCACATCAAAGTTGACTAAACGATGAATTAAAAACCTCCTATGAGGAGGTTTTTAATTCAAATGGTTATGCAGTCACAAAACTATTCATCACTATAATTTTCCCGGTGTTAACTCTCGTTCTTGGGTTTTATTAATTGGTTGAATAAATACTTTAAAAGTAAACACGTTGAAAATGAAAAAAATGAAAGGATTAGGCATATAACAAATATAACTTTTGCTCCATAATTTTCAATTATGTTAGCAAAGGCAACAGGTGCTATAGCATTTGTCAGGGAGAATCCAAAATTAATAATTCCCGATGAGCGTCCATAATCCTTAGAACCAAAAAGTATTAATGGTAATGCTACCCTCACGATAGTCATTAGGCCATTAGATAATCCATATAATATAATGAAAAGCCAGATGACTTTAGACGAATTAACATATATTATAATAACAAAAGAAATCACTTGAATTATTGTGGAAAATAATGCGGTGCTCAAAGGTGAGTGATTTCTACCAGTAGTTAGTTCAATTATTCTTCCAATGACCTGAGTTGGTCCTGTCAACGAAACTGCAAAAACAGCGACACTTGTTGACAGGCCCAGCAATCCAAATAGTTTATAAAGATGGAGGGTTAATCCTGCAGATATCATAGTATTTACTAGTATCAATATAAAGAAATTGATTAAAATTAAATTAGTGTTGTTTGGTGTGGTTTTTGTAGTTGTTGTTTTTTCATTAACTATTTTTTTGTTATATTCTTTTGGTAAAAGTTTAATAAAAATCGGCATGCATATTAAAAGATGGAGTGTTGCATAGATAACATACATTTCTCGCCATCCATAATGTAATACTAAATAATGTGTGGCTGGATAAAAAAGTGTTGAAGAGAACCCGCTAAATAATGATAACGCTGATACGGCTTTCCGAGCATTGTTACCGGTTACTTGAACTAAAGCTGTATATGCTCCACTGGTAATAACTAAGGGAGAGGCTAAACCTAGTAAAGCCCAACTAACCCAAAAAGAATATGGATTATTTACAACTGCCATAAGTAAAAGGGATAATGCAGTTATTAAACAACCTAATATTATTGGCGTGCGAGCTCCATGTTTATCAATTATTTTACCAAGCTTAGGTGAGGATAAGGCACCAACTAACATCATGATTGTTATCCCGAAGTAAACATGCTCCTCTGTTAAACCAACTGCTACTCCTATCTGTGACGAAATAATTGCTGGAGGATAGAAAATAGTTCCCCAGCCTATTATTTGTGTCAATCCAAACCCTGAAGTGGAAATTATTAGGGCGATTTTTGAGTTATTTTTTTCATTTTCTATTTCGGCGTGATTATAATTCTTCCTATTTCTCATAAAGGTTAGGCCTTATATCAATATTTAATTTTTATTAATGCACGTTTAACTCTGTCTAGAACATCAAGTAAAATACTTACTTCTGTTATTAATGGAGGTAAAATCTTTAAAACCTCATTATTTCCACCACATGCTGATGTATAAATACCTTCATTTCTTAGAAGAAGAATTATTTTCTTTGTTAGTTCAAAGTTGTTAAATTTTAATCCCCGCATTAATCCTCTCCCGACTAAATTAACTTCCCCATGAGACATATGATGGATTTCTCCGAGGCTACCCTCAATACAATAAATTAGTTCGGAAATGTTTTTGATAAAGCGTGGGTTACTCCATAATTCGGATGCAATACTACCTGTAACAAACGCATGAGAATTTCCTCTAAATGTTCCTGCATGCTCACCTGGCGACCATAAATCTGACTCAGGTTTTATAAGTAGTAAAGAAAGTGGGAGTCCGTAACCACTTACAGACTTAGATAAGCAAACAATATCCGGACTTAAACCCATTTTTTCCCAGCTAAAAAAGTCTCCTGTTCTACCTCCGCCCGCAAATATATCATCGATGATAAAAAGACTTCCGAGATCTTTGGCTAGTTGCTGTACTCCTCTTAGCCATTCCTGGCTTGCTGTTCTCATTCCTCCTTTGCCCTGAATTGTTTCAACAATAAATGCTGCAGGTTTATCATATCCACTGGCTGGGTCAGAATAAATTTTTCGTAACTGACCTACTGCATTGCTACCTTCAGAAAAATAACCATCATATGGCAGTCGAACTATGCCATCTAGTAAGTTTTCCGATGTTTTTCTTAAATAGTCATTTGAAGAGGCCGATAAGGCTCCAAGAGATAGTCCGTGGTATGCACCGGTAAAGGCCGCTACATTTTTTCTCTTTGTAATTTTGCGTGCTAGTTTTAATGCTGCTTCTACAGAATTTGCACCAGTTGGGCCTGTAAATTGGATAGAATATTTTAAATTTCTTGGGGAAAGGATATTTTTATTGAAACTTTTCATAAACTTTTCACGTGACGTTGTAAAGTAGTCTAGTGAATTTGTTATTCCATCACTCTTAATGTACTTTATTAGCTCCTCTTTCATCAGTTTATGGCTAAATCCGTAGTTCATGGCTCCTGCACCAGATGTTAAATCAAAGTATTCATGGTTTTGTAAGGTTTTAAAATAAGGGCCGTGAGCTTGTGAGATAGTTTCAAAAAAATCTGTCGACATAGTCCTCACATTTGATTCTAATTTTATAGTTCCATACTTATAATCATCAGGAAAAGTTTCAGTACCTTCAAGATCCATTTTTGCAAACCTCGTCTTTATTAAATTTTGAGGGGTTATTCATACAGAATAACTTCATTTCTTTGCAATGATCAGTATATTTTTTTAAAGCGGCTGGCATTTTGATCTAAAAAGGTTCCTTTAACACCTGCAGGGATTAATAAAAATATTTTTTTTCTATGTGACTCGAAAGATGAAATTAAATCTGGTTTTTCTCCTGACTTTGTATCTTTTATGAAATTTAAAAATTCTTTATTTATGTCATCATTATGACTCTTTGTTGAGAAAATGGTTATATAGATGAATCGGACTCTGTCAGAGTAATTCTCCATTATTTCAATTATTTGCTTATTATTGCTTTTTGAGGAAATATATTGATAAATATCTAGTATTGAAAGTAGATCGTCCTTTTTATATAGCTCTATTAGTATTTTATATTCATCTTTCCACGATTCATTTTTTTTCAAACAAGCTATTAAAATCATGTCTGCTAAACCATGTAATTCCTCTTGCTCCATAATATCATATCTTTTACCAAAATATCCATGGCCAGGAATATATGATACCATTTTCTCGTTAGCCAGTCGTGCGAGAGCATCTCTTATAGGGGTAGCACTTATTTTAAGAATGTCTGCTAATTCGTGTGGTTGGAGGTGTTTATCAGAGTGAAATGCACCACTATTGACATATCCTTTAAGCTTGAGATAAGCCGCATCAACTTTACTTCTTTTTGATAAGTTTTCCATTGAGAATCATTCCTTATTTTTATCAAGAAAACTGCTTTCTGATAGTTCAAGTTCTTTGTAATTTAATAGCTCAAAGACTTCATTTAGTGTCGCTATTTTATCTTCTGAACTAATAATATTCTCATCTCTATAAATTCGGTTGCAAAGTTCTGTCATTGCACTTATTGACGCTCTTAAATTATGATTGGCCCAGATTACTGTTGAAATCTTTGCATCTCTATATTTTTCAATTGGTGTGTTGTAGTATTTAGTTGGAACTATAACAAGAGGTGCTTTATTATCCCATTTTTCTGAAAATGATAGTATTTCGTCAGCGTTGGACTTTCTTGAGTGTATTAGTATACTATCCGCACCGGCTTCTATATATGCATGAGCTCTATCCAAAGCCTCAGATTCTGAATGCCCTGCTATGAGAGCCTCTATTCTGGCTACTAAAACAAAATCACTATTAGGTACATGATCTTTTATTGCTTTTATTCTCCCGCAAAATTCATTTATCTCTGCAAGTGGGTGTTTATTTCCTACAAAAGAATTCATTTTAGGGAATTCTTTGTCCTCAATACATACTCCTGAAGCACCCCTTTCAAATATCTTTTTCACCGAAATACGTGCATTATTAAAATTACCGTATCCGCTATCAACATCTACTAATATAGGGGTACTTACAGCGTCTGCCATTCTTTCTACAACTTCTGCTGTATGCAGCCAAGTAGCTTCATTTGCATCACGGTAACCTAAAGATGTTGAAATGGTTAATCCAGATGCCCATAGAATTTCAAAACCAGCCCTTTGAGATATAAGTGCAGAAATTGCATCATGGGCTTCCATAGCGAAGGTTATTTCAGATGATAAAATTGCTTTTTTCAGCTGGGAATCTTTGTCTTTCTTTGATTTTAACTGTTGTTTCATATGTTTACCTCTGGTTTGTTTTTTATTTGCGTATTAAGTAAATATAAGTAAATTTTTTGTTTTATCAAAAAAAATAATGTTTATATATGTAAAAAATTTTTATGATCTCAATGTGCACCTGTGTGTTTCAATTTTATTATATTTTAATTAAACCTTTATTAATCTATATTCCACAGTTAGTTATGTTCCATATGCAATCCCAAAATGAACTATTTGATTTTTTTTGTTCAAAACATAAAGGTTCCAAATGTAAAAAACGCTAACGTATTTAATGTATGAGGTTGTTTAATAAATCGGGTTTAGATAAAAATACCCCATAAGTTATTTCCTCACTCAATCCGTACACTTTCAGGCATGCCATCGGCTTTGTTGATTAAATCGAACTTTTGGCCACAATCAGGATCAGCTCACCACATTCCTGCCCACTCTGGCGTTATCACGTGGCAAAACAAAAGTTCAAAATCACAAACTGGAAAGCCTACAACAAGGCTCTGATCAATCGGGGCTCACAGACATTCCTGCAGGCACGTTCTGGGACGTTTATCAGTTTCCAGGACAGCATAGTCGTCATTGCCTCTTGTCTTTTTTGCGTATCATTAGGACGCCGCAGTGCATTGAGGGGGCGTACCAACGCCATTCCTTCAGGAATGTGTCGATCTGCAAGCCTGTACGTTCCGCGCGGCCGACGGGTCTGCTCAGGGTGTGGCAGCGATAGTGTTCTGCGGGGAAGTGTCGTAACAACCGGGCTGTTCGTCGGGGACTGAGTAGATGAGACGACAGGATAAGCGTATGCCTGGGCGTTGCCAGGCCGGCGCGGAGTGTGTCTGTCAGGGCACGCCAGTACCCGTTCATATCCCTGAGCCCCGGTTGGCCGACAGCGAGCCAGGGGTTGAGGTGCAGCCATACCCGGTGTCTCTTTTTCATCAATACGAAGGGGCGTGGCCTGAGAAACAGCACAACCTTTGCCAGGGGGTTGAACAGCCCGGGCGTACAGCTGAGTGTGATGAATACGACCAGACTGCCCGATGCGAAGGAGCCTCCAGTGATGAGGGCTGTGAGTGCTAAGCAAATCAACATCCAGCAGGTAGCTATTGTGGCCAGCGGAACAGCATCCGATGTCATGGCGGTGTCTCCTCTTGGAAAAGCCACATTCATGCATGTTCCGGGACTCGTGGCCTGCAAAAATTCTTCATGCAGATCTAAAAAATAAAGGTCAAGGGGTTAATGGAGGAAACCAATAAAGAGTTACCGCTTGCCATGACAGGGGTAAAGCATAGCGTAATGCTCCTTTACAGATGACTGACACGGGGGCGGCAATGCTGAAGTGGATGGCGGGCAGATTTCAGGTCCAGAAAGTAGAGACGGCACCGCAGGTGCGTAAGGCATCAGAGAGCCCGAGTGCCGGGGGATGGTTTTCACCGCAGAATGCAGATGTGCTTCTGGCCTCGCGGCCCAGAAAACAGGCGCTGCAACAGTTATGGGACAACAGCCCTTTTTCAAAAACGGTGTGGGAAGCGTTCTGGCTGGAGCCCGTGAAACAGCTGGCCGTTAGCTTGCAGCAACTGCCGGCTGCGTCATCGGGACCTTACGCGCGCGAAGGCGGCATGCTGGATGAAGCGCTGGAGGTGGCAGTTTGCGCGGTGAGGTTATCCCGGGGGTGGATGTTGCCGCCAGGGGCACCACCGGAAGAGCAGTCGGCGCAGAGCGCTGCCTGGTGTACGGTAATTTTTTGGGCAGCATTACTGCATAACCTGGGCAGCCTTGAACAGATGGCGGCTTTCTATGAAGATGGTCGCCGCTGGTATCCTGGATTAGGGAAGCCTGATGCGCCCTGGCGGGTGAAATTTTGTGACCAAGACACAAATTCAGCGGTTCGTGCTGCCGCATTTGCATATCGCCTGCTACCTTACGAGGGGCTTATCTGGGTAGCTCGCTGGCCGGCACTGGCTGACGCATTGTTGGTTTACCTGTCGGGCAATAAGCCCGCCGGTGCTATCCTTCATGCCGCTGTGAGTGAGGCCCGCGAAAAATGCGGACTGTTTGCTCAAGACATATCTGCTCAGTCTTCTGTCAAATTGGCCACAGATAATCCTGAAACCTTAAGCCAGAGCGGCCCTTCTGATCCTGCCGAACACCTCACTATTGAAATTCCTGTTAACCCCGTTGTTTCTACTGCAATTGATGACAATAAGAACCCGTCGCTGGGCAGTGCGTCTGTCATTGCGGACATGCCAGAACTGGTCTCTGCTATCAGTCAATCCAGGCTGGCTGATAAGGATGCAGACCCGGGAACGGATGTGCAATCAGAGGGAGGAACTCCGTGGGAATTGCTGACGCTGCTGGATAAAATGACCGGCGCTGAAACAGCGGAGGAAGCGGATCAGGCTGATAACTTGCCAACGGTGACAGCAGCGCAGCCTGCTTCTGCCCAGGTGTTCACATCGGGCGAATATTTCTGGAGCTGGCTGGTTGATTCCATTGAGGAGGGGGCACTCAGCGTGAATGCGCAGGACAGCCTGCTGCACGTCATGGCGCAGTACGTCTTTATTCAGACGCCGGATTGTTTTTACCGGTACATAGCCTCGCAGGAAAATATAAAGGTCGATAAAGACGAAATCCAAAAAAGCTTTGAAGCGTTGAATAAACATTTTTCAAGGAGTGGCAAAGGAATATATATCTACAGGAAATATGAGAGTGAGGGCAGGGAGGGGCGTTTTACCCGTATGTCCGGCTACATGATTTTAGCCTCACAACTCTTTAAGCAAGGTGTAGTGCTTTCTGATAGTTCATGGCTATCGCCAAATCGATAGTATTCTAATTTTATTAAAAATCATGAAATGGATAATGACAATGAATAATGTTAATTACGATCACATTCTGGAAGATTACTTTTTCTCGAAGTATTTAAGACCTGCGACGGAATGGAGTTATCAAAAAGTACTGAAGTCATTTATCAAATTTACCGGGCCTGAAATTACTCCGGCAGAGGTGAATAAAGAGTTGGTTCTCTTCTGGCGGCGGCAAGTACTTACTGAGATGAAATTATCGAGACGTACCTGGAACAATAAAGTCGCACATATGAGAGCAATATTTAATCATGCCATAAAAAAGGGGATGCTCTCCGCTCGGGATAATCCTTTTAACGGTGTCGTGACCCGACCAGACATTAAGCGTAAGAAAACGCTGACACCCAATCAGATGAGCAGTATATATATCATCATGCAGTCTTATGATGAAGCGGAGCGAATGGGCACAGTACAACACCCAAGACGGTGTGCCTTACTGCCTGCCTGGTTTTGGCTGACGGTGCTCGATACTCTGAAATATACAGGAATGCGGCAAAACCAACTTCTGAATCTGAAGCTTGGCGATATAAACCTTGAGGCCGGGATCATTAACCTCAGAGCAGAATCGGCAAAAAACCATCGTGAGCATGCTGTCCCTATTGCCAGGGCGCTTCGTCCCGGGCTGCAGGTGCTTTATGACAGGTCTTTAGCGCTGGAAGCAAAACCCGAAGACCCACTTTTCAACGTGTCCCGGTTTTCCAGTAAGCGAACTGATTCACAAGGCTGTATGGATCCCCAACACCTGCGAGCTTTTTTCCGCCGGCTGTCGAAAGAATGTCGTTCAGAAATTTCACCTCATCGTTTCAGGCACACTATCGCCACAAATATGATGAAATCTCCTGATAGAAACCTGAGAACGGTTCAAGCTTTACTGGGACATTCAACGGTCAATGTGACATTGGAGTATGTGGAAGGGAATTTGGATGCCATGAGGACTGCGGTGGAAGAGGTTTTTGCGAGATAGGATTAATCTTAAGTTAAATCTAAGTGACTGAAAGCAAAAAATAGAAGCTTTTCTTTACATAAGATTGACACTACCGGTTAGATACTGTCAGAATTCTTATCGGATGGACGTGAGAAATCCGGAGTGCGCCGCCAGCACACTCCGGATTCTTAAGTTCCTTTGTTCAACAACCAAGTTGTGTGTCTTATCGCGACAACTCAGATTCTGATTTTGGGAACTATTTTCATGCCCGTTAAGGATCTCATCTCTTAACGAACAGGCTCTGAAGATGGTGCCCGGACTCGGAATCGAACCAAGGACACAGGGATTTTCAATCCCTTGCTCTACCGACTGAGCTATCCGGGCAACGGGGCGCATTAAACCGTATTGGCTGTATCTCGTCAACGGCTTTATGCGACAAATACCAGAAAAAGAGTTCGTTTGCTGGCTTTTCACGCAAGAAAGTCACGAAAAGATTATTTTTGCCTGTTTATCAAGCCAACGCACCGTGTTCACGGCAACGCGCTACGTTGAGTACATCTTCAGCCAGCCGTCTGGCAACCGCGACATCATGCAGCTGACGTTTGACCAGCAGCTTGCTGAGACAACCCTCAAGTATCAACTCCATCTGCTCAGCAACCATCTGTGCATCGTCTGAACCCATTTCCTGCAATAGCTCCAGCGTGTACTGGTAAGAGGCCTGTTTCTGCTTCTCAGCCAACTGGTGGATAGGCGCTTCGCTGTCTGGGTAGAAACTGCATGCCGCGATAAACAGGCAGCCTGGGTAGCGGTTCAAACGAACCTGTTCATCTAAAACTTTATACCGTGCCAGCAATTTCTGCGGTGCGCTCAGCGTGTCATCAAGCAATAATTGGCGTCGCCAGATATCAATTTGTTCGCCATGATGACGCAGACTGTCATACAGCAGCGCCTCTGCATCGGGCCAGAAACGGCGCAAATCACTGAGCGGAACACTGACCAGCTCCGCGATTGACTCCAGTGACAGTGTGGCCAAACCGCGCTGTTCCAAAAGATTAAGTGTCTGGTCAAGGACCTGTTCACGTAGCACGTTTGCCTCCTCAAAATTTGCGTACTTCAGAAAGTAGTGTCGGTTAAGGCTGGAGTTTCTGCAAATGCCCGGTGAATTGGGCTGCATCCATAAAGCCGGTTACACGTGATTCTGGCAACTCTTTTCCATGTGCACCAAAGAATAGGATGGTCGGCAGGCCCAGGACCTCAAGCCGTTTGAGTAACGCAACTTGTTGCGGGTTATTTTGCGTGACATTAGCCTGCAATAGCACTGTATCTCGCAGTTCATTCTGCACCTGTGGTGCGGTAAAAGTATATTTCTCGAATTCTTTGCAGGCGACACACCAGTCAGCGTAGAGGTCAAGCATCACTCGTTTATCGCCCGCAGTCTCTAGCGCCGCATTCAGTTCATCAACATTATTTATGGGCTGAAAAGTGAGGGCATGCTGAGTCGTCATCGCTGTATTCGCGGGAGCAAATGCCCAGTCCTGCAACGGCCGGCTGATAATCATCGCCGCGGCGAGCAGCAGGAGTTGCAGAGTGCGCACTGCACCGTGCTGACTTTTCAGACTGAGGAATAATGCCCAGCCAAAGAATCCGATACCCAGCGCGCTCCACAGACGTAATCCCCATGTATCACCGATAATACGTTCGAGCAGGAAAACGGGTAGCGCCAGGATCACAAAGCCGAAGCCCTCTTTGACGTATTGCATCCACGGGCCGCTGCGTGGCAGTAGGCGATTACCGAACAGGGTAACGATAATCAACGGGATCCCCATGCCCAGCGCATAAAGATAGAGCGTTCCACCACCGGCCCATAGATTTCCGCTTTGGGCGATATAGAGCAAAATGGCGCTCAATGGCGCGGTCGTGCAGGGAGAGCAAATAAGCCCAGCGAGGGCGCCCATGACAAACACGCCAGCCAGCGAACCGCTTTTTTGATCGTTACTCCAGAGTGTCAGGCGGGTTTGCAGCGATGAAGGCAACTGCAGGCTGAACATGCCAAACATTGACAGCGCCAGTGCAACAAAGGCGACTGACAGCGTAATCAGCACCCAAGGGCTTTGCAGGGCAGCCTGAAATTGTAATCCGGCTGCCGCAACCACCATGCCAAGCAGGGTGTAGGTCAGTGCCATCCCCTGTACGTAAAACATCGCCAGCAGGAAAATACGCTTCATGCTATGTGGCCTCTGGCGTCCCAGAATAATACCGGAAATCAGTGGATACATCGGTAGTACGCAAGGAGTGAAGGCGATGCCGATACCAATCAACAATGCCCATAATGGGGAGAATGGCAACGATGTCACTTGTGGCGAAGGCGTGACATCAAGGCTTTTGACAGACGGAACCACTGAGCTATCTGATGTTGCTGTCTGTTCAATGACTTCGTTAAGCGGGATTTCACGTGTCTCTGGCGGATAGCAGAATCCCGCCGCCGCACAACCTTGATAGGTCACTTTGAGCGAAGCCTGGCTGCTGGCCTGGCGGAGTGGAACACTTAGGCTGAGTTGTTTCTCATAGACTTCAGTCTTGCCGAAGAACTCATCATGGTGCTCAAGGCTCTTGGGTAAAATAAATGCGGCCAGCTGCGCCTCATGGCCCACCAGCTCAATTTTATCGCGGTAAAGGTAATAGCCTTCACGGATCTTCCAATTCAGCTTTAGGTTTGGCCCTTGTTGCTGGAAATCGAAGTCGAAAGCCTGATCAACGGGCACAAACTGAGCATGGGCGGGTTTATCAAACAGCGAAGCCTGCGCATGAAGCGGCAGCAAAAACAAACTGAAAAACAGCAATAAAATATGAGGCAGACGAAAATCCATGCAGGTCATTAATCTCAGTTCGCGGCGGTATACGGGCCATTGGGTGAATCTAAAAAGGCTGCGATGGCATCATGCCAAAGCGCATTGACAGGATGTGATTATACCCCGTCTATTCGGTGAGCAGAAAGCGTCGGAGTGTCAGGGTTTGTAAGATGAGGGGAAATACCCCTTATTTCAGGGGCCGAAGCCCCTGTCGAGGACGATTAAAGAATGATGCTGCCAAGACCGAATCCGAAAAGCACCGACAGGAACACCCCAATAGTGCCCGGAATGAAGAACGGATGGTTGAAGACAAAGCGGCCAATTCTTGTCGTACCGGTATCATCCATCTGCACTGCTGCAACCAATGTCGGATACGTCGGTAAAATAAACAGTCCGGAAACGGCAGCAAATGAAGCCACAGCCGTTAGCGGCGTGACATTCAGTGCTAGCGCAAGTGGCATCAGGGCTTTCGCTGTCGCAGCCTGGGAATACAGCAGAGCGGAACAAAAGAAGAAAATGACCGCCAGTAACCAAGGATGGGATTGAATCAGCCCGCCAGCAGTCTCTTTAATCCAATCCATATTCGCCTGCACAAAGGTATCACCCAACCATGCCACGCCGAGGATACAAATACAGGCGCTCATACCGGTTTTGAATGTGCTGGACGAGAGGATGGCATCAGTATTGATGTGGCATAACAAGGTGATCAACGTCGCGACACTCAACATGATGATTAAAATAGCACTGGTGGTGTTCATCAATGGTGTTCCAACCCAACCCAGGCTTGGGCTATTCACCACGGCATAACCGACCACGGTCAGGACGCCCAGCAGGAACAACAACACCGACAGCCGGGCACCCGGTTTGATCTCCGTGACACGGTCGCCTCGCAGCTGCACCAACCCTTCTTCATAACGCTTCAAATAGATCGGATCATCAGAGAGTTTGGCGCTGAAACACCAGCTTACTATCAGTGACGTCACGATCACGGCAGCGAGTGTTGACGGGATCATGACCATCAGTAAGTGCAGATAGCTGACACCATGGCCTTCCATGACTGACGACATATAAACCACGGCGGCGGATATCGGTGATGCAGTGATGGCAATCTGTGCAGCCACTACGGCGGTCGAGAGCGGTCGGCAAGGTTTGATGCCTTGCTCTTTCGCCACTTCTGCGATCACCGGTAGGGCTGAAAGTGAAATGTTGCCCGTACCGGCAAAGATGGTTAGGAAGTAAGTGACAATCGGAGCCAGTATCGTGATGTGCTTAGGATTCTTGCGCAGCAGTTTCTCGGTTTGCTGGA
The DNA here is from genome assembly GCF_014639435.1 of Hafnia psychrotolerans. Classification (GTDB taxonomy): domain Bacteria; phylum Pseudomonadota; class Gammaproteobacteria; order Enterobacterales; family Enterobacteriaceae; genus Ewingella; species Ewingella psychrotolerans. Next base: position 325,385 of record NZ_BMFZ01000004.1, on the reverse strand, counting down.
CCAGATAGTCCATTCCGCCGGCCACTTGCATCACTGAAATTGCTGCTATAACGGCCATGATGATGGAAATAACATCAAAAGGGATGGAGCCGGGCTTTACGCCACATAGCGCGAGTGCCAGCACCCCAATACCTCCGGCAAAGCCGATACCAATGCCTCCCAGACGAGCGCCGAGAAAGATTGCTGCCAGTACAATAATAAATTCGATGATTAACATAGTTGTCCGTCCATTGTTCCCGTATCTCTCAATGAGATAAAATGAAAATGAGATGTTGTATAATTGTTATTGTGTACAAAGTAAAAAGGCTCGCTGTTCATGAGAACAACGAGCCTTGAGTGGCTACGTGGTTATTCTGTTACTGTTCATTTTCATCTGTATAGCGTTTTGCTTTGTAAGCAGGGTGCATCAGGTTCTCGATTGAGAAGATGTCATCCAGCTCAGCTTCCGTGAGTAGCCCGCGTTCCAGCACCACTTCCCGTACACTCTTGCCCGTTTCCGCGCATATCTTACCCACGATATCGCCATTGTGGTGGCCGATGAATGGGTTTAGATACGTCACGATACCGATCGAATTGAATACGTAGAATTCGCAGATTTCTTTATTAGCCGTAATGCCATTAATGCATTTTTCGAGCAGATTGTAGCAGGCATTAGTTAAAATATGGATGGATTCAAACATTGCCTGGCCGATCACCGGTTCCATCACGTTCAATTGGAGTTGGCCAGCTTCGGCTGCCATGGTTACGCAGATATCGTTACCGATAACTTTAAAACAGACCTGGTTTACTACTTCAGGGATAACGGGATTAACTTTGGCCGGCATGATGGAAGAACCGGCCTGCAACTCTGGCAGATTGATTTCATTCAAGCCAGCACGAGGGCCTGAAGAGAGCAAGCGTAAGTCGTTACAGATTTTAGACAGCTTAACCGCAAGGCGTTTAAGCGAACTGTGAACCATAACGTAGGCTCCACAGTCTGAGGTGGCTTCGATCAGGTCTTCTGCGGGTACGCAGGCCAGATTGCTGATTTCCGCCAGCTTTCCTACAGCCAACTGCTGATAACCTTCCGGGGTATTCAGGCGAGTACCGATGGCGGTCGCACCGAGATTCACTTCCAGCAGCAGTTCGCCGGTACGCAGTAAGTTGCGGGTTTCTTCTTTGAGCAGCACATTAAAGGCATGGAACTCCTGACCCAGTGTCATCGGTACGGCGTCCTGCAACTGGGTGCGGCCCATCTTGATGATGTTTTGGAACTCTTTAGCTTTATGCTCAAAACCGTCGCCAAGTTGGGAAATCGCATCAATGAGTTTCAGTAAGGAGGCGTAAACCGCGATACGGAAACCGGTTGGATAAGCATCATTGGTGGACTGACATTTATTCAGATGGTCGTTCGGGCTCAGATACTGATAATCACCTTTCTGGTGGCCCATCAGTTCGAGGCCAATATTTGCCAGAACTTCGTTGGTGTTCATATTAACCGAAGTGCCCGCGCCGCCCTGAAAGACGTCAATCGGGAACTGATCCATGCATTTGCCTTTATCGAGAACTTCGTCGCAGGCCTGAACAATGATATCTGCGATATGACGGGGGATTGTCTGTAATTCTTTATTCGCTAACGCCGCTGCTTTTTTAACCATCACCATGCCCCGGACAAATTCCGGCACGTCGCTGATTTTAGTGTTGCTGATGTAGAAGTTTTCAATTGCCCGTAGGGTGTGAATTCCATAATAAGCCTCGGCCGGAACTTCACGAGTACCTAGCAGATCTTCCTCGATACGAATCGTATTTGACATGAGAACCTTCTCTTGGTGCGGAAACGCGTTATGTGATGTTAATAATTATGTTACTAACAGCGGGAAATTAAAAACGATCAACCGTTCGTGCTACAACGAGGGCGATCATATGCTGCTGTTAGCGAATTGCACACCCTAAGATCACTCTGTTGCACTGTTACGGGGCATCTATTTCTGTATCTGTGAGAACTCTCACAAATCATTCGCTCAGTGAATTAAATCTTCAGCACAGGTTGAAAACAGCGGCCTTCGCTACCATTTCATTGTAGACAAGCTTGCGGCATTGCGATCTCGCAGATCCCCCAAGCCTTATTTTATAGTTCTGGAATGGTGCCGCTTTGGGCTAACCGGGACTTCATCACAAGGAGAATGCGGTGCGCTGGTTACCGTTGCTGGTATTATTTTTGTTGGCTTACATCGAAATAACCCTATTTATCAAAGTCGCCGCCTTTATTGGTGTCGCCATGACCTTGCTGCTGGTGGTTTTCACTTCCTGCGTGGGGGTGTCGCTGGTAAAAAATCAGGGTATGAAAACCTTTATGCAGTTGCAGCAGAAACTGGCTGCTGGCGAAAGTCCGGCTGCCGAAATGGTTAAAAGTGTATCACTGGTGATGGCTGGCTTCTTACTGTTGATTCCAGGCTTCTTTACCGACTTTCTGGGGCTGTTACTGTTATTGCCGCCGGTGCAGAAATCCTTGACACTAAAACTGATGCCGCATCTCAATATTGTTCGTTCTGGCGGCAATTGGGGAAAAAGCCAGCCGACCGGAAATACTTTCGAGGGTGAATTTAAACGTACCGAAGAACACCAAGAGCGTCTGGTTTCGCCTGAAAAAGAGGACGACATTGATCGTCGTGATCGTTAAGATTCGCGGTGTTACTTGTTGAATTATTGTTGAAAAGGGCATTTCAAGCGTCGACTAAATGATCTTTGAAATGGAAAAGAAAAAATGTTTTTTTGTTTTCTCCCCTTGAAGGACGGCGTAACGCCCCCATTAAACAAACCACGAGGCCGGGCAGATGACTGCCAGGCATTCAAACCTAAAATAGTTATGGACCCCGCTCACAGGAGAGTTATCAATGAAAATTCGTCCATTGCATGACCGTGTTATCGTCAAGCGTAAAGAAGTTGAATCTAAATCCGCTGGCGGCATCGTTCTGACTGGCTCTGCTGCTGGTAAATCTACCCGCGGTGAAATCCTTGCCGTCGGTCATGGTCGCATCCTGGAAAATGGTGAAGTGAAAGCGCTGGACGTCAAAGTTGGCGACATCGTTATTTTCAACGACGGTTACGGCGTGAAAGCAGAGAAGATCGACAATGAAGAAGTGTTGATCATGTCTGAAAGCGACATTCTGGCCATCGTCGAAGCATAATCCGCTCCCGATCACTTTTTCTGAACTGAACGAATTGAAGGTAAATAACAATGGCAGCTAAAGACGTAAAATTCGGCAACGACGCTCGTGTAAAAATGTTGCGTGGCGTAAACATCCTTGCTGATGCAGTTAAAGTTACCCTGGGTCCTAAAGGCCGTAACGTTGTCCTGGACAAATCATTCGGCGCACCCTCCATCACTAAAGATGGTGTCTCTGTTGCACGTGAAATCGAACTGGAAGACAAGTTCGAAAACATGGGCGCACAGATGGTGAAAGAAGTCGCGTCCAAAGCGAATGATGCAGCGGGTGACGGTACCACTACCGCAACTGTTCTGGCACAAGCCATCATCACCGAAGGCTTAAAAGCCGTTGCTGCTGGCATGAACCCAATGGACCTGAAACGCGGGATCGACAAAGCTGTCATCCACGCAGTTGAAGAACTGAAAAAACTGTCAGTGCCTTGCTCAGATTCTAAAGCTATCGCACAGGTAGGGACTATCTCTGCTAACTCCGATGAAACCGTCGGTAAATTGATCGCTGAAGCGATGGAAAAAGTTGGCAAAGAAGGCGTTATTACTGTTGAAGAAGGCACCGGCCTGCAAGACGAGCTGGACGTGGTTGAAGGTATGCAGTTCGACCGCGGTTATCTGTCTCCGTACTTCATCAACAAACCAGAAACCGGTTCAATCGAACTGGAAAGCCCGTTCATTCTGCTGGCTGACAAAAAGATTTCTAACATCCGCGAAATGCTGCCAGTACTGGAAGCTGTTGCTAAAGCCGGTAAACCACTGCTGATCATTGCTGAAGACGTTGAAGGCGAAGCCCTGGCGACTCTGGTAGTGAACACCATGCGTGGCATCGTGAAAGTGGCTGCGGTTAAAGCACCAGGCTTCGGCGACCGTCGTAAAGCTATGTTGCAGGACATCGCAACCCTGACTGGCGGTACCGTTATCTCTGAAGAGATTGGTCTGGAGCTGGAAAAAGCGACGCTGGAAGACATGGGTCAGGCTAAGCGCGTTGTTATCAACAAAGACACCACCATCATCATCGACGGTGTTGGCGAAGAAGCGACCATTCAGGGCCGTGTTTCTCAGATCCGTCAGCAGATCGAAGAAGCGACCTCTGATTACGATCGCGAAAAACTGCAAGAGCGTGTGGCTAAACTGGCAGGCGGCGTAGCCGTTCTGAAAGTAGGCGCAGCGACTGAAGTTGAAATGAAAGAGAAGAAAGCCCGCGTTGAAGATGCACTGCACGCTACCCGTGCTGCTGTTGAAGAAGGTGTGGTTGCTGGTGGTGGTGTTGCGCTGATCCGCGTTGCTCACACTCTGGCTGGCCTGAAAGGCGACAACGAAGACCAGAACGTCGGTATCCGTGTTGCTCTGCGCGCGATGGAATCTCCACTGCGTCAGATCGTCGTTAACGCCGGTGAAGAAGCCTCTGTTATCGCAAATAAAGTGAAAGCAGGTGAAGGCAGCTTCGGCTACAACGCTTACACCGAAGAATACGGCGACATGATCGCAATGGGTATCCTGGATCCAACTAAAGTTACCCGTTCTGCTTTGCAGTTCGCGTCTTCTGTTGCTGGCTTGATGATCACCACTGAGTGCATGATCACCGACTTGCCGAAAGATGATAAAGGCGACATGGGCGGTGCTGGCGGTATGGGTGGAATGGGCGGCATGGGCGGCATGATGTAAATCATCCCCTTGGCGTTTATCCGCTAGGCGTATGAATGGCGAAAGCCTTTTGTATGTTGAAGAAACCCGGTCATTTATGGCCGGGTTTCTTTATTTGACCTTTTTTCGCCCGATTCAGTAAGATAACTCTCATTGTCTCTGGAGTTTAACGTGTAAACTGTAGCCTATCGCCATTGCCTGTTTATCTCAGGTAACGCGTTGAACACTAGGTAAACGTGGCAACGGATGCCTAAGAGAGCCAAGCGTTCTCTGATAGGCTTTAAGAGATTTCAATATCAAATGGGGAAAGTGATGCGGATTAAAATGTTACTGGGCCTGTCAGCTGCCATGCTGCTTGCCGGGTGCAGTACCACTCATCAACTTGATGCAGCGGGCCAGCAGGTAAAATTCACCGATACTAAACCTGGCAGCGAATGCCAGCTGATCGGTGATGTTACTGGTGCGCAAAGCAATTGGTTCTCAGGCAGTGGCGGTGACGGCAGCTCAATGCGCGGCGCGGCAAACGACCTGCGTAACAAAGCGGCATCAATGGGTGGCAACACTATTTATGGTGCAAACAGTCCGACACAAAATTTACTGTCCAGTTTCGTGCCGGTAGACAGCAAAATGGTTGGCCAGGTGTATAAGTGTCCTTAAGCGGGCGGGCTTTCTCCTGAGCAATACACGAAATAGTAAAAGGGATGCCACCGGGCATCCCTTTTTGATCCTGACTTTCAGCCAATTCAGGACTGCTTGAGTCGCAAATCCAGAATGGTTTTACTTGGCTCACCGCCGATCTCACGCGTCAGCTTAGGCACCATATAACCGGAAACCTTGCCCATCAGTCCTTTCATGATCATCCGTGCTTCATCATCGCCGACCATGAAATGCGCAGCACCTTGCACCTTATCCAGCACATGAATGTAATACGGCAGGATCCCCGCATTGAACAATGCGTTGCTCAGTTGCGCAAGAGTATCGGCGCAGTCATTAACACCGCGCAACAACACGCTTTGATTAAGCAGCGTTACTCCTGATTGCTTCAGCTTTGACATGCTATTGCACAGTTCTTCATCAATCTCGTTGGCGTGATTAATATGCGTCACCATGAGCACCTGTAAGCGTGATTCGCGAAGGCGCTGACAGAGTGCTGGCGTAATGCGTGACGGGATCACAACCGGTAAGCGACTATGGATCCGCAGCCGTTTGATATGCGTTATGGCCTCCAACTCTGTGATCAACCAGTCAAGTTCGTGATCTTTCGCCATCAGGGGATCACCACCTGAGAAAATAATTTCATCGAGTTCAGGGTGTGTGCGGATATAATCCAGCGCCTGAACCCAATTGGCTTTATTTCCCTGGTTTTCCTGATACGGAAAATGACGGCGAAAGCAGTAGCGGCAGTTCACCGCACAACCGCCTTTGACCAGCAACAATGCGCGATTACTATATTTGTGCAAAAGTCCCGGGACGACGCTGCGTTGCTCGTCCAGAGGGTCGGTCGTAAAGCCCGGCGCGGTGATAAACTCCTCGCGTGCGGTCAGGACCTGCAACAGTAGAGGATCGTGCGGATTACCCGGTTGCATGCGCGCAACAAAGGTACGCGGAACACGTAGCGGGAACAAACGACGGGCATCACGCCCTTTTTGCAGCTCTGCATTATCGTTAAGTGCCAGAAGAGTAAGCAGTTCATCCGGGTCTGTAATAACATCGCCGAGTTGATACAACCAATCTTCTCTAAATGGCGTATTTAGGGTTACAATGTTTGCCATTTTTTGGCTAATACCAGTTTAAAATTAGAGGGCCATCATGGCGACTTATTCTAGCAACGATTTCCGTCCGGGTCTTAAAATCATGTTCGAAAGCGAGCCTTACGCTATCGAAGACAGTGTGTTCGTAAAACCAGGCAAAGGTCAGGCTTTTGCACGTGTGAAAATGCGTCGTCTGCTGACAGGTTCACGTGTAGAAAAAACCTTCAAATCTACGGATTCCTGCGAAGGTGCAGACGTGGTAGATACCAACATGACTTACCTCTACAACGATGGTGAGTTCTATCACTTTATGCACCCTGAGACTTTCGAACAACACCAGGTTGATGCTAAACCTGTTGCTGATGCGGCGAAATGGCTGCAGGACAATGCGGAATGTATCATCACTCTGTGGGACGGCCGTCCTATCGCTGTTCAGCCACCGAACTTTATCGAAGCAGAAGTCGTCGACACGGACCCAGGTCTGAAAGGTGATACTGCGGGCACCGGCGGCAAGCCTGCTACGTTGAGTACCGGCGCAGTAGTTAAGGTCCCATTGTTCGTGCAGATCGGCGAAATTGTCCGTTGTGACACCCGCTCTGGCGAATATGTTTCCCGCGTTAAGTAAGTCGACAACGACATAACGCCAGCGAAAGTCACGGTAGATTTAAACCTACCGTGACTTTCAACTCATCACTTTTTCGGTGGATTACTTTAACGATGTTGAAGAAAATGGTGTTTATCATGGTTTCTGTATTGCTGCTAGCTATCCTAAGTGGCTGTAATACCGTTCACGGCTTTGGTGAAGATATCCAGCATCTGGGTGGCGCTATCTCCAGAAAGAGTTGATCCCTTCAGCCGCAATTTTCTCTCTTTCCTAAAATCCTCATTTAAACCTTGCGTTGCTTTTTTTTTACTACACTTAAGTGGTCATACTTTACATTCTCTTATAGGAAGGAAATTTATATGCTGAAGAAAGGTATTCTCACTGTTTTGTCTGTTTTGGTGCTGTCCAGTGCATTGACTGCCTGTAACACCACTCGTGGTGTGGGTGAGGATGTTTCTGCTGGTGGAAAAGCTATCCAAAAAAGCGCGCAATAATAATTTGCGTCTAAAATCCCCGCTTAATGTAGATGCTGCTTGCAGTAGCATGCAGGCAGCACCTCTTTTTCCGCTACGCTCACTCGTGTTGTTTAACCCACACTAACTGATGGGTATCAAAGCCGTATTGCTGAGCTGTGTTGAGCAACTTCTGCTTCACTCCATCACTGAGTGTCGGTGTACGTGATAAAATCCACAGATAGCTTTTATCCGGTCCACACACCAGCGCATATTGGTAATCCTTGTCGAGTTCGATGACGTTATATCCGCCATAGAACGGGCCGAAGAAGGAGACTTTAAGCGCCGCGCGGGTATTCGGTCCGGTGAAATAGCCTTTGCCTTCACTTTCCTGCCACTTCTGTTTTTCCGGGTTGAAACCGCGGTTTATGACTTTTACACCGCCGTCTTCGCGCAGACTATAATTGGCTGTAACCTGCTCTAATCCACTTTCAAAGCTGTGATCCAGTCGCGCCACTTCATACCAGGTACCGAGATAGCGGTTTAATTCAAAGTTATTAACGACTTTTACGTCGGAAGGCGGCGTGATGCTGCAGGCGACCGACATGACCGCCGACAGTACAACGCTGAGTTTTGACCAAATACGCATGACAGTTCCTTCCTTAGGGTGTTCTCTAAGTGTAGGTAATAATGAGGGAAAGAGGCAATACAACGGCGGGAAAACGGCCCGAGGGTCGGGCCGTGAGGAAAGATTAAATTCTAATCAAAACAATAATAGTCACGATGGTGAGGATGGATGCCAATCCGTAGAACACCCATTTGCCTGCCGGGACATGGATCTTTACATCATGCATGGCGTGGTGGATCCGGTGCAGGCCGCACCACAAAGGTAGAACGATCATCAGCAATAGGAATAATTGCCCGATCCAACTGTGTGCAAAAGTCATGATGCGCGGATAACTCAGCGCATCACCTGGGAATAAACCCAGCGGTAACAGAAAGCACACCAGCAGGATCATCACTGGAGCAAAAATGGCACTCCACATACCGCCTGCGCCGAATAGGCCCCAGAAAACAGGCTCATCAGAGCGTTTTGGAAGCATTTTATTCATTATCTCCTCCATTAATAGAATAGGGCGATAGCCAGAATAGCCAGCGTGGCAATACCCGTGATTGCCCAAAAGGCGGCAATCACCGGCTCCGGCCCCATTTTCTGGCCTTTAACGATGATAATTGATGCTTTCGGTGCCAGTTCAAACCAGGTTTTGGTATGTAGTAAGGCTGCCAGCAGAGCGATCAAATTAATGGCCATCACAATGGGATTTTGCAAAAAACCGACGAAACTGACCCAGCTTTCTGCACCGTTTTTGAGTGAGAACAGCCCGGCCAACAACAGTAGGCTGAACCAGACCGCAGGAATCGCGGTGCCTTCACGTAGCATATAAAAACGGTAAAATCCCGATTTTTGCCACCAATTAGGCTTCATTTCTCGGACGTAAGCTTTACGTTTGCTTGGCATATTTATCATATTCGGTTCCCTCATTGCGGTCTAAGCCTCGCGATCATGAAGTCTTTCATGCTTTCGACTTTGCCTTGCTGAATAGCCGCCGCAGGATCAACATGCTTCGGACAGACTTCGGAGCAGTAACCAACAAATGTGCAGCTCCAGACGCCGTTCTGGCCGTTTAATTGCGGCATGCGCTGCTGTTTGCCATGGTCGCGGTTGTCGAGGTTATAGCGGTGCGCCAGCGTGATGGCCGCAGGACCAATGAATTCGGGGTTTAAACCGAATTGCGGACAGGCGGCATAACACAAACCGCAGTTGATACAGCCGGAGAATTGATGATATTTCTCCATCTGTGCTGGCGTTTGTTTCCCTGGGCCCTGATCGGTGTCACGTGTGTTGCCAATGATATAAGGTTTGATCGCCTCCAGACTTTCGATGAAGTGAGTCATATCGACCACTAAATCGCGTTCAACCGGGAAGTTGCCCAGAGCTTCGATCTGCATGCCCTCCGGGTATTCACGCAGGAAGGTTTTACAGGCCAGTTTAGGTATACGATTGACCATCATGCCGCATGAGCCGCAGATCGCCATACGACATGACCAGCGGTAGGACAAATCTTGGGCAAGATTATCTTTGATGTAGCCCAGGGCATCGAGAAGTGATGTCGTCTCATCGAAAGGTACGTCATACACTACCGGATGCGGCGCACTGTCAGTTTCTGGGTTGTAACGCATGATCTCAACTTTCCGGCTTTTCAACTCAGCCATGAGATTGCTCCTTGTTTTTTTTGTCCTGAGCTTCGGCTTCGCCACCATAAACACGTTTGGCTGGTGGCAGCGTAGTGATTTTCACTTCGCCATATTCCAGTCGTGGAGCAGAGTCGGGCTGGTAGAAGGCCAAAGTGTGTTTGAGGAAGTTGACGTCATCGCGCTCTGTGCAACCTTCATCAAGACGTTGGTGAGCACCTCGAGACTCTTTACGGTTGAAAGCAGAGTGCGCCATGCATTCAGCAACATCCAGCCCGTAACCCAGTTCGAGTGTGTACAGCAGGTCGGTATTAAAGACGCTTGAAGTGTCTTTGATTTTTACCCGTTTAAAGCGTTCTTTCAGATCGGCCAGCTTATCAATGGTTTTTTGCATCAGTTCAGGTGTGCGATAAATCCCACAGCCTTCTTCCATCGACATGCCCATTTCATCGCGAATTTTTGCCCAACTTTCGTCGCCTTCCTGTGCCATGAGATCTGCCAGGCGTTTCTCAACATCGGCAACCTGCGCATCGAGTGCGGCATTGTTAGCTGAAGGGATTTGCTCAGTTGCGCGTAACGCGGCTTGTTCACCGGCCATACGACCAAACACCACCAGTTCTGCGAGTGAATTTGAGCCAAGGCGGTTAGCACCATGCAGGCCAACGGATGAACACTCACCTACAGCAAACAGGCCTTTGATACGGGTTTCACACTGAGCATTGGTTTCAATACCGCCCATGGTGTAGTGCGCTGTTGGACGTACCGGGATCGGCTCTTTGATTGGATCAACGCCGACGTAGGCTTTCGCCAGTTCACAGATAAACGGTAAACGCTCCCGCAATTTCTTCTCACCGAGATGGCGCAGGTCGAGATAGACCACATCGCCGCGCGGGGTCGATTCTGTACGACCTGCACGCCACTCATGCCAGAAAGCTTGGGACACTTTGTCACGCGGGCCGAGTTCCATATATTTGTTCTTCGGCTCACCCAATGGCGTTTCCGGCCCCATACCGTAATCCTGCAAGTAACGGTAGCCTTCTTTATTAATCAGAATACCGCCTTCACCACGGCAACCTTCCGTCATCAAAATACCTGAACCGGGAAGGCCAGTCGGGTGATATTGCACGAATTCCATATCACGAAGCGGAACACCGTGGCGGAATGCCATGCCCATGCCATCGCCGGTAACAATGCCACCATTGGTGTTGTAGCGATAAACGCGGCCTGCGCCACCGGTAGCCATTACCACGGCGTTGGCGCGAATTTGTATCCGCGTACCTTCCATCATATTGATAGCAATCAGCCCATGAACACGGCCATCATCGACTAAAATATCCAGAACAAAATGCTCATCGAATCGTTTGATTTGCGGGTATTTCAGCGAGGTTTGGAACAGTGTATGCAGCATATGGAAGCCGGTCTTATCAGCCGCAAACCATGTGCGCTCGATCTTCATACCGCCGAAACGCCGCACGTTGACTGACCCATCCTCTTTACGGCTCCATGGGCAGCCCCAAATTTCGAGTTGTGCCATCTCTTTTGGACACTGGTGGACAAAATGATCCACTACATCCTGTTCGCAGAGCCAGTCACCACCGGATACGGTATCCTGAAAATGGTAGTCGAAGCTGTCGTGATCCTGTGTGACAGCGGCCGAGCCACCTTCTGCAGCCACAGTATGACTGCGCATTGGGTAAACTTTAGATATCAGCGCAATGTTAAGGCTGGGATTGGCTTCCGCTGCGGCTATGGCTGCACGTAAGCCAGCCCCACCAGCGCCTATAATTACAATGTCGGCGTTAAAGGTTTGCACTGCATTCCTCCACTATCATCATGATTTTGGGCCTTAAGACCCTTTGAGAAGCCAGTACTATTGATGGCTTCGTTGACTCTGATGGCACGCAGGTACGGTCTCAGAGGTGAGTATTCTTATTTTTTGTAAGGGATTATTATACCTAAGGGGTAGACCAGGGAATTTGATGTAAATGCTGATTTCGGCTTTATATCTCTTCTCTTATCGCTTTGGGGCACAGAATGAGATATTTGTTTGCCTTTATGGATGCAGGTAGACTGCATGCCCTTTCTCACTTCGGAGTTAAGAACCATGAGCGAAACAGCAAGCTGGCAACCCAGTGCTCCTATCGCCAATTTGTTGAAGCGCGCGGCAATCGTCGCTGAGATTCGACGTTTTTTTGCCGATCGTGGCGTATTAGAAGTAGAAACGCCGGCGATGAGCCAGGCGACAGTCACCGATATTCATCTGGTGCCTTTCACCACGCGGTTTGTAGGGCCAGGTGCAGCTGATGGCATGACACTGTATCTGATGACCAGCCCTGAATACCACATGAAAAGGTTGCTGGCAGCGGGCAGTGGGCCGATTTATCAGATGGGTAAAAGTTTTCGCAATGAAGAAGCGGGGCGTCACCACAATCCTGAATTCACTATGCTGGAGTGGTACCGCCCGCGTTATGACATGTACCGTTTGATGAATGAAGTGGATGACTTTCTGCAACAAGTGCTGGACTGCGAAACGGCAGAAACGCTTTCTTACCAGCAGGCGTTTACTCGTCATCTCGATGTTGACCCGCTTTCGGCCGACAAAACCCAGTTGCGTGAAGCGGCAGCAAAACTCGATCTGTCGAACATTGCTGACACCGAAGAGGACCGCGACACGCTGTTGCAGCTGCTGTTCACCATGGGTGTTGAGCCGCATATAGGCCGCGATAAACCGACGTTTGTTTACCACTTCCCCGCCACACAGGCTTCTCTGGCTGAAATTAGTACCGAAGATCACCGAGTGGCGGAGCGCTTTGAGGTTTATTACAAAGGCGTCGAACTGGCGAATGGTTTCCGCGAGTTGACCGACAGCAAAGAGCAGCGTCAGCGTTTTGCGCAGGACAACCAGAAGCGTTCCGTGCGCGGTTTACCGGTGCAGCCTGTAGATAACAACCTGCTCGATGCGCTGGAACACGGTATGCCAGAATGTTCCGGTGTGGCGCTGGGCGTTGACCGCCTGATTATGATTGCGTTAGGTGCCGATAGCCTCAGCGAGATCCTGGCATTCCCGGTGATGAGAGCCTAAAAGGGGAATATTCTGGAATCCAGAAGACGTTGTTACAAAAGGCCGGCAATGTGAATTGCCGGCCTTTTGTCTTTTAGTTGTCTTTTAGTGGGTAACTCAGTCAGTCAGGTGTCTTGAGTTAGATTACAAATCACCCGCTGAGCGCGCACTACTGCTGGTCATGTTACCGCTGCTGGAGGTAGTGAACGTCGCGTTGCTGCCATTTTGCGCCCGGCGTAGCGTTTCCATACGGACCTGGAATGGAGGGAACGGCAATATGATGCCGTGCTCGTGGAAGCCTGCCAGGATCAGTTGGTGGATTTCATGGCGTAGTGGCATACGGTGTGCCATCTCGGCTGCGTGCATACGCAGTTCGAAGATCTGAATACCTTGCTGCAAATCGACCAGATAGACTTCTGGTGCGGGGTTATCAAGTACCAGCGAACAGCGATGCGCCGCGCTAAGCAGGATCTGAGAGACTTCCTCGCTGTTAGCCTCTGAAGGGGCTGGAACGGTTAATACCACACGAGTAACCGAGTCAGACAACGACCAGTTGATAAACTGTTCGGTGATAAACGCCTTGTTTGGAACAATGATCTCTTTACGATCCCAGTCAGCGATGGTGGTTGCACGGGTATTGATCTTCGTGATGCTACCCGTGAGGTTGCGGATCGTCACGGTATCACCGATGCGGATCGGTTTTTCGAACAAAATGATCAGACCAGAAATAAAGTTGGCGAAGATCTCCTGCAAACCAAAACCAAGACCAACACCGAGTGCTGCGATCAGCCACTGTAACTTTGCCCATTCGATCCCTAATAGTGAGAAAGCACTCACGCCACCTACGATCATCAGCACGTACTTGGTGATCGTGAGAATGGCGTAGCCGGTGCCGGGCGAGAGATCAAGATGCTGCAGTAGCGCCAGTTCCAGCAGCGCAGGCAGATTTCGCACCAACTGTGTGGTGATGATCAATACCAAAATGGCGATCAACACTGCGCCGAGGGTGATCGGCTGCATGCTTTCCACCCCCTGATTGACGGAAGAGACCTGCCAGAGATGGATATTTTCAAGGAAGGAGAATGCTGAGTGGATCTCTGACCACAGGAAGATCACAGAAACAAACGCGATCATGGTCAGAATAGATCTCACCAAACGCAGAGACTGGGCGCTGATCGTATCGAGATCCACTTCGGGCTCTTCGATCTCGACGGTGCCTTCGTTACTGTTAGCGTGTTGCGACTCTTCTTCACCGCGTGCGCGTTGGCTGAGCATTTCGGCACGCCGCTGTTTCGCACGCTCAAAAGCAATCCGGCGCCGCTGAATAAGCATCCAGCGGCGGATAATATGATAAATCACCAACAGAACGAACCAGATGGCCACTGATGTTTCGAGCCTTGCCAGCAGCGCCTGCGCTGTCGCCAGATAGCCCATGAGTGATGCCAATGCAGCAGCCATTGGCGCGCTTAACAGCAACCACCAGAGAGCATTGTTGAGCAGGTTTTCTCCATTACCCTTCTTATCCAGATAGAGTGGGATCCCGGCGCGTTTTAGGCTATGGGTTACCAGGCTTAGCGCCAGACAAAGCAGGATGAAGCATAAGCGGCCCAGGGTGTTGGAGAATTCACGGTCATTGAGGTTATCGAAGGTGATAAGCGCCATAATCAGCGGCACGATAAGCCAAATTGACATCATATAATAGCGCATCGCCCGGGAAACCGCGCGCTGTGGCCAACCGAAGTGTGCCACGAACAATCCCTGCGGATGTGCCAGTGCGGCACTTATCATAAACGCCCACAGGATAGGCAGGGTGGCGGTTACCCCATCGCCAATAGCGACGGCAATGGGGTAAGGCCAGGCATTTTGCAGCCCAAAGCCAAGCGCAGCCCACAGCACCGGCAGCGGTAGTGCCACCAGAATCGACCAGAACACGGTTCGCATTGTCAGTGAGAAATGGTCCTGCGTGACTTTACCCACCCGACTGCTGGATCGCTCCAGAAACGCGTAATAATGACGTCGCGAACTGATGCTGACAATCACCAGAATCAGGGCAGCAAACAAGGGGATTAACGTCTCTTTGCTGGTAACCATCATCAGCGAGGCGCTGCTGAGCTGTGACAGAGTGTCCAGCGACAGCAGGCGTGTCAGGTCATGTGCTGCCTGCAGCGGATAAGAGAAGCTAATAGGACTGACGTCAGCAACCCAGAATAGGTAGCGGTGAGCGGCCTCATGAATATCATTGAGCGCTTCAACCAGTTGGTTGTTGGCCACCTTCAGCTTGGTGAGCTCCAAAATTTGTGAGTCACACCCGGAAAGCAACGAATTGAGTAAGTCACTTTGGGTACGTAATTGCGCATTAAGGGTTTTCTGCTGTATGGCGGTCAGCGGTGTGCCGTCGTCCTGACGCGCCTGCCTGAAGAGTGCCTGTTTATCGAGCAGGTCTTCGTAGTGTAGGCGCTGAACGCGTAACTGACCCATATCCCGGTCCAATTGCTGCGGTTTGGGTACATCAGGTAATTTCGCCACCTGCGCACGCAGGGTTTCGCCCAGCAGATTTGATGCGCCCAGCCACTGTGCCTGCTCGCGGATAGTGCTCAGTGCCTGTCGGACCTGCAGGGTTTGGGCGGCAGCCTGACGTTGTTGGGAAGAGAGCAAGTCCATGCGCTGCGCTTGCTGGTTCAACGCCAGAGAGAGTTCGCGATTGGCTTGTAGCTGCTTGTTGATTGAGGCGGGAAGCTCACCGCTTTGTTCTGCCAGCAGCTCGGTTTTTTCGATAGCTTGCTCGGCTTCGCGCTGGCGCTGGCTGTTGAGGTTATTGCGTAACGTCTGAAGTTGTTGATCGAGATGATCGTGGCGTTTTTTGTACAAATCGGCGCGCATTCTCGACAATTCTTGTCGGTTGCTCGCGGAAAGCTGAGCTAGCTCCAGCTCATCTACTTTGGCTTTCCGCGCGGCAGACTCAGCCTGTAAAGCATTCATCTGTGCCTGGCTAAGTTGCGAAGTATTGCCGGATGTCACGCTTGACTGTATGCGTTGTTCAATATCACTGAGCGCATTGCGCGCTTCTGACTGCTGCTGCGGGATTTGGCTGAGGGAATCGCTGATGTCGCGCGAGCGGTCCTGCTCCTGTCGCAACTGGCGGGCCTCTTCCAGCAGTTGGCTGCTGACCTGCAGGATTTGCTGGTCCAACGGAGCAGCCGTCAGGGTGTTATCGACCGGCAGTGGCGTATCACCCTGCGCTTGTAACTCTTGGCGCAAACCTTGAGTCAGCTTAGGGAAGTCATCGATCACTTTTTGATACTGTTCGGCGCGTACCGTTGAGGCACGCGCTTCACTCAGCCAGTTCAGTGCGCTTTGTAATGCTTCGACCACCTGCGCCTGATTTGCCATTTCCTTATTGGCTTCAGCCTGTTTCAGCTCTTGTTTGAGCTGACTCTCCGACGGTGCCGCGCTGGCTATCATCGGCAGGGCCAGCAGTAAACTCATCAGTAACGCAGGGATCAGACGCACTCAATATTTCCTTTAATATTTTGGGGCAGGGAAGGTGTCAGATCTCTTCCGGTGGTGCCGCAGGCTTGGTCACTCCGGCCTGCGCCATACCTGCCGGAACGGGTGTAGTTTCTGTCGGCGTCTTTATGTCATCAACAACGATGGGATCGGTTTGGACGACAGCAGTTTCAGCTTTAACCTTGGTACTCTGGCGAATGGCTTCAGCAAAAGGTGCGCCCATGCGGGTGACGGTGCCGTTACTCAGCTGAGGCATGAAATTGATCTGACCCGCAGCAAACAGGTTGATGACGGTTGAGCCCAGTTTAAAGCGTCCCATCTCTTCGCCTTTCTCGAGTGCGATAGCGCCTTCACTGCCCGCTGCAGGGTACGTCCAGCGTTTGATAATGCCTTCGCGCGGTGGTGTTACACAGCCTGCCCATACGGTTTCAATGCTGCCTACGATGGTTGCACCCACCAGAATCTGCACCATAGGGCCAAACTCCGTATCAAACAGGCAGATAACTCGCTCATTGCGCGCAAATAAGTTCGGAACATTAGCTGCGGTCAGTGGGTTAACCGAGAACAAATCACCTGGAACATAAATCATTTCACGCAGTACGCCATCGCATGGCATATGTACGCGGTGATAGTCACGTGGCGCAAGGTAAATGGTAGCAAACTGCCCCTCTTTGAACTGCTCAGCCAACAGGTAATTTCCCGCCAGTAATGCTTCCAGCGAGTAAAAGTGGCCCTTGGCCTGGAACAGTTTACCGTCAGTAATGGCACCTAACTGGCTGACTGCGCCATCAGCGGGCAAGCACAACATATCCAGACCACTGACGACGGGACGTGCGCCATCGCGCAGCGGGCGCACGAAAAATGCATTGAAGGTCGGGTAGGATTTGAGATCCGGATCCTTTGCTTCTTTCATATCAACATGGTAATAGCGCGCAAAACCTTTAATAACCCAATGCGTTAGCATTGCGGCACGCTTCTCTGCGCCCCAGCCAGCCAGACGGGTTAATCCTTGTTTAGGAAGTAAGTATTGAAGTTTGATTTTGATACTGTCCAGCACGGAGAACCTCTTGGGTGATGTCATCGCGCCGGAATTCACGGCGCGGAAAATAGGCAGGTATTCTGCGGCAGAGCACTCTACCTCAGCGCACCACTGAGCGTGATGATTGGCCCTTTTAATGCAGCGACTCAGTTTAAGGCTGCGGATTGTAACGAGGGTAAATCATCGCTTCAATACCGGCTAATGAATCCTGTTAAGCGATGAGCTAATAATCCAGCTCATCGCTTAACAACTCAATCAGTTAGCTATTACAACGCATCAAAATTTTTACGTGTTTTTACGTCTTCCATGCTTTCCAGTATGCGGTGATAGTTGTCGAAACGCTCTTCGGCTATATCCCCACGATCTACCGCATCGCGAATGGCACAACCTGGATCGCTGCCATGTTTGCAGTCGCGGAATTTACAGTAGCCCATGAATGGGCGGAATTCGATAAAGCCCTGTGTGATTTGTTCCGGTGCCAGATGCCACAGACCGAATTCGCGCACGCCTGGGGAGTCGATGACGTCACCGCCATGCTGGAAGTGGTAAAGGCGGGCGGCCGTCGTGGTGTGTTGGCCCAGACCTGAGTTGTCGGACACCACATTCACAACGATCTGCTTCTCTTCTGGTGGCAGTAATGCGTTCAGCAGGCTAGATTTGCCTACCCCGGATTGGCCAGCAAAGATGCTGATACGGTCAATCAGGGCACTTTCAAACTCGGGCATCCCTTCGCCGGTCTGACTAGAAACTTCGAGCACGCGGTAATTAATTTTGCGATAGATATCCATCATACCTTCGACGAACTTGCGCCCTTCGTCATCGAGCAGGTCAATTTTGTTGAGCACAATCAGCGGCTCAACCTCCACGGTTTCGCAGGCCACCAGGTAGCGGTCGATAATATTGAGTGACAGCTCAGGTAAAATGGCGGAAACAATGACGATTTGGTCGATGTTAGCGGCGATGGGTTTTACGCCGTCGTAGAAATCAGGGCGAGTCAGTACGGAGGTTCGCTCATGTACAGCCTCTACGATGCCTTTGACACTGGCATTTTCGCCCGCGCGCCAGACGACTCGGTCACCGGTAACCAAGGAGCGGATAGTTCGGCGGATATTGCAACGGTGCTGGCTGCCATCGGCAGCTTCAACGTCCGCATGCATCCCAAAACGACTGATCACCACGCCGTCTTGCGGTGCGCCATGCAGGGAGTCATCCAGCTCTTTACGTTTGTCGGTCGGTTTCAGACGACGCTGGTGGTTAGCCTGAACGCGACGTTGTTGCCCTTTGGACAGTTTTGACTTAGTCACTACGCCTCACTTGACTGGCTTTAATCGCTCGTTGCGACCAAAACGTCTATGATACCAGCTATTACGTATTTATTAACCGTTGCTGGCTGGCGGTGACTCAAGACGTCTCTCATAAACTTCTGATTGTTGATGCAATAGCACCAATAACAGGCTGTTAACAGGAAATATCATGGCAGGAAATGACAGTAACTTAATCTGGATCGATCTGGAAATGACCGGGCTTGACCCTGAACGTGACCGCATCATTGAGATTGCCACCTTGGTGACCGATGCGAATTTGAATATTTTAGCCGAAGGTCCTGTGATGGCGGTTCATCAGTCAGATGCGCAGTTGGCGATGATGGATGACTGGAACGTGCGCACTCATACCGGCAGCGGCTTGGTTGAGCGGGTGAAATCCAGTATTTTTGATGACAATCTGGCGCAGTTGAAAACGATAGAGTTCCTGCAACAGTGGGTACCTGAAGGTAAATCACCGATTTGTGGTAACAGTGTTGGGCAGGACCGCCGTTTCCTCTTCAAATACATGCCGCAGTTGGAGGCTTACTTCCACTACCGTTATCTGGATGTCAGTACGCTTAAAGAGCTGGCGCGTCGATGGAAGCCAGAAGTGCTGGGTGGTTTTAAAAAGCAGAATACCCATCAGGCGTTGGATGATATTCGTGAATCCGTGGCCGAGCTGGCGTACTACCGCGAGCATTTTATCCAACTGTGATCATCGGTTATCCTGCGAGCCGCACATGTCCGGGTTGTCTTCTCTCACTGAATCACTGATTCATGTCAGACCATCGGAAGCCGTGCGTTTGCGGCCTTTCTGCAACTCGCATTATTTAGGCTATTTATTTTTAAAATCTTTTTAACCTACTGAAGAACATCCAATCCTTCCGATGTGTTGATTAAATCGCCGGTTTGTTCTTTTAATCGGCACTTGAACGAAAAACATGTTTTTTTGCTTTCAGGGGCTTGCTAGGGGAAGGATTTCTCGTATAATGCGCACCCCGTACCGGTGAACAATTTCATTGGGTGCGCAGAGCGGGAATAGCTCAGTTGGTAGAGCACGACCTTGCCAAGGTCGGGGTCGCGAGTTCGAGTCTCGTTTCCCGCTCCAAATTTTAAGTAGTTGATCAAGTTTAGAAATAAGTGCCATGTGACGCGGGAATAGCTCAGTTGGTAGAGCACGACCTTGCCAAGGTCGGGGTCGCGAGTTCGAGTCTCGTTTCCCGCTCCAAAATGTGTATCTTCAGAAGTGATGCTGTGGTTTTCCAACAAACCAGTTAACAGCAGGATGTATCATACATCTCAATGCGGGAATAGCTCAGTTGGTAGAGCACGACCTTGCCAAGGTCGGGGTCGCGAGTTCGAGTCTCGTTTCCCGCTCCATTTTATTCATTCAATCTCCAGGCCAGACAGCACGCCACTTACAGGCGCGTTACGTCATCACTTTACATTCTTTGTAGTAACTTTCTGAACAGACTTATCCACAGTTTTAGTTGGATTTTTACACAGTGCGTTTTCTGGTCTGTTTATTTTGTTAGAAAATAACTTGCTGAATTCAAATAACATTTTTTTATGAAAAAACGTTATCTTGATCACTTGCTCTTTCTTTTGCACTTGATTGTCAAAGCATTTATATTTTTATGCACAGATAAAAAGGTGGCATTGAAACATTTGTAATTGACACTTATGCATCGCGTGGTAATCCTTTTTCGACCACTCTAATCAGCCGTTTCGTCTGCGAAGATTGCACTTCCACCTTATTTTCATTCCTTCTTTTCAGTTGTTGCGCTATAGCCCATTCAATATGTTCGTCCAGCAGGCTATTTTCACCTCGCCGCGTTTGCAGCGCCAAAAGTACATTTTCTGCATAAGGCGCATTGCCCAATGCGACCGAAATATTACGCAACCAGCGTAAATGACCAATGCGTCTGATAGATGAACCTTCAGTTATCCGTAAAAACTTATCCTCATTCCAGGCAAAGAGATCGATAAGCTCCGGAGCATGTAATGCGGTGCGCGGTGTGAAATCTTCTTCGTCGGTGAGTTGCGAATAACGGTTCCAGGGGCAAATCAACTGACAATCATCGCAACCATAGATACGGTTGCCCATCAGCGTGCGAAATTCTTCCGGGATCGCTCCTTCCAGTTCAATCGTCAGATAAGAAATACAGCGCCGTGCATCTACGGTATAAGGCGCGACAATTGCACCGGTCGGGCAGATGGTCATGCAGGCAACACACTTGCCGCATTTTTCTTCCTGAGGCTTGTCAACTGGCAGAGGTAAATCAATCAGCAATTCACCGAGGAAGAACCACGAACCCGCTTCACGATTGAGAATGAGTGAGTGTTTACCAACCCAGCCAATCCCTGCTTTCGCCGCCAGCGGGCGTTCCATAATTGGCGCTGAGTCGACAAAAGGCCGGAAAGTGATTTCTGTGCCATGCTTTTTCTGACCATCAATTGTTATTGAATCAGCATGTTCAGTGCAGTGTGCTTGAATTTTGTCACCGAGTTTCTTCAGGCGTTGCCGTAGCAATTTATGATAATCACGCCCGAGTGCGTAACGGCTGACGTAGCCCAGTTCAGGGTTATTCAGTGTTTTGGCAAAAGCGGCGTTGGCGGGCAGATAATTCATTCGAACGCTGATGACACGTAACGTGCCGGGCAGAAGTTCATGCGGGCGCGCGCGCAGCATGCCGTGACGAGCCATCCATTCCATTTCGCCATGGTATTGTTTATCAAGCCATGCCTGCAATTTTGGCTCTTCAGCAGAAAGATCGGTATCGCAGATACCAACCTGCTGGAAGCCAAGGGATTGGCCCCATTGCTTGATAAGCTGGGCCAGGTGAACAAGATCAAGAGGGAGTGTCATGACTAACCAAAGTGAAGAACGTAACGCACTGAGTTTACCACATTCTGTTTTTTCTGCGGACTGGCTGCGTCAGGCGGAAAGTCATGCCGCGCAGGAAATCGGTATTTCGTTGTTTACGTTGATGCAACGCGCGGCGGTGGCGGCATTTCATCTGGCGCGGACGACGTTCCCGGCAGCTCACCACTGGCTGGTGCTGTGTGGGCATGGCAATAACGGCGGCGATGGGTATGAAGTCGCACGACTGGCGAAATCTGCTGGCATAAGCGTGACGCTTTTGGCGGTGAAAAACGCTAAGCCCTTACCTGATGAAGCGCAGACGGCGCAGAATGCCTGGCTTAGCGCCGGTGGGGCGGTCGGTGCAGCAGATACCCGCTGGCCACCAGATATTGATCTCATTATTGATGGACTGCTCGGGACCGGTTTAGCCTCAGCACCGTGTGCGCCCTATGACGCGTTGATTGTTGCGATCAATGCTCATGAAGCCCCGGTGTTGTCTCTGGATATCCCCTCAGGTCTCGATGCAGAGAAGGGGACTGTACCTGGTAAAGCGGTGCAGGCTACCCTGACCATCAGTTTCATTGCCCTCAAACCTGGTCTGCTGACCGGTAAAGCGCGTGATCATGTTGGGAGATTACATTGTGAGTCTCTTGGTCTACGTAGCTGGCTGGGCGGATATCCAGCCGTTTTACAGCGACTTGACGCCACCCAACTGGGTGACTGGTTACCTCTGCGTCGCCCATGCTCACATAAGGGCGATCACGGTAATTTACTGGTGATTGGCGGCGATATAGGTTTTGCGGGCGCGATCCTTATGGCGTCAGAAGCGGCATTGCGAGCGGGTGCTGGAATGGTGCGAGTACTTACTCACAAACAACATGCTGGACCGATTCTGACCGCCAGGCCCGAACTCATGGTGCAGGAGCTTAATGAAAAATCACTGTCAATCAGCCTTGAGTGGGCCGACGTCGTGGTCGTCGGACCCGGCATGGGGCAGAAAGCCTGGGGTAAAGCGGCATTCAAACAGGTATCTGAGAGCACGAAACCTGCTCTGTTCGATGCTGATGCGTTGAACTTACTGGCAATCACTCCTCAGAAACGGCAAAATCGAGTGTTAACGCCACATCCCGGCGAAGCAGCTCGTTTGTTGGGATGTTCGGTGAAAGATATTGAGAGTGACCGCTTACTTGCAGTACGCAAGCTGACAGAACGATACGGCGGTGTTGTCGTCCTCAAAGGTGCGGGCTCGTTGATTGCAGAGAATGGCGGACCAATGGCGTTGGCCGACGTCGGCAACGCTGGTATGGCGACCGGCGGCATGGGCGATGTACTTTCTGGTATTATCGGCGGATTGTTAGCTCAGCAACTTTCATTGTTTGACGCAGCCTGTGCTGGCGCGGTAGTGCACGGCGCAGCCGCTGACCGGATAGCCCTTTTGCAAGGTACACGCGGCATGCTGGCGACTGATCTTTTAGCGGTAATTGCTCCGTTAGTTAATCCTGACTTTAAAAAAAAGATATCACCCAATGAATCAACTACAACTCTCTCTGCCGGACGAAGCCGCAACGCTTAAACTGGGTGCCACGGTGGCCAAAGCTTGTACTGGTGCGACAGTCATTCATCTTTTCGGCGATTTAGGCGCCGGAAAAACGACCTTTAGCCGTGGTTTTCTTCAGGCGCTTGGGCATCAGGGCAATGTAAAAAGCCCTACCTATACTCTGGTAGAGCCTTATCAGTTACATCCGATGGCGGTATATCATTTTGATCTGTACCGTCTTGCCGACCCGGAAGAGCTGGAATTTATGGGCATTCGTGATTATTTTGCCCAAGACGCTATCTGTCTGGTTGAATGGCCGCAGCAGGGCGCCGGAGTCCTGCCTGAGCCCGATATTGAATTAACACTGGAATATCAGAATGATGGGCGAAAAGTGACACTGAAAGGGGTTTCTGCCCGCGGAATAAGTTTACTGCATCTGGTACAACAGCAAGGATCATCGTGCGATGAGTGATTGCTTCAAAAAGATTTTCCTTACTACGGCGCTGTTTTTTACGTCGATTTTGCTATTTTTTGCTTTGACACCACTGTCTGTATCGGCAGCAGGCATGAAAAATATCAATGTTTCCAACGGAGCGACCCAGTCGATAATCACCATTACTTTTGATGGGAAGCCTGACTACGCTTTCTTCCCGCTGCATAATCCTGAACGGGTAGTCATCGACATTAAACAAAGCGGTGTAATAAAAGGTCTGCCCTTGAATTTTAATGGTCAGAATCTGGTGAATCGGGTGCGCTCTAGTAATGCACAAGATGCTCACAGCCAACGACTCGTATTTGAGCTGACGCAAAAAGTGAAAACTAATGCGGTGGTTCAGGGAAATAGTGTTGTCTTCACGATGAACGCTGCAGGTACAAAAAGTGCGAGGCGTTCTGTTCCTTCGAGTACGTCAACACCGTCGCCAAATGCAGCTTTAACAAGGGAAAGCCGCGAACCAAGCCCCTTTGTCGGCAGTAAACTGACAGCAGTAACTCGCGGGCCTAAGTCAGACGCGACACTCACGCCGCGAACTCGTGGAAGTGACAGCAGTAATCAAGTGATTGTGGCAATTGATGCGGGGCATGGCGGGCAAGATCCCGGAGCTATTGGGGCTAATGGCCTGAAAGAAAAAAATGTCACTATTGCCATCGCCCGTAAACTGCAAGCCAAACTCGAAAGCGATCCGATGTTTAAACCTGTGTTGACTCGTGATGGTGACTACTTTATTTCGGTGATGGGACGTTCAGATGTTGCCCGTAAGAAAGGCGCCAATGTGCTTGTCTCTATTCATGCGGATGCCGCACCTAACCGCAGCGCTACCGGCGCATCGGTCTGGGTACTGTCCAACCGCCGGGCCAACAGTGAAATGGGTAACTGGTTGGAGCAGCATGAGAAGCAATCTGAATTGCTTGGTGGTGCGGGTGACATGCTGGCAAATACTGCTGCTGATCCTTACTTAAGTCAGGCGGTACTGGATCTACAGTTTGGTCATTCGCAACGCGTCGGTTATGACATCGCGTCGAAAGTGTTAATTCAACTGCGCCGCGTTGGAGCATTGCATAAAGCCAAACCCGAACATGCCAGCCTTGGCGTACTGCGCTCACCGGATATTCCTTCTTTGTTAGTGGAAACCGGCTTCATCAGTAACAGTCATGAGGAGCGGCTGCTTGGAAGCAGTGCGTATCAGGATAAAATTGCCCAGGCTATCTATTCTGGTCTGCACAATTACTTCCTCTCGCATCCGTTGCAATCCGGCCCAAAGGTCGAAAACCGTCCGTTGCTGGCCTCAGCAACGGCGGTTGATAGCAGCACTTCCGTTAACAGTTCCATGAGCCAGCCAGGGCCAGTTGAAGCAACGGCGGCCTCAGGTGGCGCAACGCAGATTCATAAGGTAAAACGCGGTGAAACGCTGACAGGCATTGCCGTTAAATATGGTACGACTGTGGGCGCGTTGAGTGATTTGAACAAGCTGAAGAAGGACGGCGTATGGGTTGGACAACGCTTGAAAGTGCCCGCGGGGACTAAAGCGGTATCGGTAAACAGCCAGAAAAATGCTGCGGTCAAAAAGAATGTGGAAAAACATAAAGTCACCCGCGGTGATACGCTGTCAGAGATTGCGTCGAAGTACGGGGTCAGCATGAATGATATCAAAACGGCCAATCACATGAAGTCTGGTGAGGTACAACTCGGCCAAACCTTAACCATTCCGCAGTCATAATTCGGCCCTTTAGTATCGGCGAGTTATGACGATTTACCTCTGGAGCCATTATGCCGATTCAGGTTCTGCCCCCGCAATTAGCCAATCAGATAGCGGCGGGTGAAGTTGTGGAAAGACCGGCTTCGGTGGTGAAGGAGTTGGTGGAGAACAGTCTTGACGCGGGGGCAACGCGTATAGACATTGATATCGATCGCGGCGGGGCTAAGCTTATCCGCATCCGTGATAACGGCTGCGGCATTGCTAAAGACGAACTGGCTCTGGCCCTGGCGCGTCATGCTACCAGTAAAATCCACTGCCTCGATGACCTTGAGGCCATAGTCAGCCTGGGTTTTCGTGGAGAAGCCCTGGCCAGCATCAGTTCAGTTTCCCGTCTGATGTTGACGTCACGCACTGCAACGCAACCCGAAGCCTGGCAGGCGTATGCCGAAGGCCGCGATATGGCCGTTACGGTCAAACCGGCGGCGCATCCACAGGGTTCTACAGTCGAAGTTCTTGACCTGTTCTTCAACACACCCGCCCGGCGCAAATTTATGCGCACCGAGAAAACTGAATTTACACATATCGACGAGGTAGTTCGGCGCATTGCGCTGGCGCGCTTTGATGTGGCCGTCAATCTCACGCATAACGGTAAGCTGATGCGACAATACCGTGCGGTGACAGACCCTGCGCAGTCGTTGCGACGGCTGGGAGCTATCTGTAGCCCGACGTTTGTGCAACATGCGCTTGAGGTAAAGTGGGAACATGGCGATTTGGGGATCCACGGCTGGGTCGCCGATCCTGCCGGATCGCGCAGCCTGACCGACATGCAATATTGCTACGTCAATAATCGTATGATGAAAGATCGTCTTATTAACCATGCGATCCGCCAGGCCTATCAGGATCAGTTGAAAGACGATCAGCAACCTGCCTTCGTGCTTTACCTGGACGTAGATCCGCATCAAGTGGATGTAAATGTTCATCCGGCCAAACATGAAGTCCGTTTCCATCAGTCGCGATTAGTGCATGATTTTATTTATCAGGCTGTGATGACGGTATTGCAGCAGGCCGCGAAACCTGATCTGCTCGCTACAAATCCTGTCGATGAAGACGGTGTGGAAATTGATGCACGGCGCTGGCAGCCCGAAAACCGCCAGGCTGCGGGAGGAAATCACTTCTCGCAACCGGCTGTGAAGCATGACGCCGCATCACGCGCCGTGCGGGAAAATGTCTTTCCTGCAACGTCGCGCGTCAGTCAACCACGTGAAGCGCTGTTTAAAGATGACAAGCCGCCTTACAGTCAACGACAGGGCGATGTGTATCAGCGCTTACTGCAACCGACCGGGCAGGTGCTGAAAGTCGAGGAGCCGGCAGCGGCGCTACCGACCAAAATTTCACATAGTCAGTTACCTGAGTCGACGTTGGACTCGCACAGCCAGAGTTTCGGGCGTGTTCTGACGATCTGCGCGCCGGAATATGCGCTGCTTGAGCGTGGGAAACAGCTGGTGCTGTTATCGCTACCCATCGCGGAGCGCTGGCTGAAGCGGGCACAATTAACGCCGCCTGAAGAGGGATTACGTCCTCAACCTTTACTTATCCCACTTAAACTCCATATAAACAAAGAAGAGCGCGCAGCGTTTACTCAGCATCAGGCATTGCTGCAAAAATTTGGTCTAGAGATGGTGATTGATCATCAGCGTGTGACATTACGCGCAGTACCTTTACCTTTACGCCAACAAAATTTACAAAAGTTGATACCCGACCTGTTAGGCTACCTTGTTGTTCAGCAGGAGGTGACGCCTGATGCGGTAGCTATGTGGTTTGCCCGCTACATGGGTAGCGATCATGAGAACTGGACCATTTCGCAAGCGATACAATTACTTACAGACGTAGAGCGTCTTTGCCCGCAACTCGTGAAGTCATCTCCGTCTGGTCTTCTGCAACCTGTTGATTTACAGCCTACTCTGGCGGCATTGAAGCGTGACTGACTTGAATACACATCCTTTACCTCCGGCGATCTTCATTATGGGGCCGACGGCCTCCGGCAAAACGGCGCTGGCGATATCATTACTTGAGCATCTTCCTGTGGAAATTATCAGCGTGGATTCGGCGCTGATTTATCGCGGCATGGATGTTGGCACCGCCAAACCGACTGAAGAGGAATTACGCGATGCACCTCACCGGTTAATCGACATCCTCGATCCCCGTGAAGCTTACTCAGCCGCTGATTTTCGCGCTGATGCCTTGCGAGAAATGGCTGAGATCACTGCGCGGAATAAAATTCCGTTGTTAGTCGGTGGCACGATGATGTATTTCAAAGCGTTATTAGAAGGTCTTTCGCCGTTGCCCCCGGCGGATCCGGCCATTCGACAGCGCATCGAAATCCAGGCAACAGAGTGCGGATGGGAGAGCCTCCATGACCAATTACGTGAGGTAGATCCGGTAGCAGCAATGCGAATTCATCCGAATGATCCGCAGAGACTGTCCAGAGCACTGGAAGTTTTTTATATTTCAGGTAAAACTTTAACCGAACTGACTAAAATTTCTGGTCAATCGCTGCCGTATCACGTACATCAGTTTGCGATTGCGCCGAATCAGCGCGAGTTGTTACATGAACGTATAGAACAACGCTTTAGTCAGATGTTGTTGAATGGTTTTGAAAACGAAGTGAGAACGCTGATAGCCCGAGGCGACTTGCATACGGATTTGCCTTCCATTCGTTGTGTGGGTTACCGCCAGATGTGGTCATATCTTTCTGGTGAAACCGACTACGATGAAATGGTTTATCGTGGTGTTTGCGCGACACGACAACTGGCCAAACGTCAGATGACTTGGTTGCGTGGCTGGGAGGGGGTTGAATGGTTGGACAGTGAAAAGCCAGACGAAGCCTTACGCCGTGTAATTCAGGTTGTTAGTGCATAGGTTGGGTGATTGTGTACAATTGATTAGTACTCAACGCGCAAACTTTTGATGTGATTTATTTTCGAGCCGATAGGCTCTGAGTTACAAACAACAAACTAATAAGGAAAAGATAGAATGGCTAAGGGGCAATCTTTGCAAGATCCGTTCCTGAACGCATTGCGTCGCGAACGTGTTCCGGTTTCTATTTATTTGGTGAATGGTATTAAGCTTCAAGGCCAGATTGAGTCTTTCGATCAATTTGTCATTCTGTTAAAGAACACGGTAAGCCAGATGGTGTATAAACACGCAATCTCCACCGTTGTGCCTTCCCGCCCGGTTTCTCACCATAGTAATAATCCAAGCAGTGGTGGTACCAGTAGCTATCATCAAGGTAGTACGCCTTCTGCGCAACCTGTGCAGGAAAGCGATGACGCTGAATAAAGCGCATTGCTGGTCAATCATGATGGGGCCCATAAGTATTCCGACTATGCTTATGAGTCCCTGGTTGGCAGTTTTTTTAAAAATGAGAGGTCATCAGCTTGTTTGACCGTTATGAAGCCGGTGAGCAGGCCGTACTGGTTCATATCTATTTCTCGCGAGACAAAGA
Source organism: Hafnia psychrotolerans (assembly GCF_014639435.1). Lineage (GTDB taxonomy): Bacteria > Pseudomonadota > Gammaproteobacteria > Enterobacterales > Enterobacteriaceae > Ewingella > Ewingella psychrotolerans. Next base: position 296,468 of record NZ_BMFZ01000004.1, on the reverse strand, counting down.
CACGGAAGACCTAAGCGAGTTTGAGTCTTTGGTATCTTCTGCAGGTGTGGAGACGTTCCAGGTCATCACGGGTAGCCGCAAGGCCCCGCACCCTAAGTACTTTGTCGGTGAAGGAAAGGCCCAAGAAATTGCAGATGCTGTTAAAGCAACTGGTGCATCTGTTATCTTGTTCGATCATGCACTGACGCCCGGCCAGGAAAGAAATCTGGAAGCGCTATGCGAATGTCGCGTGGTTGATCGTACCGGATTAATTTTAGATATCTTTGCCCAGCGCGCACGAACTCACGAAGGGAAGTTACAAGTAGAACTGGCGCAGTTACGTCACATTGCTACCCGACTCGTTCGCGGCTGGACGCACCTTGAGCGCCAAGGTGGGGGTATTGGTGCCAGAGGCCCGGGGGAAACCCAGCTCGAAACTGACCGCCGTTTATTACGCGACAGGATCACTTTGATCCTCAGCCGGCTTGAAAAAGTCGCTAAACAGCGTGAGCAAGGGCGTCGCTCGCGGATGCGTGCTGATATTCCAACTGTTTCATTGGTTGGCTATACCAACGCCGGTAAATCCACGTTGTTTAACCGTATCACTGAGGCCGACGTTTACGTCGCCGACCAACTGTTTGCCACCCTCGACCCAACGCTGCGCCGCATCATGGTTGTAGATGTTGGTGAAACGGTGATGGCAGATACCGTAGGGTTTATTCGTCACCTGCCCCACGATTTGGTTGCTGCTTTTAAAGCAACATTGCAGGAAACCCGACAGGCGACTCTGTTACTACATATCGTTGATGCAGCGGATATTCGCGTTGAAGAAAATATCGACGCAGTGAATACGGTGCTGGCAGAGATTGAAGCAGATGACATCCCCGTGCTGTTAGTGATGAATAAAATAGATATGTTGGATGACTTTGTCCCGCGTATCGACCGCAACGAGGAGAATTTACCGATCAGGGTCTGGCTTTCAGCCGTGACCGGTGAAGGTATTCCGTTGCTATTTCAGGCGTTGACGGAGCGTCTCTCTGGTGAAATAGCGCAGCATGAATTGCGTTTACCACCAGAGGCCGGCCGCCTTCGTAGCCGTTTTTACCAGCTTCAGGCTATTGAGAAAGAATGGATTGAAGAGGATGGAAGTATCGGTCTTATGGTGCGAATGCCCATTGTTGACTGGCACCGCCTCTGCAAACAAGAGCAGGAACTGAGTGGTTATGTCTGCAACCAGAACCTGTCTGATTTGGCCTGAAGAACACCAATCATAGAATAATGGAGCTATAACATGGCGTGGAATCAGCCCGGTAATAACGGACAGGACCGCGACCCCTGGGGAAGCAGCAATAATAGCGGCAACTCTGGTGGAAATAATTCTGGTGGTAACGATAAAAAGGGCGGCCGAGAACAAGGACCGCCAGATCTTGATGATATCTTCCGTAAACTCAGTAAAAAACTGAGCAGTTTCGGAGGTAAAGGTTCGGGTAATGGTAACGGAACCGGTAATGCATCGGGCCCGCAACATAGTATGAGCGGACGTATTGTCGGCATCGCTGTCGTTGCGGTTGTTGTCATTTGGGCTGCCAGTGGTTTCTATACCATCAAAGAAGCCGAGCGCGGCGTTGTTACCCGTTTTGGTAAATTTAGCCATCTGGTACAACCCGGTCTGAACTGGAAGCCAACGTTTGTCGATCAGGTTCGTGCGGTTAACGTCGAGTCTGTCCGCGAACTGGCTGCCTCTGGCGTCATGCTGACCTCCGATGAAAACGTCGTGCGCGTTGAAATGAACGTGCAGTATCGCGTCACCGATCCTGAGGCCTATCTATACAGCGTTGCTAATCCTGATGACAGTCTGAGTCAGGCAACTGACAGTGCGCTGCGTGGTGTTATCGGTAAGTACACTATGGACAAGATCCTGACCGAAGGTCGTACCACGGTCCGTAGTGATACCCAACGTGTGCTGGAAGATACTATCCGGCCATACAAAATGGGCATCACCATTCAGGATGTCAACTTCCAGACTGCGCGTCCGCCGGAAGAGGTGAAGGCCGCTTTCGATAACGCGATTGCCGCACGTGAGAGAGAGCAACAGTCTATCCGTGAAGCCGAAGCCTATGCTAACCAGATTCAGCCGCAGGCTAATGGTGAAGCACAGCGTAAGCTAGAAGATGCCAAAGCGTACAAAGCCCGTACCATCCTGGAGGCTCAGGGTGAAGTGGCACGTTTTGCCAAATTACTGCCTGAGTATAAAGCTGCGCCGGAAATTACCCGCGAGCGTCTTTATATAGAAACGATGCAAAGCGTTCTTAGCCATTCACGTAAAGTTCTGGTGAATGATAAGAGTAACAATCTAATGATGTTGCCGTTAGATAAAATTCTGAGTGGCAATAATGCCAGTACAGCCACGGATAGCGAAGATCACGGGCTTTCACCGTCAGTATCGAGTTTAAACGGTAACGTAAAAAGCAGCAGTGCTAATAACAGCGGTTCCCGTTCTTCTGGCAGTGTCATGGACCAACGTCGTGTTAACGCACAGCGTGACGATACACTTCGCGTAGGGAGAGAATAACAATGCGTAAGTCATTTTTACTTATCGTCGTTGTGGTGCTGGTGGCGCTTTATGCTTCACTGTTTGTCGTTCAGGAAGGCGAGCGTGGCATCGTTCTGCGTTTCGGCAAAGTACTGCGTGACGGCGACAACAAGCCATTGATCTATTCGCCAGGTTTGCACTTCAAGGTTCCTTTTGTCGAATCTGTGAAAACTCTGGATGCACGTATTCAGACCATGGACAATCAGGCTGACCGCTTTGTAACAAGCGAGAAGAAAGACCTGATCGTTGACTCCTATCTGAAATGGCGTATCAGCGATTTTAGCCGTTACTATCTGGCAACCGGTGGTGGTGATGTCTCCCAGGCCGAAGTTCTACTGAAACGTAAACTGAGTGACCGTTTGCGTTCTGAGATCGGTCGTCTGGATGTGAAAGACATCGTGACTGACTCCCGCGGGCGTATGACGCAGGATGTTCGGGATGCTCTTAACAATGGTTCTACTGAAGAAGTGGAAGCCACAACGGAAGCTGATGACGCGATAGCCTCAGTAGCCAAACGTGTTGAACAGGAAACCAAAGGTAAACAGCCAGCGGTGAATGCGAACAGTATGGCGGCACTGGGTATCGAAGTCGTTGATGTGCGGCTCAAGCAAATCAACCTGCCGGATGAAGTGTCGAGTGCAATCTATGACCGTATGCGTGCTGAACGTAACTCGGTTGCTTTGCGCCACATCTCCCAAGGTAAGGAGGAGGCAGAGAAGCTGCGTGCGACTGCTGACTACGAAAGAACCCGTACCGTGGCTGAGGCTGAACGTACAGCTCGTATAACGCGTGGTGAAGGTGATGCCGAAGCAGCGAAACTGTTTGCGGATGCCTTCAGTCAGGCTCCCGACTTCTATGCTTTCATTCGTAGCCTCCGTGCATATGAAGAGAGCTTTAAGAGCGGTAACGATGTCTTGGTATTAAGTCCGGACAACGACTTCTTCCGCTTTATGAAGTCCCCGGATAAAACCAAACCGTAATGGTTTGTCGGTATTCAAAAGGCCCTTAACTGGGCCTTTTGTTTTATGTGGACCTGATAAGCACACTGAGAAATTTGCAAAATGAACTCGAGTATATGGTTAGCATTGGGGTTGGTTTTGGTCCTGGAGGGTCTGGGACCAATGCTTTATCCAAAAGGGTGGAGAAAAATGATCCAATCAATGACTCAGCTTCCTGACAGCATATTACGCCGCTTTGGCGGGGCACTTGTGGTTGCAGGCTTCGTAATTTACTACATGTTGCGTAATAAGACCGGTGGGTAACGATTCGTTACATTTTGACTGCGACTTCGCTGTTTGATGTGTAGCACGTATTCTAAAATTTTCACGTAACCGTATACTAAAAGTGCTGGAAACCCAGGATTGAGATGTTAGAATCCTTTTTTAAGCAACCTGGTGATTCTTGAGATGGGTAAGAACGTCGTCGTACTCGGCACTCAATGGGGTGATGAAGGGAAAGGCAAGGTCGTCGACCTGCTGACTGAACGGGCTAAATATGTTGTGCGCTATCAGGGCGGTCACAACGCCGGTCACACTCTGGTTATCAACGGTGAAAAAACCGTTCTTCATTTAATTCCTTCTGGCATTCTGCGTGAAAATGTCACCAGCATCATCGGTAACGGTGTTGTACTGGCGCCTGACGCCTTAATGAAAGAAATGGGCGAACTTGAAGCTCGTGGCATCCCTGTACGCGAACGTCTGTTACTCTCTGAAGCCTGCCCGCTGATCCTGCCTTATCATGTCGCTTTAGACATGGCGCGTGAAAAAGCGCGTGGCGATAAAGCTATCGGTACTACCGGTCGTGGCATCGGCCCGGCTTATGAAGATAAAGTTGCCCGTCGTGGTCTGCGCGTTGGCGATCTCTTCAACAAAGAAACTTTCGCTATCAAGCTGAAAGAAATCATCGATTATCATAACTTCCAGCTGGTTAATTACTACAAAGTCGAAGCCGTTGATTTCCAGAAAACGTTGGATGATGTCATGGCTATCGCCGACATCCTGACCGCCATGGTTGTTGACGTGTCTGAGCTGCTGGATGGCGCGCGTAAGCGTGGCGATCTGATCATGTTCGAAGGCGCACAAGGCACTTTGCTGGATATTGACCACGGTACCTATCCTTACGTAACCTCCTCCAATACCACTGCTGGCGGCGTTGCTACGGGTTCCGGTATCGGTCCGCGTTACGTCGATTATGTTCTGGGTATCGTTAAAGCCTACTCCACCCGTGTGGGTGCTGGTCCGTTCCCAACGGAGCTGTTTGACGAAACCGGCGAGTTCCTGCGTAAGCAAGGTAACGAGTTTGGTGCGACCACGGGTCGTAGCCGTCGTTGTGGCTGGCTGGATATCGTCGCTGTCCGTCGTTCTGTGCAGATCAACTCCCTGTCTGGTTTTTGTCTGACCAAACTGGACGTGCTGGACGGCTTGAAAGACGTTAAATTGTGTATTGGTTATCGCATGCCTGATGGCCGCGAAATGACCACTACTCCGCTGGCAGCAGAAGGCTGGGAAGGTATCGAGCCAATCTACGAAATCATGCCTGGCTGGAGCGAAACCACCTTTGGCGTGAAAGAATTCGATAAACTGCCACAAGCAGCAATTAACTACATCAAGCGCATCGAAGAATTGACCGAAGTTCCGATTGATATCATTTCGACTGGTCCGGATCGTAGCGAAACCATGATCCTGCGCGACCCATTTGACGCATAACAGACTCGTCTGTTGGCTGCAAATGCTTCAATAGAATCCTAACCGGGCCTCGTGTCCGGTTTGTTTTTTTCTACCCACCTGCGCTTGTTTACTTTCCATAAAGCATCCACTATCTAAATGATTAGCTGCAAACTTCGTGGCTGGTTTATCATTTAATAGCAAATTTAAACAATCTTCTTCACCCTGTTGTCATAGTTGGCGTAGAAAGACCGGGTAAACTACGACTCTGAGGTATGTGTGCAGTTAACGAGTTTTACTGATTATGGTTTGAGGGCACTGATTTATATGGCGTCATTGCCAGACGATCAGATGACTAACATTTCTCAGGTCACCGATGTTTATGGTGTATCGAGAAATCACATGGTGAAAATCATCAATCAGTTGAGCCGGGCTGGGCTGGTCACTGCTGTACGGGGTAAGAATGGTGGTATTAAGCTGGGTAAGCCCGCTGAAACTATCCGTATTGGCGACGTGGTACGTGAACTTGAACCTCTGACGCTGGTGAACTGCGCAGGGGATTTCTGCCACATTACGCCCGCGTGTCGACTTAAGCAGATATTGCACACTGCTGTTGAACATTTTCTTGATGAGCTGAATCAGTACACTCTGGCTGACATGGTCAGGGACAATTCAACGCTCTACAAATTATTGCTTGTTGAATGAAAAAGTTTCAACAAACTGCTGATGACAACGGAGGAACCGCTATGTCACAAGATCCATTCCTGGAACGAGAAGCAGAAAAATACGAATCACCTATTCCGAGCCGCGAGTTCATTCTTGAGCATCTCGCCAAACGCGAAGCGCCAGCCAGCCGTGAAGAGCTGAGTACTGAACTGGATTTATCCGGCGAAGAAGCGCTGGAAGCCCTGCGCCGTCGTCTGCGGGCGATGGAGCGTGATGGTCAGTTAGTCTTCACCCGCCGGCAGTGCTACGCGTTGCCGGAGCGCCTGGACCTGCTAAAAGGCACGGTGATTGGTCACCGTGATGGCTACGGCTTCCTGCGCCTTGAAGGCGTGAAAAAAGATGATGTTTATCTTTCCGCTGAACAGATGAAAATGTGCATCCATGGTGATGTGGTCCTCGCACAACCTATTGGCACCGATCGCAAAGGCCGTCGCGAAGGCCGTATCGTTCGCGTCGTGGTGCCTAAAGTCAGCCAGATTGTGGGCCGCTACTTTACTGATGCAGGCGCGGGTTTTGTGGTGCCGGACGACAGTCGTCTTAGCTTTGACATTCTGATCCCGGCCGATGCCATTAATGGTGCACGCATGGGCTATATGGTGGTGGTTGAGCTGACTCAACGTCCAACGCGTCGTACCAAGGCGGTCGGTAAAATTGTCGAAGTACTCGGTGACAAAATGGGCACGAGCATGGCGGTAGATATCGCGCTGCGTACCCATGAGATCCCACACGTCTGGCCACCTCAGGTGCTTAAACAGGTTGAAGGCCTGAGCGAGCAGGTCCCTGAAGAGGCCAAAAAAGGTCGCGTTGATTTGCGCGCCTTACCGCTGCTCACCATTGATGGTGAAGATGCCCGCGACTTTGATGACGCCGTATTCTGTGAGAAAAAACGCGGTGGAGGCTGGCGCTTATGGGTTGCCATTGCAGACGTCAGTTACTACGTCCGCCACGGTACCGCGCTTGACGACGAAGCCCGCAGCCGTGCTACATCCGTTTACTTCCCATCGCAAGTCGTCCCGATGCTGCCAGAAGTGCTGTCCAACGGCCTTTGCTCGCTTAACCCGCAGGTTGACCGCCTGTGTATGGTCTGCGAAATGACCATTTCAGCGCAGGGCAAACTAACCGGTTCTAAATTCTACGAAGCGGTGATGAGCTCCCACGCGCGCCTGACGTACAACAAAGTCTGGCGCATTATTGATGGCGACGAAGAGCTGCGCGAACAGTACGGTCCACTGGTCCCACACCTACAAGAACTGCATCACCTGTACAAAGCTTTGGATCAGGCGCGTGCAGAACGTGGTGGTATTGCCTTCGAAACAGAAGAGGCCAAGTTTATCTTTAACGCAGAACGCCGTATTGAGCGTGTCGAACCGACCGTGCGTAACGACGCTCACAAACTGATTGAAGAGTGCATGATTCTGGCGAATATTGCGGCCGCGCGTTTTGTTGAAAAACATAACGAGCCTGCACTTTTCCGCGTTCATGACCGTCCAAGTGACGACCACATTTCAGCGCTGAAAAGTGTGCTGGGTGAATTGGGGCTGGTGATGGGCGGTGGTATGAAGCCTGAACCTAAAGACTACGCCAAGATCATGGATGAGCTGGCCGGTCGTCCTGATCGTGAAATGCTTCAAACCATGCTGCTGCGTTCGATGAAACAGGCGATTTATGATCCAGAAAATCGTGGACACTTCGGCCTGGCCCTGCAGTCATACGGCCACTTTACTTCACCGATTCGTCGTTATCCTGATCTCGCCCTGCATCGCGCCATTAAGTATCTGTTGGCAAAAGAGCACGGCACGCTGAAAGATCGCTGGACGCCAACCGGCGGCTGGCACAGCGAATACAATGACATGCTGCAATTGGGCGAACATTGTTCGATGGCCGAGCGCCGCGCGGATGAAGCGACCCGTAACGTGGCCGACTGGCTGAAGTGCGACTTCATGCAGGATCACGTTGGCGAAGTGTTCAATGGGATCATCGCCAGCGTTACCGGCTTTGGTTTCTTCGTGCGCCTTAATGACTTGTTCATCGACGGTTTGGTTCACGTCTCCACGTTGGATAACGACTACTACCGTTATGACAATATCGGCCAGCGCCTGATCGGTGAATCTTCCGGGATGGTCTATCGCCTCGGTGATACTGTCGAAATCCGCGTTGAAGCCGTACATATGGATGAGCGGAAAATCGATTTTGCGCTGGTTTCCAGCAGCCGCAAACCTCGCGGTGACGGTAAAACAGCCCGCGATCGTGCCAAGAAACCGGGTGAGCGTACTATGCGCCCGAACGGTCCTGCCAACGGCGGACGGCGTCGTACAGCGAAGAAAGGCGCGAATTTTGAGCCTGACAGTGCATTCCGTAAAGACGATGTAAAAGCAACAAAACCGGCGAAACCGAAGAAAGAGAAAGCGGTGAGTGCGGTAGGCAAAGATGGCAAGCCGAAGAGAGCCAAAAAGCCTTCTGACCAGACGCAGAAAATCGCGGACGCCACCAAAGCTAAGCGCGCGAAGAAAAAACAGTCTGACAGCTAACCCTTCAGGCGATTGTTATTGTCCTTCATACTTCAAGCGCAGCCAACACATCTGCAACTCGAAGTATGAAGGGTAACTCAGTCGATGATAGGATCGCCCGTAACCTTAGTTAAATTGCGGACAGCATGCTTTCCGCAAGTCTATTTTAAAGAGCATCATGAGCGAAATTATCTACGGTATTCATTCCGTTAAAGCTTTACTCGACACCGACCCGCAACGCTTTCTTGAAGTTTTCATTCTGAAAGGGCGCGATGACAAACGTCTGAAACCGTTGATCGATGAGCTGGAAGCCAGCGGCATTGTGATTCAGGTAGCGAACCGCCAGTGGCTGGACGACAAGTCAGAAGGTGCCGTACATCAGGGTATCATTGCCCGCATCCGCGAAGGACGTCAGTACCAGGAGAACGATCTGCCTGCGCTGCTGGAAAGCCTGGAAAGCCCGTTCCTGCTGGTTCTGGACGGCGTCACGGATCCACATAATCTCGGTGCCTGCTTGCGGACTGCCGATGCCGCCGGTGTGCACGCGGTGATTGTTCCGCGCGACCGCTCTGCGAAGCTGAATGCGACGGCCAAAAAAGTCGCCAGCGGCGCAGCTGAAAATGTCCCCGTGATTAACGTGACTAATCTGGCCCGCACGCTGCGTGTTTTGCAGGAGCACAATGTCTGGATTGTCGGCACCGCCGGCGAAGCCGATCACAATCTGTATCAGAGTAAAATGACCGGGCCGATGGCGCTGGTCATGGGCGCAGAAGGTGAAGGTATGCGCCGTCTGACCCGCGAACATTGCGATGAGTTGATCAGCATTCCGATGTCCGGTTCGGTCTCTTCGCTGAACGTCTCAGTAGCAACCGGCGTCTGCCTGTTCGAAGCTGTGCGTCAGCGTGCACTGAAAGACTGACCTAAAACCGAACGTGCTAGCAATCTGATGGGAACCTCAGGGTTCCCATCAGACATTCCTGCCTTTGTGATCCATCCGCCTGTTAATCCCTCAATTTTTACCATACTTAATCCCATCGTCACTTTGCCCTTAACAACCCGGCAGGGAGAACATCATGGATTGGGAAACACATCGGGTTTTTAATCAGCCTAAACCACTCAGCAACAGCAATTTATTTCTCTCTGACTCACCGCTGCGTGAAGCGGTGAGCCGCCAGCAGGCCGGATGGGATGCCGACGTTTTGGCTTCACTTGGTCAGCAGCTAGGTTCCGCTGAGTCTCTGGAACTTGGGCGACTGGCTAACGTTAACCCACCTGAATTGTTGCGTTTTGATACCACTGGTGAACGCCTTGACGACGTGCGATTTCATCCGGCCTGGCACCTGCTGATGCAGGGACTGATCGCCAACCGGGTACATAATCTGCCGTGGCAGGAAGATGCCCGTATTGGATCGGCGGTAGCGCGCGCGGCACGGTTTATTCTCCATGCGCAGGTGGAAGCCGGAACACTGTGTCCGGTCACCATGACGTTTGGCGCGATCCCCTTGCTGCAAAAATACCTGCCCGCAGAGTTCAGTGGCTGGCTGAAACCGCTGATGTCCGATCGTTATGACCCGCATTTACAGTCTGGCGATCAGAAAAAAGGCGTTTTGATTGGTATGGGGATGACCGAGAAGCAGGGCGGTTCGGACGTGCTGAGCAATACCACGCGGGCGTCGGCACTGGAGGGGCGCGGCAGCGGAAAACCCTATCATCTGGTCGGTCACAAATGGTTTTTCTCGGTACCGCAAAGTGATGCGCATTTGGTGCTGGCTCAGGCCGACGGCGGGCTTTCCTGCTTTTTCCTGCCGCGTGTATTGCCGGACGGAGAACGTAACGCAATCCGCATCGAACGTCTTAAAGACAAACTGGGAAACCGGTCTAATGCCAGCAGTGAAGTGGAGTTTCGCAATGCTACCGGCTGGCTGCTGGGCGAGGAGGGCGAGGGTATCCGCCATATTCTGAAGATGGGCGGTCATACGCGCTTTGACTGCGCGCTGGGCAGTCACGCGATGATGCGCCGGGCGCTCTCGGTGGCGCTGTATCACGCGTTTCAGCGTCAGGTCTTCGGCAAGCCGCTGATCGAACAACCGCTGATGCGTCAGACCCTGAGCCGCATGGCGCTGTTGCTGGAAGGGCAGACCATGTTGCTGATGCGTCTGGCGGCGGCGTCCGGTGCGCAGGAGAACCTCACCGAGCAACTGCTGTGCCGGTTACTGACGCCTGCCGCCAAATTCGAAGTGTGTCGTCAGGGCATACCGTTCGTGGCGGAGGCGATGGAAGTGCTGGGCGGGATCGGTTATTGCGAAGACAGCGAGCTGCCGCGGTTATACCGTGAAATGCCCGTCAACAGCATCTGGGAGGGTTCGGGCAACATCATGTGTCTCGATGTACTGCGTACGATCAGGAAGCTGCCAGCCAGCGGAGAACTCTTGCAACAGACACTGCATCAGGCGCGCGGCCAGAATCGGGTGTTCGATCGCGCAGCCCGTCAGTTTTTACAACACCTGCGTGCGCCGGAGGAAGCGCAGGGGCGCTGGCTGACCGGACAATTGTTCAATCTGCTGGCGGCGACGCAAATGCTGGAATTCGCCTCGCCACCGATGGCGGACGCCTGGTGCAGGATGGTGCTTGACCCGCGCGGCGAAACGCTGCTGCCGGAACGTCTGTGTCAGTTGCTGATCAGCCGTGCCATCGGCGCAGAATAGCGTTTAACGGTACAGCGTGGCCTGGGAATACCAGCGTCCGGGCACAATGGTTTCGCTGTTAAACATGATCACGTAATACCGCGCACCGGCCGCATCGGCTTTACGCTGGATTTCCGCTTCGGCGTCCATCGGGCTGCCAATCACATCCGCAGTGATGCTGCCGATTTTGGTCAGCGTAAAGGTTTGAGCACGGGTGATTTCCTGCGCTTTGGCCGTTGGCGCGGGCGGCGGAACCGGGGTGGTTTGCATCAGGTTACTGCAACCGCTCAGTGCCGCCAGTAACAGCAGCGCAGCGGGGATTCGGAGGGATTTCATCGTGATATCCGGTAAGAGGGTAATACACAGAGTGTAGCCCTTTCACCGGCGCGCTGGCGAGTCTGCGCGGCGTTTATTGCCGCGCGACTCACGTCTTAACGTTCGGAAATCTTAAACACGCTGACCAGCTGCGAAAGATGGCGACCCTGCTCGCTGAGCGCGGCGGCCGTTTGCTGTGAGTTTTCCACCAGCGTGGCGTTCTCCTGCGTCGCTTTGCCGATCTGCATAATGGCGATATTCACCTGCGAAATACCCGCCGACTGCTCGTGTGACGCTACATCAATATCGCTCATCAGTATTTTCACCTGACGGATTCCCTGCAGGATATTACTCATGCTTGCCTGCGTTTTTTCTGCGCTCTTATGCCCGTCTTCAACTTTATTTAGGGAATCGGCAACTAGGTTTTCAATCTCTTTCACCGCATTTGAACTGCGTTGCGCCAGCGCGCGAACTTCTGAGGCGACAACCGCGAAGCCACGACCGTGTTCACCGGCTCTGGCGGCCTCTACGGCAGCATTAAGCGCCAGAATGTTGGTCTGGAAGGCTATGCCTTCGATCACTGTCGTGATGTCTGCTATGCGCGTTGAGGCATGCTTGATGGCCTTCATGCTCTCGACGGACTGATCCATCGCCTCTGCACCGACCGTTGCTGCGGTGTCTGTCTGCTGCACGAGTTGCGTGGCTTGCGTGGCGTTATCCGCCGTACTCTGAACCGTTGCCGTGATCTGCTCCATGCTGGCCGATGTTTCTTCCAGACTACTGGCCTGAGTGCTGATCTGCTGATTAATCTGTTCGCTGTCGGATGATAATACCTGCGTATTGTGCATGATTTCGGAAGAAACCTGACGTACCTCGCCGACGATTTTCTCCAGCCCTTGCCCAATGCCGTTAATGGCATGCATCAGTGCGCCTATCTCATCGACGCGCTGCGTCTCAGCCCGGGCACGCAGATCGCCGCTGGCATATTGTTGGGCGATACGCACGACGTCGCTGAGCGGGCGGCTGACCAGTTTGCGCGTCAGCCAGATAAACAGCGTCGCAAAACAGAGCAGTGCCAGCAGGCTTATCATCAGGAAATGATTGCGTGTGCGGGTCACCTGTTCGAGTAGGCTGTCTTTATCGGTACTGCCCACTACGACCCAGTGCCAGGCTGGCACATTTGCATAAACAATAAATTGCTGATGCTGGCTATTAGGATCTGTGTATTCACGTTCACCACGCGATTGCGACATGACCTGCTGTAGCACGCCGTTCGGCCAAGCCGGTGTTTTATTTTCATCGGTAGTGTGGATCAGATATTTACCCGCATCTTTACCCGGCGAGCTGTTGAGTACGAAGAAATACCCTTGTTCACCGATGCGCTTCGATAGAATCTTCGCCCGCATATCGGTGTATTCTTTGGTGATATCGACACCAACAAACAGAATGCCAATGATGTTGCCTTGTGCGTCACGCACCGGCTGATATTTGGTGATGTATTTTTTGCCAAATAGTGTGGCAAGCCCGCTAAAGGACTCTCCGGCTATGATTTTCGCATACGCTGGGCTGGCATTGTCGAGCAGTGTACCGATGGCGCGTGTGCCGTCCTGCTTCTTGAGGGATGTGGTCACGCGGATAAAATCATCGCCACGTCGGGCGAATATGGTGGAAATTGCACCGGTACGCACCAGAAAATCATCGGGGATCTTGCTGTCTAGATTCAGCGTATTCCCCCCAGCTTTTATCACGGGCGCTGACTGATCGCCGACCCTGACCAGATTGCTGGTATCCAGTTCGAAATTTTCCGGCAGGAAGTGGCTGAATAACCGTGTATAGCTGTCCACTTCGGCAGTCAGGCTGGCGTTATACATTTCGATCATGTCTACCACGCCAGTCACTTGCTCAGAGATAGCGCTGACAGCTAATTCATTGACCTTTTTTTCAGCGGAATGCGTCAGTGACAACGTGAAAATAATAAATAAGGCTCCAACCAGAAGAGAGGCGAGAGCTGCCATTTTTGCGCCTATGCTCCATCGTCGGACTGAGCTTTTTGATGTCATCCCCATAATATTCTCCGTTAGCTTTTGATAGCGCACTAACGGCGAAAAACCGGAAAGGATTAATGATCATATGTAACGATTTATTTCATGCAATGTTGATCTAAATCAATGAAATAATAATGGGGCTATGAATTTGAATTAAGATGAAACCGGCCGACTCGGCCTGCTTTACATAACAAGTTATAAATCATACGAAAAAGGTCTGATCGTCCTGCTTCCTGCCCGTAAAATGAAAAACAGACTCAGGTGGCTTTCTTTTCCAGCATGCGCAAAAAGGAGTATCAGATGGTTGAGATGTACGAAGAAAATATTGAAGGGATCCAGGTCATTCACGCGGTGCCTGCCGGACAATATCAGCAACAACTCCCGACGATTTTTTTCTACCACGGTTTTCTCTCCTCAAAAGAGATGTACTCCTATTTTGGCTATATGCTGGCGAAGGCCGGTTTTCGCGTGATCTTGCCGGATGCACTTATGCACGGTGCTCGTGCCGAAAGTGATGAGGCAAAATGTGTGGCGCATTTCTGGCGCATTCTGCAGAACAACGTGGAAGAGCTGGTGGTGCTGAAAGAGGTGTTTGTCAGGCGCGGTCTGGCAGATCCCGAGCGCCTGGGCGTCGGCGGTGTGTCGATGGGCGGCATGACAACCATGGCCGCGCTGGTGAAATTTCCGTGGGTAAAAGTCGCGGCAAACCTGATGGGATCGGGCTATTTCTCGGGTTTATCGCATCACCTTTTCCCTGCCTTCACCGCCGGCGACAGCGCACAGCGCGAGGTTTTTGAACGTGAATCCGCGCCGTTACTCAGCCTCGATTTCAGCGGGAAAGCGGCGTTAATCATGGGTAAACCGCTGTTTGTCTGGCACGGCGAGCAGGATGACGTGGTGCCGTTTGGTGAAAGTTTACGGCTGCAACAGGAACTGGCGGGCAGTGGTGCGGACCACCATCTGACCTTCATTTCTGAGTCCGAAGCGAAGCATAAAGTGACGGTGCATGCGCTCGCAGAAGCGACCGCATTCTTCGCGAAAAAGCTGTAGAGAAATTAATCTGTCTTTCTCCTTGAGTTTCGCTGGGGCTGTACATATAATTGCGCGTCATTTTTTCGACCGCACACATAACACGTTCCTTGCTTCCATGGGCCGCGGTTGACCCTGACAGGAGGCTGAATAATCCGTAAGGAGCAATTCTATGCGTCATTACGAAATCGTATTTATGGTACACCCTGACCAAAGCGAACAGGTTCCGGGCATGATCGAGCGCTACAGTGCAGTAATCACTAACGCTGCTGGTCAGATTCACCGTCTGGAAGACTGGGGCCGCCGTCAGCTGGCTTATCCGATCAACAAACTGCACAAAGCTCACTACGTTCTGCTGAACGTTGAAGCCCCGCAGGAAGCGATCGATGAGCTGGAAACAAACTTCCGCTTCAACGACGCCGTTATCCGTAGCATGGTTATGCGTACAAAACACGCGGTAACTGAAGCATCTCCAATGGTTAAAGCGAAAGACGAACGTCGTGATCGTCGTGAAGATTTTGCTGAAGCTAATGATGATGCTGAAGCTGGGGATTCTGAAGAGTAATTGCCGTGACGGCGAATCGTTTGGTGTTGTCCGGCACAGTGTGCAAGACGCCCATTCGTAAAGTCAGTCCTTCGGGCATCCCTCACTGTCAGTTTGTGCTAGAGCACCGCTCACAGCAGGAAGAAGCCGGATTTAACCGACAAGCATGGTGCAGAATGCCCGTGGTTGTCAGTGGACAAGCGTCACAAGCATTAACTCACAGTATAACGGTCGGCACGCAACTCACTGTTTCTGGATTCATTAGTTGCCATCAAGGGCGCAATGGACTGAACAAAGTGGTGTTACATGCCGAGCAGATTGAATTGATAGATTCTGGAGACTAGCCTAATGGCACGTTATTTCCGTCGTCGCAAGTTCTGCCGTTTCACCGCGGAAGGCGTTGTAGAGATTGATTATAAAGATATCGCTACGCTGAAAAACTACGTTACCGAAAGTGGTAAAATTGTCCCGAGCCGTATTACCGGTACTCGTGCAAAATACCAGCGTCAGCTCGCTCGTTGTATCAAGCGCGCTCGCTACCTTTCTTTGTTGCCATACACTGATCGTCATCAGTAATTGGCCACTGTCCATAAACGACTTTGAGAGGTTAAGGTAATGCAAGTTATTCTGCTTGATAAAGTAGCAAACCTGGGCAGCCTGGGTGATCAAGTTAACGTTAAAGCGGGCTACGCTCGTAACTTCTTGGTGCCACAGGGCAAAGCTGTTCCAGCTACCAAGAAAAACGTTGAGTTCTTCGAAGCACGTCGTGCAGAGCTGGAAGCCAAATTGGCTGACGTTCTGAACGCTGCTCAAGCTCGTGCAGCTAAAATCAACGAACTGGGTTCAGTCACCATCGCGTCTAAATCAGGCGACGAAGGCAAATTGTTCGGATCTATCGGTACTCGCGATATTTCTGATGCAGTGACTGCAGCTGGCGTTGAAGTTGCAAAAAGCGAAGTTCGTTTGCCGAATGGCGTTCTGCGTACCACTGGTGAACATGAAGTTCAGTTCCAGGTACACACAGACGTATCCGCTAAACTGAATATCGTTGTGGTTTCTGAAGCGTAATAACGCTGAAGTTAACCTTTGAAACGCCGGCCTTGTGCCGGCGTTTTGCTTTTTAGCGGAAGGTCACTGTTTAGGACGTAAAACGGAGGAAGCAATAACTATCAACTATCAACTATCGGCTGCGCTTATACGTGCCATCTGCCTGGCGAGTAAAGAGCACTGTCGAATTCTGTTCATTAGTAATTTGCAGTGAAGTCACTGCTCCCTGCGTATTACGCAGTATTTTCACTTCTTGTCCGGCCTTCAGATTACTCAGCGGTTTTTCATCCCCTTCAACCTGCGCCATCGCGAAGACATCGCCTACTGCCAGATTATTATCACGGAACAGTTGTGCCAGCGTCTGACCGGACTGAATGCGATAACTCTTCCAGTTCTCTTCAGCACGCGGTTGAGGTGGCTCCTCGGTCGCTTGTTGCTGTTGTGGCTGGGGTTGTGCAAGTTGCGTCGTGCGTCCCTGCTCATTTCTCAGGTCAGCTTGCATTGGAATCGACGCTGGTTGCTGCGGTTGTGACGGCGAATAGCTGTTCGGGGGTGAATAGGGCCACAATAACGCCAGCAGGACCACCAGTACACTGACAATAATCCAGCGGCGGTGCCCGTAAGGCAGCGGCGACATCCAATCAAAATTATCGCTCATATGCCAGCCTTTACAGGCCAGCGCTTTGGCTTTGCTCATCATTGATGGCTGCACCTTTTGCTGCTCCGGAGATTCGTCGTTTTCAGACAGCGGCGTAGTACCACGCATCGGCCTTTTCATAATGGCAATCCACGATCTCAACATTGGTTGATAAATACGGATGGCTTTCCTTCTCCTGGGCGGGATTCTGCCCATGACAACCTCTCTTTCTTACTCACAGCTGGCAGAGTTAACAGAAAAAAATCATGCCCGATTATTCTGTCGGATATACCCGCTAAGTATAGCTGGTTAACTGCTTGATGCGAAAAGGAACAAAGCATAAATAGCACGCAAATGGTCTCTTTATGCACAACAAGTATCATAAATTCGATCCATGGCGTGCAAATCTGCAGTCAGTGTCTCTCTGCGCTATAGAGAATTTTACCCAAAAGCCGCGCACTGTTATGCTGCGCGTTCGACTTATTTAAAGACTAAAGGAAACTCCATGACAACCCCTTCATTTGACAGTGTAGAAGCGCAGGCAAGTTACGGTATCGGCTTGCAGGTCGGTCAACAATTGCAGGAATCAGGTTTACAGGGTTTAGAGCCTGACGCATTGCTGGCAGGCTTACGCGATGCACTGGAAGGGAATACGCCAGCCGTTCCGGTTGATGTGGTGCATCGTGCGCTGCGTGAAGTTCACGAACGTGCGGATGCAGTGCGCCTGGAGCGTCAGGAAGCGCTGGCAGTGGAAGGCCAGGCGTTCCTGACCACCAACGCACAGCGCGATGGTGTCACTAGTACCGAATCTGGTCTGCAATTCTCAGTGATCACCCAGGGCGAAGGCCCGATCCCAGGCCGTCAGGACCGTGTGCGTGTTCACTACACCGGCAAACTGATCGACGGCACTGTGTTTGACAGCTCCGTGCAACGCGGCGAGCCAGCAGAATTCCCGGTAAGCGGTGTTATTGCAGGTTGGATCGAAGCTCTGACTCTGATGCCAGTAGGTTCTAAGTGGGAGCTTTATATCCCTCATAACCTGGCTTATGGCGAACGTGGCGCTGGCGCGTCCATTCCACCTTTCAGCGCACTGACTTTCGAAGTTGAGCTGCTGGAAATCTTGTAATTTCTGCCGAAGTATAAAAACAGAAAGCACAGCAATCTGAAGGGCGCATTTGCGCCCTTTTTTACGTTTCTAGCTTATGAAGAGTTACTGAATTTTCTGCGGGGTTTGCAGATTCAGCTGGTACACCTCGAAACCGACGTCATCGGTGCCTTTGGCGGTCATCGGATATTGCGCATAAGTCTTAATAAATGCTGCCGCTTTTTCCGTCGGTGACGTTTCGAAGCGGATATCCAGCGGCTGACTTGCGGCTATCGGTGCCAGTTTCCAGTTGTTATCTGCCGTTGGCGTCACGGCTCCGGATTTCTGCGTTTCAGCCCCGATATAGGCCGCGACTACCGAGCGGTTTTCATCCGGCGAAGCAAACGCAATGTGCTTGTCTCCGGTTCCGGCAAATTTGCCCCCGTAGGCACGATAGTTATTGGTTGCGACCAGGAACGTCGCTTTCGGATCAATGGGTTTACCGTTGAAAGTCAGGTTTTTAATTCGTTCGGCATCCTTGTTGATCAGCGTACATTCGCCGTCAAAACGCGCGGGCTGTGTGACATCAATCTGATAGTTCACACCGTCGATCACATCAAAGTTATAAGTGCGGAAACCATCCCAGTTGATTAAAGACTGCGGCTTGCTGCTGTGTACATCAATCTGGTTGAACTGCCCGGCGGAACATTCGAGCCAGTCTTTCACTTCCTGCCCACTGACTTTCATCACAACCAGAGTGTTTGGGTAGAGATAGAGATCGGAGGCATTACGGAAGGTGAGATCGCCTTTTTCCACTTCGACAAAGCTGGCTGGGTCATTTTTACGACCGCCGACTTTAAACGGCGCGGCGGCAGATAATACTGGCAAATTCGCCAAATCTGGATCGCCCTGAATAAAATGCTCTGTGTAGGCTTTCTGCGCGTTGTTGACGATCTGCACCGTCGGGTCGTCCTGCACCAGCGCCAGATAGCTGTACATGTTGTCGGTCGATTTACCGAC
This sequence comes from Hafnia psychrotolerans, assembly GCF_014639435.1. Taxonomy (GTDB): domain Bacteria; phylum Pseudomonadota; class Gammaproteobacteria; order Enterobacterales; family Enterobacteriaceae; genus Ewingella; species Ewingella psychrotolerans. The sequence goes on along the minus strand of NZ_BMFZ01000004.1, from coordinate 277,595 downwards.
CGGCTTGCTGACGAAATCCCGCGTTGCTTTGTGATCTTCCGCCAGCACTTTCACCAGACTCTGGTCTTCGGCGGCCAGCGATTTTTTGTTGGCTTTGTCATAAATTGGCCGTGCTTCAGCACGGGCGGCTTCTACCTGCCATTTGCCATCATTATCATTGAGCACCAAATCTACCACACCCAAATGGTCGCCCCACATGCCCGGCATAACCGCTGGAATACCGTTTAGCGTGCCTTGTTTGATGTCCGCACCTTTGATGCTGGCAAACTCTTCACTCGGGAAGACGGCGTGGGCATGGCCGAACATGATGGCGTCGATGCCTTTCACTTCGCTCAGGTAATAGACCGAGTTTTCCGCCATGGTTTTATACGGATCGCCCGACAGACCGGAGTGCGGAATCGCGACAATAATGTCTGCGCCCTGTTTACGCATTGCCGGGATCCACTTTTTCGCGGTCTCGGTGATGTCCGCAACGGTGACTTTTCCCTGTAAATTGGCCTTGTCCCAAACCATAATTTGCGGTGGCACGAAGCCGATATAACCGATGCGTAGATTATGGGTTTTGCCTTGGCGGTCTTTTACAGCGTTGTCGGTGATGAGGAACGGTGTGAACAGCGGCTCGCCAGTTTTACTGTCGATAACGTTGGCATTCACGTAAGGAAATTTTGCCCCGGACAGCGCCTTTTTCAGGTAATCCAGTCCGTAGTTAAACTCATGGTTACCTAGATTACCGACTACGTAATCCAGCGTGTTCATCGCTTTATAGACTGGATGAATATCGCCTTTCTTCAGGCCTTTAGCCGCCATGTAATCGCCAAGCGGGCTGCCCTGAATCACGTCGCCATTATCGACCAGCACGGAGTTGGTGACTTCATTCCGCGCGGCGTGGATCAGGCTGGCGGTTCGCACCAGGCCGAATTTATCCGTCGGTTTATCTTTGTAGTAGTCGAAGTCCATCATGTTGCTGTGTAAGTCTGTGGTTTCCATGATCCGCAGATCCACCTGCGAAGCGTGAGCTGAAACGGCAACCAGCGTGGCCAAAAGAGATAACGTCAGATGACGAGTAATCATTGCAGTGCCTCCAGAAAGGGGAATATCCATAAAGGAAAAACTCGATATATATCTCAAAATTTGATGAGAATGTAATTAGTTGTCATAAGTAATTGTGAGATGTAACCAGTAATGCGCAGTGTACTTGTTAACTGACGTAGATTACGGGATGGCTATTCCGCCTAAAAAAAACTAGGCTTCATGTATGACTTAGCGTTTCTGAAAGAGTACTGAGGTGGAAAATGTTAGAGAAAATTTCCCAGCTGGCACGTGATGCCGGTGATGCCATCATGGCGGTTTATGACGGCGCACAGCCCATTAATGCCCGGCAGAAGCAAGATGACTCGCCAGTGACGGCGGCTGATATGGCTGCGCACAACGTGATTAAGAGCGGGCTGGCGTTGCTTGATCCGCAAACGCCTATGCTGTCAGAAGAGGATCCACAAACCTGGAGCGAACGTCAGGGCTGGACCCGTTACTGGCTGGTGGATCCGCTCGACGGCACCAAAGAGTTTTTGAAACGTAACGGTGAGTTCACCGTCAATATCGCACTGATCGAAAATGGCGTGCCGGTACTGGGCGTGGTGTATGTGCCGGTAACCAAAGTGATGTACAGCGCCGCTGAGGGGAAAGCCTGGAAAGAAGAGAATGGTGAGTGCAAACCAATCCAGGTGAAGGAAGCCTATCCACCCTTGGTCGTCGTCAGCCGTTCGCACTACGACAACGATCATGAGTTGCAGGATTACTTGTCGCAGCTGGGTGAGCATCAAACGGTCGCTATCGGCTCTTCACTTAAGTTCTGCCTGGTCGCTGAAGGTGAAGCGCAGCTCTATCCCCGATTCGGGCCAACCAATATCTGGGATACCGGTGCGGGGCACGCGGTGGCGATGGCTGCTGGTGCGACGGTACATGACTGGGCTGGCCAGCCACTGCTATATACCCCGAAAGAGTCGTTCCTTAATCCGGGGTTCCGGGTATCGTTATTTTGATTCACTGAACTTTAAAAAGCGCAGCATTTGCGCTTTTTTATGCTCCATTTTTTATTCCTTCACTAACTGATGCAGCAGATCAATCACCTGCTTGATCTCGGTCTGATTCAACGCACCCTCTTTGGCAAATTTTATTACCCCATTTTTATCTAACACCACAACAGCCGAGCTTTTCGATGCCAGTTGCCAGGCCTTCTTCACCACGCCATTGCTGTCGACAATCACCTGTGACCAAGGGAACTCCATCTTGCCATCTTCAATGCTGCTGCGTACAAACATCCCAGTGCCGATAATGGCATCATCGGTGTTGATTATTGTCGTCGTTTGGTAATGATCGCGCGGTAGATTGGCGGCTCTGATGGCATCAATTAATGGTGCATTCAACGCTTTCGCGCTGGAACGTCCGGCCATATGTTGTACCAGGCGGACTTTTCCCTGCAGTTTGGCACTGTTCCAGCGGCTGTAGCTGAAGTCATTATTAATGTAGTTTAGCTCACCCTTGTCATCAACACCCACGGCGGGGAGGCGTTCACCAAGGGTGAGATTGTGTGCAAAAGCGAGTGACGGAAAGACAATCATGGACATGATAAGCAGGCTTTTTAAAATCATACATACTCCCAATCAACGAGGCTGTAAAAAGAGGCTGACCCGACAATCATAGAACCACACAAGTGGTCTGTCCTGTTGGTGTGTTAACAGTGTGTTATAGATTACAGAAATGACACAATTTGCGGGGTTATACTGCATGGATACGACAATCCTGAAAGGTGTACTGTCAAGACAAGTAAAAGCAGTTAAATTGACTGGAAGAACCTGAACTCCCTGCTATGTTATATGTCTACTCACTGCAAGTACGATCCCATTTAGGCTTTCATCGCAGCTTTACCCAGCCTGAATATGCAGTGATTTATCGGAGGAAAGTAGAAAAATGAGAATCTTCCAGCGCTACAATCCATTGAAAGTAGCCAAGTACGTTAAGACGCTGTTCCGTGGTCGTCTTTATATTAAAGACGTCGGTGCATTTGAGTTCGACCAAGGCAAAATTTTGTTGCCAAAAATACGGGATAAGCGCCACTTTAGCGTGATGTCAGAAGTTAATCGTCAGGTAACACACCTGCAAACGGAAGTGGGCTAAGTGCCCGGCGCATGATGGCAACCACCGTCGTCAGCACCAAAAAAAACGGCCCTTTTCAGGGCCGTTCGTGTTTCTGATATTGATACCGTCACGATGAGTGATCGCCGTTTTTTTCAGCAAGCCTCAGGGCATTTTTCTCATCTTTTATTTCTTGCGGTGTTTTTGGTAACAACGGTGCGACGGGTTTATCGGTGATGCGAGTGACCAGCAACTGGTCAATTTTATAGCTGTCGATATCGACTACTTCAAATTTATAACCGGAGAACTTCACAAAGTCGGTGCGTTTAGGGATCTTACGCAGCATAAACATCATAAAACCGCCGATGGTTTCATAATTGCCAGCCTGCGGGAACGCTTCGATATGCAGTACGCGCATCACGTCTTCGATTGGGGTGCCGCCCTCGATAAGCCATGAGTTCTCATCGCGTGCGACGATCTGCTCTTCCATACCTTGGCCGACTAAATCACCCATCAATGTGGTCATCACGTCATTGAGCGTAATAATCCCCACCACCAAGGCATATTCGTTGAGGATCACGGCAAAGTCTTCCCCCGCCGCCTTGAAGCTTTCCAATGCCTCGGAGAGCGTCAGTGTGTCAGGCACAATCAGCGCTGAACGGATCTGCACGCCGCTGCTTAACATCAGACTCTGATTGCCAAGCACGCGATTGAGCAAATCTTTTGAATCGACATAACCGACCACCTGATCAATATGCCCGTCGCACACCAGGAATTTGGAGTGCGGGTGAGTGGATATCTTCTCTTTAATACTGTCTTCACTTTCGCGCAGGTCAAAGAAAATAACGCTTTCACGCGACGTCATCGATGAGGGTACGGTACGCGATTCCAGCTCAAACACGTTTTCAATCAGCTCATGCTCTTGCTTACGAAGCACTCCCGCCAGTGCACCGGCTTCCACTACGGCATAGATATCATCCGAGGTAATGTCGTCATTACGCACGGTTGGCAGCTTGAACAGGCGGAAAATGGTATTAGCAAGTCCATTAAAGAACCAGATCATCGGCTGGCATATGAACAAGCAGAAACGCATCGGGTTGACTATACGGACAGCAACCGTTTCGGGTGAAATCATACCGATGCGCTTCGGCGTCAGGTCAGCAAACAGAATAAATAGGCTGGTGACCAGAACGAAGGAGCAGATAAAGCTGGCTTGATCGGCCATTTCCGGCGACATGAAGCGGAGGAAGAACACTTGGAAAGCAGGAGAAAACGCAGCATCACCGACAATACCACCGAGGATGGCGACGGCATTCAGTCCGATTTGAACCACGGTGAAGAACCGACCTGGTGTTTCTTGTAATTTCAATACATACGAAGCGTTGATGTTTCCTTCATCGGCCAGAAGCTTAAGTTTAATTTTTCGGGAAGCGGCCAGCGAGATCTCCGAGAGGGAGAAAAAGGCACTGACCGCGATAAGTAAAAGAATCAGTAAGATACTGTTTAACATAATCTATCCGTTTAACACCGGTTCAAAGACCGGCATGGGAGGGCACTCATTGGGTTGCTGTATAAAAGAAAACATCATTTAGGGCGAAAAAATCAAATATAACAGTAAGAAACGCTTTTATCGGGCCACATTTGCGGCCCGAAGTAGTATAGCAGTAGGGTAGAGATTGCCGCCAGCGCTTAAAAATCCCGCTCTTTATACTTTACTGAGGAGGTAGACAAACGCCGATCCCACCCAGACCGCAATAGCCTTCAGGATTTTTGTACAGATATTGCTGATGATCGTCTTCTGCATAATAGAACGGCAGCGCTTCAGTGATTTCGGTGGTGATGTGGCGCTTATCGCCTGCGATGTCCATCGCGTGTTGGAACCGTTGCAAACTCGCCCACGCTGCATCTTGTTGTGCTGCGCTTAACAGATAAATTGCTGAGCGGTACTGTGTGCCTAAATCTCCTCCCTGACGCATGCCTTGCGCCGGGTCATGATTTTCCCAGAAGATCTGCAGTAGTTGTTCATAACTGATCATTGCTGGGTCAAAGACCACCCGAACCACTTCAGCATGACCCGTCTGGCCACTGCAAACTTCGCGGTAGGTTGGGTTGGGTGTGAAGCCGCCGCTGTATCCGGCCGCTGTACTGTAAATCCCGTCCTGTTGCCAGAACAGGCGTTCTACTCCCCAGAAACAACCCATGGCGAAAATTGCCACTTCCATATGGTCTGGGACGTAAGTCATCGAATGACCGTTTACCACATGTGTGGTGGCGACCGGCATCGGGGTTATGCGGCCTGGCAAAGCATCTTCCTGCTTCACAATCTGGTTTTTATCAAAAAGATTTTTATCGGAAAGTTGCATTGCAGGAGACTCCAGCTGTTTGTTTAATAACCGGTCGCGGTCAATCGGCTATGGTTAGTTGTATCTGATTGCGACTTTGCACACAATATAGGTAACGTTGCCTTGTCGATGATGATTTTTCGGGAATTAGCACTAAAATGCCTTAATCATATTTTTAATAGGTGAATATGCCGTGCTTTGGCATTAATTCCCTGACCGGCATCTGATATTTTAACAGGACAGATGAATTAGCAGGAGTGCGCGTGCCACGATACCACCGGGAATTTTTGTTATTAGGTTTGTTGCTGGCTCCCTCGCTTTCCATGGCTGCTAAAGTGCGCTTGCAGCTAGAAGGTCTTGAAGGTGACCTGGAAAAGAATGTGCGGGTCAGGCTCTCCTCAATTCAGAGTGATGAAGTGGGAGCCAATGGACGGTTTCGTGCTCGCGTCAGCGCGGCTATCGAGCAGGGATTGCGTCCTTTAGGATATTACCAACCGACCATTGATTTTGATTTCCGCCAGACGCCACCACCGGGCCGTCCGGTATTGATTGCAAAAGTGACGCCGGGAACGCCGGTCAAGATCGCAGGCACCCACGTGGTGATTGACGGCCAGGCGGCTAAAGACAATGAGTTTGCCGCGCTAGAAAAGTCAAGCGTCCCTGCCGTTGGCACCATATTGAATCACGGAACCTATGACGGTTTTAAAAGCGCCCTGACAGGCATGGCCGTTCGTAAAGGTTACTTTGATGCTGATATGCGTAAGAGTCAGTTGGGCGTTATAGAGGACGAGCACAAAGCGTTCTGGGATATCCAGTTTGACAGTGGACAACGCTACCATTTTGGCGCAGTTAATTTCCATGGCTCGCAGATCCGTGAAGAGTATCTCCAGAACCTGGTGCCTTTTCATCAAGGCGATTATTACAGTTCAACTGATCTGGCGGAGCTGAACCGCCGTCTGGCAGCGACGGGTTGGTTTAATTCAGTCGTGGTTTCCCCTGAGTTTACCGATGCCAAAACAACTAAGACGCTGCCGCTGAATGCAGTATTGACGCCGCGCACGCACAATACGCTTGAAACCGGGATTGGTTACTCGACCGACGTCGGACCGCGGCTAAAAGCCAACTGGAAAAAACCCTGGGTCAACGATCGTGGTCACAGCCTGGAGAGTACGGTTAATCTTTCGGCACCAGAGCAATCTCTCGATCTGAGTTATAAAATCCCGCTCCTGAAAGCGCCTCTCGAACAATACTATCTGGTGCAGGGAGGCTTTAAACGTGAAGACCTCAATGACACCAAATCAGACTCCAGCACCGTCAATCTCGCGCGTTATTGGGAGCTAAACAGCGGCTGGCAGCGCGCCGTTAACCTGCGCTGGAGTCTCGATCACTTTACCCAGGGCAGTGTGACCAACACCACTATGCTTCTCTATCCGGGCGTGAACATAAACCGTACCCGCCAGCGTGGTGGGTTGATGCCCACTTGGGGCGACTCACAGCGTTATTCACTGGATATATCCGACACAACGTGGGGTTCTGATATCGACTTTGCGGTGATTCAGGCGCAAAACGTATGGATCCGCACATTTGCCGAGAAGAACAGGTTTGTCCTGCGTGGCAACCTTGGGTGGATTGAAACCAATGACTTCGACCGTGTGCCACCATCCCTGCGATTCTTCGCCGGGGGTGACCGCAGCATTCGAGGTTATAAGTACAAATCGCTGTCGCCAAAAGATAGTGACGGCAAGCTGACCGGCGCGTCAAAACTGGCGACTGGCTCGGTGGAATATCAATATAACGTCACAGGAAAGTGGTGGGGTGCGGTGTTCGTTGATACCGGAGAGGCCACCAATGATCTGGCCAAAAGTAACCTTAAAACCGGTGCCGGTGTCGGTGTGCGTTGGGCCTCACCGGTAGGGCCGATAAAGCTTGATATTGCGGCGCCGGTCGGCGACCAGGACGAGCATGGATTGCAGTTTTACATTGGTTTGGGTCCGGAATTATGAGTTTATTTAAGAAGTTATGCCTGGGTTTCCTCATTGTTCTCCTGTTATTGATTGGTACGTTGGCGTTTCTTATCGGAACACAAACCGGCTTACATCTTGTCATCAACGGTGCGCAGCGGTTTGTTCCTGGTCTGAATATTGCCAGCGTCGAGGGTGGCTGGCGTAATCTGACGCTTAAAGGACTGCATTACGAAATGCCCGGCGTGGACGTTAAGGCTGGGGAATTCCATCTTTCGGTCGATCTCTCCTGTTTTAAAAACAGTGCATTGTGTATCAATGCATTGCGGCTGAGCGATATAAACGTTGCGGTTCACACCCAAGAGATGAAGCCTGCAGAATCTGTTGCAGAGCCTGAAAACAGCGAACCGCTGACTAATCTTAGTACTCCCTATCCCATCACTCTGCGCGTGCTGACGCTCAATAACGTTAATGTCACCATTGATGATCGCGCGATCTCTTTAGGAGAGTTTCGCACGGGAGCGCAGTGGCAGGGCCGTTCATTGCATCTGCTACCGACCCATATCGGCGGTCTGCTGATTGCTCTGCCAAAAACGCCGGTTAACCCGCTGCCTGATGTCGTGCAGGCGGCACAGAATAAAGCCGTCGAGAAAGTGACAGAGCAAGTCACCGGCAAATCCATTGAAAAACCTGTCGTCGTTCCGGAGAAACCGCTCGGTGAGACGTTGCAGACGTTATTTGCCAAGCCTCTGCTACCCGAGTTGCCTGACTTCCGCCTGCCGTTGGATCTGAATATTGATCAGTTGACCGCCGACAATTTGCGGCTGACCGGTGATACCGATGTGCTGATCACCCGTTTTATGTTGAAGGCCAGCACGCTTGATCAGGTAGTGAAACTCGAGGCGCTTCAGGTGCGTTCGCCGCAGGGATCGCTGGACGGTATCGGGCAGGCCACGCTAAATGGTCACTGGCCGGTCGATATGACGGTGAATACTGTGCTGAATGTGGATCCGCTTAAAGGCGAGAAAATCAAACTGAAAGTGGGCGGCGGTCTGCGCGATAAGCTGGATGTCGGTCTGAACCTTTCCGGCCCGGTTCGGGCTCAGCTTTCCATGCAAACTGAACTGGCGCAAGCTGGTCTGCCGCTGAATCTGGCGCTGCAGAGTAATGCACTGCAATGGCCGCTGGCCGGTACACCACAGTTTCAGGCTAAAGGTTTCAAACTAAAATTTAGCGGTAAAGTGACAGACTATACACTTTCACTGCACTCTGATTTCAGCGGCGATCAAATTCCGCCAGCTACGCTGAGCATTGACGGCAAAGGTAATGTCGAGCAATTCCAACTCACCTTGCTGCGACTCGCTGCGTTGCAGGGCAATGCTGACCTGACCGGTGTCGTGGACTGGAGTAAAGCGATCAGCTGGAACACCTTACTGACGCTCAATAACATCAACACAGCCAAGCAGTACCCCGACTGGCCAGCCAAGTTGCAGGGCAAAATCACCACACGCGGTAGCCTGTATGGCGGCAGTTGGCAAGTACAGGTGCCGGTGCTGGAGCTTGATGGCAACGTGAAAAATAATCTGGTCAAAGCCCGCGGTAATCTGCGTGGAAATAATTATGGTCAGTGGGATATCCCTCAGCTGCATCTCGAGCTAGGTCGCAATAATATCGACGTGAAAGGCAAGCTTAGCGAAAAGTGGGCGCTGGATGCCAAAATTGATGCGCCGCATCTGGATGGTGCGCTGCCTGGGTTAGGCGGTGTGGCGAAGGGTATGCTGCAACTGCGGGGTGATCTGAAAGCACCAAAGCTGCTGGCCGATCTCACCGCGACGGGCCTTAAATGGCAGGCGCTGACTATCAGCCGTGTCATTGTCAAAGGTGACGTCAGTTCTGACGATCAGATCCAGGGAAACCTTGCCGTTCGGGTCCAGGATCTTAAACAGGATGCTTTTAAAATCAGCGACCTGACGCTGGATGCTAAAGGCAACGAAAAGCAGCATGAGCTGAAGCTTAATATAGAAGGTAAGCCGGTATCTGGTCATCTGGCACTGACCGGTAGCTTCGACCGTACGACTGAGCAGTGGAAAGGCAGCATTAGCAATACGCTGTTTGATACGCCGGTCGGTGAATGGCGTCTTAATCGTTCGATTGCGCTGGAGTATTTCAATAAAGATCAGCGGGTAACCGTCGGGCCGCACTGTTGGCAAAATCCCAATGCCGATCTGTGTGTACCAAAAACCATTGATGCGGGTGCCAGCGGACAGGCCAGCCTACTGCTTAATCGGTTTAATCTGGCTATGCTTAAGCCTTTGCTCGGCGATGACACTCAACTCAGTGGTGTTTTCAGCGGCAAAGCGGATGTGAGTTGGAAGGCGGGTGGCGGATTGCCACAAGCAAGCCTCTCGCTAGTGGGAAATCGCGTGAAGGTACAACAGCTGATCCAGGGCAATTGGCTGCCGTTGGCCTTCGATTCACTCAATCTCAATGCTGGACTCAATAATGGTCGCGCTAATTTTGACTGGCTGGTCAAAATTGCCAATAACGGCCAATTTGATGGCAACGTTCAAATTATCGATCCGCAAAATCGTCGCGATCTGAGTGGCAATGTCAATATCACCAAAATATCTGTGGCATTGCTACAACCGCTGCTTGCCGAAGGTGAAAAGGCTTCTGGCATGCTCAATGCTAATCTTCGTTTGGGCGGAAATGCGCAAAAGCCACAGATCTTTGGCAAGTTGTCGCTGTCTGATATTGATTTTGACGCACAGTTTATGCCATTCGACGTGACCAGCGGCAATCTCAACGTCAACTTCAACGGTATGTCGTCATTGATGGAAGGCGTGGTACGTACCGCGCATGGTCAACTCGAACTCAACGGGAACGCTGACTGGAGTGAATTGAATGCGTGGCGCGCTAAAATCGCTGCGAAGGGCGATCGTGTTCGCGTCTCTATCCCGCCGATGGTGCGTATGGATGTGTCACCGGACATCGTGTTTGAAGCCACGCCGCAATTGTTCTCGCTTAATGGTCGTGTCGATATTCCGTGGGCGCGTATCACCGTACAGGAACTGCCTGAAAGTGCGGTAGGCGTCTCGCCTGACGAAGTGATGCTTAACGATCAGCACCAGCCGATAGCCGCGGCCTCAACGTCGATTCCTATCAATAGCAACCTGATGATTAACATCGGTGATGATGTGAGGCTAGACGCTTTTGGTCTGAAAGCTCGCCTGAAAGGCGCACTTAAAGTGGCGCAGGATAAGCGCGGTCTGGGTCTGAACGGTCAGATTGATATTCCATCGGGTCGCTTCCGCGCATACGGGCAAGATTTGATCGTGCGTAAAGGACAGTTGTTGTTCTCTGGTCCGGCCGACCAGCCGTCACTCAGTCTGGAAGCGATACGTAACCCAGACTCAACCGAAAATAGCGTGATAGCCGGGCTTCGGGTCACCGGCGAGGCTGATTCACCTAAACTTGAAATATTCTCAGATCCGACGATGTCACAGGAAGAAGCCTTGTCCTACCTGCTTCGCGGGCAAGGTTTAGACAGTTCGGGTGCTGACAGCAGTGCGATGACGTCAATGCTTATCGGTATGGGGGTTGCGCAAAGTGGTAAACTTGTGGGTAAAATCGGTGAAGCATTCGGTGTCAGCAATCTGGCACTGGATACGCAGGGTGTAGGGGATAGCTCTCAGGTTGTGGTCAGCGGTTATGTTTTACCCGGTTTACAGGTGAAATATGGTGTCGGTATTTTCGATTCGCTGGCAACATTGACTCTGCGTTATCGTTTAATGCCTAAACTGTACCTTGAAGCTGTTTCAGGTATCGATCAGGCATTGGATTTGCTCTATCAGTTTGAGTTCTAACTCATGTGACTTTTATAATACGAAACCAAACATGCGAATAATTGTTTATGGCAGTTTACGACGCAAGCAAGGCAACAGTCATTGGATGACTAACGCTCAATGGTTGGGGGATCACGAGCTGGAAGGCTACGTGCTCTACAATCTGGGGCATTATCCTGCGGCAGTTCCAGGGAACGGAAAAGTTTATTGTGAAGTTTACCGTATTACGTCATCTATCATGGCTGAACTGGACGAACTGAAAAGTAATACAAAAGACTATAAACGTGAACTGATTTCCACCCCGTATGGCAGCGCCTGGATCTACCTTTATATCCGTTCCCTCGAAGGAGTGTCACGTATTGAAGGTGGGGACTGGTTGAAACGTGCGGATGATGTGAAGTGAGAACTCTGAGCAAGGTCGTTTAATCTGTTGCTACATCTTCTCTTCTGCCAGGGAGAGAGACACAAAAACACCGTCCAGTGGACGGTGTTTTTTTTAGTGCGGTAAAACAAAAACAATGTGGGACTGCAAAGATACTTACTTGTTTTTAGCGCGCTCGAAAGAGGTCACGATTTCTTCTTTCGCGGCAGCGGCGTTAGCCCAGCCTTCAACTTTCACCCATTTGCCTTTTTCCAGCGCTTTGTATTGCTCGAAGAAGTGGGTGATCTGGGCACGCAGCAGTTCTGGCAGGTCATTCACATCGTTGATGTGATCGTATTCTTTACTCAGTTTAGTGTGCGGTACTGCAACAACTTTGGCATCTTCGCCAGATTCATCTGTCATTTTCAGTACGCCAACCGGACGGCAGCGAATGACTGAACCTGCTTGCAGCGGGTATGGCGTTGGTACCAGTACGTCAACCGGGTCACCATCAAGAGAGAGCGTGTGGTTGATGTAGCCGTAGTTGCATGGGTAAAACATTGCAGTCGACATGAAGCGATCCACGAACAGTGCACCGGTCTCTTTATCTACTTCGTATTTGATAGGGTCAGCGTTAGCAGGGATTTCGATGACTACGTAGATATCTTCTGGCATGTCTTTGCCTGCCGGCACATTGAGTAAGCTCATTTTGGTTTCCTTCGTTGGACCAGGAATTGGAGTGGCGAACATTATAGCCAAGTCTGTCACGAATTCCTGCCCTTTTCTCGGCCGTTGTTTCTGGTTTTTCTCACTTTTTCTTTGTGCTTAGTCAGCCTTTTTCGGCATTAAAGTTTTCAGCATTCTCGCTTTACCGCCTAACTGCCTGTTTTACGGTTTCTTCTCAAGGAATTCATGGGATTGCCGATAATCAGTGACATATAAAATTTTCTATAACCGACAGATTAGCGCTCTCCGATTTTCCTCCTTTTCCTAAATAACCGGGTACTACAGCATGTTGAATAAGTTGAGCGTAAAGGCTGGATTGATGGCCTTGTTAGTCGTAATGACCTTGATTTTATTACTGGTGAGTATTTTGGGTGCCAATGCCATTCGTCAAAGTGCAACATCGTTGCAACAGATTAACCAGCTGCAGGGCGAAGAGTTAGGCTCGCTGGCGAATAGTTATAGCTTCTCGCTGCGCGCCCGAGTTGCCAGCAGCGTAGCCGTGCGCCAGATGGAGATTGGCATGATGGATGACTCGCAAGCGACGGCCAGACGCATTGTTGAATATATCAGACAGTCTGATGAGCAGGTGAAGACGTTCATCGATATTGACGACGGTAATGAGCATGGGCGCCTGTTAAGTAAAGCGGTGAAAGTGGCGTATGACGCGTATAAAACCCATGGTTTGATGCCCGCACTGGCATCAATTCAGGCCCAAAGCCCCGACGGTTATTACGACGTGCTGGAAAACAAAATGACGCCTTACAGCAATGCTTATGACAAAGCGCTGGCTAATTTTCGGGCCTACGCGACGGATAGCACTCGACAACGCATTGAGCATGCCCGTGCGCAATCACATATTCAGTTAACCATTATTGTCATTGCCTGCATTGTTGCAATGTCGATTGCCCTACTGGCATGGTTTGCTCTGCAAAAAATCATTATGCATCCGCTCAGCGCATCTATCGCGCAGCTAGAATTCATCGCCGCTGGGGATTTGACTCAAGACATCGACGATTCTCGCAGTAATGAAATGGGGCGTTTATTACGTGCGATGAAGAAGATGCAAGATGCGCTAGCCACCTCAGTAGGCCGTGTTCGTGATGCAGGTAATCAGATTGATATCGGTTCACGTGAGTTGGCCGCAGGTAATGTGCATTTGGCACAACGTACTGAAGAATCAGCCGTATCACTCGAAGAGACCGCGGCGAGTATGGAGCAATTGACTTCAACGGTACGCATGAACGCGACGAACTCCGAGCAGGCGAACCAACTGGCGCAAAGCGTATCGGGTATCGCGGAGAAAGGCAGCCAGGTGGTGCGACAGGTGATGGATAAAATGCGCGCTATTACGGACAGTTCGAAACACATTACTGACATTATTACGGTCATCGATGGTATCGCGTTCCAGACTAATATTCTGGCGCTGAACGCGGCGGTTGAGGCGGCACGAGCGGGTGAACAAGGGCGTGGCTTTGCCGTAGTAGCGGGCGAGGTGCGTAGTCTGGCTCAGCGCAGTGCGCAATCGGCCAAAGAGATTAAAGGGCTGATTATCGATTCGGAAAGCCGTATCTCAGAAGGAGAAGCAATGGTGAAATCAGCCGCCGTCACCATGACCGAGATTGCCGATGAAGTGCGTCGTGTCACCAGCCTGATGGGCGAAATCTCCATTGCTACTTCAGAGCAAACGCAGGGTATTGAGCAGGTGAATATTGCGATCACCCAGATGGATCGGGTGGCGCAGCAAAACGCCACCTTGGTCGAAGAAGCGACGGCTGCGACACGTTCGCTAGAAGAGCAGTCGAAAATACTGGCGCAAAGCATGTCAGTCTTCAAACTGAATCATCAGGATGTTGTCTGAAAGGCCGTTCGTTCTACGGCATTCAACCATAAAGAAGGTCCGGCTTGCGCTGGACCTTCTGGTTTATGCTTTTTATTAATGTAAGTCGTGTACAGAGCTAAAACGTATTTATTGTGGATATGCGTCGTCAGGGAACTGCGCAATAAAGCGTTCTGCATCTTCGACCATCGAACTATTGCCGACAAAGAAAGGTGCTCGCTCGTGCAGTTTTTGCGGAACAATATCCAGAATACGATTTTTACCGTCGCTGGCTTTGCCGCCCGCTTGTTCAGCCAGGAAGGCCATCGGATTGCATTCGTACAGCAGACGCAGTTTGCCGGCAGGATGGCTTGCGGTGCTTGGATAAATGTAGATGCCGCCTTTGAGCAGATTGCGGTGGAAGTCAGCGACCAGCGAACCGATATAGCGTGAGGTATAAGGGCGCAGCGTGGCTTCGTCCTGCTCCTGACAGTACTTGATATATTTTTTTACGCCTAATGGGAATTTGATGTAGTTCCCTTCGTTGATCGAGTACATGGCACCCTTTTCAGGGAAACGCACTTTTTCATGTGACAGGCAGAATACGCCAAGTGATGGGTCATAAGTAAAGGCATGAACACCGGCACCGGTGGTGTAAACCAACATCGTTGAGGAGCCATAAACCACATAACCTGCTGCAACCTGACGGTGACCCGGTTGCAGGAAGTCCGCTTCGGTCACTGATTGGCCCAGAGGCGTTGTACGGCGGTAAATAGAGAAGATAGTCCCCACGGAGACGTTTACATCAATGTTTGAGGAGCCGTCCAGCGGATCCATCAGGATCACGTATTTTGCATTTTCAGCACGTTCACCTTCAAAAATGACGATCTCATCTTCTTCTTCTGACGCGATACCTGCAATTTCACCGCGCGCTTTCATGGCAGCTTTTAGCTTTTCATTGGCGTATAGGTCGAGTTTCATCTGAACTTCGCCCTGCACGTTCTCCACACCACTCGTACCCAGAATATCGACCAGCCCTGCTTTGTTGATGTCTCGGTGAATTATTTTTGCGCCGAGTTTTATTGCTGAAAGGAGGGCGGTGAGTTCACCGGTCGCGTGGGGAAAGTCCTGCTGCTTTTCAACAATAAATTCGCCTAACGTTTTCATGACGCATTCCCTGAATCTAGGATGGATAACGGTTTTTTAATAAACCCTTTACATTAGCGAGGGCAGTTTATCCCAAATATATGGATGAATCATAGGCAAATCCATTTCTTCTGGGGGATTCTGAGCGGTAGAATAGCGGCTGACTTAAAGGCATTAATGGAAAACATATGCGCATTCATATTCTTGGGATTTGCGGCACCTTTATGGGCGGGTTGGCTATGCTGGCTCGTGCACAAGGGCATCAGGTTACCGGTTCAGATAACAACGTTTATCCTCCAATGAGTACGCTGCTGGAAAATCAGGGCATTGAACTGATCCAGGGCTACGATCCTTCTCAGCTTGATCCTCTGCCGGATCTGGTGATTATCGGCAACGCCATGAGCCGGGGGAATCCTTGCGTGGAAGCCGTACTGGAACAGGGCATTCCCTACGTGTCAGGCCCACAATGGCTGCACGACCATGTACTGCCGGGCCGCTGGGTGATTGCCGTTGCGGGTACGCATGGTAAGACGACCACCGCCGGCATGGTGACCTGGATCCTCGAAGCTTGTGGCTACGAACCTGGTTATGTCATCGGTGGGGTGCCAGGGAATTTCGACGTTTCTGCACGTCTTGGTAACAGCCCATTCATGGTGATTGAAGCCGATGAGTACGACTGTGCATTCTTCGACAAACGTTCAAAATTTGTCCATTACAGCCCACGCACGCTGATTCTTAATAACCTTGAATTTGATCACGCGGATATTTTCGACGATCTTAAAGCCATTCAGAAACAGTTCCATCATTTGGTCCGTCTGGTGCCAGGCTTAGGTAAAATTATCCTGCCTGAGCATGACACGCCATTGAAACAAGTGATGGCAATGGGTTGCTGGAGTGAACAAGAGTTTGTCGGAGAAGCAGAAACCTGCGCATGGGATGCGAAAAAAATGACGCCAGATTCCAGCTCCTTTGCCGTGACGCTTCACGGAGAAAACGTCGGTGAAGTGAATTGGTCTCTGGTAGGCGAACACAATATGCATAACGGGTTGATGGCCATTGCTGCTGCTCGCCACGTGGGTGTGAAGCCAGAAGATGCCTGTAAAGCGCTGGATAGTTTCATCAATGCCCGCCGCCGTTTAGAACTGCGCGGTGAAGCCTTTGGTGTCTGCGTTTATGATGATTTTGCGCATCACCCAACGGCCATTCTCGCCACGCTGGCGGCACTGCGCAGTAAGGTGGGAGGCACGGCACGCATCCTGGCGGTTCTGGAACCTCGCTCAAACACCATGAAAATGGGACTGAGTAAAAACGAACTTGCACCTGCGCTGGGGCGTGCAGATGAAGTGTTCCTGCTGCAACCACAGCATATTCCGTGGCAGGTTGCTGAAGTCGCCGAACACTGCATCCAGCCTGCACATTGGAGTGCCGATGTGGATTCGCTGGTGGATCTGGTGGTTAAAGCCGCACTGCCGGGCGACCATATTCTGGTCATGAGCAATGGCGGCTTCGGCGGTATCCATAGCAAGCTCCTGGATGCCTTAGCGGCTAAGGCCAGTGCAGTAAAAGAATTTTAACATTCTGATTTTGAAAACAAAAAAGCACAGTTTTGGCTGTGCTTTTTTTATGCTTCAAGTTTGGTGAAGTGAGGGCATAAAAAGAGATTTAATAATGAATGATTTCTTATTTTAACATCAGCACTTAAGTTGATTTGGTCATCTGTTCATGACTGTGCAGATAGATCGCGAGAAAAGGAGGGCGTCATAGCATAATGGTGCGGCTAAGTGACATTTGCAGGATACCTTGAAGAGATATCACGGGTAGCCTGCATGTCGTGGTAGGCGTTATACATTAACTTCACAAGAAGAGAGCTTGCTTACAGTTCCTGTTCGAAATGACACAGTATGTCTTCATAAAGCTGTTTAACGCTGAAACCACTGGCTGGGGTGGTGAATATAGTGTCATCGCCAGCGATGGTACCTAAAATCCCTTCCGATTTCCCCCAAGAGTCCAGCATACGTGCAATCAACTGTGCCGCACCTGGGCTGGTGCGAATTACAACGAAGGCTTCGTTGTAATCGATATCTAAAACCAAATTTTTCAATGGGCTGGTGGTCGTAGGGACACCAATTTCAGCGGGTAAACAGTAGACCATTTCCATTTTGGCATTTCGGGTACGTACAGCGCCAAATTTGGTCAGCATGCGCGAAACCTTCGATTGATTGATGTTCTCGAAGCCCTCTTCTTGTAAGGCGAGGACGATTTCGCCCTGAGAACTGAATTTCTCTTCCTTCAATAATGACTTGAAAGCTTTGATCAGATCTTCCTGTTTGGCAGGATTACGCATTTGACCCCCAGAGGTAATGACAATAGTGCTGAGGATTATGCATATATTTGAATTTTTATGCAACGAACGTTCTGCGAGGTCATTTGGATTACACTTAATAGACTGAATCAGGCTAAAAATTCAAACGATCAAATATGATAAATATGCCAATTCTGTGCGTTATTGGCGCCTGTACTGGTAAACAAATTGTTATGAGAATGATATTGTTCTGAGGTTATCTTCGGGTGTAATGTAACTGCCGGTTAACCTGTCGTGTTTCGTGAAGCTATTTTTATGATGTGATTGTTTTATGCTGCTGAAACATAAGCAAAGTAGTCTTACATTAAGCCAGCATACAGCCTTAATACTGCGTAGCTTCTCACAATCCGGATTAGTTGATTGTGTTTGGTGCTTCAGTAGATTAAGCTCATAACTAGATGAATTCACGGCACTTTTTAAGTTTATGATAAAAAAGGAGTATAGGATGAAAGTTGCAGTTCTCGGTGCAGCTGGTGGTATTGGCCAGGCCCTCGCCCTTCTACTCAAGACTCAGCTCCCTCCAGATTCAGAACTCTCTCTGTATGATATTGCCCCGGTAACGCCAGGTGTTGCTGTCGACCTCAGTCATATCCCTACAGCTGTAAAAATTATAGGTTTCAGTGGAGTAGATGCTACTCCTGCATTAGTGGGAGCTGATGTAGTGCTGATTTCTGCCGGTGTGGCACGTAAGCCAGGTATGGATCGTTCTGACCTGTTCAACGTCAATGCGGGCATCGTTCGTAACCTGATTGAACAAGTTGCGAAAACCTGTCCAAAAGCATGCATTGGTATTATCACTAACCCTGTGAATACTACGGTGGCTATCGCTGCTGAAGTATTGAAAAAAGCTGGTGTTTACGACAAAAATAAATTGTTTGGCGTAACCACACTCGACGCAATACGTGCGAATACCTTTGTTGCAGAACTGAAAGGCAAACAGCCACAGGATATTGAAGTACCCGTGATTGGCGGCCATTCTGGTGTCACTATTTTACCTCTCTTGTCGCAAATTCCTGGGGTTACCTTTAGCGAAAGTGAAGCTGCTGACTTAACCAAACGTATCCAGAATGCGGGTACAGAAGTGGTTGAAGCGAAAGCCGGTGGTGGATCTGCCACGCTCTCTATGGGCCAGGCAGCTGCGCGCTTTGGTTTATCCTTAGTTCGTGCACTACAAGGCGAAAGTGATGTTGTAGAGTGCGCTTATGTGGAAGGTCAGGGCGAATATGCACGCTTCTTCGCTCAACCGATTCTGCTGGGTAAAAATGGCGTCGCTGAACTGAAGAGTATCGGTAAGCTGAGTGCTTTTGAGCAAAGCTCCCTTGACTCAATGCTTGATGTATTGCGCAAAGATATTGAACTGGGTGAACAATTCATCAATAGCTGATCCCCTATGTAAATTATTTGAGAAACCGCCGTCATTTACGGCGGTTTTTATTGGTATGAGCTCAGTTTTTGTTCGGTGTTTTCATTTTACGTTCTATTCTTTGAGAGGTTGTCGCATCGAAATAGCGATTTGGCCAAATCATTGAAGGATGGACACCAATAGCATCTGCAATGATACGTTCCCCTTTGGGCCATGGCCGAGACAATGCATTAGCCAGTGTCGATGAGCTTAACCCTGCACCACGAGAGACCGCAGCCAAAGTGGTTCCCTTTTTTCTCAGCGCTGCGATGATGTCTGCCTGATGCCAATTTTCTTTACGTCCTTTCATACTTATTCCCTTTCATTATAGGCAAAATACTCAATATTTTTTAACGTCAGTGTGACTTATGGAATCAAGATCTGGAATATTGCATTTCAGAGTTGATGTTTTTGTTTCTAAAAAATATGTTGTTCATCTTCTGGAAAAATATCTCTTTATGGCAATTAACGCAAATGCGTAATTTGATTTTTTACGGGTGAACCACAACAGATTTTTATAAATATTTGGTTATTAATAAGATGTGGGAAATAATTTTTTTTTGCTATTAGCTGTTCGATTTAGATACACTTTTAACGAATTTCGCTTCCTTAGCCATTTATAGTGTTTCTTTCAACAAGATAGTGTCGCTTCAATAAGTGTTGCTTTGGTTATGTCATTGATTTTATTTGATTTATTGTAATTTACTTCTTGGTTTTTCATGTTGTTACTTTCCAAAAAATGTATTTTATGCATTTTTAATTGTTATAAAGTGATTAATAAAATTCAGAGTCTTGAGTGTGTTCTAAGGGGCGGGGCTAATTAGCATTCTGCTTTGTATTGAGTAATGATATAAGTTATACGCTGTTATTAAATGTACATTTAAATGGAAAGGTGAAGGGTTTTATAAGACTATTCACCCTCTCATGGATTTCTAACATATTCGAATAGGCCTGAGTGCCATCTGAAAAGGAACGTTATGAAAAAAGAGTGGTTTTCAGCAAATGAACTCATTGGTTTTGAAGGGTTACCTTCCTCGACTCAAGGGATCCACGGAATGGCACGGCGTAACGCATGGGTCAAGCGTCGCAGACAGGGTGTTCAAGGAAAGGCTGTTGAATATCATATTGATAGTTTGCCTATCAAAACGATGAGCTCTCTGGAGATGAAAGAGCAATCTGCGGAATATGTGTATTCCACTCATCAGGATCCCTTGGTCATTTGGATTGAAAGTTACAAACAACTCAAGGAGCAAGAGCGTGAGATCATCATAAAATTTATTGTCAGGGAGGGATTATCTGAAGTTCTACAGCGTCTGCGGACTACTTGAAATAGCGTGAGTTGCATGTACCGCTTACGGCGGTACATGCTCATCGATGATTTGGAGGACGGTTAAAAGTCTCGCCTGACAGCGATATGAGCTAGAGCCTCGAGTGCTGAGCGATAAACGGATTCAGGCAAAACGTGTAAAGCCATGATAGCTTTGTCAGCTTCCTCTTCTGCCCGCCGCCGGGTGTGCTCAAGTGAACCCCATTGATGCATTGTTGCCAATACCGGCTCCAGCAAGTGACGGCCATTACCCTCCTCAATGGCTTTACGGATCATGGCAGATTGCTCTGTATTTCCATTTTTCATCGCGTGGAGTAAAGGAAGTGTTGGTTTTCCTTCATTCAAATCGTCACCGGTATTTTTACCCAGAGTTTCGCCATTAGCGTCATAATCAAGCAAATCATCGATGAGCTGGAAAGCGGTACCAAGATAACGACCATAATCCTGTAAACCCTGAATTTGCTCTTCAGTGCCATCGGCCAGCATTGCTGAAGCTTGCGCTGCAGCTTCGAATAATCGTGCTGTTTTACTGTAAATAACCTGCATATAGCTTTCTTCAGTAATATCCGGATCGTTACAATTCATTAATTGTAGAACTTCACCTTCAGCAATGACATTGACCGCCTTCGCCATTAAGGCCAGCACTGGCAATGACTCTAGGTCCGTCATCATTTGGAACGCTCGAGTATAGATAAAATCGCCGACTAAAACGCTCGCGGCATTGCCGAATGCAGCATTGGCCGTTGCTTTCCCGCGACGCATATCGGACTCATCAACGACGTCATCATGCAACAGCGTTGCCGTATGGATAAACTCAATAAGTGCAGCGACTGTGATGTGCTTGTTACCCTTATAAGATAAGGCACGTGCAGCAAGAACGGCGATCATTGGGCGAATACGTTTGCCCCCGCCACTAATGATGTAATATCCCAGTTGATTGATGAGTGAAACATCTGAATTCAACTGTTCAAGTATGGTTGCGTTTACCGCATCCATGTCCTGCTCGGTGAGATCGATTATCTGTTCTAGGTTCATTGTGTTTTTTCGGCTGCGTTACTTTTCACCGCAATGAGGTCTGGCTCACATTGGCACATGGCACTTACTGTAAATGGGATTGTACTTGAAAAACAGTGGATATAAATGCCATCGCAAAAACTGCGCTTTATTTCTTCTTTTGTGGTGAATGTGCTCTTGTCTTATGCGGATTTTTTGCGTAGAATTCGCGCCCTATTGTGAATATTTATAGCGCCCTCTGGACTATACAAAGTTGAGTGCGCGGAAAGCGGAGTTTTATATGTACGCGGTTTTCCAAAGTGGTGGTAAACAACACCGTGTCAGCGAAGGGCAGACTATTCGCCTTGAAAAGCTGGACATCGCAACTGGCGAAGCAATCGAGTTTGATCAAGTTTTGATGATTGCGAACGGTGAAGAAATTAATATCGGTCTGCCATTAGTTGCTGGCGGTTTGGTCAAAGCTGAAGTCGTAGCTCACGGTCGTGGCGATAAAATTAAGATTGTTAAGTTTCGTCGTCGTAAGCATTACCGTAAGCAACAGGGCCACCGTCAGTGGTTCACTGACGTTAAAATCACCGGCATCAGCGCTTAAGTTTAGGAGAGCGAAACTATGGCACACAAAAAGGCTGGCGGCTCCACACGCAACGGTCGCGATTCAGAAGCTAAACGTCTTGGCGTAAAACGCTTCGGCGGCGAAGCGGTACTGGCAGGCAGCATCATCGTTCGTCAGCGTGGCACTAAATTCCACCCTGGTACTAACGTGGGTTGCGGCAAGGACCACACTCTGTTTGCTTTGGCTGACGGTAAAGTCAAGTTCGAAGTTAAAGGCCCGAAAAATCGTAAATTTATCAGCATCGAAGCTGAATAAATTTTCCGAGTCTTAAGTAAATAGATGTAAGCCTCGCAATTCGTTGCGGGGCTTTTTACATTCTGGTTTGTTCACACTGACAAGAATATGGATACAAAGTCGCAGGCGCCAATAGGGATCATGTTAGCGATTACCACAGCGATGTGCTGGGGGTCTTTGCCGATTGCGATGAAACAGGTTTTAGTGGTGATGGATCCGTTTACCGTTGTTTGGTTTCGGTTTTCCTTAGCCGCTATCGTTCTGGGATGTATTCTCGCATCGCGGCATAGATTGCCATCGATGCTCATATTCAAAAGTCCGCGTTGGTTAATCTTACTCCTTATCGCCACCTGCGGATTATTGGGTAATTTCGTTTTATTCGGGTCATCTCTGCAATACCTTAGCCCAACGGCATCGCAGGTAATTGGACAGTTGTCGCCCGTCGGTATGATGTTCGCCAGCGTCGTTATCCTGAAGGAAAGGATGCGTATCACTCAGGTCATCGGCGCCGGTATGCTTATTTTAGGGCTGGTTCTTTTTTTCAATACTAGCCTGATTGAAATTTTTACCCGACTCACTGATTACACGTTAGGTGTATTACTTGGGATCGGCGCAGCAATGGTTTGGGTGACCTACGGCGTGGCACAAAAGTTCTTATTGCGCCAGTTGGCCTCACCTCAAATCTTATTTTTGCTGTACACTTTATGTTCTATCGCATTGCTCCCGCTGGCCAGTCCGGCGATGCTCTCTCAGCTCAGCGGCTGGCAATTTGCCTGCTTGTTGTTTTGCGGCGCGAATACTTTAGTAGGATATGGCGCATTAGCTGAAGCGATGGCGAGATGGCAGGCGGCGCAAGTGAGTGCTTTTGTCACCCTGACGCCGCTATTTACCCTGCTATTTTCAGATTTATTGGCACTCGCCTGGCCTGGCATGTTTGCGGCACCAGTACTTAACGTTATTGGTTATCTTGGTGCATTCGTGGTGGTGGCGGGAGCGATGTTTTCCGCAATAGGCCATCGTTGGTGGCCTGGTCGGACAGAACTAAACCTGGTGGCTAAACTTAAGCCGCCCGGTGAATGATTTACGGAGACAGTACAAATGAAGTTTGTAGATGAAGCCACCATATTGATCGTGGCAGGTGACGGCGGTAACGGTTGTGTCAGCTTCCGTCGTGAAAAGTATATTCCACGCGGTGGCCCTGACGGCGGCGACGGCGGCGACGGCGGCGATGTTTATCTTATCGGTGACGAAAACCTCAACACGTTGATCGATTTCCGTTTTGTGAAATCTTATCGTGCGGAACGTGGCACCAATGGTCAAAGCAGCGACTGTACTGGTAAGCGTGGCAAAGATATCACGATCAAAGTTCCGGTCGGTACCCGTGTAATAGACCAGGCTACTGGCGAAGTCCTGGGTGATATGACCCGCCATGGCCAGGTTCAGATGGTTGCTAAAGGCGGTTTTCACGGTCTGGGTAATACCCGGTTTAAATCCTCAATTAACCGCTCGCCACGTCAGAAAACGATGGGCACCAAAGGTGAAGAACGCGATATCGCGCTTGAACTGATGTTGCTTGCTGACGTGGGCATGTTGGGGCTACCAAACGCGGGTAAATCAACGTTCATCCGCGCTGTTTCCGCAGCGAAACCAAAAGTGGCGGACTATCCGTTTACCACTCTGGTCCCAAGTCTCGGCGTGGTCCGTATGGACAGCGAACAAAGCTTTGTGGTTGCCGACATCCCAGGGCTGATTGAGGGCGCTTCTGAAGGCGCCGGTTTAGGGATCCGTTTCCTCAAGCATCTTGAGCGTTGCCGCGTGCTTTTACATCTCATCGATATCGCGCCAATTGATGAATCAGACCCGATTGAAAATGCCAAAATCATTATCAATGAGTTGCAGCAATACAATGCCAAACTGGCCGAAAAGCCGCGTTGGTTGGTCTTCAATAAACTTGATTTGATCGACAAAGAAGAAGCTGAGACTCGGGCTAAAGCTATTGCTGAAGCATTGGGCTGGGAAGGCAATTATTACCTGATTTCAGCGGCCAATCGTGAAGGTGTGAATGCACTTTGCTGGGATGTGATGAAATTCATCAACGAAAATCCTAAACATATGGCTGTCGAGGCCGCTGTGCCTGAGAAAGTTGAGTTCATGTGGGACGATTACCATCGTGATCAACTGGCTGAAGCTGAAATCGAAGTAGAAGAAGATGATGACGATTGGGATGATTGGGATGATGAAGACGACGAAGGTGTCGAAATCATTTACGAACGGTAATCTCTGTTCGGACAGCATCTTAAGTGTAAAAGGTCGCCTTATGCGGCCTTTTTTAATGACTTTTTTAGCGGCCTATGACAATAACAGGTTCATAACCTGCTGAGGGCCGTTATGGGTAATCGGCACTGCGCAGAGAGGCCAGTGGTTTCCTTGCGGTTGCATAATGACAGATGACCTCCATGCAGCGTAGCGATACGAACAATAATATTCAGCCCTAGGCCGCTGCCGCCGTAACGCTGATCCATACGTTTGAAAGCTTGTGTGAGTTCGCTGGCCTGATGCTCATCAATACCCGGTCCCTGATCTTCTACCTGTATCAGCACCGTTTCGACTTCATGCGATAAAGACACAATTATTTCACTCATTTCAGGGCTGTAACGGTAGGCATTCTCGACCAAATTCCGCACCATCAGTCTAAGCAAAATGGCATCTCCTTGAATAATCAATTGTTCAGGCATATCAAACAATAACTGTTGATGTCGCTGAGCAACCATTTCCTGCAGCTCTTCCTGTAGTGGGGAGATAACATGCTCGACTAAATCGACCTGATCATAGTGACCATTTGCGAAATTCTGCCCGGCACGCGAGAGCATCAATAGCTGTTCTATAGTATGCATCAGCTGATCTATGCGGGTGATCAGTATTCGACAGCCCTCTACGCCGTTCTGCTCCATTAATTCCAGGTGTAAACGCACGCCAGCCAGAGGTGTGCGCAGTTCATGCGCGGCATCGGCCGTGAACAAACGCTCTTGCTGGATAGTATTAGAAAGCCGTGAGAAAAGCTGATTCAGCGCGTTGGTGACTGAAACGACTTCACTAATTTCGCTATTAAGAGGAAGAGGCGAGAGGTTGTCTGCAGAACGTGTTTCCAACCGTTTTTGTAACTGATTTAAAGGACGGATGATCCAACTGATTGCCCAGAAAGAGAGTAATAGTGTCACAGCCATCATCAGCAATGAAGGCGCAATCAACGATGCGATAGCCTCGGTGATCTCCTTCTCAACGTGGCTATTGCGGACTTGGGCGGAGAGTGTGTCGTTGACCAGTAGATTAATCTGTTCCTGACTCTCGCGCCAAAGCCAGAAAACACTGGTGAGTTGAGTCACGAAGAGAATCAAGGCTAGCATAACCAGCAGGCGACGACGCATGCCGATCATGGTGTGGTTTCCAGACGATAGCCATTGCCACGCACGGTGTGTATTAGCTGTTTACCCAGCTTTCGGCGCAAATTGTGGATGTGGACTTCCAACGTATTAGACCCCATGTCGTCATTCCATGTGTAAAGGTCTTGCTGAAGTAATTCACGATTCACCGTCTGGCCTGCTCGCATCATCAGGCGGGATAAAATGGCGAATTCTTTCGGGGTGATCTCCACCGGAGTTTCATTCTGGTAAACCTGTTGTGTCGACAGGTTTATTTTGAGGTCACCTACGTTTATTTGATTATCACTCTGTCCCTGATATCGGCGTATCAGCGCGCGAACCCTGGCCAGCAACTCAACCAGTGCGAACGGTTTTACCAGATAATCATCGGCACCTGCGTCCAGCCCATCGACGCGGTCTTCGAGTGCGTCGCGTGCCGTGAGAATGAGCACCGGTAGTGAAATATTCTCACGCCGCCACTGACGCAGCAACGAAACGCCGTCTCTGTCCGGTAGCCCGAGGTCAAGGACCACTAAGCTATACTGGCTCGTTTTAATCAGGCTATGAGCTTGTGCTGCCGTTGATGCGCAGTCACAGGCATAATTCTCACCTGTCAGGGCCAGAGAAAGGCCCTGTCGCAAAAGCTCGTCATCTTCGACAATCAGTAATTTCATCGGGGAACTCAGTTATTTTGATACACATCCCGGTACAGGCGACTCTCAAAACGAACCAGTGGTGCACGGCGTGTACGCTGATCTTCCGGGGGAACAGCGTAGCCCGATAAGAACTGCACAAAGGCCATACGCTGACCACTTGCTGTGGTGATAAATCCAGCCAGGTTATAAACCCCCGCCAGCGAACCGGTTTTAGCTGAGACTTTGCCGTCTACACCGGCTTCATGTAGGCCACCGCGATACTGCAATGTTCCATCATGCCCGGCCAGTGGAAGCATTGAGATAAAATCCAGCTCCTGATCATGCTGAGCGATATATTGCAGAACCTGCATCATGGTGGCAGGAGATAACAAGTCGTGACGAGAGAGGCCCGAACCATCGACCTGGATCGAATTATTCAAATCAATGCCAGCCTTCTGCCGCAATATCTGACGTACCGCATCAGAACCCGCCCGCCATGTGCCCGGTACACCGAACCGCTGGTGTCCAATGGTTCGGAACACAGTATCAGCGATCATGTTGTCGGATTTCTTCAACATCTGGCGTAGCAAATCATGCAGCGGTGCCGACTGGGTTTGTGCTAAAACAGTGCCTGCTGGCGTCGGCTGAGTCCGGCGCTTTAATGTGCCGTCAATCTGAATCTCAGCCTGCTGCAATTCATCTTTTAATATCGCACCAGCGTAGCTTGCGCCATCCTGAATGGCGAAAGCCAGAGGCAGGGGTTCGCTACGCTGAGTTAGACAACCCGTTAGTGTGTAGCGGTTTAGCTCGCCTGGGACCACATCGAGTTCACAATACTGTGCATCCGGAGAGCCTTTTGCCAATGTTCGTACTTCACTAAACATATGAACAGGGTAATAGGACGCCACTCGAATAAATGCATTATCGTTTGGTTTTGGTGCACTGTAGAGTGAAACAGAGAAGCAGTTGCGATCGACAATCGCTGCTGCAGGAGGTGCGCTAAAGCATTGTGTAATATCGTTCCAGGGCCAACCAGGTGCTTTGTCATGGCTGGCGAACACGGAACTGTCTATTACAACATCGCCGCTTATTTCCTTAATTCCCTGCTTACGTAACGCAGCCACCATATTGCGGATGTTTTGCCTTTTAAAGGTAGGATCGCCGGCGAAACGGGCGACAAGATCCCCTTTTAGTACGCCATCGGAGATCGCCCCATTCGTTTCAAAGGTAGTGGTAAAGCGAAAGTCTGGACCCAACTGCAGCAACGCCGCCAGTGCGGTCAGGATTTTCATCGTACTGGCGGGCAGTGCCATTTGCTGCCCGTTGTAGTCGATTGCAGGAGTCGTGGCTCCAATTTTTTGCACCAATAACGCCAGGTTCGTGCCATCGGGCAGATACTCGGTGTAATTTTCTACCTGGGCTGCGTTAGCGTTCAGAGCTAGCGCGCAAGCTAATCCACTGACAATTCGTAAAAAATGCATTATTTTGAGTAAGGGCCTTGGTAACAGCAGAAGAACATGTTGCCATACTACGATGCTACGAACGAGGGCGCAACGAGGGCGAAAGTAAACGATGACCCTCAATGAACTCTACGTTAAAATAGCTAGCATAATGCAAAACCAATCCTTGCCAAGGTCATGGACTTTTGGTCGGGTTTTTTTGTTTTTACCAAGAGAGAGTCAGTCAAGAGAACTGACTTATTTCTACCTGAGTTAATCAGGATGGTGTTTGCCGAAAGGACATAGTTAGAGGTAGTGAATATATGAAACCGATTCCGATGACATTGCGTGGCGCTGAAAGGTTGCGTGAAGAACTCGACCATCTTAAGAGCGTCCGTCGCCCTAGGATCATTGCTGATATAGCCACAGCGCGTGAGCATGGCGATTTGAAAGAAAATGCAGAATACCACGCAGCTCGAGAGCAGCAGGGTTTTTGCGAAGGCCGTATTCAGGAGATTGAAGCTAAACTCTCGAATGCTCAGGTTATTGATGTCACCAAAATGCCTTTAACCGGTCGTGTTATTTTTGGTTCAACCGTTTCTTTGATGAATCTCGATACTGAAGAAGAGCAAAAATATCGTATCGTTGGCGATGACGAAGCCGATTTTAAGCAAAATCTGATTTCTGTAAACTCTCCGATTGCACGTGGTTTAATCGGCAAAGAACAGGATGATATCGTGGTTATCCGTACACCGGGCGGCGACGTTGAATATGAAGTGTTGAAGGTTGAATACCTTTAATTTGTCAGGTAATGCTGAGTAAATAGCACTGTTCGCAGGTGTAAGTCGATTTTAAAACTTTTACCTCTCTCGTGAAATGCTTCACAGGGAAGTGAAAACTAACGTAAAAAGGCCGCGAGCGGCCTTTTATTAAAACTGATTACATGTCACCGTTCTATGCATCTACAGCGTTTTTCGTTAAACCTAAAAGAATTAACGCGGTAAGATAATTTTGCGGTCATCAGTAGAAGGGCGATAAAGTACTAGCATATTGCCGATGACTTGCACACTGCTTGCCTTGGTTTCACGCACAATAGCGTCAACAATCAAGGTCTTCGTTTCACGCTCTTCAGCTGCTACTTTCACCTTGATGAGCTCATGGTGTTTCAGAGCCTGTTCGATTTCGGCAAGTACACCTTCGGTAAGGCCGTTATTACCCAGCATGACAACCGGTTTTAGTGGATGTGCCAGACCTTTCAGGTACTGTTTTTGCTTATTGTTAAGATTCATCGTCTTTTTTACTTAAGTTGGGATTGAAAACGGGTCATTCTACCGCCATGTCATGGTTATCACCAAATCGGACTGCTCCGGCAGCGTGACATGCTTGGCTTAGCCATAGAGATAATGATGCTAAGAGCTTGTTCCAAAAGCTCTATTTTAGAGTTAATGGAAAATTATATGGTTAATAAATAATGTCTAATAAAAAGCGTTCTGCAAGTTCCACACGCTGGTTGCAGGAACACTTTAGCGATAAATATGTGATTCAGGCACAGAAAAAAGGCCTGCGTTCCCGTGCCTGGTTTAAACTGGATGAGATACAGCAAGGTGATAAACTGTTCAAACCCGGAATGACCGTGGTGGATTTAGGCGCGGCGCCTGGTGGTTGGTCACAGTTTGTGGCAACTCAAATTGGTAACAAAGGCCGCATTATCGCGTGCGATCTTTTACCTATGGACCCTATCGTTGGAGTCGATTTTCTTCAAGGCGACTTTCGTGATGAATTAGTTCTCAAAGCTCTTTTGGAGAGAGTAGGAGACAACAAAGTTCAGGTGGTCATGTCCGATATGGCCCCGAATATGAGCGGTACTCCGGCAGTCGATATTCCAAAGTCGATGTATCTGGTTGAGTTAGCGCTGGATATGTGTCGTGATGTATTGGCACCAGGCGGAACATTCCTGGTGAAGGTGTTCCAGGGAGATGGCTTTGATGAATACCTACGGGAAATTCGCTCCCTTTTTACGAAGGTGAAGGTTCGTAAGCCAGATGCTTCCCGCGCACGTTCGCGAGAAGTGTACATCGTAGCGACAGGGCTGAAACTTTTAGTACCCTAACGCTGTTTGTTAACACAGTTGTAATATGAGGTTAATCCCTTGAGTGACATGGCGAAGAACCTGATTCTCTGGTTAGTCATCGCGGTTGTATTGATGTCTGTATTTCAGAGCTTTGGGCCCAGCGAGTCTAATGGCCGTAGGGTAGATTATTCTACCTTCATGTCCGAATTGACCCAAGACCAGATTCGTGAAGCACGTATCAATGGACGTGAGATTGACGTTGTTAAAAAAGATAGCAACAAATACACGACCTACATACCAGTTGATGATCCTAAATTGCTGGATACATTGCTGAGCAAAAATGTGAAAGTTGTTGGCGAACCGCCAGAGCAACCTAGCTTGCTGGCCTCGATATTTATTTCATGGTTCCCGATGCTGTTGTTAATTGGCGTCTGGATATTCTTTATGCGACAGATGCAAGGTGGCGGTGGCAAAGGGGCAATGTCCTTTGGTAAAAGCAAAGCCCGCATGCTGACTGAAGACCAAATTAAAACGACTTTTGCTGACGTTGCCGGGTGCGATGAAGCCAAGGAAGAGGTTAGCGAACTGGTAGATTACCTGCGCGAACCGAGCCGTTTCCAAAAACTCGGCGGTAAAATTCCTAAAGGTGTTTTAATGGTAGGGCCTCCGGGTACGGGGAAAACCTTGCTAGCGAAAGCTATCGCGGGTGAAGCTAAGGTTCCGTTCTTTACCATTTCCGGTTCTGACTTCGTTGAGATGTTTGTGGGTGTGGGCGCATCACGTGTGCGTGACATGTTTGAACAAGCGAAAAAAGCTGCACCATGTATCATTTTTATCGATGAGATTGATGCGGTCGGCCGTCAACGTGGTGCGGGTTTAGGTGGTGGTCACGATGAACGTGAACAGACTCTTAACCAGATGCTGGTTGAAATGGATGGTTTCGAAGGTAATGAAGGCATCATCGTGATTGCCGCGACGAACCGTCCTGACGTACTTGACCCAGCATTGCTGCGTCCAGGCCGTTTCGACCGTCAGGTTGTTGTTGGCTTGCCGGACGTTCGTGGGCGTGAGCAGATACTTAAAGTTCACTCTCGTCGTGTTCCGCTTGCTCCGGATGTGGATGCCTCTGTCATTGCGCGTGGTACCCCTGGTTTCTCTGGTGCTGATTTAGCGAACTTAGTCAACGAAGCTGCATTGTTCTCCGCCCGCGGTAACAAACGCGTTGTTTCAATGGCTGAGTTCGAAAAAGCGAAAGACAAAATCATGATGGGTGCAGAACGACGCTCTATGGTGATGACGGAAGCGCAAAAAGAGTCAACGGCATATCATGAAGCAGGCCATGCCATCATTGGTCGTCTGGTTCCTGAGCATGATCCCGTGCATAAAGTGACGATCATTCCTCGTGGCCGTGCGTTAGGTGTCACCTTTTTCTTACCTGTCGGTGATGCTATCAGCGCCAGCCGTCAGAAATTGGAAAGCCAGATCTCGACACTTTACGGTGGTCGTTTGGCAGAAGAGATCATCTACGGTGTGGAGAAAGTCTCTACCGGTGCGTCGAATGATATCAAAGTGGCTACGTCAATTGCCCGTAACATGGTTACTCAGTGGGGTTTCTCAGAGAAGTTAGGTCCGTTACTTTACGCGGAGGAAGAAGGTGAAGTCTTCCTGGGTCGTTCTGTCGCGAAAGCCAAACATATGTCTGATGAAACTGCGCGCATCATTGATCAGGAGGTGAAATCCCTGGTTGAACATAACTATGAACGTGCACGTACATTGTTAATGGAAAATATGGACATCCTGCATACGATGAAAGATGCGCTGATGAAATATGAAACCATTGACGCACCACAAATTGATGACCTGATGAACCGTAAAGATGTCCGTCCGCCAGCGGGTTGGGATGATGTGAGCGGTAAAAGTGGCGGTGATAATTCAAACGACGGCGGTACACCTACTGCACCAACGCCGGTTGATGAGCCTCGTACACCTAATCCAGGCAATACAATGTGCGAACAATTTAGCGGCAAGTAAAGTGGTTGCTTAGAATTGATGTTGCTAAAACAAAACCCCGGCCTCGCCCGGGGTTTTTTTATACATATTGATGAAACAATACAAAATATATCTTAGATCCGATAGACAGGAATCCCGCATGCAGCTTACTTCCAGGGGCGTTTCACTCGACCTCACTTTCCCGCAGGTTATGGGGATCCTCAATGTGACTCCGGACTCATTTTCCGACGGTGGACGTCATAATCGTCTCGATCTTGCATTAAAACATGCGCAGACGATGGTCGACGCTGGGGCCACTATTTTGGATATTGGTGGTGAATCAACTCGTCCGGGAGCCGCTGAAGTCAGTGAAGATGAGGAGATTGAAAGAGTCGTTCCTGTTGTTGAAGCGATCAGCCGTCGAATGGATGTATGGATCTCGGTGGATACCTCGAAAGCTGCAGTGATCCTGGAAACCGCCAACGCTGGGGCTCATTTGATCAATGATATCCGCTCATTACAAGAGCCTGGTGCGCTGGCTGCAGCGGCCTCAACGGGTTTACCTGTATGTTTGATGCACATGCAGGGGCAGCCGAAAAATATGCAACATGCTCCGCATTATGAGAACCTGATTCACGAGGTGAATACCTACTTTAGTGAGCAAATTTCACGCTGTATGGGTGCCGGGATTCCTAAAAATAAATTGTTGCTCGACCCGGGCTTCGGTTTCGGTAAAAATTTGACCCATAATTATCAGCTTCTTGCCCGACTGGCAGAATTCCACCATTTTGGCCTGCCATTACTGGCGGGGATGTCGAGAAAGTCTATGATAGGACAGCTATTAAGCGTTCCGCCTGAACAGCGGATTACGGGCAGCATAGCTTGCGCGGTCATTGCTGCGATGCAGGGCGTGCAGATAATCAGAGTGCATGATGTAAAAGAAACCGTCGAGGCGATGCGCATTGTCGAGGCAACACTTTCAGCAAGGGATGAAGATAAATTATGAGCAACCGTAAATATTTTGGTACAGATGGCATTCGCGGCAAAGTAGGTGATAGCCCGATCACGCCAGATTTTGTATTAAAACTCGGTTGGGCGGCGGGCAAGGTACTGGCGCGCCACGGTTCCCGCAAAGTGATCATCGGCAAAGACACACGTATTTCAGGCTATATGCTGGAATCGGCATTGGAGGCCGGCCTGGCTGCTGCGGGGCTTTCAGCTTCTTTCACGGGTCCGATGCCAACGCCTGCGGTGGCATATCTGACACGTACTTTCCGTGCAGAGGCCGGCATTGTTATCTCTGCATCACACAACCCTTATTACGACAACGGCATCAAATTCTTCACTATTGATGGCACTAAATTGCCCGATAATGTCGAAGAGGCGATTGAAGCTGAAATGGAGAAACCGCTGACCTGCGTGGAGT
This sequence comes from Hafnia psychrotolerans, assembly GCF_014639435.1. Lineage (GTDB taxonomy): Bacteria > Pseudomonadota > Gammaproteobacteria > Enterobacterales > Enterobacteriaceae > Ewingella > Ewingella psychrotolerans. The sequence continues at coordinate 244,335 of NZ_BMFZ01000004.1, read as the reverse complement.
CTGCGGAATTAGGAAAAGCCAGTCGTATCGTCGATGCAGCAGGGCGCTATATCGAATTTTGTAAAGGTTCTTTCCCAAGTGAACTGAATCTTAATAGTCTGAAAATTGTGGTTGATTGCGCCAACGGCGCCACCTACCACATAGCGCCAAGCGTGCTACGAGAACTGGGTGCCCAAGTGATTGCGATTGGCTGTGAGCCAGACGGTATGAACATCAATGAAGAGTGTGGTGCTACTGATGTTCGTCAGTTGCAACAACGCGTGTTGGCTGAAAAAGCGCATGTGGGCCTTGCATTTGATGGTGATGGCGACCGTTTGATCATGGTTGACCATGAGGGTAACAAAGTCGATGGGGATCAAATTCTCTATATTATTGCCCGTGAGGGGCTGCGTCAGGGACAGCTCAAGGGTGGAGCTGTCGGTACGCTAATGAGTAATATGGGTCTGGAACTTGCGCTGAAACAGCTGGGTATTCCATTTGTCCGTGCTAAGGTCGGTGACCGTTATGTGCTTGAAAAAATGCAGGAGAAGGGCTGGCGCATTGGGGCCGAGAACTCTGGTCACGTGATCCTGTTGGACAAAACGACGACCGGGGACGGTATTGTCGCAGGTTTACAAGTTCTGACCGCGATGGTGCGCAATCACATGAGCCTGCAGGATCTGTGCAGTGGCATGAAATTGCTGCCGCAAATTCTGGTAAACGTACATTTTAGTGGCGATCACGATCCGCTCGAAACCGAAGCGGTAAAACAGGTCACCGCAGAGGTCGAGAAACAACTGGCCGGACGCGGTAGGGTACTGTTGCGTAAATCAGGCACTGAGCCACTCATTAGAGTCATGGTGGAAGGCGAAGATGGCGCACTCGTCGAGATGCTCGCTAACCGCATCGCTGATGCTGTCAAAACGTCAAAGATATAGTCGGTTATAAAATCGGCGGTTAATTTGTGTGGGCCTTTTCAGCGCCAAAAAGGCCCCAGAATTGATCCTGACACGGCAGTTACAGTGCTTTTGGCGTTTTTTTCCGCAAACAAACAATCCTCTTCAAATTGCTCTTGCGTCACCATACGGCTTTGGTTAGTATTCACACCCGCTTCAGTGGGTCGTTGAAAAACCACTAAATTGGTGAGAAGCAATTGTTACGCGGTGAACCCGCAAGGATACAGGTACTCCTATGTACGAAGCTCTTCTGGTGATTTTCCTTATCGTGGCTATCGGGCTTGTCGCTCTGGTTATGCTGCAACAAGGTAAAGGTGCTGATATGGGAGCCTCTTTCGGAGCAGGTGCTTCTGGCACAGTGTTCGGTTCGAGTGGTTCCAGTAACTTCATGACCCGTACGACAGCTGTTTTAGCGGCGCTTTTCTTTGTGATCAGTTTGGTCCTTGGAAATATGAGTACACATAAGGGCCAACAAGGTAGTGAGTGGGAAAATTTAGGTCAGCCAGCGAAAACTAGGCAGACGACTACAGCACCAGTAGCGCCTCCAGCGCCAAACAGTGATGTTCCTCACTAATCTGTAGCTTTATAATATGTGACTGTTCTCGCTAAGAAGTGGAAGTAAGCTTTTCAATCAATTGCTTATACTTGGACAGTAAAAGCGATTGTGAAAAAAAAAGTGCCGAGGTGGTGGAATTGGTAGACACGCTACCTTGAGGTGGTAGTGCCCGAATGGGCTTACGGGTTCAAGTCCCGTCCTCGGTACCAATCTTTGTGATAACTTGCTTTCGAGCAATTATCGGCGTAGTATTTGCCACGTTTTCGGACGCGGGGTGGAGCAGCCTGGTAGCTCGTCGGGCTCATAACCCGAAGGTCGTCGGTTCAAATCCGGCCCCCGCAACCACTTTCCCTAAGTGTTTATTTCAAATAGACTTTCAGTATCTTCCTATGATGTTCTGTAGCTTCCGTTTGAAAGCTTCAATTTGAAAATAACACTTTCGAAAGTTGAACCGAAGCCGCTATGCGGCAAACAGGGTCCAGTTTCATAAAGCCCCGATTTATCGGGGTTTTTTATTGTTTTACAATAAGAACTGGCAACAAAATCATTGGGCTATTAGGCCCTTTTTTTATGTCTTGGGGGTGGGCTTGTCCACATTAGAACAAAAATTAACAGAGATGATTTCAGCACCGGTTGAAGCCTTGGGCTTTGAGCTGGTAGGTATCGAGTTCGTGAGAGCTCGCCAATCGACGCTACGCATCTATATTGATAGTGACGACGGAATCACAGTTGATAATTGTGCTGATGTCAGCCACCAGGTTAGTGCGGTACTGGATGTCGAAGACCCGGTGACCGTGGCATACAACCTGGAAGTTTCATCTCCTGGGCTCGACCGTCCGATGTTTACCGCTGAACATTACCAACGTTTTCTCGGTGAAGAGGTGAGCGTAGTATTGCGAATGGCGATGCAGAACCGTCGTAAATGGCAGGGAATAATCAAAGCTGTCGAAGGCGAAATGATCACGGTTACTGTGGAAGGCAAAGATGAAGTGTTCGCGCTGAGCAACATCCAGAAAGCGAATCTGGTACCCCACTTTTAAAGTTTGGATGAGGCAACTAGGATGAACAAAGAGATTCTGGCTGTTGTAGAAGCGGTTTCTAATGAAAAATCCCTCCCGCGCGAGAAGATTTTTGAGGCGCTGGAAACTGCGTTATCAACAGCGACTAAGAAAAAGTACGAACAGGAAATTGAAGTCCGGGTCACAATCGATCGTAAAACCGGTGACTTTGACACCTTCCGCCGTTGGGTTGCTGTAAGCGAAGTCACGCAACCGACCCGTGAAATCACCATCGAAGCTGCTCAATACGAAGATCCGTCTATCGAATTGGGTGATTACATCGAAGATCAGATTGAATCTGTGACTTTCGACCGTATCACGACTCAAACCGCTAAGCAGGTTATCGTACAGAAAGTACGTGAAGCCGAACGCGCAATGGTTGTTGAGCAGTTCCGCGAACAGCAAGGTGAGATCGTTACTGGTATCGTTAAGAAAGTTAACCGTGACAGTATCGCTCTCGACTTAGGCAGCAATGCTGAAGCTGTTATCCTGCGCGAAGATATGCTCCCACGTGAGAATTTCCGTTCTGGTGACCGTATTCGCGGTGTGCTTTATGATGTGCGCCCGGAAGCTCGCGGTGCTCAGCTTTTCGTCAGCCGTTCACGTAATGAGATGCTGATCGAGCTGTTCCGCATTGAAGTACCGGAAATTGGTGAAGAGTTGATTGAAATTAAAGCCGCTGCCCGCGATCCGGGTTCACGTGCTAAAATTGCTGTCAAAACCAACGACAAACGTATCGACCCAGTCGGTGCTTGTGTCGGTATGCGTGGTGCCCGAGTTCAGGCTGTTTCCAGCGAATTAGGTGGCGAGCGCATTGATATCGTATTATGGGACGATAATCCTGCACAGTTTGTCATCAACGCCATGGCACCTGCCGATGTGGCATCTATCGTCGTTGATGAAGACAAGCACACAATGGATGTCGCCGTTGAAGCCAGCAACCTGGCACAGGCGATTGGCCGTAATGGTCAGAACGTACGTTTAGCCTCTCAGTTAAGCGGCTGGGAATTAAACGTTATGACTGCGGATGACCTGCAGGCCAAACATCAGGCCGAGGCACATGCCGCTATCGCAACTTTCACCAAGTATCTGGCTATCGATGAAGATTTCGCCACCGTCTTGGTAGAGGAAGGTTTCTCAACGCTTGAAGAATTGGCTTACGTGCCAATGAAAGAATTGCTCGAAATCGATGGTCTGGACGAAGACACGGTAGATGCGCTGCGCGAACGTGCGAAAGAAGCATTGACTACCCTGGCTTTGGCTCAGGAAGAAAGTCTCGGCGACAGTAAGCCTGCTGATGATTTGCTTAACCTGGCGGGTCTGGAACGTAGTATGGCATTTAAACTGGCTGCACAAGGGGTTTGTACGCTGGAAGATCTTGCCGAGCAAGGTGTTGACGATCTGGCAGATATTGAAGGTCTTAGCGACGAACAGGCTGGCGAACTTATCATGGCCGCACGCAATATCTGCTGGTTTGGCGACAATGCGTAATAAACTGTAGCAGGAAGGAACAGCATGACAGATGTAACCGTAAAATCGCTGGCAGCAGAGATTCAAACTCCGGTTGATCGCCTGGTACAGCAATTTGCTGATGCAGGGATCGACAAGTCGGAAGCTGACTCTGTCACCCAGCAAGAAAAAGAGACATTGCTGGCACACTTGAACCGTGGAAACGGAAGTGTACCAAACAAGCTGACGTTACAACGCAAAACGCGTAGTACACTGAACATTCCGAGCACCGGCGGGAAGAGTAAATCGGTGCAAATCGAAGTCCGCAAGAAACGCACTTATGTTAAACGTGATATGACCGAAGCAGAAGTTGCTCAGGCCGAAGCGGAAGAGCAGGCGAAGCGTGAAGCGGAAGAACAGGCACAGCGTGCAATAGCAGCGGAGCAAGCCCAGCGCGAAGCTCAGGAAAAAGCGAAGCGCGCCGCCGAAGAGCAAGCCAAACGTGAGGCCGCTGAAAAAGCTAAGCGCGAACAAGCGGAAAAAGACAAAGTGACAAATCAACATACAGATGAAGCAATCAAACCAGCTCAGGCAGATAAAGCACGCCGTGAAGCTGAAGCCGCAGAGCTGAAACGCAAAACGGAAGAAGAAGCCCAACGCAAACTGGAAGAAAATGCTAAACGCATTGCAGAAGAGGCCCGTAAAATGGCTGACTCTGGCGTTTGGACTGAAGTTGTTGCGCCAAGTGAATCCGAATCTGCTGACTATCATGTCACCACTTCTACACATGCCCGTGCTGCTGAAGACGAAAATGACGCCAAAGTTGAAGGCGAACGTCGCAGCCGTACCCGCGGTGGCAAAGCGACCAAGCAGAAGAAAGGCAATAAACTGTCTGAATCTAAAGCAGATCGCGAAGAAGCGCGTGCAGTTGGTCGTAAAGGCAAACGTAAGCCAAGCACGTTGCAACAGAGCTTCAACAAGCCAGTTGCAGCAGTGAATCGCGACGTCGTAGTGGGTGAAACCATTACCGTGGCTGAACTTGCTAACAAAATGGCCGTTAAAGGCTCTCAGGTCATCAAAACCATGATGAAACTGGGTGCGATGGCCACCATCAACCAGGTTATTGATCAAGAAACCGCTCAGCTGGTTGCTGAAGAGATGGGTCATAAAGTCATCCTGCGCCGTGAAAACGAACTGGAAGAAGCGCTGATGAGTGACCGTGACACGGGTGCGTCAACCGCCGCTGAGTCTCGTGCTCCGGTAGTGACCATCATGGGCCACGTTGACCATGGTAAAACTTCTCTGCTCGACTACATTCGTTCAACGAAAGTGGCAGCGGGCGAAGCCGGTGGTATTACACAGCACATTGGTGCTTATCACGTTGAAACTGAAAACGGCATGATCACCTTCCTGGATACACCGGGACACGCCGCATTTACTTCAATGCGTGCTCGTGGTGCCAAGGCGACAGACATCGTAGTTCTGGTTGTTTCAGCCGATGATGGCGTGATGCCACAAACCATCGAAGCCGTACAGCATGCGAAAGCTGCTGGTGTGCCAATCGTGGTTGCCGTTAACAAAATTGATAAGCCTGACGCTGATCCAGATCGCGTTCGTACCGAACTCTCTCAGTACGGTGTTATGCCGGAAGAGTGGGGCGGCGAGTCTCAGTTCATCCATGTATCTGCGAAAGCGGGCACGGGTATTGATGAACTGTTGAACGCAATCCTGCTGCAAGCTGAAGTTCTGGAACTGAAAGCGGTTCGCAGCGGTATGGCAAACGGCGTAGTGATTGAATCCTTCCTTGATAAAGGTCGTGGTCCGGTTGCTACCGTGTTGGTTCAGGAAGGGACTCTGAACAAAGGCGATATCATTCTTTGTGGCTTCGAATACGGCCGCGTTCGTGCAATGCGTGATGAAATGGGCCGTGACATTATGTCTGCAGGTCCTTCTATCCCGGTGGAAGTGTTGGGTCTTTCCAGCGTTCCTGCTGCGGGTGATGAAGTTACCGTTGTACGTGATGAGAAAAAAGCGCGCGAAGTTGCGCTTTACCGTCAGGGTAAATTCCGCGAAGTGAAACTGGCTCGCCAGCAGAAATCTAAACTGGAAAACATGTTTGCTAACATGACCGAAGGTGAAGTTTCTGAACTTAACATCGTGCTGAAATCTGACGTGCAGGGTTCTTGCGAAGCGATTTCTGACGCATTGCAGGCTCTGTCAACTGACGAAGTTAAAGTCAAGATTGTTGGCATGGGCGTAGGTGGTATCACCGAAACCGACGCAACTCTGGCAGCGGCTTCACGTGCTATTATCCTCGGCTTCAACGTTCGTGCTGATGCGTCAGCACGTCGTGTTGTCGAGAATGAGAGCCTGGATCTGCGTTACTATTCCGTTATCTATAACCTGATTGACGAAGTTAAACAGGCAATGAGCGGTATGTTAGCGCCAGAATACAAACAGCAAATCATCGGTCTGGCTGAAGTTCGTGATGTGTTCAAGTCACCGAAATTCGGCGCAATTGCCGGCTGTATGGTTACTGAAGGTATGATTAAGCGTAACAATCCAATCCGTGTACTGCGTGACAACGTGGTGATCTACGAAGGCGAGCTGGAATCCCTGCGCCGCTTCAAAGATGACGTTGCTGAAGTTCGTAACGGCATGGAATGTGGTATCGGCGTGAAGAACTATAACGATGTGCGTGCTGGCGATGTGATCGAAGTCTTCGAAATCATCGAGATCAAACGCACCATCGCATAATCTCAGCGACGTCGCTTATATCCAGTTGGGGGGCCTTGAGCCCCCCTCTTTGTCTGGAAATTGTCTGAAGGAGTTCTATCATGGCAAAAGAATTTAGCCGTACCCAACGCGTCTCTCAGGAGATGCAAAAAGAAATCGCCATTATTTTACAACGTGAAGTGAAAGACCCACGTGTTGGTATGGCTACCGTTTCTGGTGTTGAAGTGTCCCGTGACCTGGCATATGCCAAAGTTTTCGTGACTTTTCTTGATGTGCTGACCACCGATAATCACGATCCTGATCGTGTTAAAAATGGCATCAGAGCTTTGCAGGATGCGTCTGGTTTCATTCGTACTCTAGTGGGTAAAGCGATGCGTCTTCGTGTTGTTCCTGAGCTGACTTTTGCTTACGACAACTCATTAGTTGAAGGCATGCGTATGTCCAACCTGGTGACTAACGTCGTGAAGAATGATGCTGAACGTCGTTCAGCTGCAGGCGACGACGAGGAAGTATAATGAGTCGCCCACGTCGCCGCGGCCGTGATATCCACGGCGTACTGTTATTGGACAAGTCTCTTGGACTGTCCTCTAACGATGCACTGCAAAAAGTAAAACGGCTTTATAATGCTAACCGAGCAGGACACACTGGTGCGCTTGATCCTCTGGCCACCGGTATGTTGCCACTCTGTTTGGGCGAAGCCACTAAGTTTTCCCGCTTCCTGTTAGATTCAGATAAACGTTATTTGGTCGTCGCCCGCATGGGACAACGCACGGATACTTCTGATGCGGAAGGTCAGATTATCTCTGAGCGCGACGTCGACTTTACACAACTGCAACTTGATGACGCATTGGGGAGTTTTCGCGGAGAAACTCAGCAGGTCCCTTCAATGTATTCAGCGTTAAAATATGAAGGGAAAAAACTGTACGAGTACGCTCGTCAGGGCATCGAAGTCCCGCGCGAGTCCCGCCCTATCACTGTCTATGAACTGAAATTCATTCGCTGGGAAGGGGTTGAAGTTGAGCTGGAAATACACTGCTCAAAGGGGACTTATATCCGCACAATTGTGGATGATCTGGGTGAGAAGCTCGGCTGCGGGGCGCACGTTATCTATCTTCGTCGTATTCAGGTGGCGACCTATCCTGCCGAAAGGATGGTGACGATGGAGAAACTGCATGAGTTGATCGCACAGGCGGAAGTTGAAGGCATTGAGCCGCGTCAGTTGCTGGATCCTCTGCTATTACCTATGGACAGTGCCTGTGAGGACTTCCCTGAAGTGAATCTTTTACCTGTCGTGGCTGGATACGTGAAGCAGGGGCAACCGGTTCAGGCTTCGGGTGCTCCAACGTCAGGCATGGTGCGCATCACCGAGGGCGAAGAGCGTAAGTTTATCGGCGTTGGTGAGATTGACGATGATGGCCGCGTTGCGCCGCGTCGTTTGGTGGTTGAATACACCGAGTAAGCCCGTTCTGTCCATCTTGCGATCGTATAATGCAAAGAGTAGAATAGCGCGGCTTATGTACTGGGTAGCTGAATTAGAGATCGGCACCTATTTAATTGTCTATAATATTTTGGAGTATGATTATGTCTCTAAGCGTTGAAGCTAAAGCTCAAATCGTTGCAGACTTCGGTCGTGGCACTAACGACAGTGGTTCTTCCGAAGTTCAGGTTGCTCTGCTGACTGCTCAAATTAACCATCTGCAAGGTCACTTCGCAGAACACAAAAAAGATCACCACAGCCGTCGTGGTCTGCTGCGTATGGTTTCTCAGCGTCGTAAATTGCTTGATTACCTGAAGAGTAAAGATGTAGCACGTTATACCAGCCTGATCGAGCGTCTGGGTCTGCGTCGCTAATCTAGCGAGTTTCAGTGTAAAGGGGCCAATTGGCCCCTTTATTCTAGGAAGCGACTGTAAATCAGGTTACTGTAGTACTGCTGTTTTTATAGAAATTATTTTTACGCGATCTTCCGTTACATAGGTTCGCGCGGCTAATGAGAGACTTTATTTCCACTGAGAGAAATAAGGATTGTCATTAGTCGCGAGAATGTAGTGAGAAGTTCTGATATTTACTGGCGTGAACTGCTGTCATAACAGCTGCGCGTCCAATGAAAGGATATTACATTGCTTAATCCGACTATTCGTAAATTCCAATACGGTCAACACACTGTCACGCTGGAAACCGGCATGATGGCTCGCCAGGCAACCGCAGCGGTTATGGTGAGCATGGACGACACCGCAGTATTCGTTACTGTTGTTGGCCAGAAAAAAGCCAAGCCAGGCCAAAGCTTCTTCCCTTTGACGGTTAACTATCAGGAGCGTACTTATGCTGCTGGTCGTATCCCGGGCAGCTTCTTCCGTCGTGAAGGCCGTCCAAGTGAAGGCGAAACCCTGACTTCCCGTCTGATTGACCGTCCAATTCGTCCTCTGTTCCCAGAAGGTTTTCTGAATGAAGTTCAGGTGATTGCGACTGTCGTTTCCCTGAACCCACAAGTAAACCCTGACATCGTTGCGATGATCGGCGCTTCTGCTGCACTGAGCCTGTCTGGCATTCCATTCAGTGGTCCAATTGGTTCAGCACGTGTAGGTTACATCAACGGTCAGTACGTTCTGAACCCGACGGCAGATGAGCTGAAAACCAGTAGCCTGGATCTGGTGGTTGCCGGTACCCAAGGTGCGGTACTGATGGTTGAGTCTGAAGCTGATGTGTTGAGCGAAGATCAGATGCTGGGTGCTGTGGTGTTCGGTCACGAACAACAACAAATCGTTATTGATAACATCAACTCTCTGGTTGCTGAAGTCGGTAAAGCGAAATGGGATTGGAAACCTGAAGTTGTCAACGCTGAGCTGAATGCTCGTGTTGCAGCACTGGCAGAGTCTCGTTTAGGTGATGCATATCTGATCACTGACAAACAAGAGCGTTATACTCAGATCAACGTTATCAAAGCTGAAGTGGTTCAAACCCTGCAAGCTGAAGATGAAACACTGAATGCTGGCGAGATCTCTGACTTGCTGGGCAACATTGAGAAGAACGTAGTACGTAGCCGAGTTCTCCGTGGCGAGCCGCGTATCGATGGTCGTGAAAAAGACATGATCCGTGGTTTGGACGTGCGTACTGGCGTTCTGCCACGTACCCACGGTTCAGCACTGTTCACCCGTGGTGAAACTCAGGCGTTGGTGACTGCTACTCTGGGGACTGCACGTGACGCGCAGAACCTGGATGAGCTGATGGGTGAAAAGTCTGACAGCTTCCTTTTCCACTACAACTTCCCTCCATCCTGCGTTGGTGAGACTGGGATGGTTGGTTCGCCTAAACGCCGTGAAATTGGTCATGGTCGTCTGGCGAAACGTGGTGTGTTGGCGATGATGCCAAAACCAGAAGATTTCCCATACACAGTACGTGTGGTATCTGAAATCACCGAATCTAACGGTTCATCTTCTATGGCTTCTGTTTGTGGCGCATCTCTGGCTCTTATGGATGCAGGCGTGCCAATTAAAGCCGCTGTTGCCGGTATCGCAATGGGCCTGGTTAAAGAAGGCGAGAGTTTTGTCGTTCTTTCTGACATTCTGGGTGACGAAGATCATCTGGGTGACATGGACTTCAAAGTAGCAGGTAGCCGTGATGGTATTACCGCGCTGCAGATGGACATCAAGATTGAAGGCATTACCCGCGAAATCATGCAGGTTGCACTGAATCAGGCTAAGGGTGCGCGTCTGCACATTCTGGGCGTGATGGAACAGGCTATCAGCACACCGCGTGGCGACATCTCTCAGTTTGCACCACGTATTCACACCATCAAGATCAGCCCGGACAAAATCAAGGACGTGATCGGTAAAGGTGGTTCTGTTATCCGTGCGTTGACTGAAGAAACCGGCACCACCATAGAAATCGAAGATGATGGTACCGTTAAAATCGCGGCAACCGATTGTGAGAAAGCGAAGTACGCTATCCGCCGCATCGAAGAGATCACTGCTGAAGTTGAAGTTGGCCGTATCTATCAAGGTAAAGTGACCCGTATCGTAGACTTTGGCGCATTTGTTGCCATTGGTGGCGGTAAAGAAGGTTTGGTTCATATTTCTCAAATTGCCGACAAGCGCGTTGATAAAGTGACTGATTACCTCCAGATGGGTCAGGAAGTTCCGGTTAAAGTTGTTGAGGTTGATCGCCAAGGGCGTGTACGCTTGAGCATGAAAGATGCTGTAGCGCCGAGCCAAAGCGAAACAGCTGAACCTTCAGCAGAATAAATTTCTGTAACGGAAGTTTTACAGTTCCCTGTCGTCAGGCAGGGAACTGTTCGTATCACGAGCGCAGGATGCGTTTGTGTTAAGCAGCCGGATGACAGGAAGTTAATCCAATGTTCGTCTTCGGGAGTAGAAATGAAGCCTTTCTTGCGCTGGTGTTATGTTGCGACAGCACTTATGTTGGCAGGATGCAGCAACCATGATTGGCGTAAAAACGAAGTTCTGGCTGTCCCGTTGCAACCTACGTTGCAGCAGGAAGTTATCTTGGCGCGTATGGAACAAATCCTTGCCAGCAGAGCGCTGACTGATGATGAACGTGCACAGCTATTATATGAGCGCGGTGTGCTGTATGATAGCCTCGGACTTAGAGCATTAGCGCGGAACGATTTCTCTCAAGCGCTGTCTATACGTCCTGATATGCCAGAAGTTTTTAACTACCTGGGGATTTACTTAACGCAGGCCGGCAACTTTGATGCCGCCTATGAAGCGTTTGATTCTGTACTAGAGCTTGATCCAACTTACAACTACGCGCGTTTGAATCGAGGTATCGCACTGTATTACGGTGGGAGATTCTCGTTAGCGCAGGATGATCTGCAGGCGTTTTATCGAGACGATCCAAATGATCCCTTCCGTTCTTTATGGCTTTATCTTGCGGAGCGAGAAATCAATCCGAAGAATGCCGACATAGCGCTACAACAGCGTTATGACAAAGCGGATAGAGGGCAATGGGGATGGAATATCGTCGAATTCTACCTGGGTAAGATCAGCGAGGCAACGCTGATGGAACGCCTAAAGGCGGAAGCAACGGATAACACTTCGCTCGCTGAGCATCTCAGTGAAACTGACTTCTATTTAGGTAAACATTACCTAAGTCTGGGGGACAAGAACAGCGCCTTAGCACTGTTCAAACTGACGGTAGCTAACAACGTTCATAACTTTGTTGAGCACCGCTATGCATTGTTGGAATTGGCGCTATTAGGCCAAGAGCAAGACGACCTATCAGAATCGGACCAGCAATAGCTGACGACACCAATCAGCCCTCTTAAATCATGGTTTAACCATTTTTAAGCGCCTTAACGGGCGAGGGTTTTTTTGTTCGTTTTATAATCTAATTTGAGCCGGTTCACACTTTTCAATGAAAATGACTGAAAATTTTCTCGACGAGTTATGTAGACTGGCTGCCATTATTAATGAGGCACGTGTACATGACTACTGAGCTTGAAACCTCTTTTGCTGACCTGGGGCTGTCTGCTCCTATCATTGCCGCCCTGACCGATCTGGGCTACGAAAAACCATCACCGATCCAAGCCGAATGTATCCCGCACCTGTTAAATGGTCGTGACGTATTGGGTATGGCACAAACCGGTTCTGGTAAAACTGCGGCCTTCGCGCTGCCACTGCTGCACAACATTAAGCCTGATTTGAAGGCTCCACAGATTCTGGTATTGGCTCCAACCCGTGAACTGGCCGTTCAGGTTGCTGAAGCTTGTACTGATTTCGCTAAACATTTGCATGGCGTGAATGTGGTTGCCCTTTACGGTGGCCAGCGCTATGACGTCCAACTGCGCGCACTGCGTCAGGGTCCACAAATTGTTGTGGGTACCCCAGGCCGTCTGCTGGACCACCTGAAACGCGGCACCCTGAATCTCTCTAACTTGAGCGGTTTGGTGCTGGATGAAGCCGATGAAATGCTGCGTATGGGCTTCATCGAAGACGTTGAAACCATCATGGCGCAGATCCCGGCTGACCATCAGACCGCGCTGTTCTCTGCCACTATGCCGGAAGCTATCCGTCGTATTACTCGTCGTTTCATGAAAGATCCGCAGGAAGTTCGCATTCAATCTAGCGTCACTACTCGTCCGGACATCAGCCAGAGCTACTGGTCTGTTCATGGTCTGCGTAAAAACGAAGCGTTGGTGCGTTTCCTTGAGTCTGAAGATTTTGATGCGGCGATTATTTTCGTGCGTACCAAAAACGCAACACTGGAAGTGGCTGAAGCGCTTGAACGTAGCGGCTACAACAGTGCAGCGTTGAACGGTGACATGAACCAGTCCCTGCGTGAGCAGACTCTGGAACGTCTGAAAGATGGTCGTCTGGATATTCTGATCGCAACCGACGTGGCAGCACGTGGCCTCGATGTTGAACGCATCAGCCTGGTTGTCAACTACGACATCCCGATGGACTCAGAATCCTACGTTCACCGTATCGGCCGTACCGGTCGTGCAGGTCGTGCGGGTCGTGCGTTATTGTTCGTTGAGAACCGTGAGCGTCGTCTGTTGCGTAACATTGAACGCACCATGAAACTGACTATTCCAGAAGTTGAAATTCCTACTGCAGATGTACTGGGTGAGCGTCGTCTTGCTAAGTTTGCTGCAAAAGTTCAGCTACAACTGGAAAGCAGCGATTTGGATCAATACCGTGCGTTGCTGGCAAAACTGCAACCTGCAGAAGCGCTGGACATCGAAACGCTGGCTGCTGCGCTGCTGAAAATGGCACAGGGCGAACGTCCATTGATCGTTCCTGCTGATCAAGCTTTCAAAAGCCGTCCGCCGCGTCGTGATTTCGACGAGCGTAGTGATCGCGGTGATCGTAATGATCGTCGTCCATCTCGTGATGGTGACCGTCCTGCACGTGATGGCGCAGCTTCTCGTGATGGCGCACCACGTCGTGAACGTCGTGATGCCGGTGAGATGGAACTGTATCGCATCGAAGTGGGTCGCGATGACGGTGTTGAAGTTCGTCACATCGTTGGCGCCATTGCTAACGAAGGCGATATCAGCAGCCGTTATATCGGCAACATCAAGCTGTTCTCTTCGCATTCAACCATCGAGTTGCCGAAAGGTATGCCGGGCGAGATTCTGTCTCATTTCACCCGTACTCGTATCCTGAATAAGCCGATGAACATGCAGTTGCTGGGCGATGCACAACCACAAGCCGCACGTCGTGAACGTCCTGCCGGTGCTGGCGGCGAACGCCGTGGTAACGGCGCGCCACCACGAACTTTCAGCGGCGAACGTCGTGAAGGTGGCCGTGGTCGTCCTGCTGAACGTCGTGAAGGCGGTGCTTCTGCTCCTGCTGGCGAACGTCGTACACCACGCCGTACTACTGACGCATAATTTATCGCACTTCGGTTTACGAAAGTGTAGATAATAAAAAACCAGCCTTCACCGGCTGGTTTTTTTTCGTCTGTCATTTACCGACGTCTTTAGCTGATACGTTGCTCTTTCACTAAATCGCCTTGCAACTGAGAGACAATGTCGAACGAATACAGCCGCGCCTGCTGATCGAAAATCTGGCCGTTGATCATCAATTCATCCGCTTCGGTGTCACGGAGTATCTTTTGCAGACCTGCACGTACTGTCTCTTTCTTACCCACCACCGACAGCCGTAGCGCCTGATCAACCCCAAAGCGTTCTGATGCAGACCACAGGCTTTCTATATTATCGACAGGCGCGGGCAGTTTACCTGGATTGCCTCGACGCAGATTGATGAACTGCTGCTGATTGGACGTAAACATGCGGCGAGCTTCTTCGTCAGTATCGGCGGCAATTGCATTGATACAGACCATAGCGTGTGCTTTTTGCAATTGTTCCGATGGCTTGAACTGGCGGCGATAAATCGCCAGCGCTTGCTCCAACATGTCTGGTGCAAAATGTGACGCAAAAGCAAACGGCAGGCCCAGCGCTGCGGCGAGCTGTGCGCTGTACAGGCTTGAGCCCAGTAACCATAAAGGCACATGTAAACCCTGACCCGGTACGGCCTGCACCGGCTGACCCGGCTGTACATCGGCAAAATAGTGCTGCAGTTCCTGCACATCCTGCGGGAAGTTATCGACTTCGCCGGAGAGATGACGGCGCAGGGCGATCATGGTGCGTTGATCGGTACCCGGTGCGCGGCCAAGACCCAAGTCCACACGGTCAGGATAGAGCGTTGCCAACGTACCGAATTGCTCTGCAATCACCAGCGGTGAGTGGTTAGGCAGCATAACGCCACCCGAACCCACGCGAATCGTTTTGGTGCCACCGGCGATAAACCCAAGCAGAACCGACGTCGCGGCACTGGCGATGCCGGTCATGTTGTGATGTTCTGCCATCCAATAACGCTTATAGCCCCACTTTTCAGCGTGTTGAGCTAACGCCAGAGATGAGTGGAAAGCCTCCTTCGGCGAAGAACCCTGTGGTACCGGTGCCAGATCCAGCACGGAGAGAGGAACGGTTATTTTTTCAGACATGATGATCACTCACTCGTTAATGGGTGAGGGGCAAACTTATTCGCCCGCTAATTATACAGGTAAGTATCACCCAATAAATTTGAGCTGAATACTTGATTTGTGCTCTGGGCTACCAGGAGTGCTAATCTGCATGACTATTTACCGTTTGATTTATAATTTTAACGGATATGCTGTTTCGTGTTAAAAAAGCCTCTCTGCATCCCATTATCATGCCTGCTCTTCCAATGAAGCAGGTGGCCAGGGACCAGGCACAATGGAAAAAGGAAATGCCAACGTTCCGCACCAACCCCAAGCGGGCTGAGCGGTACTGCTGGCAGTCATAAAGGAAGCGAATCCCATGAGTAAAAGAATATTATTGACCCTACTGCTGGTCGCCGTGGCTATTTCACTGGCGGTTCTTTTCCGCGCAAATAGCCAGGCTCTCTTATTGCAGGGTGAAGTTGATGCCCCTGAAGTTATCGTCGCGTCCAAAGCGAAAGGCCGCGTCATTGAGCGTCATGTTGAGCGCGGTGATGATGTCAAAGCCGGACAGCTTCTGATCACTCTCGACAGCCCTGAACTGATGGCACAACTGCGTTCGCTGGAAGCTGTACGCGACCAAGCCAAAGCGCAGCTGGATTTGTCAGTCAATGGAACCCGCGAAGAAGGCATTCGCAACCTGAAGGCCACACTTGCGCAGGCGCAGGCCGAATATAGGAATGCCCGCGATGAATATAATCGTAACGCCAAGGTGGCCGTTAAAGGTTTTATCTCGGCGTCAGATTTAGAGGACTCCCGTCGTGCGCGCGACAGTGCCTATCAACAGGTGTTAGTGGCGAAAGCCAATCTGGATGAAGGCATTAATGGGGATCGCGCTGAGCAGCGTGAAAGCTATGCTGCCCAACTGCGGAAAGCCGAGGAAGAACTGCTGGAAGTCAAAGTTCAGACTGATGACTTGCAAGTGAAAGCGCCCATTGATGGTGAAGTGGGGCCGATCCCGGTGGAAGTCGGGGAGTTGCAAAGTGCATCCAGCCCGCTCTTAACTCTGATCCGTCTTCCCGATGCCTATTTTGTTTTCAATCTGCGGGAAAATATTCTGGCAGGTGTGCACAAAGGTGACAAAGTCCAGATCCGTGTTCCGGCGCTGAACAACCAAATGATCGAAGCCGAAGTGCGCTACATCGCTCCGCTTGGGGATTACGCCACCAAGCGTGCCACCCGTGCTACCGGCGACTTTGACCTAAAAACGTTTGAAGTCCGTCTCTATCCATTCAAACCTATTCCCAATTTAAGGCAGGGAATGAGCGCCTTGTGGAACTGGAAAGAGTAGTGGCAATGTACCGAATTAAAGCCAGCTGGCGATGCTTCTCACGTTCTTTTACCCGGGAAACGCATCATGCTTTTCGTCAACCGGTGATCCATTGGCTGGGTTGGATATTTCCCTTGCTGCTATTTATTCTCATCAGCAGTAACTTCTCGGAAGGAACGCTACTGGACCTTCCGGTATCGGTGGTCGATAACGACCACAGCACGTTGTCGAAAACCCTAACCCGAAAACTTGATGCCGGTTCGCACGCCCATGTACAGACCTTTGATGGAGGTTTGCAGGAAGCTGAGCACCGGCTGCGCACCGCGCAGGACTACGCATTGCTCTACATTCCGCCAGACTTTGAAGCGGATGCCCTCGCAGGTAAACAGCCCAGCGTAGTGCTCTACTACAACGCCCTGTTTTACGGCGCTGGTCTGTATTCAACGCAGGACTTCAGTGGGCTGATGACTGAACTCAATGCTCAATATCGGTCGATCATTGCTAATGAAATTGGCAAGAAAGTGCCGCCTCTGGCCAGCGTTGAGCTCTCTTATGGCAGCCTGTTCAACGCCAGTGGCAGCTACATTTACTACCAGCAATTTGCCGCCATGATCCACCTGATCCAACTCTTTACCGTTACCTGCATGATCTACGTGATGGCCCGAAGTCAGTCGCTGCTAAGCGCACCTTCGTTTACCTTCGCTCTGCTAGGAAAACTGGCGCCTTATACTCTGTGCTTTACCACCTTGCTGATGGTAGAAATTGCCATGCTGGTTGGCTTCTTTGATGCACGGGTCAGTGGTAATCCGTTGTTTATGGTTTTGATCGGCTTCTTTTATGTGATCGCCGCGCAGAGCATCGGGTTGCTGTTGTTTACGTTTACCCGAACCACCATCACTGCGTATACCATGATGGGGATTTTCGTGGGTATCGCGCTGACCTTCTCGGGTATGGCGGTTCCCGAGCTCTCGATGCCTTGGCCTGCCCGTATCATTTCCAACATTGAACCCCTGACACACGCGCTTTACGCCATGTTTGATATCTTCCTGCGGCAGGTTCCTGCCCGTGCCATCTTTAGCGTTTGCGCTATTTTGCTGATTTACCCAATGCTCACCGGCCTGCTGGTCCATAAGCGTTTATACCAGCGACTGAAAAAACAGGAGCTGGGAAAATGACGACGCGCCAATGGTTGCAAACCTACTGGAAAACCTTCAGCAAAGTGCTGACTGGCATGCTCGACAAACCGATGTGGATGATGCTACTGCTCTCCCTATGTGTCATGAGCACGGTATACGCTAACCGCACGGTGTGGGACTTGCCGGTAGCGGTGATTGATCAGGACCACAGCAGCGCCAGCCGCCTGTTGATCCGTCAGTTGGATGCGACGTCGAAGATCAAAATCAACAGCTACGACAGTGTTGATGAGGCGCAACAAGACCTGGCCTGGCGAAAACTGTTTGCTGTGATCATCATGCCGGTTGATCTGGAGAAGAAAATCCTCGCCGGTCAGGATATGGTGATCCCAGTGTATGGCGATGCCACCAACCGGCTGGCGAACGGCCAGATCCAACAAGATGTGGTGGCGGCCTATCAGTCGATCCTCATGCAATACAACACAGAAATTCTGATGCGTAGCGGTTTTACTGCCAAACAGGCCAACGTATTGATCACCCCGATCGTCGGCCAGACCCTGGACTTGTTCAACCCAGGTATCAGTTTTGCAGCGATCATCTTCCCTGGCCTGCTGGTGATGCTGTTACAGCACTCTTTGTTGATCGCCAGTGTGCGAGTCAACATTACGCTCAACAGTGCGCCTGACGGTAAACCCGGCATTCCGGTGTTTCTCGGCGGGTTATCGGCGTTAATTCCCATCTGGCTGTTTTTGTCGATTGTCCTGTTTGTTTTATGGCCGTGGGTATTGGGCTATCGGCAAACAGCAAGCATTCCTGAGATCATCATGCTGACGTTCCCTTTCCTGCTGGCGGTTCTCGGGTTGGGAAAACTGGTGACGGAGTGTCTGCGCAGCGTGGAGATGATCTACCTGACGCTCTCTTTTATTACCATGCCAGTGTTTTATATCTCCGGAACCCTTTGGCCACTGCAGGCGATGCCTGACTGGGTACGGGCCATCTCGTCAATGCTCCCCTCGACCTGGGCAACCAAAGCTATCGCTGGAGTGAACCAGATGGGGCTGCCGTTCAGTGAAGTGGGCAGCGACATGCTGATGCTGCTCCTGCTCGGAGCGGTTTATACCGTGCTGGGGATTGGGCTGGGAATACTGCGTGATAGCGGCCGCTTGCGCAGCCTGCTGTATCGCGGAAAATCGCTGAAGAATGACTGAGATGATGAAACGCTAAATATAAGGGCAGGCATCTGCCCTTAATTAGCCAAAACTCGATTAGCCGAAACTAGCGCACCAATTCCAACCCGGCGACGCGCTGCCAGTAGCCGTTGCAGTCGGTTTTGTCGGTCAGGCTGAGTGGGATTAAGCCGCGCTCATTAGTGCGAAATGCTTCCAATACCTTCAGTGTTTCCTGACTTTCTGGCGATAGCCTTACGATATCCACCCAACCCTCCATTGACGTCATCTCATTCCCGAGATTGTAACAATAGCCGCTCTGGGTCTGAATACCGTTGAGCACGAACACCTGCTGGTTTTCCTGTGACAGCACTTTGCGGCCCTGCGGATACTTGATGCAGCACGTCTCGCAATCGTCCTTCGCCCTATCTTCTGAACGTGCGGTAAAACAGCGTGCGGAATAGGCGAGTGGCAGATGGCCGTAAGACAACACCTCCACCTCGAATTTATCGCGGATACCCAGCTCTTCGCACTGTTTCAGCAGATTGACCAGCCAGTCGCGGGACAACTCGACCGGCATACACCAGCGTGTCATCCCTTGTTTTTGCAGGATCTTCAGCGTCACTGCGTTATAACAGTTGAGCGCATGGCCGACCACAAACGGCAGATTGCGCTCCGCCGCCATATTGATGGCACCAAAATCATTGGCCTCGATAACAAACTCGCCGTTCTCGACATAGCGTCTCAGCTCATTCAACTCAGACGGTGCCTGCAACAACGCCAGCGTTGATAACACCACTTGTTTGCCGCTGGCCGCCAACTGACGGGCGATCTCCATCCAGTCATTAACCTTCATCTCGCGCCGTTTGGTACAGACGTTCTCCCCGAGATAAATCACATCCGCGCTGCTGCTGGCGGCGGCCTGATAAAAGGCCTCAACGTCGGCTTTTGGCCAATAATAGAGAATGGCGCCTAAAGAGTATTTCATCATTTTTCCTGCGATCACTGCCATTTACGATGATACGCGCCAAGTGTGGTTTGCGTACCTTCCGACATAGAACCCAACTGTTTCATCCACTCTGCATCCGTGGTGAAACCCTGCGGATCGGCCATAAAACGGTCAATAGCAGCTCGCCAGACGCGCGTTACCTGGCTGACATAAGCCGGGCTGCGCTGACGGCCTTCGATTTTCACCGAGGCAATATTGGCAGCGAATAATTCCGGTAGCAGCTCCAGCGTATTCAGGCTGGTAGGTTCTTCCAGCGCGTGATATTTGGCACCATCGACCAGATAGCGGCCTTTGCACAATGTCGGATACCCGGCATTCTCGCCTTCGTCATAGCGGTCAATCAGCACGTCATTCAGACGCGACTCCATCCCTTGCGGTGTTTGCTGCCAGCGCACAAATCGCGCCGGAGAACAGGCACCGACCGTATTAGGGGACTCACCCGTCAGATAAGAAGACAGGTAGCAGCGTCCTTCGGCCATAATGCACAGGCTGCCGAACGCAAACACTTCCAGTGGCACCACGCTGCTGCGCGACAGTTGACGAACTTGATGCATTGACAGCACGCGCGGCAGCACCACGCGGGCGACGTCAAAATTGCGCTGATAAAAACGAATAGCTTCGTCATTGGTCGCCGACGCCTGCACCGAGACATGGCGTTCGACGTGCGGATAGCGGGTCGCGGCGTACTCAAGCATGGCAATATCAGCGAGGATCAGTGCATCAGCACCGAGCTGCGCCGCCATGTCTACGGCGCGCTCCCAGCGTTGATAACCATCCGGATGAGCAAACGTATTGATGGCAATATGCAGCTTACGGCGGTGGCGGTGGACATAATTTGCCGCCTCCTGCAATTTCTTCTCAGTAAAGTTCAGACCGGCAAAGTGGCGGGCATTGGTATCATCTTTTAAGCCGATATAAACCGCATCGGCTCCATTATCAATCGCCGCTTTTAACGCAGGCAAATTGCCCGCCGGGCAAAGTAACTCCATCGTCTGTTCCTGGCTTTAACCGGTAATAACCGCGCCGGCAAGAATGAAAAGGGGAGGATCCGCTGACGTAAATCATTCATCAGGGAACCTTTTACTGGCCGACTATTTTAGTGAAGCTATCAATCCAATATTTTGATTTGAGGCAGTTTATGCCGAGTTGACCGAGGGATGCCTTAGCGGGAGGTTGTGTGTGCATTCTTTCTGTTGCAGTATTTATTGATGCAGGCCGCTGCACTAAACGGGTGATGTGGCAAAATAGGGCGCATATCTTGACCGAATCAGTTTTCGAAAAGTTACCGAAAGGAGTAGTGCCAGTGTTGCAAAAACTACGAGCACGTATGGTGCGTCAGGGGCCATCCCTACTGAGTGTGCCATTAAAATTCACGCCTTTTGCACTACAGCGTCAGGTTTTGCAGCAAGTGCTGAGCTGGCAGTTCCGTCAGGCGCTGGCTGAAGGTGAACTCGATTTTCTCGAAGATCGCTGGTTAAAAATTGAGGTCAGTGATCTCAACCTAAGCTGGCTGATGAGCGTCGAAGAGGGCAAGCTGCAAATTCGTGAGCACGGCGAAGCAGACGTCAGCTTCAGCGGTAACGCCAATGACCTGGTGCTGATCGCCGCCCGCAAACAAGATCCTGACACGTTATTCTTCCAGCGTCGCCTGCGTATTGAAGGCGACACGGAACTTGGCCTGAACGTAAAAAATCTTATGGACGCCATTGATCTGGACAGCATGCCGGTTCTGCTGAAAAGTGGTCTGATGCGTCTGGCAGATTTTATCGAAGCCGGTTTACAGGAGGACCGCGAGCCTGTGGCTCCGGTAGTGCAGACATGTTAATTCGTACTGAAATCCCCATTGATGCAGCGGGCATCGACCGCTTATTGCGCAATGCGTTTCCGAGTGGCGATGAAGCCGATCTGGTCAAAGAGCTGCGTGAAGACGGGTTGCTGACGCTTGGCGTCGTGGCGACGGACGATGAAGGAAGTGTTGTCGGTTACGTCGCATTTTGCCCGGTAGACATCAAAGGCGAAGACCGCAACTGGGTCGGGCTGGCACCGTTGGCCGTCGACGAATCCCTGCGCCGTCAGGGGCTGGGCGAGAAGCTTATCTACGAAGGGCTGGATTCCCTCAATGAATTCGGCTACGCCGCTGTGGTTGTGCTCGGCGACCCTGCCTACTTCGGCCGTTTCGGCTTCAAACCTGCCGCCGCCCACGATCTTCACTGCCGCTGGCCGGGCACCGAAGCCGCCTTCCAGCTCTACACACTGACCGACGATGCCCTGACTGATGCCCACGGCGAAGTCACTTTTCCGGCTGCGTTTCATCGGTTCTGATGTGAGCTTCACCCATAAAACCTAAGCGGAGCTCTCTCCGCTTTTTTGTCGCCAGTATTCCGCCGTTCGAACCCTCTTTTTTTCACCGGTATCAACACATTGATATTTATAGAGATCAATATCTGCCTGAAAAAAGGGTTTATCCACTAAAACCATCGCAGGACTTTAATAACACAGGGAATCAGTGTATTTTTCAACCGTTCACTGCCGTACAGGCAGCTTAGAAACGCCGAGGGAAAAACGGAGGCGCAGATCGGCGCACTCACTGCCGTACAGGCAGCTTAGAAAAGAATAGTTAGCACTAGAATAATGCGGAGTGTGTTCACTGCCGTACAGGCAGCTTAGAAAGGCCTGCATTGTTGGGGTAGCGGCGACGACGCGTTCACTGCCGTACAGGCAGCTTAGAAATGGCAATGGGCGGCACTCGGTTTCGCGCATCAGTTCACTGCCGTACAGGCAGCTTAGAAAATATAACCATTGGACCTATAGGCTCTGAGAATGTTCACTGCCGTACAGGCAGCTTAGAAATGGTGAAGTTCTTCGTTGCATCTCCGCGCAGCGTTCACTGCCGTACAGGCAGCTTAGAAAGCAGGAAGATTTCTGCTTAAATGTCCTCTCCTGTTCACTGCCGTACAGGCAGCTTAGAAACTTGTGACAATGCAGGGCGAGGCTCAAGTGCTGTTCACTGCCGTACAGGCAGCTTAGAAAAAGAAATTCACAGCTAACAGTTTGCAGAAGGTGTTCACTGCCGTACAGGCAGCTTAGAAAACGCATTGCCGGACACCCGCGCATCGCCGGACGTTCACTGCCGTACAGGCAGCTTAGAAAATCGAATCATCCAGTGCTGCGGATCATGAAGAGTTCACTGCCGTACAGGCAGCTTAGAAATGCGCGACAAAGCACATCGTGATGAGAATACCGTTCACTGCCGTACAGGCAGCTTAGAAAAATCTGCGCGCTGGGAGGAAGGGATGAGCCAAGTTCACTGCCGTACAGGCAGCTTAGAAAATACAGCGGAACAGTGGCGTTCATTCACTAAGGTTCACTGCCGTACAGGCAGCTTAGAAATCATCGAAAGCTCAGCCGCTGTATGCTGGCTTGTTCACTGCCGTACAGGCAGCTTAGAAAGTGCTGCTTGACTGCATGGCTCTACGGATCAGGTTCACTGCCGTACAGGCAGCTTAGAAAAATACCGTACGTGCGCGCCTGCGTCATAACGTGTTCACTGCCGTACAGGCAGCTTAGAAAGACAAAGAAATCGCCCTCAACACTGGCCGCACGTTCACTGCCGTACAGGCAGCTTAGAAAGGTCAGCGGCATCGAACACCGGCGACTGTTCAGTTCACTGCCGTACAGGCAGCTTAGAAATTATCGCCGACCTTCACTTCCTTTGGCTCACCGTTCACTGCCGTACAGGCAGCTTAGAAAACCATGTCCTCGCGATTCCAGACGAGTGTAATGTTCACTGCCGTACAGGCAGCTTAGAAAGGGAGACCCAGCCCGCAGCTTGAGGGGATGCGGTTCACTGCCGTACAGGCAGCTTAGAAAAGCTAGGATAATCAATGTCTGCCATTATTCTGGTTCACTGCCGTACAGGCAGCTTAGAAAGGTAGCTAGCGGCGGGACTGGGCAGGCTGATAGTTCACTGCCGTACAGGCAGCTTAGAAAAAGCTGCATAGATGATTCGAGGCTAACAGATGGTTCACTGCCGTACAGGCAGCTTAGAAAAAAGCAGAATCAATCTGTCTTTTGGCGGCATTGTTCACTGCCGTACAGGCAGCTTAGAAAATACAGAGCAGGATGATACGCGCCGCATGAACGTTCACTGCCGTACAGGCAGCTTAGAAAATAGGCCGCCACCATCGCGATATGATGTAAGAGTTCACTGCCGTACAGGCAGCTTAGAAATAGCTAATTCCTTAACCACACAACCATTTTCCGTTCACTGCCGTACAGGCAGCTTAGAAAATGAAGGCGATGCCGTTAAGATAGTATCGCACGTTCACTGCCGAACAGGCAGCTTAGAAATGCTGGCGTTACAACGCTTTATTTGTCTGGCTGTTCACTGCCGTACAGGCAGCTTAGAAAGCGACGTGGACCACCACACCCCGCAAATCTTTGTTCACTGCCGTACAGGCAGCTTAGAAAATCAGACCCTAGCCGCCAGGCCGGAAACCCGCGTTCACTGCCGTACAGGCAGTTCTGCAACACGTTGCAAATCAAAAGATTTATCTGGAATCCTCACAGCAATTTCAAATATACCCGCTTTATTTAGCTTAGCGATTTACGCTATAGTCACCTCGCTGCGACATAATTCGCAGTCGGGTTTCGCAGCCCGGAAACTTATGAGGATACACATGATGTTTGCATCAAGTGTTAATGTCTTTGCACACCTATTACCCGTTCAGTTTAAACTGTTCAGTCAATGGTGGCTCAGGCTGGGCAACCTTAGGGTTGGCCGGTGTCCTCGTAGGCCGGTACTGCGAACCTTGTCTGAGCCATCACCAAAGAGTTTCGCAGCTCCGGTGTTGGTAATTATTACTACGAGGAGATGTAAATGAAAACGTCCCACAATCCTACCTTTCTGCCCTTTCTCACTTCTTGTTCGCTGCTTTTAATCATCAATAAAGGAGGTGGGCTATGAGCGTTAAACCTGACTGGCACCCCGCCGATATTATTGCCGCGCTGCGTAAGAAAGGCACTACATTAGCCGCGACATCACGTAATGCCGGGCTGAGCTCTTCTACACTGGCGAATGCACTTTCACGGCCATGGCCAAAAGGGGAGTTAATCATCAGTAAAGCGATTGGTGTTCCGCCTTCCACGATTTGGCCCAGCCGCTATTATGATCTGCATACCCGTAAAATGATCGACAGAAAACCCCGTTCCAGTGATACGGCATTGTAAAAGTAAGTCATCACCTTGAATAGGTTAAATGGCGTGAGAAATTACGCCATTTAAACAGATATAACGCATTGTTTTTTATATTTAAAACCCCCATGTATTTCATTCTATTTATAATTATCTCTTCAAAAGACGGATTGTTATTGGTTTGAATGTGTTATTGGTGTTAGAAATAGTCAGTATATTGCCATAGGCTATTTCTGATTATTTTAAGGCGACTAAAAATGCCTGAAGCACTCACACCCAGTGAACTTAAAACCATTCTGCATTCCAAACGATCCAATATTTATTATCTGCAATACTGCCGCGTATTAGTGAGCGGCGGGCGCGTGGAATATGTCACGGAAGAGGGAAAACAGTCTTTATACTGGAATATCCCCATTGCGAATACCACGGTGGTTATGCTCGGAACCGGCACCTCCGTCACTCAGGCTGCAATGCGCGAATTTGCCCGTGCAGGCGTGTTAGTCGGTTTTTGTGGGGGAGGCGGCACGCCGCTATTTGCGGCGAATGAGGTTGAAGTTAATGTCTCGTGGCTGACCTCTCAAAGTGAATACCGGCCGACAGAATACCTGCAACACTGGGTCAGTTTTTGGTTTGACGAACAGAAAAGATTGGCCGCTGCTGTCGCCTTTCAAAGGGTTCGCATTGAACAAATTCGGAAACATTGGCTTAGCGCGACCATGTCACGTGAAGATACATTTAAACTTGATCATTCCCGAATAGAATCAACGCTATTACGTTTTGAGCAGAGTCTGCCTGAATGTAGCAGCATTACTGAGTTAATGGCGCAGGAAGCGGTACTGACCAAAAGTCTCTATAAGGTTGCAGCCACAGCAGCCAGTTATGGTGACTTTACCAGAGCCAAGCGCGGCGGCGGAGTCGATCTCGCTAATCGCTTTCTCGATCATGGTAACTATCTTGCGTATGGGCTCGCGGCTACGGCTGTGTGGGTGATTGGTCTGCCGCATGGCCTGGCTGTCATGCATGGCAAAACGCGACGCGGTGGACTGGTGTTTGATGTTGCCGATCTCATCAAGGATGCCTTAATCCTTCCGCAGGCTTTTATTGCCGCGATGAACGGTGAAGACGAGCAGGAATTTCGTCAGCGTTGCCTGCGCAATTTTCAACGGGCTGAAGCGCTCGACGTGATGATTGATTCACTACAAAGCATCGCGCAACAACTCAGTCAGGTCAGCAAATGAATATTTTGTTGATCTCCGAATGTAATAAAAAAGCGTTGGTAGAAACTCGCCGTATTCTCGATCAGTTTGCCGAAAGAAAAGGGGAACGAACCTGGCAGACGGCAATCACGATGGAAGGGTTGAATACCTTACGGCGCATACTCAAGAAAACGGCTCGCAGAAATACCGCAGTGGCATGCCATTGGATTAAATCCAATAATCAGACGGAAATTTTATGGGTTGTCGGGAACATCCGGAAGTTTAATGAGAAAGGCTCCGTACCGACGAATACCACGCAAAGAGATATCTTAAAGTCTGACAGCGAAAATCAGTGGAATAGTCTACAGGCGGTTAGCCTCCTGGCCGCTATTGCTGGCCTCTTTCATGATTTCGGTAAAGCCAGTCGGCTATTTCAGAATAAATTAAAGGGGAAGGGCAAAGGGTTCGAACCCTACCGGCATGAATGGCTTTCACTGCGGTTGTTTCAGGCGTTTGTGGGCAATAGCAGCGACAGGCAATGGTTGACTGAATTGCGTTCCATCAGCGCGGTCAGCGAAGACAATATGCTGGCACGCCTGATTTGCGATCCGGTCGCGGGTTCACAAAGCCCTTTCAGCGCTCTGCCTCCAGTGGCGCGGATTGTCGCTTGGTTGATTGTCTCCCACCACCGTTTACCCGTTTATCCTTCGGCAACGGGTCCCCATCATAATCCCCCACAATCTGGTGATATCGAGCAGTGGCTGACTTCGCAATTCGCCCCTTGCTGGAACTCGACCAACGCCGATGCACCATGGACGGAGAAGGAACAACAAGCCGTCTGGCAATTTCCACAAGGGACACCAATACGTAGTGCCACATGGCGGGCGAAGGCACAGAAGTTCGCCGGACGGGCGCTGCAACTTCCGGGGTTGTTATATTGCAATATTGATGATCGTTTCACCTGTCATATAGCACGCCTGATATTGATGTTGGCTGACCACCATTACTCATCATCTGATGCCATCATAGGCTGGCAAGACGCAAGTTATGATGTTTGGGCCAATACGGATCGTAAGTCCCGCATACTGAAACAGAGACTCGATGAACACAATATCGGCGTTAGCCAAAACGCTTATCTGCTGGGACGAAGTCTGCCAAATTTACGTGATTCATTACCTGCTATTGCGCGGCATAAAGGATTTAAAAAGCGTACTGCACAGGAGAAGTTTCGCTGGCAGGACAAGGCTTTCGATCTGGCCTGCTCTGTACGGGAACGAACGGATAAACAAGGGTTCTTTGGTGTGAACATGGCTTCAACCGGTTGCGGTAAAACCCTGGCCAATGCGCGCATCATGTACGGTCTGGCAGATGAAAAACGCGGCTGTCGTTTCTCGATTGCTCTCGGTTTACGTACCCTGACCTTACAAACGGGTGATGCGCTGGGGGGGAAACTCCATCTCGATGCCGAAGATTTGGCCGTGATGATTGGCTCACAGGCTGTGCAGCAACTGCATCAGCTCGAGCGCGATAAACAGAATAATCAAGATACCGGCAGTGGATCTTCGGATGCCCTGTTTGCGGAACATCAGTACGTACGTTACGACGGCAGCCTGGACGATGGCCGCCTCAGCCAATGGCTGAAACAGACACCGACGCTGCATAAACTGCTTAGCGCGCCGGTATTGGTCACCACCATTGACCATCTGATCCCGGCCTGTGAAAGCCTGCGCGGCGGGAAACAGATCGCACCAATGTTGCGTCTGTTGACCTCTGATCTGGTATTAGATGAACCCGATGACTTTGATCTGGCCGATCTCCCGGCGCTGTGCCGGTTGGTGAACTGGGCGGGGATGCTGGGTTCGCGTGTATTACTCTCTTCCGCCACACTGGCTCCGGCTCTGGTGTTGGCGCTGTTCAATGCTTACCGCACCGGCCGTCAGGAATATCAGCGAGCCTGCGGAGAACCAGATTTACCGCTGAACGTTCCCTGCGCCTGGTTTGACGAAAACAGTATTGCGCAGAGCGATCACGCTGCTGGCACGTCGTTCCATACCGCACAGGCAGAATTTGTCGAGAAGCGCGTGGCAAAATTGCGGCAGGGCGAGGCATTGCGTAAATCTCTGCTGGTTGACGCTATCCCCGCCAGTATGAGTGAGGCCGATGTACATGATGCGGTAGCAGCCCGTATTGCTGCCTCGATTGAAAGCCTGCATCAGTTGCACCATCAGCCACATTCCACGGGGAAAACCGCCTCGGTAGGGGTAGTCAGAATGGCCAATATTGATCCGCTGGTGGCTGTCGCCAGGCGGTTGCTCAACACAATCCCGCCCGCTGATACCCGTATTCACTACTGCATTTATCACAGCCGCCATCCGCTGGCGATGCGTTCACATATCGAAAAACGGTTGGACGCCACTTTAACCCGCTATGATCCCAACGCGTTGTGGCAGGTGGCAGAAGTGCGGCATGCATTAGAACATTCCCCGGAAAAACATCATATCTTTGTCGTGCTGGCGACCGCTGTGGCAGAGGTCGGGCGCGACCATGATTATGACTGGGTCATTGCCGAGCCCAGCTCGATGCGTTCACTGATTCAACTTGCCGGGCGTCTTCAACGTCATCGACAGCTTCTCCCGGCAACGCCGAATATGCATATTTTGCACAAAAACGTAAAAGCGCTGAAACAGACTACGCCGGCATTCCCGGCGTATTGCAAACCGGGTTTTGAGACGCCGGTTAATCTGTTTTCCAGCCACGATTTACACCAGCTCCTCGAACCGCAGCAATATCACGTTATCACCGCTATTCCACGGATTCAGGAGCGCACTCATAAAACGCCGAAAGATAACCTGGTCGATCTCGAACACTATCGTTTATTCATTGAATTACAGGGTGATTCTGCTCACAAAGCGTGTGCAGCACAATGGTGGCGATATCCGGTGAGCTGGTGCGGAGAACTGCAACGCAACACGCCGTTTCGTCAGTCAGCACCCGACGAGCAACACAATTTGTGGATTGCCGAAGAGGGCAACGAGCCGATTTTTCGTAAACCCGATGACGGTATTGAGGGCTGGAAAGACAGTGGTGGATTCAACGTGATCGCACAGGAAATGGCACCCGGTGTCAGCGCCTGGATAGACATGGACTACGGCAAGATTTACCAGCAACTGGCCGACGAATTGGAATGGGAGTTACCGCGAATCAGCGCGACCTTCGGTGAAATCCGTCTGACGGCTGATGAGAAAAAAACATGGAACTGGCACCCGCTGTTAGGGGTGTTTGGCGAAAGGGATTAACAAAGAGTTACACTGAAAAGAGGCGATATGGAAAGAAATGGATTAAGCCAATTTATCACTGATTACATCGAGGGCCGCAAGCAACCCAAGCTTGAAGCCCACGACAAAGACGCAGAAAAAAAACTGGCGGAGATATCTGATCCAGAAGAGAAAGCCGCATTACAGCAAAAGCTATTTGGGCTGCGCCAGGAGATTGAGAAAAAGTACGAAGTTCGTACCTGGCTGACCGAGGCTGCGTCTCGCGCATGGCAAATCAGTCTGGTGACACACGCGATTAAGTACTTTCATGGTGATGCGAAAGGCAGCAGCATTTACAGTACTGCGGAACATCCTCAGGCCAGTCATCTGTCAACATCTTCCCTAAAAACGCCAGCGGTTGATGCTGTGGGCAACTCGGCGGTTCTTGATGTCGCGAAGCTGCTGCAAACGGAACACGAAGGGGATTCGCTGCTGGCCAGTTTGCAACGTGGTGACCACTCAGCGCTTGCACAGCTGGCAAAAAATGAACAGCAGCTTGCACTCTGGGTTAGCGGTTTTACGCAGGCGTTGTCGGACAAAAGTCTCAGCTCGCATAAGTTGGCGAAACAGATCTACTTTTCCATTGGCGATAATGACAATTATCATCTGCTCAGCCCGCTTTACTCCTCCTCACTGGCCCATGCGTTATATCAGCGCATCAACACGTCGCGCTACAGCGAAACCTCGGTCGACATACGCAAAGCACGCCGTGAGCAGCAATGGGCCCCGGATACTTTGTCAATATTTGCTGATGTCGCCATTCAAGGCATTGGCGGTACGAAGCCGCAAAATATCTCCTACCTGAACAGTGCTCGCGGCGGCAAATCCTACCTTTTGCGCTGCGCACCACCTGAATGGCACTCCACCCTTAAACCGCCGGTTGAACAGAAAACGATTTTTGGACCGACATTAGGCCAACTGGCGGGTGGAAGCATTCACCAGCTACGCAGGTATCTGGTCAGCGTGGTGAAGGAGGAAAACACGATGCTGATCCGTCAGCAACGCGCCGAACGGGTGGATGATATTATCGGCATTGTCTTTAGCTACGCCGCTGAAATCCAAAATTTGACTGATCAACAAGGCTGGAGTGCCCGGGCAGAATGCCAGTTGAAAGTCTCTCAGCAACTCTGGCTTGATCCATTGCGTCAGGAACAAGACCTGTCGTTCAAACTTCAGCGTGAAGATACGGATAGCTGGCAAAAAGAGATTGCCGGAGATTTCGGCCATTGGTTACATACCCGGTTGAATCGGGATGAGAAGCTCAATATGGGTGCGGTGGAGATCAGTGAACTTGCCTCTGTATTGCTGCGCCGTCGCCTGTTCGAATTTGATGCCTGCCGTCAGGAGGTGACACCATGAGCTACTTAGTCGTGATCCCTCGGGTGAAAGTCGAAAATGCCAATGCTATATCGGGCCTGACTTATGGTTTTCCTGCCATCAGCCATTTTCTCGGTTTTACCCACGCTTTATCCCGCAAAATTCAACCGGATCACGGGCTGAGGTTTACCGGTTGCGGCGTGGTGTGCCATCAGCATCAAATTCAGGCTCATCGGGCATCTCAATGGAGTGATTACTCTTTTGCCCTGACGCGTAACCCCTTGACCAAAGAAGCTAAAACCGCGGCCTTCAATGAAGAAGGTCGCATGCACATGACGGTGACGTTGTTTATTGAATGCCAGGGAGTCATTGCCAACGGTGACACCGGCGCGCGCGATTTGGCGCTGTTGCTGCAAACGCTATACCCGACTCAGCGTCTGGCAGGTGGCACCATTGTTTCAGCAGAGATGCCGCGTATTTTGGCGCTGCCGGAAAATGAAACCGGGCTCGCCGCGCTAACCCGCCGGGAAATGTACCGCGCACTACCCGGGTTTGCGCTGGTGGATCGCACCGATTATCTGACCGACCATTGGAAGCAACGCCAGCAGCAGGATCCTAATGCTGAAATGATCGACGCCTGGCTGGATTTTTCCGTGTTGAAAATGCAGGCCGCACCTATTGATGAAAGCCGCCAGCCCGAACATGGTGATGCTGCAATCTGGAGCGTGGTCGCCAAACCTGAGCGGGGTTATCTGGTGCCGCTGGTGACAGGGTATGGCGCTATCTCACCGGTTTATTCGCCGGATGAGGTAGATAAATCCCGCGACCCAACCATGCCGTTCTGTTTTGTTGAATCCGTCTATGGTGTCGGCGAGTGGCGTAGCCCGCACCGTGTTAAAGACATCCACCAGTTGTTCTGGCGTTACCAGTATCAGGACGGCCATTATCTGTGCCGTCACGCTGAAAAAATCGAAGAATCTGACCTAACCATGTATTTGGATTAACCAGCATTGATAACAAGGAAAGCACAATGACTAAAACTACCGTAAAAACTGCCTCTGTTTTGGCTTTCGAACGCAAACTGGCTAACTCTGATGCGTTGATGTTTGCCGGAAACTGGCAGGACTCGGGTGATCATACCCGCTGGCAGCCGATTGAAATCAAAGAAAAAGCGGTACGTGGGACCATTTCCAACCGTATGAAAACAGGGCTGGCCAGTGACCCGCTGAAAGTCGATGCCGAGATCCAAAAAGCTAACCTGCAACGTGTGGATGTTGCCGCGTTGCCTTTCGATGCTGATACCTTGAAACTGAGCTTTACCTTGCGGGTGCTGGGTAATCTCTCCTTGCCGTCCGTGTGTAACGATCAGGATTATCAGGCCGCTCTGGCGGCGGTCATTGACGGTTACCGCACCCAACACGGCTTTGGCATTCTTGCCGCACGTTACGCAGAAAACCTGGCGAATGGTCGCTTTTTATGGCGCAACCGCGTGGGTGCCGAGGATATCGCCGTGCATGTGACTCATAATAATCGCTGCTGGAAATTTGAGGCGGATACCTTAAACCTGCGCAGCTTCAGCACACCCGTTGGTGATTTGGCTGAACTGGCGGCCGTGGTCGAAGAAGGGCTGAGTGGGACGGCATCGGCACTGTTGAGTATTGAAGCCTTCGTCAGATTGGGCGCGGGGCAGGAAGTTTTCCCTTCCCAGGAACTGGTGCTGGATACCAGTCGTGACAGCAAAAAAAGCAAGATCCTCTATCAGGTTGGCAACGTTGCGGCACTGCACTCTCAGAAAGTGGGCAATGCACTACGCACCATCGATGACTGGTATCCGCAGGCCACGGAACGGGAACTTGGCCCGATCGCCGTTGAACCTTATGGCTCAGTCACCAGCAAAGGGAAAGCCTACCGTCAGCCAAAAGACAAAATGGATTTCTACACGCTGTTGGATAACTGGGTTACCAAAGACAAAGAGCCTGACGTGGAGCAACAACATTACGTGATGGCGATTTTGATCCGTGGTGGCGTCTTTGGTGAGAAGAGCGAATAAGGGGGCAACAATGGAAAGTTACCAGGATATCCGCCTCTTACCTGATCCGGAATTTGGTACCGAGCTGCTGATGGCCGCGCTGTTCTCTAAATTGCACCGCGCGCTGGGTCAACATGCCGCGGGTGACATCGGCGTGAGTTTCCCCCGTGCCGCAAAAACGCCCGGTGATGTGCTGCGTTTGCATGGCACTGCACAGGCGCTGGCGGCGTTTAACCAGCATCCGTGGCGGAAAGGAGTCAATGACCATATTGAATCCAGCGAAATTAACGCTGTACCGGGCAGTCTGAAGTATCGCACTGTCAGCCGGGTTCAGGTGAAAAGCAGCGCCGACAGGCTGCGTCGCCGGTCAGTCAAAAAAGGCTGGCTGACGGAAGAGCAAGCGCTGGAACGTATCCCGGATAATCAGTCAAAACGTTGCAACTTGCCGTTTATTGCCCTTAAAAGCCTGTCGACTGGTGAGCGTTTTCAATTGTTTATCCGGCAAGGAGAATTGCGTGATTCGCCAGTGGAAGGGGTATTCAGCGCGTATGGGTTGAGTGCGACCACCACGGTCCCCTGGTTTTGACCCTTTATTTTTGTTTATCACTAAGTCATTGATAGTAAACACGGGGTCGTAAAAGGATAAAAAAAGGGGTTAACGCTATAGATGGGAAAAAGCGGTTGTTTATTAAAAGGATAATCGCTTTTTTCAACTGTTCACTGCCGTACAGGCAGCTTAGAAAATTATTAAATTGCGTCTTGCTGATGTGAAGGAGTTCACTGCCGTACAGGCAGCTTAGAAATTGTTGGTATTCCCGCTGCCTGTCTGGACACCGTTCACTGCCGTACAGGCAGCTTAGAAACTCATCACTGGCCGCACACCGCAGTCAATAGCGTTCACTGCCGTACAGGCAGCTTAGAAATGACGGTGATTGCAGCGATGGCAAGGGACTGGGTTCACTGCCGTACAGGCAGCTTAGAAACTCATCGTATGAGTCAAATAGTCACCATCGGGGTTCACTGCCGTACAGGCAGCTTAGAAAGAGAATAAGCGATAGAACCATCGCGGCTTCAGGTTCACTGCCGTACAGGCAGCTTAGAAAGTATAGAGACGAATAATGACTACTCTGTCAGGGTTCACTGCCGTACAGGCAGCTTAGAAAGCCAACTCTTAGATAAACACTCAGCCAATGCTGTTCACTGCCGTACAGGCAGCTTAGAAATTCACCTGCAGCATCAAATACCGCAACAAGCAGTTCACTGCCGTACAGGCAGCTTAGAAAATTTGCCGGGAGTTGCTGTTTTTGCAATCGACGTTCACTGCCGTACAGGCAGCTTAGAAACATCCACAAAATCGAACGGGGAGAAAACAAAAGTTCACTGCCGTACAGGCAGCTTAGAAATTTCAAGGAACACACTATGAATGCTAATGAGCGTTCACTGCCGTACAGGCAGCTTAGAAAGGCAACTATTCAGCGGCATCGAACACCGGCTAGTTCACTGCCGTACAGGCAGCTTAGAAAAGTGAATGCTCCGTCGAAGAACTCACGCAACTGTTCACTGCCGTACAGGCAGCTTAGAAATAAAGAAACCAGAGACTATGTGCCAAAAGTTCGTTCACTGCCGTACAGGCAGCTTAGAAACCAAAACCCCATTCGATAAACTTTCCGGTCCAGTTCACTGCCGTACAGGCAGCTTAGAAATTAATCAGCATCAACTTCCCTGTGCGAGATGAGTTCACTGCCGTACAGGCAGCTTAGAAATGAGCATTGAAGAACTGAAAAGCATGCGAATGGTTCACTGCCGTACAGGCAGCTTAGAAAATAACTGACTCGTAAAGAGCAATAGCAGCTTCGTTCACTGCCGTACAGGCAGCTTAGAAAAAACGCAACAGCATTCAGCGCAGCGGCAATCTGTTCACTGCCGTACAGGCAGCTTAGAAACATAGCACCGAAATCTTTTACGCTAATCCTGTGTTCACTGCCGTACAGGCAGCTTAGAAATCAACTTGAGCCGAGCAAAGATTCCAGTCTCGGTTCACTGCCGTACAGGCAGCTTAGAAAACGTCGCGCACCGACCCAGTGCGCGCGGCCCCGTTCACTGCCGTACAGGCAGCTTAGAAATATGAGCGTTAAGTTATCCGCATACGTCTGGGGTTCACTGCCGTACAGGCAGCTTAGAAATTGAGGCAGAAATCGCAGCGCTGAAAGTCAAGGTTCACTGCCGTACAGGCAGCTTAGAAAACCGGCACCTGATCGCCTTTCAGCTCACGGATGTTCACTGCCGTACAGGCAGCTTAGAAAATAACGAAGAACCAGCCGAAATCTGGTCAACCGTTCACTGCCGTACAGGCAGCTTAGAAAATCAGACCCTAGCCGCCAGGCCGGAAACCCGCGTTCACTGCCGTACAGGCAGTTCTGCAACACGTTGCAAACCAAAAGATTTATCTGGAATCCTCACAGCAATTTCAAATATACCCGCTTTATTTAGCTTAGCGATTTACGCTATAGTCACCTCGCTGCGACATAATTCGCAGTCGGGCGTGAGAACTCGGTAACCTAAAGGCGATGCTGCACATCTATAAATGATGTGCGTAAAGTATCGAAGCTTTTGCTCACCTATGATAAGCCGTAATATGGCAAATTATATGTCTATGGTGGCTCAGGCAGGGCTGACTTCGGTCAGGCTGGTATCCTTTAGCGCCAGTATTCTCACCCCTGTCTGGGCTACCACCCAAGAGCGTGAGAACTCCGGTGGTAGCTATTAACTAGCTAAAGGAATTCACGATGAAAACGTCCCACAATCCTACCTTTCTGCCATTTCTCACTTCTTGTTCGCTGCTTTTAATCATCAATACAA
>NZ_BMFZ01000004.1:0-208538 GCF_014639435.1 Hafnia psychrotolerans | reverse complement strand
CGCCGATATTATTGCCGCGCTGCGTAAGAAAGGCACTACATTAGCCGCGACATCACGTAATGCCGGGCTGAGCTCTTCTACACTGGCGAATGCACTTTCACGGCCATGGCCAAAAGGGGAGTTAATAATCAGTAAAGCGATTGGTGTTCCGCCTTCCACGATTTGGCCCAGCCGCTATTATGATCTGCATACCCGTAAAATGATCGACAGAAAACCCCGTTCCAGTGATACGGCATCGTAAAAGTAAGTCATCACCTTGAATAGGTTAAATGGCGTGAGAAATTACGCCATTTAAATAGACATAACGTATTGTTTTTTATATTTAAAGCCTCCATGTATTTCATTTGTGATTATCTCTTCAAAAGACGAATTGTTATTGGTTTGAACGTGTTATTGGTGTTAAAAATAGTCAGTATATTATCCCCATGGCGAATACCACGGTGGTTATGCTCGGAACCGGCACCTTCGTCACTCAGGCTGCAATGTGCGAATTTGCCCGTGCAGGCGTGTTAGTTACACGGTTAAGGGGTTTATCAATGTCTGTCCGAGCCGGTATCAACGACAACGGCTTCAACGGCGCTTGCCATGGTAGGCCTATTCGGTTGATTTACTGGTCTGGATCACAGCGTGGTATTTGGTTAGTCGAGTAATAGTAAATTTAGCAAGTATTGCTAAATTTCATTAAGAAAATTCTGAGAGAATAAATTTTCCCCTTCAAGAGCTAAGCCATTAAGAGTGCCGGAGATAAGCGCCGGGTGGGGCAAGGACCACATTTTTAATTCTAGACATTTTATGAACCCGCCAATGTGCGGGTTTTTTGTTTTCTCAGGCTGCGCATTAGCGTGGCTTTTGATCATTGGTGGTGAATCAGCGGGCTGATGAAAGCCAGCGCTATAATCGCCGCATATAAATTTGAAAGGAATCTAAATGCGCTGTGCGGCCTTTTTTAACTCACGGGTATCGCGCGCCACGTTCTGCGTCTGGCTATGAAATTTGGGTAACAGGTAACAACTGAGGTTGTAGTCCCAAATACATATTCAGGCTGGTGGGTTGCTCACTCACCAGCTTCTCTTTTTGTATTTTGCTCAATTTCTTCACTTTGCTTTCCAGCGTTGACGCCAGCGAACGGTCGCCTGCTGCGCAGTGGAAGACCAGAACCAGCATGCCTTTACCGCGTAACGCTTTGGCACCTTTACCACACTGGTGCTGGGCCAGACGGCGTTCCACATCGGTGGTGATGCCGGTATACAACATGCCGGACGGCGTGCGCAGCATATATAAAAACCAAGGTGTGGGTTCAGGTGTGGTGGACATGTCAACTCGCGGCAGGGAAGGGTCGAGCAAGTTTACCTCACGGGTGCCATAGCGCGCTAAACTGGTGGTCAGGAATTTTAAGGAGCAGGGCATGAATGATGCAGAGGATCTAAAACATATCAGCAAATTTCTCAGCAAGCAGCACCTCTTAGCCTTGTGCGCCACCGCCGACGGCGACATATGGAGCGCCAATTGCTTCTACGTGGCGGATATCAGCACCATGACACTTTTTTTTATGAGCGAACTGAAAACCCTGCATGGCACGCTGATGCACAAAAATCCTCATGTGGTCGGCACGATTGCGCCACAACCGAAAACTATCGCGTTAATTAAAGGCATTCAGTATCGCGGCGAAGCCTTTATTCTTACCGGCGAGGCAGAAACCGCAGCACGTTCTCTGTACTGCAAAGATTTCCCCATCGCGGCGACGATGAAAGCGCCAGTCTGGGCGTTGAAACTCAACCAGATAAAAATGACCGATAATACATTGGGATTTGGCAAAAAACTGATGTGGCAGCGTGACCAGGCGGAGGACAGTGCGGTGCGATAATCGCTGCAAGCGGAGACCGCCTATGGGCATCGGAACGGTTAAGCGGAAACTAACTCGTTGGATCAACATAAGGAGAGACTATGGCAAAGGTACTTTTACTGGGTGCCAGCGGACTGGTTGGCGGGGAGCTGCTGCGGCTTTTACAGCAGGACTCACGCGTCAGTCAGGTGATTGCCCCCACTCGCCGGGCTTTACCGCCGTTAAACAAACAGGTGAATCCGGTCGGTGAAAATCTATCTGCATTGATCACCGCGCTGGATCTGCCTATCGATCTGTTTTTCTGTTGTCTGGGGACGACGCGTAAACAAGCAGGCAGCGCCGACGCTTTCCGCAAAGTGGATTTTGATCTGGTGGTCAACAGTGCTAAAGCGGCCAGGCAGTTGGGGGCCGAACATTGCCTGGTGCTGAGCGCCAACGGGGCCAATGCCGCATCACGTTTTCTCTATAATCGGACCAAAGGTGAGATGGAACAGGCGCTTATCCAGCAGGCGTGGCCGCTGTTGACGCTGGCCCGACCTTCGTTGCTGGTGGGCAAACGCCAACCGCCGCGTCTGCTCGAACAACTCTGCACGCCGGTTTTCAAACTGCTGCCTGGGAAATGGAAAGCCATTGAGGCGGTGGATGTTGCCAAAGCCCTGCATCAGCAGGCATTCAACGCCGGTTTAGGCGGGATTACCGTACTCGAATCCAATCAGCTTGCCGCTATCGCTCGCGAGTGACGATTACCACTCAAGACGCAGCCCATCATGAGCGATGATCACGTTGTCCTCTAACGCGGTGTCCATTAACCACACATCCAGGTGGTGACTGATGTGTGTCAGATAGGTTTTTTGCGGCGTTAACTGACGGTGGATCGCCAGAGCCTGATGGATATCGTTATGGTTTTTATCCGCAATATCACGCGGCGGATGGCTGCAATCGAGGATCAGCGCATCGAGTGTTACGCCGTCTAAAAATCGGGCTGTCGCCAGCGGCAAACCTGAGGTATCCGTCAAATAGGCCAGGGTCGCACGTTCCGTTTTGATTAAATATCCGAAGGTGATTTTTGAGTGATTGAGCGGCAACGGTATCAGCTCAATACCGCCGAACTGGCAGGCAGTAAACGGCTGAAATGGCGGCTGAAAATCCAGAATACCGGGATGTTTGAACAGATCATCGCAGCCATTTTGATCCGGTGGGCCATAGACGGGGATCGCATTTCCCACTCCCCAGCGCAACGTAAATAGCCCCTGAACGTGATCCATATGGTAATGTGTAAGCCAAAAACGCTGAATTTCACCCTCAGTAAACTGTTGCGCTAACTCCGGCAATCCCGCATCAATTAACGTAACTTCCCCCGCATAGTCGAGCTTTGCACTACAGGGTTGGCGCCGAAAAGCCGGGTTTTGCCGCGCCCGAAGGCAGGCTGCACAGTCGCAGCCAAAGACCGGTACCTGTTGCGCACCGCCGGTACCGAGAAACGTCAGTTGCATGATTTTCCTTTCAGAAGTTAACCGATAACCGGTCAGAGATATTTTTCGACAAAAAGATCCAGATCGCAAAAATCCGCCATACGCGCTTTCAGCGTGTCGTGATCCCAGTCCCACCACTGACTGCGTTCGATCTTTTCGATCAACGCGTCGTCAAACCGCATGCCGATCTTTTTTGCCGCCACGCCCGCCACGATAGAATAAGGTTCGACATCTTTCGTCACCACGGCTGAGGTGCCGATCACCGCACCGTTGCCCACCGTCACACCGGGCATGATCACTGCGTTATGACCGACCCATACGTCATGGCCAACGGTAACGTGATGCGCGCGGCGCCAGTCGAAGAACGCGTTATCGTCTTCCCCCAACCCATAAGCCGAGGCGCGGTAGGTAAAGTGGTGCTGAGCGATTCGGTTGTAGGTCGGGTGATTGCCAGGATTGATGCGGACATAGCTGGCAATAGACACGAATTTACCGATGCTGGCGTAGAAGATCTGGTTATGCCCGGCGGTGTAGGAGTAGTCGCCAATCTCGCTCTCTTCCAGGATCGCGTCATCAGAAATATGCACATATTGGCCGAGGCTGGACTGGTTGATCACGACATTCACGCCGATCTTCGGTTCAGCTAAGCGTTCTTCAGTATTGTTCTGCCGGGCTTCAATGATGTCACTCATGGCTCACCTTTTGATATGTGATGCTATCAATATTGGCTGGCACAGGCTGCGCGAGCAGACGCAAAAATGCTGACAGGGTTTCATGCAGATCCCCGTCGTTGTCCAGCCGTTGGCAATTGGCGGGCAGCCCGTTGGCGTACTGCGCAGCACGCAGTAAACGGCGGCGGATCTGTTCCTCATTTTCGCGTCCGCGCTGCTGTAAACGCTGTACTAATACGTTCTCCGAAACGTGCAAACAAACCGGCAACAGTCGCTGACCGTAACGCTGCACTGCCTGGCTCAAATGTGCGCGCGACCCGTTAACCACCACGTTACAGCCCTGCGCCATCCAGTGGTCGATCTCAATACCAACGCCATAACAGCAGCCGTGCGCCTGCCAATCGAGGGCGAACAGTCCCTGTTCACGCCGTTGCTGGTATTCGTCATCGTGCAGCGCAATATGGTTCTCCGCGCCAGCGTCGGCCGATCGGGTGATGTAACGATGTGCTACCACCAATCCGGCGGGCAAAGCATAGCGCAGCGCATCAAGCAGGCTGTCCTTACCGGAACCGGAAGCCCCCATCAGATAGACTAAAACCGTCATGCCAGCCCCTTAAAAGACCTGAATACCCTGACGCCAGACATTCTGGACGTAATGGTGATGGTCATGTGCTCTTGCCAGCACCAGATCGGCGCGTTTGCCCTCGGCAATGATGCCACGATCTTGTAAGCGCAGTGCTTTGGCCGGATTGCGGGTCACCAGCGAAACGGCTTGCGGCAGAGTGAACGCGTTGCCCTCATCCTGAGCAATCCGGAAAACGGCGTCCAGCAGACTGGCCGGATAGTAATCCGAGGACAGAATGTCGAGAATACCCAGTGACGCTAAATGATGCGCCGCGACATTGCCGGAATGTGAGCCGCCGCGAACAATATTTGGCGCCCCCATCAACACTTGCAGCCCAAGGGCGTGCGATGCCCGTGCGGCTTCTTCAGTGGTGGGGAATTCGGCAATCACGCTGCCCAGCGCCAGCGACTCTTCAACGTGCGCGGTGGTGGCGTCGTCATGGCTGGCGAGGGAGATCCCCAGACGACGGCAGTGCGCCGCAATGGCTTCACGGTTAGGTTGTGCCCAGCGTCGCGAGTTCTCAATCTGTTCGGTCTGGAACGCTTCCATCTGATCATCGTTCAGGTTGTATTTACCCTGATAATATTCACGATATTTGGCCGGCGTGGCGAACTGGCGTTGGCCTGGTGAATGGTCCATCAGCGACACCAGCGACAGCACTTCGGTATCCATCAGCTTTTCAAACAGCGGCAGGGTACTTTCATACGGCAGCTCGCAGCGCAGATGCAGACGGTGTTCGGCGCGGTTCAGCCCGGCTTTTTGGCTATTGACCACCGCGTTGATCATCTTTTGCAGGTTATCCAGACGGTGGCCGCCATCGCGTGCATCGCCGACGGCCACGGCATCCAGCACGGTCGTGATACCGCTGGCGATCATCAATGCGTCGTGGCTACTCATCGCCGAATGTGCCGGCCAGTCTACTTTCGGGCGCGGAGTGAAAAATTTATCCAGATTATCGGTGTGCAGTTCAATCAGACCAGGCAGTAACCAACTGCCTTCTGCGTTGATCGCCTGTGGCAACTGGCTGGCGGTATCAGCAAAGGCGCTGATCACCCCGTCTTGTACCTCGATCGACCCTTTGACGACCTGATCTTCCAGTACCAGATTGACGTTATTGATGATCATGCTGTTATCTCCACCGCCGTTGCCGGAGTCATTTCATACAGGCGATCCGCCACGCGATCGCGCACGTCGGCATCATGAAAAATCCCAACAATGGCCGCGCCGCGCTGTTTAGCTTGTTCAATCAATGTCACTACCGCAGCGCGGTTAGTGGCATCGAGTGAGGCAGTCGGCTCATCGAGCAATAAAATAGGATAGTCGACAATAAAGCCACGAGCGATATTCACGCGCTGCTGTTCGCCGCCGGAAAAGGTCGAGGGCGCAAGGTGCCACAGGCGTTCCGGCACGTTGAGATGGCTCAGTAGGCGGCTGGCGCGGACTTCACATTCGGCCTTGTCGGTGCCAAGTTCCATTAGCGGTT
The DNA here is from genome assembly GCF_014639435.1 of Hafnia psychrotolerans. Taxonomy (GTDB): domain Bacteria; phylum Pseudomonadota; class Gammaproteobacteria; order Enterobacterales; family Enterobacteriaceae; genus Ewingella; species Ewingella psychrotolerans. The sequence continues at coordinate 202,444 of NZ_BMFZ01000004.1, read as the reverse complement.
GCATGACCAGATTCAGCGCGCTGATCCGCGGGATGACCCGTAAAAACTGGCTGACCCAGCCGACGTTATGGCGACGAACCGCAAGAATTTCCCGCGCTTCCGCACTCACCATATCAATCCACTGGCCCTGATGTTCAACCCAGATGTGGCCGCTGTCGGGGAGATAGTTACCGTACAGCGAGCGCAGCAACGTAGATTTTCCGCTGCCTGAGTGGCCGTGCAACACCACACACTCTCCCGCGTCAACTTGCAGGTTGGCATTATTGAATACCGGCAGGCGCGCACTGTTCTGGTTGTGCAGTACAAAGGTTTTACTGAGATTTTCGACCTTAAGCTTTGTCGTCATTTTGGTCACTCTTCAGGAACGTCGGGAAATTAAGACAGCACGGAAGAAACGAGAAGCTGCGTATAGGGATGGTGTGGGTCGTCGAGCACGCGGTCAGTTAAACCACTCTCCACCACTTGACCCTGCTTCATCACCAGCAAACGATGGGCCAGTAAGCGGGCAACGCCTAAATCGTGGGTGACAATCACCACCGCCAGTTGCATTTCCACCACCAGAGTCCGCAACAGATCCAGCAGACGCGCTTGCACCGAGACATCAAGACCGCCGGTCGGCTCGTCCATAAACACCAGTCGTGGGTGGGTCACCAGATTGCGGGCAATTTGCAGACGTTGCTGCATACCGCCTGAGAAGGTGGTTGGCATGTCGTCCAGACGCGATACCGGGATCTCAACATCTTCCAGCCATTGCGTAGCCTGTTTGCGGATCTCGCCGTAGTTGCGCTCACCGATCGCCATCAGGCGTTCACCGATGTTGCCACCTGCCGAGACCGAGCGACGCAGACCCTCCATAGGATGTTGGTGCACCACGCCCCAGTCAGTCCGTAATAGGCGACGACGATCACTTTCTGGCATGTCATATAAAGAGCGGGCCGGTTGCTGGCCGTTATTGTAGATAACCTTGCCTTGCTGCGGCGCAAGACGGGCTGAAATCGATTGCAACAGCGTGGTTTTGCCCGAGCCCGATTCGCCGACAATACCCAGCACTTCTCCCGGATAGAGATTGAATGAAACGTCACTGAAGCCTTTGCCGGGTGCATACAGATGGGTCAGATTGTTGACCGACAGCAGCGGTTCACCGTTGGGTTTGAGAGGGGTATTCATCAGTGTTTGGCCTTATCTTGAAGGTCGACCTGTTGGGCGCAGAAATCGGTATCTGAGCAGACAAACATGCGGTTGCCGAGGTCATCGAGCACCACTTCGTCGAGATAACTGTGGCTCGAGCCGCAAATGGCACAGGGTTCGTCCCACTGCTGCACGGTGAAAGGGTGATCGTCGAAGTCCAGACTCTCTACCTTGGTGAACGGCGGCAGTGCATAAATCCGTTTTTCACGCCCGGCACCGAACAGTTGCAACGCGGGCATCATGTGCATTTTCGGGTTATCAAATTTCGGGATCGGCGACGGGTCCATCACGTAGCGGTCATTCACTTTCACCGGATAAGCGTAAGTGGTAGCGATGTGGCCGAAGCGGGCGATGTCTTCATACAGTTTCACCTGCATCACGCCGTACTCTTCCAGCGCGTGCATTTTTCGGGTTTCGGTTTCACGCGGTTCAATAAAACGCAGCGGTTCGGGGATCGGCACCTGGAAAATAAGGATCTGATCTTCTGCCAGCGGGGTTTCCGGGATGCGGTGACGGGTCTGAATCAGCGTCGCATCGACGGTTTTTTCGGTGGTTTTTACACCGGCAACGCTCTGGAAGAATTTACGGATCGACACCGCATTGGTGGTGTCATCAGCGCCTTGGTCGATCACTTTCAGCACGTCTTGCTGACCGACCACGCTGGCCGTCAGCTGGATCCCACCGGTGCCCCAACCATAAGGCATCGGCATTTCACGTCCGGCAAAGGGCACTTGATAACCCGGGATCGCCACGGCTTTTAAAATCCCACGGCGGATCATGCGCTTGGTCTGCTCATCGAGATAACCCTGGTTATAACCCGTGATGATTGCCGTGTTCGGTTCACTGTTTTTCATTATCGGGATCCTGTGATGAGGCGTCATACTGCTGACGCAGGCGCTTAAGCAGTTCCAGTTCAGCCTGGAAATCGACGTAGTGCGGCAGTTTGAGATGGGAAACAAAACCGGCGGCTTCGACGTTATCGGCGTGCGACAGAACAAACTCTTCATCCTGTGCCGGGCTGCTGATCTGCTCGCCGTACTCTTTGGTCTGTAATGCACGATCGACCAGCGACATTGACATGGCTTTGCGTTCTGCGCGGCCAAATACCAGCCCGTAACCGCGGGTGAAGTGCGGTGGTTTATCCTCTGGCGTCACAAAGCCGTTCACCATTTCGCATTCTGTCAGCAGAATTTCGCCGATATCGATCGCAAAACCTAACTCTTCCGGCACGATTTCCACCGTCAGCCAGCCTGTTCGAATTTCACCGGCAAACGGGTGAGTACGGCCATAACCGCGTTGAGTGGAATAACTTAGCGACAGCAAAAAACCTTCGTCGCCGCGTACCAGTTGTTGCAGACGAGCGGCGCGAGAAGCCGGGTAAGCCGGCGGTGTCCGGGTGATATCTTCCGGTTCAGCACCGTCGTCTTCCTCTTGCACCGCCAGTTGCTGGCGCGTCAGCAGATCAAACACGTGGCTGCAATTGTCTGGCAGGGTTTCGTCGGCCAGCGGCGTAAGTGGCGCTTCGCCTTCCGCCAGCAGGGCAAAATCCAGCAGACGGTGCGTGTAGTCATAGGTTGGCCCGAGTACCTGGCCGCCGGGTAAGTCTTTGTAGACGGCGGAAATACGTCGCTCAAGGCGCATATTTTGGGTGTCCAGCGGCTGGCTGGTGGCCAGACGGGGCAGTGTGGTGCGGTAGGCGCGCAGCAGGAAAATAGCTTCCACCAAATCTCCGCCGGACTGTTTAATGGCCAGCGCGGCCAGCTTGCGGTCATAAATCCCGCCTTCGCTCATCACGCGATCAACGGCCAGACCCAGTTGCTGTTCGATCTGGTCACAGCCCAGTTCCTGCACATCGGGATTGCCTCGGCGCTCTTGCGCCAGCAGCTGATGGGCGGCCACAATGGCTTTTTCGCCCCCTTTAACGGCTACGTACATCAGCAAACCTCCACGCGTGTCGTACGCGGCAGCGCAATGAGTTCATCACCGCAGGTGAACATAAAGTCCAGCCCGAGCGGAAAACGATGAGGACGGTTAAGCAGGTAATCACGCACCGCATCCGGCAGTTTTAGCGTGACGATTCGTTCGGATTCAATACCGGGGCCGGTCAGGCGCAGCGGTGTTCCGCCGGATAAACCTTCAAGCTGCACGATGACGCTGGTCGATAGCTCCGGCGACATTTCATCACCGCAGGCAAATGCCATCAGTGTTGCGTTATCGAGTGCCGGATCGGTCAATGCAAAGCTGACCGATGACGGATCTTCAGTCAGTAGCGCACCGGTATGGAAACGCAGATTCTTGCGTAGAATGTCATCGTTGAGTGAGCGGCTGATCCACAGCGGCGTGTCCTGATCAATCAGAGTCAGTAGCACGCAGGCGCTGGCTGAACCTAGCGCACCAAAGCCTGCCATCGCGGGCAGTTTGACGCAGACTCCTGGCTCACTCAGCGCTTTTAAAATACGGCGGAAGCTGAACTGGGCGTCAGCTACCGGGTGTTGAAAACTGGCAACAAGTGTCATGGATTACTCTCCGCGAACTAAGGTGAAGAAGTCGACGCGGCTGGCCGCGACTTCACGTGCACGCCTTTCTCGGCGTGCCTGTTGAGCGGCTGCCAGCGGGGCAATGACTGCTTTATGCAGCAGCTCGTCCATGCCGTGAACCTGTAACAGGGCGTCGATCACCGCGCAAAGTTCGGCATGAGGTTTGTTGCGGCCACTCACATAGCTGTAGCCATAGACGCCGGAATCGAGCTGGACCACGGCGCGGGTGACTGTCATATCGCCCATCACGAAGCGTTTACCGGTACCGCCCATACGGCCCTGAAGCTGTGTCAGGCCGGTTTCGGCGGCGCGCAGCCGTTCAAACTGCGGAGATAAATTCAACGGCTGCCAGTGAGCTAGAAGCTCGTCCGGGCGGCTGTGGGCCAGCACCGACATCCAGCGTTGGCGGTTTTGCAGGGTATCCATTCAGTGCTCCATGGTGAGTTCAATCATGTCGGCGCGCGTCATGCTGACGGAGTATTCCGCCACGCGATTGCTGCCGTCACAGGTGTTGAGGGTGCGCACGCAGAGCAGCGCGGCCTGCGGTACGATCTCGAGTAACTTGCTCTCTTTGGCCAGTGCGCGGCGGGCACTAATGCGTGTCGTCCGACGGCTGAGCGATTGTTTAATCTCGTCACGGATGAAGTCGTGCAGGGAACCGCTGTGGAAATTCTGGAGTGACGGCCACCAATCGAGATCGGGCAGGTAATGGTCGATGACGCAGACCGGTACGTCATTGACCCGACGCAGCGTGCGCAGATGAATAATGGTGTCGCCTTCCTGAAGCGATAGCGCAGTGGCGACATGTTCAGTGCAGGGACGCAGCACCGCCAGTAGACGTTCGCTGGTGGGGTGGCTGCCCTGATCAAGCAGATTCTGGCTAAAACGGGCTTGTGAATGCAGCGGGTAATCATAAGGACGCATCAGCACCAGTGTGCCCACGCCCTGACGCCGCTGTAGCCAGCCGCGTTCTACTAATTCATCGACAGCGCGGCGCAGTGTGTGGCGGTTGACCTGAAAGCGTTCGGCCAGTTGTTGTTCCGGTGGCAGATAATCGCCGCAGCGATAGCCATTACGCAGCTCATGCTCCAGTTCGGCAGCGATCTGTTGATAGACGGTTGTGTGACTGGTCAGAGGTCTAGATAAGTGCATCACAATGAATACCTCGCAGGGTTCAGGCAGGTAAAGCGGGATGTCACGCAGTGGCGCGGCAGGAAGGAAAACGACGTGTGGGATGAGTGGGCCATGGTGCAAACCTCAGTTCGGTGTTGGCATCAGAATGGCGGAGTTAAATGACAATTTGGTGAAGATCGGATTGCAGGGAGGTGAAGAGTTGGAGTATGTCTCGCAGTATCGAAAGTGAGCGATTTACGTGAAGAACGATAGAAAATAGATTAAAGGCCGTAAAAAACAGAAGGGTAGATAACCATTTTGGTTTCTGCACCGTGACTTAAGCGGCACCTTAATTTGGAATATATAAAATTTTGTATAATTATAATAAGGATATTATACTTAAGGAAATAAGGTTTCTTGCTACCAGTCGTGGCGACTTACGTGACTTTCCCCCACAGGTACGTCAGAAAGCCGGTTTTCAGTTGGATAAGATCCAAAAGGGAAATTTGCCAGAAGACTGGAAAGCCATGCCGAGTGTCGGTATGGGTGTCAAAGAGATCAGAATTAAAGAGGTCGATGGTATTTTTCGGGTGATGTATGTCGCAAAATTTCAGGAGGCAATTTATGTCCTGCATTGTTTCCAGAAAAAAACACAAACCACCAGCCTTCATGATATAGCATTGGCCAGAGAACGATTTCGCGTCTTAGTCAATTGGAGAAAACAATGATTATCGAGACTTTTGAAAGTGTATGGGATGCCATCGAAGACACGCCTCAGCAGGCAGAGAATATGAAAGTACGCTCTACATTAATGATGATTCTTACCGCGCATATCGATAAAACTAAAATGACTCAGGTGCAAGCCGCGAAGGTTTTCGGGGTGACTCAGCCACGTATATCTGATCTGATGCGTGGAAAAATCTCGGTATTCAGCATTGATATGCTGGTCAATATGTTAGCGAGTGCAGAGCTGCGCATTACGAATATTGAAATAAGCAGCAAAGCGGTAGCCTGAGCTACCGCCAGATCGTCACCGCAAATAATGAATCACCTGATTACTGCTGCCGCGCCAAATCAGTGACGGGTCTTTCAGTTCTGATACGAATTTGCCATCGACCAGCACGTCGATCAACGCCACCACTTCCTTCTGTGCCGCGTTCAGTTCATCAAGTGTATAACCGGTCCACATCCACACGTCTTTGCCCGGGCATTCAGCCTGAACGCGCAGTAACAGCTGGCGGATGGCTGACAGGTTTTGAGGATGCAAAGGATCACCACCGGAGAGCGTTAACCCTTGTCGCGGGATCACGGTGTTTTGCAGATCGGCGATGATCTGGTCTTCATCCTGCTGTGTAAACGGCAGGCCTGAATCCAGCCGCCAGGTGCTTTTGTTGTAGCACCCGCGGCATTCATGGACGCAGCCGGAAACGAACAGGACGCAGCGCGTTCCCGGCCCGTTGACCACGTCAATAGGGTAGTACTGATGGAATCTCACGTATCAGCCCAGTTGCCCGTTACCTAAATGTTTCACGCGGCGTTTGACCTCTTCCTGCTTACCGGCGTTGAATGGCCGTGCGTCGGGGCTGCCGAGATAGCCGCAAACGCGGCGGGTGACCGAAACGCGTGACGGCTCGTGGTTACCGCATTTTGGGCAAGCGAAGCCTTTGCTGGTACAGTCAAATTCGCCGGTGAAACCGCATTCGTAGCATTCATCAATCGGCGTGTTGGTGCCGTAATAAGGTACGCGGGAATAACTGTAGTCCCACACATCTTCCAGTGCTTTCAGGTTGTGTTGCAGGTTCGGGTATTCTCCGTAGCAGATGAACCCGCCATTGCTCAGCGGCGGATACGGTGCTTCAAAATCGAGTTTTTCATATGGATTGACCTTTTTCTCCACGTCGAGATGGAAGCTATTGGTGTAGTAGCTCTTATCCGTGACGCCGGGAATCAGCCCGAATTCAGCGGCATCAAGGCGGCAGAAGCGGTCGCACAGGTTTTCGCTTGGCGTGCTGTACAGGCTGAACCCGTAACCCGTTTCATCTTTCCAGCTGTCGGTGGCGGCTTTCAGGCGGGCGACAATCGCCACGGCTTTTTCGCGTAACTGACTGGCATCGAAGACGTGAGTCTGATTGCCATACAGCGCATTAATGGTTTCGTGCACGCCGATATATCCAAGAGAAATCGAGGCACGGCCATTTTTGAAAATGCCGGAAATGTCGTCATCAGCTTTCAGGCGCACACCACAGGCACCTTCCATATACAGAATGGGGGCGACACGCGCTTTGACGCCCTCAAGCCGCGCAATGCGGGTCATCAGGGCTTTCTTGGCCAGCAGTAGACGTTGGTCGAGCAAGGTCCAAAAAGCGGCTTCATCCCGTTTGGCTTCCAGCGCAATGCGTGGCAGATTCAGGCTGATCACGCCGATGTTATTGCGGCCTTCGTGGATCATTTCGCCATTCTCTTCATAGACGCCAAGGAAACTGCGGCAACCCATCGGCGTTTTGAACGAGCCGGTGACTTTCACCACCTGATCATAATTTAGAATATCCGGATACATGCGCTTGCTGGCACATTCGAGCGCCAGCTGCTTGATGTCGTAATTGGCATCGCCGGTTTTAAGGTTTAGGCCTTCGCGGATGGCAAAGACCAATTTCGGGAACACGGCGGTTTTACGGTTTTTGCCGAGACCGGCAATGCGGTTACGCAGAATAGATTGCTGGATTAAACGCGATTCCCAGCTGGTGCCCAGCCCAAAGCCAAAGGTGACAAACGGCGTCTGGCCGTTGGCGGTGTGCAGCGTATTGACTTCATATTCCAGAGACTGGAAGGCGTCGTAGCACTCTTTTTCGGTACGACTGTGAGCGAATTTATCGACGTCAGTGATATTCCATTCCTGCGCGACGGCTTTATGTTTGTTAAAACTTTTGGTCACAAAAGGCGCCAGGACTTCGTCGATGCGGTTAATCGTGGTGCCGCCGTAAATATGGCTGGCGACCTGCGCGATGATTTGAGCGGTAACGGCTGTTGCGGTTGAAATGGACTTCGGCGTGTCGATTTCAGCATTACCCATTTTGAAACCATGGGTCAGCATGCCTTTCAGGTCGATTAACATGCAATTGAACATGGGGAAGAACGGCGAGTAGTCGAGATCGTGGTAGTGAATTTCACCACGTTCATGGGCCAGCACCACGTCGCGCGGCAACATATGCAGTTTGGCATAATGCTTGGCAACAATCCCGGCCAGCAAGTCGCGTTGGGTAGGAATAACTTTGCTGTCTTTGTTGGCATTCTCGTTAAGCAGCGCCATATTGCTTTGCTCAACCAGACCCCGGATTTCCTGATTCAAACGGCCACGTAACTCGCGTTTGACGTCGCGGTCATGGCGGTATTCGATATAAGCGCGCGCCAATTTCTTGTGCGGTCCGGCCATCAGTTGGTTTTCAACGGCATCCTGGATTTCGTTGATGTCGACCCGCGCCTGATCTTGCAGATTCTCTGCCACAATGCGGGCAACCTGCGCGCAATAACCAATGCTGTCGATACCGGCGGCTTCGGCTGCGCGTTGCACCGCTTGTTTGATCAGAACTTCATCGAAAGGGACCTGACAACCATCCCGCTTAATCACGATGGGCTGCATTTGGGTGGATTTTGCGGGTACGGTTTCCTGTCTGTCTGCCTTCACAATGATACTCCTTTTGGGCGGAACCCGCGCCCCACAAGGCTTACAGGCCGGTTGTGTGGCATTTGCGGTAAACCGCTATATATTGGGTTAGGTGTGTACTATACACACTAGATGTAGGTTCTACGCGAGCGTTAATTCTCATTTTATTGACCTGAAACAAAGAATTTTTTCGGCGGAAGAATTGATGACCAAATGTAAATTCTGGCCTGAATTTTGCCTGTTGTTTTATAAGGGGATGCATACAAAATAAACGGGTCAGCCACGACTGTGACCGACCCGACAAAAGGGGGAATTCAGACTATCCGGCGAGTTGCCAGAGACATTCGTACGGACGAAGCGTGCCGGAAATGGCAGGCGATGCGTAATTACTCAGCAGCGTGTTGCCATCTAATTCTGCCAGCGTAAGTGTCTGCTCCTGCCCGCTCAGGTTTGCCACCACGCGCAAGGTTTTGCCTGACGCCTGACGGGTATAACACCACAACTGCGGATGTTCCGGCAGCAAATCCTGATAATCGCCATCGGTCAGTACCGGCAGCGTTTTGCGCAGGCGGATCAGTTGCTGATACAGATAAAATACCGAGTCTTTATCCGCCAGTGCCTGTTCGGTATTGATGTCCTGCGCGTTGTGGCTGACGGAAATCCACGGCGTGCCGGAAGTAAATCCGGCCTGTTCCCCGGCATTCCACTGCATCGGCGTACGTGAGTTGTCCCGCGATTTCTTCGCCAGAATGCGCAACAGTTCTTCGTTGCTGCGCCCGTCAGTTTTCAGTTCGGCAAACATATTCAGGCTTTCCACATCGCGATATTGTTCGAGATGTTCAAAGCCCGGATTGGTCATGCCGATTTCCTCGCCCTGATAAATATATGGTGTGCCCTGCAAACCGTGCAGCACCATTGCTAGCATTTTAGCTGATGTCGTGCGCAGCGCGCCTTCATCGCCAAAGCGCGACACAATGCGCGGCTGATCGTGATTACACCAGAACAGCGCATTCCAGGCGTGACCGTGCATTCCCTGCTGCCACTCGCGGAAAATCTGCTTGAGTTGCACGAAATCCGGCGGCGCATCGGCCCATTTCTCGCCGTTCGGATAATCGACTTTCAGGTGATGGAAGTTAAAGGTCATCGACAGTTCGCTGCCGTCATTGGCGGCGTAACGGCGACAATGCTCCAGCTTCGTTGAAGACATTTCGCCGACGGTCATCAGCCCCAGCGGCTTAAATACGTCACGGCTGAATTCCTGTAAGAACTCATGAATACGCGGACCGTCGGTATAAAAGCGCCGGCCATCACCTGCATCATCGGTCGGGAAATCCTGTTGTTTCGACACCAGATTGATCACGTCCAGCCGCAGCCCGTCGACGCCCTTATCCGCCCAGAACTTGCAGACTTTTTTCAGCGCCTCACGCACCGGCGGGTATTCCCAGTTCAGATCGGCCTGCTCGGTGGCGAACAGATGCAGGTAATACTGGCCGCTGGTTTCATGCCACTGCCAGGCACCGCCACCGAATTTGGAGCGCCAGTTATTCGGCGGTCCGCCCTCCGTTGCCCCATCACGCCAGATATAGAAAGGCCGGAACAGGCTGCCCGCATCCTGCGACTGGCGGAACCACTCGTGATGCGTCGAGGTATGATTAAACACCATATCCATCACGATGCGGATCCCACGCTGATGCGCTTCTGCAGTCAGCCGTTCAAAGTCTTCGAGCGTGCCGTAAGCCGGGTCAATCTCGCAGTAATCGGCCACATCGTAGCCGTTATCAATCTGCGGCGACAGGTACATCGGCGTCAGCCATATCGCATCAACGCCAAGGGTTTTCAGATAATCCAGACGCTGTGTGATGCCGTTGATATCACCGGTGCCGCTGCCCGTGGTGTCCTGAAAACTCTTGGGATAAATCTGGTAAATCACGCCGTTTTTCCACCACGGCAATTCGCTGTTCATTCCATTTTCCTTCTTGAATGTCTTACACCACTGCCAGTTCACCCCGGCGGGCTTTCCGCTGATAAACCAGCACGGTCAGGATAATCGGCACCACGATCGCCACCAGCATGGCCAGTGCGTAAATACTCCAGAACTGCGGTTTGATGGACAAAATACCCGGTAAGCCGCCGACGCCGATGCCGTTGGCCGTGACGTGGAACAGGCCGCAAATCAGGCCGGCACCGGCCGAGCCAATCATCGCGCACAGCATCGGGAAGCGGTATTTCAGGTTGATGCCGTACATAGCCGGTTCTGTTACGCCGAGGAACGCGGATATCGCTGCGGGCACGGAGATCTCGCGCTCATTATGTTTGCGGCTGACGATAATCACGCCGACGACCGCAGCGGCTTGCGCAATATTGGACAGGGCGATCAGCGGCCACACCGGGGTTCCGCCGGTGCTTTGCACCATCTGCATGTCGATGGCAAGGGTGGTCTGATGCACGCCGGTGATGACCAGTGGCGCATAGAGGAAACCAAACAGCGCGGCACCGATTGGCGCGAGGCTGCCGGTCATGATGAATTTCACCGCGAAAGCCACGCCGTCACCCACCATGCGGCCAAACGGCCCGATCAGCGTATGCGCCAGGAATACGGCAATAATCAGCGAACTGACGGGCACAATCACCAGATACAGATAATTAGGCACGATGCGCTTCAGGCCATTTTCGATCATCGCCAACGCCATACCGGCGAGAACGGAAGGAATGACCTGCGCCTGGTAACCGACCTTTTCGATGGTGAACCAGCCGAAATTCCATACTTCAGGGATTTGCTGCCCGAGGTTGTAGGAGTTCATCAGTTGCGGCGATACCAGCGTTATGCCAAGCACAATCCCGAGGATTTCGGTGCCGCCCATTTTTCTGACCGTCGACCAGCACACCGCCACCGGCAGGAACATAAACACGGCTTCGCCAAGCAGCCAGAGGAAGTCGTAAATGGATTGCCACAGCGGGTGCATCTGCGCCAGCGTCTGGCCGCCGCTCATCGGAATTTCGCCGATAACATTGCGGAAACCGAGAATTAAACCGCCGCTGATCAGCGCCGGTAACAGCGGGAAAAAGATTTCCGCAAAGTGAGAAATGCTGCGCTCAAACCAGCTCATATTCTGGCGGGCGGCAACTTTTGCCTGTTCTTTTCCGGCCGCACTTTTACCGGTGCTGGCGATCAGAACTTTGTAGTAATCATCCACTTCCGGCCCGATAACCACCTGGAACTGACCGGCGTTGGTGAAGCAGCCTTTGACCATCGGCAGGGCTTCGAGACCTTTCGGGTCGGCTTTGGACGGGTCATTGAGGACAAAACGAAGACGCGTAATGCAGTGAGTCACCATCGCGATATTGTCGCTGCCGCCAACGAGGGCGATCAGCTGATCAACATCCTGTTGCTTAACTTTGCTCATGGGAAGTGGCCTGTGATTTTGCGTAAGAGTGTAGGGTACGGTTCAAGCATAGCGAAGGCGGTGGGAACTTGTCCGGGAACGTTCCCGGTTTTGCCGGGACGATCACAAAGTTTCTGCTTTTTAGAAAGTCAAAGGTCAGAAAGGCGGGGGATTCAGAAAGCAAGCTTTCCGGGGATAATCAGCTGCCGCACCGTCGTGGAACCGCTGAGCTGCGCCAGCAGTTGCTTCGCCGCTGCTTCGCCGCCCGCGCCATAGCCGAGCTCTACGGAATACGATTCCGGGAACAGGAAATGCAGCAGCGGGTTGTTGCCGATACCGCACACCTGCACGCCACGGATTTGCTGCTGTTGCAGGTATTTTTGTGCGCCGATGGCAATGGTGTCGGACGCGCAGACGACGGCCTGAATATTATTTTTCAGCAACTGCGGGATCAGGTCGAAGCCGCTCTGATAGGTCAGTTCGCCCAGCGCAATGTGTGGTGTCAGGCCATGCTCTTTACAAAAAGTCCGGAAGGCTGCGCTGCGGCGCTGACCGGTGGTGGTGTCCTGCGGCGACACACCGATAAAGCCAATCTCCCGTATGTTCTGCGCCAGCAGTTTTTGCATCAGCAGCTGCACCGCACCCGCATCGTCATAACACACCGAAGATAGCCCCAGCATATCGCGTGCCAGCACCACCATTTTATCCTGCCAGGGCGTCAGCATTTGGGCTGAAAGTCCGGTGAAACCAAACAGCACAATGCCATCGATATTGCGCTGTTTCAGCACCTGCAAATGCTCTTTCACGCGCTCTGCGCTGAACTGACTTTCCAGCACAATCGGGTCATACCCTTGCTGATAAAACAGCGGCAACATGGCGCGTACGGCCAGATTTTCCGAAGGAGAGTCGAGACGCGACACGATGATCGCCACAATTTTGTCGCTGAACCCGCGCATGGCCCGCGCCGATTTCGACGGACTGAAATGCTGTTGTTCAATCACCTGCAACACCCGTTCACGGGTTTGCGGGCTGACGTTGCCTTCGTTATTCAAAACGCGGGAAACCGTGGATTTTCCGACACCGCTCAGGCGGGCAATATCATTAATGGTCAGGCGATTTTGCATGGTTATTTTATAGCGAATGATGGTTCAGGTTTATGTTTGGTTGCAGTTGACCAGCGTACACTGCACGCGGCGAATACCTGCAGGATATTCTCTTTGTCTTGTACGCCTACCCGAAAGATTGTAATGCTTGAAGGTTACAATTTCCTAAACGTTCCTTACCGGAGGTGAAAACCTGATGGAACCTGACCCCACTTTAGTCGGTCCGTTGTGATCCGGTAAGCACTCGCCTTTTCGCTACTGCTTGCCGTGATACTAACGCTTAAAAAGCAATCAATGGTAAGCGGTGGCGCTCGATCTTTGTCGTCCACCTCATTATTTTTTACCCAAAATAGTTCTCGTTGCAGCCAAGCGGCAACCGAGCGAACCCTCTGGATCTTAATTAACTCAGTGACAGGGGTAAGCAAGGCAAGCCAACACAGTTGCAGCGTGAAATATGAAGGGCATTCTTTTGCCATGTCTGTGGCTGTTTAGCCGTGGACGCAACAAAGAGTCGAATCATGCTCAAAAACCTAACTCAACGGCTGCTTGATGCACTTAGCCGTAACTTACCGCGTCGTCTGGTTCGTCGTGATCCTATGCTGGGTGATTCTATCCAGGAAAGCGTCAATGGCAGCAAAATGCCGGAAGTACCTGCCAGCATTGCCGCGCATAGCATGCAGTGCGCCCGAGCCACCGAAGATAGCCTCTTCCTGCAATTTGGCAGCCATCCTGAAGGGCTGACCGGGCAGGAGGCCGACGCCATCCGCGAACGCATCGGGCCGAATCAGACCCACGATCAACAGCCTGCGCCATGGTGGTTGCACTTGTGGCACTGCTACCGTAATCCATTCAACCTGTTGCTGACCTTACTGGGGCTGGTTTCCTATGCCACTGACGATCTCACCGGCGCATTGGTGATTGGTGCGATGGTGTTGATCTCCACCCTGATGCACTTCATTCAGGAAGCACGCTCTAACCGCGCTGCTGATACGCTGAAAGCCATGGTCAGTAACACGGCCACCGTGCTGCGCAGCGATGCCCACACCGGTCGCAGCGAAACCATAGAACTACCAATAAGCCAATTGGTGCCAGGCGACCTGATTAAACTCTCCGCCGGTGACATGATCCCAGCGGATTTACGTATTCTCTCTGCCAAAGACTTGTTTATCAGTCAGGCGGCGCTGACCGGTGAATCTCTGCCGGTCGAAAAGCAGGCCAACAGCCGGATGCCGGTGGATTGCGATCCACTGGAGCAGGATACGCTGTGCTTTATGGGGACCAACGTCGTCAGCGGCACGGCGATGGCTATCGTCATCGCTACCGGCGGTGAAACCTGGTTTGGTCAGTTGGCTGAACGGGTCACGCAGGAAGAGACACAACCTAATGCCTTCCAGGCAGGGATCAGTAAAGTCAGCTGGTTATTGATCCGCTTTATGATAGTGATGACGCCCATCGTGCTGGTGATCAACGGTTTTACTAAGGGCGATTGGTGGGAGGCGGCGCTATTTGCGCTCTCCGTGGCGGTCGGCTTGACGCCGGAAATGCTGCCGATGATCGTCACCTCTACACTGGCGAAAGGCGCGGTGAAACTGTCGAAGCAGAAAGTGATCGTCAAACGTCTGGATGCGATTCAGAACTTCGGCGCGATGGATATTCTCTGTACCGACAAAACCGGCACTCTGACCCAGGATAAAATTGTCCTCGAGCGTCATACCGACGTCCTTGGAGAAACCAGTACCGAGGTGCTGCATCTGGCATGGCTTAACAGCCATTATCAGACCGGCCTGAAAAACCTGCTCGACGTGGCGGTGCTTGAGTCCGCCGAGATGACCAACGCCGGAAACTGGCGCAAAGTGGATGAGATCCCGTTTGATTTCGATCGTCGTCGGATGTCCGTGGTGGTGTCTGAAAATGCCGATAACCACCGCCTGATATGCAAAGGGGCGCTGGAAGAGATGTTGTCAATCTCTACGCTGGTACAGCTCAACGGTGAGATTGTTCCACTGACCGATCTGCTGCTGGCGCGCATTCGCCGCATCACCGATGACCTAAACCAGCAAGGACTGCGGGTCGTGGCGGTGGCGCATAAAGTGATGCCGTCGCGTACCCAGGGTTACGGTGTCAATGACGAATCCAGCTTGATTCTGGCCGGTTACATTGCGTTCCTTGATCCGCCAAAAGAGAGCACCGCACCGGCGCTGCAAGCGTTGAAAAACAAAGGCGTGACGGTGAAAATCCTCACCGGTGATAACCCGCTGGTGGCGCGTAAAGTCTGTAAAGACGTGGGCCTGCATGTTGATCACATTTTGCTCGGCAGCGACATCGAGGTTATGGATGACATCCAACTGTTGGCCGCCGCCGAAACCACGACGGTATTTGCCAAACTCACGCCGATGCACAAAGAGCGCATTGTGCGCGTGCTACGCGGTGAAGGTCACGTGGTGGGTTTCATGGGTGACGGTATCAATGATGCGCCAGCGCTGCGCGCAGCAGACATCGGTATTTCAGTGGATTCTGCCGTGGATATCGCCAAGGAAGCGGCCGATATTATCCTGCTGGAAAAGAGCCTGATGGTGCTAGAGCAAGGCGTTACCGAAGGGCGTAAAACCTTTGCTAACATGTTGAAATACATAAAAATGACAGCCAGCTCCAACTTTGGTAACGTCTTCAGTGTGCTGGTGGCCAGCGCCTTCCTGCCGTTCCTGCCAATGTTGCCGCTGCATCTGTTAATTCAGAACCTGATTTACGATGTGTCCCAGGTGGCGATCCCGTTTGATAACGTCGATGAAGAGCAACTGGCAAAACCGCAGCGCTGGAATGCGGGCGATATCGGTCGCTTTATGGTGTTCTTCGGGCCGATAAGCTCGGTGTTCGACATTCTGACCTTCAGCCTGATGTGGTGGGTCTTTAAGGCCAATACGCCGGAAATGCAGACATTGTTCCAGTCCGGTTGGTTTATTGAAGGGTTGCTGTCGCAGACGCTGATTGTGCATATGATCCGCACCCGTAAAGTGCCGTTCTTCCAAAGCCGCGCTTCGTGGCCGCTGTGTCTCATGACCCTGATGGTGGTTATTGTCGGTATTGGGCTTATCTACTCGCCGGTGGCCGGATTCCTGCAATTGCAGGCTCTGCCGCTCAGCTATTTCCCATGGTTAATCGCCATTCTGGCCGGTTACATGGTGCTGACCCAGTGCGTCAAAGGCTGGTTCGTGCGTCGCTACGGCTGGCAGTGAGTGACACACTGTAAACCGTAATTTGTAATGAGGAAGACAGTGAGGGCGTTAAGCCGGGCGGTGGGGGACCGCCCGGTGATAATGAGACTACGACTTCTGACAGGCTGCCGCAGTAAACAGCACGTCGGTAGAGGAGTTCAGCGCAGTTTCTGCCGAATCCTGTACGACACCGATGATGAACCCGACGGCAACGACCTGCATAGCGACATCATTCGGTATACCAAACAGGCCACAGGCCATCGGGATCAGCAGCAGCGAGCCGCCCGCCACGCCGGATGCGCCGCAGGCGCAGATGGCGGCCATCACGCTGAGCAGCAGCGCGGTCAGGATATCGACTTGAATACCCAGCGTGCTGACAGCCGCCAGCGTCAGCACCGTAATGGTGATCGCCGCACCGGCCATATTGATGGTGGCACCCAGCGGGATCGAAACGGAATAGGTATCCTCATCCAGCCCCAACTTACGACACAAATTCATATTCACCGGAATGTTAGCGGCAGAGCTGCGAGTGAAAAACGCGGTCACGCCGCTTTCACGCAGACACGCGAAGACTAACGGATAAGGATTGCGGCGGGTTTTGAAAAATACAATCAGTGGGTTGAAGACCAGCGCGACCAGTAACATGCAACCGACGAGCACCACCAACAGATGAATATAGTTATACAACGCGCTGAAACCGCTGGTGGCCAGTGTTTCTGCGACCAGACCAAAGATGCCCAGTGGCGCAAAGCGGATGATTACCCGAACGATTTTCGTGACGGCCACTGAAACATCAGTGACCAGGGTCTTCGTGGTATCGGCCGAGTGGCGCATGGCCAGCCCCAGACCAATGGCCCACGCCAGAATACCGATATAATTAGCATCAATCAGCGCCCGGAACGGGTTGGACACAATGCTCATAACCAGGCCTTTCAGCACCTCGACAATACCGCCGGGCGGGGTAATTTGCACGTTGGCGACTTTAAGATCCAGCACGGAAGGGAACATAAAACTGACTAACACGGCGATCAGCGCTGCTGAAAAGGTACCGAGAAGGTAAAGAAATAGAATGGGGCCGAGAGAGGTTTTTCGGCCCAGCGGGTGGTTCATGATGGAGGCGGTAACCAGTACCAGCACCAACAGCGGGGCCACGGCTTTCAGGGCGCCGACAAAGAGATTACCGAGTATTCCTACGGAGCTTGCCGCACTGGGCGCGAGCCAGGCCAGTGCTATCCCGGCCAGCAGGCCGACGAGGATCTGCTTCACCAGGCTGGCGTGCAGCAGGCGTTGCATGAGTGATGGTGAGGATTGTGTTGGCATAACGTCATTCCTTTTTTAATGTTGGCACCGTTCTTTATCCTGAATGGTGGGGCCGCAGGTTAGCAAAATTTAGCGCAAAAAATAATGAACACCTTGCCGTGTCCGTTTATTTTACGTTTTTTGTGCGGTCGGCCCGGTGATTCACCCAAGTGTTAATCAGCAGAGTGCCAATCAGAATCGTAGCAATCACCCCGAGAGAAATCCCCACCGGAATATGGAAAACGTCGAGCAGCAGCATTTTGATACCGATAAAGATCAGGATCACCGCTAACCCATATTTCAACATGGAGAAGCGTTCTGCCACGCCTGCCAGCAGGAAGTACATTGCCCGCAGGCCGAGAATGGCGAACAGATTTGAGGTCAGAACGATGAACGGGTCAGTGGTGACGGCGAAAATGGCCGGAATGCTGTCGACGGCGAAAATCACGTCACTCAGTTCCACCATGATTAGCACCAGCAACAGCGGGGTGGCGAACAGCAGGCCATTACGGCGCACAAAGAACTTCTCACCCTGAAGTTCGTCGGTCATGCGCAGTTTGCTACGCAGCCATCGAATCATCGGCTTCTCGCCTATTTCGCCGTCATCTTCTTTGGTCAGCGCCATTTTGATCCCGGTAAACAGCAAGAAAGCGCCGAAGATGTAAAGGATCCAGCTGAATTGCCCCACCAGCCAACTGCCTGCGAAGATCATGCCTGTACGCAGGACGATAGCGCCCAGTACGCCGTAAACCAGGACTCGACGCTGGAGGTTGGCTGGCACAGAGAAGTAGCTGAAGAGGATCAACCAGACGAAGACATTATCCACGGCCAGCGCTTTTTCCAGCAGGTAACCGGTCAGGAACATCGTCGCCTGGGTGTCAGCCACCTCACGGCCAAACTCGCCATTCAGATACCACCAGAAGCCGACGTTGAACAACAGCGACAGGCTAATCCAGACCAGCGACCAGATGGCGGCACTTTTCATGGTCATCACCTGCGCGCCTTTACGGCCCTGTAATAGCAGGTCAACGGCCAGCATGATCACCACTACCACGGCGAAACTGCCCCACAACATCGGGTTCCCGACAGAATTCATCATTATGCAATCCTCTAAAAAACATCAAAAAAAAAACGGCTACGTCGGAAGACGTTAGCCGCTCTTAATGAGCTACAAGCAAACCTCGCCTTCCGGCAAGGTCTCACTTACAACCCTCTGATTTGATTCATTCAATGAATTTTTATCAAGGTTGCCCGGTAACCGGGTGGCTGAGACAGCGCGGTATACGCGCGAGTCCAGACACCGTAATGACGATTATCCGACGAAGAAGTTACTCCCCTTTGCGCAGCGGAAAGTAATTCAAAATGTGTCAAAAGTCAAACAATTCGAAATACTAACCTGCCAGCGCCTGACGCTTGCCTAACGCCGTCACAAACGACAGTAACAGCCCTTGAGCCAGGGGAGTGTCACTGAGTTGTGGTATTTTTTCAGCATAGTTGACGTTGTCTTCAAACGCCTGCTCGTTGAGCCATTGCAGATAGGTTTTCATCACTTCCCCGGAAAATTCCGGGTGAAACTGGGTACTGATGGCATATGGGCCATAACGTAGGATCTGATGCGGATCGTGCAGCGTTTTTGCCAATACTGTCGCGGTGGCTGGCGGCGTAACGACCGTTTGCAGGTGAATCAGATTGGCGGTGAACTGCGCCGGAAGCTGTGATATCAGCGGATCAAGATGTCCGGCTGGCGTGAGCGTCACCTCTGCGGTACCGATTTCAATGCCCTGAGGGTGGTAATCGACCTCACCACCCAGCGCATACGCCATCAACTGATGGCCATAACAGGCACCAAACAGTGGCAGCTCATGCAACATCGCCAAGCGTATCCAATCGGCTGCGGCTTCGCTCCAGTCCAGATGCTCTGTCACCATGCTGCGCGAACCGGTAATGATGGCACCACAGTAATGTTCCGGAGGCTGCGGACGTTCACCCGCCTGTAAATTCACGATCGTCACTTGCTGTGTATCGATATCACCCTGGCGGATAAACATCTGCGGGAAGTTACCGTGAACATGACTGATAGACTCCGGCGCATGGCCGGTTTGCAAAATCAGCAAAGATTTTGAACGGGTGGTACTCATCTTTTACTCCTGAATTCGATGATCTTTAATTAAATCGCATGATCTGCAGGGAAGACCACGCCGGTCTGATGACGGATTTCAGTCAGTAATTTGGCGGTGATGCGTGAGACTTCCAGCCCCGGATGGCCGACAAACTGGTTCTCGACCAGCAGCGCGAAAGTCTCGGCTTCATACAGCATGGTATTGATGTGTTGAGGCTGGGTCAGATCGAGTTTCTGGCTTCCTCGTGGCGTCAGGCTCAGGGTCTGGCATTCGGAGATCTTTTCCATCTGCAACACGCCATCTTCACCCTGAATTTCACTCGGTAACCACGAATCGCTGATTTTTGAATGGTTGATCACCACTTCAAAATCATCGGCATAACGCAGTACCACGGTGCCCTGACCATCAACCCCGCTGTTGAGCAATGTGGCCGAGGCATTGACCGACAGCGGTTCGCCAAACAGTGAGACCGTGCTTGCCAGGCAGTAATAGCCGATATCCATGATCGAGCCATTCGAGAAGGCCGGATCAAAAGTATTGGGATTTTCACCCGCCAGATAACGTGGATAACGTGATGAGTACTGGCAATAATTGAAGATGGCCTTACGCAGTTTACCAATGCGATTTAGCGCGCCCTTCATGTGCAGAAAATTAGGCAGATAGGCAGTTTTGAAGGCTTCGAACAGCACCACATTGTTGTCGGTAGCACAGGCGATCATGCTTTCCGCTTCGCGCAAATTTGAACAGAGTGGCTTTTCGCAAATCACATGCTTTTTATGGCTGAGGAACAGCAGCGTTTGTTGGCAATGTAGGGAGTTTGGGCTGGCGATATAAACCGCGTCAATTTCGCTGGAGGCGACCAGCGCTTCCAGCGAGTCAAAATAGTGTTCGACCGGGTATTCCTGACCGAAGGCTTTTGCGCCGTCCAGCGTACGGGAATAAATCGCCGTCAGTTTCATCTTGCCGCTCTCGTGCGCGGCGTCAATGAAACGCTGGGTGATCCAATTGGTGCCGACTATGGCAAAGCGAATCATAATTACTCCAATACCCGTCATCCTTCGAGCGGCCTCGGTGTTGGCTGCGTTCGCGAATGCCCGTCACATACTGATGTATGCCTGGGAATTCACTCCGTTGCTGCCTTGATGCAACTCGAATGACTTAGGATAGATGTGATAGCGTTGGAATTCATTTAAAATCAGGTAGTTACTGATACAGCTTTCCAAATATTTCCAGATACGTCAGGTACATACGGGTATCAAATTCTAACTGGTGATAGTCAGGTGTCATATGACAGCACAGGCTGTAAAAGGACTTGTTGTGCTCTTTTTCTTTGAGATGAGCAAGTTCGTGCACCACGATCATTTTAAGAAAAGCTTCTGGCGCGTTTTTAAACACAGTGGCCACGCGGATCTCTGCCTTGGCTTTCAGCTTGCCTCCCTGAATTCGGGAAATCGCAGTATGCAGCCCCAATGCGTGCTTCATCACATGAATTTTATTGTCATAGGCTACTTTGCTTAGCGGTGACGAGCTGCGTAAATACTGATTCTTCAGATCGAGCGTAAACTGATACAGCGACTTGTCAGTGGTGACATTGTGCGGTTGCGGATAACGCGACAGCAGAACCTGTCCCAGACGTTGCTGGTTGATCAACTGGTGTACCTGAGCCTTTAGCGACTCAGAATAACCTTGCAGATAGGTCAATTCAGGCATAACTGTTTGCTTTAGCTCTTATTGATCCAAAAAGAAGGGCCGCGAGGTGATGCGGGTTTTGCATCGAAAACCGGGCGTTAACACCTAATGGCGGCAGATAAAGCCCTTTTTAACTGAAAAAACGTTTTACTGATAGCGCAATTTAAGGGATAAACAGCGCAAATTGAATAATGAGGAGAGCTAATGAGCCAATTCGAACTCGAACTGGGTGGGCAGCCACTGCAACTGGAGCTGGAACGTTATCCGCAAGAGGAAGCGTCAACACAGTTACAGGCATGGGAAGCCGCGGATGAGTATCTGCTGCAAACCCTCACCACCGACGCCCTCAATGGCCGTCCTGTGCTGGTTTTCAACGATACCTTCGGCACACTGGCCTGTGCACTACAGCAGTTCGAGCCAACCAGTATCAGCGACTCCTTTATGAGCCAACTGGCGACGCGCCACAATCTGCGCCTCAACGGTTTAGATGAAGACAGTATTTCTCAGCAAAGCAGTCTGGTGCCGTTGCCCATCAATCCCGGCCTCGTGGTGATCAAAATCCCTAAAACGCTGGCTCTGCTGGAACAACAGCTGCTTGCCCTGCGTGAAGTGGTGACGCCGGATACGCAGATTATCGCCGGTGCCAAAGCGCGTGATGTGCATACTTCCACGCTGCAACTGTTCGAGAAAATTCTTGGCCCGACCAAAACCACGTTGGCGTGGAAGAAAGCCCGTCTGATTCACTGCGAAGCCACCTTGCCAGCGCAGGAAGCGGAGCCGGTGACTACCGAATGGGCGCTTGATGACAGCGAGTACCGCATTACCAACTACGCCAACGTCTTTTCGCGCACCGGCCTGGATATCGGCGCACGTTTCTTTATGCAGCACTTGCCGGAAGGTATTGAAGGGCGCATGGTCGACTTGGGTTGCGGTAACGGCGTGATCGGCATGACCGCGCTGGCACTGAATCCGGACGCAGAAATGCTGTTTGTGGATGAGTCGTACATGGCGGTGGAATCGAGCAAGGTGAACATCGAAAATAATCTGCCGGAAGATCTCAACCGCTGCCATTTTGAAGTCAACAATATGCTGGCCGGCATTGAGCGTGAAACCCTGCACGCGGTGCTGTGCAACCCGCCGTTCCATCAGGGAACCGTGATCAGTGATGATACGGCCTGGCGTATGTTCTGTGATGCCAAGCGCTGCCTGCAAACCGGTGGTGAACTGCGTATTGTCGGCAACCGTCATCTGGATTACTACCAGAAACTACGCCGTCTGTTTGGTAACTGCACGACCATCGCCACCAATCAGAAGTTTGTTGTGCTACGTGCCGTGAAGTCAGCGTCAAAAAGCTGAGTCTGACATTTACGCCCCTTGAACCAAGGGGCGTAATAATGAAGCTTAAATCATCAATGCCAGTCTTGTTCCCTGATCAATTGCCCGACGGGCATCCAGTTCCATAGCGACATCCGCGCCGCCAATCAAATGTGCCGTTTTCCCGGCTTTTAGCAGAGGGTCAAGCAGTGCACGCTGTGGTTCTTGCCCGGCGCAAATAATCACGTTATCCACCGTCAGACATTCACTCACGCCGTCGCGTGTGATGTGTAATCCATCGTTATCAATGCGCTCATAGGTCACACCGCTCCACATTTTCACACCGCGCTGTAACAGGCTGGCACGGTGGATCCAGCCGTTGGTTTTACCCAGACTGGCACCCACTTTGCTGCTCTTACGCTGTAATAACACCACTTCACGGGCGGCAGGCTCGGCCTGTGGACCACAGGGAAGAAGACCGCCACGTTGGGTCAGTGTCTGATCGATCCCCCATTCATGGCTGAAAGCCTTGCTGTCGAGGCTGGTCGATGGGCCGCTCTGCACCAGATATTCCGCGGTATCAAAACCAATCCCGCCTGCGCCAATGATAGCCACGCGTGGGCCGACGGGTTTCTTGTCACGCAGTACGTCGAGATAAGTCAGTACGCTTGGATGGTCAATGCCGGCGATCTCCGGCCGGCGCGGAGAAATACCGCAGGCAAGGATCACTTCGTCATAGCCGTGGAGCTGACTGGCATTAACCTTTTCACCCAGACGGAGAGTGACCTGCAAAATAGCCAGTTGGCGGGAGAAATAGCGCAGCGTGTGGTTAAACTCCTCTTTACCGGGGATTTGCTTGGCAATATTAAACTGACCACCGATTTCATGGTTTGCATCGAACAGCGTGACGTGATGCCCCCGACGGGCGGCGGTCGTGGCGAAGGCAAGCCCTGCCGGACCGGCACCCACGACCGCCAGTCGTTTAACATGCTGCGTCGGGAGCAGCCGCATTTCGGTTTCACGGCAGGCGCGCGGGTTGACTAAACAGGAGGCCAGTTCTCCGGCGAAAATTTGGTCCAGACAAGCCTGATTGCAGCCGATGCAGGTATTAATTTCATCTGCGCGACCTTGGGCGGCTTTCTGCACGAAAGCCGGATCAGCGAGGAAGGGGCGGGCCATTGAGACCATGTCGGCGCAACCGCTGGCGAGTATATCTTCGGCCACCTGGGGATCATTGATCCGGTTAGTGGTGATCAGCGGAATATTCACTTTGCCCATCAGTTTACGCGTTACCCAACTGAATCCGGCGCGCGGCACCATGGTGGCGATGGTGGGCACGCGGGCCTCATGCCAGCCAATGCCGGTATTGATGATGCTGGCCCCGGCGTGCTCAATGCGCTGAGCCAGCGTGACGATTTCATCCCAGCTTGAACCTTCTTCGACCAGATCCAGCATTGACAGGCGATAGATAATAATAAAGTTCGGGCCACAGAGGGCACGAACGGCACGCACCACTTCCAGCGCAAAACGCATGCGATTATCGGCGTTGCCACCCCATTGATCCGTGCGCTGGTTAGTCCGCGCGGCCAAAAACTGATTTATCAGATAGCCTTCGGACCCCATGATCTCAACGCCATCATAGCCAGCCTGTTGCGCCAGCGCTGCACAGCGGGCGAAATCAGCCAGGGTTTCCTCGACCTGTTCACTGGTCATCGCCAACGGTGAAAAACGATTAATCGGCGCCTGTAAGGCCGAAGGGGCGACCGGATTGGGTTGGTAGCTGTAACGTCCGGCGTGCAAAATCTGCAGGGCGATCTTCCCACCGGCCAGATGCACGGCGTCGGTCACGACTTTGTGATGGGCGGTTTGTTGCGCTTGGTTAAGTACCGAACTGCCGTGGTACACCACGCCCTGTATGTTAGGTGCGATACCGCCAGTGACGATAAGCCCCACGCCTGCCGCTGCGCGTTCTGCGTAAAACGCGGCCATGCGTTGTGGACCGTCCTCCAACTCTTCCAGCCCGGTATGCATTGAGCCCATTAGCACGCGATTTTTAAGCTGGGTAAAGCCTAAATCCAGCGGTGCCAGCAGTTGCGGATAAAACGGCATATCGCGTTCGCTCATAGGAGAGGCTCTTAAGTGGTCGGATGAGATGAATATCAATTTAGCTGTTGAGTGGGGAATTGAAAACAGTAACGCTGGCGAATGTGACTAGGCTCATAAAAATTTAAAATGAGTAAAAAATAGCCTGGACAGAAAATAGCAATTATTAGCGTACTTCTCTTGATGGTAAACCTGAATTTTAGCTAATGGTTTCGCGCAAAAAATAAAATCAACCCTATGGCTAGGCCATTTATTTTCCTGCTGTTTTTTTAAATTAAAGCATTATTTAACGTTGTTGGGATTATTTTTACCGCATAAACGTGAATCGATTTAGTTCGGGTTAGAGCTGGACTAGGCTGGAGCTGCTTCACCCAAAATCCCCTTCTAACCTGGATATTAACTATGAATCTTATTGACCATACAGCATGTCGTCCCTTTACTGAAGCCGGGCATTTATCACAAATCGCTGCTTATTATGAAGAGGGCCGTAACGTCATGTGGATGATGCTGAAAGCCTTCCCTCGCCCTTGTTTTAATCAGCCGTTAATCGAAGATATTATGAACCTGACTTATGCGGCAAAAGCCTCTGGGTTACGGTTTGATTTTTGGGTCACCGGTTCTTTGGTGCCGAATATCTATAATGTCGGCGGTGACCTGAGCTTTTTCGTCGATTCAATCCTTAATAATAAACGCGAAGCATTACGCGCCTATGCACGTGCCTGTATCGATTGTGTTCATGCGGCTTCACGAGGTTTTGATGTCGACGCCGTCAGTTTGTCGATGATCGAAGGGACCGCGCTTGGCGGTGGTTTCGAAGCCGCCTTGGCGCATCACTATGTGCTGGCGCAGAACACGGCGCGGATGGGATTCCCGGAAATTGCTTTCAATCTGTTCCCCGGCATGGGCGGGTATTCATTGGTGTCGCGTAAATCGGGCATGCGGCTGGCAGAAGAACTGATCTCCACCGGCGTGTCGCATACGGCGGAGTGGTTCGAAAGTAGGGGGCTGGTGGATGTATTGTTCCAGCCGGGCGATGGGTTCATCGCTACCCGTACTTTTATTGATACACTCAGACCAAAACTTAACGGGATCAAAGCGATGATCCGTGCGCGTCAGCGTGTGTTGCAGCTTTCACGTTCGGAGCTGATGGATATTACAGAAGATTGGGTAGATTCCGCATTTACTCTGGAACAAAAAGATGTCGCTTACATGGAACGACTGGTGATGTTACAAAATCGCCATACGGTTTCAGTGCGTAAAACGGGTTAGTCTGCCCCTCCTTCTTGCCCCGTCACATAACGGTCAATCCTGACAGCTAGCGCGGGGCTGTGTTCGAACTTCCGGGTGAAGTTAATGCTCTTTGTACAAGCCAGTGCTCCAGCTCGTCGGCGGGCATTGGCTTGGCAAACAGGAAACCTTGTTTACTGTCCACGCCGATTTCGTCAAGGAGTGACGCTTCCTCAAGCGTTTCTACGCCTTCCGCAGTGACCGTTAATTGCAGCGTTCTTGCCACGGCCACGATCGCCCGAACCAAGGCCTGGGAAATAGTGTTGTGATTGATGCCGTGCACAAAACTCTGGTCCAGCTTGATGGAGTCGAGCGGTATACGTGCCAGTTGGGATAGCGAAGAGTAGCCCGTGCCGAAGTCATCCAGATGCACTTCCGCACCGAGTTTATGCAACTGATTAATCATATCGACGGCGGCTTTTTCATCTTCCACCAGATAGCTTTCCGTTAGCTCAAAATCGAGCAGACAGTTCTTCATTCCGCACTTTTGCATGGTTTCAATAAAGTCGGTGACCAGTGAAATATTACCTAATTGCCGGGCCGAAAGATTGACGGCGATACGCAGATTCATTCCCTTACGCTGCCAGTCAGTGGCCTGCTGCGTGGCAGTATCTATCACCCACTTGCCGAGTGGCGCAATAAGACCAGACTCTTCAGCGTAAGGAATGAAGTCCTTCGGCTGGATGATGCCACGTTCCGGTGAGCGCCAGCGCAGCAGAGCTTCCACACTCAGCACGTCACCATTGGTGGCAACTTTCGGTTGGTAGTAGAGCATCAACTGATGCTCTTCCATGGCTTTGCGCAGGTGGGTATCCAGCCACATATATTCGGCGACTTTCTTGTTCATCTCTGGCGAAAAGACGCAGTGTGCACTTTTACCGGTCTCTTTTGCTACGTACATCGCGGTGTCGGCGTTTCGTAGCAAACTTTCTGAATCAGAACCGTGTTGCGGGCAGACGGCAATACCGCTCGAACAGGCGGTGTAAACCTCAATCAAACCAATGCGGAAGGGGGCTTTCAGGCGGCCGAGGATCTGTTGGCTGGTGGCTTCCAGCGCCGCCACCGAGGTGTGAGTGCTGAGGATGATGAACTCGTCGCCCCCGAGCCGCGCCAGCGTATCCGTCTCTTTCAGGCAGCCCAAAATGGCGTGTCCTACCTCTTTGAGCAGGCGGTCACCAAACATATGTCCATAGGCATCGTTAACTTTTTTGAAGTTATCCAGATCAAGATAGATCAGTCCGACCTGACTATCCCCACGCTCTTCAAGCGACTTACGCAGTCTCTCCTGCAAGGCATTGCGGTTGGCCAAACCGGTGATTAAGTCGGTGTTGGCAAGTATCCGTAATCTCTCCTGCGCCATGCGTTCATCGGTGATATCCGAGCCGGAGCAAATTAGGAATTTTTGCTGTTTTCCGCTGCCGCTGTGGACAAATTTATTCCGAAACAGAAACAGGCGCTGGCCTTTGACCGTATTTATCCAACGCTCGACTTCGTAGGATTGCTTATTCTGGAAGAAGCCCTCGATGTTCTGGCGTGAGGCGATACCTTCTTCCATCGACATAAATAGCTCATAGGCGCTACGCCCGATAACGTCCTCTTCGCGCAGGCCGGTGTACTCTTCGCTCAGGCGATTGAAGCGGTGAACTTTGCCCTCCTGATCGATGATGACGATCACGGAGTTAGCTTCTGAAACGACCTGTTCGGCGAAACTGAGCCCGAGTTCAAGGTCGTGTGCCACCGAGGCGGTATCTTCAAAGTCAGAGGCTGTACCGGCCCATGCCTGGTTTTCGACTTTTCTGCCGACCAGATAGAGGCAAATCGGAGTGCCAAACAGCGAGACATCCAGTGTCAAACAGGCGGTGATGCCGGTTAGTTCCCGGATACGGGCCGCTTGGTATCCGGTCAATGATACGGCGATGCTGGTGACACCTTTCTCAGCAGATAACTCAAGGGCATTACTGTCAGAGCCCATGCGCCAGTAGGGGCGCGGGGTACCAAGGTGTAGGTACAAAATGGAGTCATCTTGAGTGTCTGTCATGGAGTATCCCCGCGAGTAAACTGAACGTCGTCTATTCCATTAATACACGTTACTTCAGCAAGAAGCTGGCTTTCTTAACATCCTGTGAATCTAATCCAATGAATACGTTGAATCTACCCGGTTCCGATGCCCACTTAAGCTTGTCATTGTAGAAGCGTAAATCTTGTTCCTTGATAGTAAATCTCACCACTTTCTCTTTACCCGGCGCGAGGTCGATCTTCTCAAAATTTTTGAGCTCTTTAATTGGGCGACTGATTGAGGCTGTTACGTCCTGCAAGTAGAGCTGAACAACGGTTGCGCCACTGCGTTTACCGGTATTTTTCACCGTGACACTGGCGGTCAGTGGTGTGTTCTTGCCCATTGTGGAGGCTGAAAGCGATACGTCAGACACGCTGAACTGGGTATAACTCAGGCCGTAACCAAAGGCGAAGAGCGGGCTGTTGGTGATATCAAAGTAGCGTGAAGTATATTTATTGGGTTTTTGCGGATTAAACGGGCGACCGGTATTGAGCACGCTGTTGTAGAGGGGTATTTGCCCCACGGAACGCGGGAAGGTCATCGGCAATTTACCGGACGGATTGTAATCACCGAACAGGACATCGGCAATCGCGTGGCCACCTTCGGTACCGCTGAACCAGGTTTCCAGCATCGCGTCAGCGATATCATTTTCCCACGTTAAGGTCAGCGGACGGCCATTCATCAGCACAATCACCAACGGTTTACCGGTGGCTTTCAGTGCTTTCAGTAGATCGCGCTGGCTTTGCGGAATGTTAAGTTCACTCCGGCTGGATGCCTCATGAGCCATGCCCTGTGCTTCACCCACCACCGCCACGACCACATCGGCTTTTTCGGCTGTTTTCACCGCTTCATCGATCATTTCCTGCGCCGGACGCGGATCGTTGATCACCTGTTTTTCATACTGATTCAGGAAGTCGACAATGGCCGGGTCGTTAGTGATGTTGGCACCGCGCGCATAAAGCAGCGTGGCTTTATCACCCACGGCTTCTTTCATCCCCTGCAACACGGTAACGGCTTGATTGGCTTTACCGGCAGCCGACCAGCTTCCCATGACGTCTCGCTGACTATCTGCCAGTGTACCTATTAACGCGATGGTCCCTTTTTTCTGTAAGGGCAGCGTTTCATGCTCGTTTTTAAGCAGCACCAGTGAAGTGCGGGCCACTTCACGCGCTTCCGGGCGATGCAAACGGCTTTCCGCATTGGTATCCACCGGATCACTGGAGGCCGGACCTAAATGGCGGTAGGGATCAGCGAACAGCCCCATGTCCCATTTGGCGGTCAATACATGGCGAACCGAGCGGTCGATCTCTTTCTCGGTGACAATCTTGTCTGCGACCAGACCTTTTAGATACTTGCCGTACATATTGTCGGCCATGTCCATATCGACACCCGATTTCAGCGCAAGGGCGGCGGCCTGGCGGTCATCCTGTGCGACGCCATGCATCACTAAACCACCAATTGCGCCATGGTCGCTGACGGTCAGGCCTTTAAATTTCCACTGGTCGCGTAATACGTCTTGTAACAACCATGGGTCGGCGGTGACGGGAATACCGTTGACTGAGTTTAATGCCACCATCACGCCACCGGCACCCGCATCCAGTGCGGCTTTGTACGGTGGCATGTAGTCGTTGAACATGCGTGTCAGACTCATATCAACCGTGTTGTATTCACGCCCGCCTTCGACTGCACCATAGAGTGCGAAGTGTTTGACGTTCGCCATCACTGAATTTGGCGCGGACGGGTCATTGTCCTGATAGGCAGAGACCATTTCATGGGCGAGACGAGAGGTGAGGTAAGTATCCTCGCCGAAGCCTTCAGAAACCCGGCCCCAGCGCGGATCACGGGTGATATCCACCATGGGTGAAAAGGTCATGTTCAAACCATCGGCTGCGGTTTCCTCTGCGGATATCCGCGCGCTGATTGCCACCGCTTCCATGTCCCAGCTGGCGGCCAGCCCGAGGCTGATGGGGAAAATCGTACGCTGACCGTGAACCACGTCATACGCATAAAAGAGAGGGATTTTCAGACGACTGTGCTGAACTTGATCCTGCATGCGGCGGATGTCGGGTTTGGTCACCGTATTAAACATGCCGCCGACTTTACCGGCACGGATATCCGCCATAATCGCTTCTTTCACATAGTCAGGCCCCACAGTGACTAAATTGAGTTGGCCGATTTTTTCATCCAGCGTCATCTGTTTCATCAGATGGGAGATAAACGCTTCACGCTCTTTCACCTGATCCTGTGGAATACCCGCCGTTTGCTCGGCAAACAACGAGGTGGAACCTGCCATTAACACTAACGCGCCAATCAGGTGATGCGTATTCATTGAGTATCCTTTAGACAAAAGGCGCACTGCTGTCGGGTGAAAAATCAGCAGCAAGAAAGCCAACAAGATAATGATCATTCTAAGAAAATTATAGCGTGAGAATCTAATACGTCACTTCACCGATAAGCAATAAATACTTTTATAAGAGAACAATTTACACAGGGTGAAGTGTTGCAGCTCGCAATGTACGCTGAATTGAAAGTGGATGTACAAAAACTCTTGCGGGGAGGCGCGCAATTTCCAATATTTAGGATTGCGCGCAACATGCTGAATTAATAATAGAAGGGAATATCGGTCGGGGTTTTACTCATGGTGTCGATAAAGACGTCTTGGACCACGGACCAGAAATACGCGACAGCCTCAGCATTATAGGTGATGCCCATAAGGTTCATGACGAAAAAACAGGTGATGACCAGACCGGCACCGCTGAAAATAAGAGCCATAACATGACGACTCGTTTGGCGACAAAGGATCGTTAACTGGCTAGTGCAAAACATCAGAAAGGCACTCAGTAATTCCCAACGTATCATCATGAAACCAGCGGCTAACGTACCCATCTAACGTATTCCTTCTTAGATTACTGGCCTGAATGACACCACGCTCAATCCTGCCCATCAGGGGCTGAACAAGGGGAAGGGTGGAGGAGGCGTGAAACCTGAAAATGTGACAGAGATCACATTGTAGCGGGCGGCGTTTTGAAGAGCAAAAAGTTTCGACGCACAAAAATTCGATGTGGAAAAATCATCATTAGACTTTTTTAGACGGGCTTAAAACAGGCAAACCGTCAAAAAATAGGGCGGTTTGCCTGTCTAACGGACAGGGCTGAAGGCGGTGTCAGGCACCGTAACCCATCACCTGCAACAGGTGCTGCGCCTGGGAAACCGCCTCCTGGCGGTGGGTAACCCCCAGCTTTTGGTACAAATTACGGATGTGCGTTTTGATGGTGGTCGAGGCGACGGTCAGCTCACCGGCAATCTGATCGTTGCTGTAACCGGAGTAAATAAGCCCCAGTACCTGCCACTCTCGCTGGGTCAGCGGGCTGGTGCGGATAAGCTCCGGCACTTGCGGATGGGTAAGCAATCGATTCACAAAGCCTTCGTCGAAATGGGCAAACTTGTGACGATGATGCTGGTTAATATCTCGCAGGATTTTCTGCGCCCGGCGCTGCTCCATCTCCGGAAGTAAATTAAGCTGAATCAACTGACGCAATTGCTGCGCCATCATTTCGCCTTCAATGACAAAATGGCTAATAAATCCAGTACGGTTGGCGAGCCCCAGGGCTTCAATCAGTACGCTCTGGGCTTCATTTTTACGGCCGGTATGCCAATAAAGCATGTTGCAGAGGATCAAATTGCGATTGAGGTCGCTGACCAGCTTCAACTGACGTGCGTTGGTGTTAAGTTCATCGATGACCACTTCGGCTTCGTCGAACTGCTCCAGCAGGATCTGCACGCGGGCTATATTGCGCCATTGACCTTGCAGGAAGTGGTTATCTGCCATGCCCGGCTTGGAAGTCTGATTCAGCCAGCTGCGCGCCGAGGTTTTATCACCGACCATCTGCCAGTAAATCACCCGCGGTTTGTCGGCATTAGTCAGCCAGTCGGTGTGGTATTGTCCGTTTTGCAGCAGGGCTTCACAACGATGTAAATAGCGGTGTGCATTGTCGAGGTGGCCGCGTGCCAGCGAGCATTTGGCTAACATCGCCAGGCACTGTAACTGTTGTTGTGGCTGAAAGTTAGCCAGCACTTCAAGACCTTCACGGGCCGCATTTTCAGCGTCGTCCAGGCGAGCCCAGGACCATAAAAGTTGCGAGCGCAGGCGTAGCAGAAACTCATGCATAGGCAGTTGCTCAAGATGCTGCTCGCGCACCAGCTCAAACGCCTTGTCCTGTGTTTCATAGGCCGCCTGTAAAAAGCCCTGAGCAATCAGGATTTCGCTCTGTTGCAGCAGCGCCCACAATGCGTAGTGATAGGCTTCGTGGCGGCGTGCGATCTGTTCGGTTTGTTGCATTAGCGGCAGGGCGCGGCTTAAGTCGCCTTTACAGTGCTGAATTTCACCGGTGACCGAGGTGGCGACGATGCGGCTGTAGTAGCTGGAGTAGGGCAGAAAGCGCAGCGCTTGGGCGGCCAATTTTTCTGCTTCATCCTGCTTACCGTCATTTATCGCGACCTGCGCCCGCAGCGCGTCGAACTCGGCACTGAGGGTTTTATCCATCTCGATTTTTTCACGCTGCATTTCATTTTCAGCACGCTCCAGCAGCACTTCTACTTCACCATAACGATGCTGACTTTGTGCCAGCCAGGCCTGTAACAGAGCCAGTTTTGGGTTCTGAATCAATCGTTCATAAGGCAGCGCATTCAGGCACTCTTCCAGGAGTGCCAGTTCGCTCTTATTGAACAGTGGCCAGGCGTGTTGCAGAAGAATATCGCGCAGTAAGTTGGTGTTTTCGGCTCCCAGTGCGTGGTGAATGGCTTCGGCCGGGAAACCCAGCGCCAGCCAACCTTCTGCCGCTAAGCAGTGGATTGTTGGCAGCTCGGCCGCCAGTTCCCAATGACAACGCTGGCGCAGGAAAGTGGCGAACAGCGGGTGAAAGTTAAACCACTCGCCGCTGTTATCCATGCGGTGAATAAACAGACCCTGGCGCTCGAGCTCTTCCAGCCGTTGTTGGCCGTTATCTTCGCCGGTCAGCTTGACGATCAGAGAATCATTCATTGACCGCAGCAGCGAGCAGCGCAGCAGGAAGTTACGGGTTGGGGCATCGACGCGGTCCAGTACTTCATCCACCAGGTATTCGGACAGGTGGCTGGCATTTAGCCCGGCTAATTTTTTGGCCGATTGCTGGGCCGAAACTGTTGATGCGCTGGATTGGCGCGCTGACAGCGCAATCAGTTGCAGCGCGGTGGCCCACCCGGCGACATCGTCACAGAGACGGCCGCTGTCAGCTTGTTCAATCGGTTCTGACAGACGACAGTCAAAGAATTGCTGAGCTTCAATATGGTTAAAGGCCAGCTGGGAGGCGTTGAGTTCCAGCAGTTGATCACGGACACGCAGATTAGCAATACCCAGTTGTGGCAGAGTGCGCGACAGCATGACTAAAGTGACATTTTCCGGCTGATGGCGCAGGAAGAAACGCATGCCTTCGTGAATGGCATCATTGGAAATGAGATGATAATCATCAATCACCAGCAGCAGCGAGCGGTGCCAGTCGGAAAGTTCGACAAACAACTGGGCAAACAGCGCTGACAGGCTAGCGTACTGGTGTTTCTGGCTGAGGACTTCGCTTTTGGTACAGTGCCCGCCGGTAGCCTGCTGAATGGCTGCCACCAGATAGCTGGCGAAACGTTCCGGCTGATTATCGCTTTCATCCAGCGAATACCAACCCAGATCGCTTTTGCCTGCCGCCCAGTGGGCGACCAGCGTGGTTTTTCCGTAGCCTGCGGGGCAAGCAACCAGGACGAGGCGGTAATTTTGTGCCAAAGCCAATTTCCCTAACAGCCGATCGCGTACCACGGTATTTTGCAGCCGCACCGGGCGGCTCAGTTTTGAAGGGATCAGCATAGTTATCCATTCTTATGACTGTAGTGAAAATGAATAAGAGGTGTCTCTACCCAGGAAATCTATTTATTTTGCAGCGTGTAATTAATAATATCCCTAAGGTCTGCCAATACAGAAAGTATTGCAAGATCGTTACACATTTACGTGTCGGCAAATTGCACTGCGTCACAGTTTTAGTGGCCGCTTTTTCGCGGGTTAATCCCGTCGTCACTACGCCCTTTATCTCCTCCCTCTCTAATCCCTTGCGGGATGATGCCGCTCACCAGGCTTACCTTCAGCATACCCAGAATGTCTGCAAAAAATGACCTGTTCAGAGAGGAATTATGTCGCAATTCACATTAGAGAAAACGCAGTTTCAAGATGCGCTGAACCGCCAGTGGCAAGGTTTTGGTCTGCAAAGCGCGCAGGATATGACACCGCACCAGTGGTGGCAGGCGGTCAGTGGCGCACTGTCTGAACAACTGGCAGCAAGGTCGGTGGCGCAAGAACCGAAACAGGATCAGCGTCACGTAAATTACATTTCGATGGAATTTTTAATTGGCCGCCTAACGGCCAACAACTTAATTAATCTCGGCTGGTACGACACGGTGCGTGACGTGCTGACTGAGCAGGGCGTAGAACTGGCCGATGTACTGGAGCAGGAGACCGATCCGGCGCTGGGCAATGGCGGATTGGGCCGTCTGGCTGCGTGCTTCCTTGATTCCATGGCGACGGTTGGGCAACCTGCCACAGGTTATGGCCTGAACTATCAGTATGGCTTATTCCGTCAGTCATTCGACGACGGTAAACAGCAGGAAGCACCGGATGACTGGCATCGTGAACATTATCCGTGGTTTAGCCACAACAGCCGTCTGGCTGTGGATGTCTCCTTCGGCGGCAGGCTGGTGAAAGACAGTGCGGGTGCTGAACAGTGGCGACCGGCGTTCAGTCTGCGCGGCGAAGCCTGGGATTTGCCGGTCGTTGGCTACCGTAACGGCGTCACCCAGCCGCTGCGCCTGTGGCAGGCAACGGATATCCACCCGTTCGATCTGACCCTGTTCAATGATGGACAGTTCCTGAAGGCCGAGCAAAAAGGCATTGACGCTGCCAAACTGACGAAGGTGCTTTATCCGAATGACAATCACCAGCAAGGCAAGCGCCTGCGACTGATGCAGCAGTATTTTCAGTGCGCCTGTTCGGTACGTGATATTTGGCGCCGCCATCACTTCCTTGGCCGCAGTATTGAAGCGCTGCCCGACTTTGAGGTGATCCAGCTTAATGATACCCATCCGACCATCGCTATCCCTGAGCTGCTGCGTATTCTGCTCGATGAACATCAGCTGACATGGGACGCCGCTTGGGCGATTACCCGTAAAACCTTTGCTTACACTAACCACACACTGATGCCTGAGGCGCTGGAGTGCTGGGATGAGAAACTGGTACGCAGCTTGTTACCGCGCCACTTCTCATTGATCAAACAGATCAATGCCCGCTTTAAAAAGCAGGTCGAGAAACAGTGGCCGGGTAACAGCGCGGTGTGGGAAAAACTGTCTGTGCATCAGAACAAACAGGTGCGCATGGCCAATCTCTGCGTGGTCAGCGGGTTTGCTGTTAACGGTGTGGCAGCGCTGCACTCTGATTTGGTCGTCAAGGATCTGTTCCCGGAATATCACCAGTTGTGGCCAAACAAATTCCACAACGTCACCAACGGCATCACGCCGCGCCGCTGGCTGAAACAGTGTAATCCGGCGCTTTCTGCGCTGATTGACCAGAGCCTGAAAACCGAATGGGTCACCCATCTCGACGCGTTACAGGGACTGGAAAAATTCGCTGATGATGCTGCTTTTTGCGAGCGTTATCAGCAGATCAAATTCGATAACAAAGTGCGCCTGGCCACTTACGTTAAGCAGCACACGGGCATAACGTTAAACCCAGAGGCGATTTTCGATGTACAGATCAAGCGCCTGCATGAGTACAAACGCCAACACCTCAACTTACTGCACATTGTTTCGCTCTACCACCAGTTGCGCCATAACCCGCAGATGGACATGGTGCCACGTGTATTCCTGTTCGGTGCCAAAGCCGCACCGGGGTATTTCCTGGCGAAAAACATTATCCATGCCATCAATGAAGTGGCAGAAAAGATCAACCATGATCCGATCGTCGCTGATCGTCTGAAAGTGGTGTTCATTCCTGATTATCGTGTTTCGGTGGCTGAATTGATGATCCCGGCTGCGGACGTCTCCGAGCAGATCTCAACGGCAGGCACCGAGGCTTCCGGCACCGGTAATATGAAGCTGGCCCTGAACGGTGCGATGACCGTTGGGACGCTCGATGGTGCGAACGTCGAAATCGCCGAGCAAGTCGGTGAAGAGAATATTTTCATCTTCGGCCACACTGTCGATCAGGTCAAAGCGCTCAAGGCTGGCGGTTATGACCCGCTGAAATGGCGTAAAAAAGACCGCCAGCTCCATGCGGCGCTGAACGATCTGGAAAGCGGTATGTTCAGCGATGGCGACGAACAAGCATTCAGTCTGATGCTTGACAGCCTGCTGGACGGTGGCGATCCGTATCTGGTATTGGCCGACTTTACCGAGTACTGCCAGGCGCAACAGCGGGTAGAGGCGTTATACCGTGATAAGGCGGAGTGGACACGACGGTCCATTCTCAATACTGCCCGTGTTGGGGTGTTCAGCTCAGACCGCTCGATCGGCGACTATCAACAACGGATCTGGCAGGCGAAGCGCTAAAGGAGCAGGAATGGAGAGCAAGCAACTCGAACAGGCGGCGATCCAGGCTGGGATTGCCGCCGGATACATCAACGCCCATGGCAAGCAACAGGCCATCGCGAGCTCGACAAAGCGGGAACTGCTGAAGGCGATGGGCTGGAAGGCAGGCCAACAGCCGGTCACCGACACACCGTTGCCGGGAGTCAAAGTGTTCGTCAAAGGCCACCGCCTGGCATTGCCGATCGGGGGTGAGGGGGAATTTCAGTGGCAGTTGCAGCTGGAAAGCGGCGCGGTTCAGCAGGGCCGCACCAGTGCGAAAATGACGCTGGCGTTGCCGGGGAAAATTCCCACAGGCTATCACCAACTGATGCTGACCCAAGAGAGCCAGAGTTGGGTGTGTCGTATTATTGTCACCCCGAAACGCTGCTATGAACCCGATGCGCTGTTGGCGGGTAAAAAACTCTGGGGTGCCTGCGTGCAGCTTTATACGCTGCGTTCGGAAAAAAACTGGGGCATCGGTGATTTCGGCGATTTGCGCCAACTGGTCAATGAGATGGGTCAACGCGGTGGCGCTTTTGTTGGCATCAACCCGATCCATTCTCTCTATCCCGGCAATCCGGTGGCGGCCAGCCCCTACAGCCCGTCATCGCGGCGCTGGCTGAATGTCATTTATATTGACGTCAACGCCGTGGAAGATTTTCAGCTCAGCGAAGAGGCACAGCGCTGGTGGCATGAACCGCAAACCCAGAAAACCCTCAACGATGTGCGCAACAGTGCGTGGGTGGATTACGCCCGCGTGATGCCGCTGAAACTGGCGGGTTTGCATCTGGCGCACCAGCATTTTGTGATGCGCAGTGCCAACGATCCGATGCAAAAGGCGTATCAAAAATTTGCCCGTGAAGGCGGCGAGAGCCTCTACCAGCAGGCGGTATTTGATGCGCTGTACGCCCATCTGTCAAAACAGGGAGAAGAACTTCAAGGCTGGACTCACTGGCCAGAGCAATACCGCCGGGCGCAAAGTGCCGCAGTAAGAGCCTATTGTGAACAGCATGAAAGCGAGGTGGATTTCTACCTGTGGTTACAGTGGCTGGCCGAATGGCAATTTGCCCGCTGCTACCACGACAGCCAGCAGGCCGACATGCCGATTGGCTTATACCGCGATCTGGCGGTTGGCGTCGTCGAAGGCGGTGCAGAAACCTGGGGTGATGGCGATGTCTATTGCCTGAAAGCCTCCGTTGGCGCGCCGCCGGATATCCTTGGGCCGGTCGGGCAGAACTGGGATCTGCGCCCGATGGACCCGCATGTGATGATTAAGCGTGCCTATCAGCCGTTTATCGACCTGCTCCGTGCCAATATGACCCACTGTGGCGCATTGCGTATCGATCATGTGATGACGCTGCTGCGGCTGTGGTGGATCCCTCGCGGTGAGACGGCGGACAACGGCGCCTATGTGCTGTATCCGGTGGACGATCTTCTGGCGATCCTTGCGCTGGAAAGTCAGCGTCACCGCTGCATGGTGATCGGCGAAGATCTCGGCACGGTGCCGGTGGAGATTGTCAGTAAGCTACGAGAAAGCGGCGTTTACTCTTACAAAGTCTTGTACTTTGAGCGCGATACCGAGAACAACTTCCGTGCACCGCAGTCTTACCCGGTACAGGCGATGGCAACCCTCACCACGCATGACTTGCCGACGCTACGTGGCTACTGGCAGAACGATGATCTGGCATTGGGCAAAAAGCTCGGTTTATATCGGGACGATGAAGTGTTAACCGAACTCTATGCCGACCGCGCTCGTGCACGACAGGGGTTGCTCAATGGCTTACACCACTATGGCTGTGTACCGAAAAACACCGGTCATAACGCGGATGCCATGGGGATGACACCGACGCTTAATCGCGGCCTGCAACGCTATGTCGCCGACAGTGCCTGTGCGTTGTTAGGCTTACAGCCTGAAGACTGGCTGGATATGCTGGAGCCGGTCAATATCCCCGGCACCAGCGATGAATACCCGAACTGGCGGCGTAAGCTGACCCGCACACTGGAAGAGATGTTTGCCGATGACGACATCAATAAGCTGATCAAAGATCTGGATAAACGGCGGAGGAAAGTGTCCGTCAGCTGATTGTTTTTTGAATGGATAAAAGGGTTTCCGGCGGTGTGCGGAAACCCTTTTTTATGCCGCCACTAAGCGGTGAAGATGGCGGGTATCAACCACCAGTTCGGCCTGCCACAGACTGTAATTATTCTGCAGGTTCATCCAGAATTTAGGGGAGCTACCCAGAACGGCAGCAAGCTTAATCGCCATCTCAGGAGAAATTGCCGCCGTACCAACGACAACGCGCTGAACTCAAACGTAACGCGCCAATTTCCAGTAATGGTCACGGACCCTATTCCGCGCCGGTGACCTTTTAAATGTTGTGCCTTGCGAAACACCCTAGTCCGATGTTTCCTCAGACGCAACAGGGATAAAAAAAACGGCCCATTCAGGCCGCTAAGACTACAGACACAGAGGTATTTCCCAACAAATGACACCAAGATATTGCCGTAAATCTAACCTTTCACACCGCCCGCG
This sequence comes from Hafnia psychrotolerans, assembly GCF_014639435.1. Taxonomy (GTDB): domain Bacteria; phylum Pseudomonadota; class Gammaproteobacteria; order Enterobacterales; family Enterobacteriaceae; genus Ewingella; species Ewingella psychrotolerans. The sequence continues at coordinate 163,215 of NZ_BMFZ01000004.1, read as the reverse complement.
GTTAACCCGCCAACCAGCCAGCGTTGAGCAATCAAGAAGACCGTCGTAATAGGGATGGCAGACATAATCGCTGCCGCCGCAAAGTCGCCCCACAGGTAGTTTTGTGGATTCAAATACTGCTGCATTCCCACCGCCAGTGTGTAGCTGCTTACATCCCGCAGCAGTAACGATGCGACGGGGACTTCGGTAATCGCAGCGATAAACGACAGAATAAACACCACTGCCAGAATCGGTATCGACAGCGGTAGCAGCACCAGTCTGAACGCCTGCCACGGTGTCGCGCCATCGATCGCGGCGGCTTCTTCCAGTGAGTTATCGATGGTTTCGAAATAGCCTTTGATGGTCCAGACGTGCAGCGCAATCCCTCCCATGTAAGCGAAGATCACTCCGCCGTGGGTGTTCAGTCCGAGGAACGGCACGTACTGGCCGAGGCGGTCAAACAAGGCGTAGAGTGCGACCAGCGAAAGCACTGCCGGGAACATCTGGAAAATCAGCATGCTTTTCAGCAGCGTGCTTTTGCCACGAAAACGCATACGGGCAAACGCATAAGCGCAGGTCGTGGAGAGCGCCACAATACCCATCGCGGTGATCACCGCAATCTTGATGGAGTTCCATAACCACAACATCACCGGGAAGGGGGGGGGAGTCATGCTGCCGTCGGCGTTGGTCACCGCCATGCCGAGCGCCAGTTTCCAGTGATCCCACGACACCTGGCTGGGAATAATGCTGCCGGTGGCGAAGTTACCCGGTCGCAGCGAAATGGCGAACACCATCAGCAGTGGAAACAGGATCAGCGCCACAAAACACAACAGCAATAGGTGCGTCACAAACAGCCTGACTTTTTGCGACTGCGGTTTAACCATAGGCATTTTTCATTTCTCCTTAGTCGGCTAGTCGAATTTCATTCGGCTGGCTTTCAGATTCACCATTGCCAGCGCACCCACCAAAATGAAAATCAGCGTCGCGATGGCTGCCGCCAGCCCGAAGTCCTGTCCGCCGCCACCTTCAAAGGCAATGCGGTAGGTGTAGCTGACCAGCAAATCGGTATGACCGGCTGGCGTCGTGGTGCCGATCATGTCCGGGCCACCGTTGGTCAGTAACTGGATCAGCACGAAGTTATTAAAGTTAAAGGCAAAACTGGCGATCATCAGCGGCGTCAGCGGTTTGATGAGCAGCGGCAGCGTGATGCGGAAGAAGTTCTGCATCGGCGTGGCGCCGTCCATCGCAGAGGCTTCATAGAGATCATCAGGAATGGCTTTCAGTAGGCCCATACACAGGATCATCATGTACGGATAACCCAACCAGGTATTGACGATAATGATCATGGTTTTGGCGGTCATCGGATCACTAAACCACGCCGGTTTGATGCCAAACAGGCTGCTGAGCATCAAGTTGATTTCGCCGAAGCTCTGATTGAATAAGCCTTTGAAAATCAATATAGAAATAAAGGCCGGGACCGCATAGGGTAGGATCAGTAACACCCGATAAACCGCTTTCCCTTTCAGTTCCTCCCATTGCACTACGCAGGCCAACACCATGCCCACGGCGACGGTCAAGACGACAGTCAGTAGCGAGAAAATAATCGTCCAGACGAAGATCGACAGGAACGGCTTCTGGATGCCGTCGTCGTGCAGTACACGCAGGAAGTTGGTCCAGCCAATGTTAACGATAAATCCGGGGCTGATTTTTTCAGCCTGCCACTCACCGCTCGCGTTTACCTGCTGATAAAAACCGCGCTCCATATTGGGGCGGTAAACCGCGCCAGTCTGCACGTTGGTCAGTTGTTTGCCGTCATCGGCTTTCTTGTATAGCGGCTGGGTACCGGAGAACTGGCGCAGCGAACTCATGCGCAGGCTTTCGCCATTCGGCAGTTTAGCCGTCAGTTGCCCCAGAGCCTGGCGGTTTTGAGTAATAACGCGCAGTACGGCCTTCTCACCCGATGGCATAGGCTGAGGTGAGAGTGTCAGCGTTTGGGGCGCGGTGTCATTGAAGGCAAAAGGTACCGAAACCAGTATCTCGCCATTGTCAGGGGCGGTCAGTGCCAGACGCCATTGGTTGGCATTGGCAGGAAAGAGGGCAAAAGCGTAGGTTTTGTCAGCGTGAAACTGGCGGTCCATCAACACCGACTGCGCGCGTTCAAATGTCAGCTGATTGGTGCTGCTGTAGTTGGTAAACGCGATGAAAATGGTACACACCAGGGGAAACAGCACGAACAGCGACATCCCCGCCAGACCCGGATACACATAGCGCCATGAATACGCGCGGCGGTTAGCGTAAATATACAGTCCGGTGGCAGACAGCAGCAGTGTCAGCATGGCAAACAAGTATTCCCCCTGCGCGTACATCAGTACGATCAGGTAACCGGTGAACAGGGCGAACAGGCTGACAATCAACCATTTAACGGTATCGCTTATCTGCCATTTTTTTCGCACAGGCAGTCCGGTTTGCGTTGCTTGCATAGACTCGTCATCCTTCAAGTTGAAGCCGTGGCGTGAAGGCCGCTATGCGCTTCACGCCAGTTTTTACGTTTTATTTGGTGATGCGGGTCTCGGCTTCTTTCAACGCCTGTTGTACCGTCTGACGGCCATTAATGGCGTTGATAATCGCGCTCCGTTCCGCATACCAGAAGGCGCTGATTCCGGCGGTCAATATGCCGACAAACGGCTTAGAGGGTTTGCCGTGGAAGGTCGGCAGCAAGGTGACGCCGTAGTTGATCTTGCTCTTGTCGAGATTTGACCATGCCCACGGGCCGTCAATCGTCATGGCGGTCTGGCCTTTGTTGAAGGCGGCTTCGGCGATGGAATAGTCGGTGTCAGCGTTGATGTGCTTGTTTTTCACCAGATCGATGATGAATTGCAAGCCAGCTTGTGAACCCGCGTTATTCACACCCGTGTCTTTGACGTTGTATTTACCGTTCTCAAACTTGTACGCATAACCGCCGTCGGCGGCAATAATCGGCCAGGTGAAGTAGGGTTCTTGCAAGTTCCACATGATGGCGCTTTTGCCTTTAGCGCGCAGCGTCGGGGCTTGCTTAATGATGTCTTTGTTATAAATCAGCGACAGGGCTTCCACCGATACCGGATAGCCAATCAGCTTACCGTTGAAGGTCACCGCGTCCCAGGTGAACGGGAAGAGTTTGTCCTTAAATGCCTGATCTGGATAAAGGCAGAAGAAGACAACACCAGCGTCGCCAGCGCTGACAATGCCAGAGTGCGTTTGACCAGTTTCTTTAGCGTAAGAGTCTTAATGCTGAGAGTCATAATCCAATCCTTTTGAGGTTCTGTAGGGCGTCGGGTTCTTGTGTGACGTTCGGATGCTGATTAAAAGTGAAGAAAAGCTTGCCGGACCAGTGTCGGCGATAAGCCCGTGCGGCTTCATCATCCCCCTCTCTACGCCCCCCGCTCTGGTTGTGTGATCCAGTTAACAGTGGCGCGCTTTCTGCGGGGTATTACGCAAAAATAGGGGGTCTATTTTGCAACCCAGATCACGAATTTGATTTTTGAAGTGAACTTTCCTCCGTGAAGACCAGAACCCTTTCCTCCTTACTCCTCCCCCATGAAAAACTTTGTTACGGATGATTACCCATTCCACCTATTCCCTCACTCTTCCTGACATTCAGTTCCCTTGCTGACAAGGCACATCACCTCGCAGTTGCCTTGCCTCACAGAACTTTTCTATCAGTCAGTCCAGGAGTCGGGTATGGCGGGCGTATCACTTCGTAATATCTACAAAGCCTTTGGCGACATTGTCATCTCAAAAGACATCAACATTGAGATTGAAGAGGGCGAGTTCGTGGTGTTTGTCGGGCCGTCCGGTTGTGGGAAATCGACCCTGTTACGCATGATTGCCGGGCTTGAGGACATTACGTCTGGCGAACTGTTGATTGCAGATAAACGCATGAATGAGGTGCCGCCGGCCGAACGCGGCATCGGCATGGTGTTTCAGTCCTACGCCCTTTACCCGCATCTTTCTGTGGCCGAGAACATGTCGTTTGGCCTGAAGCTGGCGGGCACCAAAAAAGCCGAGATCACCCAGCGGGTGAATCAAGTTTCTGAAGTGCTGCAACTGGCCCACTTGCTGGACCGCCGTCCGAAAGCATTGTCTGGCGGGCAGCGTCAACGCGTGGCGATTGGCCGTACGTTGGTGGCTGAACCTAACGTATTCCTGCTCGATGAACCGCTCTCTAACCTTGATGCGGCGTTGCGCGTACAAATGCGTATTGAGATCTCCCGTCTGCATAAGCGTTTGAAACGCACCATGATTTACGTCACGCATGATCAAGTCGAAGCCATGACGCTGGCCGATAAAATCGTGGTGCTCGATGCCGGTAGTGTCGCGCAAATAGGTAAACCTCTTGAGCTTTATCACTATCCGGCGAACCGGTTTGTCGCTGGCTTTATTGGTTCGCCAAAAATGAATTTCCTGCCGGTGAAAGTGACCGGTGCTGAAGCCGAACGTGTGCAAATTGAACTGCCTGACCGCCAGCGTGTTTGGCTGCCGGTGGTCGGCAAAGATGTCACCGTCGGCACCAATCTGTCTCTGGGGATCCGCCCTGAACACCTCTTACCGAGTGATATTGCGGAAGTGACGCTGTCAGGTTTGGTGCAGGTGGTCGAGCAGCTCGGTAACGAAACTCAGATTCATATCCAGATCCCGGCTATCCGTCAAAACCTGGTGTACCGCCAGAACGACGTGGTGCTGGTAGAAGAAGGTGCAACATTCGCTATTGGTTTGCCGCCACACCGCTGTCATCTGTTCCGTGAGGATGGAACAGCCTGCCGACGGTTACACCCCGAACCTGGTGTTTGAAAGCACGCGATCCCCTACAGGAGAAAATGATGATCACAATGCGTAATTCCTCTCTGGCGCTGGCAGTGGCTGCTGGCATCCTTTCTACACAAGCAATGGCGGTTGATTTCACCGGTTACGCGCGTTCTGGCATTGGCTGGACCGGCAGTGGCGGTGAGCAGCAATGTTTCAAAGCAACCGGTGCTGAAAGTAAATACCGTTTGGGTAACGAATGCGAAACCTATGCCGAATTACGGCTTGGGCAGGAAGTATGGAAAGAAGGGGATAAGAGCTTCTACTTCAACACGAACGTCGCCTATTCCGTATCACAGCAGAACGACTGGGAGTCAACCGATCCGGCTTTCCGTGAAGCGAATGTCTTAGGTAAAAACCTGATCGACTGGCTGCCTGGCTCGACCCTTTGGGCCGGTAAGCGTTTCTACCAGCGTCATGACGTCCACATGATCGACTTCTACTACTGGGATATTTCCGGTCCGGGCGCGGGTCTGGAAGATGTTGACCTGGGCTTCGGTAAACTGTCGGTAGCGGCAACGCGTAACACCGAAAGCGGCGGCTCTTACGGCTATATCGCTGACCAGCGTGACGAAATGCCGACCTCCAACGACGTCTTTGACGTACGTCTGGCGGGGTTGAATCTGAACCCAGGTGGTGTGCTGGAACTGGGTGTCGACTACGGGCGTGCGAATGCGCGCAGCGGTTATTCACTGGCTGACGATGCCACCAAAGACGGTGTCATGCTGACCGCAGAACATACGCAAAGCATCTATAACGGCTATAACAAATTTGTGCTGCAGTACGCGACGGACTCGATGACCGATCCTTCCACCGGTGCGGCCACCGGCCACTCTAATGGTGCAAGCATCAACAACGATGGCAAGATGATTCGCGTGATTGACCACGGTGCCATCGACTTCAACGACACCTGGGGTCTGATGTATGTGGCGATGTATCAGGATATTGATCGTGACAACAATAACGGCACCACCTGGTACACCGTGGGTGTGCGCCCAATGTACAAATGGACGCCAATCATGAGCACCTTGCTGGAAGTCGGTTACGACAACGTGAAATCCCAGCGTACCAGCGATACCAACGGACAGTACAAAGTCACGCTGGCGCAACAGTGGCAAGCGGGCGACAGCATCTGGTCACGTCCGGCCATTCGTGTCTTTGCAACCTATGCAAAATGGGATGAGAAATGGGGCTACGACACTGACAGTGGCGTAAACAACGGTCTGGCCATGAACGACACCAGCACAAGAACCTTCAGCCGTGGCAATGACGACGAAGTGACGTTCGGTGCACAAATGGAAATCTGGTGGTGATCCTCTTCGTCCTTTGAGCCGCAGATATGTTGGCTGCTTGTGACTCGAAGGATTTAGACGGTTATGTGCTCCAGTTTAGAAATAGAAAAGATGTGCTGGCTGGCGTGACGCTTCGGCTGACCGCCAGCCTTCATGGTGATTCAAAAGGAAATAACGATGAAAAAAAATCTGCTGTCACTGTGTCTGTCACTGAGCCTGATGGCTGCCACACCGGCAATGGTGAATGCGGCGCAACATGATGCGTCGGTTGCGCCGGTGATTTCGGCCCAGACCTTACATAAATTGTCGTGGACGCCGCTGGTTCCGCCAGTGACGCAGGATGTGACGCTGGGTACGTCCAGCGCTGAAATTAATCAGGGTGAGATTCAGGGCGCGGTGGGTGCCTTTGCGCTGCCAGCGGACCGGGGATCGCTGGAAATTACCCTGACCAGCATCGCGACCGGTAAAACCCTGTATGCACCGAACGTGCTGGTGCTGGACGAACAGATGCGCCCGGCGGCCTATTATCCGTCGAGCTACTTCCCGTATGAAAAACCCGGTATTGTCTCCAGTGATCGTCTGGAAGGCTCGCTGAAACTGACACCCGCGTTGGGGCAGAAACAAATTTACCTGCTGGTGTACACCACCAAACAAGACCTGGCGTCCACCACGCTGATGAGCAACCCGGCGAAAGCCTTTGCGGCGGGTGTCGGTAATGCTGTGCCGGATATCCCGGATCCGGTGGCTCGCCATACCCCCACTGGCACGTTGAGTATCAAAGTTCGTGCCGAGCAAAAATCAGGCAATATCATGATTGGTCAGATGCTGGACAATATTAATGGCAACACCAGTACGCCAGCCGCGACACCGATTATTGTCGGTCAGCAAACTGCGCCAGCGCGAAGCGAGCCAGCCGCATCGGCAAAACCGGCAGAACCTATGCTGTCTGATTCCGAAACCTACTTTAACCAGGCGATCAAGCAAGCGGTGAAAGCCGGTGACGTTGATAAAGCGCTAAAACTGCTGGATGAAGCGGAGCGTCTGGGTTCGAAAACAGCCCGTAAAACCTTTATCCAAAGCGTGAAGCCGTAATTTTCAGCGCCTTGTTCTCTTAGCGGCTTCGCCTATTAAAGAGAGCCGCCCATTTGAACCCTCTTCTAAACAGCAGAGGGTTCTTTTTTTTGCACACCTTAACTCATGCTCCGGCATCGACAGGATTCGGCGGCACAACGGGCTTATGAAGGCCGTTTTTGCGAGTAACATCACGCAATAGTCCTGTCTAAAATTTCATAAAACGCTATCATTATAAAAATGAAATGGTGTTTTATTATTTGGAGTGAAGATGAAAATTGCATTGATGATGGAAAATAGCCAGGCCGCCAAGAACGCCGCCGTGTTGAAAGAGTTGAAAACCGTGGCAGATGAGAAATCCTATCCGGTTTACAACGTCGGCATGAGTGATGAGCAGGATCATCATCTGACCTACATTCATCTCGGCATCATGGCCAGCATTCTGCTTAACGCAAAAGCGGTGGATTTTGTGGTTACCGGCTGCGGTACCGGGCAGGGTGCGATGATGTCGCTGAATATTCATCCTGGCGTGATTTGCGGTTACTGCATTGATCCGGCGGATGCTTACCTGTTTGCTCAGATTAACAACGGCAATGCACTGTCGTTGCCGTTCGCCAAAGGCTACGGCTGGGGCGCGGAGCTGAATGTCCGCTTCATTTTCGAGAAAGCCTTTACGGGCGAGAAAGGCGAAGGCTATCCGGCTGACCGTAAAGAACCGCAAGTCCGTAACGCAGGAATACTCAATCAAGTCAAAGCCGCCGTGGTGAAAGATAACTATCTCGACACCCTGCGCGCCATTGATCAGAGCCTGGTGAAAACGGCTGTCAGTGGTCCTCGTTTCCAAAAATGCCTGTTTGAGAACGGCCAGAATAAAGACATTGAAGATTTTGTTCGCTCGTTGCTCGGTTAGATTCACCCGCGCCCCGCCGTCTGGCGGGGCGATGTCATAACGCGGTCACACTGACACATTACTCTGCTGATATCCCAACAATATCAGGAGCACTCTCTTGCGTAAGTCCCTTGTTGCACTCCTCTTTTTAACCTTTACCTCCGCTGCGTTTACCGTGCAGGCTGCAGAAGAAGCCAAGCCATTTATCACCAGCAAAGAGGTTGATCTTACTCAATATCTGCCTGCACCACCGGCGAATGACTCAGAACAAACCAAAGCCGAGCTGAAAGAGTTGCTGATGATTCAGGCCAGCCGCACGCCTGAACAAGAGAAAGCCGCGATTGCCGATGCGCAGGAAAACGTCTGGCGTTTTGCCGACGTGATGGGCCCTGAATTTACCGCCGAGAAATTGCCAAAAGTGGCCGCGCTGTTTGAACGTGTCGTCGCGACCGAAGATGTGGTGGATGACTCTGCCAAGAAGTTTTTCAACCGTCCGCGTCCGTACATGTTGGATGAGCAAATCCATCCGCTGCTAAAAAAATCCAAATCGGGTTCATGGCCGTCCGGTCATTCCACCTTAGGCTACCTGATGGCAACCGTACTGGCCGACATGGTGCCGGAAAAACGCAATGAGCTGTTCAGCCGCGCCGCCGTCTATGCTGAAAACCGCCTGGTGGCCGGTTTCCATTACCGTTCTGACACGGTAATGAGCCGCACCGGTGCCGCACTGATCGCCCAAAAGATGGCCGAACAGCCAGAATTCCAGACGGAATTCGACGCGGCCAAAGCAGAATTACGGGGTCAGATGGGGTTGAAGTAGAGGTTGAGTCGTGAGATGTGACGAGTCAGAAGGCTGCCAGCTCGGCGGCCTTTTTATTTTCTACCATTCACTGGAATCGATCTCGCAAAACGTATTTCGCTTACTTGGTTACCTAGGGGGGATTCTGTATAGTTCACTTGCTGCGGCAAAATCTGCAGCCGGGATTATCAACCTGTAGGCTTTTCTACTGGCGACACTAAACGCATTCAAAACGCGGACTTAGTGGCGATGCTTTAGCATACCCGTTACTTGCTTGATTTTTATACAATGCTTGTAATGTTCTATGGTGGCTCAGGCGAGGCTGACTTCGGTCAGGCCGGTATTCCAGTAGAGCCGGTGTTGATAACCTCGTCTGGGCTACCACCCAAGAGATTATCAACTCTGGTGGTCGCTTCTACTTAATCTATTGGAAGCTGCATCATGAAAAAAACATCCCATAGCCCGACCTTCCTGCCATTCCTCAACTTATCTTCTGTGACTGACGGTGGTGCACAATGAAAATCAAACCCGACTGGCACCCCGCTGACATCATTGCCGGGCTGCGTAAACAGGGCACCACGTTGGCCGCGCTGTCGCGTGACTCTGGTTTATCTTCATCAACCCTTGCTAATGCACTCAACCGCCCATGGCCAAAAGGGGAACGCCTGATTGCCGAGGCGTTAAAAGTGAAACCCAGTGAGATCTGGCCCAGCCGTTATTATGACGAGAAGTTAGATAAGGTGATTGAGCGGAAAGAAAGGAGCTGATGAAGGGGTTATCTCAATTCGCTTGAGTCCAACGTGTTAGAGATTGAAGCGCTGCACGATAAACACCATAAAAAAGAGCGATCCAATACGGGTAAGCCTACGCCTGAACCGTATTGGATACATCCCCCCGACCACCTGGACTGCCCGGTGTCGTCACGGCTTAACGCTTGCGAACATCAGGAATGATCAAATCCCCGCGCAAGACATATGAGCCAAGCATGGTTTGTGTTTTTTCCGTCAGCCAGCTGACAATCCGTGCCGCCATCGCATCCATGGAATACTCAATGGAGGGAATGGTCGGGATACCCGGAAGATCGAGTGAGCCGGCCAGGCTGAAGATCATAATATCGGCCGGGACAACTTTATTAAACGCTTGCAGTTGCGCGATCACCTGCTGTGCTTCTTGCTCGTCGGCGACCAGTAGCGCATTAAAGTTGACGGTGGTGGCATTATTGAGCAGCACCTGCACCGCCACCGAGGACGAGGTGGCCCCCATAAAGACCAGGTTGCGATTAAACGGCAGGAAGTTGTTTTCCAGCGCCAGCTTATAACCCAGCAGCACTTGATCGGCATAGCCGTTGGTACCTGGATGGATCAGGGCGATTTGTCGTCTTCCCTGGCTAATCAGATAATTACAGGCCGTTTCTGCGGCAAAGGCGTGATCAAACTGAATGCTGTGGGGGGTGTCGGCATCGATACAGTCGACCAGAATGACATTGCTGTCCGTGAGATTGAGCGGGAAACGTGCACCGATAATCAATACGTCATCACACAATCCGCAGGCCAACTCGTCCAATGCGTTCATCACGGCCGCTTTGCTGTTGGCAAAACGCAACAGCAGGTGCTTCTGATGCTGGCTGAGGTATTTTTCCAGCGCATACAGATACCCGGTGGTTTGATTGATATTGTCCTGTGCGCAAATCACCCCGATGCAGCCCGTCGACTGACTCAGTAATGACTGGGCGATCACATTGGGACGGTATTTTAGCTCATCCGCAGCCTTGAGCACCGCCAGACGGCTGGCTTCTTTAACACCGCGTGATCCACTTAACACCCGAGAAACGGTGGCTTTGGATACCCCGGCCAATCGCGATACATCATTGATTGTTGACATTTTTCTTCCTTAAAACGCCCAATATATCAGCGTGAAAACTCGAACCATAATGACGTGAAAAACCGCCAGCGTCAGTATAACTGTTTTCTTTTTTTCATGGAAACCGAATATCCAAATCATCTCAAACCCGATCTGGTGCTGCCGAAATAATGTGATGCAAACCCGAAAAAAAACCCTTTCATAGATTCATTTATGATGAATCTCACAGTTCTGTGGGTTACGAATGGAAAACGGTTTCCCTATAGTGTCCAATTATTTCCGTATTCACGTTTGATTACATGTTGAGGACGGTTGTCGATGTTCAAAATAATGCTGTGCTGTTCGGCCGGAATGTCCACCAGCATGCTGGTGCGTAAAATGTTGGAAGAGGCCAATCAAAGGGGGTTAGCGGTCGAAATCGAGGCCTATGGCGTCTCGGAGTTCGATACGCAGTTTCCGCAATATCAGGTGGTGCTGCTGGGCCCTCAGGTTAAATATATGCTGAAAACACTGTCAGAAAAGGCTGCCACCCGCGGCATTCCCGTTCAGTCCATTGATCCGATGGACTACGGCATGCAGCGCGGTGACAAAGTACTGGACTATGCTCTCTCGCTGATTAACGCGGTGCACTAAAAAGGTGTTCATATGAGTTCTTTATATCAGTCAATGGTTGCCATTATTGAGCAATCCATCACCCCGCTGGCAGGCCGTCTGGGTCAGCAAAAATACGTTATTGCTATTCGCGATGGTTTCACCGCCGCGCTGCCGTTTATGATTATCGGCTCGTTTATGCTGGTTTTCATTTTCCCGCCGTTCTCCGCTGAGAGTACCAACGGGTTTGCCCGTGGCTGGCTGGATTTTTCACTGGCCTATCGTGATCAACTGATGCTGCCGTTTAACCTGAGCATGGGGGTGATGACCTTCTTCATCTCGGTGGGCGTGGGCGCCAGCCTCGGACGGCAATTTAATTTGGACCCGATCATGTCCGGCATGCTGGCGTTTATGGCTTTCTTGCTGGTTGCTGCACCCTATGCCGACGGTCAGATCTCGACGGAGTATCTCTCTGGTCAGGGCATTTTCACCTCGCTGATCACCGCGATTTACTCAACGCATGTCTACGTCTGGCTGAAAAAGAACAACATTACGATCCGTTTACCGAAAGAGGTGCCTACCGGCGTTGCGCGCTCGTTTGAGATCCTGATCCCGGTGTTGGTAGTGATAGGGACTCTGCATCCGTTGAATCTGTTTATCGAAGCGCAAACCGGGATGATCATTCCGCAGGCCATTATGCATCTGCTTGCGCCGCTGGTCTCTGCGTCGGATTCGCTGCCTGCCATTCTTCTGTCGGTGTTGATGTGCCAGATTTTCTGGTTTGCTGGCATCCACGGTTCGCTGATTGTTACCGGCATTATGAACCCGTTCTGGATGGCGAACCTGTCAGCCAACCAGGCTGCACTGGCGGCCGGCTCCGTGCTGCCACACATCTATCTGCAAGGTTTCTGGGACCACTATCTGCTGATTGGCGGTGTGGGTTCGACACTGCCACTGGCGTTCTTGCTGCTGCGTAGCCGGGTTGCCCACTTGCGGACCATCGGCAAAATGGGCGTGGTGCCGAGCTTCTTTAACATCAATGAGCCGATCCTGTTTGGCGCACCGATCATTATGAACCCGATACTGTTTATCCCATTCGTGTTTGTCCCTTTGGTCAACGCCTGCCTCGCCTATGGTGCGACCCGGCTCGGCTGGCTGGCACAAGTGGTCTCGCTGACGCCGTGGACCACGCCGGCACCCATCGGGGCTTCCTGGGCGGCTAACTGGGCATTAAGCCCGGTTGTAATGTGCCTGGTTTGCATGGTGATGTCCGCTCTGATGTACCTGCCATTCTTGCGGGCTTACGAGCGCTCTTTGCTGATAACCGAACAGCAGAAAGCACAAGGCGCCGCGCCGCTGACCGGAACTGCCAGCAGCAACTGATTGATAAGGAGAGTTGAGCCATGAAATACACATTTCCTGAACACTTTTGGTGGGGTAGCGCCAGCTCGGCGCTGCAAACCGAAGGAGGAAGCCAGTTGGGAGCCCGAGGTGAAACCACCTGGGATGTCTGGTACAGCCAGCAGCCAACGCGCTTTCATCAGCAGGTGGGGCCACAGGATACGTCAACTTTTTACCAGCACTGGCGCGAGGATATCGCGCTGCTGAAGCAACTGAATCACAACAGTTTTCGCACCTCTCTTAGCTGGGCGCGACTGATCCCGGACGGCTCCGGGGACGTGGATCCGCAGGCCGTCGCGTTTTATAACAGCGTGATTGATGAGCTATTGGCGCAGGGCATTCAGCCGTTTATTACCCTGTTTCACTTCGACATGCCGAGAGTGATGCAGGAGCTGGGCGGTTGGGAAAACCGTGAGGTGGTCGCCGCATTTAGCCGCTATGCGACTCTCTGTTTTGAACTGTTCGGTGATCGGGTACGGCACTGGTTCACCTTTAATGAGCCCATCGTGCCGGTGGAAGGTGGCTATCTGTATGATTTCCACTATCCCAACGTGGTGGATTTTAAACGGGCAGCGACGGTGGCCTATCACACCGTGCTGGCTCATGCCTCAGCGGTGCGGGCGTTTCGTGTCGGGGAATACGCGGGGGAGATTGGCATTGTGCTGAACCTTACCCCGTCTTACCCGAGATCGCAAAATCCGGCGGATTTGACGGCGGCACACCACGCTGATCTGCTGTTTAACCGCAGTTTTCTTGACCCGGTGCTGCACGGCGAGTATCCGGCCGACCTGGTGGCGTTGCTAAAACACTGGGATCAACTTCCCGCCTGTCAGCCGGAAGACAAGGCGATGATCGCTGAGGGTAAGATTGACCTGCTGGGCATTAATTATTATCAGCCACGACGGGTCAAGTGTCGTGACAGCGCCGTGAATCTGCAATCGCCGTTTATGCCGGAATGGTTATTCGACAACTACGAAATGCCCGGGCGCAAAATGAATCCCTATCGCGGTTGGGAAATTTATGAACCCGGTATTTACGATATTTTGACTAATTTACGTGTCAATTATGGTAATCCGCGCTGCTTTATTTCTGAAAATGGAATGGGCGTTGAAGATGAACAGCGCTTTGTTGAGAACGGCCAAATTAACGACAGCTATCGTATTGAGTTTATTTCCGGCCATCTTAAATGGCTGCATAAAGGCATTAACGAAGGCTGTCAGTGCCTTGGTTATCACATGTGGACATTTATTGATAACTGGTCATGGTGCAATGCCTATAAAAATCGCTACGGCTTTGTGCAATTAGATCTCGCCACTCAGCGACGCACCGTGAAGAAAAGTGGTGAATGGTTTGCGGCGACCTCAGCAGCCAATGGTTTTGAAGATAAGGACAGTGATCATGATTGAATTAGAAAATGCGGTAATGGAAATTATCGTTAATGCCGGGCAGTCACGTAGCCTTTGCTTTGAAGCGCTGCACGCGGCGCGCGAAGGCAATATTGCTAAAGCGAAGGCGCTGTTGCTGGAGGCCGATGGCTTCTCGCGTCAGGCGCATCAGATGCAAACAAAGTTGATTGAACAGGATGCTGGCGAAGGCCGACAGCCGATGACGTTAATTATGGTGCATGCTCAGGACCATTTGATGACGTCATTATTGGCGCGTGAGTTGTCGGAAGAAATCATTCACCTTTATCAGCGAACATAATAGACGGTTAATCATAGCAAAGGAGAAATAACCACCAGAAGAGCTTAATGAATCTGTACCTACATTAATTATAAAAAATCAGCTTATATTGGTGGCGGGATATCTATCATCCCAACCAGAATGAGCAGGTTATTATCTAAATAACATTTAACTCACGCGATATTCTTTGCGCGGCTTTCTATCGCGCAAAGAGTGGCGTGTGCGACATTGAGATAATGATGAAAATATATAATCAATTACCCGTTGCCCTGGCGGTGATGGCAGCGCTTTGCTCTGGATCTGTACTGGCACAAGAATTTACTCAGGAACAAATCGACGCGATTGTGGCTAAAGCTGTTGATAAAGCGCTGGCAGAACGCCAGGTAAAAATTGATAACGCCGTCGATAACGCGCTGGCAGAGCGTCAGGCAAAAATCGATAACGCCGTGGCGAAAAAAGCGGATGTGATCACCGAACCACAAACGACCGCGCAGTCGCCGGATATGGCGATTCCGTTTGGCGTGCAGTTCACTGGCTATGCGCGTTACGGCGCGCAGTTTCAGGGCGGTGACCAGAAGTTTGTTGGCGTTGATGGTTCCTATAACGGTTCTTCGGCGATAGGCCGACTGGGCAACGAAGGCAACGGTGGTGAATTCCAGCTATCCAAAGCGTTTAAAGGCAATAACGGCGCGATCTGGGACATCAACGTGATGCTCGACCACTGGGGCGATGAGGTCAATCTCAAGAAAGCCTATGCTGGCGTGACCAATTTGTTCGAGTCCAACCCGAATGCGTATTTGTGGGCGGGTCGCGATTTCCACCAACGTCCACAGCAGGGGATCAACGACTATTTCTGGATGAATCACGACGGCCAGGGCGCTGGGGTGAAGAACTTTGATATGGGCGGCGTGAAGTTTGACGTGGCGACGGTGGCCTCCGTCGAGTCCTGTGATCCGGAAATAACCGAAGATGGCGCTAACCCATCGCGAATTAGCTGTACTGGCGGTTCGGGTACCGGGGATAAAGGCAACTATGCGCTAACCTCAAAAATACATGGCATGAAGGTCGGCCCACTGGATGTGGAGGTTTACGCCAATTATGGCTTTGATTCCAAAGCTATTGATAGCGACGCGCGTCTGAAGGCCTGGCAGGGCGGCTTGGTATTGAGTCATACCAGAGAGAATGGCGTAAATAAATTGATCACGCGTTACTCTAATAATTCAGATAACAGCGTGTTCAACAAAACCGATGAGCTAACGACGATCTATACCAGCTTCGAGGGGAATTATAAGTTCACCCAGCAGACGCAGGTTGAATATCTGTTGGCCTTCCATGATTACTCGAACAAGGCCGACGGCACCGATGACCGCCGCAACTATAATGCGATTGTGCGTCCGATGTACTGGTGGAACGACGTCCATTCAACCTGGCTGGAAATGGGCTATCAGCGTGTAGATTACGATCAGGGCGGCGATAACAACGGCTGGAAAGTCACGCTGTCGCAGAACGTTTCGATCGCGATGGGGCCAGAATTCCGCCCAATGCTGCGCTTCTATGTCACGGGAGGTGAGGTCGATAATAAACGTACCGCACGGGTCAATGGCACGGACGACGACAATACCAACCTGGACTCGCTTAACGTTGGCGCGATGTGGGAAGCCTGGTTCTAATCGCCGGTTATTCGGGGTGGCTGCGGGTGGGCCACCCCGAATCGATAAGACATCGTCATCGCACCGCTATGATCACTCACCTGAGTGCATGTTGGTGTCGTTTTAAGTCCGGGAGAATCGGTCACTTCAGCGTAAACCTCATTGGCACACTCAACGGTCGCTGCGCCGTTTTTGTCTCCATGTCTGTGCACTATTTTGGAGCGGTCGATCATAAAACGCTCACACAAATACCCAGTGAGTGATTTTTTGGTATACATTTCGTGCAAAAACAATGGCATTGATTTTGCAGTACATAGCCGAGTGTCTACCTCATCATCATCCTCCTGGAGAACGTTCATAATGAGATTGAATGCATTTTTGGCAACCGTATTACTGGTCATGAGTACGTGCGCGTTAAGCGCGACCAAAACACCTCATATCGTCATATTGGCAACGGGCGGAACCATTGCCGGTTCGGCCGCCAGTAATACCCAAACCACAGGCTATAAAGCCGGCGCACTGGGTGTGGACACCCTGATTAATGCGGTGCCAGAAATGAAGAAGATTGCCGACGTAACGGGTGAGCAAATTGCCAATATTGGCAGTGAGAACATGACCAGTGACATCATTCTTAAACTGTCTCAGCGTGTAAACGCGCTTTTAGCGCGGGATGATGTTGATGGTGTAGTGATTACGCATGGCACTGATACTCTGGATGAAACCCCCTATTTTCTTAACCTAACGGTGAAAAGTAATAAGCCGGTGGTGTTTACCGCATCGATGCGTCCTGCGACGGCGATCAGTGCGGATGGTCCGATGAACCTGTTAGACGCGGTGACGGTGGCCGCCGATCCTGATGCCAAAGGTCGGGGTGTCATGGTGGTGCTGAATGACCGAATCGGTGCTGCACGGTTTATGACCAAAACCAATGCCACGACACTCGATACCTTTAAGGCACCGGAAGAGGGTTATCTCGGGGTGATTGTGGGAGGTAAACCACAATTTGAAACACGCGTCGATAAAATCCATACTCTGCGTTCAGTGTTCGACGTGCGCAACGTTAAAAAACTGCCACAAGTGGTCATCATTTATGGTTACCAGGACGATCCTGAATATTTTTATGATGCTGCCATTGCCCATCACGCAGATGGTATCGTGTATGCGGGGACCGGTGCGGGTTCGGTGTCCGTGCGCAGCGATGCGGGCATTAGAAAAGCGGAGAAAGCGGGCATTATCGTGGTGCGAGCATCGCGCACCGGCAGTGGTGTGGTTCCCCCGGATGCCGGGCAGCCGGGCCTTGTTTCAGACTCTCTTAATCCGGCCAAAGCGCGTATTTTGCTGATGACGGCGCTAACCCAGACGCACAACCCTGAACTGATCCAGCAATACTTCCATACTTACTAACTCATATGCTCTGCCGCCTTATGGCAGCAATAAGGCGGCCATTCTTTCAGTTCATGCCCCGCGATTTGTCATGCAGCAATACCAACACGCGGGACCTGGACCCATCAATCATAACGTCTCTTCACCCGCGTAGCCGAGACCGAATCATCAGGTCCTGCAATCTGGTACAGCCTCAAAAATTACAGGTATAATCCCACCCATTATTCAACGGGTTTAGAAACGAAAATGACAAAACTTACCTTACAAGAGCAGATGCTAAAAGCTGGATTAGTCAGCAGCAAAAAAATGGCCAAAGTCCAAAGAACGGCTAAAAAGTCACGTGCTCAGGCGCGTGAGGCAAGAGAGGCGGTGGAAGAAAATAAGAAAGTACAACTTGAGCGTGATAAACAGCTAGGCGAACAACAAAGACAAGCTGCTTTAGCTAAAGAATATAAAGCTCAGGTGAAGCAGCTGATTGAAATTAACAAAATCGACATTTCCAAAGGCGATATTGATTTTAACTTCACCGATAATAATTTAATAAAAAAAGTCACGGTGGATAAGCTGACTCAAACTCAGCTGATTAGTGGTCGTCTCGCCATTGCTCGGTTGGTGGTTGATCACAGCGGCGAGGTTAAATACGCGATTATCCCCGCGAGCGTAGCCGATAAAATTGCGCAGCGAGATGCGAGCAGTATTGTATTAAATAGTGCGCTGAGTCAGGAAGCGCAAGATGAAGAAGATCCGTATGCCGACTTTAAAGTACCCGATGATTTGATGTGGTAATTAACGGTTACCGATGTCGGGTTTTACGATCAAAGTCATCTGATGACGCCTTTTGGTATGCACTTGGCACCACGCCGAGCGTCTGCGCGGCGGCAGCGTGACCGCGACTTTCGCTTTCAGAACGGGCTGGCATGACGGGCTTTGATCGACTCTTGGCTGATAGGATGAACAAAATGCAGTTCACTGGCGTGCAGCATCAGCCGTGGCGTCCGTTCGGTACCTGGCAGCAGGCGACCGCCATACAGGTCACAGCCCAAAATAGGGTGGCCCAGCCGTTGACAGTGGAGGCGCAGTTGATGAGTGCGCCCGGTTTCCGGGGTTAGCTGTACCCGCGTCAATGGCAGTAACGTCTTGTCTTCCAACTCATGGTAAAAGCGTTCAATGACTCGATAGCCGGAGCGAGCAGGCTTACCGTGGATTGCGCAAATCGACATCAGCGGAAACAGCGCCGGATCTTTGGCAATCGCTGCGTCTATCACGCCTTCGTTATCTTCCAGATGTCCGCAGAGCAATGCGCTGTACACTTTGGTCACTGTACGCTGGCTGAACTGTTGGCAGAGCGCAGCATTTATCACCTTATTGCGGGCAATCACCATCAGCCCGGAAGTCCCGAAATCAAGGCGATGGACCAAGGTGCAACCGGGGTATATCTGCACCAGCCGATAATGCACCGAATCAAGATTTTGCGGGTTTTTCCCCGAGAGGCTGAGCAACCCGGCGGGTTTATTGATCACCACCAGGTGCTCGTCCTGATACAGCGTCTCGATCTTGTCATGGCACGGCGGGGCAATAAAGGTATCGACAATCTTAGACATCAGGCTACCCGGAGAGAGAGTGGGAGCGGATGATAACGAATTTTAAGCGGGCTGACGAATCAGACTGTTGGCTTAACGGCGCGACGGCTGACAACCTGTCACGCCGATGACGACGCCAGGTTATGGCGCGGTTTTATATGTGGCCCGTGTGCTGCATCCATCGGTTGGACTCACCGCCAAACGCGGGCGTTGCCCACTTCGCGGCGTGTTAACCCATGAAAGACAAGGTTTAATGTGACGACACAAATTCTGATGCTTGCTGCGCTGGGGGGACGGCGAAGTGACTCTGCATGCGTTTTATTTCTGCGGCGGGAGGCAAACCAAATAAGCGTTTGAACTCGCGGTTAAACTGAGAGGCGCTTTGATAGCCAACCGCATAACAGGCTGCGATGACCGTTATCTCCTGACGTACCATTAACATCCGTGCCTGATGCAAACGCACAGACTTCAGGTATTGCATCGGCGACTGGTGAGTGATGCTTTTGAAGTGGGTGTGAAAAGTGGGCACGCTCATCCCGGCTACCGCGGCCAGCTGGCTCAGATTGAGAGGACGCACATAATATGAATGAATATAGCGAAGCGCTTTTCCTACTTTGCCAAACTGTCCCTGTAGGTTCAGGGCGGCCCGCAATGCGCTGCCCTGAGGGCCCGTCAGCACGCGATAATAAATTTCACGTATCAGTGACTGGCCGAGCATGGCCGCATCCAGTGGATGACTCAGTACCTTAAGAAAACGCAGTATCACCTCACGTAAATTCTCATCCATCGGGCTGGACATCATGCTTTGCGCCGCCCTTGCTTCAAAGGGGACAGCCTGTTGTTCCAACTGCAACATTAACTCAGCGGCAAGGTTGAAATCCAGATGCATATAGATTGCCAACAGCGGATGCTGCTCGGATGCGGCGGTTTCCATGGTAAATGGAACCGGTACTGACACCGCCAGATAGTGCTGCTCATCATAAAGATAAATTTGATCGCCAAAAAAACCGCGCTTCGAACCCTGGCAGACGATAACAATTCCCGGATCATACAATACTGGCGTACGTGCCAGCGGACGATCGGATCGCAGGATGCGGACATCAGGCAGGGCAGTGAGGTTGTAGCCTTCCTGCGGTGCAAACATTTTAAGCTGACGCACCATTTCCTGTTGTAAATTTTCATTCGTCATAAAATTCCGACCTCATAAGATTGGGCAATAAAACCATAAGATAAGGTCTTATAAACAACCAGTACCGAGAATATCATGCACTTCCAATGTATTCACGGAGAGTCGTCAATGTCCAATCCTAAAACGATATTAATTACCGGAGTGTCCAGCGGTTTTGGCCGTGCGCTGGCGCAGGTTGCGTTAGCTCGTCACTATCGGGTCGTCGGCACAGTACGCAATACCCCGGCGAAAATCGCGTTTGAAGCTTTACATGCGAATAATGCCTTTGCATACGAACTGGATGTCACCCATTTTGCGGATATCGATGCCGTCATTTCTGATGCTGAAGCCCGAATCGGTCCGATTGATGTGCTGGTAAATAATGCCGGCTATGGGCATGAAGGCGTCATGGAAGAATCCTCTCTTGAAGACATGCGCCGTCAGTTTGATGTCAACGTATTTGGTGCCGTGGCGATGATCAAAGCATTATTACCATTGATGCGACAGCGGCGTCGCGGTCATATCATCAATATCACTTCAATGGGCGGTTTTATTACCCTGCCCGGCATCAGCTATTACTGCGGCAGCAAGTTTGCACTGGAAGGAATATCAGAGACATTAAGCAAAGAGCTTGCACCTTTTAATATCCATGTGACCGCCGTGGCCCCGGGTTCGTTTCGCACCGACTGGGCGGGTCGCTCGATGGTACGAAGCGCTCGCAGTATCCCGGACTATGATGCGTTATTCGATCCCATTCGCCAGGCGCGTGAGGAAAAAAGCGGTAAACAATCCGGCGACCCGATTAAAGCGGCGCACGCGATGTTGGCGTTGATTGAAAACCAGAGTCCACCAACGCATTTGTTGTTAGGCAGCGATGCGTTAAATTTAGTGCGGCAAAAGCTTGCAGCATTGAGTCAGGAAATCGATCAATGGGAGAACGTAACAAGATCGACAGATAGCGGATCGTTGTCTGATTTATAGGGTGTATCCGGTATTACGTTCGTTTTTCGCTGTGAGTTCAACCTGCTAATCAACGGCCTTCAGCCTAGTGTTGACCTTAATGTCAACGCTAGGCCGAAGTAACGGTTTCAATGAGTCATTCGATTCTGCCTACTTGTTATTTATCTGGAAAAATAATTGAGTTCAGTACATGGTCCTGCCAAATACCATTTATTTTGAGATAGGATTTTGCATATCCCTCTTTCATAAATCCTAGGCTTTCAAGTGTTTTGCTGCTGCGAGTGTTATCAGGAAGATGGTTTGCCATGATTCGATGCAAGTCATATTTTTCATGCACATACTGAATCGCCGCCTTGAGCGATTCATACATCAGTCCTTTTCCCTGATGAGACGTCTTCTGCTTGCTCATTACCGCCGGAGGTCGTCGTTATGAGCATCTATGTGCCACAAGCGGAGACAGCTAATATTGCTGATATGTTCTAGTAATCCATGGAGAATACGTCAGCCGCAGTTTCAGAAGGCTATAAAACCAGTGTACTTACATCTTGACGCAGTACGTAATGCAGACAATAGCGGTATTTATACCGGCAGTTTGGAAAATTCAAACTCCAGCGTTTTAATCACAGCGCGAATTCTGGCCGAGCGCTTCAGGTCTGGATGCAAAACTAGCCATATATCGACCCAATCCTTGCTTTCGGGAAACACTCTTATCAGTTTGGGATCCTGCTCTGCCAGAAATGAGGACAGCAAACCTATACCAAGACCGTGGGAGGTTGCTGAGCGCAGAAGCATTTGCGAGTTGGATTGAAGCACCACATGAGGGTTAACGAGATTCTCGCCACCGAAGTTGTCCCAATGCCTTGGCACTAAATCCTTTGGAAACATCAATAAATCATGCCCCTGGAGCTGAGTCCCTTTCATTGGCATGCCTTTTTTTTGAATATACTCTTCAGTGGTATAAAGCCCCATCTCAATAGTGGATAGTCGCTTGATTACCAATGTTTTCTCTTCCGGCCTTGCACCACGAATAGCCATGTCTGCACTTCGATATGAAATATCCGAGATCGTTACCGAGGTCAATAAGGTTACGGTGATTTCAGGATATTGCTCCCGAAGCTTTTTCAGCGCGGGTATAACAAAAACCTCAGCCATGCTGTCGGTGGTCGCGATGCTGACATGACCGCTCATGCTGTCGTCGCCGTTGGAGGCTTTACGACGGATGGCAAGCATGGCGTCTTCCATTTTAATGACATCAGGCAGCAATTCGTTAGCCAATGGGCTGAGGGAAAAACGCTTTGGCGTACGAATGAACAGTTTCGAACCCAGGCTTTCCTCTAACACCGTGATGCGTCTGCCCACTGTCGCTTGATCGACAAGCAACTGACCTGCCGCTTTGCGCAAGGTGCCGCATCGCGCCAGTGCGAGGAAAAAACGCGCATCGTCCCAATTCATTCTTGAATTTCCTTTTGAGAGCATTGATAACGGCTGAGAGTGATAACGTGCTCGTATCAAGTGTAGCAAGTAAATTTTCGGCGTTATGATAAAGGGTTTGTTGTCAGGATAGGGCATTTTGATGCGGTAAATTTGCATCAGTGCTGGACAATGACTGCATTTTTGAACCACTGCAATGCAGTTTTATCGATTCTTAACGCGACAGCAAACTATTATGATGGCGCCAGTTCTGATAATTGACTGACTATCCGAATAAGATTTTTTAATAAAATGATTAAGGTGAAAACCGAATACTCTGGAGAAAGAGATGTCTGATAGTTTTGCTATTAATCATGCTCCTGCACGCACATCACATTTTGTCATTATGCTTTTTCTTGCTTTGGCTTTAATGGCTGCGTTATTGAACAGCAGTGCACCTACTCCATTGTATCCGCTCTATCAACATGAATTAGGGCTCACGGCAGTGAGTTTGACCCTCATTTATGGTGCCTATGCCGCGGGTGTTCTTATATCACTGTTTGGCGTCGGTAATATGGCAGGCAAAGTCCAAGACTTGCGCAGCATGATTGTCCCGGCGTTATTTATGGTCTTCTGCGGTGCACTATTATTTGCAAGAGCAGACTCATTTACTTTGCTATTTGTTGCTCGGTTATTGGCCGGGATGGGTACCGGTGCATTGACGGGGGCAGCAAACATGGCTTTGGTTCATTTTGGACCTAAGGATCGCGGTAAGGTTGCAGCACTGATTGCCACGTTATCCTTTACCTCAGGTTTGGCGCTGGGGCCTATATTCAGCGGCATTGCTTTACAAACGGGATTCCACGCCACCTCATTACCCTTCATCCTTATTATGGCGATCTCGTTTATTGCTGCATTAGGGGTAATGTTCAAGTGGCCCTCTTCCCCGGTGATTATTGTGCATGAAAAGACGAAAGATAAAGTAGAGGCTGAAAATAGCAGCCTGTTGTCGGGTTTGCAGGCCACGGGTAAAAACTTCTTCTTATGTTCTGTTGCCCTGTTTACCAGTTGGGCCGTTGCTGCGAGCATTCTTGCCGTTGGGCCTGGTGTTTCAGAATCACTATTGGATATTCATAATCGTGGCATTTATGGTTATGTTATCGCGGCTTATCTTACCATTGCCGGCATCAGTCAGATTATGAGCCGTCAACTCAATGCACGCCATTCACTGTTGTACGGATGTCTGGCACAAACTTTGTCAGTATTAGTGTTTGCCGGCGCTATTGCGTTGCACTCGGTCATTCTGGCTGGTGTGGGTATGATCATGGGTGGGTATGCCTATGGCGCAATTTTTGTGGGTAGCGCTACGCTGGTCAATATGATCTCACCTAAAGCGAGTCACGCACGTTTAATATCTTTGTATTATGTTATTGCCTACGTTGCTAACGGGATCCCTATTTTACTCGGTGTAGTGATTGATCATGCCAGCCTTTTACTTGCCGTTAATTTATTGTGTATGGCCAGTGCAATAATAGGCATTATTTTAAGTCTGATGGTTGCCCGGTCTAAGTTCACAACGTAAAACAGTGCTTAATGATATGGCTTATTTTTCGGCCCTTTACTGGCAAAAGAAATAGTAATCAGAGGAGCCACAGTAGAACAGCCCGCTTAAAAACATGGGGTGTTCTCAATGCGATTGGGAGCACCCCATGTCGGATTACTTTTTTTTCAAAAAAGGTTCCCATTCATTCTTCCGGGTATGAAATACGGTATCCACTCTCTGCCATGAGAATATGAGCAAACCCTGTTGGGGCTAAGTGCATTCCGGCAATGAGCAGCTTTTCCCTGACAGCCTGTGACAGGCATTTTTTTCGTGTTGCTTCGGCCTGAGCGGGATCGCAGTCAAACACAATAGAAACGGCCGGATGTGCTGACTGGATATGGGGGAAATGGACGATGTCTCCCCATATCAATAAGCTTTTATCACCTGAATCGATGCGAAATCCGGTATGACCTGGCGTGTGACCCGGCAGCCATACCGGGAGAATACCCTCAATTATCTCGTTCCCGTCAATAAAGCGCAGGCTCTGTGTATAAGCGTCTAACGTTTGACGGACCCGCGTAAAATTCCCCTGCACGCGCTCGCTGGCCATTTTTAGTTTTTCATCATCTCGCCAGTATTCCGCTTCGAGAGGATGAAGATAAAGTTCTGCATGTTTATAGATGGGGCGTCCTTCCGCATCCAGCAGGCCGCCAATATGGTCAGGATGGCCGTGCGTCAATAAGACGGTGTCCACGTCATCAGGGGTTACCCCGGCTGCACCGAGGTTTCCTTTGAGCAGACCTCCCACTTGGTTGACACCGCCCGTACCGGTGTCAACCAGAAGGGTTCGTCCCCGACCGCGGATGAGATAACAGTTGATATGGATATTGCCGGGTTCAGTAATCCCGCAACGGTGCTGAATGACCCCAGCATCGGCGGTCTCAATGCCTGAGAGTAAATCCAGGTTGGCTGACATATTGCCGTCACTCAGAGCAGTGACCAGAAAATCCCCAATCTGATGGGATGTGAAGTGTGGAGAGTTCATCAATACCTCAGGGTTAGTGGGTTAGTGTCGAGCATCTATTTGTGATGCGGTAGAGCCAAAACAGCGAATACGCGCCATTAGGCCCAAGGCTTGTCGAATAGCCCGATCCCGTTCACGCATAAAATCTCCCATCGCTTTTGGGGTCGGTATAGGTGCATTCCACGGTATAGAACATTGACTCACCTCGGCATGAATAAGCGGCAGGGACCTAAGCGCCTGCTCAATGATTTTTCATCATGCTACATGCTGAATTTTCGGCTATAAATCGATATTATTTCATTGATTAGTGATATTAACTCACTGAAAGGTCATGACATGCACCGCGTGAGGGACCGTTTTTATGCGCAGAAAAATTCCCAGTAGTACGGCCCTGCAGGCCTTTGATGCCGCGGCAAGACACGGCAACTTTGCCCGGGCCGCAGAGGAGTTATCGCTGACGGAAGGCGCCATTAGCCGGCAGATTGCGCGCCTTGAATCGTTGCTGAACTGCCGACTGTTTGACCGTACCGGAAGCCGGGTCAAGCTTAATCCTGTTGGGGCACGCTATGCCCATCAAATACGCGAAACGCTCGAACGGCTCGACAGGGATACCCAGTACATCATGGGCCTGCCTGAAGGCAGTAAAAATCTGGATATTGCCGTCCTGCCGACGTTTTCCAGTCGGTGGCTGATTCCCCGCCTGAACGGTTTTAGATCTCTGCATCCCGACATCACATTAAATATTGCGGCCAGAACCGACCCATTCATTCTCACCGGGAGTGGTTTTGACGCCGCCGTTCATTTTGATCATCCCGCATGGGCGGGGATGCGCATGGACTTTCTCTTTCAGGAAACGCTGGTGCCGGTGTGTCATCCTGCGCTGTTAACGGAAAAGAACGTCTATGATCAGTTGAACGAACTACCACGTATTCACCGGCGGCAGAATCCGGAAGCGTGGCATAACTATGCCAAGGAAAGCGGGATAATCATTGATAATCCCGCTCAAGGTGTCCGGTATGACCTGCATGAAATGGCAATAGCTGCCGCATTGGCGGGACAAGGCGTGGCCATGGTGCCGCGGATGTACGTCGAGAAAGAACTGAGGGGCGGAGCGCTTGTCGCGCCCTGGCCAGAATCAGAGTGCCTGAGCAAAAAATTCTGTTTGGTAAAACCGGTGGAAACAGGAATAAATGAACCTGCACTGCAGGATTTTGAACGCTGGTTGCTGGCTGAAATCACTGACGGGAGTATGACCGAATGAGGGGCGTTCAACCCGTTGATGACGAGCACGTTGATGAATAGCACAAAGCAATCCTGGAAAGGACATCGCGTTAAGACGGAGAGGCTTTAAATATTATCCACGGCATCATGAGCGACTTTACGTTTTCTTTACCGCTTAATTCCATAATGTTGATGTGTATTTACTGTGGGTTTTCCATCGGTTAAGCCGTATATTTTTATCGCATAATAAATGATTTTCATTATCATTGCGTTTCCGTATTCAACATTCATTCAGTTAAAGAGTCGTGTTACATGAAAAAGGTCATCTGTGCGTTAGGAATGGTGCTCGCCTCGGTTAATTCTGCTTTAGCAACAACGTATCCTCTCACGATTGAGAATTGTGGATATAAAGAGACGTTTACCCAAGCCCCTGAGCGCGTTGTCGCACTGGGACAAAATACCGTCGAGATTCTGCTGCTATTAGGGTTGCAGGATAAGATGGTCGCCAGTGCGTTTTGGCCGACCAAAGTTTTGCCGCAACTCGCTGAACAGAATAAAAAAATCAAAACGCTGACGGTAGAAATACCCACGCTTGAATCTATCCTTGCCCAAAACCCTGATTTTGTTCCCGCACAACTGCCTTTGCTGCTCGGCCCGGAAAGTAAAGTTGCCAAGCGCGAAGATTTCGCCACTGTTGGCATTAATAGCTATATGTCCCCGGGGATGTGCGCCACCACAAAAGGTATTGGCGACATGTACGGTAGCCGCCAAAAGCTGTGGGACATGACCTTCCTTTATAAAGAGATTGAAGACTTCGCTAAAATCTTCAACGTCGAAGATCGCGGCCAGGCTTTAATTGCTGATTTTAAAAAACGCGAGGCAGATCTTCGCCAGGAGTTTGGAAAAAACAAGAAAGACCTTTCGTTTGTTTTCTGGTTCTCCAGCGCATCCCCCACTTCTGACGCCTATGTCGGCGGCAAGAACAGCGCCTCCGGTTTTATCGCTAATGTGTTGGGCGGCCATAACGCCATCACCTCAGAGACAGAGTGGCCAACTGTCGGTTGGGAGAGCATCATTGCCGCGAATCCCGACGTGATTGTTGTATCAAGCCTTGACCGAAATCGCTGGGCGCTCGATAACGCCGAAGCAAAGATTAAATTCCTCAAAACTGATCCTGCGGTGAGCCAATTAGATGCCGTGAAAAAAGGTCATATCGTCGTGATGGACGGCCAGGCAATGAACCCCACTATTCGCACAATCTATGGTGCTGAACAGATTGGTGAACAGCTCAGAAATCTGGGACTCAATCAATGACCGGTGTGGCACAACCGATCAAACAGCGGTTTCTGCTAGGCGCATCGGGCGTTTTTTCCGTGGTGTTGCTATTCCTGGTCATCGCGATTGGTGTCAGCGTGGGGGAGCTTTCTATCCCGCTGCAAAGTGTGTTCTATGCCATCAGTAATAAACTCGGGCTGACAGCGGTACCCCTTAGCCGTATTTACGAAAGTGTGATTTGGGACTTCCGCCTGAGCCGTGCGCTTGTGGCGGCCTGTTGCGGTGCCGGGTTGGCGATCTGCGGTGTGGTACTGCAAAGCCTGCTAAAGAATGCGCTGGCAGAACCTTACGTGCTCGGCGTTTCTGCGGGCGCTTCAACTGGCGCGGTTTCAGTCGTCGTATTGGGTATCGGAACCGGTGCGGTGTCGCTCTCCTCCGGGGCATTTGCGGGGGCATTAGCCGCCTTTGTCTTTGTCGCCTTTTTAACCAATGGCGCGCGCGGCGGCAATGAACGTACCATTCTGGCGGGCGTGGCTGCGTCTCAACTCTTCAACGCCATTACGGCTTACACCATCAGCACATCCGCCAGCGCGCAACAGGCGCGTGATGTGATGTTTTGGTTATTGGGCAGTTTCAGCGGAGTGAGATGGCCCGAGTTTCAACTTATTCTGGTCGTCATGCTGATAGGGCTTGCGGTGTGCCTTTACTATTCTCGTGCACTGGATGCTTTTACTTTTGGCGATGATGCGGCCGCCTCTCTGGGCATCGCCGTGCCCTGGGTGCGCCTGATCCTGTTCACGATCACTGCGTTGATCACGGCCACTATCGTCAGCATGGCCGGTTCTATCGGCTTTGTGGGGTTGGT
Source organism: Hafnia psychrotolerans (assembly GCF_014639435.1). Taxonomy (GTDB): domain Bacteria; phylum Pseudomonadota; class Gammaproteobacteria; order Enterobacterales; family Enterobacteriaceae; genus Ewingella; species Ewingella psychrotolerans. Next base: position 134,730 of record NZ_BMFZ01000004.1, on the reverse strand, counting down.
GGTTCCGCATGTTATGCGCTTCTTCTTTGGGCCGTTGCATCGCCGGTTGCTTATCACCAGCGCGATGGCGGGTGCCATTTTGATGGTGCTCGCCGATGTGGCTTCTCGCTTATTGATCGCCCCGCAAAGCCTGCCGGTCGGCGTCGTCACCGCGCTCGTTGGTGTACCGTTCTTTGCCGTTATTATCTATCGTTCAAGGAATAAGTGATGAGTATTACTGCTGAAAATATTACCTGGAAGGTCGGTAAAAAAACCATCGTAAACAACGTCTCACTGAGCGTTCCGACGGGAGAAACCGTCGGCCTACTTGGCCCTAACGGTTGCGGTAAGTCATCATTGTTGCGGATCCTGGCAGGATTACGACGCCCCTTTTCAGGGACTGTCACGCTGGATGGGCAAAACATCGCCCGGATAGCCAAAAAGCAGTTCGCCTGTCGGGTGGCATTTGTGGAGCAGCACGGCATGACCGAGTCCAATATGCGCGTTGTCGACGTGGTCAAACTGGGGCGCATTCCCCATCACTCTCCGTTTTCTAACTGGAGCAGGCAAGATGACGATACTGTCACTGCCGCACTCCAGCGGGTAGATATGCTGAGCAAAAGTGAACAGGGCTGGCAGAGTTTATCGGGGGGCGAACGCCAGCGTGTTCACATTGCACGCGCTATCGCACAATCGCCGACGGAGATCCTTCTTGATGAGCCGACCAACCATTTGGATATCCATCATCAGTTACAGTTGATGAAACTGGTCAGCGAATTGCCCGTGACCAGCATTGTGGCTATTCATGACATCAATCACGCCTCGATGTTCTGCGACGCGTTAATTGTGATGCAAGAAGGGCAGATCGTCGCCGCAGGTAGCCCGCAGGCGATCCTCACAGAGACGTTACTTTGGGATGTGTTCAAGGTAGAGACAAAGATTGAAATTTCGCCCTTCCACGGAAAAAAACATATCCACTACATTGCATGAGGTCCGGTCATGAGCCTGCCTTTGCCCATTCGGCGGTCAGTGACTCCGCGGTATTCATTAGCGATAGAAGCGATGATGTGACGAGGTAAACCGCTTTTCGGGGAAATGACCCTCTGAGGCTATGTGATATTAAGATGCCGATCTCGAAGAGACGATGACCGTGTCCGTGCATTAAAGAACATGACGTGGGCAGGTATGCCGGAATGTGTGCGCATTACCTGTAGAAAGGAATGATAGGGCGTATTTGTCTAAACCGATTGACTCAACCATCCCGGTGAAAGGCGCCCACTCAACGAGGAGGCGCCCTGGGTAGACTTACCGGTACCGCAAGTTCTGCAGATATCAACGTTCTATCAGGTGAGAGTGGCAGTTATGTGCCAAAGGAAACTCATCATGTTATTCGCCCTTCTCTGACATGCTGAAAGGGGCTGCAACATTAGAACTTTTCCCATCCGCCCTGTTGTTGGACCGACACCGCGCGACTAACTCGTGTATTCGGCCTGAGAAGAGGACCGGTTGAAGATTGCGATTCCTTTCCTTCGATTTTAAATACCGAGACAATTTCTGTCAGTTGACGAGCCTGCTCTTCCAGCGAGGCAGCCGCAGCCGCAGATTCTTGCACTAATGCGGCATTTTGCTGCGTCACGCTGTCCATTTGCACCACTGCGGTACCAATTTGGCCGATCCCTTTGCTTTGTTCAGTCGATGCCGCCGCTATCTCACTCATAATGTCATTGACGTGGCTGACTGAACTGACGATTTTTTCCATCGCATCACCTGCGTTCGCCACCTGCTCAGATCCTGATTGAATGTTTTCTACCGATTCATTAATCAGTACGCCAATTTCTTTTGCTGCCTGTGCACTGCGTTGCGCCAAACTTCTTACTTCGCTGGCAACGACGGCAAACCCGCGGCCTTGCTCTCCGGCACGTGCCGCTTCGACGGCAGCGTTTAAGGCAAGAATGTTGGTTTGAAAAGCAATACTGTCGATGACGCCAATGATATCGACGATTTTATGTGAGCTGCTGGTAATTTTGGTCATGGTGGCGATGACACCGTTGACAATGGCACCTCCCTGTTGCGCTTCCCGAGTCGCCTGGTCTGCCAGTGTGCTTGCCTGGCTGGCATTATCGGCATTCTGCTGAACGGTTGAACCGAGCTCTTCCATACTGGCGGCTGTCTCTTCCAGCGCTGATGCTTGTTCTTCAGTCCTGGAGGACAGGTCGGTATTGCCGATCGAGATCTCACTAGAACCTTTATAAATTGAATCTGCACTGTTGCGGATTTCAAACACCGTTTTGGCCCAGTTACCCTGCATTTTGTCAATATACGGGATCAACTGCCCAATACAGTTTCTACCCTGGTCAACAATTCTTTTATCGAGTACGCCCACCGCCAGAGATTCAAGATGCGCCTTCACGATGTTCAACGGCTTAACAAGAAAGTTTACCAGATAGCGGTCAGTCACCAGCATGATCAGCACACTAATGGATAGCGCACTGATTAGAATATACTGACACCATACCACCCACTGGGTAATTCTTAAGTTTGCCTCACTATTTAAGGATATTATATTTGCGCCGTATTTTTCTATTGCTACACTGAAGTCACTCCTAAGAGGCAGATATTTATCCGTTTTTATTTTTTCGAACGCATTGATATTTTTTTCTGTGGCGGCTTTAAACATCGGTAATACAGCATCATTGTAGAGAGTAAATGAACTGTTATAAATATCATCCACGATCTCTGGGTCGAGATTTCCATGATCAATTGCTTTAAATTGTTCTAGTCCGTTTTTAAGACGGTCTAATTCGACAAGCGTTGCCTTTATTTCAAGGTCATAAATTCCACTGTCATCTTTTGCCAACCCAACCATGCTGCGTTCCAACAGCGTTATTGCACGGTAGTATTGTGCATTAGCACCATTGATGATGTCGCCATTTTGTTGTTGAATGTTGGTCACCCCGAGCTCTTGCTTGAGTTCCTTAAGTGAATATAGGGCAAATCCTGATGCCCCAGTCCATAACAGAGAAAACGTAATGAGAATGAGCACGAGTGCTGTTCTTATTTTAATATCTCGTATGAATTTCATTTAATGCTTCCTTGGTTTAAAAATTTGAAAGATGCTTGTAATACAAGCAATGATTAGATGAAACATTTTTTAAAAAGGTGGGTGGTGTATTTTACATCTCACCTCAAGTAGTAACATCGGCGATAAATATTTTCTCTTTAGTTATTTCTGAGTTAATGGAATAAATAAATAACAGCGGATTTTGTTGCTTTATTGAATAAATAAGATTAGATAAAATATTCCGCCATAAGCCACTGCCTCAGACAATCTACGGTGTTACTGAATCAATCGAACTTTTGGCCGCAAGATGCGAAAGTGTAAAAGGCCGTAAAGTTGCCCCGTCAGCCAGATTAACGTGCGGTGCTTGTATTCGGTTTGGTGAGGTCGATATGCACTTTAAGGCCGTGGAGGATTGGGCGGATTTGGGTAACATTGCGCGCAGAGCAGTGGGTTGCATCGATCAATTGAACTCATAGCCCTTAACTCACAACCAACGTTTGTGCTGTCTTGCACAAAAGCATCCAAGGCAATTGATCGCTTTGATCTCATCACCGCGCAATGTACAAGACAGTTACTTGCAGCGCTTAGCGGTCTGGTCAGTAAAGGCTAACCCTTCAATTTATTCTTTAGTCTCTGAATATCAAGTTAATACTGAAATCCAATGAATTTATATGTTTAGACGATCAAAATACTAAAATTGATAGGTATTATCATTGGTTTTTCTGATCAAAATCTCTTTTTTAATAGGTTACGTTGATCAACAATATAGGGATGAACAGCCGCAGGAGATGCGCAAATGTTGAATCTTAACTTTCATGTTTCATGTGAGTTTAGATGTGAACCCATTATCAGCTTTAAGGATGAACTCTACGCGGTGGAGTTGCTAACGAGTTTTTTCGGCGGCTATTCAAGAGGTAAGATTGAACCTCAAAGCTTCATCGCTTCACTTGATCCTGATTCGAGCTATAAGCTGCTGTTGGGACAGTTAACTCAGATAAATAAGAAATCTGATTTTTTTAGGAAAAATAATTTACTTTGCTCGCTCAATATTGAACAGAATATGGCTAGGCTAATTATGAATAACAATATAATTAGAGATCTCCTTGATGCAAATGATTTTATCAGACTAGAGATTTCGGAAAAAACACCGAATATTGATAAACGAAGCGGGAGTGCGATATTACATGAGCTGAGTAATAGGTATCCATTATGGTTGGATGATTATGGTGTTGATTTTAGCAATATAAACACATTAAAGAATATTGATTTCGAAGTTGTAAAGATTGATAAGAAATTTTTTTGGGAATATGGTTTTTCTGTCATGTGGGGGGAAATAATCAGTAATGTTAAGCAGTATTGTAACAGTATTGTTGTTGAAGGTGTGGAAACAAGATCTCAATTAAAATGTATTAAAGAAGCGGGGGTTTTCGGAGCGCAAGGGTTTCTTTTTCCTTCAGTAACATTGAAAGAGATAGATAGCATGGCGACGAAGCTAATAACAGAATGAATGACTGAGTTATGGAATGAAAGGAAATAAACCAAGCAACACCTGAAATTAGACCTTAATACACTATTTATTTTATTCCTCTAGTATGTCGCCTCACTTTGAAAACCACTCTGTTAAATAATAGAAAAAACATCTCACAGAGACTTAAACTCATATCAATTTATCGAAAGACTAGCCAATGCACATTGGCTAATGAATATGGTGTTTGATTATTTATCTCCGGTATCCCTGCCTCAATAGCCATGAGAGAAACTGCAAATTTGATCACGTCGTCTATATTCTGCCGGAGTGAAGCTCTTTAAAAATACCTATGTCATGTCATTGCTACATTCTTCGCGTCAGAGTCCGATTTTCCTGAACGTCTTTCATAGCGGCCGAACGGAATGAACAGATTTTAAAGCTAAAATTAGGTGTCCCTACTGGAATTGAACCTGTAACCAAGCGATGCCTACGATGTGACTGTCAGCTTTGTGCCAACACCACTGTACTAATCAACGGGGAGCAGGTCACCGCCTTGCTCTTTGAGCCTGCATCAGTGTTATATCAGCTTCTGGAACATTCGAACATAATCCCCACCACTCCTTCCTTCAGTGTCAGGATAGTTATCACCTCTTTGAAATGAATCCAGAGGGCAATGGAATGAACATGCCAACGAAGAGGGGAAACTAGAGGATCTTTTTCATTGAAGGAGCAGCGTGGAAAATGAAATCATTCCTTTCATAGAAGGGAATTGCCTCCTTCCTGGCATCAAGAAAAACAAAGTTCATCTCTCTGCTTTTAGCTTCACTTACAGCGAAATCGAGAAGCAATCTCCCCGTTCCTGAATGGCGCTGATTCTCATCAACGACAAGATCATCAATATGTAGATGAGAACCCCGTGCAAGCGTGTGGACAGGCCTTATCCCCATCACACCGATGAATCGCTCTTCAAGAACAGCAGCAACAAGCTCATACCCATTCAGAGTTTGAATTCTTACGCTTTTTAAAAATCCGTCTTTGGTGATGTTTCTTAGTTGAGCAATGATCGGGAATGCGCTTTCCCACTCTGAAGGCAGTAACTTTTTAATCAGAACAGTCATAAAACATCCAATTCGATAAGCAGAGTTATTATTTATAGAATTATTATTATTACGTTGCAATGTAATGGCTGTTTTTTTATCAGGTTTCAACGTTGTCCACAGGTGCCATGCAAGACCCTGTAATATTAGAGGCATGATTTCGGGATGACATACACTGATTAAAGTGATCATATGATGAGCATAGGCTTGAATGCCAGCAAGCCGCTCATACCCGTTCAAGCCGTTATCTGAGTCTTAGCACCAAAGAACGCTATCACCAGTGTCAGCATCATTGTTGAACCGGATGCCATTCAAATTTCAGGCAATAAAAAAGCCACCTCGCAAAAAGTGGCTTAATCTACTGAATTTAAAGCTAAAATTTGGTGGCCCCTACTGGACTTGAACCAGTGACCAAGCGATTATGAGTCGCGTGCTCTAACCAACTGAGCTAAGGGGCCGTGCGGCAGGATTATACGGTATGTTCCACGGGCAGGTCTAGAGCTGTTGGGCTTGTATGCGCGTTTTGTGTGCAATTATAGCTTATTGTCATTGCAGCGTTTTTTTGCGATAACAGCAGTAAATACCTCTTAGGGACAATTAATGATCACCGATATTATTGCTGACGATCTTTCCGTGGTTTTCTGCGGTATCAATCCAGGCCTTTCTACGGCCCATCATGGTTTCCACTTCGCTAATTCAAACAACCGATTCTGGAAGGTGATCCATCAGGCTGGTTTTACTGAGCGTTTGCTAAAGCCGGAAGAGGAGCAGCATCTGCTTGATACGGATTGCGGCATCACGATGTTAGTGGAACGGCCGACGGTTGAAGCCACGGAGCTGGTGCGTGATGAGTTACGTGACGGTGCAGCAGCGTTGGTGGCCAAAATCGAACGCTATCAACCACGGGCACTGGCGGTATTAGGCAAGCAGGCATTCAGTAAAGCGTTTGGCATCAGTAAAGTGAGCTGGGGGCGTCAGGTGCTAAAAATCGGTCGTACTGAGGTCTGGGTGCTGCCTAATCCGAGCGGATTAAATCGGGCGAGGCTGGAAGATCTGGTGGCGTCTTATCGTGAACTCTACTTATGCTTAAAAGATGTCCCAATTTGATAGATAAAACCAGGTTGTATTTTAATGGTGTAAAATTTTACTAATGTAGTTTTTATTAACTTTTTACGCCATATATATTCATTATGCCCATCTTTAATATCTTTATCCTTCCTGATTTGCTCTCATACGACTTGTCATTTCGTTAGTTAAATTTATGTAAGGGGAATACTTCCCCCGTGTGAACTCCCTCGATTGGTCTAAAACTTATTCCATCACCTCAATCGAGGGGAGTTGCTCGGCAGTAGAGCAAGATGATTCTTCAGGAGCAGGAGATATGGCTAATGTGGAAACAAACAATAGGCAGGAGAATCTCGATGAATGGTTTGAACTATTTTCGGGACTACCACAACGACATTCAGAGAGGGAAATACGGTTAATTAAATTTTGTGAAAAAAATAAAGTCAGTATTATGTCGGCGATGCCATGGTTGGCATCAGAGTTTGCCGAACATGGTGGGTTCTCAGGTTTATTCCATTTTATTCATTGTCACGGCGGGCGAAAAATATATATGCCCAAAGAGGCTGTGAAGTTTCTGGAAATTTATGAAATAAACATCCCGCAACATAAATATAAAAGAATTTATAAAAAGGTAGATTCTTCCGGGTATCTGGATGCTCCATCCAATTGGGGAGTGTTTATTGCCATTCGTCGTGCAGCAATGCAGGTGGCAATGAAAGAGGATGTTCCGGCAAAACTGCTCACACAAACTTTTGGTATCACGATGAGAAGTATTCGGCTAATTAAATCACGCAATGCATTTCTATAAAGGGGGTGTAATAGGTTAAGAGAGTACAAAGACTACACACAATCATTTTTATCATTCCATTATAAAAGGTACATATCATGACTAAATATTCCGTAACTGTCTCAAATAATTCAGTTAATACCGGTGCAATTTGTATTTATCAAACCTCTCCTGATATTACTGATCCTAAAGTGATGTCCTTGGCCTGGTTTTCTAAAGTGGCACATCCGAAAACCAAAGTGTCGTTTGACTGGGGGATAGATTACAGCTTTGTCTGGGATGAAACCGGTGTGCTGATCCCTGGTGTGCAGTTTGACGCTTCCCAGAGTCTTTCCGCCAGCCTGACAAATAACAATCAGGTGACGCTGAGCTATTCCGAGGGAGCATTTGAATTTGAACAACAGACTACGGGGGGTAAGAACGGGACTTTATACATCACTAATGATAGCAGTTTGCCGCTGAATTTGGCTTCTGTTGGTGTCGGGATGTCTGGCGCAGGGACTTTTGTTGTTCAGGCCCAGCCGAATATTAACCTGACCTTTACTCCACATCCGACTTACTGGATCACTTTCGGTAATTATACACCTGGTCAAGTTCTGGATGTTGGTGAAATCACCAATAAGCAACAACTGGAATTTTCACCGAATATTTATGACTTAAATGTTCAGTTGAAAAGTGATAATACCTGGTCTGTCGGCTGATTCATTGATATAGAATGGGGTAATATTATGATTCTAATCGTTTGTACAGATGATCCCTCTTTGGAACAAATTGCCAGAGATACGTTAGATAGCAATCCGATTATTTATAAGTCGAGCTATAAGATATTCCAGTCTCAATTACGGCAACTTGGGCAGGGTGAAGATCTGTTTGTTATTGCTCATGGTGCGTTTCATGGCGATAATGACCTGCCCGTTATTGGTGATGAAGCTAAAGCCTTTTATGTAAATGGCGATACACTTTATCTGAATATAAAAGGGATTTTTCCTGAAGGGTATAAAGCCAATGTTTATATTGATGCTTGCGAGTCAGCAAATACTAGCGCGACTCTTCTCAGTTTCACGACAATGTTCTATCTGGACTTTCATCCTGATTTTTCAGCGTCAAAGGTATATGGGATTACAGGCGTGAGTGATGGTCTTATTCCCCCTCCGGGTGATTCAACGTGGGTCGAAGTTGATCTTGATAATGAGCCGTAAAAGTTCTCAGGGATGTAAGGGTTTTCAAGAGTCAGTAACGTGTTAATCAAAAAATAACCCCGGTATTTCTACCGGGGTTATTCTTTTACTGCTGACAGCTGGAGGACGACTAGTCGTCCAGGAAGCTGCGCAGTACTTCGGAGCGGCTTGGGTGGCGCAGTTTACGCAACGCTTTGGCTTCGATCTGACGGATACGTTCGCGAGTAACGTCGAACTGTTTGCCCACTTCTTCCAACGTATGGTCGGTGTTCATGTCGATACCGAAACGCATACGCAGTACTTTAGCTTCACGTGCAGTCAGACCGGCCAGAACGTCGTGCGTGGCAGAACGCAGGCTTTCTGAAGTGGCCGAATCCAGTGGCAGCTCAAGGGTCGTATCTTCGATGAAATCACCCAGATGCGAATCTTCATCGTCGCCGATTGGCGTTTCCATGGAGATAGGTTCTTTGGCAATTTTCAGCACTTTGCGGATCTTGTCTTCCGGCATCAGCATGCGTTCAGCCAGTTCTTCCGGCGTTGGCTCACGGCCCATCTCTTGCAGCATCTGGCGAGAAATACGATTGAGTTTGTTAATAGTCTCAATCATATGCACCGGAATACGGATGGTACGCGCCTGGTCGGCGATGGAGCGTGTAATAGCCTGACGGATCCACCATGTCGCATAAGTTGAGAACTTATAACCACGGCGATATTCAAACTTATCAACGGCTTTCATCAGGCCGATGTTACCTTCCTGGATCAGGTCGAGGAACTGCAAGCCACGGTTGGTGTATTTCTTAGCGATAGAAATAACCAAACGTAAGTTTGCTTCAACCATCTCTTTCTTGGCGCGACGAGCTTTAGCTTCACCGATCGACATACGGCGGTTAATGTCTTTTACCTGCTCTATCGTCAGGCCGGTTTCTTCTTCGACTTGACGCAGTTTCATCAGGCCGCGTTGTACATCTTCGGTCACTTCTTTCAGCTTCTCGGACCATGGTTTACCCATCGCCAGAGCAGCATCGAACCAAGCCTGGCTGGTCTCGTCATTCGAGAACAAAGTGACGAAGTTTTTCTTCGGCATTTTGCACTGTTCAACGCACAGCTTCATGATCAAACGTTCCTGAGTACGGACGCGATCCATCATGGAACGCATGCTGTTGACCAGGAAGTCGAACTGTTTCGGCACCAAACGGAACTGCTTGAAGACATCAGACAGCTTCAGAATTTCTTCTGCGGCGCTTTTGTGGCTTCGGCCGTTTTTCTTGATGACTGCGCGGGTCGCTTCATGCTGTTCACGCAGATCGGTGAACTTCTGGCGCGCCAGTTCAGGGTCGATGCTGTTATCGTCTTCAGCATCGTCATCGTCGTCGTCGTCGTCGTTATCGTTCTGCTCTTCAGTGGTCAGTTCAGAACCCACATGTGTTGCGGTTGGTGCGATATCTTCTTCTGCATTCGGATCAATAAAACCGTTGATCAGGTCAGACAGACGCGCTTCACCCGCTTCAACGCGGTCATACTGTTCGAGCAGATAGTTAATCGCTTCAGGGTATTCGGCAACAGAAGACTGAACCTGGTTGATACCATCTTCGATACGTTTGGCAATGTCGATTTCGCCTTCACGTGTCAGAAGTTCAACGGTACCCATTTCACGCATGTACATGCGAACCGGGTCAGTGGTGCGTCCAATTTCAGATTCAACGCTGGACAGTACCTGCGCGGCAGCTTCTGCTGCATCATCGTCGGTATCAGGGCGGTTTTCGGCCAGCATTAAGTCATCGGCGTCAGGCGCTTCTTCAAGAACCTGGATGCCCATGTCATTAATCATCTGGATGATGTCTTCGATCTGGTCGGAGTCGACGATATCTTCCGGCAGATGGTCATTGACCTCAGCAAAGGTCAGATAGCCTTGCTCCTTACCACGGGTGACAAGTAGCTTAAGCTGTGACTGCGGGTTTTGCTCCATAAGACGGTATCCACACTTCAGAGTATTTGGGTTGGTGTTGGTCAGCGAAACCGCCAACAATAACGTTTACCCGTTAGGGTATAGGGGCGTTTACTTGTTGCCGTGGCCCACAAAGACGGCATAGCGCGGGACCGTGTCCCACTTTTTATCGGCACTTAAGCCGTTTAATTTTTTAGCCTTTATGTGCAGGCTTAATGTTTTTTGGCTAAAACCTGATTAAGAGAGCTGACTTCGGTCCGTTCCTCCGGACTGAGTCCATGCGTTCGGGCTTTAGCGATTAATATTTCGAGCCGTTGCTCTAAAATCGAGTCGTACAGGCTAGCAAGCGTGGCACGAAACTCTTCTTCGACCATATCCTCAATGATCATATGGTTCCAGGTCGCGAGAGTTTCAAGCTGTTGGTAGAACTTATTGTCACGATACAATTCAAGCAACTGGCCCGTGGTTAGCCCCGGTTGGGCTAAGCAAGTGGTTACCAACTCGGTAAAGAGTTCTAACCCCGGCTGCTTGGCTTGTTCTAATCCTTGCAACGAGGGTATAAGTGTAGCCAGTTGTGGGTTTTGTACCAGTAACCCTATAAGTATACGCATGGTTGTGCGTTTTAGCTGGGGTACCTGATAGGTATTCCCGTTGTCGGCATGTTTTGGCATCAGCTTTTCGAGCTGGCTGTCATCAAGAATACCGAGCTTATTACCTAACTGCTGTCTCAGATACATCCGCAGTGTTTCTCCCGGCACCTGGCGAATCAAAGGCAGTGCCAGCATACTCAATTTGGTGCGCCCATCGGGGCTACTCAAATCGACCTGCGGCATCAGTGAATCAAACAGGAAAGTTGAGAGCGGCAGCGCCTGCTCCATCCGTTGTTCGAACGCTGCTTTACCTTCTTTGCGTACCAGCGTGTCAGGATCTTCGCCATCGGGTAAAAACATAAATCGTAACTGACGGCCATCATTGAGATATGGCAGGGCAGTTTCTAGTGCGCGCCAGGCCGCTTCGCGACCGGCTCTGTCACCGTCATAGCAACACACCACATTATCGGTGGCGCGAAACATCAGCTGAATGTGATCAGCCGTGGTAGATGTGCCCAGAGAGGCAACGGCATAGTCGATGCCAAATTGCGCCAGTGCGACAACGTCCATATACCCTTCGACAACCAATAAACGTAAAGGTGTCGGATGTTTTAACTGGGCTTCATACAGGCCATACAACTGGCGGCCTTTATGGAAAATTTCGGTTTCCGGTGAGTTAAGGTATTTTGGCGTACCGTCGCCTAAGACCCTGCCACCAAATGCGATAACACGGCCGCGTTTGTCACGAATCGGGAACATGACGCGTTCGCGAAAACGATCGTAACTGCGACCATTGTCATTAGTGACCAACATCCCGGCGTCAATTAATGAGGCTTTGTCATCAGCATTTTTGCCAAAACGCTTAAGTGCGTTGTCCCAACCTGGAGGCGCGAAACCTATGGCAAAATGGGCAATAATATCTTCACTTAAGCCGCGTTGAGCAAGGTATTCTCTGGCAAGCGCACCCGCGGGTTGTTTAAGTGACTGTTGATAGAAAGCGGCCAGCGGTTCCATCAACTGGTAGAGGCTTTGACGCTGATGGCGCTCCATTTGGGTTGGACCTGTGCCCGCTTCATAAGGCACTTCCAGACCCTGCATTGTCGCCAGCTCCTCGATACTTTCAACGAACTCAAGTCTGTCGTAGTTCATCAGGAAGTCGACGGCATTGCCGTGCGCTCCACAGCCGAAACAGTGATAAAATTGCTTGTCGCTGTTTACGGTGAATGAGGGTGTTTTCTCATGGTGGAAAGGGCAGCACGCGTGGTAGTTCTTGCCTTGCTTTTTCAGCTTTACGCGAGCATCAATAAGATCCACGATGTCGACACGAGCCAGCAAGTCATTGATAAATACGCGCGGAATTCTCCCAGCCATAAGCCCCTTACTCACTAGCCTATAAATGAGAACAAGCCGCGCATTCCTTTCGGAAAGCACGGCATGCGTATGCAGCTACTCATCGATTTGTGTGTTTCCTGGAAAGCAAAAACACACGGTGGGGTTACCCCCGGAGATTAATACAGACGAGTACGGCGTGCGTTTTCGCGAGCCAGTTTCTTGGCGTGGCGTTTTACTGCAGATGCTTTGGCGCGTTTACGTTCGGTAGTCGGTTTTTCATAGAACTCACGACGACGAACTTCTGCCAGAACACCCGCTTTTTCGCAGGAACGCTTGAAGCGACGCAGAGCTACGTCGAACGGCTCGTTTTCACGTACTTTAATTACAGGCATGTGCCTCTCACCTCGATAAAATCGGTTTGTTTGCTGGTTTGTACCAGCACATTTCAAAATGGTGCGGAATTTTACTCCAACTTGCTCTGCGTTGTAAAGCATAACGGCAAATTGAAACTGCGCTTTCCAACCCATCTATTCCAAAAGTGCGCTCGCTTTTGCGTCGGCCGGCGATTATATACCAATCAACTTAAATTGCTCGACATTAATTGGTTCAGCCATCGGATTTCCTACGCAGAAGCAGCGCTGTACGGGCGTTATATGCTAGACTACGCGCCGCGAGTTAGCGCGGAAATAAGATGGGAAAAGTGATGCGAGTACTGGGTATAGAAACGTCCTGCGATGAAACCGGAATTGCAATCTATGACAGTGAAGTCGGTTTGTTAGCCAACCAACTGTATAGTCAGGTAAAACTGCATGCCGATTACGGCGGCGTGGTGCCTGAGTTGGCCTCGCGCGACCATGTGCGCAAAACAATTCCCTTGATTCAGGCGGCGCTGAAAGAAGCGGCGCTGACGGCACAAGATATTGATGGTGTGGCGTACACCGCCGGTCCCGGTTTAGTCGGTGCGCTGCTTGTTGGCGCAACCATCGGGCGTTCGCTGGCGTTCGCCTGGGGCGTTCCTGCCGTTCCCGTCCATCATATGGAAGGTCATCTTCTTGCGCCCATGCTGGAAGATAATCCGCCTGATTTTCCTTTTGTCGCGCTGCTGGTCTCCGGCGGTCATACGCAATTGATTAGCGTGACCGGAATCGGCAAGTATGAACTGCTGGGCGAATCGGTTGATGACGCCGCAGGTGAAGCCTTTGATAAGACCGCAAAACTGTTGGGTTTGGATTATCCCGGTGGGCCGATGTTGTCGAAAATGGCGCAGCAGGGTACGGCAGGGCGCTTTAAATTCCCTCGCCCGATGACTGACCGACCTGGTCTGGATTTTAGTTTTTCCGGTCTGAAAACCTTTGCGGCGAATACCGTGCGTGCTAATGAAAATGATCCACAAACTCATGCTGATATTGCTCGCGCTTTCGAAGAGGCCGTCGTGGATACGCTGGCGATTAAATGCAAGCGCGCTCTCGACCATACGGGCTTTAAACGTCTGGTGATGGCCGGTGGCGTCAGTGCTAACCGCACGCTGCGAGCTAAACTCGCCGAGATGATGCAAAAACGCGGTGGCGCAGTATTTTATGCCCGGCCTGAGTTTTGTACCGATAACGGCGCGATGATTGCCTACGCGGGAATGGTGCGGATGAACACGGGCACCACGCAAGATCTCAGCGTTTCAGTGCGACCACGCTGGCCTTTAGCAGAACTCCCTCCAGTCTAAATGGCGGTTGTGTTGCTCTTATTCAGACCAGTTTTTCTGAGTTAAGAAACATAAAAAAACGACCCACAGTGAGGTCGTTTTTTTATGTTTTTCCTTCGGGTTACTTTTCGTTCTCAGCCCGCTTTACCGCTTTTTTCGCTGCTTTTTTAGCGGCCCGTTTCTCTTTCCACTTGTCCCAAATCTTGGTTTCCTGTCGCCGCCATAAGCGCTGAATGTTGTCGTGATGACGCAACAGAATCAGACATGAAAGCATCGCCACCGGGAACGTGAACTGAGGTTTGAACCACCAGACATAAAAGGGCGCTATCAGCGCACTGACAATGGCACCGAGCGATGAATACCCGCTCAATAGCACCGTCAGCAGCCACGTACCGGCCATCAGGCCGGTCAGGTCCCATCCGATAGGCGCGATGGCGCCAAACGCGGTGGCAACGCCTTTCCCTCCCTTGAAACGGAAGAAGACCGGATAGATATGTCCCACGCAGGCTGCGATGGCGGTCAGACCGAGATACATCGGCGGAATATTCAGGCGATACGCCAGCCAAACCGGCAACATACCTTTGAGCACGTCGAAAATCAGTACCGTTGCGGCCGCCGTGCGGCCACCAATACGCAAAACGTTGGTCGCACCGGGGTTGCCGGAGCCTTGCGTTCGGGGATCGGGTAACCTTGCTACCCGGCAGACCAGAATTGCACTGGAAATCGAGCCGCAAAGGTAGGCGAAAATAATCATGCCAAGCGCGGTAGCACTCATAACGCAGTTCCGTCTAATAAGGGTCGTTTTAATCGCAACATCCATGGATAATACGCATTTTCCGCCGGAAGTGGTATCCGGCTGACCCAAAAACAGAGAAACGCGTGATGGATATCGTATTTATTGAGCAACTGAATGTAATCACTGTCATTGGCGCTTATGAATGGGAACAGACTATTCAGCAGAAACTGGTGTTCGATATCGAAATGGCCTGGGATAACCGTACGGCCGCTGCCAGTGATAATGTGAAGGATTGCCTAAGCTACGCGGACGTCAGTGAGGCGGTGATCCAGCATGTGTCATCGCAGAATTTTGCGCTGGTTGAACGCGTTGCTGAAGAGGTCGCAGCCCTTTTACTGTCGCGCTTTAACTCACCCTGGGTCCGTATTAAATTGAGTAAACCGGGTGCAGTAGCCCAGGCGTCTAACGTCGGTGTGGTCATTGAACGCGGTGTGCGTGGCTAAATACAGTCTATGAAAAAAACAAATTTAACGGTATGTTTCAGAAAACGATTGCGCGAATTTTTGTCATAAAAATGCGTTATAACGACGTTGTTCGTAATGAAGTACGCTGTATTAGCGGCAACTGGGTATGTCGCTTTTTTATTGTCTGAATTTCGTCCTGTGATATGACAAAACAGACAGTTTTCATTTCTTTCGGGGTGAGGTATTTAAATGGTAGTTGAAAGCCATTCTTTACTGGTTGCCGCCATTTTGGGCGTGGTCGAAGGTCTAACCGAGTTTTTGCCGGTATCATCTACCGGGCACATGATAATCGTCGGAAATTTACTGGGTTTTACCGGGGATACGGCTAAATCTTTTGAAGTGATTATTCAACTCGGATCAATCATGGCCGTAGTGGTGATGTTCTGGCGCAGACTGTTCGGCATGATTGGACTGCATTTTGGCAAGCCTCCGGAACATGAAGGAATGGGAACCGGCCGGCTTAACCTTATCCATATTTTGCTAGGAATGTTGCCTGCCGTACTGCTGGGGTTGCTGTTTCATTCGCAGATCAAGATGTTGTTTGAGCCGAAAAATGTCATGTACGCGTTGGTCGTTGGTGGTATTTGGTTGATTGCTGCCGAATGGCTTAAACCGAAAAAACCACGTGCTCTGGGCCTGGATGACATGACTTATTTTCAGGCGTTTATGATTGGCATATGCCAGTGTCTGGCGCTGTGGCCGGGTTTTTCCCGCTCGGGTGCGACCATCGGCGGCGGTATGCTGCTGGGGGTGAGCCGTTTTGCTGCGTCGGAATTCTCCTTCCTGCTGGCTGTGCCGATGATGTTAGGCGCTACCGTGCTGGATCTCTATCAAAGCTACAGTTTCCTCTCCCTGGCCGATTTACCGATGTTCGCCGTTGGTTTTGTCACCGCGTTTGTCGTCGCACTGTTCGCTATAAAAGCCTTTTTGAGCGTGATTAAACGAATCTCTTTCGTGCCATTCGCCATCTACCGTTTCATTGTTGCGTTTGCGGTATATATGGTGTTTATCGCGTAACGCTTGTCAGCATTGAAACAATAAAAAAGCGCCCATCTTTGCAGATGGGCGCTTTTTTGGCGTGAATGTCACATTAAAGCTCAACGTCCTGCGTTTTCTTCCAGTCGCTAATCGCCTGTATCCGTCGTTTCTTCAGTTCATCGCGAATAGCGGTTCCCTGCAAGCCTGACTCGACCACTTCTCTGATCGAAATAGTTTGCGCGATGGCGTAGGCTTCACGCAGATAATCGCCTTGCGGATAGGGATTTTGTTCAAAGCCGGTGCGGCCACGTGCATCTGCTTCGCTGGTTAAAATCATCTGTTCGAGACGCTGTGGTTTACGCCAAACATCAATGGTGTCAAACAGCTTGAGAATCGTTTCCGGACGCAGTTTATTGACGGTGTGGATCAGATCATGGAATTCAGCAACCAATTTGGCCAAGTCGCGAATATGAGTCGGCACTTTTAGCCGTTGGCACATATTCTCCACCAGTTTCACGCCTGCCGGGCCGTGTCCATGATGATGCGGCCAGTATTCAGGTTTGGTCAGCCCTTTGCCGAGATCGTGACATAGTGCAGAAAACCGGATATCAACATCCTGCGTCAGTTCAGCCGCGATTTTCAACGTCATTAATGTATGAATGCCGGTATCGATTTCCGGGTGCCATTTTTCCGGCGCGGGCACGCCAAACAGCGCATCGAGCTCAGGAAACAGCACCTTGAGCGTTCCGCAATCACGCAATACCTGGAAGAACACCTGCGGGTCCTGCGTTTGCAACGCTTTCTCCGTTTCTTTCCAGACGCGTTCTGGCGTCAATGCTGACAATTCACCGCTGTCAGCCATCTGTTGCATTAATTTTTGTGTTTCCGGTGCAACGTGAAAACCCAAATGTGCGAATCGTGCAGCAAAACGCGCCACGCGCAGTACGCGCAGCGGATCTTCACCAAATGCATCAGAAACATGGCGTAGAACGCGCTGTTCGATATCCTGCTGACCTTGATAGGGGTCAATCAGCTCACCTTCAGCACTTTTGGCGATGGCGTTAATCGTCAGATCACGGCGCATCAGATCCTGCTCGAGGGTGACATCGGGCGCGGCGTAACAGGTAAAACCGTTATAACCGACACCGGACTTGCGCTCGGTTCGCGCAAGTGCATATTCATCACGGCTGACGGGATGCAGGAAGACCGGAAAATCTTTACCGACCTGCTGATAACCTTGGGCGAGCATGTATTCTGGGGTTGTACCCACAACCACCCAGTCATGTTCTGTCACGGGCAGATTTAATAAACTGTCTCGAACTGCGCCGCCGACCAAGTAGATCTTCATGATAGGGCTCAACTCATCCAGCGGTCGTTTTTCTTCCGACGCGGCACCAGGTGCGGCAGGATAAGGCCAAGGATCAGACCGACACCCGCAACGCCGCCACCGTACATAAACCACTGTAAAATAATGGTGCGTTGCTTATCATCCAACTGCACGTTCACCGCACTGACTTTTTTCTGTGCGACAATCAGTTGGTTTTTCAGATCCTGATTTTCTTTTTTCAAACCATTAATAATACCGTCGCTGGACGCCACTTTTTGCTGCATTTCTGCGGTGCGCTGATTCCAGCTAGAATCGATATTGGTTAATTTGTCTGTCAGCGTTTTCACCTGCTGTTCCAAATCAGGAACGCGGGTACGTATGCTGGGAACGTTACTCAACTGATCAAGGGGGATCCAGGCGGTTTTACCTTTTGAATCAACAATTTCACCATATTTGGTGCTGTCATTGACGCTGCGGAGGGTGACCTGTTCACCGGCGTTCAACGTCCCTACGATACGGTATTGATTACCTGGACCGCTGTGGATATAGGTGATCAGATCGTCGGAAATGTAGCGCTTTTCATCAGCGTGAGCGCCCCAAGTGATGCTTAAAGTAAGCAAAGCGAGACCAATTAGGCGTAATTTCTGCATTTTTTCATCGTTTCTGAGTGGATTTATGGAACGCGATGTGTGAACCGACGTCATGAACAGTTGATACTAAGGGCAACAGTTTGACGACGCAATGTATAAACAGGAATGAGAACTATCTTACTATCCCGTGACATGCGGCTTGCACTCGGACCCTGTGGTAGAATTAACTCCTTTTGTCGGCTATATAACAGCCTTATGACATCCAGAACCGGTGTGAAACCACTATGACTGTAGAAATAGAATTAAAATTTATCGCCACTGCTGCCGCTATCGCCGAATTGCCGGATCAATTGGCACAGTTTGACAGCGAACATGCCGCACCGCAAAAACTGACTAACATCTATTATGAAACGGCTGACAACTGGATGCGCAAGCATGATATGGGACTGCGTATCCGTGGTTTCGACGACCAGTATGAAATGACCATCAAAACCGCCGGAAGTGTGGTGGGCGGGCTTCATCAGCGTCCTGAATATAATGTTGAACTGAAAAAACCGACCTTGAAACTCAGTGCCTTCCCGAAAGATATCTGGCCTGAAGGCTGTAAAGTCGCCGCGTTACAAAAAGCGTTAATGCCGCTGTTCAGCACCACATTTACACGTGAGAAGTGGGTGATCACTTACCAGCAAAGCGAGATTGAACTAGGGCTTGATCTGGGTGAAGTGGTTGCCGGTGAACTCTCAGAGGCGCTGTCTGAAGTTGAGCTTGAGCTGAAAAAAGGCAATACCGCCGATATGCTGGCACTGGCAGCACTGATTGGCCAAAATGGCGGGTTACGCCAGGGGGGCTTGAGTAAAGCGGCGCGAGGCTACCAATTAGCGAAAGGTAATCCGACTCGTGAGCCACGTCCTTTGCCGGTCTTTAAGGCGGCACCGAAGGCGACCGTTGAGCAAGCTCTGGCCGACACGCTGGCGCTGGCGATGGATCACTGGCAGTACCATGAAGAACTCTGGGTGCGCGGTGATAAAACCGTTCGCCTGACCGTATTGCAGGCCGTTGAGACCGTGCGCCAGATTTTGGTCATTTTCGGCGGTCTTATCCCACGTAAAGCCTCGACCGATCTGCGTGCGTTGCTGACGGATTTAGTCCCGTTGCTGGAGAAAAAAGGTGCCGATGCTGAAGCCGTTTGCTACAGCGCAACGTATCTGCAATGTAAGTTGGCACTCACATCATGGCTGGCGAACCAAGCGTGGAAACCTTTCATTGATGAGAAGGCCCAGAAGAAGCTCGACGATTCTTTCAAGCGGTTTGCTGACATCATGCTGGGCCGGACGGCCGCTGAACTTAAAGATGTGTTTGGCCATCCGCTGGATGAAGACGGTTTCCGTGACCAGTTGGCTCGTTTGAAACGCCATATTATCTCTTTCCATATGTTAGCCGGCGCTTACCCAGACGATGCCAGTTCACAGTACATTAATGGCTGGCTGGCGTTGCAGCAGGCCATCGTTCAACAGCAGCATGCATGGGAAGATTCTGCCCGTCAGCAAGCGGTGATGATGGATGCGTTCTGGCTCAACGGCAAAATCGCCAGGTAACCCATTTGCCGCCGTTTTGGTTTATGGTTGAAGTTTAATTGAACAAGTAGCCTGAGTCTGACTCAGGCTTTTTTGCGAAAGGAACCCGATCTCATGTTGCCACTCTCTCCCACCTTGAAAAGTCAGGCCGATATTTTTATTGAGCGCTGTCAGGAGCATCAGGAAAACCTGCCGGACATTGATGACAATACGCTGGCCGCGATTGCCGTCAGTGATTTTGTCAGTGAAAATCTATTGGCTTTCCCTGCGTGGTGGCATGAGATTGTGCAGCATCCGCCGCAGCCCAATGAGTGGCAGCATTATAACGACTGGCTGAGCGAAGCGCTGGCTACCGTCAGTGATGAGACCGGGTTGATGAAGACTTTGCGTCTGTTTCGCAAACGTATGTTGACCCGTATTGCCTGGTCGCAGGCATTGCTGACCAGTGGGTGCGAAGAGACATTACGCCAGCTAAGCGAACTGGCTGAAACCCTAATCGTTAGCGCCCGCGAATGGCTATACGATGCCTGCTGCCGTGAGTTTGGTACGCCAATGAATGTGGAAGGCGTGCCGCAAAAACTTCTGATTCTGGGAATGGGTAAATTGGGCGGAGGTGAGCTTAACTTCTCTTCCGATATTGATCTGATTTTCGCCTATCCCGAAAACGGTCAGACGCAAGGCGGACGTCGACAACTGGATAATTCCCAGTTCTTTACCCGTCTTGGCCAGCGGTTGATCAAAGCCCTGGACCAACCGACCATCGACGGCTTTGTGTACCGCGTTGACATGCGCCTGCGGCCTTTCGGTGACAGCGGCCCATTGGTGATGAGTTTTCCGGCGCTGGAGGATTATTATCAGGAGCAGGGGCGTGACTGGGAGCGCTATGCCATGGTCAAAGCCCGCCTGATGGGCGGTGCCGAAGACAGTAGCAGCCAGGAGCTGCGCAAGATGCTGATGCCGTTTGTTTTCCGTCGTTACATTGATTTCAGTGTTATCCAGTCGCTACGTAATATGAAAGCTATGATTGCCCGCGAAGTTCGCCGTCGTGGTCTGAAAGACAATATTAAACTCGGTGCGGGTGGCATTCGCGAAATTGAATTTATCGCCCAGGTCTTTCAACTGATCCGTGGTGGCCGTGAGCCCTTGCTGCAACAGCGTTCCTTACTGCCCACTTTGCAGGCGGTGAACGAACTGGGGTTACTGCCAACGGTGCAGGTGCAGCAACTCCGTGACAGTTATCTGTTTCTGCGTCGTTTGGAAAATCTTCTGCAGGCGATTGCCGATGAACAGACGCAAACTCTGCCTTCAGATGATCTTAATCAGGCGCGGCTGGCGTGGGGAATGCAGTTCGCCAACTGGGCGACCCTACTTGATGGATTGAATGCGCACATGCAAGCGGTGCGCGCCGTGTTTGACGATCTGATCGGTGACGACACGCCGGACGCAGACGAAGATCCTCTGTATGCGCAGTTCAGCAATCTGTGGATTGATGCGCTGGACGATGCTGACATCACCGGATTGGCGCCGCAATTGGCACCCGAGGCGCAAGGCCACTTATTGCGGTTGATCGCGGAATTCCGCCGCGACGTGGGCAAACGTACCATTGGGCTGCGCGGCCGCGATCAGCTCGATCTGTTGATGCCGGGCCTGCTGGCGCAAGTCTGTGCTTACAAAAATGCCGATATTACGCTGCAACGCCTGACATTATTACTGCTCAACATCGTCACCCGCACGACCTATATCGAACTGTTGGTGGAGTATCCGGGTGCCCTGAAACAATTAGTCCGGTTGTGTGCCGCGTCGCCGATGGTGGCAAACCAACTGGCGCGCCACCCGCTGTTGCTCGACGAGCTGCTTGATCCGCGCACCCTTTATCAACCTACGGCGCCTGACGCTTACCGGGATGAACTGCGCCAATTCTTACTGCGTGTAGCGGCCGATGACGAAGAGCAACAGTTGGAGGCGCTGCGCCAGTTTAAACAGGCGCAGCATCTGCGCATTGCCGCCGGTGACATATCAGGCGCGCTGCCGGTGATGCAGGTCAGTGACCATTTGACGTATCTTGCTGAGGCGATCCTCGAGGCGGTTATTCAACAGGCCTGGGACCAGATGATCGTCCGTTACGGGCAACCCACTCATCTGCAACACCGCGGTGGGCGCGGTTTTGCCGTGGTCGGTTACGGTAAGCTGGGTGGCTGGGAGTTGGGTTATAGCTCGGATTTGGATCTGGTATTCCTGCTCGACTGTGCGCCGGAAGTGATGACCGATGGTGAACGCAGCATCGATGGCCGTCAGTTCTATTTGCGACTTGCCCAGCGCATTATGCATCTCTTCAGCACCCGAACTGCGTCCGGCATTTTGTATGAGGTTGATGCTCGTCTGCGCCCTTCCGGCGCAGCAGGTATGTTGGTTAGCACCATCGAAGCCTTTGCTGATTATCAGCAAAATGAAGCCTGGACATGGGAGCATCAGGCGCTGGTACGCACGCGCGTCGTTTACGGTGATCCGCAACTTACCCAACAGTTCAATACCATCCGACGTGAGATCTTATGCAGCCAGCGAGATCCCGACGCATTGCGCAAAGAAGTCCGTGAGATGCGTGAGAAAATGTATGCTCACTTGGGCACAAAAAAACGTGATGCTTTTGATCTGAAAGCTGATCCGGGCGGCATCACTGACATTGAGTTCATTGCACAATATCTGGTCCTGCGCTTTGCCCACGATGAGCCCGGCTTAACGCGTTGGTCGGATAACGTGCGTATTTTCGAGTTGATGGCGCAGTACGACATCATGGCAGAAGACGAAGCGCAACGGCTGACACATGCTTATGTGACGCTGCGAGATGAAATACATCATCTGGCGTTACAGGAACATAGCGGCAAAGTTGCTGTCGATAGCTTTATGATCGAACGTGCCCACATCACGGCCAGTTGGAACAGCTGGTTGGGCTGACAGGGTGCCACCCGCAGCGCGATGGTTTTTACTGAGGGGATAATGGCTTGTGATATTATCCCCGCACTATTTTTATGTCAGGTTTTACCTGTTTTGGAGTATGGGATGAAAGTGACTCTGCCTGATTTTCACCGTGCCGGTGTGCTGGTGGTGGGTGACGTAATGTTAGATCGCTACTGGTATGGTCCGACGAACCGTATTTCGCCGGAAGCGCCGGTGCCGGTTGTGAAAGTCAACACTATTGAGGAGCGCCCTGGTGGTGCGGCCAACGTGGCGATGAACATTGCGTCCCTTGGGGCCGAATCGCGCCTGATTGGGATCACCGGCGTTGATGATGCTGCCCGTGCGCTGAGCCAACGTCTGGATGAAGTGAATGTTCAATGTGATTTCGTGGCGTTACCGACCCATCCGACCATTACCAAATTGCGTGTGCTTTCACGCAATCAGCAACTGCTCCGCCTCGACTTCGAAGAGGGTTTTGAAGGTGTTGATCTTCAGCCTATGCTGAGAAAAATCGAACATGCACTGCCGAAAACGGGCGCGCTGGTACTGTCTGATTATGCCAAAGGCGCGCTGACCGACGTTCAGCCGATGATCCAACTGGCAAAAAAAGCCGGTGTCCCGGTGTTGGTCGATCCAAAAGGTTCTGATTTTGAGCGATATCGCGGTGCAACGTTGCTGACGCCGAATCTGTCCGAGTTCGAAGCCGTGGTCGGACGCTGTAAAGATGAAACAGAGATTGTCTCCCGTGGCATGAAGCTGGTCGCTGATTTTGAGCTTTCGGCGTTGCTGATCACCCGTTCCGAACATGGAATGACCTTGCTGCAACCGGGTAAAGAACCGCTACATCTGCCAACGCAGGCGCAGGAAGTGTATGACGTGACCGGTGCAGGTGACACGGTTATTGGCGTACTGGCGGCGGCCCTCGCCGCTGGCAATTCATTGGAAGAGTCTTGCTTTCTCGCTAACGCAGCAGCGGGTGTCGTGGTCGGCAAGCTCGGCACCTCAACTGTTTCTCCTGTTGAACTTGAGAATGCTATCGGCGGGCGATCTGACGTCGGTTTTGGCATCATGACTGAAACCGAACTGAAAGCGGCCGTGACAATGGCCCGTCAGCGCGGTGAAAAAGTGGTGATGACTAACGGCATCTTCGACATCCTGCATGCCGGACACGTCTCCTATCTGGCGAATGCCCGTAAGCTCGGCGACCGTCTGATTGTGGCCGTCAACAGCGATGCTTCTACCAAGCGCCTGAAGGGCGACAGCCGTCCGGTCAATCTGTTGCAAAACCGTATGATCGTGCTTGGCGCGCTGGGTGCGGTCGATTGGGTGGTCGCATTTGAAGAAGATACTCCACAACGCCTGATCGCCGAGATCCTGCCGGATCTGCTGGTCAAAGGTGGCGATTACAAACCTGAGCAAATCGCCGGCTGCGAGGAAGTTTGGGCCAACGGAGGAGATGTGCGGATCCTCAACTTCGAAGACGGCTTATCCACCACCAAAATTATTAATCAGATCAAAGCACAGGATTAATGTGCGGCATTGATCGACGGTGAGAAGCGAAGGCCTGGCATTGTGCCGGGCCTTTATTTTATTGGCTAAACCCTGCGCAAGTGAGGCGTTTGTGAGTGGACTAAAACAGGAATTGGGGCTGGCTCAGGGCGTCGGATTGCTCTCTACCTCTTTGCTGGGGACGGGGGTTTTCGCGGTGCCTGCACTGGCTGCACAATTGGCGCAATACGACAGCCTGTGGGCCTGGCCGGTGTTAATCTTGCTCGTCTTCCCTATTGCCATCGGCTTTGCCGCGTTAGGTCGGCACTTTCCCAGTGCGGGCGGTGCGGCACATTTTGTCGGTATGGCCTTTGGCCCACATATGGCGCGGGTCACTGGCTGGCTTTTTCTCTCTGTTATTCCTGTTGGATTGCCTGCCGCGCTGCATATTGCGGCAGGATTCTGGCAGGCAGCCTTTGGCTGGAGCAGCTTGAATCTGCTGCTGGTACAACTCGGGACACTGTTTGCGATCTGGTTTCTCGGTACCCGCAGCGCCGGTTCGAGTGCCAATATTCAGACGCTGATCGCTTTTTTGGTGGTCGGGCTAATGGTGGCGATCTGGTGGAAGGGCGATATCACGTTCAGCCAGATCCCGCTGCCCAAATTGCAGGATATCTCCCCGCTCTCACTGTTTGATGCGTTGGCCGTGATGTTCTGGTGCTTTGTTGGGCTGGAAGCCTTTGCCCATTTGGCGACCGAGTTTCGTCACCCTGAGCGTGATTTCCCGCGTGCGCTGCTCATTGGCATGCTGGTGGCGGGCGCGGTGTACTGGGGTTGTACAGTAGCAGTGTTGAAGTTCCACGCCTGGGGCGAAGGCCGCGAGGCGGCGGCGTCACTGCCCGGCATTGTGGTGCAGCTGTTCGGCCAACATGCGCTGTGGGTAGCCTGTATCATTGGCTATCTGGCCTGTTTTGCCAGCGTGAATATCTACACGCAAAGTTTTGCCCGGTTGGTGTGGTCACAGGCACAACTCAAGCCGAAAAGCCCTCTGGCTAAGCTCTCCGCCCAGCGGGTTCCGGTCGCCGCGTTGAACGCCGTGGTGGGTAGCTGTGTGCTGTTCACACTGCTGATTTACTGGTTGAATCTGCCGCTCGGTGCGCTGATTGTCTATGCTAACGGCATCTTTATTCTGATTTATTTGCTGTGCATGTTGGCAGGATGGCGATTACTGAAAGGGCGATCAAGGGGGATGGCGTTGCTCGGTAGCCTGCTGTGCTGTGTGTTACTGGCGATGGTGGGTTGGAAGTCGTTGTATGCCTTGCTGATATTCGCTCTCTTATGGGGCGTGTTGCCGAAACCCCGGGCAACGTTACAGGCTGAGTAATGTTTCCCTTTCTCGTAAAGAGGCCAGCAAAGCAGGCCTCTTTACGGTGTGCTAATGGGGTAAACTTAAACCGGATCCTGTGGCTTTTCTGCCACAGTCAGTTTGCCTTCCAGCTCAGTCAGACGCTGCTCCATTGCCACGAGTTTCTCGCGGGTGCGCAGCAGCACTTGAGTCTGCACATCAAACTCTTCACGATTGACGAGATCCATGCGGCTGAACTGCGCCTGCAACACCTGACGAATTTTCTTCTCGGCATCCTCGCCAAATTCGCGAATACTTTTTGGCATAGACTCGTGAACTTGACGGGCAATCTGTTCAATTTTCTTTGGGTCAATCATGTTTTATACCTTATTTCTAATTCGGCGATGATGCCTAGTGTAATCGTAGATGCGGATTCTATAAACCTCTCCTAAGGCATTAATCGGTCATTCGACACATTGCTCTGATCTTTTAATGGCGTTATAGTTGACATGCTTATTCTCAGGGCGGGGTGAAAGTCCCCACCGGCGGTAAACCACAGAATATTGGAGGGATCACAATCCCCCTTCTACGTGGAAGCCCGCGAGCGCTCAACCTTCCAAGGTTAGAGGTCAGCAGATCCGGTGTAATTCCGGGGCCGACGGTTAAAGTCCGGATGGGAGAGAGTAACGATTCAAGCCAGGCATAACTTTGCCTGCTGCGTTATTTTTTTAACACTGCAGCATGATTCATGCACGACGCTATCGCGCCACAGTGATACTCCTCAAGATGCCCTGATTCTGGTAATCCATGTATTTTATATACAGTCTATGAGGTTATTTTTACCATGAATCAGACCCTACTTTCCGAATTTGGTACGCCGGTTCAACGCGTTGAGCGTGCACTTGATGCATTGCGCAATGGACGCGGTGTAATGGTACTGGATGACGAAGATCGTGAAAACGAAGGCGACTTAATATTTGCCGCCGAAACCATGACCGTTGAGCAAATGGCGCTGACGATCCGCCATGGTAGCGGCATTGTTTGCCTTACCATGAACGAAGACAGCCGTAAAAAGCTCGACTTGCCGATGATGGTTGAGCACAACTCCAGCCAGTTCCAGACGGCGTTTACCGTAACCATCGAAGCCGCCGAAGGCGTGACAACCGGTGTGTCTGCCGCTGATCGTCTCACCACGATCCGCGCGGCAATTAAAGACAATGCTAAACCTTCTGATCTCAACCGTCCTGGGCATGTCTTCCCGCTGCGCGCCCAAGCGGGCGGCGTGCTGACCCGTGGTGGCCACACCGAAGCATCCATCGATCTGGCGACTCTGGCAGGGCTGAAACCTTTTGGTGTCCTGTGTGAACTGACCAATGACGACGGCAGCATGGCGCATGCGCCAGAAGCGATCGCCTTTGCCAAGAAACACGATATCACCGTACTCACTATTGAAGATCTGGTTGCCTATCGTCAGGCCCAGACGCAACAAGCCAGCTGAATTATTTTGGCAACATAGAAAGGCCACCTTGTGTGGCCTTTTTCATATCTGATGCATTCAAATTTATTGAATAACTTCATCACCGTTATCCGGCTGTGTGCCACCCAGAAAAAGAGTACCGTATTCTCATCGCGCAGAAGCTATTTTTTGGCAGCTGCCACTCTTTAACTTTGCGGTAAGGAAAACGTTATGACTTCCCCTCGCATGCCTGCCTTTTTTTTAGGTCACGGCAGCCCAATGAACGCACTCGAAGACAATATTTACACCCGTGCATGGCAGAAACTCGGCGAAACCGTGCCGCGTCCGAAAGCTATTGTGGCCGTATCGGCTCACTGGTTTACCCGGGGTACGGCGGTTACCGCGATGGAAAATCCGCGCACCATCCATGACTTTGGTGGTTTCCCGCAGGCGTTGTTCGACAAGCGTTATCCTGCGCCGGGTTCACCTGCGCTGGCTAAACAGTTGCAGGAACTGCTTAAGCCGATCAACGTCACTGCAGATACCAGTGAGTGGGGTTTGGATCACGGGACGTGGGGCGTGTTGATCAAGATGTATCCTGATGCGGATATTCCGGTGGTGCAGCTCAGCATCGACGGAACGCAACCGGCGGAATATCACTATCAGATCGGCAAAAAACTGGCCGCGCTGCGCGACGAAGGCGTGATGATTGTTGCCAGTGGTAACGTGGTGCATAACCTGAGGATGGTTAAGTGGGAAGGTAACACAGAGCCTTATCCTTGGGCTGTCTCCTTTAACCAGTACGTGTTGGATAATCTGAGTTGGAAAGGCGCGGCCAAAGACCATCCACTGGTCAACTTTATGCAACATGAAGGGGCAGAGCTATCTAATCCATCCGTCGAGCACTATTTGCCGCTGCTGTATATATTAGGTGCATGGGATGGCGAAGAGGCGATCGAGACACCAACTGACGGTATTGTGATGGGATCGCTGAGTATGCTGTCAGTCCAACTCGGCTAATATAACCGTCTTCTTTTAAGTAAGTTGCCGGTGCGTTGATTGCATTTTCTCACCCGATTGACTGACCTAAGTCAGCTCATCAGGATCCGTTCGTTTGTCGGCTTACTCGCGACGCGAGTGAATAAGTGTATAAGTTAATTTGCCCATAAAAAAGGAGAGTGACATGATTCGCTCTCCTTTTTTATTTCGATCCTAAGCATTAACCGACGATCACATGCGGATAAAAACGTGACAGGTCCTGTGTGATGAGTGCTTTATCTTCGCGCAGGCCAATACCGCAGGGTTGATCGTTGATCAGCCAACTGCCGATCAGCGTATAGCTGTCACCGAACTGCGGCAGGTGATGGAATTGCTGGACGATCATACCTTCTTCACCGTAAGGACCATCAACGTGCGCGACTTCCTGGCCTTTTTCGATAATGCGGATATTGGCACCTTCGCGGGAAAATAACGGCTTGATCACATAGTGATCCATTTCCGGGTGTGCATCTTCTGCGAAAAAAGCCGGCAGTAGATTGGGGTGATCCGGGAACATTTTCCATAACATCGGCAGCAAGGCCTTGTTAGAAATAATAGCTTTCCAGGCCGGTTCCAGCCAGCGTACTCCTGCATCTTCCAGCTTAGTGGAGAATATCTCGCGGAACATGAATTCCCACGGATAGAGTTTGAACAGATTGCTAATCACTTGATCCTGCGGATCGGTAAATTGACCACGTTCGCCAAGGCCGATCTCTTCAATGAACATGAACTCACTGGCGAGTTCTGCTTCCAGCGCACAATCTTGCAAATATTGCACCGTACCGCGATCTTCCTCTGTGTCTTCACAGCAGGCGAAGTGCAGCAATGAGAAACCGTGTTGGTTTTTCAGTTCGCTGAAACGCTCGATCAATTTTTCCTGCATGCTGTTGAACTGGTCAGCATCTTGCGGCAGTTTGCCTGCGGCAATTTGGTCTTCCAGCCACAACCACTGGAAGAAAGCTGCTTCATACAGCGAGGTCGGTGTATCGGCATTGTTCTCCAGCAACTTCGGTGGATTAACACCGTCGTAGGCCAGGTCCAGGCGGGAATAGAGTGAGGGTTGCTGGGTACGCCATGAACTGCGGACAAACTCCCAGACGTGTTTTGGGATCTGAAATTTTGCCATCAACGTATCGTCGCCGATGACTTTCTCGACCACTTTCAAACACATCTGGTGGATGTCTGCGGTAGCCTCTTCGATCTCTTCTATCTGCGCCAACGTGAACTGATAGTAAGCATCTTCACACCAGTACGGCTCGCCATACATGGTGTGAAAATTGAAGCCAAACTCAGTGGCTTTTTCACGCCAGTCTGGGCGCTCTGCAATCGCTAAACGTTTCATGACGGCCTCTTAGCCACCCATACTGCGTGATGGTGAACGTGTGTTGGAGGCCGAACTGCGCTGCATGGTGTTCTGTTTTGCTACGCTCTCACCGAAGCCACCACGCGTTACGGTGCTGGTGGTCGCCGGTTTTGGTGCCATGGCAGTTTTCGGCACGTTCATGGTGCGCCCGCCTGCGGTTGCCGGACCGTAGCTTTTACCCGTGGCATCAACGAATTTGCCGTTAGCCGGGCTGGCGGCATTTTTTGAGGTGAACAGCGGTTGCTGAGTAAAGCCCGCGCCGCCGCCCATCATACGTCCCATCATGTAGCCAGCCATCAATGGCATCCAGAAGCTGCCACTTTGCTGCGGTTGAGCGGCCATGCCAGCCTGAGCAGGCGTTTGAGTACACTGACCTTCGCCGAATTCAGCCACACACTCTTCACGGCTGGCATATTTCGGGGCGGTTTTCTCAGCTTCTTTTTTGGCAGCATTATAAGCCGCAGTACATTGCGCACTGTTTGACGGGTTGGCTTTTGAACAATCGTCTACGTTTTGGTACAGCGAGACGGTTTCATCGGTTTTTTCACAAGCGGAAAGCATAAATACGGCGCTGACGGCAATAGCGACAGGGGTGATGCGATAGCTACGCCAGGATTTACGGAAGGTAGCCAGATTGATGTTTTGTGTCCGTTTCATCGAATATATCCCATGTATAGGGCTTTTTTGCCCTTTCCCAGTAGTGCGTAAGAATAGGTGAAAGACGATTAATGTTAAAGCAGTCAGGGGCAATTGTTACGAGACTTTACGAAAGGCTGTGACGTGAGCAAAAAAAAGCAGCCTTTCAGGCTGCTCAGGTCGAAAAACGGTGATAACCGTTATACTTTACGTTACATCTTTGTTGGCGGCCTTCATTCACCCGAACCACTTCGTTTACTAAGCTTATCGGGGTCCCTTCTCTTGCTGCCTTGATGCACCTCGAATGATTTGGCGTATAGCCGGATCAATTTTGGAACGGATTACCGCTTTTTTTGGTGCTGTTGGTGGCCTTCGACGTCCGCTTGATGACCGGCGAACTCACCTTTTCAGCTTGCATACTGTTTTTGGCCGAAGCCGCATTCTGATTTTGGCCGTAGCCGTCAGCAGACGCATCCTGTTGCGGATTTTCCGGGGCAACGGCGTCAGGAGTGGTCGGGATCGGTTTGCCTAATGCACCATTCAGCGCCAAGAGATCATTCTCGTTCAATGTACCTAATGCCGATTTAATATTTAACTCATTGATCAGGTAGTTGTAACGTGCTGATGACAGCTGTTGTTTGGCGTTATACAGAGTCGTGGTCGCATCCAACACGTCAACGATGGTACGGGTACCCACCTGGTAACCGGCCTCCATCGCGTCGAATGAACTTTGCGCAGAAACAACGGCTTGTTTGTAAGCGTTGATGCTGCTGATAGATGCAGAAATGTTGTTGAAGGAAGAACGTACAGTCTGAACCATCGAACGGTGCGTGCTTTCCAACTGCTCGCTAGCGCCAACAAAGTTGTATTGCGCCTGTTTGACCTGAGAGGTCACCGAGCCGCCGCTATACAGTGGCAGAGAGAAGCTAATCCCAATTTTATTCTGGCCTGCATCACTGTCGTTATAACTTGAGTTATTTTCGGTTTTTGAACCGTTGTACTTAGTGTTGCTCAAGCCAGTGGATGCCGTCAGGTCTACCGTTGGCATGTGGCCGGTCTGGTAGTAACGGATCTGCTCACGGGCTAAATCTTGTGACAAGCGGGCAGACAGTAAGCTCAGGTTGCGGCTTTCTGCTTCTTTCAACAGACTGGCGACCGGCTGCGGGCGTTGGGTGTTAAAACGGTCGATATTCAGCGAAGAGAGTTGCGGGTAGTAAACGCCGGTGACTTCACGCAAAGATTCCAATGCGTTGTCGAGGTTATTACGCGCAGTCACTTCATTGGCCAACACGGTGTCGTATTGCGAACGGGCGTTTTGAACGTCAGTAATAGCAACAAGACCAACGTTGAAACGCTGGGTTGTTTGATCTAACTGGCGATAGACAGACTGTTTCTCAGCTTCAGTGTAAGACAGGGAATCAATCGCGCTCAATACGTTGAAATACGCCGTCGCTGAATTCAGAATTAAGGTTTGCTGCGCAGTTTGGAAAGTGACGTCCTGAATGCCAGCTGTTTTTTCCTGCAGAGTCAGTGCTCGCCATTTTGACATATCAAAAATGGTCTGAGTTAATTGCAGGGAAGCGCTGGTCACATTGCTGTTAACACCGTTCGCATCGCGATAGCCGTTGGTATAATCATAATCCGCACCCAAGCCGAGTTGCGGTAATAAAGGGCTGCGCGATTCGTTAATTTTTTCGAATGCAGCATCACGGTCAGCGGCGGATTTGCGCAGATCCGGGTTACTTTCCCTGGCTTGCTGGTAGACCTGCATTAGGTTTTCAGCCTGGCTCATCGCACTAAAGCCGCCCAGGCCCAGTCCGATTAGAAGGGGGAGCATTTTCTTCATTTGCATTCCTTGTTGTGCAGCAATGTTGTTATGGTGGCGCTGTCAAAATATCAATAGACCAAGATTCTATCAGAGACTGGCGGAAGGACTGAGTGTCTTAACGTGCCTTAACGCCTAAATTAGTTTCAATCTACCACAAACTTGCTTGATTATTATTAGCGCATTTTCATCAAATTGACCTCAAATGACGATAATCTGTCGGTATCAAGAAATAAGAAGGAAGCGAGATGACTTCATTAAAAGATTCACCGGTTACTTTCGGCCAGAATGATGTAGAAATTATTACGCGTGAGACGCGATATAAAGGTTTTTTTTCCATTATTGCCTACCGTTTTCGCCATCGTCTGTTTAGTGGCGAAATGAGTGGTGAAGTGGTACGGGAAGTTTTCGAACGTGGCCACGCAGCGGTATTGTTGCCCTATGATCCTCAGCGTGACGAAGTTGTACTTATTGAACAAATCCGTATTCCATCGATTGATTCCAGTGATACCCCATGGCTTCTGGAAATGGTCGCCGGTATCATTGAAGAGGGCGAAACAGTGGAAGACGTGGCCCGACGCGAAGCGCTGGAAGAGGCTAATATCGTTGTTGGGCGCTGTAAGCCCGCGCTGAGCTACCTGGCCAGTCCCGGAGGTACCAGCGAACGTTTGTCAATATTGGTCGGCGAAGTCGATGCGACAACGGCAGAGGGCATTCACGGCCTGGCGGCTGAAAACGAGGACATCCGCGTGCATGTGGTAACTCGTGAACAAGCTTACCACTGGGTGGAAGATGGAGTCATCGATAACGCTGCGTCAGTGATTGCTTTGCAATGGCTGGCTCTACACCATGAATCCCTGAGAAAAGAGTGGTCCCACTGATGATTAAGCGCTATACCCCTGATTTTCCTGAGATGATGAGGTTGTGTGAAACCAATTTCGCACAACTGCGCCGTTTAATGCCGCGTAATGATGAAGTTGGCGAAATGGCAACTTATCAGGTGAGTAGCGCCACGTACCGTCTGACCATTATTGAGTCTACGCGTTACACCACCTTGGTTGAGATAAATCAAATCGCTCCGGCGGTCAGTTACTGGAGTCTGCCTTCACTAACCGTGCGTCTTTATCATGATGCTATGGTTGCCGAAGTGTGTGCAAGCCAGCAGATATTTCGCTTCAAAGCACGCTATGATTATCCTAATAAAAAGTTGCATCAGCGTGATGAAAAGCATCAAATTAACCAGTTCCTTGCGGACTGGCTGCGATATTGCCTTACGCATGGAGCGATGGCCGTTCCGGTTTGTTAGACAGACTTCATAACAAAGGACACTACTTGGAAAGCCTGTTTAAACTGCCTTTGGTGAATGGGGCCAAAGTCAGAATTCTGCAAGTTACAGATACTCATCTCTTCGCCGGTGAGCACGAAACGTTGTTGGGTGTGAATACCTTCCGCAGCTATCGCGCTGTGCTGGACGCAATAAAAGCACAAAACCGCGAGGTCGACATCATCGCAGCGACCGGCGATTTGGCTCAGGATCAATCCATTGAAGCCTACCATCACTTTGCTCAGGGCATTAATGAACTGCTTGCGCCTTGTGTCTGGCTGCCTGGAAATCACGACTTCCAGCCCGCGATGGTCGATGCTTTGCAAGCCGCGGGTATTCATCCCTCTAAGCAGGTGTTGCTCGGTGATCTCTGGCAAGTTTTGCTACTCGACACGCAGGTGTTCGGCGTACCACATGGTCATGTCAGTGAGTATCAGCTCGAATGGATGGAACGCTGCCTGGATGCTTACCCCGACCGTTTCACCTTGATCATGCTGCATCACCATCCATTACCTTCAGGTTGTACCTGGCTTGACCAGCACAGTTTGCGCAATGCGCACATGCTGGCTAATGTGTTGATGCGCTATCCGAAGGTCAGCACCTTGCTTTGCGGACATATTCATCAGGAGCTGGATCTCGACTGGTACGGAAAACGGCTGTATGCCACACCGTCGACCTGTGTACAGTTCAAACCGCACTGTACCAATTTTACTATTGATACGGCCGCACCTGGCTGGCGCTATCTTGACCTCTGTCCTGATGGTCGTGTCGAGACGCAGGTATGCCGTCTGGACACGGACGAGTTCAGCCCTGATACGGACTCGGATGGTTACGAATGAGCACTTTACTCTACCTGCACGGGTTCAATAGCTCACCGGAGTCTGCCAAGGCCACGTTGCTGAAAAACTGGTTGGCAGAAAACCATCCGCAGATAGAAATGGTGGTGCCACAGTTGCCGCCTTTTCCTGCCGATGCCGCGGAGCAACTTGAATCCCTGGTGATGCAAAAATCCGGGCGAAAACTGGGCATTGTTGGCTCTTCGCTGGGCGGCTATTACGCTACCTGGCTGTCCCAATGCTTTACTGTGCCGGCGGTAGTCGTCAATCCTGCGGTGCGGCCTTTTGAGCTTCTTATCGACTACCTCGGGCAGAATGAGAACCCCTACACCGGGCAGCAATATGTGTTAGAGTCACGCCACGTTTACGACCTGAAAGTCATGCAGGTCGAGCCGCTGGAGTCACCAGATTTACTGTGGTTACTTCAGCAAACGGGCGATGAAATCCTCGATTACCGTCAGGCCGTGGCGTATTACACCACCTGCCGGCAGACGGTTGAACCTGAGGGAAATCATACTTTTGTCGGCTTCGAACGCTATTTTTCGCCGATTATTGATTTCCTGGGGCTGGCATCGGACTGAATCCTCAGGGTGAGTTTCCCCAGAGGTTTTTCCGACCCGCAGATCCGGCAGCGCCCGCCCAACGAATGTTTCCCAACCTATGAGCCACGAATATTCTACGATGAGCCAATCAACTTATAACGCGGATTCCATAGAGGTCCTCAGCGGTCTTGAACCGGTGCGTCGCCGCCCCGGCATGTATACCGATACCACACGTCCAAACCACCTCGGTCAGGAAGTCATCGATAACAGCGTCGATGAGGCATTAGCCGGTCACGCCAAACGTATCGAAGTGATTCTGCATGCTGACCAGTCTCTTGAAGTCATCGATGACGGCCGCGGTATGCCGGTGGACATCCACCTTGAAGAGGGAGTACCGGCAGTCGAACTGATTTTCTGTCGGCTTCATGCGGGGGGTAAATTCTCCAACAAAAACTACCAGTTCTCCGGCGGCCTGCACGGCGTGGGGATTTCCGTGGTTAACGCCCTCTCAACACGTGTTGAAGTCGCAGTGAAACGCGGCGGCGAAGTCTATGAAATGGCCTTCGAGAACGGCGACAAAGTTGAGGATCTGCACGTTACCGGCACCTGTGGCAAACGCAATACCGGTACGCGTGTGCATTTCTGGCCAGATGTCAGCTTCTTCGACAGCCCACGTTTTTCCGTCAGCCGCCTCAGCCATTTGCTAAAAGCCAAGGCCGTTCTATGCCCTGGTGTTGAAATCGTTTTCAAAGACAATGTGAACAACACCGAGCAGCAATGGTGTTATCAAGATGGTCTGACGGACTATCTGATGGAAGCGGTCAACGGTCTTATCACGCTACCGGAAAAAGCTTTTGTTGGTGTATTTGCCAGTGATACCGAAGCGGTTGACTGGGCGCTGCTCTGGCTGCCTGAAGGGGGGGAGCTGCTTACCGAAAGCTACGTCAACTTGATCCCAACAATGCAGGGCGGGACGCACGTTAACGGTTTGCGCCAGGGTCTGCTGGATGCCATGCGCGAGTTCTGCGAATTCCGCAACATTCTTCCTCGCGGCGTGAAGTTGTCGGCGGAAGATATCTGGGAGCGCTGTGCCTATGTGCTGTCGGTGAAGATGCAGGATCCCCAATTTGCGGGTCAGACCAAAGAACGTTTATCTTCACGCCAGTGCGCAGCCTTTGTGTCCGGCGTCGTGAAAGATGCCTTTAGTCTGTGGCTGAATCAGAACGTTCAGGCCGCTGAACAACTGGCAGAACTGTGCATTTCCAGCGCCCAGCGCCGGTTGCGTGCTGCCAAGAAGGTGGTGCGTAAAAAGCTGACCAGTGGTCCCGCGCTGCCAGGTAAACTGGCCGACTGTACCTCGCAGGATCTCAACATGACCG
Organism: Hafnia psychrotolerans; assembly: GCF_014639435.1. Taxonomy (GTDB): domain Bacteria; phylum Pseudomonadota; class Gammaproteobacteria; order Enterobacterales; family Enterobacteriaceae; genus Ewingella; species Ewingella psychrotolerans. The sequence goes on along the minus strand of NZ_BMFZ01000004.1, from coordinate 98,616 downwards.
AACTCTTCCTGGTGGAAGGTGACTCGGCAGGTGGATCCGCCAAGCAAGCGCGCGATCGTGAGTATCAGGCGATCATGCCGCTCAAGGGTAAGATCCTGAATACCTGGGAAGTCTCCTCAGACGAAGTGCTGGCTTCACAGGAAGTACATGATATTTCGGTGGCGATCGGTATCGATCCCGACAGCGAAGATTTGAGCCAACTGCGTTACGGCAAGATTTGTATCCTCGCGGATGCGGACTCCGACGGCCTGCACATTGCTACGTTGTTGTGCGCGCTGTTTGTCCGTCACTTCCGTGCTCTGGTTCGCGGTGGACACGTCCATGTGGCTATGCCGCCGTTGTACCGCATCGATTTGGGCAAAGAAGTATTTTACGCGCTTGATGAGCAGGAAAAAGAGGGCGTACTGGATCAGCTGAAACGTAAAAAGGGTAAACCCAACGTCCAGCGCTTCAAAGGTCTGGGCGAAATGAACCCGCTACAATTGCGTGAAACTACGCTGGATCCGAATACCCGCCGCTTGGTGCAACTGACCATTGACGAAGAGAGTATTGATCAAACCTTGCGCATGATGGATATGCTTTTGGCGAAGAAACGTTCTGAAGATCGCCGCAACTGGTTGCAGGAAAAAGGCGATACCGCCGAACTGGATGTGTAATGTCGTTTTTTAGAAGCATCTATAAGATCAAATCAGAAAACCATAAAAATTAAGCAAAAGTTTATAAATTAGCCACAGTTCACGTAGGGATACATGAACTGTGGCGACATTATCGCTTACTTTCCTCAGCCTAAATCCGGCTTTGTTGAATAAATCGAGTTTTTGGCCGTAATCAGGATCAGAGCATCACCTATCCTGACGATATCTCGGTGTCCCGTGGCAAAACAAAAATTCAAAATCAACAACTGGACAGCCTATAACAAAAGCACTTATCAATCGGGGCTCGCTGACTTCTGGCTTGATGACCCGGCCATTCAGGCCTGATATGACGAAGTCAAAAGCCTCTTCGCTTGGACGTCCTCAACAGTATTCTAAGCTGGCTATTTCCACCGTACTGATGCTCAAACGCGTAGTATTTCGCCTGACGTTGCGTAGCGATGATGTGCAGCCTGGAGAGGCTATGGCCATGATCCGGGCGTGCGTGCCCGAAAGTGTACGGATTGTTTGAGGAAATGGCTGACAGGGGATCTTTTACTCAATCCGATTTATTCAACCAAGCTTATTTCAATGTGATTAACTTCTTTAAATTTATTTTCTCTCAACCAATGATCTGCATCGTATTAAAACTAAATATTTTTGATTTATTAATGTCTTTCTGGCAGCGGCTTTCAGTGTAACTATCGGATAAATAAAATTAGACTAAAACACGAACCTCCGCTATGGATGCTGACGTGAATGTCCGCCTGCTACTGCCGATGATAAAATTTATGCATGAAATTGAAGGGGACCCCAATTATTCTTTGATTTGAAAAATAATATGATAATAATCAATTGGTTAATTATTTTTTAGGGATTCCATTAATTAAGTATTAAGGTAAATTTTTTATCCGCCGATAAATATTCCAGCTAGAAAAAGACAATACTCTTGGAATGCGAAAGCATATTACAAAAACATACTAATATGTTAACAAAGGATTTTATATGATTTTCGGGAAGTTATCATTCAGTAACTTATCAATAGGTAAGAAGTTATTCTCTGGGTTTATAACATTGATTGTAATTACCACGGCGATGTCGGCTTACAGTATTTACTCGTTAAAGGCAATTAAGGACAATGCGGCCAAGACAGAAATATCTAATCAAATAGGTCGCTTACTGGAGACTGCAAAAAGAAATCGACTGACCTATATGATTAATGGGGATGAGCAGGCGATGAAAGCGAATGGCGAAAATATCGACAATATGCAGGTGATCGTACAACAACAAAGCAGCACTGACTGGAAAGGTGATACTAAAAATAAATTTGAAACGCTGGCTGAAACAATAGATAGCTTTCAGCAGTTACGGGATGTGTATTACGAAAAAAGTCTTCACAGCAATGCGCTGGCCAACACAATAAACGCAGACGATGGTCAACATTTCTTTGTTGGTCTGCAAAAAACAATGCGGGATAGCGCTGTTGATAACGGTGTGCGCGAAAAGCTGTTTGCGATTGCGATTGGCCTCGATAGGCTTCACGACACCGTGGGTCCACTCATCGCTAAACCTACCGATGACACCTTGACGGATTTCGATAAGGCCTACAAAGATGCAGACTCGCTTTATTCCGCCAGCATCCCGCAACTTCCTGACGCAGAAAAAGCCCAGGTTGTTTCCGCGTTGGCCTATATTCAAAAGCTGAAGATGAACGTAGAAGCTTACTATTCTGCCGCGCCTGAAGCGCAAAGGGCTGCCGATAGCATGGTGAAAGGTGCCGATTCACTGAACAGTGCAACAGTGGCTCTCATTAAAGCGCAGGAGCATAACAATGATCAGGTCATCACGGATACCATAACGCTCATTTCCGTGCTTTCGGTCGTCGCCGTCATCGCCGGATTACTGGCAGCAGGCGGCATCACCCGGCAGATAACGCGCCCTATCAGCGAAAATCTGGCACTGGCGGAACGTATCACCAGCGGGGATCTTACCTCAGAGGTTTCATCGTATTCGACTGATGAACTGGGCAAACTGACGCAGACCATGGGTGCAATGAACGCCAGATTGTGCGACATGATCACGGGTATACGGGAGAGCGTCAGTCACCTGGCGAGTGCTTCTTCGCAGATCGCGGCCGGTAATATGGATCTTGCGTCCAGAACGGAGCAGCAGTCTGCTGCCGTGGTAGAAACGGCGGCAAGTATGGAAGAGCTGACCTCCACCGTCAGGCTGAATGCGGATAATGCGCTCCAGGCGAGTAAATTGGCTGCCAGCGCAACCCATGATGCGCGAAAAGGCGGTGAAATTGTCAATCAAGTGGTACTCACCATGAACGGTATCGGCGACAGTTCAAAGAAAATCACTGATATTATCAGCGTGATCAACAGTATCGCCTTTCAGACGAACATCCTGGCTCTCAATGCCGCAGTCGAAGCTGCGCGAGCAGGGGAACAAGGTAGGGGCTTTGCCGTCGTGGCCGGTGAGGTCAGAACGCTGGCACAGCGAAGCGCTAATGCGGCCAAAGAAATTGAGTCGTTGATTAATGACTCAGTTACCCGCATTAGTACTGGCACCGAGTTGGTCAGTCGTGCAGGTGCAAGCATGGAGGACATTGTGCAGTCAGTGATCCACGTTAGTCAGCTCATCGATGAAATATCGACGTCGTCAATCGAACAGAGCCAGGGAATTGAACAGATAGGTAAAGCCGTAACAGAGATGGATTCCACCACGCAACAAAATGCCACACTGGTTCAGGAATCCTCTGCTGCAGCGATTTCTCTGGAACAACAGGCGAAAAAGCTGGGCGACATGGTCGCCATATTTAAGGTCAAAATCCCTCACACAAATGAGCGGAACTTTGATGGCCTTTTAACCGCGACAAAAACGAGAAAGTCATTGGTCTCTCCCACAAGAAATAATACGGTGAATGAAGAATGGACTTCATTCTAGATTTTTGAGCGGCGTTTATAACATCAGATAGGGTGGCTACCGCGGTACAGCCACCCACTTCTGGGAGTAAAGAAGCAAAAGCCTGTTCCCCTTGGTCGTAAAGTACTAACTGCGCATCTTTCACCTTTGCTGCGGCTTTGTTGAATCAATCGATTGAGATAAAAGATCCCCTGTCAGCCACTTTCTCAGACAATCCGTACACTTTCTGGCATGCCTGCCCGTGTCATTTGTTTAAAGTACGGATCATAGCTATAGCCTCTCCGACCTGCGCATCATAGTTGCACCGCGTAAGGTGCCGACCAAACGTCAGTGATAAGCCGTGTTCCATTTCCCGCAAGAGTCATCCGGGCAATGAAGTGGGGCTTCATTTTCCAGGGAATTGCACCTCTAAATTCGCGCTATTCAGTAAGCCGGTGGGACCAGGAACCAAGAGACATTTAAAAAATGCATTGTTATCGTCATGCCTGGAAATTTCTTTAGGGGGATATCTACCTTTGGCCGAAATTGAAGCTATTACGTCCTAATGTGCAGCTAATTTGAACTCCTCTAAAATCGGTTAACGGTTTATATTTCTATGTCTAAACACAATTTTCTCTATGTCATTTATTTATAACCGTGCATTATCGGAATATCGTCTTATCGGTTATTTTAGTTACCAGGTTGTAACCGTATATTTAAAATTAAAAAACAGAAAAGACAGGTTTGATATTATAAACATATTTGTGTATGGGTATTGCTCACAATAGAACACTGTAGTGTATGGAAGTTGTAAGGTAATAGTTATACCCGTGCGAGTGAAGAAAAAACGTTTATACTAACTTTGATAAAATGGAGAATATGAACATTAAAAAAATTACAGTCTTCATCTCGTCAGGTTGCTGTCTGGGAGAGGTTATCAGATTACTAGAATTGATCACGCCGCTCATAGAACCTATGAATTTAAAAGACTGTAAAAGTACATCTAGCCCGCTTCAGATTTATTCTTTATGCGGAGGGATTATATTTTCCCCATCGTCCAGCCTAATTTTTATGGATAGTCAAAGGATTAAGTCTCGGGAAGTTTTTCAGTCTGACATACTTATTATCACGCACAGTAAAAAAACAGATGATAAAAACACTGAATTAGTATCAGATTGGTTACGGGCTGCATGCCCCAGAGCTAAGCAAATTGTTGCGCTTGGTTCAGGCACACTAACGCTTGCAAAAGCAGGTCTGTTGAATCGCCGAAGTGTAACGACGCATACAGCAGCCGCTGCATCACTGGCAAAAGAATACCCCCTATTACGTGTCGATCCATTAAGCGCCTTAAAAATCGATGGGAATATTATAACGACGAGTGAAAATGTCAATTTGCTGGACTTGGCTAATGTGTTGTTAAAAGCCGCCTATCCCAAGAATCATCATCATATTCCTTGTCCAAAAAAATGTTCTAACTTGATGCTCGTTACTGATGTACCCCCTATCGACATTCGACCTAATTCGATATCGCATCGTATAATTTTATGGTGGATTAAACACATTGATGAAAATATCACTATGGAAAATTCAGCATCTTTTCTATCAATGAGTGAGAGGAATTTTCGTCGTCATTTTAAGACGGAAGTGGAGTATCCACCTTATCTTTTCTTATTGCTAATGCGATTAGAGCTTGCACGCCAGGAGTTGGTAGACAGTAATTTGCCTGTCGATAAAATCGCCAGGCGTGGTGGGTTAAACGACGGGCAACAGTTAGCAAGGGTATTTAGAAAGTTTATTATAACTTCCCCACATAAATATCGAATGGATGTCACCACAGGTCAACTCCCTCTCCCACATCCTTCTTACTCAGCGCTTTTTAATGGTCAAACAATACCATATTGGCTTAGAGAACTCCAAATTGAAGCAAAAGGTGATTTTTAGTTTTAGCCATAATAGCAAGACATTGTTAAGTTTATTTGTTTTTTTAACTTAATAAATAAACCTTATTCATGAGGATTATTAAAAAAAACCACTATATATCTTTGTGTTTTCTTTGTATTTTCTTTGTTAATGCTATTTCTCGTCGAAGTAATTATATGGCCAACAGTGCAGTTGTTTTGTCCGAAATTGAAGTGCTTTAAATGTAATATTTAAGATAAAATGGTTTATCGTTACTATGAAATCTACCTTTAAAAATATAAAACCGTCATTCTTTCTATTTAAGGAATTATAATGCTAAGTAAAATTTCTTTCAAAGTTAGTGCTCTGTCAATTGTTATTCTTGGTGCGTCCATTTCTACCACCTGTTTTGCCGCAGGAACACAGAGTGCAAATATTGCTGTTACAGCTTCAGTGGAGTCAGCATGCACCATTGCCACCACTCCACTTGCTTTCCCTGCCTATACAGGTAGCGCAGTCGTCGATACTACGGCAACTCTATCTATCACTTGCACCAATGCTGCACCTTATGTTTTGGCTCTTGGCGCAGGTACGGGGACGGGTGCGACTACCGCTATACGAGTTTTGACCAGTGCCACAACGTCATCTGTACTTAATTATGGGCTATACAGTGATGCCGCGCACACCAGTTCTTGGGGTGATACATCGGGTACAGATACAGTGGCAGGCACCGGTAATGGCGAAGTTCAAGACGTCACTGTTTATGGTGAAATCGCAGCCAATCAACTCTCCGCTCAGGTTGCTACGGATTATACTGATACTGTCGCTGTAACAGTGACTTACTAGTGAAGACTCATTGAATGTTGATTAGAATGGTTCTTGTCCGCGCAATTATGTTGGCAGTCATGTGGGCGATGGTCTCCCAGGCTTACGCGCAAGCATTGGCGATTGTACCCATTCGTCAAAATTTATCATCAGACCATCGTTCTGCTAGTTTTAAGTTAACGAATACTTCCGAAAGTTCTGCATTAGTACAGATACGTTGTTACCGTTGGGTACAGAAAGGAAATGACGATACCTTTCTTCCAACCTCTAATCTTATTATCAGCCCAACATTCGCGACTATTGGACCAGGGAAGTCTCAGACTGTGCGTTTGCTCTTACGCACTGTTGATGAAAATGATGAGCAATCTTATCGTGTCGTATTTGATCAGATACCCGATCACGTCGGTAATAAAGTTCAACTTACTTTACGCTTCAGCGTACCTGTGTTTGCTTCAAACAGTGTTGAAGCTAAATCCGACGTACAGTTTCGCATCGAGCGTGAGGGCGATAAACTGGTATTGGTGGCGGCCAACCGCGGTTCTTCTCATAGTATTCTGTCGAAAATTACCGCATCCACAAAAGGAGGTGAGGTATTACAACTTACCGGTCCTAGTATGCCGTATATATTAGCGGGTAATGAGCACCGATGGGACATCAGAAAAAAACGTAATTTATTAAATATGGGTTCTCGCATTCATGTGGTGAATTTAGGGCCTCAGAATGAATTGGACCAATGGGTAAGTCTGGGCCCAGAAAACTGATGTTATGGCAGGAAAACTATCCAATATTTAGTGTATTTATCATTGCACTGTTTTGCCCGTCTACAATACTGAGTAAGGAATCAATGGGTGATTTATTACTTAATGTCATTGTCAACGGGCAAGACCATAATAATATTCAGGAAGTTGTCCAAAAAGATGGTTTGTTTTATTTTACTAAAACACAATTTACCGACTCAGGATTAGTGGCGAAAAAAAATCCCGAAATTGAAGATGACGGATTAATATCACTGGATAATATAGAAGGTAGTTCGTGGTATTTAGACGAAAATGCACAAGCCTTGTTCATCACTGTGCCAGTCGAAAGTCAGATTCCACAGCAGTTGAATACCCATAACTTACCACCAAAAAAGAATCCGTTTCAAAGCAATACCGGTGCAGTCTTTAACTATAATTCTGAGTTTACTCGTTCCGCTGGAGAGAATAGCAACAGTATTTCAGCTGAGTTGCGTCTTTTCGATAAGCATGGTGTATTAAGTAATAATGCAACAAAAACTCAGAATGCCTATATACATAAAACAGTAAGACTTAATAGCACCTATAAAATTTCAGATCTGGGAACCATGCGAACCTGGAACACTGGCGACTATATAAATAGTGGATTAGCGTGGACCCGTCCAGTACGGATGATTGGCATGCAGATGACCACTAACTTTGGATTGCGGCCCGATCTGGTGACGTATCCGCGACCAGGGATCCGTGGTGAAGTCGCCGTTCCATCATCGCTGGATATTTATGTCAACGGAATTCACCAAATGTCCACTCAGGCTGAGCCAGGGCCATTTGAGGTTAATCAATTACCGGTCACCGATGGTGGTGGAGAGGTATCTATGGTGATTAAGGACGCCAGCGGAAGGAAGAATATCCAGAATTTACGGTTTTACACGAGTAACACCCTGTTGCAGAAAGATTTGGAATCTCTAAGTTTTGAAGTTGGTTCTGTGAGACGACAATATGCCAGTCGCTCTAATGATTACGCCGGAGGTGCTGCCTCAGCAAGTTACCGTCGAGGCATCGCTTCTTGGCTAACGATGGAAAGCCATCTTGAGGCAAGTGAAAAAGTCGTAATGGGCGGTTTCGGCACCCATCTGCTTGTGGACGATTTCGGTGTATTATCCGCTTCGCTTGCAGTGGGTGGGTCGTTGCAAAAAAATGGCAGTCAATACGGTTTAAGCTTCTCCCGTAATGTACATGAATTAAGTTACGGATTTAGTCTATTGAAAGCTGACTCAAGTTTTTATGATTTGGCAGCGGCTTATGGTGAAGGAACCCCTGGAACGACATTACGTATAAATATGGGTTTTCCCATAGCAGGAAAAGGCTCACTTGGGCTAGTTTACGCGCAACGACTAGTCAATTATTACAATGATTATAATTATGAATCAGAACGCGTTCAGACCTCTACGTTATCAGCTACCTATTCAACTTCTTTGCCATTCTTAAGTGCATTTGGCTACATTACATTGTTGCATGATTTTAATTACCATAATAATAGTGGCGTGTTTTTAGGGTTTTCCATGCCATTGGGACAAAAAACGATGGTTAGCATGAGCACAAATATAAGTGGAGGGAGTAGCAATCAAAGTTTGCAGGTAAATCACTCCGCAGTTCAAAAAGGGGATATGAGCTGGAACTTAACAGAACAAAATGGCTCTTCATCTATGCAGTCAGCAGGTCTTGAATATGAATCCCATTTCGGATTGATGGGAGCCCAATTCGAGCAAGGTGCTTCAGGGCAATCGTTACGCACAACATTGCGTGGCGCTATTACTGAGATCGATGGTCATGTTTTTGCAACTAATACCATACAAGACAGTTTTGCTTTGGTAGATACCAATGGCCTATCTGGGATCGAGGTTTTTCAAGAGAACCGTTCTGTCGGAAAAACCGACAAAGAGGGTCTGCTTTTTATTGGAGACCTTCGCTCATATGAGCTCAATCATCTCTCAATCAATCCCAATGATGTGCCAATGGATGTTTCTCTGGAGACTGACACTGTCGACATAACGCCTAAAGAACAGTCCGGTGTTTTAGTCAAGTTCCCTATACACCAAACGCGTGGCGCGACATTACGGCTGGTTGATGAACACCATATCCCAATACCTTTAGGCAGTCTGGCAACACTAATCAATAGTAGGTTGAAAGCGATGGTTGGCTATGATGGGATGACTTATTTCGATGAATTGGTTGAACATAGCAAACTCAAAGTGACCATTGATGGCCGTCCTGACTGCTATGTGAATTTCGATTACAAACCAAAGGTGGGTTCTCTGCAAGAAATAGGGCCTTTAATATGTATTAGTGGAGTCTGATGATGAAATTAAGATACTTACTATGCATTACGCTGATGTCAATTTCCGGAGAGGCGTTAGCCTATCATTGTGAAATATCATCCACGCCGTTAACTTTTGGCTCTATAGAGGGGGTTGCGGGAAAAGAAAGGCAAACTACCGCCACCCTTACTGTAGTTTGTCGCAACGGAGATACGTCTGCTAATGTAGAATATAAAATAATTATAGATAGCCAAAATATTAATTCTGAGCATGAAATGACATCGGGTTCTCACAGCAATTTTTTTAATACATATAAAACAGCAAGCTATCAGGAAATATGGGGTAATAGCGCTCCAAACATTGTAAGTGATAGTTACAGCATTGCTGCTAATGATACCGTTTCAAGAACTTATACCGTCTATGCAAAGATGAAAACGGGACGGGATGCTCCCCCCGGTATATATATAGCTAATATGATAGCCCGACTCTTATATTAATTAGAAGAGTAAATAATAAACGAAGGCCCCTCATTTTTTTACTCTTCTTTTCTCATGCCGGTGAACAGTACTCCGACAAAGCGAAGCCGCTATCTAACAGCACAATTTACGATGAGCCTGCACCGATATTATCGTTGAGCAGGATAGTCTATTTTACCAACCGGCAGACTTACCGGGGGATTACTGTTCAGCTTCACCCTAAAAAACACCGGCGCTGTAGAGCCTCCGGTGTTTTGTTTATGAAGGTTATGAAATGGCAGACTTTAGAGGAAACACAGGGATGATGTTTCCACAGGGACGTCTCATCCCTGTAGTTGCGCCGTGTATCTTAGTCTGGAATCCAATCATCACGCTTTTTCGATGATATGGATCACCACATCCAGTACGTCAGCTTTGATATTTTCGCGGTGCTGGTCCATATGCGCGGCTTGTTGGTGTGCTTCAAGGTGCGCTAGACTTTTCCACTCTTCGAGCATGAAAATGGAATCTGGAACGGTTTTGCGCCATGGGATCTGACCGTTGAAATCAACGTAGGGCTCATAGCGATGACAGCCTTTCTCTGCGAGAACACTCGGTAACAGTGCTGTGATTTTTTCTAGTATCGCGTCGCGGCGGCCTGGCTTTACTTTGATTTCTGCAATAACAGTGATCATAAAATCCTCTTGGTGCCTCTCGGAAAATGTCGATGCGAAGACTAAACTTAAGCCTGTCCAAACACATATTCAAGGTGCGCACGGTAACGAGCAAAATGGCCCTCGACATTCGGTTGCTTGATGACGTCGTTACACATGAAAGTAGGCAGCGTATCCAGGCCAATGAACTGATTGGCTTTATGCTGTGCCAGATACACGCCATCAACGCCCACACCGTGGAAAAATTGCTCTTTATCTTCAAAAGCTTCCTGCGGAGCATTCCATGTCACGGAGAGCATGTAGCTCTTGCCCTGTAACAAGCCGCCTGAGCCATATTTCTGCGTAGCGTCTGAACGGGTACGGCCATCGCTGGCGTACAGTTTGCCGTGACCTTCGGTGAAGACCTCATCAATATATTTTTTCAGTGTCCATGGCATACCCATCCACCAGCCCGGTTGTTGATAAATAATGGTGTCTGCCCACAAATAACTTTCAATTTCGGTCTGGACGTCATACCCCTCTTCCAGCACGGTTATACGCACGTCGTGGCCGGCGTCGCGCAAGAAACGTGAGCCGACGTCAGTCAGGCTGTTGTTCAGTGCGCCTTTTGAGTGGGCGAAGGTTTTGCCGGCATTAATAATCAGGATATTGCTCATGTTGTAGGGTCTCGTTGATAAACTGTTGTCAAACAGTCTACTCAAAACTTTATCGCAGAAAAATGTGATATTGCGCACAATACTATTGACTCAGATGCAATAATGGGGCGACTCAATAGGTGTTAAGAACAATGTAAGCCACTTTATAGACAACTTCCACGCGGGTAACGGGCAGTATCACAGCAACTGTGACAGGAATGCGGCAGATGATGTACTATCGCGGACACCATCGCCACGTAGCGGGCAATGTTGTGTCCCTGCAAGTGTGAGCCTCCTTATTTTCCAAAACGATAACGCCACGGGTCTGAGGATTAATCAATGAGCGAAATAACTCATGACGGTACAGAGCGTTTAGCGCTGCACACGTTTACTGAGAACGCCTATCTCAACTATTCCATGTATGTGATCATGGACCGCGCGCTGCCGTTTATCGGTGACGGCCTCAAGCCGGTGCAACGCCGCATTATTTATGCGATGTCCGAACTCGGCCTGAGTAATAACGCCAAATTCAAAAAATCCGCCCGTACTGTCGGTGACGTGCTAGGTAAATATCATCCGCACGGTGACAGCGCCTGCTATGAAGCCATGGTGCTGATGGCACAACCCTTTTCTTACCGCTATCCGCTGGTCGACGGTCAGGGGAACTGGGGGGCGCCGGATGACCCGAAATCTTTCGCCGCCATGCGTTATACCGAATCGCGTCTGTCAAAATACGCCGACGTACTGCTGCGCGAGCTGGGTCAGGGTACGGTCAATTACGTACCGAACTTTGACGGCACCATGCAAGAGCCCAAAACCCTGCCAGCGCGTCTGCCGAACATTCTGCTGAACGGTACGACAGGTATTGCGGTGGGGATGGCAACGGACATTCCGCCGCACAATATTCGTGAAGTTGCTAACGCCGCTATTGCGTTGCTGGAAAAACCGGGCAGTACGCTGGAAGATTTGCTGGAATTCGTCCAGGGGCCTGACTTCCCGACGGAAGCCGAAATCATCACCCCGCGTAACGAAATCCGTAAAATTTATGAATCCGGCAAGGGCTCTGTGCGGATGCGCGCTGTGTGGCACAAAGAAGACGGTAGCGCGGTCATCACCGCTTTGCCGCACCAGGTGTCAGGTGCCAAAGTGCTGGAGCAAATCGCCGCCCAGATGCGTAATAAAAAGCTGCCGATGGTCGAAGATCTGCGTGATGAATCCGATCACGAGAATCCAACCCGTCTGGTGGTGGTGCCACGTTCCAACCGTGTTGATCTCGAGCAGGTGATGAGCCATCTGTTTGTTACCACCGATCTGGAACGTAGTTACCGTATCAACATGAACATGATTGGTCTGGATAACCGCCCGTCGGTGAAAGGGCTGGTGGAAATCCTGACTGAATGGCTGTCCTACCGCCGCGATACCGTGCGCCGCCGCCTGAACTTCCGTCTTGATAAAGTTCTGAAGCGTCTGCATATCCTCGAAGGTTTACTGACAGCCTTCCTGAGCATTGACGAAGTTATCCATATCATCCGTACCGAAGATGAACCTAAACCGGTACTGATGGCCCGCTTTGATCTGAGTGAAACGCAGGCCGAAGCGATCCTTGAGTTGAAATTACGCCATTTGGCAAAACTCGAAGAGGTCAAAATTCGCGGTGAGCAAGCTGAACTGGCGAAAGAGCGCGATCAGTTACAAGCGCTCCTTGGGTCGGAACGTAAGCTCAGCACGTTAATCCGCAAAGAAATTCAGGCCGATGTTGAGGCCTATGGTGACGATCGCCGCTCGCCCATCACCGAGCGTGAAGAAGCTAAAGCCATGAGCGAGCATGATTTTGTGCCGTCTGAGCCGGTCACCATTGTGCTTTCTCAAATGGGCTGGGTACGCAGTGCGAAAGGCCACGATATTGACGCGAACGGTCTGAGCTACAAAGCCGGTGACAGCTTCCGTGCTGCGGCCAAAGGCAAGAGTAACCAGCCGGTGGTCTTCATTGACTCCACCGGACGCAGCTATGCGCTGGATCCGATGACGCTGCCTTCAGCACGTGGTCAGGGCGAACCGCTGACGGGGAAATTAACCCCACCGCCGGGCGCGACGATCGAACAAGTGCTGATGGCGCCGGACGATCAGAAACTGCTGATGGCCTCAGATGCGGGTTACGGCTTTGTCTGTACCTTCAACGATTTAGTGGCGCGTAACCGTGCCGGTAAAGTGATGATCACCTTGCCAGATAACGCCAAAGCACTGCCGCCAATCGAACTGCACGGTGACGACGACATGTTACTGTCGATCACCGCTGCGGGACGTATGTTGCTGTTCCCGGTTGCTGATTTGCCGCAGCTGTCGAAAGGGAAGGGGAATAAAATTGTATCAATTCCTTCTGCGCAGGCGGCATCGGGCGAAGACAAACTGGTCTGGCTGCGGGTGTTGCCACCGCAAACTTCACTGACCCTGTACGTCGGCAAACGTAAGTTGACCCTGCGACCGGAAGAGTTACAAAAATTCCGCGCAGAACGTGGTCGCAAAGGCACTCTGTTGCCACGTGGTCTGCAACGTATCGATCGTATTGAAACTGACTCGCCATTGCGTCAGTCCATGGGCGACAGTGAAGAATAACGCGATCAGGTAACCGATCCCGGCCGGATGATTCAGGGCACATTAGTGCCCTGAATGCGTTGTTAAAGTGAGGCCGCTTCGACGTTACAGCAGAGCGCAAAAATTTTACAAATGTATTAATAAAACCGTTGTGTAGCGCTGACTGAGGCCTGAGAATAGCCCAGCGCGGAGGAAAGGGGGCTGCGGGGTTTTCTGCGGGCTCCGGCGGTATGCTTAAGAGGATGTTATGTTATTTATTTTGCGTCTGATCATCGTCGTTATCTATTCGATTCTGCTGTCTATTTTGGGTTGCATTTATTGCCTGTTCAGTCCGAGAAACCCGAAACATGTGGCCACCTTCGGCCATATGTTCGCGCGTCTGGCGCCGGTCCTGGGTATTACCCTGGAAAAGCGGATCCCGCATGAAGCAGCGCATTACGGCAAATGCATCTATATTGCCAACCATCAGAACAATTATGACATGGTTACCGTTTCGTCCATGGTCCAGCCAAGAACTGTGACCGTAGGCAAAAAAAGCCTGGCATGGATTCCGTTCTTTGGTCAGCTCTACTGGTTAACGGGTAACTTGTTGATTGATCGTGATAATCGCGCTAAAGCCCATACCACTATTTCGCAGGTGGTGGATCATATCAATAAGAAAAACATCTCCATCTGGATGTTCCCGGAAGGAACGCGCAGCCGTGGCCGTGGCCTGATGCCATTTAAAACCGGTGCCTTCCATGCGGCAATTTCAGCCGGCGTGCCGATCGTGCCGATCTGCGTGTCCAACACCAACGATACAATTAAGCTCAACCGTTGGTCCAATGGGCTGGTCATTATTGAAATGCTGCCGCCGATTGATACCTCACAGTATGGTAAAGAGCGGTTGCGTGAGCTCTCCAATCACTGTCATCAGGTTATGGCTGACAAAATTGCAGAACTTGACGCCGAAGTCGCCCAGCGGCAGGCTACAGCCAAAACGAAAAAGTAGTCCTCCTTTTCCGCTCTCAGCCAATGAAGGCAATGGGGCGTTAACATGTTTTTGATTTTGTTTTCATGGAGAAAATATGTCTCTCAGTCGTCGTTCATTCCTGCAAGCATCTGGCCTGGCACTCGCCGCAGGTGCATTGCCGCTGAGGGCACAAGCGAGTGGATCGCAACCAGCATTACCCGTTCCGCCATTGATAGAGTCCCGCCGTGGGCAGCCATTATTTCTGACCATGCAGTCAGCCCACTGGTCGTTCCTCGGGGGGAATAAAGCGCCGGTCTGGGGATTCAATGGTATGTACCTTGGACCGACGGTGCGGGTCTACAGCGGTGATGACGTCAAGCTGATTTACAGCAATCGCCTGTCTGAACCGGTGTCGGTAACCGTCAGCGGCTTACAGGTACCGGGAACGCTGGCTGGTGGGGGCGCACGCATGATTTCGCCGGGCGTCGACTGGTCACCGGTTTTGCCTATCCGCCAACCTGCCGCCACGTGTTGGTATCACGCCAACACGCCAGGTCGCATGGGGCCGCACGTCTATAACGGGCTGGCAGGGATGTGGCTTATTGAAGATCCGGTCAGCAAAAGCCTACCGCTACCAAACCACTACGGTGTCGATGACTTCCCGGTGATCATTCAGGACAAGCGTCTCGACAACTTCGGCGTGCCGCAATATGACACTCCGGCGTCAGGCGGGTTCTTTGGGGACACCATGCTGGTCAATGGTGTTCAGGGGCCATTTGTCGAGGTTTCACGGGGCTGGGTGCGCCTGCGTCTGCTTAATGCATCTAATGCCCGGCGCTATCAGCTTAGCCTCAGTGACAATCGCGCTTTCCATGTGGTGGGCTCCGATCTTGGCTTCTTACCGGCACCGGTAAGCGTTCAGCGGCTCTCTCTGGCACCGGGCGAGCGCCGCGAAGTTTTGATTGATATGTCGCAGGGTGACGAAGTGTCCATTACTGCCGGTGAAGCTGCCGGTGTGATGGACCGTCTCCGCGGCTTGTTCGAACCCTCTAGCATCCTGGTTTCTGCGCTGGTATTGACGCTTAAACCGACAGGCCTGTTACCCTTGGTGACCGACAATCTTCCGATGCGGTTGCTGGCCGATCAAATCCTCACTGGCAGTGTCTCCCGTACCCGTGAATTCCGTCTGGGTGATAACCCGCCGGGCATCAATGGTTCTCTCTGGGATATCAGCCGTATTGACGTCACGACTCAGCAGGGTTCATGGGAGCGCTGGAATGTACATGCTGACATGCCGCAACCGTTCCACGTTCAGGGCGTCTCCTTCCTGGTGAAAAGCGTCAATGGTGCTACGCCGCTGGTGGAAGATGCCGGATTCAAAGATACCGTGTGGGTCGATGGTGATGTCGAACTATTGGTTTACTTCAACCAGCCATCCTACGAGCATTTCCCATTCCTCTACTATAGCGGAGCGCTGGAGATGGCCGACCGCGGCTCTACCGGGCAGATGGTCATCACGCCGTCGGTGTAACGCCGGTAAGTACCCGTCAGTCTACGTCAGACATAAAAAAACCGCCGTGGCGGTTTTTTGCTTTCAGTCATGCTGAAGACAGACGCGAATTAAAACGTGTCTGGATCCGGGCCTAAACGTTTACCGGCATCCAGCTTGGCGACTTCTGCTAATTCTTCCTTCTCTAGTTTGAAATCAAACACGTCAAAGTTTTCGTGAATACGTTTTGGCGTCACGGATTTAGGGATCACAATCAGGCCGTTGTCCAGATGCCAACGGATCACCACTTGCGCCGGGGTTTTATCATACTTTTCCGCCAGCTTTTGGATCAGTGGCTGGTTGAACACGCCTTCGCCGCCTTGTGCCAGCGGGCTCCAGGATTCGGTAGCAATATTGTGCGTGGCGTTCCAGGCATGCAACTGACGCTGTTGCAGCAATGGATGCAGCTCAATCTGGTTCACTACTGGGAAGATCCCGGTTTCATCTTTAAGTTTTTGCAGATGCGGGATGTGGAAATTACACACGCCGACACTCTTCGCCAACCCTTGTTCCTTCAGCGTCTGTAACTGCTTCCAGGCTTCGACAAAGTTGCCCTGATCGGCTTTCGGCCAGTGAATCAGATAGAGATCAATATAATCGAGGCCTAACTTCTTCAGGCTGGTTTCCAGTGCTGCTTGTGCATCCAACTGGTCATCATTCCAAAGTTTGGTGGTAATGAACAACTCTTCACGCGGGACGGTTATGGCCTTCAGCGCGTCGCCCACGCCCTCCTCATTTTTATAAATCGCAGCGGTATCTATGTGGCGATAACCGGCGTTGATCGCGGTGGTGACGGCGTTGCTTGCTTCTTCGTTGCTGGCCTTCCATACGCCGAGTCCTAACTGAGGCATTTTGTTGCCATCGTGAAGTTTAATGATGGGTTGCGTTGCCATGAGTTTCTCCAGTTTAACCGGGGGGGTTATAGTCAGATGTAATCAGATGAAGGTTTTGCAAAACCTCAGGTGCTTTCTAAAGCCTAGCAGCTAGCAGCATTTGTGCTGATTTCTGTCACGCCCTCAATATTTAATTAACACCCTAACAATATCCTGGAACAAAAATGATGCTCATTCCTGTCTAAAACTTGCCTGTTTCTGTTAAACCCTGTAGGAAATAGCGCATCCATGGCAAAATCAGTGCCGGATCATTGAGAGTGAAGGAAGTGGAGAATGGTAGATGTTGAGGCGCTTTGTACCCGGCTGGCGTTGCATGTTGCCCGGTTGAGTGGCGATAAACTGCTCAGCCAATCGATCGTGCCGCAGGTTTCGCTAATGCACACCAAGCGGCATCACCCACGCACGCCCGTGCTGTATAACCCCGGCCTGGTGATTCTGTTTCAGGGCAGTAAAATCGGTTATCTGGGTAAGCGCACATTTTCCTATGATCCCAAAAACTACCTGATGCTGACGGTGCCATTACCTTTCGAATGTGAAACCTTTGCTACGACAGCGCATCCGCTCGCTGGGATCCAAATCAGTATTAACACCGTCATGTTGCAAGATTTGCTGATGGACATGGAAGAGGCCGGTTTTACCGGACAAAAAGATCAATCGTCTGGTATCAGTTCTGGCGTGCTGGATGAAGACATTCTGTGCGCCGCTGAACGCTTGCTTGATGCGATGGAGAAACCTTTACGTGCCAAAGTGTTAGGTCCGCAGATCATCCGTGAGATCCTGTTTATGGTGTTAACCAGCGACAACGGTGGCGCTTTGCAGGCGCTGGTTAACCGCCACACACACTTCGGCCAGATTGCCAAAGCACTGCGCCGTATTGAAAGCCAGTACGCTGACAACCTCAGCGTTGAGCTGCTGGCCAGTGAAGTCAACATGAGCATCTCAGCGTTTCACCATAACTTTAAGGCGGTCACCAGTACCTCGCCGCTGCAATATCTGAAGACCTACCGGCTGCATAAAGCGCGGATGATGATTATGTACGACGGATTGAAAGCCAGTTCGGCGGCATTGTGCGTCGGCTATGAAAGTGCGTCGCAGTTTAGTCGGGAGTTTAAGCGTTACTTTGGCGTGACGCCCAGTGATGAGATGGCGCGGGCGCGCGAAGGTCACTCGATGACATTAGCGGATACGCTGATCCGATAATAGGCATAAAAAACCCGCTATTCAGCGGGTTTGGTTTTGCACTTACCGGCAGAGAGCGTGGATTTACATTTTCGTTTCTTCCAGACCATCAGCAGTGCGCCTGTCAGCCCCAGCACTAAAAGCAATACCGGCAAGATCATCAACCCAGCCATCACCTGATCTTCATGGCGTTTGACAACCGGAATATGGCTAAGGGCGAAGCCCAGTGAAATGACCACGCCGACCCACAACAGTGCGCTTAGCCAGTTAAACAGCTGGAAGCGGGCATTACTCAGTCCCGAGATACCGGCGATGGTTGGCAGTAGCGTACGAACAAATGCCAGAAAACGGCCAATCAGCAGCGCCATTAATCCATGCTTTGTAAACAGCTCATGCGCGCGCTGATGGTAATGTGCCGGAAGCTGTAATAGCCAGCCTTTCACCAGTTTAGTATGGCCTAACCAGCGACCCTGAATATAACTCAGCCAGCACCCCAGGCTAGCGGCAATCACCAGAATGATCAGTGTTGGTATAAAACTCATCACTCCTTTTGCAATCAACGCACCGGTTAATAATAGCAGGCTATCACCCGGTAGGAATGAGGCGGGAAGCAGGCCATTTTCGAGGAAAAGTGTCACAAATAGAATGGTATACACCACCCAAAGTACTTTGGGGTCAGCGAG
The DNA here is from genome assembly GCF_014639435.1 of Hafnia psychrotolerans. GTDB lineage: Bacteria > Pseudomonadota > Gammaproteobacteria > Enterobacterales > Enterobacteriaceae > Ewingella > Ewingella psychrotolerans. Next base: position 79,689 of record NZ_BMFZ01000004.1, on the reverse strand, counting down.
GACGCTGAAGTCATGCTGCCACAATGCATGAAAAATATCGTTCAGTACTGCCATAGTCTGTCCTGTCAGGGTTCTGTGAAAAACGGCCACGGGGTCAGTGTAACGCAGATCGGTCGCGCCGAGGTTGATCTGAGGACAATGTTCAAGAGCAGTAATATTCAACGTAGCTATAGAAGTCTCATACGTCATTCGCTGAGGCTATGCCTTTACGCAGACAAATTAATGACATCTCCTGAGCTAAATATCGACAAACAGGATGCGAATCTGCGCTGTCTGTCGCAATCATCAGCCTTTAGCGGCAATACGGCGGAAGGCGTTCTCCAGGTCGGCGAGCAGATCGTCGCGATTTTCCAGGCCGATATGTAGCCGAACCAGAGTACCGCTGAAGTCGACGGTTTCTGCCGGGCGGATCGCTTGGATCTCTTCGGGTTGGTTGGCCAGCACCAGTGACTCGAAACCGCCCCACGAATAGGCCATGCTGAAATGTTCGAAGTGGTCGAGATAATCCGCCAACTGTTGATCACTCAGCCGTTGTTTCAGCACGAAAGAGAATAGACCGCAGCTGCCGGTGAAATCACGTTTCCAGAATGCGTGACCGGCGCTTCCTGGTAGCGCAGGATGGTTGACCCTTGCCACTTCCGGGCGCTCTGCCAGCCACTGTGCTATCTGGATGCTACTCTCTTCATGTTGACGCAGGCGGATGCTGAGTGTGCGCAAACCACGGCTGGCGACGTAAGCTGTATCGGCATCGACCATCTGGCCCATCAGGTAGGAGTGTTCACGCAGCTGTTCCCAGCAGCGCGCATTACTGACGGCGGTGCCGATCATCGCGTCAGAGTGGCCGATGATGTACTTGGTGCCAGCCTGAATCGAAATATCGATATCAAACTCCAGCGCTTTAAACAAAATTCCTGCCGCCCAGGTGTTGTCGATCATCACCACAACGTCCGGGTTCACCGCACGGACGGCGCGAACCATCGCCGGAATATCGGGCATTTCCATGGTGATTGAGCCTGGCGCTTCCAGGAACACCACTTTGGTGTTCGGCTGCATCAACGAACCGAGTTCACCACCAATCGTAGCCGGGAAATAGGTGGTGCTGATGCCGAGCTTTCTCAACACTTTTTCGGCGAAATCCTGTGTGGGTTCATAGGCTGAACCTGCCACCAGAATGTTGTCGCCGCTGGAGACAAACGACAGAATAGCGTTGCTGACCGCTGCCGCGCCGCACGGGTAAAGTGCACAACCCGCACCGCCTTCCAGTTCGACCATCGCCTCCTGGAATGAGAAGTGAGTCAGCGTACCGCGACGGCCATAAAACAGTTCACCATCGGCGCGGTTTTTGGTGGCATGTTTTTTATCGGCTACCGTGTTGAACACCAGTGATGAGGCTCGCTGGATCACGGAATTAACAGAACCCAATGTGTACTTTTTGTCACGGCCAGCGCTGATCAGTGTGGTTTCGATTTTTTTCGAAGACATATGCCTGTTTCACCCGTTTATTATCATAACGGCCAGCGTCATCCGGCGCGGCCTTGTCCTTGCTATTAATTTAACATGCACTTGAGGTAGGGTACGGTTTTTGGCCGATGAATGAAAAAATTTCCGCTATACGTTTTAACAAAGCCTGCCCGGCAGGCTGATATCCCCCCAAAATGCACGTTACTGGTCAATAATATGGGCGTGTCGAACTGCGATAATGTAAATAATAATGAGAACCACTATCAATTCGAGCTTCTTTTTTGATATGATTTGGCGCTATTAATCCCCGTACACATTGATTCTGGCTGGAGGCGACGCTTGAAAATGGCTCGCAATAAGATGAAAGAGATGGCGTCATTTTTGATGTCATTAGTTTTGGTAGCCTGCTTCGCAGGCAACGCTTACGCGGCGCCTTCTTCGGCGGCAGCTGAAGCTGTAACACAGACCGCCCAACCGGCCGCCAGCACCAACGAAACGCCTACGGCAGTGACGCCGGTCAACGCTGTGCCTGTCGACAATGTGGCAGCGCAGCCAGTGATCCCTAAAGATCTCTCCGTGCTTGGTATGTATCACCATGCTGACGTGATAGTGAAAATCGTGATGATTGGGCTGTTGCTGGCCTCGGTGGTAACCTGGACACTGCTGTTTAGCAAAGGTGCGGAAGTGTGGAGCGGCAAACGCCGTTTGCGCCGTGAGTTCGCCGCGCTGGAAACGGTACGTACGCTGGATGAAGCCGCTGAGCAGGCAGAAAATTTTGACGCCAACAGCATCAGCAGCCAAATGGTGCGCGATGCTCAAAACGAACTCGAACTGTCAGCGGGATCCACCGACAACAGCGGCATCAAGGATCGTACGGGTTTTCGTCTGGAGCGCCGCGTCAGTGCTGCCGGCCGCCATATGGGCCGTGGTAATGGTATTCTCGCCACTATCGGCGCGATCTCCCCGTTTGTCGGCTTGTTCGGTACGGTTTGGGGCATCATGAACAGCTTTATCGGCATTGCACAGACGCAAACCACCAATCTTGCCGTCGTCGCTCCTGGCATTGCGGAAGCTCTGTTGGCCACTGCCGTTGGCCTGATTGCCGCGATCCCCGCGGTCGTCATTTACAATATCTTCGCCCGTACCATCGGCTCTTACCGCCATCAGGTGGGGGATGTGGCAGCGCAGATTTTACTGTTGCAGGGACGTGATCTGGATCTGGCCGCCAGCGCAGGTGAAACACCGCGGCCCCTGGCCGATCGCCAGTTGCGCGTAGGGTAATCAATCATGGCCATACGTTTAAATGACGATCTCGACGAAAGTGGTGAAATGCATGACATTAACGTCACGCCTTTTATCGATGTGATGTTGGTGTTGTTGATCATCTTCATGGTGGCCGCGCCACTGGCGACCGTTGATGTGCGAGTCGATTTACCCGCCTCGACCGCTAAGCCGCAGCCGCGCCCGGAAAAGCCGGTGTTCCTGACGGTGAAAGCTGACAAGCAACTCTATTTGGGGGACAACGCTGTTAATCGCGATAACCTCACTGAACAGCTTGATCAACGTACTCACGGTGACAAACAGAGCACCATTTTCTTCCAGGCTGATAAGTCGGTCGATTATGAAACGCTGATGAGCGTGATGGATACCCTGCGAAAAGCCGGTTATCTGAAAGTCGGTTTAGTCGGCGCAGAGCAGATTGGTGCGGTTAAGTAATCACTTTTTTCGTCTCAATATAGATGGCCCGCGATGAAATTTCGGGCCGTTTTCGTGCATTCTGTTGGTGCGTGTCCTTATCTTTAGGCGTACGTCATCCCCGGGCGTGCGTCGCGGCTTGCGCAATCAGGGCATCATCCGGGTGTTTTCCGGTATACAACACGAACTGTTCTACCGCCTGAAGCGTCGCCACCTCGGCGCCTGTGATCACCTGCTTATGGTGCTCACGTCCGTAACGGATTAGCGGTGTCTCCACCGGCAGAGCCACCACGTCGAAGATGATAGAAGCTCGCTCGATCACTTCCGGTTCAAAGGCCAGTGAATCCGCCTCGGGGCCGCCTGCCATGCCAATCGGCGTGACGTTGATAAGCATATCCACCGCTAAACTACCCACGTCGCTTTTCCACGAGTAACCGTATTCCTGCGCCAGTTCACGGCCATTTTTTTCATTGCGGGCAATGATATAACCATTTTTGAAACCGGCATCGCGAAGTGCAGCGACGACGGCTTTACCCATACCACCGCTGCCGCGCAGCGCGAACACGGCATCATGTGGAACCTGGTAGCTGTTCAGCAATTTAGCCACGGCGATATAATCCGTGTTGTAGGCCCGCAGAACACCGTCGTCATTAACGATAGTATTGACCGACTGGATGGCCGTGGCGGAAGGATCGAGCTCATCCAGAAACGTTATGCAGGCTTCCTTGAATGGCATTGATACCGCACAACCTCGAATACCCAGCGCCCGTACGCCTTTAACGGCCGCTTCAATATCCTTCGTAGTAAACGCCTTGTAGATGAAATTCAGATCCAACGCCTGGTACAAATAGTTGTGAAAACGGGTGCCGAAGTTGCCCGGACGCCCAGACAGTGACATACACAGTTGGGTGTCTTTGTTAATTTCGCGGCTCATAGTGCCTCCTGGATAAGAACTGATTTGAATCGTTAACCAAACCTTAGCGGAAACGCGCTGTATACCGCCAGCCTTAACGCATTATTTAAGGTATATACTGATGGGATAACGCTTTCAGGAGGTGGACATGAATTTGGATCTTTTCGACCACCCGGATTTCCATCCTCACTGGCGTGAGGAGTTAGCGCCCGGCGCAGTGGTGCTGCGTGGTGGTGCGCTGCAAGATGACGCCGCATTACTGGCCGAGATCCAGCGTATTGCTGATCTGGTGCCGTTCCAATACCGTGCGACGCCTGGTGGATACGAGATGTCCGTCGCCATGACTAACTGCGGCGATGTCGGTTGGGTGACTGATCTTCAGGGATATCGCTATCAGGCAACGTCGCCTGAGAATCAACAGCCGTGGCCCGCGATGCCGCCACTGTTTTATGCACTGGCGGTGGAGGCTGCTGAGCAGGCGGGTTTCTCTTACTTTCAGCCGGATGCCTGTCTGATTAATCGCTATCAGCCGGGGGCTAAAATGTCACTGCATCAGGATAAGGACGAACAAGACTTCGGCGCACCGATTGTTTCTGTCTCCCTTGGCTTGCCGGCGACATTTCAATTTGGTGGCCTGGAACGCAGTGATAAAACTCAGCGGGTGGCGCTGACCCACGGAGATATCGTGGTGTGGGGCGGACCGTCACGTCTTCGCTATCACGGTATTTTGCCTCTAAAAGCAGGCGAGCATCCGCTGACGGGGCAATACCGCTTCAATCTCACGTTTCGCCACGCGCTGCGGTGAAGGTGAGGGGAAATACGGCCTGTTATTCGATGTGTGGTAAACAGGCCGACAAATGACACCTAAGAATCAGAGAGATTTCAGCGTCGCAGCAATCACATCTTTGAAGGAGGTTGTCGGACGACCAATCAGTTTGCTTAATGAATGTGAATCATCAAACAGGCCCCCTTTTTCAGCACCAGCATCAGAATCCGCCAGCATAGTCGACAAACCTTCCGGTAAGCCCGCATCCACCAGCGCTTTAGCAAACTCGGCTTCCGGCAGATTCACATAATCCACTTTTTTGCCTGATTGTTGCGCGATTTCTGCAGAGAACTCAGCCAGCGTATAGGATTCGTCGCCCGCCAGTTCGTAGACCTTACCGGCCTGATTATCCAGACTCAGCACCGCCGCTGCCGCTTCGGCATAGTCCTGACGCGTCGCAGAAGAAATACGACCTTCGCCTACGGAGCCGATAAAGGCATTGTGTGCCAGCGCCGGCGCCACGCTCGCCGCGTAGTTTTCGGTATACCAGCCGTTACGCAGCAGTACAAAAGGTACGCCAGATTCGCTTAACGCTTTTTCTGTTGCGCGATGTTCCACGCCCAGACCCAGCGGGCTTTTATCTGCGTGCAGCAAACTGGTATATGCCAGCAATTTAACGCCCGCACGTTGTGCCGCCGTGATCACGGCTTGATGTTGCGCTTCGCGCTGCCCCACTTCACTCGACGAAATCAGCAACAGCTTTTCGACGCCTTTAAACGCGGACTCCAGCGTGGCGGGCTGGCTGTAATCTGCCTGACGCACTTCCACACCCAACGCCGCCAGATCTTGTGCTTTTTCAGGGCTGCGTACAGCAGCAATAATTTGATTAGCAGGAATTTTTTTCAGAAGCGCTGTGATAACAAGGCGGCCTAACTGGCCGGTAGCACCGGTAATTGCAATCATGTTGTTTCTCCAAAAAAGATTTATTCAAAAGAGGTCTTCACGACACTGGCTCTGAAAGCATCTTATGCTATACACTAACTTTTTGTAAGTACGCACCAAAAGGTAAGTATGCAAGTCATTCCGTCTGAAAAATTTTATGAACCTTTGACGCTATCGGAACAGCTCCGACAGGGAAAAGTCCTCGATCCGAATTGTCCGTCGAGGGAGATCCTCCGTCACGTGACCAGCCGCTGGGGCTTACTGATTTTGATCGCCCTGAGCGAAGAAACACTGCGGTTCAGCGAATTACGCCGCAAAGTTGGAGGTATCAGCGAAAAAATGCTGGCCCAGACGCTTCAGGTTTTGGAAGAGGACGGTTTTGTTGACCGACGTTCGTATCCGGTCGTTCCGCCACACGTTGAGTATAGTTTGTCGCCGCTGGGGCTCGAGGTTAAAGAGCAGGCGACCGGACTGGCCGACTGGCTAGAGTTTAACCTTCACCGTATCCTGAAACAGCGAAGTCTGCGGGTGTTGGGCCGCGAATGATTAACACCAGAAATTTGGCAAGCACAGCAAATTTTTTATCTATCCTTGATTCAACCTGTCGACTTTAGGGCGGTATTGCGGTAAATCGCAGGACTTTAGGCACGAACTGCATTAGACTGCGCGCTGCAAAATTTGACATGTTGAACGATTAATTAGGCGGTTATAGCGATGAACGGGACAATCACAACCTGGTTTGAAGATAAAGGTTTCGGTTTTATCAAAGATGAAAACGGCGATAACCGTTATTTCCACGTGATTAAAGTCGCCAACCCTGAGCTGATCAAGAAAGACGCCGTGGTGACGTTCGAGCCGACGACCAACAATAAAGGCCTTGCGGCTTTCGCGGTAAAAGTCGAGCCAGAAAGCCGGTACATTTTCATTGCCGGTGAGCGTATCAAAATCACCAGTATCAAGTCTTTTCTGGCCTACAGCGAAGAAGTGCCTGCGGAATCTCAGATCAATAAAGAGAACGCGGTACTGTCAGTTGGCTTGCTAATGAACCGTATCCGCCCGAAGGAAGAAGAAGAGAAGCAAGCAGAGACACGCACGCTGAAAAAGCTGGCAGTCACCACCTTCCAGAACACCACCTTCATCTTCTCCGAAGACGAAATTGACGTTGATGCCACGATGAAGATCCTCAAAGCGCTGTAATTTGCACGTCTACCGGTGCGGCAGTTTTTACTGACTGCGCCGCACGGGTCTGTTTTTCCTTCCTGATTACTCTGTTAGCGTCAGCAGCACCGTATATTGTTGTCGCTTCCTGTCGCCGTCTCTTTTCCTGCCAATGTCAACAGCACCACCACCGCCGATAGCAGCGTGATCGCCACCAGACACAGCAGCAGATGATGCAGCGAAGCGCCATATATTTGCTGTAACTGCATGACGCTGGCATCGGGCAGCAGGCGCTGTGCCTGATGTAAATTACCTGTCGCCAGTCGTTGGCTGGCTTCTGCGATCCCTGCGTCGGAGAAATGCGCTGCCAGGCCGCCGTGCATAAACGCTGCCAGCAAGGCACCGACCGTCGCCAGTGAAATCCCTTCCCCCGCCACGCGCGTGGTACTGAAAATCCCGGTCGCCATACCGGCTCGCTCTTTTGGCACCACGCTGACCGACAACCCGTCCATCAAACCCCATGGTATGCCGGTGCCCAGCCCGATCAACAGCATCGGTAAAATCATCTGCTCCACATTTTGCGTATTGACCGCCACGCTCAGCCACCATAAACCCAGCGCCGCCAGCACTAAACCCGAGGTGCAGAGCACGCCTGCGCTTATCCAGCGGGTCAGCCATGCAGCAATCAGCGGTACGGCCACCATCGGCAATGATAGCGGCATCATCATCAGCCCGGCCTGTTGTTCACTCAGACCCGCAATGCCAATAAACTGCATCGGCAGAAGCACCAGCAGGACCACAAAACAGAAACCGGTCGCCAGCGGTAAGGCCTGCACGCCGATAAACCGTGGGAAACGAAACAGCGACAAATCCAGCATCGGATGTTTCACGTGCAGTTCCACGGCGATAAACAGCGCCAGCAGCAGCGCCGCGCCTCCGAGCATCGTCAGAACCGGCAAGCTTTGCAGACCGTACTGTGGAATCTCCATCAATGCCCAGGTCAGCAATGCCAACATGGCAGTGAAGGACAGCGTACCGGGCCAGTCAATACCTGCGGCGTCAGGATTGCGTGACTCCCGCATCCGCCATGCGCCGGTCAGCAAAGAAAGCAGGGCGATCAGGGTGGAGGAGAGAAACACCGCACGCCAGCCGAAATGCACAATCAGCAAACCCGCCACAAACGGCCCCAACGCCAGCCCGATCCCAAAACTGGTGCCGAGCAGACTGAATGCACGGGTGCGTGCTGGCCCATCGAACTCTTGCGCCAACGCTGCGGAGCCGCCCGCCAGTGCGGCAGCGGCGGCGATGCCTTGCGCACCGCGCAGTAAATCGATCTCCACCAGGCTAGTGCTGAAACTTTGCAGCAGCGAAAGCAGACCAAACACGGCCACGCCGCAGATGAATACCTTTTTACGGCCAAACTCATCGGCCAGCGCACCGGTGGCCATCAGAAAACAGCCGAAAGTGAGCATAAAGGCGTTGGTTATCCAGCTTAGAGCCTGGGCGCTGCCGCCTAACTCGCGGGCAATGGCCGGTGTTGCCACCGCACCGCTGACAAAATTCAGCGGCATAATCATCCCCGCCAGACAGAGGGTGAACAGCACGCTGGACGAGCCTGAAATGTGAGACGTGGGGTGAGGTTTAGGTTGAGTCATGGTCGTGTCCATAAAACAGGAAAGTGACTGAGATGATAAAATGTCTACAATGTTGCCGAAACAGGCTTACAGTCCGGATATTACGGACAGAATGGCTCGTATAGCGTTTAAACATTCAGCGGTGATCATGATGGAAAATCTTAACGGCATACTGGCGTTTGTTCGGGCTGCACAGCTTCATAGCTTTGTAGCCGCGGGAGAACGCATGGGCATCTCCTCTTCGGCGGTGGGTAAAAGTGTCGCCCGGCTGGAGGGGAAACTGGGTGTTCGGCTCTTTAACCGCAGTACCAGGCGAATCAGTCTGACTGATGAAGGGCAGCTGTTTTTTGAACGCTGCCAGCAGATCGTGGCACAAATTGAGGAGGCGGAGCAGGAGCTGTCACGCGTCTCTGCGGAGCCTCGGGGCAAGCTACGCGTCAGTATGCCGGCTATCGGTTACCGCATGTTATTGCCGCATCTGGCCGAGTTCATGCGCCGCTACCCGCAGGTAGAACTGGAGTTGGATTTCAGCGATCGCATGGTGGATTTAATTGCGGAGGGTATTGATGTTGCCGTGCGCAGCGGCGAACTGCCCACATCGCAATTGATGTCGCGGCGGCTGGGACCTTTTCATTTTGTGATTGTCGGTAGCCCGAGCTACTTCGAGACCAACCCTGCGCCGCTGACGCCAATGGATCTGCAACACCACGCCTGCCTGCGCTATCGTTTTCCGGCTAATGGACAGTTGCAGCCCTGGGCGGTCAACAGCCCGCAACCGCTCACTCTGCCGGTCGTGCTCAGTAGTAATAATCTGGAGGCGTTGTTGCAGGCGGTGCAGCAGGGTGTCGGGCTGGCTTATGTCCCTGAGTTTTTGGTGCGTGAAGCGTTACAACGAGGCGCATTGCTGTCCGTGCTCGGTGATTATCTCAACGATAATGGCAAGTTTTCTGTGGTTTGGCCCAGCCGCCGCCATATGCTGCCTAAAGTGCGGGTATTTATTGATTTTCTGACGGAAAATAAGCCGTTGGGTTAACGCGGAAAGCCTTAACCTGATTGGCAATAATAAAAAGGGGGGGGAGAGGATCCCACCCTTTTTGCTTTCTACATCGACAACCCCATTACGATATCAATTTGTCATCGAAGTCTGACGCATCATGGCGCTCTTCCAGTTGCAGCGCCGGTTCGCCCCAGGTGCGGTTCACGATGCTACCGCGTTTAACCGCTGGACGCTTCGCGACTTCATCGGCCCAGCGCTGGAAATGCTTGTACGACGCGATGTCGAGGAATTCTCCCGATTCGTACAGGCCACCTTTTGCCAGATTGCCGTACCACGTGAAGATGGCGATATCGGCAATCGTATATTCTTCACCAGCGATAAAGCGATGCTCTGCCAACTGGCGATCAAGCACATCGAGTTGGCGTTTAGTTTCCATGGCGAAACGGTTGATGGCGTATTCGATTTTCATCGGCGCGTAATGGTAAAAATGTCCGAAACCCCCACCAAGATACGGCGCGGAGCCTTGCAGCCAGAACAGCCAGTTCAGGGTTTCGGTGCGACCGGCGAGATCTTTTGGCAGGAACTGACCGAACTTTTCTGCCAGATACAGCAGGATATTGCCGGATTCAAATACGCGGATTGGCGGCGTCACTGAATTATCGAGCAGGGCAGGGATTTTGGAGTTTGGGTTCACATTCACGAAGCCGCTGGAGAACTGATCGCCTTCGTTGATGCGGATAATAAAGGCATCGTATTCTGCACCGCTTTCACCCCGCTCCAGCAACTCTTCCAGCAGGATCGTCACTTTCTGGCCATTCGGCGTGCCGAGCGAATACAACTGCAAAGGGTGTTTGCCCACTGGCAGCGTTTTCTCATGCGTCGGGCCCGCTATCGGGCGGTTAATGCTCGAGAACTTACTGACGTCGTCTTTGTTCCAGGTCCAGACTCTAGGTGGCTGATATTGTTCTGACATGAGGATGCTCCGTTTCCCCGTGATACTTCAAATCGCAGAGGCTGACTGTCGTCAATAAACCGACTTGCGTCGGTTTATTGGGATCCCGCCATGTGTCGACCAGATGCAACTCGAATTATTTCGGGGATATCTGTGGGTAGGACTAAAAGTGTAGCAGGCAAGACGTGTGAGTCGATGCTGAGAATGTGCCCTGCCTGTCGTTCAGGGACACGCCAACTGACAGGCTGAGTGATGGCACCGCGTTGCAACGACCGCCATGCCACCAACGTCGAGGTGAGCGATTTGCGCTGTCAGTTTGCGCACCGGGCGGGTTACCCAACGGAACGCCAGCGCTCCGGCCAGCAACCCAAACAGCACGACCATGCTCATCGATCTGAGCGCCCTATAAATGGCTGATTGATATTGCGCCTTGCTGGCCAGCGCGGTGTAGTCATCACCCAGCAGGCTGATGTACACATAGCCCTGGGTCACGCCATTGGCTTTCAGCGGCGCGGCGCTGAACACCTGACGAGCATCCTGGGTACGTGGGTTGTCGCCATAGACCGGCATCTGTGCTCCGTTCAGCAAAGCATGTACCGGTGCTAAATCTATCCGCTGACGTTGCAGTTTGCCGGCCGGTGCGGCGTTGCCAACAATATTACCTTCCTTGTCGAGCAGATAGACTTCGACGGTCGGATTCACGGCCATCAACTGATTGAACAACGTTTTAACCGCGTTCGGGTCCCGCCCGTTCTGGCTGAGTAGCGGATTATTGGCCGCGATTTGTGTCACTACAACATGGTCCAGCGCGCAGCGTATGTCTTCGTGATGTTCTCCTGTGTCTGAGCGCTTCATCACGGCCCGCCAGTATTGGCGGGCTTTTGCCTGGTATTATGTAAAGGAATACGTTTCCAGCCAGGCTTCCAACGCTTCCAGCGCTTCACCAAGATTCGCCCGCCCAAAACCGATGCGCAGAAAATCTTCCGATACCGGCGTCAGCATGGAGGCGTAGACCACAGAGGGAATCACCATCACGCCGGACCCTTCTACCAGCCTTGTAGCAAAAGCTTCTGCCCCTTCTGCGCCTTTATAGCGAACAAAAGCCAGCACACCGGCTTTAGGCTGAGTGACGTCGAAATGCTGCGGATGGTTGGCAAGGAAATCGGTCAGACGTTGCAGGTTAGCACTTGAACGGTTCATCACTCGTTCAAGAATAGTGTCGCGCGCATTAAGCGCCAGGGTAGTCAGCATCTCGTTAGGTATGGAGTTACAGATCGACAAATACTGCTTCATGCGTTCCAGTTTCAAAAGCCAGGCGCTGTCCTGACAAGCGACCCAACCGATGCGCAGCCCAGGCAGACCGTAAGCTTTCGACGTGACGTTCAGTGAGATACCGCGCTCGTAAATATCGGCCACCTGAGGCAGACGGTCGGCGGGGTTGAACTCAGTCAACCGGTAGACTTCATCCGAGAAAATCCACACGCCACGTTCGCGGCACATTGACACGAGCTCATTAAGTTGCGCATGGCTTATCAGCGCCCCTGTCGGATTGTGTGGGAAGTTGATCACCAGCACTTTTGTATTGGTGCGCATCGCTGCACGGACTTTTTCGACCTCCAGCGCCCAGCCGTTTTCAGCCTCCAGCGCCACGCCTGTCACTTCACACCGCGACATCGGTACGCTCTCCAATGACTGATAATTGGGCGTGATAACAATCGCGTGATCGCGGCGTTCGAGCAAGGCGAGAAAGCTGGCGTAAATGGCTTCATCGGCACCAGCAAAACTGATGATCTGTCCGCTGTTGATGTGGTCGTAAGTTCCGGCGATCGCCTCCAATAGCTCGGGGGTTCCGCGTAGCGGCGGATAGTCGAGCATCGCCTGCATAAAAGGCTGACGATGTTGAGCTCCGGCAATCTCAAACAGAGTCTCGATGTTCATCGATTCCGGATATGACGATGACAGCGGAAAGCGCACTGCCTGTTCCAGTCTCGATAAATAGGAAATTAAGCGGAAATCTTGTGGAAAGGACATGGCATACCTGCGACTTATTCAGAAAACGATTAATGGCGATAACCCTGTCCAAAACGGCGCTCAAGGCGACTTTGGAACAGTTCCAGCACGATAGACATAATCCAGTATATGGCGGCGGCGGTGGCCAGCATTTCCATATAGCGGTAGGTGCTGCGCCCGTAAGATTGTGCCAAAAAGTTAAGTTCCCACAGGCCCATCAGCGACACCAGAGATGAATCTTTCAGCATGGAAATAAACATCGAACCAGCAGGTGGAATGATAATGCGTAAAGCCTGTGGAGCGGTGACGTGTCTGGCGACGGTCCATGAGGAGAGGCCAAGCGCCATCGCCGCTTCTTTCTGCCCGCGTGGCACTGAGATGACACCGCTACGGATGGTTTCCGCCAGATACGCGCCGTAATTAAGCGACAACGCAATAATGCCCGAGCTTAACGCGCCAAGAACAATGCCCGCTTGCGGCAGTGCCAGATAGATAATCAGCACCTGCACCAACAGTGGCGTACCTCGAAACAGTGAGGCATAGAAGGTCGCGCAGCCAAAGGCCAGCGCATTGTCTGACATACGGCCTAATGCAGTGATAAGACCCAATAAAAGGCAGAAAAACATCGAACAGGCGGTGATCAGGATCGTTAAGGCCGCACCCTGAATAAAACCATCCGGCGACAGGTGCAGGCCCAGCAGGAACGGCAGTTTCTGCCCGATAAGATCCCATTGCAGCCCCATTTTACTGAAGGTCCCCAACAGTAAGCTGAGCAAAATAACCCAGGTGAGGAGTGTCTTTATTTTAAATGCGCGCGGGCTAGAGAAAACGCCGGTACTGGGCGGCGGCGTCGTGTTGTTGTCCGGCGGCGTCGCGTTGAGCTCAGGAAGTTGCGGCATCGTTACGGTGCCTCTTTGGTAATGTCTTCACCCAGCCAGTGTTGGGAAATCTTCGCCAACGTGCCGTCATCCCGCAGGGATTTAATGGTATCTGCCACTTTCTTGTCCCACTCGGCATCACCTTTATCGGTGGCAACCCAGTTCGGTTCGGCATACAGCTCGGCGACAATTTTAAATACCGGATTGCGTTTGATGCGTGCGTTGGCGGTGGCTAAATCAGAGACGATGGCATCCAGGCGCACACCGGGGCCGAGAGCCAGATTCTGGAATGCCACTTCTTCATCGCTTGGGATGGCCTGTACGTTGTCAAAAGGGAAAGCAATCGGTTTAGTGCCGGGGATCACCAGCGTTTTTTGCAGGTAGGCTTCGTAACTCGAGCCCATGCCAATACCGACTTTTTTATTGCTGAGATCTGCAGCGGATTTGATGCGTTCATCCTTTTTATTGACCACCAGTACGGCCGGGGAGCTGTAGTAAGGTGCGACAAAGTTCAGTACTTTGGCGCGCTCGACGTTGGGGGTCATTGAACAGATACAGGTATCCCAGCGGCCGCGCCAGTTGCCGCCGATAATGGTTTCCCAGCCCGGCGCGGTCACCTCGAGCTTCACGCCCATGCGCTGGGCTACGGCTTTTGCCACGTCGACATCAAAACCGGCCAGTTGATTGTGGTCATCAATAAAACCAAAGGGTGGGTAATCGTTAACGATGACGTTATGCAGCACGCCGGTTTTCATCACGCGGTCCAATGTGGTACCCGCATGGGAAACCGCAGAAAATAGCGTGGTGGCAAGTAGAGTAAAAGCAAGAGCGTGTGTGCGCATGGGCTGAGTTTTCCTTACATAACCGAAGTGAATACGTTCGCAATGGAAAGTCAGATTACGTTTTGGACGTATAGATGTCCAGCCCTGGGCGCGATGATACTTATGGTGTGAATGCGCAGTCGCGGATACATCATGTAGGAAACCCGCTTTTAAGCGGGTTCTTGACGATGAAGACGAGTTCTAAAGCCACTTATTTCGCCTGATTTTTATTGCCTTGAATCAGTTTACGGGCTGCCGCCATGGCGTCGTTATCCGGTGTTTTGGGTTTGGCTTTGTTAAGTGCCGTGCTGAGACCTGAACGGCCCCACAGGTCAAAACTGTCGTCATCTTTCAGATGATCAAATACGGAAGGTGTTGCTTCTGGTTTCTTTGCCATTGGGGAGGAAATATCTCAGTGTCAGAATTTGCCATAGCTTAGCCGTTTCTGTTTTTCAGACCAAGCAAGATTAAACCGCTCCTGGAAAGATTGGTGATCAGGAGCTTCACTGTCAAGAGGTACTGCGGAGCGTCCGGTGGTGATCTTCCCTTAGGTGTTCATCCGGCTTTTCGGCGGTATCCGCGAAGCGACTTTGGCTGTTAAAGCCGCCACGGTGTGCGGACGCGGAGGTTAAATGAATCCTATCTTTTGCCATCGCGCCGAAGGTGATGAAGATACAAAGTACAGCAAAGCTGAGTCTCGATTTCATATTCCTTTTTCCTCAATATTCAATAGTCTGATCGTATGCTAGTCCCACCTCCGTAAAGCAGTGTCAGTCCTTTTTAAGTCTCATCGGATATCTGTAACGCTTTCAAACAGGCCGGCGAGGTCTGGATTCTGGAGTATTTCATCGGAAGGGGGCCGTCATGGGGTTGACGGCAACATGGGATAGGGTTGGAGCTAAGCACTAAGTAATGGCAGAAATGAAGGAGAGTCAATGTTCTATCAACGACAGCTTGCCGCAGGAAAACCCAAAAAACGCGCACGGGTCACCGGCATGCGCAAACTCATCACGATTTTATTTTGAATGCCCTGGAGTCTACCGGGAGCCAACGCATTCATGACGCCCGGTAGAGATTAAAGACGGTCATTAACTAAAGCAGATCATCCTAAGAGTGCGGCGGGAGTCCAATTCCCGTGCAGAGACATCCTCATTCGGAAAGGTATTTTGATACGTGCCAGTGGTCCATTGGCCATATTTTTTGAGTCAAGGACGACAAGTTCAGTATTATCACCATGCAGGTGATTCAACAAAGCAATGACATATCCATCGCCCTCTGGGGCGCCCTCTGAACGTGGGACGAAGATGGGTTCCTGGAAACACTGGGCGTCACCAGGAAACCAGGCATCGCTGATGCCGGTTTCCACGTCGATATGTGCCAGTTGGTTGAAAAATTGAAAAGGTCTTTCTGCCAGTGACGCATCGAAAGGAAGTGATGGGTTAAATGCCAGGACGAACCCGTGTCGGTAACGTCTGCCAGTGAAACGTTCGTCACAGCGAGGGAACTCACAAGGAAATTCTGTGAGAGGTATCGGTTCTACCTGATCGCTTGCAGAATTGAGGTCGAAGGTCCAGCGCATCAGTTGTGAACTCAGCGTTTCTGGTGAAGGCACAAAACCATCGGCTTGTGGGAAGAAATAGAAGACATTCCCGGAGGTCACCGGCATGTCAACGAACAGCTTATTCCCTTCCTCGTAAGAATTGAGAGTATGGCCCTGGAAACCATCCTTTGGCCCTTTGAACCAGCGCACATCCTCTGCGTTACCGTTACGTGGCAGAACACCAAACAACTGCGGGAGATCCGGTTGCCATTCGAAATGTTGCCCACCTTGTTTCATCCGTTCTACATCGGCAGTCAATGGGATGACTGGAAAAATGACGTGATGCTCGGTGACGGCAAAGTCGTGAATCATTGCTGCATAGGGTGCCTTGAACCAGACTTCTTTTTTCAACTTACCCGTAGAGTCGATCTCGTAGTACGCAATGTCAGGCGTTCCGTCTCCTTTTGCCTCGTAGGCGAAACATAATAAGTCACCGTTACTGGGATCGATCTTCGGGTGCGCGGTAAAGGTGGCTGATGTGATTTGCCCATTGAAATCCCAGACGCCCTTCGTCTCAAGGGTTTCAGGATCGAGCGCATAAGGTAAACCATCCTCCTTCATTGACAGCAGGATACCGCCGTGGAAAAGCACGGTGGTATTGGCGGTGTTGTTATTTTCCGCCGCCAGCGGATCGTTTGTATAGACGTTGCGATAAATGCCGTTTAGGGATCGGCCCTCTCGGTACTGAGCCTTCAAACGATCGGTTTGGACATAACGACGTCGTATGTTCACTCGGCCTTGCTCAAAGTGGAATGCACTGACCAGACCATCACCATTGAAGAAAATGTCCTTGCCTAACATCGGCGGATACTGTGGGTCGGGAGAGACCTGATAGAAGATCCCATTGATCTCCGGAGGCACTGTCCCTTCAATTTCCAGATCGATCACATTCGCTTCGATACGGCTGGGTTTGTATAGCCCGCTAAATTCAGGCGTGTTGGGAAAAGATTTATTCATGGCTACTGCTCCTCATGGGGTGTGGAAGTCGCAAGCTGTTTCATGCTTAAAATGGATACGTGCGTGGTTCCTCTTGCACCGTGATCCAGTGATCGGTGGTAAGTTCAGCGATAATCCAATCACTATTGAAACGGCCAATGCCGCTGTTTTTCTCTCCTCCAAACATATTGCTGGGGTCATCATTGATGGAGATATCATTAACGTGGGTCATGCCAGCCTCGATTTTTTGTGCAAAGCGAACTCCGCGCGCCTCATCACCACTAAATACGGCACTTGATAGGCCGAAATCAGTCGCGTTGGCTAACCGCAATGCATCAGCTTCATCTTCAGCACGAATTAAGGGGGCTATCGGCGCGAATTGTTCTGTTTGCGCAAGGGGGGAGTCGTTGGCAACGTCGATGAAGACATGCGGCGGCAGTACCTGACCCTTCGGTTCCCCACCTAAAATCAAATTGATGCCTTCGGCACGGGCAGCATCAATTCGCTCAACCGCCGCCTTTAGCTGCTTGATGTTGATCAGCGGCCCTATGACCGTATCCGATAGGTTTGGATCACCCACCTTAAGACCGCGTGCACGTTCAACAAAGGCTTCGACAAAACGGTCATAGAGCTTGGCGTCAACGATAATTCTGTTGCTGCTCATGCATATTTGCCCCTGATGAAGGAAGCGGGCGACGATGGCTGCATTCACAGAACGTTCCAGATCCGCATCGTCAAGCACCACAAACGGAGCATTGCCACCGAGTTCAAGGCCGACACGTTTGAGTGTGGGGCCGGTTACTGCAAGCTGGCCGATATGCCGCCCAACGCGAGTCGATCCCGTAAAGGAGATAAATTTTGGGATGGGATGCAGGGTAAAGGCGTCGCCCACTTCGCTGATTTCGCCGATCACAACATTCAGCAGACCTGGCGGGAGGCCGGCTTGCTCATATATGCTGGCCAGCAATAATCCACCGGTAACCGGCGTATCTTCGGCGGGCTTAACGACCACGCCGTTTCCCAGCGCTAATGCAGGAGCGATCGAGCGATTAGAAAGGTGCATCGGCCAGTTCCAGGGACTGATCACGCCGACCACACCCAAAGGGGTGCGATATACCCGACTTTCCTTACCTGCCACGTCGATTGGCAGGATCCGTCCGGCGACGCGTGAAGGCATCGTTGCTGCGGCGAGCGTGGTGGCGCGGACAGCTTGCCACTCCATTTCCGCCTTAATCCTAACGCTCCCGGACTCAGCGATTAACCAGTCGACGATCTCGTCATGGCGTGCATCTATGATTTGAACTGCTCGATAGAAAACCTCTGATCGCTCACTAGGCAGCGCTCTGGCCCATTCTCGTTGTACCGCTGCGGCCGAACGAAATGCCTGGTCCAAGTCAGCACTGTTAGCTTGGGCTATCTCGGTTAAAAGCGACTGGTTATAAGGATTGTAATCTTGCAGCACGGTCCCAGCATTACCTGACCGCCATTGACCCGCGATGTATTGGCCGTTGAATGCCATTTGTGGTTGGTTATAGCTCATCTGAAACTCCCGTCTGTTGGTTTGTCATCAAGGCTTGCGAGCAACTTTGTACCGGCATTTCGTAGCGTTTCGGCAGCGTTTTGCATCGGGGATAGATTGTCTTTGCTCAAGGGATCTATTTTTGGGAAGGTGGGCGAGTGAGTGAGTAATACTTCACGCGATAGCACCATGCAGTTCTGTGCTGCCATAAAAATCTTGTCAGTCGGTTCACATTGATTCAGCAGTCTCACCAGTGCTGCCCGCAAGGCGTCATGAGTCCGTGAGGCGTGCATCACTTCCGATGTTTGGCTAACGCGATTGACCAGTTTCACTAGGTGCCGAACGGTCATATTCCGACTTAACTGAGGTGTGGCTGGCATTAGCAGCCAATAGGTGACTACGGCGATAATCACGCCAGCGAGGATAGCTGCCGACTCATTCAGCGCTGTCATTAAGTCAGTCGGCACGGATGCTGGCTGAGCAATGAGCAGGAATGTCATGTTCATGTCGATCGCCATCTTCCCTGTCGAAGGGTGACGCATTAGCCAGGCACCGAGTAACAGGAAAGGGAAAATACATAAGAGGATCATCCAGAATTCACTGGCCTCGGGGAGCAAAAATTGCCGAACAAACAGGCCAAAACAAGCGCCTAAGAGTGAACCCATCATGACGTGGATTAACGCTAAGTTCCCATTGATGTTGTTTGAAAAGAGTGATGTAAACAGCGTGGCGGTCATGACCATCATGGCTCCCGCTTGCCACCCCGTGCTCAGCCAGATCACCGCGGCAACAGACAGGCCGATGACAGGCCGAAAAGATGCGCGTATTACCGATGACATATCAACGTCTCTAAATATGCTGCGCACTCTCCGCGCTGCGGGTCGGTGCAATACGTCAAGCAACTCTTCAAGAGCCTGCGATATGGCGGATTGGATAACCGTTTTAGAAAGCGGGGCGTCATGGGGTAATACGCTGGGGCCGTTCTCTGGTGCCTGAGATGTAGGGTATCGGCTAGGCACCGTTTCACGTAAATTTTCACCATCACGCGTCAGGACGAGTAGCTCTAAAAGCAATCCGTACACCTGATTGATCTGTGGGGTATATAAGCCAATGCGCTGAGTCTTATTGACCATTTCAGCCAAGTCGGCGATGAGAGGGCGCACCGAACATGCGGATCTGCCATAGTGCAGATAATGTTCTACATGCTCCAGGCACCGTTCCAGCAAAGCTTCGTGATGCTCGCATAGTTTGTCATACGCCACCTTAGATAGGCTGCGGGGGAAGGCGAGTGCAGAGCAAGCAATACCAATAAACGTGCACAGCATACGGTCTTCCGCGAGGGTGCGACTAAAAACACCCTCGCCCAACCCGAACATAACCACTATCGACGCCGTATAGCCGGCCAGCACGAAGACATAATTCCGGGAATGCTGAAATATGCTACCCAGTCCAGCACATAACGCCAGCCAGAGTGCCAGCGACAGAAGTAACAGCCATAGCTGTCCCCCCAGGCCAAGCAGTAAGGCACATCCAACGCTTGCGCCAACGACTGACCCCGCAAGTCGTGCCAAGGTGCGTTCTAGCAATAAACCCTCGAAAGGCTGAGTCACTAGCCACACCGTCATAGCAGACCACCATGGATGTTCTATCCCCAGTGATGCTGAAGTTAACAGTGCCAGCAACGCAGCCATCGTGGTTCGCAGTGCGAACGACATAGAGCCTTCAATCCATTGAGGTTGTGAAGGCTCTTTGTTCGACCTGTTTTGCGTCTCTGCGGTAAAAGCCTCTGGACATGCCATCAATGCAAGCCTATAAATGAACGATATCGTTCACATTATGCATGAGAAAAGTTTTAGTCAACTTATTTGTACGTCATCGTTCATTTATAATTGGCGCTCTTGTGTAACCCAGGTAATATTTCGCTATGCGTAAGAAAACAGATACTCGTCGTTTAAGCTTTGTGCAGGCAGCAGGCAAGTTATTCATAGAAAAAGGATTTGGCTCGGTGACGATGGAGGCGATCGCTGCTGAGGCGATGTCCTCCAAAGTCACACTTTATGGATACTTTCCGAATAAAGAAGCCTTGTTTGATGCTTTTGTTGTACAAGCAGGAGAAGGGGGGATAGAGACGCTGGAAGCGTCAAGTAACGAAAATGATGTGCATGCGACCCTAATGCACCTCGGGATATCCTACCTTGATTTGGTGACCCGACCTGAAGTTATGGCTCTGAACCGGTTGATCATCGGTGAGGCGGGAAGACAGCCACATCTTAGCCGTATCTTCTATGAGAATGGGCCTCGGCAGACCTTGATATCGATTTGCGGCGTTCTCGAAAATTTGATAAAGCGTGAGCTTTTACGACCAGGCGAGCTCCGACAAATGGGGCTGTACTTCAAATCATTATGCGAAGCGGGATTAGTTGAGCGTCAACTTTGGGGTTTAGACGATCACCCAAGTCCAAATGTGAAAAAAGCCTCAGTACAAAGTGCGATAAACGTGTTTCTACCCGCCTATTCGTTTGAAAAATCGTTCGATATATAATGTCTGGCGGCTTTGTTGAGTAAGTCGAATTTACTCAACAAAGCCCAGAAAAAATCGGCGTTCGTGAGAATTATAACCATCCTCTTTTTTTAAATAAGCCCAATTAAACCTCAAGTGGTCGCTTATTTCTTATTTGTGAGTGAGGGCTAAGTTATTTGTCCTGAACTTATTTACAGTTAACTATCAAATGGAAAAGTAATGAATGGAATGACTTAAAGGTCTTGGTACTAAGAATGATAAAACATTACCACTATCGCATAGGGCGTCTGCTGAAGCTATTACACGAGGCGGAAGGTCCCCTAACCAGTAATGAAATCTGTAAAAAATTGGCTATAAAACCCCGCACGCTAAGAAACGATTTATCACATTATAGAGATGCGCTTGGTGAAAATGGTGTGGAGTTGAATTCACGTCCGGGAAAAGGTTATCAGTTAGTTGTCAGGGATGAGGAGAAATATTGCCAGCTGATTAAAATAATATTAGAGACTGAACATCGTCAGCACTTTGTGGCACCGGTTCGCTATAAGGAGCGGGTTGATTATATTCTTCGCTCTTTGCTCTCGGCTGAAGGTTATACCAAGCTGGATGAGCTGGCCGAGGAAATATATATCAGTCGGTCAACCCTGAACAGCTGTATGAAGGGTGTCCGTCATGCTTTAAGCGGATTTAATTTGATTCTGTATGCGAAAACGGCGAGTGGAATAAAAGTAGCTGGAACTGAGCTGAATATTCGTCAGGCGATGGCGAAATATTTTTTCTATGATGATGAGCATCGCCAGCCGGAAGAAGATAGTCGAAAGGCCGTTCGACAAAAAATCATGACCATCCTGACTGACACGCTGAAAGAGCACCAGTTGGTGTTGACGGATACGGGGTTTCAGAATCTGGTCGTTCATCTGGAAATTGCGCTGATGCGTATCGAGAGCCGTCATGGCGATGCGGCGCTGCCTATAAATTATAAGGCTCTGAAAGAGCGCGATGAATATCGCGTGGCAGAGCAGTTAGTTATTCGCATTGAGCGTGCTTTTGCCATCCCTTTCCCCGCCGCAGAGCGCTATTTCATCGCCATCCATCTTGCTGGTAAGCGCAGTCTACATCATCATCAGACCTTCGCGGCCACCCAGGATATCAGCCGCTTATTCGATAAAATCAGCCAGCAAATAGTGGCTGACTTTGCCATCGATCTGGCCGATGACTTCGAGCTTTTTCATCTGCTGTCGCTGCATTTTATCCCGATGATAGATCGCCTCAACTGGGATCTGAAAGTGCACAATCCGCTGCTGGAAGAGATCAAGCAGGAGAACCTTAAAGCGTTTGAAATGGCGGTACTGGCCGGGAAAGTTATCCAGCAGGAAACCGGGCTGGAGGTCAATGAGGCAGAGATAGGTTATCTGGCCATCCATTTTGTTTTAGCCATTGATCGCAAAGGTGTTTCTTGCCAGCGCTACAATTTAATTATCGTCTGTGCCAGCGGGATGGGGAGCTCGCAACTGCTGCTGTATAAAATCAGACAGCGCTTTTCTGATTCCATCCGAGAAATCAAAGTGGTGCAGTTGTATGAGCTCACCGATTTCGACCTGACCGGCTATGACATGATCCTTTCTACGGTCGATGTGCCTTTTAAAACGGCTATCCCTCTGATGCGCGTGAACTATTTTCTCGACGCCAGGGATTTAGGCCAGATGGAAAGCTGGTTGAGCAGTAAACAGCAATCTCACCGGCCGGTTAGCGAATACTTTCACCCCAGTCTTTTCTTCACCGATTTGCAAAGTGCTGAACGCTATCAACTGATTGCAGAACTCTGCCAGCGTGTCGCTCTTTATATTCCAACCAGCGCTGATTTTCTTCCGTCAGTCATCGAACGGGAAAAGCTGTCCGCCACCGCGTTTGGTGATGCGATTGCTTTCCCCCATCCACTCCATCCCTGCGGAGAGCACACTTTTGTTGCTGTTGCCTTACTGAAAAAACCGGTTAACTGGGATAAGCATGAGGTTCGTTACATTTTTATGCTGAATATACGTCCGGGGGAAAAGGAGCCTTTACAGTGGCTGCATGAAAGCCTCGTCTCGTTGATGGGCGACAAAAAAAATTAGCGGCTCTTGATCAGAGCCCGACGTTTTCCACCCTGATGAGTTTGCTGACAGGTGACGGTGCGGCATATTCATAATAATCCCTGCGAAAAATGCCGCATCTTCTGCGGCAATACTCTGTAAGCCCCAGAGCAGTCAAACCGAATACAATCATTCGCGAACGTTATTGAGCATTTATCTCCATATAAATGCCGGGCCGCAATAAATTTAAAAAGAACGTGCTAAGAACAGGGAAACATTATGAACGCCTCAACCACCTTTCTTGAAAAGCATCTGATGCCGTTAGTCGCAAGAATAGGCAGCAATCGTGCGCTGACTGTTATTCGCAATGCCATGTGTGCCTGTATGGCACTATTGATTATCGGTAGCACCTCCATTCTATTATCCAATATCCCCTGGGCTCCACTGGCGAACTTTATGGCGCCGGCCGCGCCGTTTTTTAATGCTATTTTCAACGCAACCACCGGCATTATGGGATTATTAACGGCAGCCAGCGTGGCTTATTACGGCGCACTGGAATATAAGCAGGATGTTTTTGTCTCCATTGCCACTTCTGTCAGCTTGTTTATTCTCAGCCAGTATCAGATGGTGGAAAGCGGCGAATACCTGTTAAACATCGACGGTCTGGGTACGTCAGGCCTGATCAGTGCCATCCTGATTGCCTTCATTACGTTAAAAACGCTGGCGTTGTTCAAACAGAAAAATATTGGCATACGCATGCCAAAAGGGGTACCTGACGCGGTCAGCGAGTCTTTTACGTCGCTACTGCCTGCGCTGTTTTTACTGGCTGTTTTTAGCTTATTGGTCGTGGTTTTTCACTTTAATATCAATGTGGTGATAGCGCGTGTCATGACGCCAGTCACTTATGTTCTTAACTCCGCGCCGGGCTATGCTCTTTATCATATGCTGTGCGCGCTGGTCTTCTTCTGCGGCATTAATTCCCAGGTGGTGATCGGTGTCGCGATGCCTTTCCTGATGCAGAATGGTGCGCTGAATGAAAAAGCCTTCCAGGCTGGGGAACAGGTCATGTTTGCCGCCACCAACGCGACTGATGCGATGATCTGGGCGGGAGGAACCGGTGCCACACTGGGTCTGGTAGTACTGATGTCGCTGATGGCAAAGAGCCAGTATTTTAAAAAGCTCGGCAGAATGTCACTGGGGCCGGGGATCTTCAATATCAATGAACCGGTGATTTTTGGCACACCGATCTGCTTTAATCCGCTCTTTATGCTGCCGTTTATTTTAACGCCCGGCCTGATTGCCGCTAGCACTTATTTGCTGATGCAGTATGGCATTATTGATATGCCGCACGTGGCTAACTTGCCTTGGACAACGCCAACTTTTGTTGTGGGTTTTTTAATGACCGGGGGTAGCCTGTCCACCACGCTCTGGTCATTTATGATACTCATTATTTCGATGCTGATCTATTTCCCGTTCTTTCGGATGGCGGATAAACAGCTTTATTTGAAAGAGCAGCAAGAGACAGAATTACAGAATAAGGAAAATGCATAATGGAACACTTAGTGCAAAAGCCTTTTCCGGAAAATTTCCTTTGGGGTGCTGCGACGGCAGCGTATCAGGTAGAGGGCGCCATTGAGGAAGACGGTAAAGGGATCTCGGTGCAGGACAGCAAGAATTTCTCTAACTACTTTCATGATACAACCGTTACTTCCGATCATTATCATCGCTTCCGGGAAGATATTGCCCTGATGAAAACGCTGGGGCTGAAATCCTATCGCTTTTCGATTGCGTGGACGCGTATTTATCCCGACGGCGAAACGCTGAATCCGGCAGGCGTCAGTTTTTATAATCAACTGATTGATGAGCTGATAAAAAATAACATTGAGCCGCTGGTCACACTGTATCACTTTGATCACCCTCAGAGCTTGCAGGAGAACTTTGGCGGCTGGTACAGCGAGCAGATGATTACGCACTTTTTAACGTTTGCCGTTACCTGCTTCCATGCGTTTGGCGATCGCGTGCGCTGGTTTATGACCATCTGTGAATCAAATAACGTCGTGCTGTATCCCGATTTAATTGGCGGTGTGCCGGCAGGCATTGACGTCGAAGTGTGGCGCTTCCAGGTGAGTCGGGTGATGGCGTTGGCCAATGCCAGAGTCATCCAGAGCTGCCGAAAGTTGCTACCGCAGGCGAAAATCGGCCCCTGTATTGGCTACGCGATTGCCTATCCGGCCACCAGTGCACCGCAGGATGTGATGGCGGCACTGAATGAGGATGAGTTCCGCACCTTCTATCCGCTGGACCTTCTGTGCCTGGGGCGCCAGAACCCGACAGTGGTGAATTTCTTTGCCTGCCGGGGGTTGGACATTCGGCTTTCGCCGACCGAGCTGGAGGAGATTAAAGGAGCCAACCCCGATTTTATTGCCTTCAATTACTACCAGAGCGATGTTGCTAAGGCATGTCCCGACGAGTCGGAAGAGGCTCAGCCGGGTTTCAATCAGGAAGGCAAAAAGGGCGGTTTTGTCTATCCCCGCTTCCCAGGACTCTATGCAGGCGACAGCAATCCTTATCTGGAACGTAACGACTGGGACTGGGAAATAGATCCTGTTGGGCTGCGAATTGCCTGCCGCAAACTGTTTGATCGCTATCAGTTGCCGCTCATGATCACCGAAAATGGGCTCGGCGCCCGGGATACACTGGCAAACGGTGAGATTAACGATGCCTACCGTATCGACTATCTGCAAAAGCACGTCGAGCAGATGCAATTGGCAATCAGCGATGGCGTTCCCCTGTTGGGCTATTACCCGTGGTCCTTTATCGACCTAATGAGTACCAGCAACGGTTATAACAAACGCTATGGGTTTGTCTATGTCGATCGCGAAGATAGCGATATTAAAACGTTAACGCGCTATAAAAAAGCCAGCTTTTACTGGTACCAGAGGCTTATTTCCAGCAACGGAGCTCTACTTAGTTAATATAAGGATGAAGATTGTGAAACATATTCTTTTAATGTGTTCGGCCGGTATGTCCACCAGCATTATGGTGAAAAAAATGACTGAAGCAGCAGTGGAAATCAATGCTGAGGTGATGATTAAAGCCATTCCGGAACAACAGTTAAATGATCATCTGGCGGGCACAGATATTATTTTACTTGGTCCACAGGTTCGCTTCCTGTTGGATAAAGTACAGGCTGTTGCGAAGGATATTCCCGTGCGGGTTATTGATACGATGGATTACGGCACGATGAATGGTGAGAAAATTTTACGCCAGGCGCTGGTTATTCTTGGGAGCCACTGATGGATACAGAACAGATCTGTTTTGAAATGATATGTCATGTAGGCGAAGCGCGCTCATCCTTTATTGAGGCTATTCAGCATGCCAGGCAGCGAAATTTTGTGCGGGCGCGAGAGTTAATCGACAGCGGGAAAGAGAGTTATAATCTGGGGCATGCAGTGCATGCCGGATTAATTCAGGCCGAAATGGAAGGCGAGCGTGAACACCTTTCACTGATATTAATTCATGCTGAAGATCAGATGATGAGCGCGGAGAATTTTAAAATTCTGAGTGAGGAGTTTCTTGCTTTATATCAGATTATTGGCATAAAGGAATAGTGCGATGAAAAAATTATCTGGCGGTATATTGGTCGTCAGTCTGGCTCTCTTTTCGGGAATGGCTATATTTAGTTTCCCGGCTGCTGCGGTAGAAAGCAGGAACCAGATCTTGTCTGATAGCGTGGGTGAGGTGTTGCGCAATAATGACCAATTGCGTCTGGTGTGGCGCGACATGCCCGCCTCCGGGAAAGTTATTCTACACTGGCAGGATGTCGCCAGCGGAAGGATATCGCCTTTAGAGGAAGATGTGGTCGCAGGAGAGCTTAAGCTGGAGGACCCGAACCCGGGACGTCGCACGTTATTCTTAATCGAGCGCCCAAACAGCGAAAAACCGCTGACCATCTCGGAGAGAAAGCTCCCCGCTGGTGGAATGGATAATCTGAGGGATTCCGGCGGTTATCTGACTAAAGACGGACGCTCTGTCAAATGGGGCTTCTTATACCGCGGCGATACGCCCCACAAGGTGAATAGCGATGGCTATCGCTACCTCAGCACGATGAATCTGGGCTATGTATTCGATCTACGTAACGACGCTGAAATTGCGAAAAAACCCGATCCGGCATTTGGCAACGTCAACTGGATACACACTCAAATACCGGATTTACCCCCACAATTCAAAGACGTTTCATGGGAAACCAACGAGGCAATTTATCATTTTGTGAAGACGCCGCGCGCCGAACAGTTTTATCCAGAGACGAATCGATTTATGGTCTGGCAGCCGGAAACGCTGCGTTCACTGAAAACTATCTTCGATAAGGCGCTGACCGATGATCGTGCCATGATCTGGCACTGCGCGGGCGGGAAAGATCGCACCGGCGTGGTTTCTGCCGTGTTCCTGTCGGCGCTGGGTGTTCCCGATGACACTATTATCCGCGACTATATATTGACCAATGACTATCGCAAGGCGTTCGATCAGCGCGAACTGGCTGAGATGAGCAAAGCGTTTAACGGCGATAAACAGGCGATCAAAGGTTTCCTCGCCATCCAGCAGGCACGGCCGGAGTTTATCCGGGCAGCGCTCGATGAGATCAGACTGCGCTATGGCTCTGTGGATAATTACCTTACCCGCGCAGTGGGACTTACCCAGGAGGAGATCTTTTCCCTGCGGGATCGCTACACTGAATGAGACTTCACACGATGCATGCAATAATCTTCCCCCTAAACCCACTCATGGAGAGACCGTGGGCCATCGTCTGAAGAATGCCCATATCGGAATATTTCTGCTTACTCACCGCAAATAAAAGGAGACAAACCGATATGGGGCTTTACAGGCGTTCATCGTAAGCAGTAAGGCGCATCCAACGCTTGCGCCAACGAAATAGAGTCTTCAATCCATTGAGATTGTGGCGGCTCTTTGTTCGACCTGTGTTGCGTATCTGCGGCAAAAGCCTCTGGCCTGTCGGCATGCCAGAAAGTGTACGGATTGCCTGAGGAAGTGGCTAATAGGGGGCGTTTTACCTCAACCCGATTTATTCAACAAAGCCGGGAAGTGCACATCATCAAGAGTCTATGTAATCAGTAGCGATTCCCCGGTCTCAATATCAAACAGGTGGCAATGGGACATATCAAAATGAAGCGGTTTATTTTCACCTCGGGCGACCATGCGCTGAGGGTCAAAAGCGATACGTGATACGAGCTTATCCTTGCCGAGAGTAAAGTACAGGTAGAGCTCATTACCCATTGCCTCGACCAAGGTGATGGTGTGCATATCAATATTTTGTGGTAAGGCATCATTGTCTTGGTTATCTGCCACACTGATGTGTTCTGGCCGCAAGCCCAACCATAGACGCTGGCCGATGTTGTCCTGCACTTTTGCTGCTTTATCCGCAGGCAGCAACAGTCTGCAGCCATTTTCAAGCGCCAGGCAGGTGGCACTCCCCCTTAGCTCAACCGTGGCTTCAACTATGTTCATGGCCGGCGAACCAATAAACCCCGCCACGAATTTATTGGCCGGGTACTGATAAAGATTCATCGGCGTATCAACCTGAACGATCTGTCCATGGTCAAGCACACAGATGCGATCACCGAGTGTCATCGCTTCCACCTGGTCATGCGTCACATAGATCATCGTTGCCGTCTGTCCTTCGGCCTTCAGATTGTGGTGCAACTGTGCAATGCTGACGCGGGTTGATACCCGTAATTTGGCATCCAGGTTTGATAAGGGCTCATCAAATAGAAAAACGTCGGGCTTGCGCACCATGGCCCGACCCAGCGCGATACGCTGACGTTGTCCCCCCGACATTTCACCTGGCTTGTTTTTGAGCAGATGCGTAATCTCTAGCGTTTCAGCGGCTTCTTTGATTCGACTGGCAATTTCATGGGTGCTCAGTTTCTGTTGCTTAAGGCCAAATGCCATATTCTCGTAAGCCGACATATGCGGGTAAAGGGCATAGTTTTGAAATACCATGGCAATACCACGATCTTTAGGCGGCAGGTCATTGACCCGTTTGGCACCAATCATAATATCGCCATGGGTTATCTCTTCCAGACCGGCAATCATGCGTAATGTTGTCGATTTTGCACAGCCTGAAGGGCCAACAAAAACCATAAACTCACCTTCTTGGATGGTCAGATTAATCCCTTTCACTGCCTTAAATCCGTTCGGATATATTTTCTCTACATTGCGAAGTTCAACGTCTGCCATGGTGGTTTTCCATTATGATGGCGGCTTTAGCCGGTTTAATTCGGTGTCGCTACTCCCACCATCAACGTCAGCATTGATGATAATAGTGGGATCACTGGGTGGTGGTTGGACTGCGTCGCATTCTGTCCAGTAGGTCGGGCGTAAAATCTGCCACCGATGAGATAACCATCCGGGCATGCGGAGCCAGTTCAGCGTGGGTTGCCGTTCCCGTGAGCACGCCGATACTGATTGCCCCGGCATTTTGCCCAAATTTCATGTCAGAAACGGTATCGCCGAACATCACCACCTGCCGGGCTATCAATCCACAGGTACCACAGAAAGCTTCCATCAGATCCGGGGCGGGTTTGGGCTCAATATCGCCATCTGAATAACCAATAAAATCAAAGTAATCAAGTAACCCTGCTTGTTCCAATGAGTAAAGCGTTGCCGCCTTGCTGTCAGCCGTGGCAATGCCCAGTTTTAAGCCACATTGTTTCAGTGTGATGAGCACCGCCTCAATACCTGGCAGGGACTTAATCAACCCCGGATTTTCCTTAACCGTTTGATTAAACAACGCCTTTACGTCATCGATAAAATCGGTTTTCGAACAACCCGGCATCAGCATCTCAAACCAGGTTAATGCAATATCTTCAACGGGGTTGGATGCCAGCAAACCGCGGTTATCAACCCGGTCGCCATAGACACCAATGGCGGCCAGCAGGCTCTCGTCACTGGCCATCGCCGGTGTGGAATAGCGTGCCAGCAACACCCCAACCACCGACTGTGACACCGAGATCCACATTTGATGAAACTCCAGTAGAGTGCCATCTTTGTCGAACAACACACCTTTAATGTCCATTTCTATTCATCGCTGCTATCAGTTCGCCCCAGGTATTTATTTGGGGTTGCGCAAAATGCCCGCGTTGCCCATTAAACACCGGGTTGACCATTGCTTCGAATTCGCCGCCCACCTGTCCAGGCTCGCGAGGCAGATCGCCACGGCGAATATCAATCCTCACCCAGGCGTAGTGCCGCATATCAGCTTTAAAATCAATGCCTTCTGGTTTTATCTGACCACATGAGATCACCTTGCCGTCGGCAACGCATTCGGCATAGTAGGGTGCGGTACGGTCAGTGACGCTGACATGTATATTCACGTTATTGTCGCCGACATCTTGGCCCGGCAGCACATGGCCCTGGTTGATATTGACCATGAGTCCACAACGTCGCTCAATATAGACATGGCCTTGACGAAGCCCGGTCAGAATGCCCTCGCCACACAATCCGTGTGAAAACACAAAGGTTGCAGGATCGCCGTAAATTGAGGGTTCGGTTGCTTGCGGATTGCGCTCTTGGGGCGTGAGATGGCTGTCGCTGCCACCCACGGCATAAATCCTCTGGCCGTTGTTCCACAGGGTATTCAGTACGTTAAGTGCAGATTCTGTCGCCGCGGGGGACGTAGACCAGGTCGGGTCACAGCAAATTTCCATTGTATGGACTTGCGACAGCGGCATTGATGCATATTGCCAATGCCAGGGTTTCATCATGGGATGATTGATACTGATATTGCCAGTCACTGTGTTTTGTTTAGTACCCGTTTGCTGCGCACTGTTGGCGATCGCCAGGCCCTGGTGGATCAATGCCTCGCTGGAACAATCAGCATCAAACATCGCCAATCCTTTCTGCGGACCATGGACATTGAAATGACCTCTATCAGTGGTGATTTCTATCCCCGGTAGCACTAACGTATCCTCGCAGTCCGGCAGTGCAGGATGGCAGATGTTATGCTCAGTCAGGAAGATAAAATCCAACTGCTGGCGCTTTATGATGGCTACCGCGGCCTCCAGCGTATTATGCCCATCAGAAAGTACCGTATGGGCATGCATATCTCCACGGTACCAACCGGATGCCGGATTTTTCATCGCCCGGTAGTCAAAAATAATCTCATTATCCGCATTCAGATTCGGTACCGTCGGCATAAGGATCCGGTCGAGTTCATCACCCGCGAGGTGCTCGGTTGTCACCTCAATGCGATAAAGCATGGGATTGTGGTTGCGATCTTCGCCCTCAAGGTTGTAGATATGTAGGGTCCAACGCCCAGGCGGGATCTCGCCGGCAATACCACCCAGCGACGCACTTTTATGGCTGATTACCACTGTTTTTTCTGGTTTTTGTAACAATATGCTGGCCCTTAATTGCCGCCTGGCATCATACAGGTAGGCATACAAAAACCCCGGTTTAAGGGTGGTGCCTGAAAGGCGCAACCTTTGGGTCCCCGTGGACACTTCAAACGTTTTAAACTGATGACCGTGAGTCAGTTCACCGGAAAACGTCAGCATGTGGGCCTCTCTTATTCATGGAAATCGAGACAATCAGTTCAGCAGGCTGAGAATACGGGGAAAAACCCGCCATCCTGAAGCCTGCGTTTTAGCTGGTTAAGGTCGGTTAACGCGGTCGAGTGCACGCTGTGCACGTATGGCCGCCTGTTTAAGTGCTTTGTCGGCGGGGATGTTTTCGATTTCGACCTGATCTGCCGCGATAGACAAGGCATCAACAATTTGGCCATTTGTCGGATCCAGGAAATTTTTGCTGGCGATCGAGGCCTGTTTCAATGGGATTAAGGCCTGTGGGTTATGCTGGGTGTAACTTTGATATTCAGCCACATCCTTCACACTTTGCCGCACCGGAATATATCCGGTAAACATTGACCAACGCGCCGTATTTACCGGGTTGGTGTAGAACGTCATAAATTTGAAGGCTCCCTTGGCGGCGTTATCGTCAGTGCCTTTTGGCATCACAAAAACCAAGGCGCCGGCCTGAGGCACCGCAGGGTGATTGCCCCAGCCGGGCTGTGTGGCCGCGGCAAGTTTGCTAAAGTCCAGATCACCCTGATCGCCAGATGATCCGGTATAACCCAGCGCGCGATCTTTCATCACATCATCAATGGTCTTGTACCAATACTCCCAACCCTGGCCACCGTGGTGGATACGCATGGTCTTATCTTTATGCAACCACGTGCGGAAATTTTCCCATACGCTGACCCATTGCGCAGAATCGATCAGCACGGTTTTGCCATCATCACTCAACACTTTAGCCCCGTTAGACAGCGCGGCATCCACCAGATTGTCTTCGCCCCACATAGGCTCCCAGCCGTAATAGAGGGTATTGCCCTGGGCGTCTTTTTGGGTCACTTTGGCTGCGACTTTGGCGACACCCTGCCAGGTGGCCAGATCGGCTGGGGTGAAGCCGTATTCGGCCAGCTTCGCCTTGTTGTAGTAGAAAATTTGTGTGGTTCCGTAGGCGGGCATGCCATAGATGTCACCTCCTGGGGAAGTGACCTGCTGACGGAAAGCACTGATGAAATCAGCAAAATTAAAGGTTTCATCCATATAAGGTCGAAGATCGCGAACCAATCCCCGGCCTGCCATAGCGTTAGCCTGATTTGAGTCCAGCAGGGCAAATGCCGGTGCCGTTTTAGATGCCATACCGGCCTGCAGCTTTTGGTAGGTCTCTGCGTAACTGCCCTGAAGTGCCCCTTTAATGACATAGTCATGCTGACTGTTATTAAATTCTTCAATCAGTTTGGTCATCATTTGTTGAGGTTTGGTACCGCCTGAGTACCAAAAATCGACTTCAGTTTGGGCGTTTGCATTGGCTGCCATAGCCAGTGAACCCATAGCAAAACCGGTAAATACTATTGCAAGTT
This sequence comes from Hafnia psychrotolerans, assembly GCF_014639435.1. Lineage (GTDB taxonomy): Bacteria > Pseudomonadota > Gammaproteobacteria > Enterobacterales > Enterobacteriaceae > Ewingella > Ewingella psychrotolerans. Next base: position 46,874 of record NZ_BMFZ01000004.1, on the reverse strand, counting down.
TTTTCAGTTTCATCTTCATTCACTCTTTTACACCGTTATCGGCGATGCCGGATAAGATCGTTTTTTGACATACCATGAAAAGGATCAGCAGAGGTATGACGGCAATACTGCTAGCAGCCATAATTTGCGACCAGTTAAGGCCATAGTTACCCTGTGCAATAAAGAATTGGCGTATTCCTGTGGCGATGAGCGCCCGCTGCTGAGTGGTGATCACCAAATTCGGCCACATGTAGCTGTTGTACTCTGTAATAAAAGTGATCAGGGACAGGGTGGTGATGGAGGCTTTGCATTGTGGCAGGACGATTGCCCAGAGGATTTTCAATTCACTGGCGCCATCAATGCGCGCGGCCTCCACCAGTGACGGATGGATTTGTAAAAACACCTGACGCAGGTAGAAGACGCCGAAGACACTGGCGGCGCTGGAAATAATGAGTCCGGTGTGACTGTCGAGTAACCCCATTTTGGCCAGGATGATATACGACGGGATGTAGGTCACTGCACCGGGTAGCATGTAACAGGCCATGACCAGCAAGTAGAGCAATGTGCGTGAGCGAAAGCGCAACTGAGTGATAGCATAGGCAAACATTGCTGAGTTAATAATCACCAGCAACGTGGTGAAGAAGGCGACGGTAAAGCTGTTGAAGATATACAGGCCAAAAGGGGCCAGTTGAAACGTTTTGCTCACGTTTTCCCAGTGGAAATGTTCCGGAAGAATGTCCAATGGATTGCTGAATATTTCATCATTGGACTTCATCGAGCCTAACAACATCCAAATAAATGGGAATACCATGATCAAACCGGATGAAATAAGTACTACGTGTTTGGCAATGACCGCTTTTCGCAGCGGTTTGCGCGTGGCAGCTTTTCTTTGCTGATCCAGCGATCCTGTTGTTGCGGAATGTTGTCCGGGATGTTCTGACCTTACATCCGCCTTGCGCTGGCAATGTCCCACCAACATATCACTAGATTGCATCGTCATAATGTGGCCTTTAGAAAAATACCCAACGTTTCCCCATCAGGGTATTGAGCAGGGTGAGCACCCCGGTGATCAGCAATATAATCAGCGAGGTCGCTGCGGCTGGCCCCATGTTGTATTGCTCGAATGCCTGCTGATAAAACAGATAAAGCAAGGTTCGGGTAGTCCCACCTGGACCGCCTTGAGTTAAAATCTGGAATTGATCAAATGCCTGTACAGCCGTGACCATATTAACGATCACCAGGAAAAAGCTGGTGGGCGAAATAAGCGGCAAGGTTATTTTAAAAAAACGTGTCAGCGGGCTGCAGCCATCAATCAATGATGCTTCAAACAGTGACACCGGGATCTTATTCAGTGCGCTGATATAAAACAGCATGGTCCAGCCAATGGCCTGCCAGACCGTAACAATGATCACCGCGACCATCGCGCTATTACCGTTTTCCAGCCAAGGCACCGGGGCAATATGCAACGCCGTCAGCAACCCATTAAGCAACCCCCCTTTGGTTTCAAAGACCCAGGACCAAACGATAGAGACCGCCACGGTGGGGGTGATCCACGGGGAGAAAATAACTGCGCGGTAAAACTGGCTACCGGAAAAATTCTTGTGCAGCAATAGAGCAAAGATCAATCCCAGTCCCACCGTTGGGATCACCACCCCGAGCGAGAACCAGAAGGTATTCAATAATGCCTGGTGAAAATCGCTGTCTTCCAGCATGTACTGATAATTTTCAAAACCGACAAAATGGTAGCTCGGCGAAATATAATCCCAATCGGTAAAGCTGATATAAACACTACAGATAAACGGAATCACCCAGAATGTGATCAGCGGCAGCATCAATGGCATGATAAACAGCAAAACCCTACCTTTTGACATGAGCGATTGAACTCGTATTTTCATGATCCCGGCCGCCACGTGATGTGTTTGCGCTACTCTATGAAATGCGTATGACAGGTTTTGTGGTAACAACGTCATATTTTCCGATGCCTGCCATAACATTTTCTTGGGTCTACAGGGGGCGAGCGTTAGCTCGTTTAAGAGAGGTCAACGATGTTTTGTTGATGCAGCCAGTCACAGAAGAAGTTAACTTTTGCATCCCGTTTATTGGGCGTGATCAGGTAGTGGCTGGATTCGGCAGGCATCGAACCAGGCAGTGCTTGTACGACACTACCGGCCTGAATGTCCCGCGCTGCGACCAGCGAACGTACCAACATTATCCCCATACCCTGTTTAACCGCTTCCAGACCATGCAGGGAGTTACTCAATGTCAGTTGAACATTGGGGGCAACCGGCACCCGTTGGTTATGGGTTAGCCATTGCATCCAGCTCTCTTCGTAGCCTTTAACCTGAATTGCCGGTAACGCTGATAACTCGCCTTTTAATAACGCGCTTGCATGCTGGTGTTTAAAGCCAGGTGAACACACCATTAACCAGAGTTCCTGCAATAATCGCTCTGCATGCGTGTTTTCGCTTTCGATAAAACCGTTAGTGATTTCGACATCGGCATCAGCACAGGGCTCACGGGAGGGCCAGTCTACCGAGGTGAGATCGAGGCGAATAAACGGGAATCGGGCAGTAAAATCTGCAAGTTTCGGGATCAGCCAGTTATGGCCAATGGAATGATTGACTTTGATGCGTAACACATCAGGTTGTTGCTTGCCGAACAGCATTTCCGTCTGTAGCCGCAGGTGCTGCAAGGAGCCGGTGACAACAGGAAGGTACTGCTGAGCAGCCGCTGTCAACACCACACCGCGGGAGTTGCGTTTAAACAATGCACAACTGAGATAGTGCTCCAGGCTTTTTAACTGCTGGCTCACCGCCGCTTGCGTAACATGTAACTCCCTGGCAGCGGCCCCAATAGACCCCAGTCTGGCTACAGTCTCAAAGGCGACCAATGCACGAAGTGGCGGTAACATATTTTATGTGGTACCTGCAGATAAAAGGGCAACATAAAGCATGTTATTGACAATAACGTGGCAGCCATGTGACGGCGCAATGACATCACGCGATCGGTATTTCGCCCTCACCACGGCTTAAGATACTGCTCTGACTTTTCATTGTTCATGCGACAAAACCAGCAGGCTACCTGACAGTTACATTTTCAAATAAAATAATAACTCTTGATTACTATTTCCTGTGTAAATTAATGGTGTCTTTCTACTCGGGGGGTAACCGAAGATGCACTATCTGGCCTTTTTCCTGTCGTCGTTATTTCTGTGCAGTAAGGTCTTTGCCTGCTCAGCCGCCGCCTGGTTCTTCATTTCAAAAACGCTGTTCACCAGAGGCATCTCACCCAGTGGATCACCAAAGTAAAATGATTCTGCCTGCTCTTTATGCAGTGCCCACATGAAAATTTGTAACAGTGCCAATTTAGAATGCAGTTTCAGTAGGTTGGCGCACATCATCCATAGCATCAGACCAGGAGAAGTGAAGTGAAAGTCATCGCAACGGCAAGTTTGTTAATGCTCATGAGCAGTGCTCACGCCGCAGGGCTGACGACCTCAGCAGATGGTAAAAACCTGACGGTCAGCTTCGGTCAACCTACCATTAAGCAGGTGCTGCATTACCGTAAAATGTACGACAAAAAACCGTTCCCCGATGCCGAGATTTATTACTACGACAACGGTACCTATAAAATCATTTCGCAGGGTGAAAACCACTATGGCGTTTACACCATGCAGGGCAAGTTCGATGATGAAACCTTCACGGTGCGTTTCATTTCGCTACCTTCTAGCGACTGGGGCAATAAAACGGCCTTTCATCAGTTAACCTTCGTCCGTGGAGACGAGAAAAACGTGTTTATCCAGAACGCGATTGTTGATACTGGCGAAGCCATTGCCCAGCAGAACGGCACTTATACCCAGGAAAAAAACACAGTGACGAACCCGGTGTCCACCAACTGGAAAAATAAATAATCCTCATGTGGCAGCCCGTCTGCCACCATATTTTAACCGATGGAGATAGCCAAACCCGCGTGCCAAAGTGTGTCGTCACCGGTCGCTGCACGCTAGGCACAACATATGGTGACCTTATAAAACGGTAATTATCCCACCAAAACATCCCATCCACTTTAGAGATCTTCCGACATACTGATTATGTCCCAGTGAGGAGATCGCCATGCACAAAGCCCGATTTACCGAACAGCCGATCTTCACCGTTCTGAAATCAGTCGAAGCGGGCAGGGCCGTCAACGATGTCTGTCGCGAAGCCGCTGATATCAAAAAGATCAAAGATCTTGAGGGAGAACTGTTTAACCGTCCTGGTATGCCGTGGCCGGAGGTGGACGTGACGCTGATCGACATGTTTCCGCTTGGCGGTGCGATTTTCTACCCTGGCAATCGATAGCCTTCCGAAACTTTGATGTTTTTCACATGTTCTCCTGACAAAAATACTTATATGAAAATGATTTATTTTATTTATTATCAGTAAATTATCTCTCGGGGGGCTGTAGATTGTCTGACAGTTTCATGTGTGATTTTATCCACAAAGTTTTGGTTAAGTGTCTTGGGGTTGCTCATTGTTAAAAAATGTCGCAAAAAAAATGGAGTTTTATGGTAAAAATTTTAGACTTCTTTACATAAAAATTACATTTTGCCCCTTGGCATTTGGAGATATGTTATATCGCCGTTTCGGCCACCGACCGCCGGTTATAAGCTGTGTTCCATTTCCAGTAGGCGTTGCTCCCCGTGAGTCGCTGCCTCGCGACTGCTTTCTTTCGCTCAACATACTCCACTGGCCAATAACCTGCCGCGAGCTCGCGGTGGGATCAGCGCCGGGAATGCCTCCGCGTCGGTCACGTTGTTCAGGGACAGATCAGCGCAGATAACTTCGTGAATATCGACGCCCACAGCCAGGTGCAGTTTTCGCCAGACGCGGCGCTTTTCCTGGCCGTGTTTTTTAACCTTCCACTCACCTTCACCGAAGACTTTTAATCCGGTGGAGTCGATAACCAGGTGGGTAATTTCGCCGCGTGTGGTTTTTTGAAAGGGATGCTGGCGGACTTAGCCCGCCTGCTATTTAACTGGTTTTTCTGGCCAAGATTGTGGCAAACCGGAGTTTGATCCGGTCACCATTATCATCGATTTTATGCAGTTGTCCCAAATCTTCATTGTATTTAATAATCTCCCAGCCTGAATAGTATTCCCTAAGCTCGCCTGATTTAAAGGTAAATGGGAAAGGCAATAAGCAGGGATAATCTTTGCTATCCATGGCGGCGACAATCAAGTTATATCCTCCTTTTGCTGTGCAAGACTGCATATTCTCAATCAGTAACGGGATCCGATCGCGCTGAAGGAACATAAGAACGACGGTAGAGAGAATAAAATCAAACGATCCGTCAAAGGCAAGCGTATTAAGGTCTTTTTCCTCAACGCTGATGGTTGGCAGCTGTTCTAATCCGATAAGCTTATTAACATGGGCGATGCTGTCCGTATTTTTATCCCATGCCGTGACATCAAATCCTTTAAGATTCAAATAGAGAGCGTTCCGGCCCACTCCACAGCCCAGATCCAGCGCCCGTCCTGGCGGGATAATCTTGGCAGCTTCAATCACTTCAGAATGCGTCCCGGTCATCTGATACTTTTTAGTGAAATAGTCTTCTGCCGTACAGTAGAAGGTAAGTTGGCACTGCAGATCTTCAGAGAAAGAGACAATCCGGTGCCACTGCTGCGGCTCAATAAAGGGGGAAGCATTTTGTGGTGTGAAGACAAAAGACTCAGTCACTTCCCCGGTCTCCGTCATCATTGCGAAGGTCAATGAACCTTGAAGAATAGTCAGTTTGGCCCAGGTTCCGGCTTTAGTGTTATGTTTTTGCGTAAAACGATGAGGCAGCGTTTTACTGTCCCATAAGGGCATGAGTTTATAAGGCAATAGTCTATTCATTCATGTTCTCCTGTCTGCGTCCGGTTAAGTCAATGCGCTGCGATCGGCCCTATTATTGGAGACTCAATTCACGTAGCAACATAAAGCCATGTGACGCGTTTTGTTCGGTGGCGATGAACCCACAGAGTCGCTTCTGTGGGTCGGTTCCTCGCGCCATCATACCGTTGCTATTGAGGGTTATTTCCCAGTTGAGATCTTCACGACGCGTATCACCCGCCAAAACCAGAGGGAGCTCCGGCGTTTTGACTTTCACCAGCATGGCCGGTAGGCGTAGCATTTCAGCGGCACCCAGCAAGTTTTTCGCCAGAACCATCGCGCCAATCTGAATCGGTTGAAGATAAGACAATACCTGGCCCTCGATTTCAGCGCAGTCACCCAGCGCATAAATATCAGGATCCGAAGTTTGCAGTTGGCTGTTCACCTGGATACCGCGCTGAGTCTTCAGATCGGCCTCAGCGGCTAATGACGTTCTCGGCTTCAAACCAATGGCGGCGATCACTGCATCGGCGTTAACGGTCAAGCCATTTTTCAGCATGACATCCAGCCCTTCCGCCGTTTTGTTAATACCAATCAGCTCATTGTTCAGAGCCAGTTGCACACCCATCTGGCCAAATTTATTTTGTAGGCGGCTGCTGATTTCAGCGGGCATCAATGCGGCAAGCAAACTTTGAGCGCGATCAACCAGAGTGACCTGCTTACCGGCGCGGTGCAAATCCATTGCCAGTTCAGTACCAATCAGGCCGGCGCCCAGCACGATAACACGTTTCGCCATTTGCAAAACGTCCTGATGCTGCCGGTATTCACTCTGGCTGTTGAAGGTGAAAATCCACTCGCTGCCCGGCAGGGAAGGCATAATAGCCTGGGCGCCCGTCGCCAGCACCAATTTGTGATAAGTGAAACGCTGGTCACCACATACAACTTGTTTTGCATGACGATCAATCGCGGTCACCTGCGTATTGACGTGCAGAGTGAGGTTGTTGTCCTGCGCAAATTGGCATGCACTTTGGCGCGTCAGATCGTCAGCGTTCTGTTTCAGGCTAAATACATGACTCAATTCCGGCTTGTTGTATTCATCACCACTGTCCGCCGCGATCAGGACGATCGCTACCTGTTTATCAATACGACGGATATTTCTCACTAGTTGTCGGGCCGCAAATCCGGAGCCGACAATGACAATGTTCTGTTCCATTTAGCCTCCAGTTACATCGGATCAAAGACGGACTTACCCAACGCGCAACCTGGGCAAAGGAAAGATTCTGGAACGTCAGACCACGTAGTTCCGGGCGCGACATCCTGAAGAGGTTCGCCCAATTTGGGGTCATAAACCCATTGGCAGACGCTGCAAATCATACAAATGTCAGCGTCAGCGAGAGGCTCTGTTTCCGATCCAACGACCTGTGCTGCAGAAGATACAGACGGCGTACTAACCTCAAGCGGATGCAGCGCCCATTCGCGGGCAATTTTTCTGCCATGTTCGCGGCACTCTTCCAGCGTGCTGGCATCCGGGCGCCATTTTATTTTCAGTGACAGCGCAATATCAAATCCGGCATCCATCAGGCGGGTCTGAATACGATCTACCGCCCCGCCGGTCCAGCCAAAGCTGCCAAACGCCGAAGCCTTCTTATTACGAAAACGCAAACCGGCCAACTCTTCCAGCATTCCAGCGATCTTCGGCATCATCACGTTATTCATGGTGGAAGAGCCGACTAACATGCCTTTGGAACGAAAAATTTGTGTCAAGATTTCGTTTTTATCATGACGGGCAATATTGTAGATTTTCACCGCTACGGCTGGATCCGTATCATGAATCCCCTGCGCAATCGCATCGGCCATCATGCGGGTATTCGATGACATGGTGTCATAGAAAATTGTGATGCGATCTTCCTGATAGTCCGCAGCCCACTCGAGATATTTCTCGACGATTTGCGCCGGGTTGTCACGCCATACCACACCATGAGAAGTGGCAATCATATCGACCGGCAGATTAAAACCGAGGATCTCATTAATTTTTGGCGTCACCAGACGGCTGAACGGCGTCAGAATATTGGCGTAATAACGCGCACACTGTTCATAGAGCTCAATCTGGTCGACTTCATCGTTGAAAAGATGTTCATCACAATAATGCTGACCAAAGGCGTCATTACTGAATAACACCGCGTCATCGGTCATGTAGGTCATCATGCTGTCCGGCCAATGCAGCATCGGCGTTTCGACAAAAATCAATTTCTTGCCGTTGCCAATATCCAAGGTGTCACCGGTTTTCACCGTGTGGAAGTTCCACTCAGGATGATGATGGTGCCCGTTAATCGAATCGATGGCATTAGTGGTGCAATAAATCGGCGTGTTGGGAATGTGGGACATCAGCTCGGTTAAGGCACCTGCATGGTCCTCTTCCGCATGGTTAATGATGATGTAGTCGAGTGTAGTAAGGTCGATCTCTTGCTCCAGATTCGTCACGAATTCACGGCTGAATTTATGATCTACTGTGTCGATCAATACATTCTTCCCTTCGCGGATCAGATAGCTGTTGTAGCTGCTACCCTGATGGGTCTTGTATTCGGAGCCGTGAAAGTCACGGACTTCCCAGTCTCTTTGCCCAACCCAAGTGATATTATTTTTTACCTGAATAGCCATGATTACATCCTGAATAAGTGAGGTTTCTACTTCAGTATGTATTGCAAGTGACGTGCCATAAATTATGCTATTGATTTTAAAGAAATTAAAAATGCCGTGAGTCATTTAGACACTGGTGTGTTATTGTCGAATTGACTTTAATCGTGTCGGAATGACAAATCATGAGCCTGTCGATTCAATCCCTGGCCAATATTGCCATCGAATTACAATACGGTCTGTCTGGTGAAGACCGTTTTCAGCGGCTGATTAACAGTGTGAGAAAGTTGCTGAAATGTGACGCGTCGGCGTTGCTGCGTTATGAGGGCCAACACTTTCGGCCGCTGGCGATTGACGGCTTATCGCCGGACGTCCTCGGCAGACGTTTTGTGCTGTCCTCGCATCCGCGGCTGGAAGCCATTGCGCGCGCGGGCAATGTAGTGCGTTTTCCGGCCAACAGCCACCTACCCGATCCTTACGACGGGTTGATCCCCGGTCATGACGCACTGAAAGTTCACGCCTGTATCGGACTGCCGCTTTTCGCCGATCAGGAGTTGATTGGTGCGCTGACGTTCGACAGTCTGAACCCGGCGCAGTTTGATGACTTTAGTGATGAAGAACTTTGGCTGATTAGTGCTCTGGCTTCATCCGCGCTCAATAATGCATTACTTGTCGATGCGCTTGAAAAACAGGCGTTACCGTCAAGCAGTGAGGCGAATGGCAGAAAAAAAAATCCGTATAAGCCGGAAGAAGAGATGATTGGGCTTTCCGCGCCGATGCAGCAACTTCGGCACGAAATCAGCGTGGTTGCGGGCTCCGATCTGAATGTCCTGATCACCGGTGAAACCGGCGTGGGGAAAGAGCTGGTAGCCAATGCCGTTCACCACTTATCGTCCCGCTCTGGTAAACCACTTGTCTATCTCAACTGTGCTGCGTTGCCGGAAAACGTGGCGGAAAGTGAATTGTTCGGCCATGTAAAAGGGGCATTTACCGGCGCCATTCACAACCGGACAGGTAAATTTGAGATGGCAGATAACGGCACGCTTTTTCTGGATGAAATCGCCGAGTTATCTCTGTCACTCCAGGCTAAACTCCTGCGGGTGATTCAGTACGGTGACCTACAACGCGTGGGCGATGACAGCACGCGACGCGTCAACGCGCGTATCCTGGCCGCCACCAATTGCGATCTTAAAAAAGCCGTCGTGGAAGGACGATTCCGTGTCGATTTGTTCCACCGTCTGAGCGTTTTTCCGTTGTATGTGCCGCCGCTGCGTGAGCGGAAAGGCGACATTGTTCTGTTGGCAGGTTTCTTCGTGGAGTACATCAAAAATAAACTTGGCCTTGCCCAGCTTAACCTGCCGGCGGAGACGCTGACGCAGTTGGTTAACTATGAGTGGCCGGGGAACGTACGGGAGATGAAGCACGCCATAGAACGGGCTGCCATTCTTGCACGAGCATCGCAAAATCAGGCTGAAGTGACGCTGCATCACAATCTTTTTAATCTAATAGCAACTGACAATAGTGAAGAGATACCAGCGGTGGATGTTGATTTGCCTGAGGCATCTTCATTAAATCTCCAGCAGGCCACGCAGGACTTTCAGCGAAGGTTGATCAACAAAATGTTGATCGAAACACAGAACAACTGGTCTGCTTGCGCTCGAGCCCTGGATATGGATGCAGGAAATCTTCATAGACTGGCCAAACGACTTGGGATTAAATAGTAACTGATCCTGTAGTAATAGACGCTTTAGTTATAGGGTTGGAGTGTCCCCGCGAACCCGTAGACAAATCTGACCTATATTTTGAGCATAGGAGAGTCTATTGGCACACCACGTTTTACTCCTGAATTTGAAGAAGACGCTGTCCGCCAGATCACTGAGCAGAGCTATCCCGTTACTGAAATTTCATAACACTTTGGCGTCTCGGCTACAGCAATCTATAAATGGGTTCGTGCAGTAAAACCGGGTAAGAGCGAGCATCAAGTGCAGATTTTTCTGGATTCCATAACTCCAATATCAAGACTCAGCTTAAACGTACTGAGAAAGAGCGCGCTAGTATTTGCGTATCGCGTGCGGAATCAGCCAACGTGTATTGCTCAAGGTATTAGGAGAAGGCAGCCATGGCACGATGAAGTATTGATTTCAGCACAACTGCTCCTGAGCGGACAGGCCGGACTGTGGCAGTTAACAAGCTGATTTGAATTATTCACCCCGATCTTCCAAGATTTTGATGATCATACCTATAATCAACCGACCTGCTGGCAAGCACAACACCACCGTTACGGCCCCTGAACGTCAAAATCCATCCCAGCGGCGACATTAAATGCATCACCCATCACCAGATGATGCACAAATTCGTTCAATTTCACTGCCATCTAGCTGATCGTGAAGGGCATATCACGAGCGGGCTGAATAAGGTCGATAGGTGCACGTAGACCTAAGTCCGTAAATTGGTTTAGTTTCATAAAGCCCTCCCCCGAGGTTCTCTGTAGGGGAAAAGACATGGAGCTAAAGAGAAACGCCGCCGGTTCCAAATGCTTCGCTGTGGATGTTTTCCTGTGAAATACCGAGTTCCAGTAATGTCGCATTCTGGTGCTGCATGAAGGGAAGTGGACCACATAAATAGTAGTCAGCATCCTTTGGCAGGAGTTGAACTGGAACCTCTTTCAGACTCAGCCTGCCCAGCATCTGATAGTCCTCTCCGGGTACGAAGTTATCAGCTACAGATTCATAGGCAACATACACGTGAAGGTTGCTATATTTGTTTGATAGCTCACTGACTTCTTTACGCATGGCATGCACATCGGGGCTGCGCGCAGCATGAATAAAGCTGATCTGCTTTTTGTTTACTTCAGTATCCGGGAAGGGCAACTTCAGTTTTTCCGATAGTGCGGACCTGTCATCAAGACGGTTATTGTCAGTGATAAGCTGGTTCAACATGGCGATCATCGGTGTCAGGCCAATACCCGCACTGATGAGCACATTATTACGATCGGCATTAACGAGGAAGAAATTGCCGGTCGGTGCGCTGATCTCAATAGTGTCGCCTTCACCAATCACGGTATGTAACGTTGAAGAGACGTAGCCCGGTTCCTGATGTTCATCATGCGCATCTGCACGCTTTACAGAAATACGTAGGTATTTACCGCCAGGGCTGTCTGAAAGGCTGTACTGACGAGGCTGTTTGATGCCGAGCTCGGGAACGGTTACACGCACAGTGATGTATTGGCCGGGTTTATAAGTCGGAAGTGCTTTTTCATCTTTTGGCACCAGATAGAATGACGTAATTTCACCGTTCTCTTTGACCTTCCGCTCGACAATAAAGTCACGCCAGCCCAGCCAACTGCCATGTGTATTTTCCCGCTGCTTATAAAGTAATTTCTCTGTCGAAATGAATAAATCCGCAAGCTGTTGATAAGCGGCTGCCCATGCAGAAATCAACTTGTCATCCATAGGGATGCTCAGTACTTCACTGATGGAGTGCAATAGATTCTCACCCACGATGTCGTAATCGGGTGCCTGAATGTTAAGACTGACATGCTTGTGACAGATGAGCTCAACTACAGGTGCAAGCACTGAAGGATCGTCAATATTCTCAGCATAGGCCAGAACTGCACCAGCCAATGCTTTTGCCTGCGCACCACTGCGCTGGTGTCCCATGTTAAAGGTTTCTTTAAGTTCTGGATTATTCTTCAGCATACGCTTGTAAAAATAATCCGTCAGCGCAACGCCGTTTTCTTTAAGAACCGGTACCGTAGCTTTAACAAGTTCTTGTTGTTCTGAGGTAATCATGTAATTGCTCGCTTATCTTTTAAGTTGTATTTTAAATGCACCTTAAAAAGGTAAACCGTAAAACATATTTTGTGAACATAAATCATCAGTAATTTTGTTTAAAAGAACAAAACTAAACGGCTTTTTCCTTTTTAAACACTGGCAGAACCCTGATCTTACCCAGCAATAGTGGACACGGTATTAAGTGAGTAAACTCTCAACCAGAGGTGGCTCATGACTAAACCATCAGCAACGAAAAACAAGCCCCGTAAACAACACACTCCCAATTTGAAAACCAAAACCTCGCTTAGACCTGTGTCCACATTACGTGGGTAGGATCAGTTCATCTGGAAGGGAGATGGATAAATTTACGTCCTGAAGCTTCAAAAAATCACAGAGAGCACCGGGTTCCTATCACCCGATTATTGCGACTGAGGCTTGAACGGTTGATGACGGCTGCAACTGAGCGCGGAGCAATACACGGCGATATGTTATTTAACGCGAGCAGGTTTGACGGGCGAAAAAATATTTTAACCGATGTAATGGCTTATCAACCCCTACGTGGTTTCTTTCGACGACTATCGACTGAGTGTCAGTGTGTCATTACTCCACATAGGTTTAGGCATACTATTGCTACCGACATGATGAAATCCCCTGATCGTAATCTCAAAGTTGTTCAAACGCTGGTAGGACATTCAAGTGTGGCTGTTATGCTGGAGTATGTGGAAGGTAATATGGACAGTTTACGTGTAGCTTTAGATGAAGTTTTTGGGGGATGGGATTAATCTTAAGTGAAATCTAAGTGACTGAAAGCAAAAAATTGAAGCTTTTCTTTACATAAGATTGACACTCCCAATGGGATACTGTCAAAGTTCTTATCGGAAGGACGTGAGAAAGCCAGAGAGTGCGACTAACACTCTCCGGCTTCTTAGTCCCGAATGTTCAACAATCGATGCGATAAGCATATTTATCACATGAAGCTGTTTCGGGTACTTATGTCATGCCCGTTAAGGATCTCACCTCTTAACGAACAGGCTCTGAAGATGGTGCCCGGACTCGGAATCGAACCAAGGACACAGGGATTTTCAATCCCTTGCTCTACCGACTGAGCTATCCGGGCAACGGGGCGCATTAAACCGTATTGGCTGTGCGTCGTCAATGGCTTTTTTCTCTATGCGTGCGCCGTGTTGTTCGAATGATGTTTTTTAAGACAATGTCCGGGTAGCGATCTCGGGGGCACTCTGGGCTATCGTGTGGAGCCAGGAAAATCCCGTTAAATTAATAGGTTAAAAATGGGGCATTTTGTTGGCAAAATGGCTATTCCGTAGGCTTGTACCCTGGTAAGAATGATGCCATTATTGCGGCGATTTATTGACTGAGATATTTCCTTTTTCTCGCAACGGCTCAAGAAGGGTGCGGCATGACTGGTTTTTCACATCGCGCTTTCTGTAAGCGTAAAACATCGCTGATGACTTCCTTCGTGTGTTGTGAACTTCGCATTCCCTGTTTTTCTCCCTTGGCTGTTTCCCCCATGCGGTAAGGCTATCTTGCTTGCTGTTAGACATGATTAAAAATAGAGCGTTCTCTGATTTTACTGATGTCTATCAGACGTGGCTGAGCCTGAATCTCGATTGGTATCCCCTTTGCCTGATGGCATTGTGCTTTCACATTCGACATCAAGTTTATCGCCAGCGTCACTTTGCCGGGCTGGATCTGTGTGCTTTGACTTCACGACGTACAATCCCGCTCATTGCCGTGCTAATTGGCACACCCTCTTACTTAATTGTTTGAGAGTCTTGATGAAACTTTTGAAAATTGCAGCAAGCGCTTCCGTGGCCCCTTATATTGAGTCACACCGTGTGGTTGTGGATCTCCGTCGCGCCGATTATGCGGATATTGCCGCCATTATTATCTCCGTGGGAGATTTAAACAGTGGCCGGCTGGCAGGCATAGATGCGTTGGGATTTGGTATTCCGGCGTTTGTTGCAGTGCAGGGATCCGAGCAGGTTTCCCCGGATTATTTGCCTGTGCTGAAAGGCGTGATCGCCTTGTCTGATGCTAATCAGGCATTTTATGCCGCGCAGATTGAGTCTGCCGCACAGGCCTACGAAGAGGCATTGTTCCCGCCATTTTTCGATACGTTGAAGAAATATGTCGAGATGGAGAATTCGACCTTTGCTTGTCCCGGTCATCAGGGCGGCGAATTTTTCCGTCGCCATCCTGCTGGACGTCAGTTCTATGACTTTTATGGCCCGAATATTTTCCGCTCCGACATGTGTAATGCTGACGTTAAACTGGGTGATTTACTGATCCACGAAGGCTCGGCGAAAGATGCACAAAAATATGCGGCTAAAGTGTTCAGCGCGGACAAAACGTATTTTGTCTTGAACGGGACCTCGGCTGCCAACAAAGTGGTGACCAATGCGCTGTTAACCCGTGATGATTTGGTGCTGTTTGACCGCAATAATCATAAATCTAACCATCACGGCGCACTGTTGCAGGCAGGTGCTACACCGGTTTATCTGGAAACCGCGCGAAATCCGTTTGGCTTTATTGGCGGTATTGACGCCGACTGCTTTGACGAAAGTTATTTGCGCCAGCAGATCAAACAGGTTGCCCCTGAACGCGCAGGTGAAAAACGGCCGTTCCGTCTGGCGATCATTCAGCTCGGCACTTACGACGGCACCATTTATAACGCCCGTCAGGTGGTGGATAAAATTGGCCATTTGTGTGATTACATCCTGTTTGACTCCGCATGGGTCGGTTATGAGCAGTTCATCCCGATGATGCAACAGTGCTCACCCTTGTTGCTGGAACTCAATGAGAACGACCCGGGAATCATCGTCACACAATCGGTTCACAAGCAGCAGGCTGGGTTCTCGCAGACTTCGCAAATCCACAAAAAAGACAACCATATCAAAGGCCAGAAGCGTCATTGCAGCCATAAGAAGCTTAACAATGCTTTTATGATGCATGCCTCAACCAGCCCATTTTATCCGCTGTTTGCCGCGCTGGACGTCAATGCGCGTATTCACGCCGGGGGTAGCGGCAAGCACATGTGGATGGAGTGTGTGAAACTCGGTATTGAAGCGCGCAAAATGTTGCTAGACCAGTGCTCGATGATCCTGCCGTTTGTGCCGCCGGTGGTTGATGGCATTGCGTGGCAGAATCACGACACCGAAAAAATGGCCAATGATGTGCGCTTCTTTGATTTTGTGCCGGGCGAGCGTTGGCATGCTTTTGAGGGGTACGCGGAGAAGCAGTATTTTGTCGATCCATGCAAACTGTTGCTGACCACACCGGGCATTGATGCGGAGAGCGGAAAGTATACTGAGTTCGGGATCCCTGCTGCCATTCTTGCTAACTTCCTGCGTGAAAACGGTATCGTGCCTGAGAAGTGCGACCTCAACTCGATCCTCTTCCTGCTGACGCCTGCCGAGACACCGGCGAAGATGCAACTGCTGATTGAAGAGATCGCCCGTTTTGAGCGCTATATCGAAGAAGATGCGCCACTGAGTGAAGTCCTGCCGACGGTATACCGTAAGAATGAAGATCGTTACCGTAACTACACTATCCGCCAGTTGTGCCAGGAGATGCATAACTTGTACGTCAGTTTTGACGTAAAAGAGCTGCAAAAAGAGATGTTCCGCGAGAAGAGTTTCCCACAGGTGGCGATGAATGCGCAGGACGCACATAACGAGTTTATTCGGGATAATATCGAGCTGGTACCGATTGGTGAAGCTGAAGGCCGTATCGCAGCGGAAGGTGCTTTGCCATATCCTCCAGGTGTTCTGTGTGTCGTTCCTGGCGAAGTCTGGGGCGGGGCGGTACAGCGTTACTTTGTGGCACTGGAAGAGGGCATTAACCTGTTGCCCGGATTCTCGCCAGAGTTGCAGGGCGTTTACGTTGAGAAAAAAACGATCGGCTGGAAACGTATTATGGGGTATGTGATCGCAAAATAACGCCGGTCATTTTCAGCACAGACGTTTTGTGAAAACATATAAAAACCGGAGGCTCAGGAGCCTCCGGTTTTTATTGCTGCTCATCGCCGTGTTGAGTTAGTCGATGCGACGATAGCTCTTCTGGGTGTTGTTTACCTTGTAGAGATAACGTCGTGACTCGCCTGACGGATGCTTGGTGGTCAGCGTCGTGTAAACGTCGCCTGGCGCCATATTGTTGATGATATTAAACGCCTGCGTTTTATTACTACTAAACACGCGTAACACACTGCCAGCACCCCCATTGTAGGCGGTGATCACCGCATAACGTCTCGATGTCGGATTGGTGATATTGCCGAGATAAACGTTTTGCAACATGGCCAGATAGGCAGTACCTGTATTGATATTATTCTGTGGATCAAACAGATAGCTGCGGCTTGGCTTGCCCCATTTACCCTCTGATTTAAACACGTCCACACCGGCGCTATGTTGCACGACCTGCATCAAGCCCAAGGCATCCGCATGACTCACGGCATAAGGGTTAAAGGCCGATTCGGTCTGCATGATTGCCAGTATCAGTGACTGATCCACACCATATTTGGCTGAGGCTTCACGCACCATCGGCAAATATTTATGCGCACGCTTGTTCAGGTGGTTTGGCACCATCTGAATCGTGACGGAATAGATGATGTGCAGACCTGATTGACGGCGCTGCAATTTATTCTGTATCAGATAATCAGCAAAGCTGGCGGCACGGCCCTGCCAGCGGATAGGCTGTCCGGTGTTGTCCAGCACCTGCCCGTAGAGCATGGGCTCACGGCTGATCTCAATATCATTGGCGTCAGAATAAAGGTCAACGTTGCCCGGATCCTCACCGACCAGCAACGTACTGATGATCGCTTGACGCAGGTTCGCCGACGGGTTGGTACCGGCGATGGTTTCGATAGTGATAGTACCGGCATCAAAATTGATGTGGCTGCGCGTATAGTATTGATCGCTGTATTTTACGTAGTCTTTAGGTCCGGCGATCAGGACTTCATTCAGCCCCCAGATGTTCTCGATATTGTGGGCGAACTGACCCATCAAAATATCGAAGCCGTTGGTGTCCTTAACATAGGCTTCATCAAACGCGTTATTCTTGCTGCCCGAGCAGGAGATCAACATCGGAGCGATAACCAGCAAAGCTAAAATTTTCTTCATCTTAAAACTGTACCGTGACGAAAGATGACGGGCAAACGTGACATGAAACGCAGCCTGCAGAGTTAAAAAATGATTATTTCGACGGCGGCGTATAGCCTTCGATATGCACGTCCTGGCCTTCAAACAGGAAATTCACCATCTCCTGCTCCAGCAATTTACGGTCATCTGGATTCATCATGCTAAGTTTTTTCTCATTGATCAGCATGGTTTGTTTGCTCATCCATTGCGACCAGGCTTCTTTCGAAATCTCATTAAAGATTCGTTTGCCAATCTCGCCTGGATAAAGCTGGAAGTCCTGGCCTTCCGCATCACGCTTTAAAAAAGTGCAAAAAATCGTTCTGCTCATGCTCATTCCTTATTTTTTATGTAGGGATTGCTCTTTTGCCAACTGAGTTAATAAACGTTCAACCGGTGCAGCCAGCCCGACAGATTGTGGCTGCGCTAAGTTATACCAGAGACCCGCACTTTCATCCATGCAACCCGGCGCTGAGCGTAGATTTAGCCACATAGGGACGATATCCAGATGGAAATGGCTGAAAGTGTGACGAAAAGCGGTCTGCTGTTGCAACTGCTCAAGGGTAACGCCATATTTTTTGGCGCCACCTTCCAGTTCATCAAGACTGGCAAACTGTGGGAAGCAGAATAAGCCACCCCACAGGCCGACGGGAGGACGCTGCTCCAACCAGACGCCATCATCTTGCTGAATCATCAGCATAAATGCGGTTTTTTCCGGTAAGATCTTCTTCGGTTTTTTACCCGGATATTTAGCCCAACTGTTGTGCGCGTAGGCTTCACAGTGGGTATTCAGAGGGCAAAGTTCACATTTGGGTTTAGAACGGGTACAGACCATTGCTCCCAGATCCATCATCGCCTGATTAAACTGCTCAACGCCCTTGGCTGGCGTGACCTGTTCGGCGATTTGCCATAAGCGGTTCTCAACCTTTTTTTCACCCGGCCAGCCATCAACAGCATAGCAGCGTGACAGCACGCGCTTTACATTACCGTCGAGAATAGGATGGTGCTGTCCCAGGGAGAGCGACAGCACTGCGCCCGCCGTGGAACGGCCAATGCCCGGCAAGGCGTTAACCACCTCGAAAACTGTCGGGAAAATGCCGCCATGTTCGGTGGCAATGATCTGTGCAGCTTTATGCAAATTACGCGCACGGGCGTAATAACCGAGACCGGTCCACAGATGGAGAACTTCATCCTGCGGCGCGACGGCAAGATCATTGACGGTAGGAAAACGTGCCATAAAGCGTTCAAAATAGGGAATGACGGTCGCAACCTGCGTTTGTTGCAACATCACTTCAGAGAGCCATACTTTATAGGGTGTTTTTTCGAGCTGCCACGGCAGCGTTTTGCGGCCATAGCGTTGGTACCAGCCCAGCACCAGCGGCGCGAAGTTCTGTATCATAGATGAGTGGCAAATCCGGCAGGGTGAAAAGTCAGGAGCGGATCACATCACAGACGTCGAAGGGAGTAAACCGGAACTTTCCGGACTGTTTCTGCCCACAAGACTTGCTTATCGGGCATAGGTTTGGATAATGCGCCATTCCTTGATTTGTTGCCTAACCGCTACTGCCCAACCGCGCAATGCTGAGAACAGCACTGCCCAATAGAGTGAAAGCCCGATGAAAAACGACGTCGTTTCCCCGGAGTTCGATGAGAACGGTCGCGCTATGCGTCGTATCCGCAGTTTTGTTCGCCGTCAGGGCCGTCTGACCAAGGGGCAGCAACACGCGCTCGACAATATCTGGCCGGTGATGGGGGTTGAATATCAGGCACAGCCATTGGACATTGATGCGCTGTTTGGACGTACTGCGCCTGTCGTGCTGGAGATCGGCTTTGGTATGGGCACGTCGCTGGTGACCATGGCGGCGCAAAAGCCTGAGCAGAACTTCATCGGTATTGAAGTTCACTCGCCAGGCGTGGGTGCCTGTCTGGCAACGGCGCAGGAAGAGGGCGTCAGCAACCTGCGTGTGATGTGTCATGATGCGGTAGAAGTACTGGAAAAGATGATCCCTGATGGTTCGCTGGACATGGTGCAACTATTCTTTCCTGACCCGTGGCACAAAGCGCGCCATAATAAGCGCCGTATTGTTCAGCCGGTCTTCGTTGAGCTACTGCGCAGCAAACTGAAAGTGGGCGGTGTATTTCATATGGCAACCGACTGGGAGCCTTACGCCGAACATATGCTAGAGGTGATGACCAGCCTTGAAAACTGGCACAACCTGTCGCAAGAAAATAATTATGTACCGCGGCCTGAGTCGCGCCCGGTAACCAAGTTCGAAATGCGTGGCCAGCGTTTAGGCCACGGTGTATGGGATCTGATGTTTGAGAGGAAGCAATAATGGCCACGAATCGTAGTCGTCGTTTACGTAAGAAGTTACACATTGCCGAGTTCCAGGAACTGGGTTTTTCGGTAAAATGGCGTTTCCCGGAAGGTACTCCGGTTGAAACTATCGACGAGCAATTGGACGCGTTTATCGAAGGCGCGATCGAGCCGAATAAATTGGCCTTTGACGGCAGCGGCTATCTACAGTGGGAAGGTTTAATCTGCTTGCAAGATATCGGTCATTGCACCGATGAGCACCGCGCACTGGTTAAAAAATGGTTGGAAGACCATAAGATGGAAGATGTTGAAGTTAGCGATTTGTTTGACATCTGGTGGGATTGATTCTGCCACCATCCTTCGAGCTGCCTCTGGGTTGAATGTAACTCGAATGATTTAGGCCGGTCCTGAAGGATCGTTGAAATTAGAGGTGCCTTTTCGGCACCTTTGTTACATCTGGAGGCAGGATGTTGGGCACTGAACTCGATAACAGTTTACTGGAAGATATTCTGACACAGGTTCGCCCGCTGATTGGTCGCGGCAAAGTCGCGGGATACATCCCGGCACTGGCTGACGTCAGCCCATATAATTTGGGCATTGCGGTATGCACCACCTCGGGTGAAACGTTCAGCGCCGGTGATGCCGACAGCCGCTTTTCCATTCAGTCGATCTCCAAAGTGCTGAGCTTGACGCTGGCGCTGACCCGTTATCAAGAGAGTGAAATCTGGCAACGCGTCGGCAAAGAGCCGTCGGGTCAGCCTTTCAACTCACTGGTCCAGCTTGAACTGGAGCAAGGTAAGCCGCGTAATCCCTTTATCAATCCCGGTGCGCTGGTGGTGTGTGATTTACTGCAAACCCGCCTGACGGCACCGAGGCAAAGAATGCTGGAAGTGGTGCGTCAACTGGCCGGAATGCCAGATATCAACTACGATCGCGACGTAGCGCGTTCAGAGTTCGAACATTCTGACCGCAATGCGGCCATTGCGTATTTGATGAAGTCTTTCGGTAACTTCGACAATGACGTCATCACTGTTCTCCAAACTTACTTTCATTATTGCGCACTGCGGATGAGCTGTGCAGAACTGGCGCGTACCTTCGTTTATCTGGCAAATAAAGGCCAACCGCTTGGCAGCGATGACGCATTGCTTGAGCCCCGTCAGGCGCGGCAGATCAACGCGCTGATGGTGACCAGCGGTATGTATGACGGCGCGGGTGAGTTCGCCTACCGTGTCGGTATGCCGGGGAAATCCGGGGTAGGTGGTGGCATCATCGCCATCGTACCGGGCGAGATGTGTATTGCCGTCTGGTCACCGGAACTTGACGCTGCAGGGAACTCTTTGGCCGGAACCGCTGCCTTAGAAAAACTGGCGCAACGAATTGGCCGTTCAATATTTTAATTGTTTGCTGTCTAAAGGGAGAGAACATGGAATTCAAAACGGTATCTAAACTGGGCGTTGCCGCATTGCTGGCAATGACAACATGGAGTGCACAGGCGGACTACCAGTGTGACGTGAACCCGCAGGACGACGTGGTGATCAAGCCGCAGAATGTCCAGGTGATAGGTGCCAGCGGTAGCTTACTCATCACCCCTAACGGTGACGTGTCACAAAATGGCAAAGAAATCACATTAAGCGCCAAACAGCGGCAGGAAGCGATCGATTATCAGGCTTCACTGCGCCGTGAACTGCCGTGGATCGACCAAGGGGCAACCGCGCATCTGGAAAAAGGGCGAATAGCGCTGGACAGAGTTATCGTTCAGCAGCTCGGTAGCGAAAGCAACGTACGCAACCGCCTTACCACGCTCGATACTCAGTTGAAGCAGCAGATGAATCGCATTATTGAACATCGGACCGATGGCCTGACCTTTCACCATCAGGCGGTTGAGCAAGTTAAGCAGGATGGCCGACGTATTCTGGAACAGAGTATGGGGGGCGTGATGCAAGACAGCCTGAATGAAATGGGGATTAAGCAAGCAACCAGCGGCGGGAATCCGCTACAGGCTGTGATGGGTAATCTGGGCGGCCTGCAACAAGCAGTGCAGAACGAGTGGAGCAAACAGGAACAGGAATTCAAAGCCTTCGGCGATGATGTCTGTAACCGTGTGAAAAAACTCGATAAACAACATAAGACGTTGCTGGCCGATCTTAAATAAAAGTATGCAAAATAGAGAAGGGCGCAGTCTGCGAAGGCTGCGCTCTTTTTTATTGTCGCTATTCGTCTAAAAACAGTTCCAGCAGGGAGTTCAGGAACAACTTGCCATGCTGGGTGATCTGCCAGTGTGCATTCGTTTCCAGCAGATAGTTTTTTGCGATAGCTTCGTCCAGTTGCAGACGGATCACCGACTCATCCAGACCCGTATAAATTGCAAACTCTTCACGCGGCGCGGCTTCCAACAAGCGGAAGCGGTTCATAAAGAATTCAAACGGTAACTCTTTGGTTTCCACCTGGTGCATTTTATCCATATAACGGCTTTGCATATATCCGCGTGGATGCTTGGTTTTCACCGTCCGCAGAATCTGCCCATCGGACTGCGTGAGTTTGCCGTGTGCGCCGCAGCCGATCCCAAGATAATCTCCGAAGCGCCAGTAATTGAGATTGTGCTGGCACTGGTAACCGGGCTTGGCATAGGCAGAGGTTTCATATTGTAGGTATCCTGCCGCAGTAAGGAGTTGGTCACCCTGTTCGAAAATATCCCACAGCGCATCGTCATCTGGCAATGTCGGTGGGCGCGAGGCATACATTGTATTGGGCTCGATGGTCAGCTGATACCACGACAGATGCGGCGGATTGAGCGCAATAGCCTGACGCAAATCGTCCAACGCCTCTTCGAGTGTCTGGTCGGGTAATCCGTGCATTAAATCGAGATTAAAACTGCGTAGGTTTAAGTCGGCCGCCAGATGCGCGGCGCGTTTAGCCTCTTGCGGGCCGTGAATACGTCCCAGACGCTCCAGTTTCTGCGCACTGAAACTTTGTACACCGATGGAGATGCGGTTCACGCCGGCGCGCTGGTAAGCGCTGAAGCGATCGGCTTCGACAGTGCCGGGATTGGCTTCCATGGTAATTTCAGCATCCGCAGCCAGCGGCAAGCGTGCACGCACGCCGTCGAGCAGGTTTTGCATCGCGGCTGCGCTGAGCAGACTTGGGGTGCCGCCGCCGATGAAAATCGTCCTCACCTCGCGGCCAGCGGTCAGATGCAGGTCAGCATCAAGATCGGCCAGCAAGTGCGCGACATAATCGTCGTGCGGCACTTCGCCTTTTAGCGCATGTGAATTGAAATCGCAGTACGGGCATTTCTGCACGCACCACGGAATATGGATGTAAAGGCTCAGCGGCGGCAACGTATTCATGCTTCAGGACACGCATTCTTTAGTGTTTTCTCTTTCATCGCGTCGAGCAATAATTTCAATGCCTGACCCCGATGCGACACCGCACTTTTCTCTTCCCGCGTCAGTTCCGCCGCAGATTTGCCTAGCGCCGGAGCGTGGAAGATAGGGTCATAACCGAAGCCACCTTTTCCCGCTTCAGCAAACAGAATTTCGCCGTCCCATGAACCGTGACAGACAATGGGGGTCGGATCTTCAGCATGGCGCATATACACCAGTACACAATGGAATTGCGCGCTGCGTTGTCCCTGAGGGACATCTTTTAGCGTCTCCAGCAGTTTGTCGATGTTTTGCTGGTCGCTGGCATCAATGCCGGCGTAGCGTGCGGAATAAATTCCCGGCGCGCCGCCCAGTACGTCAACGGCCAGGCCTGAGTCGTCGGCAATGGCAGGCAGGCCGGTGATCGCTGCGGCATGACGCGCTTTCAAAATGGCGTTCTCGATGAACGTCAGGCCGGTTTCTTCGGCAGAGTCGACGCCCAGTTCCGTTTGTGCCACGACGTCCAAACCAAAATCTGCCAGCAGATGGGCGAGTTCACGGACTTTACCGGCGTTACCGGTAGCTAATACGACTTTGTTCATGGGGTAAAATCCTGATTGAATTGAGCGTGTTTTTTATTCAGCGAGCAGTACCGCGACCTCGGCCGGGATATTTTGCGGATTCGTGATGCGGACTTGTTTATGGCGGCCCAACTCGCCCTTTTCAATGCTGATGTGACTTTTGGCGACTTTAAACTGTTTGGCGAGATACTTCACCAGATGCGAATTAGCCTGACCGTCCACCGGCGGCGCGGTAATGGCGACTTTAAACTCGTCGCCATGCATGCCTACCAGGCTGTCGCGGCTGGCTTTGGGCTGGATAACCAGCCGCAACACCAGCGCGTCAGCCTGCCAGAAGACCGGACTCAGAGCAGGAACCACAGCTCACCCAGCAGGTCCATACCCAGATAGTTCAGCATATAAAGGATCAGGATCACCACCATCGCCGAGAAGTCGATACCGCCCATCGCTGGCAGAAAACGACGTATAGGCGACATCAGCGGTTCAGTCAGCTGCATCAAAACGTAATCCATTGGCCCGCGACCCTGGCTCACCCAGCTCATCAGCGAGCGGATAATGATCAGCCAGAACACCAGATAACCGGCGGACTTGACCAGAGAAACCAGGCCGAACAGCAGGTTATAAGGACTGAGGGATACCCCTCCGCCCTGAATCAACAGCAGCAGAGGATATTTGATGGTCATCAGCAGGAAGGCTAACAACAGCGATGCGCTGTCAACCGGTCCCAGCGGAGGAATAATCCGGCGCAATGGCCCGATAATCGGCTGCGTAATTTTCACCACAAACTGCGAGAACGGATTGTAAAAATCGGTGCGCGCCCACTGCATCCAGATACGCAGCAGTAAAACCATGACGTAAAGGTCAATCAGTGTTTTGACCAGGAAAGTCAGCGTTAACATAAATCCCCTTTGCCCCTCATTCTCCGAGCTGGTTCTGCGTTGGCGGGCTTCGCGAACCCTGGTCACAGACTACTCTATGCTTTCAGAGATTCACTCAGTGACCGCCATGATGCAACTCGAATGATTTTGGGCATTAATATTTTATTATTAGTCCTGAATCAGAACTGTTTTTCCATTTCCTGCGCACGGGTAATGGCTGCTTGCATGGCTTCGGAGACAATCTCCGGTAACTTCTGTTGGTTAAAGACTTTCAGCGCTTCAAACGTGGTGCCTCCTTTGGAAGTCACGTTCTCTCGCAGTTGCGACAGTGGCGTGTCCGGGCTGGCAGCCACCAGCGCCGTAGCGCCGCTAGCGGCTTGTTCTACCAGCATACGCGCCATTTCCGCACTGAATCCTAAACGTTCGGCTTCGGCTTGCATAGCTTCCATGAATAGGAAAAAATAGGCGGGCGCACTGCCTGCGGTGGCAATAATATGGTTGATGCCTTCTTCGGTATCAACCCAGCATACCTTGCCGACCGCTCCCATCAAATCACTACTGTACTCTCTGTCCTGCGGACCCACCGCTTTTGGCGCATATAGCCCGCTCATGCCTTTACCCACTAATGACGGAGTATTTGGCATG
This sequence comes from Hafnia psychrotolerans, assembly GCF_014639435.1. Lineage (GTDB taxonomy): Bacteria > Pseudomonadota > Gammaproteobacteria > Enterobacterales > Enterobacteriaceae > Ewingella > Ewingella psychrotolerans. Next base: position 21,703 of record NZ_BMFZ01000004.1, on the reverse strand, counting down.
ATGCGTACGATATTGACGTCTTCGCCAAGCAGGCTATGGAAGCGTGCGATGTTGATGCCTGCGGCGATCGACAGTACCAGTTTACCGCTGAAATCCACCTCTTTTTGCAGTGATTTACATACGTCTGCCATCAGTTGCGGTTTCACGGCCAGCACCACGACTTCGGCTTCCTGTGCACAGGCGAGATTGTCGTCGCTGCTTTTCACGCCATATTTGGATGCTAGCGGATCACGGTTTTTGCCTGAAGGAGCACAAACGCTGATCAAATTTGCTGGATAGCCGCTATCGACCAGACCAGAAATGATCGCGCCCGCCATGTTACCGGCGCCAATAAAACATAATTTGCGATGCTGCATGCTGCTCCTCTCTACTAAAAACAGGGGGATGATTTTTATGTATTAAAACCGTTTCTTCCACGACATGGGTTACTGTTTTGCGTTGTAATCACGCGCACCAAATATCGCCGTGCCAATACGTACCATGGTACTGCCTGCTGCGATGGCAGCGGGCATATCATCGGTCATGCCCATCGACAGCGTATCTGCCTGCGGGCAGATCACCTGCAAAGCCTTAAGTGCATCACGCATCTGGCCGAAAACGGCCAATTGGCGCGTGTGATCCGTTTCTGCGGCGGGGATCGCCATCAGACCCCGCAGCACCAGGTTTGGCATCGCCATGATTTGTATGGCCAACGCTGCCACTTCGTCCACGGCAATGCCGGACTTACTGGCCTCATCGCTGATGTTTACCTGAATCAAAACCTGCAACGGCGGTAAATCCGCTGGACGTTGTTCGTTCAGGCGCTGAGCGATTTTTAGCCGGTCAACCGTTTGGCACCAGTCAAAATTCTCGGCCACGAGGCGGCTTTTATTCGATTGCAACGGACCGATAAAGTGCCAGATCAGTGCGGGCTGATGTCCTGCAAAGTGTGCAATCTTGTCCACACCCTCCTGCACGTAGTTTTCACCGAACGCCAACTGGCCGGCAGCGATCGCGTCTTCGACAGCGCTCACAGGTTTAGTTTTACTGACTGCAAGCAGCGTAATTTCTTCCAGAGGCCGCTCGCAGCGCCGCGCCGCCGCGGCGATTTGCTCACGAACATCCTGTAAGTTCTTACCAATCGTTTGTGGCTGATTAAGGCTCATAGTGGCTCAGGAGATTTCAAAATGGATATCGATGAATTTGTGGCGCTTAGTGTAAAGCAAAATGCCTCAGATCTGCACCTTTGTGCCGGACACCCGCCGATGTTGCGAAGTCACGGGGAATTAAGGCCAATACAGAATATGGCGAAAATCACCGTGGAAAATATGCAGTCGCTCAGCAATCAGTGGCTGGAACCCTCGCAGCGCGCCGAATTACAGAGTAAAGGTCAGACTGACGGCGCTATTTCACTGGAAAATGGCTTACGCCTGCGGGTGAATTTCTTCAGGCAACTGCATGGGCTGTCGGCCGCACTGCGCTGTGTGCCGGAACGGTGTCCGCAGCTGGAGCAGCTCCACGTACCGCCTATGTTGGCGAACCTAACCCAATGCGAAGATGGGCTGATCTTGGTGACCGGGGCTACCGGCAGCGGGAAATCCACCACGTTGGCGGCGATGATTGACCACCTCAACCGGACCTGCGCCCGGCATATTATTACGCTGGAAGACCCGATTGAATTTATTCATAGTAGCCAGCGGTGCCTTATTCAGCAGCGGGAGCTGGGACGCCATACGCACTCTTTCAGCGACGCCGTTCGTGGCGCCCTGCGCGAGGATCCGGATGTTTTGCTGCTGGGCGAGCTGCGTGATGCTGACAGCATCCGGCTGGCGCTGACTGCTGCGGAAACCGGACATCTGGTGCTGGCGACCCTGCATACCCGGAATGCTACCCAGGCGGTTGACCGACTGGTGGACGTATTTCCGGCGCAGGAGAAGGGGTTTGTCCGCGCGCAGTTGGCGGGTAGCCTGCGCGGTATCATTGCGCAGAAACTGATGGCAGGAAGCCATGGTGCAAGGGTAGCGCTGTTCGAAGTTCTGACTTCTACGCCGGCGGTGGGGAATTTGATCCGCGAAGGCAAGACGCATCAATTGGCTGATGTTTTGCAAACCGGATCGCAGGCTGGCATGCAAACCTTTGAGCAGAGCCGGTTACAACGCATTGCCAGTGGGCTTATTAGTCCGCCGCTGGCTGACTCCACTGCTTCTCAAACCAGCTTTCCAGAATGATCACGGCAGACGCCGCATCTACACTGCCCTTGTCGAGCGCGCGGAAACCCCCGCGATCAAACAGGTCAGCACGGGCTTCGACGGTGCTCAGACGTTCATCATGCAATTCAACCTGAACACCAAAACGACCATGCAGGCGGTTGGCAAACTTGCGCGCACGGACTGTCAGCGGTTGTTCAGTGCCGTCCATATTCAGCGGTAGGCCGACCACGACCACGTCAGGCTGCCACTCTTTGAGGAGTTTTTCGATCTTCTGCCAGTCTGGCGTGCCGTCCTGGGCTTTAAATGCTGTCAGTGGTCGAGCGGTACCTGTGACCTCTTGGCCGATGGCCAACCCAATACTTTTAGTGCCAAAATCAAAGGCAAATACGGTGCGGCTAGCCATTATGCGCGACCTGCATGGGTGGCAAGCTGGCCGACATCAATGCCGATCATTTTTGCGGCTTCGCGCCAGCGTTCAGCGATCGGTGTGCGAAACAGGATATCGCTGCTGGCTTCGATGGTGAGCCAGGCGTTATCCAGTAACTCTCTTTCCAACTGGCCTTGTTCCCATGCGGCATAGCCGAGCGCGACCAGCACGTCTTTAGGCTGTTCCGGGGTACCCAGCGTTTCCAGCACATCTTTGGATGTGGTGATCATCGTGATGTCAGAAATCTGAATGCTAGAGCCAAAACCGCTGCGTGGTGTGTGCAAGATAAAACCGCGATCGTCTGCCAGCGGGCCGCCGGAGAAGACGGGGCGATCGAGACGAATCGCCGGATCGCGCGGGGTGGGGGAGATATCCAACTTATCGAGCACGTTTTCGACGGTGAAGTCTTCGACCAGTTTATTAATCACCAGACCCATTGCGCCCTCTTCATTATGTTCGCAGATATACACAACGGAACGTTTGAACTGGGGTTCATCCAGCCCAGGCATCGCAATAAGGAAGTGATGTTGTAGATTCATGGTATGCAGGACGTTTAACCTCAGAAAGTAATGATGGCGCAGTCAACTGCGCCATTGTGCAGCAGATAACTTTAGCGCGCAGCGAGACGTTTTTCGATCGCATCCATCAGCATGCCGGTGACGGAAATCGGAAAGGCAGCTTCGATTTCACGTGCACAGGTCGGGCTGGTGACGTTGATTTCAGTCAAGCGGTCGCCAATGATGTCCAGACCGACAAAAATCAGTCCCTTTTCTCTCAGCACGGGAGCGACCTTGCGGGCAATCTCCCAGTCGCTCTCGGTCAGTGGACGGGCTTCACCGCGACCTCCTGCGGCCAGATTGCCACGGGTTTCACCTTGTGCCGGAATGCGCGCCAGGCAGTAGGGCACAGGTTCACCATCAACAACCAGAACGCGCTTGTCGCCGTCTTTGATAGCCGGCAAATAATTCTGCGCCATGCAGAAACGGCTGCCGTGTTCGGTCAGGGTTTCAATGACCACCGAGACGTTGGCATCTTCCGGTTTCAGGCGGAAAATTGATGCGCCGCCCATACCGTCGAGCGGCTTGAGGATCACGTCGCTGTGTTCTTGATGGAAAGCTTTCAACTGTGCGGAGTTACGGGTCACCAGCGTATCCGGCGTCAGTTCCGGGAACCATGCGGTGAACAGCTTTTCGTTACAATCGCGCAGGCTCTGCGGTTTGTTGACGATCAGCGTGCCTTTCTCTTCGGCGCGTTCGAGGATATAGGTGGCATAGATGAATTCGGTATCGAATGGCGGATCTTTGCGCATCAGGATCACGTCGAGTTCCTGCAGGGTGATGTCCTGTTCGGTGCCGAATTCATACCAGCCGTCGTAATCCTGCTTCACGCTGAGCTTACGGGTGGTCGCACGGCCTTCGCCGCCGCGCAGATACAGGGAATTCATTTCCATGTAGTGCAACTCGTAACCACGGCTTTGTGCTTCCAGCAACATCGCGAAGCTGGTGTCTTTTTTGATGTTAATGGACGAAATAGGGTCCATTACGATGCCAAGCTTAATCATTTGGTCTCCTCTTAACCCAGATCGCCGAAACGAACCTGTAAGGCCGTTATCGCGGTGAGTGCTGTGGTTTCTGTACGCAGAACACGGGGTCCCAGCAGGATATCAGTAAATCCATAGCCGGAGGTCATTGCAATTTCTTCGGCGGAAAGCCCACCTTCGGGGCCGATCAGCAGGCGAACGTGATTCACTGGCAGCGGCAGGGTATTAATGCTGTGACTGGCACGTGGATGCAGGTTCAGCTTCAGGCTGTCGTCCTGCTCGGCACACCAGGCTTCAAGCTGCATCGCCGGGCGAATCACTGGAATACGGTTACGGCCGCACTGCTCACACGCAGCGATAGCGATCTTTTGCCACTGTTGCAACTTCTTCTCCAGTCGCTCGCCATCAAGCTTTACGCCGCAACGCTCTGAAAACAGAGGCGTCACAGTATTCGCGCCCAGCTCGATGGATTTCTGAATGGTGAACTCCATCTTCTCACCGCGTGAAATCACCTGTCCGAGGTGCAGGTTGAGTGGAGATTCGTTGTCAGACAACACACCTTCGCTCAGGCTGACGCGTACACTTTTTTTATCAACCTGAGTGATGCTGGCCTCGAAGACCTGATTACTGCCGTCAAATAACTGAATCGACTGACCTGGCTGCATACGCAACACGCGTCCGACGTGATTAGCTGCATCTTCGCAGAGGGCAATTTCGCTGTGAGCGTTCAGGCGTTCCGGGTGATAAATGCGAGGTATGCGCATGTGAGGCTGCTGTCCTTAAAGTGTTTAAGTGAGCTATTTTGGCGATATTAGCCCGCGTTGTCGCGAGCTAATGTGCTCTGGTGACATGTTTATACTAAGTTAGCTTTTTTGTTGCGCGCAAGCCTGTTGAACATACGGATTATGATTCCCCTGCACCTGTGCTATCCGGTCGTCGCGCTCACATTCCCAACGAGTGACGGGATATTGTTTATTCCAGGCGGTAAACAGCTGCGTTTGCTGACGAGATAAGTTCAACTGATAGCGGTCACGCATATAAAAATAGGTGCGGGCGATAGCACCGCGCGCTCGGGCCGGTGGTTCTGCTGCTTTAGCTTTAAAATCCACTTTCATCTCACAGCGCCCGTACTGGCCTTCACCGCCATTCCACTGGCTGTACATGAAATTATTGCGGTCACCGTTCACTTCACCAATGGAGGGCTGTAGGTTGTGGAGGTCGGTTTCAATCTGGCGATAACCCTCATCCCTCGCACAACTTTTACGTCCACCGTCCTGCCAGCACTGACGTAAATGGCCAAACTGCCAGGCCGGCATCACATGTTCCCACTCAATTCGATTCGCGCGTAATGCACTTTTCCGTACCTGATAACCACAGGATTGGAGATCAGGCGTCCCTTTTTTGCCTTGCCAGTTGATGTTACAGCCACAGTAAAATGTCGCTGCGCCCTGATTGATTTTTACCGCTTCGGCTTTGGCCTGGGTGAAGTTATTGATGCCTTTGCTGAGAGCAGAAAAGGAGGCTAATGCGGCGAGTACAGCAACAGTTACAACAATTTTGCGAGACATATTCCAAAAATACCTGATGCGAAAAGCGCGCAGGGTAGCGGATACCCAGTGAGGTGACAATCAGTGGATGACGATTTCTATTGATGAACAGTCAAACGATTAACCACTGCCTTTGATGTTGAAGCGTAACAGTTCACCGCAATGACGACAGCGATACTCAGCCTCTTTGCGCATCACGCGGTTATGACGGCGCACGGTGAGTTGGTGGTCCTGGCAGGCGCATAAATAGGGATAGGTTTTACTTTGTACTGAGGCCGTTTCGAATTTATGAGTGCGGCTGGCACTGACACCGAGCACGTGCTCCATCATCCAGCGCCACTCCTTGCCGTGCGGCGCGGCGGCGCGGCCAAAATGCCGATAAACCAACAGGTGTGCCAATTCGTGCGGCACCACTTCATCGACAAAAGGCTGTTGATTCTCGACTAATAGCACTTGATTCAGTCGGATTTGCCAGTGTTGCAGGTAAGCACTGCCCGCGCTGGTACCGCGCTGCAGATAGCTGATTTCCGGCTCGGGGTGATCCGTACCGAAATGGGCATTCGCCAACTGAAGTTTTTCCCGCAGGCAGCGCATCACGGCTTGTTGCAGGGCGATTGGGAGTCGGTTTTTTTTCATCGGGCGAAGAATAAAACGGTGGGAGGAGAGATGCAAACAGCTTTGCGATGTTAAATCCCCCTCCGGTAAAAGAGGGGGATTTTATCATTTACTTACCGATGTCGCGCAGTGCTTCACCACTCATCAAATTACGTTCGATGTGTTCCAGAGAGACGTTTTTGGTCTCTGGAATCAACGCAATCGTGACGAAGATGAAGACAACGTTTAGCGCGGCATAGACCCAGAAGGTATTCGCGTTGCCGAGTGTGTCGAGCATGGTCAGGAAGGTTGCGCCGACAATCATGTTGGCGATCCAGTTAGTGGTCGTCGAAACGGTGATACCAAAATCACGGCCGCGCAGCGGCTGAATTTCAGAACAAAGTACCCAAATCAACGGACCGGCACTCATGGCGAAACCGACGATGAACATGAGTAACATGGCGACGGAGAAATATTTCGCCATATCCGACTCAACGCCAATGTGCAGCATGGTACCTAACACGCCCATACCGACAGCCATGACCATGAAGCCCAGTTTTAGGGTAGGTTTACGGCCCCAGCGGTCGACCAGACCAATGGCAATGAAGGTTGCCAGTACGTTGACGACACCCACAATGACCGTCCCCCACATCTGCTGTGAGGTGCTGGCAAACCCAGCAATACCGAAGATTTTCGGTGCGTAATACATGATGACGTTCATACCGGTGAACTGTTGCATGACCTGTAGCAGGATGCCGAGGTAGACCGCACGACGGAAGTTTTTATTGCTGGTGAATAGGCCCCAGCCACTTTGTTTGATTTTCAGGCTTTCACGTATCTCATCCAGCTCTTTTTTGGCCTGAGCCGTAGAGTCACGCAATCTTTCCAATACCCTGCGGGCTTTATCGTCGTTGCCACGGGCTGCCAGCCAGCGTGGGCTATCCGGCAGGAAGAACACACCAATCAACAGTAACAGTGCCGGGATAGTGATAACCCCCAACATCCAGCGCCAAGCACCGGTGTAACTGAAGCCGGTGTCAGAAAGATAGGCAGCCAGAATACCGATGGTGATCATTAACTGGTACATCGAAATCATGCTGCCGCGGATTTTTTCCGGGGCAATTTCAGACAGATAAACAGGCGCGGTATAAGAAGCGATACCGACGGCCAGACCCAACAAGATGCGGGCGATGATCAGAATTTCGGTATTGGGTGCAAAGGCCGAAAAGAGTGAGCCGACCACGAATAAAATGGCACCAATCATCAGACTGTATTTACGGCCCAGACGAAAGTTCAGCCAACCACTACCGATAGCCCCTACCGCGGCACCGAACATCATTGAGCTAACGACCCACTCCTGCTGATGGCTGGTTATCTGGAATTCATTACTGATGAATGGAAGGGCACCAGCGATGACGCCGATGTCCAGCCCGAACAGCAGGCCTGCCAGTGCCGCCAGAAAACAGACAAAGAAAGTGACGCTTTTATTTGAGCGTTTCTTTTTGCCATACGTTGAGTTACTCATCCTGCCTCCGAAAGATAGCAATAATGCTTAGCTTGTTATGTTATTTGCCCTTGCCCTGACGAAAAGTGCGCCAGATCACAGCGTTGTAATCGCTTACACTTATTGGTTCGATTATTGATCAAGCATGGGAAGCTGTTACGAGATGTGACGATGGAAAAGGGGACTATTTCACAGAGTAATACGTAATATTTTGATTCATATCAATCAAATATTGATATCTTAGCAGTGTATTTTACATTAATTTATTGATTTTAAAGCAATTAATTTTTGTAACCGTTTTCATTAATGGTGACTGTTTTGCTTAAGTGTCGTCGTTAAATAGCAGGCAATAAAAAACCCCGCCAGCAATGGCAGGGTTTTAAGCAACCACGTTCTGAAAATTATAGGCCAGTAGCTTCACGCAACTGAGCGGCTTTGTCGGTTTTTTCCCAAGGGAAATGTTCGCGACCAAAGTGCCCATATGCGGCGGTTTCTTTGTAGATAGGATGCAGTAGATCCATCATCTGAATCAGGCCGTAAGGACGTAGATCGAAGAATTCGCGCACCAGCAGAGTTAACTGCTCGTTGGATATTTTACCGGTGCCGAAGGTTTCCACCATGATAGACGTCGGTTCAGCCACGCCGATAGCATAGGAGACCTGGATCTCACAACGATCAGCAAGACCGGCCGCCACGATATTTTTCGCCACGTAACGGGCCGCGTAGGCCGCCGAGCGGTCAACCTTAGACGGATCTTTTCCGGAGAACGCACCGCCACCGTGACGGGCCATACCGCCGTAGGTATCCACGATGATTTTACGGCCAGTCAGACCGCAGTCACCCATTGGGCCACCGATCACGAAACGGCCAGTCGGGTTAATATGGTATTTAGTCCCGGCGTGAAGCCACTCTGCTGGCAGCACAGGTTTGATGATTTCTTCCATCACGGCTTCTTGCAGATCTTTCAGCGCGATGTCTTCAGCGTGCTGAGTTGACAGGACGACGGCATCAATACCGACAATTTTTCCTTCGTCATACTGGAAAGTGACCTGGCTTTTCGCATCAGGACGCAACCACGGTAGGATGCCTGCTTTACGAACTTCAGCCTGACGCTGTACCAGACGGTGTGCGTAGGTGATCGGCGCTGGCATCAGCACTTCGGTCTCATTGGTTGCGTAACCAAACATCAAGCCTTGATCGCCTGCGCCTTGTTCCAGCGGGTCAACACGGTCGACACCTTGGTTGATGTCCGGAGACTGCTTACCGATAGCGCTGAGTACGGCGCAAGAATTCGCGTCGAATCCCATTTGAGAATTAACGTAGCCAATCTCACGGATGGTTTGACGGGTGATTTCTTCTACGTCGACCCAGGCACTGGTGGTAATTTCACCGCCAACGAGGACCATGCCGGTTTTAACATAAGTTTCACATGCAACACGTGCTTTCGGGTCTTGTTCTAAAATTGCGTCCAGTACGGCATCAGAAATTTGGTCGGCGATTTTATCTGGATGTCCTTCTGAAACAGATTCGGATGTGAAGAGATGTTTAGCCATTATGTTCTTTACCTTCATACGACGGGTTAGATATCACTGCATAGCACTGGGGAGACTGGCAGATGATGAGCGAAGCTCGCCATTGTCGCAATGCGTCCTGCACGTCCCCATAAGGCAAAGCCTTGAAGCAGTTTGACAGTCAATCCAAATAGACGGATTAACATCTGGACGGCTATTTTAGGATAGCAGGTGTTCTGAAAGCCAGTCATTTTTGTGATGAATATGGCGTTTTTGTGTGAATTTGCAGGCATCTTCACGCGCAGAAACAATCTCTGGTGCATTTTCATTTTGCATTTACAGCGGGTTGCCGGTATAAACGGCGCGCGCTCAGTACGTTAATCTACGCCAGCGTATCCCAGTAATTACTGTTTTCTCAGCTTGAATGCCCGCGGGTGATGCGCGGCACGTGTGGAGGTGGTTAGGTTAATGACCCACTTTTTACCGATGGTTACATTTCAACAGCATCCCCTGCAGAGAGTGTTAATTGCTGCTGCACGCCTTTCTGAAAAATTTCTGTCATCAATCCGATGTTATAAACAGGCTGTCCGCCGAACGGCAGCGTTTGTACCGCTTGGCTATAGACAGCTCAGTCTGCAACATCTGAGCGCTACTCAGCCATATAGGGCCAGTTAACCACTGCTTCCCCGTAAAAACTGACGTAGCCTGCAACCTAGGGGCGTTATTCCTATTGGTTTCTCCTGACCCGTTCCACGGAGTCTAATGATGAATTATATAATCACATGAGTGAAAAACAGTTTGCGAACCATGGTGCGCGGGATTTCCTCCTGTCTGAAAGCCATTCGTTTGGGTTGTTCTCACTTGTTGTTACTGCGATAGTGGCTGGCCATGTTGTCAGTGTAGAAAGAGGATTTACCTATGTCTGATAACATCCAGTCCCACCGTCCGTCACATGCGGGCGATTCGGTTTCTTTGCGCTCTATGCAGGAGGTTGCCGTGAACGATCGTGATGCCAGCAAAATGCTGCGCACTTACAATGTTGCCTATTGGGGTAACAATTATTATGACGTCAACGAGCTGGGCCACATCAGCGTTTGCCCTGATCCTGACGTTCCGTCGGCTCGGGTGGATCTGGCGCAACTGGTGAAAGACATGCGTGCGCAGGACGGTCAACGTCTGCCAGCGCTGTTCTGTTTCCCACAAATTCTGCAACACCGTCTACGTTCGATTAACGCCGCGTTCAAGCGGGCGCGTGATTCGTTTGGTTATGAGGGTGATTACTTCCTGGTCTATCCTATTAAGGTTAACCAGCACCGCCGCGTGATTGAGTCGCTGGTTGAATCTGGCGAACCCCTGGGTCTGGAAGCCGGTTCTAAAGCAGAACTGATGGCCGTACTGGCACATGCGGGTATGACCCGCTCAGTGATCGTCTGTAACGGTTATAAAGACCGTGAATACATTCGTCTGGCGCTGATTGGCGAGAAGCTCGGCCATAAAGTCTATCTGGTGATCGAGAAGATGACTGAGATAAAACTGGTGCTGGAAGAAGCTGAACGCTTGAACGTGACCCCGCGCCTTGGCGTGCGTGCGCGCCTGTCGTCTCAGGGTTCCGGCAAGTGGCAGTCCAGCGGCGGCGAAAAGTCCAAATTTGGCCTGGCGGCCTCGCAGGTTCTGCAACTGGTGGAAATGCTGCGTGAAGCCAATCGTTTAGATAGTCTGCAACTGCTGCACTTCCATCTGGGTTCCCAGCTTTCTAATATCCGTGATATCTCCACTGGTGTGCGTGAATCTGCGCGCTTCTACGTTGAGCTGCACAAACTGGGCGTTAATATTCAATGCTTCGATGTTGGCGGAGGTTTGGGCGTTGATTACGAAGGAACACGTTCGCAGTCTGACTGCTCGGTGAACTATGGCCTGAACGAATACGCTAATAACGTGATCTGGGGCATCGGTGATGCCTGTAATGAACATGGCCTGCCGCATCCAACGGTGATCACTGAATCAGGCCGTGCCGTTACCGCACACCATACCGTGCTGGTCTCCAATATCATTGGTGTGGAACGCAATGAATTCCGCGATCCGATTGCTCCGGCTGATGATGCGCCGCGCGCGCTTGGCAGCATGTGGGACACCTGGAACGAAATGCATGATCCAGAAAATCGTCGCTCATTGCGTGAATGGCTGCACGACAGCCAGATGGATCTGCACGACGTCCATTCACAATACGCACACGGTATTCTTGACCTGACGCAGCGTGCCTGGGCGGAAGATATCTATCTGAATATCTGTAATAAGATTCAGGATCTGCTGGATCCAAGTAATCGTGCGCACCGTCCGATCATCGATGAATTGCAAGAGCGCATGGCGGATAAATTGTACGTCAACTTCTCGCTATTCCAGTCGATGCCGGATGCCTGGGGTATTGACCAACTGTTCCCTGTTTTACCGCTGGAAGGACTGGATAAACCGCCGGTGGGTCGCGCAGTGCTACTGGATATCACCTGTGACTCCGACGGCACGATCGATCACTACATCGACGGTGACGGTGTGGCCACGACCATGCCAATGCCGCCGTATGACCCTGAAGATCCACCAGTGCTGGGCTTCTTTATGGTGGGTGCGTATCAGGAAATTCTCGGCAATATGCACAACCTGTTCGGTGATACTGCGGCGGTAGACGTGTTCGTCTTCCCTGACGGCAGTATTGAAGTGCAGCAATCCGACGAAGGCGACACTGTTGCCGACATGTTGGAATATGTGCAACTGGATCCTAACGTGCTACTCAGTCGCTTCCGCGATCAGGTAAAAGAAACCGATCTGGATGCCGATCTTCAGGCGCAGTTCGTCCAAGAGTTTGAATCCGGTTTGTACGGTTACACCTATCTGGAAGAAGACGAGTAAAAACGCACCCTAATCCGGCTTGAAGCTGAGCCGGGTTAGAGTAGAAATCCCTTTCCCGTCGGGCTAACGACGTGATGGGGATTTTTTTTCATCTATACTTCACCACGCGGTGTCAGCAGCAGGCTGCACGGCGATGCAAAAAGAGGACATATTTATGAGCAAATTAGTGAGCACTTTAGGCAATGAGCCTGATAACTCCCTGGTTTCCAACGCATTCGGTTTTCTACGTTTTCCACTGAACTTCCAGCCATACACGGCGGAAGCTGACTGGGTCATCACCGGTATTCCTTTTGACATGGCGACCTCCGGCCGTTCAGGCGCACGCCTCGGTCCTGCCGCTATCCGTCAGGTGTCGGTGAATCTGGCGTGGGAAGGTCAGCGCTGGCCGTGGGATTTCGATCTGAGCGATCGTCTGAACGTCATCGACTGTGGCGATCTGGTGTTCAACTTCGGTGATGCGCAGGATCTGACGGACAAGCTGCAACAGCATGCTGATAAAGTGCTGGCGTCCGGCAAGCGTATGCTGTCTTTCGGCGGCGACCACTTCGTGACCTTGCCACTGCTGCGCGCGCACGCCAAGCACTTCGGTAAAATGGCGCTGGTGCATTTCGATGCGCATACCGACACCTATTCTAACGGCAGCAAATTCGACCACGGCACCATGTTCTTCCATGCGCCGAACGAAGGTCTGATCGACCCGAATCACTCGGTGCAGATCGGTATCCGCACCGAGTTCGACAAAAACCTCGGCTTCACCGTCCTGGATGCCGCGCAGGTCAACGACCGCACCGTGGATGACATTCTGGCGCAGGTTAAGCAAATTGTCGGCGATCTGCCGGTTTACCTGAGCTTTGACATCGATTGTCTGGATCCGGCACACGCTCCGGGTACCGGCACACCGGTGATCGGCGGGCTGACGTCTGATCGCGCGCTGAAACTGGTTCGTGGCCTGAAGGATTTGGATCTGGATATCGTCGGTATGGATATCGTGGAAGTGGCGCCGGCTTACGATCAGTCAGAAATCACCGCGCTGGCGGCTGCCACGTTGGCGCTGGAAATGCTACACGTACAGGCTTACAAAAAAGGCTAATGGGTCGGGATCGACTTCTCGTTGCCGATTGGAAAAATCGCCCGACTTTATGTCGGGCTTTTTTATGTACTGGAAAGTAAGGATCTTAATTTTTGGAATTTGAAATTACTTACCGGCGGCAATACGTTCACGAATGTGTTTAGCGCGGGCCTCGGATGAGGGATGATCATTAAACCAACCTATGCTGCCTCCTTTATCCCGTGTTGCCAGTTTTTCGAAGCTGGTGGCCAGACCGGTTGGGTCGATACCGCGTTTTTTCAGTAAATCGAACGAGTAATCATCTGCCTGGGATTCCTGCTTTTGCGAGAACTGTGCATTAACGTATTTCTCACCAAGATCAGCCAGTTGTGACTGAGACAGCGTTGCGCTGATGCCACCTAAAGAAGATGCTGCCGAACGAGCCGCCATTGTGCTGTAAGCTACCTGCATCGCTTTGCGGGTGTGCCCCAGCGCCACGTGGCCCATTTCATGTCCCAGCACACCTTCGACTTCATTATCGTTCATCATGTCCATCAGGCCGCTGTAGACACGGATACAGCCGTTAGCCATTGCCCAGGCATTGACGTCTTTGGTGATGTACACCTTATAGTTCGCCGGTTGCCCATTAATATTATCGCCAAGCGCGGCGGAGATTTTCTTCAAACGCTGCGCGTATTTACTGTTATCGGGCGCGACCTGATTTTTTTTGTCCATCTCTTCACAGGACTGCACGCTCAGCGTTTTGACATCTGCATCTGATAGCGTTGCTGCCTGATAAGCCTGCGCGCCGGATTGCATTAAGGTGTCAGTATTCAGATTGGCACAGCCAGATAGCAGAGTAACAACGCTTAGACTCAACAGCGTGGGGGTAAATTTCATCAGTTTTTGATTCCCAAAAGTAAAAAGCGAAACAGAGAAAAAAGCCGTAAAAAGGCATTAAAGGTAAGGATAGCGTTAAGGTAGGTTTTTTGCTTCTGTCGGTCTATAGTTGATCTCTTAAAAATCGCACTGATTTAAAAGTGAATTCTGTGAAGTTCATCACGCGCGCGAATAGAGTTTGCCGTTTTAATGCCTAGTCTGAGAAAATGACTTTCTTGACTGCTTTTTTAATCCGACCTGGAGTAGAACATGTCCTCTCGTAAAGAGCTTGCGAACGCTATCCGTGCACTGAGTATGGACGCCGTACAGAAAGCCAAATCCGGCCACCCTGGCGCCCCGATGGGCATGGCAGACATTGCCGAAGTTCTGTGGCGTGACTATATGAACCACAACCCCACTAACCCGCACTGGGCTGACCGCGACCGCTTCGTGTTGTCAAATGGCCATGGTTCAATGCTGATTTATAGCCTGTTGCACCTCACGGGCTATGACTTGCCGATGAGCGAACTGGCTAACTTCCGTCAACTGCATTCTAAAACCCCAGGCCATCCGGAATACGGCTATACGGCTGGTGTTGAAACCACCACCGGCCCGCTCGGTCAGGGTATCGCCAACGCCGTCGGTTTTGCTATTGCTGAACGGACGCTGGCTGCGCAGTTCAATCAACCGGGTCACGATATTGTCGACCATCACACCTACGCCTTTATGGGCGACGGTTGCATGATGGAAGGGATCTCCCACGAGGTCTGCTCGCTGGCGGGCACCATGAAGCTCGGCAAACTGACCGCGTTTTATGATGACAACGGCATCTCTATCGATGGCCACGTTGAAGGCTGGTTTACCGATGACACCGCCGCACGCTTCGAAGCTTATGGTTGGCATGTAGTACGTGACATTGATGGCCACGATGCAGCGTCCATTAAAGCTGCCATCGAAGAATCTCATAAGGTTACCGACAAACCTTCTTTGCTGATGTGCAAAACCGTGATCGGTTTTGGTTCACCAAACAAAGCCGGTTCCCATGAAGCACACGGCGCGCCGCTGGGCGATGCTGAAGTGGCAGCAACCCGCAAACAACTGGGCTGGAATTATCCTCCGTTTGAAATTCCGCAGGACATTTATGCTCAGTGGGATGCGAAAGAAGCCGGTAAGGCCAAAGAAGCCGCATGGGATGAGAAGTTCGCGGCCTATGCGAAGGCGCACCCTGAGCTGGCAAAAGAGTTCAAACGCCGTGTTAACGGTGAACTGCCTGCTAACTGGCAAGCCGATTCACAGAAATTTATCGAAGAATTGCAGGCTAAGCCTGCCAATATTGCCAGCCGTAAAGCGTCACAAAATACGCTGGAAGCCTTCGGTAAAGTGTTACCAGAATTCCTCGGCGGCTCCGCTGACCTCGCGCCAAGCAACCTGACGATGTGGTCTGGCTCGACATCACTGGGCGACGATCTCGCCGGTAACTACATTCACTATGGTGTGCGCGAATTCGGTATGACCGCGATCACCAACGGCATCGCGCTGCACGGCGGTTTCCTGCCGTACTCGGCGACCTTCCTGATGTTTGTGGAATATGCCCGTAACGCGGTGCGTATGGCTGCGCTGATGAAAATCCGTAACGTGTTCGTTTACACCCATGACTCCATCGGTCTGGGCGAAGACGGTCCGACCCACCAGCCGGTTGAGCAAATGGCCAGCTTGCGCGTGACGCCAAACATGAGCACCTGGCGTCCTGCGGATCAGGTTGAGTCTGCGGTGGCATGGAAATACGCTATCGAACGTAACGACGGTCCGGTTACGCTGATCTTCTCTCGTCAGAACCTGACCCAGCAACCGCGTACTGCCGAACAATTGGCTAACGTGGCGCGCGGTGGTTACGTGCTGAAAGATTGCGACGGCACACCTGAAGTGATCCTGATCGCCACCGGTTCTGAAGTCGGTATTACGGTAGAAGCGGCCGATAAACTGGCCGCAGCGGGCACCAAAGTGCGCGTCGTGTCCATGCCGTCAACGGACGCCTTCGACAAGCAGGACGCCGCGTACCGTGAATCCGTGTTGCCGAAAGCAGTGAGCGCACGCGTCGCGGTAGAGGCGGGCATTGCTGACTACTGGTACAAATATGTTGGTCTGAACGGCGCCATCGTCGGCATGACCAGCTTCGGCGAATCTGCTCCGGCGGAAGAGCTGTTCAAAGAGTTTGGCTTTACTGTCGAAAACGTTGTTGCACAAGCTCAGACGTTATTGAAGTAAGAAGTTAAGCTATAGAAATCTGAAGGCATCCATCGGGTGCCTTTTTTATTGCTTCAGTTTATGACCCAACTCGCATTTCTCATCGCAAATGACGTAGGTCAAACGGAGAAATAGCCGACTCGGCTACAATCTGGTTTCTATATTATTGTTTAATGTTGTCGGTTCATGGGAAAAGATTGGCATAAATGCGATCTCGACGTGAAGTCGCGGTAAAAACAGGGTTTCGTATTGCCGGTTTTTTCAGCGAATCGACACGAAAATGCGTTCAAAACAGGCAGATTATTCCTTTTGTTTGCTGTTTGGTTTATGCTCGGCTGAACCGTTTCAGTTGACGGTTTTGGGGGGCAACTTCAGGCTGAGGTAGTCAACGTCCTGACATGATTTGAACCTTAAAAGGTCAAACATGTCATAAAAGGTTGTTGAGAATGATTCACCGTTACTGCGCACTGCATTACTATAGTGGTTAACGCCAAAAGGCGATCACCGTGTAACAGGGAGAGGTATGCCAATACGTATTGCAATTAATGGCTTTGGTCGCATCGGCCGTAGCGTATTGCGCGCGTTATACGAATCCGGACGTCGGGCGGAAATCAGCGTTGTTGCTATCAACGAACTGGCCAGCCCTGAAGGAATGGCTCACCTGTTAAAATATGACTCCAGCCACGGGCGTTTCTCGTGGGATGTGCATCAGGAAGGCGACGTTCTGTATGTCGGCGACGACAGCATCCGTCTGTTGCATCAACCGGATGCCTCCTCGCTACCTTGGGGAGAGTTGAGCATTGATGTCGTCCTCGACTGCACCGGTGTTTATGGCAGTCGCGAAGATGGCGAAGTGCAACTGGCGGCGGGCGCGAAGAAGATTCTGTTTGCGCATCCGGGCGGTCACGATCTCGACGCCACTGTCGTTTATGGCGTCAACCAAAACCTTCTCGAACGCCAGCACCGTATTGTTTCCAACGCATCCTGTACCACCAATTGTATCATTCCTATTATTAAGCTACTGGACGACGCTTATGGCATCGAATCCGGTACAGTGACCACCATCCATGCCTCGATGAACGACCAACCCGTGATTGACTCCTATCATGCGGATTTACGCCGAACACGCGCCGCGAGCCAGTCAATTATTCCGGTCGATACCAAACTTGCCGCAGGTATCACGCGCATCATGCCGAAGTTCTGCGATCGCTTCGAAGCCATCTCAGTGCGTGTGCCGACCATCAATGTCACGGCGATAGATTTAAGCGTTTTTGTCGAGGGATGTGTGACGGTCGATGAGGTTAACCAACTGTTGCAAAAGGCCGCGAATGGCGCTTTTCGTGGTATTGTTGACTATACCGAACTACCATTAGTCTCAACAGATTTTAACCATGATCCCCATAGCGCTATCGTCGATGGTACGCAAACGCGGGTAAGTGGGCAGCACCTGATTAAGACGCTGGTCTGGTGCGATAACGAGTGGGGCTTTGCCAACAGAATGTTGGATACAACATTAGCAATGTCCGCTAGCGGTTTCTAGTACGGCACTTTCGGCCAGTAGCTGGAAGTGCCCTCAAGCAACTTTAAAGAGAATCAACGAGAGGATTCACCATGTCTGTTATTAAGATGAGCGATCTGGATTTAGCGGGTAAACGCGTACTGATCCGTGCGGACCTTAACGTGCCGGTTAAAGATGGCAAAGTGACATCTGATGCACGTATTCGCGCGTCATTACCTACCATCGAAATTGCCCTGAAACAAGGCGCACGCGTGATGGTTACCTCGCATCTGGGCCGTCCGACTGAAGGCGAGTACAACGAAGAGTTTTCTCTCCTGCCAGTTGTTAACTATCTAAAAGATAAATTGTCTTCTCCTGTTCGTCTGGCTAAAGATTACCTTGATGGCGTTGACGTTGCTGAAGGTGAACTGGTTGTTCTGGAAAACGTTCGCTTTAACAAAGGCGAAAAGAAAGACGATGAAACACTGTCTAAAAAATA
Source organism: Hafnia psychrotolerans (assembly GCF_014639435.1). Taxonomy (GTDB): domain Bacteria; phylum Pseudomonadota; class Gammaproteobacteria; order Enterobacterales; family Enterobacteriaceae; genus Ewingella; species Ewingella psychrotolerans. Next base: position 3,322 of record NZ_BMFZ01000004.1, on the reverse strand, counting down.
CGCCGCACTTTGTGACATTTACGTGATGGATGCCTTTGGTACCGCACACCGTGCACAAGCCTCCACCCACGGCGTCGGCAAATTTGCCCCAATCGCCTGTGCGGGTCCTCTGCTGTCAGCAGAGCTGGAAGCATTGGGTAAAGCATTAGGTAACCCAGCGCGTCCAATGGTTGCGATCGTAGGCGGTTCTAAAGTCTCCACTAAACTGACTGTTCTGGATTCCTTGTCCAAAATCGCTGACCAGCTGATCGTTGGCGGTGGTATTGCGAACACCTTCGTGGCCGCTCAAGGTAATAATGTCGGTAAATCTCTCTACGAAGCTGGCTTGGTTGATGAAGCCAAACGACTGCTGACGCTTTGCGATATTCCTGTTCCGACAGACGTTCGCGTGGCCACTGAGTTCTCTGAAACTGCAACGGCAACCGTGAAGTCTGTTAAAGACATCAAAGATGACGAACAAATTCTCGACATGGGCGACGAGTCTGCAAATCGCCTTGCTGAGATCATCAAAAACGCGAAAACCATTCTGTGGAATGGCCCGGTAGGCGTGTTCGAGTTCCCTAACTTCCGTAGAGGAACCGAAATTGTGGCGCAGGCCATTGCTGATAGCGAAGGTTTCTCTATCGCAGGCGGCGGCGACACCTTAGCGGCTATCGATCTGTTCGGTATCGCTGACAAAATTTCCTATATCTCCACTGGCGGTGGCGCATTCCTGGAGTTCGTTGAAGGGAAAGCACTGCCAGCGGTTGTGATGCTGGAAGAGCGTGCTAAGAAGTAATGAACCCTGAACAGGAAGCATAGGGCTTCCTGTTCTTCTTTGTCGTGCGAGGGGCTGCACAGTGGAACTCGCGCGACATAGCAAACCGATTCAATCCATCTACGGCCGACGAATACAGGACAAAGAACTATGTCTAAAATTTTTGATTTCGTAAAACCAGGCGTTATCACTGGTGATGATGTACAGAAAGTTTTCGCTATTGCTAAAGAAAACAAATTTGCTCTGCCAGCGGTTAACTGCGTAGGCACCGACTCTATCAACGCCGTGCTTGAAGCCGCTGCGAAAGTCCGTTCCCCGGTTATCGTTCAGTTCTCTAACGGCGGCGCTGCGTTCATCGCTGGCAAAGGCCTGAAAACTGACGTGCCACAAGGCGCTGCAATTCTGGGGGCAATCTCTGGCGCACACCATGTGCATCAGATGGCAGAACATTACGGCGTGCCGGTTATCCTGCACACTGACCATTGCGCGAAAAAACTGCTGCCATGGATCGACGGTCTGCTGGACGCAGGTGAAGCTCACTTCGCCAAAACCGGTAAACCACTGTTCTCTTCACACATGATCGACCTGTCTGAAGAATCCCTGGAAGAAAACATCGAAATTTGCAGCAAGTATTTAGCTCGCATGGCAAAAATCGATATGACTCTGGAAATCGAACTGGGTTGTACTGGTGGTGAAGAAGATGGCGTAGACAACAGCCATATGGACGCATCTGCGCTGTACACTCAGCCGCAAGACGTTGATTACGCATACGAAAAACTGAATGCAATCAGCCCGCGTTTCACTATCGCTGCGTCATTCGGTAACGTACACGGCGTGTACAAACCAGGTAACGTTAAACTGACTCCAACGATTCTGCGCGACTCTCAGGAATACGTTTGCAAGAAACACAACCTGCCACACAACAGCCTGAACTTCGTGTTCCACGGCGGTTCTGGTTCGACTGCAGCAGAAATCAAAGAATCTGTAGGCTACGGTGTGATCAAAATGAACATCGATACCGACACCCAATGGGCAAACTGGGACGGTATCCTGCAGTTCTACAAGAAAAACGAAGCTTACCTGCAAGGTCAGTTGGGTAACCCGGAAGGCGCGGACAAACCTAACAAGAAATTCTATGACCCACGCGTATGGCTGCGTTCTGCACAGGCTTCCATGGTGACTCGCCTGGAACTGGCATTCAAAGAACTGAACGCGATCGACGTACTGTAATTCTTACCCTTCCGGTGCTTGACCACCGGAATGTGAGGATCATAACCAAAGGGGCTTCGGCCCCTTTTTTATTGTCTGCTTTCCGGCCACAATAGCTCGTGCTGCGCGTTCCCGCATAAATCCCCGAAGAGAGAGCCATGAAGCCAAAATCTGTCACCCTCGATGATGTGGCGCGCCATGCAGGTGTGTCTTATCAGACCGTTTCCCGCGTGCTTAATCAGGCGGCGCACGTCTCGGCCAAGACGCGCGATAACGTCGAGAAGGCGATGGTTGCGCTGAACTACGTGCCGAACCGTGTCGCGCAGCAACTGGCGGGCAAACAAAGTTACACGCTGGGACTGGCGACCACCGAACTGGCGCTGCATGCGCCATCGCAAATTGCCTCTGCGATGAAAACCCGCGCTAACCAATTGGGGTTTAACGTGGTGATTTCGATGACGGACAACCTGAGTCTGTCCGCCTGCCGTGCGGCGGTGAGCGAGCTGATGTCGCAACGGGTCGATGGCGTGCTGATCAACGTACCGCTGTCGAACGACAATGCGCAGGCGATTGCGCAGATGTGCAACAATTTACCGGCGCTGTTTCTGGATGTCGATCCGCAGGCTGACGTGTTCAAGATTTTATTCGATCCGCACTGTGGGGCAGAGCAGGGCGTGGAACATCTGCTGGCGCTTGGGCATCAGCAGATTGCGGTGTTGACCGGCCCGCTTGAATCCATTTCTGCGCGCCTGCGTTATGAAGGCTGGCTGCAAACGATGGCGAAGCACAATGTGAAGCCTTGTACGGTGCAGCACGGCGACTGGAGCGCGGCATCTGGCTACCAGCAGGCATTGTTACTGCTCAACCAGCCAGAGCGGCCTACTGCGATTCTGGTGGCCAATGATCAGATGGCGCTGGGTGTGCTGCGTGCGGCACATGAATTCGGCCTGCGTGTGCCGGAGCAAATCTCGGTAATGGGTTATGACGATACCGAAGACAGCGCATTTTTCTTCCCGCCACTGACCACCATCAAGCAGGATTTCCGCCTGCTCGGGCACGAGAGTGTGAATCGTCTGGTCGATGACCTGCATCCCCAAGGTGACTACCGTAGGTCATCACTGCTGCTGCCGACCTCTCTGGTTGAACGCCATACCACGGCGAAACCCGGCGAAGCGCATGCTTCACCGGAATCTTTGTCCCAGGAACTGATCCGCATTGCGCGGCAGCTCAGTGCGTTGTAACGCCCAAAGGCAGAACACACCGATGTGAATCTGTGATCTGCATCCCTTTCTTGTATTCCCTCGCTTTACTTAATACTGGGTGTTGCACATGTTCATTCTTATTGTGAGCGCATAA
>NZ_BMFZ01000003.1 GCF_014639435.1 Hafnia psychrotolerans | reverse complement strand
ATGGAACGAATGCTTGCCGAGATCAATACCGATGAGCGTAACGTTTTGCATGATGATCCCCTTCAGAAAGAAAAACACCCTGCCAGCGTACCGCTCACAGGGTGGGGGTGACCATCTTATTAAGCCTGCAATTATGCAGGCTTTTTAGATTTACAAATTTGTCGCTAATGCATGCTTAGACTAATTCGATAACATCAAAATCAACTTCAGCGCTGACGTCGGCGTCGTAATCTACGCCGTTCAGGCCGAAGCCGAATAGGCGCAGGAACTCTTGTTTGTAGCTTTTGTAATCGGTCAATTCATAGATGTTGTCATCATTGATTTGTGCCCAAATTTCGCCACAAGTCTCTTGCACGTTTTCACGCAATTCCCAGTCGTCCAGACGCAGACGGTTTTTGTCGTCGGTTTCCGGCGTTTGACCGTTATACAGTTTGGTTGAAAACAGGCGCTGAACTTGTTCGATACATCCTTCGTGAATGCCTTGCTCTTTCATGATTTTGAACACGATAGAGATATAAAGCGGCATCACAGGGATAGCAGCAGAAGCCTGAGTGACCACAGATTTCAATACCGCTACGTTAGCTGAACCGCCTTTAACTTTCAGTTTGCTGTCGATAGCCTGTGCAGCACGATCCAGATCTTCTTTCGCTTTACCCAGCGTACCGTGCCAGTAAATCGGCCAGGTCAGTTCAGTACCTATATAGGAATAGGCGACAGATTTCGCGTTATCGGCCAGCACACCCGCATCAGCGAGGGCATCCATCCACAGTTCCCAATCTTGCCCGCCCATCACTTTGATGGTGTCAGCGATTTCTTGATCATTGGCCGGTTCAACCACGGCAGAAACCAGTTTGTCTTTGTTGGTATCCAGCGCGGTGGACTGGTACGGTTCGCCGATAGGCTTCAATGCAGAGCGTACGACTTCTCCGGTGTCCGGCATTTTACGGACCGGCGATGCCAGCGAGTAAACCACCAGATCAATTTTGCCCAGATCCTGTTTGATCAGGTTGATAACGGTGTCACGGCACTCGTTGGAGAACGCATCGCCGTTAACGCTTTTGGAATAAAGGCCTTCTTCTTTGGCGGCTTTATCGAAAGCGGCGGCGTTGTACCAGCCAGCGGAACCGGTTTTGGTTTCACTACCGGGTTTTTCGAAAAATACACCGATGGTGGCAGCATCTGCACCAAACGCTGCATTAATTCTTGAGGCAAGCCCATAACCCGTAGAGGCACCGATGACCAGGACGCGTTTTGGCCCGTCTTTTAGTTTGCCCTGCGCTTTCACGTAGGCAATTTGCTCACGTACGTTGGCTTCACAGCCTACTGGGTGAGTGGTCGTACAGATAAAACCGCGAATTTTAGGTTTGATTATCATGAATGGCTTATCTTGGTTGCTTATATAAGGACGCTAATATTACTTAATATTGGCACTTATTTCTCGTAGAAATTTTTAATCTCCAGCGGAGTGTCTACACTTGCCCAGCGGATTTCACTTTCTCGATGCAGGCTGATGGTGCCATCGCCCCACGAAATGTAATAGGATACCTCGCCTGACTGGGGTTCAAAGATATTGCTGATGACACCCTTTATCTCGCCCGATTGATGCTTCACAATACTTCCTTTCTGGAAAATCATGGTTTCTCCCCCTGACGGTACTACGCTGTTTGCCGCCAGTATATCTTCAACTTAGCATAGGTTGAGGAAGCAGGGAGCGCCGTTCTATTTTTCGTCAGGATCAGACAGTAAAAGAAAGGCTGAGATTATATCCTCGAGGTGTGACAGCCTCGGCTACCGCGTCAAAATATTCAGTGCTATTTTCGATTTTGCAGAGTTAACAGGGGTGTGTAAATGAAGAATCTGATGATCGATGTGCTGATCAAATTATCAAAAGTTGAAGTGGAATCCAAAGAGCTGGTTGCTCAGGTTGAAGCCCAATCTCTATTGATTGCTGCGCTTTTGCTTACGCTGGGTAATGAGGCGACGGACGATCTGTCGACTAACATTCATAGCGCTGTGGCCGCCGCTACCCAGTCGTCAACGGAGATTTTGCAATCTGACGCGGATATGATTCTGGCGCATTTTGACCGCTTGCTGAAAGTCACTAAGTTTGTGGCTGATCACGCAGAAGAAGAGTGACCACGCGGGCTATGGGTCATCTATAGCCCGGCAACTTATTATTTTTAATAACCTTTTCATGCTAGCTGTCCGTTGCGCACGGGTTGATGTCAGTTAGCAAGGCGCGAGGGGTTTTCGAATACGCCATACTCTTTTCAGGCTGCGGCATGACGTTAGCAGCATTGAATGGAGAATTACCATGTTAGCTGACCCTTCGCAGAAATATCGTCCGTTTCCTCCCGTTAACTTACCTGATCGTCAGTGGCCTGGGAATGTACTAAACAAGGTGCCTCAGTGGTGTTCAAGTGACCTTCGTGATGGCAATCAGGCGTTGGCCGAGCCAATGGATAATGAACGTAAGCGTCTTTTTTTTGATCTGCTCATTCGCTGCGGTTTTAAACAAATCGAAGTGGCTTTTCCTTCTGCTTCACAAACAGATTTTGATTTTGTACGCGGGTTAATTACCGAGAAAGTCATTCCTGATGATGTCCACATTCAGGTTTTAACGCCTTCGCGGCCTGACCTCATTGAGCGTACATTTGAGTCGCTGAAGGATATTCCTCGCGCTATTGTGCATTTATATAATGCCACCGCGCCGATTTTTCGCGATGTGGTGTTTCATCAGGACCGCGCTGCCACGCGAGAACTGGCCGTGCGGGGCGCGAAACAGATTCGCGAATTGTGCGAACAGAACCCGCAAACGCAGTGGACCTTCGAATACTCTCCGGAAACCTTCTGTTTTACTGAACTCGATTTTGCACTGGAGATTTGTGAAGCGGTAACGGAGATCTGGCAACCGGATGCACAGCGCCCGATGATCATCAACTTACCCGCTACCGTTGAAGTCAGTACTCCCAATATTTATGCTGATCAGATTGAGTGGTTCTGCCGTCATTTCAGTCGCAGGAATCAGGTTTCTATCAGTGTTCACCCACACAATGATCGGGGAACCGGTGTTGCCTGCGCTGAATTGGCCATGCTGGCCGGAGCCGATCGCGTGGAAGGCTGTTTGTTTGGAAATGGCGAGCGTACTGGCAATGTGGATCTGGTGACACTGGCGCTAAATTTATACACCCAAGGCGTTGCGCCTGGGCTGGATTTCAGCAATTTACAAGGCATTGTTGAAGTGGTTGAGCAGTGTAACCAGCTTCCTGTGCATCCGCGTCATCCGTATGCCGGAGATCTGGTGTTCACGGCATTTTCAGGATCGCATCAGGATGCGATCAAAAAAGGTTTTGCTGCACAAAACAACCGTGGTGACACTTACTGGCAGGTACCCTATTTACCGCTCGATCCGGCCGATGTTGGCTGCAGCTATGAGGCGGTGATCCGCGTTAACAGCCAGTCGGGCAAAAGTGGCGCTGCCTGGTTGCTCGAGCAAAATCACGGTCTGAAGCTACCACGTGGCTTGCAGATTGAGTTCAGTAAAGCCGTACAACGTGAGACCGATACCACGGGTAAAGAGATGAGCACCAGTGATGTGTGGCGTCTATTCCGCCAGCGTTATGGGCTGGTTGATCAACCTCAGTTGAAGTTGCTGAGCTACGATATTCGAAGCGATGAACACAATATCTGCCATTTCAGTGCTCGGATTACCCACGAAGGGTATGAACACATTTTATCCGGAACGGGGAATGGTCTGCTATCCGGTGCGGTTGACGCCTTTAGCCGCACTTTTGATGTGCAGTTTGAGATTGGTGATTATCATGAACATACGCTGGGGCACCAGAGCCATAGTCGTGCTGTGGCCTATGTAAGTTGCCAGCGTAAGGGAGAAAAGCACTACGGTGTTGGTATCGACAGTGATGTTTCCAGCGCATCATTACAGGCTCTCTTTAATGCAGCTGCTCAGTTTTTGGGGTGAAATGCCGGGAGAGGAAGCTCAAGTGAAAAGTAGTCACTGGGTGACACGCCGAGCGCGCGTTTAAACATCGCACTAAAGGCACTGGGGCTGTCATAGCCCAGTGCCAGTGCAACATCTAACACTGATGTTCCTGCTGCCAGCGCTTGCAATCCCGCCAGTAATTTTGCCCGCCTAACCCAATCACTAAAACGCAGACCCGTTTCGCGCTGAAAACGCCGTGATAAAGTTCGGCCGCTGATACCCAGCTTTGAAGCCACGTCTTCAAGTTCCCAATGGGAAGATAGTGCGTTGCGGATCTGCTGGCAGATCTCTAGCAACTGACTCTCTTTAGGTTCTGGCAGATGCAGCGGCAGCTCCGGTAACAGGCGCAGTTCATCGAGCAGTAACTCCATGATGCGTTCATCGCGCCCGCCGCTGGAATAGTCAGGGGGAATACTCAGGGAAACGAAAATGAGCTCACACAAGAGTGCCGAAATCTGTACAACCTGGCATTGCGCAGATAAGTCGGCGCGGGCAAGAGGGTCAACAAAGAGTGTTCTGGCCCGAACTTCACCTATAAAACGCAGGCTGTGCTCGATCCCGGCGGGAAGCCATACGCCTCGGCCCGGAGGCACCATCCATACACCTAACTGGGTTCTGACTTCAACCACTCCGCTCAGGGTATGAATCAACTGCGAACAGACGTGACTGTGCAGAGGTTCATATTCACCATGCTGATACTGAATGGCAAGGGTGGTCACCGACTGAAAAGGAGCAAGAGGAGAAACATGCATCGGGCGAGATTTTCCGGACTGAAGTTTGCCAACAAAGGATAATGCTAAAAAAGGCCGCCGTTTCCAGACAGCCCTTAGTTAAGCTGGGACAGACAAAGAGTTAACCAGTGACGGACGGCATTATCTCGGACGGTTATTTTTCGCGTCTTCCACAGCCTGTTTCGCTTCATCTGCCTTTTGCTGCAACTCTTCTTCGGTCATCAGTTCGGCAACCTCGTGCAGTTTGGCCAAACCATCACTGATATGCACTGCATCAGCTTTAGTTTTGTTGTCGCTATTTTTCTCACTCATGGTTTTTCCTGTTTAAGACATTTTACCGGAGCAAAAGTCTTGTGGAGAAAGTTGAAGTTTAACTTTAGCAGAAATTGGACGGCAAATCAGGAAGGCGATGGGGGTTGAGCGCGGGGGGGTGCGGAAAATATGCCAGGCGCGCACTGCGCGCGAGTCTGGCATGCAGAGATTAAAATGACTTATTGACGGTAGGCGAATTTGATCTGTTGTAGAGAGTTTCTGAATATGTCGGCTTGTTTTTCGTCTTCCATCTGAGCCGCAAATTTTTCCATATTCAGCATGACTTTGCCAGCATCTGCCTGACCGATGGCTTTTAGCATCAAAGTCAAGGTGGCTTTCAGGCACGCTACTTCCGTTGCCAGCGTTTCGACATTGGCTTCAGTGGTAAAATCGCAGTTACTCATTCGGACTCCAAAGCTGTTCTCAGCTCATTCAATAAAAGATTTTCTGGCATTTTTCATCAGCCAGAAAGAAAGTGGCAGTATTCTAACACAATCATTCCGCACTTCGTGTAGCACTGCGTTTCAGGCGGTTACTCTAAAATGAGGGCTTAACTTGTGCTGCCAATCTACAGGAAACTAAACGTGCTGTTGGTATTGAAAGTTCTTCAAGTTTCAGGAGAGTTTTATTCATTCGAAACCCTCGTGTTTTTTATGTAGGCTAATAATATATTTATATTTTAGATGTATCCTGGCGACAAATTGCGCTGTTTATTTAAGTGCCATTAACCCGTAGCATTAGACATCGACCAGAGCAGGGCAGCTTGATTTATAACCACTTAATGAAATCATTGATAATACATTTATCTATGATTTATCAATGGTTTTTAAGTGCCCTTTACCTTTATGGCATTTGAATTTTACATGCACTACCACATTTTTTTTACAGACATTACGTGGTCAATTTCTTGTGTATGGAGTAAACTGCTGCAGTTAATTAGATTAACGTTTTTACTTGGTTTTTATTAATTTCCGCTGTCAATGTCTGACAGCCAGGTCCTCAGCGCCATAATCGACCTGCGAATGCTACACTCTCTTCGTTGTAAAGCTGTCCAAAGTTCTTTATTCACGTTTGTTACGTAATATCGTCTGCCGACAAGCCATGAAAACATGACGGTGTGTTGCCCTTACTTTTGGAGAATACTCTTTGATTAGCGTTCTTCTTGTTGATGACCACGAACTGGTGCGCGCAGGGATCCGACGCATTTTAGAAGATATCAAGGGCATCAAAGTTGTGGGTGAAGCCCAGTGCGGCGAAGACGCCGTTAAATGGTGTCGCAGCAACGATGTAGATATTGTCTTGATGGATATGAATATGCCGGGGATCGGTGGCTTAGAAGCGACTAAAAAGATTGTCCGTTTCTCACCTGGCATCAAAATTATCATATTGACTATCTATACCGAAAATCCATTGCCAGCCAAAGTGATGCAGGCGGGAGCTTATGGATACCTGAGTAAAGGTGCGGCGCCACAGGAAGTCGTGAATGCGATACGCCTGGTGGACTCAGGCCAGCGCTATATTGCCTCAGATATTGCTCAGCAGATGGCTCTGAGTCAGATTGAGCCACAGTCAGAAACGCCGTTTGACAGCCTTTCTGAACGCGAACTGCAAATCATGCTAATGATCACCAAAGGTCAGAAGGTTAACGAAATCTCGGAACAACTTAACTTGAGCCCGAAGACGGTTAACAGTTATCGTTACAGGATGTTTAGTAAATTAAATATCAATGGCGATGTAGAATTGACGCACCTTGCTATCCGGCACGGTCTGTTCAATGCGGAGACTTTGTCTGGCAGTGAGTGATGAACGTTTTGATCCCAAAACTTTTTTAAATACGGTCACCAGCCAACCGGGTGTGTACAGAATGTACGACGCCAGTGGCACCGTTATTTATGTCGGTAAAGCAAAAGACCTGAAAAAACGTCTTTCCAGCTATTTTCGCCTGCAGGTTTCGAGCCGTAAAACAGAAACTCTGGTCAAAAACATTGCGCAAATCGATGTAACTGTCACCCATACTGAAACTGAAGCGCTACTGCTTGAGCATAATTACATCAAGCTTTACCAACCGCGCTACAACGTGTTATTGCGCGATGATAAATCTTATCCGCTGATCTTTTTGAGTGCTGACAATCATCCGCGGATTTCAATTCACCGCGGTGCCAAGCACGCTAAAGGTGAATATTTCGGCCCGTTTCCGAATTCCTACGCTGTGCGTGAATCTCTCGCGTTGTTACAAAAACTCTTCCCGATCCGTCAATGCGAAAACAGTGTCTACCGCAACCGATCACGTCCCTGTTTACAATATCAAATTGGCCGCTGTTTGGGTCCCTGCGTCAAAGGATTGGTCAGTGAAGAAGAGTACAAAGCGCAAGTTGATTACGTCCGCTTGTTTCTTTCAGGCAAGGACCAACAAGTTCTGAATAATCTGGTTGAACGCATGGAAGAAGCCAGTAAAACGCTGCGGTTCGAAGATGCGGGCCGCATCCGTGACCAGATTCAGGCCGTAAGACGCGTGACAGAGCGGCAATTTGTTTCAGGCAACAGTGAAGACCTGGATGTTATCGGCGTCTCTTTTGAATCTGGTATGGCTTGCCTCCACGTGCTTTTTATTCGCCAGGGAAAAGTACTGGGCAGTCGGAGTTATTTCCCAAAAGTTCCAGGCGGTACAGAGCTGAGCGAAGTGGTGCAAACCTTTGTTGGACAATTTTATTTACAAGGCAGCCAATCCCGGACATTGCCTGGAGAAATACTGCTCGATTTTAGTTTGACGGAAAAGGATCTGCTGGCGGATTCGCTGAGTGAGATGGCAGGGCGCAGAGTCCAAATTCAGAGTAAGCCTCGGGGCGATAGGGCACGCTATCTGAAATTGGCACGTACCAATGCCTCGGTGGCTCTGACGACCAAACTGGCACAGCAGTCGACTATCCATCAGCGAATGAGTGAGTTGGCAAAAACGCTCAAACTTTCGGAAATTAACCGTATGGAATGTTTTGATATCAGCCATACTATGGGTGAACAAACCGTCGCTTCCTGCGTGGTTTTCGATGCCAATGGACCGCTGCGTTCAGAATACCGACGCTACAATATTACCGGTATCACGCCCGGTGATGATTATGCTGCGATGGCACAAGTTTTGAGCCGGCGTTATGGTAAAACCATCGAAGAGAAAAAAATCCCTGATGTCATTTTTATCGATGGAGGGAAAGGGCAACTGGGTATGGCGATTGACGTTTTCTCTTCGCTGCATGTAACGTGGGACAAGTCAAAGCCACTGCTGATTGGTATAGCGAAGGGCGCGGACCGTAAAGCGGGTCTGGAGACGCTGTTTTTTGTCCCGGAAGGCGAGGGAATTTCATTGCCTTCGGATTCGCCCGCTCTGCATCTTATCCAGCATATCCGTGATGATTCGCATAATCATGCTATTACCGGGCACCGGCAAAAACGCGCCAAAGTGCGTAATACCAGTGCATTGGAAGAGATCGAAGGTGTCGGTCCCAAGCGCCGGCAAGTTTTACTGAAGTATATGGGCGGGATTCAGCCGTTGCTGAATGCCAGTATCGAGGAGATTGCACAAGTGCCAGGTATTTCTAACGCGTTGGCAGAAAAGATCCATAATGCGTTGAAACACTAAGAGCGATGTAGCAACATACTCATAATAACCACACAAGACAGACATTTACCTACGCCATGCAATTTAATATACCGACGTGCCTAACCCTGTTTCGCGTTGTACTTATCCCGTTTTTCGTGCTGGCATTCTACTTGCCTTACGCATGGGCTCCGACGGCATGTGCCCTGATTTTCGTTTTTGCGGCGATCACAGATTGGTTTGATGGCTATCTGGCACGCCGCTGGAAGCAGACCACGCGTTTTGGTGCGTTCCTTGACCCAGTAGCAGATAAAGTGATGGTCGCCATAGCCTTAGTGCTGGTTGCAGAGCATTTCCACGCTTGGTGGATAACCTTGCCTGCGGCAACCATGATTGCTCGTGAGATCATCATCTCTGCATTACGTGAGTGGATGGCTGAAATAGGTAAACGCAGCAGTGTTGCTGTCTCCTGGATTGGAAAAGTAAAAACGACTGCGCAGATGTTGTCGCTGGTCGCACTGTTGTGGCGTCCTGATGCGATGGTTATTTGGGCTGGAGTGGGTGCACTGTACATTGCTGCCGTGCTGACTTTCTGGTCAATGTTCCAATATTTGAATGCCGCACGCCATGATTTGCTGGAACCCTGATCAAACTGAGTTAAAAAGCGTCAAACGAGCGTGTGTAGTAGATAATTTTATTGACTCATTGCGTCAGGTAAGTAGAATGCAACGCATCAGAAGGCAGCCAACGCTTGCCAGAAGATAGTTAAAAAAATCAGTAAGTTCTGATTAAGCGGGAATAGCTCAGTTGGTAGAGCACGACCTTGCCAAGGTCGGGGTCGCGAGTTCGAGTCTCGTTTCCCGCTCCAAATTTATTAAGCAGGTCGTGATATCGGCTTAAGTACAAGATAAGTAGTAAGAATTAAAGGCGCGTTAACAAAGCGGTTATGTAGCGGATTGCAAATCCGCCTAGTCCGGTTCGACTCCGGAACGCGCCTCCAATTTTCCCGGAGCCCGGGTGGTGGAATCGGTAGACACAAGGGATTTAAAATCCCTCGGCCTTAGGCTGTACGAGTTCAAGTCTCGTCCCGGGTACCATGGGAAAATTCATTTAAGATTCAAAGCAATAAAAAAGTAATGTCGTATATTATCGCCACCCTCGGGTGGTTTTTTTATGCCTGCAATTAGAGTAAGTGGCGATGGAATGGCGATGAGTTGGCGACTCAGCTTTTAGTTTGGGGGGGATCTTCAACCGTCAGACTATCAAACGGATTCAGCGTAACAGCTGCATCAAGGTGGTCGGGCGCAAAGTGCGCGTACCGCATTGTCATCATGATCGTGCTGTGGCCTAGAATCTGTTGTAGTACCAGGATATTTCCACCCCCCATCATAAAATGACTGGCAAAGGTGTGGCGCAGAACGTGAGTGCGCTGGCCTTTAGGTAACTCAATATTTGCCCTTTTCAATGCTGCATCGAAAGACTCATAAGCAGGGGAGAACAGTGCTCCGCGCTTTTTGGGTAAGAGTTTCTGTAATCTTTCGGAAATTGGGATCGTGCGGTTTTTTTTACTTTTTGTCTGGGTAAACGTTAAACGGCCGGGCAGAATTTGGGACTGCTTTAAATCCTGCGCTTCACTCCACCGTGCGCCGGTTGCTAGGCAGATTCTTGCGATGATGCCGAGATCTTTATTGGCTGAATGGTCACAAGCTTCAAGCAATTTTTCTATCTCTTCCTGGTACAGAAATGCCAGCTCCTGATCTCCTTCCTTGAATTGCCTAATACCTGATAAAGGATTATCACCTTTCCACTCACCAAGCCTTTTCATTTCGGCGAATACAGCATGAAGATAGGACTGCTCCCGATTGACGGTAGCTTCCTTTAGCTTCTTTTTCCCCTTCGGATTCCATTCCCCGCTTAAACGCCTTTCCCTATAAACCGCAAATGTATTCTTATCCAAATGAGCGGCTAATGGATCACCTAGACGCTCACAGATGGCATCAAGTTTGGCTTTGCGCTCTTCGCCTGACGTGAGCGTTTTGCCATGCATGTCATACCAACGTCCAACCAATTCCGAAAGGGTCACAGCGTTATCATTAATGACCTGGCTGGAGGCATTATTCATAAGGCGGCGTTCATGTGAAAGCGCTTCGCCTTTGGTTGCGAATTGTTTGCGGATGCGCTTGCCAGTTGCCCCGTAGGGATAGCATTCACTTAGCCACTTGTTTGATGGAAGTTTACGAACTGTCATGCAAAGGCCTTATTTTTTAATAAGTTCAGAAAAAAATTCATCATGACTAGATGTCTTCATATTCCAATAACAGCATGATGCAAAGCTATCGACCCACTGATAGCCATCTGTTTTAACCAAATTATCAAATGTAGATACACCGGAATATTTTTTAGCTAAGGTAAGCGCCTTGGCTCTGGTCGAAGTTACCTTAAGCGTGTATTCATTCATAAACCTTTGCTTTTTGTTTTTAGCATCAATTAGCAAAGGCATTACAACAACCGAAATAGAATCATTGCTTGTATGAATGAATGTTCTATAAACACCATATACAGCGGCTCTCTGTAGACCTTCAATCATGTATTCAGGTTGTTGTAAATCCTCCACTGTAATGCGTGGGGAAAGCTGGATTGTTAAAGGAGCTGTAGATAAAATTTTAAATGCTCCGTTCTCAGGTGGGTAATCGTTGAAATCAGCCATCATGGTTGTAATGTCGGAAAACCTCTTGATGTTTTTGGTTTCATTATTGCTTGATAGCACTGGTTTTTTATCATTATCTACATTATGCGTGCCTAACTCCTCTGCAAATGGTTGAGCGGGATATAGATACGCCTTAACTCCTCCTGTTAACATCAACACTAGGATAAAAAAGAGTGATGATTTCTTCCTGTTTGGCATTCCTACCCAAGTTGGTTTTAACAGGCCAATCCAAAACGCAATTGCTGCGATAGATGAAATAATGACAAAAAGGTTTTCCATTCCAAGATTCCTATGATGAGCGGGGTTTCATTGTAAGGTTGTAACGGTTCTGCCAGATCCGAAGAAATAGCAGAAACATATCTATAGGGATTTATCAGAAGATGACTGCCCCTATCACTATTCCAAATATAAATATTGGCCCAATTATCGTGGGGTACGAGCGAATTAACTCTGACCAGACGAGGCGTGATGATGGCGGCGGTATGATTTTTTCACTCTCAGTAAGATCGTTACACAGCCAGCCTAATGCTTGTTGAAGTTGTGATTTAGCAAGATCGGCAAGATGGCGCGTACCAAATGAAATATCGCAATATTCATACAACCGTTGGCGCACTTTGTTTTCGGATGTTTTTTTTAGAAGCTGGTGCATTAGTGATTTGCAATCATTGCCATCACGTAGCCGATCCAGCATGGATTGCAAATAGTTAAGAGCATTGGGATATTGATCTACGGTAATTTCGTCAATGTTTTTGACACTGACTTCAGCATGAACTTTCTGCCAGACAACAAACCCTTCTTCGTTGCTAGCTTCGGCAATTTCTTTAACCAATTTGTTAAGCTGTTTTCTTTGGGCCGGGACAAGGGGGCGGATTTCGGTTTTTGGTAGATCAGGGAGCAATATGCTGATCACATCACGTCCAGCCTGAACATTGTTTTCATGAAAATCTCTACTGGCAGCCCGATTTTCTTTACCCCTTACGTTATTACTCATAACTACTCCCTGTTAATTCTATTTCTTGTTCTCGTTAAAATCTCTGCCGGCTGCACGGTTGCCCTGACCTGAAACATTTACTGGGGCTGATGCAGAAGTGCCCGCAGTTAGGGCCGCAAGAGCAGCAGCTTTAACTGCTAGAGGAGCGGCGCGATAATGCCCGATCAGTTCTTGCTCATCTGCGCTCATTGTTTCAGCCGAACGAATTCCTGTAACTACGTACAGTACATCAAGCCCAAATTTAGAAAGTGTTGCTAAGTAAGCAGCATCAGGGCTGTTGTCACCTTTTTCGTACTTGAGCTGGGTCTGTTTTCTGATGCCTGCAATTTCACCTATCGCTGCTTGGCTTAACCCTAGGCGCTCACGTTCTTCACGAAGTCGCTCTCCGATACGTATTTTCATTTTTTTTCTCTTGACTGGTACTAAATTTCGTACCACAATGTTTTTCACAGACTCATAGCAGATCACAATATACCACTATGAAACAAGCAGATCACACTCAAAGGTCACGTTTGCCTAAGGGGTTGGCTACCGCAGGCCCAATTCCGATGCGATTGACCATCGCTGAACGTACATCATTGGAAGAGTTGGCCGCCAAAGAATGTCGTTCAATCTCAAGCATGGCGCGTTTGGTGTACTTGCGTGGAATGGAAGCAGCCAGCGCCGAATGATCGAGGTGTTTTAATGGAAAGCATCACCATCAATATGAATGTGCTGGCTCCTTATCTTTCTCTTAAGGAATACGCCAAAGTAACGGGGATCCCCTTTGATACCTGCCGGGGCATGGTAAGAGATGGGCGGATCATTATTCGGCCTAAAGAACTCTCGGGCGGCAAGATTGAAGTAAACATGATTGCCATGCTTAAAGATGCTATAGCAAATAGCTGATAAGGATAAAATGAGCCAATTAATTCAATTAAGTCGCCATAGTTATGTTTATCGCGGATTCACTATTCATAAATGTCCGCGCAACTCAGCAACAATGAAAGCAGCTTATAACGTTTTGAGCGATGGTAATTACTTTGGGCGTGACTTCGCATTAGCGGAAGCGATGCAAACGATAGATAAGTTAAAAGTTAATGGTGAATAACATGGAAGTTGAGGTGGTTATTGGTCTTTTGATTTTTGCATTCCTGATACTAAATTTAATTCAGTGTTTGATACGGCAGCGTTGTGAGCGAGTAAGAAATAAAAGGCTAAAGGAACGGTCTGAATTTTTAGCCAAGCGCGAGGCCGTAGAGCGCCAAGCCCGCAAACAGTTGTAATAAGGTATTCATCATGAGCAACTACGCCCCATCGTTCGCCAGTATGTTGAAGAAAGGCTGTCAAGTTACGCACCACCGCCATGTTAACGGCTGGATTGAAACTCCTGACGGTCGTTTCTTCAAGCCTGAGCCTACTAAGGTTCAATTCATAAAGGGAATGAGTAAACCCTTTGTTTATACGAAAAAAATAAACAAAGGATTATTTGCTTCATTTATTTCTCTGTTCAACAAGTTGCTTTAATCCTTAGCGCTTCACCACGTTTCATTAATTAACTTTTTCTCACTGTTGCCATTTTATTAAGTGGCGGCGGATTAACTCATCCAAAATTCAGGATTATTTATATGAATCATTTAATGCTAAGTCTGGAAACGTTAAGCCGTAAGGCGAATTCACCCATCGTGGCGATTGGCGCCGTATTTTTTGAACCTTCAACCGGCTGCACCGGAAAGCGATTTTACACGCGCGTAGATATTGATAGTTCTCTGAATTATGGGGCTAAGGTCAGCGGCGGCGAGATTAAGACTTTATTGCGTCTTGATCCTGAATCGCGCGCTGAGTTGGTAGGCACCGGATCACCTTGCCTTTCCGAAGCTCTGTCACAACTCAGTCAGTTTATTTCCGATAATCAATTTCCGGTTGGGTTGGAATATACCAAGGTTTGGGGTGCAGAAGTCGCCGCGCACCTTCGCGTTGCATATGAGCGAACAAGTTTGCCCGTGCCATGGGAGCCTGAGGCCGATTTAGATGTAAAAACCGTCTGCGTGCTGGGTAAATTTATTGGGTTTGATCACGCGCGAGATCTGGCATTCAACGGAAAGCCCGGCTGCGCCGTTGATGATGCGGTGCATAAATCAATTTATGTTTCCCACATCTTCCAGCATCTGATCGCCGATAAGGAACCGATGTTATGAGCCGTCCATTCGTGAAGTGGGTAGGCGGTAAAACTCGCGTTCTGCCCGATCTGTTACCACATCTGCCAAAGGCTGATTGCCTTATTGAGCCTTTTGTTGGCGGTGCCGCTGTGTTCCTCAATACCGATTATCGCCGGTATATTTTAGCGGATATCAACCCTGACCTGATCCGACTGTACCAACACGCAAAAGACAGCGCCGACGAACTGATCGCACTGGCTAGCGTGATGTTTAAAGAAGATAACAACGCCAGCGCCTACCAGGACAACCGTAAAATATTCAATTCTCAGGTCGATGGGCTGGAGAAATCCGCGCTCTTTCTCTACCTGAACCGTCACGGCTATAACGGTGTGTGCAGATATAACCAGAAGGGTGGCTATAACGTACCTTACGGCAAACATAAAACAGCGCCTTATTTTCCAGAAGAAGAGATCCGGCAGTTTGCTGAAAAGGCCAACGATACCAAGGCTATTTTCCTTCACAGCTCTTTCCAGAATACCGTTGCTGTGATGGTTGGAACTGATGCTGTTATCTACTGTGATCCGCCATATCTGCCTGAAAGTGAAACGGCGAACTTTACCCAGTATCACACCCATTCCTTTACCGCTGACCATCATCAACAACTGGTCAAATCCCTGCTGGCAGCAAACCGTAAATATGGCGTTCCGGTAGTGATCTCAAATAGCGACACCGCCGCCACCCGCGAAATATACCGCCCGTTCAATTTCCATGAAATCAACGTTCAGCGCTCCGTAAGCACTGATGCGGGGAACCGCCACAAAGCCAAAGAAGTGATCGGCGTACTCAAGGTTTGTTCTGGCTGTGATCGCGCCGGTGGTGGTTGCTGCCCGGACTGCGGGCCGGTTATGGGAGGTATGACTTATAACGAAATGGTTGAAGGCGGTGTCTGCGAGTGACTCCTGATCTAACCGAATACGCTTATTGGTGGAATGCGCCGCGTCCGGCAATTTCCGCCTATTATGACGCGCCTGCCTCTGACGAAATTACAGCGGATGAAATGCCAGCACATCCGCTGGTTGAAAATCACATCACTCGCCTGATTAAACGCTCAGGAATATGGAAACCCAGCGATAACGTCAGCTTTGCCGAGAAAGTACGAACTTTAGATTTTCGCGAACCTGACAACACCAGTTTGTTACTCCGTCGAGACTACGCATCAGCCATCCGCGAACAGTATTTTGATCATGCCCGGCAGTGGGCCGAGAGTCCTGCTGGCGTCGAGGAACGCCTGTCTGAGCAGCAGTTTTTTATTCGTGAGGCTTATCGACAAAAAATTCATTGGTTGAGACAAAACCGCGAAGAAAGACACATCAACGCCTTTTTCATGGGTACCGTGAAAAAGGCATTGCTGCGTCTGGAGGCCGTGCGTGCGCACCAAACTGCACGTGATGCTAGTTCATCAGAACTGGTGGTGTACTGGCGTACACGTTGGACGCATTTAGCGGAATACAGCAAACGTGAAGTGCTAACCGCCGCGAATCAGATCGCCAGCAGCGTGGCCGAAATGTTTGAAACTGAGTGCAACGCCTTAAAAACCACACCAGCAGAGATGAAAGATGATGATCTTTTCTGGTTATACCGCCATCTGGGAAATGAAGTTTTTGGGTTGCGTGTAACCCCGCCTCTATGGCGTTGCACGCTCGACCGGTTCAGTGTTTTCTCTTCTATTCTGCGCATTACCTCACCGGATTGGTGGGGCCGTAAGCTGTGGCGTATGCGCTGTGAGTGGCGTGAAAACCAATTCCGTGCCATCGGCGTGATCCACAAAAAAAGAATGCCTTACGTGAGCTTTGACGCCCTGAGCCAATGGCAGGAGCAGCGTCGCAAGAATCGCGAGTTTTTCAAAGCACATGAACTGGTTGACGAAGATGGCAACGTGGCATCACTGGAAAATATGGTGAATGCCAGCGTAAGCAATCCGGCGATACGGCGTCATGAATTGATGGCCCGCATGGAAGGCGTGGAGTTTGTCGCTATAGATCGCGGTGATGAAGGGGTATTTCTTACCATCACCTGCCCATCCCGCTACCACAGCAACATCCACAGCGGACACCAGAACCCCAAATGGTCACACGCTTCACCGCGCCAGGCTCAGCGCTATTTATGCAAAGTCTGGGGCCGCGCTACATCTGCATTAAAGCGCCGTGGTCTTCGCCCTTATGGTTTCCGGGTTGCGGAGCCTCATCACGATGCAACGCCGCACTGGCATGCACTGTTATTCATGCCGCCTGATGAGGTCAAAGAGACTATTGAGATCCTAAGAGATTATTTCACCAAAGAAGACCGCGCAGAGCTGGGGCGGAATACCGGCGCACGTTTTAAAGCCAAGAAAATGGACCCGGCAAAAGGTAGTGCTACCGCCTATGTAGCGAAGTACATCAGTAAAAATATTGATGGTTATGCGTTGGCCGGTGAAGTGGATGACGAAACGGGCAAACCTTTAAAGGAAACAGCAAAATACGCGATGGCGTGGGCTTCTCAGCACCGCATTCGCCAGTTCCAGCCATTCGGTCAGCCACCTGTGACGGTGTGGCGTGAGCTGCGAAAACTCAATAATCAGCTTGAAAACATCCAGAAAGAAGCCGGTACATTCAAGCGTGGTGCTCAGATGCTTGCGGATCAGGCCATGGACGCCGTGCTAGCTGCTGCTGATGTGGGCTGCTTCGCCAGCTATATCACCAAACAGGGCGGCGTATTGATACCGCGCGATCGGTACACGGTGAGGATTGCCTACGAAGAAGCCGAAGAACAAAACGACTACGGCGAAAACCCGGAAAAGATTTTTGGTGTGTTCTCTCCGCTTTTGGGAGAGGTTTCCCGCATCTGCACCCGTCTGATCAAGTGGAAGATACGCACTAAACAGGCTACCAAAGGCGACGCGCGCAGCGTGTCAGCCGTGGAGGCTTCTGCATTTCAGGACGGCCCCGCCGTCCCTTGGAGTTCTGTCAATAACTCTACGGGAGAGCAAAAAACAGCCAGAAATGAGGCTGTTAACGCTCACCCCGTTGATGAAATTGACAGCACATTACCGCCAGAAATCCCCGATTTTGACCGGATGGACGACAAAGCGCGGCGCGCACTACTTCGGAGGCTGAGAAATCACCCGCCAGAAGGGCGGAATTATCAAATATCGTCCACAACTCCGCGCGAAAAAACCAAAGGAGAGCAGGCATTTAGCCAGGCAGCGGACGAACTCGTTTCAAATCTCAGTAAATACGCCCACTCAATTGGTTGGGAGTTGCCTCCGCACGTCCTGCGGCGGTTGGCTGCTGGGCATGTTGTAGATATCGGCGGGAAGTTCTACCGGGTTGATCACTGCGGGAACGTCCGGCAGAGCAAACCGGATTACGGGACGCGCGCGCGAAACTTATTGCAACGGTTTAACAACTTGAAGGGCGGTACCGCACAGACATAGGTGCCGCACTGTCAGATTTGGCAATGCTGGCCATACGTATCGAGCACCGTCACTTTTGACAGTGCTGCAGCTGCAATATGAGGTTTTACAGATGAGTTATTTAGGGAGTAAAGGCGGCAGTGGGGTTTATCAAAAAATTATTGCCGAGATGCCGCCGCATGATACATACATTGAAACTCACTTAGGCGGTGGGGCCATCATGCTGCGTAAACCGCCCGCCCGGCATAATATTGGCATTGATATAGATTCGGAAACATTGGCGAGATTCGCGAAAGTAGCCCCGCCTTTTTGCGAGCTGGTTAATGGTGATGCGGTTGATTGCCTTAACCGTTTCGACTTTTCCAGTCTTCCCGTTTATAGCCAGGTGCTTCTGTATGTCGATCCGCCTTATATGCCGGAGACGCGCACCAGCCGCGCCCGCTACCGCCATGAATATACCGTTGCCGATCATGAGCGTCTGTTAGCCTCCCTCATGAGCCTGCCGGAAAACGTCAGCGTGATCCTGTCTGGCTACCCGTCACAGCTTTATGACGAAACATTAGCAGGCTGGCGCAGCCTGGAATTCCAGGCTATGACGCGCGGCGGGGTAAGAACAGAAAAAATCTGGATGAACTACGGCGAAGGGCGGGCATATTCTCATGCGTTTGCTGGCAAAGATTACAATGATCGCAGCCGCATTAAGCGCAAAGTGGAGCGCTGGCGGGCAAAGTATGCGGCGTTACCCTCTGCTGAGCGCTTGGCGATTATGGCGGCGCTCAACGAGGTGGATGCGGGCCAGTAGCGGTGATTAAACTTGATTGTTGTACGTATGTGTTGTACGTTAAATTTGTACATTAAAGGAGGGCATATGCGAACTTACACCACATCTCAGGCGCGGCAGAATATTGCCGAAGTAATGGAGACCGCTACCGCTGGCGAACCGGTAGAAATAACCCGTCGCGATGGGTCAGCCGCTGTACTTATCAGTCGTGATGATTTCAATGCATGGCAAGAGGCAAAGCTTGATACAGAGTTTGCCGAAATTATGGGGCGACATGGGCGCACCATTAAGGCACTGGCTGATAGATGAAATGGATCAGCGCTCAGGAGGTGGTAGCATTTCACGATCGCTTGCTCGCAGTTCTGCCAGGGGTTCCAGGAATGCCGGAGCCAGGTCGGGCTGAGGCCATTATCTATCGCGTACAGAACCAGCTTTACTATGAAGGTGTTGAGGATGTTCACGAGCTTGCGGCGATGTACCTTATCGCCATAGCTCGCGGCCATATCTTCAATGATGGGAATAAACGAACAGCCTTTTTTGTGGCGATGGCGTTTTTAAACCGCAACGGTATTCAGATCCGTGATGAAGGTAACGAACTGGAAGAATTAACGGTTTCCGCTGCCACTGGTGCCATCAGTACCGTAGAGATTTCTGCTGTTCTTCGCCAACTTTCCAATGCTTCCCGCTAACGAAAAAGCCGCCGATGTTGGTGGCTTCTCTCCATTCAAAAATCACCGCACAATTTTGCATTTAAATGCACAATTTTTTTGATGGTACTTTTACCAGCCAAGCCCAGACGCGGCGCGGCCTGCCGTGATCTGCAAGATTGCACAAAAAGACGGGGGATCTGTGTGCGGGCGAGGCGGGGGAACCATCGCGCGCTGAGGGGGTAGGGATGGTGCCTTTGTATATGCCCTTTTTCGCGGCTGTGCGGCTCTGTTTTGATGTGGTCGTGCTGCGGTAGTGCGAGAGGGTGCAAAACGAAAGCCCCTGTCAGCGTGGCGCTGAGGGGCTTATATGACGTTTGGGTTTTGGTGGGGTTGCGATCATCCTGCGAGAGGGCGAAGCATCAATATTTTTGAATGGTTAGGCGGCTGGCGTGGCCGGTGTTGCGAGTGCGTAAGGGTTGAACCGGATAACCTCAATCCCCAGCCAGTCATTCAGCTCTTTCAAACTTTCCTGTATCGGCGTCAGCTCATTGATGGAGAACACGCGGGCAGCTTTCTCTACGTCACCGAAGCCCCCGGCGTTGCCTGGCATCACGCCCATGAGCTGAGGCGGAACGCGATGGGCGGCAAGCATGTCATCCCGCGTTGCATCTTTGATACCGGTAAACTCATCTTTGGCAGCTATCTGGCTGAATGGCATAATTTGCAAGCCGTCTTTCTTCCCGCCCGCTGCGTAAACAAACAGGTTTTTGAATGCGCCCCCGCCGCGCGCGTCCTTCAATGATTTCTTTAGGCTCTCAACGTCTTTGTTATTGGCGATCGGGTCGGTCAGGTAAACGATAACCCCGGCATGACTGCCGTTGATGTAGTAGTTACGGCGGAATATGGTGGCTTCATTGTTGAGCATGGCACTTTGGAGCGAGGCCATATACTCCGGCGCACCGTAGATCTCCTGGTGAATACTGGGGTTTTTTATCTGGCAAATACTGCCAGGCTTGAAGGGGTGATCTGCATCGCGTCGGGTGATAAACCAGTATTGATCCTTCCTCAAATCGCTGCCGCGTCGGGTGTATTTGGCTTGCGCATGTTTCAGGGCAATTGGTTCGCCCAGCATGTTACGGCGCACCTCCATGTAGTTGTTACCAAACACCAGGTAATCCAGCACCCACGCGCTCATCTCTTGCCTGCTCAGCAGCGGGTGAGGGATATAACAGGACGCGATCACGTTGCGTTTAAATATCAGCGGTGACTGGTGGTAGGCCGTTGAGTCAAACATTTTTGCCACACCGTAGGGGCTGATTGGCGGCTCAAACCACACCCCGTTATCTGCGCACTCCATGAGGTCCATAAACATGTTGCGATCGGTAACGGCTATTGGGTCGCCAAAGCTGAAAGATTCAACAGCGCTGGTTTCTACGGCAGCAGGCTGCTGCTGTTCTCTTGCCTGGTATTGTTGCTTTTTGCGGCTCACGTTTAAAACTCCTCTACAAAACTGTCATTTTCGCCGCCGCTTTCGCTGCCGATCGGCTCGTTATACAACCCCATCATTGTTGCCCAGGCGAGATCTCCATGATTGCTGCCGCGTTTTCTGTCGGATATATAGGTCATTACGCCGCCTTTCTGCACTTTACGCACGGTCATAAACGACTGGACGAGATCTAACATTCCCGCGTCAATTTCAAGGCGGCCAGCACGAATAAGCATTAACGCTTTCATGACCATGGCGCGTTTAAGGGGTGCCGAAAACTGGTATTTAACGGCCAGAGGGAAGAACTTCACCACCAGTTGCCAGACAGCATCACCAATGCCGGTGCCATCTATCGCAATGTGTTGAACGTTGTAGCGCTCAGTCAGCTCTTTAATGACTTTTGCTTGTTCTTCAAATTCCATTCCGCGAAGCTGAATGCGTTCAATTACGCGAAATTTTGCGCCCGGAACGGCTGGCGGAACTAACACACTCAGTCCGGCTGAGTCACCGTTACCACTGCTACCGTTGGGATCGCAACCAATCCAGACGCCTCGATCGCCTATGGGTTTGGCTTCAAAGGGTTTCCAGTCGGGCCAGACGTCATCATTAAAGCCATCAACGCAGCAGCCGATCATGGCGTTGTAGTTAAAGGCGCGCTCACCGACAGTAACGAAACGGCAGCGGTAAAGATTGTCGTAATCCTCAGGGGAGTTTTCTGCCTTGATAGTTTCGATTTTCACCAGGTTGAAACCGGATTTTACGGCGTCCTCAATGGTGACAATCTGCCGCCAGATCCCATCACCGCCCAGCCTGCCGTTTTTCAGCACCTTGTGGCTGATGTCTATTTCTACCCGCTCAGCTCTGGGTCTTGTCTTATTGAACAGATCGCCTGTCCAGAACTGATAGGCTTCGTGTTCTTCACTGGATGGCGTGGAAAAATAAGTTCTGCGCAGTCCTTCGTGGGTTGCCATGCCTGCCGCGACTTTGCGCAGGTTGAGGAAGTTGCCGATCCAGAATGCTTCATCAAGATACAGATCGCCGGTATAGCTCTGCGCTGTTGCCGCAGATGTACCGAGAAAATAGAACGTTGCGCCGTTGCTCAGGGTGATGGCGTCGCCGCCTTTTAGCTCAACCCCAACCTGTGCCGCCAGTAACTGGATGAACTTTTTGAACTGGAATGCCTGGGCGCGGCTGGCTGATAAAAATATCTGGTTGTTGCCGGTTTCCAGCGCCCTTAGCAGCGCCTCGCGGGCAAAGTACCATGTGGCACCAATCTGGCGAGATTTGAGGATAAAGCGGTTGCGACGCTCGCGCTGTTTGTACCAGCGTTTTTGATGCTCGTAGAGCGAATCCAGTACCAGAGCGCGAAGCTGCCCGATCTGCTCCTCCGCAAAATGATTTTTCTGTTTCTTCTCGCGCCCTTTCTCTTCGCTGCGGTGCTCTTCGCGTTCCATCCGCACCAGTTGGCGGGTCAACAGATCGATGGTTTTGAAGTCGTGCGGGGTCAGGTCTGGCTTTTCTGTCAGGCGTAATAGCCGCACCTGCATCCGGTCTTGTACGCGCTCCAGTGCCGTGGACTCGTCCCACTTATCGCGGCGACGCCATGAATACAGCGTGTTGGAACTCACGCCGATCGATTTTGCGATCTGCGTGATGCTGTATGCCTGCCAGTACATGACCTTAGCGGCAATCCGTGGTTCATCGGGGGAAGTCTGTTTCATCGTCGCAGAGTACCGCGCCCGCGCGCGCGTCGCTCTGGGTTGTCATTGTCGGATGGCGGCAACAACGGCAACGCTTTGCGCCTTTCGGCCGTGACGGGAATGATAGGGGCACTGGTTAATATCATTCACTCATTCGGGATTTCGACATGCCAAAGTCAAGACCATTTCGTGTTGCTGTCGAGGGTGCCACCTGCGATGGCCGGACGCTCGAGCGTCAGCATATTGTGCAGATGGCACAACGTTTTAACCCCACCGTATACGGTGCCCGCGTCAATCTTGAACACCTGCGGGGCTACTCACCAAATAGCGATTTTCGCGCGTATGGCGATGTTATTTCCGTTAAGGCGGAAGAGATCACCGAAGAGCCGCTAAAGGGAAAAATGGGCTTATATGTGCAGGTTGATGCCACTGATGATCTGGTTGCGATGAAAAAGAACCGCCAGAAAATTTATCACAGCATAGAGGTGCATCCGTCTTTTGCCGATACCGGAGAAGCCTATTTGATGGGACTGGCCTGCACCGATAGCCCTGCCAGTTTGGGCACCGAAATGATGCAGTTCTGTGCTAACAATCCCGTTAATCCGCTGTCATCCCGCAAGCATGATCCTGCCTGTTTCTTCACTGCGTCCGTTGAATCCACGATGGAGTTTGAAGACGAACAGCCCCCGCAGGATGAGGGCAAAAACTTCTTTGCCCGCATTAAGTCACTGCTGGGCGGCACGCAGCAACAATTCAGCCAGCAGAACGGTGAAAACCGTGAAGCTATCGAGGCGATTGCTGAAAGTCAGGGCAAGCTGCTGGACAGCACAACACAGCTTTCAACGGCGGTAAAAGCTAAAGCTGACGCCACCGAGCTGCAAAGCCTGCGTAATGATTTCAAAGCGCTGGAAGAAAAACTGAAAGGCCAGGACGCAGAGCAATACAACCAGCGCCCGCCTGCCACTGGTGGCGATGGTCAATCAACTCAACATCTGGCTGATTGCTGATAAAGCTCAGTGCGTCAGGTTCAGTAAAGGAAAATAAAATGCGTAATACAACCCGTGATTTGTTTGATAAGTACATTCAGCGACAGGCTGAACTCAACCATATCAGCGCTTCCCACATTACTAAAGCGTACAGCATTGATCCGAGCGTTGAGCAGACGCTAGAAGACAAAATCCAACAGTCTTCTGAGATGCTCAAGTTAATCAATATTTATGGCGTTAACGACCAGTCGGGCGAAAAAATTGGTTTGGGCGTCAGCGGCCCGGTTTCCAGTACCAACAATTCGACTACCGATCGCCGTCAGCCGACTAATTTGGCGGCGCTTGATTCGAATAAATACACCTGTAATAAGGTGAACGCCGACACCTTCACGCCTTATACGCAGCTTGATGCCTGGGCGAAGTTCCAAGACTTTCAGCAGCGCCTGAGTAATCAGATCATCAAACGTATTGCACTTGATCGCATCATGATCGGTTTCAACGGTACCAGTTACGCGGAGAAATCAGACCGTGCCGCTAACCCGTTATTGCAGGATTGCGGTACCGGCTGGCTCCAACAGTACCGGGCTAATGCTGCTCAGCGCGTCATGAAAAATATCACCGTGACCAGCCGCGACGATACCAACCAGGTGATTGCGAAGGGTGATTACGGCAACTACGACTCCATTGTGTTTGATGCAGTCAGTTCACTCATGGATGAGTGGTACAAAGATTCACCGGATTTGGTGGTGATCACCGGGCGTAATCTGACGGTAAGCCGCTCTTTCCCGATCATCAACGCCGTAAGCACCAATAACCCAAACTCTGAGGCATTGGCCGGGCAGTTGATTGCATCGCGTAAAACGATCGGCAATCTGCCGTCATTCATCGCGCCATTCTTCCCTGACGGCAGCATGTTTATTACCTCCTGGGAAAACCTCTCAATCTACTGGCAGGAAGGTGGGCACCGTCGCCGCATCGTTGAGGAGCCGGAATATAACCGCGTCTCAACGTACAGCTCTTCTAATGACGCTTATGTCATTGAAGATTACGGCTTCGGATGTCTGATCGAGGGCATCACCGCCGCCGAGCCAGCACCAGCACCATAAGACGCCGCAGGCCAGCAGTTAGCTGGCCTGTTCAGGGGGCATAAATGTTAACACCAGCACAAAAGCACTTTGATCGGGTGATGGCCGAGCGTCGCAGTAGTGGCAGGCCGTCAACAGCCGAAAAGACTGCTTACGAGCAAGTACTTTTTCGTCTGCGCATGGATAAAGCCGACCTTAGCCGCATCCAGTCAAATGCCGGTAAAGCGAAGCTAAAAAGCGAACGCCTGCCAGATTACCAGCCGTGGATTGATGGCACGTTACAGGCAGATACAGGCCAGGCGGATGAAGTGATCACCACCGTCATGATCTGGGCAGCGGATGCCGGTGATATCGCGCAGGCGCTGCGGTTAGGCCAATACGTGTTACGCCATAAAATCCCTATGCCAGACCAGTACCGCCGTACCACTGCCACGGTGCTGGTTGAAGAGATTTGCGATCCCATCCTTGCCGCCTTCAAAGCGAACCCGGCAAAGGCAACGGTGAGCATGGATAACCTCAACGCGCTGAACGGTATCACTACTCATGAAGATATGCCCGATCAGGTCAGGGCAAAGCTGTTTAAAGCCATGGGGTACACCGTGCGCATTGATCAGGGTGTGGAATCCCAGCAACTCGCCCGCACTCATTTGCAGGAGGCTATCAAGCTCAATGCAAAAATTGGCGTGGCGCGTGATATCGAATTACTGGATCGCAATATCAAAAAGTTGACCACGGCCATCGACGGTGAAGGTGAGGGCGAGATGCCACCGGCCCCGCAGGAAGTGGTATCGGAGGCTGTGAAAGCCACGCCGGAGAAAACCCTCCGCGCCGCAGCCGCAAAAAACCCGAAGAACAACCCGGCAAAACCGGCAGTAAAGAACAAGGCGACGCGTAACCGCGCGAAGCCATAACGAACGTGCCCCCGCGCACCAGGCGGCATGGAGTGACGTTGTAGGGCTTTGCCTTCGCTACGTCATTCCGTCCACCGCCTGACTTTTGGAGATGCCTGTATGAGCCTGGTCGCCACCGAACCGGTAAGACCGCCATCAGATCCCGCGCCTGACGATGGCGGCGCGAAAGTTGAAAGCCTGCCATTCTGGCCGGTGATTGTGCTGGCAGACCTGCGGCGGGCCATGCGGCTTGACGGGCAGGTTACTACCGACAGGCTTATGTCCCGCACCATTGAGGCCGTGGCCCATGTTAACGATCAGCTTTTTTTGTGGCATCAGGTTCAGGTCGATGCCGGTTATCAGGCTCTGGCGGAAATTCCTGCCGATCCTGTGAATGGCGAGTCAGTGAGGGTTTGGCGCTATAAAAATGCCGTCTGGTCACTGACCAAAGCCCTGCTGATCGAGGGATACCGCGATATTGATACCACCAGTAAAGGCGATGACCACGCGCAGGCGCTTAGCACCCAGATAGATACGCTCTGGCGTGATGTGCGCTGGTCAGTTCGCGATATTCAGAATGAAGATCGCGGCCTTGCGGAGCTGTGCTAATGAACGTGCAGGCGCAGCAGGATGACACCGTTGATGAACTCTGTTGGCGTTATTACGGCAGAACGACGGGAGTGACAGAAGCCGTGCATGAGGCTAATCCGGGGTTGTGTGAAAGCGGCCCCCTGCTGAGCGCCGGGCAATCCGTGTATCTCCCGGAATTACCACCGCCAACCCAGCGGGAAACCGTGCAGCTTTGGGATTGAGAGGCTGCCATGAGCGACATACCTACGGGGATGCTGGAACAAACAATGAAATGGATTGCTACTTATCTGCCGACGCTCTACGCGGCAGGTGCAGCGCTAAGTATATCGGCGCTTATGAGTCTGTATGACGGTCAATCACTGCTGAAAACCGCCACCGGCTCCCTGGTCTGCGGGATCGTTACGCTGACGGTTTCCGGATCGCTTGAGTATCTGGGCTTGCCATCGAATGCCGTTACCTTTATTGGGGCGTCAATCGGCTTTATGGGGGCTGACAAGGTGCGTAACAAAGTGACCGGCTTTATTGAAGCCCGTATTGGAGGGATGAAAAGTGGAAATGAGGAATAACGGCCTGACTCTGCTTAAAAGTTTTGAGGGCTGCGAACTTACCGCCTATCAGGATTCGGTGGGCGTTTGGACCATTGGTTATGGCTGGACGCAACCCGTTAACGGTAAGCCGATTGGCAAGGGGATGACTATCACCCATGAAGCCGCTGACAGTCTGTTACGCAGCGGTGTGGTGCAGTATGAAAAGGGCGTCACAGGGATGGTTAAAGTTACCGTTAATCAAAACCAGTTTGATGCCTTGGTTGATTTTGCCTACAACCTGGGCCTGAAGTCGTTGGAAGGCTCCACGTTGCTGAAAAAGTTGAATGCCGGTGATTATATGGGTGCTGCCGATGAATTTCCGAAGTGGAACAAAGCAGGCGGCAAGGTTCTCAACGGCCTGGTGAAACGTCGTGCCGCTGAACGGTCGCTGTTTCTGTCATGAGCTGGTTGTTGTCTTACTGGAAACCAGCGCTGATTGTACTGTTTTGCTTTCTGGCTGTCTGGTGGTTCAGTCATCAGCGCTATACCGCTGGATACAGTAAGGCGAATTTAGAGTGGGCGCTGAAATGGCAAGAGCGTGATGCCGATGATGCTACCGCGCTGGCGAAGCGGCAGGCGGAAGCCAGAGCCGAAGAGCAGCGCCGACAAGGTGAAATAGATGCGATTGAGAAAAAGGCCGAGGGGCAGATTGCTCAGGCCGCTGCTGATGCTGATCATGCCCGCGCTGTTTCTGACGGGCTGCATGACGAAGCCGCAAAACTCGCCGCCAGACTGGCAGCAAGTGAACGCGCCCACCGTGCCGCAACTGCCAGTGAAAGCACGACAGGCACCACCGGCAGCGAGCTGCTTGCCGAGCTGTTCCGCCGCGCTGACCAGCGAGCGGGAGAACTGGCAGCAATTGCTGATCAGGCAAGGATCCGAGGGCTGACCTGTGAAGCGGCTTATGGTGCGCTTACAAGTGCCAAAGTAGTGGAGAAATAGCAATGTTAAAACCTGACCTGCTGCGCCAACACATCAGCCAGGCTGTGCCGTGGATGCGTGATAACCCTGACAATCTGGCGGTATACGTTCAGAAGGGGCGTATGGTCAGTACCGGTCAGCGTTCTGCCTCGTTTGAATACGAATACACCATTGAAGTGCTGGCGATGGATTACCCTGAGCCACTGGATACTCTCAGCTTGCCCATTCTGGCATGGGCGCGCCTGTATCAGCCTGAACTGTTACTCAACCCTGACCGCGCCCGCGACGGCATCACTTTTGAAGCGGATATCCTGAGCAATTCCACCATGGATGTGCTCATTAAAATTCAGGCCAGTGAATCGGTGGTTGTCAAGATTGAAGAGGGTAAACCGGTCATATTCCACCGCGCTGATCCTATGCCGGGGCCTGAGCTGGGTGCCTGGTCGCTGGTCTTTAATGATCAGGTAAGCGGCAAGACGTGGACGGATTAAATGAACGTTGATCCGCTGTTTTATGCCCTTGATGATTATCTGGCTACCGTGGCTGCGCAGATTGCACCGGGTCAGCGCCGTAAGCTCACGCGTGAAGTGGCTATTGGTCTGCGTAAGCGTCAGCAGCAGCGCATTAACAGCCAGAAGAACCCCAGCGGCGAGAGCTATACGCCGCGCCGCCGTAAGATCCTGCGCACTCAGGGGGGTATTAAATTCCTGTGGAAAGATGAAACGCGCGAGTTGAGCAACTGGCGAACCACCGGGCGGGGAGAGCAGCGTGCAATCACTGGCTACGATGTTGAGAAAGGGGCTTTGCGCACGTTCTATAAGCGCGATATTCAGCGCTATATTGAGATCCATCTTAACCAGACTAAGCGCACCACCACCCGTAAAGAAAAGATGTTCCGCCGTCTACGTACTGCGCGCTTTCTCAAAGCTTACGGCACCGCCAGTGCCGCCGTTGTGGGCTATACCGGCCATACGGCGGAGATCGCCAATGTTCACCAGTATGGTGAGGTTGATACTGTGGCACCGGGTGCCCGCGCACGTTATCCTGTGCGTGAGCTGTTGGGATTCACTGAAAGCGATCTCGACTGGCTGGCTGATAGTATCGTCAATTTCCTGCAACCCTGAACCTTCCATGCAGCACTGTTAAACATGACAGTGCTCGATATTCTTACCCGCCTCTGTCTTAGCTGGCAGTGTGTTCTGGTATCACCATCAATTGTTACCCACCCCTGACAATTGCCGCACATTGCGCGCGCGTGTGCGGATCGTGAAACTGGCTGTAAATTTAATAACGCAGCCAGCTTATGAACCTGAACGAACTCTATCGCTTGATCTGCAACCTTGTCCGTATCGGGACGGTGACAGAAGTTGATCATGAAAAATATGTTGCGCGAGTCGCGACGGGCGAAAATAAAACCGACTGGATCCGCTGGGCAACCCCGCGCGCAGGTGGGGCGGTTACGTGGTGGGCACCGACAGTTAACGAGCAGGTTATTGTGTTTGCACCGGGTGGCGATTTAGAAACCGCAGTTATCTGGGGTAGTTTGTACAGTGATGGCGCCAAGCCACCAGACAGTGGCGAAACATCCAGCGTTACAAAACATCCTGACGGCGCTCAAGTCTCTTACGATCCGGCCACCGGTGCATTGATTGCCAGTGGCGTGAAGAGCGCAATCGTTGAGGCATCTGACTCTATTGCGGCGACTGCGCTCAAAATTACCTGCACCGCAACAGCCTCAATCACCCTTGATACCCCGGAAGTTATCTGCACTAACAAGCTGTCCTGCGCCACGTTTGAGATGAAGCAGGGCGGCAAGATGACCGGTAACGTTGAGCACAGCGGCGGCAGTATCACATCAAACGGCATTGTGCTGCACACCCATAAACACAGCGGCGTAGAAAGTGGCGGAAGCCAGACGGACGGCCCGCAATGACCAGCGCAAGATATAGCGGGATGAATGCCAGTACCGGCGAAGCGCTCACCGATAACGAGCATATTTCTCAATCCATCAGTGACATTCTGTTAACGCCGGTTGGCTCGCGCGTTATGCGCCGGGCTTACGGTTCACAGCTTAATAATCTGATTGATCAGCCAGGAAATGCTGTAACACGTCTTCGCATCATGTCCGCGATATACAGCGCGCTCTTTCTCTGGGAGCCGCGTATCTCGCTGACCAATATTGTGCTGACGGAAACCGGTGTTGGGCAGATGGTTGCCACCATCAAAGCCAGTCGCACCGATAGCCAGTCTCCCTTTACCGCGGATGTGACGATCGGCAGGCAGGTGCAGGCATGAGCGGAACAATTGACCTTTCCCAATTGCCGCCACCAGTAGTGGTTGAGCCGCTGGACTTTGAAACGCTGTTCAATGAGCGCAAGGCGGCGTTTATCGCCCTTTACCCGGAGGATGAGCAGGAAACTATCAGCCGTACTTTGTCGCTGGAGTCAGAGCCGATCACCATACTTCTGGAAGAAAACTGTTACCGCGAATTATTGCTACGCCAGCGCGTGAATGAGGCTGCGCGGGCGGTAATGGTGGCTTATTCCGTGGGCAGTGATTTGGATCAACTGGCGGCAAACTTCAACGTGGAGCGCCTGATCATCACGCCGGAGGATGACAGCGTTGTTCCTCCTATTCCCGCCGTGATGGAGTCTGATGCCGATCTGCGCGTTCGCACCCCGCAGGCGTTTGAGGGGCTGAGCGTCGCCGGACCAACGGCGGCATATGAATTTTTCGGCCTGTCTGCTGATGGGCGCGTTGCCGATATTTCTGCCGTCAGCCCAACGCCTGCCTGCGTCACTGTCTCCGTACTTTCCCGCGAGGGGGATGGAACGGCCAGCCAGGAGCTGATCGGTATCGTTGCTAGCGCCCTGAATGGCGAAGAGGTGCGCCCGGTTGCCGACCGCGTGACCGTACAGGCAGCGCAGATCGTGCCCTATGAGATTGATGCCACGTTGTATATCTATCCGGGGCCGGAATCTGAGCCGGTGCGGCAGGCTTCTGAGCAGAAATTAAAGGCTTACATTGTCGATCAGCGCCGTCTGGGGCGTGATATCCGACTGTCTGCCATTTATGCCGCGTTACATGTCGAAGGGGTGCAACGGGTTGAGCTGGCTCAGCCCACTGCGGATATGGTCATTGATGATACTCAGGCGTCCTACTGTACCGGCTACACCATAACGGTGGGGGGGTACGATGAGTAAAACCCTTCTGTCGCCCAGCGCTTCCCGCCTTGAACGTATCGCCGCGCGTGTCTGCGCAACGCTTGGAGACGTGCGGGTACCGCTGCGCCAACTTTGGGATCCGTATACCTGCCCGGTTGACTTGTTGCCCTATCTTGCGTGGGCGTTTTCCGTTGATAGGTGGGATGAGAACTGGCCCCAGGCGACGAAGCGTAAAGCGATTGCTGATGCGTTTTACCTGCACCGTTACAAAGGCACCACCGGAGCCATGCGGCGCGTAGTAGAGCCGTTCGGCTACTTCATTCGGGTTAACGAGTGGTGGAGCATCGACACCGCCCCCGGCACGTTTACGCTGGATATTGGCGTTGAAGACGAAGGGATCAGCGAAGAAACCTACCAGGAACTTGAGCGGCTGATTGCTGACGTTAAACCGTGTAGCCGCCACATGCTGGGCATGAGCCTGCATTTACAGACTGCCGGCCCTTTTTATGTGGGCGCGTCCGCCTATCTGGGTGACACGCTGACCGTGTACCCCTATTTCCCCGAAACCATATCGGTTGGCGGTGCGGAATATGCGGGTAGTGCAATTCATTTGATAGATACCGTGGAGATCACAACCAGTGGCAACTAAATATTATGCTCTGCTGACCAATATCGGGGCCGCGAAGTTGGCGAACGCCACGGCGCTGGGGCAGCAAGTCGAGATCACTCAGATGGCGGTAGGGGATGGCAACGGTGCGCTGCCTACACCTAACCCGGCACAAACCACGCTTGTGCATGAGCTGCGCCGTGCGCCGCTTAATACGCTGAGTATTGACCCCGTTAACACCAACCAAATTATTGCCGAGCAGGTGATCCCCGAAGACGTGGGCGGGTGGTGGATCCGTGAGATTGGTCTGTATGACAGTGCGGGCGATTTGATTGCTATTGCCAACTGTGCCGAAACCTATAAGCCGTTGTTGCAGGAAGGTAGCGGACGGGTGCAGGTGATCCGCGTCATCCTAATCGTCAGCAGTACTCAGGCGGTGACGCTTAAGATTGATCCGTCTGTGGTGCTGGCAACCCGTCAGTATGTCGATGATCAGATCATTCAGGTTAAAGCCTACGTTGATCAGCAACTGGCGGCGCATATTGCTGCGAGTGACCCGCATCAGCAATATCTGCTTGAGGCGGATGTTGTGAGATTTGCGCCCGTAGGTATCCCTCTGCCTTACCCAGCCGCAACACCGCCAGCAGGGTGGTTGAAGTGTAACGGGGCAGCATTTGATAAGGTAGCTTATCCAGCGTTAGCGGTGGTCTTTCCCTCCGGTAAACTGCC
The DNA here is from genome assembly GCF_014639435.1 of Hafnia psychrotolerans. Classification (GTDB taxonomy): domain Bacteria; phylum Pseudomonadota; class Gammaproteobacteria; order Enterobacterales; family Enterobacteriaceae; genus Ewingella; species Ewingella psychrotolerans. Next base: position 482,019 of record NZ_BMFZ01000003.1, on the reverse strand, counting down.
GGATTTGCGAGGTGAGTTTATTCGTGGTTGGGATGATAGTAGAGGGGTTGATGGGAGCCGCGTTCTGCTTAGCACTCAAAGCGATGCGATAAGAAATATAACCGGCGTTCAGTCCTTGGCAGTGCCTTACAACGGCGCGTCAACAGGTGCGTTTTACAATAACGGTAAGAATGCTAATGAAGGTGTTTATGATGATGGAAAACCCATCACGGATGCTCCAGGTCCTGTTAATGGAAGTTCCGGCCCAGGTTCTACAGGCGAAAAGATTTACTTCGATGCATCAAGAGTTGTTCCAACTGCATTAGAAAACAGGCCGCGTAACGTCACATTTAACTACATTGTGAGGGCAGCATAATGGCGAAGGCAAAATTAAACAGTGAGCTTATTGCCACGGCGGCAGGTGATATCACCGTATTTAATTACGATAGTGAAAATTGCGAGTATCTGTCTTCGTCTGTGGAGTTTCTTGCTGTGGGTATTGGTCTTCCGGCTAACTCCAGTATTGAGGAACCAGGAGCGGGTAAGGAAGGTTACGCAATTTGCCGAACGGCGGATTTAAAGGCGTGGGAATATATAATTGATCATCGTGGTGAAACAGTTTACAGCACTGAAACAGGCGAAGCGGTTACCATCACGGTACCGGGCGATTACCCGGAAGGCACCACCACGCTGGCCCCATCCACGCCATACGATACGTGGAATGGTAGCGACTGGATGACGGATACTGAGGCGCAGCACACGGCAGACGTGGAAGCGGCAGAACAGCAGAAAGCGGCGCTACTGGCTGAGGCTCAGGCAACAATCAGCCTTTGGCAAACTGAGTTACAGTTAGGCATCATCAGCGAAGACGATAAAGCCAGCCTGATAGCCTGGATGAACTACATCAAGGCGGTGCAGGCGGTAGATACTTCAACCGCCCCAGATATCAACTGGCCGGTGAAGCTGGGGGCGTAAAACCGATATCGAGCACCGTCATAAATGACCATGCTGCAGCACGGTTAAAAATGGCAGTGCTCGATGATTTGGGTACCACACTGCCAGAAATGATCGTGTTGGCCAGAGCAATTAAAACTAGAAATTTACCCCCGCTTTCACCATTCCCAGCACATCATCATTGGTAATTTCTGCCAGTTTTTCCCGTATATCCTCGCTGACCTTTTTCAGGCTGAGGGTAAAATCAATTTTCCGCGCCTTGCCATCCTGAAAGAACTCAGATCGATTCTGAGTTAATCCGTCAATTACATACATCCCATAAATCCGGCCAGTGCCTTCAATCAGGGGCCAGGCTCTGCCGGTATAGGCCATCGTCTCCAGCGTGATGAGTGAAACATCGCCGCCGCTGATTTCGGGGTACAAGGTGCCGGAGAGCGTGATCGGCTCTTCGTCCGGCCCGATGTACTGATAGCGCGGGGATTTCCCCACGCGATCATTTTTGACGTGTCGCCATGTATTAGCCTGGTTCGACGTCTGGTAAGGCGTGGTTTGCAGGGCAAACGGAAACATGCCCAATATCATCATCATGGTTTAACCCCTTATCCGTGATCGGTCAGTTGCGAGCGTTTGCGCCGAGCGGCCTGCTGCTGGGCAACGGTGAACTCTTCGCGGATACGCTGAATAAGTTTTTGCTCATCCATTTTACCCGCGTCGTTGATATTGATTTGAAAGTTAAACACGTCGCCGCCAGGCATCAGCGCCGCCACGGATGCCGCAGTCGGAACCGCAGAGACTGGCGAACGGGCGGCAGACTGTTGAACGCTGTACGGCATCACCGAAGAAACCAGCGCACCGGCCTGCTGCTGCATCCATGCCGTGAGAGATGGCGCCTGCCGCTGAGCCTGTTGTACCGGTTCGGAATAACCACCACGGATCGGAATGTAGGGCAGTTTATTCTTGAAGACGATTTCGCCGGGGCCGTCCTTCTTCTCTGCCGTGTTGCTGGCGATTTTATCCAGACTGCCGCTAATTTTCGGCGCCAGGTTCGCTGGGCCTTTCAGATTATTAGCAATCGCCTGCTGTTGCTGGCTCTGTTCCGTTTTGCGCTTCTGTTCCTTCTTCTCTTCTTCTTTTTTTGACTGCGCGGTGACCGCTTTCAGATCCCCCGCAAGCGTGTCCGCCAGGCCGGTGAGTTTCTTCTGGGTATTCAACTTCTCAACGGCTTCTTTGGCCCGCTCTGCCTGGTCAGGGATCAGACCCAGTTTTTCCAGTACCAGATCCAACCCTTTCCAGAGCTGTTCAACCGGCCATAAAACCAGTGAGATAGCCCCGCCCACGATGTTGCCAAAGGATTCACCGGCATTGGTGCAGGATTTGAGCGCCTCAGTGGAAAATTGGATCGGCTCAAACAGTTTTGTAAACCAGCCCCATACGGTGCTTAGTGCTGAGCCTATAGCGTCGAACATCGGTACCAGCGGCGAGAATACCGAAGAGACGATTGAAAAAATTGGCTGTAGTCCCTGCATTAGGCCGGTGAAGAAGCCGCCGAAAAATGCCTTGATGGGTTGCCAGAACTGAATGATCCCAATGGCGACGGCGGCAAAGAGGGCAATAAGACCCCAGACCGGGGCAGAGATGCCAGCCAGCAGCGTGATCAGTGGGCCAAAGACGGCGCGTCCGACAGTTAACAACGCCTGCATGGGTGAACCAACTAACCATGTGAATGCGCTACCCAGCCGGGTAATGCCGCTTATCACTGATGCAATGCCACCGCCTCCCGTCAACATGGTAAAGCTAAGCCGCACAAGCGCCATCGGGCCGAGAATGGCACCGAGTGCCAACGTTAACGACCCCACAACCACCAGTATTGCGCCAATCGCGGTGACGGTTTTCATGATGGCGGCAACCAGTGCGGGGTTGGCCTCAATCCAGCCTCGGAATGAAACAAGTACTTTGCTGACTGAACCCATGATTTCCATCATCGGTTCACGCATTGATTTCCCTAATGCCGAGAAATTATTTGAAAGTATTGCTTTAGTTATAAACCAGCGAGAGATAAGAGAATCAAGGTCTATATCTGATTCCCGCTTCATTGAACCTTTCGAGGCTGTTCCGTGGGTTAATTCGAGCTGTTTGCGCAGTTCTGGTAGGTTGTTGGCGACCTTGGAAACCGCCATTGCATACTCGTCCCCAAAGAGCTGAGTAAGTACGTTCAGTTGTTTATCCGGCTCCAGTTTTTTGGTGGCTTCCATTACCGCCATAATGGTCCCCATGGCGTCTTTTGCCATGTTCTTCTGTACCTTCCCAGCGTTCAGCCCCAGCGCGTCCAACCCTTCCATAAACCGATCGGGCTGTACCATCGCGTTACCCAGCTCCCGCACCATTGCTTTGACAGCGGTACCTGCTGTTTCTGATTGCTCACCAAGCGTTAAAAACGTAGAGCCTAAAGCGGCGGCATTCTGATAGCCGAGCTGATCGGCAGCACCACCCACGCGCTGCAACACGTCGATAATGTCAGATCCTTTTGAGGTGGCGTTGTCGTCTAAATAGTTGATGACGTCGCCCAGCTTACCGATATCCTGAATTGGTATTTTGTACAGCCCAGCGATTTTACCCAGACTTTCCGATAGCTGATCGGCGGGAAGCTCAAACGCTTTTGAGGCCATGGCCGCAGTATTGGCAAAGGTAAGTAAATCCTGTTTTTGCTTCTGCCATGGATCATCACTGTTCGCCACGCCCATACGTGCGCCACCCTCGACCAGCGCGGCATAGTCAACAGCGCCATTTGGCATAGGTAGCTTTTCGGCTGCATCCTTAATGGCTTTTTCCATTTCATCGTACTGTGCTGTACGATTGCCACCACCGTCTCGCAGGCCGTTAACCTGTTTGGATACGCCCTTCATGGCGTCTTCGAGGCTGCTGTAACTTTTGATGGCGGTGGCAACAGGGGCCAGAACAGCCGCACCAGCGGCGGCGGTCTTCATGCCTCCGCCCATCATTTTGTTGCCCGTTTCCTGTGCCCGCGAGTAACGAGCTTGCGCCTGCGTAACGGTGGCTAACCGGCGCTGCTGCTCTGCCAACTGGCGGTTGTACAGTTCGGTGCGTTGCCGGATTTGATCGGTTGCTCGGCTACTGCTGTTAATCGCGATACCTTCACGATAAAACGCCGCCCGGAGCTGATTAAGTTGGTTTTGTTCACCTTGCTGCTGTTGGGTTAACTGCCGGATGGCTGCGCGCTGCTGGTTGAGAGCCGTGACTTGTTCAGCGCTACGCTGGCGTAACGGCCCAAATTCTGCCGCCATTTCGCGTGCTTTTGCTTTGGCTTCTGCCAGTGAATTGGTGGTTTTTTTATTTGCGGCGGTGATCCGGTCAAAGCTTGATGCCGAGCGCTCAAGCCCTTTAATACTGGATTTAGTCTGATTGATCTGAGAAGCCAACGCGGCGGCACTTTGGCGCGCTGCGTTAACTGGGTTTGACATGTTATTAAGGGCGCTGAAAGCTACCTTGATGTTTAAATTGCGGTCTGCCATTTAGTGATCTCCGCCACTGCGCGCAGCGGCTTGATCACGCCATAACAGAAGTTCCTCTACCGTCATGGCGTCCATCTCCGCTGGTCGCCAGTGGAAAATGACGGCGATATCCGCCATTAAATTTTCTATGCGTTCGCAGGGGCATTTGATGATTCGCTGCCCGTATCCGTCCCGCTCTGATCCGAAGGAGGCTGCAAAAAATCAACCACCGCATTGGCAAGCTGGCAAAAATCCCACGTATCCATGCGTGCGATTTCGTCAGCGGTTAAAGCCGGAGCAGTGACGCGCGGCAGCAGAACAACCAACGCATCATAGTTTGAAGTTAGGACGTCATAGACTTTCAAACCACGAAGCGAACCGGCCTGCTTTAACACTGGCGTGATCGTGATTTCGGTGATCTCTGTCTTGCCGCGAACGATTGGCGTATTGAGCTGAACGCCTTCTTTTTGGGTTTCTTTGGTCATGGTGTGTTAATTCCTTATAAGCCAATGTTAGCGCGGTGTTTTTCCATCATGTCAGCGCCGCCAACTTTGTAGATCATATTGAGAACATCAACTTCAATAATTTCTTCGCCGTTGATGGTCAGCTTGTAATAGGTGTTTTTCAGGGTGTACTTATGAGAAGTATCATCCCCGGTTTTAGACGTGCCGGGATCCATCTCTGTGAAGCGCCCACGCGTCTGGATTTCAACGGGTACCGCTTCGCCAGTTGAATCATCCTGATAAGAACCGGCATAACGTGTCTGCATACCATCGGCAGTCGCAATACCCCATTTTTTGATCAGTCCGGCATCAATACCACCCAGAGTGATATCCATATCCAGCGCCCCGGCATCAAAGCCGAGATCGACGGCAACAGAACCGGGCATACCACCGGCCTGATAATCCTCTGTCTTTCGGGTTAACTTCGCTGGGGTGATTTCCGGCACCATCCCGAAATAGTTATCCCCGTCAAAGAACATGTTGAAGTATTTGAGTTTTCTAGGCAGAGCCATATACGCCCCCGGTTAGTTATTCACTGCGCTGGAAAACGTAGCGAAGTATTCGTCAGTAAACTCCTGCACCAGGCTGAGATTTTCCAGCGGCGGTACAGGCGTGTAGTTGTATTTGATGGTGAGCTGACCGTTGCGCAGCGTCTCACTGGTGTTTGGTTCAGCGTCATACCAGCAACGTGCGCCCAGCAGCCTGCCCGCCGTGACATAGGACGTCAGCTTGCGGTTGATGCCATCAACGATATCTTTCACCAGTGACGGGGTGAGCGGCTTATCAACATAGGAGAAGTGAGCTTCTGCCACGGTATCCGCCACAATTTGCGCGGTCCGGGTGTAGCTTTCAAAAATGTAGGTTTCTTCGTCGCAGGTTCGCGATCCCCAGATGCGGTAACCGTCCTGCTTAATAAGGGTGGTGACACCTGCCGCGTTCAATTCATCCGCGTCGGTGTCGGTACCTTGCAGAGTGAAATAGATATCGCGGTCCATTCCCAGCACGTTATTCACTGGAACGTTAGAAATGGTTTTGTGCCAACCCTGTGTTGCGTCGATTTTGGCGCGCATACCTACCGCATGAGCGGGCACCGGCACGGTGGCATTTGCTGCCGCGTTGGTGTCGTAGCAGATGAAGTTAGGCCAGATAACCATCATTTCACGCTGGGCAAAATTCTCGCGGTACGTCTTCGCCTCTGCGATGGTGTTACAGCCATTTGCGGACACGTAAGCAAAGGCACGCAGCTTCTCAGCTATAACGCCGAGTTGTGCCGCCACTGGTTGGGTATCAAGGCCAGGAACAGCCAGCACTCGCGGACGCACACCAACGCGCATTTCAGCCGATAAAAGCGCATACATGCCGGTAAACAAACCGGTAGTTGGGTCAGTACCGCCGATAACGAGCTGATCCTGTGTTGGAGAGGTTTTCCCCTCGACCGGTGGGATTTTTGACGCATCAGCGACGCGGATCACGATGGTCTGCGGGCTGGTCTGGTCTGAAATAGCTTTCAGTGTGGTAAACAGAGTACCGGTTTTGCCTGCCTTGCCCAACATGTTAGCCACGCGGGTAATGAGTACAGGGGTATCCAGCGGAAACGCGTCTTTGTCGGCATCATCAGCGATACAGACAACGCCGATCACCGCTGAATCAATATCGGTGATCATCGTGCTCAGATCGGTGGTTTCTGTGACGGTTACGCCATGATGGTAATTTGTGGCCATGTAGTTGCCTCGCCAGTCAATGATTGCCACTTATCATTGCGACAATTGCCAGCCTGTGCGAGGCGTTAACATTGTCAGCAGACCGCAACAACAGCCCCGCGTTGTCTGTTCGCGCGCGCGTGGCGACGATGGTACCTTCAAGAATGAGGGAACCAATAAGATGTTGGATGATGATGCGCGATATTCTCCCCGCCCGGTGTTCAGTATCCAGATTGAAGGCAAGCAGCTCACTGCGCTGGATGACCGTTTGATCTCGTTGTCACTCACGGATAACCGGGGCTTTGAGGCAGATACATTTGATCTGACGTTGGACGACGCAGACGGACAGATCGTTATGCCGTCGCGCGGCGCTAAGATATCCGTTTCGCTGGGCTGGGATAATGATCCACTGGTCTTTAAAGGGCTGTATACCGTTGATGAGATTGCCCACAGTGGCCCGCCTGACAAACTCACGATAAGCGCCCGCAGTGCAGACTTTCGCGACACGTTCAACGTAAAGCGTGAATACTCTTGGCACGATATAACCGTTGGGGATGTGGTTGCCAGCATTGCCAGCCGTTATGATCTCCGCGCTGGGGTGAGTGAGGAACTGGCGAAGCTTGAGATCGATCACGCCGATCAGACCAGTGAATCAGATATCAGCTTCCTTACCCGAATGGCGGAGATGCTGGGTGCGGTTGCCACCGTCAAAAATGGCATGTTGCTGTTTATCACGCCGGGGCAGGGGTTAACCCAGAGCGGCAAACCATTACCGGCGATCAGCATTGTGCGCGCCAGCGGCGATAAGCACAGTTTTAGCATTGCAGATCGTGACGCCTATACCGGCGTTACTGCATATTGGCTTGATCTGAATTTCGGCAAAAAGCCCGCCACTACGGTGAAGAAAACCACCCGGCGCAGGCGCAGAACAGCGCCAGCGAAGCCAAAGAAAATAAAAGAACCGGCATCTAGCAGCAAAGAAGGTGACTATATGGCCGGTGCCGAAGGTAACGTGTTTGTTATCCGCAAAACTTTCAAAACTGAGAAAGCGGCGAAGCGTGCGGCGGCTGCGAAGTGGAGCCAGTTACAGCGGGGAGCAGCATCATTCTCCATCACGCTGGCGCGGGGGCGGGCGGATTTGTACCCGGAGCAACCGGCAAGTGTATCGGGTTTTAAGTCCACGATTGATAACGGTTACTGGACGATCACCCGTTGTGTGCATGACATTGGCGGCGGTGGCTACACCACGTCGCTGGAACTGGAAGTGAAGATCGATGAGTGGACAGCAGAGGCGGATGACGATTTAACCGGTTAAGCGTTATACTTGACGTGATATTAACCAGTCCAGAAGGAGGCCCGCGTATGGCAATGCGCTGTCCTCGCTGCCGTGCAGTCGCAAAAACTCGAACCAGTGTAGAGTTGAGCTTACTTGTGCGTCGTAGCTATCACCAGTGTCAAAACATGTTATGCGGCTACTGCTTTACGTCCATGACAGAGATTGACGGAGCTTTAAACCAGACCCAGACCGCCCCCGGCGCGTTGGTTCCGCAAGATGTTTTTCCGCGAAGTCATCACGGGGAGGATCAGCTACAACTAACCCTTTAAATAGTGGCGATGAAAACACACCATAAGCTCAGACACGCAGATATAAGCAAGCAACAAAGCCTTATTACTCATAACTTTATGATTTATAAGGCTCATTGATAGTTTTTAAAATCCCTCGGCCTTAGGCTGTACGAGTTCAAGTCTCGTCCCGGGTACCATGGGAAAATTCATTTAAGATTCAAAGCAATAAAAAAGTAATATCGTATATTATAGCCACCCTTGGGTGGTTTTTTTTATGCCTTTCATAATATAACGCTTCACCAGCCGAATACCCTCGAGATAGAAACTTTTCCTTTTTTGCGCACGCCCGCCTCCTAACATGTGACTTACCACAGCTGAGAAGCAAGCCGACTGACTTAGACCCTATCAGAATCTGGTTGCGGCGGGATTTTGTCGTTGTTGAGGCACTTAACAATATGTGTGAGATTGTTATTAGCATGTAAAGTTAGGCCATGGCGATAGTAAGGCGGGAATTTGCAGAGTAGTCTTTACGTGGCGCAGAGTGAGCAACTCATAATTATTCGCTTGCTGGTTCAAGTTCAGTACTACTTCATACCGCCACTAGCTCAGTTGGATAGAGCCGATAACCTTAGGACTAAGCGTTGTAGGAGCGAGGTTCGATGCCTCGGTGGCGGGCCAATGCGGTCATCGTATAATGGTTATTACCTCAGCCTTCCAAGCTGATGATGCGGGTTCGATCCCCGCTGACCGCTCCAAACATTGTTTTTCACTCTACGACGATGGGTTAATCGAAATGCCAGCCAGCATCGATTCGACCTTCGGGGACTATTTTGTTCCGGCATTGACTGATTAAAATGATGCTAAAAATAAAGCCGGGCAGTTTTCACTGACCGGCTTTGGTATGTTAGCCCTTAACTGCGCTGGAATTAGTCAATTTCAGGGTGCTGGGCAATCAGGTTCTTTCTCTTGGTTTCCAACTCGGCGATCTGAGCATCTACATCTTCGATCTTGTGTTCGATATTGTCGTGATGCTCCTGCAAAATCTCTTTGGCTTCTGCGCGGTCAGAGGCGGCTGGTGTCGCACCTTTCAATGGTTTATTGGCGGTTTCTTTCATAAATACACCGGTAATCAGACCAATAACGGAGACCACCATCAGATAGTAAGCTGGTATATACAGATTCTGAGTTGACTCAACCAACCAGGCGGCAAAGGTCGGAGTAATACCTGCCACCATAATGGAAATATTGAAGGCAATGGCCAGCGCACTGTAGCGAATATTCGTCGGGAACATTGCAGGTAATGTTGACGCCATTACACCGGTGAAACAGTTAAGCAGTACTGCCAGAATCAATAACCCACAGAAAATCAGCCCAATCACGCCGCTGTTAATCAGAATAAAGCTTGGGATGGCCAGTACGAAGAGGCCAATACTACCGGCGATGATAAACGGCTTACGGCCTATTTTATCACTCATCATTCCTATAAATGGCTGAACGAACAGCATACCCACCATAATAGCAATGATGATTAACACGCCGTGGTCTTCGGAGTAATGCAGGCTATGCGAGAGGTAGCTTGGCATATACGTCAGTAACATGTAGTAAGTCACGTTAGTCGCGATGACAATACCCACGCACACAATCATGCTTTTCCACTGTTTAGTCAGGATCTCACGGAAAGAGACCTTGGGTGGTTCGGCAATATTATTGCGTGAGTCACTGTCGATTTTATCCACGTGCTGCTGAAACGTTGGGGTCTCTTCAAGGGCATGGCGCAAATAAATACCGATTAACCCCAATGGTGCAGCGACGAAGAATGGAATACGCCATCCCCAGTCAAGAAAGTTTTCTTCACCAACGATACTTGAGATCAAAATAACGATACCCGCACCTAAGACGAAACCTGCAATGGAGCCGAAATCAAGCCAACTGCCAAGGAATCCACGCTTTCTGTCTGGGGAGTATTCTGCGACAAAAATAGCCGCACCTGTATATTCGCCGCCCACGGAAAAACCCTGAGCGAGTTTTGCGAGCAACAGCAGTATGGGTGCCCATATGCCTATTGTGGCGTAGCCAGGAATTAAGCCGATACAGAAGGTACTGACCGACATAATAATAATGGTGACGGATAGCACTTTCTGCCGTCCAAATTTGTCCCCTAATACGCCGAAGAACAGGCCACCCAAAGGTCTCACGAGGAAAGGCACTGAGAAGGTACCCAACGCAGCGATCATCTGAAGACCTGGATCTGCACCGGGGAAAAATACCTGACCCAATGCGAAAGCGACGAAACCGTATACACCAAAGTCGAACCACTCCATCGCGTTACCTAGTGCAGCGGCAGTGATGGCTTTCTTAAGTTTGGTATCATCAATGATAGTAATATCACTGATGTGCATAGGCTTAACGCGTTTTTTTCTTAATCTCATTTTTACGTCCTTTGTTCAAATAGCTCCACCGCGTAAAGCGTGAGATATTGATTAGCTAAAGTGCTGTTTAGAAATTTCAAATCATTATAGGACGGTTTTAATAATAGGTGCAAAGCGAGGGTATTTATTGAACGATAGAAAAATATAAAAGAGCAGGTGTTAACCGGCTCTTTTAGAGTGCGTTGTTTTTACGAATGAATGAGTGAAAAAGTACACGAAGATTTAAACGAAACAGGGGAATATTAAAACAGCCCCGAAGGGCGTTTTTAGGGTCAAATCTCACCCGATGTATCAGCGTTGCTCAGTGCCCTGATGGACAAAGGCAAATGATAGTTTGGCTGGCTGGTAAAGAAAGCCTTCAAAGCTACGCGCTTCTTGCGATCTATCGAGATCTCTTCCATTGTTTTACGGAAGATACTGTAGCGGCCACAAGAGGTGCAGGTCACGGTGACTATTTTCGCCGACATGTTAACCGACGTCTTATTGGTGCTTTGGCACAACGGGCACTCATCACGAGCGCTTACTACTGTGGAACTCATAAAACCTCCGGTTTTATTCCGAGCGGCCCGTAGTATAGCGCGAAAAGGCGTCAATTACTTAGCGATAATTTTTTTATTAGTGGATTTTAAGCCCAACAAGGTGTAGGCACTTTCTAAAAGCAGGCTAGGAACCGCGACTTAGCGGCTTCCGAGGTTTTCTATGACGAAGAGATTTTTTACAAGCTGATGCTTTTGTTAGGGGGGTGAGCGACTCATGACTTATGTCGACATTAACCCGACTTAAAATATGACCATAAACTGATGGATGACCTGACACGCATGAACCCAATTATCTACCAACGTATTGAAGGTGCTGACTATCGCCACATTTATGTGGTGGGCGATTTGCACGGCTGCCTCTCTATGCTGGAGGAACAGCTTGCACGAGTGCGCTTTGATGCGGCCAGTGATCTACTGTTATCGGTGGGTGATCTTGCGGACCGTGGTCCTGACTGCATCGGCTGTCTGGCATTAATCGAGGAGCCATGGTTTATCAGTGTGCGTGGTAACCATGAACAAATGGCATTTGATGCACTGAATGAGACCAATATTGAACGCTGGTTACGTAATGGTGGTGAATGGTTTTATGCGCTGGAAGGTGAACGCGAAACTGAGGCCAGGCGGTTGATCGACAAAGCGGGCCAATTGCCGCATGTGATTGAAATCAGCACCCCAAAAGGCATTGTTGTAGTAGCTCATGCTGATTACACTTCTGATCGCTATGAATTTGGCAAACCCCTGGATGGTTACCCGATCATCTGGAACAGGGAGCGGATCAACTACGCACTGGCAGGACGTTATAGTCAAATCGATGGTGCGCAGGCATTTTATTTCGGGCATACGCCAGTTGAGCATCCGATGGTTTTTGCTAATCAGCATTACATTGATACCGGTGCCGTGTTTGGCGGTTATCTGACTTTAAAGCAAATTCAATAAAAACCTCTATAGGGTATTTCATCCGCCTAAAAGCCTGCGCCGCTCGCTCACTGGTTTGCTGGCTCGACAATGCACAGGTATAGTGGCCGATAGCCTTTGAGACTGATAAAGACATTATTATGGAAAATAAGCGCGAAGATCGGATACAGCGTCTGTTAATGGCGTTGAAAAAGTCCGATAAAATCCATTTAAAAGAAGCCGCGCTGTTGCTCGATGTGTCCGAAATGACTATCCGGCGCGATTTAAATGCGGCGCCTTCAGCGGTGATCCTGCTCGGTGGATATATTGTGATTGATCCTAAAAGCAGCCCAGCAACACACTATTTTGTCAGTGAACAAAAAATGCGCCAGGTGGACGAGAAGCGACGTCTTGCTAAACGGGCCGCCAGCCTGGTGGAAGATAATGACGCGGTGTTTTTTGATTGCGGCACGACAACCTCCTACATTATTGAAAGCATTCCTGAAGCGCGGATTTTTACGGCTATTTGTTATTCGCTGAACACCTTTTTGGCTTTACAGAAGAAGCCTCACTGTGAGGTGATTTTATGCGGAGGAGCGTTTAAATCCAGTAACAGCATTTTCACGCCGATCGGCCGCAGCAGTGAGCTTGACTATATTCGGCCTAATAAAGCCTTTATCTCAGCCGCAGGCGTGAGCATTCAGTACGGGGTGAGCTGTTTTAACTTCGATGAGTTGCTGATGAAACATCAGGCGATGGAAAGAACGGAACAAAATATTCTGGTGGCAGATAGCAGTAAATTCGAACAGGTGCGACCGGCCGCGATCGCACCCCTGGCACGTTTTAATACATTGGTAACTGACGTCCAGCCCACTCAGGCATATGTCGATTTTTGCCGGCAGTTGGATATCAACCTGCTGACTTGAGAAACGCCGATAATTAACGTCATCATATTCTCCTGAGTCAATACCAGCACATGGAATCCTCGACAGAGAAAAAAGCCGGTTTGGCTATAACAGTTTCCACTTTAACTGCGGTCAACTGCTCTACACTCTATAACAGTGGTCATGATAAAATCTTGCTATTCGATTCAGAATAATCGTACCTGTCATGAGGGGTTGAGATGGACGTAGTCAAGAACATATTAAATAGCGAAATTGAGCAGATTAATCGTCTTGAAGGCCGTGACGGTAAGCCGCGCATTAACAGCGAGTTTTTTGTGAACCATCCCTGGCTATGTCTCGCTATGCTGGCGGGCTATATCTTGGTCGCTATTGTCATGTATGTCTCGCCCTACATGGGCGTGTGGTGGTTTGCCGGGTTCACTGCTTTTCTGCTGTTTATGTCAGTCATGTTGCTGCTGGAAATCAAACCGACTTACCGCTACCAGGACATTGGTGTGTTGGACCTGCGCGTTTGCTATAACGGTGAATGGTACTTTAGTCGCGAAATTTCTGATGGGGCGATAGTTCAGTTATTGAGTTCAGATGACGTCAGTCCGCGGGTTAAAAACCGCATCCAGGCGATTGTGCGTAATAAAGGCTCAATTGATTTCTACGACGTTTACGATATTGCTCGTCAGGATAAGCAGTTGAACCCTACGCAGGACAGCGTGCAGGTCGCGCACTGATACTCCGCTTGAGTTTCTTCCCAGACAATGACGTGACTACTGCGCTTCTGATAAACTGAGATTGGAATATTCTGTTGGTGAATAGGATAATGCCACCGGAAGAAACATCAGCTCAGAACGGGAGCCGCAGTGGAACGTATCAAACTCACTATTCATTATCTCTACAAACTTCCTTCTGACTCAACGAACGGTTCTGCCTGTGAAAAGCAGGATGCAACGGCCACGGCCCGTATTTACGCGGGTGATACCTTATTGCTGACTGAAACCATGCAAGGTCAAGCAAACCATTTTGAGCGTTTTATCTCGTTTGAACATCTGCATGACCTTTGCCCTGAGGACCAAGCGCTGCGGGTTGAATGGGAGTGCGATGGCTGTGCTGAAATGTCAGTATCGCGTGTCGAAATGTGCCCTTGCTGTGGTTCAGAAGGGCTGCACGGGTGAGTTATGGCGCGATGACGGCTAGAATAAGCAAGAGATCGACAATTAAGAGGCGAATGATGACGTTTATCAACAATGAGTTTGAATACCGTAACTGGATCATGGAGGAGATTTTTCAGGTCAGTGCGGTGGGCGAAACCAGCGAATTCGTCGATCAAGAAATTGACGATTTTATCTTTGATGCACGACCACTTTCCTATCCTTGTGTTGCGGTGATGATCCAGACACCTGGGCAGCCTGGCGTTTGCGAACCGCGCTTTGTCTACAAGGAGCAGGTGTTTGAGTGGGCGAATCAGATGGGATTTGGCTTTGACAGCTGATTCCGCCCGGTTTTAACCCTGAGCTTTCAGCCCAGGGTTTGATGTGTCAGTGCTTAGACATTTTTACGATCTATCTTCTCTTCCCCCCAAAACAGATGATCTTCCTGGGTTTTAGCAAAAGCCAGTGGGAGAACTTCATCATTGCCTTCCTCCCAAATCTGTTGCGCCAGCACTTCATCATTCCCGGCTAGTTCAAAAATAGCTTCCGCAATTTCATGCGACGTTTCACGTGTATCGGCCCAAGCCTGTATGTTTGACGTTGTCATCCCATTCTCCTTTTGTTCAACTATTCAGAATATTGATCTTTTTAACTATGGCCGCCGACCGCAGGTGGCGCAAATCTAACTGGCGTAAAAGTGTGCAATATGATGTTTTATTTAGCCGAACCCACTATATGTAGTGACAAAATGTGCCGGGCAAAGGATTAAAAAGAGCAGCGGTAAGAACACTGGTTTATAATATTGTCAGCATTTGATAATTTAAGGTGAAGAGAATGAGTGACGATATTTTTGATTTTGATATAGATGCAGCACTGGAAAAAGCGGAAGAGAAAGCTGCTGAAAAAGCCTCTGCCGAGCCTGACGTCGTTCAGGATGAAAGTGATTGCGAAGGCTGCAAAATCTAATTTGCCCTAAAGCCCGTGACAATGCATTGCACGCTTTAAAAAATAAACCGCTCCGGCGGTTTTTTTACGTCTGTAATTTACGCTATAACTGCAAATTGTCCTTTGTTGTTATAGCGTTGCTCGATTCAACAACGTATGTCTATTTCGACGCATTTGTAAGGAGATCGTGAGGTCTGAGTAAATGGGATAAATTCCTATAGAACAGTAAGATACCCGGCAGTACCTTTGCATCACCTGATAAGCAGGTCGTGAGGTATCTGATGAAAAAAATAATCTTAGTTCTCGCTGTTATGCTGAGTTTACCCGCCGTAGCTCAGGCAGATGTCGAGATAGGGGTTAACGTCCCCGGTCTGTCAATGCATCTCGGTGATCGCGATCCTCGTGGGTATTATTGGGACGGTGGTGGCTGGCGTGCACCAGGCTGGTGGGATCAGCATTACCGTGATGAAGGTCGTGGACATTGGGTGTATTACGAACCCGAACCGCCGCCGCCGCGACACTGGCATCATGACCATTATTGGCGTGAAGGGCCTCCTCCTCCCCCTCCGCGCTGGCATGAAGGGCCGCCTCCAGGATGGCGCGAAGGGCCACCTCCGGGACGTTGGTAATGCCGTTGAGAATTTGAGAACAGGGTAGGCGCTGACAATGCTCACGGCATTCTTAACGTCTATTCTGTTCTTCTTAATTATTTATCAGAGCAATTGAGCAATTGAGCAATTGGATGAGAGAACAGGGTGTTTGACAATGCTCGGAGTCAGGTTTATTGACAAGCTCACGCTCTAAAAACATTAATAAATATGACTTTTTAGTAATTTAAGCGCCTTTTACAGGCGCTTTTTCTTTATTAAAGTTTAAGACCGTTACGCTTTATGGCTGCTCTCGTTGCCTATTTCGCCAAGCCAGGGTGTTTTGCCGTGCAGACAGTACTTCACATACCTTAAGGCCATTGGCTTCCATAGGTGCTGCTGGCACTAAAATCGAGACTGTATAGTGCCCAGTAGGCTGTTGGGGCGATCGACAGGGTACAGAGATTGGCCCGTGGCCGCGCTAACGTCAGCGCAGCCGTTTACATTAGAATTGCTGTTCGTATTGATAAGCGTGTTGAAGGGGAAAGCGACCAGAAAGAATTCGTGGTCGCTTTTTTAGTAAAAACTGCGTTAAGCGGGTGCTATGAGTGCTGACTCTGCGTTTTTACACCCGCTTCTTGGGGTTTACCCGAGAACAGGAAACGCAGAACCGGGATGCGTTTGTGGATCTCGTATAATATGAAGGCAATCCCAAATACGAAGATCAGGCCAACCAGAAAACCGATCCAGTCATTGTGGATGTGTGGGGTAATAAAAGCCCCATAAATCAGGGTCAACGGATGGTGAACCAGATAGATAAAGAGAGACGAATTCACCAGGTAGGTTATCCCCGGGGACTGAAAGTCCAGGACATAGTGGCTGAAAGAGAAGACGACGTTGACCATCAAAATCCCCAGCAGCGAGGTGATGATCGCATCAAGTTCCATCGAGTAAAGTTGTGGCGTATTGATATGCTGATTGATCATGTACGCGAGAAAAAGGAACAAGCAAGTGATGCCAGCCCAGACCGAAGGTTTGATGAAAAGCTCTTTTAACCAGGAAAATTTGTAGGCAAACGCGCCAATCACAAAAAAGGGCAGATAGAACAGTGTCTGCATAATGACAAAATTAAATGCACCATTGGATAACAGTTCTGGCGCAAAAATATAAATCGCGCGATTAAAAGCGGCATACATTAAGCCGATAAATAAAAATATAATTGAGAGTTTTCCTAAGGAATTAGTTCGATTTTTAATGAGGTTAATGCGATTAATCTTAATTTCTTTAATGAATTTGAATAAATAAAAACAAATACTGGTCAGGATCACTAAGGTCAACAGGAACCATAAGTGAGAAACCATTTCCCATACGGTAATATTTATTTTTTGATAAAGACTGAGAGTATCCCAGTTGGAAAATTTGTCGGTAAACTTCATCAAGAAGTAGAGCTGTGGCAACGTAATCAGCGGGAAGGCTGCAGCCAAAGGGATTGCGACGCGCTCAAGGCGCACTTTCAGCCACTTCTGCGGGTCATAACGTTCGTACAGCATGTAGGAGAAGTAGCCGGATATCACGAAGAACACCTGCATACGAAAAGCATGGATTATGTCATTGAAAATCGTCAGACCATGTGAAGGCACGGCGCTATTTACCGCCCAGACATGGCTGGAGTAAATCAATGATATATGGAATGGAATCCCGAGCAGCATCAAATAGGCTCGGATGGAGTCCAAAAAGAACTCACGTTGAATTTTTTGTGGTTTCATTACGTATCCGTTGTATGAAGCTTATCTTGATTTTAGTGCCTAAATTGCGAACAAGGTAATAATGTGTAGTAAGAAAGAATGTTGATTGCTTACGTTAACTTAATTTATCTGCTGTAAAACTACCATCCATGGGGTCAGTTATAGGACAAGTTTCCATAGCCGGAGTTTCAGCGAATTGATATCCTTGTATCGTTGTGTGCTTAAACGGTTCATCAACGCGATGAACCATCAGTTTCTCATGTTGTCGGAAACCTGACTGTTCCTTTAAAATATAATGATGAGTTTAGTGCACGTAAAGGAGTGGATGTGTCAGGTAAAAATTTTTCCAAAGGGCCACGTATGACTAAAGTCCGTTTGCTGAGTGCCGCAGTGTTGATGTCTTTGATCTCTTCATCTGCCTGGGCTTTTTCTATTGATGATGTCGCCAAACAAGCTAAGGCGTTAGCCGATAAAGGCTATGAAGCGCCGAAAAGTAACCTTCCATCCCAGCTTCGCGATCTTAAATTCGCGGACTACCAACAAATTCAATTCAATCATGATAAAGCGTACTGGAAAAACCTGAATACGCCTTTCAAGCTTGAGTTCTATCATCAGGGCATGTACTTCGACACGCCGGTGAAAATCAATGAAGTGACGGCCAATACCGTTAAAGAAATCAAGTACAGCCCGGACTATTTTAATTTTGGCAGCGTGAAGCACGATGCCGACACGGTCAAAAACCTTGGTTTCGCCGGTTTCAAAGTTCTTTATCCGATCAATAAAGCAGATAAAGATGATGAAATTATGAGCGTGCTGGGTGCCAGCTACTTCCGAGTGATTGGTAAAGGCCAGGTTTATGGTCTGTCTGCTCGCG
Organism: Hafnia psychrotolerans; assembly: GCF_014639435.1. Taxonomy (GTDB): domain Bacteria; phylum Pseudomonadota; class Gammaproteobacteria; order Enterobacterales; family Enterobacteriaceae; genus Ewingella; species Ewingella psychrotolerans. The sequence goes on along the minus strand of NZ_BMFZ01000003.1, from coordinate 463,748 downwards.
GTCTTGCTATCGACACCGCGCTTGCTTCTGGCGAGGAATTTCCACGTTTCCGCGAATTCTGGATTGAACGCCCGAATCCGGATGAAAAGCATCTGGTGATTTATGCATTACTTGATTCGCCACGTGCGACAGGGGCTTATCGCCTAGATGTTTATCCTGGTAAAGACGCGACTGTCGACGTGCAGTCTAAAGTCTATTTGCGCGACAAAGTGGGTAAATTGGGTATTGCCCCGCTGACCAGCATGTACTTGTTTGGTGCTAACCAGCCGTCTCCGGTAATGAATTATCGTCCGGCGCTGCATGATTCTAATGGCCTATCTATACAGGCTGGCAACGGTGAGTGGATCTGGCGTCCGCTGAATAACCCTAAACATCTGGCTGTCAGCCAGTTCACCATGGAAAATCCGAAAGGCTTTGGTCTGCTGCAACGAGGCCGTGAGTTCTCCAATTTCGAGGATCTCGACGACCGCTATGACCTGCGTCCAAGTGGTTGGGTCGAAACCAAAGGCGACTGGGGCAAAGGCAAAATTGAGCTGGTAGAAATTCCTACCGCTGATGAAACCAACGATAACATCGTCGCTTTCTGGACGCCTGACCAGTTGCCAGAAATCGGCAAGTCTCTTGACCTGAATTACCGCCTGCACTTCACCCGTGACGAAGAAAAACTGCATTCTCCTGATTTGGCATGGGTGCAGCGCACCATGCGCTCCACCGGTGATGTGAAACAGTCAAATCTAACGCGTGAAACGGATGGTAGCGTGGCATTCCTGGTCGATTTTGTCGGTCCGAATCTGAAAGCGCTGAAAAGTGACACGCCAGTGGCATCTCAGGTCAGCATCGGCGATAACGGCGAGCTGGTTGAAAACAATGTCCGCTATAATCCAGTAACCAAAGGCTGGCGTCTGACGCTGCGCCTGAAAGTGAAGGATCCTAAGAAGCCGATCGAAATGCGTGCTTCTCTGGTGAATGGTGAAAAAACACTGAGTGAAACCTGGAGCTATCAGCTGCCTGCAAATGAATAAGTCAACGCATTCTACTCAAGATTACGTGAAGGCTTTGCCGCTTACTGAAGAACAGAAAGCGGCTCTCACTCAGCAGCTCTCTTCTGCTGAAAGTGAGGCCTTTGCTACCGTGCACCGCCGTTTAGGTGGTGCCTCAACACAAAGCAGCGATATCTCTGATTTCGATGCACCACTGGTTTCAGTACAAGCTCGCGTAGCCGCCAGTTGGCCCGATGCGATGGAAAATGGCAACTTGTCCGATGTGGATAATGAAGGCCGTACCATCGTCAGCGCTATGCCGCCGGTTAAGCGCTCCAGTATGTTCCCTGATGTATGGCGTACCAACCCGGTAGGCCGTTTTTGGGATTCCATGATGGGGCACGGCGCGGTTGCGCGTCGCTATACCTCATCAGAGATGCCTGAGTCAGAGAAAAGATGGCGTCATGCCGGTTCGATGCGCCGTTATACCCTGCTGATCCTGATGTTGGTGCAAACGGCTATCGCCACCTGGTATATGAAAACCATCCTGCCCTATCAGGGATGGGCGCTGATCGATCCTGCCGATATGCTCAGTCAGGATTGGTTACAGTCAGTGCTGCAACTGCTACCGTATGTTTTACAGACCGGTATCCTGGTGCTATTTGCTATTCTGTTCTGTTGGGTTTCCGCCGGGTTCTGGACGGCACTGATGGGTTTTTTACAGTTGCTCATCGGGCGAGATAAATACAGTATCACGGCCTCAACCACGGGGCTGGAACCGCTAAACCCAAAGAACCGTACTGCGCTTATCATGCCAATTTGTAATGAAGATGTGGAACGCGTATTCGCGGGTCTGCGTGCGACTTATGAATCCGTTAAAGCCACCGGTGATCTCGAACAGTTTGATATTTACGTTCTAAGCGACAGCTACGATCCTGACATCTGCGTTGCAGAACAAAAAGCCTGGATGGAAGTTTGCCGTGACGTTGAAGGGCATGGGCGTATCTTCTACCGCCGCCGCCGCCGCCGTGTGAAACGTAAAAGTGGCAACATTGATGACTGGTGTCGTCGCTGGGGTGGGGAATACGCCTATATGGTGATTCTGGATGCCGACAGCGTCATGAGTGGTGAATGCCTCACGGGTCTGTCACGTTTGATGGATGCCAACCCGAATGCCGGTATTATTCAGTCTGCGCCAAAAGCGTCAGGCATGGATACGCTATATGCGCGTTGCCAACAGTTTGCTACCCGCGTTTACGGCCCGTTGTTTACCGCTGGCCTGCACTTCTGGCAACTGGGTGAGTCACACTATTGGGGCCATAACGCCATCATTCGCGTTAAACCGTTCATCGAGCATTGTGCGCTGGCACCATTGCCCGGCGAAGGCTCATTCGCTGGTTCCATTATGTCGCATGACTTTGTGGAAGCCGCGTTGATGCGCCGTGCGGGTTGGGGGGTTTGGATAGCTTATGACCTGCCGGGCAGTTATGAAGAGTTACCACCGAACCTGCTCGACGAGCTGAAACGCGACCGTCGCTGGTGTCACGGTAATCTGATGAACTTCCGACTGTTCTTGGTTAAAGGTATGCACCCGGTTCACCGTGCAGTGTTTCTGACCGGTGTTATGTCCTATCTGTCGGCACCGCTATGGTTTATGTTCCTGGCCTTATCTACGGCGCTTCAGGTGGTTCACACCTTGATGGAACCTCAGTACTTCCTGCAACCACGGCAGCTGTTCCCTGTCTGGCCACAGTGGCGGCCTGAACTGGCTATTGCACTGTTCTCCACCACGTTGGTGCTGCTGTTCCTGCCTAAACTCCTCAGTATCGTATTGATCTGTGCAAAAGGCGCGAAAGAGTATGGCGGTAGTATTCGCTTGTTCCTGTCGATGCTGCTGGAAATGCTGTTCTCGGTTCTGCTGGCACCCGTGAGAATGCTGTTCCATACCGTTTTCGTGGTCAGCGCCTTCCTCGGTTGGGAAGTCGTTTGGAACTCGCCGCAGCGCGATGACGACGACACACCGTGGGGCGAAGCCTTTAAGCGTCATGGTTCTCAATTGCTGTTAGGGGCCGTATGGGCAGGTGGAATGGCCTGGCTGGATTTGCGCTTCCTGTGGTGGTTGTCGCCGATCGTCTTCTCACTGATTCTTTCGCCGTTTGTCTCTGTACTGTCGAGCCGTGCAACGTTGGGAATCAAGAGCAAGAAGGCCAAACTTTTCCTTATACCCGAAGAGTACAGCCCGCCGCGTGAGCTGGTGGCAACAGAGGAATACCTCAAGCTTAATCGTTCCCGCTCACTGAACAATGGCTTCATGCACGCTGTGTTTGACCCAAGTTTCAACGCATTGGCAACCGGCATGGCGACATCACGCCACTTGCTGCGCGACAGTGTAGAAAATGGTCGTAAGCAGCGTCTTGATCAGGCATTTAAAACCGGTCCTAAAGCATTGAGCAAGACAGACCGCCTGATTCTGCTCAGTGATCCGGTATTGATGGCACGTCTACACTCTGCCGTGTGGACTCAGCCCGACCAGCATGCCTGGAGCGCGTATTACAGTGAATTACCGCGTAACGTTCAGGCGTTCCCTGAAACGCAAACGCTGGAAATGAGACCCGCGTTAAACGGTTAAAACGGGTAAACTGAATTACGCGAAAAATAAAGGGCAGTATGCTGAGGCATGCTGCCCTTTTTATCGGCTTAAACGGGGAGGTGAAGTGATTAAACGTTCTATATTGCGCTCAATGGTCGTGGTATTTTCGGTGATGGTGTTGACCGGTTGCGGCAGCATTATTAGCCGTATGGTGCCCGGTCAGGGGCACGGTGCTCAATACTATCCGGGGGTACAGTGGGATGTTCGAGACGGTCCCTGGCGGTATGTGACGGTTATCGACGTGCCACTTTCGATGATTGTCGATACCTTCATGCTGCCAATCGACGCTCGCCATGGTCCTTACGAATAAGGTTAAACGTGCAGCGTTAGTCTATATCGCGGCCAGGATAGTCGTCTTCGTCATCCCATTCGCTGGCAGCGGCTTCGCCTTCTTCACTGCCCAGCGGCGGTTCATGTTGATATTCGCCTTCGTCCCACTCATACAACGTGCTCTCTTCCAGCCACTCTTCTTCTAATTCGCGTTTATCGTAGTCGTCATCAAAAATAGCCTGTGCTGCTGCGCCGCTGCGAAAGGTCAGGCTCTCAATCGACTCGCCTTCTTTAGCAAAAAACTCCGCCTGCCACATGATGTCACCATCCTGCAAAATGTACTTTTGCAGATTAAATTGCTCTGGCATCGGTGTTTCGTCACTGTCTGTGGTGTCTTGTACTGACTCAAGAAATTCTTCTCGCGCGGCATCAACAGCTTCTTCCAGGGTTGCATACATGCTCATCATTTTCTCCTGAGTTGATTTCACCGGAGCTCCGGCTTATGTTTAATGAAATCTTTAGTAATTAAGGGGTAAGGTGACGCCGCAAAAAAATCGGCTGACTTTTTCTCTGATTCATTAATTGTTGACGCTATGGCCAAGGATGCAAGTTTTTGACGGTCGATAGCGCAAAAAATTGGCTATTTTTAGCTATTTTCAAAACCAAATACTGATTGAGAGAGCCTTATGATTCCACGCGACTGTGTTTTACGTATTGCTCGTCCGACCGACAATTTGCGACGTATAGCGCAGATGTATTGTGATGGGCTGGGTTTCGAACTGTTGGGGGATTTCGAAGATCATCTGGGCTTTTATGGTGTGATGATAGGGCATCCGCAGCATCACTATCATTTGGAGTTTACCCATCATCAGGGAACAAAGGTTGGCAGGGCACCTACGCAGGATAATTTGTTAGTGTTCTATATGCCGGATGCGCAGCGGTGGCAAACACAGTGCGAGCAGATGCGAGCTGCCGGTTTCATTGACGTCGCTTCATACAATCCATACTGGGATAACACGGGCAAAACGTTTGAAGATACCGACGGTTATCGTGTGGTGCTTGCCCAGCGCGGATGGACCGCCTAATGTGGCCTAGTCGACCATCGCCTGATGTGGCCGGCGTTGCAGACACCAGTAGGAGTAAAGGGTATTGAACAGTACGACCAGCGCGGTAACAATGAATACCGTTCTAAAGCCATAACTTGCAGATACAGCAGCGCCCAGCAGAGGTCCTGTTACGTTGCCAACGTCGCGAAACGATTGGTTATAGCTGAAAACTCTGCCTGCGACCTGATTGGTGCAATTGTAAATCAGCAGCGTTTGGACTGCAGGCAATAAGGCGCCATCTGCCGCACCGAGCATAAAACGCAGGATCCCCAACTGTAGCGGGTTTTGCACAAACGCCATGGGAATCAGTAACAGTACCGAGCAGGCGAGCATCGCAACAAGGATCCTTTCCGGTCCGATTCTGTCCCCCAGTTTCCCAAGCCTCGGCGCACTCATGAGTGCGGCAACACCGGGCACGGAGGCAATCATCCCACTGATAAATGCCAGGTTCTGCGTATTGCCTGCTAACTCACGCACATAGAGTGTCAGGATCGGCGCAATCGAGCCGGTCGCCACCTGGATGATCATGGTGGTTATAAACAAAAACAAGACAAGTCGAGGGTTTTTTAGCGAGGCAAAGACCTGCTTGCGACTCAGCATGTCTTTTTTATGGATTGGAACGAATTGCTCACGGATGCAATACAAGGTCATCAGGAAGCACAAAAACAATACGCTGGCGGTGATGAAAAATACTGGGCGCAATCCGTAACTATCAGCCAACAATCCGCCGACCAAAGGGCCCAACAGCGCGCCGCTAACGCCGCCGGTCGATAGCGTGCCCAATGCCCAGCCACTTTTATTACGAGGGATTTGGGTCGCGATCAGGGCATTGGCATTGGGAACAAAACCACCAAGTAACCCAAGCAACGCTCGCAGGAAGAGAAACTGCCAAATATTTTGCGCAAACCCCATCAGCACCATCACGATAGACATACCCAGCGCCGAACGCAGGAGCATGATTTTACGGCCCTTGCGGTCGGCCAGACTCCCCCAGAATGGGGAGGCGATAGCGGAAAACAGAAATGTAATGCTGAAAACAAGCCCCGACCACATGTTCAGCGACCCCTGGCCAGTAACGCCAAGCGTTTCAACATAAAGCGGCAGGAAAGGCATGACCAAGCTAAATGCAGCACCGGTAAGAAAACAGCCGATCCAAGCGACGAAGAGATTACGTTTCCAATTTATTGGGGAAGGGGCTTTTTCTGGTGCGGGTTCCGACGTCATAAAATACCGATGAAAGTGGTCCATTGACTTTGAGCTGCTGCGGAAAGTAGGACAGAGAAGATTAACAATCACTGAGTTGGATAATTATGCGCCTAATGATCAGCCATATCAATAATGTTACGAGAAAGTTAACGGAGGAAATAAAATACAGGTTCATTAATTTTATGCAGAGTTGGCCTTTCAAAGGGCAAACCAATAGAAGGGCGGAAATAGTGAGCCAAAGGTAGCGGAAGTCGCGTGATTTAGGACCCAAGCTGGCTGCTGTGAAATCAGCCTGGATCCTACCTGGGACTGTCTAATCTACCGTCTGATACAATGAAGGTTCGCCTTCAGGTCGGGTCTTAAAGCGACGGTGTAGCCACATGTATTGTTCAGGTGCCAGACGAATTTCGTTTTCCACCACTTTGTTCATATAAGTAGCCGCGACGACTTCATCATCCAGTGGGAAATTATCGACTGCAGGATGCAGCAATAGCTCATAGCCTTTACCGCCTTCGAGACGACGCGGTGTAAAGGGAATAATCGCGGGTTTACCCATCCGTGCCAACAGGTAGGTGCCGGTCGTGGTGGCGGCTTTATCCACGGCAAAGAAGGGCACAAAAACGCTGCTGCGCGGGCCGTAATCGTGGTCAGGGGCATACCAGATAATATCGCCCTGTTTTAGGCTGCGTATCATCCCTTTCAGGTCTTTGCGGTCAATCATTGCCTTATTAGAACGCATACGACCTTTAGTCTGAATCCAGTCCATCAGCTTATTATCATGTGGGCGATAAACACCAACACCCGGATTATGAATGCCGAAGATGCGTGCACCTAACTCGAGCGTAAGGAAATGTACACCGATTAACAAAACGCCTTGCTGGTTATCGCGAGCTTTCTGAATATGTTCCAGTCCGCTGACTTTAAACCAGCGTGCTATCCGCCGGTCTGGCCAGAACCAAGCCATACCTGTTTCAAATAGACCCATGCCGACTGACTCAAAATTTTTCAGCACCATATGATCTCGCTGTTCACGGTTCATGTCCGGGAAGCAGAGCTCAATATTACGTTGGGCGATATGAAAACGGCGTTTTAAGAAACGCATCGAGAAGCGACCCAGACCGGTACCCAGACGATAAATGACCGGATAAGGTAGAAGCACAAGTAAATAAAGCAACCCTAAGCCAATCCAGGTTAGCCAGTAACGCGGATGCAGTAGGGAAAGTGTAAAGGTCGGTACCTGAGTCATAAGCTCTCTGCGTCAATCTCGAAGTAAGAAAATATAAGCTCTGTCTTAGGCAGTAGCCGCAACGGAAAAACGCTACAACCTGACCAATATGGCCACGATTGATTTCCTGAATCAAAGTGACATATTGTGGCATTTTTTTTGTTTGAGGTGAAAACGAACGGCATTAATAGCTAATTTTATTAATATCTGTATATGAACGGTCTAGATACTGTTCACTTTATAAGTAGATTCGCTAAACATGCCATTATTCTGATCAACTAAATATCGTCAGACAATGGCATTTTGTCAATTGTACGCGTTATTTTATAGAACTCTTCACAGTGAATTAAGGGAGTCTGTGGATAACAAGTTAATAAGTGACGCAATACAATGGGCAACGTGACATTGCCCATTAGACGGTGAATGTGGGTTACTCAGCGAGGAATAGGCCTTTAACGTTATGAGGTTCGCTACGCCAGTATTGTTTAGGCGCACTGATTTTCGCACCCAATTTCGCCGCCGCATGCCACGGCCAGCGTGGGTTATAAAGAATTCCGCGCGCCAGGGCTATCATGTCGGCCTGACCCGTGCTGATGATGGCTTCTGCCTGTTCTGGTTCGGTGATGAGGCCTACTGCGATCACCGGCATTTCTACTTCCTGTTTAATCCTTTCCGCAAAGGGTACCTGGTAGTTAGGGCCGACGTTGATTTCTTGCTGAGGACTTAATCCACCACTCGATATATGAATGTAGTCACAACCCAATTTATCCAGTGCTTTAGACAGAGTGACAGATTGCTCCAGATCCCAACCACCCTCGACCCAGTCAGTTGCTGAGATACGCACACCTATCGGTTTTTTTGCCGGGAAGACTGCACGTAGTTCCTGGAAAATCTCCAGCAGCAGGCGCATGCGGTTTTGCAATGAACCGCCATACTGGTCGGTGCGTTGGTTAGCCAGTGGTGATAGGAATTGGTGCAGTAAATAGCCGTGCGCACCATGCAGTTCTAGCAGATCAAAGCCTAAACGGTCTGCCCGTTTTGCAGAGTCCACATAGGCTTTCTTTAGTTGGGCAATCCGTTCTAAGGTCATGGCTTGTGGCGCAGTATCTGTTTGTGCAAAGGGCGCGGCGGATGGTGCAATAGTTTGCCAACCACCTTGTTCCAGCGTGAGTTGTTTGCCGCCTTCCCACGGCACTTGGCACGAGGCTTTACGGCCCGCATGTCCCAGTTGTAGGCCGAGCGGGATGCGGCTGTTATCACGAATTGACATCACCAGCTTTTTCATTGCAGCTTCGGTTTCATCGTCCCACAGACCTAAATCCTGAGGCGTTATGCCGCCAATTGCTTCGACGGCAGTCGCTTCAAGGATCAGCAACCCTGCGCCGGAAAAAGAGAGTTGGCCTAAATGTGCATGGTGCCACGAGGTCGCTTTGCCATGGTCCGAGGAGTATTGGCACATAGGTGCGATGATTATGCGGTTGGCTAAGGTCAAATCACCCAGTGAAATTGGTGCGAAAAGCTTGCTCATAGTTCCCTCATTGTCGTGATGCATACATGATGGTGAATGAAATAATTCATAGTCACTCACTTTAAAGTACCGTATTTTTGAAATCCTGCATGGGTTGGTGCCTGTGTTTGTCCCTGTTTCGCGGTAATTTTTACCATGGGAGATGTTGCTGTCGCTGCTTTAATGTATGATATTTCCGCTTGAAAAGTTGCGTTTGGGTAACCAGATGCGGTAACACCATCTTTAAAGATGTCCATTAATACAGCCTCCATGAAAGACAGGAACGTACACCATGCCAGTGTTACATAACCGAATTTCTAACGAGGAACTGAAGGCACGCATGCTGGCCGAAACCGAGCCGCGTACCACAGTTTCTTTCTATAAATATTTTCATATTGATGACCCGAAAGCTTTCCGCGATGTGCTCTACGTTTGCCTGACGAAGCTCAACGTATTTGGCCGTATTTATGTGGCCAAAGAGGGCATCAATGCGCAAGTCAGCGTCCCGCAAAGCCAGTTCGAGGCCTTTAAAACTGAGCTTTTTGCCAGCCATCCGGCGCTCGTTCATGTTCGCCTGAATGTTGCGCTGGAAGACGATGGAAAATCTTTCTGGGTACTGCGCCTAAAAGTGCGTGAACGCATTGTTGCTGATGGCATTGACGACGAGACGTTTGACCCATCAAACGTGGGGCAATACCTCAAGGCCGAACAGGTTAATGCCATGATCGATGACCCAGACGCGGTATTTGTCGACATGCGTAATCACTATGAATACGAAGTCGGACATTTTGATCAGGCGCTTGAAGTGCCGTCGGATACTTTCCGCGATCAACTGCCGATGGCTGTCGATCTGCTTCAGGAAGACAAAGACAGAAAAATTGTCATGTATTGCACCGGCGGTATTCGTTGTGAAAAAGCCAGCGCCTATATGCTGCATAAAGGTTTTAAAAACGTATATCACGTGGAAGGTGGCATCATTGAATATGCTCGCCGCGCCAAAGAGCAGGGTTTACCGGTAAAATTTAAAGGAAAAAACTTTGTTTTTGATGAGCGCATGGGCGAGCGAATTTCTGAGGATGTGATTGCGCACTGCCACCAGTGCGGCACAGCCTGTGATGACCATACCAACTGCAAAAACGACGGCTGCCATCTTCTGTTTATTCAGTGTCCAAGCTGTGCTGAGAAATTTGACGGTTGTTGCAGTGAAATTTGCCAGACTGAGCTGAAATTGCCGCGTGAAGAACAGCGGAGTCTGCGTGCCGGACGTGAGAATGGCATCAAGATCTTCAACAAATCTAAAGGATTGTTGCATACCACCATGCATATTCCGGTACCTGAAAAAGAATAATTTTTTAGCGGGTTAGTTTTGGTCAATAAGGGCTCAGAAGATTGAGCTCTTATTATTTCAGCTTAATGCTTCCCGCGGCTTCAAAACCGGCATGGTATCCGCCCCAGGGACCTTTTGACCGAGTACCTTAGCCTGCAAGGTCAGCAGTTTTATGACACCATTCAGGGGCTCTCGTTGCTGTGCAGGTGTTCAGATATCATTCTTGGTCATCAATGATCGTCCGGTCCGATCCAAAACACATAATCGTTAGTGTTCTATTATGGGAAGGCGAAGTGGTGCGGGAAAACGATCATGATTTGACGCAATAAAAGTAAAGGGCCACATCGGGTGACCTTTTGTATATCGTCGAATAAGTACGATGACATTATCTATGCAGCGTCAAGATTTCTTCTTTTTCCTGACGGCTCAGCGGCGGGCGTGACCTCTGATCTATTGGCCAAAAAAGATATTTGATAAAGTTGTAAACAAAGCAGAACTCTAGCCGGTTTCTTACCTTAACTTTCTGTGTCAAATGACGTTTGTGCACGTAAACTGTACGACCGCTTATTTTAAGTATACGGGCTATGCGATAATTAGGCATCTCTGACATCCAATAATTCATGACCAAAATTTCCTGGTCGCTAAAAATAGAACTATTACTATAGGATGTTTCGTTAGTCATATAGAGTTCGGAATGTAATACCATATCTTTTAGTAGGCGAGTCACTAGCTTTTTATTTAAGATGTAAACGTTACGTGTGATTGAAGTGGGAATGTCTGTAACCGGATATTGTACGTCTAAGTAACAATACATTTTTACGTTACATACACATTCAATAAACTCTTTTAATTCACTTGAAAATTCAGAATGCTGGCAGTAACTTGTGGCATTGATGAAAATTATATTGGGTTGAAATGATTTGATTTCTTGCATTGCCAGCGAAATATTTTCGCAGGCAATGATTTGATTTCCTTCATTTTCAAGAAGAAAGGAATATATACCGAGACGGGTGAAACCACAGCATTCTATGACTAAAAATTTCATATTACTTCCTTGTCAATGCGCTTGTGATGCGCGGCAGCTACCACTCCTGTGATAACGGGTTAAAGGATAGATTTTTACTTATAGCGATGTCAATCACAAAAAAAGGATATTGATTAACAATAAGAAGTTCATCATAAAATAATTTCTTAGAATAATAATTAATTTAGTCTTAGCCCATTATCCCGGACAGAGTTTTCCGGGATAATAAGGGTTGAAGACTTACTCGGTAAAGCGTGAAAGCGAGAAGGGTTTAAGGTTAAACTTTTTGGTCTTGTTTTGCCCGAATTCGGAAACAATTTCCCCGAGTACGCTGGCAAACTTAAAGCCGTGACCACTCAATCCCGTGATCACCAAAGTACTGTCGCGTCCCGGCAGGGTGTCGATGATGAAATCTTCATCCGCCGTAACATCATAGGTGCAGGCTGCGCCATGCAGACACACACCAACACCCGGCAGATGGTGGCGAAGAAAGTTGAATAACTCCGTACCATCCTGCTGAACGGCGCCAAAAGGTTTGCGTTGTTCCTGGGAGTCGATCGGCTGACCACCGTTATGCTTACCCAGTTTTAGTTCGTCTTTGACTGAGGGAAAACCATAAAACTGGTCACCCTGTAGCGTTTCAAAGGTAAAGGCGGGAAAGTGATTATCTTCACTGTAGCGGCCATCTGCATGGTGCCAGGCAAAAACCTTTCGAACAGGGCTAACCGGTAATTCCGGTAGCAATTTTTTGACCCAGGTTCCCGCCGTTAACGCTATTTTAGCGGCATGATAAGTCCCTTCATGAGTCGTCACGATAGCGCCTCGATCATCATAATCGATGGATTCAACCGGGCATTTAAACAGCTGAGCACACCCCGCTTCACGCGCGAGGCGGATATAGGCGGCTATGGCAACTTCACTTTGTAAATAGCCTGAATCAGGCTCATAAACCCCGCAATAGTCATCAGAAACACTGATAAGTGGCCATTTTTCTCGAATTTCACTGGCACTCATGGCGACGGTATTCAGAGCATATTCGATAGAGCTGTTTTTCACATTCGTGATGAATTCAGAGCCTTCCGGGCCAATATTGATCACGCCGCTGCGATGAAAAATTTTTTCGCCACTGATTTGCTCCAGTTCATTCCACAGTTGCTGCGCTCGGAGCACCATCGGAACATAGCAGGCACCTTCGCCATAAGCATGGCGTATGATGCGGGTTTCCCCATGATGGCTACCTTCTGTGTGTGGTGGCATGGCGCTGTCAATCATGAGTACTTTCAGACCGGCACGAGTCGCATAATATCCAGCGGCTGAACCGACTGAACCACTGCCAATCACAATGAGGTCATACTCCATTTATTGAGGTTCCTAAGATGACTTTTAACAATTTAGTAATGTTCATGATAGTGAGTTTCGTTGGTCAAAGGCAAGATGTGTACTGTATTTGAAGGGGAGCTAATGGCGTTTAAAGCGTCATAAATGAGAAAGGCACTCTGACGTGAGTCGAGAGTGCCTTCAGAGTGAAGCGCCTAATAAGGCCAAATTAATGTTTGCGATGCTCAATATACTCATACTCGTTGGATTCAATCTTTTCTATGCCAGCTTCAAGAATGTTGATCAATTGCCTTGCAACATCTGTGGTTAACCACAAGGTTCTGTCTACATGTGCATCCTCTGGCGTTTGGCCTTTAGAGGACAGGTAATGAAGACGTATCATCATGGCGTCATAAGAGTCCACAGTACTAATATCCCAACCTACAAGCGGGTGTGTCTGAATAACCTCATCATTTCTTTCCATATAGACCCCTTATTTGTAGTGACTGACACGAGTAACTAACGAGGATCAAGGCGGCTCATTATTTTGTGAGCTTTTTGAGTATAAACATTTAAAAGCGTTTATGGCGAGCAATTGCTTATTTAAATGTGAATAAAGTGTGAGAAAACATTAAGAAAGAGAAACCGTATTGCCCTAACATAAATTTATGGGGATCCAGATGAGTAAATATTGAACAGGCAGGTGTCAAAAAAGCCGGACAGCGACGCCCGGCGAAGATAGCATTGGCTCAAAAAGCCTGGTTTTATCAACCTGATTATTATTAATCTCGGTAAGGCATTAAGTGCCGTTAGCCGCATGTACTGGCTGGTCTAATATTGGTCAGTCAGTGGTGAACCATTCATCGGCACTTTCCCACGTTTCTTGCAAAATTTCTTCAATACGATCGCGGTCTGTCTTGGGCGCACCCATGACTGAAAGATTGTTCGAGCCTGCATAACGCACCTGAATTTTATTATCAGTATCGGAAAACTGCTGGTTGATACGTTTACTTAATTCACCAGACAATGCTTCGATAGCACCGGTTGGCAGAGGTTTGGTTTTATCGATAGTGACTTCAACACGCATAATACCTCCTGAATAAATTTGACTGTATATTTATACAGTTAAATTTGCGGGTAAGCAAGCACAGTCTTTGGGGCCATTGCAAAGTAACAGAGAACAGAATATGACATCCTGTTCTTGTGTTGGTTTAACAGGCGGTCACTGTCCAGTTTAAGGTTTGCCCGGCTAAGAATGGCACTACGGATTCATTGCCGAGGGCTATCTCTTCCGGTTGAACGACGGCGATACGTGTTACTTCGATAAAATCATCGTTAAGGGGTAGGCCGTAGAAACGCGGACCGTTCAGCGAGCAAAACCCCTCGAAATGCTGTAAGGCATTCATCTCTTCAAAAACAGTGGCGTAGGCTGGTATCGCGAGAGGGGCATTGAAACACCCCGCACAACCGCAACTGGATTCTTTACGACCTTTGGTGTGCGGAGCTGAATCTGTACCTAGAAAGAAACGATCCGAACCGCTGGCAATGACTTCACGCAATGCCTGTTGGTGGATGTTGCGTTTAAGGATAGGTAAACAAAATAGGTGAGGTCGAATTCCGCCGACTAACATATGATTTCGGTTGAACATGAGATGCTGTGGGGTAATGGTGGCAGCAAGATACTGATTACCAGCCTGGACATACTGCGCAGCCTCTTTGGTGGTAATGTGCTCAAATACTATTTTCAACTCAGGAAAGTGAAGACGGATAGGCTCCATAACGTCATCGATAAAGCGGGCTTCGCGGTCGAAAATATCTACGTCACTATGGGTTACTTCACCGTGAATTAATAGCGGCATACTGATGTTTTGCATGCGTTCTAAAATAGGGTAAATCGATTTAATGTCAGACACGCCATGCTGGGAATTAGTCGTCGCATTTGCCGGGTAAAGTTTTGCCGCAGTAAAAACACCTTCCAGATAACCACGCTCGACCTCATCAGGATCAAGAGAATCTGTCAGGTAGCAGGTCATCAGTGGTGTAAAACGATGGCCGACAGGAATGGCGGCAATGATGCGGTTGCGGTAAGCGATCGCGGCTTCCACGCTGGTCACTGGTGGCGTAAGGTTTGGCATAACGATAGCCCTGCCAAATATTTCGCTGGTGAATGGCAAGACGGCGCTGAGCATGTCGTCGTCACGAAGGTGAATGTGCCAGTCATCAGGGCGGCGAATTTTCAAAACTTGCGGTGTTGCAGTCATCAGGCAGAACTCCGGCATTGAGAGACATAAAGTTGGGATCAGGTGCGATAATGGGAGCATTAACGGCGGGGAACAAGGATAAGCGCAAATGTGTTTTGGTGCATCTGTTTAATAAAGTTAGCGTTGAAATCAGTGTGGTTGAAGGTCCATAGTAATGGCAGCACATTGTTAACAATTGCTTTCATCCAACCTAACGAAAGCCTGATCTATACCACAGGAGAAGATTATGGAAATCAGAGTTGTTGCTACTGTTATTGTGAAACCCGAGTTTTTGAGTGAGGTCAGTGACGCGTTACACGAAGTGATTGAGCCAAGTCGCCAGGAGGTTGGGTGTCTGCAATATGAATTGCATCGTGACATTGACCATCCAGAGACCTTTGTCTTCTACGAGCGTTGGGCCTCAAAAGAGGCGCTATTGAAGCACAATGATACAAAACACTTTGTGAACTTTGCCCAACATTTGGAGGGGAAACTTGTGGCTCTGGATATAAAACGTCTTAAAAGCGTCGCCTAATTTCTCCGGCATTCTTGTCTAAGAACGCCTGAGAGTAAGGAATAAAAAACCCGCCGAGGCGGGTTTTTTATTACAGAAGTTATGCCGTATTATTTATTCGGTTGGCATGGTCGGTTTAGTTGCTGGTGCAGTCGCTGTACTGGCTGCGGCATGACCGCCCGCGGAACCTTTACCTTCAAAGTCAAACTCTGGGCGGACCCAGTTGCTCTGAGACGTCGGTTCCTGCACGTAATCTGGTGCCGGAGCTTTGGTCATCGGAGCCGCAGCATGATGTTTGAAGCGTGGAGCAAGTTCAGCGGCGGCAGTCACCGGTGCGGGTTTCGCTACAGCAGGAGTGACGACGTCAACCTGAGGTACAGTACCCACCACGACAGGTTCTACAACAACGGGTTGTTGAGATTCTGGCTTCACTTCAACGACTGGGGTTTCTTCAATCGGTTCTGCAGTTTCAGCGTCAACCACAACAGGCTCATCAGCAACAGGTTGTGCAGCCGTGACTTCAGATGGCTGTTCAACTGGCGTGCTAGCAACGGCCGTTTCGACTGTTGCTGGCGCTAAAGCTTGGTCTGCTGCCGCAAACACTACTTCAGGTTCAGCTTGTACGGTTTCATTCACAACGCGGGTCATTTCATTGGCTGTTGGCGTATTCTCTGGAGCAATATCACTCTGATTAGCCAGAACTTCAGTGTTATCAGACACTGTATCCTGGATGTCCTGCTGGTAAGTGACTTGCGCTAATGGATAAGAAATCCACACTTTGCCTGATGCCATTTCTGGAGAGACGAAAGCACCTGCCAATGGCATTGGTGACTGCGCTGGGTAGCGCTCATCACGATAACGGCGACGGCGCTGACCACTAACACGTAGATGACGAGGTGAACGACGTGAACGACGTGGCATGCCACCATCGCGACCATTTTCACTCTGGTTGTCATCATTATCATTGTTAGATACATGTTCAGCCTCAGGAGCCGCTTGGGTAACTTCTTGCGGTTCCTTAGGTGTCACGGCAGATGGCATAATGCCCGTGATTAACTGCTGTGCAGCAGCCTCTGCTTCGTGATCCACTTCAGACTCAAAACGAACCTTCTGAGACAGCTGGCGACGCTGACGTCGTTGTGCTGGCTGACGATCTTCCTGTTCAGTTTCTTCCGCTGCCACTGGGGTAGCAGCAACAACGGTTTCCTGCGCGATCGATTCCTGAGGTTTCTCTTCCTGCTGCGGGCCTTTACGCTTATCGTCTGAACGACGGCGAGAGCGATCACCACGTTCACGACGCGGCTGCTGCTGCGGTTCATCCTGGGAAACTGTTGTATCGACTTCTTGTTCAACAATGACTTCAGAAACAACTGCCGGCTCCTGATTACGACGGTTACGGCGCTGATCTTCACGTGGTTCACGGTTGTTTTCGCGAGTATCACGGCTTTCATTCTGGCTATCACGGTTGTTTTCGCGGCCTTCGCTGCGGTTATCTCGGTTACCACGGTCGTTACGTTCACCGCTACGTTCACGGCGTCCACCGCCCTGACGGCGTTGATTACGGCGTTCACTATTACGGCGATTTTCGCCCTCAGTGGTTTCCTTTTCAACTTTCGGTGCTTCGACAGGTTTAACTTCCACTTGCGGTTCTGAAGCAAACAGACCTTTCAAACCACTAAGGAAACGACTGACTAAACCTGGTTTCTCGACAACAGGCGCATTGATAACTGTTGTGCGAGTTTGTACTGGTTGCTCAACAGCATCAGGCTGTTCGAAAGAAGACGGAGGTGCTTCACTTTGCAAGGCAAAGGCTGCCAGAGCCGGTTGTTCTGGACGTTTACGTTCGCTAGGGGCTTCTTCTGAGGGTTGCAGCATTTCCGCTTCGTGATACTGAGGCAGTAAATAGCTGAGTACAGAAGAATCTTCACCTTTACGTACACGCAGAACAGCGTAATGAGGCGTTTGCATCTGATCGTTAGGGACAATCACCGCACGCACGCCACCTTGACGTTTTTCAATAGCGTTAACTGATTCACGCTTTTCATTTAACAGGTACGAGGCAATAGGTACCGGAACAATGGCGTGAACTTCTTTGGTGTTCTCTTTAAGCGCTTCTTCTTCTATTAGACGCAGAATAGAAAGCGATAGGGATTCGTTATCACGAATTGTCCCAGTCCCCGCACAGCGCGGACAGATATGATGCGTTGACTCCCCCAATGACGGGCTGAGACGCTGACGTGACATTTCCAGTAAACCAAAGCGGGAAATGCGGCCAATCTGAATACGCGCGCGATCCTGACGAACTGCGTCGCGTAGACGGTTTTCCACTTCACGTTGATGGCGCACTGGCGTCATATCGATGAAGTCGATAACAATCAGGCCGCCAAGGTCACGAAGGCGTAATTGGCGTGCAATTTCGTCCGATGCTTCAAGGTTGGTGTTGAAAGCCGTTTCTTCAATATCACCACCACGGGTTGCTCGTGCGGAGTTAATATCGATAGCCGTCAGCGCTTCGGTACTGTCGATAACGATCGAACCACCCGAAGGCAGACGAACTTCACGCTGGAAGGCAGACTCAATCTGAGATTCAATCTGATAATGGCTGAATAGCGGAATTTCACCAATGTAAGGTTTGATTTTGCTACTGAAGTCCGGACGGCCAAGCGCTGCAATGTGTTCTTTTGCAAGTTCGAGGACTTTCGGGTTATCAATCAGGATCTCGCCAATATCTGGACGCAGATAATCACGGAATGCGCGCACAATGACATTGCTTTCCTGATGAATCAGGAAAGGAGCAGGGCGACCTTCGGCTGCTTTCTTAATGGCATCCCAGTGTTTCAGACGGAAAGTCAGGTCCCACTGTAACGCTTCTGCAGATTTACCCACACCTGCCGTACGCACGATAAGACCCATGCCATCAGGTAATTGCAGTGAGGAAAGTGCTTCTTTCAGTTCAGTACGGTCATCACCTTCAATACGGCGGGAGATACCTCCAGCGCGTGGATTGTTCGGCATTAACACTAAATAGCTACCGGCCAGACTGATAAATGTTGTCAGCGCTGCGCCTTTGTTACCGCGTTCCTCTTTATCAACCTGAACAATAACTTCCTGGCCTTCACGCAGAACATCTTTGATGTTAGGGCGACCATGCGAGGAATAATTGCCAGGGAAGTATTCGCGGGAGATTTCTTTGAGAGGGAGAAAACCGTGCCGTTCCGCGCCATAGTCAACGAATGCAGCTTCAAGGCTAGGCTCTATACGGGTAATTTTCCCTTTATAGATATTCGCTTTTTTCTGCTCGTGGCCCGGACTTTCAATATCCAAATCATACAGCCGTTGACCATCTACAAGGGCAACGCGCAACTCTTCTTGTTGAGTCGCGTTAATCAACATTCTTTTCATCTTAACTTACTCGTTATTTTTGCATTATCGATAGAACTGCGGGCAAAAATGACCTCATGACCGGGTAAACCGTTGGCCCCGAGTCTTCTCGCAAAGTCGTCAACCTCACGGTTGTCGCTTGCATAGGGGCGCATTATTTCGGTAAGTCTGCTTTTGCCGTTTTAAAAACACCAGCGTTGTGAAAACAGTACTTTTATTAGGGGAATAGCCTCTGAATTTAGGTTAACAGATCTCATTCCATTTGCCGGCCAAGCTGCAACCCGCAGCCCGCTAATTGCTTGATTTCACATCACGTCTTACGCCATTGCTGCGTTTTTATGTGATCAGGCAAATATATAATTCCTGCGTTTTCCCTAACTTAAGAGAAACAACGCGGAAAGTAACGTCATTATTCCATTGCAGGCCCTGTGATAGCAAGGTGACTTTACCGCTTGCAGTAAAGATTCTTATACTTATGCGAGATGTGCAGCACTGATTTACCACTCACCGCATGCAGTCCGTCGGGTTTTCATTGTCGCTTACTGGTAAGCTATACGTTACGCACATAAAAAACCTGTGGCGCGGAACGTGCCGGATATTTAGAATCGCGAGCCATGAAAACTGAGAATCCATCTGTACAACTAATCTCCATCTCCGAAGACGAAGCCGGGCAACGGATCGATAACTTTTTGCTCAAAATCCTTAAAGGCGTGCCGAAAAGCATGATTTATCGAATTGTGCGCAAGGGCGAAGTTCGGGTTAATAAGAAACGTATTAAGCCAGAATATAAATTACTGGCCGACGATATAGTGCGTGTTCCGCCTGTGCGCGTTGCCGAGCGCGATGAAATACCCGTCTCTGCCAAGTTGGACAAGGTCGCGGCATTGAACGACTGCATTTTATATGAAGACGACCATTTACTGATCCTGAATAAACCCTCCGGTACTGCGGTGCATGGAGGAAGTGGGCTGAGTTTTGGTGTGATTGAAGGGTTACGTGCATTGCGTCCTGATGCTCGTTTCCTCGAACTCGTGCATCGTCTCGACCGTGATACTTCCGGCGTATTGCTGGTTGCTAAAAAGCGTTCGGCATTGCGTTCACTGCATGAGCAGCTACGTATGAAAGGCATGCAGAAAGATTATCTGGCTTTGGTTCGTGGTGAATGGCAGCCACATTGCAAAGTTGTGCAAGCTCCTTTGCTAAAGAATATTTTGCAAAGTGGTGAACGTATTGTGCGTGTGAATGCACAGGGTAAACCTTCCGAAACTCGCTTCAAAATTGAAGAACGTTATGCGTTCGCTACGTTGGTTAAAGCTAGCCCTGTAACAGGAAGAACACATCAGATTCGTGTCCATGCGCAACATGCAGGACATCCCATTGCTTTCGATGACCGCTATGGTGACCGCGAATTTGACGGGCAGCTCGCTGGCACTGGGTTGAATCGCTTATTTTTACATGCAGCAGCCCTGCGTTTTGAACATCCAGGAACAGGCGAAACCATGCGTATTGAAGCGCCGCTTGACCTGAAACTGCGAAATTGTTTGAAAAAACTTCGACTGAAATCCGTAACATCCTGAATATTTTAACATTTTATGAACAAGCGCTGAAAAGGCGCTTAATTCATTTCTTTGAGATGCCAATCAGCCGAGCAATGGGTTGATCCCTTTCGCTCGTAATAATTCGAGCAACGCGATTATTGGCAGACCAATGAGCGTATTGGGATCTCTTCCGTTGAGGCGCTCAAAAAGGGTGATACCCAAACCTTCACATTTAAAACTTCCGGCGCAATCGAAAGGTTTTTCTGCCTGTAAATAACCCCGAATCTCTTCATCTGCGAGGTGACGGAAAGTCACCTCATAGGTTTCACAGAGTGTCAGAGCCTCTCCAGTATCACTGTCAACCAATGATAAACCGGTATAAAAAGTCACTGTCTGCCCGCTGGCAGCGCTTAATTGCTTAAATGCGTTATCGAAGGTATGTGGCTTTCCGGTTATCTGCCCGTTGATAACGCAGACTTGATCCGAGCCGATAATAAAGTGGCCAGCATATGAAACGACCAATGCACGGGCTTTGGCTTGCGCTAATCTTTGCACCAACAACTCAGGGCTTTCCCCCGGTAGCACTGACTCGTCAATGTCTGGGGCGGCGCATGTAAAGCGGATCATCGTTTTTTCCAGTAGGGCGCGCCTATAGGAGGATGTGGAGGCCAGTAAAAGCTTTTTAGGGGAGCGTTCCATAATTTTTTCCACAAAGCATAGCGTTCTTGAATCACACATTTTAAACTGTATGCCGCTGCGGAAGCGAATATTGGTGAAAGGTGCGTTTTTTAGGCCTTTTTCTTTGACTCTATGTCGTTACAAAGTTAATATGCGCGCCCTATGCAAAAAGTAAAATTACCCTTAGCTGTTGATGCGATTCGTACAGCCCAGAAGCGTTTAGATTACTCTGGTATCTACACTGCTAGTCAGGTGACACGAGTAGCTGCATCAGTAGTTAGTGTTGATTCTGATGTACAAACCTCTTTGTCGTTTGATATCGACAATCTGCGTCTGGCTGTTATTAATGGCCAGTCTGATTTGACCGTTACTCTGGAATGTCAGAGATGTGGTAAGACGTTTGAACATCAGGTTCACGCAACGTATTGTTTTAGTCCTGTTCGCAATGATGAACAGGCTGAGGCATTACCGGAAGCGTACGAGCCGATTGAAGTCGACGAGTTTGGCGAAGTCGATCTGCTGGCGATGATTGAAGATGAAATCATTCTTTCATTACCTGTCGTTCCGGTACATGAATCTGAACACTGTGAAGTGTCCGACGCGGACATGGTGTTTGGTAAACTGCCTGCAGAGGTGGAGAAACCAAATCCATTTGCCGTATTAGCGAGTTTAAAGAAAAGTACTTAAGGAGTAAGGTCCATGGCCGTACAACAAAATAAACCAACCCGTTCTAAACGTGGCATGCGTCGCTCTCACGATGCCCTGACCACCGCCACTCTGTCTGTGGACAAAACTTCTGGTGAAACTCACCTGCGTCACCATATCACTGCCGACGGTTTCTACCGCGGTCGCAAGGTAATCGGCTAAGATTTGCTGACTACTTATTTGCGGAGAAACCCTCGTGATAAGTACTAGCAAGGCGATTCCTTGACTCGTCTAACCCTTGCGTTAGATGTAATGGGCGGGGACTTCGGTCCTTCCGTCACAGTGCCTGCTTCATTGCAGGCACTGATCTCTAATTCTGAACTCAATCTTCTTTTAGTTGGCGATCCCGACGCAATCACACCATTTCTTCTCGATAAAGCCGATGCTTCCCAAATGGAAAGAATTCGGATTATTCCTGCTGAATCAGTTATAGCTGGTGACGCTCGTGCATCTCAAGCTATCCGTGCCAGTAAGGGCAGTTCAATGCGTGTCGCGTTGGAGCTTATCAAAAGTGGAGACGCCGAGGCCTGCGTCAGCGCCGGTAATACTGGTGCGTTGATGGGTTTGGCGAAAATGATAGTAAAACCTCTTGAAGGTATAGAACGCCCGGCGTTGATGACGGTTTTACCGAATCAGCAGCGCACTAAAACGGTGATTCTTGACCTCGGGGCGAATGTTGAGTGTGACAGCACAATGCTGGTCCAGTTTGCCGTGATGGGCTCAGTAATGGCTGAAGAAGTCATTGGTATTTCAAATCCACGGGTAGCCTTACTGAATATTGGTGAGGAAGAGTCTAAAGGGTTGGATAACATCCGGGGTGCGGCAGCCATTCTAAAAAATACACATGCAATCAACTATATCGGTTATCTTGAAGGCAATGACCTGTTAACCGGTAAGACGGATGTCATGGTGTGTGATGGTTTTGTAGGTAATGTCACGCTCAAAACCATGGAAGGTGTAATAAGGATGTTTTTGTCACTGTTAAAATCTTCTGGAGAGAGTGGCAAGCAGGCTTGGTGGCTGAAATGGTTAGGTCGTATTTTGCAGAAGAAGTTAGCAAAGCGCTTCAGCCATCTAAATCCAGACCAGTACAATGGCGCATGTTTGTTAGGATTACGGGGCATCGTTATTAAAAGCCACGGCGGAGCAAACCAGCGCGCGTTTGCTGTTGCTATCGAACAGGCTGTGCAG
Source organism: Hafnia psychrotolerans (assembly GCF_014639435.1). Taxonomy (GTDB): domain Bacteria; phylum Pseudomonadota; class Gammaproteobacteria; order Enterobacterales; family Enterobacteriaceae; genus Ewingella; species Ewingella psychrotolerans. The sequence continues at coordinate 440,889 of NZ_BMFZ01000003.1, read as the reverse complement.
GCGGTGCAGCGGCAAGTTCCTAAACGGATAGCCGCGCGCCTTAAGGCTGTATTACCCAAGAGTGACTGATCGTACATGTATACAAAAATTCTCGGTACGGGGAGCTATTTGCCCGTGCAAGTTCGGACTAATGCCGACTTAGAAAAAATGGTTGATACCTCCGACGAATGGATTGTCACCCGGACTGGTATCCGTGAGCGTCGCATTGCTGCGCCGGATGAGACTGTGGCCACAATGGGCCTGCATGCGGCAGAAAAAGCACTTGAAATGGCTGGTGTCAGCGCAAGCGACGTGGGTTTAATTATTGTTGCGACAACCTCATCTTCCCATGCATTCCCTAGTTCTGCATGCCAAGTGCAGAATATGCTGGGTCTTAAAGATTGTGCGGCATTCGATTTGGCTGCGGCGTGCGCAGGGTTTACCTATGCGTTGAGCGTAGCCGATCAATATATCAAAAACGGCGCAGTGAAATATGCGCTGGTGATCGGTTCCGATGTCTTGTCGCGCAAACTCGATCCTCAAGATCGTGGCACGGTGATTTTGTTTGGTGATGGCGCAGGTGCCGCATTACTTGGTGCATCTGAAGAACCCGGCATTATTTCCACGCACATGCACGCTGACGGCCATTATGGCAACTTGTTGACGTTACCGTATCCAAGTCAGGCTGAGCCGGAAAAACCTACTTATGTGACGATGGCGGGTAGCGAAGTTTTCAAAGTTGCGGTGACTGAACTTGCGCACATTGTTGATGAAACGCTGAAAGCAAATAACATTGATCGCTCCGAACTCGATTGGTTGGTTCCGCATCAGGCGAACCTGCGTATCATCAATGCCACAGCTAAAAAACTGGGCATGGGGATGGATAAAGTGGTTATTACGCTCGATCGTCATGGCAACACGTCTGCTGCATCTGTGCCTGCAGCCTTTGACGAAGCAGTACGTGACGGGCGAATTCAGCGTGGGCAATTGGTATTGCTCGAAGCATTTGGCGGTGGCTTTACCTGGGGCTCGGCGCTGGTACGTTTTTGATTTAACAGGGTGATGAAAATGACAAAAATAGCAGTTGTTTTTCCAGGCCAGGGTTCTCAGGCTCTTGGAATGCTGGCTGATTTGGCCGCAACCTACCCGATTGTGAAAGAAACCTTTGCTGAGGCTTCCGCGACACTGGGTTATGATTTATGGCAGCTGGTACAAGAGGGGCCGGCTGAAGAGTTGAATAAAACCTGGCAAACGCAGCCTGCTTTACTGGCCGCATCAGTGGCTATGTGGCGTGTATGGCAACAGCAGAAAGGTGCTGAGCCAGTGTTTATGGCAGGCCATAGCTTAGGTGAGTACTCTGCTTTAGTGTGTGCTGGCGTGCTGGATTTCAAACAGGCCATCTCGCTGGTTGAGTTACGAGGCAAGCTGATGCAGGAAGCCGTGCCCGAGGGTACTGGCGCAATGTCGGCGATTATCGGTCTCGATAACGCTGCCATCGCTAAGGCGTGTGAAGAGTCTGCGCAGGGTCAGGTTGTTTCTCCTGTGAACTTTAACTCGCCCGGTCAGGTGGTCATCGCAGGGAACAAAGAAGCGGTTGAACGTGCTGGTGCTGCTTGTAAAGCCGCTGGTGCGAAGCGTGCATTGCCTCTGCCTGTCAGCGTGCCGTCTCACTGTGCTTTGATGAAGCCAGCTGCTGATAAAATGGCCGTAGCACTCGAGAATGTTACTTTCAATGCACCCCAATATCCGGTCGTGAATAACGTGGATGTAAAAGTGGAAACGTCTCCGCTAGCCATTCGCAGCGCATTGGTTCGCCAATTGTACAACCCCGTTCGCTGGACTGAGTCAGTAGAGTTCATGGCGGCCCAGGGCGTTGAGCATTTAGTCGAGATTGGTCCGGGTAAGGTATTAACAGGCCTGACCAAACGTATTGTTGACACCCTGACCGCAGCGGCAGTGAACGACTCTGCTAGCCTCTCAGCGGCGCTTGGACAATAAAAAGAGGTACATAATGAGCTTCGAAGGTAAAATTGCCCTGGTCACTGGCGCAAGCCGTGGTATTGGCCGTGCTATCGCAGAGAAATTAGTCGCTGGTGGTGCAACAGTGATCGGTACTGCGACCAGCGAGAAAGGCGCAGAAGCAATCAGCGAGTATTTAGGCGAAAACGGTAAAGGTATCGCTCTAAATGTGGTTGATTCTGCATCGATTGAACAGGTATTGGCTACGATTCGAGCTGAATTTGGCGAAATTGACATTTTAGTTAATAATGCCGGCATCACACGTGATAACCTTCTCATGCGTATGAAGGATGACGAGTGGCAGGATATCCTGGATACGAATTTGACTTCTGTGTTTCGGCTGTCAAAAGCAGTAATGCGGGCTATGATGAAAAAGCGGTTTGGCCGGATCATTACTATCGGTTCTGTTGTTGGAACTATGGGTAACGCAGGGCAGGCGAACTACGCGGCGGCTAAAGCTGGTTTGATTGGTTTTAGCAAGTCTTTGGCGCGTGAAATTGCTTCACGTGGCATTACTGTCAACGTCGTTTCTCCCGGCTTTATCGAGACGGACATGACAAGGGCGTTGACAGATGACCAACGCGCAGGCATTTTGTCATCAGTTCCAGCCAACCGGTTGGGTGATGCAAAAGAGATTGCCAGCGCAGTTGCTTTTTTAGCCTCTGACGAGGCCAGCTATATCACTGGCGAAACATTACATGTCAATGGCGGCATGTATATGATTTAAAAATTACGAAACTATTTGCGTTATTTGCGGTAAAAACCGCAAAATAGAGCAAATTCGTGGTTTGACCAGCCGGGATTTAGTTGCATCTTTTCCAACATTTTATACACTACGAAAACCATCGCGAAAGCGAGTTTTGATAGGAAATTTAAGAGTATGAGCACTATCGAAGAACGCGTTAAGAAAATCATTGTTGAACAGCTGGGTGTTAAACAGGAAGAAGTAGTTAATGCTGCGTCTTTCGTAGACGACCTTGGCGCTGATTCTCTCGACACCGTTGAGCTGGTTATGGCTCTGGAAGAAGAGTTTGATACCGAGATCCCTGACGAAGAAGCTGAAAAAATCACTACTGTTCAGGCAGCTATTGATTTTATCAACGCTAGCCAGGCATAAGCTAATCTGCATTTAGTTTAGATAATTAGGCGGTCACTCGACCGCCTAAGTTTTTTCTGTCCACCGTCTCACTTTTCTCCCTCCCTGGAGTACACAACGTGTCTAAGCGTCGAGTTGTAGTGACTGGACTTGGCATGCTGTCTCCTGTCGGCAATACTGTAGAGTCAACTTGGAGTGCTCTTCTTGCCGGTCAGAGTGGCATTAGCCTAATCGATCATTTTGATACTAGCGCCTATGCAACACGGTTTGCTGGCTTAGTAAAAGATTTTAATTGTGAAGAGTACATTGCGCGTAAAGATGCACGCAAGATGGATGCCTTCATTCAGTATGGTATTGCCGCCGGTATTCAGGCCATGCAAGACTCTGGGCTTGAAGTGACAGCCGAGAACGCGCCACGTATTGGTGCTGCAATTGGTTCCGGTATTGGTGGGCTTGGTTTGATCGAAGAAAACCATACCTCTTTGGTTAACGGCGGGCCACGCAAGATCAGCCCATTCTTCGTTCCTTCCACTATTGTCAACATGATTGCCGGTCATCTAAGTATCATGTTTGGTTTACGTGGTCCGAGCATTTCAATTGCCACCGCTTGTACTTCTGGTGTCCACAATATTGGCCATGCGGCGCGTATCATTGCTTATGATGACGCAGATGTCATGCTGGCTGGTGGGGCAGAAAAGGCTAGCACCCCTTTGGGTGTAGGTGGTTTTGGCGCAGCGCGCGCGCTCTCTACCCGAAATGACAACCCTCAGGCTGCAAGCCGCCCTTGGGATAAAGATCGTGATGGTTTTGTGCTGGGAGACGGCGCAGGCATCATGATTCTGGAAGAGTACGAGCATGCGAAAAAACGCGGCGCGAAAATTTACGCCGAAATCGTCGGATTTGGTATGAGCAGCGATGCCTATCACATGACCTCACCTCCAGAAGATGGCGCTGGTGCAGCTCTGGCGATGGAAAACGCGTTGCGTGATGCGGGTATTCTGGCATCAAAAATTGGCTACATTAATGCGCATGGCACGTCAACGGCGGCTGGTGATAAAGCCGAAACTCAGGCTGTCAAATCAGTATTTGGCCTTGATGCAAAACGTGTACTGGTCAGCTCGACTAAGTCCATGACCGGTCATTTGTTAGGTGCTGCTGGTGCGGTTGAATCAATCTTTACTTTGCTGGCGCTTCGCGATCAGGCTGTCCCACCCACCATCAATCTTGACAATCCCGATGAGGATTGCGATCTGGATTTCGTTGCACACGAAGCTCGGCAGGTCACCAATATGGAGTACACGCTGTGTAACTCGTTTGGCTTTGGCGGTACCAATGGTTCCCTGGTTTTCCGTAAAATCTAGCGAGTCATCGTGCGGTGTCTATTTTCTTAAAAGGTCCGTTTACGGGCCTTTTTGCTGTCTGATATTCCTATCAACATGTTGAAATGCATTACTTGATACAGAGCATAAAATGCATCAGGCTCTCTGTTTGTCATAGCATAAATCGGATACGGGAGCGTGGTAATGTGGATTAATGGCACCCCGGCTAGCTTGTTGGCAGCCAGCGACCGTGCGGCACAATTTGGTGACGGGAGCTTTACTACCGCACGGGTCATCGACGGTGAAATTCAGTATTTTTCCGCCCATATTGAGAGGCTAAAAAAGGCTACTCAACGATTGATGATTGAAGGGGTTGACTGGACGGCTCTGAGCGCGGAAATAACCCATGCTGCTCATCTGCGTGGTGAAGGCGTAGTAAAGGCCATCATCAGTCGGGGAGTGGGAGGGCGCGGTTACAGCCCGCAGGGTTGCAGTACACCGACACGTATTGTTTCCTCTTCTGACTACCCGGCTCACTATCATCAGTGGCGGCAAGAGGGCGTCAAGCTCAAGCTAAGTCCGGTGGCGTTGAGCCAGAATACGTTGTTCGCCGGTATCAAGCATCTTAACCGATTGGAACAGGTGATGATCCGACTACATCTCGACCAGACGGACGCCCATGAGGCACTGGTAGTTGACACTTCGGGGATACTGGTGGAATGCTGTGCCGCGAATATTTTTTGGCGTAAAGGCTATCAGGTCTTTACCCCCGAACTTTCCGGCTCCGGCGTTGCAGGAATAATGCGCAGCCACATCATTTCTTTACTTGAACAATCGGGAATTTATACGATTTCTATTGTCCAACAAACACCTGAAATTCTGCGTGAAGCAGATGAGGTGATTATTTGTAATGCCCTTATGCCCGTTCTGCCGGTCCGACAGGCAGACAACGGGTACTTTACGTCGTCGCAGTTGTACGATTTTTTACATCCGGTTTGCTGAAACCGCGCGTTAAAAGTGAATGTCTATGAAGAATACAAAACGTAAGATTTCCGCCCTTATCCTGATTCTACTCGTCGGTGCTGCTGCTTTTTTCTATCACAAAGTGCAGCGCTTTGCCGACCAGCCGATTAACGTCAGCAGCGAAACTATCTTTACGCTGCCTGCTGGTACAGGACGAGTTGTGCTGGAAACTCTGTTGGTCAAGCATAAACTGATGCAGGAAAATCCTTACTTTTCCTGGCTGTTGCGCATTGAGCCGCAACTCAGTGAGTTCAAAGCCGGGACTTACCGTTTCGAGAAAGGAATGACTGTACGCCAGATGCTCGAGTTGCTCAAAAGCGGCAAAGAGGCACAGTTCAGTATTCGTTTTATTGAAGGTTTCAAACTGAGCGACTGGATGAAACTACTGCAAGATTCAGGGTATCTGAAGCATGAGTTGACCGGGAAAAGTGGGGAAGAGATCGCGAAGGCCATCGGCATAAATGATACCAATAATGCTGAAGGCTGGCTGTATCCGGATACCTATCTCTATACTGCTGGCATGACGGATCTCTCCCTGCTCAAACGAGCTCATCAGCGTATGGTAAAAACCGTTGATACCATCTGGCAAGGTCGTGATAAGTCTCTGCCCTACAAAACGCCCACCGACATGCTGACGATGGCGTCAATTGTTGAAAAAGAGACGGCTGTTAAAGAAGAACGTCCGGAAGTGGCCTCTGTCTTTATCAACCGCTTGCGTATCGGTATGCGGTTGCAGACAGATCCGACCGTCATTTACGGTATGGGTGACAGCTACAACGGCAATATCACCCGTAAAGATTTGGAAACACCGACGCCTTATAACACCTACGTGATTTCTGGTTTGCCACCTTCACCGATCGCCATGCCAAGCGAAGCGTCGATTGAAGCCGCAGCGCATCCGGCAAAAACGCCTTATCTTTACTTTGTGGCCGATGGAAAAGGTGGGCATACTTTTACCACTAACCTCGAAAATCACAATAAAGCGGTGCGTGTGTATCGTGAGGCATTAAAGAATAAGCATGAAAAGTAAGTTTATCGTTATTGAAGGTCTGGAAGGAGCCGGTAAAACAACCGCACGCGACGTCGTCGTCAATACACTGCGTAGCCTGGGTATCGAGGATATTGTCTTCACCCGCGAGCCAGGCGGTACGCCATTGGCCGAAAAGCTCCGGGACCTATTTAAGCGCGGGGTGGGGGATGATAAACCTACCGTCAAAGCCGAAGTGTTGATGCTCTACGCGGCCCGGGTCCAACTGGTTGAAACCGTTATTCTTCCTGCGTTGGCACGCGGTGCCTGGGTGGTAGGGGATCGTCACGATCTTTCATCACAGGCTTATCAGGGCGGAGGACGCGGTATCGATGCCGACCTCATGCGCTCCTTGCGCGATACTGTACTGGGTGACTTCCGTCCGGACTTGACGCTCTATCTCGACTTACCACCGGCAATGGGTCTGCAACGTGCCAGTGCACGCGGTGAATTGGATCGCATCGAAAAAGAAGCCCTGCCCTTTTTCGAACGTACCCGAGAACGCTATCTTAGCCTAGTGGCCGAAGACAGCCGCATCAAAACCATTGATGCCTCGCAATCGCTCGACAAGGTGACCACGTTGATTCACCAGACGCTGTTGCAATGGTTTGAAGCGCAACGACAGCTCGAAGGTGGTCAGTAATGACCTGGTATCCCTGGTTGAGCGGCCCCTATCGTCAGTTGGTGGGACAATATCAGTCTGGCAGAGGGCATCACGCAGTATTGGTGCATGCTGCCAATGGTATGGGGGATGAGGCACTGATTTATGGTCTTAGTCGTTGGTTACTATGCCACCATCAGGCTGGCGAAAAAAGTTGCGGTAATTGCCACAGTTGCCAGTTGATGATTGCAGGTAATCATCCAGACTGGCACGTTTTGTCCCCGGAAAAGGGGAAAAACTCTCTCGGTGTTGAGCCTGTCCGTCAACTGATTGAAACACTCTACAACTATTCTCAGCAGGGTGGCGCAAAAGTGGTGTGGTTGCCTCAGGCAGAATTGTTGACAGAAGCTGCGGCTAACGCCTTGTTGAAAACGCTGGAAGAGCCGCCCGCGAAAACCTACTTTCTGATTGGTTGCCGTGAAACGTCGGGGCTACTTGCCACATTGCGTAGCCGCTGTTTTTACTGGCGTCTGCCGATACCGGATGACGCGCCTGCCGCTCAGTGGATTGGCCGCCAGCTTAGCGCTACTCCTGTGGCAATTAAAACCGCATTGCGTCTTAGCAACGGGACGCCTTTGGCTGCACTTGAACTGTTGCAGCCTGAGCGCTGGAAACAGCGCACCGACCTGTGTCAGCAGTTGTCGAACAGCTGTCAGCAGCGCGATATGCTCTCTTTGCTGGCGCAATTGAACCACGACGATGTGGCTGCTCGCCTGCAGTGGCTTTGTTCTTTACTGCTGGATGCCATCAAATGGCAGCAAAATGCGGGACAGTTTATTATTAATCACGACCAACAACTGTTAATCGCACAAATTGCCGGGTTACAGAGCAATGATTCCCTACAAAAAAGTGTTCAGGCCTGGATGCATTGCCGCCAGCAACTGTTAACAATTATTGGCGTGAACCGTGAACTCATACTGACGGAGCAACTGCTCGAATGGGATTTGTCCCTGCGCTAGTTCCGCTCCGATTATCCCCCAGCAGTACATGGTTTTTACCTGCGTACTGACCTGCAAAACTATCCTAAAGAGTTAAATATTATGTTTTTAGTCGACTCCCATTGTCATCTCGATAGTCTGGATTACAACGAGCTGCACAGCGGCGTGGATGCGGTGTTGGAAAAAGCCCGCGAACGTGATGTGAAATTTATGCTGGCCGTCGCGACCACCTTGCCGGGTTACACCGCCATGACCCAGCTAATTGGCGACCGTCCTGAAGTCGCATTTTCCTGCGGAGTACATCCTTTAAATATTGAAGAGGGATACGACTTCGATGAATTGAGCCGTCTGGCTGCGGATCCTAAAGTTGTGGCTATGGGCGAAACGGGTCTGGATTTCTTTTATCAGAAGGAAGATCACCAGCTCAAACTTCAACAGGCGTCCTTTCGTCATCACATTCGCGTAGGTCGTGAGCTTAACAAACCGGTGATTGTGCATACGCGTGATGCGCGGCAGGAAACGCTGGATATCTTGCACGATGAACAGGCTGGCGAATGTGGCGGGGTATTACACTGTTTTACCGAGGATTTACCAACAGCAGAATTCTTGCTGGATCTGGGTTTTTATATCTCATTCTCCGGCATTGTCACTTTTCGCAATGCCGAACAACTGCGAGAAGTCGCGCGCTACGTACCGTTGGATCGTCTGCTGATTGAGACTGACTCACCCTATCTGGCGCCGGTTCCGCATCGTGGTAAAGAGAACCAACCCGCCTATGTACGCGATATTGCAGAGTACATGGCGGTACTGAAAGGGGTAAGTCTGGAACAGTTAGCTGAAGCCACTACCGCGAACTTCTCACGATTATTCCACCTTGATACCTTCCCTCTCAGATCGTCATAAACTCAATACATCCATGGAGTTTATTTTACAACTCGTAATTAATCGTCGTAACGGGTAATGTGCACACCCGTTATTGGCGAATAATTCGGATGATTTAGCGAAAACTCTTAACATAGAGCAACTTTACGCAGTGTTTCACCCCTGTTTTTCAGAAAAACGTGACTGCCATCAAACATTAACAAAGCGAATTATTTTACCCTTCGTAAAAATTCAAAAGGGGTGCTCAGACACCCTGAATGACAGGTCTTTATGACCTGGCAACGCGGTAGTTCACTGACTTAATCAAGCGGGCGCCGTGATAAGTATCAAAATATCATTACTCAGGAGCACACTTAATTATGTTTAAGAACGCGTTTGCAAACCTTCAAAAGGTCGGTAAATCGCTGATGTTGCCAGTATCCGTACTGCCAATCGCAGGTATCCTGCTTGGTGTCGGTTCTGCAAACTTCAGTTGGCTACCACTGATCGTTTCCCACGTTATGGCGGAAGCTGGCGGTTCAGTCTTTGCCAATATGCCTTTGATTTTTGCCATTGGTGTAGCACTTGGCTTCACCAATAATGATGGTGTATCTGCACTGGCTGCCGTCGTTGCGTATGGCATCATGGTGAAAACCATGTCGGTAGTCGCACCACTGGTTCTGCACTTACCTGTGGAAGAGATTGCTACAAAACACCTCGCTGATACGGGGGTTCTGGGTGGCATTATTGCAGGTTCCATTGCTGCCTATATGTTCAACCGCTTCTACCGTATTAAGCTGCCAGAATATCTGGGCTTCTTTGCGGGCAAACGTTTCGTACCGATCATCTCTGGTATGGCTGCGATCATCATGGGTGTGGTTCTCTCTTTCATCTGGCCACCGGTTGGTAGTGCAATTCAGACCTTCTCCCAATGGGCTGCTTATCAGAACCCTGTGGTTGCATTTGGTATCTACGGCGTGGTTGAACGCGCGCTGGTACCTTTTGGTCTGCACCATATCTGGAACGTTCCATTCCAGATGCAAATTGGCGAATACGTGAACTCTGCAGGTCAAGTGTTCCACGGTGACATTCCACGTTATATGGCGGGTGACCCAACTGCGGGTAAACTGTCAGGTGGCTTCCTGTTCAAAATGTACGGTCTGCCAGCAGCAGCAATCGCAATTTGGCACTCAGCTAAACCTGAAAACCGTGCCAAAGTCGGCGGTATCATGATCTCCGCTGCGTTGACATCGTTCCTGACAGGTATCACCGAGCCAATCGAATTTTCCTTCATGTTCGTGGCGCCGATCCTGTATGTGATCCACGCTATTCTGGCCGGTCTGGCATTCCCAATCTGTATTCTGTTGGGCATGCGCGACGGTACCAGCTTCTCGCATGGTTTGATCGATTTCATCGTGTTGAGCGGTAATAGTAGCCGTATCTGGCTGTTCCCGATTGTTGGTATGATTTACGCGGTCGTTTACTACAGCATCTTCCGTTTCCTGATTGTCAAACTCGATCTGAAAACACCGGGTCGTGAAGACAATGCCAGCGAGCAAACAGCGCAGGGCGGTTCAGAAATGTCGGCTTCTTTGGTACAAGCGTTCGGTGGCAAAGACAACATTACCAACCTTGACGCCTGTATCACCCGTCTGCGTGTCAGCGTGGCTGACATCACTAAAGTGGATCAGGCTGGCCTGAAGAAACTCGGTGCTGCAGGGGTGGTGGTCGCAGGTTCTGGTGTTCAGGCTATCTTTGGTACCAAGTCTGATAACCTGAAAACGGATATGGATGAATATATGCGTAACAGCTGATCCTCAGATCAGCCGTTAACTGTCCCAAAAAGGAGGCTTCGGCCTCCTTTTTGTATGCCTGTCATTTAGGGGATGTCTGTTTCTACGCCATTTGATTCCTAAAATGCGAAAGCAGGTTGAAAGGAATGGAAATTGTCACTCATACTGCGTACACCGCTTTAGATTTTTAAAAGGAGAGAGTCAAGATGGCCGAAGAGACGATTTTCAGCAAAATTATCCGCCGTGAGATCCCCGCTGATGTGGTTTATCAGGATGAACTGGTCACGGCTTTCCGCGATATTTCACCTCAGGCGCCGAGCCACATTTTGATCATTCCTAATATCCTCATTCCTACCATGAATGATGTGACACTGGAGCATGAAGCGACATTGGGACGAATGATGACTGTCGCGGCTAAAATCGCTGAACAGGAAGGCATTGCCGAAAGTGGCTATCGGCTGATAGTGAATTGCAATCGCGACGGTGGTCAGGAGGTTTATCACATCCATATGCATCTGGTGGGTGGCCGCGCGTTGGGTCCGCTGCTTTCACGTCAGTAAGACTTTCTCGTCTAAAAGGAAAGACCATGCGATTTTTGCTGGCATTGTTACCGGTTATACTGTTGATGGGCTGTAGCAGTAGTACGCCACGTATTGCGCTGAACAGCCAGCAAACGGTCATCATGGAATCGCCGGTGTTGACGGCGGGTATTATCCCCAGCGCACCATCAATTTCAGAAGTGAAAGGACGTAAACAGGCTACCAGCGTGTTGAGCAATAGCCAGCCTCACTCAGTAACTCTGCATTATCGTTTTTTCTGGTATGACAAGCAGGGACTGGATTTACTGCCAATTGCTGAAGCGAGGACCATCACCGTTCCCGCTAACACTGATATCGACATATCTTCCCTGAATGGCAATCTCGATGCGTACAGTGTGCGTGTTTACCTTTATCTCTAATTTCGTGTACGGAGAAGGTTGATGAAAAAGTATTTACTCATGGTTGCGATGGCCGCCCTAATCCTTGGCGGTTGTACCTTGCCAACCAAAGAGCAACCTGCAGAATCGCAACAACCGACTGCGCCAGTCACTGTTGAGCCAGGAACCCCGGAAACCTCTGGGCAGCCGCCGGTGGTTGAAACGGTTCCTCAGCCGCCGAAAGTACAAACTATCGACTGGAGTGCGAGCGTTCAGCCCTTGGTGGCGAAAATGCTGCAGGCTGATGGTGTACAGGCGGGGAGTGTGCTGCTGCTCGACAGCGTGAAGAATAGCACCAACGGTTCACTGCAGGTGAGCAAAGCCACCGCTGCACTGCATGATGCACTGGCAACCAATAACAAGTTCCAGGTGGTACCGGCCTCTCAACTGGCCACTGCCAAGCAGGCCCTGGGTTTATCTGTGGATGATAGCCTGGGTTCGCGCAGTAAAGCTATCGGGCTTGCGCGCTACGTCAACGCGCAGTACGTGCTTTATAGCACTGTCACCGGTGACGTGAAATCGCCAACGCTCAAGATGCAAATGATGACTGTGCCGAGTGGTGAAATTGTCTGGTCCGGCAACGGTGCCATTCAATATTAAGGCCGCACTGGAACAGCTTATTGCACAAAAATTCCCGGCGGACTTTTCCGCCGGTTTTTGTTTAAGTCCGGTCGCGGGACTTAGCGGCGAAAGTTGGAAGATTGAAACCCGTACACGCACTTGGCTTGCGCGGATCCAATCTCCGGCCAGAACGGCATTGGGTGTTGAGCGGCAGCGTGAAAAAGCGATTTTACAACACATTGTCCATCTGAATATTGCACCGCGCGTCATGCTGTATTCACCACCTTGGCTAGTAGTCGAATGGCTGGAAGGGCAAACCTGCGAAGAGTATCCGATTGAAATAGTACCGTTGGCAGAACGGTTGGTGCAGCTCCATCAGGCGGGTCCCCATGGTCGCCAATTACAGTTAAAACAGCAGTTTTCGCTGCACTGGCAGCAGATTGACCGCAGGCGATTGTCTCCGGGCTGGCTGCGGCTGCAACATCGTTTCATGCGTCAGTCCCTGCCGGTACCGCTGAAAATGGCGGTGATCCATATGGATGTTCATCCCGGAAACTTAATTATTGGAGAACAGGGATTACAGCTGATTGACTGGGAATACGCCGCTGATGGCGATATTGCACTTGAACTGGCCACTCTGTTTCGAGGCAATGGCTGGCTTGTTGGGCAACAGCAGCGCTTTCTTGCTGGCTATTGTGCCGCCGGTGGCTACCGAGATATAACCGGATTACAGCGTCAAATTTGCCGCTGGTTGCCGTGGGTTGATTACATGATGCTGATGTGGTTCGAAGTCCGTTGGAATCAAACCGGTGATAAAACGTATTTAGACTGGGCGCAGCCACTGCGTGAGCGACTTTTCGCCACTGTGCGCACCAGCAAATAAAACCAAACGAATTAAGGAGAGCATTGACGTGGGTCCAGTAATGCTAGACGTTGCCAGCTATGAGCTGGATGCCGAAGAGCGCGAGATTTTGCAACATCCCTTGGTGGGTGGTCTGATCTTGTTTACCCGTAACTACCACGATGTCGACCAATTGCATGAGCTCATCCGTCAGATTCGCGCAGCATCACGCGAGCGTCTGGTGTTGGCCGTCGATCAGGAAGGGGGACGCGTACAGCGTTTCCGTGAGGGTTTTACCGGTATTCCCGCGGCTCAGTCTTTTGCTGAGATTAACGCAAGCCATGAGGGTTTACGTCTGGCAAAGGAAGCTGGTTGGTTAATGGCGTCAGAGATGATCGCCATGGACATCGATATCAGCTTTGCGCCGGTCCTCGACATCGGCCATGTCAGCGCTGCAATTGGTGAACGCTCTTTTCATGCTGAACCGGAGAAAGCCTTTAGCATGGCTGAGCAGTTCATTCTTGGCATGCAGGGGGCGGGGATGAAAACCACCGGCAAACATTTTCCTGGTCACGGTGCAGTGACGGCTGATTCGCATAAAGAGACCCCGCGTGACGAGCGTCCACTGGAAGTGATCCGCGAGCATGACATGACTATATTCCGTCAACTGATTGACAAAAAACTGCTCGATGCGGTGATGCCGGCGCATGTTATTTACACCCAAGCAGACTCCCGTCCCGCGAGTGGCTCCCCATATTGGCTGCAAAAAATCTTGCGTCAGGAGCTCGGCTTTAAGGGCGTAATCTTCTCCGATGACTTATCGATGGAAGGTGCGGCGATCATGGGAAGCTATGCAGAGCGAGGTCAGGCGTCGTTGGATGCCGGCTGCGATATGATTTTGATTTGTAACCACCGCGCTGGGGCCGTCAGCGTGCTGGATAACCTGTCTCCGGTCAAAGCAGAAAACGTTGCAGGGTTGTACCATCGGGGTAAATATACGGGTAAAGATGCGCGACGGGACTTGTTGAATTCCAGCCGCTGGCAGCTTGCCAACCGGGAGTTATCTGCACTGAACGCCCGCTGGCAGGATCACAAAAGGTCGGCAGGCTAAGTGGCAACCCATCGTCATTAACCTTGATGTTCTCAACGTACAATCAGGACCAGGAAAACGATGATTATTTATTTGCACGGTTTTGACTCAACCAGTCCCGGTAACCATGAAAAGGTGTTGCAACTGCAATTTATTGATCCGGACGTACGGTTGATCAGTTACAGCACGCTTCACCCGCGCCACGATATGCAGCATCTGCTCAAGGAAGTCGATAAAGCGATTCAGCAATCTGGTGATGACAGCGTATTAATTTGCGGCGTGGGTTTGGGGGGCTTCTGGGCTGAGCGCATAGGCTATCTGTGCGGTATACGTCAGGTGATGTTCAACCCTAACCTCGCCCCGCAGGCCAGCATGGCCGGCAAAATCGACCGCCCTGAAGAATATATTGATATCGCCACCAAGTGCGTCAGTGATTTCCGTGAGAAAAACCGCGCTCGCTGTCTGGTGGTGCTGTCGCGTGAAGATGGCGTACTCGACAGCCAGAAAACGGCTGATGCATTGCATCAGTTTTATCCGATTGTGTGGGATGACCAACAGAGCCACAAATTCAAAGATATTTCGACGCATCTGCAACGGATTAAAGCGTTTAAAAATCTCGACTGATCTTTCAGCGAGGGAGACAGAACGGTCACAGGCAAACGTCTGTGGCCGTTTTTTTTGCAAATTGTTCAGGCTAACTTTCTATGATGATGACGTTTTTTCTCATTTCCCTCTTAACTGTCTGATTTAAAAAGGTCAAAAATCGTGCCGTATCAGTAAGTGAATTTGACTGAATGGAATTAAATTGATGCATATCAATTTTGGTATGACCAAATCACCACGCATGTTATTCTCGGGAAAGATATCGATTTGATTGAATCCAACCTTATGTATTCTAAGGATAATAAATTTCACCCTTAGATAACAATTGGTTCACATTTGAGGGGGTTATGTTGACGACAACCATGAAGAAAATTGTGATTATCGGTGGCGGTGCCGGTGGTCTGGAACTTGCCACCAGCCTGGGCCATAAACTTGGTCGCAAGAAACGCGCTGAAATTGTGCTGGTGGACCGCAATCACAGTCACTTGTGGAAACCGCTATTGCATGAAGTTGCCACCGGCAGCCTGGACGACGGTGTGGATGCGCTGAGCTATCTGGCGCATGCCCGCAACCATGGGTTTATCTTCCAGATAGGTTCACTGGTCAACATTAATCGTGAGACGCAGACCATTCAGTTGGCAGAGATTCTCGATGAGAGAAACGGTGAGGTGCTGGTTCCGGCGCGTGATATCGCCTATGACCAGTTGGTCATTGCGCTCGGCAGTGCGTCAAATGATTTTGGTACACCGGGCGTGAAGGAGAATTGCATCTTCCTTGACAACCCACATCAGGCGCATCGTTTCCATAACGAAATGCTTAATTTGTTCCTGAAGTTTTCCGCCAACCCAGACAAGCAAAAGAAAGTGAACATTGCGATTGTAGGCGGCGGTGCGACCGGCGTTGAGCTCTCTGCTGAGCTGCATAATGCGGTAAAACAGCTACATAGCTACGGTTTTGAAGGTCTCAACAGCCAGGCACTAAACGTCACGCTGGTCGAAGCCGGTGAACGTATTCTTCCTGCATTGCCACCGCGAATCTCCAGTGCTGCGCATCAGGAACTGACCAAGCTTGGTGTGCGTGTGCTGACGAATACGATGGTCACCAGCGCAGATCAAAAGGGTCTGAATACCAAAGAAGGTGAGGTGATTGAAGCTGACCTGATGGTATGGGCTGCAGGGATAAAAGCACCTGATTTTATGAAAGATATCGCAGGGCTGGAAACCAACCGGATCAATCAACTGGTGGTTGAACCGACACTGCAAACCACTCGCGACCCGAACATTTTTGCCATTGGCGATTGTGCCTCCTGTCCGCAGAAGAGCGGCGGTTTCGTGCCTCCGCGCGCGCAGTCAGCCCACCAGATGGCATCACGCTGTTTTGGCAACATTATGGCGCAACGCAATGGGCAGAGCCTGAAAGAGTACGTTTATAAAGATCACGGTTCGCTGGTTTCCCTGTCTCGCTTCAGTACGGTGGGTAGCCTGATGGGAAACCTAATGAAAGGCTCGATGATGGTGGAAGGGCGCATCGCGCGTATTGTGTATGTCTCGCTATATCGCATGCACCAGATTGCGTTGCACGGCTATACTAAAACCGGGTTAATGATGCTGGTTGGTGGGATTAACAAAGTCATCCGCCCGCGTCTTAAACTGCATTGATTCCTTTTCTTTCTCGTTGAACCCATTTTTATCAAAAGCCTGTATTGACAGGCTTTATAATTCCGCCAACAAAATACACACATTCAGAATAAGATTTTGCATAAACAACTTCGTTCGCTAAGAATCCTCCCAAATCGCTAATTTCACCAGTCAAAGACGCTTTTTTCGGCCATGCATCTTATTGCGGGAACGTGAAATTATGTGCAGACTTAGCGTGTTTACAGACGGCGATTCACGCACGCCGATCCCTCAATATACGGCTATTTCGTTTGAGGACCTGTTGCCTGATGTGGTATCCCATGCAGGATAACCCGGTATAAAAAGGCCACAGAATGCGTGGTAACATTTCAGGAGGATGTCCTGTGAACAAGTCAATGTTAGCGGGTGTCGGTATCGGAGTTGCAGCAGCGCTCGGCGTTGCTGCAGTAGCAAGTATGAATGTCTTTTCTTCAGGCCCAGAGTACGCACAGGTACTCAGTGCTACGCCTATAAAAGAAACCATTAAAACGCCACGTCAGGAGTGCCGTAACGTGACGGTGACCCATAGACGTCCCGTTCAGGATGAGCATCAGATAGCCGGTTCTGTCTTGGGCGCTGTTGCCGGTGGCGTACTCGGCCACCAATTTGGTGGCGGTCGTGGCCGTGATGTTGCGACGGTTGCAGGTGCACTGGGCGGTGGTTATGCCGGTAACCGTGTACAGAGTAGCATGCAGGAAGGCGACACCTACACGACACAGCAGCAACGTTGCAGCACTGTCTATGAGAAGTCGGAAAAAAACCTGGGTTACGATGTGACCTACAAAATCGGCGGCCAACAGGGCAAAGTGCGCATGGATCACGATCCGGGCACGCAAATCCCGCTGGATAAAAGCGGTCAGTTGCAGCTTACCCGTTCATAATCAACCGGTAAGTCGCAAACCAAAAAGCCTGAGGCGCGAACCTCAGGCTTTTTTTGTGGGTGCCATTTGGATTTGACGTCAGGCCGCCACTCGGTGCGCCTTTCCACCATTTTTGTGGTTGACGATATCCGCCATCACCGCCAGTGCGATTTCCGCCGGCGTTTTGCTGCCGATGGATAACCCGATCGGTGCATGAAGACGGGCGAAATCGTCGGCCGAGAAATCGGCGATGGTTTGCAGACGTTCGCGGCGTCGTGTGCTGTTGCGCTGTGAGCCCATCGCGCCGATGTAAAACGCAGGCGTATTTACCGCTTCCATCAGTGTCAGGTCATCCATACGCGGATCGTGTGTCAGCGCCACAATCGCGGTATTGGCGTGACAACTTTCTTGTTCTAGATACTTTGCAGGGAACGCTTTCTCCAGCCGGATTTCCGCTTTCAGTAACGGGAGAAAGTTTTCCAGCACATCTTCGCGGCATTCGCATACCACCACTTCAAAACCGAGCGCACAGGCAAAGTCGGCGCAATACAGCGCGACGCTCGACAGCCCGGCAATCAGCAAACGCGGCGGCGCAGCCAGATGTAAGCGCACATCGTCACCGTCACGCATGACCTGCGTCGCGCTGTGATACTCCGTCAGCGCCAGATGATCGCAGGCGGCGGGCAGGGTAAGCGATTTATCCAGCGCGTAATGCCCTGCCAGCGCCATGCCCATGCGTTGCAGGTACTTCAAATTACCCGGCGTGGCGGGCAGATATTCGATCAGCACATCCAGCGACCCGCCACAGGGCAGGGCGATGTTCGGCGTCAAACCGCCGTCGCCGTAGCGCACCACCTGGCTGGACTGCTGATAGTCACCGGCGGCTATCCGCTGTAAAAAATCTTCTTCGACACAGCCGCCGGACAGAGATCCGCAATAGCGGCCATCCGCCGTGGCGACCATCAGTGCGCCCGGCGCGCGCGGGGAAGAACCATAGGTGGTCAGTACCGTACACAACCACACCGGCTGACCGGCAAGCCATTCAGTCGCCTGAGAAATAACCTGAGTATCAAGATGCTGCATGGATAGTTCCGTTCAAGGCCAGCAGGGAATGGGAAAGGTCTTCGGGCAAATCAATATCTGTAATCACGCTCGAAGTATTGAAATCGATGCGTAATAGGTCATGGCTGCGAATGAGCTCGTGGGCATCATGATCGCCATGAAGTTGCAACAGCTTGTCGCCCATTTCGCGGGAAAACCCGACCGGATGCCCCGGTTCGTTCTGCCAAAAAGGGCGCACCACCGGTTTGAGATGCAGGGTATCGGCCACGGTAGCAAAAATGTCCGGCGTGACGAACGGCATATCGGCGAGATGGACAAGCCAGCCGTCCCACTCCGGTGTATCGCGTACGCCGGCAGCAATGGAGCCGCCGGTGCCCGCGCTTTCCGTCAGCGTAAAAGGCACGCCTGCACGGCGGCAACTGACTTGCACCTGAATGTTCCCCGTGCGGGTCACAACGTGTACCGCCAGCCCGCTTTTCAGCGCCTGTCCAAGTGTAACGTCAAAAATGCTGGTAGCATTTTCTGCTGTTTCCGTCAGCGTGGCATTCAGCTTGTTACCTTCGCCCCCTGCGGCGATAAACCGGCTCCCCAGCCCGGCCGCGAGAAGTATAATACCTGCCATTTTGCTTCCATTCCTTTTGTACATTGTTTGCGCAACAGAATTAATTATCCCATCATTTTGCGCAAATTTGTGAGAGAAATATTTTAAAAAGCCTTTTTAGTCATAACTTCATTCATCACAACTACCTATAATCACCCGCGTTAAACGGTATTTGCAGCGTTTATGACAAATTGTAAATATAACGGAATATAAGAACGACAATACGAAGCAAGGAAATTTATGAGCAACTTCAACCCGTCCAGACGGCGCTTTGTGAAAGGTGCTGTGATCGCTGGTGTCTCCGTTTATCTCGCGCCTCTGCACAGCCGTGCTTACGCGGCACTCTTCGAAGAAAAGATCCTACAATCGCCGCAGTGGGACGCACAAAACAAACGCGTCCGTTTCCGCATTGACGGAAAGGCCAAAGTCATGGGGCAGAAAGTGTTTGCCCGCGATATCCGTGCCAAAGATATGCCGCACTGGCCGCAGAAACAGGCGCATGCCTTCATCCTGCGCGTGACGCAGGCGGACAGAACCTATGCTGGGCTGGATTTATCACTGCTTGGTGAGGATCTGCAGCCCGATAAACTGGTAACCGCCGACGTGCTGGCGCGCGACGGCCTCGCATTCCCGGCATTCTACGGCGAAGACATGCTGCTGCCGGAAGGCAAAACCCCGGCCTATCTCGGTCAGGCCGTGGCCATTCTGGTGTATCAGGATTTTGCCAAATTTCGCTTTGCGAAAAACGCACTGAAATTTAAAGACAACGTAGTGCGCTACGGTGAGAAAACCGGCCCGCTGGAACGTGATCCATGGGGCACCTTCCGCTTCGTGCGCGTTGGCGGCGAGACCGCGTTTGAAGACGACCGTTTCTCCAGCCTGAAAGATATGTCGGTGTTCCCGACCGGTATGCGCAAACATCTGCCGGTCTGGCCGGAAGGACGTGAAGGCGGCAAGCTCGACGAACAAGGCATGTTTTACGCCGATGAAATGGCCGATGAACTGAAATCCCCACCGCAGGACTGGCTGGTGATGTCGCGTCGTTTCACCACGCAGTCTGTGGATACTTCCGCGCTCGAACCGGACAACGCTAACGGCTGGTATGATGCCGCGACGCAAACCCTGCACATGGTGGTGCCGACGCAGTCGCCGCAGGAGGTTGCGGACGAAATGCCGCGCATGATGGCCAAAGCCCACCGTACGGTGAAAACGCTGATTATGCACCCATGTTATACCGTCGGTTACGGTTCGAAAGATCATTACAACTTCCCGTATTACGGTGCGGTGGCGGCGATGTACGGCGACGGTTCGCCAGTGCGTCTGGCGAATGACCGCTTCGAACAGTTCCAGTCCTCCCTCAAACGCCATGCGTTTGACATGAATTACGACATCGCGGTGAACCGTGAAACCGGGATGTTGCAGTCATTCCATGCGGCGATGACCGCTGATGGCGGCGGGCGTAGCAACTTCACACCGTCGGTGGTGATGGTTGGCGTGACCGCTGCACAGTCGATTTACTACTTCCCGAAAAGTGATTTATCCGCCATCGGGCTGGCCTCGCGGGCGCTGGACGCCGGTTCAGCCCGGGGTTACGGCACACTGCAAAGTATGGCCGCCACAGAAATGATGATGGATGAGTTGGCCGCTGAACTGAAGCTGGACCCGATTGCTTTCCGGATACGCAACGTCTTGAAATCAGGAATGAAAAATACCCAGGGTGCTATCCCGGCCGGTGCAATACGTGCTGATGAAGTGCTGGAAAAAGCCGCCGTTCATCCGTTATGGACGGAGCGTCAGAAACGCAAAGTCGCCTATGAGAGCCAGAATCCGGGCAAACGTTACGGCGTCGGGTTCGGCTGCGTGCAGAAAGACTTTGGCACTGGCGCTGAAACGTCGTTCGCCCGTGTCGAAATCAGCGAAAACGGGCAGATAAGCCTGTGGCACAGCGGTGCGGAAATGGGGACGGGCATGTCCACGTCACAGTCGGTGCTGTGCGCAGAATGGCTGGGCAAACCCGCGGAACAGGCGCATTTCTCGGTGACCGACTGGTCAGTATTGCCAGTGGAAACCAGCGGTGATCCGTTCACCATGTCGCAGGAAGAGCAAGACAAGCTACAAACCAATCCACGCTGGTCGCCGTCCTATTGCTCGGCGTCGAGCGCCAGTAACTCGGCCTATTACTTTTCTCACAGCACCTGCGAAGCGGCGCGTCTGGTCTTCGATCACGGTTTGTGGCCTGCGGCGATGGCTATCTGGCAAACCGGCATTGGCGGCGGACAAGCTGCGCCGTATATCGTGCGCAAAGAAGATGCCCGCTGGGTGGAAGGTGGCCTGACGGCCAACGGCATGCAGACCCTCAGTCTTGAGACGCTGGCGAAAAAAGCCTACGAGATGAAAGGGATGACCGGCGCGGCGGTTCACGTTTTCAACCGCTGGCAGTGGGCAGAAGCAGACTTCACGCTCAACAAGGTGCGGCAGCGCGTGCCGGTTGATGGCATGTCGGTGCGCACCGGCGCGGGTGAGTACCAGACTCTGGCGCGCGACGCGGTCTATTACCCGCCAACACAGCGTAATAACGCCTCAGTGACGTATTACAGCGCGGTCGGCACGCTGGCTGAAATCGCGGTGGATATCGCTACCGGCAACGTTGAATTACTCACGCACCATTCGATTATGGAGTGCGGAAATCTCATCGTTCCTGAACTGGTCTCCGGCCAGCTGCAGGGCGGGCTGGCAATGGGGATCGGCCACGCGTTGCACGAATATTTACCCCTGTACGAAGACGGGCCAGGTAACGGCACCTGGAACTTCAACCGTTACCACCTACCGCGCGCCAGAGACGTGGCGGTCTGGAAACAGACCAGCGATATCCTGCCTGCGCTTTCGGAAACCGATCCGCCGAAAGGCATGG
This sequence comes from Hafnia psychrotolerans, assembly GCF_014639435.1. Lineage (GTDB taxonomy): Bacteria > Pseudomonadota > Gammaproteobacteria > Enterobacterales > Enterobacteriaceae > Ewingella > Ewingella psychrotolerans. Next base: position 418,992 of record NZ_BMFZ01000003.1, on the reverse strand, counting down.
CCGAAGTGGTGATGATCCCGGTCGTGGCCGCGCTGGTCAATGCCATCGCCCATGCTACCGGCCACCGTTTCCGTGATTTGCCCGTCCGTGCTGAAAATATTCGTGAGGTTTTACAATGAGCATCAAAACACAGCCGTTAGCGCTGACCATCAATAATCAACATTACGGTCCGCTGGATGTTCCCGAAGGCCTGATGATGATCGACTTCCTGCACGAATACGTGGCGTTGACCGGTTCACGCCTCGGCTGCGGACAAGGCATCTGTCACGCCTGTGTGGCAATTGTCGATCATGACAGCGACACCAGCGAAGAAGTGCGTACCTGCATCACTGGCGCACATTTCTTCAACGGCAAAAAAGTCCGTACCGTCGAAGGCCACGCCAAAACGGATGATAAAGGCGAGGTCACATTGTCGCCGGTTCAGCAGGCGTTTATGGCGCATTACAGCTTTCAGTGCGGTTACTGCACGCCGGGCTTTGTGAATGCTGCGACGCTGCTGCTTGAGCGGCTGGAAAAGCACCCGATTCCGCTCGCCGACCTGGAAAGCACTATCGAGGCTGCGCTGGAGAATCACATTTGCCGCTGTACCGGTTACGTCCGTTATTACGAAGCGGTGCGTGACGTGGTGATGAAAACACCGGGTCTGATCAGGGAGAACGCGTGATGAAAAAACGTCTTTTCCTCGCGTTGCTGATGGTGATCATCATCGCTGTACTGTGGTGGCGGGAAAACCGCACGCTGGACGCGCCGGTGCAAAAAGTCATGGCAGATACGGCACAAATCGAGCGTGGCCGTTATCTGGTGCAGGCTTCTGACTGCGCCGCGTGCCATACCGCGTCTGGTGGTGCACCTCTGGCCGGTGGCTATTCGCTGGACACGCCGTTCGGCAAGATCTTCGGCAGCAACCTGACGCCGTCCGCTGACGCTGGCATTGGCCGCTGGACGTCGGATGATTTCTATCTGGCGCTCACCGAAGGTGTGGCACCAGGCGGACGTCATCTTTATCCGGCGATGCCCTACACCTCCTATAAAGGTGTGGCGCGTAAAGATTCAGACGATATGTACGCGTTTCTGATGACGCGCCCGGCAGTGAATCAGCCGGTGCCGGAGAACGAGATGCCGTTCCCGTTCAACCAGCGCATGGCGATGATCGGTTGGAATCTGTTATTCCGCACTGCCGACCCAATGCCTGCCAGCTCGCAGGGAAATTCTGCCGAGTGGCAACGCGGAAAGTATCTGACAGACGTTCTCGGTCACTGCGGTGAATGTCATACGCCGCGCGGCATACTGGGGCAGATGGATACGGATAACAACCTGAAAGGTGGCACGCTGGGCCGCATCACTGCGCCGGATATTTCCCCGCAGGCGCTGGCGCAGCGCGGCTGGAACCCGGCCGATCTCAGCCGTTTCTTCGCCACCGACATCGCGCCGCAGGGCTCGGCGTTTGATGAGATGCACAAAGTTATTGATCTCAGCACCCGTCATCTGACCGAAGACGATCATCGCGCCATCGCGACCTATCTGCTGGGCGACAAACCGCCGGTTGCCGTGTCGGTGAAAATCAGGCCGGGCGGCAATGAGGCGGGGCGCATCACTTATCTGGATCAGTGCTCCGGCTGCCATATGGCCGACGGCTCAGGGAAACCGCACGTCGCGGTGGCGATGCAAAACAACGCCACGCTGCGCCAGCCTGATGGCCGTAATCTGATTGTCTCGGTGCTTGATGGCTTACCGGCACAGGCGTTCCCTGATGGTGAAAGTATGCAATCCATGCCGGGCTTTGCGGAGCGGCTGAACGATGCGCAAATCGCCGAAATGGTGAACTATCTGCGCGTCACCTTCGCCGATCTGCCGGGGGACATCACCCCTGAAAAGGTGAAAGCGCTGCGAAAACCCTAGTCACGGTTATAAGCTTGTCACGTAAAAAAGCCCGGTGAAGGATGAATTCACCGGGCTTTTTGTTTTTAGCGTTTACAACCTCAGATCAAATGTTCAGCAAAATCTGCCAGCATATCGCTGACAAACTTCAGGCGCTTTGGCCGGTCGGTCAGGTCCAACATGAATTTGAGCTTGGTCGGCCCGTCGAGGCGGTAAACCTGCGGCTGTTTTTGCAGCAAACCAATTAGGTGACCCGGATCGACGCGGTTTTTATCGCCAAACTCGATAAAGCCGCCGCGGTCGTTACCTTCAATGCGTTTGATGCCCAGATCTTTCGCCTTGAGTCGCAGCACGGCGATCTGGATCAGATTACGCGCACCGTCCGGCAGTGTACCGAAGCGGTCAATCAACTCGACGCGCAGCTCATCCAGTTCACTTTCGCTTTTCGCACTAGCAATGCGTTTATAAAGCGACAGACGTGTGTTGACGTCAGGAATATACTCCTCTGGCAACAGGGCTGGCATGCGCATTTCGACTTCGGTCTGGCTGGTCGTCAGATCCTCCAGCGACGGTTCACGGCCTTCTTTCAGCGCTTCTACCGCATTTTCCAGCAGTTCCATATACAGCGTGAAACCGATGCTGGTCATCTGCCCGCTCTGGCCTTCGCCCAGCAGTTCGCCTGCACCACGAATTTCGAGATCGTGCGTCGCCAGCGCAAAACCGGCACCCAGATCCTCCAGCGAGGCGATAGCTTCCAGACGCTTTAGCGCATCTTTGGACATGGCTTTCGGCGGCGGCGTCAGCAGATAAGCATAGGCTTGATGATGCGACCGCCCGACGCGGCCGCGCAACTGATGCAGCTGTGCCAGACCAAGATGGTCGGCACGCTCGATGATGATCGTGTTGGCACTTGGAATATCGATCCCCGTTTCGATAATCGTGGTACACACCAGTACGTTGAAACGCTGGTGGTGGAAGTCGTTCATCACGCGCTCCAGATCACGTTCACGCATCTGGCCGTGGCCGATGGCAATACGTGCTTCCGGTACCAGTTCCGCTAATTTATCAGCGGCTTTGTCGATATTTTCTACATCGTTGAACAGATAATAAACCTGCCCGCCGCGCAACACTTCACGCAGCATAGCTTCGCGTATCACCAGGCTGTCGTACTCGCGCACGAAGGTCTTGACGGCCATACGGCGTGCCGGTGGCGTAGCAATAATCGATAAGTCACGCATACCACTCATTGCCATATTCAGCGTGCGTGGAATGGGGGTTGCAGTCAGGGTTAGAATGTCCACATCCGCACGCATTGCTTTGATACGTTCTTTATGGCGCACACCGAAGCGGTGTTCTTCATCGACAATCAGCAGGCCCAGATCTTTCCAGTGCAGATTACTTTGTAGCAGCTTGTGGGTACCGATGATGATATCTACCTTGCCATCGAGCGCTTGTTCCAACACGACGCTTTGCTCTTTCGCACTGCGAAAACGTGACATCATTTCGATGCGTACCGGCCAGTTGGCGAAACGGTCTCGGAAGTTGTCGAAGTGCTGTTGTGCGAGCAGCGTGGTTGGCACCAATACAGCGACCTGCTTATTGTTCGAAACGGCAAGAAACGCCGCGCGCATTGCGACTTCCGTTTTACCAAAGCCCACGTCGCCACAGACCAGACGGTCCATTGCCAGCGGTTGTGTCATGTCTGTTAGAACGGCGTTGATGGCCTGCGCCTGATCCGGCGTGGTTTCAAACGGGAAGGTCTGGCAGAACAATTGGTATTGCTGCTTATCATGTTTGAAGGCAAAACCGGTTTTTGCTTCGCGCTGGGCATAAATATCCAGCAACTCTGCCGCTACGTCGCGGACTTTTTCGGCCGCTTTTTGCCGCGCTTTCGTCCAGGCCTCACCGCCCAGTTTATGCAACGGTGCGCTTTCATCGGCGCCTCCGGCATAACGGCTGATCAGATGCAGGGACGACACCGGCACATAAAGTTTGTCTTCACCCGCGTAAGTGAGGATCAGGTACTCGGCTTTGATGCCACCGGTTTCCAATGTAGTCAGGCCGAGATAGCGCCCGACGCCATGTTCCATATGGACCACTGGCTGACCGGTACGCAGCTCGGCTAAATTGCGGATCAGCGTATCGGTATTGATAGCGCGGCGACTGTCCTGGCGGCGACGGGCGACGCGTTCACCCAGCAGATCGCTTTCACATACCAGTGCCAGTTGCTTATCGCTGTCGAGGAAACCGCGCTCACACGCGCCGATCATGATGTAACGTCCGGCGGTCTCCGCTTGTTCGATGCGGGTGATGAGCGTCGGCATCAGCTTGATGCGTGCCAGTAAATCCTGCAACGTTTCGCGTCGTCCCTCACTTTCTACCGAGAACACCAGACTGCCGGCGAAGGATTCATTAAAGCGGCGCAGGTTATCCATCGGCGCTTTGTTTTGTGGCTGAACACTGAGATCCGGCAGGGTTTGGTAACTGAGATTGGTGTTCGCAGCCTTCTTCGGCAGCGAATCGGTGCGCAGCTGAACGCGCGGCCAGGCTTTAAGCTCAGCGAAAAGCGTATCGACGCGCAGCCACAGGTTTTCCGGCTCGAGCAGCGGGCGCATGGGATCCACGCGGCGGCTCTCATAACGCTGAGTGGTGTCGAGCCAGAAACGGTCGGCGGCACTTTCCAAATCACCGGTATTGAGCACCAGCGTATTTTTCGGTAAATAGCTGAATAGGGTGGTCAGGGGCTGGCTGAAGAACAGCGGCTGCCAGTATTCGATCCCCGCAGGGAAAGTCCCTTTGCTCACTTGCTGATAAATATGTTCAGCGTCCCGGCGCACTTCGAACTTTTCACGCCACTGGCTGCGAAACAGTTCGATGGCGGTTTTATCGGTCGGGAACTCGTGCGCGGGTAATAAGTTAATATGGGGGACTTCACTCAGTGTTCGCTGGGTATCAACGTCAAACACCCTCAGACTGTCGATCTCATCATCGAAAAAGTCGATACGGTAAGGCTCATCGCTACCCATTGGGTAGAGATCGAGCAGGGCACCGCGGGTGGCAAACTCCCCGTGCTCCATGACTTGATCAACACTGCGATAACCGGCTTGCTCGAGCTGAGCACGCAGTTTTTCGCGTGACAGCTGCTGGCCTTTTTTCATCACCAGTGCGTGGCCGTGCAGGAATTCATGCGGACACACCCGCTGCATCAGCGTGTTAACCGGCAAAATAATGATGCCGCGCTCCAGCATTGGCAGTTGATAAAGGCTCGACAGGCGGGAAGAAATGATCTCCTGATGGGGTGAGAAGCTGTCGTAAGGTAGCGTCTCCCAATCGGCAATGTTGAGCACTTTCAGTTCAGTAAATTGCTGAATCTCATCACGTAAACGCAAGGCATTTTGCATGTCGGGCGCGATGAGCATAACCGGGCCTGCGTGGCGTTCGCTGATTTCTGCACACTCCAGTGCGCAGGCGGAACCGGTGAGCTGCCCCAATACGCGGGTATCGCCGGGGCGTTCAGGCAAAGAATAACGATGATCTTGAGGCATAGGCTGTAATGTTATCTCGTTGTCGGCGTCCATCTGGACCTGATTGCAGAGCGTATCTTGCGATGGGCCTTAATCGGGGTCAACCCGGATCCCTTTATTATAAAAGATAAAAAGTTATAAAAGATAAAAAGGATAATAAAGCCGGGGAGTAAGGTCGTTAGTGGTTCCATAAAGCGGGACTAGCCTTTATTATCCTTGATCACTTTAGTCTGCGCCATGCACTTAACACGGCCAAGCACGTAAAACGGATGTCATGTATCAACCTGTTGCGTTATTTATAGGCCTGCGCTACATGCGCGGGCGTGCCTCAGACCGCTTTGGGCGGTTTGTCTCCTGGCTTTCTACCATCGGCATTACCCTCGGGGTGATGGCGATGGTGACGGTGTTATCGGTCATGAATGGTTTTGAGAAGGATCTGGAAAGTAAAATTCTGGATCTGATGCCTCAGGCATTAGTGACGACGGCACAGGGTTCGCTGGATCCTCAAAAAATCACCCATGACAGTGTCGCTGCGCTAAAGGGCGTAACGCGTGCCGTGCCGCTGACGACCGGCGATGTGGTGTTACAAAGCCCTGGCAGCGTGGCGGTTGGCGTGATGCTGGGCGTCAATCCTAATGAAAAAGACCCGCTTTCTAACTATATGGTGGCGGTCAATCAGCAGGTGCTGCAACCCGGCCAGTACAACGTCATTCTCGGCGACCAATTGGCACAACAACTGAAAGTTAAACGTGGCGACCAGCTGCGGTTGATGGTCACCAGCGTCAGCCAGTTCACTCCGATGGGCCGCATTCCCAGCCAGCGTCTGTTCACCGTCGCCGGAACCTTTGCCGCTGACAGTGAGGTGGATGGCTACCAGATGCTGGTCAATCAGCAGGATGCTTCCCGGCTGATGCTGTACCCAAAAGGTAACGTGACGGGTTGGCGTCTGTTCCTCGATAAGCCACTGGATGTCGACAGCCTGAGCGCGCAAACTCTACCGAAAGGCACCGAGTGGAAAGATTGGCGCGAACGCCGAGGTGAGCTATTCCAGGCGGTGCGCATGGAAAAAAATATGATGGGTCTGTTGCTGAGTCTTATCGTTGCCGTGGCGGCGTTTAACATCATTACCTCTCTCGGATTATTGGTGATGGAAAAACAGGGCGAAGTGGCTATTCTGCAAACCCAAGGGTTGAGCCGTCGCCAGATTATGGCGGTGTTTATGGTGCAGGGCGCGAGTGCCGGGATCATCGGCGCGCTGCTCGGTGCTGTCTTCGGTGCTGTCCTGGCGACACAATTGAATAACATCATGCCTGCTATTGGCCTGATGCTTGATGGCGCGTCGCTACCGGTGGATATCGAAGCCACCCAGGTTGTGATCATTGCGCTGAGCGCTATGGCGATCGCTTTATTGTCTACGCTTTACCCTTCGTGGCGTGCAGCTGCCGCCCAACCCGCAGAGGCTTTACGTTATGAGTAACTTAGTATCATTGCAGGGCGAATTATTATTGCAGTGCGAAAACCTCTGTAAGACTTACACGGAAGGTAAAATGCATACCGACGTGCTGCGCGATGTCACCTTTGCCATTCAGCCCGGTGAAATGATGGCGATTGTTGGCAGCTCCGGTTCCGGTAAAAGTACTCTGTTGCATTTGTTGGGCGGACTTGATTCCCCGACTTCCGGCGACGTCGTGTTTAAAGGCACCTCGCTCAACACGATGTCTTCTACCGCCAAGGCTGAGTTACGTAACCGTGAACTTGGGTTTATTTACCAGTTCCACCATTTGCTGCCAGATTTTACGGCGATGGAAAACGTCGGTATGCCGCTGTTAATTGGTAAAAGTCAAGCCGCGGAAGTAGAAGAGAAAGCCATGGCGATGCTGGCGGCGGTAGGCCTTCAACATCGCAGCAAACACCGTCCATCTGAACTCTCCGGCGGTGAACGCCAACGCGTGGCGATTGCCCGTGCATTGGTGAATAACCCATCCTTAGTACTGGCTGATGAACCGACCGGTAATCTTGATCAGAAAAATGCCGACAGCATTTTCGACCTGCTGGGTGAGCTGAATGTCCGCCAGGGCACCGCATTTTTGGTGGTCACGCATGCGCTACAGCTGGCGAGTCGCATGAACCGTCAGCTGGAAATGCGCGACGGTAAGTTGCAACAGGACTCGACCCTGCTGGGAGCGAAGTGATGTCAGCTATCCCATTCTCTCTTTTAATCGGCCTGCGCTTTAGCCGGGGACGCCGCCGTAGCGGTATGGTGTCGCTAATCTCGATTATCTCTACGCTCGGTATCGCGCTGGGTGTAGCTGTGCTGATTGTTGGCCTTAGCGCCATGAACGGTTTTGAGCGCGAGCTGAAAGAGCGTGTGCTGGCTGTCGTGCCGCATGGCGAAATACGGCCGGTCAATCAGCCTTTTGAGGGTTGGCAGGGCGTGTTGGAGCGCGTCGAAAAGGTTCCGGGTATTGCCGCTGCTGCACCCTATGTGGAGTTCAACGGCCTGATTGAGCACGGCGCCAAACTGCGCGCCATTAAACTCAAAGGGGTGGATCCACAGCAGGAAGCCCATGTCAGTGCTGCGCCGAGCTTTGTTCTGGGGAATGCCTGGAAAACTTTCAAAGCTGGCGAACAGCAAGTCATTTTGGGTAAAGGTGTCGCCGATGCTATCGGGGTCAAACAAGGTGACTGGGTCACGGTAATGGTCCCAAACAGCGACCCGGAAATGAAACTGTTACAACCTAAGCGCATTCGCCTGCATGTTACTGGAATCTTGCAATTAAGCGGTCAGTTGGACCACAGTTTAGCCATGCTTCCGTTGGCCGATGCCCAGCAGTATCAGGATATGGGCGGCAGTGTCACCGGCATTGATATAAAAGTGAATGATGTTTTTGCTGCGAAAAAACTGGTGCGGGATGCCGGCGAAGTCACTCATGCCTATGTTTACATCAGCAGTTGGATCGGCACCTATGGTTACATGTACCGTGATATCCAGATGGTGCGCGCCATCATGTATATGGCAATGGTGCTGGTGATAGGCGTTGCCTGTTTCAATATCGTTTCCACGCTGGTCATGGCAGTGAAAGATAAAAGCAGCGATATTGCGATTCTGCGCACGCTCGGAGCCAAAGACGGGCTTATTCGTGCGGTGTTCATCTGGTACGGTTTACTGGCCGGGCTGGTGGGCAGCCTCTGTGGTGTGGTCGTGGGCGTGATCGCCTCCTATCAACTGACGAATATCATTAATGTTTTGCAAAAACTCACCGGGCATCAGTTCCTGTCTGGCGATATTTATTTCATTGACTTTTTACCGTCGGAACTTCACTGGTTGGATGTGGCAGGTGTTTTGTTTACCGCGCTGGTGCTGAGTCTACTTGCCAGTTGGTATCCGGCACGGCGCGCCAGTCTTATCGATCCGGCCCGAGTGTTGAGCGGCGGGCAGTAAAACCTTTAACAGACTTGTAAAAAAGCAGGAGCACTTATGCGCACACGCCATCGTTTGTGTCGGTTTCGTAAAAATAAGCGCATACGGCACCAACGTTTTCGCTCAAGCATTTTTCATCGCGACAATATGGCTGCAGCATCACTAAAAAGACCTTTTGTGGTCGTGCTGACCGGTGCCGGGATCTCTGCTGAGTCCGGTATCCGCACCTTTCGCGCTGCTGATGGATTATGGGAAGAGCATAAGGTTGAAGATGTAGCAACGCCGGAAGGATATCGACGCGATCCTGAGCTGGTACAGACGTTTTACAACGCCCGCCGTCAGCAGTTGCAACAGCCGGAGATCCAGCCGAATGCAGCTCATAAAGCGCTGGCAGTGCTCGAAGATGCACTGGGTGACAACTTTATGCTGGTGACGCAAAACATTGACAATTTACATGAGCGTGCGGGCAATAAACGCGTGATTCATATGCATGGCGAATTGCTGAAAGTGCGCTGTACTCAATCCGGTCAGGTGTTTGACTGGCCGGGCGACCTGAGTATTGACGATAAATGCCACTGTTGCCAATTCCCTGCGGCGTTACGCCCGCATATTGTATGGTTTGGTGAAATGCCAATTGGTATGGATGACATTTATCAGGCGTTGGAGAAAGCCGATTTCTTTATTGCTATTGGCACGTCGGGGCATGTCTACCCGGCAGCCGGTTTTGTCCATGAAGCGCGTCAGGGGAACGCTTTTACTATTGAGCTGAACCTCGAGCCAAGCCAGGTCGAAAGTGAATTTGACGAGAAGGTGTACGGCCTTGCCAGTCAGGTTGTCCCCGACTTTATTCACGCTTTTTTGACCAAAGAAGATAATGCCTGGCACTAGCCGGGCTCTTTTTTCGTCTATTTTCCTCTTTTGGCAATATCCCGCAAAAATTGTCCCCGTTCAGAACACTTTGGTGACTAAACGCGGAGAAAACTGACCTGACGCAATATGCGCGGTATTCATGCTGCGCATAATAAAAGTCAGTTGCCAGAGGATAACTAATTATGGATAAGTTGCTCGATCGTTTCTTCTACTACGTCTCATTTGATACCCAATCGAAAGCCAATGTCAGGCAAACTCCCAGCACCGACGGGCAAATGAAGCTGGCGCGTGAATTACGTAATGAACTGATTGAGCTGGGTTTCGACCAGGTTACGCTTAACGATAAGGGATGCGTAATGGGTACATTACCTGGCAACGTCGCCTGGCAAGTCCCGACCATTGGTTTCATTTCTCATCTGGATACGGCGCCGGACTTTACCGCTAAACACGTCAACCCGCAGATCGTCGAGAATTACCGCGGTGGTGATATCGCGCTGGGTAACGGCGACGAAATATTATCTCCCGTTATGTTTCCGGTGCTGCATCAGTTGCTCGGCCAGACGCTGATCACCACCGATGGTAAGACACTACTCGGTGCTGATGACAAAGCCGGTATCGCCGCGATTGTCACCGCAATGGTCAGACTTAAAAACAGTAACCGGCCCCACGGCCCGTTGCGGGTGGCATTTACCCCTGACGAGGAGATAGGGAAAGGAGCACAATCCTTTGATATCCCGGCGTTTGGCGCAGAATGGGCCTACACCGTCGATGGCGGCGGCGTAGGTGAACTTGAGTTTGAGAATTTCAATGCCGCTTCCGCGACCATCAAGATTGTCGGAAACAATGTGCATCCGGGAAGTGCTAAAGGCGTGATGGTCAATGCGCTGTCGCTGGCAGCCCGTTTTCATAGTGAATTACCCGCGGATGAAACGCCGGAAACCACCGAAGGTTATGAAGGTTTTTATCATCTGACCTCGATGAAGGGTTCGGTAGAGCGTGCGGAAATGCACTACATCATCCGCGATTTTGATAAAACCCATTTCGAAGCGCGTAAGCAAAAAATTATTGATGTTGCCCATGTCGTCGGCAAAGGATTGCACCGAGATTGTTATATCGAAGTGACGCTCGACGATCATTATTACAATATGCATGACAACGTCGCAAAACATCCGCACATCATTGAGATTGCCAGGCAGGCGATGCTGGCCTGTGGCATAGAACCGCTGATGAAACCGATCCGCGGTGGCACGGATGGCGCGCAGCTCTCATTTCGTGGTTTACCTTGCCCGAACATTTTCACTGGCGGCTACAACTTCCACGGCAAGCACGAGTTTGTCACCCTAGAGGGAATGGAAAAAGCGGCAGCGGTGATCATGCGTATTGCCGAACTGACGGCTCAACGCGCGGCTAAGCACTGATTCTGTGTCAGGCCGATGGGGATAAGCAAATTTTAAAGAAAGGGTGCATTTTATAACAAAATGCACCCTTTTCTTTTACTGCGGTAATGGGATTAGTCGTTGAAGTACCAGTAACCGCTGTTGACTAGGGCAGAGAGTAGTGCCAGGAAAGACGGGTCTTCCAATGCATCACCCAGCATTTCACGAGTCACCGTCAAATGACGGGTCAGCGCATCAGCGGCGTCTTGATGATCGGTGGTCATCGCTTCACCATTGACATAGCAGACATCGCCAACGCGCAATACGCGCAAGCCGCAGAGACGTTGAAGTGATTCACCGGACTCCATCAGTTCATAGATTTCACCTGCCTGATACGGTGGCTCCGGTGGTGCCAGATCCAGTTCATGACGTGACTGAGAAATAAATTCGCCAAACCAGCTGTTAAAGTGCTCAGGACTTCCGACTAATTCCAGCATCATGCTACGCATGCTGTCGAGTTCTTCCGGTAACACAAGCGCCGGATGCTCACGTTCGACCAGTTCCGGGTCACCATAACGTTTGCTACCAAGTTCGCGGGCCAGAATATAATCAGCATAGCCGCTCACCATCTCACGCGTGTTGGGCGCACGGAAACCAACCGAGTAATTCAGCGAGCTTTCCAGCGAATAGCCTTCGTGAGGGAAACCTGGTGGAATATAGATGATGTCTCCCGGCTCCAGCTCTTCGTCAATGATGGCATCGAACGGTGGGACTTGCAGTAAATCTGGGTGTGGGCTGTGCTGTTTCATCGGGACTTTCTCACCTACGCGCCAGCGACGGCGGCCGGTTCCCTGAATGATGAATACGTCGTACTGATCAAGATGAGGACCAACGCCGCCGCCGGGCACAGAGTAAGAGATCATCAAATCGTCCATGCGCCAGTCAGGAATATGGCGGAAAGGATGCATCAAATGAGAAGAGGGCTCGTGCCAGTGATCGACGGCCTGGACCAGAATAGACCAGTTGTTCTCACCCAAATGATCATAACTCTCGAAGGGACCATGGCTGACTTGCCAGTGCCCGTCCTGATGACTGACCAGACGGCTGTCGACTTCGTTTTCCATCGCCAATCCAGCCAGTTCATCTGGAGATATCGGGTCGACAAAATTTTTGAAGCCACGCTTAAGAACGACAGGACGCTTTTGCCAATAACGCTGTAAAAAGTCGGTCCAGTCTAAGTCGAGTTGATAATCCATAAATATATTCCATGGCGTGAAAGAGATGTCTGGGGAAGATTATAACGGAAGGTGAAGTTGCTGCATTGGGCAATCACCAGCAAATTTCATTTACCGGTGATGCATGCGGTTACAGCGACGTGAATTTTTGTTAATCAATGTCGACATCGTGCTGCCGGCCGAAACACACGCGCATACTGGTGCCACCCAGCGAGCTTTCACCGATGATAATTTCGCCGTCATAATGTTCGATAATTTCACTGGCTAACGAGAGGCCCAACCCCTGGCCTGGGCGCAGTGTATCGGCTCGCTGGCCGCGTTGGAAAATCATGGTGCGCTTGCTCTCCGGAATGCCAGGACCATCATCCTCGATCAAGATGACCAATTGTTCTTCTGCGTGCACTGCGCTGATTTCGACGAACTCCAGACAGTATTTGCATGCGTTGTCGATAACGTTGCCCATGACCTCGATAAAGTCATTTTTCTCGCCAATAAACGTAATTTCTGGCGAGATATCGAGCGTCAGCACCACACCTTTACGCTGATACACTTTATTCAACGCAAAGCACAGGCTATCGAGCAGCGGAGGAACAGAGTGCACTTCGCGGATTTGAATGGTGTGTTCGGATCTCAGCGTAGCACGGTGTAGGTAGTAGCCAATCTGCTGCGAGATCCGACTGATCTGTTCAAGCATCACCGGCTCGGCTTCCTCGATGGTCATCTGTTTGCTACTACGAAGGGAGCGCAGGGTTGACTGCAAAACCGCGAGCGGTGTTTTCAGGCTGTGGGTCAGATCGGCAAGCGTAGTACGGTAGCGATCATTGCGCTCACGCTCGCCTTGTAGCAGGGTGTTAAGGTTGCGTACCAGCCCTTTAAGCTCACGCGGCGGATTCTCGTCCAACGCTTCACGTTCGTGGGTTTCCAGTTCAGCCACCTGGCGGATTAGGGTTTTAATAGGCCGCAGGCTCCAGTACGCCGCCAGCCATAATAGCGGCACGACAAGCAACAGATTGGCGAGCAAGACATAGCTAAACCACTCCCATACCATATCCGAGCGTTGTAGTTCCTGCGGAATAGTATCGACCACCACAATATTCAGCGCCGGCAACCGGTCGGTCATGGCGTAACTATTGACTGCGACGGAGTGAGTCATCGCGTTAGCGTCCGTGTCATCATAGGTTTTTATCTCATCCTGAGCTTTGGGGTTATTACCGACCACTTCACTACTGACTCGAGTGTCGGTATCCAGTTCATAAAAACCGGGTTTATTCATCCATGATTTGTCTATGCGCGCTTCGAGTTCGGCTACATGGCGCTCCTCCCATAACAGATTGCCTTTATCGTCATAGATAAAGACCAATGTGGGGGAGTTGAGGTCTAGCTCCGGCGGAACGTTGATAGTTAGCTTATTATCGTGCCACTGAGCGAGACTGCAAAAAAGATTACTTTCACCGCGCAGCAAACGGTAAGAGGTTTTGTCAAAACTGACCATGTAGCCAACAACGGCCACTAGCCCATAAGCAAGTGACAGCGCAAGAACCACGGCAGCAGTGGCCACCATATAGCGCGAACGGAGCGAGAAGGGTTTATTGTTGCGAAATCTCATTAGCTAGTCGTCAGTAAGCATTACGGTCGAAGGTCGAAACGATAGCCTTGGCCTCGCACTGTCGTTATCACATCAGCCGGATACTCGGCCTGCAATTTCTTGCGTAGTCGCCCCATGAGGACATCAACGGTGTGGCTCTCACGGAGTTCGGCATCAGGATAAAGTTGCAGCATCAGCGAATCTTTACTGACGACTTTGCCCGCATTGCGGATCAGTGTTTCAATGATCGTGTATTCAAAAGCGGTTAGCTTTACCGGGTGTTCGTTAACGGTAATTTCGCGGCGGGAAAGGTCAATCTGGAAAGGCGCCATAGTGATAACCTGTGAAGCCAAACCGCTGTTGCGTCGCATCAGTGCCTGGATTCGCGCCAACACCTCTTCCAGATGGAAAGGTTTGGTGACGTAATCATCGGCACCGGCTTCCAACACCGCGACTTTGTCCTGCCAGCTTTCGCGAGCGGTCAAAACCAGGATTGGCAATTTCACCTGATGACTGCGCCAGCGTTGGATCAAACTCAGACCATCTTCACCCGGCAAGCCGAGGTCAACAATAGCAATATCTGGCGTATTTTCGTGTAAAAAATAGTCAGCTTCTTTGGCGTCTTCTGCCGCATCGACCTGATGGCCCATCTCACGCATTTGTACTGATAGGTGATGACGTAACAGCGCATTGTCTTCGACAACCAGAATTCGCATAGTAACTCCTTGTTTAAGCAGGACAGAACCCTGACCAATTTCTATAAATAATGTCGGGACAACTTTAACGCATTTAGAATGGTTTACTTCAACACCAGATAAACACTCTGAAATGTAGGCTAAACGAAGTATAAACGGTCTTACTAATGAGTCATAGAAAATGTAAGTGAGAGTATTAGGCGTCATGCTAAGGCGACCTACTCGTGAATGAGCAACCCCAGACTTCATTTTTATAATCTAAAAAAGTGATTATATTTTTTTGAGTGTGATCGAGGCGAGCGGCATCGTTAGATGTAACGAAAAACCCCGCGATATCAATGGCGGGGTTTTTCGTTAACGAGAAATCTCAGCGCGGTGAATATAGGGCGTCAACCACCAATAAGTCCTTTTATTACCGTTGACTAGCTCGCATATCACGCGACCATCAGGTTACCTGATATGCGAGTTTGCAAAAACTTACTTCAGTTCATCAACCATTTTCGCAGCACGGCCAATATAGTTGCCTGGCGTCATGGCCTTCAGACGGACTTTCTCATCCTTCGGCAACGGAAGGCTATCGATGAATGCTTGCATACCTGCTGCATCGACGCGTTTGCCGCGGGTGAGCTCTTTCAGTTTTTCGTAAGGCTTTTCGATGCCGTAACGGCGCATCACTGTCTGGATTGGCTCTGCCAGAACTTCCCAGTTGTGATCGAGTTCGAATGCCAGATTGGCTTCGTTAACTTCCAGCTTGCTGATGCCTTTCATGGTGGCTTGATAAGCGATCAGCGCATAGCCCAGACCTACGCCGAGGTTACGCAGTACGGTGGAATCTGTCAGATCACGCTGCCAGCGCGAAACCGGCAGTTTGCTGGCCAGATGTTGCAACACGGCGTTGGACAAACCGAGGTTGCCTTCGGAGTTTTCAAAGTCAATCGGGTTGACCTTGTGCGGCATGGTAGAGGAGCCGATTTCGCCAGCGATGGTGCGCTGTTTGAAGTGGTTTAGGGCAACGTAGCCCCAAATGTCGCGGTCGAAGTCGAGCAAAATGGTGTTGAAGCGCGCCACACAGTCGAACAGCTCTGCAATGTAGTCATGCGGTTCAATTTGTGTGGTGTACGGGTTCCAGGTAATGCCGAGTGAGGTCACGAACTCTTCGCTAAATTTGTGCCAGTCAACTTCCGGGTAAGCCACGATATGGGCGTTGTAGTTACCGACCGCACCGTTGATTTTGCCCAGAATTTCCACCTGTTGCAGTTGCTTGTACTGGCGGTCCATACGATAGGCCACGTTAGCAAACTCTTTGCCAATGGTCGATGGCGTGGCAGGCTGACCGTGGGTACGCGATAACAGCGGAATATCCCGGAACTGATGCGCCAGGCTTTTGATGGAGTCGATGATTTTCAGCCAGTAAGGCGCAACGACATCCTGACGCGCAGTTTGCAGCATCAGGGCGTGAGACAGGTTGTTGATGTCTTCTGACGTACAGGCAAAGTGGATAAACTCGGAAACTGCGTGCAAGGCTGGGACAGTCTCTACTTTTTCTTTTAAGAAATACTCAACCGCTTTGACGTCATGGTTGGTGGTTTTCTCAATGTCTTTAATACGCTGGGCGTCTTTTTCGTCGAAATTCGCCACTAACTGATCGAGGAAAGCGTTTGCGTCGGCGTCAAAAGCAGGGACTTCCTTGATGTCTACACACGCTGCCAGTTTTTGCAGCCAACGTACTTCAACCTGTACACGGAATTTCAGCAGTCCAAATTCACTGAAAATAGTGCGCAGCGCGCTGACTTTATCACCATAGCGTCCATCAACGGGGGAAACGGCGGTCAGTGAGGATAATTCCATCGGTAGCAACTCCTGGGATCTTAACAATGAGCTAAAATATTTTTCGCCTGCTCATGCAGACGATTACGGGAAAACATAAGCTGTAAGCGTCCGCCGCCTACCTGTTGCCATAAAACTGCTGAACGGATACCCGCTAGCAGCACGGCCCGGACTTTGGCCTGCACTTGAGCGTTTTGCAAAATCTCGGGCGATCCGGTGACCTGAATACGCGGGCCGACCGGGCTTACTATATCGACATAAATTGCGGCCAGTGAACTGAGCATTGTTTCTGACTCAAGTTCGAAATGCGCAAGCTGTCGGTCAAGCTGGTCAAGACGTTCGCCGAGCTTGTTCATGGCTGCTTTATTAGCGTTAAGCTTGCGCTCCAGCACCATCAGACTCAATGTATAACGCGTTAATTCAGCGCCCATTCCCTGGCGGTTGGCGTTTAAGACACCAAGAAGGGTTTCGAGGCCCATCTTCAGGTTGGCTTCATTATTGCCGTAAACCGCCAGGGTGGACTCTGGATTCATCACCAGCAGGCTGCGTAACGACACTGACATTTCTTCCTGTGCGCAATGACCATCATGGGCCAATTGCTGAACCAGACGTGCTGATTGACACATTCCGGCCAATGCCAGCGTAATGTCATAATAATTTTTAGCCACGTTTACTCCTGTAAGCGTTATTCGGACAGCAACCGACACGGTAACAAATTAAGCGTCCGCCAGCCGAATCTGAGGCGACAGATAATGCCATAAACCACAGATTAAACCCAGATCCCCGTCGTACTTGGTGCTGATACCGCGTTAGCTACATCTGGACGCCCGAATCGCTGACTGATGCCAGCGATTCGGGACACTTTCGATTGCTGCCTTGCTGCACAATACCCATGATGTCGGGGATAGGTTCGACTTATCCTAAATCAGTGGGTGGCGCTGTTCGATGATGCCACCACCGAGGCAAATTTCACCGATGTAAAACACCGCAGATTGTCCCGGCGTCACCGCTGCGACTGGCGTGTCAAAGCGTACGTCGATACGGTCTTCACCCAGCGGTGTGACCGTGCAGGCTATATCCTGCTGGCGATAACGTGTCTTCACAACGCATGTAAAGGGTTCGGCGATGGGTTTGCGGTCCACCCAGTGCAATTGCTGGGCGATCAGACCGACCGACATCAGGCGAGGATGTTCGCCTCCCTGAGCAACGTAAAGAGTGTTATTTGCCACGTCCTTGTCGACGACGTACCAAGGGTCTTCTCCGCCATCTTTTTGCCCACCGATACCCAGACCTTTGCGCTGCCCGAGCGTGTGGTACATCAGGCCCTGATGCTGTCCCATGTCCTGGCCATCGACACTCTTAATCGGGCCAGGTTGTGCCGGCAAGTAACGGCTCAGGAAGTCTTTGAATTTGCGCTCACCGATAAAACAGATGCCAGTGGAGTCTTTCTTTTTGGCCGTGATGAGATCCAACTCTTCGGCAATTCGGCGAACTTCGGGCTTTTCCAGTTCTCCCACTGGGAAAAGGCTTTGTGCGATTTGCGCGCTCCCCAGCGTATAGAGGAAGTAGCTCTGATCTTTATTGCCGTCAGTACCACGCAGTAAGTGGCTGATGCCGTCAAAATCTTTACGCCGGACATAGTGCCCGGTCGCAATAAAATCTGCGCCCAAGTCTTCTGCGGCAAACTCGAGGAAGGCTTTGAATTTAATTTCTTTGTTGCACAGAATATCTGGGTTTGGCGTACGTCCCGCTTTGTACTCTTCGAGGAATAATTCGAACACGTTGTCCCAATATTCCGCCGCAAAGTTCACGGTGTGCAATTTGATGCCCAGCTTGTCGCACACTGCCTGCGCATCGGCGAGATCGGTGGCAGCGGTGCAATACTCTTCGTTGTCGTCCTCTTCCCAATTTTTCATGAAGAGGCCCTCCACCTGATAGCCTTGCCGCTGTAGCAAATAGGCCGAAACGGAGGAGTCGACACCGCCGGACATCCCGACGATCACTTTTTTCTGGCTGTTGTCAGACATAATAGTCCCGAAAAACATGAGTGAATTGCCCGGCAGGTGGCGCTTTTGACTGGCGTTTCAAAACCAGAAAGTCACACGAGGATGAAGGCCGCGCGCAACAAAAAAGCCACTCCGGACCGGACAGCGTTGTTAGTGCTTTACTTCGTATAAAAAAGTAAGCGCAGAATTTTATCACGTCGGGCGGCGGGCTGCACCGTTGATTGGCGCAGCCCGTCATTGGGGCAGACTATTCTGGTAAGTTGAAGTTGGCCAGTAGATCGAGCGGGTAGCGTGGAGCTTGCTGGTAACAGCGGATACTTTCGCTCACCAGCGGTGAACGCAGCGCTGTAGAGCCAATGATCTCTTCGGCGCTGGCCCAGACGCAGCGATCGATGTCGCTGTCCTGAGGTTCCGTGGCCGGTTGTCGGTCCAGGTCGATCACAAATGAGAATCGCAGGAAAGGCGTGCCGTCCGGTGCCTGCCACTGATGCAATTTAAGAAAGGATTGCGGTTCGGCATGAATACCGGTTTCTTCATACAATTCGCGCTTTGCGGCGCTGAACAGGGTTTCATCGGCTTCAAGATGACCGGCAGGCTGATTCCAGGTTACTTTGCCATTGACGGTTTCTTCGACAATCAGAAATTGCCCTTGCGACTGCACAACGCAGGCGACGGTTACATGCGGTTTAAACATTTGAGATCTCCTTCCATTGACCGGGTTGTAAATCACCGAGCGAATATTCACCCATGCTGAAGCGGATAAGCCGTAAGGTCGGAAAGCCCTGGTGGGCAGTCATACGACGAACCTGCCGGTTACGGCCTTCATATAGTGTGATTTTCAGCCAAGCGGTCGGTATGTTTCTTCGCTCGCGGATAGGTGGATTTCGCGGCCAAAGCCACTGCGGTTCCTCAACCATTTCCACGCCTGCCGGTAAGGTTTTGCCATCTTTTAACTCAACGCCGGTACGTAATGCGTTGATGACAATATCATCCGGTACGCCCTCTACCTGTACAAAATAAACTTTGCCGGTGCGTTTGCCTGGTTGAGTTAACGCCGCCTGCAGTTTGCCATCGTTAGTCAGCACCAGTAAACCTTCGCTGTCTCGATCAAGGCGGCCTGCGGCGTAAATGTCTGTTAATGAGATGTAGTCTTTGAGCGTAGCGCGGCCTGCTTGGTCGGTAAACTGCGGCAGCACGTCAAACGGCTTATTGAATAGCACCAGTTTGCGCGGGGCATTTTGTGCTGGCCGCACCCAGTCAGGCCGCTTGCTGAAACGGTTAACGTGGTGATTTTTAAAAGAGATCGGTTTCATAGGCATTGAAGTCAGAGAGAATTAGCGCATTATACGTGAAAACGGTTTCAGATTGGCGAGCGGACATTATTCAAGTAATATCGATCCGCATCTTACAAATTTTTAACAAAAATGCGCTCGAAGGAGAGGTTAATGGAAAGCAAAGTAGTTGTTCCGGCGGAAGGTAAAAAGATTACAGTTGATGGCCAGGGTAAACTGATCGTTCCTAATAATCCTATTATTCCGTTCATCGAAGGCGACGGTATTGGCGTTGACGTTACCCCTGCCATGATCAAAGTTGTGGATGCCGCGGTTAAAAAAGCCTACAACGGCGAACGTAAAATTTCCTGGATGGAAATCTATACCGGTGAAAAATCGGTAGAATTGTACGGTCAAGATGTATGGTTGCCAGAAGAGACGCTGAATCTGATTCGCGATTATCGCGTTGCCATCAAAGGCCCGCTGACAACGCCAGTGGGTGGCGGTATTCGTTCTCTGAACGTTGCCCTGCGCCAACAGCTTGATCTGTATATCTGTCTGCGTCCTGTTCGTTATTACACCGGAACACCAAGCCCGGTAAAACGTCCTGAAGACACCGATATGGTGATTTTCCGCGAAAACTCTGAAGATATCTATGCCGGTATCGAATGGAAAGCCGGTTCTGCTGAAGCCGACAAACTGATCAAATTCCTGCAAGAAGAAATGGGCGTGAAGAAAATCCGCTTCCCACAGGAATGCGGCATTGGCATTAAGCCTTGCTCAGAAGAAGGCACTAAGCGTCTGGTTCGTGCTGCCATCGAATACACCATTACTAACGATCGTGATTCCCTGACTTTGGTTCACAAAGGCAACATCATGAAGTTCACCGAAGGTGCGTTCAAAGATTGGGGTTACCAGTTGGCGCGTGAAGAGTTTGGTGGTGAGCTTATCGACGGCGGTCCATGGGTTAAAATCAAGAACCCAGGCACTGGCAAAGACATCATCATTAAAGACGTGATTGCGGATGCATTCCTGCAACAGATCTTGTTGCGTCCGGCCGAATATGACGTTATCGCCTGTATGAACCTAAACGGTGACTACATCTCCGATGCCCTGGCAGCGCAGGTTGGCGGTATCGGTATTGCACCGGGTGCAAACATCGGTTCTGATTGCGCACTGTTCGAAGCCACCCACGGTACGGCACCGAAGTATGCAGGCCAGGATAAAGTGAACCCAGGTTCAATTATTCTTTCTGCAGAAATGATGCTGCGTCATATGGGATGGTTCGAAGCGGCTGACCTGATCGTTAAAGCGATGCAAGGTGCGATTGCGGCTAAAACCGTGACGTACGATTTTGAACGCCAGATGGAAGGCGCTAAACTACTGAAATGTTCAGAGTTTGGTGATGCAATGATCGCAAATATGTAATTGCGGTATTGTTAAAATAAACATCGGGGGCATCGCGCTCCCTTTGTTTTTCACCTCTTCAAAAATTCTTCTGCAAAACTCTTCTGCAAAACTGTACAAAAAAACACGAATTAAATTGCCAAAATAATCCAATCCTTTCCTCGGTCATGATTGTAGCGGTTGGTCATTGCTTGAACTTTGTGACCCAATCATTTCTGAGTATCTATATCCTGAGCACGGTAAAGACGTTCTGATAATGAACATTGTTCATGAAATGTTGGCGGTGTCCCTTCTTTTCATTTCAGCCCGTATCGACAACAGTGCAATGGATGGTTAAGGCACGGTTTCCATAGAGGCTACCACTGAACCTGATATAACTTATGACTGGCTCCCAGATATAAACCTAAAGCTAAATTAAGTTTAATTGGTGCTTTGATAGAATTGTACCCAGAGTGAATCGCAGAGTTAAAAAAACCCGCAGACCGCAGGCTAAATAAGGCATGAATATCATCTACAGCAGTTATTCAACAAGGGGTTAGACACATCAAGGTTGATAGTAGTCTGTTCATATGACAGTTGTGAGATTAATAGCGAAAAAATAAAAGGAAGTCTGCGCTGAAAGATGGTTGCAGGGGAAATCCAGGATTAACGAAAAAGCACCGTTGGGGCTAAAGTCACAGAAACCAGATAAAAAGAGGGCTTGGTAGCGAGTTAATCTTCGCTGAATTTACCCGCAAAAATCGCCGTATTCCGCCTAAAAGGCTGCCAAAAGGTGAGCAGCCAATGCAGCAGTTACTGCGATGATGGCGTTGTCCGAGAAGACCGTCCGCCATGAAATTTATTACCAATTAGCTCAGCAGAAGCTTGTTATGATGATGTTTGTGGTTTATCCCGCTGTGGCAATGCTGATTAAGAATCGCCGTGGCTTGCTCTTTAAACGTGTGATGAATTTCATTTGAAACAAATTTAATATAAATCACCAGCCCAAAGAACATAACAAAAGTAAAACCATAAATTAGGTAGCGCATTGTAACCTCGGGAATACGAACTCACAACTTAGTCCACAATAACGCCATAATGTTCCCACAATACACAATGAGTAACGTTAAAAGGTACCAGTATTCATTAGCTATCGAGGGACTCATTGGAATCAATACCCACCCGATCAAGTGCAGTTTAGAGAAGAAATGTCCTTATAGGGTAACTAACTCAATGTGGGGCACATTCAATACAGATTGCATGTTTTCTGCGACCCTACATGGGGGCTCCGGCTGGGATTTCCGGGTTTACCCATGTAGGCGATGCTTATCTTGGTGTGATAATCGAACTTCTCTTCAGCCACCAGGCATAGCCGCGCCGCTAGCAAAGAACCAAATCATAAAGCCTGCGGCACCAAGTAACACGATCACCGGGGGAAGAAATTTAATTTTCATGTGATACAAATCCTTTAACTAACTCAAGTTATCTTTAGGCACGCAGCCAAAGAAGCCGCCATGGGAATCAATACTTATCCGATTAAGTGCTGCTTCGAGAAACGGGCATTCCTCATAGGTTGCCCGCTGCAATGTTGCACGCATCCAATAGGGATTCCATCGTTTCGCCGAGCTTAGCTTTATCTAAAAACATCATAGGCCGAATGGCTTATAACACAAATATGGGTATATAACGAATGACAGTATTGGGGATAAGCCAGCCAACGAAATTGGCCAGGAACAATCGCTATCGTCGAGAAAGATGCAAAGTTTACGCAATATCATATTGTTCAGGGGTGGTTTGAGACCATCGAGTTATAACGCGCATAACAACAGAGGGTTGCTATGCGCGACAAGGCGATTATTTAGCCGCTTCTTTAGTCTGTTCGGCTTTGGCTTTCGCTGCCATATGATGGCCCACAGCGCAGCCGACGACGGCACCGAGAACCGCATGATGCTTGAGATGTCCTGCGACACCGCCAACGACAGCCCCTTTAATGCAACCTGCGGCATGAGCCAGTGAGCTAGCTGAAAGCATCAGTACTAAAGCCAACGTAGAAGCCGTATTTTTTACCATAACCTTTATCCCGCTTTTCATCATGCTAACCCGTAAACCCGAGATCGAAAATGTCACAGCACGCGGTGATATACCATTGAGGTATCTGTAACCAAGTGCGGCGATTGTTACGCATTTTTTTCGGTTTAGCGTCGTAACCCTGAATGTATGGGCGTTTGCCAGGCGGTGGAAAGGAATGCCGCAGTTACAACTCAATCAATTAGTGCAGGGACTCAATGCCTTGTTGAATATTGGTTTAATCAATGCATTGAGAGTAAAGATGATAAATTAAGAATTTAGAGCATACTTGTTCATTATGGAGGATATAACGATGCAGGAATTTCGGGTGTCGACAGATAAAGCGCGGTTGGATCGGGGGCTTATACACCGTTTTTTAAGTGAAGAATCTGCATGGGGAAAAGGTATTTCGACAGCTGTGGTGGACAAATCAATAGAAGGGTCTCTCTGTTTCGGAGGATATCTGGCAGAACAACAAGTTGCCTTTGCCCGCGTTATCACTGATTTTGCGACTTTCGGTAATCTGGTCGACGTTTTTGTTTTACCGCAGTATCGAGGGAAGGGGTATAGCAAAAGGTTAATGGCTGAGATTATGGCTGCACCTGAGCTACAGGGGTTACGCCGTATGACACTGGCAACTAGCGATGCGCATGGTTTGTATGCGCAGTTTGGTTTTGTACCGCTCAGTAAACCCGAAACTTTCATGGAGCGCTATCAGCCGGATATTTACCTCCGAGGGTAGACTTGCGACAAAGCACGTTTTCTGTTTTTCAGGAAAAGGGCACCAGTCTAAATAAGCGGGACGAGTTACGTCGAGGTGTCACTTTTCACTGTGTATCGTTTAATCAATCATTCAAGTCACAAACTATTATCGTCTGGCTATGTTTATGGCCGGAGGTTAAGTACGTACCTACTCGAGGTGGTCATGCAAAATTTCGTTCTTTTTTATAAAATTATTCGGGCCACAATGATCACATCATTACCCCAGCCAGTTGAGTTCGATACGCTGGAAAGCATCAACCTGGTGCTTGCTCAGGGTCAACTGGGCGAAGAGGTGGTTGAATGGCGAATTGATAAAGAAGCCAATGCTGAAGCGCCCAGCAGTATTTTTGTCACTGCAGCGAATTACGACTATTTCTTTATCGATGCACAAGGCGAAAAAATCGTGGAACCGGGGCTGGATGCACGGGAACTGATCGCGGACTTTGAAGCGACACTGCACTGGATGGTGATCAATAGCCACCTCTATGGTGATAAAGGCCACTATGTGGTGCTCGAAAAATGTCTGCGCACTCTGTCGCCTGAGATTGTGCTATCAGTCTGATTTGCTGACGGCGATCAATTACGTATACGGTTAGTTTTCAACATATTAATCGCCGCGTTCAGCAGGATGCGGCGTTTTACCTCGTCGACTTCGCTGAGCTGGTGGCTAAGATACTTGACCAACACCTCCGCGTTAAAGGGTTTGCCGTGGTGATGCAGTTGAATGACGGCATCACCAATAATGCGCGAGACTTCATCCCATAGTGGTTGGATCTCACTTTCCGAGAATTTCATCTTACCTCCCGTTGTGTGATTTATATCCAATCTAACATCTGAAAACGGCGTGGCAAGTTTCGCGAGGCCAGGATGGTTAGCCGGTGATGAAAATAAGGGGTCTGTTGTCATGGGAGCGGATACGGCTTTCTGGTCGTTGAACTCAGCCAGAAAGCCGCATTGAACCAAGCGTTACTCATTATTTAATAATTGGGTTAATGTTTAATGACGTATAAATCTTTGGCGTAGATATATCCCAATGGGCTGTGATTGTCATAGCCTCCCACATAAGGTTTGACCAGCTTGGCACTCACATACTGGTAAATCGGGATCACCGGGACTTGAGTGCTCAGGATATCTTCAGCCTGCTGATAATACTGGCCAACTTGCTGTTTATCCTTCGCGCTTAGGGCGTTATCTAGCGCTTTGTCGTAATCTGGGTCGTTAAATTTGGAGGTGTTTTCGCTGTTATCACTGCGCAACGTGTTGAGGAAGGTTGACGGCTCGTTGTAATCAGCAATCCACGCATAGCGCACGACGTCATAATTACCCTGATGCATAGTATCAAGCATGGTTTTCCACTCCTGATTTTGCAAAGTGGCATCCACGTCCAAATTTTTCTTCCACATCGAGGCTGCCGCAATGGCAATGCGCTGGTGAGATTCGGAAGTGTTATACAACAAGTTGAATTTTAGCGGATGGGAAGGTCCAAACCCTGCTTGTTTCAACAGTTTTTTCGCTTCAGTCACACGCTGTGCCTGTGTCATCTCACTATACTTGTCTTTTTTGAAGACAAAGCCACCGGTTTGATCAGGCGTTAAGTGCCAGGCGGGCTTTTGTCCCTGTCCCAGCACTTTTCCAGCGATGATCTCTTTATCTAGCCCCAGATTCAGTGCCAGCCGGACGCGTGGATCGTTGAAGGGTGCCTTGGTGGTGTTCATCGCGTAATAGTAAACACCCAGTTTCGGGCCAACATGGACCTGCCCGCCCAGTTCTTTCTTCAGCGAGACAAATTGAATTTCCGGGACCGTTGAGGTGATGTCAATCTCACCGGCCTTATAGCGGTTGACCTCAGCAGTACCGGAAGCAATAGGCAAATAGGTCACTTTATTGATAACAGTATGTTCGTTATCCCAGTAGTTTGGGTTTCGTACCGCAGTGACCCGTTCGTTGACCGTCCAGGTATCGAGCTTAAATGGACCACTGCTGACCAGGTTGCCCGGTTGTGTCCACTTGTCTGGATTTTTCGTTACGGCGGCCTGACTGACTGGGAATAGCGATGGGTGAGCCAGCATGCCCAGGAAATAGGAGAGTGGTTGATCCAGTGTGACTTCCACCGTCAGCTTATCCAGCGCTTTCACGCCCAACTGGTCAGGCTGCTTTTTCCCCGCCATGATATCTGCTGCATTGAGCATATGCATGCTGCTCAGATAGCTTTCATAAGGTGAGCCAGTTTTAGGATCCACCAGCCTCCGCCAACTGAAAACCACATCCTGAGCTGTGATCGGTGAACCATCCGACCACTTTAGGTCAGGGCGTAAATGAAAGGTCCACACTTGGTTATCTTTATTGTCCCAGCTTGCAGCCAGAGACGGGTGCGGGTTACCTTCGTCGTCAATAGTAATCAGCCCGGTGAAGAGGTCGCTAAGAATGTTAAATTCAACATCGCTTTCAACTTTGTGCGGGTCCAGCGATGCGGGTTCACTGCCGTTGTTACGCACAATTTCTTGTTTGGCCGCCAGCTCGACACCTGCAGGTACCTGAGCGGCGAACGCCGGGAGAGTGGAAAGAAAAGTACCGGAAAGTAAAAGTGCCAGAGGGATTTTCTTGAAAACCGCTTTAGATCTTTGCTTCATCATTTCCTGCCCTGTCAATATAGTTAAATATCAATAAGTAACAGGTATTCATACCTTTGGTGATTTCTTTTGGCAATGCTTTACTGACATTTATATTATCTGAGAGGCAAGAACAGCATAAAATAAGGGTTCATGCACTCAGAAGTCGGCATTATCGTGAGCAGGAGACCAATAGGCATCAATAAAATCCTCTATTGGATAGCAGTCCGCATGGCGCAGCCCTTCCTGGCGCATGGCCACCATACATTGCTGCTTAGTATCAAAAGCGTCGATGGCTAAATCCTCGCAGCCGCCACCGAGATAACAAATGGTTAATACCAATGCGAACATCGTGTCCCCTTATCCGTTCACTCTGCTAAGCATAGAAGATTTGCCGTTATAACCACAGCAGCGACAGACTGTTTGTCTGATATTTGAGCATATCGTGATTTCTTGAGCTCTGAGCTGGGAGGATGGGGTAAAAATATTGTGCTGCATGTTATTCTGTTGGCCGTGAATTGATGATCAATGCAATAGATAAAGGGATCCGCATGTCTGTACTATTAACAAAAGAGCAGGAGTTTGAATCTGACCTGGTGGCGTGCCAGCTAGTGATAAAGCAGATTCTGGATGTGATTGATGTGATTGCACCGACGGAAGTACGCGACAAAATGTCACATCAGCTAAAAAGTATCGATTTTTCACGTCACCCGGCCGGCACGGATCCGGTCACTAAACGGGCGATCGAAAAGGCTATTTCTCTGATCGACCTCAAATTCACCAAGCATGACAGTTAGACGGTGAATCTTTAAGATTAAGGAAAGGATGCCCGCGCTAGCAGGCATCCTGAGCATTATTTTTTATCAACCACTTCGCCAATCTGTTTGAAAATCGGGCATTTAGCGACGCCAACAACCCCACTGTCTGTATGCAAATATTGAGCATCAACAATGCCCCGTGCAGTCAAATATTGACATTTCAGACCTAAACCAGCGGCATTTTCACTGCTGCCGACTGTTACGCCATAACCCGAAAACAGAAAAACAGCGTAAATAATCGCGACTACAATGATGCCTTTGATAGCGTTCATTAGGGATATTCCTCTTATTGTATTTCCTGAGGGCCTCAGGATGTTGGGGAGTATAGGTGCAATGATTATTTCACCGCTATCCCTTACAGAAAAAACAGTGGATTCTTAGATGAAGAAAATACGTAGAACCCGTGCTGCGTCGAGTACGGACATCATCGACTTGTTATAATTTTGTTTAAGCTCTATGGAGTAGCATCATTAGATTATTATCGACGTGTTGGATGCAGATTTTGAGCCTCAATAAACGCGGATTAACCCGAAAGAGTGATGCCATCAAACTAAAAAAGCGAGTTAGTAACCTAAAGAAAATCATGATGTTATTGGTTTTTTTGCTTACCTGTGTCGCGTTGTATCTTCTTGCCTTGAATAGCTACTGCGACCAGGGCGGTAATTTTACCCTTGGCATTTGTTCCGTGACCTCTTTTATCCCTTGGTGATCGTGACAGACGAGCAGCCAGGTCGGGCTGTTTTTTTGCTAATGGCTTCCATGGACGAGCTGGAATGGTAAGATGCTCGTTCGGAAAAATTAAGCAGTAGGTTAGTCAATGTTTGATGTCGCAATGGGCCAATCCAGCCTGGCCTCATTGGTGCTGTGTGTTCTTTTTGTTTTGCTATTCTTGTTGTTGTGGTTTGTTGTTAATCGGGCCAGCGTCAGGGCTAATCAGCAAATTCAACTTCTGCATGAGATCGCTGACCACCAGCGCCAGCAAACTGAGCTGTTGAAAATTTTAGCGGGACAGGCTGAAGGGAAAATGTCAGTAGAATCTATAGATGATGATTCTGCACTCAGTCTGCGTGGGTTTATCCCCGAAAGATAATCTTGTGTTTGATCATAGCCCGCGGACCGCGGGTTTTTTTTATCAACGTTTGTGCATTCATGAAAGTGTCTTAATTCTGTCGTAGGCTTCATTGCAACAGTGGCTCTTGATGGAATGATTCATGATTAAATGGTCTGAAGAGAATGACAGCGAAGTAAACCATAGTATTGCCCTGCTGACTGGCGAAGAACCCGATAAGTGGTATCCGTATGGCGGCGTTAAGGGTAAGGATTATTGCAACAACCCTTCCGATGCCTGGCCGATCATCTGCGCCAATAATATCAGCCTTAACGCCACCGAAATGCCGGATAACACCTGCTGGTCAGCACAGATCATCCGTGGGCAAGGGCAGTGGCACGCTGATAGTCACAGACCGCTGCGGGCGGCAATGGTTTGCTTCCTGTTAAGTAAAACTTGCGCATAAATAAAGCTGCAGGGATACTCAAGCTGTGACAAAGTTACAAAGAAGTGATTCGAATAAGCATCGTATAGAGCGATGGGTATCAAGTGATTAATGTTTCCTCATTTTGACAGTTGTGTCTAAGGCGGAGTCCATTATGAAGCGCATCATTAAAGGTGATAAAACTCTCTCCCATCTGGTGGTTGCCCATGCAGCCATTGACAGCCACGAAAAAGCTTATGGCACACGACGCCAGGGCTGGCCATCAACTTATCTGATCAAGTACCAAAATTCCCGGGTGGCGGTAGAAGTGGTTACCCGCCGGCAATCCTATGTTGCAACCTTAATGATCGGAGCCAGAAATCTCACTAAACTTTGTGCCGAAGCGGCCTGAGGAATGCTTTAGCGTTGTGGTAGCAGTAAAACGTTGCTCATTTTGATTATCATTAATAAAAACCGCGCTGAGTGTCTATGTTCAGCGCGGTTTTTTACTTTGCCTTTCCGGTTATACATTGGCCCTTAGGGATGTGAAGGGCATGTGTTTTTTGCGTTGAAAAGGTTTTTTGAAAACTGAAACCAACAGGACCACTACATCAAAGGTAACGATAGTCACCATGACGGCACTTAGCGTCGCCGCACTAAGCAGCACGCCTGCCGGGACCATCAATACCTGTTTTAGCGGGTTGCGACGAAGGCGTAATTTGAGCCCTATGGCCGAGTATTGGCGCTGCAGGGTAAAAATAGGGCTGACGCGTTTGAAGAAAGTACTCGAGCGGTTTACGTTGTTCTTAGTCATATTAGATCCTTGAGTTACTGTCGACCATCACAACATTATCACCTTAAGATTTGCTTAAGAAGGGCGTTGTCAGACTCACTCTCACCCTTTTTTGCACTGTGTGATAAGTATTATTAGCCAATCTCGTGTAAAGGAATAGAGACGTACCGACATCGGGGCAAGGAGCAGTCAACGCTATTGTGATGAGCACAGGAGTATTATGGTCTTCAAAAATCGCTATTACGACCCTTTAAGGGCACACCATACACCGGAAGGGTTCACTAATCCTGAACCTCATCAGCGTGAGGAAGGCGACTTTAAACGGTGGCAACGCGAGCGTAAAGCACAGCAGCTGCCGAAACCACCGCAGAGGGGTTATCAGCAATTTATCGCCCAGTGGTGGCAAAAAGCGGATTTTAATGGCACCGAAGATCGGCTCTGGTTTTTAGGTCATGCCTGCCTTTTGCTTCGGGTTGCAGGTCAAACCGTGCTGACGGATCCTGCACTTTCTGACCGTGCCTCGCCGTTAAGATTTTATGGTCCAAAAAGAAAAACGCCCGTTGCTGCCCACGTGGCCGACTTACCTCAGATTGATTATGTCGTACTGTCTCATAATCACTATGATCATCTGGATAAGCCCACGATAAAAAAGCTGCTTAGACGGTTTCCTCAATTGATTTTTATTGTTCCGCTAGGGATGAAACGTTGGCTGGAACGTCAGGGAGCCTGTCGTGTGGAGGAGCTCGACTGGTGGCAACAGCATAAAATCGGTGATCTGACTTTTCATGCTGTTCCCGCGCGTCACTGGAGTATGCGCACACCCTGGGATCGTAACTGTTCTTTATGGTGCGGTTGGGTGGTAGCCAGTCAGGCGCTGCGCTTCTATTTCTCTGGCGACAGCGGTTATAGCGATCAGTTTAAAGAGATTGGTAACCAACTCGGCCCCTTTGATCTTGCCGCTATTCCTATTGGTGCTTATGCACCAAGATGGTTCATGAGTGCGCAGCATATGGATCCACAACAGGCGGTAACAGTATTTTCTGAACTCAAATGCCGAAAAGCGGTGCCGATCCACTGGGGGGTTTTTGAATTAGCGGATGAATCCTTAGACGAGCCTTTGCAAGAATTGGCTCTGGCAAAAGAGGGGCATAATGATGTTGATCCTCATTTTGTTCCCTTGAAAATAGGGCAAAGTATCAAGGTAGATTGAAATAGCTCAGCACGCCAAAAGTGAGCATCACCCGACGAGGGTTCATGACTCAAGGTGAGAGCCGGAGATGGCAGGCCAGCCTGATTTTTCCTTTACATAGTGGTCGGTTAGTAAATAAAATCGTGATGTCTATCACGGTTTTATTTTTATTTTAGCAACACTAAACCTCTAACGTTTAATCAGGAATAAATATAGGGGGGCTTTGGCAGTAATACTGGTCTAATCTTTAGAACATCATTATTTCATTATATTGTTAAAAGCTTACCCTGACCGCTATGATAATATTCTTCAAAAGATTTTGTCCTTGTGATTATTTATCTCATTTATGCGCATTTTTATTAAAAAATGCGCGACGCGACTGCGCGACTGACTGCGCTACTATAGTGCACCTTATCCCTTGAACCGGTGTTTATTGCACCAACGGTAACCGATATGCATTTTGATTAATGAATGATCAGGTAATAATGTGGTTCTTAAAATCACAGCAATACAGTTGGAAAACGAACCAGAGTCCCTCTACAGTTTATGAGATTCCTGCCATACAATGCATGCTAAGCAAGGGGTTGGGTGCGGTGATCACTCGCCAGGCGCTGCGATATCTCATCCGTTTTTCGTAGACACCCAAACCTGCTCATCCGTACTTCCAGGCATAACTTAGAAGATAAAAATTCAAATAAAGTGGATTCTCAGGTTTATCGTTCAGCATTAAAGGCCTAACAATCACGGCGAGGAATTATTGTTTTGAGCAATCAACATATTCTGACGTTAAGCAGAAAAAAGAGTACCTATCAACATATTTTAGCTTAACTGTTGAGTTAGTGCCGTTAGTCGACTCAAATATGTGCGACATGTCCATCACTGATTAAAAATGGCTTGCCATCTAATTCAGAGTATGTGATAACGCATCTGGGTAAAACGAGGTACGGTTCTGTATATGTGTGGCATTTTCAGTAAAGAAGACCAGAGTAAAAACGTTATCGTTGAATACCGCTTCTCTGCCGATTTATATCTTAGTGCCTCAAGCAGTAACGACTCTAGTTTGTCTATGTAAAGCCTCAGGGCAGTTAAAACAATCCAAAGGAAATACTCAAGATGGCAAAGATTAAAGGTCAAGTTAAGTGGTTCAACGAGTCCAAAGGTTTTGGTTTCATTACTCCTGCTGACGGCAGCAAAGACGTGTTTGTACACTTCTCTGCAATCCAGGGTAACGGCTTCAAAACTCTGGCTGAAGGCCAGAGCGTAGAGTTCGAAATCCAAGACGGTCAGAAAGGCCCTTCTGCTGTTAACGTAATGGCAATCTAAGCCGCTTCTGCTGTATAAAAACCCGCCATGCGCGGGTTTTTTTGTCACGATCAGTTTGGAATAATAATCACGCCAGACTGTTGGTTACGGCCGATGATGTCGGGATATGAAGGGTCTTTAACGCGCTGGTGGCTGTTGCGGCGAAAACTGGTGTACTTATAGCTCTCGTTGCCAGAGGCGTCAGTTACGGTGCTGCAAATGGTACAACTGCCAGCACTGTCTACGGAGGCGAAGCCCAACTGGCGAATTTTCGCTTGAGCAATAGCGGCGAGATTCAGATGCCGTGGAGAAGGGATCATCAACCCAGGAGACAGGTCCAGTTCTTTCAGGAAGTCGTCCACTAGCTCTTGGCTGACTTCATAGCAGCAGGGCTGAGCGGAAGGTCCGACAGAGGCCACCCAGTCAGCTGTGGAGCCATCATAATTAATGCGCTCAGCCATTTTCTCAATGATACCGTTCTTCAGTCCGCGCCAACCGGCATGAATGACGCCAATTCGCTTCCCGTCTAGCTTACAGAAGATGATCGGCAGGCAATCTGCGCTGAAAACAGTCAGCAAGATTCCGGGTAAGGCAGTGTAAAAACCATCAGCTTCTCCGCTCTCCTGAGCCGGTTCAACAACGTCAACAATACGCACGCCGTGCACCTGTTTTTTATTCGGGCGAGTGGCCTCAAATGGCTGCAATACGGCAGGTAGCAGGGCGCTTTTATCGCCAAAACCATGATGGATTCCAGGGATGTTGCTAAGTAAGGCCGAAATATCAGTCATATGAAGTCACTTCAGAAGAGAAAACTCTAAGCGCTTAGTGTAGCGGGCTTTTTCACTGTTATACCAGCGGTTGCAACTGACAGACGCCTTCTTTAGACTTGGCACCTTATGCTGTTTCGCGCTCAGACACTGTTTTGGAACCTTCATGAGTTATCAATGCCCTCTTTGTCATCAACCACTGACTCTTACCGAAAAGCAGTGGCGGTGTCCGAAAAATCATCAGTTTGATAACGCGAAAGAAGGATACGTCAATTTGATGCCCGTACAGCATAAGCGCTCGAAACAACCGGGGGACAGTCCTGAGATGATGGTGTCGCGGCGCAACTTTTTAGACGGCGGTCATTACCAGCCTTTACGCGATCGTATCGCTGAATTACTTGATGATGTGCTGTCGGTGAAGGCTGATGCATTGCTGGATATCGGCTGTGGGGAAGGTTATTACACCACGGCGGTGGCCACTCGACTTATGCAGAACAGGGCGATGACTGTTTTTGGTCTGGATGTCGCCAAAGTCGCTATCCGTAATGCCGCTAAACGCTATCACAACGCTAAGTTTTGTGTGGCTTCCAGCCATCGTTTGCCGTTTGCCGCTCAATCCCTCGATGCTGTTCTACGCATTTATGCGCCATGTAAGGCAGAAGAGTTATTCCGTGCACTGAAGCCCGGTGGTTTGGTGCTGACAGTGGCTCCCGGACCGCGCCATCTCTATCAGTTGAAGGCTCGTATTTATTCTGACGTACAATTACATGAAGAGTTAGATGAGCAGTTGGAAGGTTTTGAGCGCATACGTTCCGAGAACCTGGCGTATCCGATGATGTTGAGCGGCGAACAGGCTTTTGATCTCTTGCAGATGACGCCGTTTGCGTGGCGTGCCACTGAAGAGATAGGGGCTGTATTAAAAGATGAAGGTTCATTTTTCTGTGAAACAGACTTCATCATTAGACTACATCAGCGCAAATCTGAAGATGAACCTACCGCTGTATCAACCGATATAGCCTAAATGTTCCAGCAGGATATTAAAGCCAATACCTATCAGCACCACGCCTCCCAGTACTTCTGCCCATTTACCCAACATTGGGCCAATAAACCGACCGAGCATAATACCCAGGGTGGCCATAATCATGGTCGCCATACCAATGGCTAATGCAGTATGGATGATATTAACCTGCAGAAAAGCCAGCCCTACACCGATTGCCATTGCATCCAGACTGGTGCCGATTGCGGTAAGCACCAGTATCCAGAAGCCGTGGCTGCGCTGGTTGGTGCTTGCTTCCTCGGGCTTATTTCTCAGGCCTTCGACAATCATCCGGGCACCGAGGATAAATAGCAGCGTGAATGCCACCCAGTGATCCCAGGCCATAATGTATTTGCTGGCGAATAGGCCAATCCCCCAACCTATCAGCGGTGTGATCGCTTCAATGACACCAAAAATAAGTCCTGTGCGGAGGGCTTCGCGAAAGCGTGGGCGATGAAGTGAGGCTCCTTTACCAATCGACACAGCAAAAGCATCCATCGACATACCAAAAGCCAGAATTAGCGTTGCGGAGATATTCATGAGTGTAACCTCAGCCGGGTTTCCATATAAGCGAAGCACAACCCCCAACCTCACGGCGGTGCTACACGTCTATGGTCTCGCCAACCTCCTGGCTGCCCGCACCACGTTTTATTATTAAAACGAGCATGTTGATACGGGCGTCTTTACACACATTTCGCGCAGGGCAAATTGGTGAAAAACCGGCTACTCCCCAAATGACGGCGGAACCTTAACATGATATTTAAATTGATAACAACAACAAATAAATTGAGGTTTAGAATTTCATCAGACAATATTTTTCATTAAGTACACACATTAATCACATTAGTTAAATAATAAACCCACCGAATGTGGTTTTAATCAGTGATATTAATTTGTGGGCCAATGACATGAAGTAAATATAAGGCTATTAAATATAGCCCATTGCATGATTTATTTAATTTATTGATTTTCAACAATAAAATTATAAATGTTTTGCAAGTCATCGAGATTATTTACCCGGATTAATAATTTTCTTTGTTCCAGGTCAAACACTAAGATGCCATCTTCGGAAAGGTTCATCGCTTTGATGCGGTCATAGGTAATGAAGGCATTGGCGTAAAAAAAACCTGTGGCTTTAAACAACATTTTTGGCCAGCGGATGAAAGAAATATAGAATGCAATCAACGCCAGAGCGATTAATAAATAGTTAGTTATCGCAGTCCCATGAGCATTGATATTGTTGTAGAGCAAAATAAACAACAGACCGATGAAGATAATACAGTCCAATTTATTGCGACGGCGAAGATTAACCTTCAGGAGGGTAGCGCCTTTTTTCATCCCCATCAGAAATTCGTCGTAGATGGCATAAGCCAGAAGCAAAAGAGAAAAAAGGGCGAGGATGATATCGGTGACGGACATGAAACTTCTCCAGCGAACTTACCGGGCGTATGGCCGGCGGGACAACATAATAGCCCAATGACCAAGCCAAAATGGTATTACTTCACTCTACTTAAATGGCATAAAAAAACCGGGGGAGCTTGTCCCCCGGTTTTTGCTGCTATCAAAGACCCAGTAGGCCAATCCAGTAGCCGAAGATACCAATAGCAAAGAAGCCGATGATAATCCACAGGGCATTAACTTTACGGCGCAATAGCCACATACAGCCAAAGGTCAGCAATAGCGGGACCAGACCCGGCATTAACTGATCGAGGATCGTCTGTACTGTTGTCACTGTCGTATGGCCGGTTTGGTCGGTTATCCTCGAGACCACTAATGGAATATTGACGTGCGTCCATTTGTTAACCAAGGCCCCCATGACAAAGAGGCCAAGAATCGATGCCCCCTCGGTCAGCTTTTGCAGGAAACCACCGCCCATATCGTTAACGATATTGACGCCTTTGGTATAGCCATATGCCACGCCGTAATAACGAGTCAGCAGGCGTACCAGGTTAAATAGAATGAAGAACAGCAAAGGTCCGAGCAGGCTTCCGCTCATCGCGATACCGGCACCCAGTGCAGCGAAAACTGGTCGTACTGTACCCCAAAAGATTGGGTCACCGACACCTGCCAGCGGCCCCATAAGACCGACTTTCAGGCCATTGATTGCCGCATCATCAATGGGGGCACCATTGGCACGTTGTTCTTCCATCGCCAGCGTAACGCCAAGCACGGGGGCTGCCACGTAGGGATGGGTATTAAAGAACTCCAGGTGACGCTTGATAGCCGCTTTGCGTGCATCGTTATTTTCAGGATAGAGGCGACGGATCGCGGGCACCATACAATAACAGAAGCCCAATGCCTGCATACGCTCGAAGTTCCATGACCCCTGGAACAAATTGGAGCGCATAAACACACCACGGATATCACCCGGCGTCAGTTTTTTTTCTGGGGTTTGGCTAACTGCAGTTTGATCAACCATTTCTTTCACCCTTAATCCAATTCGTTATCGAGATCGTTAACACCCTGTGCAGGTCCCGCTGCGTTAGCAGACTTGTTGTACTTAGGACTCAACTGGATGTACAGGATTGCCATAACCACACCAATCACACCCAGAGCAACCAGGTTGAAGTTGGTGAAAGCAGCAGTAACGAAACCGAGGTAGAAGAATGGCATCAGATAGCCAGCGCGCATCATGTTGATGACCATCGCGTAACCGACAACCACAATCATGCCACCTGCGATGTTCAGACCATTCGTGACGACTGCAGGAATGGACGAAAGCATGACCTGAACAACTTCGGTACCGACGGAAACAGCCACGATGACAGCAGGAATAGCAATACGCATCGCCTGGAGGATCAGCGCCGAAACGTGGATCCAGGACAGCATACTTAAATTACCGCGTTCTGCCGCACTGTCTGCCGCATGCTGGAAAGCCACGGTGATAGTACGAACGATGATGGTAAGAACCTGGCCTGCTGCCGCCAGAGGGATGGCAAGGGCAATACCCGCACCCACTGACTGACCACCTGCGATAACCAGAATGGTTGAAATAATTGAGGCGAGGGCGGCATCGGGTGCCACGGCGGCCCCAATGTTCATCCAACCCAAAGCAATCATTTCCAACGTACCACCGATAATGATCCCGGTTTTCATATCGCCGAGAATGATACCGATTAAGGTACAGGCCACCAGCGGACGGTGGAATTGAAATTCATCCAAGATGGAGTCCATCCCGGAAATGCATGCAACAATAAATATCAGCACAATCTGTAGTGTGGTGATCTCCATTGCACTTCTCCTATGACCAAAAACGCTGAGTAAAATAAGCTCGTCAAAAACAGATAACGTTGAGGGAATCTGTTGTTTTAATTCGCTGAGTTTATTAATTCATCTTATTAATGAGATCCATCATCTTCAGGCGTGAGTCGGAAGAGACTTTTCGCACCTCAAGCTCAATACCCTTTGCATTCAATTGATTGAATGCTTCGATGTCTTTTTTATCGAGGGAAACGGCATTATTCACTTGAGTTTTACCCTGACGGAATGCCATACCGCCGATATTCACCGAAGTGATGTTGACTCCACCTTCAACAACGCGCAGAACGTCTGTTGGGTTAGTGAATAACAACATGACGCGATCGGCAGCATATTTGGGGTTGTTGTAGACGCGAATAGCTTTATCAACATCAACAACATGTGCTGTGACGCCCGGAGGGGCAACCTGAGTCAGCAATGTTTTACGCATGTGATCAGCCGCAACTTCATCACTCACAACAATAATACGATTCACGTTGGTTTCTTTGGTCCAGCGAGTCGCAACCTGACCATGTATCAAACGGTCATCAATACGGGCCAGACCAATTTTCATATGATCGTTTGGACCTAACGCTTTAGCGGGAGCGGCAGCTTTAGGTTTTGTAGCTGCGGGTTGAGTCACAGCGGCAGGCGCTTCAGGCTCAGGTGTTTTCAGGGCTTTGACACCGATACGTCCAGTTTCAACAGCGATGGCGACTAATTCTGCAAACGTGGGATTGTCATCGCGGGCCATGAAGGTTTCCGTCAACATAGGGATATTGACCCCGGTGACAACTTCATAGTTTTCTTTATCGATAACGATGCGGCTGGCGGCATTGAACGGACTCCCGCCCCAGGTATCCACCAGAAAAAGAACACCGCTACTGGTATCAAGTCCGCCCAGTTTTGCCGTATATTTCTCAATCAATGTTTCGGCATTTTCGCCGGGAACGAAATCAATAAAGGCGACGTTATCCTGTTCACCTAAAATCATTTCCGCCGTTTTCAGAAGCTGTTCAGCTGCTGACCCATGCGTGCCGATGATAATAGCAATACTCACTCGCTACCTCCTCTGTTAACCCATAAAGGGTTATGCACATTAGTGATGGTGCTGATGACATTCGCCGCTTTATATTCCTTCAGCGAACGCTTGCTGTCCTTACATAATGCTCTTTGAGTGGCTGGCTCAGAACTTCCTTGTGTGTAAAGTCTTACTTTCTGATAAACAATAAAAAGTTGTGTGGTAAAACCTCAACAGGTTGTACGACCCGATTTATTTTAGTCTGTGAAAAAATAAATTTTGTGACTTTGGTCTGCTATTGAAAGACCTGCAGTGAGTGCAGTAACACATTGCTGGTAAAAACAGCATAGGTGTTACAAAACGATGCTGCTTGTAAAAAAACACTCTTTTCCGGTTTAATAATTACTGATAGAGTGACTCTCCCAACAATTGAACAGGAGTACCGGGCCCCAGCCCTCCCTATGGACTGTCATCGACGTCACTTATCTTCTCTTTTCTCACCTCTTTTTTCCGACAATTTCACCTCTTCAGGTCGGGTTATCGTCGCATTGAAAACGCTCCCACTGATCTCCGCTGATCATCTTCCTCAGACAATGTCTGATAGGAACGTATTGCGTCGTCTTTCTCCTTCTACTCATAGCGAGGCCTGATATGGAATTTTTAATGGACCCGTCGATTTGGGTCGGTTTATTGACTTTGGTTGTACTTGAAATTGTCTTGGGCATCGACAATTTGGTGTTTATTGCCATCCTGGCCGACAAACTGCCACCGAAGCAGCGCGACAAAGCCCGTATCATCGGTTTGTCTCTTGCTCTGATCATGCGTCTTGGCCTGTTATCGCTTATTTCATGGATGGTCAAGCTGACGACACCGTTGTTTAGCATTGCGCAGTTCAGTTTCTCAGGTCGTGACCTCATTTTGCTTTTGGGGGGCATATTCCTGTTGTTCAAAGCCACGACTGAATTGCATGAGCGGTTGGAAGGGCAGGAAAGCCATGGGGGTCATAATCGTGGTTATGCCAGTTTTTGGTCAGTAGTGGCCCAGATTGTAGTGTTAGATGCTGTGTTCTCGCTCGATGCGGTGATAACCGCCGTCGGGATGGTGAATAATCTGGCGGTTATGATGACGGCGGTGGTGATCGCCATGGGGGTGATGCTATTGGCCTCCAAATCGCTGACGCGCTTTGTGAACAATCATCCGACCGTGGTCGTACTCTGTCTAAGCTTCTTGTTGATGATCGGCCTGAGTCTGATCGCAGAAGGTTTTGGCTTCCATATTCCGAAAGGATACCTGTACGCGGCCATTGGTTTCTCAATTCTGATTGAGTTATTTAATCAGATTGCCCGCAGAAACTTCCTTAAGAGTCAGTCAAACCGTCCTTTGCGTGAACGCACTGCAGAGGCTATTCAGCGGCTGATGGGCGGCAAGCGCCAGAATCAGGATGAGAACCATGCAGAGGAGTCTTCTCAGCGTGCGTCGGAGACCTTTGCCGAAGAAGAGCGTCATATGATAAGCGGTGTTCTGACCCTGGCCTCACGTTCTCTGCGCAGCATCATGACGCCGCGCACTGAGATCTCTTGGGTCGACAGTGAGCGCTCGCCGGCTGAGATTCGATTGCAACTACTGGACACACCTCATAGCTTATTCCCAATTTGCCGCCACTCGCTGGATGACGTAATTGGCGTCGTGCGTGCCAAAGATCTGCTGGTGGCATTGGAAAACGGTGAAAATATTGTGGCATTCGCGGAGAAAACGCCGCCGATTGTTGTGCCGGAAACCATGGATGTTATCAATCTACTGGCGGTATTGCGCAGAGCAAGAGGGCGTTTAGTGGTGGTGGGCAACGAGTTTGGCGTCATTCAGGGATTGGTCACACCGTTGGATGTTCTTGAGGCGATTGCCGGTGAGTTCCCTGATGAGGATGAAACTCCGGATCTGATCGTTGACGGTGATGGCTGGATTGCCAAGGGCGGTACTGATCTGCACTTATTGCAACAACTACTGGATACGGACGATCTGGTCAGCCCAACGGCTGATTATGCCTCTCTGGCCGGTTTCTTACTTGCTCAGTCAGGGCAGATGCCTGAGGCCGGAGAAATTATCTCCTTGCCACCGCTGACTTTTGAAATCATCGACGTATCGGAGTACCGCATTGACCGGGTTCGCATAACCAAAGCCAAAATGAACGAGTGGGATGAAGGTGAGTGAGCCTGATATCTCACGTGTTATCTAGTGCCTGCGGCGACTTCGGTCGCCGTTTTTTTATTCTAATCAGGTTCAGATCACTGGTGAAAAGGCATTCATTTCGTCTTTTTCATAGTGTTCGAGCCATGATGGAAAAATATCAATCGGCATCGGACGGGAAAAATAGTAGCCCTGTAAGGCATCAACTTTGCGCTTACGCATATAATCAGCCTGCTCCAGGGTCTCAACACCTTCGGCAATCAGCTTCACTTTCAGGCGTTGTGCGAGGGTGATTATGGTATCGGTGACGGTGGCATTGATGGCATCCGTTCCGATAGAGGCCGTAAAGGCCTGGTCGATCTTCAACACATCGGGAGTGAGGGTTTTCAGGTAGCTAAGTGAGCTATGCCCAGTGCCGAAATCATCAATTGCCAGCATAATCCCCATCTCTTTGAGTTCGCTGATCTGTTCGGTAGTCAGTTCCTGCAAGTGGGTGCGTTCAGTGAGCTCCAGCATCAGTGATAATCTGGGTTCTGCGGATAACCATAACTGACGAATATCATCGACGATCACCATCTCATTGAAGTGCTGCGCGGCAACGTTAATACTGATGTAGAAATCTGACCGGGCAGGGAACAATGCCAGTTTCTCAACGACTTGTTTGATCAGATAGCGGGTCAGGGGAATAATCAGGCCATGTTGTTCAGCCAATGGAATGAACACATCCGGTGATATCCACTCCTCCCGATGGTTTTTCCAGCGCATCAACGTTTCAATACCGACACAACGACCGTCTGCGCTGTTAATAATGGGCTGACAGTAGACCTGAAATTCCCGGTGAGAAATAGCTTGGCTGATAGGATAAGCAAGGCTGATGCGGCTGCCTGAAAGCAGGTAGATAGCAAAGGCGGTCAGCAGGCTGATGAGCAGTGACAGCGGCAGATGTGTGAGTAATTCACGCCAGGCAAGCGTAGATGCATCATCACCATAAATTGAAACAGAGAAGTCGTATATGCCCGAACGTGTGAAAACGATCGGGGTTTGAGTCATGTCAATGCGCGGCGTGATCTGGTTTTTGCCGTACTCCAGGCTTTTATCCAGGACGTTGAGCACAATACTTTGGGCATACGGTGGCTGAGGTTCAAGCAGAAAATTCGTCAACACGCCGATGTTATATACGAAAAGCAGCCCATTATCTTTATCTGAGCCATCAGGATGCCATAACACCAGTGTTGGGATGGAATCGGCCCCATGCGTTGAAGTGCGAAGCTGGAGATGGCTTGCGCCAAGAGCTAACTGGGGTAATAGCTGATTGAAATCATAACTCACGCTACCTATGAGACTGGAGCAGAGGATTTTGTCATCTCTGACCAGAGCAATAGCCCGCAGTGTCTGTAACAGCGACACCATCCGTTGCAGCGTGGGTTGCTGTGATAAACAATTTTGACCGGGCTGAATGAGTGGGGCGAAGGGGACGGCATTGGCAGGTTGTAACAAGGCTTCCAGTTTTTGAATCGTGTGGCGAGCAATACGTTGTTGGTCCTGACTGATCACCCGAGTTTGTTCATAGATGCGGATACCGAGCGTTAGAATGAGTGTAAGGAGTCCAATCGCTACAGCCAGCGCCAGGCGATAGTAGTGATATTTCGCGAACGAAATCTGGCTGAAAGGCATCGTATTAATCCTTGTATTTCGATGTTTTTCAAAAAAGTGACATCGTCACTTATATCCACTCTTAATTCTTGCTTTTACGGGTTATCACAGCCTATTGGTTTTATATTGACCAGAAAAGATGACGCAACCTCTGTGTTTCCCCAACAGGTCAGAATGCCGCAGCACTGAGGTCAAATGCAAGACCGGAAAATGAATTTTCCGGATAATACAGGGGCTTTTATAGAGATGACCTTAACCGCTACGTCACTGTATTAAACATTTTCTGCAGCAGGATCCCGATTCTGGTTATGGAAACGGGATCCTGCTGAGAGACTAGAAGTGCGACTCATTAGTCACATTGTACTTTGATAGCCAGTCCACCGCGTGAAGTTTCACGGTATTTGGCATTCA
Organism: Hafnia psychrotolerans; assembly: GCF_014639435.1. Classification (GTDB taxonomy): domain Bacteria; phylum Pseudomonadota; class Gammaproteobacteria; order Enterobacterales; family Enterobacteriaceae; genus Ewingella; species Ewingella psychrotolerans. Next base: position 376,597 of record NZ_BMFZ01000003.1, on the reverse strand, counting down.
TGTCCTTGCCCGTTTCGTACATGGTTTCGATAACTTTATCGAGTGAAACCCGTGGTTCACTCGTCCGGCGCAACGCCATACGCGCTGAGTTAATGGCCTTCACCGAAGCAATCGCGTTACGTTCAATACAGGGGACTTGCACCTGACCCGCAACGGGATCGCAGGTCAGTCCCAGATTGTGCTCCATACCAATCTCAGCGGCAATACAGACCTGAACCGGGCTTCCGCCCAGCAATTCGGCTAAACCTGCCGCCGCCATCGAGCATGCAACACCGACTTCTCCCTGGCAGCCAACTTCCGCACCGGAAATTGACGCATTCATTTTATAAAGAATGCCAATAGCCCCACAGGTCAGGAAATAGCGCAGATAAATGTCCGGGCTGACTGACTCTACGAATTGGTCGTAATAGGCTAGCACAGCCGGAACAATACCGCAGGCACCGTTAGTGGGTGCCGTTACCACCCGACCCCCTGCCGCATTTTCTTCATTTACTGCCAATGCAAACATATTGACCCAGTCAATCACGTTCATTGGATCATTGGACAGTTTGTCATTGGAGACTAGCATACGGCGCAGCGCTGAGGCACGGCGTGGAACACGCAGCGGTCCTGGCAATACGCCTTCGGTATTTAGACCACGATCGATACAGGCCTGCATGGTGCGCCAGATGGTTTCGAAATATTGTTCGATATCTTGCTTGCTGTGCTGTGCCAGCTCATTCTGCATCATCAGTGCTGACAGCGATAAACCGGTCTCTTTACATTTTGCCAGCATTTCACTGGCTGAATTGAAGGCGTAAGGCACGCTGACTTCATCAAGAACCGGCTGGCCGAAGTGTTCATCGTCGACGATAAATCCTCCGCCAACGGAATAATATGTTTTGCTGTAAAGCAGGGCATCACCGGCAAACGCGTGGATTTGCATTGCATTTTCATGCTTGGGTAGATTCTCACCACGGAATACCATACCGCTGTCATGCGGAAAATCGACTTCGTGATGCGTCTGACCTAAGGGCAAACGTTCGTGCTGCTCAACATCGCGAATAAAATGCGGAATGCCGTCAATATCTACCGTATCGGGTTTATTACCCGCCAGACCAAGAATGATGGCGATATCCGTGTGGTGGCCTTTACCGGTCAATGAAAGTGAACCATAAACATCTACCGCAACACGTGTCACGTCAGGCATCATGCCCTTTTCAAGCAAGTCATCAGCGAACTGTTTGCCGGCTTTCATGGGACCCAAAGTATGGGAACTGGAAGGGCCAATCCCGACCTTGAACATGTCGAAAACGCTAATCACGTCGAATACTCCTTTTTTGGGGGATGACACTGAAATCTGTGCCATGTACGGATATATTTACTGTGTAATTTGTAATTGATAGTGGATTATCGCAGTTTTACGCGTGACTTAACACACAGTCTAAAAGGGGTTGTGACGGAAAGTTGCTTTTTTCGCATGAAATAAATTAATTTGAATCAAAAATGTGACCAGCTTGTAACTATATTAGTCATAAATGCGTATGTCATCAGGTCGAATCTGTTCGGCGAGTCGCCGAATAATGGTAGCGGTCAGCCCCCAGACAAATTGCTGTTGATACCATGATAGGTAAATGCGGTGATGTGACCCACCACGGTGAATATCGAGTGGGTGATAGCGGGCCAAATTAAACGCCTCTTCAAGAGGGATCTCGAATAACTCCGCAACTTCATCTTGGCAGGGATGTAACGGCACATCCATCGGTAGCAGACCAATTACCGGTGTGACCTGAAATCCGCTGCTGCTATCGAGCGGTGCGAGAGTCCCTAATACATTGACGGCAGCGGGAGGGATCGCGACTTCTTCATGTGCTTCACGCAGTGCGGTATAAATCAGTGAGGGATCCGATGCATCAGCAGCACCGCCGGGGAAAGCGACTTGGCCGGCATGTTTGCGCAGAAAATCTGATCGGCGGGTCAGCAACAGCGTCGGTTGCTCGCGGCAGATAATCGGAATAAGCACCGCCGCATGGCGATGCCCGCACACCGCAAGCGGCGACGTCGGGGGTAACTGTAGCTGAAAGCGTTGGATAAACGCCAATACTGCTGGTGAGTAGCGTGATGGGGCCAGCGGCGTTTCGTTGCTAATCAAGGCTGCTACTCTTCTAATTGCGGTAAAATGCGGGCGATCTTATCGAAAGTTTCCTGATATTCGGCCTGCTCTTCGCTGTCGGCCACGATCCCACCTCCAGCCCAACAATAAATATTTCCACGCTCGGTCAGCAGAGTGCGGATGGTGATATTACTGTCCATGGTGCCGCAGCAACTGATATAAGCGATGCTCCCGCAGTAGGCGTTGCGACGGTGCGGTTCAAGCTCTTCGATAATTTGCATGGCGCGAATTTTAGGTGCGCCAGTAATTGAACCTCCGGGGAAGCAGGCACGTAACAGTTGGCTGGCGTGGCACTCTGGCGGTAATTGAGCCGTGATGGTACTGACCAGATGATGCACTGCGGGGAAAGGTTCAACGACAAACAGTTCAGGCACGCGCACGCTGCCAGGGGTCGCAACGCGCCCGAGATCATTACGCATCAAGTCAACAATCATGAGGTTTTCAGCGCGATCTTTTTCTGAAGCGGCAAGGCGCTGCGCCTGTCGGATATCAGCTTGAGGATCCTCCAGTCTTGGAAGCGTGCCTTTGATTGGCCGGGTTTCTACCTGGTGATCCTCCAGCCACAGGAATCGTTCTGGCGAAAAGCTCATAACCGTATTATCTTCCAGGCGAATAAATGCCGAGAAAGGCGCGCAGTTAGCCGCGTTCAGCCGGAGAAATGCCTGCCATTCATTCCCAGAGTAGCGGCTGGAAAAACGCTGTGCCAGATTGATTTGGTAGCAGTCACCGCTGTGCAGGTATGCTTGGATCTGACGGAATTTTTCGCCGTATTGTTCACGGTTCATGTTTGCCTGCCAGTCACTATTTAACTTAAATGCTTCGGGCTCAGTAGGGATTGAAAATCCTTCCAGCCAGTGTAGCCGCGCCTGAAGATCACCATGGCAAACCAGCGTCAGACGTTGTAAATGATGATCGGCCACCAATGCCCAATCATAAATCCCCACCGCCATGTCCGGTAAGTGAATATCCTGCCTGGCCATGACCGGCAGAGTTTCAATACGACGCCCAAGATCGTAGCCAAACAGGCCGAGTGCGCCGCCTAGAAACGGCAGGTCGGGATGAGGCTCAGCCTGTAAACCGCATTGCGCCAACTGCTGTTCCAGCAACATAAAAGGGTCATCTTCACTGAAGAGCGTGCCCTGCTGCGAGACGATTTCGGTTTTTGCTCCCCGCGTAGTCAGTTTAATCAGCGGATCGGCGACCAGGATATCAAATCGGTTATGCGCATGCTGCGCGGAACCGGAATGCAGGAGCATCGCCCATGGCTGTGAAGCGAGCGGTGCAAACCGCGTGAGCAGGGCGTCAGGCTGGTGATCCAGCGAATAAAATGTAATAGAATGAGCAGGTTGCATGGCAGACTTCACGATTCTGGATAATTGCAGGACAGGTTCTGATCCTAGCATAGATTTCTGCCGCATAGACCAGCGGAAGACGGGGTATACCTTGTATCCTGTACTCAAATGATTTTGGGTATATACTGTCCGGTCAATCATGTTGGTTGTGCTGAGATAGCGCAACTGCCATCCGAATTCATGAAATAACCCAGAAACAGGACACCCCCATGCTTGCAGGTATGCCTTCACTTTCACACAGCGAACAGGAACAGGCCGCCGACCGTATCCGTGAAATGATGGCGGGCGGAATGAGCAGTGGCGAAGCCATTGCCACAGTAGCAGAGGAAATTCGCTCAAAGCATAAAGGCGATCGTGTTACCGCTATTTTTGACGATGAAGACGAATAACCTACACACTTTCTGATTCTACATTCGTTATTTAAAAACGGGCCTTTTGCAGGCCCGTTTTTATGACATTGAGTCTGAGGTGAAAAATCAGCCTTTCACGATCACAGCAGCAGCAGCCAGCTTCGCTGTTTCAACCGCTTGCTCAACGCTGTCTCCAATGGACAACGCCACACCCAGACGGCGTTTACCGTTAATTTCCGGTTTGCCAAATAAACGCACCTGATTTGACCCTACTAGCGCATGTTCCAGCCCGCTAAACGAGACATTGTTGCTGCTCAGTTCTGGCAAGATGACGGCGGAGGCTGCCGGACCAAACTGGCGGATCAGTCCGATAGGCAATCCCAGGAAGGCACGGACATGCAGGGCGAATTCAGACAGATCCTGAGAAATCAGCGTCACCATTCCTGTGTCGTGTGGGCGCGGAGAGACTTCACTGAATATTACGTCATCGCCACAAATAAACAGTTCAACGCCAAACAACCCTTTACCGCCCAGAGCATTCACCACGTTGGCTGAGATCTCTTTGGCGCGCTGAAGTGCCAGTTCACTCATCTGCTGCGGTTGCCAGGATTCGCGATAGTCGCCATCTTCCTGGCGGTGACCGATAGGGGCACAGAAATGAATCCCGTCAATGGCGCTAATGGTCAACAGCGTAATTTCGAAATCAAATTTAACCAGTCCTTCGACGATCACCCGTCCGCCACCGGCACGACCGCCTTGCTGAGCGTACTCCCAGGCTTGCTGTAATGTCTCTTCGCTGCGGATCAGACTTTGGCCTTTACCGGATGAGCTCATCACCGGTTTAATGATGCATGGATATCCTATTTCATTGACTGCGGCACGAAATGAGGTTTCGTCATCGGCAAACTTGTAGGCTGAGGTCGGCAGTTGCAATGTTTCGGCGGCCAAACGACGAATACCTTCGCGGTTCATGGTCAGACGCGTCGCTTGCGCACATGGCACCACGTTGTGGCCCTGTTTTTCCAGCTCCACCAGCATACTGGTAGCGATAGCTTCGATTTCAGGCACGATGAAATCAGGACGCTCACTTTCGATGACTTGTTTCAGGGCTTCGCCGTCGAGCATATTGATCACATAGCTGCGATGAGCGACTTGCATCGCTGGCGCATCGGCATAGCGGTCAACGGCAATGACTTCCAGGCCAAGACGCTGGCATTCGATAGCCACTTCTTTACCCAGTTCGCCGGAGCCCAATAACATCACGCGAGTTGCGCCAGCGCGCAGTGCAGTACCGATGGTTAACATAGATTCGTACCCAGATCTGTGGTGGTGGAAAATGTGTACTGCCGCAGCGGTAAAGGTTGTTAAACGTCCGCTGGGCTGACATAGGTGGGCAGCAGTATATATGAAAACACTAACAACGAAAACGATTGCGCAGCATCCGGCAAGAGGCTGGGGCAAAATCCTGTACGGGTTTTTTTATGCGTCTGGCCCGGTGGATAAGGCAGTGAAGTCAGGTCTCTGTTATCCTTTATACCAAACCATGGCGTCATGTTTTCTGCCGCTGCCTCGAATTTTCTGCCTTATATAAAGAGTTATCGCCTTGAGCACGCATTCATTTTCTGTCCTGACGTTGCCCGCTGAGCAACTTTCTAACCTGTCTGAGCTGGGTTACGCCGAAATGACGCCGATTCAGGCCGCGTCGTTGCCCGCTATTCTGCAAGGGCAGGACGTCCGCGCAAAAGCCAAAACGGGCAGTGGCAAGACCGCTGCCTTCGGTATTGGCCTGTTAGATAAAATTATTGTCGGTCAATTTGTTACCCAGGCGCTGGTTCTCTGCCCGACTCGCGAACTGGCAGACCAGGTGAGTAAAGAGCTTCGTCGACTCGCCCGTTTCACCCAAAACATCAAAATTCTCACTTTATGCGGCGGCCAGTCTATCGGGCCACAGCTCGAATCGCTGGTGCATCCCGCACATATTATTGTTGGCACGCCAGGCCGTATTCAGGAGCACCTGCGTAAAGGCACGCTCAAGCTAGACCAACTGAAAGTGCTGGTCCTGGACGAAGCTGACCGCATGCTGGACATGGGTTTCAGTGAAGATATTGAAGATGTCGTGAGCTACGCGCCACAGGACCGCCAGACATTGCTGTTCTCGGCAACTTATCCGAGCGGCATTGAGCGCATTAGTAATAAATTCCAACGTCAGCCTTTGAACGTTGAAATCGAGGGTGAAGATGACATTGCGGACATCAAGCAAGTCTTTATCGAAACCGATCGTCACCAGCGTTTGACCCTGTTAACGGCTGTGCTTTATCAGCATCAGCCAGCCTCGTGTGTCGTGTTCTGTAACACCAAACGAGACTGTCAGGAAGTACATGAAGCGCTGGCGGGCAAAGGTATCAGTGCACTGTCGCTTAATGGCGATCTTGAACAGCGTGACCGCGATCGTGTACTGGTGCGTTTCTCCAACGGTAGCTGCCGCGTTCTGGTGGCGACCGACGTTGCGGCGCGCGGTCTCGATATCAAACAACTGAGTCTGGTGATTAACTACGAGTTGTCTTTTGATCCGGAAGTGCACGTTCACCGTGTTGGCCGTACCGGTCGTGCGGGCACCAGCGGCCTTGCGGTCAGCCTGGTTACGCCACAGGAAATGGTTCGCGTGCATGCGCTGGAAGACTACACCCACCAAACCGTGGTGTGGCAGCCAGTAGCGCAAGTACTGCCTGCCACACCGGTGGCACTGGATGCGGAAATGGCCACCCTATGTATCGACGGCGGCCGCAAAGCCAAAATCCGTCCGGGTGACATTCTGGGGGCATTGACCGGTGAAGCGGGGCTGACGGCGGCGGAAGTGGGTAAAATTGATATGTTCCCGATTCATGCCTATGTCGCCATCCGTCAGAAGAGCGCCAAAAAAGCGTTGCAGCGTTTGCAGGAAGGTAAGATTAAAGGCAAAAGCTGCAAGGCAATTATCTTACGCTAACCTACCATCATACTTGAATTTGTATGGGGGTTAGCGGTGCTTGTTAGCCCAAATCACCGGCCTGTATAAGCGTATTGGGGCTCATTTGTTTGCTGCCTTGATGCCCACTGCCATCATTTTGGACGTGGGCCAGATGTCCCGTCTTCATGTTAACGTTGTGTTATGTCCTTGTCCGGGATTATTATGTCATTGTTAATGATGGCCCTGCTCGTGATATGGATATTCACCCGTCCGGTGGTCACCAGGGATTGAAAATAGCGTTCAGGAGACGGTACATGAAAAAAGTAATAGTTGGCGCATTAATCGCAGTGGCTGGATTGAGTAGTGTGGTGCATATCGCGCAGGCGGCGGAAACTGAAAACAGAACCGCGACCATCGCGCCGTGTGGCAATGCCAGCAAAGATGAAATCGCGGCGCTGGTGAAACGTGATTTCCTGCAAAACCGTATTACCCGATGGGATGCGGATAAGAAGCTCCTTGGTACCTCAACACCTGTGGTATGGATCACACCTGCCAGTATTACCGGTGATAACGCAAAATGGATCGTTCCGGTAAAAGTCCGTGGTAATAACACTGACAAAACCTATCCGGTTACGCTTAATTGCCAACTGGGGGAAATAACCTACGGTAACCCGCAATAATCTACTCATTAAATAACACATCTGAGCGCCGCCATGGCCTTGCCTGTCGGCGCTTTTTGCATGCTTCGCATTCCCGCCACCTTCCCCTTACCGCTTGGTTTCCCTGCATAAACCTGTCACTCTGACAGTACAATCAAGAACATTGAGATAAGGCGAAATGATGACACCTCCGAAGGCTGAGAAACGGCCTAAAACGCTGACCATACATGGTGAAAACCGCATCGATGACTACTACTGGCTGCGCGATGATGACCGCACCGATGCCGATGTGCTGCACTATCTCACTGCCGAAAATACCTATACTGAACAGGCATTACAGCCACATCAAGCGCTGCGCGAAACCTTATATGAAGAGATGGTGGCGCGCATTGCCCAGCAGGATCACTCCGTGCCTTACGTAAAACGGGGCTTCCGCTACCAGACCCGTTACGAGCCAGGCAATGAATATGCCATTTACCTGCGCCAGCCCGCCGCCGAAAGTGAAGCGTGGTATACGCTGATTGATGGTAATGAACGGGCCCGCGACAGTGAGTTTTATACGCTCGGTGGGCTGGATATCAGCCCGGATAATCAGCGCATGGCGGTGGCGGAAGACTTTCTCTCCCGGCGTCAGTACGACATACGCATCAAAAACCTGGCGGATGACAGTTGGGCCGATGATGTGCTGAAAAACACCTCGGGTAGCAGTGAGTGGGCTAATGACTCACAAACGTTGTACTACGTGCGTAAGCACAAGAAAACCCTGCTGCCTTACCAGGTCTATCGTCATACTGTTGGCTCTCACCCTAAAACTGACCAGCTAGTGTATGAAGAGAAGGATGATACGTTCTATGTTGGGTTGGATAAAACGACCTCAGAAAAGTACATCCTGATCCACCTAGACAGCACGACGACATCAGAAGTTCTCCTGTTGGATGCCAACGATTCGCAGGCTATCCCACAGGTGTTCCTGACGCGACGTAAAGATCATGAATATGCACTGGACCATTATCAGGGGCATTTTTATATCCGCTCCAACCGGGATATCAAAACGAGTAAAGACGGCCAAAATTTTGGGCTCTACAAAAGTGCAGACAACGCGGAGGCTGGATGGCAGACGCTGATCGCGCCGCGTGATGCGGTGATGCTCGAAGGTTTCAGCCTGTTCCGAGACTGGCTGGTGGTGGAGGAGCGCGAGCAGGGGCTGACCCATTTGCGGCAGATTCATTGGCAGACCGGTGAAGAGAAATCACTGGCCTTCGATGACCCGACGTATGTGACCTGGCTGGCCTATAATCCTGAGCCCGATACCTCACTATTGCGCTACGGTTACTCATCAATGACCACGCCAAGTTCATTATTCGAACTGAATCTGGATACCGGCAACCGTACGCTGCTCAAGCAGCAGGAAGTGAAAAATTTTGATGCGGCGAACTACAGCAGCGAACGCGTTTGGGTTGACGCGCGCGACGGTGTAAAAGTGCCGGTTTCGCTGGTATATCGGCGTGATTTATTCAAAGCCAGCGGTAATCCGCTGATGATTTACGGCTACGGTTCTTATGGCAGCAGTATGGATCCTGCCTTCAGCGGCAGCCGTCTGAGCCTGCTTGATCGTGGTTTTGTCTTTGCTTTGGCGCATATTCGCGGCGGTGCTGAACTTGGCCAGCAGTGGTATGAAGACGGCAAACTGCTCAACAAAATGAATACCTTCCACGATTTTATCGACGTGACTAAAACGCTGGTGGAGAAGGGATATGGTAATGCCGGCCAGGTGTATGCGATGGGCGGCAGCGCCGGGGGCTTACTGATGGGCGCGGTGATCAATCAGGCACCAGAACTTTATCGAGGCATTGTGGCGCAGGTACCGTTTGTTGACGTGGTGACCACCATGCTTGATGAGTCCATCCCGCTGACTACCGGAGAATATGATGAATGGGGTAATCCTAACGAGAAAGCCTTCTATGATTATATTCTGCAATACAGCCCATATGATCAGGTCAAAGCGCAGGATTATCCGCACATGTTGATCACCACCGGTTTGCATGACTCTCAGGTGCAATACTGGGAACCGGCCAAGTGGGTGGCTAAGCTACGAGATGTGAAAACGAATGACAATCAGCTGTTGATGTATACTGACATGGATTCAGGGCACGGCGGAAAATCAGGGCGTTTCAAGGCTTACGAAGATATTGCACTTGAGTATGCTTTCGTGCTGGCTCTGGCGGCGAATAAGTAGCTCATTATGATGCTGGCAGCTTTCATGTTGTTATGATGGCTGCCTTATTAAAGACGTTCTACTTTGATAAATAATGTCCGATGCTGAAACGCATATCCCCACTTAAGTCTTTGATGGATTTCAACATCCAGCGCAGATAGTCTGGATCCTGCTCTGCGATATCTTCAATTTTCTGCCCGCGGTATTTGCCAAATTTCAATGTATGCAATAAAACAGGGCGGTTACTGATCTCCACCATTTGCTCAGCGGTCCATCCCGAATCGGCGATAATTCTTTGCAACAATGCTGCGGTGACATAACAGTCATACAACGCTCGATGTGGGTACAAGCCTTCAGGTAAGGTGACATCGAGATTCAGCGCATAGCGCAAATACTGATTGCTGTAGCGAATATTCGGATAAAGCGCCCGTGCCAGTTTCACCGTACAAATCCATTCGCCATGCATCTCCGGCAGCACGCCGCGATCGAAAGCAGCATTATGCGCAACGTAATACGGGCTGCCGTGATATTTACCTATGGCGGAGGCGATGCGCGGTTTGCCATCCACCATCTCTTCGGTGATGTGGTGGATAGCCATCGCATCTATACTGATAGGGCGGTCAGGACTGATGAGATCGCTCATCGGGTTTACAATACCACCGTCAATCAAATCGACAGTCGCAATTTCAACAATGCCGCCATCAAGGCCGCAGGTTTCAGTATCAATAACCCGGAATGTCATACCTGATATCTCCTTCTGGCCGGCATTATACTGCCAGCGTTAAGCGATGTATTTCTCCCAACCAGCCTGCGTCACTTCTTCGGGCAATAGCCAAGGCATCGCCGCTGTCAGGTGCTGCAACAATCCTATGACCCGTCTCATCCCAGATAGCGCTTTGACCCGCTGGCTCCCAGCCACCCGTGGGTGCGCAATGATTCGCTAACATCACAACCATGCGGTGCTTTTCAGCATAACGTTGCAACATGCTGCTTTCCAATGGGTAGCTTTTTTTCGTGATGAGAACACCGGCTGCGTACAGGGTCGCGCCACAGTCGGCGGCATGCTGTGGGTGAGAGTCAGAAAGAATATCGGCACAAATCGCCAGACCAATCTGATGCTGCTGCACCTGCAACAAAGGGCCGCCTTGGCCAGCGGTAAAGATAACCGCTTCCTGGCCATGTAAATGTTGCTTGGTGTAGGAATAAAGCGTGCCATCAGGCGCGAAAACAATTGCACCTATATACAAGGCGTCAGCATCGCTTGATCGCAGCGGTGCGCCGCACACCAACATCATTTGATGTTTGATCGCGCTTTCACGAAGGTCAGCCAGACGCGAGTCCTGAAGTGTTATGGCCAGCTGGTCAGCCAATTGCGGTTCATAACCCGTGAGAGACAGCTCAGGAAATAGCAAAAAATTGACGTTATGCATAGCTGCCTGCTCTGCGGTTTGCAGATGGCGCTGAATATTGTCTTCAATATTACCGGCGGCACAGCGTAGTTGAGCAGCCGCAATAATCATGTCATTCATGGCCTTTTCCTCTTGCCCAAGGGTAAAAACTAAACAAAAAAACCCGCTATAAGCGGGTTTGTCTCAATACGAAGCGCAAAGTCTGCAGATCAAACGTTACGCAGTTGCCTTTTTGGCTTTCTTTTCAGCTTTTTTCTCAGCTGGAGTTTTCAACGGCTTCTTCTTCGCATTCTTTTTGCTATCCATTCCTTTACTCATGATTGCCTCTCTAAAACCAATGGATTGGGTTGCTCACCTATTTACTGCTAAATTCCGTAAACATGCAAGAGATGTCGGGTGAGTTTCGCACAATGAATTGTTTCTATGCGAATTATTGTTCTACGTGCGTATTCTGGCGATGTATTTTTCAGCACTGACTTCATCTCATTGCAACAGTTTGCGTGATTACTGCACGATCAATCGGGAAAATCCCTTTTTTATTTGTTAACAACCTGTTGTTGATTGACCGCCCCGGTACTATGCGCTGTTATGGCTATAAGTGAACAATCGATTCGACACTCTGAAAAATTAATCACAGGAAGGGTCATGACAAAATTCAAAGGGTTATATCCCCCAAGAGAGGCGTACGCCAGCGGAATGTTGGATACTGGCGACGGTCATCAAATTTATTGGGAACGCAGCGGAAATCCGCACGGAAAGCCGGCTGTTTTTATCCATGGCGGACCGGGTGGTGGTTGTTCAGCGGTGCACCGTCAGCTGTTTGACCCGAATGACTATGACGTCATGCTGTTTGATCAGCGAGGTTGCGGACGTTCTAAGCCTCACGCTAGTCTGGATAACAATACGACATGGCATCTGGTCGATGATATTGAACGATTGCGCCAGATAGTGGGTGCGGAAAAGTGGCTGGTATTTGGGGGGTCGTGGGGGGCAACACTAGCGCTTGCCTATGCGCAAACGCATCCTGAGCACGTCAGCGAAATGGTTTTGCGTGGCATTTTCACGCTGAGAAAGCAGGAGCTGGACTGGTATTATCAGGAAGGCGCCTCACGTTTCTTTCCGGACAAATGGCAACGCATGATCTCGATCCTTTCAGACCTGGAACGTCAGGACATCATGGCCGCCTATCGCCTGCGTCTTACTTCACCAGACCGAGCGGTTCAACTACAAGCGGCAAAAATATGGAGTCTGTGGGAAGGGGAGACGGTGACGCTGTTACCGACCGAGGATGCCGCTTCATTTGGTGAGGATGAATTTGCGCTGGCCTTTGCACGCATCGAAAATCATTACTTCACGCATATGGGCTTTATGGACAGTGACGACCAGTTGCTGCAAAACGTTACACGTATCCGACATATTCCTGCGGTGATTGTCCATGGGCGCTACGACATGGCCTGTCAAGTACAAAATGCCTGGGACCTTGCGCAGGCGTGGCCCGAAGCAGAATTACATATCATCGAAGGTGCGGGGCACTCGTTCGATGAGCCTGAGATCCTCGACCAGCTCATCCGGGCCAATCAGCGGTTTGCCCAAGGCTAGAGGCTCGGTTAAACACCGATTATTTTTGTTTAGGTTCGTACGGCAGTCGGGAAAACTGGTGGGACAACGCGCGGTAATGCGCGACACGCTCACGGAAATAGTCCCGCAGGGATTCAGGCTGCTCGCGTTCGATCATTTCGGCCACCACGGGCATGTTGTAGCGTTCTTTAAATGCCACGGCTGAAGCCGCAAGATCAATGTTAATCTTGTCCATCTCTTCTTTTGTTAGTTTTGCCAGATTACTGCTCATTATGCTTTCCCGAGGTCTCTGTTACCGTGTATCGGATCAGCATGTATTGTACCCGACCCTGTGTGCTGGGTGAATGCCGGTGCCGAGGTTTTACTCTCATGACGCAGTTCATATGGAATGAGAAACACTTTGTTTTGATAATGATAACCATTCCAAGAATGGTTAGTTAATTCTCTACAGCATTCTTGATAATAAACAATGTAAGGAACAAGAATGATTCTCTTTTATATTAACTACACTCTGTGAATAGTTCTCAATAAGATTTGATTTTTTTATTAAGTCGAACAATAACAATAGGTTGTAATTATGTGTTATTTAATTTCACCTATGTGTGAAACGGCTGTTTTTATTTTGTTGGATGATCGGCATAATACTTAAAATAAAAAATTCATCCTGCTATTTACGCCGATTTTATGGAGATATCATGCTAAAAAAAGAAATGATTGATCAGCTTAACGAACAGCTGAACCTCGAGTTTTATTCTGCCAACTTATATCTGCAAATGAGTGCATGGTGTAGTGATAAGGGGTTCGAAGGTGCTGCTGCCTTCCTGATGAAACACTCTCAGGAAGAGATGGGCCACATGCATCGCCTGTTTAAATATGTGAGCGACACCGGCGCATTGCCGTTGCTGGGCGCCATTGCTGCGCCGCCAGTAGAATTCGATTCTCTGTCTGACTTGTTCCAGCAGACGTATGAACATGAGCAGCACATCACTAATAAAATCAATGAACTTGCCGATTTGGCGATGACAATAAAAGATTATTCCTCCTTCAACTTCCTGCAGTGGTATGTTGCCGAGCAACATGAAGAGGAAACGCTGTTCAAATCCGTACTCGATAAACTCGGCTTGGTCAGCAATACTGGCAACGGTCTGTTCTTCGTGGATAAAGATCTTAAAACGATGGCCGCTCAGATGCCTGTTGCCTGATAACCTGAATTGAACAGTAAACCGTAGTGTATCTGGGGTGATTAACGTCAGATGGCTGCGGTTTTTTTTATTAAACGTACCAAACGCGACGCGCATCTAGATAATCCTTTTTAACAGCTTAAATTTGACAGACTCACAGGGCTACTTTGCGCTAAAGTTGTGGGGATAAAATCCCGCAACCGGAAAGCTAAGGAAAAATTGTGTCACCAAAATCCTCTTCTCTGTGCCGTGTTCTGGCAACCTCCACCGTTCTTATTGCAGGGTTGATGTCGCCACAGGCTTTCGCCCATGCGCATCTAAAAACGGAGACACCTGCAGCGGACACCATCCTCAAAACTTCGCCGACTGAACTCTCTTTAGGTTTCAGTGAGGGGATCGAGCCTAATTTCAGTAAAGTCACCCTAACGGGCCCAAATAAAAAAGCGGTTTCGACCGGCGCACTCGTGCTTGCTGCTAATGACAACACTCAGGCCATTGTGCCACTGACTTCCGCACTCAGTTCAGGAGAATATAGCGTGTCATGGCAAGTCGTTTCCGTCGATGGTCACAAAACTAAAGGGCAGTACAGTTTCACTGTGCAGTAAGCGATGACTCTGGCCACTCTGTTTATCCTGTGTCGTTTTATTCACTTTGCTTCGTTGATGCAGATTTTTGGTATCAGCGTCATGGTGACAATACTCGCCCCCAGAGCTTTCGCTGTCAGTTTGCTTTGCCAGAATGAACGCCTGCTGACACTCTCCGCAGGTCTGGCAACATTGACATCGGTTAGCATGTTGGCGATTCAGGCTGGCCTGATGGGCAACGGCTGGCAAGACTGCCTGAATCTCAATGTTTGGTTGTTGGTGCTTACCACAACCTTTGGCGAGGTTTGGCGGTGGCATCTGTTACTGACGGCCGTGGTGGTGCTGGTTTGTCTGATGCACTGGCTCCCCGGGCGTGCGGTCATGCTTTTGCTGGCCAGCACCGCGCTTTTATCGAGCCTGGCATTCGTTGGACATGCGGCTATGCATGAAGGCCTGCTAGGCATTGTCCAGCGAAGCAACCATGCCATTCATCTGCTCAGTGCCGCTTATTGGTTTGGCAGCCTGATACCGCTGTTGTGGTGTTTGCACAATGCGGAATACCAGGAAAGACGTCCTTATGCGATCACCACATTGATCCGTTTTTCGACCTGCGGGCATGTTGCTGTGGGACTCGTGATCATCACCGGTCTGCTTAATGTTGCCATCATATTGCAGCGTTGGCCGACGGATTTGTCGTCCCTTTATCAGTTGCTGTTGTTGGGTAAAATTGTGCTGGTAGCCTGTATGGCTGGCATCGCGCTTTACAACCGTTATCGGTTAGTTCCGCTAATGAGACTTAATCCTCAACTAGGACACCGACGTTTGGTTGCCGCGAGCTGGATTGAAATAGGGCTATCACTGGTTGTCTTGTTGCTGGTGAGTTGGTTTGCCACGCTGGCACCGCGTTAAATACCTGACACATTTTCACCCGTAATTTTGAAATAAAATTAAGGAATAATCATGAAAAAATCACTCCTTGTCTGCTTGCTGATGACACTCTCAGCCAGTAGTTTGGCTGCCCCAGAACTGGCAACGGTGACCCGCCAGCAGTATGGCAAAGACTGGGCATTCACCCGTGAAGAAGTCATGCTGCAATGCCGTCCAGGCAAAGCGCTGTTTGTGATTAATGACAGTACACTGGCCCAGTATCCGTTAAATGATGTGGCGAGAGAGCAAGTGAAAGCCGGGCAGGTTCAGGCCGTCCCGTTGGATAAAATTCTGCTAGATGACCCCAAAAAACCAGGGCAGAAAATGAGCCTTACACCTTTTATCACTAAAGCTGAAACGCTATGTTGAAAGGCAAACCAAAGCTGATGCTTTGTTATTAATGCAATACTTTGAGATTGTTGTCACAAAGCTAAATTAATTTAGTGTTGTGATTATCACTTAGTTGCAATTTGGTTGGAAAATAACCAACACTCAACTACGCTTTAAGTTGTACGGCTTAACCGCCTGCATTAATGCCAACTTTTAGCGCACGGCTCTCTCCCAAGGGCCATTTCCCTAGACCGAATATAGGAATCGTATTCGGTCTTTTTTTTGAGTATGTTTAAAATCAATAAGTTATAATTAAAAACAAGCATTTATCCCTGCCTCGGTTCCACATAATTCTACTGATTAGGATCTTCTGCCGCCATTTTGCCGCCACTGAAACGAGCCAATGGATTCAGGTGAATCGCGTCTTCAAGGTGATCGGGAGCGAAGTGCGCATAGCGCATGGTGACCCTGATGTCCGAATGTCCCTGGATGCGCTGGCGTAGAATCACAGGCGAATAAAATTATGCATCAATGTTCATCGAACTGATGTGTTCTAAAGAATCTCGGATAAAAAACGGCGCAGCAACTGGCGCTAGACTTGGGGGTTGGATGTTTTCTTGGAATGGGTCATGCTGATCTTTCCAGGTGCTCCTGACACTAAATGGCCGTCATCGTCACCCCCAACGTATCTGGCGCCTTCATCTGTGGTTTTTCAGCGTCAAATACCATCATCAAATTTGTTAGCGAGCCAGTAAACCGCATAGGCCAAAACGAACCCCACACAAGATATGCTAGCCTTGATGTATCTGTACTCAGAGTCAGACATTAAAAGGAACCAGACTATCAGCCCCAGCGTGGCTATGATGATAAAGTCGCTAATACCAGCCATACCGCGTGAAGCTAATTTTTTAAACAGGTTGATCATAGGCGCACTTTCTGAAGGAAAATGGATGATACTTCATCGAAAAGCGCTCTATTTTGCTGCCAAAGTGATAGCGTTTTTTCAAATGTGAAGTGGTCAACATTTCACGTCCCATTCTCAGGAAGTTGCTTTTCGGTAAGTTAGAACTCCAATAATCCCACCACCGCCATCGCTAGGATGGTTAATACCGTCCATAACGTTCATTGATTCGAAATCAAACGGTGACACACCCTCTAAGCAAGCCACATTGATGCCAAACTGCTTAGGGTTAGATCTACGTTGATGGAAGGTATAGATTCCGCACTTAGAGCAAAAATAATGAGCGGCTTGTTTTGTATTGAAGCGATATTCAGTCAAATATTCCTTTCCATCTAAAACCTGAATTCCCGATAGTTCCGCTGACACGGCAACAGCACCTCTCATACTACAAAAAGAGCAATTACATCTACGAACAGTATTGAAGCTATCTGACAGCTCGACAGAGAAACGAACAGACCCACAGTGGCAACTCGCCAGGAATTTTTTAGACATAAAACACCAATATCCTCAAAAACTGTATTTATCAGTATTTATCATAGTACCTCTCTGGTTTATCACCTGTTTTAGTCCAAAGCGCTAAATGTCCGCTTTTGGCTGTGAGTTCAACCGCAGGAAGAATCCCTCGCTGTTACGAGCGAGATGCGCACTTACCGGCCAATAAGTTTGCGGATTAAATCAACGGGGAGCAAGTTACCGCCATTTTGCCGCCAGGGTGTTTTATAAGTCATTGATTATAAAAGACAGAATAAATATTCGGTTTTTTTTGAGTATATTTAAAATCAACAACTTATAGTTAAAACAAGCAGTTATCCCTGCCTCGGTTCTACATAATTCTACTAGTTCTAATGTTGCAGCCCCTTTCAGCATGTCTGAGAGGTGCAAATAACATGATGAGTTTCCTTTGGCACACTATCGCCACTCTCACCCGATAGAACGTTGATATCTGGAGTACTTGCGGTACCGGTAAGTCTACCCAGGGCGCCTCCTCGTTGAGTGGGCGCTTTTCACCGGCATATCTTACAAGAGAGAGCTCTTTCGTAAATTTTCATTCCAACGCCTCCCGCCTTTCCAAACTAGTCAAATTCCGCCCAATCCTCCAGTGCCTTGAAGTGCATATCGATGTCACCGAACTTGATACGAGCACCGCGCGTTAATGCTTCCAGCTCCCAGCGTTCCGCCGCAATACCGTGTTTTGCCAATTCACTGGATATCATCGGCAACCTCGCACGTTCTGCGGGTGTCAATCTGGCTGATGGGGCGATATCGCGGGCCTTGGTTGGGTCATAACTTCGCTGCGCTCTGTTAATCCGTGGATTTTCTTCACGGATACGCGACACAATCGCCGAGTATCGTTTTCGGTGGTCACTGTGTGCGATTCAGGTCGGTTATGTTGGCTTTTCTGCCTATTTATCCCGGCAGCACCGCTTTTTAAAGTCAAAGTATTAACGTCAAAGGCAAATAAGACTTCGATCTTGTCTGAGAGTCCCAAATGATAACGCATGCTAGTGCATTGGCCTCCAGTTGCAGTCTTTCTTGCCATCAAAATTAACTCCCCTACACACGCCGGCTTCAATTCAGATAGTGAATGACCTGTAGATTCTTCATTTTAGGAATTTAGGAAGGTATTTTGTAACAGAACGGTATTATTTCAAACGTAAGGTGTCTGGGCCACATTGATTGACGCTTAGGAAGCAGAAAATAGCAAAGTAGTGCCACACTATTGCTTGAAAGAAAGTCTTTAATAAATAATATCAATAGGTTAAATATGAAGCTTCATGAACTGATGGACCCGCAATATTCTGAAAATCCCTTTCTTCTCTACCGTAAGCTCCATGAACAGGGTCCGCTTATCAGAGCCGGTGAAAATGTAATGATTAGCGGTAGCCACGCCATTGTGGAGGCTCTGCTGAATGACCGTCGTGCTGGTAAAAACTACATTGAGAGCGTTCGTTTGCGTTTTGGCGATGAATTTGCAGAAATGCCGGTATTCCAGGGGATCAACAGAATGTTTCTCGTTATGAATCCTCCTGAACATGCGCGTTTGAGGGGATTGATCATGAAGTCCTTCAGCACAAAAGAAATTCAGCCTCTCAGGGAGATGACCCTTACTGTGGGTAACGCTCTGGTGGACGCGTTTATTGACCGCGGCTCATGCGATCTGGCAAAGGAATTTGCGTTCCCTTTACCGGTCCAAATCATCTGTCGAATGTTGGATTTGCCTGAGTCCATTGCCCCGGTCCTTGGCGATGCCGCATCGGCACTAGTAAAAATTTTCGACCCACAGATCACGGAAATTGACCTTATGAAGGCCGGTGAAGCCTTCTCAGAGCTCGACGATTATTTCAGCAATTTAATCATTTCCCGTCAGGAAAATATCGGCAATGATCTGGTATCACTTTTCATCGGAAGCGAGAACGATGGCGATAGGCTGCAGCACGATGAAATTATCGCCAACGTAATACTGCTGTTTATCGCTGGGCACGAAACCACATCAAACATGATATGCAACGCTGTGTTGGCCCTGCACAACAATCCTTTAGAGTTGGAGTTGCTGAAGCAGGACGACGCGCTGATCCCCGGAGCTGTTATAGAGTGCCTCCGGTACGACAGCTCGGTCCAGATGTTATACCGCACCGCGCTGGAGGACATTGACGTGCTGGGACATCATATTAAGCGGGGAACTAACCTTTTTCTTATCCTGGGTGCGGCCAACCACGACACAGCTGTATTTTCCTCACCGGAAACTCTGGATATCAGGCGCAAGGAAGGACGCTGTTTGTCTTTCGGGGGCGGCATCCACCACTGCCTGGGATATCGGCTAGCGCTTGCGGAAATGGAGGCTGCGCTGTATATCCTTCTGACCCGCCTGCCGACAATGCAGCCGCTGATGTCCAGCGTCAAACGTAATCTCCGGGCAAACCTGCGTGGCGTTAGCGCGCTGCCTGTTAAGTGGTAAAGGGGGGCTAGATTATTATGGTGAAGAGCTTCCTGTATACCTTCTCACTGGTCATGAAGGCGACGGATAACAGGCAGATTTGAGCGAAATATAGTCATTCGCACTCTGAGCATTACACTTTAAAGTGATTCAGGGTATGCGCTGACTGGTTACGAATATTGAGCGAGAATCATGTGATGATCGCCGTTTTTCTTTCGAAGAGCGCGGAATGCATACCAATCCCCGATGAAAAGGCGTTGGTGATGACTGCGATTAATCAGTTTTCTGGTCATGACACGCGAAGCGTGCGCTGAGGCCCTTCGGACAACTTTCCTTTTTGGTTGTTGTTCATTTTTTCCACTGACATTATGATGCGCAAAGGAATAGAACCATAAAAAAAGGATAGGTATGGATACAGTTGAACAACTAGACGGAACCTACTTTTATGCCGGTCAATCAAATCTGAGCGCCGGTGAGCTGTTCTTCATGATTTTCTGTGAACGCTTTGCCAACCAACTGGGGTTAGGTGCGGAGGGTTTTGTTGCTATCGTGGCCATCTTTTCCGGCAGAAGCAATCTGCCTACCAGAGCAAAACCCATAGGGGCTAAAAAAGGAACTTCTTACGCCTCCAAGGCATCGAGAGCAGTCTTCAAAGAGACCAAATTTCCCTTCGGGCTTCGTTTGCCCTCCGTAATTGGCGGTTATCCTCCTTCCACTTTGCGAATTAAAATGGTGGCCAAGATGGGTACCTTTACTGGTCGCGCCATTCCCGCTATAGGTTGGATCTTAATTGCCAATGACGCCTCACAAATTATTTACGGCTCGATCAGAGACTACAACCTGATCGCTAATGAAAAGGACAGGCTATGGTAGATGCTCTTGAACAGCGAATTCACGAGCTGGTGAGGCGCTATCACGGCGTCTATCTTTTCAAAAAACCGGCTCTGACTTCTAAGACTGATTTTGACACCGACCTCGGTTTGGAAGACCACGAGGCAGAAGAACTGATGAATGCATTTTTCGAAGAATTCGGCGTAGCAAAGGGTAACTTTTCGATTCAAACTTATTATCCGGAAGCCTCTTTTTCCCTGAATATTTTTAAGAAACCCGTTCCTGTACCCGTTCCTGATTTCACCATCGGGATGCTCATAGAATCGGCGAAAGCCGGAAAATGGTTGTATTAACAAAAAGGAGCTTTAACTATGGCAGTACCCGTTCACCTGTGGTTAGCCGACGATGGCGGCGCACATATCAAAGGATCATCAGACGTTCGTGACCGTGAGGGAAGCATTGAGATCAGAGGATTGCACCATAATCTGAGCATTCCCACTGATGGTAATACCGGTAAGCTCACCGGTACACGTCAACATGCTCCCTTCCAGTTTGATAAAGAGGTAGACAGTGCATCCCCCTATCTCTACAAGGCAGTGGCCACTGGTCAAACGCTAAAAAGTGCCGAAATTAAATGGTACCGCATTAATGACGCTGGCCAGGAAGAGGAATACTTCAATATCTTGCTTGAAGGTGTGAAGGTCATTTCTATTTCTCCAATGATGCACGATACCCGGGGATGCCCCGGTACGGGCCATAGGGAATGTGTGGATTTGCGCTACGAGAAAATCACCTGGAAGTATCTTGATGGGAACGTTCAGTACACCGACGCATGGAATGAAAGAACGACAGCTTAAGTCTGCAAGGTAACACTTTCTTGCTAGTGCTCCGAATAATACATAGTCATGACATTGTTGAAGAGGCAGGGACTTATTACTAGCAACCGTTGTTATTCGCCCCTCTCAGAACTGCTGAAAGGGGCTGCAACATTAGAACTTTTCCCATCCGCCCTGTTGTTGGACCGACATCGCGCGATTAACCCGTGTATTCGGTCTGAGAAGAGGACCGGTTGAAGATTGCGGTTCCTTTCCTTCGATTTTAAACACCGAGACAATTTCTGTCAGTTGACGAGCCTGCTCTTCCAGCGAGGCGGCAGCCGCCGCAGACTCTTGCACTAATGCGGCATTTTGCTGCGTCACGCTGTCCATTTGCACCACTGCGGTACCAATCTGGCTGATCCCTTTGCTTTGTTCAGTCGATGCCGCCGCTATCTCACTCATAATGTCATTGACGTGGCTGACTGAACTGACGATTTTTTCCATCGCATCACCTGCGTGCGTCACCTGCTCAGATCCTGATTTAATGTTTTCGACCGATTCATTAATCAGTACGCCAATTTCTTTTGCTGCCTGGGCACTGCGTTGTGCCAAACTTCTTACTTCGCTGGCAACGACGGCAAACCCGCGGCCTTGCTCTCCGGCACGTGCCGCTTCGACGGCAGCGTTTAAGGCAAGAATGTTGGTTTGAAAAGCAATACTGTCGATGACGCCAATGATATCGACGATTTTATGTGAGCTGCTGGTAATTTTGGTCATGGTGGCGATAACGCCGTTGACAATAATACCTCCCTGATTCGCTTCCCGCGTCGCCTGGTCTGCCAGTGTGCTTGCCTGGCTCGCATTATCGGCATTCTGCTGCACGGTTGAACCCAGCTCTTCCATACTGGCGGCGGTCTCTTCCAGTGCTGACGCTTGTTCTTCAGTCCTGGAGGACAGGTCGGTATTGCCGATCGATATTTCAGTGGAGCCTTTATAAATTGAATCTGCGCTGTTGCGGATTTCAAACACCGTTTTGGCCCAGTTCCCCTGCATTTTGTCAATATACGGGGTCAACTGACCAACACAGTTTCTACCCTGGTCAACAATTCTTTTATCAAGTACGCCCACCGCCAGAGATTCAAGATGTGCCTTCACGATGTTCAACGGCTTAACGAGAAAGTTTACCAGATAGCGGTCGCTCAATAACATGATCAGCAGACTAATGGATAGCGCACTTATTAGAATGTACTGACACCACTTCACCCACTGAGTAATTCTGTCATGTGATTCACTATTTAAGGATGCAATTTTTGCATTGTATTTGTCTATTGCAGCACTAAAGTCACGTCTGAGAGGAAGATATTTATCTATTTTTATTTTTTCAAAATTAGTTATATTTTTTTCTGTGGCTGATTTAAACATGGCTGACACAGCATTGTTGTAGAGAGTGAAAGAGCTGTTATAAATATCATCCACGGTCGCTGAGTCAAGATTTCCATGATCAATCGCTTTAAATTGTTCTAGTCCATTTTTCAGGCTGTCCGATTCGACAAGTGTTGCCTTCATTTCAAGGTCGTAAATGCCACTGTCATTTTTTGCCAAACCAGCCATGGCGCGTTCCAATGCCGTTACCGCGCGATAGTACTGTGCATTAGCATCATTGATGATGTCGCCATTTTGTTGTTGGACACTGCTCACCCCTATCTCTTGTTTTAACTGCGTAAGCGAATATAAGGCAAAGCCTGATGCCCCGACCCATAATAAAGAAAAAGTAATGAGAATGAGTACAAGTGCTGTTCTTATTTTAATATTCCGTATAAAGCTCATTTGATAACCCCCTAGAGTCGAAGACGACAAAAATGCATTGGAAATAAAAGTGAAAATTATTTTCATAAAGTTATGAAACGGCTAAGTACTTTATTTTATATTTCACTTCTCTTCTCTTAGTATCGGCTGTTAGGGGTTTCTCTTGAGCTATTTGTGTGTTTAAAGAAAAAATAAACCCCAGCTGATGGGGTTGTTTTTTTAAATAAATGAAAGCGTTGGTTATTAACCGGGCGAGGCCGCTATTTTTTGAAAAATAGCGCGTACCGAAGTGAACTCTTATCGACAACAGTATACAACATGGCTTCTCTTTTTATTAAAACGGCCCGGTGCAGTGTAGTGGGCGCTCAGCCGCAGAGTTGTAAAGTCTGTACGGGATCGCTCTAACGCTTTACTACTATACTAAGGTGATAATTATCCTCAGAAATTGAACAATGTAAGGGATGGAACCTTACAGTGATAAGGCCGGTGCTTATGCGATTCATTGTCGTCAATCTCATTTTTTTGGTTGTTTTGGTTTACTCAGCACCATGGATTAGCCGCATTTTACCGTCTCATTACAATCCATTCACACCATTGTTGATTAGCGATCCGCCGAATTTTATTACCCAATTCAAACTACGGCGTCTGGATAAAAATCCGCAAGCTTGTTTAGCGGCACTAGAACGAGCCAAAGAGGCTGGGGCTGTGTCGTTTATTACAACCGCTGACACAGGAGGAACCTGTCCGCTCTCTTCGCCTGTCCGCGTACAGGGGTTTGGTACCGTTGCATTAAGTTCCAGTTTTCTCGCCAGTTGCAGGCTGGCATTAAGCAGCACAATGTTTATTGTCCAGGTAGCGAAACCTCAGGCACGGACCCAACTGGGGTCAGATCTGATCCGCATCGACCATCTTGGCAGTTATGCGTGTCGTAACGTATATGATCGCCCTGAAGCCAAGTTAAGTGAACATGCCACCGCCGAGGCTCTGGACGTTGCTGGTTTTCGTCTTGCCGATGGAACTGATGTAACGGTTCTCAAAGGGTGGAAAGAACAGAAACCTCGTGGGGACTATATTCGTGCCATCTTTAGAGAGAGTTGCCCCTATTTTGGAAATTCAATCGGACCTGATTACAATGCAGCCCATGCTAATCATTTTCATTTTGGGATGCGCGGGGTGGGATTTTGTCGTTAACTGGCGTTGTTAGTGGCGTGATTTCATCGACAAAAAAAGGTGTGCCGCAGAGAGTGTAAAAATTAACGTTGAGTTTTACGGAAAAGTGCCGTTATAAAAGGTATTCATTGGTGACAGGGTAATAAATTAGCTGCTTTTTCTCTTACAAGCTGACACCCTGTAAGGCGTAGCGCATCAGTGTCATTGAACTTGATTATTATCGGATTTCTACCGTTTAACGCGGCTTCAGCGGATATCCTCAGAGTTTGTGCGCTAAACTTCCTCATTATCAAGCTATTAAGGGAATCGGATGATTTGCTCCGACACATTTAAACATCTCAGAAATTTTAGCGCCTTAGCGTTAGTTCTGAATGCGACATTTAGTTTTCCCGTGCATGCAGAAGATGCATGGTTACGTGCATGCAGCAACGCCAAAACGGCTGAAAAGTGCCAACTGCCTTTTCAGCAAGGGCTGTCACCGGTGTTAATGGGGTCAGCGCAAGATGCCTCGGGACTTTGGGGATATGTTGATCTTACGGGACATATGGTGATCAACCCCGCCTTCCGTGAAGTTCGCGGTTTTGTGAATGATTTGGCTGTTGCAAGAAAAGATGATCTGTTCGGGTATATAGATAAAAAAGGCCATTGGGCAATTGAGCCGCGCTTTACCCACGCGACAGATTTTAACCCTCAGGGTACGGCTTTAGTGGTGACTGATAGCCGCGCCGCGCTGATTGACCGTAAAGGTGCTGTGGTGAAAACCCTGCCTTTTTCCGCCTATCTTAACAGCGAAGGATTTGTCAAAGGCCAGTCTTTAGCCAGTGTTCAGGTTCAGGTATCCCCGGCGTTATGGAATGCTGAAACCGGAAGGTCATTAGCACTCCCTGATGACGTGATGGGGTTAGGGAAACCTCAGTCAGGCTTGATCCCCGCGCAAAAGCGTGATGGTGCAGACAGCGGTTACTGGGGTTTTCTTGATCAGAATGGCGAATGGGCCATTGACCCGATGACGTTAAAAACCCGCAATATGCCGATATTAAATGGCGACACAGTGGCGGTAAAAGGCAAAACAGAATGGGGCTTCTTTGATAAGCAGGGCGTTGCGCTGAGCAAAGAGCAGTACAAATCTGTCTCTGCGCTTAAGTCTGGAAGCTGGCTGGTGACAGACTCTAACAATGTCCTTCAGTTACTGGATAACAAACTTGCAAAGTTGAAGGATATTTTGGCCGAACAGTCCGGGAAGTCCTTAGTCTGGGGCGACTGGGTGATCACCAAAGGTACTAAGGGGATCAACCTTATTGGCCCACAGAATCAGATCATCAATATTAAAGCCAGTAAACCTCAGCTGTTGCAGCAAGGCCAATGGCTTTGGGTGATGCAAACTGACGGAAAGTCGGCGCAGGTTATCCAGATTTATGATAACAACGGTGTGGCTTTATTGGCGGCCCCTGTATTAAGTGCTTTGCGTGACTATCAGGTCCACCCCCTCGACGCTACTGTGTTGCGTGATAATTCTGTCACACCGGTGAAAGAGGCGGCTGATGCTTCCCATAGTTTGCCGTGGGCGCTTCTCAAGCCAAATGACAACAAAAAACCTCCTGCAATCTTGACCTCTCATGGTGAAGTGCTCTCTGACCCTCAATGGGCGACGTTTGACCGTGATCCTCGTCAAGCTCCGTTATTGGTTCACACTGAAAACCATAAAATGGGCGCGATTGACGCCAGTGGTAAATGGGTCATTCAACCTACGTTTACCCAAATCATGCCATTTGAGGGGGAGTACAGTTGGGCGTACACCGGTGATAAAGAGGCTGAAGAAAAACACCTTATCGACCGTGCCGGTAATATTATTGATGTCCCTGCGCCGATCTTACAGAGTAGCCAGCGCATCAGCTCGGGCGTTGTGCTGACGGCACAAGGCGACGGTAAGGATCGTCGTTGGGGCCTGTGGGATATTCAAAGCAAAAGCATCCTGGGGGTGCCTCAATTTAATGAACTGGAGGATTTCCACGAAGGGTATGCACTTGCTAAAGCGGATAATGGCTGGGGTGTGGTTGGGCTGAGTGGCAAATGGGCAATTGCACCTGATGCGAATCGACAGGGTAAACCAGAATATATTGGTGATGCGATGTTCATCATGGCGGATGACGAGCAGCCTGATCAACATACTGATGCAGCTAGTCATTTCAACATCTTCAATGCGGTCAATGGTCAAAATATCGCAACAGGTTTGCTGAATAAGCCGGTGAATGTCGGAAAGGAACACTGGCTGGTACAACCTGCCAGCGGTGGTGTTGCCCTCATTGATAATGATGGTCGTGCTGCGGTCAGTAAAGCGATCGTGCCTTCCTCGACAGATATTGACGGTGAATGGGTATTACTTGGGTTTGGACCACGGTTTGGTGCCATTGATGGTCAGGGTGAGTGGCAGGTACAACCACTCTACTCAGCGGCACTGAATTTTGTACAACCACTTAATTGGGCTAGTGCGGTGAGTGATAACCGTGTGACGCTAATTGATTCCACAGGTGGTGAGCCTCTGACGGGGTTTGAAACCGCAGAACCGCTGCCGTCAATGGCACGTCTGGCCCTGAATGATACCAACACGGGTGAGACGATACTTTTCGACAGTACCGGCCACGAAATTCAGCGCTATGCTGGGGTGGACAGCTTGCAGATTAATCATGCCAGTGAAGGTACCGTACCCTTACGCGACAGTAAGGGTCTTTATGGCTTTATTGACGCCAGTGGTAAAAAAATCATTGGCCCTTATTTTGACAACGTCGGGCCTGTTAAAGATGGTTTGGCCAAAGCCGTGAAGCAATCTACTTACGGTTCAAACTATGGTTTTATCAATCTCGGCGGGCGCTTTGCGATGGCTCCGGCATTCGAATGGGCTGGCGATTTCAGTGAAAAGCGCGTCTGGGCTGGAATGAAAGGTCAGGCACAGTTACTGAACACCAACGGCAGCGTGGTTGTGCAGTTGCAGGTGCGATGCAACCAGCGGATTATCACTGACACGGAAGGCCATCAGTTCTGGCCCGTTAAACCTGTCACCTGTGCTAATGGTGGAACGCAATGATCAGACAAAATACGCCCGTTTCGTTGCCGCGGGTAATAGGATTGGCTCTGCGATCGGGCGGTGCGATGGCGCTATTGGCGCTGGCAGCACCGGCCCTTGCCGCGGAAACCTTCAAATGTTTTGCGCCTGTAGAGCAGAAAGCCGATGAGCAGGTCATGCAGGCATTGCCAATGATGCAGAATCACTGCATCCGTGACGTGCATGAAGGCCGCGCTGCGGTGTTATTACCCGATGCGAGCCGTCCGATTGATGAAGTCGCCGCAGAAAAGGGGCTGAGCGGACACCTCTGGGGTTTCCTGGATGCACAAGGTCAGTTGGTGATTAAGCCTATCTTTGACGCCGTCGGCGATTACCATTTCGGTGCGGCAGCGGCAAAACAGAAGGGTAAGTGGGGTTACATCGACCTTACAGGCAACTGGCTTATCCAACCTACTTTTGATGAGGTACAGAATTTCACGCAGTCTGGTCTCGCCGTTGTGATGCAAAATGGCAAAGTACAAATTATCGATCATAAAGGTGTACAGGTCGGTGAGGCGCTTGATGAACTGGTGGATTCAGCAACGTTAAGCGACGGGGTACCCGCTCGTCTCAGATTGGATTACAAAACTGTTTTGCTTTCGCCAGATGGCGCGCGTCACGTCGCCAGTGACAAGATGGAAATCTTGCAACCTTTCGGCAGTGACGGTTTATTCATCGCCCGTGATGCAGATAAAGGCTATGGCATTGCAGACCAAAACCTGGCCTGGCGAGTGGCTCCACAGTTCAAACGTATTGTGCTTGACCCGCGTAACCACCAGCTCGCCCTGGCAACCTCCGACGATGGGATAACCCTCATTCGTGCCGATGGTTCTCTTGAAGCGCAAAAATATGAGTCAGTCAAAGCCGTGACTCCGCAGTTCTGGTTGGCCAAAAGTGCTGACGCGTTCACATTGCTCGACAACAACAGTGCTGTTATTGCCAAGTTCGACGTCGCCACTGTCAACTCATTAAGTTATCAGGGAGATTACGTCCTTGATAAATCGTCAAAAGAGCAGGTCGCGGTATATGTACCGGGACGAAAACAACCGTTGTCCTTGCCTGCTGGCAGTCTGGCTTTTCAGCAGGACACGGGAAGGTTTTTGATCACCACAAAAGGAGACCAGCAGAAAGTCAACGCCATCGTTGCACCTTCTGGCGGAATGATTGGTGGTGCTCAGTCTGTCGGCTGGCTTGCTCAGGTCGCTGATGCTGAAGTGATTGACGGGCGTTTATGGTTGCGCAACGCTCAGGGCATCACCGTCAATATTGTTGATCCGAACGGTAAGGCACTGCTCACTCAGAAAAGCATGACAACCCTCGACGGCTACCGCATTGACCCGGTGAACAGTGGTGCCACAAATGCGTCAGCGTCTTTGCCCGTTGCTTTGATCCATCCGATTGACTCAACGTCAAAATCAGGCGCGGGTTTTGTTCGTCCCGATGGGAGTCTTCAGCTTGACAGTAAGTGGCTGGATATTCAGCCAGCGGCCGACAGTGATGAGTCTGACGAGGGGATTAAAAATCATTACATCGTGAAAACCGCGCAGGGTACCGGCGTGGTTGACGAGCAGGGTAAAATCCTCATTCCATTGACTGAAGATCATATCTCGCCGTTTGTGCAGGGCTATGCGCTCGATTATCTGAACAAGAAGCTCACTGCGATTGATAAAAATGGCAAGCATTATGACTTACCTAATGCCTTCGAATTTCAATCGTTGGGAAATGGTTGGTTCCGCTATCGAGAAACGGCGGCTGAAGACGCGCTGTGGGGGATTTACGACGTAGTCGATCAAAAACTCATCTCCCAACCTGTATATCAATCAGTTGGGCACTATTCAGGTGCTCAGGTTGATGTTCAACTTCCCAATAATTTATGGGGAATTGTGGACCAGACGGGCAAAACCGTCGTAGAGGCTAAATACGGCAGTGTTAGACGTATCAACGGAGCGCTTTGGTCACTGACTGAGCCAGTGGTTGCAGGTACGCCTGAGTCTTCAGTATTCACTGAAGTCGTTGGGACGGATGCTAAACCCCGCATTGCTTCTACCGCGGGCCTTCATGTTACGCAATTTAATGATGGACGTATTCTGGCGACGTCAGCGAGTGGCCAATCCTGGTTACTGGATCCTCAGGGTAATATTCAACTGCATGAACAGCAGACCAAAATTAGTGCTGTGGGTGACTGGATAAAGCTGTCACGTCAGCCGCAGGAAGGCTATTTGTCGGCGCAGGGTACCTGGCAAATCGCCCCGGTTATTGCGGTACAAAGCTCTGCTTTTGCAAAAGATCGCGCATTACGGACGACCGGTCAGGGTACCGAGTTGATTGACAGTAAAGGTGTACGCATCGCTTCTATGCCGACAGGCCAGTGGTACTTGCCACTCGCCAGTGATATGTCAATCTCCTATGATCCGCAGGACGACATCGCGACGACCCGTTATGTCGATGCGACGGGTAGGCAGGTGTTATCTGTTCAAGGCAAGGGCAGTCAGATGGTCAATGGGCGTGCGGTATTGACACGTGATGATGCCTCTAAAGTCTGGATCGATATGCAAGGTAACGTCGTGCCAGATGTTAACTATTCGGATTTAGGGTTACTGTCTGATGGGCTGGCCTTTGCTGAGGTGGATAATCACTACGGATTTGTCAATGCGCAGGGAAGTTTCGTTATTCCTCCGGTATTTAATGCAGTCTCGCCTTTTGACGGCAATGTCAGTGTTGTTTCAATTGGCAATACTTCAATGTTAATCGATACGGCAGGTAAGCCACTCGCGCGTGTTGATCACGAGTGTGGTATTCAGGTGTTGTATGGGGCAGGAAGTACGCGTCAGTGGCCGCAGGAAAAGCCTGAGCGTTGTTCAAAGCCTGAGGCAGTTAGCAAATAATAAGTACCGATAAATTAAAAGGATAAATCATGATCCCTCAGATCCCACAAAAGTACAGAGCCTCAGAGCGTTGGTCTTTTGGAGACAACGAGGCACAAGCTGATGAGCTTGCCAAACGTGTTATTGATGGTATTAAAACGGCAACTTGCGCCAATCTTGATGACGAACCTGAGCCAGAACCAGGCGAGATTTTCGTCGTAGTCGATGGCCGTAACAAGCCAGTTTGTGCGGTGCAATTGACAGAGGTGAAACAGGTGCCGTTTGATTTGGTCACCGAACAACATGCATGGGAAGAGGGGGAAGGTGATAGAACTCTTGCGTCATGGCGCACAGAACATCAGCGTTTCTTTGAAGAGTATGAGATGTTTTCTCCGAATATGCCTCTTCTATTAATGAAATTTGTTCTGCTCGAAACATTCTGATTTACGTGCAGATATACTGACAAGCCATGTGCTGCATGGCGAACGATTCCTGTTCGCCATGCGTGATCACTCCAGTCTCATAATCCATTCATCTTTCTGGCTATCATATTTCTCTTTGTAAAGTAGCGAGTGGCGACCATCAAGGATTGCTGGCACGCTGGTCTGATCGTCCCAGGCATCAATTTGCATGCACAAATCCGGGTCGGATTTACAAGGAATACGCACATGGTCGCCGCCTTTGGCTTCAGGTGTAGACAACTCGGCGTCATCAATTTCATAACTGCCTATTCGGATAACCGATTTACCCATAAGGATCTCCTTAAAGTGAAAGTCAGATAATCTCAGAGGAGGTATGACCAGTTATGGTCATCTATTGAGAGTAGACGACAGCACGGAAAGCGCCATAATAATTTTCTACTCACCGAGTGTTGATGGCTTTCCGATGATCCAAGGGCAGGGCGGACGCTATATCTGGTTGGGCCGGGCAGAAACCGGCATAGCATTGATCTGATTCCGGCCATTGTTTTTCGACAGATACAGCGCTTCGTCGGCAGCGCTGACGATGTCAGATTGACTGGTCAATTCTGGATCCTGTGCCGGTGAGTAGGTTGCGATCCCTTGGCTGATAGTGACCATGTTGAACTCGCTAAAGCTGTGCTTGATACCCAGACTCTCGATAGACTCCATGATGTGGCGTGAGACTATCCAGGCCCCTTCCTGATCGGTATCTGGCAGGATTGCCGCAAACTCCTCACCACCGAATCTCGTGACGATATCGGTATTACGCTTGAGAGACCTACGTAGTGTTCTGGCAACCAAGCGCAAACAAGCGTCCCCTGACAAGTGACCGTAGTGATCGTTAAAATGCTTAAAATAATCAATATCAATCATGATGACAGACAAGGGTGAGTGGTTACGCTTTGCGCGCATGTACTCATGACTGAGCACCTTTTTAAATTCTCGCCGATTGGGCAGTTTGGTCAGTGAGTCGGTACGAGCCTGGATCTCGAGACGGCGATTGGCCTTCACCAGTTTTAACTCCAGCAGTTTCCGCTCGTGGACATCTTCTGCAGTACCATACCAGCGTTGAATCGAGCCATCCGGTGCGTAACTTGCTGCCGCACGAATTCGCATCCAGTTCCAGCCACGATCGACGTGACAAAAGCGCACCTCAATATCCAGCGGGGCACCGGTTTTTAAGCACTGTTTCCAGATCTGTACTGCATCGCGTTTGTCTTCCCCATGCATGCTCTGGATCCATTTATCCCCCAGAATATCCTGGCGTGTCATGCCGGTAATACGCTGAAAGCGCGAACTGACGTCATTGAGCATGCCTTTTGCATCCGCTGTCCATGGGATCTGCGGGTTAAGCTCAACCATATTGCGATAGTGTTCCTGGCTTTCACGCAATGCGCGCTCCATGCGTTTCAGACTGGTAATATCAGTCATTGCGACAGACAAACCAGACAGCTGGTTTTGCGTATCAAAAGCCGTTTTAATGCGTACGAAGAAAGTTTTATTATTTCCCGGGAGTGAAAACTCTTTGTCGGGTGTTTCTTCGTTTCGCTGCAACAGCTCAAGTGCATTCGTCAACAGAGGGGCAAGGCCAGGCAGAAATGCGCTAACTTTACGGCCAATCGCTTCATAAGGCTGCAAACCAATAATATTGGCCATGGCATCGTTAACAGTGACATAGCGCATTTGGAGATCGATAAAGCACAGTCCCACCGGGGCATTAGAGTAAATGGTTTCTAACTGAAAAAGACGTTGGCCAGGGGCTTGATCGAGGTTCGCCAGATTACGGTCAATGCCCCGGTAACCCTTAAATTCACCGTCGTGGTCAAAAAGCGGGATACCGCTGCTTTCGAGAATGATCTCCGTTCCATCTGCGCGGACGTTGCGATTGAGTAATCCGCCAAACGGAGCCCGCCGCTCAAGAAGGGTGACAAATTGTGCGGCAACGCGCTCAGCTTCATCTGCTGACATGAAGTCCAAAGGCGTCTTTCCCAGTACCTGGTCAGGTGGGATGCCGAGAAATTCAAGGCATTTGTTGGACGCAAAGACGTATCGACCTTGCGCATCAACTTCCCAAATCCAGTCAGAATTGTTGTCGATGATATCCCGAAGGCTAGCGACTTCCCGGAGAAGATTATTCTCCGATAATGGGTACTGAATTTCATCCAACATGTTACTTCTCCGACTGCAAGACTTTACTCAACGACAGGTTATATGCTTTATGCATGGAAATATAAATTTCCAACGTGGCATTCATGTGCGCAATAATACATGGCTGGTTAGGAATATTCCTAGTAATGATTCAAGTCTGAATGCTGGCATTTATATGGAAATATGAATAATTTCCAGAATAAAATATTAATTATGTGATCTCTATGAAGTATTCTTGGATAAAGTGAACCCGTGAATATTTATCCGTAAATATTCACGGTGGTGACCATATTTTTTTATTAACCGTGCGGCGATGAGTCAATACTTTGATTTTGTGGGCGAATAGCGCCGTCCCGCACCAATTCACGTGGCAAACTGTTCTTGATTCTACTGCCAATACGCTTCGCCAGACCAAGCGGTTGCCGTTGCCAGACGACAGTGCATTCATCTGTTTCTGGCATTTGCGGGGGATATATATCGACTCCACGAAACCATGCCTGTGCCAGTTCATCATCAAGGGTGAAATGATTACTGTCTGTCGTGGCGGCGAGCGCCACTATTGCTTCGTGTTGCCAACGGAAACCTTTGGAAAAACGTTCCGCCAGTTTGATGCCAATACGAGAAAAACGGACTTTCCCAAATAACGGTTCCATAATGGCAGGAAACAGCCATAGCTCTTTGTCTCGCTGCCATAGCGTCATATTTTTTTCTTGCCAGGTAATACCCGACGCTTTAGCTGCGACAATGACGTCGGCGCTTTCTTTGCGCGACATGGGAGAGAAGGGAAACTTACCGACTTTATAGCCCGGAGCGGGTAGTCGCTCTGCCGGCGCAGTTTTACGCAACCTCGCCACGAAAAATCCCTCACTGTCATACACCTGCGGGAAAACATGCAAATAGCCTTCGGCGGTCAGTGCGCTTTGTGCGCCTTCAAATAACCCTTCCAGTGATTCGACTTCAACCGCGCCTGGATATTCGCTCAGCAACCATTGGCAAATCTGCTGGTTCTCCTTTGCGTTCAACGTGCAGGTGGAATAGACCATAACCCCACCGGTTTTTAACGCATGGAAAGCGCTGTTGATAAGCTCACGCTGGGTGGCCGCAATCCCGATAATGCTCGCTTCTGACCAGTGACTCATTGCATCCGGATCTTTACGCACCACGCCTTCACCTGAACAAGGAGCATCAAGCAAAATAGCATCGAAGGTTTCCGGCAGGGCTGCACCGAAAACGCGCCCATCAAAATGGGTCAGGGCAGTATTTGCCACGCCACAACGGTTAATGTTGGCGTGCAGTACTTTCACGCGACTGGCGGAATATTCATTCGCCAGGATCCCGCCCTGATTGTTCATCAGCGCGGCGATCTGTGTGGTTTTAGACCCAGGTGCAGCCGCGACGTCCATCACCAGTTGAGGATGGGTCTGATGTGCAAATAGCGCCGTGACCGGCAACATCGAACTGGCCTCCTGAATGTAAAAAAGACCAGCGAGATGAGCGAGCGCATTGCCTAAACGTGTTTCGTCATCATCTTGACGATGGATCCAGAAGCCTTCAGCACACCAAGGGATCGGCATCAATTCCCACTGATAAGTTGCGGCAAGTGCCACAAAGTCTGCCACGCTTATCTTTAATGTATTCACGCGCAAACTTGGGCGGAGTGGCCGGTTACAGGCATCAACAAACTCATCCATGCTCAGTTCGGCAGGCATAATTTCGCGGGTGGCATTCAGGAACTCTGGGGGAAGTTTGGCGGTATGAGTTGAAGCTGGTGCATGTCTGGACAAAGTAGAGGATCTCGCCAATATTAAAACGGATAAAGAGTTGCCGACAGTTTAACACGATCGTTACTGCATGTGCCCTATGCCGAGTTGAACTCATAAAGAGGCCACCGGTCGGTGGCCTCAGTGCAATACGTTTACAATCAGTTTTTCGGGATCGCCGTTCCCCATTGTTGCCAGTCTTTAGGTTCTTCAGGGCTAAGCAGGAAGTGGCGACCCGCGCCCGCTTTCGGCGCAATCGGCGTGGTTGGTGGCGTGGCAAAGGCGATACCGCCCCGGATAAATTGCTGGAAGGTGCCGCTTTTGAACATTCCGCCAGTCAGACCAAACTGCAAGTTATAACCTGATGCCAGCCAGAACATGCTGTTATCACGCACCAGGTATTGGTACTTCTTGCTGATACGCAGTGTGACATTGACCCGGTCTGCCATAGCGCCGAGATAGAAGCCAGTAACCGTACCGACTTCAATACCACGGAATAGCACAGGTGTCCCAATTTGTAATGAACCCACTTCTGCGGCATCGACCACAATACCGAGTCCGTCGGTATAACGTGAATCGGTGATGGTGGACTCTTGCAAGTCGAATGTACGCGCTGCCGGGCCTTTGCCTGCCTCCACATTGATATAAGGCTGTAACAACGTGTCCAGATTGCTGACTCCACCGGCTGAGATCTCAGGCGAAACAATCGAGAAACGGGTTCCCAGCCGAGCAAATGTATCGACATATTCAGGATAGAGCACGGCTTTGGCTGATACCTGATTTAGCCTGGACTCAAGCTTCAGTGATTCCACCTGGCCTATCGTGATACCCAAATAGCGAATCGGCATACCCGGTGACAGTTTGCTGGCATCGAAGGTATTGAGGGTTATTTGGCTGCCTACGGCGCGTGCCGAGGTTTCAGAGGAATACAATGCCCGCTTCGCGCCTTTACTTAGCGAGACACCTTCAAAGTTATCGAAGCTGATTGCCCCTTTCAGTGCGCGATCGAGTGGCGCAGCTTGCACCGTCAGCCCGTTGCCATTGAGTTGCACTTTTGCTCCGCCTTCGGCCCAGAAGATACTTTTCTCGGTGAGGAGTTTGCGATACTCGGGACGGATATAGACATCAATATCAAATTCGTTGGATTTTGGGGTGACGTTAACAATCTGACCAACCTGGAATTTACGATACAACACCACGGAGCCTGTTTGAACATCGGGCAAGCTCTTGGCGGTCAGGGTTAGCGTCGCACCCGGTTGCTCGCCCTGAATGCCTTCAGCTGCCTTTTCCGCGTTACTGAACAAGGGATATTTCTGAGTTGGTGTACCTTTACTGCCAGGTATAATGCGCACACCTCCGTCGATCCATTCCTGTGCACTGGCTCCTAACACCTCCATACCATCAATGCCTAATTTGACATCAACACGGCTGTTCACCACAAATTTGCTGTCTTTATGCAACAGATCTTTATATTCGGATTTAATGGCTACGTTAAACAGAATACCTTCATCTGTTAGTTTACGATCCAGGATTTGGCCGACCACGATACCGTGCAATAACACCGGTTGACCGCCGTCGATACCGAAGGTTTGCGGGGCGGTCAGTTGGACTTTCAGCACACCAGGATCTTGCAGTAGCTTCTGATTACTATTAAGGACCACGAAGTGTTTTTCCGGCGCGCCTTTCCCTGGGATCAACTCCAGCGTGTTGCCCGTGAGCAATTGACTAATTTTTGCATCATTAAGGCTGATTCTTGGGCTGTTCATTTCGATGCGGCTGCCGGTGCGCACCATATCGAGTACCGAAGGATCCACGGTCAGTTTGCCGGTGACTTTGTTGTCAGCCTGTAGCGTGACTTTTGTCAGTGTGCCGACCTGCAAGCCCTGATACATCAACGGCGTGCGGCCTTCATATAGGCCATCGCCGCTTGGCAGGTCGAGATCAATCTCCACACCGCGCTGGCTTTGCGCAAGATCCGGGTAAAGTTCATAGGACTGCTCCTGCTTAGTGGCATTGCCGTCAACCGGCGAGTCCAGCGCAATGGCACCATTAACCAGTGCCGCCAAACTTTCCATTTCGACTTTTGCTCCTCCCAGACTGAAATCGGCTTTGAAGCCAGAGACATTCCAGAAGCGGCTGGTATCTTTGACAAGATGTGCGAAGCGGCGCTCAATGAGCACATCGATAGTGACACCGTCGTTACCGGCTTCAATATCGTAGTCATAGACTTTTCCGATCGGTATTTTACGGTAGTAGACCAGCGAACCCGTGCTCAACGACCCCAAATCACGAGCATGCAGATGAATCATTAACTCGCCCGTATTCAGCCGATATTTAGGTTGGGTATCAAGCGCCACAAAGTGATCTTTCTCTTTGCCAGTGCCTGGCATCATGCCGATGTAATTCCCTCCAACCAATGCATCAAGCCCGGAAACCCCAGCCAATGAAGCTTTCGGTGTCACCAACCAGAACTGAGTGCCATCACGCAGTGAGTCGGCGAGCTCACTCTTAATACTCACCTTGACCATAATGGTACGCAGGTCTTTGCTAAGACTGATCGATTCAACGGTACCGACTTCAACCCCCTGATAGCGCACAGGCGTGCGTCCCGCGACGATGCCCGCCGCTGACTGGAAATCGATAGTCACCGTGGTGCCACGCTCCTGGTAATTGCTATAGATGAGCCAACTGGCAATCAGTAAAGCAATAAACGGCAGTAACCAGAAAGGCGAGATCCGGCGTTTGTTTTTAACCCGCGCTTCAGTCGGTGTATTCGGCGTTTCCTGTTGCATGTGCATCCCAAATCAAGCGGCTATCAAGCCATTCTACGGCAAGTATTGTGAGGATCACGGCGGTCCCAAAGAAGAAGGCCGCCGGTCCCATCGTAAATGACAATAACTGATCGCGGTTGACCAGTGACATCATCAGAGAAATAACAAACAGGTCAAGCATCGACCAGCGTCCAATCCAGGTAACCAGCCGCAGTAAGCGTATCCGCGTTTTTAGTCCCTGAATCGCCTTAAAATGAATGCTGAGCAATAGGGTCAGCATAACGATGACCTTAGTAAAAGGCACCAATACGCTGGCAATGAAAACAATAGCGGCAATAGGAATATTACCGGAAGTCGCGAGTGATACCACACCGGAGAAAATCGTGTCTTCCAGACGCTGCCCGTTGGCATAGACGATAGATATGGGCAACAGGTTTGCCGGGATAAGAAACATAATGGCCGCGAGCAGCGCCGCCCAAGTTTTTTGCAGGCTATGTTTGTAACGTGCACTCATGGGTACGTGACAGCGAGGGCAGCGGCCTTCGGCATCTGCATGGCCGGTAAATTTGCACGATAGGCACAGCTTGAGCGAAGAGGGCGGGCCTTTTGGACGTGGTTGTGGATAAAACTCTTCCCACAACTGTTCAATGTTGAGATTAATTTGTGTGATGATCACTAAAACAGTCATCATCAGGTATGCCACCAGTGCGACCCCCACATCAATATCCGCGTACTCTTTAACTTTAATGCTGGCGACGGCCATCCCCACCAGATAAATGTCGAGCATCACCCAGTCTTTCAGGCGGTCCAACATCAATAGCACCGGCTTAAGGTTCATCCCCCAGCGGCTACCGAAATGAAGATAGAGAATTGAACCGGCGAGTGTCAGTGGAGCACCGATCGTACAGAAGGCCACCATACTGGCGGTCAGCGGCGAACCCTGACTGGACATCTGCCAGATTCCTTCCCACAGACTGGCATCAATTCGTGTACCGAGCAGACGGATACTGATAAGGGGTTCGGTATAAGCAAAAGGCATCAGTAACAGAATACTGATGGCAATAATGATCAGACGCGGCAGAGAGCAGACGCGACCTTTTTCAACTTTTGCATTGCAGCGTGGGCAATGTGCAGTCTGGGTCTTTTTTAGATCCGGAATAGAAAACAGGTAATCGCACTCACTACAGCGCTGGTAGCGTGGTTGAGGTAACGGTCCTGACATTGCGAGTATTTTCATAGGGCCTGAGTGTAATTGTGCCTGTTGTAACAATTGTTCACCCATCTGAAATACATAACAGGGGAGTGATGCTAAGATCTGTCAGGTTTTTTCGATAAAATAACGTATTATGCGGACGACAAACAGTCATTGTAGGACAGTCTTTTTGAAGTCACATAGGATTAACCTTGTTGATATGGGCATTTAATGCTTATTTTATAGAGGTTAAGCACAGCATAATGGCTGCCTGCCCTGGGGTATTATTGGTTATTACATGAATAAAGTAGAATTCTACGCGGAACTGAAACGCGATCTGAACGCACTTATCGCCGGAGAGAATAATTTCATTGCCACTCTGTCGAACACCAGTGCCTTGCTTTTTGAACGTCTTGAAGAGGTTAACTGGGTGGGTTTCTATCTGTTAGATGGCAATTCACTGGTATTGGGACCTTTTCAGGGCAAAATCGCCTGCGTGC
The DNA here is from genome assembly GCF_014639435.1 of Hafnia psychrotolerans. Classification (GTDB taxonomy): domain Bacteria; phylum Pseudomonadota; class Gammaproteobacteria; order Enterobacterales; family Enterobacteriaceae; genus Ewingella; species Ewingella psychrotolerans. The sequence continues at coordinate 337,596 of NZ_BMFZ01000003.1, read as the reverse complement.
GCATTCCTGTTGGAAAAGGCGTCTGCGGCACGGCTGTAGCCGATAATAAGGTACAGCGCGTGGCTGATGTCCATGCCTTTCCGGGACATATTGCGTGTGACGCGTCCAGCAATGCAGAGATTGTATTGCCGGTGACCGTCAGCGGCACAGTGATTGGCGTTCTGGACATTGACAGCACGGTTTATCAACGCTTCGATGAAGCCGATGAACAAGGGCTGTCTGAGTTAGTTGAAGGGCTTTGCCAACATCTGCAAAACTGCGATGTAGCAAAATATGTCAATCTGATCGCAAGTTGATCTACGGATAACGTGGCATTTAATAATGGCGTCATTATAATGACGCCAGTTCATGCCTGCGCCGGTTGGCAAACCCGTTGTAATCAGGAAATTTCATGGAAAATCAACCTAAGTTGAACAGTAGTAAAGAAGTCATCGCCTTTTTGGCTGAGCGTTTTCCGCTCTGTTTTAGCGCCGAAGGCGAAGCAAGACCTTTAAAGATCGGTATTTTTGCGGATTTGGTCGAGCGCTTGCAAGGCGAAGAGAATCTGAGCAAAACTCAGTTACGCTCAGCTCTGCGCCTGTATACCTCAAGTTGGCGCTATCTGTATGGCGTTAAAGTTGGCGCACAGCGCGTTGACCTTGATGGTAATGCCTGTGGCGAGCTGGAAGAGCAGCACGTCGAGCATGCTCGCAAACAGTTAGAAGAAGCGAAAGCCCGCGTTCAGGCACAACGTGCTGAACAACAGGCAAAACGTCGTGAGGCCGGCGAAGCCGAACCACGTCGTCCGCGTCCGGCAGCGAAGAGACCTGCGCCGCGTCGTGAAAATGTGCCTGCAACTGCTCCAGTGGCTGGTCAGGAAAATCGCAAACCACGAACACCTCGCCCACCGCGTGAGGAAAAACGTGAACCGCGTCATGTGCCAGTAACAGATATATCAAAACTGCAAATTGGCCAGGAAATCAAAGTCAGAGCAGGTCAGAGTGCGATGGATGCTACCGTTTTGGAAATTGCCAAAGACGGTGTCCGAGTACAGCTTTCTTCGGGTCTGGCGATGATCGTGCGCGCAGAACACTTGCAGTTCTGATACGGGGGCCAACTCAGGCATGAACAAATTTGTCAGATTAAGCGTTATTGCAGGTCTGTTGTTGTCAGGAGCCAGTCTGGTTAACACCAGTTATGCGAACGATAGTGCACCAGTGACTATCGGTCAGCTCAAGCAATTGACACAAGAACCTCAAGACGCCACGGTGAGTCAGCGTGTTACGGCACGCTTTACCCGTTCGCATTATCGTCAGTTTGATCTTAATGCGGATTTTTCCGGGAAAATCTTCGACCGTTATCTCAACATGCTCGATTATGGCCATAACGTATTAATTGCATCTGATGTGGCCCAATTTTCATCTAAGCGTAATACCTTGGGTGAAGAGTTGAAATCGGGCCAACTGACCACGCCGTATGCTTTGTTCAATATGGCGCAGAAGCGTCGCTTTGAACGCTATAATTATGCGTTACAAGTGCTGGCTCGCCCGATGGACTTCACTGGCAACGATACAATTAATCTCGATCGTTCTAAATCGCCATGGCCGAAAGACCGGGCTGAGCTTGACCGTTTGTGGGATGCAAAAGTCAAATATGATGAGCTGAATCTCAAACTGGCAGGTAAGAACGAGAAAGAAATTCGCGATGTGCTGACTAAACGTTATCACTTTGCGATGAAGCGTTTGACGCAAAGTAATAGCGAAGACGTATTTCAATTGATCATGAATGCCTTTGCGCATGAAATTGATCCGCATACTAACTATTTGTCTCCGCGCGGTACTGAGCAATTCAATACTGAAATGAGCCTGTCTCTGGAAGGTATTGGTGCTGTATTGCAGGGTGACGACGACTATACAGTGATCAACTCAATGGTAGCTGGCGGCCCGGCGGCCAAAAGTAAAGCCATTGCAGTCGGTGACCGAATTGTTGGCGTAGGACAGGTAGCAACCAGTAAAGGCGTTGTTGATGTGATCGGTTGGCGTCTTGATGACGTTGTCGCTCTGATCAAAGGCGCGAAAGGCAGTAAAGTTCGCCTCGAAATTCTGCCAGCAGGTAAAGGCACCAAAACGCGAACCGTTGTTCTGACCCGCGAGAAAATCCGTCTGGAAGATCGCGCGGTGAAAATGACCATCAAGAAAGTGGGCAATGAGAAAGTTGCTGTGATGGACATTCCTGGCTTTTATGTTGGCCTGACGGACGACGTAAAAGTACAGTTACAGAAAATGGCCAAACAGGATGTCAGCAGCCTGGTTATCGATCTGCGTACTAACGGCGGCGGTGCATTAACCGAAGCGGTATCACTTTCTGGTCTGTTTATTCCAAGTGGCCCGGTAGTACAGGTACGTGATAACAATGGTCATATTCGCCAGGATAGCGATACCGATGGCGTGGTTTACTACAAAGGGCCACTGGTTGTGTTAGTTGACCGTTTCAGTGCTTCAGCATCTGAGATCTTCGCGGCAGCCATGCAGGATTATGGCCGTGCTCTGATTGTCGGTGAACCGACCTTTGGGAAAGGCACTGTCCAGCAATATCGCTCACTGAACCGTATTTACGACCAGATGTTGCGCCCTGAGTGGCCAGCTTTGGGTTCCGTACAGTATACGATTCAGAAATTTTATCGTATCAACGGCGGCAGTACTCAGCGTAAGGGCGTAACGCCTGAAATACTGATGCCTACCGGCAATGAAACGATTGAAACTGGCGAGAAATTTGAAGATAACGCCTTGCCATGGGATAGCGTTAATGCGGCGACCTACACGAAAACGGGCGATCTGAAACCTTTCATACCTGAATTGCTGAAAGATCACGATGCGCGTATCGCGAAAGATCCTGAATTCCAATACATCCAGCAAGATATTGCACGCTATAACGCGCTTAAAGACAAACGCGATATCGTCTCCCTGAATTACGCACAGCGTGATAAAGAAGACAAACTGGATGATGCAACACGCCTGACTCGCTTGAATGAGCGTTTCAAACGTGAAGGGAAGAAACCGCTAAAATCTCTCGAAGATTTACCGAAAGATTATGTTGCTCCGGACCCTTATCTGGACGAAGCCGATAACATTGCGCTCGATCTTGCGCGTTTGCTGAAAACCCAGGGCGATCAGGTACCCGCAGGTAGCAAGTAAGCTGACGTTGTCTGAAAAATGAGTTCTTACCAAAGCGCACTCCGGTGCGCTTTTTTATTGCCCCGGATTCGCTACCGACACTGAGAACCCGATACGTTGTTGATAATTTGCACGAGAGAGTGAAATAAAGCACTACATTTTGTAAAGTATTGTGAATTTAGGCGTGTAGTCTTGGCCTACTCTTGAATCTGCAGCAATTGCCCATAGGATCTAAGTCGGCAGGATAGCTTTTACGGCTTTCACCTTGCATAACAATGAAACAACAATGAGGAAGTGAGAATTTTATGATGCGTATAGGGTTATTCCTGATAACTAACCTGGCGGTCATGCTGATCTTCGGTCTGGTACTGAGTCTTACCGGTATTCAGTCGAGCAGTGTACAAGGGCTGATGATCATGGCTGGTCTGTTCGGTTTCGGTGGCTCCTTCGTATCCTTACTGATGTCCAAATGGATGGCGTTGCGTTCAGTTGGCGGTGAAGTCATCGAGCAACCACGTAACGAAACGGAGCGCTGGCTGGTCGAAACGGTTCGCCGTCAGTCCCAACAGGCGGGCATTGCGATGCCGCAGGTCGCGATTTACCACGCGCCGGATATTAACGCTTTTGCTACTGGCGCACGTCGAGATGCATCGCTGGTAGCGGTGAGTACTGGCCTGCTGCAAAGCATGAGTCAAGACGAAGCTGAAGCGGTGATCGCCCATGAAATCAGCCATGTTGCTAACGGTGACATGGTGACGATGACTCTGATTCAGGGCGTCGTGAACACCTTCGTGATATTTATTTCCCGGCTGATCGCTCAGGTTGCATCAGGTTTCCTTTCTGGCAACCGTGATGGTGAAGAAAGCAGTGGCGGTAACCCGATGATTTACTTCGCGGTAGCGACCGTGCTGGAACTGGTCTTTGGGATTTTGGCCAGTATCATCACCATGTGGTTCTCGCGTCATCGCGAGTTTTATGCGGATGCCGGTTCAGCCAAACTGGTTGGCCGTGAAAAAATGATTGCTGCACTGCAACGCTTGAAAACCAGCCATGAACCGCAGGAAGCAGGCAGTATGATGGCGTTTTGTATTAACGGTAAGTCAAAGTCATTCAGCGAATTGTTTATGTCGCACCCGCCGCTGGATAAGCGTATCGAAGCATTGCGGAGCGGACAGTACATCAAGTAACGGATTATCATTATCTGCAAAAGAAAAACCCGGCCTAAATGGCCGGGTTTTTTAATGCCCATGCTTTGTCGAATCAGGTTTTTAGGGTTTTGCTGCTGTTTCTTTCTGACTGGCAGTTGGTTGGGTCAGACGCATAAAGCTGACTAAGGCTCCGGCACCCGCCAGAGTCCCTGCGAGAATCAACGACGCGTGGGTACCATGGTCCGGGAAAAGATTGAGCATCAACGCAACCAGCGCTGCCCCTGTTGTCTGGCCAAGAAGCCTTGCCGTACCCAGCAGTCCACTCGCACCGCCGCTGCGGCTGCGTGGCGCTGAGGTGATGATGGTGTGGTTATTCGGCGACTGGAACAGGCCAAATCCGGCACCACAGATCAACATACGCCAGATGATGTTCAGGTTTGAGGGATCTTGTGGTAGCAATGAGAGCGAATAAAGCCCGAACGATAGGACAATCAGCCCAATGCCGCCCAGCATTCCAGGGTGATAACGCTCAACCAATCGGCCAGCAATAGGTGCCATCACCATGGTGGCCAGTGGCCATGGGGTTAATAGCAAACCGGTGGATACAGAATCCAGTCCCAGCGTATTTTGCAGGAAGAAGGGCAGCGAAACGAAAGCCAACATCTGCGCGCTGAACGAACATAATGACGTACCCAGTGACATCGCAAAAATAGGAATTCGCAGCAGATCGACCGGTAATAACGGAAAGGGACGTGATAACTGGCGACGAACGAAGAACCCACCGATGATAAGCATAGCGACCACTTCGGCTAACACCAGCAGCTTGTTTTGCCCTTGAGCAAAACCGCTGATAGCCGTGATCAGCAGGCCGAAGGTTAAGGCATTCATCAGACTACTGGTGAAATCAAAACGCTGCCCTTGGCTTTTGCTGCTGTTAGCGGGCAAAAACTTCAGCCCCAGCGCCAATGCGGCAATACCAATGGGCAGGTTAATGGCAAATAGCCACTGCCAGGATGCTATCGATAAAATACCTGCGGCGACGGTCGGCCCAGCGGCCGAAGAAACGGCAACGATCAGGGCGTTAATCCCCATCCCTCGCCCGAGGAAGCGCTGAGGGTAGATAATTCGTATCAGTGCAGTGTTGACACTCATGATCGCCGCCGCGCCAAATCCCTGCAATATGCGCGCAATAGTTAGGGTCGTGAGTGAGTCAGATAGGGCGCAAAACAGCGAAGTAATACTGAAGACCAATAGCCCCGTTTGATAGATTCGGCGGTAACCGAAAATATCCCCAAGCGACGCCAGCGAAAGCAGCGAAATAGTGACCGCGAGCTGGTAGGCGTTGACCACCCAGATTGAAGATGCCGGGCTGGCATTCAAATCTTTGGCGATGGTCGGTAATGCCACGTTGGCAATAGCGCCATCCAGCACAGAAACAGTAATGCCGAGAGCGATAGCCAGAATCGCCCCATAGCGTTGAGGAGTAGGAAGCCCGTCATTTGGCGTGAGAGTCATGAATGAGTGCCGACATTAAAGATAATAATAAGAGGGAATATTACCACGCTAATGACTATTGAGTAACAATCGTGACTAATAAGAATCGTGAGAAATATTGTAAGAAAAGTGATGAATATTCGGGGTAAAAACTCAGCTTTTTTTATCGGTGATTGCGGTTCTCAAAAGCTTGCCATTATAATGAAAACTGTGTTCTATTTTTTTTGAAACAAAACTAACGCGGCAGGTAAGAGAGTTATGGCTAACGCAGATCTTGATAAACAACCGGATTCCGTCTCCTCAGTTCTGAAAGTTTTTGGCATTTTGCAGGCTCTGGGAGAAGAAAGAGAGATTGGTATTACTGAACTTTCGCAACGTGTAATGATGTCAAAAAGTACCGTATATCGCTTTTTACAGACGATGAAATCGTCAGGTTATGTCGCTCAGGAAGGCGAGTCGGAGAAGTACTCTTTAACACTGAAGTTGTTTGAGCTGGGCGCGAAAGCTTTACAGAATGTCGATCTTATTCGTAGCGCAGATATTCAGATGCGAGAATTATCCCGTCTGACGCGTGAAACCATTCATCTTGGGGCACTGGATGAAGATGGCGTCGGCATTGTTTATATTCACAAAATTGACTCTATGTACAACTTGCGGATGTATTCACGTATAGGTCGCCGCAATCCTCTTCACAGCACAGCAATTGGTAAAGCGCTGCTAGCGTGGGGTGAGCGCAGTGAAGTCGACGCGTTGCTGTCAGAAATTGAGTTTACCCGCAGTACTGAAAATACTTTGCCTGATGCTCCGGCTTTACACCATGAACTGGTGAAAGTTCGTGAACAGGGCTTCGGTGAAGATATTGAAGAGCAGGAGCAAGGACTGCGTTGTATCGCGGTACCGGTGTTTGATCGTTTTGGTGTGGTTACCGCGGGCCTGAGTATTTCTTTCCCAACTATCCGTTTTTCGGAAGAAAGCAAAAAAGACTATGTCAGCATGCTGCACACTGCAGCGCGCAACATCTCCCAACAGTTGGGTTATCACGACTATCCGTTCTAATGAGCAAAACTCCTAAACTTGCCCCACATGTTGGGCAAGTTTAGGAGGAACCCACGCATTGTCTTCCAGCGGAGAACATCAGGTCAAATCAGAGAGCTTATGCCCTGCGTCGATCAGTTCTTTTAGCAGCATCTGGCGGCGATCTTCTGGGGTGTCTCGACTCACCATAAAGCAGATGGCGGCTACAGCCTGACCGCCACGCGAACGAATCGGTGCGGCCATGCAGCAGGTAAAGCTCTCAGATAAGCCTTCAGTCAGGCAATATCCCAAATGACCGGCATAGTGAATCTCGTTGAGGAAGGTCTGCTTGTCTAACGTTTTACCGTTAGCCAATTGGTAATCTTCTTCGGGGATCAGTTTGAGAATATCGCTATCTGACCAGTTGCTTAGCAGTAAACGACCTGTTGCGGTCCAGGTAATCGGCACCCGTACACCGATATCTGAGGTGATTTTAAAGGGACGCGCGCTACTTTCTGAAAGTACCACGGTGTATTTGTTACCTTCCAACATGCAAAGCTGAACGGTTTCCCCATGTCGCGCTACTATTTCAACCATCAACTGATGTGACCGTCGAATCAGATCGTTATGGGCCATATAGTCCGCACCATAGTAGTGCATCTCACGGCCGAAAAACACGGCACCCTCTGCATCTAACTCAACCAAGCCAGCCTCACCGAGTAAGTTAACCAGATCATATACGCTTGAGCGCGGAGCCCCGGTTGCTTCGATCAAATCCCGCATTGCCATTGGCCGACCCGCAATATGTAGCTGGCGGAAAATATCGATAACCCTGTCAACACCGCGCGCCCGTGATACTTTCTCATCTGGCATAAGCCAACTCTCCTGTTGTTGTGGTGTGAAGGGAATAGATTAAAAAGCATCATACACGGACGCATGAATTTAACCCATCCCCGCCGTTAAAGAATTCATCCTGATGCCTATTTAATATTTAAACTGTACGTTCTATTTGGGGGCCCCATTTTGGCGCGCAGTGATTAATGGCGTCTAATTAAATAAGATAAGGATCACATTTTAATCGGCAGCGTTTGGTTGAGATGTTTATTTATGAGACCCAGAACACATCACGTGGAATTAATTAATCTTGCACATATTGCAAAAGCTCATTTCATATGCAAATCTGAGTGTGTCCGGTATCAGAGATTGCTGTCTTATATATCGGACGGTTGATGTGTCGAAGTGGACGCAGCATTATCTCACACAGGAGCAGTATTGCATGACGATTAAACGTTACGGTGTTGACGGTGGAACGGGCACGGGCGGCCAGAAACTCCCCTTTTCACGTGCTGTTGAGGCCGATGGCTGGTTATATATCTCTGGCCAAACTCCCATGCAGGACGGTGAAGTCGTGGAGGGCGGCATCATTGAACAAACGCAACTGGCGTTCGATAATTGTCTAACGATTATGCGTGAAGCAGGTTATCGGGTGGAGGATGTCGTACACGTCACTGCGGTGTTAACTGATGCGCGTTATTTCAGCTCATTTAATAAAGTATTCAGTGAGATATTTAGCGGCAACCCGCCAGCCCGTATCTGTAGTGTTCAAGATTTAGTTGTTGACTGTAAAGTTGAAGTGGACATGAAATGCTTCCGCGCGGATCGTAAATAGTTATTACCCATTAAGTCAGATTAGCGATTTATTTAATTCTACGACTACACCAGGACAGTATTTTATTCACTACGCTTTTCATTTTTCTGTGAAATTTTATTTTCATATCGTCTCCATTTTATAAAGAGAGAAAAAATGAATACAACATCGCTGAAAGTCAGTGTCAAAGCAGTGGCTGCTACATTGGTATTACTGACGTTGGCTGGCTGTACACCGACCGAAGATAAAAAAGAAGCCGGTGCAGCACCGCAATCCGCCTTGCAAACCGTGCTTCAGCGCGGCACTTTGCGCGTGGGTGACTGCCTGAGTTTCGCCCCGTTCGGTTTTTATGATAAAGACGGTAATGCCGATGGTTATGACGTCGATCTCGCGAAAGCATTAGCAAAAGAGATGGGCGTGAAGCTGGAGATGGTGAATACCACCAGCGCCAACCGAATTCCAAACCTGCAGACGAATAAAGTGGATGTGGTGTTCTGTAACTTCACTCGAAATCTCGACCGTGCGAAAGAAATTACTTTTACCAATCCGTATGTTGTGGCGAGTGAAGCGATGCTGGTTCGCAAAAATAGCGGGATTCAATCGGCACATGATATGGCGGGTAAAACGATTGCCACGGTTAAAGGTTCAACCAACGGCGATGAGGTTCGTAACCTGGGTATTAAGGTGAATATTCAGGAATATGACTCCTCTCAGGCGGCTATCCTCGCAGTAAAACAGGGGCAGGCCGATGCCATGATTGAAGATAACAACTTCCTGGCCTACCAGGCCAAGCTGGATCCCACACTGGTTGTGACCAATGAAGCCTTAGTTCCATTGGAATACAATGCGTTCGCTGTAAAACAAGGTGACCAGGTTTGGGCGAACTACCTTAATGAGTTCCTCTTCGAGATTAACGCATCAGGCGATAATGCCACACTTTATCAGAAATGGTTTGGCAACAAACCACGCTATCCCCTGAACCCGCAGTATTGACAGCATACGGCGCGGCAATTCATGCCGCGCCTCTCGAAGGAGTAAGACCATGAGTTATCAATGGCTAACCCTATGGCGCTATGGTGATACGTTTCTTTCTGCCGCTTGGTTGACACTACAGGTCACCGTTGTTGCCTTTGCACTTGCCGTAGCACTGGGCTTGATCTCAGCATTGGCGAAATCATCCTCCTTGTCCGTAGTGCGTTTGATCAGCCACTGTTATGTAGAATTTATTCGTAATACGCCGGTGTTGCTGCAGATTTTTATCATTTTCTTTGGCTTGCCCTCTCTTGGTATCACGATGAATGCGTTTACTGCAGGTGTATTGGCGCTGGGGATAAATGTCGGGGCATATTTGTCGGAAACCTTCCGAGCGGGCATTCAGTCTGTACCCAAAGGTCAACTCGAGGCTGCTTGGGTGCTTGGGATACCTAAAAGTGAGGTATTTATGAGTGTCATACTGCCGCAAGCCGCGCGAGCAGTATGGCCGGCAATTATTAACAACCTGATTCAGCTCTTGCTGGGGACTTCGTTACTTTCGGCCATTGCGCTTCCGGAACTCACCGGCACAGCAACCGTGATAAATGCACGTACATTGTTGTATATCCAGACCTTCAGCATTGTGACGGTCATATATCTTCTGTTCAGTAATATTTTCTCATGGCTGGGCAATCTCGCTGGTCGGCACATGTTTCATCCGGCGCTGGTGACCTCGAAGAAAAAAGCCAATGGGTGGTGGCCGAAAAAAGGACTCGCTCATTCAGCGAAAGGGGGAAACTCCCAATGAGTGAATTGATCATCAATTCCTTACCGATGTTATTGGAAGGGCTCGGTATTACCTTATTACTTTCCGTCGCCGCGATTATAGGCAGTACGCTGCTCGGTTTGCTGGCGGCAGTAATGCGCACAAGTGGTTTGCCTATTGTTAAGCAGATTGCCGTGCTGTACACCGAACTGTTTCGCGGTACCCCGGTGCTGATAACGCTGATGTTCATCTATTTTGGTGTTGCCTACTTCGGCTATGACATCAACCTTTTTGCTGCGGGGATTATGGGTTTAAGCATTTATCAGGGAGCCTATATTGCGGAAATTTTTCGCGGCGGTATTGAAGCTGTACCAAAAGGACAATGGGAAGTTTCATGGATCCTGGGGCTTTCGAAACGCCAAACTTTTATGAGCGTTGTGTTACCACAAACGCGTGGGATCGTACTGCCGCCTTTAGTCGGCCAATATTTATCGCTGATTAAAGATACGTCGATTGTTAGCATGATCGGTATGTCCGAATTGATGCATCAGGGGCAGGCGATTGTCGATCGCATCGGTCAGCCAGTAGTGATTTACGGTCTTGTCTCCTTGCTCTATTTCGCGGTCTGCTTTCCGCTTTCTCGTTGGGTTCAACATCATCAAACCAGGAGTCAGTTATCATGAGTAAACCCGCCATTATGTTGAATAATGTGACCAAGTCGTTCGGCTCTACACAGGTGCTGAAGGAAATCAGCCTTGATGTCTCACTGGGTGAGGTATTGGTACTGATTGGTGCTTCTGGTTCCGGTAAAAGTACTGTACTGCGTATCATGAGCGGTCTTGAGAAAGCCGACGGCGGTGAGGTTTGGGTGAATCATGTGCCTTTACATGACAATAAACGTTCCCGCGAGATCTGTGGTCACGTTGGCATGGTTTTCCAACAATTTAACTTATTTCCACATAAAACCGCACTTGGCAATGTGACACTGGCGTTGATTAAAGCGCAAAAGTTGTCCGTAGCAGAGGCCAATAAGCGGGGCATGGCTGCCCTGGCGCGTGTTGGCCTGTCGGAACGCTCACATCACTATCCAGCACAGTTATCTGGTGGTCAGCAGCAGCGAGTCGCCATTGCACGGGCGCTGGCCGTTGAACCTAAGATTATGTTTTTTGATGAAGCCACGTCAGCTCTCGATCCGGAATTGGTGGGTGAAGTCATGGAGGTCATGCGCAGTCTGGCGCGCGAAGGCATGACGATGGTGGTCGTCACTCATGAAATGGGTTTCGCCCGCAAAACAGCTGACCGTGTAGTGTTTATGGATCAGGGCGTTATTGCCGAGCAAGGTACGCCGGAGCAGATTTTTGTTAATCCGCAGAATCTACGCACCCAACAATTCTTATCGCGCGTGCTTGAGCACTAATAGGAGGAATGATGTCTCTTCACTTTCCACTGCGAGCCGATGGATTACTCGACCCACAGCAAGCAGCACCACGGTTTAAATCAGTCGCGGGGGCAGGTAATGCACCGTTGCCAAACGGCACGCCGGTATTGAGCAGCGATGATGTATTTTCACCGCTGATGCTTATGAAGCAGTCGGCATTAGACAATAATTTGCGTCAATTGGCCTCTTTCTGCCGCGAAAATGGCGTATTGCTTGCGGCGCACGGTAAAACGTCCATGTCGCCAGCGATCCTTCGTCGTGCGATCACGGAAGGAGAGGCCTGGGGATTGGGGGCCGCCACGCCGTCCCAAGTGCGCGCATTACGCCAGTTCGGCATTCGCAATGTTTTTTTAGCCAATGAATTGGTCGATCCTGCCGGGATACGCTGGATTGCACAGTGGCAGCAAGAGCATCCTGAACACGATTTTCTTTGCTACGTCGATTCGTTGCAGGGCGTGACGCTTTTGGAGCAAAACCTTGGCAGCAGTCGGATCTCCGTACTGATAGAGATGTCTATTAGCGGCGGTCGCACTGGGTGTCGTTCATCGGATGAGGCCATAAAAATTGCAGAAGCTATCGCGACTAGCGAGGTTCTACAACTGGTTGGCGTGGCCGGTTATGAAGGCGCACTGGGAGCCGGGCGTGACGCGTCAGGCATTGCGCGGGTGAAAGATTATTGTGAAATGATGATCGCCACAGCGGCACTTCTGGCGGAGAAGAACCTGTTTAATAGCGATAATATTATTCTCAGCGCTGGCGGTGGTGCCTGGTTTGACGTAGTGACTTCCTGCTTTACTGCGGCAACCCTGCCATTGCCTATTACGCCGCTTATCCGTTCTGGTGCATACATGGCGCATGATAACGGTCTTTACTCACGTATCGCACCTTTTGCCCAGCCAGGCGCTACGCACCATTTCGATGCGGCACTGGAAATCTGGGGACGTGTATTATCCCGTCCAGAACCGGGGTTGGCCTTGGTCGATTTTGGTCGTCGTGATGTGCCGTTCGATCAAGACTTGCCCAACCCGCTGTGGATCCGCAATGCTGATGGAAGTGAACCACGATCTGCAAGCCATCTGCGCATCAGTGACGTTAACGATCATCATGCTTATTTATTGTTGCCAGTGGATGAAAAATTACATCCGGGCGATTGGGTAGGGTGCGGTATTTCTCACCCCTGTACTGCGTTTGATAAATGGCGTTACCTGCCGCTGGTTGATGATGATTATCGCATTACTGACTCGCTGGAAACCGCATTTTAAGCCATAAACATTAGCGATAAAAAAAGGCCGCAACGTCATCCGTTGTGGCCTTTTTCACATGCTCAACTGACAAACGTCACATTAACGATGTGCTAATTCGGCATTGTCATCAGCATTCATTACTGATTTATCTGTTTGACGCAGAAGCTGGCTGGTAAGGGTACCTGCAGTCATTGAACCACTTACGTTAAGTGCAGTACGGCCCATGTCGATCAGCGGTTCAACAGAAATCAGTAACGCAACCAGAGTGACCGGCAAGCCCATCGCAGGTAGCACAATCAGCGCAGCGAAAGTTGCCCCACCGCCCACACCCGCAACGCCAGCGGAACTCAGGGTAACAATGCCGACCAGCGTGGCTATCCAGATGGGGTCAAACGGGTTGATGCCCATCGTTGGCGCGACCATGACTGCCAGCATCGCCGGGTATAAACCGGCACAACCGTTCTGGCCGATGGTGGCACCAAAAGAAGCAGAGAAGCTGGCGATGGATTCGGGAACACCCAGACGACGAGTCTGTGCTTCTATGTTCAATGGGATTGTTGCTGCACTTGAACGACTGGTGAACGCAAAGGTCAGCACTGGCCAGACTTTACGGAAGAACCTGGACGGGTTCACACCGGTGAATGACAGCAGCAGCGCGTGTACCACAAACATGATCGCCAGACCGAGGTAAGAGGCAACCACAAAGCTACCGAGTTTAACAATATCCTGGACATTAGAACCGGCGACCACTTTGGTCATCAACGCCAGCACGCCGTAAGGGGTCAGTTTCATGACCAGACGTACCAGTTTCATCACCCAGGCTTGCAGCGTGTCAATGAACGCCAATACGCGCGGACCTTTTTCCTGATCGTCTTTCACCAGTTGCAGGGCAGCAACCCCCACAAAGGCGGCGAATATCACCACGCTGATAATTGAAGTTGGGCTCGCGCCAGTCAAATCAGCAAAGGGATTCTTTGGAATAAAGGAAAGAATCAGCTGTGGCATTGTCAGATCGGCGACTTTACCCACATAGGTACTTTGCAGTGCAGATAGACGCGCCGTTTCCTGAGTACCTTGTACCAGGCCGTCTGCTGTCAGGCCGAACAAACCGGTTACAAACACACCGACCAGTGCGGCAATCAGCGTGGTAAACAGCAGGGTACCGATAGTCAGAAAACTGATTTTGCCCAGTGAGGAAGCATTATGTAACTTAGCCACTGCACTCAGAATAGAAACGAACACCAACGGCATAACGATCATTTGCAGTAGCTGTACGTAACCGTTCCCGACAATGTTGAACCAGCTAATGGACGCTTTGAGGACAGGATCATCTGAGCCGTAAATCAGCTGCAATGCCAGACCAAAGAGCACGCCGATCACCAGACCCACTAAAACTTTTTTTGCCAGACTCCACTGCTTGTGGCGGGTTTGCGCCAATAGCAAAAGGAGGGCAACGAAGACCACTACGTTAATGACGAGCGGAAGATTCATACCCAGATCTCCAAATTATTCATTATTTGATTATATATTGCTTACCGGTGTTCTCTGCAAGGAGGGCACCGTCTTGTCACGTTAGACAATTTGTCGCGTTAAACAATAGAATATCAGTCGCTATCAGACCTGATTATATTCAAAAGGAATGGTTTATAACTTTTTCCCTTTATTTGTATGCAAAACAAGCAAGCAGAGCATAAGTCAGTCGATATTACGTGATTAAGTTCAAAATTTTGCTGAAAGATTCAGGTTTCATTGCACTAATAATGGGCGCCCAGTTGGGCCAAAACAGGGTGAAACCGACCAATAACAAACATAATGTTCGCTCAAGCTGGTTGCCTTTTTGGCTGTTGATGAGGGGTAATCGAAAACGCCACCGGCATGGCCATAGCAGAGGGACTCCGGCGGGTGTCAGCATATCCGCCAGAATATGACTGATATAACCAATGATCATGGCATGCAGAGCGTCAATGGGGATAACCCAGTCGTGAGGAAAGTGGGTTCGAAATAAAAAGACACTGGCAATGACAGCCAGCAGACTATGGGTAAAACCACGATGACCGAACATGCGAGCCATAGGCTGTGAGACCCACTTTAGGCGCTGGCCTATCAGTGACTTGGGATGGTCAATATCGGGTAGCAGAGAAGTTAGCAGGGACGCCGGGATAATATGCCACCAGTCACCATGCGCCAGCTCTGGAGAGAGCTGTGCTTTTTTGGCAAACACCGCGCAGGCGATGGAGAATATGAGATGGCCTTCCGCCGTCATGACGCTTCCGAACTGAATGACTGTTATTTTATCCAGTATAGGTGAAAGCGCCATAATCATGAAAGTGTTACGCTGTAACTAATTGTCAATATGTTGATAAATAAAAAAAAGGTGACACTCACGTGCCTTTTTTATTACCTTTAGCTTGCTTATCGTGCCAGCCAGCCACCGTCTACAGCGATAGTGTAACCGTTGATATAGTCAGAAGCCCCGGATGAGAGGAACACAACCGGTCCCATAACATCTTCGGGTCTACCCCAGCGCCCGGCAGGAATACGCTCAAGAATTTCTTTACTGCGCCCCTCGTCAGCGCGCAACGCCTCAGTGTTATTGGTCGCCATATAACCCGGTGCAATGGCGTTTACATTGATATTGTGTTTGGCCCATTCGTTCGCCATCAAACGCGTGACACCCACCACTGCGCTTTTTGACGCGGTATAGGAAGGCACACGAATCCCGCCCTGGTAGGAGAGCATGGAGGCAATATTAATAATTTTGCCACCCTGTCCCTGTTTGATGAATTGGCGCGCCACGGCCTGTGACATGAAAAATAGCGTTTTGCTATTCACGTTCATCACGTCATCCCAGTTTTTCTCACTGAACTCGATAGCATCTTCGCGACGGATTATCCCGGCATTATTGATCAGAATATCAATGTGGCCGAATTCACTGACTGCCGTTTCAATCAGTTGCGGTATCCCAGCAATGCTACTGAGGTCGGCACGTAAATCAAGAAAACGGCGGCCTAGTCTGGCGACCTGTTCTGACGTTTCATCCGGGGCGCTGACGTTAACACCGATAATGTCACAACCAGCCTGAGCCAGTCCCAGCGCCATTCCTTGGCCAAGACCAGTATTACAGCCGGTGACAAGTGCCACTTTTCCTGCCAGATCAAATGCATTAAGGATCATGATTTTTCTCACTTTTACCACGGCGATCCTCGCCGTAAAGGGATGCTCCGCCTACTCGAGACAGAGCGGACGGTTTAGCGCAATTCGTTGACTTTTACGTGGTCCATATCATCAAACACCTGGTTTTCACCTACCATGCCCCAGATAAAGGTATAGCGTTGGGTACCCACGCCAGCATGAATGGACCAGCTTGGTGAAATAACTGCCTGTTCGTTGTGAACCAGCAGATGACGAGTTTCCTGCGGCTGTCCCATCATGTGAAATACGGCGGTTTCATCGTCCATATCGAAGTAGAAATAGACCTCCATGCGGCGCTCATGAGTGTGGCAGGGCATGGTATTCCATAAGCTTCCCTGCTCAAGTTTGGTCAGGCCCATGGTTAACTGGCAGGTTTCCAATACATCTGGAACGATAAATTTATTAATCGTGCGGCGGTTGCTGGTCGCGGCATCACCGATAGTTTGTGGGGAAGCCTCGGCTAAGGTGATTTTTTTATTCGGGAAGGTGGTGTGAGCCGGTGCACTGTTGTAGTAAAACTTGGCTGGTTTATCCGAGTCCAGACTGCTGAACTCAACCTGTCTGGCACCTTTACCCACATATAGCGCTTCTTCATGCCCAATGTCATAGGTTGTATCGTCGACGACAATCTGGCCTGGTCCGCCGATGTTAATCACGCCAAGTTCGCGGCGTTCGAGAAAATAGCTCACGCCTAACTGCTTACCCACTTCATCACCGATGGAGACGCTACCCTCAACCGGCATTACGCCACCGACGATGATTCGGTCGATGTGGCTGTAAGTTATGGTGTAAGTATTCCTTTCAAAGATTTTTTCGATTAGAAATTCGCGGCGTAATTCTGATGTATCGAGCTGTTTGGCATGATCGCTATGAATGCTTTGACGGACTTGCATGTCGGTGCCTCTTGTGCGTGTCAGTGTTATGGAAGGAGTCGCCACCGGAGCGAATTTCAGTATGCGTGGCAGTGGCATCACTACAGGGATTCTGTCGCCCGGTTCATCTGTTATACAGGTAGCATAGAGCTATTGGGATGATGATTCAATAAAAATGAAATGATGTTTTATATATTATGAGGGGGTTCAAGTTTTCCAACATTAAGCCGTGGCAATGGCGCTGCGATCGTTAGAATGCTGTGAGGGGTCGCTGCATTTCGCGACGTAATAAGGCGATGCTGCCATCGTCTGTGACGGAGAGCCGTGATGAGAACTTTCTTTATTAATGATGACACGCCCTGGGAAGCGCTAGGGCATGGAATTAAGCGCAAGATAATGACATGGAGTGATGAACTGATGATGGTGGCCGTGCATTTTGACCAGGGCGCCATCGGCGTGGCCCATCAGCATGATATTCATGATCAAATCGCTTATGTTGCGGCAGGGAGTTTTGAAGTGGAAATTGACGGTATAAAAAGAGTGCTTAAGACGGGAGATGCCTACCGCGCAGTAAAAAATGAGATGCATGGTGTGGTCGCGCTTGAACAAGACAGCGTGTTGATTGATACATTTTCCCCTAAACGCGCTGATTTTCTTTAACGCGTGTCAGGCGCTAAAAATGACGGGCAGACCTAACGGTGCGCCCATCATCATTAGCGGATATGTTCTGCCGCGAGTTGTTCAAGCGAAGACAACTTAATATCAGCTAATCCCCAGCGTGAGTCAGCACTGAATTCATGAGCAGGAATAACGATAGAGCGCATACGCGCGGCTTTGGTGGCGATCATCCCGTTGAAAGAGTCTTCTAGCGTCACGCAATTGAGCGGGTCAACCTGCAACTGGGACGCAGCCTGCAAATAGACCTCCGGATGCGGTTTGCTGTACGGCAGGTTTTCAGCTGATGTCCGAACCTGGAAATAGCCGGTGAGATTGAACATTTCCAGCACTTTATCCAGCATATGCAGCGGTGATGCGGAAGCCAGACCAATTTTAAGCTTCTGATCCCGGCACAATTCCAGCGCGTGAGTGACACCTGGAAGGAGAGGGCGTGTCTGTTCTACCAGTTCAATAGCTCGGGCGACAATCTGCTGTGTGACTTCAGCCTGAGTGGGTCCCTGCCACGGCATGGCCTGATACCACATTCTTACCACCTGATCGATACGCAGTCCCAGTGTGTCCGGAAACAAGTGCCGCTGTGACAAATCCAGTCCTAAAACGCCAAAAATGTCCATCTCAGCCTGTGTCCATAATGGTTCTGAATCAATCAACAGGCCATCCATATCAAAAATTGCTGCACTAACAGGGCGTGTGTATGCCATCAGTGATCACTCCGTTGCGAGGGGATTATCACTTTAGCATTGGCAGCGGCGCAGGTGAAATCGCGAAAACCAAAAGCACGGTATCTCTATTTTCTCTGACTTTACGGCTAAGCCGTTAAAACAGTGGGCGGTGTTGAGATTCTGTAGGTAAACTTAGGCGGTAACTGAGACGTCCTTACAAGGGGAATTCATGACGTATCAACAAGCCGGACGCGTTGCTGTGTTAAAGCGGATCATGGGATGGGTGGTTTTCATCCCGACATTGTTGTCAACTGGGATTTCACTGCTGAACTTTGCTTATGAGCACAGTAAGGCCCAGCAGGGGATCAACGCGGTGATGCTTGATTTTGTGCATGTGATGGTCGACATGGTGCGTTTCAACACCTCTTTCCTGAACATTTTCTGGTATAACTCACCAGTACCCGTCCTGGGGCAAGGTGTGACTACCGCCAACATCATGTTTTTCATCATCTATTGGCTGATATTTGTCGGGCTGGCGTTACAGGCGTCGGGTGCAAGAATGTCACGTCAGGTCATGCACATTCGCGAAGGTATTCAAGATCAGTTGATTCTTGAACAGACGAAAGAGAGTGAACGACGGTCGAAACAACAAATTGAAGAGCGTATCGTATTGCCGCGGCATACTATTTTCGTGCAATACTTTCCGTTGTATATTCTGCCAATAATTCTGGCAGTTATTGCCTATTTTATTTTGAAATTGTTGGGTTTATTCGGCTGATATTTGCTGCCAAATACCCTCTTTTTATATTGGTTCCTGACAGGCCTGAGTCGAAAATAGACTCAGGCTTTTTATTTGTTGATTCATCAATCCTCGCTGCGTAACAAGCGTTCAACAGCGCGTTGCGCAACCACCAAATGTTGCCCGCCAAAAAGATTACTTCGATTAAGTAAATAATATAACTGGTACACAGGCTGACGAAGTGCAAAATCTTCAGGAAGGGGATTTCTGCTTTGATAACCCTCATAAATATCAGACGGGACTTTAGGATATAACGGTAACATCGCCAGATCACATTCACGATCCCCCCAGTAACAGGCTGGATCGAAAATCACCGGACCGCTGGGTGCTAAACCACAATTATGTGGCCACAAATCACCATGTAGTAGTGAAGGGCGGGGTTGATGATTATGCAAACGCGCCTCTATCATGGCGGTGATATCATCAATATTACCAAAGCTCATATCTTTTTCCGCCGCGAGCTGTAACTGCCAACCGATGCGCTGCTCTGCGAAAAAGGTCGCCCAACGGCGTTGCCAGGTATTGGGTTGAGGCAGCGTTGCCAGTTCGTTATCGAAGTCGAGGCCAAATTGAAGTTGTTCACTCCACTGGTGAAGGTCGGACAACTGCTGTCCGAAAAGGTAGGCACTGTCTGCATCTAGCGGTACAAGTGGCAAATATTCCAACAGCAGGAAACTGTAGTCGCGGTCGCTGCCGACACCATAAACCTCGGGTACGCGCACCGTCTGGCTGTGGGCAAGGAGCGATAGCTGATCGGCTTCAGCAGCAAAGATTGGCAGCATTTCGCGCGTATTGCATTTAATAAAGACATCCCTGTCGCCATAACTCAGACGCCAGGCCGTGTGGATTTCTCCTCCTGGCAACTCCACCCGTTCACGGATTTCAGCGTTGCCAAAATGTTCACTTAACAGACGATTAACGGCTTGCCACATGGATTCCCCCCTTCTGACTGCCCTGATAATTCATTAAGTTAGCGGTTTTCTCGCTTAAAAAACCCGATCCGGCGCACAGCTAAATCAGGTCGTGGATTAAATGTATACAAGTTAAGTGCTCAGCGCATTGTGTATTTGGTTCAATGAACGACGAGAAAATCAGAATAAGTGAAATAAATTGCCAAATACAAACAGAATCATCCTATCGACGAACGGGTAACATCTTTGTTTAACACAATATTATTGAGCATAGACTAAAAATATATTCAGGTGTGCTCAGAAGATGTATATGCTGACTTCCGTCAACGTCGTGAGAGGCATAATGTGAAACCAAATATTCTTTATTTGATTGTCGCGTTTTTATTAGCAGGTTGTGCTAAAGAAATGCCGGTACAACAACGGACTCATTTTTTGAATCCACCGTCCGCTATCCCGGACTCGTCCCTGATGCATCAGGGACCTTACGGTAGCGTTATCCATCAGGCCGCTAATACCTATGGTGTTGATGAAACACTGGTAAAAGCAATTATCCAGGTTGAGTCAGGATTTAACCCCACCGTTGTGAGTAAGTCTAACGCAGTAGGTTTAATGCAGCTTAAAGCCTCGACTGCAGGGCGTGACGCTTACCGTATGAAAGGGCTCAATGGTCAGCCCAGTACGTATGAATTGAAAGATCCGGCTGTAAATATTGATTTAGGTACTGCCTATCTTAGTATTTTGCAGCAGCAGTTGGCGGGCATCAGTAATCCTCAGACCCGACGATATGCAACCACCGTGGCCTACGTGAACGGTGCAGGTGCCTTGCTGAGAACCTTCTCCAGCGATAGAACCGATGCGGTGGCAAAGATAAACCAGATGACGCCGGAGCAGTTTTATCAGCACGTACAGCAGAAACATCCCGCACCGCAAGCGCCTCGCTACTTGTGGAAAGTGAACAACGCTTATCTGGCGATGCGATAAGCCTTGTTCATTCTGTCCGCCAGCGTGCCTCTCAGGCCGCTGGCGGGTAGTGCGAAATAATTTCCAGAATCCCGTTAATCCCAAACTGTACGCCCATACAGACCAGCAAGAATCCCATCACGCGCGAAATCGCTTCAATCCCGCTCTTTCCTACCATACGCATAATGGCTCCGGAACTACGCAGGCTAACCCAAAGAATCAGGCTAATGAGTAAAAAAACGATCACCGGCGCGACTGTGATAACCCATGCAGGGTATTCCACCCCATCTTTGATAGCAGAGGCGCTACTGATGATCATCGCGATAGTCCCGGGGCCTGCCGTACTTGGCATGGCGAGAGGAACGAAGGCGATGTTGGGTGAGTCTTGCTTCTTCATCTCTTCAGTTTTGTTCTCTACCATGGTTTTTTCTTCAGCATGAGGCTGAGGAAATAGCATGCGAAAACCGATAAAAGAAACAATCAATCCCCCCGCGATGCGTAGGCCTGGAATGGAAATACCAAAGGTGCTCATCACCACCTGACCCGCGTAATAAGTCACAACCATGATCACAAACACATAAATAGAAGCCATCCGGGATTGATGATTGCGTTCTTGTTCGGTCATATTGCCTGATAATCCGAGTAACAGAGCGACCGTCGTCAACGGATTCGCCAGCGGCAGTAAAATCACTAATCCTAAGCCGATAGCTTTAAACAGCAGGCCGATTTCGGTCATAAATTATCACCCATTTGGTTATGTTCTCTTAACGTTAGTGTGCTGGTATGAATTACACGAAAAATATCACCATTAAGCAACCTAGGTGGCTGGAAAAGCGCACTTTACGGATGCTACACTGGTTGGCGTTTTTTACGTCGCATCCTGAAACAATGGAATCAGGGTTTCACAGGTGCATATATTCGGCAAAGTAGAGTTGAATAACGTAACTAATCGATTGAATTCACACTTAAATATTTTTCTATATGTGCTCTGTCGTGTGGGGCACCACTGTAGATAAGGAATCAAAATGCCTGTTATTACTCTTCCTGATGGAAGCCTGCGCTCGTTTGATGCTCCTGTTTCACCTCTTGATGTTGCCCTTGATATTGGTCCTGGTCTGGCGAAAGCCTGTATCGCAGGCCGTGTGAATGGCGAGCTGGTTGATGCAACAGACTTGATCACCGAAGACGCACAATTAGCGATCATCACGACCAAAGACGAAGCCGGTTTGGAAATCTTGCGTCACTCTTGTGCGCACCTTTTAGGCCATGCAATTAAGCAATTATGGCCAAACACCAAAATGGCTATCGGTCCGGTTATCGACAACGGTTTTTATTACGATGTCGATTTAGATCGCACACTGACTCAGGAAGACATTGATCTACTTGAAAAGCGTATGCACGAACTGGCTGAGAAAAATTACGACGTTATTAAAAAGAAAGTCAGCTGGCAGGAAGCGCGCGATACGTTTGAAAGTCGTGGCGAGCAGTACAAAGTGGCGATTCTGGATGAGAACATCAGTCATGATGACCAGCCGGGCCTATATCATCACGAAGAGTACGTGGATATGTGTCGTGGGCCCCACGTCCCCAATATGCGTTTCTGCCATCATTTCAAGTTGCAGAAAACCTCAGGAGCATACTGGCGCGGTGACAGCACAAATAAAATGCTGCAACGTATTTATGGCACCGCCTGGGCTGAGAAGAAACAACTGAACGCTTACCTGCAACGTCTGGAGGAAGCTGGAAAACGTGATCACCGTAAAATCGGTAAGCAGCTCGATCTTTACCACATGCAGGAAGAAGCGCCTGGTATGGTTTTCTGGCACAACGATGGCTGGACTATTTTCCGCGAACTGGAAGCTTTCGTCCGCATGAAACTGAAGTCTTATGACTATCAGGAAGTGAAAGGTCCCTTCATGATGGACCGCGTACTGTGGGAAAAAACAGGTCACTGGGATAACTACAAAGAAGCGATGTTCACTACCTCTTCAGAGAATCGTGAATATTGTATCAAGCCGATGAACTGCCCGGGCCATGTGCAGATTTTTAATCAGGGTCTGAAGTCTTACCGTGATTTGCCACTGCGTATGGCTGAATTTGGCAGTTGTCATCGTAATGAGCCTTCCGGGTCTTTGCACGGTTTGATGCGCGTGCGTGGCTTCACTCAAGACGATGCCCACATCTTCTGTACTGAAGAGCAGGTGCGTGACGAAGTCAACAGCTGTATTCGCATGGTTTACGACATGTACAGCACCTTTGGTTTTGAAAAGATTGTGGTTAAGTTATCAACCCGTCCTGAAAAACGTATTGGTAGCGACGAAATGTGGACCCGTGCTGAAGATGACCTCGCTGCTGCGTTGACAGAAAACAAGATCGAATTTGAATATCAACCGGGTGAAGGGGCTTTTTATGGCCCGAAAATTGAATTCACCTTGCATGATTGTTTGGATCGTGCGTGGCAGTGTGGTACCGTGCAACTCGACTTTTCATTACCCGGGCGCCTGAACGCTTCATATATTGGTGAAAGCAACGATCGTCAGGTACCAGTAATGATTCACCGCGCAATTCTGGGTTCAATGGAACGCTTCATCGGTATTCTTACTGAAGAGTATGCGGGCTTTTTCCCAACATGGATTGCTCCGGTTCAGGTAGTGGTAATTAATATTACTGACAATCAAGCTACCTATGTCGAAGAATTAACTAAAAAACTGCAAGAAGCAGGCATTCGCGTTAAAGCCGACTTGAGAAATGAAAAGATTGGCTTTAAAATTCGCGAACACACGTTGCGTCGTGTTCCTTATATGTTGGTTTGTGGTGATAAAGAGGTCGAATCGGGCAAGGTTGCCGTTCGTACCCGCCGCGGAAAAGATTTAGGAAGCATGGACGTCAGCGTAGTCGTTGACAAACTGCTCGCGGAGATCCGCAGCAGAAGTCTTCATCAACTGGAGGAATAAAGTATTAAAGGCGGAAAACGAGTTCAACCGGCGCGTCCTAATCGCATTAACAAAGAGATTCGCGCGCAAGAAGTTCGCCTCACCGGCGTCGATGGCGAGCAGATTGGTATTGTCAGTCTGAATGAAGCTTTGGAAAAAGCTGAGGAAGCGGGCGTCGATTTAGTAGAAATCAGTCCGAATGCCGAGCCGCCAGTTTGTCGAATCATGGATTACGGCAAATTCCTCTACGAGAAAAGTAAGTCGACTAAAGAGCAGAAGAAGAAACAAAAAGTTATTCAGGTTAAGGAAATCAAATTCCGACCTGGTACCGATGATGGCGACTATCAGGTCAAACTACGCAACCTGATTCGCTTTCTGGAAGATGGCGATAAAGCTAAAATCACTCTGCGTTTTCGTGGACGTGAAATGGCGCACCAACAGATCGGTATGGAAGTGCTTAACCGCGTCCGTAAAGACCTGTGTGAAGATTCTGAATTGGCCGTTGTCGAATCCTTCCCTACGAAGATCGAAGGTCGTCAGATGATCATGGTGCTCGCACCCAAGAAGAAACAGTAAGGCTTCCAAGTAATCCTGCTGCGCGGTGTTCGCACCGCGTATGCTGGATTCGCCTTTCTGATTCATGTTAATAACAATGCGAAGTGGAATGTAAAATGCCAAAGATCAAAACAGTACGTGGCGCCGCTAAACGCTTTAAAAAAACCGGTAGTGGTGGTTTTAAGCGTAAGCACGCTAACCTGCGTCATATTCTGACCAAAAAAGCTACTAAGCGTAAACGTCATTTGCGTCCTAAAGGCATGGTATCCAAGAATGATTTGGGTCTTGTCACCGCATGTTTGCCGTACGCATAAATACACTTTTTTAATCAAGAATAAAACTCAGGAGAGCATATGGCTCGCGTAAAACGTGGTGTGGTAGCACGTGCACGTCACAAGAAAATTTTAAAGCAGGCGAAAGGTTACTACGGTGCCCGTTCGCGCGTATATCGTGTTGCATTCCAGGCTGTTATCAAAGCTGGTCAATACGCTTACCGTGACCGTCGTCAAAAGAAACGTCAGTTCCGTCAGCTGTGGATCGCGCGTATCAACGCAGCAGCTCGTCAGAACGACATGTCTTACAGCAAATTCATTAACGGCTTGAAAAAAGCTTCTATTGAAATTGACCGTAAGATTTTGGCTGATATCGCCGTTTTCGATAAGTTCGCATTTAGCGCACTGGTAGAAAAAGCGAAAGCAGCACTGGCATAAGTCAGCTAAAAAGAGGGAGCTTGCTCCCTCTTTTTTGTTTATAATCAGTGGGATTAGTGGTTTAATCATCGTCACTGATGAACACACTGCAGGTTTCACGTCAAACCAACAAGGTACTGCAAGCATGAATGCTGCTATTTTCCGTTTCTTTTTTTACTTTAGCGCCTGATTCAGGAAGGCTTTCGCGCGTAAGAGAAGAAACGAAAAGTAGCGCCTAAGCCTCCCTCGTGGAGGCTTTTTTGTATCTGTTCTTTATTTACTAAGGTTCAGGGCCAAAATCGCGCCCCTGATTAATAACAGTTATTTCACATCCGGCCGTGCAGGCCAGAAGAAGAGGAAAGCAATGCCACATCTCGCAGAACTGGTTGCCAACGCCAAGGCCGCCGTAGAGTGTGCTCAGGATATTGCCACGCTGGATAATGTGCGTGTCGAATATCTGGGTAAGAAAGGACACCTGACACTCCAGATGACGACTCTCCGTGAACTACCAGCAGAAGAGCGCCCGGCAGCAGGTGCAGTCATCAATGAAGCGAAAGCACAGGTTCAGGAGGCTTTGAATGCGCGTAAGAATACGCTTGAGTCTGCTGTGTTGAATGCTCGCCTGGCTGAAGAGACCATTGATGTTTCCCTGCCAGGTCGCCGTATTGAGAATGGGGGTTTGCATCCTGTGACCCGAACTATCGACCGCATTGAAACCTTCTTCGGCGAGTTAGGCTTTACCGTGGAAACCGGTCCTGAAATTGAAGATGACTACCATAACTTTGATGCGCTGAACATTCCGAGCCACCATCCGGCACGTGCGGACCATGATACCTTTTGGTTCGATGCAACGCGTTTACTGAGAACCCAGACCTCTGGGGTGCAAATTTCACATGAAATTCAGTGAACTCTGGTTGCGTGAATGGGTAAACCCAGCCATCAGCAGCGAAGCTCTATCTGATCAAATTACCATGGCCGGTCTGGAAGTTGACGGTGTTGAACCTGTGGCTGGTGCCTTCCACGGTGTTGTCGTGGGTGAAGTTGTCGAATGTGGCCAGCATCCCAATGCTGATAAGCTGCGCGTCACCAAAGTAAACGTTGGTGGCGAACGCATTCTTGACATCGTTTGCGGTGCACCAAACTGCCGGCAGGGTCTCAAGGTCGCAGTGGCTACCGTAGGAGCAGTACTGCCAGGTGATTTCAAAATCAAAGCCGCTAAACTGCGTGGCGAACCATCAGAAGGGATGCTGTGCTCGTTTTCAGAGCTGGGTATTTCTGAAGATCACGACGGTATCATCGAATTGCCCGCTGATGCACCGATCGGCAGCGACATCCGTGATTTTCTCAAGCTTGACGACAGCACCATTGAAATCAGCGTGACGCCGAACCGCGCCGATTGCCTGGGGATCATCGGTATCGCTCGTGATGTCGCCGTGTTTTATCAGATGCCGTTAACTGAGCCTGACATGTCCCCAGTGGCGGCCACCATCAATGACGTGCTGCCAATCGAAGTGCAAGCAGCAGAAGCCTGTCCGCGCTATCTGGGCCGAGTTGTTAAAGGCATCAACGTAAAAGCCGCGACGCCACTATGGATGCGCGAGAAACTGCGCCGCTGTGGTATTCGTTCTATTGACCCTGTTGTTGATATCACCAACTTTGTGTTGCTTGAACTTGGCCAGCCGATGCATGCCTTTGATCTCAATCGCATTCAGGGCGGTATTGTCGTACGTATGGCACATAAAGATGAAGCGTTAACACTGCTTGATGGTACTAAAACCAAACTCAGCGACGATACGCTAGTGATTGCCGATCACGAAAAGGCGCTGGCGATGGGCGGTATTTTCGGCGGTGAGCATTCTGGCGTCAATGACGATACTCAGGATGTATTGCTGGAGTGTGCTTTCTTCAATCCGCTGTCCATTACTGGCCGTGCGCGCCGCCAGGGCTTACATACTGATGCGTCGCATCGCTATGAGCGTGGTGTTGATCCAGTGTTGCAACATAAAGCGATGGCACGCGCAACGGCTCTTTTGCTAGAGATTTGTGGTGGTGCTGCGGGGCCGGTCATTGATGTTACTTCAGATCAACATTTGCCAAAAGCGGCGACAATTCAACTGCGTCGCGAGAAACTTGACCGCCTGATTGGCCATCATGTTGACGATGCGCAGGTCACTGACATTTTATCACGCCTGGGTTGTCTGGTTGAGCAGCAAACAGATAGTTGGACGGCGGTTGCACCAAGCTGGCGTTTCGATATGCAAATCGAAGAAGATTTAGTTGAAGAAGTCGCACGTGTATATGGTTACAACAATATCCCGGATGTGCCGGTGAAAGCCAACCTGGAAATGACCAAGCATCGTGAAGCCAATCTGTCCCTAAAACGTGTTAAAAATCTACTGGTTGATCGTGGTTTTCAGGAAGCGATTACTTACAGTTTCGTTGACCCAAAAATCCAGAGTTTGCTGCATCCAGACGAAGAAGCCCTGATTTTGCCGAGCCCAATCTCTGTTGAGATGTCTGCCATGCGCCTTTCGTTGTGGACGGGTTTACTGACATCAGCGGTTTACAACCAGAACCGTCAACAGAGCCGCGTGCGCATTTTTGAAAGTGGTCTGCGCTTTGTCCCTGATACTCAAGCGAATCTGGGTATCCGCCAGGACGTCATGCTGTCCGCTGTGATCACCGGCAATAAAAGTGAAGAACATTGGGATCTGGCGAGACAGGCCGTTGACTACTACGATTTGAAAGGCGATCTTGAAGCGATTCTTGAACTTACCGGAAAATTGGATGATATCCAGTTCAAAGCTGAAGCAAATCCGGCGCTGCATCCTGGACAGAGTGCCGCCATTTATTTATGCGGCGAACGTATTGGTTTCATTGGTGTAGTCCATCCTGAACTGGAACGTAAGCTTGATTTAAATGGCCGTACCGTGGTGTTTGAACTGTTGTGGAATAAGGTCGCAGACCGCGTGCTGCCTGATGCGAAAGCCATTTCGCGCTTCCCGGCAAACCGTCGCGACATCGCTGTTGTGGTTGCTGAAAATGTCGCTGCAGAAGATATTTTGGTAGAGTGTAAGAAAGTTGGCGCAAATCAGGTAGTTGGCGTAAACTTATTTGACGTGTATCGTGGGAAGGGCGTGGCAGAAGGTTATAAAAGCTTAGCTATTAGTCTGGTATTGCAGGATACCGCTCGTACACTGGAAGAAGAAGAGATCGCCGCTACTGTTGCAAAATGTGTAGAGGCTCTAAAGCAGCGATTCCAAGCATCCTTGAGGGATTGAACCTATGGCGCTTACTAAAGCTGAAATGTCAGAACACCTGTTTGAAAAGCTTGGGCTTAGCAAACGGGATGCCAAAGACCTGGTCGAACTGTTCTTCGAAGAAGTGCGTCGCGCTTTGGAGAATGGCGAACAAGTTAAATTGTCTGGTTTTGGCAATTTCGATCTGCGTGACAAGAACCAACGTCCGGGACGTAACCCGAAAACCGGCGAAGATATTCCTATTACGGCGCGCCGTGTGGTGACTTTCCGTCCGGGACAGAAGTTGAAAAGTCGGGTTGAGAATGCGACTCCGAAAGAATAAGTGAGTTGGACAAAAAGGTCGCGAAAGCGGCCTTTTTTTTTATGCTTTTCTGCGGATATACCTTTCAAATCTTGCTGAGTATTACAGGCATGAATTAATCGCACTCAAAATGAAAAGATAGTGTTAAGGGGGTTTTTTATTCAGGAGTAGTCTGATAGATTAATTCAAGTCGCGGTGGGTTTTTATTTCAATCATGCTTGGCGTTGCATGGTAAATATAAAAAAAAGGGACCGAAGCCCCTTATTTTATATTTAATCAGGCAATGATTTTTTTACTGAGGCTAGTCAGTACTAACCATAAAAATCAGTCATTAAAA
Source organism: Hafnia psychrotolerans (assembly GCF_014639435.1). GTDB lineage: Bacteria > Pseudomonadota > Gammaproteobacteria > Enterobacterales > Enterobacteriaceae > Ewingella > Ewingella psychrotolerans. The sequence goes on along the minus strand of NZ_BMFZ01000003.1, from coordinate 308,571 downwards.
CATTAATGATCAATGCCAATAGTGTGGATGACCACCACCACGAGGACCGTCACCATGGCCGTAAGGGCCAGGGAAGATGCAACCACTGAGGCTGACGATAACCAGAGCGACACTAAAGAAAGCTAAGATGCGACGCATAAATATATCCTTTATTTGAATAAACACATTCAGTATAAATAGAATACCGTAAACCTGTTGTCAGGCTTACGTTAAGATATGTTAAGAGCATTATAAGATTAGAATACTTCTTATTACTCCCCAGCGGCCATGCTATCCTGGGGTGCATTTGTATTTTTATTGTAAGCAATATGAAAGTTAACTGAAAAACTCCTTTCCTCTCATGGTCAGCCTTATTTCTGCTTGTTATAAATCCTCTCAAGAGCAGGTTAATAAAATTAATAAGGTGAGTTCTGTGAAAAAATCTCTTGTACTGCTTTATTGCGTACTGGCACTGCCTATCATCGCACAGGCAGGCGTGACGGTTGACGTCAATGTCCCGGGTGTTTCTGTTCACCTCGGAGATCAGGATCATCGCGGTTATTATTGGGACGGTTACGACTGGCGTCCACCACAATGGTGGCATGAGCATCAAGGGCACCATATTGGTGATCGCAACAACCATGGCATGTACTGGCGCGGTGATCGCTGGCAGCCTTCGCCACCGCCAAAACAATACTACGACCGGGCGCATGAGAAGTTCCATCGGCAGGAAAGCCCACATGGTGACCCGCGTCATGATAATAAAGGCCAGCAACGGGGAAATGATAACCCTCAGGGGAAAGGACAACCTATTCCTCCAGACGGGCAACGTTACTAACCTTTATCCTTCTTAAATCAGGCTGGCGCGAAAGCGCTGGCCTTTTTTTATTTATTTTTTTAAGGATATCCGCTAAAAAACTGCTTAATATCGGTAAGATACTGACTCCTTTCCCCTCCGTATTCGCTGACTTGCCGCCATGCAAACGCGTCAGGATGCCTATTTTCATGCAGGACTTGATGAAAAATATCCCAATATTCACCGTGCTTGAACTGAAACAGAAACGCCGTGACCGCCGGCTGCTAGGTTTCTTCAGCGGGCTACTGGTGCTGATTCTCCTTTTTAGCCTGTGCGCAGGTGAAAACTGGATATGGCCAGATACCTGGTTTAGCTCCCAGGGCCAACTCTTTGTCTGGCAGCTACGTCTGCCACGCGCACTCGCTGTGATCCTGGTGGGCGCGGGGCTCGCGGTTTCCGGTGCGGTCATGCAAGCTCTGTTTGAGAACCCGCTGGCTGAACCCGGCCTGCTTGGCGTTGCCAACGGAGCGGGTGTAGCACTGGTGCTGTGCGTTATGCTGGGAAATGAATTACTGCCGGTCTGGGTCATGAGCCTCTCTGCAGTTGCCGGTGCATTGATGATCACGTTTTTTTTGCTACATTTTGCACGGCAACGCTTGCTGACCAATGCCCGTTTGCTGCTGGTGGGCGTCGCTATTGGTATTGTGTGTAGCGCTGTGATGACCTGGTCGGTTTACTTCAGCAGTAACCTGGACTTACGCCAACTGATGTACTGGATGATGGGGGGATTTGGAGGCGTTGACTGGCGGCAAAGTTGGCTAGGCGCTATGCTAATCCCGGCTGTCATCTGGATGACCTTTCAGGGCCGAACACTGAATGTATTATCATTGGGTATTGGACAGGCGCAGCAGCTCGGAGTCTCTATTGCTGTATGGCGGAATCTTCTGGTGCTGGCTGTCGGGTGGGTCGTGGGTCTGAGTGTGGCGATAGCCGGAGTGATTGGGTTTGTCGGGCTGATTATTCCCCATATTCTGCGGTTGTGTGGGATCACTGACCAGCGTCATTTACTCCCCGCCTGCGCCCTTGTTGGTGGGGCCGTGTTGTTGTTGGCTGACGTCCTTGCACGTATCACACTCTACTCTGCAGAACTGCCGATAGGCGTGGTGACAGCCACACTCGGGGCACCTCTTTTTATTTGGCTACTGGTCAAAGCCATCTGAATCAGACAGGATAAATGCACAACATGCCTGGGACAGGCTATCTTTACTGCTCTTCAGTTTACCTTTCGGCCCTATGACATTGGCAAATAACCGCAGGATATAAAAGATGAACAATGCAATTTTTGATCTTCCCCTGAGAAAAATTAACGGTGAGGCAACCACGCTGGGTGCTTACCAAGGCTCAGTACTGCTGGTTGTCAATGTGGCATCACAATGCGGGTTGACCAAGCAGTATGAAGGTTTGGAAAATATCTATCAGGCCTGGCATGAACAGGGTTTTGAGGTTTTAGGCTTCCCATGTAATGAATTCGGTGCTCAGGAACCCGGCACGGAAGAAGAAATTCAACACTTCTGCACCACCAATTTTGGTGTCAAATTCCCGATGTTCAGCAAAATTGACGTTAACGGTGAAAACCGACATCCGTTGTATAAATCGCTGATCGCGGCCTGTCCGCAGGCTATCAAACCGGAGGGCAGTGCATTTTATCAGCGTCTCGCCAGCAAAGGGCGTGAGCCGTTGCATCCGGATGACATTTTGTGGAATTTCGAAAAATTCCTTATGGGTCGTGACGGGAGTGTTATTCAACGTTTTGCACCGGATATGACGCCTGAAGATCCTAAACTGGTGGATGCCATCAAACTGGCACTAGCAAAGTAATCGAACATTGATGCGCAGGGATAGCCATGTTGGAATGCCATAAACTGAGTGTGCCTGGACGGTTGCAGGCGTTTACAACCCATGTGAGCGCCGGTAGCCGTGTCCATGTTATTGGCCCTAATGGCGCAGGGAAAACCAGTCTGTTGGCCCGAATTGCCGGAATGCTGGACGGAGGAGGGAACATTATCCTCGGCGGGCAACCTATTGAAGAGTTAACGGGTATGCAGCTTGCCAGGCTACGAGGCTATCTTTACCAGCAATCGGTCCCGGTGTCGGTGATGCCGGTGTTTCAGTATCTTTCACTGCATCAGCCAGCGGGCGCTGATCCCGGGCGACTAGAACAGACCATCATGATGCTGACATCGGCATTGCACTTGCAGGATAAACTCTCCAGACCTGTGACGCGGTTATCGGGTGGGGAATGGCAGCGCGTGCGTCTGGTTGCCATACTTTTGCAAGTTTGGCCGACGCTAAACCCCTTGTCCAGGCTGCTACTCCTGGATGAGCCAATGAACAGCCTGGACGTAGCCCAACAGCAAGCTCTTGATGAACTCATTACGCAATTTTGTGCCAGCGGTCGTACGGCAATTATCAGCGATCATGATCTCAATCACACGTTGCACTACGCTCATCAGGTGTGGTTAATGGCGAAAGGTCAGGTGGTGGCTGCCGGAAAAAGGCAAGATGTCATGCAGGTAAACGGTTTGAATGCGGTGTTTGACGTCAATTTTCAGCTGCATGACGTCGCGGGGCGGCAGTGGCTGATAACGTTAGTTTAGAATACTAAAGAAAGATGATTTGTTACAGGTAGGTTGGAATAGTTGATGACATGCTTGTTTACACTCTATCTCTCAGTACGAAAATAGATTGCACACTAACAATAAACTCATCTTCGTTGAAGTATTGTCAATAGTATTTCTGGTTTGGTTGCAAAATATACTGTCTATCTACATGATATTACGGGTTATTTATTTTATCTATGCAATGTCTATCACGTGGGTTCTATTTATTATAAATTTATTCTGACGAGCCTTAAGGTTTAATTAAGCTTAAGTTGGCACTGTGCATGGAATATTAAAGTGTGTCGTTTAATAATGGTTCATTGAATCCGTACTAAAGTCTCATTCGAATAAAATACTTCTTGTAGGATTGTGTCATGGAAAATTTTTTGCCTTTCTCCCGTCCATCCATGGGTGAGGAAGAAATTGAGGCAGTGAGTCATGTGCTGCGTTCTGGTTGGATCACAACGGGTCCACAGACGCATCAGCTCGAACAGGATTTTGCTGCGACCTTCGGATGCAAACACGCCATTGCCGTTAGCTCGGCAACTGGTGGTATGCACGTCACTCTTATGGCGCTGGGCATCGGCCCAGGTGATGAGGTTATTACACCTTCACAGACCTGGGTTTCCACCATTAACATGATCGTCCTGCTGGGTGCAGAGCCGGTGATGATTGATGTTGACCCCGACACCCTGATGATTAGCACTGACGATGTCGCTGCTGCAATCACGCCAAAAACCAAAGCGATTATCCCGGTACACTACGCGGGGGCCCCTTTGGATCTTGACCCGCTATACGCACTGGCTGAAAAACATGGCATTGCCATTGTTGAGGACGCTGCGCATGCCGCAGGCACCCGCTACCGCGACCGCTGGATTGGTGCACAAGGCACCGCAATCTTTTCCTTCCACGCAATTAAGAACATGACATGTGCCGAAGGTGGCTTGGTGGCAACCGACGACGATGAACTGGCGCAGAGAGTTCGGGTCTTGAAGTTCCACGGTCTGGCGGTAGATGCATTTGATCGCGAAGTACAGGGCCGTAAGCCGCAGACTGAAGTGGTCGAGCCTGGGTTTAAATACAACCTATCCGACATTAATGCGGCGATTGCCGTGGTTCAGTTGCGTCGTCTGCCTGAAATCAATGCGCGCCGTACGGAACTGGCGAATTTGTATCTACAAAAACTGCAGGGATCGCCGTTTTTGCCGATGAAGGTGCCTGAATACCCACACTTGCATGCATGGCACTTGTTCATGATCCGCGTGGATGAAGCCCGCTGTGGTATCAGCCGTGATGTCCTGATGGAGCGCCTAAAAGCACTCGGTATCGGCACCGGGCTACATTTCCGCGCGGCACATACCCAGAAATATTATCGCGAACGTTATCCTGACCTCAGCCTGCCACACAGCGAATGGAACACCGAGCGTCTGTGCAGTTTACCGCTGTTCCCTGATATGCAGGACAGCGATGTAGACCGCGTTGTTGCTGCACTATTTTCTCTCGTGGAGTTCCAATAGTGGCGCAATTTGAACCTATCAAAAAAGTCTCGATCGTCATCCCTGTCTATAACGAGGAAGAGAGCTTGCCAGCTCTACTTTCCCGTACACAGACGGCTTGTCGTCAACTGACTCAAAAATACGAAATAATCTTAATCGATGATGGCAGCAGTGACCGTTCCGCAGAGATGTTAACTCACGCGGCAGAGCAACCGGAAAACTGCATTATTGCCGTGTTACTTAACCGAAACTATGGTCAGCACTCAGCGATCATGGCTGGTTTCAGCCATGTGTCCGGCGATCTGGTGATCACACTCGACGCTGATTTGCAAAACCCGCCGGAAGAGATCCCTCGTCTGGTGGCAAAAGCCGAAGAGGGCTATGACGTGGTCGGCACTGTGCGTGCTAACCGCCGTGACTCATGGTTCCGTAAGTCCGCGTCAAAGATGATCAACATGATGATTCAGCGGGCGACAGGCAAATCCATGGGTGACTATGGCTGCATGCTACGTGCTTATCGGCGCCACATTATTGAAGCTATGCTGCATTGTCATGAGCGCAGTACGTTTATTCCTATTTTGGCTAATACTTTTGCGCGCAGAACGGCGGAAATCCAGGTGCAGCACTCGGAGCGTGAATTCGGCGACTCAAAGTACAGCCTGATGAAGCTCATCAATCTGATGTACGATCTCATCACCTGCCTGACAACCACGCCTCTGCGTTTGCTTAGTGTGGTGGGGAGTTTGATTGCTCTGTTTGGCTTCGTGCTTGCGGTATTTTTGATTTTGATGCGTTTGATCAACGGTCCTACATGGGCAGCGGATGGCGTCTTTACCCTGTTTGCCCTGTTATTTATGTTTATCGGTGCGCAGTTTGTAGGAATGGGATTGCTCGGTGAGTACATCGGGCGAATCTATAACGATGTGCGTGCACGTCCGCGCTATTTTGTTCAAAAAGTCGTTGGAATGCGTTCTGACGAAAACAGCAAGGAAGAAGAGTGATGAAAGCGATTGTATTTGCGTACCATGATATTGGTTGTGTTGGTCTACAGGCCTTGGTTGACGCAGGTTATGACGTACAAGCGGTATTTACTCATACCGATTCTCCAGACGAAAACAACTTTTTCGCCTCGGTTGCCCGTTTGGGTGCTAACTTAAATCTTCCGGTTTACGCTCCTGAGGATGTGAATCATCCACTATGGGTTGACCGTATCCGTGACTTACAGCCGGACGTTATTTTCTCGTTCTATTATCGCAACATGATTAGCGATGATGTCCTGTCCCTAGCCACCCAAGGTGGCTTCAATCTGCACGGTTCATTATTGCCACGCTACCGCGGGCGTGCGCCAGTTAACTGGGCGCTGCTGAAGGGCGAAAGTGAAACAGGCGTGACGCTGCATAAAATGGTTAGCCGTCCCGATGCTGGCGACATTGTGGCACAGCGCGTCGTGCCAATCAGTGCTGAGGATATCGCGCTGACGTTGCATGCTAAAGTTCGCGATGCTGCGCAGGTCCTGCTGGCGGAAGTCCTGCCTAAAATGAAACAGGGTCAGATCACGCTGACACCACAAGATGAATCTCAGGCTAGCTATTTTGGTCGCCGTACTGCGGCCGATGGTGAAATTCACTGGAACAAACCCGCAACCGAAATCAATAACCTGATTCGTGCTGTGACCGAACCTTATCCTGGTGCATTTACCTATCTTGGTCAGCGTAAAATGACCATCTGGCGTTCGCGTTCGCTGGCAACGGCACATGACAAACAACCTGGTACCGTGCTGTCGAGCGACCCTTTGGTCATCGCTTGTGGTGAAGGTGCACTGGAAATTCAGGCGGGTCAGAGTGAGTCAGGCCTCTATGTGCAGGGTTCGCGCCTGTCACTGGAATTAGGCATCATGCCGGATGTCAGGCTCAGTTCATTGCCGACGTCCGCGATGAAACGCCGCACCCGCGTGCTTATCCTGGGAGTGAACGGTTTTATCGGTAACCACCTGAGCGAACGTTTGCTGCGCGAAGATAACTACGAAATCTTCGGTCTGGACATCAGCTCTGATGCTATCAGCCGCTTCATGGATAACCCACATTTCCACTTCGTGGAAGGCGATATCAGTATTCACTCCGAGTGGATCGAGTATCACATCAAAAAATGTGACGTGATCCTACCGCTGGTGGCGATAGCCACACCAATCGAATATACCCGCAATCCGCTGCGCGTATTCGAACTGGATTTCGAAGAAAATCTGAAAATCGTCCGCGATTGTGTGAAATACAAAAAACGCATCATCTTCCCGTCCACGTCTGAAGTTTACGGCATGTGTGACGACAAAGAGTTCGATGAAGACAGCTCACGTCTGATTGTTGGCCCGATCAACAAACAACGTTGGATTTACTCCGTATCCAAACAGCTGCTCGACCGTGTTATCTGGGCGTATGGCGCTAAAGAAGGCTTGCGCTTCACCCTGTTCCGTCCATTCAACTGGATGGGCCCGCGCCTTGATAACCTCGACGCTGCACGTATTGGTAGTTCACGTGCCATCACCCAGTTGATCCTGAATCTGGTAGAAGGTTCTCCGATCAAACTGGTCGATGGTGGTGAGCAGAAACGCTGCTTTACGGATATTAACGACGGTATCGAAGCGCTGTTCCGCATCATTGAGAACAAAGAAAATCGCTGTGACGGTCAGATCGTTAACATTGGTAATCCGACGAATGAAGCCAGCATCCGTGAATTGGCCGAAATGCTGCTACACAGCTTTGAAGCGCACCCACTGCGTGACCAATTCCCGCCGTTTGCCGGTTTCAAATCTGTCGAAAGCAGCAGCTACTATGGTAAAGGCTATCAGGATGTTGAACACCGTACGCCAAGCATCAAAAATGCTAAACGTTTGTTGAATTGGACGCCTGAAGTCTCGATGGATAAAACCGTCGACAAAACTCTCGACTTCTTCCTGCGCTCGGTTAATCCAGACAACAATCAGGCATAACGGAATTTGTGCATGAAAAAAGTCGGTCTACGAATTGATGTCGACACATGGAGTGGCACCCGAAAGGGTGTCCCTCAATTACTGCGTGTTTTGGAAAAACATCACATCACTGCCAGCTTTTTCTTCAGCGTAGGTCCGGACAACATGGGGCGCCATTTATGGCGCCTCTTACGTCCCCGCTTTCTGTGGAAAATGCTGCGCTCAAATGCAGCGTCACTGTACGGTCTGGATATTCTGCTGGCCGGTACGGCTTGGCCGGGTAAAAAGATATATCGTGATTTTGCCTCTCTGATGAAAGAAACGGCTGAGCGCGGTCATGAAGTTGGCTTGCATGCCTGGGATCACCAGGGCTGGCAGGCGAAAGTGGCGAAATGGTCAAAGCCTCAGTTGGAAAATCAAATCCGTCTCGGTCTGGATGCGCTTCAAAACAGTATCGGCCGAGCGGTTGATTGCTCTGCGGTTGCCGGATGGCGTGCCGATCAGCGGGTTATTGACGTCAAACAAACGTTTGGTTTTCGCTATAACAGTGACTGCCGGGGAAAACGACCCTTCTTACCCATGCTGGAAAATGGTGAAGTAGGCACGGTACAAATCCCAGTAACGTTGCCGACCTACGATGAAGTCATTGGCAATGAAGTGACCACGGCCACGTTCAATGATTTTATTTTGCAGGCCATTAAGGATGACTGCGGTGTACCGGTCTATACCATTCATGCCGAAGTGGAAGGTATGTCGCTGGCGGATATGTTTGATGACTTACTGACCCGCGCTGCCCTACAGGGCATTCAGTTCTGCGCACTGGGTGAATTATTACCTGCTGATCTGACCAGTCTGCCCGTCGGTCGTGTTGTTCGTTCCACGTTCCCTGGGCGAGAAGGGTGGTTAGGTTGCCAGCAAGAAGGATGTTCCTGATGTTGAAAGCGTACAAAGGTATATGGAGCACTGTTCTTCTCCTGTTCTTTGCCTTGGTCTATTTGGTTCCGTTGAATACCCGTCTATTGTGGCAACCCGATGAAACGCGTTATGCCGAAATCAGCCGTGAAATGCTGCAACGGGGTGATTGGGTGGTACCGCATCTTCTCGGCTTGCGATATTTTGAAAAACCGATAGCCGGTTACTGGTTTAATAACATCAGCCAGATGATTTTTGGTGACACCAATTTTGCGGTGCGCTTTGGTTCCGTATTTTGCACGCTACTCAGCACGATTCTGGTGTTCTGGATGGCGATGCTAATGTGGCGTAACCGCCAGACAGCCTGTGTCGCGGCGCTGATTTATCTCTCATCCCTTCTGGTTTTTACTATCGGAACCTACAGCGTTCTTGATCCGATGATAACGCTGTGGATGAGTGCGGCAATGGTCGCGAGTTACTACTGTTTGCGTGTCACCGGTACAAAGCAGAAAGCCCTAAGTTGGATTGCACTCGGTCTGGCATGTGGTATGGGTTTTATGACCAAAGGCTTTCTGGCATTGGCCGTTCCGGTGATCGCCGTGTTGCCGATCGTCTGGCGGGAAAAGCGGTTTAAAACCCTGTTGGGCTGGGGGCCACTGGCCATCCTTAGCGCTATTCTACTGAGTTTGCCCTGGGTATTAGCGATTGCGCATCGAGAACCGGACTTCTGGAATTATTTCTTCTGGGTTGAGCATATTCAGCGTTTTGCCGAACAGAATGCTCAACACAAAGCACCTTTCTGGTATTACGTTCCTGTCATTTTCCTCGGAGCACTGCCATGGATGGGACTATTACCGGGCGCGTTAATTAGTGGTTGGACCAAGCGGGTAATGCGTCCTGAACTGTTTTTCCTGTTGAGTTGGACGGTAATGCCGCTGATCTTTTTCAGTATTGCCAAAGGGAAATTACCGACTTACATTCTGCCGTGTTTTGCTCCACTGGCACTGCTGATGGCTGACTATTTGGACCAGATACGCTTATCTGGGCGTTTAAAAGCGCTCAAGGCTAATGGTATTATTAACATTATTTTTGGGGTGCTAGCGGTCGCTGCACTGGTGGTGATCTCTGGTCGTTTACCGTTGCACATCAAACCCGTCTATACGGCAGGAGAATTTCCGAAAGTCCTGATAGCGATTTTGTGCTTCGCAGTTTGGGCACTTGCGGGGGTAATCAGTCTAACCTCATTGCGTCGTCGCTGGTATTGGGCGGCAGCATGTCCGCTGGTCTTAGCCTTGCTAGTGGGGCAGGTTATCCCACAAAAAGTTATCGACTCTAAACAACCGCAGGTATTTGTTGATGCCAACATCGCATTGTTAAAAGCGAGCAAGTACGTTTTGGCTGATAACGTTGGGATAGCAACCGGCCTCGCCTGGACACTGAAGCGTAGTGATATCTTGATGTATGATGAAAAAGGCGAACTGCAGTATGGTCTGGGTTATCCGGACGCTGAAAATCATTATATTGGTGCTAACAGTTTCCCAGCATGGCTACAAAATGCACGTCAGCAAGGTGCTGTCACTGTTGTTATTAAGCAAGAGAGCATAGGTGCGGATAATTCCAAGCTTCCACGACCAGATAAAGTTGTTGAGATGGATCGCTTATCCCTATTGTTCTACAACAAATTACCATGATCGGTTATTTGCTGGTACTCGTGGTCAGCGTACTGACCTGCGCGGGGCAGCTTTGTCAGAAGCAGGCCGCGCAGATCGGTAAGGGTAACGTTGGCAGTGTGCTCCGATGGCTCGCGTTGGCGGTCTGTCTGCTGGGGTTAGCTATGCTGTTGTGGCTGCGTGTGCTGCAACAGCTACCGCTGAGCATTGCCTATCCGATGCTTAGCCTTAATTTTGTGCTGATCACCCTCAGCGCTCGCTGGATATTCAAAGAGCAGATTGACCGGCGCCACTGGGTGGGTGTCGGTTTTATCATGTTAGGAATAGCGCTGATGAGTGTGACTGCATGAAAACGACAGAATGGATGAAGGGCTATGCCTGGGGAAGCGCCAGTTTGCTACTGGTGACATTGGCGCAACTGCTGATGAAGTGGGGAATGGTACAAATCCCGCTGCTTTCACTCTCTGATATACATTTATCGTGGTTTCTCGATCATCTGCCGCCGCTAATCGCCGTCGCCTGTGGTATCACTGGCTACGTCCTGTCGATGGCTTGCTGGTACTTCACGCTGCAGGTATTGCCCCTGCATCGAGCCTATACGCTGCTCAGCCTTAGCTACGCATTGGTCTACCTGGCTGCAGTGACGCTGCCCTGGTTCAATGAAGACTTGCATCTGTTGAAAACCTGCGGCGGATTGCTGGTGTTGTTTGGGGTCTGGCTTATCCACAGCAAACCAGCTCAGAATGCGCACTGAAGCGATAAACTCTAATGAATTTGCGTTTTTCGATTGGATGACGGATAAAATAGCGTTAGATTCTTTTTATCCTCAAATAACCTGCTCTTAGAGTTCAGTGGTGTGCTCCGACTGCTCTCTGAGCTGATACTGTCACTGTGACTGTCATCCATGAAGGAAGAAGCGCCATGCGTTGGAAGACCGGAACACTCTATTCTCTGCTGATATTCGCTGCGCTGGTGCTCAATGGCTGTAGCAGCCATGCACCACCACCGAGTGGTAAAATGTCGGACTCTATTGCTGTTGTCGCACAGTTAAACGATCAACTTAGCCAATGGCATGGCGCGCCGTATCGCTATGGTGGCCTTCAGCCGAGCGGCGTTGACTGTTCTGGGTTTGTTTTCCGCACTTACCGTGACCGCTTCGGTGTTATCTTGCCGCGCACCACCACTGCGCAGACTAAAATCGGCAATAAAGTCCCCCGTGACGAACTGCTTCCCGGCGATCTGGTCTTTTTCAAAACCGGCAGCGGTGAAAATGGTTTACACGTGGGGATTTACGACACTGACGATCAGTTTATTCATGCTTCCACCAGTCAGGGGGTTACCCGTTCCTCACTCGACAATGTTTACTGGCGGAAGGTCTACTGGCAAGCGCGCAGAATCTAATCCCCGTCATCCCTCAAGCCATCTCGGTATTGATTTTCCTTACTTATGCGGATGCTCCCGGAGGGTTATCTCTTCGCGCTGCAAGCTGCGTGCAACTCTGCTCCTGGCAGGTTTATCACCTCGCCCACTGACTTGAGTGAGCTTGTGAGGTTAATTCGGTTGCTGCCTTGATGTCACTTGCATGCTTTTTGGGCAATCAATGATTTCGATGTCCACGCCGCCTGTGCATATTTAGCTGGCTTTATTACTGCTATCATCCCGTCAGATTTCCTTCAGGATGAAACGTGATGAAACCTCTCAGATTACTGCTTTCCGACTCTTACGATCCTTGGTTTAATCTCGCGGTGGAAGATTGTATCTTCCGTCAAATGACCACTCAGCGGGTGTTGTTCCTGTGGCGTAATGCTGAAACCGTGGTGATCGGGCAGGCACAGAACCCATGGAAAGAGTGCAATACTCGTCGAATGGAACAGGACGGCATCCGGCTTGCCAGACGAAGTAGTGGGGGCGGGGCAGTGTTCCATGATCTGGGTAATACATGTTTTACGTTCATGGCCGGAAAGCCGGAATACGATAAAAGCGTATCAACGGCCATTATTCTCAATGCGCTGAAATCGCTCGGTATCAGTGCCAGTGCTTCAGGGCGCAACGATCTGGTCGCTAATACGGCTGATGGTGAACGCAAGATTTCCGGTTCGGCGTATAAAGAGACTCAGGATCGTGGCTTTCATCACGGTACTTTATTACTCAATGCAGACCTCAGTCGCTTAGCAAACTATCTTAATCCGGATCCGAAAAAGTTACAGGCCAAAGGTATCACCTCGGTGCGTTCGCGCGTCGCCAATCTCAGTGAACTCATGCCTGAGATTAATCATTCGCTAATTTGTGATGCAATTATTAAATCCTTTTTTGAATGGTATGGCTTACAGGTTAAACCGGAAATTATTTCACCGGATGTCTTCCCCAATTTACCCGGTTTTGCCGAGCAATTTGCTAAACAGAGCAGTTGGGAGTGGAATTTCGGTAAAGCACCCGCATTTAGCCATTTACTCAATGAGCGCTTTGTTTGGGGCGGCGTAGATATTCACTTTGATATTTTTAAAGGAAAAATCAGCCGTGTACAGATCTTTACTGACAGTCTCAATCCCGCACCATTAAATGCTTTATCGCTGAAATTGGCAGGCATTTTTTATCGTCCAGAAGACATCGCTATACAATGCCAGCAAATAATCACCCAATATCCGGCACAGTGTTCAGAGCTTAACGAACTGCAACACTGGCTGGTCAGTTGCGTACAGTGATGCCAGGCTCAATTTATGTCATTGGCGTTGATGCACAGCGTCGATAAATTAACGACCCCGCGCGAGTTGACAGAATGGCGGCAATCGGCCACTCGCGATGAGATAAGCAATAACCGCCTTTCCCTTCTAAGCTCCAGTTAAGAGAGAGTACTAAGGGGGTATAATCCTAAAAATATTAATTTCGCTTCCTTTTAGGAAACCCAGACAACATGATTAACATCAGACAGGCACTTTTCGGTATCAGTCAAAGGATTCTTTCGGGAGGGCCCCGAAGCTCTGGTACCTTTTTGATTTGATTGATATGCAAAATTTTTATTAATCATTGCATAGCGTCGGTGATGTTCTGGGAAAAAATGAAAATACAATTCGATGCGGTCTTTAACAGCCGCTACCTATGCCAGCCAATATATTCCGGGGAAGGGAAATTATTAGCGGTTGAGTTAGTTTGTCGATTTGTAAGTATCGACAATAAGCTACTGATGCCGACAGAGCTGGCTTTGAATTCATTAAATACTCAGCAACTGACTCACTTTTTAACTGAGCAATTGTTCTGGGTCAAAGAGCACGCATGCTGGTTTGAGGAAAATCAGGTAGTACTCAATATTCCAATCGAACAAAAGCTGGCAAAAATTATTATAGAGAATGTTCAGATACGTGAGCGCCTTAAGGCTTATTCCTTTATTCATCTCTGTATTGGTGAGACATTTCCCCTGATTTCAGAAGGCCAACGCAATTCACATTTAATGATATTAAAAAGTCATTTCACGTTATGGCTTGACGATTTTGGTTCAGGTAATGCCAATATGGCACCGGTATTCGACCATGTTTTCAGCTGGGTTAAGCTTGATCGTTCTTTTTTCTGGGAGCTTTTTCGGGGTGAAAATTACACCATCGTTCTACCTTTACTAATAAAAAACGTTAATCGATTCTGTCGCAACATTGTGATAGACGGTTTGGACAGTATGGAGTACTTCGAAGCACTAAATAAGAGCGAGGTACAGGGTATGAAAGGGCGGTTATGGCCTGGTGTAGAGGATTCCGCGCTGAATTCTTTGTTACACAAGCCTCCCCAATTTTATTGACTGAGCGTCTCTTTATTTTCCAGCGAAATGCTTTGCTCCGGGTTAATCCGCCGTTCATTTATAATCTCCCTGCTTTCCCTCTGTGTTAATCAATGCCCCAGCGCTCTACACTGAAAGAAAGGGGGGTCTTATGCCAAAATTTGAACATAACTATGCTGACCAGCTTGGTGGTTTTTATACCGAACTCAAACCCACGCCGCTCAAAGGGGCAAAGTTGCTCTATCACAGCGAACCCCTGGCGCAGGAACTGGGGTTGGACGCGAACTTATTTGATGGCACTCACCGCGAATTTTGGTGCGGTGAAGCATTTTTCCCAGGTATGAAACCCCTGGCACAAGTTTATAGCGGGCATCAGTTTGGTGCCTGGGCTGGGCAACTTGGTGATGGACGCGGAATTTTGCTGGGTGAGCAGGTGTTACCTGATGGACGTCATTATGACTGGCATCTAAAAGGCGCCGGATTGACGCCCTATTCGCGCATGGGCGATGGTCGCGCCGTGCTGCGTTCAGTGGTCCGTGAGTTTCTTGCATCAGAAGCACTGCACCATTTATCGATTCCGACCACCCGTGCGTTGACCATTGTCACCAGTGACGAACCGGTATTTCGTGAAAAGCCTGAGCGCGGCGCTATGCTGATGCGCGTGGCTGAAAGTCATATCCGCTTTGGCCACTTTGAGCATTTTTATTACCGTAAACAGCCTGAGCAGGTCAAACAGCTGGCAGATTACGTCATTGCTCATCACTGGCCACATTTACTGGAAAGTGAAAGCGACCCATCACGGCGTTACGCGCTGTGGTTGCAGGAGGTTGTGCAACGCACGGCCAGGCTGATTGCCCAGTGGCAAAGCGTCGGTTTTGCCCATGGTGTGATGAATACCGATAACATGTCGATCCTCGGCCTGACCATCGACTTTGGACCTTACGGTTTCCTCGACGATTATCAGCCCGGTTATATCTGTAATCATTCCGACTACCAGGGACGTTATCGTTTTGATAATCAACCGGCCGTCGCTTACTGGAACCTGCACCGTTTGGCGCAGACGCTCTCAGGTCTAATGAGCGCAGAACAGGTGCAAGGCGCAGTTGACGCTTATGAACCGGCGTTGATGGCGGCCTACGGAAAACTAATGCGCGGCAAGCTCGGTTTCCTGACGGAAGATAAGCAAGACAATGATTTGCTCACAGGTTTACTGAGCCTGATGGCGAAAGAGGGGCGCGATCACACCCGAACCTTCCGTCTGTTATGTGAGGTTGAACAACGGCAGTTTAAGTCATCGCTGCGTGATGAATTCATTGACCGAGAAGCTTTTGACGGCTGGTACAAACAGTATTGCCAGCGATTGCAGCGTGAAGAGCAGGATGATGCCACGCGTCAGCAGGCGATGAAACGCTCTAACCCGCGCATTATTCTTCGCAACTACCTGGCTCAACAGGCAATTGAAAGGGCAGAGCAGGATGACATAAGCCTACTGACCCAGCTACATCAGGCATTGCGTGATCCCTACAGTGATGCACCGCAATACAATGCGATGGCAGCTTTACCCCCGGATTGGGGGAAACATTTGGAAATTTCCTGCTCCAGTTAATTCCCCGCATTACTGCCGCAGGAATACCTGCGGCACAGCCATTTCAGGGTGCCAGGTTACGCCGAGATCGGCCTGATACCCGCGGGCGAGGATCTCTGCGGTCAGGACTTCGGCTGGCGTACCTGATGCCACCACTCTTCCTTCATGCAGCAATATAATCCGGTTGGCATACAGGGCGGCCAGATTCAAGTCGTGCATGACACAACAAACTGATAGCGGGGTTTCGCGCGTAAGCTGGTGTAGCAGTCGTAACGTATGTTGTTGATGATAAAGGTCCAGCGCAGATGTCGGCTCATCGAGAAATAGCCAGCGTGGTGACGGCCGTGGTTGCCACAATTGGCTCAATACGCGGGCCAACTCAGGGATGAAAAACGCAGCCGGGTGTTAAGGGACTTAAGCATGAGGCAATTCTCCGTATGTTTTCACATATCAATAGATTTGCTGGCTGCCTTGATCCTTGGACCTGGGTGGCTGGCGGTAAAGTCGAGAGGGTGTACCGGGTTATTTGGTCAGTATCAGTTTTCCGGCTTTTGTCTGACGCAACTGATAGCGTTGCCCATGATGAAGAATGGTGGCAACGCCAGCATTGCCCAGCAAGTCTGCACTCGAAATAGAGAGTCCGTGGTCAGCAACTTGATCCTGACTTTTCAGCGATAAATCGCCAGCGGCTGTTGGCGTAAGGCGTTCAGGTTGATCATTCATGGTTACAAATGCCAATGGTAATTAATATCAATGTGAGAATTGTTATCAAATCATTATCACTGCACATCAAGAGAAATCTGATATTAAATCACCAGTTATCTGACGCTTAACCACAAATTTTGCGCGGAAAGGGAAAAACCATGAGGAAAATCAGAGGTTGCAAAGACGTGACAGGAAAGTGTTAGAGAAATATGGCATTAAAAAGGGGACAACCTGCGGCCGTCCCCTGAGTCAGCATAAAATACGCGTTGGAATGGGATCAGAAACGGCTGTTAGTCGCCTCAGCCAGCATGGCCAGCAAGGTCTCTGTATCTTCCCAGTTCAGGCATGGGTCAGTAATCGATTTGCCATAAGTCAGCGGCTTACCGGCAACAATCGGCTGGGTGCCTTCTTCCAGGAAACTCTCTGCCATAATTCCGGCGATAGCCGTTGAACCACTGCGAATTTGCTGGCAAATATCTTCTGCCACCTGTAACTGCAAGCGATGCTGCTTCTGACAGTTACCGTGACTGAAATCAACCACCAGACGTTGCGGTAGATCGAATTCAGACAGGTTACAGCAGGCTTCCTGCAAATCATCAGCAGAGTAATTAGGCTTCTTGCCACCCCGCATGATCACGTGACCATAAGGATTACCTGCAGTGCGGTAAATCGTCATCTGACCGGTTTTGTCCGGTGAAAGAAACATATGGCTGGCACGTGCCGCGCGAATCGCGTCAATGGCGATGCGGGTATTGCCGTCGGTGCCATTTTTGAAACCCACCGGACACGAAAGGGCCGAGGCCATTTCACGATGGATCTGACTTTCGGTGGTGCGCGCACCAATAGCACCCCAGCTAATCAGGTCCGCGATATACTGGCCGATCACCATATCCAGGAATTCTGTCGCGGTCGGCATACCCAATTCGTTAATGGCCAAGAGAATTTTTCGAGCCAGTTCGATGCCATGGTTAACGCGGAACGAGCCATCAAGCTCAGGATCGGAGATTAACCCTTTCCAACCCACCACGGTGCGCGGTTTTTCAAAATAGGTACGCATCACGATTTCAAGGCGATCCTGATAACGTTCACGCAGAACGTTCAGTTTCGCGGCGTAATCTATGGCGGCTTCGATATCATGAATAGAGCACGGGCCAATCACGACCAGAAGGCGTGGATCTTCACCATTGATTATTTTTTCAATACGCTTACGTGACGCTGTCACGTTTTGTGCAACCGATGCGGAAACCGGCAGTTTCTCTGCCAGTGCCTGAGGCGTGATCAGGCTATCGATGCGCGTCGTACGCAGTTCATCTGTTTGTGACATGTGATTCTCTAAATTTGTTTCTTCGCTACGGCAGGAATACCGGGAAGTGATGGCGATCACAATAACGCAAAATTAGATGTTTTCAACCTAAGACGACGGGTTATGCCACCTTTGTCAGTAAAACCCGTTAAAACATTCGACGACTCATACCAAAGCTGTCCATTATCTTGGCTGCGATCTCTTCCACAGAATAGTTGGTGCTGTTGATATAGCGGATCTGATTTTTGCGAAAAAGCGCCTCAACTTCCGACACCTCCATGCGGCATTGGCGCATCGATGCGTAACGACTGTTCTCTACACGTTCCTGACGAATAGCGGATAACCTTTCTGGGTCGATCGTTAAGCCGAACAATTTATGCATATGCGGCTTAAGGGCTGGAGGGAGCTGTATGTTATCCATATCATCTGCTGTAAACGGATAGTTTGCAGCGCACAGACCAAATTGTAGTGCCAAATAGAGGCTGGTCGGTGTTTTGCCGCAGCGCGACACGCCCAGTAAAATCACCTGTGCCTGATCAAGATTGCGCAGGGAGATGCCGTCATCATGCGCCAGCGTGTAATCAATAGCGGCGATGCGTGCGTCATATTTACTGATATTACTCGCTGTCAGGCCGTGTGTTCGGTTGACAATCGGCGTAGGGTCAACGCCCAGCTCATTTTGTAGCGGTGCAACCAGAGCCTGCACAATGTCCTGACAGAAACCCTGGCTGCTGACAATAATGTCACGCACTTCACGTGAGATTATCGAATAAAAAACGAGCGGTCTGGCGCCGGTCTTCTCATAGATTTCATTGATTTGCTGGCAAACCGCTTTTGCGCGCCCTTGATTCTCTACGAAGGGAAGCGAAAAGGTCGTCGCATTAACCGGGAATTGTGACAGCACAGCATGCCCCAACACCTCCGCAGTGATTGCAGTACCGTCCGAAATATAAAACACCGTTCTGTCCACACCTGACTCCTGCAAAAGTTCTATTTAGCTGGCTAGCAAAGTCAGCTTTTAGATTTAACACTTCTCTGAGTTAAACATTAATAACTGTATTAATGATAAATAAAAAGCTGAAATTTTTTTTTGCGCAAACTCTGCGAAGTGTTGCGCAAAATCATTCATGAAAATGAAATGCCATTTTATTTTTTCAGAATGAAATTACATTCTTTTGAGGTGCTTCAGCACGGCTTCAGCGGGTTGATGATTTATAGGCGCATTCTTATAAATTGGCCTTTTATCATTGATACATAACGAATTGCTTGTTTTTTTGCTTGTGCGGTGAAATGACGGGGTTAGAATTTTCTTAAACAAAAATACTTTATTTAGCTGGATCGATTCACCTGTCTAAAGATTATGGATCACTATGCTAATCTAAAATAACTGAGCACTCTGAAAATCCCAATTACTTAACTCAACTATTAGCCTACTTGATTAATGAAGTAGCCTACAGAAATTAATAAAGGATTGTTTCATGGTCAATTTCGAAGCCGATTTGCGTAATGTTATCTGGTATAACCAGTTAGGTATGAACGACGTTGACAAGGTCGGGGGTAAGAATGCGTCCCTGGGAGAGATGATCACCAATCTTTCCGACTTGGGTGTTTCGGTGCCGAATGGCTTTGCCACTACCTCCCAAGCATTTAACGATTTTCTCGACCAAAGCGGCGTTAATCACCGAATTCATGACTTGCTGGACAGTGTCGATGTTGATGATATCGCTCAACTGACTAAAGCCGGGTCGCAAATACGGCAGTGGATTGTAGAAACCCCTTTCCAGCCGGAACTGGAAAAGTCGATCCGCGAGGCTTACCTACAGCTCTCCGAAGGCGAAAAAGGTGCCTCTTTTGCTGTGCGTTCTTCCGCGACAGCAGAAGATATGCCGGATGCTTCATTTGCTGGCCAGCAGGAAACCTTCCTTAATGTGCAGGGTTTTGATGCCGTACTGACTGCCGTGAAGCATGTGTATGCCTCGTTGTTTAATGACCGGGCGATCTCTTATCGCGTACATCAGGGCTATGACCACCGTGGCGTAGCCTTGTCCGCAGGCGTTCAGCGCATGGTGCGCTCTGATTTAGGCGCCGCTGGAGTGATGTTCACGATTGATACTGAATCCGGTTTTGATCAGGTGGTTTTCATCACTTCCGCTTATGGTCTTGGTGAAATGGTCGTGCAGGGCGCAGTCAATCCTGATGAGTTCTATGTACATAAACCGACACTGGCTAAAAACAAACCGGCCATTGTGCGGCGTAACATGGGCTCCAAGAAAATCCGTATGATTTATGCGGACAGTCAGGAGCACGGCAAACAGGTGCAAATTGAAGATGTACCCGCTGAACTCTGCGAACGTTTTTCTCTGACAGACGACGAAATTCAGGCACTCGCACGTCAGGCGCTGTTGATTGAGAAACATTATGGCCGCCCGATGGATATTGAATGGGCTAAAGATGGTCACAATGGGAAATTATATATTGTTCAGGCCCGTCCTGAGACAGTGCGTTCAAATGGGCAGGTTATGGAGCGCTACCAGTTGAATGGCAGCAGTAAAGTGCTGGTGGAGGGACGTGCTATCGGCCACCGTATTGGTGCCGGTCCGGTAAAAATCATCCATGACATCAGCGAAATGCACCACGTTAATGCGGGTGACGTTTTAGTGACAGATATGACCGACCCGGACTGGGAACCGATCATGAAAAAGGCGTCGGCGATAGTCACTAATCGTGGTGGTCGTACCTGTCACGCTGCAATTATCGCCCGTGAACTTGGTATTCCTGCCGTGGTGGGCTGTGGTGATGCCACCGAGAAATTAAAAGAAAAACAGAAGGTCACTGTGTCTTGCTCGGAAGGCGATACCGGCTATGTTTACCAAGATGAACTCGATTTCACTATACAAAGTTCTGAAGTCAATGAGCTACCAGAATTGCCGTTGAAAATCATGATGAATATTGGTAATCCCGACCGCGCCTTCGATTTCGCCTGTTTGCCAAACGAAGGTGTTGGGCTGGCGCGTTTGGAGTTCATTATCAACCGTATGATAGGCGTCCATCCTAAGGCTTTGCTGGAGTTTGATCAGCAGGAACCGGCATTACAGGAGGAGATCAGCAAACTGATTAAAGGGTACGACAGCCCGCGTGAATATTACGTCGCACGCTTGACCGAGGGTATCGCTACGCTCGGTGCGGCATTCTGGCCGAAACGCGTCATCGTACGTTTGTCTGATTTTAAATCCAATGAATACGCCAATCTGGTCGGTGGTGAGAAGTATGAACCCCATGAGGAGAACCCGATGCTAGGTTTCCGTGGTGCGGGCCGTTACGTTTCAGATAACTTCCGCGACTGCTTCGCACTGGAGTGCGAGGCGATGAAACGGGTGCGTAATGATATGGATCTCACAAACGTTGAAGTGATGATCCCCTTTGTGCGCACTGTGGCACAAGCCGAAGCCGTGGTGGCCGAGCTTGCGCGTCAGGGCTTGAAGCGTGGGGATAACGGACTGAAAGTGATTATGATGTGCGAGATCCCGTCTAATGCGTTACAGGCTGAGCAGTTCCTCGAACATTTTGACGGTTTCTCTATTGGTTCCAATGATATGACACAGCTGACGCTCGGTCTGGACCGCGACTCCGGGGTCGTCTCTGAGTTATTTGATGAACGTAACGAGTCGGTAAAAATCCTACTCTCAATGGCTATCAAAGCAGCCAAAAAGCAGGGGAAATATGTGGGCATTTGCGGTCAGGGTCCTTCAGACCATGAGGATTTTGCGCAATGGCTGATGGAGGAAGGTATTGACAGTTTGTCCCTCAATCCCGATACCGTCGTGCAAACCTGGCTAGCGTTAGGTGCGAAAAAAACCGCATAATCTAGACTTTAGTTGCAACGATAATCGAAGCCGTGGTGTTGAGCCACGGCTTTTTTTATCGTGTTTTAAGGCGTATTTTATTCCCGGAGAATGCATCCTGGCTAGCTTAAGACCGCGTAAGTTATGACCTGATTTAGCCACATTTCCGCTAATTCAGGACAAAAAAAAGCCCATCATAGGAGATAGGCAAAGACTACACACAGCAATATTGGTTACATAGGGTTAGGGGAAACCTTACATATAAATCAGGGGGTTGAAATCTCAACTGTTAATAATACTAGGGATTTTCGGGGTTTTCGTCTGTAAGATTTGTCTCAATAGCAACGATTACGCTATGTAACGAATTAATGAGATCTATATACAGAGTCAATCGATGATTTAGGCGGAGAGTTCAGGGGCACAAAAAAGTGGATCGCAGTCAAGATCACGCTGCCTGTCTCACGAGGAAATAACGTCATAAAGACAGGTAGCGTGGTAACGGTTATTTAGATCTTATTCATCAAGGGATCTGGCAATCTGATGAAAGTCACGTTCCGGTTCTGGCGCTTCATTGACCCAAAGTGAAATCAGGCGATATGAGACGGCCAGAACGACCGGACCAATGAATAGCCCTATCATCCCGAAGGCAAACAGGCCACCGATAACCCCAGAGAGAATGAGTAACATCGGCAGATCTGCACCCATTCGGATCAGTACCGGGCGCAAAACGTTATCGAGCGATCCAACGACACAGCTCCATACCAGAAGAACGGTGCCAAATGTGTTGTCCCCGGTCCAGTACAGCCAGATGATGGCGGGAATAAGCACCGGTAAGGGGCCGATTTGTGCCACGCAGCAAACAAACATCACTACGGTCAGAACCGTTGCGTAAGGAATACCCGCGATAGCCAACCCGATGCCACCCAGCACTGACTGCACAATCGCGGTCACGACAACACCTAGCGCGACGGCGCGGATCGCCTGACCCGCCAGGATAACGGCGGCATCACCACGCTCTGCGGCCAAACGGACAGCGAAATGGCGGATCCCCATGCCAACGTGTTCACCACGACTGTAAAGCAGGGCGCTAAATAACAGCATCAATGAACAGTGAATAATGAAACGTCCCAGATGACCGGCCTGTATCAGAAACCATGACGCAGTTTGCCCGACATAAGGCTGTACTTTCGTCATTAAGGCATTGCCGCCACCGTTAATGATTGAATGCCAACCGCTGTATAACTTATGACCGACCAGAGGAATAGAGCGCAGCCAGCTGAAGTCAGGCAAATGTAAACTGGATGGGTTACCCGCCAGTTGTACCAACGGTGCGCCATTTTCAATGGCACTGCTCACCAGCGTTGCTATAGGCAGAACAAACAGCAAAATCAGCAGGAGTGTCATCACGATCACCGCGAGAAAGCGTTTACCCCAAAGCAATCTTTGCAGTTTGATCATTAAAGGCCATGTGGCAATCACCACCATTCCCGCCCAGGCAAAACCTAAAATAAAAGGCTGGACGATCCAAATACTGGCTACCGTCATCAGGGCAATAAATAAAACCCCAAACATAATTTGAGGCAAATCATAACGTTTAATCGGGAGGTTCATTCTTCGTTCTCATAGTAGAAACTGGGCAAGGTGACAGAATAGCGCTTTCAATTACTGCAGATTGTCACTTTGGTAAGCATGGAGCATTTAGCCGTTTTTGGACAGCACACCGCGAATTTTGTTATCAGTCAACATGGTGGATTTTCGCTCTTATCAAATTTGAGGATCACTGACAACACTCAGACCAAGCACTGGAAAACGAAGTATGTTAGTTTTTATACTGGGTAAAGAACAGGGCCCGGCAAACAACAACAAAGACAGAGTCAAAATAAATGATCCCACAGATTTCACAGGCACCTGGCATTATTCAGTTGGTGCTCGATTTTTTGGAAGCGTTAAAGAAAGACGGATTTACGGGTGACGTCACGACAACCTATGCCGATCGGCTAACCATGGCGACGGATAACAGCGTTTACCAGTTATTGCCTGATGCCGTATTGTTTCCGAAAGCCACATCGGATGTCGCTTTGCTGGCGAGGCTTGCCGGGCAAGAACGTTTCCGAACGCTAGTCTTCACACCACGCGGTGGCGGTACAGGGACCAACGGGCAGTCACTGAATCGCGGAATAGTGGTGGATATGTCCCGACATATGAACCGCATTCTGGACGTGAATGTCACACAAGGATGGGTAAAAGTTGAAGCAGGCGTTATTAAAGACCAGCTCAATGATTATCTGCGACCGCTCGGTTATTTCTTCTCTCCAGAACTTTCAACCAGCAACCGGGCGACGCTCGGTGGGATGATCAATACCGATGCGTCGGGCCAGGGTTCACTGGTCTACGGTAAAACCTCTGACCACGTTTTGGGGTTGCGCGCCATTGTTATTGGTGGCGATATGCTCGATACCACGGCGATGCCGACGGAGCTTGCCGATAAACTGGGCGAAGAAGATTCGGTCATCGGGCGGATCTATCGCACCGTGCTGAACAGCTGTCGCGACAACCGAGCATTGGTGATCGAAAAATTCCCCAAACTTAACCGCTTTCTCACTGGTTATGACCTGCGCCATGTACTGAGCGATGATCTACAAACCTTTAACCTGACCCGGATTCTCACCGGTTCAGAAGGCTCGCTGGCTTTTATCACGGAAGCGCGACTGAATATTACGCCCATTCCCAAAGTGCGGCGCTTGGTCAATATTAAATATGACTCCTTTAATTCCGCTCTGCGCAATGCACCTTTTATGGTGGAGGCGAAGGCCTTGTCGGTTGAAACGGTGGACTCGAAAGTACTGAATCTGGCCCGTGAGGACATCGTTTGGCATACCGTTCGTGATTATATTACTGATGTTCCCGGCAAGGATATGCAGGGACTCAATATCGTGGAGTTTGCCGGGGACGATGACGTATTGATTGAGCGCCAGTTGGAAGCGTTGTGTGAGCGTCTGGACGGACTGATCAGCGATGGCGAAGGTGGCGTTATCGGTTATCAGATTTGTGCCGATCTTCCCGGTATTGAGCGCATCTATAATATGCGCAAGAAAGCGGTAGGTCTGCTGGGTAATGCGAAAGGTCAGGCCAAGCCATTGCCCTTTGCGGAAGATACCTGCGTTCCGCCCGAATCGCTGGCAGACTATATTGTTGAGTTCCGTGCGTTGCTCGACAGCCATAATCTAAGTTATGGCATGTTCGGTCACGTCGATGCCGGCGTTTTGCATGTCCGCCCGGCGCTGGATATGTGTGATCCACAGCAGGAAGTCTTGCTGAAGCAACTTTCAGATCAGGTCGTGGCGCTGACGGCGAAATACGGCGGCCTTCTATGGGGTGAGCATGGAAAAGGTTTCCGTGCCGAATACAGCCCGGCTTTCTTTGGTGAAGCCCTGTTTAATGAACTTCGTCGCATTAAGTCAGTATTTGACCCGGACAATCGGCTGAATCCCGGCAAAATTTGTGCCCCACTCGATTGCGATGAGCCGATGTTGAAGGTAGACGCTGAAAAGCGAG
This sequence comes from Hafnia psychrotolerans, assembly GCF_014639435.1. Lineage (GTDB taxonomy): Bacteria > Pseudomonadota > Gammaproteobacteria > Enterobacterales > Enterobacteriaceae > Ewingella > Ewingella psychrotolerans. The sequence goes on along the minus strand of NZ_BMFZ01000003.1, from coordinate 283,343 downwards.
GTTCGCTGGATCGCCGCATTCCGCTGGAGGTGCGACAGTCATTTCGTGGCGCGATGGAGTGTAACGGCAACGGCCTTTGCTTTAACTTTGATGTGAAAAGCCCGATGTGTCCTTCGATGAAAATCACGGGCAGCCGTATTCATTCGCCGAAAGGGCGTGCCGGCCTGGTGCGCGAATGGCTGCGTTTACTCTCTGAGCAAGGTGTCGACCCGCTGGCGCTGGAAAATGCATTACCGCAGCAAAAAATGAGTTTTCGTCTACTTATCGACCGGACGCGCAACACCTGGTATGCCAAGAAAGGGGAGTACGATTTCTCTCATGAGGTGAAAGAGGCGATGTCCGGCTGTCTGGCCTGTAAGGCGTGTTCAACGCAGTGCCCGATAAAAATTGATGTCCCCGGTTTCCGCTCACGTTTTCTACAGCTTTACCACACCAGATATCTGCGCCCGGCGCGTGACTATTTGGTCGCTGGAGTGGAAAGCTATACGCCGCTTATGGCGAAAGCACCGAAGGTATTTAATTTCTTCTTTAGCCAACCCTGGGTCCGGGAGCTGAGCCGTAAAAGCATCGGTATGGTCGACCTGCCATTACTCTCATCGCCGACTCTACGCCAGCAATTGCTCGGCCACAGTGCAATCAAGATGACGCTGGAGCAACTGGAAGAAATTAGTCCCGAGCAGCGCAGCAACTATGTATTGATTGTGCAGGATCCCTTCACCAGCTATTACGATGCCCAGGTAGTGGCTGATTTTGTCCGTCTGGTGGAGAAGTTGGGGCTGAAACCGATTCTGCTGCCATTTTCGCCAAACGGCAAAGCGCAGCATATCAAGGGGTTTTTACAACAGTTCGCCAAAACGGCTAAGAAAACCTCTTTATTCCTCAACCGTGTTGCTCAGTTAGGCATGCCGCTGGTGGGGGTTGATCCCGCTCTGGTGCTCTGCTATCGCGACGAATATAAAGAAATCCTTGGCGCGACACGGGGTTCGTTCGAGGTCCAATTGGTACATGAATGGCTGGACAAGTTGCTGATGGATCGACCCGAACAGCAACAAAGTGGCGAATCCTGGTATCTGTTTGGGCATTGTACGGAAAGTACGGCATTGCCGGGGAGCAGCAAGCAGTGGAGCGATATTTTCGCCCGCTATGGTGCCAAACTCGAAAATGTCAGTGTCGGTTGTTGCGGCATGGCAGGGACCTATGGGCATGAAAGTAAGAATATTCAAAACTCATTGGGTATCTATGAACTGTCGTGGCACCAGTCTTTACAGCGTCTGCCGCGTCAACGCTGTCTCGCGACGGGTTACTCATGCCGCAGTCAGGTCAAACGCATTGAAGGTAATGGCTTGCGCCATCCTTTACAGGCACTACTGGAATTGATCCCTTAAAGGTTGCAGGAGCAGCACATGGCTTTTTGGAAAAGAGATACCACGCTAGAGGCGCTTAATCACGCTAGCCAAGGATGCATGGTTGGGCATATTGGGATCGAGTTTACTTTGCTGGGCGACGATCATCTCGAAGCCACTATGCCGGTTGACTCACGCACCACGCAACCCTTCGGGCTGTTGCACGGCGGTGCGTCGGTGGTACTCGCGGAGTCGATGGGTTCAATGGCCGGATATCTGTGTACGCGCGGTGAACAGCAGGTCGTTGGGGTGGAAATTAATGCTAACCATCTGCGTGCCGCAACGCAGGGCTATGTCAAAGGGGTATGCCGAGCCTTGCATGTGGGGCGCCGCAATCAGGTCTGGCAGATTGAGATCTTTGATAGCCAGGAAAAGCTGTGCTGCATTTCACGACTGACGACAATGGTGATTGATATTTAAACCGATCACGGATGTTTAATTAGATTCAGAAGGGCAGGGCGGAAGCATTTCAGGTGCTTCCGCTTTTTCATTTGCAGGACAGATTGACGCTTATTTTTTCAAAGCTGAAAAGGTACGCGTTTGACGAAGTCAGTTTGAAAGGCCTTCGCTTTTTCCCAGATACCCAACATGGCATAATAGTGACAGATTAATTTCAAGGTATGACGTGCGAAATGATAACTCTGTACCCGGAAAAGCTCGATGCGGTGGGGCGTGTTGATCTCAAGGATAAGGCGGTTATGCAGTTTACACAGTGCATGCACATAACTATGGTCATCACCGTTTTGTAGGCAGAGATTTGCCATGTCGAGGCAGTGTGTGTTGAAGCGCTTGAGCTGGGCGATGTCGGCGTCTTCGCGGCGTAGGGCGGCTTCCGTCAAATAAAAGTCTACCGTGGCGTCACGAACGGAGAATTTGTATTCGTCGATTTTTTTTTGCAGCCACGCATTAACACATTGAGTCATTCGCTTCGGTCCGATTTTTTTGAATGATAACCATTATCAATTTTAGAATTCATCATATTGGTAAATGAGCGGCGGATCAATCGGGATACTGGCATTATTTTGGATGAGGTTAATGGGCATAACATCCCTTAACTTGGTGTGGATATGGAGCTAAATAAGGCATTTCTTGACTATAAATGAACGAATTCATAAATAGGTATTTCCGATGAATGTTTTATAATAGTTATCAGGAACACTTTTTATCCCGCAGCTGGCGTGGGGAATTGGCTTTTTTTAACAAAAAATTGACAACTTATTCAATGTGTTGATGGCTGCGGTGTTTAAGACCCGCCAGCAGCTCGCTTGAGAAAGCGCAGGCGTTGAGTGACTCTCCTCACGCGAAATCGCTATACCCTCTTAAAACAAGAGGTTGAAGTGATACATGTTATCACTAGAATAGACACAATAGGTCTTGTCTATGACCCTGAAACAATCGAGGTAGGACAGATGCAAACTGAAACTGTCGGTACATTTTCTTTAGATGAAAATATTTGGCAAGGCGTGACGTTGACAGCGTCTGCTGCAAAGCAGGTTAAGACATTGATCACCCAGGATCCCGAGGTCAAAGGCCTACAGATCTCTGTTAAACAGTCGGGTTGCGCCGGTTTTGGCTATGTGCTGGACCTGACCAAGCAACCTGCCAGTGATGATCTGGTGTTTGAGCGCGATGGCGCAAAGTTGTTCATTCCTGTGAAAGCCATGCCTTTCATCGATGGCACCGAGGTAGATTTCGTCCGCGAAGGGCTTAATCAAATATTTAAATTCAATAATCCTAAAGCTCAACATGCCTGCGGGTGTGGCGAAAGCTTTGGTATTTAATTTTATTGTATAAACGAAATTGTAAACGAAGCGATGTAACCAATATGTCACGAAGCAACGTAGAAATTCCAGAGAATGTGCAGTCTTGGGTCGGCGCGGAGACGAAGTACAAGGAAGGGTTCTTCACCCAACTGGCCACCGATGAATTAGCATCTGGCATCAACGAAGATGTGGTACGTGCCATTTCCGCGAAACGCAATGAGCCTGAGTGGATGCTGGAATTTCGTCTGCAGGCTTACCATGCTTGGTTGAAAATGGAAGAGCCTCACTGGTTGAAAGCGTATTACACGCCGCTTGACTATCAAGATTACAGTTATTACTCCGCGCCTTCCTGCGGAAGCTGTGATGACACCTGTGGATCACAGCCAGGTGCAACGCAGCAGTCAACGGCCGACGCTCTGGGTATTCCTGCGACCGACGGTAAAAACTACCTGACCAGCGAAGTGGAGAAAGCCTTCGAACAGCTGGGTGTTCCCGTACGTGAAGGGCAAGAAGTGGCAGTCGATGCCATTTTCGATTCAGTGTCTGTTTCTACCACTTACCGTGAGAAGTTGGCTGAGTCAGGCGTCATTTTCTGCTCATTCGGTGAAGCCATTCACGAATACCCGGATCTGGTTCGCAAATATCTCGGTACAGTCGTCCCTGCACAGGATAATTTCTTTGCTGCACTGAACGCTGCTGTGGCTTCTGACGGCACTTTCGTTTACGTGCCGAAAGGCGTGCGTTGCCCTATGGAGCTGTCGACCTATTTCCGTATTAACGCAGCGAAAACCGGCCAGTTCGAACGTACCATCCTCATTGCCGACGAAGGCAGCTATGTGAGCTATATCGAAGGGTGTTCTGCGCCGGTTCGCGATACCTATCAGCTTCATGCGGCCGTGGTTGAAGTTATTTTGCACAAAGATGCGGAAGTGAAATATTCCACCGTGCAGAACTGGTTCTCCGGTGGCAAAGAGAGCACTGGCGGGATACTGAACTTCGTCACTAAACGCGCACTGTGTGAAGGTGCGGGTTCGAAAATGTCCTGGACACAGTCTGAAACTGGCTCTGCGATCACCTGGAAATACCCGAGCGTTATCCTCAAAGGCGATAACTCGATCGGTGAGTTCTTCTCCGTGGCGCTGACCAGCGGTCAACAGCAGGCTGATACCGGGACCAAGATGATCCATATTGGTAAAAACACCAAGTCGACCATTATTTCCAAAGGTATTTCTGCCGGCCACAGCCAGAATAGTTATCGCGGTCTGGTGAAAATTCTACCGTCGGCGGAAAACGCCCGTAACTTTACCCAATGTGACTCGATGCTTATCGGCCCGGACAGCGCGGCGCATACCTTCCCTTATGTGGAAGTACGCAACAATACTGCCCAGCTTGAGCATGAGGCCACTACCTCGAAAATCGGCGATGACCAGCTGTTCTACTGCCTGCAGCGCGGTATCAGCGAAGATGATGCCATCTCGATGATTGTTAATGGTTTCTGCAAAGATGTCTTTTCCGAGCTGCCGCTGGAGTTTGCTGTCGAAGCACAGAAACTGTTGGCGATCAGCCTTGAACACAGTGTCGGTTAATACACCGGCGAATTTTCCTGCCGTCGCTGTATGGTGTAGCGTCCGTGACGGACAGGTTTGAGTTCAGCACAGTAAAGCATAATCAGAATTATGAGCGCGCAAGCGCAAACTCAAGGATACGTATGTTAAGCATTAAGAATTTAAAGGTCCGTGTCGAAGAAAAGGAAATTCTTAAAGGGCTTGATCTTGAGATCAAACCAGGGGAAGTACACGCCATTATGGGGCCGAACGGTTCCGGTAAAAGTACGCTTTCCGCGACGCTGGCCGGACGCGAGGACTACGAAGTTACCGAGGGTACTGTTGAATTCAACGGTAAAGATTTACTGGATCTCGCGCCGGAAGACCGTGCAGGCGAGGGCGTCTTTATGGCCTTCCAGTATCCGGTAGAGATTCCCGGCGTCACCAACCATTTTTTCCTGCAAACTGCAGTCAATGCGGTACGTAAATATCGTCAGTTGCCGCCAATGGATCGTTTTGACTTCGCTGATTTTATCGAAGAAAAAATTGATATGCTCAAAATGCCGTCCGATTTGCTGACCCGCTCGGTCAACGTCGGTTTCTCCGGCGGTGAAAAGAAGCGTAACGATATTCTGCAAATGGCGGCTCTTGAGCCTAATTTGTGCATCCTCGATGAAACTGACTCTGGTCTGGACATTGATGCGCTGAAAATTGTTTCCGATGGCGTGAATTCCTTACGTGACGGTAAACGTTCATTCATTATCGTTACCCACTACCAGCGTATCCTCGACTACATCAAGCCTGACTACGTGCACGTTTTGTGGCAGGGCCGCATTGTTAAATCCGGCGATTTCACCTTGGTTAAACAGTTAGAGGAGCAAGGTTATGGCTGGCTTACAGAGCAAGAGTAACGCACCAGCGGCGGGCAGTTCGCACGCCATGCAGCAGTTATACCGCCTGTTCGAAAGTGCGGGCGGAGAGCAGTCAGCGCATGCTCATGCCCATTGGCAGCAGGTTTTACGTATCGGCTTTCCCAATGCAAAACTAGAGAACTGGAAATATACACCGGTATCTTCTTTGCTGGGTAAACAGTTCTTTGCACCGCAGCAGCATGGGCTGTCCATTGAACAATTGAACGCCGTAGCCCTGCCGGTTGAGGCTTATCGTCTGGTCTTTGTGGATGGTCGTTACGACGCCAATCTCAGCGATGTTCAGACTGGTGAGTTTGAGATTGAGAAACTGAGTCCGTCCATGCAGCAAACACTGCCGGAACCGATTGAGTCTGAAGTCTTCCTGCATCTGACCGAAAGTCTGGCACAAGACGCTTTGTCTGTACGCTTACCGGCCGGAAAACAGGCAGAGAAACCGCTCTATCTGCTGCACATCAGTAGTGGACGTGAGCAGGAACGTGAAATCAATACCGTGCATCATCGCTATCATCTGGTGATTGAAAGTGGGGCCAATGCAGAGGTAATTGAGCATTATGTCACTCTCGGCGATAAAGGCCATTTCACGGGCGCGCGCTTGACCGTAAATGTTGGCGATAATGCCGATTTTAACCATTACAAACTGGCGTTCGAAAGCCAGGCCAGTTTCCACTTCTCGCATAATGATCTGGTGATTGGCCGTGACGCGCGCGTTGCCAGCCACAGCTTCTTACTGGGCGCGGGCTTGACCCGCAATAACACCAGTGCGCAGTTGAACGGTGAAAACAGTAACCTGAACATTAATAGCCTGGTGTTGCCAGTCGATGCGGAAATTGCCGATACCCGCACCTATCTGGAGCACAATAAGGGGTATTGCAACAGCAACCAGTTGCATAAAGTGATCGTGCGTGACCGCGCTAAAGCTGTGTTTAACGGCATGATTAAAGTGGCAAAGCATGCGCTGAAAACAGACGGTAAGATGAACAACAACAACCTGTTATTAAGTAAGCAGGCTGAAGTGGACACTAAACCGCAGTTAGAAATTTATGCTGATGATGTGAAATGTAGCCACGGTGCAACGGTTGGTCGTATCGATGATGAACAACTTTTCTACCTGCGCGCACGCGGCATCAGCGGCCAGGATGCACAGCACATGATTATTTTTGCTTTTGCGGCTGAGCTGACTGAAGCGATTAAAAATGAAACCCTGCGCGATGTAGTCATTGCCCGTATTGCTGGCAGACTAAACCGAGGTAAGTAATGAGTTTTCCCCTGGAAAGAGTTCGTAGCGATTTCCCCTTGCTAAGCCGTGAAGTCAACGGTCAGCCGCTGGCTTACTTAGACAGTGCAGCCAGCGCGCAGAAACCCCGTCAGGTCATTGAGCGTGAGCTTGGGTTCTATGAGCACGGTTATGCTGCGGTTCACCGTGGCATTCATACCTTAAGTGCTGAAGCCACCGAGCAGATGGAGAATGTCCGTACGCAAGCTGCGCAATTTATCAATGCTGCTTCCGCCGAAGAGATCGTGTTTGTTAAGGGCTCAACCGAGGCCATTAACCTGGTCGCTAATACCTTCGGGCGCACTGCCTTGCATGCGGGCGATCGCATCATCATCACCGAAATGGAGCACCATGCCAACATCGTTCCCTGGCAGATGCTGGCAAAAGAGCGTGATTTGCATATCGACGTCTGGCATTTGACATCGAATGGCGAGTTGGATTTGTCTGAATTGGAAACGCTGATCACACCACGCACCAAGTTGCTGGCATTGACGCACGTTTCCAACGTACTTGGCACTGTCAACCCGATTGAAAAAATCATCCCTCAGGCCAAGGCGGCAGGGCTGACGGTACTGGTAGATGGCGCGCAGGCAGTGATGCACTACAGCGTAGACGTTCAGGCACTGGGCTGTGATTTCTATGTCTGGTCCGGGCATAAGCTCTACGGACCAACCGGCATTGGTATTCTTTATGGTCGTAAAGCGTTGCTGGATCAAATGCCTCCGTGGGAAGGGGGTGGCTCAATGATCAAACACGTTAGTCTGACTGAAGGTACGACCTTTGCGGCAGTACCGTGGCGATTTGAAGCTGGCACGCCAAATACCGGTGGTATCATGGGGCTGGGGGCTGCAATGGAGTATGTGGCTGAACTGGGTCTGGAAAATATCCACGCCTATGAGCAGGAATTGATGTCCTACGCGCTCGATGCTATGACGCAGGTGCCTGACCTTGTGATTTACGGTCCAGAGACTCGTTCAGGCGTCATTGCCTTTAACCTCGGCAAGCATCACGCCTATGATGTGGGGAGTTTCCTCGACCAATATGGTATCGCAATCCGTACCGGGCATCACTGTGCTATGCCATTGATGTCATTCTACGGTGTCCCGGCTATGTGCCGTGCGTCGCTTGCCATGTACAATACCCGCGAAGAAGTCGACCGTCTGGTCGCAGGGCTGCAGCGTATTCACCGGCTGCTGGGCTAACCAGCAAGCTATTATCAGGATTTACTTTTATGGCTTTGCCAGATAAAGAAAAATTAGTTAAAAATTTTTCCCGTTGTCCGAATTGGGAAGAAAAGTATCTTTATGTGATCGAACTTGGGGCGCAGTTAGCACCACTTACTGATGAGTACCGTCAGGATGAAAACCTGATTTCTGGTTGTCAAAGTCAGGTGTGGATTGTCATGCAGACGGCTGAAAACGGTAATCTGAGCTTCCTCGGTGACAGTGATGCGGCGATCGTTAAAGGTTTAGTGGCGATTGTTTTCAGTCTCTATCAGGGACTAACGGCACAGGATGTCGTGACGCTGGATGTGCGACCGTTTTTCACGCAGCTAGAATTGAGCCAGCATTTGACGCCTTCACGCTCGCAGGGGCTGGAAGCGATGATCCGCACTATTCGTGCTCGTGCGCAGCAGCTGATCTGAACGCCAGGTCATCCCTTCATTGCTCATTAGGAATGTTCTGCTAATGAGCAATGCTATTTTTCGCCCATCGTTCAAAGCATCATCATTTAGTGTTGAAATTTCAGCTGCTTAAATCCCCTCCGCTGGTCAAAACATAACGTTGATTTGACTTCGTAAAGTCTTGATTTTAGGCATGTAAATTGCCTTTAAATTCTCTCCTGTTACTATTGATTATTCAAAGGAAAGTTCATTTCGCGAAGGCAATTTCGGCCTTGAGATGGCATCGGGTTTTTATTACCTTTACGATAACAACGAGCAGGATTCAGCATGAAAAGTGCACTACCTCTGATGGGCATGTTATTCGCCGGTTATCTGGCAAGCAGTACCGCTAACGCTGCAGAATACCCCCTCCCGCTGGACAACAGTCGTTTGATTGGTGAGAACACGACTTATGTTGTTCCCAACGATGGAAAGCCGCTGGAAGCGGTTGCGGCAAAATACCAGATTGGTTTGATTGGTATGTTGGAGGCTAATCCGGGTACTGATCCTTATCTGCCCAAGCCCGGCACCGTTCTGACCATTCCTTCGCAAATGCTGCTGCCGGATACCAAGCGTGAGGGGATTGTGGTGAATCTGGCAGAGATGCGTCTCTATTATTATCCGAAAGGCGAGAACAAGGTGATTGTATTGCCGATTGGTATTGGTCAACTCGGACGCAATACGCCAGAAATGGTGACCTCTGTCAGCCAGAAAATCCCCAATCCAACCTGGACCCCCACTGCCAACATTCGTAAGGCTTATCTGAAAGAAGGGGTCAAGCTGCCGGGTATGGTGCCTGCTGGCCCTGAGAACCCGATGGGCTTGTTCGCTATGCGCCTCTCTGCTGGCTCTGGGCAATACCTTATCCACGGTACCAATGCTAATTTTGGTATCGGTATGCGTGTCAGTTCTGGCTGTATCCGTTTACGCCCGGACGATATCGAGGCATTGTTCAATATGGTGCCAAAGGGAACGCGTGTGCAGATCATTAATCAGCCGATCAAATTCGATGTTGAACCTGATGGCAAGCGTTACATCGAAGTACATCAGCCGCTGTCCCACACTGAAAAAGATGATCCCCAGACGAAACCTATTCCTCTCACGGTGGCTGCGAAGAAATTCATCAAGAGCAAAGATACGGATGATGAAGTGGTAAAACAGGCGATCGAGCGCCGCTCGGGCATGCCGGTCATTGTTAGTAAAGGTGTTGACGCGACAGATGCACCGCCTGTGACTGCAGTGGTGTCAACGGGGCAGTAGCCGATGATCGTCATTAAGGGCACTCTATGAGCCATAGCAAGGTCTAAATATTAGGAGCGGCTACCGCTCCTTTTTTATGCCTGTACGTCTGTGAGGGCAAAAGGAAGCGTTTTTAGCCAGTGGAAATCGATAGCGTGAGGCGGGCGTGGGAAAGGAAATCCTAGGAAAAAAAAATGGCGCACTAAGTGCGCCATTGAGCTTAAGAAGTAATATTACTTCTTGTAAGCGTGTGCTTGGTTGTCAAGACGTTGGTTAGCGCGTGCTGCGTCGTCTTTAGCTGCCTGAACGTCAGAACGCATTGCGTTCACGTCGTTGCTCAGTTGATCAACTTTAGAGTTCAGAGTAGAAACGTCTGAAGACAGTTGGTCGATTTTAGCATTGCTTGAACAACCAGCCAGCATAGTTGAAGCCAAGATCACAGCGCCCAGTACCATTTTAGTGCGATTCATTATAAATACCCTCTAGATTAAGTTAATCTCCATGTAGCGTTACAAGTATTACACAAACTATTTTCTAATGAGAATAATTTTTTGCTAGCAAACGCTTTATTTCGACTGTTAGCTCAAAGAAACATCTTATTTTACGAAAAAGCCAAAAATTGCAGCGAAAACAGCCGGATTCCATGAGACTAGTCCCATTTATTTCTTAGTGTTTCTGCATGTTATTTTGGATTTCCAAAATAGGGTCAATAAAAAACGCCGCATTACGCGGCGTTTTGACCTGTAGCGATGCCACATTTTAATTAAACAATGTGTACCGATGCAGTATTGGTGGTGCCGCTTTGGACCAGGGCGCCTGAAACCATCACGACGACATCGCCTTTCTGCGCTAAACCGCTTTCGATTGCCGCTTCTTTACCAATTCGGTAGAAGTCATCAGTTGAAGCGATCTCTTTCACCAACTGAGTCACTACGCCTTTCGTCAGGATTAACTGTCGAGCGGTTACTTCGTTAGTGGTTAATGCCAAAATGATAGCGTGCGGGAAATATTTGCGCACAGCCTTTGCAGATTTGCCTCCATTAGTTGCTACCACGATCAGTGGAGCATCCAGTTTCTCGGCCGTTTCTACTGCGCCGCGGCAAACTGCTTCTGTGATGCGTAGTTTACGGTTGTCGTTCTGAACATCAATACGACTTGGCATAACGCGGTCAGTACGGGCACAAATGGTTGCCATGATGGTCACAGCTTCCAGCGGATACTTACCTTTTGCACTTTCACCTGACAGCATGACTGCGTCAGTACCATCGATGATCGCGTTAGCGACATCTCCAGCTTCAGCACGAGTAGGGCGCGGGTTTTTGATCATGGAATCGAGCATCTGTGTCGCGGTGATCACAACTTTGCGTGCACGGTTACATTTCTCGATCATCATTTTTTGAGCGAAGATGACTTCTTCAACCGGAATCTCAACGCCTAAATCACCACGAGCGACCATGATGCCATCGGAGGCTTCAAGGATTTCGTCAAAGTTGTTCAGGCCTTCCTGATTCTCAATTTTAGAGATGATCTGAATATGTTCGCCACCGTGTGCTTTCAGATGTTCACGGATTTCCAGCACATCGGAACGTTTACGAATAAAGGAAGCTGCAACGAAGTCAACACCTTGCTCACAACCGAAGATAAGGTCACGTTTATCTTTTTCAGCCAATGCTGGCAGAGCGATAGACACACCTGGCAGGTTAACGCCTTTGTTTTCGCCGAGGTCACCGTTGTTGAGTACTTTACAGGTCACTTCAGTTTCTGAAACTTCGATCACTTCCATACCAATCAGGCCATCATCAACCAGAATGGTGTTGCCAATTTTCAGATCGGCAGCAAAGCCAGCGTAAGTCACAGCAACACGCTGAGTGTTACCAATCACTGACTGATCTGTTGTGAAAGTATAATTCTGGCCAGCAACCAGAGAAGCGTCTACGCCGCCCTCCAGTTTCATGGTACGGATTTCTGGGCCTTTGGTGTCTAGCAGGATGCCAGCTTTATGGCCGGTTTTAGCCATGACATTACGGATATTCTTGATGCGCTGGCCATGTTCCTCGTAATCACCGTGAGAGAAGTTCAAACGCATTACATTCATGCCTGCATCAAGCAGTTTGGTCAGCATTTCTTCGGATTCAGTTTTTGGTCCGATGGTACAAACAATTTTGGTCTTTTTCATGACGATTTTATCTACAAGTTGTGATGGAATGGAAATGATTTTGCCTGACAGCGCTGCTGCCCGCGAGGAATTTAGTTACGGCCTGATTGTTACAAATCACTGTTAAGCGTAGGTGACTGGAGAATAAATGGTGTGTAAAGTTCAGCCAAGACGTGGCGATCTGTACGATTGTTAATCGTTTCGGGTGAAGTAATGCTTTTATAAGGCGATATCGACAGATCAAGGGGCTGAGACCATTCAATCGAAGAGACGGTGCATATTATAAGGGCTAAGCGGTGGGAAACAAAATAAAAAACATGATGCTGCGCAAGCTTAGCGCATCTGAGGGGTGTTCGTTGCGCAAATAACCAATATGGGCATGCGCGACATAACCAGTGATACACCGGTCATACAAGCTACTGAGTAATCAAAAGTAATAAGTAGGAAAATTATGCAGGATTAAGCATGTTTGGTTTGAGAAACATATGGGGAGTTGTGATTGTTTCATCTGGTGCGTCCGAATGGACTCGAACCATCGACCCCCACCATGTCAAGGTGGTGCTCTAACCAACTGAGCTACGGACGCACGCCTGATGAAACTGACTGCATAACTTTATATAGAAATATGGTGCGTCCGAATGGACTCGAACCATCGACCCCCACCATGTCAAGGTGGTGCTCTAACCAACTGAGCTACGGACGCATCTATTTCTGTCTGCCAGTGCGGCAGCGGGGACGAATATTAACGACCTACCCGAAGGCTGGCAAGGGAAAAAAAACATTTTGCCCTTTTATTGTGACGCATTGATGCGTGAATGCTCACTGCGTTGATTTTTTGAACATTAATGGCTAAAAAAGTCAGCCATTTTAGCTATAGCAGCCTAAGGCTGACGGGCGACCATAAACCATCAGTGTCCAACCTTATCTAAAATAATGAAGGGTGATTGTTTCTGGATCCAGCGTATACGTAGTGACACCATCACGGCAGCAAAGGTCAGCCCCAAAATGAAGCCCCACCAGAAGCCGCTCGGGCCCATCGCTGGCACCAGATAATCGGTTAGCCCTAACAGGTATCCCACTGGCAGTCCTAATACCCAATACGCCACAAAGGTGATATAGAAGATTGACCGCGTATCTTTATAGCCACGCAGTACACCGGTGCCAATCACCTGAACGGCATCTGAAATCTGGTAGATAGCCGCCAGCAGCATCAGGCTGGATGCCAGTGCCACTACCTGAGGGTTATCGTTATACAATGCGGCGATTTGCTCGCGGAATATCACCGACATCAGTGCCGTAATACATGCCATGACAACACCGGTAAAAATACTGGTATAGGCCGAGACTTTTGCGCCATCAACGGAGGACTCTCCCAGCCGTGAACCGACGCGTATCGTGGCGGCCACACCTAGCGAGAGGGGGATCACAAACATCAAAGAACCAAAATTGAGTGCAATCTGGTGGCTGGCAACCGCCACAATTCCAAGTGGAGAGACCAGCAGGGCGACGATAGCGAATAGTGTTACTTCAAAAAAAAGCGCGAGCGCAATTGGCAAACCTAACTGAGTCAGGCGTTTTAGCGTGACCCAGTCTGGTTTGGCGAAGCGAGTCGGTGCAACAATGTCTCGCATCGAGTAGGTGCGCTTCACATAGACGCGCATCATCAAGAACATTACCCAATAAACCGTACTGGTTGCAACGCCGCAGCCCACGCCTCCCAGTGCTGGGGCGCCAAATTTACCGTAGATGAAAATATAATTAACCGGAATATTCACCAGCAGGCCGATGAAACCAAATATCATCCCCGGTTTGGTTTTAGATAAACCTTCGCACTGCACACGTAAAACCTGGAAAAATAGGTAGCCGGGTGCTCCCCACATGATGGCGTGCAAATAGCCAATGGACTTGGCTTTAAGTTGCGGATCAATATTGTGCATCAGCCCGATGATCTGGTCGCAGTGATACAGCACGGCAATAATAATAAGCGATACGCCCGATGCGAGCCAAAAACCTTGTTGGATTTGATGAGCGATTTTTTCGCGGCGGCCGGCTCCGTTGAGCTGGGCGACGGTGGGTGTCAGGGCTAACAAAAGACCGTGCCCAAATAATATGGCGGGTAACCAAATCGAGGTTCCGACGGCGACGGCGGCCATGTCGGTAGCACTGACGCCGCCGGCCATAATAGTATCCACCACGCCCATTGAGGTTTGCGCAACTTGCGCTAGTATGACGGGGATCGCGAGAGCTAATAACACACGCGCTTCTGTAAGATACTTCTGCACGCCTACCCCTTTAATTGTTTTGAATAAAAAAGCGTCACGCAGGCGTGACGCTAAAATAGCTGTAAATACTTCAAATATTGTACATTGCCAGGTTTTTTAAGCAATCAAAGCGGTGAACGGTGAGTTGCATCGTGTCCTACTTCCAGTGGCGGCTCTTTTGCCCTCATTGATTTGGCTTTCTATTAAATCTGCGGCAAACTGGCAGGCAGAAACGCAATGTATGCAGAGGGTTCACTGCGTAAAAATTCATGAGGCATAGGCTATGTTTACCGGTATTGTTCAGGGCACAGGAACGTTGGTGTCCATTGATGAAAAACCTAATTTTCGTACCCATGTTGTGCAAATGCCTGCGAACATGCTCAAGGACCTTGAGCTTGGCGCGTCTGTGTCACATAACGGTTGTTGTCTGACCGTCACTGGCGTGAACGGTAACTTTGTCAGTTTTGATCTGGTGAAAGAAACGCTTCGACTGACCAATCTCGGTGATTTACAACCAGGCTCGCTGATAAATTTGGAGCGCGCTGCACGTTTTGATGATGAAATCGGCGGGCATCTCATGTCCGGGCATATTATTTGTACAGCGGAAGTCTCGAAAATTATTGCTTCCGAAAATAACCGTCAAATCTGGTTCCGCATGCCACATGAAGATTTAATGAAATATGTATTACATAAAGGTTTTATTGGTATCGACGGAATAAGCCTTACTGTGGGCGAGGTCACTAAAACCCGATTCTGCGTACATTTAATTCCGGAAACCTTGCAGCGAACTACCCTCGGCACCAAACGTTTGGGGGATAAAATTAATATTGAAATCGATCCACAGACACAAGCCATTGTGAATACGGTTGAACGCGTATTGGCAAGTCGCGAAGCGGCAATGGCCACCGCGCAGGCCATGGTGGAACTGCACGAAAAGTAGAGTGAAAGCGCCTCAAAATAGAAATGAAAAGCCGAGCAGGTGACCTGTTCGGCTTTTTTACGACAACGGCTCAAGAGGTTAACGCTAACGTGGCACGCGAATACCACCTTCTACACCCTTAGGGCTGAACAGAACCTGCCAAAGCTGAATGTCACGTGCCCTGAAAGCGCCAGCGCAGGCATTTAGATAGTAGGTGAACATCCGTTCAAACCGGTCAGTGTATTTACCTGCCAGCGATGGCCATGCCTGAAGAAAACGTTCCAGCCAGGCCATCAGCGTACGGTCGTAATCCGCGCCAATATTGTGCCAGTCTTCCATGACAAACAGTGTCTCAGTGGTATGTGCTATCTGTTGAATAGAAGGCAAACAGCCATTGGGGAAAATATACTTATCAATCCAGGGATCGACACTCAGATCCGTTTTATTCGATCCAATCGTATGGAGCAGGAATAAACCATCCGGTTTTATATTACGTTTGGCGACATTGAAGTAGGTTTGATAGTTCTTCGGACCGACATGTTCAAACATTCCGACTGACACAATCCGGTCGAACTGATCATCCAGATCGCGGTAATCCTGTAGCAAAATAGTGACATCAAGATTTTTACAGCGTTCTTGGGCCATTTTTTGCTGTTCAGCTGAGATGGTTACGCCTACCACACTTACGCCATAATTTTTTGCAGCATATTCGGATAGACCACCCCAGCCACAACCAATATCGAGCAAACGCAGGCCCGGTTTTAATTGTAATTTGTCGCAGATAATTTTTAATTTTGCTTCTTGGGCCTGCTCAAGGGTGGTGGCATCCTTCCAGTAGCCGCAGGAATATTGCATATAAGGGTCAAGCATAAGACTGAACAAGTCATTACCCAGATCATAATGCTCTTTACCGACAATCCAGGCGCGTTTTTTGGATTGTAAATTGGTTAGCCGTGCGGCTGCAATGCGGAGTGTGTCTCTGAAATGTCTTGGGAGCCTACTTTCGAGGCCGGCATTCAGGACGCGTTGGAAGAAAATGTCCAGCCGTTCACATTCCCACCAGCTGTCCATGTAACTTTCACCTAACCCCAGAGAGCCTTCCTGTAAAACACGCTTAAAAAAATCAGGATTTTTAACTTTGATATCGAAAGGGCGGCTACCGTTGATCTGCACATCTGCCATGCCCAACATTTCATTGATAATGCGATACCACTGATTATCCTGAACGCTCAGATCTTCTATACACGATGAACTCATAGCTTCTCCATCACATGCTCTTCTGACTTATTAACCTGCTGGAAAACAAGGCAATCTATGCAGGTCATTATGAGAACAGACGATTAATCCGCCTTGTCTGATATACGACTATGAACAGAGGAAATTAGAAGAAAACCGCAACCTGAGAGCGGCCGCGTGAAAAACTTTTTTACAAAACGTGACGCACTACCCGCACTCAGATTTTTTTTGCAAAAAAGCATTGTATAAATATTATTTTTATTGTTTTTTTTGAGTATAAACTTGCCTGCGCGCATTCTCAATAATAAATCATACACGGCAGGCATATTATTTAAGTTACTGTCACGTAAGGTTATTATGACAGTTAGTTAGCATGTTTTACTTCGGCCGGTTCCAATTGCTTTTTTATTGCAACTTCCTGCTTAGTACTTTTCTTCACCATCATGAAGCCAAGCGCGACCAACACCAATGTCCCCAGCATAACGCTAACGGTTGCCAGTAACGGCCAAGCGATAAACGCAGAAACCAACAAGCTGGCAATAAAACACAACCCTAATTGTAGTGTATTTTGCAAAGCAGCCGCTTTCCCTGTGCTAGTAGGGAATGGCATTAACGCGTTAGCGACCACAATTGGGTAACAGGCACCGTTCACCAGCGCCATTAAACAGAACGGGATAAGTAAGGTGATCAGCGTTGCGTTGGTGAATGTAGCCACCAGATAAAGAGCTACTATGCTCAGAGCATATCCGGCGAGCAGCCAGGGAAGTATACGGTTACCCTCGATTTTGCTGATCAATAAGCGACAGCCGAACCCACCAACCAGGAAAGCGATAGTCTGAGGAACATAACTCAGACCGATAATACCAGGGGAATAACCCATATCGCTGAGAATGAAAGGTGAACCGGTCAGCCAAGCGAAGAATCCAGCCGAACAGGCGGCATAAATAAGGACGTTACCGCTGAACACGTATGAAGTCAGAAGGTTGAGAAAGCTAAACCTTCCAGCCTCTTGGCCAACGATCTTTTTTTGAGTTTCACGAATGCGGAAAGAGAAAATTAACAGCAGAACACCAATGATCAGCAGCAGAGTGAAAATGGCTTCCCAATCAAAGTGGTTCAATATCCATGCACCCAGCAATGGGGCAAGGGCGGGGGATAATGCCACCAGCGGCATAATGGTCGCAAAAGTACGTTTGGCTACATCAGGAGAGTAACGGTCAACAACCAGCGCTTGCCAACTGACCGTTGCCGCACACACGCCAATGGCCTGCAGAAAACGGAGTGCTAACAGTAGATAGATATTTTCCACCCATATCATCCCCAGGCAGCCGAGCGCGAAAAGCATTAGGCCGGTGATCAGCACGGGTCTGCGCCCGAGTTTATCAGACAGCGGTCCCCACAGCAGCTGACCTATGGCAAAACCAGCCAGAAAGATACTCAGACTGGCGCTGATAAGACCGGGCGTGGTCGCCAACTTGGTTTGCATAGTACTGAAAGCAGGCAGGTACATATCGGTGGCTAAAAAGCCCAGCATACTCAACCCGGCGAGGTAGAGCATAAATCCAAACGAGGGTTTCATGAATGTCTCTTTTTATTAGCGATGCGTGTTACGCGAAAATAAATCAATAGCGGCACAACGTGCAGAAAGTCTCAGGCGCGAAGTGTAATCGGTTGGCTTACCTCTTGTGAAACGCTAATATTTGCACTTATATATCAAAAAAATTGAAAGCAGATGAGGCGGACGATTATGTGGTCAGAGTATTCACTGGAAGTGGTCGATACCGTTGCGCGTACCGGAAGTTTTAGTGCTGCGGCTCAAGAGTTACACCGGGTGCCTTCTGCGGTCAGTTATACTGTACGCCAACTGGAGCAGTGGCTAGCAGTGCCGCTATTTGAAAGGCGCCATCGCGATGTGGAGTTGACGGCGGCAGGTCAGGTTTTCGTGGAAGAGGCACGCTTGCTTATCAAAAAAATGATAGCCACGCGACGTCAATGTCAGCAAGTTGCCAATGGATGGCGCGGGCAGCTAAATGTTGCAGTGGACCGTATTGTGAAACCTGACCGATTAAGGCGTCTGGTTACTGATTTCTATCGTGCCTTTCCCGATACGGAGTTGATTATCCACTCCGAAGTGTTTAATGGCGTATGGGATGCATTAGTGGATGGGCGCGCGGATGTGGCCATTGGGGCAACGCGCGCCGTGCCCACCGGTGGGCGTTTCAGCTTTAGGGACATGGGTTTTATGGACTGGCACTGTGTTGTCAGCCCGGATCATCCTCTGGCGGCATTAACTGCACCACTCATTGATGAACAACTGCGGGCTTATCCGGCACTGTGCATTGAAGATACTTCACGGAATCTACCTAAACGCGATACCTGGACGCTGGACAATCAGCGCCGTTTAGTGGTTCCCGACTGGATTTGTGCCGTGGATTGCCTGTGTGAAGGTTTATGTGTGGGCATGATGCCTGTGCATCTGGTTGAGGCGTGGATATCACAACAAAAATTAAGCGTTCTGACGCTGGCAACGGCTTTTCCTGAAAGTGCCTGCTGCCTGACCTGGGACCAAAGCAATCAGTCTCCCTCGCTGGCATGGCTTCTGGACTACCTGGGCGATACGTCAACGCTGAATCAAGAGTGGTTGCGCAATTAAAAACGCCTGCAAAAACCGCAGGCGTTACTTGTTGGAAGAGCCAAAATCATTAAAAACTAACGGCGATAGTCGCGGTAAGGACCATCGGCTACCGAGCGACGCTCAATCAGTTTGGGATGAACTTCGATGGTTTGCGACTCTTCACGCTTGCTGATGATGCGATCCAGCAGCATAGTAAATGCCATTTCGCCCAGTCGCTCTTTTGGCTGGTGGATAGTGGTTAATGCTGGGGAAAAATAACGGGCATTGCGCACATTATCATACCCGATCACAGAAATGTCCTGAGGCACTCGCAAACCCATCTCATCGGCGGCACAAATAGCCCCCATAGCCATGACGTCACCACCGCAGAAAACTGCCGTCGGACGCTGCTTTTGCATGAGAATTTTGTGCATGGCCTGATAGCCGGACTCCGGCTCAAAATCACCCTGAACTACCCACTCTTCATGTAGCGGTATATTGGCCTCGTTCAGTGCTTTAACGAAACCCTGGAAACGACCACCACCGGTATTTCTGGCCAGTTGCCCGGGAATCACACCGATATCACGATGACCGCGTTCAATCAGGTAACGCCCGGCCATATAACCGCCTTCAAAGGCATTATCGATAATGCTGTCAGTAAAGTTTTTGCGCGCCTCACCCCAGTCCATCACGACCATCGGAATTGAACGATACTCTTCGAGCATATCGAGGAGGGCATCAGGATATTCTGCGCACATCACTAACAGGCCATCAACGCGCTTTTGCGCTAGCATCGACAGATAGGCCTGCTGCTTATCGAGATTGTTGTGTGAGTTACACAAAATCAATGTGTAGCCTTTGGCATAGCAACTGTTCTCAACGGCTTCGATCACTTCGGCAAAGTAGGGGGCTTCGCTGGACGCCGCCAGTAGACCGATAGATTTGGTGTTGTTGACCTTGAGGCTACGCGCCACCGCGCTGGGTGAATAGTGCAGATCTTTAATCGCGGTCTGCACAGCGGCTTTAGTTTCTTCGGCGACGAAACGTGTTTTATTGATGACGTGCGACACGGTTGTGGTGGAAACGCCAGCCCGTTTTGCGACATCTTTTATCGTTGCCATGAAAAGAAGGACTCCTGGCTAGCGTGCTTTAGCACGTTAGCATTATGTTAATCGTTTGCCTGCGTGGGTTTGACTGCTGAAATAGGGATTAGCAGTCAAATCTTTGGTGGGTTTTTCAGAGAAGCATAACTGTCTGAAAGAACATCGGAATGAATCGACCCGCACGCAGTGTGGTAACCACGAATTTTCTCTTATATCTGGCGAAAGGGGAAGTAAAAAGTCTCTGTAACCTGGTGGATGATCGCGGGATTTTAAAACAAAACTGTGAGAAAATGCGTTGACACACAAACTGTATGGCTTATGTTAAGGCCACATTTGATCCAAAAGGGGTTTTAATGGATACCGATTTGAAATTTGCTCTCATTACTGTGGTAGGCGCACTGGCAATGATCATAGCTTTCAGTTTTACAGCGGTCATGGGCTGAAGCACCTTTCACTTTCATCTGTCCTGAGTGAAAAAAACCAAAGAAAAGGGCGAGTCCTGTAACAGGACTCGCCCTTTTCTTTCATTCTAATAGATGCCCGATAAACAAAGCGTGTTGATTGTCTGAGGTTTCATAAACGTTTCGTTAAATGCTATTCATCGTTGATTAGCGTAACCACTTATTTAACGAATCGTTTTAGGCGTCATAACCCGACGCGCTCCTACGTAGTGACCCTGCCAGTAATCGTCGCCCAGTGAGGTAATTTTAATCTCTTCGCCTGTACGCGGAGACTGAATGAATTTACCGTTGCCAACATAAACACCAACGTGATCGGCTGCACCGCGATTATTGATTCTAAAGAAGACTAAATCGCCACTTTCTAGCTCACTGCGTTTGACCGGTGCTGCATCACGAAGATGATACATTTCGTTGGCAGTACGTGGCATTTTGATACGCATCAGATCTTTGTAGGCGTAATACACTAAGCCACTGCAATCGAAACCGGTATTCGGTGAGGTTCCACCCCAGCGATAAGGTTTGCCGACCTGATGCATCAGCTTTGTCATGGCAGTCTGCTGTGCATGTTGATAACGTTTTTTATGCGCGGCGCTTAATGTCAGCGGTTTACTGCCTTTCGCGAGTAAGTCTTTGGTTTTTCGATGGCGACCATAGGTTTTTTTACTTGTCTCCTTTCTCGCTATCGTTCGGCTTTCTTTCTTCGCTGTCACCTTATTCTTGGTCGTTTTGGCGCTTTTATTGACAGAATGTTGATTGCGTACGAGTTTGGTACTGGTGATTTTTCTTGTTTCTTTAACTTTTGCTTTCCTTTCTTTTACTACCGGCTCTGACTTGGTTTTTTTACTGCTTCGGGCAACGGCTTTGCGCTTTCGCCGATCGTCAGGCTTGGCCTGACTGACATGGCTTTTCCGTTGTTCGGCAGCAACGCTGTTATGTGGCGAAGCATGCGCCATATTCAGAAATAGCTGGGTAAAGAGCAGCACAGAAAGCGTAAACAATAAACGCATGGCGTCGTTACCAATATTGGCCCAAGGTTAAACATCAGAGATGTCAGAGTATTACCTAAAAGAACTCCACAAAACAGCACGAATTGCTTCGATTTTAGATCATATTGTGAGAAAAAGTTAATAGCACTTTAAATGCTGCAAAAATAGTCGTATTCAGTTCTAAAAATCATCTCATTTCAGAAAGACAAAAATGTGCCCTGGTCAAACTCACTCTGTCATAAGAGAGTTAAATTCAACGGTCAAAAATGTTATTCTGAATGGATGTTTATTATTGCGAGACGTTAGACACTTTTATAAAAAAGTGTCGGAGCGTCGGAGCAAGACATTCACACTGATATCGCGGGAAAGACCTTGTAAAAAATGATGTTTTTATCCAAAGGCCTCCATCGTTACAATAGATCTTAAGCGACAGATATTAAGCGACATGTGGCGCGCATTTCAGACAAAGCGCCCAGCGCATCAATGAGTAAAGACCGTGACAGCCAGTTTTGGCTTGAGGAAGCAATAAATGACCACGACCACGATAGAAAAAATTCAGAAGCAGGTTTCCGAAAACCCAATCCTTCTGTACATGAAAGGCTCACCTAAGCTGCCGAGTTGCGGTTTCTCTGCTCAGGCCGTACAGGCACTTTCTGCCTGTGGTGAACGCTTTGCCTACGTTGATATCTTGCAAAATCCAGATATTCGCGCAGAAATGCCTAAGTATGCCAACTGGCCAACCTTCCCGCAGTTGTGGGTTGATGGAGAACTGGTCGGCGGTTGCGACATCGTGATTGAAATGTTCCAGCGCGGTGAGTTGCAGACGTTGATCAAGGAAACGGCAGAAAAGTACAAATCTTCTGAAGAGCCGCAGCCAGAGTAAGCTCTGCCTCTAGGTACTCAAGAAGTCATAAAAAGAGCGGCTCATGATGAGTCGCTCTTTTTTTAAGGAATATGCTGTTTACACCAATAACTACTCTTCGCTGTTGACCGTCTGGCTCTCTTCGTCATCTACGTTGACAGGCAACGGCCAGCCACCAAGGCGCTTCCAGCGATTCACCAGCTCACAAAACAATTCAGCGGTTTGTTCGGTATCATACAACGCCGAATGTGCTTGGCTGCTGTCGAACACCATGCCCGCACTGATACAGGCTTTGGCCAGTACGGTTTGACCGAGAACTAACCCGCTAAGTGCCGCTGTATCAAAAGTGGCAAAAGGGTGGAACGGATTGCGTTTCAATCCAGCGCGTTCCGCCGCCGCCATCAAAAAGCTGTGATCGAAGTTGGCATTATGCGCAACAATAATGGCCCGGTTACAGTTTTGTTCTTTCATCCCTTTGCGAATAGCTTTGAAAATGGCGTGCAGAGCATCGTACTCGCTTACTGCGCCACGCAGGGGATTGGTCGGATCTATACCGTTAAATGCCAAGGCTTCCGGCACCAAAATCGAGCCTTCGAAAGGCTCAACGTGGAAATGCAGCGTTTCGTCGGTTTCCAGCCAGCCATCGTCATCCATTTTCAGGCTGATGGCGGCAATTTCCAGCAGTGCGTCAGTTTCTGCGTTAAATCCCGCAGTTTCTACATCAATAACCACAGGGTAAAAACCACGAAAACGGCCTTTCAGGGCGTTAGTTTCACTATTTTCGGCCATCAGTTTCTTATCTTCATCGAATTCAGCGCGCATTATGGCAAATTTTTACGGAGGTTGCAGGATGCCGGCGGGAAAAGGGCAAGAAAAAGGGCGCATTGACGCCCTTGATATAGAAACAGGATTATTTCCCCAAGCCCTGACCGACATGTTTGGATTCGATCAGTTCGATTTTATAGCCGTCCGGATCTTCCACAAAAGCAATAACAGTAGAACCGCCTTTGACTGGACCCGCTTCACGCGTCACGTTGCTGCCTGCGTTACGAATGTCTTCGCAAGTCTGTGCCACGTTATCGACACCTAAAGCGATATGGCCATAAGCGGTGCCCAGATCGTAGCTGTCAACATCCCAATTGTAGGTCAGTTCTATTACGGCACCTTCACTTTCATCGGTATAACCCACGAAGGCCAGCGAATATTTGTATTCGGTATTTTCGCTGGTACGCAGCAGACGCATACCGAGAACATCAGTGTAGAAATTTATTGAGCGTTGCAGGTCGCCGACGCGGAGCATGGTATGAAGTAAGCGCATAGTGTCCTCTGATTGCAGGGGTAAGTAATGAATAACAGACTAGCTGATTGTCACTGCACAGGCAAAAAACGCGGCCGCTGGAGCAAACGGCGGCCGCATTACCAAGGTTTGGATGACACCTGTTTAGCTGATGAGGCAATCTTACAGCGTTGGATAATCAGTGTAGCCTTGCGCGCCACCGCCGTAAAATAGGTCAGCTTTGGGTTCGTTCAGCGCGGCGCGGTTTTTCAGACGCTCAACCAGGTCCGGGTTGGCAATGTAGCTGCGGCCAAAGGCGACCGCATCGATGTAGCCTTTGGCGAGCAATTCTTCTGCTTTCTCGCCGGTATACGCGCCGGCACCGACAATAACCCCTTGATAGTGGGCGCGAATGGCTGCGCGGAATGCGTCTGTGTACGGCTTGCCGCCAGCCCAGTCTGGCTCGGAAATATGTAGATAAGCCAGTTTGCGTTTGTTCAGTTCATCGAGCAGATATAGCGCGGCTTGTTCCTGATCTTCGCCGTTATCCAGACCGTTGAACGGGCCGAGAGGGGAAATGCGTATACCTACGCGATCGGCACCAATTTCCGCGATGGATGCGTCAACCACTTCCAACGTCAGGCGGGTACGGTTTTCGATGCTGCCACCGTAGATGTCGGTGCGCACGTTAGATGCCGGGGACATGAACTGATGCAGCAGGTAGCCGTGCGCAGCATGGATTTCGATATAGTCGAAATCAGCAACACGAGAATTTGCAGCGGCCTGGCGGAAATCATTAATGATGCCCGGAATTTCACTCAGCTCCAGAGCGCGTGGGGTAGGGCAATCCTCACGCACAGCGTTGCCTTGCTCATCGCGCAGGCTGGTACGGGTATTCGGATTGATGGCCGAAGAAGAGACCGGTGTCTGATTATCCGGCTGCACACTGTGGTGTGAAATGCGACCTGTATGCCACAACTGTACCGCGATATGGCCTTCCTTCTGATGGACACCGGCAACGATTTTTTTCCATGCGGCGATTTGCTCGGAAGTATGTAATCCCGGTGCGCCTGCATAACCTTTCGCCTGGAAAGAGATCTGAGTCGCTTCAGTGATGATCAGGCCTGAACTGTGGCGCTGTGCATAATATTCCGCCATCAGAGGTGTTGGAACATCCCCTGGCTCAATGCTACGCAGACGGGTCAGTGGTGCCATAAATACGCGATTCGGTAAGGTTTGATTACCGACAACAATCGGGGTGAAAAGCTTAGTCATTTTCTTAAACTCCTGGTTAATAGACTGGTCGGTCTGGTTAGGGTGAAACTTTTTAACCAAACGAGCGCAGTTCTGATCGGGCTCGGCTTAACAAATTTTTATGGGAAGTAATACGATTTAAATCAATGCACTAGGTTTCTTAGACTCGTCATTTCGCCTTATCTGGCGGTTGAAGCAGCATTTCAACACTTTCCAGTGCCGCTGCCAGTGGCGTCACTGAACGTTTGATTTTCGCCAGCAAGGAAGCACCCAGCCAGAGTGAATAAAGGGTCGTCGCAGCGATGGCGGGGGATACAGGTACAGTAAGGGAGCCTTCAGCAATCCCTTTTTCAATCGCATCTTTTAAGCGGTTAATCACCCGGGTAGAACCCTGCTCAAGTACGTGGCGCATTGACTCTGAAAGGTCACTAACCTCAGCGGACAGCTTGACTGACAGGCAGGCGTTGTGGCATTCGCTGCTGCAAAAGTTGGTAATATTCTGGGCATAATAACTCAGGATATGATGACGCTGGTCACCCTGAGTTTGGCCAAAAAGCTGTTGTAAGTGCAGATCGTAATGTTCGAAATACCGTTGAATCATCGCTTCACCAAAAGCTTCTTTGGAGCGAAAGTGATGATAGAAGGACCCTTTTGGAACTTCGGCCGTTTTCAGAAGTTCTGTTAGACCCATGCCAGTAAAACCTAAACGCAGGCTGAGTTCTTCACCCGTGGCCAGCAGATGTTCGCGTGTATCACTATGAGGTTGAGCATGTTTGTTCATAGGGCTGAGAATAATAGACCAATCGGTCTAGGTCAAGAGGGCGGTAAAAAAAGGCATTTTTTGTCCGGTGCCATGTTGTAATAAATAAGCCGAAATGTTGCGAGTGTTCAAAAGAGACTTGCGGGATGCCGCCAAAGCGTCTTCAATAAGGATTCAATGATTGATGCGGAGACGTCGTGGCTCAACAGCTCGAGTTTTTTGACATTCCCAGCCCATGTCGCGGTATTTGCCAGGCGGATACTCGCGGTTTTTGCCGTGGCTGCCTACGCAGTCGCGAAGAGCGCTTTGGCTGGATGACAATGACCGATCCTGAAAAACGCCAGGTTCTCCGACTGTGCTATCAGCGGCTTCTGCGTCTACAACGCGCAGGCAAGAAGCCTGATGATCCTCTGCCTGAACAACCCTCTCTTTTTTGACCTTTAGTGCATTCTACTGCAGGCGAAGATCAATACAGCCATTGGCTGATTTCTATATGCTGTCAACGGTTTACAACATCCAATAATGAATAAATTGAGGTAATGACATGGATCCCCGTACCCCACTGTCCGCGCAGGGCCCTGAGTTCTCCCGTATGATTTGCGGCTACTGGCGTTTGATGGAATGGAATATGACACCGCAGGAGTTGCTGGGTTTTATTGAGCAACACGTTGAGCTTGGCATTACTACCGCCGATCACGCCGATATCTACGGCGGTTATGCCTGTGAGGCTGCCTTTGGCGAAGCGATGCGCCTTAAACCAGCACTGCGTGAAAAGATGCAACTTGTGAGCAAATGCGGAATTGCCACGACGGCCAATCCGGACAATAAAATCGGCCACTATATTACCGACAGTCGCTACATTATTGAGCGAGCTGAAAAGTCGCTGAGTCATCTACACACCGACTATCTGGACCTGCTGTTAATTCATCGCCCGGACCCGCTGATGGACGCTGATGACGTGGCCGACGCGTTCACTTCGCTACACAAAAGCGGAAAAGTGAAATATTTTGGCGTCTCTAATTTTACACCGACCCAGTTCACGCTTTTACAATCGCGCCTGCCGTTCTCGCTGGTGACCAATCAATTGGAGATTTCGCCTGTCCACCAACCCGCTATTCTCGATGGTTCACTGGATCTCTGCCAGCAATTGCGCATCAAACCCATGGCCTGGTCATGTCTCGGTGGCGGCAGCCTGTTCAGCGAAGCAAAATTCCAGCCACTGCGTGATGAACTACAGAAAGTGGCAGAAGATATTGGTGCGGAAAATATCGAGCAGGTGGTTTACGCCTGGGTGATGCAACTGCCATCACAACCTCTGCCGATCATCGGTTCAGGCAAAATTGAACGCGTAAAATCAGCCTGGAAATCCCTCTCGCTGAGGCTGACTCGTCAACAATGGTTCCGTATTCGTAAGGCAGCTCTGGGTTACGACGTTCCTTAATTAAGCGCATTGGGATTCACTCATTTACCACATTGCCGCAACGTCAATGACTTTGGATTAAGTCGATTTTCCCCGCATTATTTTTCTCAGGCAGGCTCAGCCGGCTGCCTTCTTCCATACCCAGCACCTAATACGAAGGCAAAAACAATTATAATCGCGCGCTATTTCAGCGCTTCAATTGCATGTTCTTACTCATTGACCAGAATGACAGGGCGCAATAAATAGGAATAAAAATAGACAAATCCATCAATGTCAAATACCAGACCTCGCCGAAATAAACCCAGTTACGTAAAAGGTGATTTATCAAAATCCAGAAAACCGGCCCAAGCAACACAGCCTTGAAATGGGCGAGAAATAAAGCGAAGTACCCAGCAATCAATCTGGTATTGAGGAGCCTGAATGAGACATTTGCGGATCCACAATATTAATCTCTGCGGGTGATTGTGTTATAAAAGATGTCAATTCAGAGAGGCGCAGACGGGTCTCAAACTGACGGTGAAAAAATCCAGTATATATAAAGGCATTTAAACGATTAACATTCCGAAAACTAAGCTAAACTCTGGGGAGTTATCTTAGCATGCTAATTATAAGGAGAGGTAATTGGAATCGAACTTAGGGTCAGATCTCGCACGATTAGTTCGTGCTTGGCGCTCGCTGATTGACGAACGTTTAAAACCGCTCGAATTGACGCAAACGCACTGGGTAACCTTGCACAACATCAATATGTTGCCGACAGAACAATCGCAAATTCAGTTGGCTAAGGCGATAGGGATTGAGCAACCTTCTTTGGTCAGAACGTTGGATCAACTCGAAGAGAAAAAACTCATCACCCGCCAAACATGCGTAAGCGACCGCCGTGCAAAACGTATCAAACTCACCGAGGAAGCGGCACCCATCATCAATGCTATGGAATCGGTTATAGACTCAACGCGCAAAGAGATCCTAACAGGGATGTCTCATTTAGAGACTGAGCAGTTATCTGCAATGCTGGCTCGTCTGGAAAAAAATATCGCGGCACTGCAAAGTAAATCATAATCATGCGTCGATTTGCGGCGTTTTTACGTATTAATTCAGTATTCTTTTTTGCACCCAGTACCCAGATTTCATATCGTTACGATGAGATTTGGGAATAAAAAAGCCGGCAACTTTCGCTGCTGGCTTTTTTGCATTTCGCGAACCCAACATCAGAAATCAGGCGCTTGGGGACACCGTAACGGTGCTGCCACTGGTCGCCATGCTGACGCGCTGACCAACACTAAACTTGGTTGGGCCGGTTTTCTGCACCACCTGTATGGTCGTGCCGTCGTCTCGACGGATTTGCAACTCGACAGCGTTTGAGCGGTTTAGGGTGCTTTGAACCCCTTGACCTGCGACACCACCCAATACTGCACCACCCGCAGTTGCCAGGCTGCGACCAGTACCGCCGCCAATGGTATTACCAAGGAATCCACCCAGTACCGCGCCACCCAACGCACCGATAATGTTGCTTTCATCGCCACCCTGAATCTGTACCGCACGCGTTGAAAGAATGGTGCCGTATGAGACTTGTTGGATCTGTTTGGCCTGAGAAGCGGAGTAGACATCGCCTGATGCGGTGTTGTCATTGACACAACCTGCAAGAGTAACACCCGCAAGGGCGACGACCAGAAAACGCTTAATCATAAATAGCTCCTGTTTAAATTTACGTTGTTGCAGCCCGGTTATGCATTACGCCACGACAACGCAGGTCTAACGTTCCACAGTTTAACATCCTGTCGAGGCTGTCAAGTCGCTTAGAAACTCAGTCTTACACTAAAAGATCATCGCTTGAACCAAATTCTTAACGACGCAAGAGTACATGAGGCCTACTCAACTAATAATAAACGGCGGTTTATGTTTTAGACAGTATTTGCGTTAAATCCTCTCTCACAAACTTTCTAGCCCTTAAGGATAGCCAGTTTCCCGTGCTGTGGGTTTGAAAGGGGCTATTAAGTTGACAAAAAACAAACACACCAATCACATAGCTCAATAAAAAAGGTGTTACTCATGGCGCTACCCGATGAATTCTGTTTTATTTGAACATGAAGCACGATTGATCATTTTTTACCGGAGGTATTAGGGATGTTATCTATGAAGTCAGGACGCTATATCGGTGTGATGTCAGGGACCAGCCTTGATGGTGTTGATGTCGTGCTGGCGGCTATTGACGAAAGAATGGTCGCCCAACAGGCCAGCCATTTGCATCCGATGCCTGTTGAAATAAAAAATGCCATCCTCGGCATGTGCCAAGGTCAAAAGGTTACGTTGGCGCAGGTTGGTGAACTCGATACCCGCCTTGGGATTCTCTTCGGCGAGGCGGTGTTAGCATTGCTGGAAAAAACCGGTATCAGTGCCGATGAGGTAACGGCTATAGGTTGCCACGGGCAGACGGTATGGCATCAGCCGAAAGGTGAAGCGACATTCTCAATGCAACTTGGCGATAACAACCGCATCGCCGCGATCACGGGTATTACCACGGTAGGTGATTTTCGTCGTCGTGATATGGCTTATGGTGGACAGGGCGCGCCCTTAGTTCCTGCATTCCATCAGGCACTGCTGGCAGATACGGTAGAGCGCAGGATGATCCTCAACATTGGCGGTATTGCTAACTTATCGCTCTTACTGCCTGGTCAACCCATTCGCGGCTATGACACCGGCCCTGGCAATATGCTGATGGATGCCTGGATCTGGCGTCACCGGGCATTGCCTTTCGATAAAAATGCAGAATGGGCTAATCAGGGCAGAGTTAATCTGACTCTTTTGCAGCAAATGCTCTCGGATCCCTATTTTGCCGAACCGGCGCCCAAAAGCACCGGACGGGAATATTTCAATATTGCCTGGCTGGAAAAACAGCTGAGCCGTATGCACGAACTGCCGCCGGAAGATGTTCAGTCTACGCTGGCTGAATTAACCTCTGTCAGCATCGCCGAACAGGTACAGTTGGCGGGGGGCAGTGATCGCCTAATGGTGTGTGGTGGTGGGGCGCGTAACCCGCTGGTAATGGCGCGACTCTCGGCCATGTTACCGGGCACTGAAGTTTGCACTACAGATACCTTTGGGATCAGTGGTGATGATATGGAAGCTCTGGCATTTGCCTGGCTGGCATTTCGTACCCTGTCGGGTAAATCCGGTAATCTGCCCTCTGTCACTGGTGCCTGTCGTGAGACGGTTCTTGGTGCAATTTATCCCGCCTCAGTCGAAGGTGTACGATGATATCTCGGCCTAATCCCAATGTGTTTTATTGCTGTGCGTGGTAATAAAAAGGAATAAGCCAGAATCATAAGGAGTGACAGGATGAAAAAAGCGATCTTCGCTTTGGCAGGTTTAACGTTGGCAGGATGCAGCCAGTTCCACCATCAACCAACGGCACCGACTGAACCACTGCATTATCAATGTGGGACGATGCCGCTGACCGTCACGCAGGATCCATCTGAGAAACAGGTCGATCTCCTGCTTGACGGTAAACAGCTGAAACTAAAACAAGTTGAATCGGCATCGGGCACTAAATACAGTGACGGGCAATATACCTTCTGGTCGAAGGGAACCGCAGCGTTTGTGCAGCGAGGTGACGCCATTATCCTTAACGACTGCGTTCAGAAATAATCTTTCACTTTACCCTCCCTTTTATTGCCGACCGCATCTGACTCGCCAGGATGATTGAGATCCTGACGCGTCAGGTGCAGAATACCTGCAACTTACTCTCACGTAATGAACTTATATGGCTGATAACAATGATTTTGATGTGGCAGACTCTCGTCGTGAATACACGCGAGGTGGCCTGCGCCGTGCTGATTTACCCGCTGCGCCTCAGCCATTGTTTGAACACTGGCTGAAACAGGCCTGCGAAGCCAAACTTGCCGACCCGACCGCCATGGTCGTTGCTACGGTTGATGAGCATGGACAACCTTTTCAGCGCATCGTGTTGCTTAAACATTATGACGAAAAGGGGCTGGTTTTTTATACCAACCTCGGCAGTCGCAAGGCACAACAGCTAGCGAGTAATAGCCGCATTAGCTTGCTATTTCCATGGCATATGTTGGACCGCCAGGTGATTGTACTCGGACAGGCCGAGCGTCTCTCCACCTTTGAAGTGGTGAAGTATTTTGCCAGCCGCCCAAAAGACAGTCAGATTGGCGCGTGGGTGTCACATCAATCCAGCCGTATCTCCGCGCGTGGTGTGTTGGAAAGCAAATTCCTCGAACTGAAACAAAAATTCAGCCAGGGTGAGGTCCCACTGCCGAGTTTCTGGGGCGGTTTCCGGGTCAGCGTGGAGTCGATGGAGTTCTGGCAGGGCGGCGAACACCGTCTGCATGATCGTTTCATTTATCAGCGTGACGTGGCTGATAAAGAAAATGGCTGGAAAATAGACCGTCTGGCACCCTAACCACGAAAAAGAGTGCGATTTCCTAGCACTCGGGCGATGAGCGTTTTATTCTATGCCATTCCCCAGAATGGTGAGAGAAACGGCACATTCTCGGCATGATGTCAGACACGAATCTGCACAGATTCAGTAAATAATAAATGGAGTCTTTGATGGCGAGCAGCAACCTGATTAAACAACTGCAAGAGCGGGGCCTCATTGCCCAGGTGACGGATGAAAAAGCGTTAGCAGAGCGACTGGCGCAAGGGCCAATTGCACTCTATTGCGGTTTTGATCCGACCGCAGACAGCTTGCATTTGGGTCATTTGGTGCCTTTGCTTTGCCTGAAACGCTTCCAGTTAAACGGCCACAAACCCGTTGCGCTGGTGGGCGGTGCTACGGGGTTGATTGGTGATCCTAGCTTCAAAGCTGCCGAACGCAAGCTGAACACCAATGAAACCGTAAACGAGTGGGTGGAAAAAATTCGCCACCAGGTTGCTCCATTCCTGGATTTCAACTGTGGTGAAAATAGTGCCATCACAGCCAATAACTACGACTGGTTCGGCGACATGAACGTGCTGACCTTCCTGCGTGACATCGGTAAACACTTCTCTGTTAACCAGATGATCAATAAAGAAGCAGTAAAACAGCGCCTGAACCGTGATGATTCCGGTATCTCTTTCACTGAGTTCTCTTACAACTTATTGCAGGGGTACGATTTCTCTTCACTGTATGACTTGCATCAGGTTGAACTGCAAATTGGGGGTTCTGATCAATGGGGTAACATTACCTCAGGTATTGATTTAACCCGTCGTCTGCATCAGAAACAGGTGTTCGGCCTGACCGTTCCGCTTATCACTAAATCCGACGGCACTAAATTCGGCAAAACGGAAGGCGGTGCAGTGTGGCTTGATCCGAAGAAAACCAGCCCATACAAGTTCTATCAGTTCTGGATCAACACTGCGGATGCTGATGTTTATCATTTCCTGAAATTCTTCACCTTCATGAGCATCGAAGACATCAATGCGTTGGAAGAAGAAGACAAAACCAGTGGTAAAGCGCCACGCGCCCAGTATGTTCTGGCAGAAGAAGTCACGGGGATGGTGCACGGTGCAGAAGGTCTGGCGGCAGCCCGTCGAATCACTGACAGCCTATTTTCAGGCTCCCTGAGTGAGATGACTGAATACGATTTTGAGCAGCTGGCGCAAGACGGCCTTGAATTATTCACGTTAGATCGTGGTGCCGACTTGTTAGAGGCGCTCGTCATTGCCGGCATGGCACCTTCTAAAGGTCAGGCACGTACCATGATTTCTTCTAATGCTGTTTCTATTAACGGCGAAAAACAGACTGATATTGAATACAGCTTCACTGAAAGTGATCGTCTATTTGGTCGATACACTTTGTTGCGTCGTGGTAAAAAGAATTACAGTCTGCTGCTCTGGGCATAAGTTTTACAATCGGTATGATGAGGGGCTGAACAGCCCCTCGTTTTGTTCTGTGAACTCAGTGATTCCGCCATCTCCCGATGACGTTGCTATCGGACATTCCTAATGAAAAACATCCTCTCTATCCAGTCACACACCGTTTTTGGTCACGCTGGTAACAGCGCGGCAGAATTCCCAATGCGGCGCATGGGCGCAAACGTTTGGCCACTCAATACGGTGCAATTTTCTAACCATACGCAATATGGGCATTGGACCGGCTGTGTTATGCCGGCCAGCCATCTGACTGATATCGCACAGGGCATCGCGGATATTGACCGTCTTAAAGACTGTGATGCGGTATTAAGCGGGTATATTGGTTCGCCAGAGCAGGGGCAGAGCATTCTGCACATTGTCCGTCAGGTAAAAGAGGCCAACCCAAATGCCTGGTATTTCTGCGACCCGGTAATGGGGCATCCGGAGAAGGGCTGTATTGTTGCGCCTGGTGTGGCGGAGTTCCATTGCAACCAAGCCTTGACCCACTGCGATATTATGGCGCCCAATCTGCTTGAGCTAGAACTGCTCGGCGGTCATGTTGTTCTCAATGTGGAAGAGGCCGTGGTGACAGCGCGTGAACTGATTGCTAAAGGCCCAAGAATCGTGCTGGTGAAACACCTCAGCCGCGCCGGCTACCAGAGTGACCGCTTTGAGATGTTGCTGGTCACCGTCGATGAAGCCTGGCATATCGACCGCCCGTTGGTGGATTTTGGTGTGCGTCAGCCGGTTGGCGTAGGTGACTTAACCAGCGGTCTGCTGCTGGTTAATTTACTCAAAGGCGAAGCGCTGGATAAAGCCCTGGAACATGTCACTGCGGCCGTTTATGAAGTGATGCTAGCGACGCATGCAATGGGTGAATATGAGCTGCAAGTGGTCGCCGCGCAGGACAAAATGGTGACGCCGGAGCATCATTTCCCTGCCACTAAGCTCTAATAACAGCCTTGATGACCGAATAAATAAAAACGCCCCGTGCGAGATCAGCCGGGGCGTTTTTTACGGTGTGGCAGGCAGAAACTTATTTCAGACCTTCAGCAACCAAAGCGGCATCAACCGCAGGACGTGCTGCTACGCGGTCAAGATAGCGGTTCAGATCACTCAATGCAGAGAGATCAAATTTTAGCGCTTTTGCCCAGCCCATCACGGTGAACAGATAGGCATCGGCTACGCTGAAACGCGCGCCAAGTAGGTACTGGTGGTCTTTCAGGGTGTCGTTAACATAGATGAATTTTTTCGCCAGTGCTTCACGGGTCAGCGATTTATACTCTTCCGGTGTTTTCGGATTGAACAGCGGACTAAAGCCTTTATGCAGTTCGGTCGCAATATAGTTCAGCCACTCTAACGCATGATAACGTGCCAGCGTACCCACTTCTGGCAATAACTGGCGATCCGGCTTCTGGTCAGCCAGATATTGCACAATTGCCACGCCTTCGGTCAGTATGCTGCCGTCGCTCAGTTCCAGCGTTGGAATTTGGCCTTTAGGATTCACAGCAAGAAAGTCTTCATCGCTTTCAGTTTTCTTTGTCGCCAGATCAACTTTGACGATGGTGAAATCCAGACCGGCTTCACGCAGAATAATATGCGGTGAAAGGGAACATGCACCGGCTTTATAATAAAGTTTCATACAAACTCCGTAAATTTAAACCATTGTCACACAGGCCTTAGCAGCTGCGACGTCTACACGGCACGGCCGCACAGGAACAGATATCCTCCCTATCCTAGTGCCGCCGGTGAAAAATGTCAGTGACTAAATCGTGTTGTGGGTGCGAACGCTCAAATAGTGGCAGGCAACCTTTATTGGCCGTCAACCGACCACTCTTGATACATATTCAGCGTGAATATTGATTCAGATGATTCCGCACCGCGCGTTCAACATTTTCTGGCGCGGGAAGTAACGGCGCGCGCAGTTCATTGTGCAGCAGCCCATCCAATGACAATGCATATTTAATTGCTGCAGGGTTGGGGGCGGTGAACATGAGTCGCATCATTGGCAGCAAGGAGAAAAAGGTCTGGCGGGCACCACTGAGATCGTTCATCTTAATCTGCTGAATTAAATTAACAAACTTCTCAGGGAACAGATGCGCGGATGCAGCGATGGCACCTGTTCCACCATGACACAGCGTAGAGAATATCTGCGCATCTTCGCCGCAAAGTACATCCAACTGACCATCGGCAATCAATGACAAGGTGAGCTCGAGACTGCCACCGCAATCTTTAATCGCTACAATCTTGGGGTGGGTGGCCAGTTGACGCAGAGTATCGAGCTCAAGATGGATACCGGTGCGGTAAGGGACATTGTATAAAATGATTGGCACCGAAGAGCGGTCGGCCAGTTCGGTAAACCACGCGACCAGCGCTGCTTGCGAAGGGCGGATGTAGTAAGGGGCGGGGAGCAGGATCCCTGCCACTGGCCGTTGCAAAATCGCTTCCAGCATGCCGCTAACGGTTGGCAGATGTGTCCCGGAAAGCCCCATAACAACCTGATGTCCTGGTATAATTTCCAGCACAGCGTCGAGCACCTGAAGTTGCTCGTCTTTACTGAGCGTCGGCGCTTCACCTGTTGTACCACACACCACAACACCATCAATGCCCTGTTTCAGCAAATGGGTAGAGAGCGCCTGTAAGGCGGGGAAATCAATTTCACCCTGATGAAAAGGCGTGACCAGTGGAACCCAGATACCTGAAAACGATGACATGATAAAACTTCCTTCAACAGCATGATGAATGGCAGCGATCATGTCAGCAAAGTGGGGGATGATGCCAATTGAAAGAATTCATAGTGGGATTTGAGTTATTTACCAGACTTATATCAGCGTTCATGTAGCATATTCGTTTCACTGTTTAGCAGGGCGTGCAAGGTTTCTACCGGCACCGGACGTGAAAAGAGATATCCTTGTAAATGTGTACAACCAGCTGATATCAAAAAAGCTTTTTGCAATTGATTTTCAACACCTTCGGCAATGACGTTCAGCTTCATTTTATTTCCCAACTGTGAGACTGCGGAAACAATGGAGGCAGTATCATTCACTTCTGTGACATATTGCACAAATGAACGATCGATTTTCACGCTGTCGACCGCGATGTCTTTCAGCAAACTCAGGCTGGAATAGCCGGTGCCGAAATCATCGAGTGAAATTTTAACACCGGCTTCTCGCAGGCGAACCAGATGAGTCAGGCTGGTCGAGTTGGCGTTCATGATCGATGTTTCAGTTAGTTCCAGTTCAAGCCTCGTGGCGGGAAATCCTTCTTCATCGAGTAAAGTGAGGATCCTGTCGGCAAAATTGGCTTCCCCCAACTGTACTGCTGAGACGTTGATCGCCAGGTTGAGGTTTTTGAAAATGTTAATTTGCTGACATGCCTGGCGAAAAATAATTTCCCCCAACTGAATAACCATCCCGGTCTCTTCAGACAGCGCAATAAATTGCACCGGAGAGACGGCGCCGAGCACGCTGTGGTTCCAACGCGCCAAGGCTTCCACGCAGACCACTTTTTCGTCAATGCTACGAAGTATCGGCTGATAAACACAGGTCAAGTCCCCTTTCTTCGACAGAGACTCAGCCAGTGCTTTTACCATGATGCGTTTGCTGACGCAGCTGGCATCAAGCAGTTCTGAATAATAAGAGAACATGTTTTTACCGCGCTGTTTAGCCTCAATCAGCGCAGTATTGCCGCGGCGCATGATCTCGCCGGCAGTGATATTTTCAGCACCGAACATCACAATTCCCAGAGAGAGCGTGACCATCGGATTGGCGCGAGTCAGGCGGAAGGGTTGGCGCATCATCACCATAATTTCCAGAGCCAGATTATTCGCCTGCTCTTGCGTCGGACTATTGCGCAAGACAATGGCGAATTCGTCACCCCCAATGCGCGACACGCTGCCCGCATTGCCGGTTTCATTGCGTAAACGTTGGCCAAACTCGCATAAAATTGCATCTCCGGCCTGATAACCATAGATGTCATTGATATAGTTGAATTCATTCAGGTTGAGCAGGAACAAGGCGTAAGGTTCGGGGTGGTACACACGTTGTGCGGCGATCTGATTGAGTTCTTCCTTGAGTGCGGTACGGTTAGGTAAACCTGTCAGCACATCGTGGCGGGCGAGGTAACGAATTTGCGCTTCTGAACTTCGCAGCAACGAAATATCCATTATTGACGTCAGAATATAGTGGCGATTCTTTAGCGTCAGGCGCGTTTTTCGTACCAGTACATTACGGCATTTTCCATTAGCGTCGATGAGCTTTTCTTCATTGACGTTTTTCTTTCCGGTTGTTAACACTTCTATATCGCGTTCGCGCTGGCGGGCGGATTGAATCTCTTCGGTGAAGAACGAGACGTCTTGACCAATAAGCTCCTCCCGGCTGCGGCCAAACAATTCACAAGCTTTTGGATTAAGAAAAACCAATTTGCGCTCATCATCTTTCAAGACTGTCGCCTCTGTAAGCGCGTCGAGAACTGCCTGGCATATCGCAATATCAGTAAGCATAAGCTAATAATCCTGAGCAGAAAATGAGTCTATCAGGGCGATGGGAAAGCGGAGAACCCAACGCAGAATATAAGACAAAAGGGTAGAAATGAAGAATATTATTATTATCACTCACATTATGGTGAGAAGATTGCGGTAGTTTTTAAATTCAAACACTTATCATGCACTAAGTCAGGTAATCGTTATTTTATATGGGGGAATATCGAACAGCTGGTCCTACAAGGCTTTTGATTGCTTTGTTGATCAGAAAAACAAGCCGACACGGTCAAAACATTTTATCTTTATTGTTGTATTTTTCATTCCACTCCCGACGGTATTTACGCGCCCGGTTGCGCCCTTTGATCCATAGAAAAGTACAGACAATACAAACCGCAGCCGAAAAGAGGATATTACGCATATCCTGATCATAGAAAATAACCAGAATGCAATCGAGCGCGGCGATAAACGCAAACCACTTATACATATGCGACTGGCGGCGAGTTTCTGCATTCAAACGTTTTAACTGCCGTCCTTCATCCAGGACTTTTTTTTTATCCATCGTTGATATCCTGCCACATGCGAATGTTAGTGTTATGGAAAGCGTAGTAAAAGTGAAATCTGGCAAAAAAATAACGGTTGCCCAATTCAACACGATTATT
This sequence comes from Hafnia psychrotolerans, assembly GCF_014639435.1. Classification (GTDB taxonomy): domain Bacteria; phylum Pseudomonadota; class Gammaproteobacteria; order Enterobacterales; family Enterobacteriaceae; genus Ewingella; species Ewingella psychrotolerans. The sequence continues at coordinate 245,224 of NZ_BMFZ01000003.1, read as the reverse complement.
GCATTAAAGTGGCCCCAACGTCTGCGGCTCAATGACTGCTTAATGTTTCTGATTCGCTTGAAGCTGACTTTTTTATTCTGTTGATTTCATTGGTCAGGGTAGATTATCTTTTAGGAATATCCCTAATTTATGGTGTGAAAATGACCGATTCGTCTTCGCGAAAAATAGTTGATTCAGCCAATATTTACCAGGATTTCGAAACTCGTTTTTATGAGTGGGAAGATGGCATGTCCAGCGCCGGCTTTAAGTTGGAACTACCCGATAACAATCGTGAATGTTTTGACTGGGGAGTGACCGGTTATAATTTTGGTCGGGTACTGGGAGGCGTACTTACCGTTAGCGAACATGATATCAACCGTCAGTATGGCAATTTATTTTCCATGCCTGACCATATTGTTATTTTTATCGTCATCATCGGCGGGATGGATGTGCAGTGTTTTGGGCGACGGTTCCAGATATCGCAGGGCGATATCCTGATACAGGATATGTCTCAGCCTATCCAGATACGTGTCTATCCAGGGGATCTAAAACCTCGACTCTGTACCTATCAGTACATCATCATGCCTAAGCACAGCCTGCACTTTAATGTTGATATTGCCTCGTTGCACGGCAAGCATATTCCTGCTTCATCGCCGGTAAATATTATTTTGCGTAACCATTTCGCCACCATGGTGGCAGTATTTGACCAGATGACAGAACAGGAAGTGCTGAGTACTGGCGAAGGCGCCGCAGCGGTATTTTTGCAAACGCTTCATCTGGTCGCAGGCAAAAAAATCGAGCATCCGTTTGAGCAAAGCGCTCGTCTGGAGCGTATTTGCCTGCATATCGAAAAGTATATTGCATCTCCGATCAGTGTTGAGGTTTTGTGCAAGAGCTTTGCGATTTCCCGCTCGGGCCTGTACCGGTTATTTGAACCGCTGGGCGGTATTGCTCAGTTTGTCCGCAGTCGCCGCTTATTGCTGGCTAAACGGTTGTTGCGTTCATCCTCAATGTCAGACCAAAGTCTGGCGGCGATAGCACGGCAGTGCGGGCTGGAACTCAGCGTTTTACGTCGGTATTTCAATGATGTACATGGTATGACACCAAAAGAAATGCGTGATCGTTTCCGTCATGCAGGGAAATTGGAGGGAAAAAGTGATGCCACCCATGTGAACTGGGTCAGCTCATTATAATGACGAACGCCTCCATAGGAGGCGTTCGTCAACCATCGTAAAGTCGGTTTAGTCTTTACTTCGCAGCAGCCAGTTCGTGCGCCTTGTCATCGTCTTCACGGTCTAACGTCATTCGATGTAGTTTAGATGCGGTCAGCAGCATCAGCATAGCGATGATGCCGGTGACGATACCAATCTGCAGGAATACGTGGCTGTAAATCGCCAGAGAAGCTTGGCTGTCCTGGATATCAGTAGGCGCGGCGGTCAGGTTGGCAACATAACCGGCAATGATCGCTGCCGCAGCGGTAGTCAGGAACCATGCCCCCATAATAAAGCCCATCAGGCGTTGTGGAACCAACTGTGCCACCATCGCCAGACCCAGACCCGAGATCATCAGCTCACCGATGCTTTGCATGGCGTAGCTCAATACCAGCCAGTTTACGGAAACGATGCCATTTTCATTGGCTAAACTTGCGCCCCACGGCAACACCAGGAATGCGCAGGAACATAACACCATACCGATAGCAAACTTGTGTGGCATTGGCATGCGGTCGCCTACTTTGGTGTAAATTGCCGCCAGAATTGGGCTGGCAACCATGATCCAGAATGGGTTAAGCGCTTGGAATTGTTCTGGCTGGAAGTTAATACCCAGTAGATCGTGGTTAACGTTATGAATAGCGAAGAAGTTCAATGACGTAGGCATTTGGCTATAGAGCACGAAGAACACTACCGCTTCCAGCATCAGCAGGAAAGCGACAATCATTTTACGACGGGCAATGCCTTTCATCGCAAAAGTTTCTTTAGCAAAAATAATAATAATACCGGTAGAGACAACGGCCAGTACCAAACGGGCGATTGTTTGGTTGTGCAGCAACCAGCTGGAAATGCACACCAGCGCAATCACGCCGACCAGCACCATCAGCAATTTATTGACCTGCAATGGCTCGAAGTCTGGTTTAGAACCCTGGCGTTTAACCCATTTGCGGCAGAACATAAAGTTAAGCAGAGTGATCAGCATACCGACGACGCTGAGGGAAAATGCGACGCTCCAGCCATACGTGGCGGCCAACCAAGGCGTAGCCAGCATAGAGAAGAACGAACCGATATTCACCGACATGTAATACATAGTGAATGCGCCATCAAGACGCGGGTCATCTTTTTCGTAGCAGGTTGAAAGCAATGAGGATGGGTTTGCTTTGAACAGACCACTACCGACGGCGATGGTCGCCATACCAAGGTAGACCCAGAAAATATCGTGGCCGGAGTACGCAACGAATGAGTAACCCAGAGCCAAAACTATGGCACCGAGCACGATCACGCGTTTTGAGCCGAGTACTTTATCGCCCAACCAGCCGCCTATGGCAACGAACCCATAAACCAATGCGCTGAAAGACGAGAACAGAGTGATAGAAGCCGCTTCACTCAGGCCAAGCATTTTGACCAGGTAAACCGCCATGATCCCTTGCAGGCCGTAATAACCAAATCGTTCCCATAGTTCTATGGAGAAGATCAGGTAGAACGCTCGGGGTTGTTTGAAAGCATTCAGGCTGATGCTTTCATCCTTTGATGTGTTTTTGTTTGCTGTTGACACGAGTTCCTCTATTTATCACTCCCTGTCCTGAACGACAGGAGATACAAAAGTGGCGCGAATTAAGCACCCTTTGCATTGTTATAAGATGGGATGACGGCGGGTAATGTTCCCTATCTTCGTAAACGAGGCAAGGAGTTTGACATATATCGTTACATATATCTGATTCAGACTGATGAAACTATGTTCGAAATGTTATGCAGAATTAAAAATTATGTTTTTGCTGTACAGCAAATGAATCTATCGTATGAATAATAAACGGTCTGCTTTCTGCAAATTATCTGGTTTATTTCTTTAATTCTAGTGGATGTTATGGTGTATTGGTGAATAAACGGTGCATAAGCGCTGTAAAGTTATTTTAATGCAGAGCTTTATGAATGGCAGGGAATCATGGAAGGGCACAGACCAATGCGCTAGCGATTGTCGTGTGACCAACATCGATTTTTAACACTAAATTTCAGCTACAAAATAAGATTAGTACTCATTTTGTAGGTTAACGGGTAGGGGACGTGATTGGATTGTGCTATCAGCACTGGTGGGAAAGGCTGATAGCCAGATAACATCACAGAATATTCTAGGGTGCAGTCGTCTCGCCTAAAGATTGAGTCAAACGGTTTGACCAAGCAAAAAACGCGCTGATGAGTAGAATATCCAGCGACTGTGCCGCACTGTAGCCCGCATCAGAGAGTGCATGAAGTTCATCTGTGTCAAATCTTTCAGGTGAACGTGCTAGTTTCGCCGTTGCCTGCAATAAGACCTGGTCGGGAGGGATTCTCTTGCCGTTAAAAAATGCTGCATTTGCGGTGCTTTCACCAGCATGGCATCCCTCAAATAACCTATCAATTTGCCGCTTTTCGCCACCCGATTCTAAATATAAGCGCCCATGGATCCCAGCACAGTACAGGCAACCATTCAGCCGTGATGTCGTGACCGCAGCCAGCTCTCGCCAGGTGGCTTCCTTTTGTTCCCCGGCATACATCAAATGGTTAAAAATGGCGGAGAATTTACTGAGGCAGCGGGCATCCTGTAACAGCAGACGGTAAAATGAAGACGAATAGGTGTCGGATGTGGCGAGTCTCAGCACATCAAGCTGGTATTGGCTGGCAGAGGTCAGATCAACCTCAGGCAAACGGGCCTGCCACTGACGTAATGTCAGGGAAAATCCCTGTTGAGAGCAGGGTTCTGGAGAATGAAATCCCGGCAATATAGCGGCTATACGTCCACGCATCGCTCCCAGTAAGGCCAACACACGAGCCTGATAGCTGACAAAACCAATCAACTGAACGAAGGTGACAATATCCTGTGTGCTCAGACCCACAGTGCCAAGCTGTTGTAGCATTGAAGGTGTGATGAGCGTTGGTTGAGTGGCCAACAGGCGTGCAAACTGCATGATGTGGGTCTGTCGGAGGTTACTTTCACGCGAGGCATCTGGACCGGCGAGTGGCGCGAGGCGGGCGGCATAATGGGTACATAACGGCTGTACACCGGTGACCTGGGCCACCGTTAAGGCACTGCTTAGGCGGTCATACAGGGATAATGCGGTGGTACATGACAATGTCACCTTTTTAGGGAGCAGGACGTCGTAACAGGCGCGAGATGCCTGTAGAAGGCCACTACGTTCACTCAGCAATTGGCGTAACGTCGGGTCCAGCTGAGTATCAAGCCCCAGCAAAAAGGGATCCTGCACCCGCTCCGCCTGCGGGTCGCTTGGCAAATGACCCTGCTGACTGGATTGTATTTCGTGATACCAGCTGTTATGAACGGCACGGTGCTGTTGTTCCATGATTGGGTCCTTTGCATCAGGCAAAATTTCAGACCCTATCCTTGCCGATACATGCCGCCAGATAAAATAATGTTAAGCGATAAATAATAGCTAAATAGAATAGTTGAGCTGGAAATATCGGCAGAAACCGATAGGGAAGCCGCGCTAAGGTTTTTTACCATCTCGGCGCCACGCGTCAGCCGTCAGTGCTTCACCAAAGTGACTGGATATTAGCCGCTTGGTTAAATCATGCAACGGGGCAGCCAGTACTTCGGCTGTGTTACCGCGTTCTACCACTTCCCCGTCATGCATCACTATGACCTGATCGCTGATGTGCTTCATCATACCGAGGTGCTGAGTGACGTAGATATACGAGATGCCCTGTTTTTCCTGTAACTCCAGCATCATATTGATGATCTGCGAACGCATCGACATATCCAGCGAGGCAAGGGCTTCATCGGCAATGATCACCTTGGGCTGCAGTATGAGTGCGCGAGCCAGCGCGACGCGCTGTTTTTGGCCGGAAGCCAACATATGTGGATAGTAATAAGCATGATCCGGCAACATGCCCACCAGCCGCAGGGTCTGGTTAATTCGCTGTTCGCGTTGTGGGCCATCGAGCTCACTATTAAGACGCAGCGGCGCTTCTAACAGTTGCCCAATGCGTTGACGTGGGTTGAGTGAGGTACTGGGATCCTGAAAAATCATGCGGATCTGCTGACTGCGAAAACGATAATCGCCATAAGTTAGCGGATGGTCGTCAATCAGGATCTCGCCCTCGGTGGGTTCAATCATTCCTGAAAGCATTTTGGCGAGCGTCGATTTCCCCGAGCCATTCTCGCCGATGATTGCCAGTGTCTGACGTTCGCGCAGCGTGAAGCTGACCGGTTTAACCGCATCGAGATCCATCTTGCGGAAAAGGCCAGTACGATAGCGGAAGGTTTTACTTAGGTTGCGCACTTCGAGCAGGGTTTCAGCCATTATTGCTCCTCCATGTTTAGCGGGAAGTGGCAGGCGAAGGCGTGGGTTTTTACCAGGCGCAGCCGCGGTGTTTCAATACATTTTTTTTGCGCATAGGGGCATCGAGGCCCGAGCCGGCAGCCGATCGGTAGATGCTCTAGCGAAGGGATGGCCCCCGGCAGAGTATTCAGACGGCTTTTATGCGGTAACGAGCGTCCGAAGTCAGGCGTCGCCCGAATCAGTGCCTGAGTGTAAGGGTGATGCGGTGCGGCTAACAGATCTTCGCACGTGGCGCTCTCTACCGTTTGCCCGCAGTACAACACATTAACGCGATTGGCCCACTTGCTCATCATCTGTAGGTCATGACTGATCAGTAAAATAGTCGTGTTGTTATTCTGATTAAGACGTGACAGTAGACGAAAAATTTGCGCCTGGGTGGTGGGCTCCATCGCATTGGTCGGTTCATCAGCAATTAACAAGCGTGGTTGATTGGCCAGCGCAATCGCGATCATCACTTTCTGGCATTCACCTTCGGTCAGTTCGTAAGGGAAACTGGCCATGATGTCTTTATGATCTTTAATTCCAACGCGATGCAGCAGCTCTATAGCCCGACGTCTGCGCCAGTGGAGGCGTTGATACCAGCGCCCTTTGTAAGTCCATCCGGGAATGGCTTGCATTAATTGTTTACCGATACTTTCAGAAGGATCCAGGCAGGATTGGGGTTCTTGGAAGATCATCGAAATATTCTCCCCAATCAGCTTACGGCGTTCGCGCGGAGTAAGTCGCAATAAGTCTATATCATCGAACCGCATTCGGTCAGCCGTGATGCGCCAGTTTTCTTTGGTTACGCCACAAATGGCTTTTGCAATTAAACTCTTGCCTGATCCAGACTCGCCCACCAGACCACGGATTTCACCTGCATTGAGCGTCATGCTTACACGATCAACTGCTTTTACCGGGCCGTCAGCCGTTATAAATTCAATCGTCAAATTGCGGATATCGAGTAACGGCATTATTCCACCCCTGCATTAATTGCCCGACGCATACCGTCACCCAACAGGTTAATCAGTAAGACGCTGACCAGAATTGCGGCACCGGGCAGCATCACTGACCACGGAGCAACGTAAACCAATTCCAGTGAGTCACCCAACATAGCTCCCCATTCTGGCGAAGGTAATTGCGCGCCTAAATCAAGAAAGCCTAGGGCGGCGATGTCCAGCACGGCCATCGACAGAGCGCGAGTGAATTCAGTCACCAGTACGGCCACAATATTCGGCAATACCGCATAGCGCAGAATCTGCCAGGTCGAGGCACCGTCCAGACGAACCGCGATAACATACTCTTTTTCCAGCTCATCATGTACAGCGCTGTAAATGGTGCGTGCAATACGGGGCAACAGCGCTAACCACACCGCCAGCATGGCATGCTCCAGCTTCGGCCCGAGGAAAGCGACGACAATGATTGCCAACAGCAATGAGGGAATAGAGAGCAGGGTATCGAGAATGTGATTGAGTATGGCGGATCTCAGGCCTCGGGTGATCCCTGCCAGGACACCAATGATCAAACCGATAAATGCGGCTAATAATGTAACAACAATCGCGCCACCGATGGTCGGGGCGGCGCCGGTAAGAATGCGGCTGAGCAAATCACGGCCTAGATCATCGGTACCGAGGAAAAATGCGACGTTGCCATTACTCGACCAGGAAGGTGGCAACAATTGAGAGCCGAGGAATTGCTGATCAAGTGCATAAGGTGCCAGTAAATGTCCGAAGATACAGAGAAATAGCAGGCTAAGGACACCATAAAAGCCAATCATAGATAGCGTGTCGCGATAGAAAATGCTCCACATCTGGCGGAACGGGCTAGGCATCTGTTTTTCACGGTATACGTTATCGTAGGGCATCTGTTTTCACTTGAATTCTTTGTTTGTTGGTTTGTTCTGATTTTATTTGTATAATCATATCATTGTCTTAGGTGCATAGCTTGCTTCAAGATGATTTATTGTGATTTGGCTTGTGTACCTTCAATTTGTGATTTTTGTGTACACTCATGTGTATATGAAAGGAGTGTACACATTGCTTACAGATACCAAACTCAGAAAGTCACTTGGAAAGCGCCGAGACAAAGTAGAGGTAATCTCTGATGCACAGGGACTGAACGTCAGGCTTTCAGTGTCCGGTGGTATAACATTTTTCTATCGCTACCGTTGGGAAGATAAACCAGTGCAGTTAAGCATAGGTGATTATCCTTCTATAACACTGTCGCAAGCAAGGGAACGTAGACAGCAATTTCGCGCATGGCTCAACAGGCCCGAATCTCTGATTTATGCTGGCACCGATATTGTGAAGGGATCAGTGCAGTGATGTGCAGAGTGAAAGAAAAAGGCTCAATACCGAGTATACGTATTGAGCCTTTTCAATTTTTAAAAGACTCTAGTTTACAATTTAAAAGAACTAACGTCGGTTAAAAGATTAGCAGCCTGTTGACTAAGAGAATTAGCCGCTGCTGCCATCTGCACTACCATCGCCGCATTTTGCTGTAAATTAGTTTCCATCTGGGTAACCGCAATATTGACTTGATCAATACCATAACTTTGTTCTGTAGATGAATTATTGACTTGATTAATAAGCTGCGTAGTTTCATTCACCACAAGCAGGGCTTCATCCATTCGTGTTGTAACGTTCGCTGCGTATACCACACCCTTACCCACATCTTTAATAGATCCCTCAATCAGGCCGCGTATATCATGGGCAGCAACGGAGGAACGCTGTGATAATGAGCGTACCTCTCCGGCTACAACCGCAAATCCTCTTCCTTGTTCTCCTGCGCGAGCTGCTTCTACTGCCGCATTGAGTGCCAGAATATTAGTCTGGAAAGCGATCCCGTCAATGATTGAGGTGATTTCAGAAATTTTATTTGATGAAACAGCAATATCGTTGATCGAACTCTTTAAATCGCCAAGCTCACGGTTACTTTCAGTGACTATTGACTGAACCTTTCCTATAAAGTTATTGGCTTCTCTTGCGTTTTCCATATTATATTTTACGGTTGCGGACAACTCATTCATACTTGCAGCTGTCTGCTCCAGAGAAGAAGCTTGCGACTCAGTGCGTGATGAAAGATCATCGTTAGTACGGGAAATTTCATTAGACGCTGTATCTACTTCTTTGCTGGCATCCTTGACACCGGATAGCACATCCTTAAATTTCTCTAAGAGACTGTTAAAACTGGTAGCTGTTGCTCCAAGTTCATCATTTTTTTCCAAACTAACACGGAGTGTCAGATCCAGGCTCTCACTGATATTCTTCATACTGATCTGTAAATGTTGAAGCCCTTTTTTGAGGTAATTAAGAATGGAATAAGAGAAAAATCCAGTGAGCAGAACTGCAACAGCAATGATGCCACTCAGGATCCAGATACTCTTCCAATATTGCTTCTGATTCTCCTCTTCAAACTTAGTCACAATTTGATTATTATAAGTTAACAAATTCTTGATGCTTGCGCTCAGAGCCACTGAAGCTGCAGCTGTCGCACCTCCGTCTGATACCAGGAGTCTGGCTGCATCAATCCCGCTGCTTTTATAAACTTTCACCATGTTGTCAACTTGTTTCTTATAATCACTAAAGTCGTCAATGGTCTGTTTTATTGTCTGAGAATCTTTTTCATCTGATACCAAATGTGTTTTGTAATAATCCAGGGCTTCCTGAGTTTGGTTTAAATAATTACTGGCGCTAATCATATGTTTTTCATAGACATCTTTTTCGCTTATGAGTAGCGCCATAAGTATTTGCCGTCTTGCTTCCTCACGATAACGTAAAATATCGGCTATTTTACTTATACTTGGCAGGGAGTTAGTTGAAACATATTCAAACCGCTCCTGAGCTTCCCCCATGGAATTTATGCTTATTAATCCTACTGTTAGAAGAGAAATAAGTGTGAATGCAAATATAAGTGACAATTTCTTCAAGATAGTCATGGCGTGATTTCGAACTCAGAATAGGATGTCCTTATTGTATCGGCCATTTAACCCTTATCTTTATATGTGTTAGTAAATAAATAAATTTTGTTAATCATTCCTCATGAAGCGCAGGGTGTTTTATCAGAGGAAAATTAATGTCCCGGCTGACCCTACCCCAAAATCCTGCTCCATTCAGAAACAGAATTCCGGCATGATAAACACTCCCCTGAACGGAGGTGGTGCCGATGAAAAAGTCACGATTCACCGAAGAGCAGATTGTCTTTGCCCTGAAGCAGGCTGAGCTGGGTACGTCCGTGCCGGATGTCTGCCGCAAGCTGGGTATCTCCGATGTCACGTTTACACCTGGCGTAAGAAATACGGCGGGATTTCCCCTTCTGAGCTGAAGCACATGCGGCAGCTTGAGGAGGAAAACCTGCGGCTGAAGAAGCTGGTTGCCGATCTGAGCCTCGACAAGGCCATGCTGCAGTTCTGCGATCAGCTTCTTGGCTTCACTCAAGCGGATCATCACTTACTGGTCAGGGTAAATTTCGGCTTTAAAGCCGGAGATGCAAGACAGCGTGTCAACGAAAGAGGCTTTCAGAAGAATGAACTCACCAAAAGCACTGTGCGCTGTCTGAAAGTCAGTCAGCAAACGCATGCCACTAAACTCGTCTTTATTTTTCATGTGATGATCGCTTATGCAGATGTACTGGTCATACATACAGTACGTCTGCATAAGGAATTGGTCAAAGAATACTGAAAGACACACAAACATATTGTGTACATGTTTGTGTGTCTTATTTGAATGTATTGAGAATTTATTTTTTTAACTTGCTGTATTTATATGAATAAATAAAAATAATAAATGGTTTATCGTAGGGCATACCATTCCTTATGTTTCAGCGGATTCATTATTGCGCCGAGAATATCCGACAATACGTTCACGACGATCACCAACGTGCCGACTACCATTACACCGGCCGAAATTGCCGCATAATCTTGCTGGCGAATCGCATTAATCATCCAGCGGCCTATTCCCGGCCAGTTGAAAACCATTTCAGTGATCATCGCAAGCGTGAGCATGGTTGAAAACTGTAAACCCAGTTTGGGAATGATAGGAGGCAGGGCGTTACGCAGCACGTGACGGCGAATAATCGTCAGACGCGATAACCCGCGGGTCGCTGCTGCTTTTACATAGTTCTTTTCCAGTACATCATCGGTGCCTATGCGCATCAGACGGATCACTTCCGTCGTTGGTGCGACGGCCAGAGCAGCAATCGGTAAAATCATATGGCGAATGGCGCTTACTATCATTTCATGGCGATAAGGCGAATCTGATAACCAGGCATCGACCAGTGTCAGGCCCGTGACGGTTTTAAGGTGGTAAAGTAAATCAAGTCGCCCTGAAACTGGCAGCCAGCCAAGTTGCAGAGAGAAGAACAGCATCAGCAAGAGTGCCAGCCAGAAAATCGGAATCGAAAAGCCGATCAGCGCGAGCGTGCTGATAGCAACGTCAGGCCATTTCCCCCGCATCATCCCCGCTGTGATCCCCAGAGGGATCCCCACCAGCAATGCAAACGTAAATGCCAGTACGCAGAGCTCCATCGTGGCTGGGAATACCGCTTTCAACTGGGTACTGATGTTCCCTCCGTTGATGTTGGAAACGCCAAAATCAAACTGGAGAAGACCGGAGAAGTAAAAGCGGTATGCATCCCACAACGATGCCCCGCGCAAGGGCGCGTTTGGCGTAAAATAGCTCAGGCTAAACGCGACCATGCTCAAAAGGAACAGGGTGATCAGCAACAGCAATAAACGCCGCAAAATAAAGATGATCATGGCACTTTCCTCTTTTCACTGTCGCGGAATACTCCGGCGAAAGATGAATTGCCGAATGGGCTCAGCACTAACCCTTTGATATCATAACGGTAGGCTTGCAAGCGCAATGAAGAAGCGAGGGGCAAAACAGGCAACTGCTGTTCTAGGATTTTCTGTGCCTGCTGATAATATTCGATGCGCTGGGAAAGTTGTTGCGATAGCAGTCCCTGACGCAGTAACTGGTCAAATTCGGGGTTACACCAATGAGCATAGTTGGTCTGTGAACGGATTGCCGCGCAGCTTAGCATCGGACGAAAGAAGCTGTCCGGGTCGTTACTGTCCGTAGCCCAGCCAACCAGCGTCAGATCATGGTTCATTTCCATCAGGCGCGCTTCCTGAAAACGCCCTTCGACCGGCACGATCACCACTTTTATCCCTACCTGGCCCAGATCTGCCTGCAGTAACTCAGCCGTCTTCAGTGGGCTGGGGTTGTAAGATTGGGACGCGGTGGGCACCCACAAGTGCAGTGTCAGTTTTTCCTGCCCAAGATCTTTAAGGATTTTACGGGCTTTATCTGGATTAAACTCGGTCACTTTGGCATTGCTGTCATAGGCCCAGGAAGCGCGTGGTAAAATAGAGGCCGCGGTTTCGGCTGTGCCGTAGTATATCGATTGCATCAGGCGCTGGTTGTTAATCGACAGCGCAATCGCCTGACGGATGCGTGGATCGTTAAGCGGAGCTTTACTGGTATTAAAGGCCAGATAAGCGACGTTCATACCAGGCCGTAGCGTCAGACGTAGACGTGGATCATCCCGTAAAATTGAGAGCTGGCTGGCCGCCGGATAGGCAAGCACATCACACTCGCCGGTCAGCAGTTTTGACAGACGACCGGTCCCGCCGACGCCCATATCAATCACCACCTGAGACATGCGCGGAATGCCTTTCCAGTAATTACCATTTCGCACCAGACGTACATACTGGCCGGAACGGTATTCGCTTAGTTGGAAAGGCCCTGTACCCACGGGTTCACGGTCGATCTGCTCTTCGTTACCTGTTTTTTGCAAATTATTTGCATATTCCGCCGATAAAACTGGCGCGTAGTGTGTTGCCAGATGCCAAAGGAAAGAGGCGTCGGGATTATTCAGACGAAACTCAACGGTGTAATCATCGAGCTTCTTCACCGTTTTGACTGTATTGGCAAATTGCAGGCTGTCGAAGTAGGGGTATTCATCGCCGTTGACGGCATGATAGTGATTTTTTGAATCGATGATGCGCTGGGTGCTGAAGACCACGTCGTCAGCGTTCATCATGCGCGTAGGCTTAAACCATGGCGTACTCTGGAAAGGTACGTCCTTGCGCAGATGGAAACGGTAGGTTGCGCCATCGTCTAATACTTCCCAGCTTTGCGCCAACTCGGGAACCAGCCGGTAAGTGTAGGGATCAACATCCAGCAGGCGGTCATACAGTTGAGCTGCCAGGGTATCGATAATGAGTCCACTGCTGGCTTTCTGCGGGTTGAACGTATTGATCATCCCGTTGACGCAATAGACAAACCCGCTTTGGCGAATGTCACGGTTTGGCGTGGTGGCCGATGAACGGGCAGTCAGCGGTTTGGTTGGTGGTGCCGTGGGTACGGCAATGGCCGCATGAGCCAGACCACTCAGCAACAGCACCCACAAAGATAAACGACGCATAAAGGCTTCAATGTTAAGTAGCAATGGCTTAAGTGTACCGTACTCTGCCAGCCTGCCCCAATCCATTGCGCAAAACTCCGTTCTATATGTCGAGACTTCACGCACTTTTCTGCAAGCATAGGCAATAAAGGCCTTGAAATTGACAATGAATTGTAATGTTATAATATTACAATTAATTCAAATGTACTCTCTGTGCATCCATCATCTTGAGGTCAACATGCCTTTATTACCCGTAACGGTGCTGTCCGGTTTTCTCGGCGCCGGTAAGACTACCGTGCTTAATCATATTCTTAATAACCGCCAGGGAATGCGCGTAGCCGTGATCGTCAACGACATGAGCGAGGTAAATATCGACGCCGCGCTGGTTTCCAATGAAATAACCCTCGACCGCCAGCAGGAAAAACTGGTGGAAATGAGTAATGGCTGTATTTGTTGCACGCTGCGCGAAGATTTGCTGATTTCAGTGCGTGAGATGGCGCAGACAGGGCGGTTTGACTACCTATTGATTGAATCGAGCGGCATTTCAGAACCGTTACCGGTGGCTGAAACTTTCACTTTCGAAGATGACGATGGGCACAGCTTGTCACAATTCGCCCGACTGGACACGCTGGTGACGGTGGTCGACGGTGTTAATTTCATGCAGCAATATCAGGAAGCACAGAGTGTGCAGGAGGCTGGCGAGAGTCTTGGTGAAGACGATGAACGTAGCGTCACAGATTTGCTGATCGACCAGATTGAATTTTGCGACGTACTCTTAGTCAGCAAAACCGACCTGCTTGATGCGGCTCAGCAGCGGGAAGTCGTGGCGTTACTAAAAAGTCTGAACCCACAGGCGGACATTCTGCCGATTTCGCCGGGGAGTCTGCCGCTGGAACGTGTGCTCAATACCCATCGTTTCGATTTTGCCAAGGCCCAGCAGGCACCGGGCTGGCTGAAAGAGCTACGCGGCGAGCACCAGCCCGAAACCGAAGAGTATGGTATCAGTAGTTTTGTCTACACGGCACGCCGTCCTTTTGATCCGGACAAGTTCTACCGAGTGGTTCACGGTGATTGGGGCGGCGGTACGTTACTCCGCTCGAAAGGTTTTTTCTGGCTGGCAACGCGCCCACGTCATGCGGGTAACTGGAGTCAGGCGGGCGGGATTGCACGCTACGGCATGGCGGGTATTTTTTGGCGCGCACTGCCGGAAAGCGACTGGCCACAGGACCCGGAGACGCGGGCCAGCATTATGGAAAAATGGCAGGAGCCTTTTGGCGATATGCGTCAGGAGTTGGTATTTATCGGTCAGCATCTTGATAAAAATGAAATTATCTTACGGCTTGACGGCTGCCTGTTGAGTGTTGAACAGATGGCTGAGGGGATCGACAGTTGGATGTCAATGGCTGATCCTTTTCCAGAATGGTGACCCACACTGGGTTTAGGACGATGAACCTTTTATAAATAAAGGGTTGCATGCTTTTTGTGGGGATGAGAAATATTCTCAATAAGATCTTTACAAACGATACTGATAACCATTATCATCATCTCGCCGGAAAAAAGGCTCTGCTAGGGGCTGATTAGCCGGTACGACATTGCTCACATTGCTTCCAGTATTACTTAGCCAGCTCGGGTGCTGGCTTTTTTTTACTCTTTTTTCAGTCACCTTCCTGTGCGTTGACCTGGATGCCATGCTTTTTCAACATTCCCCGTAACTGATGATAGGTCAGCGCCAGTAGATCCGCTGCTTTGCGCTGGTTAAATCGCGCCTGCCGCAGCGCCTGTTCAATCAACTGTTTTTCTTGTTCGTTCACCCATAATTTTAAATCCAGCGGTAGATTAGGCATTGCGGTCTGAGTTTCTGGTGGCGGTGATGCTTCCTGAACTGAAGATATTTTTGCAAACGGGTTAAGAATAATTTCATCAAGCTGAAACTCGCTGGTGCCGTGGCGATACATAGATCGCTCAACGACATTTTTCAGTTCACGCACATTGCCCGGCCAACGGTATTGCAGCAGTGTATGGCGGGCGTGGGCGGTGAAACCGGGAAACAGCGGCAAAGAGAGTTCGCGGCACATCTGGATGGCGAAATGTTCGGCCAGCAACATAATGTCCTGCTGGCGTTCGCGCAGAGGAGGCAATTGGACGACGTCAAACGCCAGGCGATCGAGCAGGTCGGCACGGAATTTCCCGGCAGCGGCCAGCGCTGGCAGATCATCGTTAGTCGCGCACACCAGCCGTACGTCAACCTGCAGGGGTTGGCTACCACCGACGCGCTCCAGATGACCGTATTCAATCACTCGCAGTAATTTTTCCTGAACCAGCATCGGCGCGGTGGCCAGTTCATCCAAAAATAGCGTGCCACCATCCGCGCGCTCAAAGCGACCCAAATGGCGTTTCTGCGCGCCCGTAAAAGCCCCCGCTTCGTGGCCGAACAACTCTGAGTCGAGCAGGTTTTCATTCAATGCAGCGCAGTTGAGTGAGATAAACGGACCTTGCCATCGCGGAGAAAGATAATGCAAACGGTGTGCAATAAGTTCTTTACCGCTGCCGCGCTCACCGGTGACCAGTACGGGTTTATTCAGTTTGGCCAGACGGGAGACTTGCTCAAGCACTTCTATAAAAGCATTGGCTTCGCCGAGAAGGTTATCTGTCGTGTTGTTCATGGCATTCCTATCTGGTGAAAAATACCAACCCTTAGTAAATTTAATCATACGACAAAAAAGCGTGAGAGAGGGGAAAATAAAAAAACATTACTATTCAGTTAGATAATGATTTTAAAAAGTTGGCATGAGATTTGATACTGATTCACTGTACAGGAAGCCTTTGGGCTGACTCTTTTAACCGGTAACAGATTGGCCGGTAGTCCACAGAATCAAAGAGGAATTTCGATTATGGGTATTTTTTCTCGTTTCGCTGACATTGTGAATGCCAACATCAATACGCTGTTAGACAAAGCAGAGGATCCGCAGAAACTGGTAAGACTGATGATTCAGGAAATGGAAGACACACTGGTCGAAGTGCGTTCGACTTCAGCCCGTGCTCTGGCTGAGAAGAAACAGTTGAAGCGCCGCATTGAGCAGGGCGAAGCCCAGCAGGCTGAATGGCAGGACAAAGCCGAGCTGGCACTACGCAAAGATAAAGATGACTTGGCGCGCGCTGCGCTGATTGAAAAACAGAAGTTGGCTGATTTGGTTGGCACGCTGAAAAATGAAGTGGTGACGGTTGAAGAGACACTGGACCGTATGAAGTCTGAAATCGTTGAGCTGGAAAACAAACTGACTGAAACCCGTGCTCGTCAGCAGGCGTTGACCTTACGCCATCAAGCTGCGTCGTCATCACGCGATGTGCGTCGCCAGCTCGACAGCGGTAAAATTGATGAAGCGATGGCGCGGTTTGAACAATTCGAGCGCCGCATTGATCATATGGAAGCCGAGGCGGAAACCGTCAGTGTCGGTAAACAGAAAACGCTTGACCAGCAGTTTGCCGAGTTGAAAGCTGACGATGAAATTAGCGCACAAATTGCAGCCCTGAAAGCGAAAATGCAGAACACGCCTGAGGCATAAGTGGTATCGATAAATCTGCCGTTTCTACGTCAGGTTATCACTGGGTTGGGGCCATTCCCGGCAGTAATAAGACTCATAAGGAGAGACAATGAGCTTCCTGTTTTTAGCCATACCATTGACCATTTTTGTGTTATTTGTGGCACCGATCTGGCTTTGGCTTCACTACAGCAACCGTTCACAAAATGGCAGTCAGTTAACACAGTATGAGATGCAAAACCTCACTCAGTTAACACAAGATGCACAACGTATGCGTGAACGAATTCAGGCGCTGGAAGAGATTCTGGACGCAGAGCATCCCAGCTGGAGGCAATCATAATGGCGACAGGGTTATCGGAACGAAAACTTTACCGGGTACCCGAAGAGGGGATGATTAAAGGGGTTCTTGCTGGGCTTGCTCATTATCTCGGGGTGCCGGTCAAGTTGTTACGCATCATGGCCGTGCTGTCGATATTCTTCGGCCTGTTTATGTTTACCTTTGTAGCCTACGTGGTCCTCAGTTATGTGCTGGATCCTGTACCTGCTAATGAGTTTGATAATGATAATACGCCATCGCCACGCAACTTGCTGGACGAGGCCGACCGCGTGCTGAAGGCCAGCGAACTGCGTCTGCGTCAGGTTGAGCGCTATGTGACTTCTGAAACCTTCGGTGTCCGTAGCCGTTTTCGTCAGCTTTAAACTTTTGTCAGCATTCAATTTTTTCAGCATTGAACTACCGTATCAAAACGTTGCCGCAGCGCTTGATTGACAGCATAAGACGGCAACGCTTTCCCGCTCTCCCGCAAAAGGAATCAACTTATTATGCGTTCTCTGACTTCCTCGCTGCCGGGGAGCAATAGCCTGCTGAAAAAGATCTTCAGATTTGTCATTATGCTGGCGTTAACCTTCGGGCCTGCCGGTATGGCAGCTCGTGTGCTGAGAGTGGCAGGAAAAGGTCCTCTGCGTTACGTTTTAGCACTATTATTAGAACCATTATTCAAACGTATTTTGACCGCGCTGTTTGGGCGCTACGCCAGGGAGAGTAATGAAAAGGCTACAAAACGAGTTTAATTCACTGGTCAATCGAGGGATGGACCGGCATTTGCGTCTGGCAGTAACCGGTCTTAGCCGCAGCGGTAAAACCGCTTTCATCACGGCTTTCGTCAATCAACTACTCCATCTTCACAGCGGCGCACGCTTACCCCTTTTTTCCGCTACCCGAGAAGAGCGGCTGCTCGGCGTTAAGCGTATACCGCAGCGCGATCTCGGCGTCTCACGCTTTACCTATGATGAAGGCATGGCGCAGCTCCATGGCACTCCACCTAACTGGCCTACGCCGACGCGTGGCGTGAGTGAAATTCGCCTCGCGCTACGTTACCGCTCCAATGATTCTTTGATGCGACATTTCAGAGATACATCGACGTTGTATCTGGAAATTGTTGATTATCCCGGCGAATGGCTGCTCGACTTGCCCATGCTGGAGCAAAATTATCTTGAATGGTCCCGACAGATGGCCGGGCTGTTGCAGGGTGACCGCGCTGAGTGGGCAAAGCCTTGGTTGACGCTATGCCAGCAGTGTGATCCGTTGGCACCGGCTGACGAAAATCAGTTAGCGGTCATCGCACAGGCTTATACCGACTATTTAACGCGTTGCAAAAAAGAAGGGCTGCACTTTATTCAGCCTGGCCGTTTTGTCCTGCCCGGCGATCTGGCTGGTGCACCTGCGTTGCAGTTCTTCCCGTGGCCTGAAATGCAGCAATACAGCGATGCCCAGTTGGCGCAGGCAGATAAACACAGCAACCTCAGTATGCTACGCGCGCGTTTCGACTATTACTGTCAGTCGATCGTAAAAGGCTTCTATAAGGAACATTTTGTCCGTTTCGACCGGCAGATCGTGCTGGTGGATTGCCTGCAACCGCTCAACAGTGGCCCGCAGGCTTTCAACGACATGCGGCTGGCACTGACGCAACTGATGCAAAGTTTCCACTACGGCAAGCGCACACTGTTTCGCCGTATGTTTAATCCATGCATTGATAAATTGATGTTTGCAGCGACGAAGGCTGACCATATTACCGGCGATCAGCATGCCAATTTGGTATCGCTGTTACAGCAGTTGGTGCAGGAAGCCTGGCAAAATGCTGCCTTCGAGGGGATCAGTATAGATTGCGCCGGTTTGGCGTCGGTGCAGGCCACCGAAACGGGTATCGTGGAATATGAGGGTCAGTCACTTCCTGCATTGAAAGGCCATCGCCTGAGTGATGGTGCACCGCTGACAGTGTTCCCCGGTGAAGTGCCTGCGCGTTTGCCGGGTACGGCTTTCTGGCAGCAGCAGGGTTTTCATTTCGATGAATTCCGGCCGCGTGAAATGAGCGTGGATGCGCCACTACCGCATATTCGCTTAGATGCGGTCATGGAGTTTTTACTCGGAGATAAAATGCGATGAGCGAGCCAATTAAACCGCGTATCGATTTCGAACAGGCATTGAAAGAGTCTGAATCCCCTGTTCTGCGCGCTGGCCAGACATTCAATGGTGCAGCGGCTGAACGCTTTTTTCCTGTGAACTCAAGTGAGTCGGAAATTGAGTATCAGGAAGGGGAAACCGAAGCCGTGATCAGCCGTGTGCTGAAACCGCGTCGCAGTTTGTGGGGCAAGATGGTGCGGCTGGGGATGGCGGTATTGGGTATCAGCGTCGTTGCCCAGGGTGTGCAGTGGATACATAGCGCATGGATGCAGCAAGATTGGGTGGCGCTCGGTGCCTGTACCGCGGGTGCCTTGATTGTCGTGGCGGGCGTTGGGTCAGTGTTGTCTGAATGGCGTCGTCTGTACCGTTTGCGGCAACGCGCTGACGAACGCGACACCGCCAGAGACTTATTGCATAGCCATGGTCTTGGCATGGGGCGTGTATTTTGCGAAAAATTGGCGGCGCAGGCTGGGCTGGACAGTAGCCATCCGGCGTTGCAGCGCTGGCTGGCGTCTTTGCACGAAACACAAAATGATCGTGAAGTGGTCGAGCTTTACGCGCGCTTAGTACAACCTGTTCTGGATGCACAGGCGAGAAGGGAAATCAGCCATTCAGCGGCAGAGTCTGCACTGATGATCGCCGTCAGCCCGTTGGCGCTGGTCGATATGGCGTTCATCGCCTGGCGCAATTTGCGTCTGGTTAACCGGATTGCCGTACTGTACGGCATTGAGTTGGGCTATTTCAGCCGCTTGCGTCTGTTCCGGTTGGTATTGCTTAATATCGCCTTTGCCGGTGCCTCTGAACTTGTGCGCGAAGTCGGTATGGACTGGATGTCGCAGGATCTGGCTGCGCGATTATCCGCCCGTGCGGCACAGGGTATTGGGGCTGGATTACTGACGGCGCGGTTGGGGATCAAAACCATGGAGTTGTGCCGCCCGCTGCCTTGGCTGGAAGGAGATAAGCCTAAGCTCGGAGATTTCCGCAGTGAGTTGATTGGTAAATTAAAGGCCAGTTTACAGAAAACGGATAAGCGCAACGTCGGCGTTTAAGCCGAGCCGTTTTGGCAACAAGAAGGCGTTCGCCAAAGTGAACGCCAGCATGAACATAATTGTAAACTCGGGAAGTGAGATACAAGGTGTTGGCACTACAGGTTCTGGATTAGGTCGTCAGGTAATTTTGTGCGTCCGCCAAACCTTTGGAAATTTGGTTATAGGCTTTATTCACAGCATTACCTGTATCATTGACTGCATCCTGACCGAAGCTCGACAGGCGGTCAGCGACTTTATTAACGTCTTCAGACCAACCCGCACCATTAACCATTTCGACATCACGTTCTGTTAATTGTTTCATCTTAGGTCATCCTCTTAATCGGTTAAAATCAGCCCCCAGATTTCGGGGTGGATGAAAACATTGAGTAATGCTGCACAGATAATTTTACCCAATGTCTTCACTGGGGTTAAGCCTAAATCACCTCGGCTTAAAATTGATTAAGAACAATCTCACTAAACATAAATTTTTTATTATCATGTTGTTTTTTATCTGTTTTTATTTTTATATATAAATAGCTTAATTTATTTTTTAATATAAAAAACGCATCAAAATATATCTCATTCTGTTTTTGGCTAGAAGTTTTTAATTCATACTGCCAACTATCGCCTGATGAAAATATATTTCATCCTGTTTCGGAGTATTCGTGGTGGCAATTGATTTTTTGACTGCTATCTTTCGGATGTTAAATATTCAGAGGTCGGTTTTATGTTCATAGAAATGATGTTCATCCGGGGGCGAAAATATGCTATTCCGTAAAGAAGTTAATGAACATCAACAAAGCCATTGGACAGGAAAGGCATTACTCCTGGCAGGTTGGCCGGTATGGGTTGTGGCCTTACTGACCGCACTTTTTTTAGTCGCACTACTGGCATTTCTAATCTCGGCAAACTATACCCGGCGGATTAACGTTAGCGGGGAGATCATAACTCAGCCACATAGCATCAATCTCTTCAGCCCCGAGCAAGGGGTTATTACCGGGTTATTTGTTGATACTGATAAGCGGGTCAAAAAAGGCCAGCCGCTTTATGAGATTGATGTCAGCCGGGTGACGCAGGCGGGTAATGTCAGCACCACAACGCTTGCGGCGATCAAAAAGCAGCGTGAGCAAATCGACACCATCATCACGCAATTACAGAATAATAAACACGCCACGCTGGAGAATTTACAGCAGCAGTTGGATCAGTACGAAAAAGCGCATCAAGTGTCGCAAAGCATGGTGGATTCAGCGCAGGAAGGGTTGAATGCGATGAAAAGGAGCATGCAAAATTATGGTGCGTATCAGAAGAAAGGGCTTATTAACACCGATCAGTTGAACAACCAGCGCTATCTTTTCTATCAGCAACAAACTTCTTTCCAGAGCCTTAACACCCAGTCGATTCAGGAATCGTTGCAAATCACCAATTTGCGCAGTGAACTGGTGACCAAAGCTGCCGATTTCGATAATCAGATCTCACAATATGGTTATCAGCGTAACGATCTTGAAAGGCAACTGGCGCAGGCTGATGCCAAAGGTTCACTGTTGATCACCGCCCCGACCAATGGAAAAATTTCTTCCCTTAGCGTAACGCCTGGCCAAATGGTCAACGCGGGAGACAGCCTGGCGCAGCTGGTGCCGGCTAAAAATTCCCCGTTCTTCCTGATCGCTTGGTTGCCCAACGAAAGCCTGCCCTATGTCAAACCCGGGGAGTATATCAATATCCGTTATGAAGCCTATCCATTTGAGAAATATGGGCAATTTCCCGGCAAGGTAGAGTCAGTCTCCTCAGCGCCGGTCTCAGAGCAGGAACTGAATTCCTATTCCAGTGCGCCGCGCGACGTCAATGGCAAAGTCAACGGACCCTATTACAAGGTCATGGTATCGCTGGATAAAAACCAACTTAACTGGCATGGAGAGCAACTGAATTTGTCCAGCGGAATGAAGGCCGAATCCACGCTGTTCCTTGAAAAACGTCCGCTGTATCAATGGATGTTGTCACCATATTACAGCATGAAGAAAAGCGTGATGGGGCCAATTAATGAATCTCGATAACGTACGCGAACTGGCTGACCGCCTGCATTTTGGTTTTCGCCATAAAGTACCGCAGATTATCCAGACCGAAGCTGCGGAGTGTGGTTTGGCCTGCCTGGCGATGGTCTGCGGGTATCACGGCAAACACGTCGATTTGCAAAGTCTGCGCCAGCGCTATGGTATCTCATCGCGCGGAGCGACTCTGCGGATGTTGATGGATATCGGCAATGCTAACGAACTTAAATCCCGCGCCCTAAAGTTGGATATCGATGAGCTGAATGCGCTGAAAACTCCCTGCATTCTACATTGGGACCTTAACCATTTCGTGGTGCTGGTGGCCGTAAAACAGGGCAAAGTGGTCATTCACGATCCCGCTTTTGGTCGCCGTTGGTTGAGTATTCGCGAAGTTTCTCAGCATTTCACTGGCGTTGCGCTTGAGCTATGGCCCGACAGCGGCTTTACCTCGGAAAAACCGCGGGTACGGCTAAATCTGCGCAAAATGATGGGCAATGTCAGCGGTCTGATGCCTGCGCTGACCAAGATTTTCTGTCTGTCGCTGATGGTCGAGTCAGTCAATCTGCTGCTGCCGGTTGGGATGCAGTTGGTAATGGACCATGTGATCCCGGCCAAAGACCCAGATTTACTTACCCTTATTTGCCTGGGATTACTGTTCTTTATTATTTTCCGCACCGGCGTCAGTATGCTGCGGGCCTGGACGTCGCTGGTGATGAGTACGCTGATCGACGTGCAGTGGAAAGCACGGCTGTTCGACCATCTGCTCAAATTGCCGCTCGACTACTTCGAAAAACGCAAACTCGGTGACATTCAGTCGCGTTTTTCCTCGCTCGACACGCTGCGCACTACGCTGACCACCAACGTCGTTAACAGTATTATTGACGGAATTATGTCGGTCGGCCTGATTGTGATGATGGTGCTGTACGGCGGCTGGCTGATTTGGGTGATCCTTGACTTTACTGCGCTTTATGTGATTTTCCGTCTCTCGACCTACAACGCTTACCGGCAGGTTTCAGAGGAGCAGATTGTCAAAGGCGCACGTGCAGGCTCTCACTTTATGGAAACACTGTATGGGATCAGCACGCTGAAGGCGCTCGGGTTGTCGAAGGCACGGGCCAATTTCTGGCTCAATATGAATGTCGATAACGCCAATGCCACGGTGCGCAAAACCAAATTCGAGATGATGTTTAGCGGCGGGAATACCTTAATCGCTACCCTCGATCAGGTTGCACTATTGTGGCTGGGTGCTTCACAGGTGATTGACGGACATATGACGTTGGGAATGTTTGTGGCGCTCAATACGTATCGGGGACAGTTTTCCGAGCGTGCGGCCAATCTGCTGGATATGGTGTTGCAACTGCGTATGTTGTCGCTGCACCGTGACCGTATTGCCGATATTGCACTAACTGACACCGAGAAAAGTCTGCCGGAACGCGAGCTACTGCGCCCCGGTGAAGCGGCATCGCTGGACGTGCGGGATCTGGTTTTCCAGTACGACACTCTGTCCGCACCTCTGATTAACGGGTTGAGTTTGTCGGTAGCCGCTGGCGAGAGCGTGGCGATTGTCGGGCCATCAGGGCAGGGTAAAACCACACTGATGAAAATCATGACCGGCTTATTGTCGCCGACTGAAGGTCGGGTCCTGATTAACGGAATGGATATCACCTCCGCAGGACTGAATAACTATCGCAGTTGCATCGCCTGTGTGTTACAGGACGATACGCTGTTTGCCGGATCGATCGGGCAGAATATTGCCAGTTTCGATGAGCAGGAAGATGAGGCACGCATTATTGATTGCGCACAGCGCTGCCATATTCATGCGGATATCGAGAAGATGCCGATGGGCTATGAAACGCTGATCAGCGAACTGGGCAGCAGTTTGTCGGGCGGGCAGAAGCAACGGGTACTGATAGCGCGTGCATTGTATCGCCGCCCGGCCATTTTGTTTCTGGACGAAGCGACCAGTCATCTGGATTTGGATAATGAAGCACGAATCAATAAAGCCATCAGCGAACTGGATATTACCCGCGTGTTCATCGCGCACCGGCCATCGACCATTGAGTCGGCAGACAGGGTGATTAAATTAGGGTAATGAGTTGTTTTTGACGAAGCTTCTCTATCCTTCCCGATCGATATTCTTTTATGAGTAGGTATTTTCTAAGGGAGAATAGCTGAGGTCTTTGAGATGGTGGTGGGGGAAGGATGACTCGGCCTCTGGCCTCGCCCTACGGGTCGTTGCTGCGCAACGCTGTCTCGCTTTCGCTCGGCTCGAACCTTCAATCGAAGCTTCTCTATCCTTCCCGATCGATATTCTTTTATGAGTAGGTATTTTCTAAGGGAGAATAGCTGAGGTCTTTGAAAGTTCGTGGATTTTGAATTGCGTATTACATAAAACGTGAACTTTATTCACTGCGTCAGTGATTGCGGTGAACGGGGCGCATAATACCAAATGAATCACAGCTGTAAAGTGCTGAAACTGATAATAATGTTCGTTTGATGTTTTTTTACCCGTGACGGTGCTTCTCTGTACAAAAAGCACCGTCGGGGAGATTACAAAATAACGGTGCGATTACCATAAACGAAAACGCGCTGAGTAAGCACGCGGTAAAGTGCACGGCTGAGCACGTTCTTTTCAACGTCGCGGCCAGCACGCATCATATCTTCTGCTGTATATGTATGATCGACATTGATCACGTCCTGCATGATGATCGGTCCTTCATCAAGACTGTCATTCACGTAGTGCGCCGTGGCACCGATGATTTTCACGCCTCGCTCATAAGCCTGATGGTAAGGGCGTGCACCAATGAATGCCGGTAAGAATGAGTGGTGGATGTTGATCACCTGGTGTGGATAGTGTTGTACAAAACCCGGTGTCAGGACGCGCATGTATTTCGCCAGAACCACATAGTCAGGCTGATACTGGTCGATTTGCTCGATCATGGCGCTATCGTGTTGTTCACGAGTCAGACCGTCGTGGCTTACCAGATGGAACGGGATATCAAAGCGTTCGACCAACGTTTGCAACGTGTCGTGATTGCCAATAACCGCAGCAATTTCCACATCAAGTCCACCGTAGGCGGATTTCATCAATAGATCGCCCAGACAATGCGCTTCTTTGGTGACCAGAACCACGATACGGCGTCGGCCGGTACTTTGCAGTTCACGTACAGAGCCTTTAGGCAGGGCGCTGTCAAGATCGGCGAGCAACGTGTTGTCATTGAAAATACCTTCCAGCTCCGTGCGCATAAAGAAACGGCCGGTGCGGTGGTCAACGAACTCGTTGTTCTGCACGATATTCAGTTCGTGCTTGTAGCAAATATTGGTGATTTTGGCGATCAGGCCTTTGGCATCTGGGCAAATGGTGCGTAATACCTTGGTTTGTACATTCTGTTGCGGCATGGCGTTGAGGATCCTGTCCTGTGTGTCTTAATTCTGAATGTCGTCGTAAGGGAGCGGAAAATCTGCCAGGCAGAGTTAGCGACCGCAACACTTCTTATATTTTTTGCCAGAACCGCATGGGCAGGTGTCGTTTCTGCCGATCTGCGGTTTGACTCCGTCGATATAGTACCAGCGTTCATTCACACGAAGAAAGCGCGAACGTTCATGTACCAGATGTATCTCTTCAGCGCCTTGTTCCTGGAAACGTGCGGCAAACTCCACATAGCCTTCGTCGCTATTTTTACCCTCTTGCTGGGCGATTACATTCAAGCTAAGCCATTGCGTAGTGGCGAAGCTTTCTTCCAGGTTTTCACGCCAGCGTGCTGGTTGGCAGTCAGGGTGCCAGGTATCAATCAGATAATCGGCATTTTTCATCTCATAAGCACTGTAACGCGAACGCATGAGTGCTGTCGGGTTTGGTGCAGAAAGTGCGTTAAGCAGAAAAGGTTGGCAACACTTTTCAAACGCCGCACCGCTTCCACAAGGGCAGGGAGGTGACAAAGTAACTCCTGAATGGGTAAGAACCGCGCTGGATGCGCTATTGAATGCAATATCGCGATATGTTACCTAACAACCCTACCGGGTGACAACGCACTTGCACTGTCAATCAGAAGCCAACGGGCTGGAGCCATGATTAATGGAAGCGAATAGAGGCACGGGCAGACAATTCAAGATCGGGCTGGCACTTGGCGCAGGAGCCGCGAAGGGGTGGGCGCATATCGGCGTAATTAATGCTCTCAGGGAAATGGGGATCCATATTGACGTAGTGGCAGGATGTTCGGTCGGTGCGTTGGTCGGTGCCGCACATGTTAGTGGCCGTTTGCCTGCGATGGAGAGTTGGGTTCGCTCATTTAGTTACTGGGATGTACTGCGACTGATGGATTTTTCATGGCGTCGCGGAGGTCTGTTACGCGGTGAGCGGGTCTTTAATGCGGTTGCACAACTGATTCGGGTGAATGATTTCGAACAGTGTCACAGTAAGTTTGGAACGGTAGCGACTAACCTCAGTACCGGGCGGGAGCTATGGTTGACCCAAGGGGATTTGCATTTGGCGATTCGGGCTTCGTGCAGTATGCCCGGCCTGCTGGCTCCTGTCTGGTACAACGGTTACTGGCTGGTCGATGGCGCAGTCGTCAACCCGGTACCTGTTTCACTGACACGCGCCTTGGGTGCAGATATCGTCATCGCAGTCGATCTGCAACATGATGCACATCTGATGCATCAGGATCTGCTATCTGCACCACTGACACCTGATAGCTTACAAGATGAAACAGAGTTCGGATGGCGCAAAAAAATTCGTCAGCGGCTGTCACGCCCGCGGATCCGCCGGCCAGATGTGAGCCCGACGGCCATGGAAATTATGTCTACCTCGATCCAGGTTCTCGAGAACCGATTGAAGCGTAACCGCATGGCTGGAGATCCCCCAGATGTTATTTTGCAACCTTACTGCCCACAAATTTCCATACTTGATTTTCATCGTGCAGAGGAATCAATCGAAGCAGGAAGGTTGGCGGTTGAAAAGCAAAGAGAGCAGTTACTTCCATTGGTAAAAAACAAACATTTCTGAACAGCTTAAACACTCCGTAAAGGAATCTGACAATTCTGACAAGCAAAATCAGGCTTTATGAGCCACTATTAAGAGATGAATAATTGGGAGCCCTTATGGATAAACCACTTACGAGCAAGCACATTCTGATCGTTGAAGACGAAGCCGTTTTCCGTTCGGTGCTCGCTGGGTATGTGACGTCATTAGGGGCGACTTTCACCGAAGCGGCCAACGGCCTCGAAGCCTTAGCGCTGTTAGAAGATTATCCACCCGACTTGATTCTATGTGATCTGGCGATGCCGGAAATGGGCGGCATCGAGTTTGTTGAAAACTTACGCCTACAAGGGATAAAAATCCCAGTTTTGGTCATTTCAGCCACTGACAAAATGACCGATGTTGCCACGATGCTGCGTCTTGGCGTTGAAGATGTACTGCTCAAACCTATTCGTGATCTTCAGCGCCTGCGCGATGCACTGTTGGCGTGTTTATTCCCTAAATTATTCACCTCCCAGGCGTTACAGAAAAGTGATCTTATACAGGACTGGGAGGCCCTGTGCCGTAATCCAAAAGAGGCGGCAAGATTACTTCAGGAACTTCAACCTCCCGTACAACAAACTCTGGGAAATTGCCGAATCAATTATCGTCAACTGACGATGGCTGAAAATGCCGGGTTGGTGCTGGATATCGCGGCCCTTTCTTCTAATGATCTGGGGTTTTATTGTCTGGACGTGACGCGCGCAAAAGAAAATGGTGTCTTGGCGGCATTGCTACTTCGAGCCATCTTTAATGGGCTATTACATGAGCATTTAAGCGCTCGGCATCAGAGACTCCCCCAGATGTCGACCTTACTTAGACAGGTGAGTCAGTTGTTTAAGCAGGCCCGGCTTGAAGGACAATTTCCCTTATTACTTGGTTATTATAACGCTACACAAAAAAATCTGATTTTGGTGAGTGCAGGGCTGCATGCCAATGTGAATACCGGCACTCATCAAATTCAGTTGAGTAATGGCGTACCACTTGGCACGACAGGTTCAACCTATTCGAATCAGATAAGCCAGAGATGCGAGGCGTTCCAATGTCAGGTATGGGGAACGGGTGGGCGTCTGAGATTAATGTTGTCTACTGAGTGAGCATATTCTGTATCAACAAGAATAATGCCTTAATAATAATGACAATTTCTTCTGCACAATTTTCTATTCCCTTACTTCATATTCTTATTCTAAGACGTATCTTATGCAAAACTTGCCTTTGCAGAGGTACTTACGCGTGAAACTGGTATAATGCGCTGCAGAATTTTAGCTCATAATTTCACGTTGTTTAAAAACCAAATAGGAATTCGCTGATGAAAGTAACAGTTTTTGGTATTGGTTACGTAGGACTTGTTCAGGCGGCGGTTCTGGCTGAAGTCGGCCATGAAGTTTTGTGTATCGATGTTGACGCAAAAAAGGTAGAAAACCTGAAAAATGGTCACATTCCGATTTTTGAACCAGGCTTGACACCGCTGGTGAAACAGAACTACGAAGCAGGGCGTCTATTATTCAGTACCGATGCCGCAGAAGGTGTGGCTCATGCCACAGTACAGTTTATTGCCGTTGGCACACCACCTGATGAAGACGGTTCAGCAGATCTGAAATATGTCACTGCCGTCGCCCGCACTATCGCTGAATATATGACTGAACCTAAGGTCGTGATCGACAAGTCAACTGTTCCCGTTGGCACAGCGGATAAAGTCCGTGCGGTAATGACTGATATGCTGAAACAACGTGGCGTTGATATCGACTTCAACGTCATCTCAAATCCTGAGTTTCTTAAAGAAGGGGCAGCAGTTTCCGACTGTATGCGTCCCGAGCGTATTGTAATTGGTACAGATAATCCGGATGCGATTGATCCTATTCGTGAGCTTTATGAACCTTTCAACCGCAATCACGACCGTATGATCCTGATGGATATCCGCAGCGCCGAGTTGACCAAATATGCTGCCAACTGCATGTTGGCAACGAAAATCAGTTTTATGAATGAGATGTCGAATCTTGCAGAAATGCTGGGTGCTGATATTGAAAAAGTGCGTCAAGGCATTGGTTCAGATTCCCGTATTGGTTATCACTTTATTTATCCTGGCTGCGGCTACGGCGGTTCCTGCTTCCCTAAAGATGTGCAGGCTTTGATCCGCACGGCAGAACATATTGGTTACCAGCCGAAACTTTTAAAAGCTGTGGAGCAGGTTAATTATCAACAAAAGTATAAATTGCCTGAGTTTATTAATCGTCATTTTGGGCAGAATTTGGAAGGGAAAACCTTTGCTCTGTGGGGGCTGTCATTTAAACCGAATACAGATGATATGCGTGAAGCTTCCAGTCGTGTATTAATGGAGCAATTGTGGGCAGCGGGTGCGAAAATCAAAGCTTATGATCCCGAAGCAATGAATGAAACTCAGCGGATCTACGGTTACCGCGGAGATCTGGAATTGATGGGAACGAAAGAGTCTGCATTGCAAAACGCAGATGCGCTGATTATTTGTACTGAATGGCAAAATTTCCGTGCTCCTGATTTTGATGTCATCAAAAATGCATTAAAAGAACCCGTCATCTTTGATGGTCGTAATTTATTCGATCCTGAGCGTTTGGAAAAACGCGGGTTTACTTACTACGGTATTGGCCGTGGTGCATCAGTCAATCCAGTTCTGTAAGGAATATTCATGAAATATCTGGTTACTGGCGCTGCAGGTTTTATTGGTTTCTATGTGTCACGACTTTTGTTGACAGCAGGTCATACGGTTGTCGGTATTGATAATCTGAATGACTATTATGACGTCAACCTGAAACTTGCACGCCTGGCCCAGCTAGAAAATAAAGACAACTTTCAGTTCATTAAGCTGGATCTGGCCGACCGTGCAGGCATGGCCGCATTGTTTGAGAAACAACATTTTGAACGTGTTATTCATCTAGCCGCTCAAGCCGGTGTTCGATATTCAATCGAAAACCCTTTGGCTTATGCGGATTCAAATCTGATTGGTTTCGTGAACATTTTGGAAGGATGCCGTTATAACAAAGTTGGGCATCTTCTTTATGCGTCCTCAAGTTCTGTTTATGGGCTGAATAACAAACAACCATTCTCAACGGAAGACTCTGTAGATCATCCCATTTCGTTCTACGCTGCAACCAAAAAAGCCAATGAGCTTATGGCACATAGCTATTCACATCTTTATGGCCTGCCAACCACGGGGTTACGTTTCTTCACTGTCTATGGACCATGGGGGCGTCCGGATATGGCCCTCTTTAAGTTCACCAAAGCTATTCTTGCTGGGGACAGTATTGATGTTTATAACCATGGGGAAATGCGCCGGGACTTTACCTATATAGATGATATTGCTGAGACAATAATACGTCTGCAGGATGTCGTTCCCGCAGTTGATGACTCTTGGACGGTAGAGCATGGTTCACTGGCAAGTAGCTCGGCCCCTTACAAGGTCTACAATATTGGCAATAATGACCCCATTAGTCTGATGACGTATATCCAGGCTCTAGAGTCGGCACTGGGTGTTGAGGCACATAAAAATATGTTGCCGATGCAAGCTGGTGACGTACTTGAGACCAGTGCGGATACGCAGCCATTATACGAGGTCATTAATTTTAGGCCTGAGACACCGGTTGAGGAGGGGGTAAAGAACTTCGTCGATTGGTATCGTACATTCTACCCAGGCTAACGCTAACAAGAGGGTGTAGGACGAATCTGGGCTGCTAAGGCAGCCCTTCTTACATCCGCTTTATACTCAGCGTTCTGCAGACGAGTCCTGTATCTCGAATTATTTTGGGTATATACGCTGTTTTTCCCCTGAGTATATAATTGTTGAATGTTTCTACAAATGATAACGACAACTCATCTATTTTCAGCGTTGTCGTCAGCTTTTTCATGAGCAAAGCAAAAAAAAACCCACCGATTAGGGCAGGTTTTATAAGTAGAATTAAGCGAGAGCGGTAATAAACTATTACAGCAGGAAATCATCCAGCTTTTTACCTTGTTCTTCGATTGCTTTCTTGATCACAGCTGGAGTACGGCCCTGACCTGTCCAGGTTTTGTTTTCACCGTTCTCATCGATATACTTGTATTTAGCTGGACGCGCAGCACGCTTTGCTTTTCCTGTGGCTTTAGTCGCCGCCATGGTTTGCAGCAATTCGTTAGGGTCAATGCCATCGGCAATCAGCATTTCACGATATTGCTGTAGTTTACGCGTACGTTCTTCAATATCTTTAGTTGCCTGAGTATCTTCTTCACGACGCTCATTAACTACAACTTCTAATTTCTCAAGCATCTCTTCCAGAGTTTCCAGAGTGCATTCTCTCGCTTGGGCACGCAGAGTACGGATGTTGTTCAGAATTTTTAATGCTTCGCTCATTATACTAGTCTCAATTATATTGGTGGGGGGCGTTGTTAGGGTAATAATAGATTGCTATTTAACGTTCTGCAATAGCCAATTTGTTTACTTGATGGGAATTTACCCTTTATAACTTGAATTTCATTGTGCACTAAAAATATAACGGCCTTAAAGAACCCTATTTATCTTGCGTTTATAAGCTAAATTTCAATATGCGGAGGGTGATTTTTTGTGAGTACAGTCATGAGATCTTATAACCAGAAGCCATATTGTACCCAATTAAATCCTCAGACTTCAGTATCAGAGCCAAGTCGGACTGTAAGCAAATAGCTAAGACTATCTTAGCGTTAAGCAACAGAGTGTGTCGGGGTGAGACTAAAGGTCATGTTGGATATAGCAGCGCTGCAAGGGTTGAATGCTAAGTTCTTAACTTGCTGTTCGATTTATATAGCACCTGCACGCCGATTATAGCTGGCCACACCCCAGTCCACAGTGAGTTAACCGAATAAAACTTATATTTTTAAACTTATTCCTAATATTCGATTGTAAATAACTGTGACGCTACGCAAAAAATGAAATGCTGCATTGTCTGATTTTGTAGCATGTTTATCACCAAGGTTGGCTAGTCTGAACCTTATGATACAATTGATAAAACACCATTTATGTCCCAATATACCTAAGGGGTTGTCTGCCCATGGCACAGCTTTATTTTTACTATTCGGCTATGAATGCCGGAAAATCCACCTCTTTGTTACAGTCTTCTTATAATTATCAAGAACGTGGAATGCGTACGTTAGTATTAACCGCGGAAATTGACCATCGATTTGGTGTGGGTAAGGTGAGTTCTCGAATTGGCCTGTCATCACAGGCACAGCTCTTTAACCAGGAAAGTGAACTTCACTTAATGGTCGCGCAGGAGCACCGCGAGCAGATGGTGCATTGCGTTTTGATTGATGAGAGTCAGTTCCTCACAAAAGCACAGGTTGCCCAATTGACGGATGTTGTCGATGAACTGGACATTCCAGTGCTTTGTTACGGATTACGTACCGACTTTCGGGGGGAATTATTTGAAGGTAGTGAATATTTGTTGGCTTGGGCAGATAAATTGGTTGAACTTAAGACTATCTGCCACTGTGGCCGTAAGGCTAACCGTGTTTTACGACTTGATGAGCATGGTGAACCGCTTCACGATGGCGCGCAGGTGGTCATAGGCGGCAACGAGAGCTACGTTTCCGTTTGCCGCAAGCATTTCAAAGAGGCGATGGCAGGATGCAGTAGTGATACCTTTAAAGAGATGTGAGAGCTTTGATGAGGTGTTGTGGATATAAAAGTAAAAAACCCGCCGAAGCGGGTTTTTACATTTAGCTGATCAGCCAATTATTTCTTGGCGGATTTTTTTTCCATTTTTACCGCGGGAGCAGCCACAACTTCATCACTTTCTTCTTCGCTGAATTTACGACCGTAGTAAGTATCCATCAGAATCTGTTTCAATTCCGCGATCAGTGGGTAGCGCGGGTTAGCGCCGGTACACTGATCATCGAAGGCATCTTCAGAAAGTTTGTCAATTTTAGCCAAGAAATCAGCTTCCTGAACACCCGCTTCACGAATTGAAGCCGGGATACCCAGTTCTGCTTTAATTTCGTCCAACCAAGTCAACAGTTTTTCAATTTTCTGCGCAGTACGATCACCAGGAGCGCTCAGACCTAAGTGGTCAGCAACTTCGGCATAACGACGACGCGCCTGTGGGCGGTCATACTGGCTGAAAGCAGTCTGTTTAGTCGGGTTGTCATTCGCGTTGTAACGAATAACGTTGGAAATTAACATGGCATTAGCTAAGCCGTGTGGGATATGGAACTCAGAACCCAGTTTGTGGGCCATAGAGTGACAGACCCCCAAGAAGGCATTGGCAAAGGCGATACCTGCGATAGTCGCGGCATTATGAACACGTTCACGGGCTACAGGATTTTTTGCGCCATCTTTGTAGCTTGCTGGCAGGAATTCTTTAAGCAGTTTAAGCGCTTGCAGAGCTTGACCATCCGAGTACTCGTTAGCCAGCACGGAAACATAAGCTTCAAGTGCGTGAGTGACTGCATCCAGACCACCGAAAGCGCAGAGTGATTTCGGCATGTTCATTACCAGGTTGGCATCAACAATTGCCATATCTGGAGTTAACGCATAATCAGCCAGTGGATATTTTTGACCTGTTGCATCATCAGTTACAACCGCAAATGGTGTTACTTCTGAACCGGTACCGGAGGTGGTGGTAACCGCTATCATTTTGGCTTTTACGCCCATTTTCGGGAACTTGTAGATACGTTTACGGATGTCCATAAAACGCAGCGCCAAATCTTCGAACTGTGTGTCTGGATGTTCGTACAGAACCCACATGATTTTAGCGGCGTCCATCGGTGAACCACCACCCAACGCGATAATAACGTCAGGTTTGAAGGAGTTCATCTGCTCAGCACCTTTGCGAACGATGCTTAAAGTAGGATCCGCTTCCACTTCGAAGAACACTTCAGTTTCGATACCGTGGCCTTTCAGCACGCTGGTGATTTGGTCTGCATAACCGGCATTGAACAGGAAACGGTCAGTAACGATGAAGGCACGCTTAGCCCCGTCAGTCGCTACTTCTTCCAGAGCGATCGGCAGTGAGCCACGACGGAAGTAGATTGATTTCGGAAGTTTATGCCACAACATGTTTTCTGCTCGCTTAGCTACAGTTTTCTTGTTGATCAGATGTTTAGGGCCAACGTTTTCAGAGATGGAGTTACCACCCCATGAACCGCAACCTAAAGTCAATGATGGGGCAAGTTTGAAGTTGTAGAGGTCGCCGATACCACCCTGAGATGCTGGGGTGTTAATCAGAATACGAGCGGTCTTCATTTTGTCGCCAAAATAGTTAACACGTTCTGGCTGGTTATCCTGGTCAGTGTACAAGCAAGATGTATGACCAATACCGCCCATTTCTACTAGTTTCTCTGCTTTTTCTACCGCGTCTTCAAAATTCTTGGCACGGTACATCGCGAGGGTAGGGGACAGTTTTTCATGAGCGAATGGCTCAGACTCATCGACATTTTTCACTTCACCAATCAACACCTTGGTGTTTGATGGCACTTTAATCCCTGCCATTTCGGCAATTTTAGTGGCTGGCTGGCCAACAATGGCCGCATTCAGGCCACCATTCTTCAGGATGATATCCTGAACAGCCTTCAGATCTTTGCCTTGCAGCATGTAGCCGCCGTGTGAAGAGAAACGTTCACGAACAGCATCATATACAGAATCAACAACGATAATTGACTGCTCTGAAGCACAGATCACGCCGTTATCGAAGGTTTTAGACATAAGAATAGACGCTACAACGCGTTTGATGTCAGCGGTTTCATCCACGACGACTGGAGTGTTACCTGCACCAACACCAATGGCAGGTTTACCGGAACTGTATGCTGCTTTAACCATACCAGGACCACCTGTCGCCAGAATCAGGTTCACATCTGGGTGGTGCATCAGCTGATTAGACAGTTCAACACTTGGTTCGTCGATCCAGCCAATAATATCTTTCGGCGCGCCCGCTGCGATCGCTGCCTGCAACACAATATCTGCTGCTTTGTTGGTCGCGTTTTTAGCACGTGGGTGTGGAGAGAAGATAATGCCGTTACGGGTTTTCAAGCTGATAAGTGCTTTGAAAATAGCGGTTGAGGTTGGGTTGGTGGTAGGGACGATACCGCAAATGATGCCGATAGGTTCAGCAATGGTGATAGTACCGAAGGTGTCATCTTGCGACAGGATGCCACAGGTTTTTTCGTCTTTGTAGGCGTTGTAGATGTATTCGGAAGCGAAGTGGTTTTTAATCACTTTATCTTCAACGATACCCATACCGGATTCTTCAACAGCCAATTTAGCAAGTATGATACGAGCATCAGCGGCAGCCAGAGCGGCAGCGCTGAAAATTTTATCTACTTGTTCTTGGGTGAAGTTAGCATATTCGCGCTGTGCTTTTTTGACTCGTGCTACGAGTGCGTTTAATTCAGCGACATTTGTTACAGCCATAATGCTCTCCTGATAAAGTTAAACTCTTTTAGTAAATAATTCGTCAGAGAAGAGTATAGCTGTGCTAGCGAACACTGTGAAAACAAAGTGATAGTGTTGTTAGCAATGTGTTATCTCTGACTTTTATTTGCTCAAACAGCTTTAATTGGGAAAGAACATCCTGTAGATAAAAACGCTTGGAGTATGGTTTCGTCCTGTATGCGTAACCCAGTGACTATGCGCAAAGCATACCTATTAGTGGCTAGGTCAATTTTGATCTGGATCACACAACCCCTTTGCTGACACCTTTCAGCTTATCGTATTGAGAATTACTATCATCATGTAGTGTGTAGATTAACAAATGTAACGGGTTAAGTACGGTCTAAGTCGATATTTTTTAACAATAGTGATTAAAACTGTTTTTTTTACACTATCTGGTGCTAAATACTACTAAACAACATGGCGTCTAAACTGTAATTCCAGTAGATTAGCGCCAAATCTTGAGCATCCTCTACTGGCGTATTGTGCGGAGTTCTGCGTGAGCCAATCTTTGTTAGATCTTTCAGGTTATATAAAATTTTTTGTGGGTCTTTTTGCCTTGGTTAACCCGGTGGGGATTTTACCGGTATTCATCAGCATGACCAGCTATCAGGCGGCGGCAGGCAGAAATAAAACCAATATGACGGCCAATCTTTCGGTGGCCATTATATTGTGGACTGCACTATTTCTCGGTGACGCGATACTGCATATTTTTGGGATCTCTATTGACTCATTTCGAATTGCTGGCGGTATTCTGGTTGTGAGTATCGCAATGTCGATGATCAGCGGCAAACTCGGTGAAGACAAACAGAACAAGCAAGAGAAGTCAGAAACAGCCATACGCGAAAATGTTGGTGTGGTTCCATTGGCTCTTCCTTTAATGGCAGGGCCGGGTGCGATCAGTTCAACTATTGTCTGGAGTTCGCGTTTTAATGGGTGGCAAAATTTGCTGGGCCTGACAGTCGCGATTGCCTTTTTTGCTTTTTGTTGTTGGCTGCTATTCCGTGCTGCACCTTTGCTCGTAAGGCTGCTGGGTCAAACCGGGATTAACGTCATTACGCGTATCATGGGTCTTCTGTTGATGTCGCTCGGCATCGAGTTCATCGTGACGGGGGTTAAAGCAATCTTCCCTGGTTTGCTTTGACGACGATACTCATTCTCTGCAATTAATTACCAGCCCGCATTTTCTCAAAATTAGTGGTGTTAATTATTAATACCACTAATAACTGTACGCATTAATATAGTGCAACTAATGTGTTATTAGTGACCACATGCACTCAAATGTAGCACAAACCCACTTCCTGAACCTATTTACATCTCAAGCCGCTATTTTTATTAGTTTACTGCTACAAATATTCCCTTTAATGCCCCTTTTATTGCCCGTTTCGACGTTAATTCAATCACATCATTCTGTAGGGCTTGTGCAGGATGTATCGAGATGTTATTAGTGTTTATCTCGCTATAAATAGGTGTTTATTCTTAAAAGACACTGAATGTTGACTTATTGTGTTAATGATTTTTGGGGACGGCAGAACTGAAAGTGTAAACCATTTTTTTTATCTTAACTCATTAATAAATATTAACTTATCGTCAATTTCTTGGGCATGAGTGAAAGCTGTTTGTGTCGTTTGGTAACAGATAAAGGAGAAATGCGTAACATTTCCGTAAAATTTATTGGCGCAGTTAAGCTGCTTCTGATAATTTTCTGGGCGTCTCCACAAATGGAAAGTGGTTAGCATTAATACCGAAGTCAGATTGGATGTGACTAAGAGAATAACTGCTCAGGCATGTCATTTTTTAGAGCGTACCGGGGTTGAAACTGTGCATGTAAAGCAAACCAGACTTCTTTGTGCTTTAGCATCATTCAGTCAATCTATTTGGCACCTTTAATGCATAACGTTGCGGCGGCGCGCCATTCAGCAGGATATTTTTAGAGTCTCTATTTTCTCAGACTGTTTAAAAACGTTGCTTAGCCAGATGATATATAAGCCTGAAAATTTGACATAAATAAAGTCTTAGCCTGCTGTGTTGTCAGAAATATTACATCCTCACGTAGCGTTTTTGGACACGGCAAGCAAAAGGAGAAGATCTTCCTTAAATGATCTTTGAAATTGAAAGACGATTAACAGTCTTAAATTTCTTCAATTAGCAAATGAAGGGGTTAGCCGGCTTCCTCGCATGGCTAAAACATCGGTTTCTCTATGGGTAACTCGTTTCTATCCATGATCAACCGAAAACCTAGCAAGGGTTTATCTTGCTCCACAGTGCGCAAGTTCATAATAAAAACTGGAGTTGAATGAC
This sequence comes from Hafnia psychrotolerans, assembly GCF_014639435.1. Classification (GTDB taxonomy): domain Bacteria; phylum Pseudomonadota; class Gammaproteobacteria; order Enterobacterales; family Enterobacteriaceae; genus Ewingella; species Ewingella psychrotolerans. The sequence continues at coordinate 207,519 of NZ_BMFZ01000003.1, read as the reverse complement.
AATGACCAACATCACAAAAAAAACTATCCTCGCAGCCTGCATCATGGCCGCAATGGGTGTGGCTGCAAGCAGCGCATTTGCCGCTGACGTTCCTGCAGGTGTAAAACTGGCTGACAAACAAGAGCTGGTGCGCAACAACGGTTCTGAAGTCCAGTCACTGGACCCACATAAAGTAGAAGGTGTCCCGGAATCTAACGTGATCCGTGACCTGCTTGAAGGTCTGGTCAACACATCGAATGCGGATGGCCACGTCATCCCAGGCGTTGCTGAAACCTGGGAAAATAAAGACTTTAAAGTCTGGACTTTCCACTTGCGAAAAGACGCTAAATGGTCAAATGGCGACCCTGTTACCGCCGAAGATTTCGTATACAGCTGGCAGCGCTTGGCGGATCCTAAAACAGCATCCCCGTACGAAAGTTATCTACAATATGGTCATATCGAAAATATCGATGACATTATCAGCGGTAAAAAAAGCCCTGACACGCTGGGTGTGAAAGCGCTTGATGACCATACTTTGCAAGTTACCCTGACTGAACCCGTCCCATACTTCGTAAAAATGTTGTCCCACACTGCGATGAAACCGGTCAATAAAAAAACCGTTGAGAAGTTCGGCGACAAGTGGACGCAGCCAGAGAACTACGTCAGCAACGGCGCATACAAACTGAAAGCCTGGACTGTCAACGAACGTATTGTTCTTGAGCGCAATCCGGAGTATTGGGATAATGCTAAAACAGTGATCAATCAGGTGACCTACCTGCCAATCTCTTCAGAAGTTACTGATGTTAACCGCTACCGCAGCGGCGAAATCGACATGACGTATAACAATATGCCGATTGAACTGTTCCATAAACTGAAGAAAGAAATCCCAACTGAAGTCCACGTTGATCCCTATCTTTGTACTTATTATTATGAAATCAACAATCAGAAAGCCCCATTCACCGATGCGCGTGTTCGTACCGCACTAAAATTGGGTCTGGATCGCGATATTATTGTTGATAAAGTAAAAGCGCAGGGCGATCTGCCTGCCTACGGTTACACCCCACCTTATACTGACGGTGCCAAATTGACCCCGCCAGCCTGGTTCAAAGAAACCCAGGCTCAACGTAACGCCGAAGGGAAAAAATTGTTGGCAGAAGCCGGTTATACTGATGCTAAGCCATTAACTTTCAACCTGCTTTACAACACGTCTGATTTGCATAAGAAACTGGCTATTGCCGCTGCCGCTATTTGGAAGAAAAACCTGGGCGTGAACGTCAAACTGGAAAACCAGGAGTGGAAAACTTTCCTGGATAGCCGTCATCAGGGCAACTTCGACGTTGCACGTGCAGGCTGGTGTTCTGACTATAACGAACCTTCCTCATTCCTCAACACGATGCTCTCCAACAGCAGCAACAACACTGCTCACTATAAGAGCGCTGCATTTGACAAAGACATTGCTGATACGCTGAATGCGAAGACTGATGATGAACGTGCAGCGCTTTATCAAAAAGCTGAAACCCAGCTGGATAAAGACTCCGCCATCGTTCCTGTTTATTACTACGTGAATGCTCGTCTGGTAAAACCGTACGTCGGCGGCTACACAGGTAAAGATCCACAGGACAACGTCTACGTTAAAGATCTTTATATTATCAAGCATTAATCAGCGTAGAGCAGGGCGTCCCCGAGCCGTCCTGCTCGTTATTTGATCATATCAATGCTCTTGGTGCTGACCTTTTCAGTGCCAGAGCAAAGAGCCACCGCCACGGCACTGATGATTCGCCGTGACGATCAAGCCAAAACTATCAAGCTGTAGTGCAGGCTTAGAAACAGGTACGGGCAATGTTAAAGTTTATTTTACGCCGCTGTCTGGAAGCGATTCCGACGCTATTCATTCTGATCACTATCTCGTTTTTTATGATGCGTCTCGCACCAGGAAGCCCATTTACTGGTGAGCGTAATCTTCCGCCAGAAGTTATGGCTAACATTGAGGCCAAATATCACCTCAATGACCCCATCTATAAACAGTATTTCCATTATTTGGAGCAGATGGTCAAAGGGGATTTCGGCCCGTCATTCAAATATAAGGACTACACCGTTAATGATTTGGTTGCGGCTTCATTCCCGGTTTCTGCGAAACTCGGGCTGGCTGCATTCATCATGGCGATTGTTTTTGGTGTGAGTGCCGGCGTGATTGCCGCACTTAATCAGAACACCAAGTGGGATTACTCGGTAATGGGGGTAGCCATGATCGGCGTTGTCATCCCGAGTTTCGTGGTGGCACCTCTGCTGGTATTGATATTTTCAATCACCCTTAAATGGTTACCGGGTGGCGGCTGGAACGGTGGTGGGCTGAAATATGTGATCCTACCCATGGTAGCCTTGTCGCTGGCGTATATTGCGAGTATCGCACGTATCACCCGTGGTTCAATGATTGAAATTCTTCACTCCAACTTTATTCGCACTGCACGCGCCAAAGGTTTGCCGTTGCATCGCATTATTCTGCGCCATGCGCTTAAACCCGCGCTGCTACCGGTTCTATCTTATATGGGGCCTGCATTTGTCGGCATTATTACCGGTTCAATGGTTATTGAGAGCATCTTCGGATTGCCAGGTATCGGCCAGTTATTTGTTAACGGGGCACTTAACCGTGACTATTCTCTGGTACTTAGCCTGACCATCCTGGTGGGTGCGTTGACCATTTTTTTCAACGCGATCGTTGATGTGCTTTACGCCGTTATCGATCCGAAAATCCGTTATTAATGCTGGAGCTTGTCAATGATGCTAAGTAAGAAAAAAAGTGACGCTCTGGAAAATTTCAGTGAAAAGCTGGAAGTTGAAGGTCGCAGTTTATGGCAGGATGCACGTCGCCGTTTTATGGGCAACCGTGCTGCGGTTACCAGCCTGATTGTGCTGTCGCTCATCGCACTATTTGTGGCCTTTGCGCCCGTGTTGTCGCAATTTTCCTATGCTGATACTGATTGGAATATGATGTCAGCCGCGCCAGATTTCGCCTCTCATCACTATTTCGGTACCGACTCATCTGGCCGCGATTTGCTGGTTCGCGTGGCTATCGGCGGTCGTATTTCTCTGATGGTCGGTGTGTCCGCGGCCTTAGTGGCGGTGATCCTGGGTACCTTATATGGTTCCCTCTCAGGTTATCTCGGCGGCAAAATCGACTCCGCGATGATGCGTCTGCTTGAAATCCTCAACTCTTTCCCGTTCATGTTCTTCGTTATCCTGCTGGTCACTTTCTTTGGGCAAAACATTTTGCTGATTTTTGTGGCGATAGGCATGGTGTCTTGGTTGGATATGGCGCGTATCGTTCGCGGCCAGACTCTTAGCCTGAAACGAAAAGAGTTCATTGAAGCGGCTTTAGTCAGTGGTGTTTCTACCCGAAATATTGTGTTGCGTCATATTGTGCCAAACGTGCTCGGCGTGGTGGTCGTGTATGCCTCTCTGCTGGTTCCAAGCATGATCCTGTTCGAATCCTTCCTTAGCTTCCTCGGGTTGGGTACGCAAGAACCGTTAAGCAGTTGGGGCGCGTTATTAAGTGACGGTGCCAACTCGATGGAAGTTTCACCGTGGTTACTGATGTTTCCTGCAGGCTTCCTGGTTGTGACTCTGTTTTGTTTCAACTTCATCGGCGATGGCCTGCGTGATGCCCTCGACCCGAAAGATCGTTAAGGATTGCAACCATGAGCACCATTAAACATTCCACTTTTGCCGCGGCTGCGGCTGTTGACGGCCAGGTGTCGCCAATTCTGCTTGATGTTAAAGATCTGCGAGTTACTTTTGAGACGCCGGATGGTGATGTCACCGCGGTTAATGATCTCCACTTCGACCTCCGGGCGGGTGAAACATTGGGTATCGTCGGTGAGTCCGGCTCAGGTAAATCGCAAACAGCATTTGCGCTTATGGGTCTGCTGGCCAGCAATGGCCGCATCAGTGGTTCTGCAAAATTCAACGGTCATGAAATCCTCAACCTGCCACCAAAACAGCTCAACAAGCTGCGCGCTGAACAGATTTCGATGATTTTTCAGGATCCCATGACGTCGCTTAACCCGTATATGCGCGTGGGCGAGCAGTTGTTGGAAGTGCTGATGCTGCATAAGCACATGAGCAAAAGAGAGGCTTTTGAAGAGTCAGTACGTATGCTGGATGCGGTGAAAATGCCGGAAGCACGTAAACGCATGAAGATGTACCCGCACGAATTCTCCGGCGGCATGCGGCAGCGTGTGATGGTCGCGATGGCATTACTATGCCGTCCTAAATTGCTGATTGCCGATGAGCCCACCACGGCGTTGGACGTCACCGTTCAGGCGCAGATCATGACGCTACTCAATGAGCTCAAAGCAGAGTTCAACACGGCTATCATCATGATCACGCACGATCTCGGTGTCGTTGCCGGGATTTGTGACAAAGTGCTGGTGATGTATGCCGGACGTACGATGGAATATGGTCAGGCACGTGATGTATTTTATGATCCATGCCATCCGTACTCTATCGGTCTGCTCAATGCTGTTCCCCGCCTTGATGCCGAAGGTGGAATGATGACGACGATTGCGGGTAACCCGCCAAACTTACTGCGTTTACCTAAAGGCTGTCCTTTCCAGCCTCGCTGTCAATATGCGATGGAAATCTGTCACACCGCGCCACCGCTTGAGCGCTTTGGTGAGGGTCGTTTACGTGCCTGCTTTAAGCCGGTCGAGGAGTTGGTATGACAGATCACACAGTTTTGCACAGCCCTTCGGTGAATAATGAAGCGCCGCCAGATAAAAAAGTACTCCTTGAAGTGGCAGACTTGAAGGTTCACTTTGATATCAAAGATGGTAAGCAATGGTTCTGGCAGCCGTCCAAAACCCTAAAAGCGGTAGATGGTGTTACCCTGCGTTTATACGAAGGTGAGACCCTCGGTGTGGTCGGGGAATCAGGCTGTGGTAAGTCGACTTTCGCGCGTGCGATTATCGGCCTGGTGAAAGCGACGGAAGGTAAAGTGGCCTGGCTAGGCAAAGACCTGCTAAATATGTCTGATGCGGAATGGCGCCATACACGCAGTGACATTCAGATGATTTTCCAGGATCCTCTGGCCTCGCTTAACCCGCGAATGACCATTGGCGAGATCATTGCTGAACCGCTAAAAACCTATAATCCGAAAATGCCGAAGTTGCAGGTGAAGGAGAAAGTGAAGGCGATGATGCTCAAGGTTGGCCTGTTGCCTAACTTGATCAACCGCTATCCGCACGAATTTTCCGGCGGTCAGTGTCAGCGTATCGGTATTGCGCGTGCCTTAATCCTTGAACCCAAACTGATCATTTGTGATGAACCGGTTTCCGCACTAGATGTGTCGATTCAGGCTCAGGTGGTTAATCTGCTGCAACAATTGCAGCGGGAGATGGGGCTGTCGCTGATTTTTATCGCCCATGACCTGGCGGTAGTGAAACATATTTCCGATCGCGTGCTGGTGATGTATCTCGGCCATGCAGTAGAGCTGGGTACCTATGACGAGGTTTACCATAATCCGCAACACCCTTATACCCGCGCCCTCATGTCAGCGGTACCTGTACCGGATCCAGATAAAGAGCGTAATAAGGTGATTCAATTGCTGGAGGGCGATCTGCCTTCGCCAATTAATCCTCCGTCAGGCTGTGTATTCCGTACTCGGTGTCCGATTGCGGGGCCGGAATGTGCGATCACCCGTCCGCTGCTCGAGGGCAGTTTCCGCCATGCGGTTTCTTGCCTGAAAGTGGATCCACTTTAATAGTATAGAGCGAATTGGAAGTATAAAAAAACCTGCCATTGGCAGGTTTTTTTATGGAAATTAAAGGGATACCTTACATCCATCGAGTTGTGTCAAGGCAACCGACATAGAGGTCATTCGAGGAATGACGATTAACTTATTCTTTCCAAAGGATATGACACAGCTTGTGGGCTTTTTCACGGCACAAAAGCACGCGGGCAAAAATATCGTTGATAGGCTGGTCTTCGGCATCAGCCAGACCAATTACCACTTCGGCAAAGAAATCTGGGTTTAGGTCGTAATCCACGTGCTCTACCCAATCTTCGGCTGGGTCATAAAGTTCTGCGCCACCGCGTTCTTCAAACTGCAGATTAAAAATCAATATATCCGCAGGATCCAGATTGTCGCCCGCCAGTTCCAGGAAAATATCGTAGGCTTGTTCAAGGGTTTCATCATCGGTCAGGCGATTATTCAGATCCATAAAAATTCTCTTAAATAAAAATAGTGTGTTTCAGGTACATATTTAAACATTCCTGCTGCCAGTTTCACAGCAGTGGACTGAAAAAGTAGAACAACCGCTCAATGATCCGATGCCAGAAGGGACGTTTTAGCCAGGCTTCGACATCCAGCAGATGCGAACGTGCGATGTAATCATCTTGTACCTGCGCTAAATCGTTACCAAAGCCATCATCATCAATCACCAGCGTGATCTCGAAGTTCAGCCATAAACTGCGCATATCAAGGTTGACCGTCCCGACCAGGCTCAATTGTCCGTCAACCAAAATGCTTTTAGTGTGCAGCAGCCCATCTTCGAACTGGTAGATTTTAACGCCGGCTTCCAGCAACTCATTGAAGAAGGCACGGCTTGCCCAGCCGACCATCATAGAGTCATTTTTCATCGGCATCACAATACTGACGTCAACACCACGCTGCGCTGCGGTACAAATGGCGTGCAGCAGGTCATCGCTCGGCACGAAGTAGGGTGTAGTCATCACCAGCTGTTCTCGGGCTGAATAGGCGGCGGTGAGTAGTGCCTGATGGATCATATCCTCCGGGAAGCCCGGACCTGAGGCGATCACCTGAATGGTGTGACCGCTTTCCTTTTCGAAAGGCATCTGATTGAGATCAGGCTCAGGCGGCAAAATACGTTTACCGGTTTCAATCTCCCAGTCACATGAGTAGACAATCCCCATGGTGGTTGCCACCGGGCCTTCCATGCGCGCCATCAGGTCAATCCACTGGCCGACCCCCGCGTCCTGTTTAAAGAAACGCGGATCAACCATATTCATACTGCCTGTATAGGCAACATAGTTATCAATTAAGATAATTTTACGGTGCTGACGTAAATCCATGCGGCGCAGGAAGACACGGAACAGATTGACTTTCAGCGCTTCGACGACTTCAATCCCGGCATTACGCATCATCGCCGGGTAAGGGCTGCGGAAGAAAGCAACACTACCTGCCGAATCAAGCATGAGACGGCAGTGAATGCCGCGGCGCGATGCTGCCATCAGCGACTCTGCCACTTGATCGACCAGGCCACCGGGTTGCCAGATATAAAACACCATCTCGATATTATGCCGCGCCAGTTCAATATCACGCATAATGGCATGCAGCGTGTCATCGCTGGTGGTCAGCAGTTGAAGCTGATTGCCCTTAACGCCTGCGATACCCTGACGGCGCTCACATAGCTGGAAAAGGGAGCTGGCGATTTCACTGTTTTCTGTCGCGAAAATTCGGTGGCAGCCTTTTAGATCATTCAGCCAACGCGCAGTAGAAGGCCACATCGCTTTAGCGCGCTCCGCCCGGCGTTTGCCCAGATGCAGTTCACCAAAGGAAAGATAGGCAATAATACCGACCAGCGGAATGATATAGATAATCAGCAACCATGCCATAGCCGAAGGCACCGCGCGTCTCTTCATTAAAATGCGTAACGTTACGCCAGCAATCAGTAACCAGTAGCCAAAAATCAAAAGCCAGCTAATTACCGCATAAAAAGTTGTCATAATGGCGAAAATCCTGTTCGCAAGCCATGGGATGGAGTGTACGCAGTGTCAATAAAAGGGGGTACTGTTTTAACGAATTTACGCCCTTCAATCAATCAGCTACCTCTGTAAATAGTGCTGGAAGTAAAAACCCTCATCGAACTGTCATCAAGGGTAGCTGAAAACTGGCATTTTAGGGTGAAACAAGGCTGGGATAACAAAGTCAACGGCCTATAATGTCCCCGCATTCTGTGCAGACGTGAGCGCAGAGAAAGTGAACAACGGGAATAATTTGCATGAAACACAGCAGAAATGAAGTCGGTCGCTGGCGTATGTTACGCCAGTCTCAGCGCCGAAGAAGCCGCTGGCTGGAAGGTCAATCCAGACGTTATCGTCATATCTACCGAATCCGGCAGATCCACCATCAGCAGCATCAGCGACTTTCGCTTTATGCGGTAGCCTATGAGTGGTGTTCTTGATCAACGATCTTTGGGCTGGAATAAAGCACCGCATTTCGGGCAAACCAGTGTTGAATTCTTGCGGACCTTAGCGCTTATCTGTTCAGTAACCGCTTTGCATTCGGGGCAGGTCACTTTGGTTTTCTGGCTGGAAAGAAACTTCAATCCGTCGAAGAATGACATAAGAGCGTACCTCTGGGGTAGGGGAACGCATTCTACCATAGAAGCTATGGGGCGACTGTGATTGCTTTAACAGCATTCTGTATGAGCCCCATAAAAACGGACGCAGAGTCGCGGTCTGCTATTTTTGAGATAACATTCTGTACTGTTTCTTGTGCGTGATATGCGTTAAAAAACGCGTTTGAATGGCTTTACAGTCACCTTTTTATACACACCGGCTTCAACATAGGGGTCGGCATCGGCCCATGCTTTCGCCGCTTCCAATGTTTCAAATTCCATAATCAGTACTGACCCGCTCATGCCGGCATTGCCTGGGTCATTACTGTCAATCGCAGGCGTCGGGCCACCAATCAGCACTCGACCCTGTTCATGCAATTTTTGCAAACGTTCAATGTGCGCCGGGCGAGCTGCACGGCGTTTTTCCAGCGAGTCAGCCACATCTTCTGAATAAATGACGTAAAGCATGGGTCACCTTTTAAATTATCAGGTTTTTAAGAAATCACGGAAGTACAGCCATGTCTTGGGCTGTGGCGATCACCATAGCGAAACCTCAGGCGGGAATAAAGCGTTTTACACTGAATCAATAACGCCCTTATTTGAGAATAGTTGTCATCTCGGAGTTGAATATGATTGCTATTTGCATTTAAACTTGCGGCTTCACGGGGAAAATGAATCATTATGCCGCTAAAAAAGTTTAGATTTATTCGCATTACGTTGCCGTTTGTTATCGCCGTCGGCCTGCATGTCGCGGTAATTGGCGCTTTACTGTATGTCACTATGACGGACACGATGACCTTGCCAAAGCAGGAACAGCAGGTGATGAGTGTGACGATGGTCAATCCGGCTGATTTCGCGCCACCACCATCAAAACCTCAGGTTGCACCGGAGCCAGAGCCAGAACCTGAGCCGGAAGTGAAGCCAGAGCCGCCACCGCCACCAGAAGCGGTACCGCTACCAGAGCCAAAACCGAAGCCGAAGCCGAAGCCGAAGCCTAAACCGACCCCTAAGCCGGTGAAGAAGCCGGTTGAAAAAACGAAGCCGAAAGCTAAACCGGTAGAAAAAACGGTCGAAAAATCGGAAAAATCAAAAATTACTGACGATGCTTCGATGTTTAACAACAAGCCTGACGTCAAACCTGCGGCTAAGCCTTCTGTGCCAGCGACGTCGGGCGCTAACACAGGACCAAGGCCGTTAGAACGCTCCAAGCCTCAATATCCGGCCAGAGCCTTTGCGCTGCGTTTAGAAGGGCGTGTACGGGTACAGTTTGATGTGGACAGCGAAGGGCGCGTGGATAACGTGCGGATTCTGTCTGCAGAACCGCGCAATATGTTTGAGCGGGAAGTCAAACAGGCGATGCGGAAGTGGCGCTATGAACCGAAGGCAGCGAACAATCTGGTGGTTAACCTGGTGTTCAAAATCAACGGCGGCAGCTCGGTAGAATAATGTCGTCAATCCATAGTAAAAAGGTCGCCAGAAAAGGCGACCTTTTTACTTTCTATCTTTAATAGAACAAAAAACTAAAATCAGTCTTCGGACATGCCGCCAGATTCCACACTGAAATTACTTCGGCCATCTGGCAGAGTCCGTGATTTACCTTCATCATCGACCGCAACATAGGTAAATACCGCTTCAGTGGCTCTGTAACGCTGTCCGATGGGCTCAGACGAAACTTTCTTAACCCAGACTTCCACATTAATGGTGATGGAGCTGTTCCCGGTACGAATGCATCGCGCGTAGCAGCACACCACATCACCCACGGCGACGGGTTTCAGGAAGGTCATGCCATCGACACGCACCGTGACAACGCGACCTTTAGCGATCTCCTTTGCCTGAATGGCTCCACCCATGTCCATCTGCGACATCAGCCAGCCGCCAAAAATATCGCCATTTGCATTGGTATCTGCGGGCATTGCCAGCGTGCGCAACACCATTTCACCATTGGGTAAGCTCTGTTTATCGTTCATATTGGTCGGCTTCTTGGCTCGTCAAAATTAAGGCCCTTCGAAGAGAAAGGCCTATATAGGAAAATGTTTATTTTTTTTCTTCATCCGGCATATGCCGATAAATATAGACGCCGCTCAGCAGAGTAAATACCAGCGTGAGTGCAGTCAGACCGAACACTTTGAAGTTAACCCAGAGTTCCTGCGGCAACCAGAACGCCACGTAAATATTGGCCAGTCCACATACCAGAAAGAATATGGCCCAACAGAAGTTTAGCCTATTCCAGACATGATCGGGCAGCGTCAGTTCTTTGCCCAACATCCGTTGGATCAATGGCTTCTTCATTACCCACTGACTCACCAGCAGGGCAACAGAGAAAAGCACGTAAATCACCGTCACTTTCCATTTAATGAATTCATCATTGTGGAATACCAACGTCAGTGTGCCGAAAATAGCAACCATCGCGAAAGTGATAAGCGTCATCTTTTCGACTTTACGGTATTTAATCCAGGTGAAAATCAGGGCCAGTGCGGTCGCGGCAATCAACGCGCCGGAGGCGACAAAAATGTCATACATCTTATAAAAAACAAAAAAGACGACTAAGGGAAGAAAATCGAGGAGCTGCTTCATACTTCATTCCATGTTTATTGTATGTTTTGACTATACCGGAATCATTTCACAGACAAAAGAAAAGGGCGCCAGTGCACCCTTTCAAAGACTGCTGATGACATTCAGGCGCGCAATTTGGAGTAGAGACGGAACAGGTAAATCAGCAGTAAGGCTGAAATCAGGTTGCTCAGCGTACTCAATACTACCGAAGCGGCCATGATAGGCAGAATGGTTAGATGGCTTACCGCCAGCAGGACCAGCATTTTGGCCGCCAGCCAGAACATAATCGCCGGAAATAACAGACGGGCATTGGAAAAGGCTAGCTTGCTGCTGATTTTAATTGACTTAAATACGCCCATTTTCTCAGTACTGCTGATGACCGGTGCCATGGAAACCGCTACTGCGATCAGCACGCCAGGAACGATAAACAGCGTCAGACCCAGTTGAACCAACAACGTACATATAAGCATCAGCCCTAATAGACGCGGCAGAATTGGCGCAGAAGCACCGATTGAACGCAGTGCGCTAGTCGTCATGCCGTTTGACACCATTTGAATCAGCGTCAACATCCCACCCACCAGTAATACATTGCCGACGAGTGCAGAGAAGGTTGCTGCACCTGAGACTTTAAGCAGCACCATTTGCTGCTCTGGTGACATGTTCTGAATAAGTTCCTGCAAACTCATGTCTGTCGTGCCTGACAGGTCATCACTGGTCGCGCTGAGCAGGCTCAGTTGATCGCCACCAGGGATTAAGAGTTGATTTAAAATGACGGTAATAAATGCGGTCAACAGAGCCAGCAGCAAAATACTGGTGAGTTGGTTACGCATAAAATTGAAACTGTCACGGTATAACGCACTGGCCGTGATAGGCATGAACGCTCCTTGGCAAAATAATCGAAAGACAATCAGTCGGGGATTGTACCCTGTAATGTTGCATGGTGGCACCCTACCAATGATATCTGATTGATTTCTTATCGCTCAGCCTGATAAACCGCGAGATCGTACCGGGTCAACCATTACAGAAATGAGCAGCGGGATCTTTATCTCTTATTTTGATGTAGATCAATTCCTTCTTTTTTATAGAGTTAGATCGGATTGATGAGGGTGGATTTTCCCGAGAATTATTTTAAAGATGTGATCCCGCATTGATCAAATCCTGACAAAAAGTAGGTATTATTCGCGGGAAAAATTAATCCACATAAAGGAAAGGGATAATGAAAGCAGCATATTGGGCATTAATCGCGGCAGCGGCATTTCCGGCAGTCGCAAGCGCACATGAGGCAGGAGACGTTATTTTTCGTGTAGGGACGGCCACCGTGCGGCCAAACGCAGGCTCAGACAACGTATTGGGCTTGGGTTCGTTTAATATCGACAACAACACTCAGATGGGCATGACTCTCGGCTACATGTTCACCGATAACATCGGAGTGGAGCTGCTGGCGGCCACGCCGTTCCAACATAAAGTCGGTCTGCAAAGTACCGGGACGATCGCGGAAGTGAAACAGTTACCGCCGTCATTAATGGCGCAGTACTACTTTGGTGACAAGCAGGATAAGTTGCGTCCGTACCTTGGCCTGGGTATCAACTATACCACCTTCTACGATACCAAATTCAACCAGACGGGCCGCGACGCCGGACTGTCAGATCTGAGCGTTAAGAGTTCCTGGGGCGTGGCGACACAAGCAGGTCTTGATTACAACCTCGCTGACAACTGGCTGATCAACATGTCTGTGTGGTGGATAGATATTGATACTGAAGTCAAATTCAAAGCCGGTGGTGAGCAGCAAAACATCAACACCCGGATCGACCCGTGGGTCTTTATGTTTGGCGTCGGCTATCGTTTCTAACCTCAGCAAAAGCCTATAAAAAAGAGGCGCTTTTGCGCCTCTTCATTTTTTGTTATATCAATCGAGGATTATTTCACGCGAGTATCATTCTCGATGGATTTCACACCCGCCACGCCGCGAGTGACTTCAACCGCACGGTTTGCTTCAGCCTGTGAGCTAACAAAACCGCTCAACTGTACGCGGCCCTTGAAGGTTTCTACGCTGATTTCACGAGACTTGATGGTTTTATCCGCCAGCAAAGCAGATTTCACTTTGGTGGTGACTACCGTGTCATCCAAATAACCGCCAGTACCTTCTGATTTCTTAGTTGGCGCGCAAGCCGCTACAGCCATGACGACAACAGCTGCCATGCAAAATGCCGACAATGTCTTGAATAGCTTCATAAATAACTCTCCATGCCAAGTTTGAAACTCATCATCTAATGATTAGTAATGCATATTTCCCGCGCGGCAACCATGAAAATGAAATGGCTGCTGGGGAGTTATCAGTGTGGTGTAAGGATCGAGGATATACAAATCAAAAACAGTAAAATAAAAACTTAACTCATCCAATTAAACAACGCCTTATCCGCATCATCAAATAAGGCGTTGGAAAGATTTTCAGCGGAGTCAGGCGCGTGTTGCTGCTTTCATCTCACTGACGAAATGCGAAAGTTGTGCCAGCATTTCTGAGGGTTGATGCAGATTGTTTTCGATGATCCGCACGGTAGCCGATCCAGAGATAGCCCCAGTTGCACCAGCGGCCAGCGTCTCTTTCACCTGAGCAGGATCAGAAATGCCAAAACCCTGCAGTGGTGGTGCGGCATGATATTCACGTAACTTATTGACCAGGTGAGTCAGCGGTGTTGATGCGCGCATCTCCGTGCCCGTTACCCCAGCACGTGACAATAAGTAGGTATATCCGCGGCCATGCGAGGAAATTTCGCGCAATAAATCATCATTGGCGTTAGGTGGACAAATGAAGATCGGCGCAATGCCGTGACGAACAGCCGCAGCGCGGAAGGGGGCGGACTCTTCAAAAGGTGCGTCGGCCACCAGTACAGAATCCACGCCCACTTCGGCACAGCGCTGATAGAAGGCATCAATGCCGTTATGGAAGACCAAATTGGCATACATCAGCAGACCAATCGGGATGTCCGGGTGCTTTTCTCGGATTCGTGCCAGCATGCCAAAGCACTGCGTTGGCGTGACGCCGGCAGCAAATGCACGCAGGTTGGCGTTCTGAATCGTCGGGCCATCTGCCAGCGGGTCCGAGAAGGGTATGCCCAGCTCCAGCGCATCGGCACCCGCTTCAATCATCGTGTCAATAATCGACAATGAGAGCTCAATCCCAGGATCTCCCAGCGTGACGAAAGGAACAAATGCACCTTCTTTTTTGCTTTCCAGACGTTTGAATAATTGCTGATAACGATCCATCAAATTTCTCCCCGGGCAGTCAGAATATCATTAACGGTGAAAATATCTTTATCGCCGCGACCGGAAAGATTCACCACAATAATCTGTTCTTTCTGCGGCGTCTCTTTAATCATTTTCAGGGCATAAGCCAGTGCGTGTGAAGATTCAAGAGCGGGGATAATCCCCTCATGGCGGGACAACTCTTTGAATGCGTCCAGCGCTTCGTCATCGGTGATTGAAACATATTCTGCACGACCAATACTGTTAAGGTAGGCGTGCTGCGGGCCGACAGAAGGAAAATCGAGCCCGGCAGAAATAGAGTATGACTCTTCAATCTGGCCTTCTGACAATCCCAACATGACCGTGTTTCAACGGAGCGCCGTGTTGGCCGGTTTCAATCCCCAGACCCGCAGGCTCGACGCCAATCAGTTTCACGCTGGTATCGTCGATGAAATCTGCAAACATACCTATGGCGTTGGAGCCGCCGCCGACGCAAGCGATGAGCGCATCAGGCAGGCAACCTTCGCGCTCCTGCATTTGCACTTTAGTCTCCTCACCAATCATGCGCTGGAATTCGCGCACAATCGTTGGATATGGGTGCGGACCGGCAGCGGTGCCGAGCATATAGTGTGCTTTTTCATAGCTAGCTGACCAGTCGCGCAGCGCTTCGTTGCAGGCATCTTTGAGCGTAGAAGAGCCGCTGTGAACCGGAATGACTTCGGCACCCATCAAACGCATGCGGAATACGTTCGGTGACTGGCGCTCAATAACCAAGCAGCGCACACGCGAGAGCAGAAGCCACCCCGTTTAAGATACAGTTTGGTCTTAGTACCCGCCGTCAGATTTCTACACAGCGTCAGTGCAGTAGGACGACCCGCATAGTTTTTCAGCAGGTCGATGAACTCGGCCTGAAACTCGGGATCGCGCTGCGCACTGACAAAGGCTTCCTCCAGCTGTGCCAGTGCAGGCATCAGAATTTGTGGCACATACTGGCCGCCAAATTCGCCGAAGTAGGGATTAAGTAAAGTCATGTCATTCCATCCTGTCTGTCAATTTACGGCACTGCCAGCTTAAATCAGTAAGCCCGCAGCGTCTGGAATACGGCGGTGATCTTATCGGCATCTTTAATGCCTGGCTCGCGTTCAACGCCGGAGTTGAAATCCAGCCCCGCGCAACCTAACTGAGCAGCATCAACGATGTTATCGGCACGAAGGCCACCGGCGAGTAAAACGTTGCTCAAATCTTGTCCTGCCAGTTTGCTCCAGTCGAAACTCTGACCGGTGCCGCCTTTGCCATTGTCGAGCACATAGCGGTCAACCTGATTCAGGTCAAGGGCTGGCATTGACTCCTTCACGCTCAGCGCTTTCCAGATCTGACAGCGTTTCGGCAATGCTGCACGGAGTACATCGATATAGGCTTGATCTTCATCGCCATGCAGTTGTATTACGTGCAGTTTTAGTGCTTCGGCGATTTTAACGACGTTATCTACCGGCTCGTCACGGAATACGCCAACATATTTCAACGGCGCGCCCGACTGCACGATGCGAGCTTGTTCAAGCGTGACATAGCGTGGTGAAGTCGGGACAAAAATCAGCCCACCATAAACGGCTCCCTCGCTATAGGCTACGGCGGCATCCTGCTGGCGGGTCAGGCCACAGACTTTGTTGTCACCAAGCATCACGCGGCGAACGGCAGCGGTCAGATCGGTTTCTGACATCAACGCGCTGCCAATCAGGAAGCCATTGGCGAAACGACCCAGTTCGCGGATCTGTGCATAACTATTGATGCCCGACTCACTGATCACTGTCACGCCGTGCGTTACGCGTGGTGCCAACTGGCGGGTACGGTCTAAGTCGATAGACAAATCACGTAGATCGCGGTTATTGATGCCGACGACTTTGGCTTTCAACTGCACCGCGCGTTCCAGTTCTTCTTCGTTACTGGCTTCGGTCAGGATGCCCATACTCAGGCTGTGCGCCACGGCGGCCAGCTGAACGTATTGTTCATCATCAAGGACGGATAGCATCAACAAAATCGCATCGGCCTGATAAAAACGCGCCAGATGAATCTGATAAGGGTCAATAATGAAATCTTTGCACAGCACCGGCTGGGTGACAGTTTTACTCACCAGCGGCAGAAAGTCGAAACTGCCCTGGAAGTATTTCTCGTCGGTTAAAACAGAAATGGCCGAAGCGTAATCTTTATAGACGCTGGCGATTTCCACCGGATTGAAGTTATCGCGGATAATACCTTTAGAGGGAGACGCTTTTTTGCATTCAAGAATGAAGACAGTTTTTGTCCCTCGTAGGGCGTCGTAGAAATTGCGCTGGCTTGGTTCGATGTCGTTTTGAAAACTGGCCAGGGGTTGTTGTTCTTTACGTGCCGCGATCCAAACTGCTTTATCGCGTACAATTTTGTGGAGCACGGTTTCCTGCTGCATCACTTATCCTCTTGCTGCCAATGCGGTTACACGCTGGTAAGCAGCACCGCTGCGTATGACTTCCAAAGCTTGTTGGGCGTTGTGTTTTAAGTTTTCCTGACCGAAAAGACGCAGTAACATCGCCACATTGGCGGCAACTGCGGCTTCGTGGGCAGGATCACCTTTACCTTGTAATAAGCGTGCCAGAATGTCACGATTTTCTTCCGGTTCGCCACCGAGTAGCGCCTCGATCGGATAGTTGTCCAGTCCGAAGTCCTGCGGTGTCAGCTCATAGGTTGAAATTTCGCCATTTTTCAGCTCAGCCACCTGCGTCGGCGCGTGGATCGCCACTTCATCCATGCCGCCACCGTGAACGACGGCGGCACGTTCATAACCCAGTGTCCGCAGTGTTTCAACAATAGGTTTTACCAGCTCCGGGCTGTAAACCCCAATCAGTGCCAGCGGCGGACGAGCGGGGTTAATCAACGGCCCAAGTACGTTGAACAGCGTGCGAGTTTTCAGTGCCTTGCGTACCGGCATTGCGTGGCGAAAACCGGTGTGATATTGCGGGGCAAACAGGAAACAGACGCCCAAATCATCCAGCGCGGCTCGGGACGCTTGTGCGGGCATATCCAGGCGTATACCGAACGCGGCCAGCAAATCGGAGGAACCTGAACGGCTCGACACGCTGCGGTTACCGTGCTTGGCGACGCGTACGCCGCAAGCTGCGGCGACAAAGGCGCTGGCGGTCGAAATATTGATGCTGTTAGTGCCGTCACCACCGGTGCCGACGATATCAGCAAACGGATAATCGGGGCGTGGAAAGGGTTCGGCGTGAGTCAGCAACGCCTGAGCTGCGCCAGCAATTTCCGCCGGTTGCTCACCGCGCACTTTCATGCTTATCAATGCTGCCGCCAACTGGGTCGGTTCAAGTTCGCCATTCACAATGGCGGTAAATAACTGCTGGCTCTCCTCCTGGGTCATCACCTGAGCGCGATACAGGTTTTCAAGGATGCCGGTAATATCTTGAGTTTGCATAGTCAGCTCCTCGTCTTATGCCAAAGCCCAGGTCAGCGTCTGATCTAACAGACGTGCGCCCTGAGAGGTTAAAATGGATTCTGGATGGAACTGAAAACCGCAAACGCGATCTTTATCGTGACGCACAGCCATCACCATGTCGCCGTAGCGGGCGTTGACCGTCAAGCCGTCGGCTGGGATCTTGCTACCAACCAGCGAGTGATAACGCGCCACGGGCAGCGGATTACTCATTCCTGCGAACATGCCTTCACCGTCATGGGTAATAGAAGAAGCCTTACCGTGCAGGATTTCACCCGCCTGGCCAACATAACCGCCGTAGGCTTCAACAATCGCCTGATGACCCAAACAGATGCCAATGATAGGCAGTTGGCCAAGCAGACGTCTCAGTAGCTCCGGCATACAACCCGCTTCTGAAGGCGTGCCCGGGCCAGGGGAAAGCATCAGCACGGGTTTTTCCAGCCGGCTGAGTTTTTCGAGGATCACGTCAGCCGGGATCTGGTTGCGGTAAATTACTACGTTATGACCGCTGGCGCGGAGTTGGTCTACCAGGTTGTAGGTGAAGGAATCTACGTTGTCGATCAATAAAATGTCGGCCATCTTAAAATACCTCTTTGGCATTGTGTGCAGTGGCGATGGCACGCAGCACGGCACGGGCTTTATTGCGAGTTTCGTCAGCTTCAGCCTGCGGTACGGAATCCAGCACAACCCCCCCCCCAGCCTGTACGGTAGCAATACCGTCTTCGACATAGGCGGAACGAATGACAATGCAGGTATCTAAATCACCTTGCGCCGTAAAGTAGCCCACAGCACCGCCATAACTGCCCCGACGGCTTTTTTCAGAACCGGCAATCAACTGCATGGCGCGAACTTTTGGCGCACCGGTCAGCGTGCCCATGTTCATGACGGCCTGATAGGCATGGAGCACGTCGAGGTCGGCACGTAGCGTACCCACCACACGGGAAACCAGATGCATCACGAATGAATAACGGTCAACTTTGGTCAGGTCAGCCACATAGCGGCTGCCCGGCTCACAAATACGGGCCAAATCGTTGCGCGCCAAGTCAACCAGCATAAGGTGTTCTGCCAACTCTTTATGATCGGTGCGCATTTCCAGTTCGATACGGCTGTCGAGATCGCGATCTAGTGAACCGTCAGCGCGACGGCCACGCGGGCGAGTACCGGCAATAGGATAAATTTCAATCTGTCGGTTGGTGGCATCATATTTCAGTGCGCTTTCCGGCGAAGCTCCAAACAGTGTGAAATCGTTGTCCTGCATGAAGAACATATACGGACTTGGATTGTTATTTTTCAGTGTTTCATAGGCTGCCAGCGGAGCAGGGCAAGGCAGTGAGAACCGCCGCGAAGGAACCACCTGGAAGATTTCACCGGCGCGGATGCCTTCTTTCATTTTTTCAACCACGGCACCGAACTCTTCGTCACTCTGGCTGACGCTGAGTTTCATGTCCGTTACGTCTTGATGTGGAATCGTATGTGGCGGCAATTGCAGTTGATGTTGCAGTTGTTCGAGGCGCGAATGCAGGCGCTGTTTCTCATCGTTGTCTGGGGTGAACAGGCTGGCTTGCAAACGGCTGCTACGATTCTGGTGATCAAGAACCAGAAGGGTTTCCGCAAGATAGAAGCAGAAATCTGGGCAGCGCTGATCGGCACGCAACTGCGGCAAATCTTCAAATCCGGCAACTAAATCGTAGGCGAACAGACCGCCCAGCAGTATAGCTTCACGTTCTTCTTCTGGCGTTTCAACCAAATCCAGAATGCTGCGCAGTGCATCAAATACCGAACGCGAACGCAGACGAGCATCCTCTTCCTGCATCTGGTCAATTGCTGGGAAGGTCAGTTCACGGCCGTTAGGACGAACATCATTGAGCACATCACCAGGCAGTGCAGCGTCCATTAGCGGAAGCAGCGATGCACCATTGGCGGTAAGCGCCTGAACCGAGACTTTATTATTCAGCGCCGTGATGCGCAGTGCGCTATCAATGACCAGCAGGCTTTTCAAATTCTGTTTACTGGTGATTTCAGCAGATTCCAGCAATAGGGTGGCCGGGCGTGCACCACAAAGCTGGTGGAAGATGGCGGTGGGATCACCACGGTAATTTCCCTGAGCTGTCAGCAGTTCCAAACGAGGTCGTTGAATCGTCATGTTGGCTCCTAAAATTTGTTCATTGTAATGATGGAATATGGCCACAAAAAAGCCCGCAATCGGCGGGCTTCGGGTATCTGCATGGACTGTTAACAGCTATGCGTGATCACACCGCCCGCGAAGGGAAGTGGCGCCACCAGCTGAGTACAGAAATCATTGAAATTGTCATCATCAGATACCCTTTATTTCTCTTAAACAAAACATTCAACGTGAAAATCGACGCTCTTCTGCGAACTTGCGTACTAGTAAACTAGTTCGCGAGGCGTTAGTCAACCCTCTTTTGGAACTTTGTTGTTGAGAATAAACAATTAAACTTGCGCGGTATCTTGTTATGCCAGTGACATGTGCTCGTCGTCAAGTCAGATAGGGGTAACCGGCATACGGCTAACAGGTTATGATAAAAGCCGTTTTCAGCAACGAGTTTAATGACTACTCTTTTTATGACTTCAATCACCACCGATATTCCAGAACTCAGTTCAGCCTTCACTCTCTATGATCTGCACAGCCATACTACTGCCTCTGACGGCTATTTATCGCCTGAAGCGCTGGTCGACCGTGCAGTAGAAATGCGAGTGGGGGTGCTGGCCATTACTGATCATGACACGACTGAAGGACTGGCTCGTGCGGCGCAGGCCATTGCCGAAAAGAATCACCCTTTGCAATTGGTAAGCGGCGTTGAAATCTCCACATTGTGGGAAAATCATGAAATCCATATTGTCGGGTTAAGGATCGATCCTGCCCATCCGGCGATCAAGACCTTGCTGGCCTCGCAGGCCGCTTTACGCATAGAGCGCGCGCAAGAAATAGGTCGCAGACTTGAAAAGGCCAAGGTGCAAGGCGCTTTGGAAGGGGCTATGCGATTGGCGCAAGGTGGTGCGGTTACTCGCGCGCACTTTGCGCGTTATCTGGTGGAAATCGGCAAGTGTGGCAACATCACGCAGGTCTTTAATAAATACCTCGCTAAAGGCAAGACCGGCTATGTTCCACCACACTGGTGTACAATTGAACAAGCGATTGAAGCCATTCATTACTCAGGCGGGCAGGCCGTTGTCGCTCATCCGGGACGCTATGGTCTGTCAACCAAATGGCTAAAACGTCTGTTGGCTTATTTTGCCGAACAGGGAGGCGATGCAATGGAAGTCGCCCAGTGTCAGCAAGCACCGAATGAACGCAGCCAGCTCGCCGCTTTCGCAAGAGACTATAATTTACTGGCATCGCAGGGATCTGACTTTCATCAACCCTGCTCTTGGATAGAACTGGGGCGAAAACTGTGGCTTCCCGCGGGTGTCGAACCCGTGTGGAAAGAGTGGGCGGAACCCACATGTATTGCCCCTATTACAGAATGAGTTAAGAAGGGAATTATGAGTCAATTTTTCTATATTCACCCCGAGAACCCGCAGCCGCGTCTGATCAATCAGGCCGTGGATATTTTGCGTAAAGGTGCCGTCATTGTGTACCCGACAGATTCCGGTTATGCGTTGGGCTGCCGTCTGGAAGATAAAAGCGCCATGGAGCGTATTTGTCGTATTCGTCAACTGGATGGCAATCATAACTTCACGTTGGTATGCCGCGATCTGTCTGAGCTTTCTACTTATGCTTACGTGGATAACACGGCGTTTCGTCTGATCAAAAACAATACGCCAGGCAATTACACGTTCATTTTGAAAGCGACTAAAGAAGTACCGCGCCGTCTGATGAGTGAAAAACGCAAAACCATTGGTTTGCGGGTGCCATCCAACCCGATTGCGCTGGCGCTGCTGGACGTGCTCGGTGAACCGTTGATGTCCACCACGTTGATGCTGCCAGGTAATGATTTTGCCGAATCTGATCCTGATGATATTAGAGATAATATGGGCAAACTTGTGGATCTGATCATTCACGGCGGTACGATTGGCCAGCAGCCGACCACAGTCGTGGATTTGACCGAGTCTACGCCTGAAGTGGTACGTGAAGGCGCCGGTGATCCCACGCCATTCTTATAGTAATCTGTTTATTATTCAGTCCGCAGATACATACAAAAACAGTATAATTGTGTATAATGGCGGGCTGGCTTTTCATAAGCCTTTGTTTTAATGAGCAATGCTGTTATTGCGACGCGAAGTACCGCCTGTATCACACAGGAATTCCGCAACAGTCACTGACTTATTTACTGATACTAATTCTGGCGGGCAGGCGATGGTTCCCATCGAGCTGCCGGCTCTCCCCGACGCCTGTGAAGGCGACAAATGAGGTTGCTCAATGAGCGAGAAGTATAATTCCCAGAAGCATATAAGCGACAAGTCCAAACCGGGCCGTTCGGCCACTGATAAACCCAAAAGCGGAAGAAACTCTGGCGCAGCCAAAGGCCGTCCTGAGCCAACGCGTGCCGAAAAACGCGGTGAAAAACCTCAGGCTGACAAGGCGCGTACCGATAAGTCACGAACTGATAAACCACGTAACGACAAATCGCGTACTGATAAAGCCCGTCCTGATAAAGCCCGTTCTGACACTGCACGCGGTGATTCCCGGATCGAAAAATCCCGTATAGAAAAACCGCGTAGTGGCAAACCTCGCCCAGAAGGTGCTCGTCCAGAACGTACCGATAGAGCCCGTCCTGACAGCGCGCGCAGCGACAAACCGCGTGGGGATAAATCCCGCAGCGCTAAACCAAAAGCTGTCTCTGCGGTGCTGAACAATGAGGCCGATGCGCCGGAAGACGACGAGCCAAAATACGAAAAACCTAAGAATGCCCTCGACAGCACCGAAGGTCAGAGCGAAAAACTGCAAAAAATTCTGGCCCGCGCCGGTCATGGTTCTCGCCGTGAAGTGGAAGCTATGTTGCAGGCTGGCCGTATCAGTGTTGACGGTAAAATTGCTTCGTTGGGTGATCGCGTAGAAATGGTGGCCGGGACGAAAATTCGTCTTGATGGTCACGTCTTGTCGATTATCGAATCGCAAGACACGGTGTGCCGTGTGCTAGCGTACTACAAGCCTGAAGGCGAATTATGTACTCGCAGCGATCCGGAAGGCCGTCCTACCGTATTTGATCGTCTACCCAAAATGCGTGGTTCACGTTGGGTTGCCGTGGGCCGCCTTGACGTCAATACTTCCGGCCTGCTGCTGTTCACCACTGATGGTGAGTTGGCAAACCGCCTAATGCACCCAAGTCGTGAAGTTGAACGCGAATATGCCGTTCGCGTGTTTGGCCAGATTGACGACGAAAAAATCAAACAGTTAAGCCGTGGTGTGCAGCTGGAAGATGGGCCCGCTGCATTCCGTAGCATCAAATATCAGGGCGGTGAAGGCCTGAACCAGTGGTACAACGTCACGCTGACCGAAGGTCGTAACCGTGAAGTTCGTCGGTTGTGGGAAGCGGTAGGTGTGCAGGTGAGCCGCCTGATCCGCGTTCGCTACGGTGATTTGACCTTGCCTAAGGGCTTACCTCGTGGTGGCTATAAAGAGCTGGAGCTGTCGGAAACTAACTACTTGCGTACGCTGGTGGAGATGCCTGAAGAAACTGTCAGCAAAATGCCAGTTGAACGTGATCGTCGCCGCGTGAAGGCCAATCAAATCCGCCGCGCGGTGAAGCGTCATACTCAGGTTGCACCGGCTCGACGAAGCGGTACACCGTCTAAGCGCAACGGATAAGCTGACAATCGTCGCGCTATCCTAATAAACCGTAGTCCGTGACTGCGGTTTTTTTTGTCTCGATTTTTATAGTACTGCCAGGAATGGGATGCGGATGGAAACGATATGAGGTTATATCTGGTTCGACATGGTCAGACAGACGCCAACGTAAATGGCGTATTCTGCGGAAGCAGTGACGTGGCACTGACGGCGATGGGTGTTACTCAGGCTAAGCACGTCGCGCAACAGTTAGCATCCATAACACTGGATACTATTGTTCATACCGATCTGGCCCGCAGTCGTGCTACTGCAGAAGCGATCGCATTTGGAAGAAGCAGTGAGCTGCACGTTCAGCCTTTATTGCAAGAAATGTGTTTTGGCGAGTGGGAACTGCGCCACCACCGCGACCTACTGGCATCGGGAGCGGCAGGCTACGATTTATGGTGTCGCGACTGGCAAGTTGCCGAAGTGCCACTGGGTGAATCTTTTGCAGCTTTCACCCAGCGTATTCGGCTGGCGATGCGTCAGCTCTATCTTATGCCAACAGAAAGTTGTTTGGCGATCGTCGCTCATCAGGGTTCATTAAGCCTGATGTTGGCGATGATGCTGAAACTGGCACCGGCCGATATGTGGCGCTTCCCGTTCAAACAGGGGTGCGTCAGTGAGATCGAACTCACCAACGGCTCCTGTGTTATTCAGCGTCTTAACGACAGTGGCACTCTCTGAGTAAGCCAATCTGAAAGGAAAAGTGGAATAAGACGGCTAGTATTACCAGTCTATTCCCTGTTGAGCCATAATTCCGGCGTCGAAAGCATGTTTCACCGGGCGCAGTTCGCTCACGGTGTCGGCCAGTTCGAGCAGGTCGCGGTGGCAACCACGGCCCGTGATAATGACTGTCTGAAGAGCGGGGCGAGCCTTGAGAGCATCAACCACTTCCTGTAAATCCAGATAGCCAAAACTGACCATATACGTTAGTTCATCAAGTACAACCAGATCCAGTGAGGCATCAGCAAGCATGCGTTTACCATGCTGCCATACGGCCTGACAGGCGGTGGTATCGGTCTCTTTGTTTTGCGTATCCCAGGTAAAGCCGGTAGCCATCACCTGAAATTCCACGCCATGCGGTTCCAGCAAATTTTTCTCGCCGTTGGGCCACTCACCCTTGATGAATTGGATAACGCCAGCGCGCTGTCCGTGGCCAATGGCGCGTGTCACTGTACCAAACGCCGCCGTGGTTTTGCCTTTGCCGTTGCCCGTAAAAACGATCAGGATACCGCGTCGTTCCTGTGCGGCTTCGATACGTGCATCGACCTGTTCCTTGAGCCGCTGTTGGCGCTGTTTATGTCGGTCATTACTGCTGTGTTCCTCACTCATCAGACCTACCTCATTATTCCGCTGGGCCCGCTTTGCGGCCAGGTTGTGCATCAAAACTGATGCCATTTTTACGGCGGCTATCATCACCCATTAAATAGAGGTACAGCGGCATAATATCTGCTGGGGTTTTCAGCTTTTTGCTGTCTTCATCTGGAAAGGCCGATGCCCGCATACTCGTGCGTGTTCCCCCTGGATTGATGCAGTTAACGCGTAAGTTTGACTGTTTATACTCTTCGGCTAGCACCTGCATCATGCCTTCAGTAGCAAATTTCGACACCGCGTAGGCTCCCCAGCCGCTGCGGCCTTCGCGGCCAACGCTTGACGTGGTAAATACCAGTGATGAGCTGGAAGATTTCAACTGCAGCGGCAACAGGGCCTGCGTGAGCATGAAGGTCGCGTTGACGTTCACTTGCATGACATTGTTCCAGTCTTCGAGTTTAATGTCCGCCATCGGCGTGATTTCACTCAGCAGACCGGCGTTATGGAGTACACCATCAAGATGAGGGACCCATTGTGTGATTTGTTCGGCTACGCGCTGGCAATCCTGCTGGCTGGCAGTCAACAAATCCAGCGTGTAAATCTGTGCCGGGCGATACCCACGCTGCGCGATATCGTGCTGGACTTTTGCCAGTTTGCTTTCAGTGCGCCCCAGTAAAATAAGCTGCGCACCGAAGCGTGCGTAAGTCAGAGCGGCTTCTCGACCGATGCCATCACCCGCGCCGGTGACCAGAATAATGCGTTGGTTGAGAAGGTCTGATTTTGGATGATATTGCACAGGATATCCTCTTGCCTGCTTCGGGATGTGGCGCACATTGGCATCTCACATCGTGTCAAAGCGCTTTGGGCGGGAGCAAGATGAATGAAGAAAGCTGGCTCTACCGCAGGTGGGCACGTTGACTAAAAAGGGTTCATCACGCGGATAAATACTCGGTTTATATGCCTGAAATGCACATCTTTTTCAACGATTAACCTCTATGCAGGTAAGTTCTTTTGTAACAAAAATGGGGCAGGACTGCACCCCTTTTACCAGCCTTCAGGACAAAAAGGGAATAATGCTTTCAATCCTGTTGCCGCGAAACACATTCGAACAAGACGTCCCGACGGTGATTGTCTAGAATAAGCGGCATCTTATTACCACAGTGTAGAAGGCGGTATGTGTGGATTTATTATCTCTTTATGGTCTGTTTCTGGCCAAAGTTATCACCGTAGTTATCGCCATCGGGGCGTTAGTGATTTTAGTGGTCGGTCTGAGGCAACGTAAGTCGCAAGGTAAAGGTGAACTTCATCTTTTGGATTTGGGGGAACAGTATCGCGAAATGCAGCGCGAAATGCGCACCGCGCGGCTTAACCCAAGCGAACAGAAACTCAGTAATAAAGCATTCAGAAAGCAAGAGAAGGTTGAAGCAAAACAGAAAAAATCGCGGGCTAAAACTGGCGTATCCAAAAACAAGCCTTGCCTATATGTTTTGGACTTCAAAGGCAGCATGGATGCCCACGAAGTGACCTCGCTGCGTGAGGAGATATCTGCGGTGTTGGCCGTTGCAACGCCGGAGGATGAAGTTCTGCTGCGCCTGGAAAGCCCCGGCGGTGTGGTTCACGGTTACGGGCTGGCGTCTTCGCAGTTGGCACGCCTGCGACAAGGTGGGATTCGCCTGACCGTTGCCGTGGACAAAGTTGCTGCCAGCGGCGGCTACATGATGGCATGCGTTGCCGACAGGATTGTGGCGGCACCGTTCGCCATTATTGGATCCATCGGTGTTGTGGCACAGATCCCCAACTTCAGCCGTTTACTGAAAAAGAACGATATTGATGTTGAATTACATACTGCGGGTGAGTTTAAACGCACTTTAACGTTGTTTGGTGAAAACACGGAAGAAGGGCGCGAAAAATTCCGTGAAGACCTCAATGAAACGCATGTGTTGTTCAAAGAGTTCGTACATCAGCACCGCCCTTCACTGGACATTGACAGTGTCGCCACCGGTGAACACTGGTTTGGTACGCAAGCGCGTGAGAAGGGGCTGATTGATGCTATTGGTACCAGCGATGATTTACTGATTGCTGAGATGAAAAATCATGAGGTGATTGCGGTGCGTTATAGCCGTCGTAAACGCATGATGGACAGGTTTACCGGCAGTGCAGCAGAAAGCATTGATCGTTTGTTCCTGCGCTGGTTGCAACGCAGCCAGAAGCCGTTGCTCTGAGGCGGCTCTATAAATGAATAAAAGGGACACTTGTCCCTTTTATTGCTCGTCAATCGGGCGATAACGTCTTTCTTATTACACCGTAAATACGACGCCGAAAAATACCACTATATTGGGTATGAAAAGGTTAATCTTCCAGATGGTATTTTTCTGAAAAAAGATGCGCCAGATGTTTGAACATATTAAACACGGCCGTGGTTTTCAACGTAGGTAATCCTTGGTCATCAAGAAAAAATTCCCCGCGAAAAACCAGCACATTTCCTTTCTGTTCAACGTCGCTCGCGACCATCCCGTGAAGATAATCGCCATGCTCACGAATGACTTTATTCGCTTCAACCAGTAAAGCTTCCCGGTTAATTGCCGATGTATTTCCATGCATGTTATTTACTCCCCACTATAATTGCTGCGGTATTGTAATCCTGTCGTGGATAAAACCGCAAATCTGCTAAGGTTATGCAAAATTACAATCGTGTAAATTTTGTACTTGTTGGCTAAAAGCACATTAACGTGCTAATTAAGTTGCGTGGCAATTTTTATCAGGTAGAGTGTGGGATTTTGTGGCTTTAGGTGGAATGTTTTGTTTACGTTTGTTCACTTTACGCTATCGTGAAACGAATTCCTTTGTGCGGTTTTTCCGTGCAAACTTACGAAAAATCAGTGAATTGTGCCTACGAAAGTCAGTTTGAGCGGCGTTTGAAAGAAAAGTGTTGACCTCCTGACTCACTGCCGCAATATAAAAAAAGACGTTACATTGTGCCGCGGCATAACAAGTTAAAATCTTCTTCAACAGAAGCACAAATTAGGTAAAAGGTAATTATGGGCAAAGCTCTCGTAATAGTTGAGTCCCCGGCAAAAGCCAAAACGATTAATAAATATTTAGGCAATGACTACGTGGTTAAGTCCAGCGTTGGTCATATCCGCGATTTACCGACCAGTGGTTCCACCGCTAAAAAAACTGCCAGCTCAACCGAAGAAAAGCCAAAGAAAAAAGTAAAAAAGGATGAGAAAACTGCGCTAGTTAATCGCATGGGCGTTGATCCATTCCACGGTTGGGAAGCCCAATACGAAATACTCCCGGGTAAAGAAAAAGTTGTTGCTGAGTTAAAAGCGTTAGCCGAAAAAGCCGACCATATCTATCTCGCGACCGACCTTGACCGCGAAGGAGAGGCGATTGCCTGGCATTTGCGTGAAGTGATTGGTGGTGATGAAAAACGTTTTAGCCGCGTAGTGTTTAACGAAATCACCAAGAACGCGATTCAGAGCGCGTTTAAACAACCTGGCGAACTGAATATTGACCGAGTTAATGCACAGCAGGCGCGTCGATTTATGGACCGCGTTGTGGGTTATATGGTCTCGCCATTGTTGTGGAAAAAGATTGCCCGTGGTCTTTCCGCTGGTCGTGTTCAGTCTGTGGCTGTACGTCTGGTGGTGGAGCGCGAAAAAGATATCAAAGCTTTTGTGCCGGAAGAGTACTGGGAGCTGCATGCAGATTTGCTGGCGAACAAAGACACCGCGTTGCAAATGGAAGTCACGCATCACCTTGAGAAACCGTTTAAACCGGTCAATAAAGAACAAACGCATGCAGCCGTTTCGTTGCTTGAAAAAGCGCGTTACACCGTGGTGGATCGTGAAGATAAGCCGACCAGCAGCAAGCCAGGCGCACCCTTTATTACTTCCACACTGCAACAGGCTGCCAGTACGCGTCTGAGCTTTGGTGTGAAGAAAACCATGATGATGGCACAGCGTCTGTATGAAGCGGGTCATATCACCTATATGCGTACTGATTCTACGAATCTGAGTCAGGATGCGGTGGAAATGGTGCGGGGGTATATCGGTGATAATTTCGGCGAAAAATACTTGCCGAAAGCCCCTTTGCAGTACAGCAACAAAGAGAATTCGCAAGAAGCGCACGAAGCGATTCGTCCTTCTGATGTCGCCGTGGTCTCCGAGCAACTGAGCGATATGGAAGCGGACGCACAGCGTTTGTATCAGCTGATTTGGCGTCAGTTTGTTGCCTGTCAGATGACACCAGCACAGTACGATTCCACGACGCTGACCGTGAAAGCGGCAGACTACTCGCTGCGCGCTAAAGGCCGTACTTTACGATTTGACGGCTGGACCAAAGTTATGCCAGCGTTGCGTAAAGGCGATGAAGATCGTGTGCTGCCTGTGATTGAAATCGGTACCGAGCTGAGCCTGCAGCAATTGCTGCCCACTCAGCACTTCACTAAACCGCCTGCGCGTTTCAGTGAGGCGTCTCTGGTGAAAGAGCTCGAAAAACGGGGTATTGGCCGTCCGTCTACTTATGCGTCGATCATTTCGACCATTCAGGACCGTGGTTATGTTCATGTCGAGAACCGTCGTTTCTACGCTGAAAAAATGGGCGAAATCGTTACTGACCGCCTTGAAGACAACTTCCGCGAACTGATGAATTACGACTTTACCGCCCGAATGGAAGATGGCCTCGATCAGGTCGCTAACAACAAAGCGGAATGGAAAACGGTACTGGATGAGTTTTTCACCCAGTTCAGCCATCAGTTGGAGATTGCCGAAAAAGATCCTGAAGAGGGCGGTATGCGCCCAAATCAGATGGTATTGACCAGCATCGAATGCCCGACCTGTGGCCGCCCGATGGGTATCCGTACCGCGAGCACCGGTGTCTTCCTCGGTTGTTCCGGCTATGCATTACCGCCAAAAGAGCGCTGTAAAACCACCATTAACCTGATTGCTGATGCCGAAATTCTGAATGTGCTGGAAGGTGACGAAGCCGAAACCAACGCACTGCGAGCCAAACGTCGCTGCGAAAAATGCGGCACGGCAATGGACAGCTACCTGATCGATAACCAGCGTAAATTGCATGTCTGTGGTAATAACCCAGAGTGTGATGGCTACGAAATCGAGCAGGGCGAATTCCGCATCAAAGGCTATGACGGCCCGATCGTCGAGTGCGATAAATGTGGTTCTGAGATGCACCTGAAAATGGGGCGTTTCGGGAAATATATGGGTTGTACCAATGACGAGTGCAAGAACACCCGCAAGATATTACGCAACGGCGATGTAGCGCCACCGAAAGAAGATCCGGTGCCGTTACCTGAATTGCAGTGCGAAAGATCCGATGCGTACTTTGTTCTGCGCGATGGCGCAGCGGGTGTCTTCCTTGCGGCTAATACTTTCCCTAAGTCGCGTGAAACCCGTGCGCCTTTGGTGGAAGAGTTAGCCCGTTTTAAAGATCGTTTGCCGGAAAAACTCAGCTATTTGGCTGATGCCCCACAAACTGATCCAGAGGGTAATAAGGCAATGGTGCGCTTTAGCCGCAAGACCAAGCAACAGTATGTCTCTTCCGAGAAAGAAGATGGCAAGGCCAGTGGCTGGTCAGCGTTTTACGTTGACGGAAAATGGGTCGAAGGAAAAAAATAAGCCTATTATTTTAAGTCGGCCCCAAACCTGCAGAAAACCAGCTCATTGAGCTGGTTTTTTTATTGCATTAAGATCTATCATCGAGACCAGTTAGTACTTTTTATCCGAAGCCGTGCGAGGTTTGTTACTTTGCTGGGTGCTTTTGTTCGACTATACATCGATGAAACAATCGATATAATCGTTATATAAAATTTATTTTTATGCTTAATTATTATTAATAATAACGTACCCGTAAAAAATTTTGCATGAAGAGTCATTTCCAAACCTATAAACCGCAGGGTGGACAGGGGTGGTCGATAGGGTTAATCAACTGGGATGGTGTAACCGATGAAATTGCAGCAACTACGCTACATCGTTGAGGTTGTTAATCACAATCTCAACGTCTCCTCTACGGCTGAAGGCCTTTATACTTCGCAACCCGGTATCAGTAAGCAAGTCCGTATGTTGGAAGACGAGCTGGGTGTCCAGATTTTTGCGCGCAGTGGTAAACACCTGACGCAAGTGACGCCCGCAGGGCTGGAAATTATCCGTATCGCCCGCGAAGTCCTGTCGAAAGTGGATGCCATCAAGGCCGTTGCCGGTGAACATACTTATCCGGATAAAGGCTCGCTTTATGTAGCCACTACCCATACTCAGGCGCGTTATGCCCTGCCAAACGTCATCAAAGGCTTCATAGAGCGTTATCCACGTGTTTCCCTGCATATGCATCAGGGTTCGCCGACGCAAATCGCTGAGGCGGTTTCAAAGGGGAATGCGGACTTTGCCATCGCGACCGAAGCTCTGCATCTCTACGATGACCTGGTCATGCTGCCGTGCTATCACTGGAACCGGACCGTTGTAGTTCAGCCGGATCACCCATTGGCGGGTAAGGCTAAAGTCACCATCGAAGAGTTGGCTGCTTTCCCCATCGTCACTTACACCTTCGGCTTTACTGGTCGTTCTGAGCTCGACACCGCTTTTAACCGTGCGGGCCTGACTCCTCATATCGTCTTTACCGCGACTGATGCCGACGTGATCAAAACCTATGTGCGTCTCGGCTTGGGGGTTGGCGTGATTGCCAGCATGGCAATAGACCCAATACAAGATCCGGATCTGGTCACCGTCGATGTCCGCGATATTTTCACCTACAGCACCACCAAGATCGGCTTTCGTCGCAGTACATTCTTGCGCAGCTACATGTATGACTTCATTCAGCGTTTTGCACCGCATTTGACTCGTGATGTCGTCGATGCCGCTGTTGCACTGCGTTCAAATGAAGATATCGAAGCGATGTTCAAGGACATAAAACTGCCAGTGAAATGATTTAACGTTAAATCATCATTCTTCCCGGTCAGTAAACATTTCAATCCCGAGCGCCATCACCATCACGGCGGTTGGGATTTTTTTATCTGTTCATACTCGCACTCAATAGCGAAGCACAATGGCTTGAACACTTTGTGTTGTTATCAGAATGTTAATCATATTTTGTGTTATGTTTAAGAGTGGACTCATACACTGTCAGGTTATTATATAGACCCTATTGACTGACAACCCATTGAAGTAAAAGTAGTCTGAAAGATAAGCGTGATAATAAGGAGAAGCTATGTCGTCCGATCTTCGAAAGAATAGTCAGGATAAGCTGGCAGCCCTCGATAAGGAATATCACTATTACAGCCTGCCGAAAGCGGCACAAAAGCTGGGTGACATTCAACGCCTGCCTAAATCCCTCAAAGTCCTGTTCGAAAACCTACTGCGTAACATTGATGGTGACACCGTCACTGAAGACGACTTGCGAGCGCTTGTCGACTGGCAGCAAACAGGGCATGCCGATCGTGAAATTGCCTACCGTCCTGCTCGCGTACTGATGCAGGATTTCACTGGCGTTCCCGCCGTGGTCGATCTCGCCGCCATGCGCCAGGCGGTAAAGCGTCTGGGCGGCAATGTTGAACAGGTTAACCCGCTGACTCCTGTCGATTTAGTGATTGACCATTCAGTCACCGTTGATGAATACGGTGATAACCAAGCGTTTGACGAGAATGTCCGTCTGGAAATGGAGCGTAACCATGAACGCTATATATTCCTGCGCTGGGGGCAAAAAGCGTTCAACCGTTTTCGCGTCGTACCACCGGGCACCGGCATATGTCATCAGGTAAACCTCGAGTATCTGGGTCAAACGGTATGGCATGAAGACATCGACGATAAAACCATAGCCTATCCCGATACCTTAGTCGGCACCGACTCCCATACCACCATGATCAACGGCCTCGGCATCCTGGGCTGGGGAGTCGGCGGAATCGAAGCCGAAGCGGCCATGCTGGGTCAGCCGGTATCCATGCTGATACCTGACGTGGTCGGTTTCAAACTCACGGGTAAGCTCAGCGAAGGAATCACCGCTACCGACCTGGTGCTGACAGTTACCCAGATGCTGCGTAAGCATGGTGTTGTGGGCAAATTTGTCGAATTTTATGGTGATGGTCTGGCGGACTTGCCGTTGGCAGATCGTGCGACTATCGCCAATATGTCACCGGAATTTGGCGCTACCTGCGGCTTTTTCCCGGTTGACGAAGTGACATTGAGCTATATGAAGCTCAGCGGGCGTAGCGACGAGCAAATCGCGTTGGTTGAAGCCTACAGCCAGGCGCAAGGCCTGTGGCGACATGAAGGTGACGAGCCGATATTTACCAGCTCGCTGGAGTTGAATATGGCGCGGGTAGAATCTAGCCTTGCGGGACCGAAACGCCCGCAAGACCGCGTTGCACTGCCTAACGTACCTGATGCGTTCAACGCAGCCACCGAGCTCGAAATTGGCAATGCCAAAGGCACGCAGACGCAGTCTGAAAGCTTTACCCTTGACGGGCAGCATCATCAGTTGACTACCGGTGCCGTCGTCATTGCTGCTATTACCTCTTGTACTAACACGTCTAACCCGAGTGTGTTGATGGCTGCCGGACTACTGGCTAAGAATGCCGCTGAAAAAGGCCTGACTAGCAAGCCATGGGTGAAAACCTCAC
The DNA here is from genome assembly GCF_014639435.1 of Hafnia psychrotolerans. Lineage (GTDB taxonomy): Bacteria > Pseudomonadota > Gammaproteobacteria > Enterobacterales > Enterobacteriaceae > Ewingella > Ewingella psychrotolerans. The sequence goes on along the minus strand of NZ_BMFZ01000003.1, from coordinate 174,181 downwards.
TGGCGCCTGGCTCCAAAGTCGTGACTGAGTACCTCAACGCCGCCGGACTGATGCCGTATCTGGAAAAGCTGGGTTTCAATCTGGTAGGTTACGGGTGTACCACCTGCATTGGTAACTCCGGGCCGCTGGCCGATCCCATCGAAGCTGCGATAAAAGAGGGCGATCTTACCGTCGGTGCCGTGCTCTCGGGTAACCGTAACTTCGAAGGTCGTATTCACCCGCTGATCAAAACCAACTGGCTGGCATCACCACCGCTGGTGGTTGCCTATGCGCTGGCAGGCAATATGAAAGTGGACCTGACGCATGACTCGCTCGGCGAAGGTCTGGATGGACAACCGGTCTATCTGAAAGATATCTGGCCTTCGTCGAACGATATTGCCAAAGCGGTGGAGCAGGTGAAAACCGACATGTTCCACCGGGAGTACGCTGAGGTATTCAATGGTGATGCGAACTGGCAGGCCATTCAGGTCGATGGCACGCCAACCTATACATGGCAGGAAGATTCCACCTATATTCGCCATCCGCCATTCTTTAGCGATATGAAAGCCGAACCGGATGCCGTCGAGGATATCTGCGATGCACGGATTCTGGCGATCCTGGCTGATTCGGTAACGACCGACCATATCTCCCCAGCGGGTAACATCAAAGCGGAAAGCCCTGCTGGTCGCTATCTGACTCAACATGGTGTTGAGCCAAAAGCGTTTAACTCCTACGGTTCGCGCCGTGGTAACCATGAAGTGATGATGCGCGGTACTTTTGCTAACATTCGTATCCGCAACGAAATGGTCCCAGGAGTGGAAGGGGGCTTTACGCGGCATATTCCTTCGCAGGAACAGATGGCAATTTATGATGCAGCGATGCGCTACCAACATGAGAGCGTACCGACAGCTGTGATTGCCGGTAAAGAATATGGCTCAGGCTCCAGCCGTGACTGGGCGGCGAAAGGGCCACGTCTGCTGGGTGTGCGAGTCGTGATTGCCGAATCTTTCGAGCGTATTCACCGTTCGAACCTTATTGGGATGGGTATTCTTCCTCTGGAGTTCCCGCAGGGAGTGACACGCAAAACCCTGAAACTGACCGGTGATGAAACCATCAGTGTCAGCGGCATGCAGTCTCTAAAACCCGGACAGACGGTACCTGTACTCATTACTTTTGCCGATGGTCATACCGAAAGTGTCGAAGCCCGTTGCCGTATCGATACAGGCAACGAGCTGACCTACTTCGAAAACGGTGGTATTTTGCACTATGTGATCCGTAAAATGCTGTGATCGGCAAAATACAGAGAAGCATGAATTGCGAAACAGCCAAATTGAAGGCATAAAAAAGGCACCTAAACGGTGCCTTTGGTCTTTATTGATAGAGGTTACTGACCAAGGAGATGACCCATCTTCGCGGCTTTGGTCGCCAGGTAGCGCTCATTCTTCGGGTTTTTGCCCACGATAAGCGGAACACGTTCGACAATATTGATGCCAGCTTCGCTCAGGATCTCGACTTTTCTTGGATTATTGGTCAGCAGCCGCACAGCCTGTACACCCAGCAGTTTATACATATCGGCACACAGGGTGAAGTCACGCTCATCAGCGGCGAAACCCAACTGATGATTGGCTTCTACGGTGTCATAACCTTGGTCCTGCAACGCATAGGCGCGGATTTTATTCAGCATACCGATATTACGGCCTTCCTGACGGTGATAAATCAGGATCCCACGGCCCTCTTCAGCAATGTGATTGAGTGCCGCTTCCAACTGAAAACCACAGTCACAACGCAGGCTGAATAATGCATCACCTGTCAGACACTCGGAATGAACGCGCGACAGTACTGGCATATCACCGGTGATATCGCCGAAAACTAATGCCAGATGATCGTGACCTGTTGCCAGCTCTTCAAATCCCACCATCAGGAAATCGCCCCATGGTGTAGGCAGTTTGGCTTCTGCCACTCTTTTCAGCTGCATTTTATGCTCCGTTACTCTTCGTTCTTCAAGCTGCAGCGGTGTTAGCTACTTTCATTTACCCGAATCACAGGCCCGAATGAGGTGAGTATTGTTTATTAACGTTTAGTATTTTATTCGCTGTTGCGCATCCTACGTTCAGATGCTGGAATTGACCAGCACAAAAGCTTTTGCATGCATAATTGACAACAATTAAGGCACTATTCTGCCATAAAACCGTCGACTCTTTAGCCTGAATATTTGAATCGAACTTTCAAATATTATGAGGCTTATCCGTTTCTTCAACGGGGATTTGTTATCGGATGTGAAGGCGTTACAAGATTGCTACACTGCCGCTCTTTGACTTTTTTTGAGGGTGTCCATGTACCATATTGTTAGGCGTGTCATTATCGGTATGCTCATTTTATTCGCTATGCCCGCTATGGTATGGGCCAGTGGTTGGCTATGGACCCCCGGTCTGAATCCGTTGATCCTTCGTCCGTTTTTTTGGGTGACTGAAACCGTCAGCAGACCTTGGGGGATCCTCACCACTATCATCCTGTGCGCGTGGTTCCTGTGGTGCCTGCGCTTTCGCTTTAAAGCAGCAGTGGCGCTGGTGATTATTCTGGCTGCTGCCATTCTGGTCGGCCAGTACGTAAAAGATGTCATTAAAGGGCAAGTGAAAGAACCAAGACCCTATGTGGCTTGGCTTGGGACTTCCCATGAAATGGATGTGCTTGAGTTTTATGCCATGAAGGGCAAGGCGCGAGGCCATGAGGTTAAGGCGCTGATTGGTGATGATGCCGGCTTGCCACACTGGCTGAAGAAAAGCTGGCAAAATGATACTGGATACGCGTTTCCTTCTGGGCACACCATGTTTGCTGCCACTTGGGCGCTGTTGGCGCTGGGGCTTCTATGGCCACGTCGCCATTTCAAAACAGTGATTTTTATGATGAGTTGGGCGGTGATCGTTATGGGTAGCCGTCTGATGCTTGGTATGCATTGGCCGCGTGATTTAATGGCATCAGTGGGAATAAGCGGCATACTGGTGATGCTCGCGTGCTGGCTGACTGAACGTTTTATTGGTCCGCTGACGCCTCCGGCGGTGGAAGAGCAGGAAATCGCCCAGCGCGATGCCGATGGGATAAAATAACCGGTGTGATATTCCGGTTTGACACCGTGCCAGATCGGCACGCCCTTTTAAATCAAGGCAGTTGCCCCCATATCTCATGGGTAGGCCATCGATATCAGGCCCGGATATGAATTGAAATCAGCTTCGTGACATGTTTATCCGAACTTTCTCCGAAGTGTGTTTTATCCGTTCTGAGTATTTCCATGCTTTGTGCGGAAATGCTAACTTATTAGGTCAGGACGTGTGTTTTTGGCATAATTCATCCGGTACATCCGGCATTACAGGAATGAATGTGAAATATTTGCTAATTTTTTTGCTTATGCTGGTCGTTGTGGTCATCTCCATCACCCTCGGTGCCCATAACGACCAAGTAGTAACCTTCAACTATTTGTTGGCACAGGGTGATTACCGTGTTTCCACCTTGCTTGCTGTGCTGTTCGCTACCGGTTTCATACTGGGTTGGGTCATTTGTGGCTTGTTCTATTTGCGAGTGCGGCTTTCGCTTGGGCGTGCCCAGCGTAAAATTAAGCGTCTGGAACAACAAATCGCGCCAGTACCTGCGGTGGTTACCCCCGTCGTGCCTTCCGCCGCCAGCAAGGAATAATCCTTTATGTTAGAGCTGCTGTTTCTGTTGTTGCCCGTTGCGGCCGCCTATGGCTGGTACATGGGGCGCAGAAGTTCTCAGCAGGATAAACAGGAAAGTGCCAACCGTCTGTCGCGTGAATACGTTGCGGGCGTTAACTTCTTACTGTCTAACCAGCAAGATAAAGCCGTCGACCTGTTTCTCGAAATGCTTAAAGAGGACAGCAGCACCGTCGAGGCTCATTTAACTCTGGGCAATCTATTCCGATCCCGTGGTGAGGTCGACCGCGCTATCCGAATCCATCAGTCGTTGATGGAGAGTGCCTCGCTGACGTTTGATCAGCGTTTGCTGGCCGTACAGCAACTGGGCCGTGATTACATGGCTGCGGGGCTGTATGACCGTGCTGAAGATATGTTTAACCAACTGGTGAAAGAGCAGGACTATCAGTTGTTCGCGCTGGAACAACTGCTCATTATCCATCAGGCGACCAGCGACTGGCAGAATGCGATAGAGGTTGCCGAACGTTTGGTTAAGCTCGGTAAAGACAATCGGCGCAAAGAGATTGCCCATTTTTGGTGTGAACTGGCGTTGCAGGCGATGGCCTCGGATGATCTGGATAAAGCCACAGGCTTACTTAAGAAAGCCGCCTCATCCGATAAACTCTGTGCCCGGGTTTCAATCATGCAGGGTCGTATCCTGATGGCTCAGGGTGAATATGCTAAAGCCGCCGACGCGCTAAAACGCGTGCTTGAGCAAGACAAAGAAGTGGTCAGCGAAACGCTGGATATGCTGCAAGAGTGCTACCAGCACCTTGGCGAGCAACAGGCCTGGGCTGAGTTTCTCAAACGTTGTGTGGATGAAAACACGGGTGCTAGCGCGGAGTTGATGTTGGCAGAGATTATTCAGTTGGACGAGGGCCGTGAAGTGGCACAAGTCTATATGAACCGACAGCTACAGCGGCATCCTACCATGCGGGTGTTCCATCACCTGATGGACTACCATCTGCTCGATGCAGAAGAGGGGCGAGCGAAAGAGAGCCTGATGTTGCTACGCGACATGGTAGGCGAGCAGATCCGTACAAAACCGCGCTATCGGTGTCATAAATGTGGTTTTACCGCGCATTCCCTTTATTGGCATTGTCCATCTTGCCGGGCGTGGGCGACGGTCAAGCCGATCCGTGGCCTTGATGGCCAATAAATTTCCTCTTCATACTTCGAGCCCTATCAGTGTCGGCTTCCGTTGGGTGCCCCAGTCACTGACTTGAGTCAGGTCCTGGGGACTTACACGGTTGATGTCTTAGTATGACTAGAGTGATTTAGAGGAAATAATTTGGGCGCTAAGCTTAAAGCTATTTTTTCTTACTGATAGTTTTTCGAACAGAAGCGAGCAGGGTACGCAGTTTCTTTAGCTCTTTTTGTGTCAGTGCCGGTTCGGTATTTTCGCTGGTGTGCTGGTTATCGATATCATGTTCGTTGGCTTTTTCGCTTTTCTTCTCCTTGTGACTAAAACTCTCTTCCAGACGTGTGCAGACTTCAACGCTCAGTGAATGTTCTGCCTCGGCGGCGGCAGCACGGATCTGTTCTTTTAATTCCACAGGAATTTTGATAGTCAGGGTGGATATCTCACTCATTTTGCTCTATTTCCTTCAGCTTAAAACTCCACGCTATGCCACGCTGATTACGGCGTCTAGAGGGTCATAAAAAATTCACGAAAATGTAACATTACATGCGGCTAGGATTTGCAACGGATGACGGGTAAAATATTGGCGGCAGAAAATGCCAGACGGCAATAATCCCTGAACACAAACAAGAGGTTGACGAAATGAAGTCTGAAAATAACAACTATAACAAGGACTTAAAATCTTCGCCGATTGTTGTCGCACTCGACTACGCTGATAAGTCCGCGGCGCTGGCCTTTGCTGATCGTATCGATCCCTGTGATTGTCGTCTAAAAGTTGGCAAAGAGATGTTTACTCACTTTGGCCCGCAAATTGTCAAAGATCTGCAATCGCGTGGTTTTGAGGTGTTTTTGGATCTGAAATTCCACGATATCCCGAATACCACGGCGCATGCGGTAGCCGCTGCGGCGGAGCTGGGTGTGTGGATGGTCAACGTCCATGCCAGCGGCGGAGTGCGAATGATGACGGCAGCTAAAGAGGCGCTAAGTTCTTTCGGTAGTGATGCCCCTTTACTGATTGCGGTTACTGTGCTGACCAGCATGGAAAAGAGTGACTTAGCCGATTTAGGTATCCCGCTTTCTCCTGCTGATTACGCAGAACGTCTGGCGAGTCTTGCGCACAATTGTGGCCTTGATGGCGTTGTCTGTTCTGCGCAGGAGGCTACTCGTCTCAAAGCGACACTAGGGCAAGACTTTAAACTGGTCACCCCAGGTATTCGCCCCTTGGGTAGCCAGGCCGACGATCAGCGTCGTGTGATGACACCCCAGCAAGCGCTGGCCAACGGCGTTGATTACATGGTGATTGGCCGTCCAATAACTCAGTCAACTGATCCGGCGCAAACCTTGCGTGATATCCGTGCATCTTTGCGTTAAGGCGAACTCATATGAGAAATGACAGCAACAGCCGCCTGGTGTACTCCACGGATTCCGGCAGAATTGAGCCATCCAAAACGAAAGCGGAACGCCCTAAAGGTGATGGTATTGTGCGCATTCAACGGCAAACCAGCGGCCGTAAAGGTAAGGGTGTTTGCCTGATCTTAGGGCTAAGTCTTGATGATGCGGCATTGGACAAACTGGCCGCAGAGCTGAAAAAAAAATGTGGCTGTGGAGGCTCGGTCAAAGAGGGGGTCATCGAAATTCAGGGTGACAAGCGGGAATTACTGAAGCAACTTCTCGAAGAGAAAGGGCATAAAGTTAAGCTCACAGGGGGTTAATACCTTGCGCAGAGGGAATAATACCGGTCATTGCGTTTGAAAAATGCTGCTTGCTTCTCGAAGCAGCATTTTTTAATAATCGGTTCGTTGTCTTAAACGAAAAGAGGTAAATAAAGAAAGACCTGAAAGTACTGCAAATAACTTTTTTAGTTTTTAACCTTTATTCTATTTCATCTTTCTTTAGCCACTATTTACTCACCTGATGACCGACAATCCCACCAACGGCAGCACCGCCCAATGTACCTAGGGTACTGCCATCAGTCAGCACAGCACCACCTAACGCACCTGCACCCGCGCCAATAGCGGTATTACGGTCGCGTTTGGACCAGTTGCTACAGGCACTGACTGACATCGCCAAAGTCAAAACCAGTGCAACACTGCCAATACGTTTCATTGTACAACTTGAAAATGTCATCATGATAACTCTCCTTAAGAACGATTAGCGCTCATACTCACGGTTAAGTATAGGTAATAATCGATAATTCACTTCTTATCTGGGCGCAACATCGACCCGTTAGAATAAAAGTAGTGGAATTCGCATTTATTCACTAGGTGAATAGTCTTAATTCGCTTTTATGGCCCTGCTTAATGGCACGTTAATCTCACTCCGTATTTATTCTTCCTGCGCTTCTCAGCGCTTTAGCCGACAAACTTGCGGTTGTAGCAGAACCTTACGCACTCTTTAGCTATTTTCCCCATACCTGACAGCCGATTCCACCCAGAGAATAAAGGAAACGTCGACTACTAAGAGATATCTGATGCTCAAGCAACTTAAAGAACAGGTCTTGCACGCCAATCTGGCGCTGCCAAAACACCATCTGGTTACCTTTACCTGGGGGAACGTCAGCGCGGTTGACCGACAGCAGGGACTGATGGTGATTAAACCGTCGGGCGTTGAATACGAAAATATGCACCTTGATGACATGGTGGTGGTCGAACTGGAGACCGGAAAAGTGGTGGAAGGCAGTAAAAAACCGTCATCGGATACCGACACCCATCGGGTACTTTATCTTAATTTCGCTGACGCGGGCGGTATCGTGCATACCCATTCGCGGCATGCCACTATCTGGGCTCAGGCCGGTAAAGACATTCCTGCGTGGGGCACGACGCACGCTGACTATTTCTACGGCAATATCCCCTGTACCCGAAAAATGACCGAGGCAGAGATCGCCGGGCGTTATGAGTGGGAAACGGGGGAAGTGATCGTCAAAACTTTTGCCGAGCGGCAGCTGTCGGCACGCGATGTTCCTGCCATCTTGGTACACTCACATGGGCCATTTGCGTGGGGAAAAGATGCTGAGACCGCCGTGCATAATGCGGTAGTGCTGGAGGAAGTTGCTTACATGGGGATCTTCTCCCGCCAATTGACGCCAGACCTTGCCGATATGCAGCCGCAATTGCTGGATAAACACTTTTTACGCAAACACGGTAAAAATGCCTACTATGGCCAGTAAGGTCTTGTAATTTTTATGACTCTTGACAAAAACTGAGCCTGAAAGAAGAGTATCTTTGATACATTGCATTTGCCCACAGGTTCTAAGGAGAGAGTTATGGAATTATATCTGGACACTGCCGATGTCAGCGCGGTAAAACGCCTGTCGCGTATTTTGCCATTGCAGGGCGTGACAACCAATCCAAGCATCGTCGCCAAAGAGCGCAAATCATTATGGGAAATCCTACCTGCACTGCGGGATGCTTTGGGCGGTACGGGAAAACTCTTTGCGCAGGTGCTGGCGGCTGATGCTGAACAGATGGTGGCTGAAGCCGTCCTGATGACCCAGCGTGTACCGGGCTTGGTGGTCAAAATACCCGCGACGGCAGAAGGATTGGCTGCGATCAAAAAACTCAAACTGATGAACATTCCAACGCTCGGAACGGCAGTTTACGGTGCGGGTCAGGGATTGCTCTCGGCGCTGGCGGGAGCCGAATACGTTGCGCCTTATGTTAACCGCTTAGACGCGCAGGGCGGAGACGGCATTGCGATGGTGACTGAACTACAAACGCTGCTGCGTCTGCATGTGCCCGGGAGCAAAGTCCTGGCCGCCAGTTTCCGTACCCCTCGTCAAGCCGTAGATTGCCTGCTGGCTGGGTGTCAGTCCATCACTTTGCCCGTGGATGTGGCAGAACAGTTTCTGGGGACACCAGCCGTCATTGCCGCTGTCGCGAAGTTTGATGAGGATTGGCAACAGGCCTTCGGAACCTGCTCGCTGAATTAACATCAGTACTCTCTTTCTTTTTTGCCTAAACCTGCACCGGCCTTCCCGATGCGGGTTTTTTTACGTCATCAATTCCACTCCTGCCCACTAACCCTACCAAATAACGCCTAAAAATCTGGTCACTGCTCATGATTGAAATTCAGCGTTTTATTTAAATAAAACCAATGAACCATTAAAAAAGAAACAACGTTTCATTTATATGCATTGGATCACTTTCATAAGCCCCTTAAATAGATATCTTAGCGACCATTGAGTTCGTTTATGAGACATCATCGGCAGTTAAATCAATCGGAAACGGCACTTCATACAATCAGTTATTGTTGTTTAACAACAGCTTGCAGGGCCTTGCATCCAGGTTTCTGCTAATGAGCATAAAAACCAGGTGGAAATAACATGCGTATCAAACGTGCTATAGAAAAAATCCCAGGCGGGATGATGTTAGTGCCGTTATTTATCGGCGCGATTTGCCACACTTTTGCCCCGGATGCCGGAAAGTATTTCGGTTCATTCACCAACGGACTGGTTTCCGGCACCGTGCCCATTTTGGCAGTATGGTTCTTCTGCATGGGTGCTTCCATCAAGCTCAGCGCCACGGGAACAGTACTGCGTAAATCCGGTACGCTGGTGTTAACGAAAATCGCCGTAGCCTGGGTTGTTGCCGCGTTGGCCTCATACTTTATTCCGGAGAATGGCGTAGAGTTTGGCTTCTTTGCCGGGCTATCCACCCTGGCGCTGGTCGCTTCCATGGACATGACCAACGGCGGCCTGTATGCCTCAATCATGCAGCAATATGGTACTAAAGAAGAGGCCGGTGCATTTGTACTGATGTCGCTGGAGTCCGGCCCGCTGATGACCATGATCATCCTCGGTACCGCCGGTATTGCCTCCTTTGAACCGCACGTCTTTGTTGGCGCTGTATTGCCTTTCCTGGTCGGTTTCGCCCTCGGCAATCTTGACCCTGAACTGCGCGAATTCTTCGGCAAAGCCGTACAGACTCTGATTCCATTCTTCGCTTTTGCACTCGGTAATACCATCAATCTGACCGTGATTGCGCAGACTGGTTTGCTGGGTATAGCACTGGGCGTGTCAGTGATCATCGTTACCGGCATTCCGCTAATGCTGGCTGATAAGTATATCGGTGGTGGTGACGGAACAGCCGGAATAGCAGCTTCCAGTTCTGCCGGCGCTGCTGTCGCCACGCCGGTACTCATTGCGGAAATGGTGCCGCAGTTTAAAGCCGTGGCTCCGGCTGCCACTGCGCTGGTCGCAACCTCAGTGATTGTTACCTCGGTACTGGTACCCATCATCACCGCCATGTGGTCTCGTCGGATGCGGAATAAGGCCATCAAAGATAAAGTGAGTCTGGACGACCAAATGGCGAGAATTAAGTAGGTTTCAGGCCGTGAGCATGCATTTTTATATTTAAAATCAATGTATTGAATTTAAATGTCAAAAGACAAATCGCCCTACATTTGCTCATCAACAGGGACATTTCCCCATTTTCCCGCCTTCGCTTGGAAATCTCGCTTCGAGACATCTTCGGTGGAAGTCCCGCTCGGAGAGCGGGACACCGTGCGGGTGGCGGATACGGAAGTGGGCGACGTAGTTGCCGTAATCCTGCACGCCGACCATCAGACGGAAGCTTTGGGCAGTGCGACGGGCGATAAGCTTTAGCCACTGCGTGGTATTCTGCGGTCTGGGTTCGACCACAAACAGCGGTTGGCAGCGGGTAATAGTCAGCGCGCGGACGCGAAGCGGAGTAAATATCAGACGGTTGTCAGACATGGCGGGCCTCCCGGCGCTGGACGAGCGCTGTTTCATGTACCGTCGGGGTGGCTGAATTCAGCGCGCGGCGGATCACAAAGAATGATGAAACCAGCATGGTGACGGCCACCAACATAAAGAAGGCGCACAGCGCTGCGTTGATCTGATTATTCAGCACGATGGTATGCATATCTGCCAACGTTTTGGCCGGTTTGATGATTTCACCGCTGTCGATCCCGGCGGAGAATTTCTTCGCCTGCGCCAGAAAACCAATTGACGGCTTCTCGTGGAAAATTTTCTGCCAACCGGCAGTCATCGACGTAATAAACAACCAGACGGTGGGCAGAATAGTTACCCACGCGTAACGTTGTTTCTTCATCTTAAACAACACCACGGTACCCAAAATCAGCGCCATCGACGCCAGCATCTGGTTGCCGATGCCAAACAGCGGCCACAGCGTATTGATACCGCCGAGTGGATCAACCACTCCCTGATAGACAAAGAAACCCCAACCGGCGACGGCCACCGTGGTCCCGGCAATCGTGCCGACCCATGAGCGGTTATTGGCGAGTGACGGCACCGCGACACCAACCAGATCCTGCACCATAAAGCGACAGGCGCGGGTTCCGGCATCGACGGCGGTCAGGATAAACAGGGCTTCAAACAAAATGGCGAAGTGATACCAGAAAGCCATCATGGCGCGGCTGTTAAACACCTCGGTGATGATGTGCGCCATGCCAACCGCGAAGGTCGGTGCGCCACCTGCGCGGGACAGAATTGAGTTTTCGCCAACGTCTTTGGCGATCATCGCCAGTGCCTCAGGGGTAACCACGAAGCCCCAGTTGTTGATCACCTGCGATGCGCTTTCTACCGTAGTGCCAATCAACGCGGCTGGTGAGTTCATGGCGAAATAGACGCCAGGGTCGATAACCGAGGCACAAATCATCGCCATGATCGCGACAAAAGACTCCATCAGCATCGCACCATAACCGATGAAACGGATATGGCTTTCACGCTCAATCAGTTTCGGCGTGGTGCCGCTGGAAACCAGCGCGTGGAAGCCGGAGATAGAACCACAGGCAATGGTAATAAACAGGAATGGGAACAGGCCACCGGAGAATACGGGACCACTGCCGTCGATAAATTTCGTCACCGCCGGCATTTTCATTTCCGGCATCGCAAACACAATGCCAACGGCTAAGCCAGCAATGACACCGATTTTCAAAAATGTCGAAAGATAATCACGCGGAGCCAGCAGCAGCCAGACCGGCAACACGGAGGCGATAAACCCGTAAATCACCAGCACCCAGGTCAGCGTGGTGCCATGCAGGGTGAAAATCGGCCCCCAGAACGGATCAACAGCCACGTTACCGCCGTAAATAATCGCCAGCATCATCAGCACAAAACCGATGATCGACACTTCGGCAATTTTTCCTGGGCGCAGAAAACGCATATAAATGCCCATAAACAGCGCAATTGGGATCGTCGCCGCAATGGTGAACAAGCCCCAAGGGCTGTCCGCCAGCGCTTTTACCACCACCAGTGCCAACGCTGACAGAATAATGATCATCACGCCGAGTGCGCCGAGCATGGTGACCACACCGGCGAAATTACCTAACTCCTGCTTGGCCATTTCACCCAGCGAGCGGCCATCACGGCGGGTCGAAATAAACAGGATCAGGAAATCCTGTACCGCACCCGCCAGCATCACGCCCACTAAAATCCAGATTGTGCCCGGCAGAAAGCCCATTTGCGCTGCCAGAATCGGACCGACCAGCGGACCCGCACCGGCAATCGCAGCAAAGTGGTGGCCGAACAGGACCCATTTATTGGTCGGCACATAATCCAGACCGTCGTTATGGCGCTCGGCCGGCGTCATGCGCCGGTCATCAAGTTCGAAGACCTTCTCAGCAATAAATCGGCTGTAGAAACGGTAAGCGATGCTGTAACAGGCCAGGGCTGCCACCACCAGCCAGACCGCATTAATGTGCTCGCCACGGCTAAGGGCCAGCATGCCAAAGGCAAAGGCGCCGACTAACGCCACCACCAGCCAGGTTATCCTGGACTTGACGTTTTTCATGATCAACTACTCCTAGAGTAAAGGGCCTACTGCAGGGCAACAGGAAATACATTGCTGTAATGTTAATTTGCTGTTTAAAAATAGTGGTTTCGGCGTGATTGGCGATAAGAAAACGGCAGAAGTGTGATGAGGCTTGTGCTTTCAGTCAGGAGGCGGCGCGATGGTGGTACAAAACGGAGGGAGATGATGAGTAAACATAAAAAAACGGCCAGCAGGGCTGGCCGTCATACAAACTCAGGTTAACGATTATTCAGCGACAACAGGGGCATCCTGACCTTGCATTTTCCCCATTTCATGCATTTTCCCCATTTTATCTGCACGTTCCTGGTAGTTCTCATTGAACTGTTTTTTCTGCTCAGGGGTCAGCAAGTTATACATTTTGTTCTCAGCGCGGGCACGATCCAACATGTGCTGGGACTGCGCCTGAGTGATGGTGTCAATCTGCGACTTCGCTTTAGTTTCGTCGAAGCTTTCAGCGGTGACCAAGCTGTGCATGCTATCTCTCTGCGCTTTCATTGCAGCGCGATCAGGACGTGGGCCGCTGTCCTTCATGATCTCTTTCATCTGAGTTTTTTGTTGCTCAGTCAGATTCAGGCCAGCGAACGGGTTCATACGATGCGGGCCTTTATGCTGCATCATTTTGCCCTGGGGTGCGGCGGTAGGTGCTGGAGTCGTTTCTGCTGCAAAAGCGAAAGAGGCGGAGCTAAGAGCCAAGGTAGAAGCCACAATCATTGCGGTAAATTTACGCATAATATAATTCCTCATAAAATTTCAGGCATGAAGCCCGTTTTGTGTTGACGAAGGAAAGTCTAAACCTATAAATGAATAGTAATACGAGGAAGTTGTAAAACAGTGAAAGGCGTGGCGTTGTTATTTAGACAATAGTGGAGAAAACGTTTAGAAAGCGTAAGGATGCGAACAACGTCCTGCGATTGAGTGAGACGATTCTTAGTGAAAAGTCATTATCAAAAACATTATCAGGCTTAATGAATGATAGCCAGAACCTGAGAATGAAACGCTCTGACCCTTTTCATTCTGTTTAACGCGTATTGAAGTAACCATTGAGCCTATAATAGTTAGCATTCTATTAACAGTATCTATAACAGTGAACTGAACTATGGCACTAACCCGTTACGAAACCCTTGCGCAAACCTTGCGCCGCCAGATTGATACGCAAGTCTGGTTACCCGGCGACAAACTGCCTTCGCTGCGGGAGAGCTGTAAACAGTCGGGTCTGAGTCTGATGACCGTATTACAGGCCTATCAGTTGCTGGAGAGCCAGGGGCTGATTGTCGCCCGGCCACAGTCAGGTTATTACGTTGCACCGAGAAAAGTGCGGGCGATGACCCGCAAGTATGCGCATACACTACATGCCGCTGAACAGGTGGATATCAACGACGCGATTTTCGATATTCTCCAGGCCGGACAAGATGCATCGATAGTTCCGCTCGGCTCTGCGTTCCCCGACCCAACTCTCTTTCCGCAACCCCGGTTGGCGCGCTCCCTTGCCAGCGCTGTGCGCCGTATGTCACCGCACAGCGCTATGGCAAACCTTCCTCCTGGCAACGAAGAACTGCGCCGCAGCATTGCCCAGCGTTACGCGCAAAATGGTATGGAAGTGGCACCCGATGAAATCGTTATTACTTCGGGGGCGATGGAGTCGTTGGGGCTAAGCTTGCAGGCTGTGACCGAACCAGGAGACTGGGTGGCTATTGAGTCTCCGGCTTTTTATGGGGTCTTGCAGGCTATTGAGCGGCGTAAATTGAAAGCCGTGGCGATCCCGACCGATGTACGCACCGGGATCGATCTTGACGCACTGGAGCAGGCTCTAGACACTTATCCCATTAAAGCCTGCTGGCTGATGTCCAATTTCCAGAACCCATTGGGATGTACGTTATCGTCAGCGAAGAAATCGCGGCTGGTGGCTATTTTGCAGAACCATGGCGTGGCAGTGATTGAAGATGATGTTTACGGTGAACTCTATTTCGGTGCAGAGCGCCCAATGCCGCTTAAGGCATCAGAGAACCGTAGCCAGATCCTGCATTGTTCGTCATTCTCTAAATGCCTGGCACCTGGTTTCCGGGTCGGCTGGGTGGCAGCGGGCGCCTATGCCGAGCATATTCAACGTTTGCAGCTTATGAGTACCTTATCGGCCAGCGTGCCGGTACAGCTGGCCTTGGCCGACTTTTTGCAGAAAGGCGGCGCGCCGGGCAGATATGACACGCATCTGCGTCGCCTACGGCGACAACTGGAGCAACGGATGATGTCGATGATCAATGCCATCACCGATGCTTTCCCTGCCTGCGTTTCGATAAGCCAACCCGAAGGCGGCTATTTTTTGTGGTTGGATTTAGGCGAAAAAGTCGATGCAGCCAGAGTCTACCGACGGGCATTAACCCAGGGTGTGAGTATTGCGCCAGGTACCATGTTTGCTGTGGATGACCGTTATCGGCATTGCATTCGCATTAATACCTCATTTGAATGGAGCCCGCAGACCGCACGGGCTATAGAAATTCTGGCTAACCTGGTGAATGAAGAGCTAAGAACTTAAGCGTCATTGCTGCGCAGGCTTTTACCGACATTACCACCAGGATGTACCGCCAGCAGGCTCTGTTTATCAAAGCCGTTACGCAGCATGATGCAGCCGCAAATGGCGTCGAACACAGCGAGCACCAGCACAATAGAGGTGGTTGCTAGCATATTCAACGGGTCAATTTCGCGCTGAATATGGGTTTTAAGCACGAGATTAGACGCGACAGCAATCGCGGAGTCGAGGTTTTCAGTGACACTGATTAAGGCGACTTTTTTGGCAGCCAATGTGGGTAGCAGCCGGGTTAATTCTTCGGAGTTGCCACCTCGCGAGATCATGATCATCACGTCGTCGGCGCGTAAAAATCCCAAATCACCATGAGCGGCGTCGGTCGCATTGAGATAGATCGCTGGCTGTTCAACACAGGCCAGCATATGCGCGACTTTACGGGCCGCGATGCCGGAAGTGCCGACACCGGTCACCGCAATCTTTCCTTTACACCCGGCCAGAGTATTCAGCACCTGCTGCCAGATATGCGGGTCAATATTATGCTGTAGAGCCAGTAATTCCTGGCTATAGGTCTGCCATCCAGCGCAAGCTTGCTGCCACTCTGCCGATTCAGGGGTTAATGACATCAGGCATCCTCCTGCATCAGGCGGTGATATTTCATATGGTCATGATACATCTCATGGAACACCTTATATTTGCGGTCGTAATACTCTTTAATTTTGTTGGTCTGCGGCGTAACCGTCTTGCCGATGCGGCTCATCGCGGCCATTGCTTCCGGCAGAGAATCATAAGCGCCAGCGGCCACCGTACCCATCATGGCACTCCCAAGCAGCATGGCTTCACTCTCTTCGGGCAATAGCATGGCGCAGCCTGTCGCGTTGGAGTGTTCCTGCACAAATACTGGGTTTTTAGTCCCGCCTCCACTGGCCATCATGGTGTCGATGCAATAGCCGCTCTGGTTCATGGTTTCGATGATATGCCGCGTGCCGAGCGCCAGTGCCTGAATCGTCGCCAGGTAGTGCAGCGCCATATCTTCTGGTGTGCGCGAGAGTTTCAGCCCAGTCAGCGTACCCGTCAGCGTCGGATTCGCACGCGGAGAACGGTTACCGTGGAAATAAGGGAGCATGTGAATATCTTTGGTCAGAAACGCGATATTCTCCGGCTCCCCGGCCATTTTTCGCAAAATAGCATTCAGGACTTCATAGATCGTTTTACCGCTATCTTTTCCCTGTTTAAGCAAGTCCTGATAACAGGGATGAGATTGGATCACGTGGTCAATCAGTGCACCCGTGGTGGATTGGCCGCCTTCATTGAGCCAATAATCCGGCAAAATAGCAGAATAATAGGGGCCCCAGATGCCGCCGATATAGCGGGCGCTGCGTGACATCGCCATATGCGCGGTGGAAGTGCCGCCAATGAGGGCGATCCGGTGGTCGAAATCAGCCGTTTCACCGGATGCCCCGCTGGCACCCAGTATGCCGAGACTGCCTGCGTGAGCATCAATGATCGAGACGCTAACGGCAGTGCCGGCCATCAATCCCATTTCGGCGGCCGCTCGCTGTGTAAGCCCGTGCCCCAGAGGCTGGCCCATGGTTTTCACTTCGCTGCCAATTTTTGTCGCATTGTTTTCCAGGAGATCTTCCAGCCCAATCTGCTTGAAGTAGCTCGAGTCCCATTGGTCCTCATGACCAACATAAGTCCATTTACACACCGTCGAGCACAAGGAGCGGGTGGCATCCTGCGTGGCGCGCCAGGTCAGAAAGTCAGGCAGGTCGAACAGATGTCCGACATTGTTCCAGGTCGTCGGCATGTGCTGCTTCAACCAGAGCAATTTTGGTGTCTGCATTTCCGGCGAAATAATCCCGCCGACAAACTCCAGTACCCGGTGACCTGTGGCGTTAATACGTTCCGCCTGAGTAATGGCGCGGTGGTCCATCCAGACAATAATGTTCTGCTCGCTGCGCCCTGAAGGGCTGACAGTCAGCGGTTTGCCCTCTTTGTCGAGCACCACCAGTGAGCAGGTGGCATCGAAACCGATGCCCTTCACCTGAATGGGGTTGATATCTGCCTGATTCATCGCATCTTTTATTGAATTGCACACCGCCTGCCAGATCTCATCTGAGGACTGCTCGACAAAATCGGTCTTGGGGCGGAATAGCGTAATATCACGGCTGGCCTGGCCCACCATGCGGCCCGTCATATCAAACACGCCTGCGCGAGCACTGCCTGTCCCTACATCTACACCGATAAAATAAGTCGCCATGTTGTCTTCCCTTCTTTCTTGTTCAATTCTGTCCGGGGACTCCGGTCAGGACTTACGATTCTGTAAAGCGATAAACAGGATCAGCACACCACCCCATAACGCCATGGTCAAATAACTGCTCACACCCATCAAGTTCAGGCCACTTTCCAACATCTGTAATACGATTAATGCCAGCACCAGCCCTAGCACGCGGCCAAACCCACCGTCTGGATTAATGCCACCCAGCACCGAGGCCAGAATGGTCACCAGCAGATAAGAGTCGCCATAACCGGCCTTAGCTGAATTGAATTTCGACATCATCAGCAGCGCCGCTCCCCAACCGAGTAGGGCGGAGAGCACGTAAACCGCAATAGTGACTTTATGAGTATTGATACCGCTAAAGCGGGTAGCCTGTTCATTAGATCCCATCAAGTAGAAACTGCGGCCAAGCGTCGTGTGTTCCAGCAGTACCCACAGTAAGAGGGCCACCAGTAAAAACAGCAGCAGCGCCACCGGAATACCCAACAGGCTACCGTTACTCAAATATTGGATGGCGGAGGGGAAACCAGAGATCACCGCACCACTGGTGAGGAGGATATTCAAGCCGGCAATCAACGTCATGGTGCCGAGCGTGGCAAGAATCGGTGAGACGCCGATATAGGCGATCAGCGCACCATTGAGCGTACCGATCACCAGGGCAACGCCCAACCCGGCCAGCATCGCCAGAAGGAAGTAGACCGGTTGATCGGGATGCGCTACCAGGATGGCCGCCATTACCAGCGAACAGGCATTCGCTCCGGCGATCACTGACAGATTGATCCCGCCGGTCAGCATGGTGATGCCCATTCCCAGCGCCAGCATGCCTAAAATCGGCAATTGCGATGAAATGGACTGGAAATTACCCAGGCTGAAGAACTGCCCACCAAGCGTAAACGAGAACAGCAGGGCGACGGCCAGGATGATGAGTAACTGCAAACGGATGATGCGGTCACCGGGAAGAAATCGGGTTAAGGTTGTCATATTACATTCCCTTCGCCAGTTTGCGTTTTTCGTTCCACGCGGTGCTGCTGATGCTGACCAGAATGATCACACCGCTGAAAACCTGATGCCAGTAGGAGGAGATACTCAGTAGTGTCAAACCGTTTTGCAAAAATGCCAGCAGCATGACACCCAGTACCGTACCCGTCAGGGAACCGCGCCCGCCGGTCATACTGGTCCCCCCGAGTACGACGGCTGCCAGTACGGTGAGCTCATAACCGAGCAGTGAATTTGGCGCGACGGATTGCGTAATCTGCGCCTGAACCACTGCGGCGATCCCCGCCAGCAGTCCCATAAAACCGTAGACATAAAAGTGCAGTCGCAGGATGTTAAGGCCAAGGCGTGACGCTGCGTCACGATTGCTGCCCATGGCATAGATCTGGCGGCCAATACGGGTGCAATTCATCAAAATCCCGGTGACGACAATCACGCTCAGGAGACTGAGCAGCGGTAGCGTCAAGCCGTAGTCGTAACCGTCTGCACCCTTGAACGAGAACCAGTTGATCCCGTTCATAAACCAGTCCGGAAATCCGTATAACCAGGTCCCGTTGGTCAGATAAACCAGCAAACCGTAGAACAGATTGAGGGTGGCGATGGTGATGATAATGGCCGGAACGCGCAGCCAATAGACCAGAAAACCGTTCACCAGTCCGAGCAGCATACCTACGCCCATCGCCATGGCGAAAGCGAGTGGGAAGCTGCCGCCGTGGTGGATGATGTAACTGGCCATCACGTATTGCCCGATCGACGTCACTGCCGGGAAAGAGATGTCGATACCCCCGGCAATCAGCACCACAAACAGGCCGCAGGCCAAAATGCAGAGAATGGCATAGCTGGTGGCGACGTCAGTCAAATTACCGAGAGTCAGGAACTCTTTGGTACTGAGGCTCAGGCCAATGGCCAGAAGCAGAACCAGTAAACCGAGCCAGAACTCGTGCTGCGCAAAGACTTTACTCAGATGTTTTTTATCCATTTATCACCTCCGCAATCTGTGCTTCGCTGCACTGGTGCGGCGCGAACTCGGCAATCAACTGACCTTTACGCATCACCAGAACACGGTGACTGTTGTAATAGGCTTCGGGAATTTCATCGCAAATCATTAATACCGCCATACCTGACTCAGCCAGATCCCGCGCAATACGATAAATTCCCTCTTTATTGGCAATATCTACGCCTACCGTTGGTGAGTCGAGGATCAGAATGTGCGGATGGGTTGCGACCCATTTAGCAATGGCAATGCGCTGGGCATTGCCCCCGGAAAGCGTCTTCACCGGTAGCGCACTGTCTGAGACTTTAATGTTCAGATCACGGATCAGATCTTTTACCACAGAGGCCGCTTTACGGTGGTCCATCAGTCCACTGCGGGTTTGCAATATGCCGAAAATTGACACCAGCGTATTATCATAAATGGACTGATCCATGATTAAGCCCTGTGTCAGGCGGTCCTCTGACACATACGCAATACCGTGGTCAATAGCATCGCGGTTACTGCGCAGTTTGACTTTTTTACCGTTCACCTTGATATCACCACTGTCGGGCTGGCTCATGCCAAACAGGCTCATGCACAATTCGGTACGTCCGGAACCGAGCAGGCCGATAATGGAGGTGATTTCTCCCTGACGTAGCGACAGCGAAATGTCGTTGTACTGGCCCGCGCGGCTGAGGTGGCTGATTTCCAGTAGAGGCGTGGTGTCGGCCGATGCATGATGTGGCAAGTGGCTGTAACTGAAACGCTGGCCGGTCATCAGAAACGCCAGTTCGCTGCTGTCGAGCTTACTGGCCGGATAAGTACCCACCAGTTTGCCGTCGCGCATCACGCTGATACGGTCGGCAACTTCCATCACTTCGTCGAGACGGTGGCTGACAAACACCACACATATTCCGGCAGCTTTCAATTCGTTCACCACTCGCAACAGGCCATTGACCTCGGTGCGGGTCAAAGAAGCGGTCGGTTCATCCATGATGACCAGGCTCGCGTCAGCAGCGATTGCCCGGCATATTGCCACCAATTGACGGTCGGCGATCGATAGCTTTTCGACTTTACGATCGAGATCCAGAGAGACACCAACACGTTGCATAGCAGCCAGTGCTTTTTTGCGCATTGCCTCGCGATGTACCCAGAAATCACCGCCCGGTAAATAGCGGTGAATGGCAATATTCTCGGCAACCGATAAATTCGGGAATAAAGACAGATCCTGATAAATCACCTGAATACCGTAATAAGAGGAAAGCTGTGGCGTCAGCGAGTGGAATAACTTTCCATCAAGCTGAATAGTTGCGCCTTTTTCTGGCTGATAAACTCCAGAAATCACTTTAATAATGGTGCTTTTTCCACAACCATTCTGACCGGCAAGGCAATGCACCTCGCCTTTATTTAAGGTTAGGGTGACATTATCCAGCGCGAGTACGCCGGGGAATTTTTTACTGATACACTCAAGGCTGATAAACGGCTTGGGTGAACTTAAGGGCGTGGGCGACCTGGAGTTTGATGAAGTATTCATCACATTATCCTTACAGCATGGATTGTTTATTATATTTATAATCATGTTTTTTAGAAAAACAGATACGGTACATCTAATTACGCCGTATCTGTTCCTATTTGCCTGGTGAAGGCGTTGGGAATTAAAAATATTCCCGGTAAAAATAAAGCGTCATTTTCACATCCTCAACATCACTCGAGTAGCCGAAAGCCGGTCACCGAGCGAACCCCGATGAGCTGACTGATATCAGTTATTCGGGTGAACAAGAGCCGTCAACGTCTCTGCGGCGCCAAGAATGATCGAGATTTAGAAACCAAGTGACTTGGCATTCTCTGACGTCACTTCAAGGATCTTATTAAAACGAATGACGTGTTTATCCATATCAACGTCTGCTTTACCCAACCCATCTATGGTTAAATCTTTGGTCACAGGTTTGCCCTGCAACATCTGGTCAGCAACGCTTACCAGTGCGAAACCGGCATCTTTCGGATCCCATAACAGGACTTTCTTAATGTCGCCGCGCATCAGGTAAGGGGCTGCCTGGGCAGGCATCGCGATACCGACCACCGCTATTTTATTTTTTGCACGTTTCTGCTGAACGGCTTGACCGGCTCCAATTGGGCCTAATGAACCAAAGCCGATAATCCCTTTCATATCAGGATACGTTTTCATGAGATCCAGCGTGGTGGAGTAAGACTTATCAATATTCTCAGCCACCGGAAGACGCGAAGTCACTTCATGCATGTCTGGGTATTTTTCTTTCTGATATTTAATGGCCGCATCTGCCCAGGCATTATGTAAAGGTACGGTCAGTGAGCCGACGTAAATAGCGTAACCCCCTTTACTGCCCATATCCTTGGCTAACTCATCCATGTTGGCTTCAGCATATTTTTGGCTATCAATCGTTTCAATATCCCACTGACCGATGTGCTGGTCGGGTGATTCGTGGGTTAATACCACAATCCCTGCGTCACGGGCTTTTTTAAGTACCGGTTCTAATACTTTTGCATCATTTGGAACGACAATAATGGCGTCCACTTTTTTGGCGATTAAGTCTTCAATCACTTTAACCTGGGCTGCTGGGTCGGGTGTCGATGCACCTACCTGATAAGCATTGACATGAAGCTTTTGCGCGGCATCTTTTACACCGACTTCCATGCGGGTAAACCAGGGAATGCCGGTAACTTTGGCAACCAGAGCGATATTGTAGGGTTTGGCGGCAAAACTTGGTGTGGCGATTAACATGCATGCAGAAACCACACATGCGCTGACTAATGCGAGGTTAAATTTCATGGCTATACCTTTTCTTATGATCTGGGTGTAAGGGTAGTGGTGATGTTTTCCACGTACTGAGGTTAACAAAGGAGAAATGGACTGCACGCAGGAAAGTAAATAAAATGTGATCTACGTCCGAAAATGTTAAATAATGGGTAATTTAAGGTTAAATTAATGTTAATTAAAATCAAGGGTGGGCTAAAAAGGCAAAACAAGAGGCGTTAATTGTTAAAAAAATGCCTTTTATGTACCAATTATTTAACAAATAAAATACAACAAAAAACAAAACACCTATCTATCCTAAGATTCTTTGTCCCCTCAGGCGCATTGGTAAAACAGAATGCGTAGAGTGTGAGAACAATCACGTTAGAGGTTTCACTGCCCCAGGTTTCATCATCACTCACTGTAGCAAGCCACAGAGCCAGGGATTGCTCTTTCCCCACGCGTCTTCCTCTTATAGGACAGCCCTTAACCTGATGAGCTCCCTCGTATTTCTGCCAATCCGGGGCTGAAAGAAGTTTGCCAGTAAATCATTCCATGTTGAATTAATTCAACGTAAATAATCGCGCCAATAGTTTGTTTATTTGGGAGAAGAATGATAAGTGCTTCTCAAATTACGCGTTCAGCTATCTGTCTGGTATTTCAAATGTGAACTAATTCACATCTATTCATCAATCCCGCCTATATAAAACGATATCCCTAAAAAAATAAAACACCGGTTCATAAATGTAAGTACCTCTCTGGGCGGGAATCTCAATGAACGCAGAAAAACCAATTTTATTCAGACATCAACTGGCTTATGGCGGCGGTAATTTATTAGGCAGCGGGGCACTGGCCATTGCCGGAATTTGGCTGCTTTACTTTTACACGACCTTTTGTGGTCTGACGCTGTTGCAGGCAGCAGCGATATTCTCCGTCGCGAGCGTTATCGATGCGATCAGCAACCCGTTGATGGGTTATCTTTCCGATAACTTCGGTAAAACGCGCCTTGGTAAACGTTTTGGTCGCCGTCGATTCTTCATTCTGCTCGGCATACCGTTGATGATGTTCTACCCGCTACTGTGGGTCGAAGGCTTCGGCTTCTGGTACTACCTTTCAACTTATGTTGTGTTCGAGTTGATCTACACCTCAGTGATGGTGCCGTATGAAACTCTCGCTACGGAAATGACCACCGACTTCTCCGCGCGCTCCAAGCTGACTGGCTACAAAGCGATTTTCGGTAAAGTCGCGAACTTCCTCGCCGCGTTCATCCCCGGTCAGTTCATTCTGATCTACGGTAAAGACTCCGCCGAGCCGTTTTTCTTCACTGCACTGACCTACGGTGTGATTTTATGTATCGCCATCGGCATGCTGTATTTATCTTCATGGGAACGTCCGACGGAAGAAACCACGCCGATTGATGAGAAAAAGCAAAGCCTTGGCAAAACCATGCTCACGCTGTTGCGCGACATGAAATCCACCTTCCACCTGCGTGTATTCCGCAAACATCTGGGCATGTATCTGTGCGGTTTCGGTGCTGAATGGCTGTTTGCTTCAGCCTTCACTTACTTCATCATTTTCGTACTGCAATATGATCCGACGATGGTTGCCGGACTCAGCAGCTTGAACTCGATTCTGCAACTGTTCTCTACCGCAATCTTCATCGGTATTTGTGTGAAGCACGGCTTCAGCAAGCCTTACATCCTGGCGCTGAGCATTGTGGTGTTCTCGGTCGCCTGTTACAGCCTGCTGCACTTCCTGCATCTGCCGCAACAGTATGCAACGGCCGCGATGCTGACCATCACCGTGATATTCGGTATTGGTACCGGTGGTGTGTATTACATTCCCTGGACGGTTTACACCTTCCTGGCGGACATTGATGAAGCCTTCACCGGCCGTCGTCGCGAAGGTATCTATGCTGGTGCAATGACCTTCTCCGGCAAGCTGACGCGTTCGGTCATCGTGTTCGTGATGGGCGCCGTCCTCAGCTTCTATGGTTTCCAGTCCAAATCACATACCCAACCGGAAAGCGCTGTGATGGCGATCGCGATGGTGTTCGGTATCGGGGTTATCACACTGGCACTGATGGCAATGGTGTTCAGTAATCAGATGAAATTAAACCGCAAAACTCACCTGGTGGTCCTTGGCGAAGTGGCACGTATCAAAGCTGGGGGCGAGATCCGCGGGATCCAACCTGACGTGCGTGCGGTGATGGAAGAACTGATTGGCTATCCGTACGAACAATGCTGGGGTAACAGTGAAGTCTGCCGCAAAATCTTCGATACGCCAGCGGTTGAGCTAACCGAACAGAAACCCATGGTGAGCACCACGCAACACCCGTAAACCTCAGCTTTACCACGTTATTAATTACCTTACCGACTGGCCGGGAAAACCGGCCAGCGACGCCTTACGTTTTTAGGATGAGAACGACTATGTGGGAACGTAACTTGTTTATTGTCGCGCTGTCTCTCGGAGTTAGCGCACATGGCATGGCCGCCGCATTGCCTGCCACCAGCAGCCTGATCTGGCACAGCATCACTTTTGGCCAGTCAACTGATATCAATTTCGCCACTAACGTCTTACCGGAAAAAACCGGCATGAACGAAACGCGTCTGGCGGACGGGAAAAATATCTCGCAAGCTGGTGTGCCACTGACAACACCATTTACCATTGAAAGCCGCGGTGGGAAAGTGGGTAACAGTCACGATGGATTAACCTATTTCTACACCCGCTTACCGGCTGACGTGAACTTCCAGCTGGAAGCCGACATCACGCTTAATCAATTTGGGCCAGAAAATGGCGCAAAACCGGCGGGGCAGGAAGGCGCGGGATTACTGGTGCGCGATATTTTGGGGACACCGCGCGAGCCGGTGACCAAACCGGGTATAGAGGAATTACCGGCAGCGTCCAATATGGTGATGAACAGCGTCATGGCCACAGGCGATAAACCGCCAGTGGTGGCGCTGATTGCCAGGCAGGGCGTGCAGCAACCTTGGGGCAATACGGGTATCGGTATCCTGCGCGAAGGCTATCATCCACTCAGCACACCTCAACATTTCTCATTGCGGCTGACCCGCACGGACAACGGCTTTGACGTCGCCTATGCGCCGCAGGGCCGTGAGCAGTGGACAACCAAAACCGTTGAAGGCGCAGACCGCATCACGCAACTGGATAAAACCGGTTATTACGTGGGGTTCTTTGCCTCACGCAACGCCAGCATCACCGTTAATCACGCGAAGCTAACGCTCAGCGAAGCGCATACTCAGCCTTCAGTACCCTACGTGACACCGTCACTGGAAGCGCGCATCGAAGTGATGTCATCGCCGGTGATATCGCGCCGCGACAGCCTATTCCAGCTGCGCACTAACGGCGACGGTCAGTTGCAGATCGAACAGGGCGGTAAACCGCTACAGCGCCAGCAAACCATGCGCGGCGGAGAAGTGATTGCGGTGCCGTTCCATGCCGATCGGCCTGCAACTTCTTTTAAGGTGACGTTTACCCCGGAAAAGGGTACGCCGGTGACGCAGGAATTCCCGGTCAGCATGACGCTGGTCAGCAACCCTGATGAACTGTATGTCTCACCACAGGGCACAGCGGGCAACGACGGTTCACGCACACATCCACTGGATTTCGCCAGTGCGGCCAATCTGTTAGCGCCGGGCGGTACCCTGTGGATTGCTGACGGTGAGTATCCGGCCAGCATGATCCCGGCAACCGCCAGTGGCACGAACAAAGCCCTGAAAACGCTGCGCGCGCAGGGTGATAACGTGATATTCCACGGTCTGAAACTCGATGCCAGTTATTGGGCTGTGCAGGGCATTAACGTCACGCAGAAAAGCTTTCACGTAGCCGGAAGTTATAACCATATTGACCGCGTCAAAGCGCATCACGCCGACGACACTGGCATCTGGGTGGCCTCGCCAGACGGCATCGGGCGCGCACTGTGGGCCAGCCACAATCTGATCAGTAATTCAGAATCCTGGGGAAATCAGGATACTGGGCGTAAAAACGCTGATGGCTTTGCGGTGAAAATGCGCGTTGGCGAGGGCAACCGGCTGGTGAACTGTTATTCCCACGACAACATCGATGATGGATTTGATCTGTTCAATAAGATTGAAGATGGCCCGAACGGCAGAGTCACTATTGAAAACAGTCTGTCCGTCCACAACGGCAGCAACGGTTTCAAACTCGGTGGGGAAGGATTACCCGTCGCGCACCTTGTCCGCAATAACGTCGCGCTGGAAAACGGCATGGACGGTTTTACAGACAACTTCAACCCTGGCGCACTGGTGATTGAAGGCAACCGCGCGGTGGACAACAAACGCTTCAATTTCCTGTTCCGTCCGTCTCCTTACACCACCGCAGACAAACAGGGCTTCTTCAAAGGCAATATTTCGCTGCGCACCACGGCAGGCAAGTATGACGATGCGATCAGCGGGAATATCGATAACAGTGATTATTTCTATACAAACCATAAAAGTGTGAATAAAGCGGGGAAACAAATAAAGCCTGATGATTTTAAAACACTTCAGTTGCCAAACCCGGTGCTCCGTAAACCGGACGGCGAATTTAATTATAAAGATTTTTTTGCAAAGAAATAAATGAAGTAAAACAAGTTATATAAATGACTCATAAAAACACTGCTCAATATCTCTGGGGTTAATAACAACATGAAAAATAACAGACTGCTGCTCTGCGGTCTGCTGCTGGCCAGTGCCAGCAGTCAGGCCGTGACGATCGATCTTCGCCATGAATGGCTCGATGACAGTAAGTAAAATAAAGACAGGGCGTTAATATCACACCGTTTCGATAACGGGTTTGGTTTCTCGCTGGAAGCCAAGTGGAAATCCGGCGGCGACAATGAAAATAAACCCTTTAATAATCTTGTGGATAATGGCACGGAAAGCACCATTAGCTATCAGTATAAAGTGACACCGGCGTTCTTCTTGCAGCCCGGTTTTACACTGGAATCCAGTTCGGATAGCAGTATCTATAAACCCTATTTAACCGCCGGATATACTTTCGACAGCGGCATTTATTTTAATGCTCGTTATCGTTACGAATACACTCGTTATACCAAAGAGAATACCGAGGACCGTAAAACCAACCGTGGCGAAATCTGGTTGGGCTATCGTCTTGCCGATTGGCGTTTCGAATATAACTATATATATAAACACAGCGACCAAGTGTTATACGACAATGACAAGTGGGATTACGAGCAGGATTTAAAAGTTGCTTATAATATTAATAAGCAATGGACACCCTATGTTGAGGTTGGCGATGTTTCGGTGCGTAAAACCACAGACGAACGCCAGACGCGGTTCCGTATAGGTGTGCAATACAATTTCTGATAAACACCTTGGTTAACCAACGCCGGTCTGTTCACGCAGACCGGCGTTCTGGTTTAGCGATTTAAGCTGAGCAGGGCATCAGGAATTTCAGCCAGATACAGCGCCGGCAATCCTTCATAATCGGTTGTGAACAGAACGTGACGATCGTCCGGCGAGAAAGAAGGGTGCGGATGCGTCACCTGACGGTCGCCATCGAGCACGCGCCATGAGCTGTTATGTGCCGCCAGCGGTGCATATTGGCGAGTTTTAGCGTCGAAAATATACAACCATGGATCGTTTTCAATGGTATGGCTGGCGGTATCTTTCACATCGACCGGCGTTCCCGAACCGTCACCCACCAGCAGCGAACCGTTTTCATTGCTCATGAGATGGGAGCAGGCAGGCATGGTCATCAGGCTGATATCTTCGCCGGTTTGCGGATCAAATCGCCGGATATGACGATCGTGTTGGCCTTTCAGGTACGATACATACATCAATGCGGAACCGTCTGGCACCCAGAACTCATGCGTGCAGCTTTCGCCGTGCGCATGTTCTTTCACCTTGCGCACATGAGTGCCGTCTTCATTAACCAGCCACATACGCGCATCGACCAGATCGTGCGGACCTTCGTGACAAAACGCGACGGTGCTGTCGTCGTACGGACGATAAATCGGATGGCCGAGCCATTCATTCTTCTCATGGATCACGGCGGATTTACCGCTCAGCAAATCTACGCGCAGCAAGCGACAGTGCGGATTGCTGTGGTAGAACTCCTGAAAAATTTTCCAGTCTGACAGCGGCGTCCAATCTTCACGGCTAATTTCGATCCCCACCAGACTGGTGCATTCGCTGTTTGCCACCCACGTCCCGTAGCCGACCCACTCTTCCGGCACCTGATATACGGTGCCTTCGCTGAAATCGGCCAGTTTTACCCTTTGCAGACGGCGTTCATTTTTGACGTAGTAAAGGTATTGATCGTCCGGGGAAAGGAATCCGCCAAAGGTGTTGTCTCCTTTACCTTCGGTAAGCTGCACTGCTTTCTGGGTGTTAAGATCCAGCAGGTAGTAGTTGCGATATCCGTCAAATTCGCCGGCAAACAACACCTTGCTGCCGTCGCGGGTAAAACATTTCTGATAGAAATAGTTACGGTGGCAGAGTACATCGGGAGGCGTCAGACGCGTGACGCGCGCACCGGTCTGGGGATCCTGAACGGTATGAAAACTGAATTGAATCTGAGAGCCTTTCGCCATGATTCACCTCATAAGTGGCAACAAAATTAGCCGTTAAAATGGCTTTACTTTATTAATTGAAATGTCATTTCATTAAATTAAAAACACATTACCACTTGATGTGAAAAATTGACGGCAGACGCTAGCAAAAATGTAAGGTTGATCACATTCTATCCTTCCGCAAAAAACATTGTATCAATGGCATTACGGGGTGCAAGGCACGCTGGTAATGGAACATGTCCTATAACCGACGTCGGTGGTTGACACCGCGATGTAACCTGTAAAAGACCCATTAGGTCGTCATGCCGAGTCCTTACACGACTCATCCTTTGTGCTATATCACCAATAAAGTGCATCTGCCGCCCTAAAACGGGGCATCACATTGCGTAGCACGTTATCTCCGGATGCTGACGATCACAATTCTGAGCGAAAGATTAGAAAATTCACGCCTGCATATTCAGTCGAATGACGTTCATGCTGCAAAAGGGAATTATTTCTATTATTCATTTTTTATGCACTTTAAGTGAATATCGTTCGTTTTTAAGTGATTGTTTTTTCATGACCTGGTGGATTTTATGCATTTTTTCTCTTTGCTGGCACGAACGGTGCAATCTATTATCAAGCCAAGAGAGTTGATTTTTTAACTTTAAAATAACAATTTTGCAGCAGTCCGACCCCCTTTGACTCTGAGGTAGATATGCAACAACAACAAAACGTCAGCCGCCAAAACTTTGATGATTGGATGGTGCCGGTGTATGCACCCGCCACCTTTATTCCGGTTCGTGGTGACGGCTCCTGGTTATGGGACCAGGAGGGCAAAGACTATGTCGATTTCGCTGGCGGCATTGCGGTGAATGCGTTAGGCCACGCGCACCCGGAAATCAAAAAAACGCTGATGGAGCAGGCGGATAAAGTCTGGCACTTAGGCAACGGTTACACCAACGAACCCGTGTTGCGTCTGGCGAAGCAACTGATTGAGGCCACCTTTGCTGACAAAGTGTTCTTCTGTAACTCAGGTGCAGAGGCCAACGAAGCTGCTCTGAAACTGGCGCGTCTCTACGGGCGTAAACAAGGTGGCAACAAGAGCGAGATCATTGCTTTCAACAACGCTTTCCACGGACGCACACTGTTTACCGTTACGGCGGGCGGGCAACCCAAATACTCCGAAGATTTTGCGCCATTGCCGCAGGACATCACCCATCTGCCATTTAACGATCTGGCTGCCGTTGCCAGTCAGATGTCTGACCGCACTTGTGCTGTGATCGTCGAGCCGATTCAGGGCGAAGGTGGCGTACTGCCTGCCGATGCCCACTTCCTGCAAGGCTTGCGTGAATTGTGCGACAAACATCATGCGCTGCTGATTTTCGATGAAGTTCAGACCGGTGTCGGTCGTACCGGCGAGCTTTATGCTTATCAGTGCTACGGCGTGGTGCCGGATATTCTGACCAGTGCCAAGGCGCTGGGTGGTGGTTTCCCGATTGGCGCCATGTTGACACTGGACCGCTACGCTGTGCTGTTCCAGCCCGGCACTCATGGTACGACATACGGCGGTAACCCACTGGCGACGGCGGTTGCAGGCAAAGTATTGGCGCTGATTAATACGCCGGAAGTGCTGAGCGGGGTGCAGAAGCGTCATCAGTGGTTTATCGATGGTCTGAAACGCATTAACGATCAGTTTCACGTATTCCGCGAAGTGCGTGGCGCCGGGCTGCTACTGGGTGCCGTAATGAGCGAACGCTATGCCGGCCAGGCTAAACAGCTTAATACTCTGGCAGCCGAAGAGGGACTCATTGCGTTGATCGCGGGTCCCGATGTACTGCGATTTGCTCCGTCACTGATCATTCCGGGCGCTGACATTGAAGAAGGCCTGAACCGACTCGAACGCGCGGTAAAACGACTCTGTGCGTAAGATCCCACTCAGTTAACGAGGTAAGCACCATGATGTTGATACGCCCTGTGCGGCCCGGCGATCTCGCCGATATCCTGCAGTTGTCAGGCAAAACCGGCATCGGTTTAACCTCTTTGCCAAAAGATGCGTCGCATCTGCGTACGCGCATTGAGCGCTCAGTGGCGACCTGGGAAGGGCGGCTGGACAAAGCTGAACAAGGCTATCTGTTTGTGCTGGAAGATACCGAGTTGAAACGCGTGGTGGGTGTGAGCGCCATTGAGGTGGCGGTGGGACTGAGCGAACCCTGGTACAACTTTCGCCTTGGCACGCTGGTGCACGCTTCAAAAAGTTTGAATATTTATAAGCCAGTACCGACACTATTTCTCAGCAACGATCACACGGGTTACACCGAACTCTGTACGTTGTTTCTCGATCCCGAACAACGCCATGGCAAGAACGGCCAGTTGTTGTCAAAAGTCCGCTTCCTCTTTATGGCGGCGTTCCGAGAGCATTTCTCACGCAAAGTGATTGCAGAAATGCGCGGGATTTCAGATGACAGCGGCCATTCCCCATTCTGGGACAGTGTAGGACGGCACTTTTTTGGTATGGAATTCTCCGAAGCTGACCGCCTGACGGGCATGGGGCAAAAATCATTTATCGCGGAGCTGATGCCGAAACACCCTCTTTATACCGATTTGCTCAGCCCCGAAGCGCGCGAAGTGATTGGACAGGTGCATCCACAAACGGTGCCAGCTCGCGCTGTGCTGGAAGGTGAAGGGCTGCGCTATGCCGGTTACGTGGATATTTTCGACGGCGGCCCAACACTCGAAGGTGAAATTGATGACTTGCGGGCGGTGAAATGCAGCCGTCTGCTGACGGCGAAAATCAGTGAGCAAAGCTTTGACGAAAAGGCGCCGCTCTACCTGGTCGCTAATGAAAATTATCAAGATTTCCGGGCTGTGCTGGTGCCCGGTGGACCGTCACTGAATGAATTGACGATTAACGCTGCAACTGCGCTGGAATTGGGCGTCATGGCCGGGGACAAACTCCGTGCCGTGGCGTTGTTTCCCTTTCAAGCTGGCGGAGGCAACTCCCCCTTAACAGACCAGCACACTGATTCAAGTACAGAGGAAAGTCTCGCATGATGCATCCTGCAATGTTTATAGAAGGCCAGTGGCGTAGCGGACAAGGCACGTTGCTGGAGAAAACCAATCCGGTCGATAACACCGCGCTGTGGTCAGCACTGAGTGCCAGCCCTGAAGATGTGGCGTCGGCCTGTGCCGCCGCCCGTAACGCTTTCCCCGCCTGGGCGCGTAAAACGGTGGCCGAGCGCGCCGTGGTGATCGGCCGTTTTTCCGCGTTACTCACCGAACATAAAAGCCGTTTAGCGGAAGTGATCAGCCTCGAAACCAGCAAACCCTACTGGGAAACGCTGACCGAAATTCAGGCGATGATCGGCAAAGTGGCGATCTCGCTGGAAGCCAATCAGGCGAGAACTGGCGAAAAACACACACCGATGCCCGACGGTGAAGCGGTGCTGCGCCATCGTCCGCACGGTGTGCTGGCTGTGTTTGGCCCGTATAATTTCCCCGGGCATCTGCCCAACGGCCACATTGTTCCGGCGCTGTTGGCAGGTAACACTCTGGTGTTTAAACCCAGTGAACTGACGCCGAAAACGGCGGAAGAGACGGTAAAATTATGGCAACAGGCCGGGCTACCTGACGGCGTGCTCAACCTGGTACAGGGCGGGCGCTCCACCGGTGAAGCGTTGGCGGCGTCTTCGCAGATCGACGGGTTGTTGTTTACCGGCAGCGCAGGAACTGGTTATCAATTACACCGGCAGTTGGCCGGGCAGCCGGAGAAAATTCTGGCACTGGAAATGGGCGGCAATAATGCGCTGATCGTTGAACCGGTGGCGGATATCGATGCGGCAGTCAACCTGACGATTCAGTCGGCTTTCATTTCTGCCGGACAGCGCTGTACCTGTGCAAGACGTCTGCTGGTGAAGCAGGGCGCAGCGGGGGATGCGTTTATCCAACGATTGGTGGATGTGACATTGTCACTTGTTGTTGGCCACTGGAACGATCAGCCTCAGCCGTTTATGGGTGGGGTGATTTCCGATGATGCCGCTCGCGGTATGCTCAAGGCACAGGACGATTTAATGGCGCTTGGCGGCAAACAATTACTGGCGCTGACCCGCCTGGAACCGCACAGCACCTTGCTTAAACCGGGGATTATCGATCTGACCGGTGTGTCCGGCGTGCCGGACGAAGAGTACTTCGGACCGCTGCTCAGTGTTATCCGCTACACCGACTTTGACCAGGCCATTGAACTGGCTAACCAGACCCGGTTCGGTCTGGCTATCGGGCTGATTTCCCATGAGCGTCGGCAGTTTGAACAGTTGCTGATCGAAGCCCGCGCCGGGATCGTCAATTGGAATAAACCCCTGACGGGTGCTTCAAGTAATGCGCCATTTGGTGGTGTTGGGGCATCTGGCAATCACCGTCCGAGCGCCTATTATGCCGCAGATTACTGTGCCTGGCCGATGGCATCTTTGGAAAGTGACAAGGTGGAACTCCCCGTGACGTTGTCACCTGGAATTGATTTCAGCAACGTCTGAATGCCATGACGCAATGCAAAAGGAGAGACGCATGTCAGGATGTGAAGCGAATTTTGACGGGCTAGTGGGGCCGACGCACCACTACGCCGGTTTATCGTTCGGCAACGAAGCCTCAACACGTAATCAACACGCGGTAGCCAACCCCAAATTAGCGGCTAAACAGGGTTTGCAGAAAATGAAATCCCTGGCCGATCTCGGTTTTGCTCAAGGTGTTCTGCCACCGCATGAGCGGCCGCATTTAGCCACGCTACGTCAGATGGGGTTTGGCGGCAGCGATCGCGAGGTATTGGCGCAGGCGCAGGCTTACTCGCCGCGCCTACTGTCATCACTCAGTTCTGCGTCATCGATGTGGGTGGCGAACGCTGCGACGGTTTCCCCTTCAGCGGACAGCGCCGACGGCCGCACGCATTTCACCGTGGCGAATCTTAATAACAAGCTTCACCGTGCCATTGAAGCTGATACAACCTCGGCGATTTTGCGTGCCACCTTTAAGCACGACAGCCATTTTTGCCATCATGATGCTTTGCCGCAGGTGGCAGCGTTGGGCGACGAGGGCGCGGCCAACCATAACCGGCTGTGTGGGGATCACGACCAGCCTGGTGTTCAGGTGTTTGTGTATGGCCGCCATGGATTGTTGGCCGGCGAACATGAACCGGTGCGTTATCCGGCGCGCCAGACCCGCTTAGCCAGCGATGCGGTAGCGAGGTTGCATCAGCTCAGCCCGGCACGCACGGTGTTCGTGCAGCAAAACCCTGAAGCGATTGATCGCGGCGTGTTTCATAACGACGTGATTTGCGTCAGCAATCGGCAGGTGCTCTTTCACCATCAGCAGGCGTTCCTCAATGCTGACTTGGCGCTGGGTGAGATCCGCGACAAAATGGCGGCACTGGCGCTGGATTTTCAGCCCATTGTGGTGCCGCAAAGCAAGGTGTCAATTGACGACGCGGTGGCGACCTACCTATTTAACAGCCAGTTACTGAGCAAAAACGACGGCAAGATGATGATGGTGGTGCCGGAAGAGTCCCGTCAGCATATCGGTGTATGGGATTATCTGTGCGAATTGCAGGAAAGCGGCGGGCCAATCGATCAGATAGAAGTGTTCGACCTGCGCGAAAGTATGCGTAACGGCGGCGGGCCAGCCTGTTTGCGTTTGCGGGTGGCACTGAACCGCGCTGAACTCTCGGCAGTGAATGACGGTTCGTTGATGAATGACGTACTGTTTACGCGTCTCAATCAATGGGTAGACAGGCATTACCGTGACCGAATGCAGGCCGAAGATTTGGCCGATCCGCAACTTCTGACCGAAGTGCGCTACGCACTGGATGAATTGACACAGATCTTGGGGCTTGGTGCCATTTACCCGTTCCAGCGCTGAATGATCATGGAGTATCTATGTTTGATTTTTTAAGCCAGACACTGAGTGGTGAACCCCCTACGGCCACAACGGGTCAGACGGCACAACTTGACTGGATATGGCGGGCTCAGGGGATTCTCGAGCTTTCACCGCACCACGCCTGTGACCGTGCAGTAGTGGTTTCCGCCGGTATCCATGGTAATGAAACTGCACCCATCGAACTGCTTAATCAGCTGGTGTCTGAACTCCTGAGCGGCTTGCTGCCGCTGAAAGTACGGTTACTGGTGTTGCTGGGCAATCCGCCGTCAATGCGGGTGAATAAACGTTTTGTGGATGCCGACATGAACCGCATGTTCGGTGGCCGTCATGCACGCTTTTGTCCGAACGGTGAAACCGGCCGCGCATGCGAACTCGAGCAGGCGATGGCGCTGTTTTACCACACGTCATCCGCTGCCGGTGCCATCCGGCGCTTTCATTATGATCTGCACACCGCGATCCGCGGTTCGCTGCATGTGCGTTTCGGGTTACTGCCGTTGCAGGGCCGCCCACATGGCGCAGAGATGCTCAGTTGGCTGGATGCCGCTGGGCTGGATGCGCTGGTTTTTCACCGTTCTCCCGGCGGCACTTTTACACATTTCAGCAGCGAAGTGTTCCAGGCAGACAGTTGCACGCTTGAACTGGGCAAAGCCTTGCCGTTTGGTAGCAATGACCACCAGCAGTTCGTGGGTATCCGCCATGCGCTGGAAGCATGGGTCAGTGAGGCGCCTTTGTTAGAAAGGCAGGCCAATACTCCCTTGAAACGTTACCGTGTCACGCAGGATATCATCCGCTCACAGGAAGCATTCCAGTTGCATATTCCCGCTGATGCACTCAACTTTACCCCATACCCTAAGGGTTTTGTGATCGCCGAAGAAGCCGGTAAGACTTATCGGGTTGAAGCGGCAGAGGAGTATGTCCTTTTCCCGAATGCGTCAGTCGCGGTGGGGTTAAGAGCGGGGCTGATGTTGGAGCGCTTTTGAAAGCGCTGGAAATGTTTGAATTAAGCTTTTCAACTTTCAACTTTCAACTTTCAACTTTCAACGTCAAGGTCGTGGGCGTCGGCCCACACCGACCAAAGGGTCGCAGTCGCTCGACCCTTTGGAATCCCCGCTTTTTGAGAACAGCAGCTGCGCAAGTTGGGGTGGCCGTGTTTCAGGATCCTGAGTGATAGCCGCAAACTCCGCCGCTGCGCGGTACTCTCTGTTCGGGCTTCAACCCGCGTAAAAACCCACGCGGTTTTACGCCTCTCCCTCGACGTCGTTTTGAACGCGGCCTGGGCTTCTTTAAATTCAAATTCAAAACCTGGTCTGCATTTATCTTTTAAAGAAGTTTTGTCTTTTAAAAAGTGTGGGCCGCATTCAAAAATGACGCTGAACGAGAGGTGGAAAACCGCGGGTCTTTTTACGCGGTTGTAACCCGAAGTGAAGGGACCGCCTAAGCGGCGACATTTTGCGGCTATAACCGCGGTAGCTGAAACACGGCCATTTTGACCCGCGAAGCTGCTGTTTTAAAAAGCTCGGATTCCAAAGGCCCGAGCGACTGCGGGCCTTTGGTCGGTGTGGGCCGACGCCCACGACCTTGATGTTGACGTTGAAAAGCGGAATCGAAACGCAACCTGATACTGTACGGTGCGGGCCGACGCCCACGACCTTGAAGTTGAAAAGCGGAATCGAAACGCAACCCGATACTGTACGGTGTGGGCCGACGCCCACGACCTTGAAGTTGAAAAGCGGAATCGAAACGCAACCCGATACTGTACGGTGTGGGCCGATGCCCACGACCTTGAAGTTGAAAAGCGGAATCGAAACGCAACCTGATACTGTACGGTGCGGGCCGACGCCCACGACCTTGACGTTGACGTTGAAGAGCTAATCGCCCCGCCAGCGACTATCTGCGTCGCTTTGCTGCCACCACATCATGGGTACGTTTCAGTGCATCGCGCGCGGCGGGCAGTCGCTGGGTCACACCAATAAACAGACAGTCAATGATCAACAGCTGACTTGTCCGGCTGGCCATGGCGGCGGCTCGAAAACCCAGCTCGCGGCCGCTGGTCAGTAAGATACAGTCGGCTTTGCGGGCAAGCGGAGAACGGGCATTTGCTGTGATCGCCAGGGTAAAAGCGCCCGCGTTTCTGGCCTGTTGTAGAGCATCTACGGCTTCGCTGGTTTCGCCTGAATGGGAGATAGCCAGCGCAACATCCATGGAGGTCAGCAGACAGGCACTCACCAGACTTTCATCGCCACTGCCATAGGTCTGGCAGGCAATACCGATCCGTCGCAATTTTTGGCAGAAATCCTGTGCGACCAGCCCCGAGGCACCGACGCCATAGACATCAATCCGGCGGGCCTGGCTAAGGGCGTTTATCGCCTGATCTAACCCGTCGCTGGCAATTAACTCTGCCGTGGCTGTAGCGCCTTCCACTTCAAATGCCAGCAGCTTTTGTAAGATCTGCTGCGGACTGTCCTGCTCGGTAATATCGGCCACCAGTGGCGAGGACGAGGTTGTCTGGTCGCGGGAGAGTTCTGCGGCCAGTGCCAGGCGTAATGCGGGATAGCCGTCAAACCCGAGCCGACGGCTGGCACGCACGACAGTAGCCGTGCTGGTCGCCGCCTGTTTCGCCAGCTCAGTAACGCTGATATGGGCGATGCGCCTTGGATCGGCAGCAATCAGGCTGATCACCCGCTGTTCTGCCTGCGAAAAGCTGCCCTGTAGCGCCCGCAGACGAGCTTCGAGCCCCAGGCTGCATGAAAAAGTATTCATATTATTTTTCCAGGTCGCGCAGGTGGTCATCTTTGCGCAGCGTCATCAGCGCTAGCAGGCTGACAATGCAGGTTGCTACCACGTAATAGGCCGGAATATCCAGATTGCCGGTCTCTTTGATCAACCCCGTAATGATGAGCCCCGCACAGCCGGAAAAAACCGCATTGGAGAGCGAATAGGATAAGCCAAGACCGGTATAGCGTACGCGCGTCGGGAACATCTCTGCCAGCATCGCCGGACCGGGACCGGCAATCATGCCGATGGCCGCACCAGCGATCAGTACCGCGATGCCTTTCGCCATCAGGCTGCTTTCGGGGTCCTGCAACAGATGCAGCAGCGGGAAGCTGAGAATAATCACTGCCAGCACCGCGATGATCATGACTTTCTTACGACCTATTTTATCACTGAGGATACCGGCGGGAAGGATAGCCAGCGCAAAGCCAACATTTGCCAGCACCGTGGCGACCAGTGCTTGTAGAAAGGTGGCGTGCAGCGAGGTTTGCAAATAAGACGGCATGACGACCAGGAAGGTGTAACCGCCCGCTGACCAACCCATCATGCGACCGATGCCCAATGCGATGGCTTTGACTGTGGCAATGGCCGAGGCTTTCTCCGCCGCGGTTTTTTTGCCTTTGACCGGCGCTTGCTGGCTGGCCTGAAAACTCGGTGTTTCATCGAGTTTTAGTCGCAACCAGAGGGCTACAAAGCCCATCGGCAGTGCCAGCAGAAAAGGAATACGCCAACCCCACTCTTTCATTTGTTCTGTGGGCAGGGTTTGTACCAACAGCGCCACCAGAGCAACCCCGGTCAGCAGACCCAGTGCGACGGTGAATGACTGCCATGCACCGTACAGGCCACGTTTCCCCTTCGGCGCAAATTCGGTCATGAGCGACACCGCACCGCCGAATTCACCGCCGGCAAATAGCCCCTGAAACATCCGCAGCAGTGTCAGTAACAACGGTGCAGCCACGCCAATTTGTGCGTAGGTGGGTAACAGACCGATCAGCGCAGTGGCGAGGGTCATCAGTAAAACCACGGCAATTAGCGTCGGTTTACGGCCAATACGATCGCCGATGCGACCAAAGATAATCGCGCCAATTGGGCGGCAGAAGAAAGCCAGTGCAAATGAGGCGTAGGTGAGAAGCAGGCCCGTCATGCCACTCTGGCCTTCGAGAGTGAAAAAGTTACCGGCTATCAGCGTCGCCAGGTAGCCGTAGACGCCGAATTCGTACCATTCAATAAAGTTACCGACTGAACCGGCGAGCAGCGCACGGCGTGACTGCCCAGCGCTGATCACGGGTGACAGGCTGTTTTGGTTGAGTGTTGTCGTATTCCCAGGACTGGTCATTAGCTACCTCAAAAGTGGTGAAGGTCGTTTTTTATAGATATAGGTCGGTGATGAAAAAATCTTGTAAACAATTTTCTAAATTTATGTGGATTTAATGTCAATTATTTTCATATTTTGAACAAAATAAAAGCGAAAGATGTGGGGCAGGCAACGTTTTACAGTGGATAGGGCGGGGGAAAGCAAAAAAAACAGGCCGCTCTTTTTAGAAAGCGGCCTGTTTTTAGAAAGGGCTGGATATCTCTTTTAATCGGTGTTCAGAGGGTATGAATATCGATACCGTCACCAATATTGCTGTTTTGATAATAGTTACGCGGGACTTCAACCTGATACTTCAGGTCATCGCAGGCAACTTCCAGAATGTAGCGTTCATTTTCGTAAGCGTCGATCGGGATAAAACCGAAGAAGCCTTCCGCCACGCTGAAAGTGCGCGATGAGGGAATAGCATAACGGTGAACAATCTTTGCTCTGAGCGGCGGCTGCTGGCCGGTTAACATGTTCCATACCCCTTTAACGGGTTGAGACAATGTATTGAGCACAGCTGAGGCCAGCGATTTGATAGTCATAGGGTATGCCTCGTTGGTCTATATAACCTAATAGATATAATTTCCTTCGATTAATATCCAATGTTTTTTTCGCCTAAGCTAATGTGTTATTCATTTATGCGGGTTAAGTCCCCGAGATCACAACGCTTATTTCAGGCTGGGCTTTTTCTTTTTTTTCCGGATTTGCGTTCTGCCAGCAATAACGGGCAGGAAGAGCACATCACGTGATCTGCCAGTTCATAGCGTAAGCAGCACTGTCGGCGGAATTGCGGGCTGTTGTCATCTTGTGGATCTTCCGGGCGCATAGGCTGATACAGGGGATTCTTGCCACCGTAATGCAGTTCACGGGCATCAAGCAGCGCCATGCCGTCGGAAATATCGGCGTTAACCCGTTCAGCCTGTTTAATACCCCAACTGACGCGGACCCCTGCGTTGCTCCAGTAAATCCCCGGTTTCAGGCCAGAGATATCCGCCAGTGCCTGACATACCGGGCGCAAATGCTGTTCGATCATCTGATCAAAGCGCGCCATCGGCTGCGTAGACAGCAATGCTTCGCCGGGACCGTCCAGATATATCTGGTTCGGCAACCCCTCATCCTGTAAGGAGAGATAAACGTTCTCTGTACTGATGGGCAGTTGCCAGCCGTGGCTGAGAGAGACGATCACCCAGCCTGGCAGCAGGTTAGCGAAATACCATTGAGACCACATCGAAATGCGCGCACGGCGCTTTTCTGTCTGGGTAGCGTCATCCGCGTGCAAAGAGAGGTAATGCTCAAGCACACGGCTGCAACCCTTGGCGGTGGTCAGCAAGGACATTGGCAGAGCATTTGTCACCAAGGGCGTCATCGGTTTGAAACTGTCGGCAACCCAGCTTATTGGGGTGTCGCGGAAACGGTTCAGGATTGTCTGCATCATCGCTTTATGAAAAGATTCTATCAATCACGCTAATGAAAACAGGGTAACTAAAAACAACGTGAAATAGTAATGATTTCTATTTGCATTGGCAGTGCTATTTATCCTGTGCGTTGTCAGGGCGCGGTAAGTCACGCCCTGAGTACCCAGACTGAGCGACCAATTAGCCGATAAACGCACATAATTATGCGCTTATTCGGCCATTAAACGCCTCTTTCTTATGGTCTACTATGTGGGCTGACCTGAAGGATCAATGGGTGAGAATCCCATCAACCGTGTCTCAGACGGTTGTGGACGACCAAAAAAATAGCCCTGGAACAGTGAACAGCCTTCTTCTTTCAGGCGACGGAACTGCTCACCCGTCTCAACGCCTTCGGCGGTAATTTGAATATCCATGCTACGGCTCATGCCGGTGATGGCACGGATGATCGCCAGTGCTTCTCTGCTTTCGTGCATGTCATTGATAAATGATTTGTCGATCTTGATTTTGTCGAACGGAAATGAGCGCAGGTAACTCAACGATGAATAACCGGTGCCAAAGTCGTCCAGAGCGATACGGACACCCAATGCTTTAATTTTTTCCAGTGTCGACACGTTGCTGTGGTTATTCTCGAGCAGCACAGACTCTGTGACTTCAACTTCCAGCCGGTGCGGTGCTAATCCAGACTCCTCCAGTGCTGTTTCGATAAACGAAATTAATGCGCTATTTTTGAATTGTACCGGTGAGAGGTTAACCGCAATGGTTTGCTCACCTACCCAACTGGCGGCTTCCTGGCATGCCTCATACAGCGCGAAGGCACCGATGCTGTGAATCAGTCCTGTTTCTTCGGCAATCGGAATAAAATCCATCGGCATGATCAAACCATTCACCGGATGGTTCCAGCGCATCAATGCTTCATAACCCGTGATGTCGTTATGGTCGCTGTCGGTGATTGGTTGATAATAAAGCCGCAACTGTTTACCGGTAATCGCGTCACGTAAGTCCAGTTCGATGTCACGTCGTTTACGGGCTGCTTCGTCCATTTCTACCCGGAACAATTCATAGCGGTTGCGGCCGTTACGCTTAGCTTCGTACAGTGCCATGTCGGCGCAGCGCAGCAGATACTCTGCTGCATCATCACTGTTTTCCGCGATGGCAATCCCTACGCTCAACCCGACGGTGAGAGAATGCCCTTCAATATTAATGGGGGGATTGACGGCCTCGATCAGACGTTGAGCAATCTCGTGGGCTTTTTCGGCATACGGAAGATTGGGCAGAACGATAGCAAATTCATCGCCTCCGACGCGCGCCAGCGTGTCTTCTTCGCGCAGCACAAAGCGTAACCGTTTGGCGATACCGCGCAGCAGCTCATCACCAATCTGATGGCCAAGGGCATCATTGACATTCTTGAAGTTATCCAGATCCAGGCAGAGCGTGGCGGTGAGTCGGTTGGATGATTCCGACAAATGCAGCGCTTCATGCAACCGCTGGCTGAACAACACGCGGTTAGGCAGGCTGGTCAGGTTGTCATGATGGGCCATGTGATGAATCCGTGCATGGGCCGCGTGCTGATCGGTGACATCGTCGGCTATCATCAAAACGTAACTGGTTTGCGCGTCGCTACCGTTGATGACCGATGCGGTGGTCTGCAGGGTGCGTGGACCAATCGGCGTGACCAGCTGTAGCTCACTTTTGTGCCGACCTTCAGAGCGGAGGCATTCGTCGGACTGCTTGTTCAGATAATCACTGATCCCGCGGCTGAGGCAATCCTGCGGACGTTTACCTATCATCTGTTTGCGCGATGTCCCCAGCAGCCGTTCTGCCTGGTGGTTGACCAGCAAAATTTCACGCGAAACAGCATTTTTAACAATAATCGAGGAAGGAATGTTGGCGATCACCGTGTCGAGAAATTGCGACAGCGCTATCATCCGCTCATTGTTGGCTTCGGCGTGAGTTTTGGCTGCCAGTAATTGCTGCTCATACTGACGGCGTTCGGTAATGTCACGGGTCACTTTGGCAAAGCCAATCAGTACACCCGCTTCACGCACGGCTTCAATAATTACATTGGCCCAGAACTGACTCCCATCTTTACGTTGTCGCCAGCCCTCAGTTTCATAACGACCTACGCTGCGGGCGGTTTCCAAACCCTGTGCAGGTGCCCCTTTATTTTGGTCTTCCTGAGTGTAGAAACAGGAAAAATGTTTGCCCACAATTTCATCACGCAGGTAGCCTTTAGTGCGTTGTGCGCCGGTATTCCAGTTGGTGACAACCCCCTCTGGGGTGAGCATATAAATGGCATAATCTTCCACGCTTTGAACCAGTAACCGATACATTACATCAGAATCTACGTTCATTTTATTTGCCTGATAGCGGACCACCATGGTTCAGAATCCTCCCAAACCAAGGTCCGGCTTTGATTTACGTCTGTCCCGACGCATTTTGCTGTGTTGTGTAGCCAGACGTGAGCATAAGAAAGTGCGAGTCGCGCCCGGAATTGGACTGTAAAGTGTTTATATTTAGACTGTCACAGAATCACCCCCTAACTTAAAGGAAATTAACTTCGCCGGGCGTATGTGACAGAAAGAGAGTATCGGCTAATTTCTTAATAACTTTAGGGGTATACAAATTTTTTTCAGATGTCTGGCGAATGAAGATCAAGCAGTGATATATGCAGGATGCACAATACCCTTTTCTCATTGTTATTTATAATATGTCAGATGCCATGCTGGGGCAGGGCGTTTGATAACCGGTGTTAAACTCGACAGCAGGAAATGAGACGACAGTCATGGGGTTACTGTCGTCTTTTGTCTTCGGTCGTTTTGAAAAACCACTAAGATAACGCGCAATACCTGTTAGTCGTCGAGAACCACGCGACCATGTAAGTCTTGCAACGGACGGTTATTAGCATGATTTATGGCAGAAGTGAACCAGGTGAGTTGCTCAGTTGATAGCGTCAGAGGTTGTTTCACCACCATCCAGCGAACGCCTTCAGTACATGGCGGTGTCGTCAGAGATCCAGTGTAACGATAGTGAGCGAGACTCTCGGGTAATAACCGCTTGATATCTACTTTCTGCTTCAGAACCACTGTCTCGCCAATATCATCCGGCAGTTGTCGTGATATTTGTGTCAGCGCAGGGTTGGCTTTGCCGATTTCAAACATCACTGCAACGACAGCAATTTCGCCGTCAGCATCCATATTGACAAAGTGTGCTTCCAGCGGGAAGGATTTACCGTTGATGGTATTTTCACTGGGAGAGTGGAAATGGAATTGCTGCAGGGTAAACTCCTCGCCGTCTAGCCGGATAAAGTCGCCTTCCTGCACGTTGGCCTGAATGCTGTGGCCATTATTGATGAGGCTTATCGGCGGCATTTTGTAATTAATATGCAGAGGTCGTGCATGGACCTTCATCGACTTATGGATATTGATCGGGGACTGATTTTTGCCCTTTTCACACAGCATGTAATCTGGGCTAAGTTTCGACCAATTTTGAGGAGAACCTTCCCCTTCGTATGACCAGTGTGCAGGTTCATTTGCCAATACGTTACTGGTAAATACCACCATACTGATGGCTAATAGTGCTGATTTCATGAAATTTCCCTTTCATCTTTCACAATAAATAAAGCCGCGTTAAATCAATATTTGTTCAGTCTTTTTGCATCATTTTGGGCTTGTTGTAATGCGTCCCTGGCGGCTTTCAATTTGAACTTCTTTTCTTCGACTTTGTGGCGTTTTTGATCAATCTTCGAACTCCGTCCTTGAGCCTTTGCTTCATCAAGCTCATTTTCTGCTGACTGAAGATCATGCTCCGCATTTCTGAGCCTCTGCTCTTTCTGTGAAACTTGCTGTTCTGCTCTTTTTCTTTGCTGAGAATCATTACAATACGTATTGACATCGGACAGGGCCCTTTTTAACCCTCTTTCTGCGTATACATTTCCGCTAGCTTCTGCTGCCTCGATTTTTTGTGTTATATCCG
This sequence comes from Hafnia psychrotolerans, assembly GCF_014639435.1. GTDB lineage: Bacteria > Pseudomonadota > Gammaproteobacteria > Enterobacterales > Enterobacteriaceae > Ewingella > Ewingella psychrotolerans. Next base: position 130,056 of record NZ_BMFZ01000003.1, on the reverse strand, counting down.
CTTTGCGTTCTGCGCAGCTGTTGGTTGCCGCATAGCTGCTGAAAACAAACCCGAAAAGAACAACTGATAGAAAAGCCTTTTTCATAAATCCTCATATATCCTTATAAAGAGTGCGTATTCTAGGGTTCTATATCCATTTATGCCTAGTGGGAATATTCTGTATTTTTGTTAAAAAGTGGGGCAGTTCACAATAAATGTGTGCATAACTCTTTTATTAATATAAATAATTTAAGATGACGAAGTCTCATCATGCATGCACTTGCTCCACGGCAATACTCGAAGGTTAAACCCATTAACCAGCAGCTATTGGGCTTCAGCCGGCGTGAAAAAGGGACCGTTGTTGACTGAATCTCTGAGCAGCAGTTCTGATATGAACACATTATCGTTAGACAAATACCCACCATCGAGCATCGAAATAATCTGATTAATCACTTCATTGACCATATCGCTGACCGGATCTTTCACACTGGATAGCGCCGGAATAAGAAACGGCGCAGTCGGAATATTATCAAACCCGATCACCGAAACGTCAGCTGGCACGGCTATTCCGGCTTCACTTAATTTCTTCATTACACCAATCGCCATTTCATCGTTGCTTGCCAGCACGGCACTAAAAGGTATGCCTGCCTCCAGCAGCGTGCTGATGGCTGCTGCACCGCTGGCTGGTGACCATTTACCCTGTACGATCAGCGCTTCCTGAACCGGTAAATCGCACGCTGCCAATGCTTCTTTGTAACCGGAAAGACGTTCGATGGCCGTCGGGGAGTCCAGGGAGCCAGTAATAAAGGCTATATCCCGGTGGCCGCGTTCAATTAACGCTTTAGTGGCATTGAAACTAGAGCCCTGGTGGTCACAATAAATACAATGGCTCTGGTGCTTTCTCAGTTTACGGTTCACCACCATGACGGGCTTTTTATATTTATCGATAATAGCGTCCATTTTATCGATAGATAAAAAACGCGGATAAATAATGATGCCGTCACAGCCTAAGTCATGGAGAAACTCAATAGCTTCTTGTTCTTCTGCGGCGCTGTTTTTCCCATCCACCAGGATCAGCTTGCGCCTGTTGGCATCCAGTTTTTTAGCCGCCTGAGAGATCAGTTCACTGAAGTAATTACCGTGATACAACGTATTAGTGACCACCAGCCCAATACACATGGATTTACTGGTTGCCAGGTTGCGAGCCAGTAAATTCGGGCGGTATCCCGTTTCTTCAATGGCCTTAAAAACCTGATCCTTGGTTTCCTGACTGACATAACCTTTCCCGGAAAGCACGCGTGAAACCGTGGCTTTCGAGACGCCTGCTCTGGAGGCCACTTCCTGCATTGTCGACATCCGGCATACCTGAAAGAGAAAAATGATTCGCTATTCTACACATTTCGTCAGTTTTTCGATGATTTCGACATCGAATGCATGCGCATAGGGATCGTCATCACAAAAATGGAATAGCCTTATCAATATTTGTTGAAGTCAGAAAGAGAACTGCACATTCTCGTGTGTAACCGGTTACCTATCATTTCAGAAACAAACTAAAAACCACAAAAAATAGGCATATCGGGAATAGCATAATTCATAACCCTATGAACTTTAGAGAGTTACTACTCATGCCTAAGAATTTTGCAGCAATATCGCAGTTAATTGTCGAAGCTATCGGCGGTGCGGGTAACGTGGCGGCGGTTACGCACTGTATGACGCGTTTACGTTTTGTTCTCAACGACGAATCTTTGGTGGATGGCGATAAACTCAAGGCCATCACCGGCGTCATGGGCGTGGTGCGCAATGACACACAGTGTCAGGTGATCATCGGTAACAACGTGGCACAGGCTTACGCCGAAGTGTTGAAGCTGCTGCCCGACGGGCTGTCTGGCGCAAGCACAGCACCGGTCAAAAACAAAATCACCTTAAAACGCATCGGCGCAGGTATTCTCGACGCGTTAATCGGCACCATGTCACCGCTGATCCCAGCGATTATTGGTGGCTCGATGGTGAAACTGCTGGCGATGATGCTCGACATGAGCGGCCTACTTGAGAAGGGCGCGTCGACTTTGGTGATCCTCAACACCATCGGCGACGGTGCGTTCTTCTTCCTTCCTGTGATGGTCGCGGCCTCGGCGGCGGTAAAATTCAAAACCAATATGTCGCTGGCGATTGCCATCGCGGGGGTGCTGTTGCATCCGGCATTTATCGATCTCATGGCAAAAGCCGCGCAGGGACAGAAAGTCGAATTCATTGGCATTTCCATTACAGCGGTCAAATACACCTATACCGTGATCCCTGCGTTATGCATGACCTGGCTGCTGTCCTACATCGAAAAATGGGTTGACCGCATCACGCCGGTGGTCACCAAAAACTTCCTTAAACCGATGCTGATTATGCTGATTGCTGCACCGATCGCCATCATATTGATTGGTCCGTTGGGCATTTGGATCGGCACCGGGATTTCCGCCGTGGTGTATACCGTTCACAGCTACCTCGGTTGGTTATCCGTTGCCATCATGGGTGCGGCCTGGCCGCTGCTGGTGATGACCGGCATGCACCGTGTATTTACCCCGACCATTATTCAGACCATCGCCGAAACGGGCAAAGAAGCCATGGTGATGCAGTCCGAAATTGGCGCCAATCTGTCTCTGGGAGGCTCATCGTTGGCGGTGGCGTGGCGCACTAAAAACCCTGAACTGCGCCAGACTGCACTGGCTGCGGCGGCGTCGGCCATTGTCGCCGGGATTTCCGAACCGGCGCTGTACGGCGTCGCGTTGCGCTTAAAACGCCCACTGATTGCCTGCTTAATCAGCGGTTTTATCTGCGGCGGCGTTGCCGGTTTCGGCGGGCTCGCCAGCCACTCAATGGCTTCTCCAGGGCTGTTTACCAGCGTTCAGTTCTTCGATCCCTCGAATCCGATGAGCATCGTCTGGGTGTTCGGTGTGATGGTTTTGGCGATTGTCGTCTCGTTTGTGACCACTTTGCTGCTTGGGTTTGAAGATATTCCGGTCGAGACGCCGCAGTCTAAAGACGACAAGGCGACAGACGCCTCAATGTCCACACCCCTGGCCGTTTCGCAAAGCACTGTAAAAACTCATTAAAGACAGAAGAGGACTTTCTCATGGCAGTATCACCATTTCCCGACGGTTTCTTATGGGGCGGCGCAATTGCTGCTAACCAGGCCGAAGGTGCCAGTTTTGAAGGCGGAAAGGGGCTGACGACGGTCGACATGATCCCGCACGGCGCGCATCGGCTTGCCGTTAAAATCGGTCAGGAAAAACGTTTCACGCTCAAAGACGATGAGTTTTATCCGAGCCATCAGGCGATTGATTTTTATCATCGTTATAAAGAAGACATCGCGCTGATGGCGGAAATGGGGTTCACCGTCTTCAGGACGTCAATTGCCTGGAGCCGCCTCTATCCAAACGGCGACGAACTGACACCCAACGCGGAAGGCATCGCGTTTTACCGCGACGTGTTTACCGAATGCAAAAAATACGGTATTGAACCGCTGGTCACACTCTGTCACTTCGATGTGCCGATGCATCTGGTGGTCGAATACGGGTCATGGCGCAACCGCAAAATGGTCGAGTTCTTCTCCCGTTATGCACGCACGTGTTTTGAAGCCTTTGACGGGCTGGTGAAATACTGGCTGACCTTCAACGAGATCAACATCCTGCTGCACAGCCCTTTCTCCGGAGCTGGCCTGGTGTTCGAAGCGGGTGAAAATCAGGAGCAGGTCAAATATCAGGCCGCTCACCATGAGCTGGTCGCCAGCGCACTGGCGACCCAAATTGCCCATGAAGTCAACCCGAAAAATCAGGTCGGTTGCATGTTGGCGGGCGGGAATTTCTACCCGAGAACCTGCGAACCGGAAGATGTCTGGGCTGCGCTGCAAAAAGATCGCGAGAACCTGTTCTTCATCGACGTACAGGCGCGCGGCGCGTATCCGTCCTACACCCGACGCTTCTTCGCCGAGGCGGGCATCACCATCGTGAAAGAAGCGGACGACGACGAAATCCTCAAAAACACCGTCGATTTTGTGTCATTCAGCTATTACGCCTCTCGCTGCGCCTCGGCGGACATGAACGACCACAACAGCAGTGCGGCCAACATTGTTAAATCGCTGAAGAACCCGCACATCGAAGCCAGCGAATGGGGCTGGGGCATCGACCCGCTCGGCCTGCGCATTACCATGAACATGATGTACGACCGCTACCAGAAACCGCTGTTTCTGGTGGAAAACGGCCTCGGCGCGAAAGATGAAATCAACGCACAGGGCGAAATTGTTGATGATTACCGCATCAGCTACCTGCGCGAGCACATTAGGGCAATGGGCGAAGCCATCACCGACGGTATCCCGGTGATTGGCTACACCTCATGGGGCTGCATCGATCTGGTCTCTGCTTCCACCGGCGAGATGAGCAAACGCTACGGCTTCGTCTACGTCGATCGTGACGACCATGGACACGGCACGCTGGAAAGAAAGAGAAAGAAATCGTTTTATTGGTTTAAAAAGGTGATTGCGAGTAACGGGGCGGACTTAGATTAACCTCGTCTGAATACCTTGTTGTTCTTTAGGCTGTTTCTTCAGCAAGGCTGCGTTGAAGACACGGGCTATCAATCGATGGAGCGCATCCTTGCGCTCCTCTTACTCCACTCTCCGGCACACTTCTTGCTTATCTCTTGAACCTCTCCATTGCATCCGGTTCCTCTATGGTCCTTTCTGCGCTTGATTTTGTACTGGCATCGAAGAAACGTGAAATTATCGATCTGCAACAGCTGTTGCAGATGGGCCAACTGGTCGGTGCGGTCAGCCAGCTGATTCACGTCCTGCAACGCGAGCGAGGTAGCTCGAACATTTATCTCTGTTCTCAGGGCGAAATATGGGGCGACCAGTTGAGCGAACGGGCATTGCAGGTTCAACTGGCCGAGCAGGCGGTGAATCAGCATCTGATCGCGCTGGACCTCAGCGGTCATGCACTTAATGGACATACCGTGGCGAACGCGTCACGGTTGTTCAGCCGCATTGCCACCGTGTTGCACAGTCTGAGCACATTGCCACCATTGCGCCAACAGATTCAGACGCTGAATATCAGCCAGCCCGATGCGATGAATCACTATAGCGAGGTGATCCGTACCCATCTGGCGTTGGTATTTGAAGCGGCCGACACCTCGGGTGACCCCACGGTTTCACGTGCCTTGCTGGCGATGTTCAGTTTTATGCAAGGCAAAGAGCTGGCCGGCCAGGAACGCGCGCTGGGCGCGGCGGGTTTTGCGGGGCAGTATTTTGATGAGCATGCACATCAGCAACTTCTGGCGCTGATCGAAGGTCAGGAGCGCTGTTTTCAAACCTTCACGGAGTTTGCCGACCCACGCGCTCTGGCACTGTGGCGGCAGCAGATACGTGCCGACAGCAGTGAGTTCGAGCGTTTCCGACGCATCGCCTGCACCTGCACAACAACTAACGCAGAGGCCTGTGATATGGCACTGCGCTGGTTTGATGTGACCACGGTGCGAATCGACGCCATGAAAACTGTCGAGGATGTGCTGGAGGGTATTCTGATGGAGTGCTGCCGCCAGCGGATCCGTGACGCAGAGGTGTCGTGTGCATTGCAGCAGCAGGAGATCGGACAGATGCCTCAGCAGGATAACCACTATGCGGCGCTGATCCCGCCGCAGCTCAGCCGTGCAATCCTCGAACTGGTTGAGCAGCAATCACGCCAGCTACAGGCGCTCGATGCCGAACTGGCAGGGCTTCGCACCACGCTGGCCGAACGTAAGTTGGTTGAACGTGCTAAAGGCTGGCTGATGCAATATCAGGGTATGACCGAACCGCAGGCACACAAAACCCTGCGCGACATGGCAATGAACCAGAATAAAAAGTTGCCGCAGATTGCCGAAGCGATGCTGTCGGTGGCCGAGGTGTTAGCCAGGAAGGGGATATAGTGCCTCATCAGGCAGGGAAGTCACCAGACTACTCCATTCGGAGTAGTTGCACTGTTTATGTGCCATCAAGGTGTGTGTTAGGTGCTAATCCGGTGCACAAAAAGGGGCAATCGACGGTGTGCCATCACTAATTGATTGATTCTAAAGTGCCAGATCAAGTTGGCATAGGGGTTGCATTATCATTAATACATAAGCACTAAGCCAATGGCGGTTTAGTCAGGATCACGGATAAAGGCGTCCGTTAGCGTTCAGGAAACTGAGCGCTAACTGGACGCTTTTTTTTGCTCATTTTTCAACGTACAGGAAGCCGCAATGAAGCAAGATGATAAGAAACCTCTGGGGCAATTTTCCCGCCGCCGCTTTATTGCCGGCAGCGCGGCACTGGGCGGCAGCATGATGATGCCGGGCTTTATGAATAGCGTTTGGGCCGCGGGTTCTGATGCGCCGGAGAAGAAAGAGATCCGCGTGGGCTTTATTCCATTAACGGACTGCGCCTCGGTGGTGATGGCGGCGGTGAAAAAGTTTGATGAGAAGTACGGCATTAAGATCATCCCCAGCAAAGAATCAAGCTGGGCGTCGGTGCGTGACAAACTCGTCTCCGGCGAGCTCGATGCCGCGCACGTCCTGTACGGGTTAGTGTACGGCTTGCAGCTCGGCGTTTCCGGCCCACAGCATGACATGGCGACGCTGATGACAATCAACAACAACGGTCAGGCGATCACGCTCTCCAACCAGATGAAGCAGGCCGGTGTCACCGATGCGGCTTCGCTGAAACACGTCGTCGATGCCAGCGCCAAAGGCACCTATACCTTTGCGCAAACCTTTCCTACCGGCACGCACGCCATGTGGCTCTATTACTGGCTGGCCAACGCTGGCATTCATCCGTTTAACGATGTGCGCAACGTTGTGGTCCCGCCGCCACAAATGGTGGTGAACATGAAAATCGGCAACATGAGCGGTTTCTGCGTCGGTGAACCCTGGAACCAGCGCGCCATTCTTGACAACATCGGCTTTACTGCAGTCACTTCGCAGGAAATCTGGCCGGATCATCCTGAGAAAGTGCTTGGCACGACCTCTTCCTGGGTCGCGGCTAATCCCAACGCGGCCCGCGCGCTGACCGCTGCCGTGTTGGATGCGTCCCGCTGGATTGACACCTCCGATGCCAACCGCATTGAAACCGCGCAGGTTGTGGCGGCGCGTGCCTACATCAATACCTCCGCAGAAACCATTCAGGGACGGATGCTGGGTGATTACGAAAACGGGTTGGGCAAAAAGTGGAAAGATGCCCACAGCATGCGCTTCTTCAACGATGGCGCGGTCAGTTACCCGTATCTCTCTGACGGTATGTGGTTCCTGACTCAGCACAAACGCTGGGGACTGCTCGATGCCGATCCTGACTATCTGGCGGTGGCCAAAAAGATTAACCGCATCGACGTTTACAAGCAGGCAGCGACGGCGGTGGGTGGCATTAATCTGCCATCCAGCGACATGCGCAGCAGCACATTGCTTGACGGAAAAGTCTGGGATGGCAGCAACCCTGCTGAATACGCCAACAGTTTTGCCATGAAACGCTAAGTGAGGCCGATAATGTCTGTTAACGCCAAAACCAATATTGTCGCACTGGGCGCTGAGCCGGAAAGTGCTGAGATCCTCCCGCTCAAACCCGCTGCTGTGGCCTCGTCGGTCGTGGCGACGTCGCCGTTCGGGGCTAAGCTCCGGGCCATTCTGCGCAGCATGATGCAAAAAATCGTTCCGGGCATTCTGGGTGCGATGGTGCTGATTGCCCTCTGGCAGATTGCCGCCCTTAGCAGTAAAGGGTTTCCGACACCGCTGAAAACCTGGGAAGCGGCGAAAGTGATTTTTGCCGATCCCTTTTACATCGCCGGTCCTAACGATATGGGCATCGGCTGGAACGTGCTGGCGTCGCTGAAACGTGTGGCAATCGGCTTCGGGCTGGCGGCGCTGATCGGTATTCCGACTGGCTTCCTGATTGGCCGCTTCCGCTTTGTCGCCAACATGCTCAACCCGATCATCTCATTACTGCGCCCGGTTAGCCCGCTGGCCTGGCTACCGATTGGCTTGCTGCTGTTTCAGCGAGCCGAACCCGCGTCGGCGTGGACCATTTTCATCTGCTCGATCTGGCCGATGATCCTTAACACCGCTGAAGGTGTGATACGTATTCCACAGGATTACCTCAATGTCGCACGGGTGCTGAAACTCAGTGAATTCACCGTCATGCGCAAAATCCTGTTTCCGGCCGTACTGCCTTACATCCTGACCGGTGCTCGTTTATCGATTGGCATTGCCTGGCTGGTGATTGTTGCAGCAGAAATGCTGACTGGCGGCGTGGGTATTGGTTTTTGGATCTGGAACGAATGGAACAATCTGAACGTGGAGAACATCATCATCGCGATCCTGCTGATCGGCGTGGTGGGCATGTTACTGGAACTGAGCCTGATGGCCATTGCCCGCCGTTTTAGCTATGACAACCGTTAGGAGCCAGAGATGAAAAATGACAAAGCCATTATCCGCGTAGAGAACGTGACGCAGAGTTTTCCGACCGCCAAAGGCCCGTTTCTGGCGCTCGACAACGTCAGTTTTGAGATCGCAAAAGGCGAAACCGTCAGCCTGATCGGCCATTCCGGCTGCGGGAAGTCCACCTTGCTGAACCTGATCGCCGGACTGAGCCGCCCGACCGGTGGTGTACTGCTCTGTGATAATCAGGAAATTAACGGCCCTGGTCCTGAGCGTGGCGTGGTGTTCCAGAACCATTCACTGCTGCCGTGGCTGAGCACCTATGACAATGTCGCGCTGGCCGTCCATCAGGTGTTTAAGGGCCAAATGAGCAAAAGCGAGATGCGCGAGTGGATCGAACACAACCTGGCGCTGGTGCACATGAGCCACGCGATGGACAAACGTCCCGGCGAGATTTCCGGTGGGATGAAACAGCGTGTGGGAATTGCCCGTGCGTTGGCGATGAAACCGAAAGTGTTGCTAATGGACGAACCCTTCGGTGCGCTTGATGCGTTAAACCGCGCCCATTTGCAGGATGCAGTGATGGAAATCCAGTCGCGGCTGAAAACCACTATTTTGTTGATCACTCACGACGTTGACGAAGCGGTGCTGCTTTCCGACCGCGTGATGATGATGACCAACGGCCCGGCGGCGAAAGTCGGTGAGGTGTTGCAGGTGGCGCTGGAGCGCCCGCGATCGCGTCTGGCGCTGGCTAACGATCACATGTTCCACCAGTACCGTCAGCAGGTGCTGCAATTTCTGTATGAAAAACACCAGGCTGTGGTCTGAGTCAACTGGCGGGGTGAGCGCAATGGACAAACCCACTCTGGTGGTGATTGGCAACGGAATGGCGGGCGCGCGGTTGGTTGAAACGCTGTGCGAGCTGGCACCGGCACGTTATCGCATCCTAATGATTGGCGATGAAGCGCATGCCGCTTACAACCGCATCATGCTCACGCCGGTGTTGTCGGGCGAGAAAAGCTTTGATGACATCATGACGCACGATGCGCAGTGGTATGAACGTCACGGTGTCACTTTTATGGCGAGTTCACCGGTGACGGCCATTGATCGCGAAGTTCGCACCGTCTTGGTCCGCGAACAGTCGCTGCGTTACGACCATCTGGTGATCGCCACCGGTTCACGGCCTTTTATGCCGTGTCTGCCTGGCATGGATTTACCGGGTATTTATGGCTTTCGCAACCAACACGACGTCGAAAATATTTTGCGCGGGGATTATGCAGGGCAACCAGCCGTGGTGATCGGGGGTGGCGTGCTAGGCGTTGAAGCTGCGGCGGCGCTGGCATTGCGCGGTATGCAGGTCAGTATTTTGCACCGCGGGCCCTATCTGATGGATCAGCTGCTTGATGAACACGCCGCTGAACTGCTGCGCGTCAGCCTGTTATCGCGCGGCATTGAGACGGTGTTGCAGGCGGAAACCGTCGCCTATCTCGCAAGCGACACCGGCAGCGTTCAGGCGGTTAAACTGCGCGATGACCGTGAGATCCCGGCACTGCGCGTAGTGGTTGCCGCCGGTGTTCGTCCGGATATCGCGCTGGCACAGGCTGCCGGGCTGGAGTGTGCGCGTGGCATTCTGGTCAGCGACAAGCTACACACCTCCGATCCGCATATTTCGGCCATTGGCGAATGCTGTCAGTTAGGTGAACTGACGTTTGGCCTGGTGGCGCCGTGCTGGCAGCAGGCCGACACGCTGGCTGCGCGGCTGGCGGGTGTTGATGCTGAACCCTTTACAGTACAGAACGTACCGCTGCGGCTGAAAGTCACCGGCATTGACTTGTTTTGTGCCGGAGAGCTGCACGGAGATCAGCAAGCACAGATTCACACGACCTTCGACCCGTTCGACGGCCACTACCGTCGCCTGTTGCTGCGCGATAACCAGCTGAAAGGCGTGCTGCTGTGGGGCGATATCAGCGACGGGCCGGACTATTTCTCACGCTTTGGCAATCCATCCATACCGCAGGCGCCGTTGAGCGTTTTCAATCTCACTGAAACCCATCACGGGAAAACGCCTGCGATGACCCTAAAACCCCCAACAGAGTCGTTATCCCACGAGATAGCGAGGAGCGATGCGATGTCTAAACCTGTATTAGTGATAGCCGGACACGGCATGGTAGGTCACCATTTCCTGCAACAGCTGGTCGAACGTGAACTGCATTTGCAATATCAGGTGATTGTCTTCGCAGAAGAGCCATCACCGGCCTATGACCGCGTGCATCTGTCCGAGTTCTTCTCCGGCCGCAGCGCAGAGTCGTTGTCGATGGTGGAAGCGGGGTTCTTTGAATCGACCGGTATAGAACTGCGCCTTGCGCACGGCATTGAGCATATTGATACGCTGCACCGTTTTGTGGTCGACCGTCAGGGGCGACAAACCGCTTACGATTTACTGGTGCTGGCGACCGGCTCTTATCCATTCGTCCCGCCAATTCCCGGCAACGATGCGCCGGGCTGTTTGGTCTATCGCACGCTGGAGGATCTGGTGGCCATTCAGGCCTGCGCGGAACAGGGCACAATCGGCGTGGTGGTGGGCGGCGGTTTGCTCGGGCTGGAAGCGGCCAATGCGCTGAAACATCTTGGCTTGCAAACGCATGTGGTGGAGTTCGCGCCCCGGCTGATGGGGGTTCAGCTTGATGAAGGCGGAGCGGCAATGCTGCGTCGTAAAATTGAAGCGCTGGGCGTACAGGTGCACACCGGTAAAGAAACGCGTGAAATTGTCGCGGGCGAGACGCAACGTTACCGCATGCAATTTGCCGACGGCAGCCATCTGGAGACCGATCTGGTGCTGTTTTCGGCCGGGATTCGCCCGCGCGACCAACTGGCCAGAGAGTGCGGACTGGAGGTCGGACCGCGCGGCGGTATCGTCATCAACGACCAATGCCGCACCTCGGACCCGGCCATTTTTGCCATCGGTGAATGTGCGTTGTGGAACGGTCAGATCTTCGGGCTGGTTGCGCCCGGTTATCAGATGGCGCGCACGCTGGCGGATACGCTGTCCGGCAGTGACGTGGCCTTCAAAGGCGCGGACATGAGCACCAAACTGAAGCTTCTCGGTGTCGAGGTGGCGTCGGTCGGCGATGCGCATGGCCGTACGCCGGGCAGCCAGAGCTACAGTTGGGTGGACGGCCCGGCGGAAGTGTATAAAAAAATTGTGGTCTCGCAGGACAGTAAACGCCTGCTCGGCGCGGTGCTGGTCGGCGATAGCAACCAATACAGTACGCTGCTGCAGATGATACTCAACGACATGCCGTTGCCTGCCAGCCCGGAAGGACTGATTTTACCCGCCAGCGCTGGCGCAGCACCGCACAGTCTTGGCGTCGCAGCCTTGCCGGACGGCGCGCAAATCTGCTCCTGTCACAACGTCAGCAAATCTGATATTTGCGATGCAGTCAAAGGCGGTTGCGGTGACATGGCGGCCATCAAATCCTGCACCAAAGCAGCCACGGGCTGCGGTGGCTGTGCGGCGCTGACCAAGCAGGTCATGGAATTCGCGCTGACCGAAATGGGCATCGACGTAAAAAAAGATGTCTGCGAGCATTTCGCCTATTCGCGGCAGGAGATTTATCACCTCGTGCGGATGGACAACCTCCGCAGCTTTGATGAACTCATCGCCAGGCACGGTCACGGCCATGGCTGTGAAATATGTAAGCCGCTGGTTGGATCGATTCTGGCGTCGTGCTGGAACGATTATCTGCTCAAACCGCAGCATTTGCCGTTACAGGACACCAACGATCGTTACTTCGCCAATATCCAAAAAGACGGGACTTACTCCGTGGTGCCGCGTGTTCCGGCCGGGGAGATCACGCCTGACGGGCTGATCGCCATCGGTCTGGTCGCCAAGCGTTACAATCTCTACACCAAAATCACCGGCGGGCAGCGTGTCGATCTGTTTGGTGCGCGGCTTGAACAACTGCCGGAGATCTGGCAACAACTGGTGGATGCCGGATTCGAAACCGGTCACGCCTACGGTAAATCGCTGCGCACGGTGAAATCCTGCGTCGGCTCCAACTGGTGTCGCTACGGCGTGCAGGATTCGACCGCACTGGCGCTGCAACTGGAGAGCCGCTACAAGGGTCTGCGCTCGCCGCATAAAATCAAAATGGCCGTTTCTGGCTGTACCCGTGAATGTGCCGAAGCGCAGAGCAAAGACGTCGGTGTGATCGCCACCGACAAGGGCTGGAACCTGTATGTGTGTGGTAACGGTGGCATGAAGCCGCGCCACGCTGATTTGCTGGCGCAGGACATGAGCACGGAAGCGTTAATCCGCACTGTGGATCGTTTCCTGATGTTCTACATCCGCACCGCTGATCGTCTGCAACGTACCAGTACCTGGATGGATAATCTCGAAGGCGGCATGGACTATCTGCGTCAGGTGGTGTTGGAAGACAGCCTGAATATCGGCGCTGAGCTGGAAAGCGAGATGAACGCGGTGGTCGGCACCTATCAGTGTGAATGGCAGACCACACTGGCCGACCCGGATCGTCTGGCGCTGTTCCGGCCGTTCGTCAACAGCAATCAACCGGATGAAGCGGTGGTGATGGTCGAAGAGCGTCAGCAGGTTAGACCGGCGAACGCTGAAGAACGCGCCGCACTGAAGCCTGTGGTGGTGAATCAGCCGGTGATCGCGGTGCAGGGCTGGGTTGATGTGTGTGAACTGAGTGAGATTCCTGCCAACGCGGGCATGGCGGCGCGGCTGGCCAACCGGCAGATTGCGCTGTTCCATCTGCCGGATCATCCGCAGCAGGTATTTGCCCTCAGCAACCACGAGCCGGATAGCGACGCCAACGTACTGGCGCGTGGGCTGGTGGGCGACGTAAAAGGCGAACCGGTGGTGATTTCGCCGCTGTACAAGCAGCGGTTCCGGTTGCTCGATGGCCGCAGCATGGACGATGCGCACTCTGCGCTGAGCGTCTGGCCGGTGAAAGTGGACGGTGGTCGCGTCTGGGTACAGGAACAGCCGCTAAACCGCGTTGCCCGTGTTCCTGAGAACATTGAGACGGTCAGCCTATGAAGAAAGCCGCAATTTCTACCACCTGTGCTTACTGCGGCGTCGGCTGTGGTGTCAGCATGCAGCCGCAAGCGGAAGGCTTTAGCGCCAGCGGTGAAGTGTCACATCCGGCTAATTTCGGTCGGCTGTGCGTTAAAGGCCACGCGCTTGGGGAAACACTGTCTTTGGCCGGGCGTCTGCTACAGCCAGAGATTGACCGCCAACCGGTCAGTTGGTCGAAGGCATTAGACGCCGTCGCGAATGGCTTGCAGGACGTGATCCGTGAATTCGGCCCGCATGCCGTCGCGTTTTATGGTTCCGGGCAACTGCTGACGGAAGATTATTACGTCGCCAATAAGCTGATGAAAGGCTTCATCGGCGCGGGAAATATGGATACCAATTCGCGGCTGTGCATGGCGTCGGCGGTGGTCGGGTACAAGCGTGCCTTCGGTGCGGACGCGGTGCCGTGCAATTATCAGGATTTGATAGTGGCCGATTGCGTGATCCTCACCGGTTCGAACACCGCATGGGCACATCCGGTCGCATATCAGCGGTTGGCGCAGGCGAAAAAAGAGCGGCCAGAGATGCGTATTATCGTCATCGATCCGCGTCAGACTGCGACCTGCGACATTGCCGATTTACATTTGCCGCTGCGCCCCGGCAGCGATGCCGCGCTGTTTTGCGGTGCGCTGAACGCCATGGCGCAAAGCGGCAAACTGGATGCGGATTTTCTGCAACATCACACGCAGGGCGCAGATGAAACGCTGTTAGCCGCACAGGACTGGACGCTGGCAAAAACCGCCAGCTTCTGTGGCCTGACGACGGCGCAGTTGCTGACGTTTTATCAGATCATCGCCGATAGCGACCGGCTGGTGACGCTCTATTCGATGGGCATCAATCAGTCCAGTTCCGGCGTGGATAAATGCAACGCCATCATCAATTTGCATCTGGCGACCGGCAAAGTCGGCCGCGAAGGCTGCGGACCCTTTTCGATTACCGGACAGCCGAATGCGATGGGCGGACGTGAAGTGGGTGGACTGGCGAATCAACTGGCGTCGCACATGGGCTTCACACCGGAAGAGATCGATCGCGTCGGACGTTTTTGGATGAGTGACAACGTCACTCAATCCCCGGGTCTCAACGCCGTCGACCTGTTTCGCGCCATTGAAGAAGGCCAGATTAAAGCCGTGTGGATCATGGGCACCAATCCGCTGGTGTCATTGCCCGATGCCGACCGCGTGCGTGCCGGGCTGGCGCGGTGCCCGCTGGTGATCGTCTCTGATATTATGCGCGATACCGATACCACCCGCGCGGCGCATATTTGCCTGCCTGCGCTCGGTTGGGGTGAAAAAAATGGCACTGTCACTAACTCTGAGCGCTGTATTTCGAGACAGCGCGCCTTTCTGCCTGCGCCGGGAGAAGCAAAACCTGACTGGTGGATACTCAGCCAGGTGGCGCAGCGTTTAGGGTTTGCTGACGCTTTTGCCTATCAGCATCCGGCGGAGATATTTCGTGAACACGCGGCACTGTCCGGTTTCGAGAATCACGGTTCCCGCGCCTTTGATATCAGTGGGCTGGCACAATTAACAAATTTTCAATGGGATAGCATGCGACCGTTGCAGTGGCCCGTCAATGCTGCCAATCCGCAGGGTACAGCGCGGCTATTCACCGACCTTCAATTCTTTCATCCTGACGGCAAAGCGCGGCTGATCGCTATCACACCGCAGCTGCCGATGAATCAACCGACGACGGCTTACCCGCTGGTGATGAACACCGGCAGAGTGCGTGACCAGTGGCATACGATGACGCGCACCGGTAAATCGGCGCGTCTGATGCAGCATATCAGTGAGCCGTTTTGCCAGTTTCATCCTGACGATGCGCCACACATACACTCCGGCGATCTGGTGCGCGTTGCCTCATCGCATGGTTGGTTATTGCTGCGCGCTCAGCCTGACAGCCTGCAACCGCGTGGCAGCGTGTTTGTACCGATGCACTGGAACAGCCAGTTCAGCCAGCAAGCCAGGGTCGATGCCTTGATCGAAGCGCATGTCGACCCGCTTTCAGGCCAACCGGAAAGCAAGCATATGCCGGTTAGCCTGCGCCACTGGAAAGCGGCCTGGCAGGCCGAGGTGTTTATGCGTGGCAGTCACGAGGATCACCCCATGCCGCCCGCGACGGCGTACTGGAGCCGTATCACCCAACCGGGCGTCACGCATTACACGCTTGCTGATTCGTCAATGCCGGAAGATTGGATGGCGTGGCTCAGCGAACATGTTGGTACGGATCGCTGGGTATGCCAGTCGGCCCGTCTGGGTGACGAAGGTTTCAACCTGCTGGCATGGTCCGAGGGCGAGTTACAACTGGCGTTTTACGCGCATCGCCAGCATCCGGCCCCTGACAGGCAGGCGGTCGTCGCGGCCTTTACTCAGCCACCGGGTACGGCGCAACATCGTCTGGCGCTGCTGGCAGGCATCGCCGCAAGCGGCAAAGCGCCGACTGGCGCGATGATTTGCAGCTGCTTTGCGGTTGGTGAAAGGGTCATCGCGGACGCCATTCGGCAGGGATGTCACAGCGTGCAACAGCTCGGTGCACAACTAAAATGCGGCACCTGCTGCGGCTCATGCATTCCTGAACTTAAAAAAATCATCGTCGGTCAGCTCGCCACGCTGACAGCAGGAGAAGACCAATGAACATCCTCGAACCGTCATTACAGGTGCAACAGATATCTCAGATCATCGGGCTGGCAAACATGCGCAACCCGGTATGTCGCGGCGAAGTCTGGCTGGTTGGCGCGGGGCCGGGGGATGTGGAACTCCTGACGCTGAAAGCGCTGCGGGTGATACAGCAGGCAGATGTGGTGGTGTTCGACCGGTTGGTGTCTGAACCGATCATGGCACTGATCCCGGCGGATGTAATGCGCATCGACGTCGGTAAATCGACACGCAATCACAGGCTCGGGCAGGCGGAGATCAATCAGCTGCTGGTGGATCTGGCACAGACCGGCAAACGGGTCGTGCGCCTGAAGGGGGGCGATCCGTTTGTGTTCGGCCGTGGTGGCGAAGAGATGGTGCATTGCCAGCAGCACGACGTGGTTTGCCATATTGTGCCGGGCATCACCGCAGCGATGGGCTGCGCCGCCGCCAGTGGTATTCCGCTGACGCACCGTAATCTGGCGCAGTCGGTGCGCTTTGTCACGGGACATGGCGCGCAGGGCGAACCGGATATCGACTGGGCAAAACTCACCATGGCGCGACAGACGCTGGTGTTTTACATGGGTATCGCCAACTGCGGCAATATTCGCCAGCAGCTGATTGCACACGGGTTGCCCGTTACCACGCCGGTGGCGATCATTGAACGAGGAACACAGCCGGAACAGCGAGTGATCACCGGCACGCTGGACGTACTGGCTGACCTCGTTACGGCGAACCGGGTTATGACACCCGCATTGTTGATCGTCGGCGAGGTGGTGGGGATGTATAGAAGGTCCCAGGTTGTGGCTGTATCAGAGAGCTCTGGAGCAAAGGGATTGATCGAAACGATGTCTGTTTCTCAAGACCTGTGCACGCTCAGTGCCTGATGTCGAAACCGCCATTATCTATAGGGTCGTCCTCTCAGTGTCTTTGAACTTTAGCAAGACGATGTCGCTAAGGGCGAAGGACGGGAAAGGCTTAAGCGCTTTCTTTTTCTGTGCGTACCGTGCCAACCCTCTTCACTGGCACGGTAATCAACATCAGGCACCCCAATATCAGCCCGATACCGACCCAGCCCATGACCGGCAGCCTTTCGCCAACAATCACTACGGCGAGCACTGCCGCGACGGCCGGTTCGAGCAGGGTGATGGTGGTGGCCAGACTGGCTGAAATGCGCGCCAGTCCGTATCCGTAACAGACGTAGCCGATAAACATCGGGATTAGCGCCATATAGAGGCCGACAGCGGCGTTGTTGACTGATGCCAGTAGCGGCGAACCGGTTGCAAAGAGTACTGGCATCAACAGAATGCCGCCAATACCGAAGGTTGCGCCCATCGCCGTGCGTGAAGGAATGCCGCGCTGCATCAGGTGACGTGCCGCCCAGGAATAGAGGGCGTAGGTCAGACCAGCGAGTAATCCGAGCGTGATGCCGAGAATCACATCTGATTGCTGCGCCGTTGACGTATGACTTGGGTTTTCGGCCAGGCACAGCAGCATCATTCCCGCGACACCCACCGTCGCGCCAGTCATCCAGCGTCGCGTCAGCCGTTGCCCGTCGAGGCAATATTCTATCAGCGCTGAGAGCAGCGGGGCGGATCCGATGGAAATCACCGTGCCGACTGTAACGCCCGCGAGGTGCATAGAGGCGTAAAACGCCAGCGGGTATATGGCCACGGCCAGCGCGCCGGTCGCTAGCATGCCCCCATTCTGGCTGAGAGTGACGCGGTTTGTGATAATCCCTCTGAGGGCGATTAGCGCCTGTAAAAGGCCGCCGACACCCATTGCGACTGCCCCAATGGCGACCGCACTGACCTCGGGGGCAAAGGTTGCCGCCGTTCCCGTGGTTCCCCACAGTAATGCAGCGATCAAGACTGCGCTGATGCCAAACATGCGATCCCGCTGATTCATCCTTTGAACGTCTCCATCATGTCATCGGCCATCAGGATGAGAAAGTTAACCTTCAGGATCGATTCGACCTGTTCTTTATGTCCCTGCACCGCGGCTCTTCTTTGTTTAATCGAGAGTAGATAGACCAGTCTGCCTACTCATTAACAGTAATGAAAGAGGCTGATAAGGCGCGTTAACCGTGTCTTAATTGTGGGAAAGAGACATAATCAGGCAAAAGCCTTTTCGAGACAGCGGGTTGAAGCTGTCCCTGAGCAACATGTCGTTAACTTTCTAAGGAGTAAAAACATGCTTCATGAGTGGCTGAATGCCTTACACATCATTGCCGGCGTATTGTGGATGGGTGGGATGATGGGGATGGCGATGATTTTCGCAACCAGTGGAAAAACCAGTGCGAATGACAGCAGTCATTCTACCTTGCTCGACTACGCTCGCCAATGGAATCGCTGCGTCACCAGCCCGGCGATGCTGCTGTTGTGGATCGCCGGAATCTGGATGATTGTCAGCTACGGCAAATTTCCCCACGCATGGCTGCTGATCAAAATGGTGGTCGTAGTGCTACTTTCCGCCATTCACGGCATGCTTTCCGGTGAGCTCCGCCGTCGCGCGACGGGCCAGCCTACCAAAGACTTCGCCATTCTGCGTAAAGCCTCCGGGATTATTGTCGCTGCCGTCGTGGTGATTGTGGTGCTGGCGGTGATCAGACCGTTCTGACTCTGGCGTCATCTTTCTGAAAAAAAATCCACGCTTTCGCGTGGATTTTTAATTACTCACTTTTCTGTCAATGCCAACTGGCGTTGGCAGATTAGACGTTGAACAGGAAGTTCATCACGTCGCCGTCTTTAACGATGTAATCTTTGCCTTCTGAACGCATTTTGCCAGCTTCTTTCGCGCCTTGTTCACCTTTGAAATTGATGAAGTCGTCAAAAGCGATGGTTTGGGCGCGGATAAAGCCTTTTTCGAAGTCGGTATGAATTTTACCGGCTGCCTGCGGGGCGGTTGCGCCGACAGGAATCGTCCATGCACGCACTTCTTTCACGCCAGCGGTGAAGTAAGTCTGCAGGTTCAGCAGGTCATAACCGGCGCGAATCACGCGGTTCAGACCCGGCTCTTCCAGGCCCATTTCAGCCATGAACTCTGCACGGTCGGCATCTTCCAGTTCAGCGATGTCAGATTCAACGGCGGCACATACGGCAACCACAACGGAACCTTCAGCTGCGGCAATGTTACGTACGATATCGAGGTAAGGATTATTTTCATAACCATCTTCGTTGACGTTAGCGATGTACATCGTCGGTTTGAGCGTCAGGAAGCTCAGGTAGCGGATAGCCGCTTTGTCTTCATCGGTCAGATCCAGCGCACGCAGCATACCGGCATTAGAAAGCTGAGGCAGACATTTTTCCAGCGCAGCCAGTTCGGCTTTGGCATCTTTGTCACCCCCTTTGGCACGCTTCTGCACACGATGTATCGCGCGTTCACAAGTGTCGAGATCCGACAGAGCCAGTTCGGTATTGATAACATCAATGTCGTCAGCCGGATCAACTCGGTTATTTACGTGGATGATGTTGTCGTTGTCAAAACAGCGCACCACGTGGCCGATGGCTTCGGTTTCACGTATGTTGGTCAGGAACTGGTTGCCCAGGCCTTCACCTTTAGAGGCACCTTTAACCAGACCGGCAATGTCGACGAATTCCATGGTGGTCGGCAGAATACGTTGAGGTTTTACGATTTCGGCCAACTGGTCGAGACGTGAATCAGGCATTGGTACTACGCCGGTGTTAGGTTCGATGGTGCAGAACGGGAAGTTAGCTGCTTCGATACCCGCTTTAGTCAGCGCATTGAACAGAGTTGATTTACCGACGTTCGGCAGGCCCACGATACCGCATTTGAATCCCATGTCGCTCTCACCTTAAATATCTTAATAATCAAGCAATTAACTTTAATTGCACGATGTAATGACCACAATAGGCCGCATTATACACGCAATAACACTTTTTCTCGAATACCCGTCATCCTTAAGGCTAACTCCGTGTCGGAAAGCTGAGGAACAATCAATCCTTGCCTCATTTCGCCCATTTTTAGATACTTATCGCAATTATTTAACTGACTGCAAATAAATCGGATACTTTATGTTTAGCCTGCGTGATTTGAAAATGTCGGAAGTGAAGAATGAAACGCTGGCAGGGTTTGTGGTGGCGGTATCGATGATCCCGGAAGCCGTCGGGTTCTCGCTGGTGGCTGGGTTGTCGCCGATTGTTGGGCTGCATACGGCGTTTATCATTGGGTTTGTGACCGCATTGTTTGGCGGCAAGCCTGGGATGGTGTCGGGTGCCGCTGGCTCTATCGTGGTGGTGTTGATGAGCCTTGCCGCGCAGCATGGCATGGGTTACGTACTGTGGGCGACGATTTTTGCTGGTGTATTTCAGATATTGATTGGCGTGTTTCGGCTGGGTAAATTCATTCGTCTGGTGCCGCTCCCGGCGATCCACGGTTTTGTTAACGGGTTGGCCATTGTCATCATGTTGGCACAGTTACACATGATAGCCGGGCAGGGGCCGCTGATGTACGGGCTGGTGCTGCTGGCGATTTTGGTGGTAGTGGTGTTCCCTAAGTTGACCAAAGTCATTCCGGCCTCACTGGCGGCGCTGATTGCGGTATCGGCAGTGGCGATTGGTTTTAATCTGCACACTCTGCGGGTCGGCGATCTGGCGGATATCGCCGGTGCCTTGCCGCATTTTAGCCTCCCTGTTGCGCCGTTCAATCTTGAGATGATCAAAGTTGTGGTGCCTTATGCCGTCGTGATTGCTTTAGTGGGGCTGATCGAATCCCTGTTAACCATGACAGTACTTGATGAGATGGGCGGGCATAAAGGAAATGGAAATCGCGAAAGTATTGCGCAGGGCGCTGGCAATACTCTATGCGGGCTGTTCGGTTGTTTCGCCGGATGCGCCATGATTGGGCAATCCATCATCAACTTTAGTTCCGGCGGCCGTGGGCGGATCTCCGGCATTGTGGGTGCCGTTCTTCTGATTCTATTCGTGGTTAGCCTGTCTGGCTATATAGGCTTACTACCTGTGGCGGCACTAGCAGGGATTATGTTGGTGGTGTGCTACAACACGTTCGAGTGGAGTTCGCTGCGTCGTTTACGCCGTATGCCTAAAGCCGATGCGTTAGTGATGGTGATCGTCACAGTGATCACTATCTTTACCGATTTGGCCGTGGCGGTGATCAGCGGGGTGATTATCTCGGCGCTGGTCTTTGCCTGGCAACAGGCGCGTATCCGGATCCGCGAGCATAAAACGAAGGGCGAACTGACAGTGTATAAGCTCGATGGGCCGTTGTTCTTTGGCTCTTCGGCCGCCTTTGCAGAGTTGTTTAAACCGCAGAATGACCCCCATAACGTCGTGCTGGATTTTGCAGGTACCCGAGTGATGGACTCAAGTGGGGTTGAAGCCATTGACAAACTAACAGCGCGTTATCTCGAGGCAGGGAAAACCATCCGGCTGCGCCATTTAAGCAGCGACTGTGTGAGTTTGTTGAAGAAAGCCGGGCCATTTTGCAGCCACGAGCTGGATGATCCTGAATATTACGTAGCGGAAGATACGCTCTGATTGGCAGATAAATTGAGAGGGGTTCAACTACGTGAACCCCTTTTTACCGCGGGATTACAGCTGCGCCTTGAAGCTGTGTAGACGCTGAACGGTCTTTTCCAGACCTTCTTTCATTAGCATCTCGGTGCAGCGCAGGGACTCGTCAATGGCATCATCAATCAGTTTTTGCTCGCTGGACGGAGGCTTGCTGAGCACAAATCCTACCACTTTGTTTCTATCACCGGGATGACCAATGCCAATTCGCAGGCGGTAGAAATTCGGGTTATTCCCCAGTTTGCTCTGAATATCTTTCAAGCCATTATGGCCACCGTTGCCGCCACCGAGTTTGATTTTTGCTACGCCCGGCGGAATATCCAGTTCGTCGTGTGCGACAAGAATTTCATCCGGCTCGATGCGATAAAAGTTAGCCACTGCCAGCACCGCTTTACCGCTGAGGTTCATGAATGTCGTTGGGACCAGCAAACGAACATCTTGCCCAGCCAGCGACAGGCGCGCGGTATAGCCGTAAAATTTACTCTCTTCTTTTAATTGCTGATGATGTTGGCGGGCGAGAAGGTCAACATACCAGGCACCTGCGTTATGTCGTGTTTGGGCGTATTCCGCGCCAGGATTGGCAAGACCCACAATTAATTTAATACTGCTCACGTTGGTTTCGCTTCTTCATGAGGTGACGTTCAGGTCGCTAGTTTACCTGCGCAACCCAGTCGTGTGAAACCCATGGCGAGCAATTAACGCTTATTACTTTTGAGGGTGAATAATATCGATGATGTATTATTCATTATTCTAATATAAACGGCGAAAAACCGTAAAGATTTGTCATTTGATATTCCATGCTTGTGATCGTTGCCGCAAAGTCAAATACGGTCATTAACTATACTTTTTAAGTAGGAAAACAGGAAAAGCAGATAAGTTGTGCTGTTTGATAGATGAATTACAGGAGGTAACATATGAAACGTAAAACTGCAGCAGCATTAGGTAATGTGCTGATGATGCTTGGTCTGGTCACTATGGTTGGAGGAGTGGGATACTCTATTCTTAACTTATTGCCTAATCTGGATTTACCGGAACTTTTGGCCCACGGTGCCGTTGCGAGTATCTTTTTTGGCGCGATCCTTTGGCTGGCCGGCGCGAGAATGAGTGGGCGCGAGCACGTTGCTGACCGTTATTTCTGGGTGCGCCACTATGATCCACGCTGTCGTAAAAGCCATCGCCATCCGTAATTGCGGGTAAGCAGATATTGATTATAGATTTTGAATAAAAAATAAACCCGTTATAGCAAAAGCTACAACGGGTTTTTCTTTTATTCGATATTCAATCAACCCTTCAGAGAAAGAAAGGGCAGTGATTAATGCTCGAACATGGCAGAGATAGATTCTTCATTACTGATACGTCGAATGGCTTCTGCCAGCATGCCTGAAAGCGTCAGAGTACGAACTTTTTTCAGCGCACGAATTTCGGCAGACAGTGGAATGGTATCGCACACAATGACTTCGTCAATCACAGAGTTTCTGATATTTTCCACCGCGTTGCCAGAGAAGATCGGATGAGTCGCGTAAGCAAATACACGCTTCGCACCGCGTTCTTTCAGTGCTTCAGCCGCTTTACAAAGCGTACCACCGGTATCGATCATGTCATCAACCAGTACACAGTCACGACCAGCCACATCACCAATAATATGCATCACTTGAGAAACGTTTGCGCGAGGGCGACGTTTGTCGATGATAGCCATATCAGTGTCATTAAGCAGTTTGGCCACGGCACGAGCGCGGACAACCCCACCAATATCCGGGGAAACTACGATCGGGTTTTCCAAATTTTGTTGCAGCATGTCTTCCAGCAGAATTGGACTACCGAACACGTTATCAACCGGGACATCGAAGAAGCCCTGAATCTGTTCGGCGTGTAAATCTACGGTAAGAACGCGGTCAACGCCCACGCTGGAAAGGAAGTCGGCAACGACTTTAGCAGTAATTGGCACACGGGCTGAACGCACCCGGCGATCCTGACGTGCATAACCGAAATAAGGAATGACGGCGGTAATACGGCCGGCGGAAGCGCGGCGTAAGGCATCAACCATTACGACCAGTTCCATCAGGTTATCGTTAGTAGGCGCGCAGGTGGATTGGATAATGAATATATCCCCGCCACGTACATTTTCGTTGATTTGCACACTTACTTCACCGTCACTAAAACGACTGACGGCGGCGTCACCAAGGCTGGTGTATAAACGGTTGGCAATACGTTGTGCTAGTTCCGGGGTGGCGTTACCAGCAAAAAGCTTCATATCAGGCACGAGAAGAACCTCAGGCTTGCGTCCAGGGAAGACATCGGCTTATGGCACCACCGGGCGGTGAGCGGTGCCACAGCATTATGCTTACGAGAAAAAATACTACGGTACATCAAAACGTTAAAGCAAAAATAACTCTGTTGCCCATTGAGAGGCTGGCAAAGAACAGACACAGATAACGGGACTGTGATAGTTCTACGCTTTGCCTGCGGCCCTCAACAGCTCTGCGCGGTAAGAGTGAAGGGGGGAGACGTTAACGCCTTTTGCCACAAAACCCGAAACCCACGGCGGAACCTGACGCAAAACCTCACGGGCTTCATGCTCTGAGTTGAATTCGGCAAACACACAAGCACCCGTGCCAGTCATACGTGACGGCGCGTATTCTAACAGCCAAGAAACAAGCTGTTCAACCTCGCAAAATCGTTTTCTCGCAATCGGTTGGCAATCATTTGTCCAGGCTGTGCTTAAAAGCACATTAATCGGACGTTTTGGCGTATTTCGAATCAGTTCAGGATCACCGAAAATGGTCGGGGTAGGAATATGAATGCCGGGATGGGCAATCAGATACCATTTTTCCTCTGGTTCGACAGGATGTAGCACCTCGCCAATGCCTTCCGCAAAAGCCGCATGTCCCATCACAAACACGGGTACGTCGGCGCCCAACGATTCGCCTAATACTGCTAACTGCTCATCAGCCAAACGACAATTCCACAGGGTGTTGAGCGCAATCAATACGGTGGCGGCATTGGATGAACCGCCACCAAGGCCGCCACCCATCGGGATCCGCTTCGTCAGTGCAATATCCACACCTTGAGTCGTCTGGCTGTGTTTTTGCAACAAACGCGCAGCGCGCACCACTAAATTATTGTCGTCAGCCACACCATCGACCGGCGTAGTGAGGAGAATCTGTCCGTCGGTACGCGTTGTAAAACCGAGGCTGTCGCCAAAGTCGACAAACTGAAACAAAGTTTGCAGTTCGTGGTAACCGTTGGCGCGTTGCCCGGTGATATAGAGGAATAAATTAAGTTTAGCCGGAGAAGGCCACGATTGCGTCATCTCAGTGTAAAGTCCAGCTGTCCATTTTCAATTTAATGCGCTGCTCATCCTGGGTGAGTTCCAGGCGTTCGGGCAACGACGGTTTAACCTCATCGCTGTAGCTCTGATATACCACTTTTCCTTTCAGACCGTGCTGACTGTAGTTAACTTGCGACAGGCGATACTGGCTATCGAGGGTGAAATCGCTTTCATCGCCGGGCAGACCGAGCATCCACAGACGCAGGTTCGCCAGCGGAATCGACATGCCAGTTAGTTTCTGGATCATCTCATCAGGGTTATTGCTGGTATATTTTTTGCCCTGATTGTTTGTTATCTGGGCGATGCCGCTTTGCACTTTAAGCTCCATCTCAGTGCTGCCAAGCGGATTGGTCAGCAGTAAACGATAGCTGTCTGGGGAGTATTGTTGCCAGAAGAAGCGGGCATAGACTTTCTGTTTATCCGAGATATAGGCAAATGAACCGCGAGTCTGATAATGCTCCAGCTTTTTGACCTGCGCTTCGTGCTCACGCCACTGCGGCGAAGTCGGGCTGGTTGCCGGGCCTTTTGGCGGATTGATTGTACAGGCGGCAAGTACCAGGCTGGCAAGAGGGAGAAGGTGACGCAGGTTGGCTTTACGCATTGGCATAACGGATTAAGTCCTTGGGTGCTGAGGCATCAGTGCCTGGGCAGATTCGACGGGCGTCAGTTTAACACACAGGCGCGGCGTACGTTTTCAAAAACAGAAGCATTGTTGTGTTGTTCTATAATAAAAAAAGTAACTTACACGTTGATCATCTTTGAGAAGTCTGTCAGAGGCAATGCTGATTTGTAATCAGATTTAACGGATAATGCTGCTTAGCTTTTATTGATCCCGCGCATCTTGTAGAATGCGCCTCAAGACGTAAATCCATACCAACATAGGTATTATTCGATAATCGCTTCCCTATGACCCTGCTTGCATTAGGAATTAATCACAAAACCGCACCGGTTTCATTGCGCGAACGGGTAAATTTTTCACCCGAGACCATTGAACTTGCGCTATCCAGCCTGCTCCAGCAACCACTGGTGCAGGGCGGCGTTGTGCTGTCCACGTGTAATCGGACTGAGTTATATCTCAGTGTGGAGCAACAGGGAAATCTTCAGGAACAGTTGGTGACCTGGTTATGTGATTATCATCACCTTAGCGTGGATGAAGTTAATAAAAGCCTTTACTGGCATCAGGATAATGCTGCCGTCAGTCATCTGATGCGCGTGGCGAGCGGTCTTGATTCGCTGGTGCTAGGCGAACCGCAAATTTTAGGTCAGGTAAAAAAAGCCTTTGCGG
Source organism: Hafnia psychrotolerans (assembly GCF_014639435.1). Lineage (GTDB taxonomy): Bacteria > Pseudomonadota > Gammaproteobacteria > Enterobacterales > Enterobacteriaceae > Ewingella > Ewingella psychrotolerans. The sequence goes on along the minus strand of NZ_BMFZ01000003.1, from coordinate 103,763 downwards.
AGTCTCAGCATGGGCAGGCCGTTTCCGGCGAACTTGAACGTTTATTCCAAAAATCCTTCTCCGTCGCCAAGCGTATACGCACTGAAACCGATATCGGTGCCAGCGCCGTATCTGTGGCGTTTGCCGCCTGTACGCTGGCACGGCAAATCTTTGAGTCTCTGTCTGACGTCACAGTACTGTTGGTCGGTGCGGGTGAGACCATTGAGCTGGTGGCGCGTCATCTGCGTGAGCATAAAGTGCGCCACATGATGATTGCCAATCGTACACACGAACGAGCGCAGCTTCTGGCGAATGAAGTCGGTGCTGAAGTGATCACTTTGCAGGATATCGATTCCCGTCTGGCCGAAGCTGACATCATTATCAGTTCCACCGCCAGCCCGTTGCCTATTATTGGTAAAGGCATGGTGGAAAGGTCGCTCAAAGTCCGCCGTAACCAGCCTATGCTGATGGTGGACATTGCGGTTCCACGCGATATAGAGCCGGAAGTTGGCAAGCTTGCTAACGTTTACCTTTATAGCATTGACGATCTGCACAGTATTATTCAAAACAATCTGGCTCAGCGTAAGGCCGCAGCAATTCAGGCGGAATCTATCGTTGAGCAGGAAAGTGCTAATTTTATGGCGTGGTTACGTTCGCAGGGCGCGGTGGAGATTATTCGTGATTACCGCTCCCGCGCCGATCTCGTCCGGGCCGAAGCCGAAACCAAAGCGCTGGCGGCGATTGCACAGGGTGCAGATGTCACCGCAGTTATCCACGAATTAGCGCACAGATTAACTAACCGTCTTATTCACGCTCCCACCCGCTCTTTGCAACAGGCCGCCAGCGATGGTGATGTCGAACGCTTGCAAATTTTACGCGACAGCCTCGGGCTGGATCAGCAATAGTTCTCTTTTCTCACAGGGTTAAACACCACGCATGAAGCCTTCTATTGTTGCCAAACTGGAAGTGTTACAAGAGCGCCATGAAGAAGTCCAGGCGATGCTCGGCGATGCCGCCGTCATTACCGATCAGGATAAATTTCGCAATCTCTCCCGCGAATACGCACAACTGACAGATGTTTCAGAATGCTTTCTGGCCTGGCGTCAGGCACAGGAAGATTTAGCGGCCGCCGAAGAGATGCTTGACGATCCTACGCTGACTGATAAAGAAATGCGTGAAATGGCTCAGGACGAAATCAAAAGCAGTAAAGCCAAATTGGAAGAGCTGGAACAGCAACTTCAATTGCTCCTGTTACCGAAAGATCCTGATGATGAGCGCGGCTGTTTCCTGGAAGTCCGTGCCGGTACGGGGGGTGATGAGGCCGCTATTTTCTCCGGTGACCTATTCCGTATGTACAGCCGTTACGCCGAAGCACGCCGCTGGCGAGTCGAGATTGTCAGCGCTAATGAAGGCGAACATGGCGGTTATAAAGAGGTGATCGCGAAAGTATCGGGCGACGGCGCTTATGGTCAGTTAAAGTTCGAGTCAGGCGGGCACCGTGTTCAGCGTGTACCTGAAACCGAATCTCAGGGCCGTATTCATACTTCAGCTTGCACCGTGGCGGTGATGCCGGAGGTGCCAGAAGCTGAAATGCCGGAGATCAATGCCGGTGATTTGAAAATCGACACCTTCCGTTCATCAGGCGCGGGTGGCCAGCACGTCAACACCACCGACTCCGCGATTCGAATTACCCACTTGCCGACCGGTATTGTGGTGGAGTGTCAGGACGAACGTTCTCAGCACAAAAACAAAGCCAAAGCGATGTCGGTGCTTGGTGCGCGTATTCGTGCTGCGGAGATGGCGAAACGCCATGAGGTCGAGGCATCTACCCGCCGTAACCTGCTGGGGACGGGGGACCGGTCGGATCGTAATCGCACTTATAACTTCCCGCAGGGGCGCGTGACCGACCATCGTATCAACCTGACCATTTACCGTCTGGATGAAGTGATGGAAGGCAAACTGGATATGTTGATCCAGCCGATTGTGCAGGAATATCAGGCCGATCAACTCGCGGCACTGTCCGAGCAGGAGTAATGGATTTCCAGAACTGGCTCACCCATGCCATCCAACGTCTGGCGGCGTGTGAAAGCGGCAAGCGTGATGCGGAAATTTTGTTGGGTTTTGTCACGGGTAAAGCGCGCACCTTTATTATTGCTTTCGGCGAAACCCAACTGACGAACAGCCAGATGGAACAGCTTGAAACTCTGCTGTCGCGGCGTGAGCAGGGCGAGCCTATCGCTTATCTGGTCGGTGAACGCGAATTTTGGTCGCTGTCACTGAGCGTTTCCCCCGCGACGTTAATCCCCCGTCCTGATACTGAATGCCTGGTTGAGCAGGCTTTGTTACGCCTTCCCCTAGCCGAAGCGGTCAATATTTTAGATCTTGGGACAGGCACGGGCGCTATTGCGTTGGCAATGGCCAGCGAGCGTCCAGATTGCCACATCGTTGGTATCGACCTGCAACCCGATGCAGTCAAACTGGCTCAGTATAATGCGCAGAAATTGGGGATCACCAATGCCCGATTCCTGCAGGGCAGCTGGTTTACGCCCGTACCACAACAGCGCTTTGCACTGATCGCCAGTAATCCTCCTTATATTGATGCCGCTGACCCGCATCTCTCTGTCGGTGATGTCCGCTTTGAACCCACCAGTGCATTAGTGGCCGAAAATGCCGGTCTTGCCGATCTGGCGCATATTATTCAGTCGGCAAACGCGTATCTTGAAGACGGGGGTTGGTTGTTGCTCGAACATGGCTGGCAGCAGGCTGTAGCGGCGCAAACATTACTCCGTCAGGCCGGGTATCGTGACGTAAGTACGGTAAAAGACTATGGCGGAAATGATCGGGTTAGTCTGGGGCGATGGCGCGTCGAGTCACACGTTAAAGAATAAAACAGTGACGGGCCAGTGATCAGGCCATTTGCTTTCTTAACAAGGATGCAGGAAATGTCGTCATATTTTTGGGTTAAAAATCTGCATGTGACCACCATTACGCTGAGCATCATCCTGTTCGTGATGCGTTTTTTCTGGAAGTGGGTGGGTTCTGCTATGCTGCAGAAACGCTGGGTAAAAATCATGCCACACGTTGTAGACACATTATTGCTATTAAGCGGTGTGGCACTGATTTTTATTACCCACTTCTATCCGTTCAGTCCACAGGGAACCTGGCTGACCGAAAAGCTTTTCGGCGTTATCATCTATATCCTTCTTGGGTTTGTTGCCCTGAGTAAACGTCCGCGTAGTCAAACGATGCGCTGGCTTGCCTTTATTCTGGCGCTGGGATGCTTATATTTGATCGTGAAGCTCGCCATGACCAAAATACCGCTTCTATTGGGATAATTATGAGTGCCATTGCTGATTTTGAATTTAACACCTCGCCGCTGAGCGCGGGTGTCATCCTGGTGACACAGGCTATTCGCTTTGATTTCAAAGCCGAAGAGGTCAATCGCCAGTTACAGTCACTGGTTGATGAAGCGCGCCGTGTGGTGCCGCAGGATCTCAGCCAAGATCAGCAGCTTGAAGTGTTAATTAAGTTGTTTTACCGCACATGGGGTTTCGGTGGTGCTGGCGGTGTTTATCGCCTGTCTGATGCCATCTGGTTAGATAAAGTGCTGGCGTCGCGGCAGGGAACACCGGTTTCGTTGGGTATCATTTTCCTGCATATCGCCCATCAGTTAGATTTACCCCTGATGCCGGTTATCTTCCCGACTCAACTTATCATGCGCGCCGACTGGCTCGATGAAGAGATGTGGCTGGTGAATCCGATCAACGGCGATACGCTGAGCGAACATATCCTGCATGTGTGGCTGAAGGGGTATCTGGGGGTCAGTGCAGAAATCGAAGATGATGATCTCGAGGAAGCCGAGAATACCGTTATCGTCCGTAAAATGCTTGATACCCTTAAAGCCGCACTGATGGAAGAGAAACAGATTGAACTGGCACTGCGCGCAAGCCAGGCTGTACTGGAGTTTGATCCCGAAGATCCTTACGAAATTCGCGATCGGGGTTTGATTTATGCCTTACTGGACTGCAATCACATCGCGATTTCTGATTTAAATTATTTCGTCGAACAGTGCCCTGAAGATCCGATTTCTGAAGTGATCAAAATGCAGATCCATGCCATTGAACACAAGCAAGTGACACTGCACTGAGTTACAATCTCGACGTGTTTTCGGAAATTGATGACCTAATTATCGTTTTAATACAGCCAATTACCTCTATTATCGTACCTGATTGACTATTAATAAGGCCAAAGCATGAAACAGAAAGTGGTTAGCATTAAGGATATCAACGTCGCCAACGACCTGCCGTTTGTGTTGTTCGGCGGTATGAATGTGCTGGAATCACGCGATATGGCAATGCGTGTCTGCGAGCACTACGTTACCGTCACGCAGAAACTAGGCATTCCTTATGTGTTTAAAGCTTCTTTTGATAAAGCCAACCGCTCGTCCATCCACTCTTACCGCGGGCCAGGTCTTGACGAAGGCATGAAGATTTTCCAGGAGCTGAAAAAAACGTTCGGCGTGAAAATCATCACCGACGTCCATGAGTCTTGGCAGGCCCAGCCCGTTTCTGAAGTCGTTGATGTGATTCAGTTACCTGCGTTCCTGGCACGCCAAACTGATCTGGTTGAAGCGATGGCGAAAACCGGCGCGGTGATCAACGTAAAAAAACCACAGTTCGTCAGCCCTGGTCAGATGGGTAACATCGTCGATAAATTTAAAGAAGGCGGCAACGATCAGATTATTTTGTGCGATCGCGGTAGCAACTTTGGTTATGACAATCTGGTGGTCGACATGCTGGGTATCAACGTGATGATCAACGCAACTGGCGGTCATCCGGTGATCTTCGACGTGACCCATGCACTGCAAACCCGTGACCCATTTGGTGCGGCTTCCGGTGGTCGTCGTGCGCAGGTTGCTGAACTGGCCCGTGCCGGTATGGCGGTGGGGATTGCTGGACTATTTATTGAAGCCCATGAAGATCCAGAACATGCGAAATGCGACGGTCCTTCCGCATTGCCGCTGGCTAAACTGGAACCTTTCCTGGTACAGATGAAAGCTATCGATGATCTGGTAAAAAGTTTCGATGCACTGGATACCAGTAAATAAGCGAAGGTTTTTGGCACTTACAACCGTGCCAAAATAAAAAGGCGACTCGTGAAGGGTCGCCTTTTTGCTTTTAGCGTTGCTTAGCGCGGTTGCGGATCACTCAGTGCTTCGGAAAGCGAACTGTAGAAACTGAGCTGTCCTGAGATAGGTTTTACACCGCCGCGGGCCAGTGTCTTAAGCGGCTGGTAGGGAATATCAGTGATTACCAGCTCCACACCCTTCGGTAATCCTTGAATGTAACTTTGTAGTGCACTCAGACCTCCGGCGTCCAACAGCGCTACACGATCCCAAATCAAAATAATACGTTGTGCGTTGCCACTGCGCGCCGATAACTCAGTAAAAATTCGCTCGGCGGCGGCAAAAAATAGCGGCCCACTGATGCGCAGTACGCACTCGTCGGCTCCGTATTCTCCGGGTACGTCAGTCAGGCGAGTCATTTTAGCGATACTGCGCATAAACAGCAGTGACGCCATCACAATTCCTGCGGTAATGGCTATCACCATGTCGAACAATACAGTGAGGCTCATACAGGTCAGCATCACCAGAATGTCATCCTTAGGCGCACGGCGCAGAAGGTTAATGACTTTGTGCGCTTCACTCATGTTCCACGCGACCATCAGTAGCAGGGCTGCCATCGCGGCCAGCGGCAACCATGAAAGCCAGGGTGCCAGCACCAATAACGCCAGAATGACCAGCAGGGAGTGAATGATGGCGGAGACCGGCGACGTAGCGCCTGCGCGGACATTCGCTGCCGAACGTGCAATGGCTGCCGTGGCGGTGATGCCACCGAAGAATGGGGTGATAATATTCCCCATACCCTGACCGATCAGCTCATTGTTTGAGTGGTGTTTTGTGCCGGTCATACCGTCAAGCACCACCGCACAAAGCAAGGACTCAATGGCGCCGAGTATGGCCATGGAAAACGCGGCGGGCAGCAGTGCCTGAACCAGATTGAGGCTCAACCCGTGGTTGCCAGCTTGTAACCACGGAAGGACAAATTGTGGCAGGATTGCCGGAATACCGAAACCTTGCGAACCGTCCGGCAATAGATAATGAAAGCGTGAGCCGATGGTGGCGACCGGATGACCCATCTGCATGAAAACCGCCATTACCGCACAACCTGCTAATAGCGCCGGTAAATGACCGGGAACGCGTAGGCCAAGTTTAGGCCACAGAACCAATACTCCTAACGTCACAATACCAATCAGTGCATCGCCGATATCTAGCGTAGGCATCGCCTGAACCAATGCCAGTACTTTGCCGACGTAATGTTCTGGCATGGACGTAACGCTCAGTCCGAAGAAATCTTTTATCTGCATTGTGCCGATCGTGATGCCGATCCCGGAGGTGAAACCCAGCGTTACCGGTAACGGAATATATTCAATGAGCTTGCCAAAGCGTGCAAGCCCCATCAGCACTAACATCACCCCAGACATGAATGTTGCCAGCAGCAAGCCTGACAAGCCGTACTGCTGCGATACCGGATAGAGTATAACCACGAAGGCGGCAGTGGGGCCTGAGACGCTGAAGCGTGAGCCGCCGAAAACGGCCACAATGATCCCGGCCACTGCCGAGGTATAAAGACCATATTGTGGAGGAACGCCGCTACCGATAGCGAGTGCCATTGCCAGCGGAATGGCGATGATCCCGACGGTGACACCGGCAGTGGCATCTTTTAGCAGGCGTTGAACGGTATATTTTTCACTGATGCAGGCATCAATGAAGGCGCTGAAGAGACGCAGAGGGCGATTGGTTGAGGTATTCATAGCAGGTGGATCCACCGGACAACTATCATTAAAGAAGGCGGGTCTAGACAGACTCGTCACGGGTTATTGCGCGACAATACGCCTTTTTAGGAAAAATGTTGTAGATATAAATCAACGGGCAACAGAAATGAGCCGAAATAAAAGGTATTTATCTATTCACGGCTGCCGGTCAATTTGTTGAACCCGCGGATATCACCGAGCTACCGCCATATAAAAGCAGAAAGGCCCAGATTTTCATCTGGGCCTTTCTGCTTTTATATGGCGGTGAGAGAGGGGTTCGAACCCTCGATACGCGTTAGCGTATACACACTTTCCAGGCGTGCTCCTTCAGCCACTCAGACACCTCACCGTAGTCGTTACACCGCTGACTGGTGCAACGGGGCGCTACTATAGGGAGAGCAGCCTGATGGGTCAAGAAAAATTTACGGGATCCGATTTGGATGGTTAAGACATCGGCAATCTGCCATCAAAAGCAGGAATTGTGTGGTGTGTTAATGCAATGATGTGGGTTTATCCGCGCTGCCCATCAACCATATAAAAGCCAAAAGGCCTGGATGAAAATCCAGGCCTTTTGGCTTTTATATGGCGGTGAGAGAGGGGTTCGAACCCTCGATACGCGTTAGCGTATACACACTTTCCAGGCGTGCTCCTTCAGCCACTCAGACACCTCACCGTAAGTCACACAACGTCTTAGCACTGCTGACCGGCGCTAATGTAGGGAAAAGCAGCCCCAGCGTCAACACCTCTTTTTCATGATTCGATCCGTTTACTCAAACTTAAAGCAATTTGCTGATTTACAGAGCAAAAAGTGGATTTTGTTTATTCAACCCTCTTCCGGGCTCAATGCCGCAAATACCCGCCGTACGCCAGTCGAAGCCAACCCAGATTACCGCCCGGCGTTCAGTGTACAGGGACGGGGCCTGACGGGACCTGTTCCTTTTTTCATCTTTGGGTTGCATCCTGATGATATTCGGGGAAATCTATCAGGGCTTAGGAGGCCAACCATGATAAACATTATATTTTACCACCCTACATTTGATTCGAAACTGTGGATTGACGGAATAAATAAAAGAGTACCTCAAGCCAACATCCGTGCCTGGCACGATGGAGATACACAACCTGCTGATTATGCCCTGGTCTGGCAACCACCTCGCGAAATGCTGATGTCCCGTACCCGTCTCAAAGGTATTTTTGCCCTTGGCGCTGGCGTCGATGCCATCCTGATGCAGGAGCAGCGTCAGCCGGGTACATTACCCCCTGGAGTGCCGCTACTGCGCCTCGAAGACACGGGCATGTCGTTGCAGATGCAGGAATATGCCTTGGCTACGGTGCTGCGTTATTTCCGCCGCATGGATGAGTATCAGCTACTCCAGCAGCAAAAACAGTGGCGTCCGCTTACGCCGCATCAGCATGATAATTTCACTATTGGCATTATGGGGGCTGGCGTTCTTGGCAGTTGCGTGGCAGAAAAACTGGTCGGTATGCAGTTTCAGGTTCGCAGCTGGAGCCGCAGTGCTAAAGAGATCCCGGGTGTTAAAAGCTACTTTGGTGATGATCAACTGCATGACTTTGCTAACGACTGCAAAATGCTGATTAACTTACTGCCCAACACGCCGCAAACCGCAGGCATCCTGAATAAAAGCCTATTCGAGCACCTGCAGGAGCAGGCCTACCTGATTAACATTGCGCGGGGTATGCATTTGGTTGAGGGCGACTTACTGCGCGCGCTCGACAGCGGGCAGGTCGCCGCGGCGACGTTGGACGTATTTGTTGAAGAACCCCTTCCGGGTATGCACCCTTTTTGGTCACATCCGCGTGTTAGCATGACGCCGCACATCGGTGCTAATACTTTGCCAGAGCAGGCTATGGACAACATCGCCGCCAATATTGTGGCAATCGAAGAGGGGCGCAGACCGGCAGGGTTGGTGGACCTCGACCGTGGCTATTAAGCCTGTTAGCCCGTTGCGTTAGTCAGTACAAGAGTCTGATAAAATTAATACAGCCACAGCGAACATCGCCGCGGTGGCTGACTACTTGAGGGAGCTAACATGCCGTATCCGGTTGATTTACATATGCACACTGTTGCCAGTACACACGCTTACAGCACGCTACATGACTATATAGATGAAGCAAAAGGAAAGGGAATCAGGTTGTTTGCTATCACTGACCATGGGCCTGACATGGCGGATGCTCCACACTACTGGCACTTCATGAATATGCAGGTCTGGCCACGGATGGTTGACGGGGTGGGTATTCTGCGCGGTATTGAGTCGAATATAAAAAATATTACGGGTGATATCGACTGTACGGGTCCGATGCTCAGTGCCATTGACGTCATTATTGCCGGGTTCCACGAGCCGGTGATGCCGCCTTCCGATCAAGAGACCCATACGGCGGCGATGATCGCGGCGATGGCCGGTGGTGAAGTGCATATCATTAGCCATCCGGGAAACCCGCGTTACCCGATTGATATTTCTGCTGTGGCGGTCGCAGCGGCCAAATACAATGTGGCACTCGAACTGAATAACTCGTCATTTACTCACTCCCGCAAAGGCAGTGAATCGAATTGCCGCGCTATCGTAGAGGCTGTAAAAGAGGCTGGCGGCTGGCTGGCCCTTGGATCGGACTCCCATATTGCTTATTCGCTGGGTGGGTTCGAACATTGTGAGCGGATTTTGCGTGATGCAGACTTTCCTGAAGCCCGTATTCTTAACGTCAGCCCTCGACGTTTCCTCGATTTTCTGGAAACCCGAGGCCGAACACCGATTGCTGAATTAAGCGAACTGTGACATTGTCACGGCCGTTTTATCTTTCCCTTTTCCTCAGGCTTAGCAGGTTGCCGATATGAATGAATTTTCCGTTGTTTGCCGGGTACTCGGCACATTGTTTTACCGCCAGCCGCAAGATCCGCTGCTGGAACCGCTTTTCGGCCTGATTCAGCAAGGTAAATTGCTTGAGCATTGGCCGCTGGAGCAAGATGCGCTACTGGTTCGCCTTCAGCAAAGTGCGGATCCGCAGGCATTGGCCGCTGAATTCAACCACCTGTTTGTGGGGGCTGAATGTGCTGTATCGCCGTATCGCAGCGGCTACGTTGAGGGTGCCAGCGAACTGGATGTTCGCACTTTCCTGCAACAGCGCGGTATGCCTTTGGGTGAAGCGCCCGCTGACCATTTTGGCGCTATGCTGCTGGCGGCATCCTGGCTGGAAGATCAGTCAACGGAAGATGAAGTGGCGGCGCAAACGACCTTGTTCGACACGTTTTTATTCCCCTGGTGCGGTAAATTTTTAGGCAAAGTAGAAGCCCATGCGACCAGTGGTTTCTATCGCACGCTGGCTGAAATAAGCCGTGAAGCGCTGCAGGTGATGCGTGATGAGTTGGAAGAAGCCACACCGCAGGAATTGGAAGGCGACGAAGAAGACGAGCAGTAACGCTTCCTCAATATCAAAGTAAAAAGCCCGGCATGAAATTTCATGTCGGGCTTTTTTATACCGTTTAGAGCGCTTAGTCAGTAAACGGGATCACCAATTGACCGGGTTTCACTTCCAGACCTTTAGCCAATTTCTTCGCCATCGCCTCGCCTTTGCTGCGATCGCCATTGAGCACATACGCCGGTGTTTGGTCGAAATAGGATTTCAGCGACTGGTTGAGATACGGCATCAACCCTTTCATCACTGAGTCCATCTTTTCAGGTTTGATGGTGTAATCCACCACTTCCATATCTTTGAGGAAAATCGCCCCTTTCTCTTTATCAAACGAGGGTTGCGCTTTTAACGTCAGTGTCATATCGGCTTTTTGCTGGCCAAATAGTGAGTTGACATCCACGCTGGCATTGCCGGTCAGAGTAACTTTACCCGGTTCAGCACGGCCAATTTGGCTGTTGAGATTGCTCAGAATGATTTTTGCATCAACCAGACCCGGTACGCCCAGTTGTTTCTGAAAATCATTGTGCTTCTGTAAATACTCGTTCACTTGCTGCTCGCTCAGCGTGTATTGCGTGAGCTGGTTACATCCGGCAAGCAGGCCGGCAAACATCAGGGCAGCGGCCCCTAAAAATAACTTTCTCATTGATTCCTCAGCGATATAACGCGTCAATATGCCTGTGCACGACAGACATCAACAATCTTGCCAGCATGGGCTATTAAAAATAGCATGCCTATCAGATAACGCCGATTAGCCTAAGTGCTTGAGGCAAAGATTAAAAGAGGAAAAGATGCGCAAGAGAGGGAGTTGCCGGAGCAGAACTCCGGCTAAAAAATTAACTGGCCATGCTGGTCAGCAGATTCACCTGAGTCTGTTTCGCCATATTATCGCGATACGCTTGTACGCGGGATGGCAACTCAATGCCCTGAACAATGGTCAGCGAACGCAACAGTGGCCACAAGTTGAAGTCATCTTCTGATAACTCACCGTTTACGGCGTTCGGTTCAACAATCAGTTTATCCAGTGCACGCAGATCATTGCTGATTTTTTTGACCAGGCCCTCTGAGTGCAGCAGGTGCTCCTTAAAGTCACCTATTTGAGCCTGTTTTTTATCGCTGAAATATTTGCGGGCTACTGGCGTTGAGAACTCCTCCAGTGGTGCCAGGGCAAAGCGTGGGAGCAGCAATTTCGAGATATATTCCGATACCTGGCGTAGCCATGCAGCAATCGCGGGGTTAGTCCCGCCGGTCAGTAGGGGGGCGCCATTACTTTTATCAATATAATGCACAATATCCATGCTTTCCGGCATAAAGCTGCCATCTTTTTTCTGCAGGATGGGCACCATTTTTTTACCGACCATCGAAATAGGTGTTTTTTCGTCGTCATTTGACAGGACTTTGATCTCAATGGGGATGTTTTTCAGACCGAAAATCATGCGAGCTTTAACACAGAAGGGACAATGTTCGTAGATGTAGAGTTTCATAATGCAGTGCTCCTTTATCCGTGGCAGGCCTGTCGGGTGGGGGATAAGGCCCGCCTGATTACGACGCATTTTGAAGTATGGTTAAAGAATCCAGGGAGATCAAACCGTCGATGCTATAACGAGAGATATCTGAGAGACAGCTATGGCGGCTAAAGCCCACATAACAACCATGATCACTGGCATCTGCCGCAGAAGTAACCCGCATTTGACGCGCGAGATCAGCAATCCTATTTTTTTATCGTCAAGCCGTGCGGAGACTGGCAGAATTGGTCGGTAACAACAAGTGAACCGACCCGATAGTTTATTTCCTATCAATACTTCTTATTGACCCGTGCGGATTGTGGAGGGAAGGGATGTTTGGCTATAAATCTGCCACACCTAGAGTGCGGCTTACTACTGATCGGATGGTCGTGCGTTTAGTCCATGAGCGGGATGCGCACCGCATGGCGGATTACTATGTTGAAAACCGCGAGTTTCTTAAGCCCTGGGAACCTGTCAGGGATGAAAGTCACTGTTATCCGTCCGGCTGGCTTGCTCGTCTTGGGCTTATCACCGAGATGCAAAAACAGGGCAATGCCTATTACTTTATTCTGCTCGACCCTGATGAGAATTACGTGCAGGGCGTGGCTAACTTCAGCAATGTTTTGCGTGGCTCATTCCACGCCTGTTTCCTCGGTTACTCGTTGGGTGAAAAATGGCAGGGGCAGGGCCTGATGTTAGAGGCACTACAATCGTTGATCCGCTATATGCAACGCCAACAGAAAATGCATCGCATTATGGCTAACTATATGCCACACAATCAGCGCAGCGGGGATCTCCTCACCCGTCTGGGATTTGAGCGAGAAGGTTACGCCAAAGATTACTTATTGATCGACGGTAAGTGGCAAGACCACATTTTGACCGCCCTGACTTATCAGGAATGGACTGCCCCACGTTAAGGAGCCCGGATGAAACATGAATTGAGTGCCAAAGAAGCCCGCGTGGTAGGGTGTTTGCTAGAAAAGCAGCTCACCACGCCAGAACAATACCCAATGACGCTCAACGGTCTGACCACGGCATGCAATCAGAAAACCAATCGTGAGCCTGTGATGGATTTGAGCGAAAGTGAAGTGCAACAGACGCTAGATTTACTGCTGCGCAAACACATTATTCGCACCCAAAGCGGCAGTCGGACGATGAAATATGAGCATCGTTTTTGTAATTCAGAATTCGGTGATCTTAAATTCTCACCGCAGGAAGTGGCCGTTGTCACCACGCTGCTGTTGCGCGGCGCACAAACAACGGGCGAACTGCGTACCCGCACCAGCCGGTTGCATGATTTTGCGGATGTCAGCGAGGTGGAACACACACTCACTACTTTGGCGAGTCGTGAAGACGGGCCTTTCTGCGTACGTCTGGCGCGAGAGCCGGGTAAACGTGAAAGCCGCTTCATGCATCTGTTTAGTGGTGAAGTGAGTGATGTCGCCACAACGGCGGGAGACGAGTTGTTCGAGGCGCGAACGACAAGCCAGGCTGTTATTGAAGAGCGCGTCGCCGTGCTTGAAACTGAAGTGGCCGAACTTAAACAGCGATTGGATTGCCTGCTGCAACAGCTGGCGGACTGAGGGACACCGATGACTAAACTACGCGTTGGCCTCGTGGGATTGGGCGGGATTGCGCAAAAAGCCTATCTGCCGGTGCTCAGCCATGAAGAAGATTGGATGCTGGTGGGCGGGTTTTCTCCCAATCAACAAAAAGCGCAGTCAATTTGTAATCGCTACCGCATGCGCTGTTTTTCGCGCCTGGATGAACTGGCGTCGCAGTGTGACGCGGTGTTTGTGCATAGCAGCACCTCCACGCATTTCGAGGTCGTCAGCCAACTCTTGCAGCAGGGTGTTCATGTTTATGTCGACAAGCCGTTAGCAGCAGAGCTGGATCAGGCAGAACGTCTGATTGAACAGGCGCAAAACGCGGGTAAAGTCCTGATGGTCGGTTTTAACCGGCGTTTCGCCCCGCGCTACGTGCAGTTGAAACAGCAACTTGAACAACAACCGGCCGCCTCGTTGCGCATGGATAAGCACCGGTCTGACAGCGTTGGGCCAAACGATCTGCGCTTTACGCTGCTAGATGATTACCTGCACGTGGTGGACACTGCGCTTTGGCTGGCTGGCGGTCAGGCAAACTTGCTCAGCGGCCAGCTCACCGTTAACGATCAAAATCAGCTGATCTATGCTGAACACCACTTTGATTGCCGCGGCAGTATCGTGACGACCTCAATGCACCGTCAGGCGGGCAGTTCGCGGGAAAGTGTGCAAGCGGTAACCCAGGATGCGGTTTATCAACTCAGTGATATGAAACAGTGGCAGGAGGAGAAAAACGACATTATCAGTCAGTTGCCGCTTGCCAGTTGGCAGACCACGCTGGCTGCGCGCGGATTTGAAGGGGCGATAAATCATTTCATAGATTGTGCCGCCAATCACAAAGCCTCGCAAACCAGTTCTGAGGAGGGGATTTATGCTCAGCGTATTATCGAGAATATTCTGAAAAATAACGAGATAACTGCCTGAGCACGGGCAGGTAATATTATATAACAACTGCCAGTGGCTATTGCATTGGGTATGCGTACACTATGGCGCACGTTAGAGCCCTGCTGGTTCTTGCAGCCACGCTTGCTGTTGCAGGCGTGGTTGTTTAATGACTGGCAACTAAGAAAAATAACATGAATCTACTGAAATCTTTGGCCGCCGTCAGTTCAATGACGATGTTTTCACGTGTATTAGGTTTTGCCCGCGACGCCATTGTGGCACGCGTTTTTGGCGCAGGGATGGTGACTGATGCCTTCTTTGTGGCATTCAAACTGCCCAATTTGCTACGCCGTATTTTTGCCGAAGGGGCTTTTTCTCAGGCCTTTGTGCCGATCCTGGCTGAATACAAATCCCAGCAGGGCGAAGAGGCCACGCGAACATTTATCGCTTACGTCTCAGGTTTGCTCACTCTTGTATTGGCCCTGGTGACGATTCTTGGCATGCTTGCTGCCCCGTGGGTAATTTATATTACTGCGCCGGGGTTTGTGGATTCACCGGATAAATTCGCTCTGACCAGTGCACTGCTGCGGGTCACGTTTCCCTATATATTGCTGATCTCACTTGCGTCTCTGGTGGGGGCAATTCTCAATACCTGGAACCGCTTCTCAATCCCGGCTTTTGCGCCTACGTTTCTTAATGTCAGCATGATTGGCTTCTCACTGTTTGCCGCGCCTTATTTCCATCCGCCAGTGATGGCGCTGGCGTGGGCAGTGGTTGCCGGCGGGGTGTTGCAATTAGGCTACCAACTGCCACATCTAAAGAAAATTGGCATGCTGGTGTTGCCGCGTTTGAATCTGAAAGATGCCGGGGTTTGGCGGGTGATGCGCCAGATGGGGCCGGCAATTCTCGGGGTTTCTGTCAGCCAGATTTCTTTGATCATTAACACCATTTTCGCTTCATTTCTGGTATCAGGCTCTGTGTCATGGATGTATTACGCCGATCGCTTGATGGAATTTCCATCCGGCGTACTTGGTGTTGCTTTAGGGACCATTCTGCTCCCTTCTCTGGCACGCAGTTTCTCCAGTGGAAATCATATGGAATATAACCGCCTGATGGATTGGGGCCTGCGTTTGTGCTTCCTGATGGCGCTGCCGAGCTCTGTCGCGTTAGGCATTCTGGCAAAACCCCTGACCATCGCATTATTCCAGTATGGTAAATTCAGTGCTTTCGACGCCCTGATGACGCAGCGTGCATTGGTGGCTTATTCCGTCGGCCTGATGGGGCTTATTGTCGTGAAAGTGCTGGCACCGGGCTTCTATTCTCGTCAGGACATTAAAACGCCGGTTAAGATTGCCATTATTACACTGGCCTCGACACAGGTTATGAATCTGGCGTTTGTCGGGCCGCTAAAACATGCGGGACTGGCTCTGTCGATAGGTCTGGCTGCCTGTTTAAACGCAGGTCTGCTTTACTGGCAGATGCGAAAACAGGATATCTTCCAGCCGCAGCCGGGCTGGCGCATCTTCCTTATCAAACTGGTCACCGCAGTGGTAGTGATGTCTGCCGCGCTGATGGGCATGATTTACCTGATGCCAGCATGGGATGTGGGGGGAATGGCATATCGTCTGGCACGCCTGTTGGCGGTTGTTGTCGTGGGCGTGGTGACCTATTTTGGCGTGCTGGGCCTGCTCGGTTTTCGTGTCAAAGAGTTTGCCCGCCGCCTGGACTAATCTTCAGAATTCCTGTCACGTAAAAATCAATAAAAAAGGGCGATCTCATCGCCCTTTTACTTATGCAAAATCTGCCATTTCACCGTCCATCAAGCAGCATCAAAACAGTGTGATGGATGACGGAATACTACATGCGTTCGACGGTTTCGATACCCAGAGTATCTAACCCGGTTTTCAGTGTGCGCTGCGTTAACAGGGCCAGTTTAAGGCGGCTGTTGCGGCTGGTTTCATCTTCTGCATTCAGGATCGGGCAGTGTTCATAGAAGCTGGAGAACAGACCCGCAACGTCGTACAAGTAGGCACACATGGTGTGGGGCGTGCCTTCACGGGCAACCACAGTCAGAACTTCTTCGAACTGCAAAAGGCGGGTAGCCAGCGCGGCTTCTCTATCTTCGCTAATCACTATTGGCTGCGTCAGGCTGTTTAAGTCAATACCTGCGCGTTTGAAGATTGAAGCAACGCGGGTATAGGCATATTGCATATAGGGTGCAGTATTGCCCTCAAAGGCCAGCATGTTGTCCCAGTCGAAGATGTAATCGGTTGTCCGGCTTTTTGACAGGTCGGCATATTTGATCGCACCGATACCAACTGCATTGACCAACTTCTCCAGCTCTTCGGCGTCTTTCAGGTCTGGGTTTTTCTCGGTGATTAGCTTGCGCGCGCGTTCTATCGCTTCGTCCAGCAGGTCGGACAGTTTCACCGTACCGCCTGAGCGCGTTTTGAAGGGCTTGCCATCTTTACCCAGCATCATGCCGAACATATGGTGTTCAAGCGCTACGGAGTCTGGCACATAGCCGGCTTTGCGTGCGATGGTCCAGGCTTGCATCAAGTGTTGGTGCTGGCGTGAGTCGATATAATATAGGACCCGATCGGCACCCAGCGTTTCATAACGGTATTTCGCGCAGGCAATGTCTGTCGTGGTGTAAAGGTAACCCCCATCCTTTTTACGGATGATGACGCCCATCGGGTCACCGTCTTTATTCTTGTATTCATCAAGATAGACAACGACAGCCCCTTCACTGTCTACTGCCAGACCTTTATCCTGCAGATCAGAGACAATGCCAGGAAGCATGTCGTTGTATAGGCTTTCACCCATGACATCGTCCTGGGTCAGCGTCACGTTCAGACGATTATAAGTGAGTTGGTTCTGCGCCATGGTCACGTCAACCAGCTTGCGCCACATTTTACGACAATACTCATCGCCGCCCTGAAGCTTAACGACGTAGCTTCGTGCGCGGGCAGCGAACTCTTCGTCTTCATCATAGTTTTTCTTCGCAGCACGATAGAATTCTTCAAGGTCAGCCAGGTTCATATCACCGGCGTGCTCGTTCTGCACTTTTTCCAGATAGGCAATCAGCATCCCGAACTGCGTACCCCAGTCACCGACGTGGTTAGCGCGGATCACTTTGTGACCTAGCAACTCATTGGTACGAACTGCCGCGTCACCGATAATGGTGGAGCGTATGTGGCCAACATGCATCTCTTTGGCGACGTTCGGTGCGGAATAATCGATGACGATAGTCTGCGGTTCAACGGGAGAAATGCCCAGTCTGGCATCTATCAGCGCGCTATCAGCGTTAGCGGCAACAAAGCCGCGGTCGAGGAAAATATTGATAAAGCCCGGCCCCGCAATTTCCACTTTGGAAGCAATGCCGCTCAGATCTAACAGTTCAACGACTTTCTCAGCCACTTGTCGTGGCGGCATACCCAGTTTTTTGGCCACTGACATTATGCCGTTAGCCTGATAGTCACCAAACTGTGCCTTGGCAGACTGACGGACTTGCGCTTCGCTGTCAGCAGGCGCACCTGCGGCGGTCATCGCCTGGCTGACTTTATCTGAAAGAAGTGCCTGTATATTCACCGGATTACCTTATAACTGTATACCCGTCATCCTTCTCGTCGCAGAGGCGTTTGCCGCCTTCCTGCAACTTGAGTATTTTAGGGTAAGGAACGTGATTGTTTACTATTCATCCTGCTTCGGATGAACTGAAAAATGATGGGTGTTTATATCATATTAGCCTTGCGGAGTCAGTATTGCCGCATGAAGAGAACAGAGCAAAAAACCATTCTGCGACATGTCTCTGGCAACATAATGAAAGCCTGTGTAAATTAGCCGCCGACAGTGCTGACTAATAAGGAAATAGCAACCATGCTGGAAATGAAACAGATCACTGAGTTGGCCGATCTGGTCAACGATATGCCGCGGTTTGTTGACGCGCTAACCTCATTTTCTGAGCGATTGCAGCTCGATTTATCAGCCTATCACGCGGACCACATTTCATTGCGCTGTCATCAGAACGCCACGGCTGACCGCTGGCGTGAAGGCCTGGCCCAGTGCGCTACGCTGCTCAATGAGACCGAGATAAATGGTCGTCCGATTTATCTGTTTTCACTGGATGCGGCGCTCAGTGTCGGGCCGTTAAGTATTGATCTGGTGGAGTTGCCTTATCCCGGTGAAAAGCGTTATCCGCATGAGGGCTGGGAACATATTGAACTGGTGCTGAGCGGAGGTGAAGAGGGGTTCTATGCCCGGGCACTGGAGCAACTAACCGATCAAGCCTTAATCGCGCCGGGCATTAAAGTAAAACAGAGTTCACCAAAAGGTGAGCATGAACGCTTACCTAACCCAACGCTGGCTATCACGAATGGCACGGTTACCATCAAGTTTCACCCGCACAGTCTGCGGGATATCGTGGCCAGCGAACGGGAGTAAATTAGCGGTCCAGGCCTGAGAGCGCGATGTCCATCCGGTCCAGTGCTTTTTCGAGCAGTGCGCGCTGGCAGCCAAGGTTAATGCGTACAAATCTGTGGTTACCAAAATCTGCTCCGGAAGTGAAACCGACTCCGGCCTCGACAAAGAAGTGGTAAGGGTCTTCTACCGGTAACGCAGAAGCGTCTATCCAGCCGAGGTAGGTCCCTTCAATGGGTAACATGCGTAAACCCGGCATAGCGTTTATACGGTTGGTGACCAACTCACGGTTGCCGCGCAGATAATCGAGTTGCTCCTCCAGCCACGTAGCGCCGTCTCGGTAAGCCGCAATGGCGGCAACATAAGCCAAAATGTTGACGTGGGGAACAATACCATTAGCTGTATCTTTAAATTTCTTGCGCAGCGCAGCGTTGGGAATGATCGCTATGGAGGCGCCAAGCCCTGCCAGATTA
This sequence comes from Hafnia psychrotolerans, assembly GCF_014639435.1. Classification (GTDB taxonomy): domain Bacteria; phylum Pseudomonadota; class Gammaproteobacteria; order Enterobacterales; family Enterobacteriaceae; genus Ewingella; species Ewingella psychrotolerans. The sequence continues at coordinate 84,611 of NZ_BMFZ01000003.1, read as the reverse complement.
AAGGTTTTGGAAGGCGACATTAGGGTGATAGAGCGCTGTTCAGCATCTTCATTCAGTGAGGCAAACGGAATGTGTTGCAGACCGGGCTCCAGTAGCAAGTCGCAATGAATCTCATCGGAACAGACCACTAGATTGTTTTCCTGAGCAAACGCCTGTTGCTGTAACAGTTCTTCCCGACGATACACGGTGCCGCCCGGATTATAAGGATTGCAAAGCATGAGCAGTTTTTCGCTGCCATCCAACTGCTGGCTGGCGTCGCTGACATCGAGCACCCAGCGCTGCTGCTGTTCTTTTACCGGGATGCTTTTAAATTGTCGGCCTTCAGACTGTGCAGCCTGAATAAAGGGCGGATAGATCGGTGAGGGCATCACACTGCTCTCTTGCCGGCTAGTATTCGCGCGAACGGCAACATTAAGCCCGCATACCAATCCGGGCAGCGAGATAATCCATTCCGGTTTGATTGTCCATTGATAACGAACGCTCATGCGTTGTACCAAAAGATCGATCAGCTCCGGCGGCGTGAAACCATAGCCAAAAACGCCCTCGGCCACGCGCTTTTGCAGCTCGGCAATGACTTGTGGAGGAGAAGTAAAGTCGGTGTCAGCCACCCAAAGAGGGATGACATCCTGGTTTTTATATTTATTCCACTTAACACTATCACTGTGACTACGGTCTACCCATTGATCAAAATTGAGTGTCATAGTTAACTTTCCAAAGCAGGTGATTGGGCGGGGATGCTCATGCAGAAGCCTACGCGACATGGCCCGTTACAAACAAGTGTTGTAGCATAATGCCGTTATCAGGAGAGATCACATGACTAAGTTAGAAGTGTGTTGTTATAGCGTGGACTGTGCGTTAACGGCTGAGCAAGCAGGTGCCGACCGAGTTGAACTGTGTGCCAGTCAGGCCGATGGTGGCATCACGCCAAGTTACGGAACCTTAAAACTGGCAAAAGAAAAAGTAGCCATCCCGGTACATCCGATTGTCCGCCCACGGGGTGGCGACTTTTGCTATAGCCAAAGTGAGTTTGAAGTATTGAAAAGCGATGTGGCCTGCATTCGCGATCTCGGTTTTCCCGGTCTGGTCGTTGGCATTCTTGACTCGGAAGGGCATATAGACATGCCTAAAATGCGGGAGATTATGGCACTTTGCAGTGATATGGCGGTGACCTTCCATCGGGCATTTGATATGTGCGTTAACCCGAAGGTAGGTCTGGAGCAATTGACTCAGTTGGGTGTGGCGCGAATTCTGACTTCAGGCCAGCAGCAAAATGCTGAGGTAGGTTTGTCGATGTTGCGTGAACTGAATCAACTGAGTGGCGGTCCAATCATTATGGCAGGTGCGGGCGTGCGTCTGACTAACTTGCAGAAGTTTGTCGACATCGGTTTGAGCGAGTTACACAGCTCTGCTGGCCGTCAGGTTCCTTCTTCCATGCGTTATCGTAAAGCTGGCGTGACCATGAGTTCTGATACCGATTTTGATGAATTCAGCCGTTACTGTGTGGACGGTGATATCGTTGCGGCAATGAAAACGGCATTAGAATTTAGCGACCAGTTATCACGTACCGCGTGACAGGTTCTTAATTGATGAATATGCAGAAGATAGAATTTTTTATGTGTCGTTGATTTAACCGGGTCATAAGACTCTTATTGCATCGCCCTACGCAAGTCGCAGTGGGAATTACTGGGAACAGCCCGATGGAACCCAGACTCACCGCTTAAATTGAAAATGGCAGGCCGCATACGTACGGCCTGCCATAAAGGTTTATTGAGGTCTGACTTTGTTTCTTATTTTCTGTATGGGCTTATCAATTAGGTATAATGAAACCAAACTTATTAGTAATGAAACAATATATCCAGCGATAAAGACTCTCCAGCCTCTAGTGACGCTAGGCATGCCAATTAGATGCCAGCCTATGTAACCACCGACGTATTGAATTAAAAACATCGGGTAGGACAAGTCACCAAGTATTTTACATAACCATCGTAAGTTAGGCGAAGGCCTGGAGTTATGCAACAGCATTATAGAACCCAATGCTATAACTGTGCTTGCATAAAAATATATAGACTTATAAAAGTCAACCGAACGTAATGACAGCCACCAATTTAACATGAACAATGTAACTATTAACACTAGCGAGGCGACTTGTCGTCCCATAGTGAGTTCTAATTTGTAGGCTTTTTCCAAATATTTAGAAAAGAAACAACCAATAGCACCTACGCTAAAGGGCAGCATTGCGGCCATGAATGGGTAATAAATGTAACCTGAGCTCAATGTGCTGTTATTAATGTAAGCATGAAATGCAATTGCCAATAATAAAGTGGTTATTGAGGTGTAGATATTTCTCGCGGTAAATATGAATAATATAAAATAGCAGACTATTTCTACTGCAATAGACCATGTCGAGGGGATGAGTCGAAGCCTTGGAAAGTCTGAATAGAGGAAGTTTGGTATTGAAAGAACAGACTGATCGCTAAGAATCGCCCATGGGAAAATAAAAGCATTACCCAAAAAGTCAAATTCCTGTTGAGTGCCACTCCAGGAAGAGTGGAATATAGAGGAGGTTACTCCGGATATTGGAATGTAAATTAGTATTGCCGATAATATCGCGAATACATAGTAAACAGGGTAAAGCCTTAAGAACCTATTAATTGCGAATTCTTTAAATCTGAATTTATAGGTATCATGAAGAATGAGTGTTATTAAATATCCACTTATCACATAGAAGAAGTTAACGAAAAGCTGTCCTATGTTCGGTATTTTCGCCGAAAGATGAAATACTATGACACAACTCGCCAAGAAAAATCGAAGTATCCCCAGCATTAATAAGTCCCCGTAATAAAATCACACTTCACAACTGCCTCAGTTCTCAGCATAAAACCTCCTATAATTTTTAACATGATAGCCTTATACCCCAGATGTGACAACGAGGTGCCTACCCCTTAATGAGAGTTTTATTACCTTGCGATTCAATACGCTAAGATTTTCATCGCCACGGTCCCTTCACAGGCCAAAGAACCTATGCTTATACTGTATGTATAAACAGTTATGGTGGCGTAAATTATGAAGATCTTTTATCCAATTCCCGAGCCACTCAAGCTCCTGACCCCCTTTTTTCAAGACAAAGTCCAGGCTGGATTTCCTTCACCAGCTGTTTTCCCATTTTATCTTTGTTGTCAATATTGTAATAAGAGAAAATAATTTATTTAATCCAATAGGTTAATTGGAAACATAAAGCATAGCTAAGCATTTTCACTGTTGACAACTATCAATTTTCAAAGTTGCTTTTAGAGCAACAAAGTGGAGGTTCTGCCTGTGGCATACAGTCGAAAAGTGTCTTGATAAACGTTGGCGATGCAATACGCCTCACCTGTTCCCCGTTGATCATCACTAGTAATGTCTTAATCAGCAATATTAGGACACCCAATGAAGAACCGTTTTTCTGACGAACAGACCATCAGTATTCCCTGCGAGGCCTAAGTCGGTTTTTCTGCCCGTGAGCGCTGGTTCCATCATGCGATATCTGACGGTACGTTTTGCAACTGGCGTTAGTGTTTGGTCGCATGGAAGTACCTGAAGTTAAGTGTCTGAAGACTCTCGAAGAAGGTAACGCATGACAGAAGCAGCTGGTTGCTGAAATTAGACTGGATAAGAAGGAGCTTCAGATGGCCTTTGGGGAAAGTACTGACAACAGAACGTTAGTCAATTACTACCTTATGTGCTTAAACTTGGGATTAGCCGACACACTGAATTTGGATTTTTGGGCTGGCTGATAGGCGAGTTCGCCTGACAAAACTTTACGTGCAAGCTCATCATAGCGTTTATGTTGTTCGTCTTTTATTTTTGAAGGTGACATACTTATACGCCCTAATGGTGAATTAGTAATATTAAACATACTTAAACTGCCTGCTTCATGCAATTACTTCCAAGCACCTCGACTCCAAGCGAAAACTCTTACCCTCAAGACTTTTGACGACCCGACCAGATTCGACAGATTTCAGGAAGGAGATGCTTTGATGCTCAGTGAATTGGGTCTAGTACATTGTGATCTTCCGATAGAAATGGGGTTTACTTGGAAGCAGGATACACCCCACATTAAGACTTTTTTTGTACAACTTGATATCCACGATACGTAATGAAGAGTCTTCCTACTGTTCCTAGTTAACTTTGTCGCTGGGTATGTTCGTTACTGTAATAACGGTCTGTCATGCTCCAGATAAGTACTGACGCTCTCCGACCAGTGGCTGGGTTATCAGGCTCGAGACGCATTAAAACATCTAGAGAGGCATTTTTCCCCCTCTCCGTAATGCCTTGCCACCTCAGAACGGATTAGCGCCCATGGGATCTCAGTCATTTACTGTGCATTTTCACCTGATATATCTATTTTAGTGGTCAGGGCCGCCGCAGAGAATTACGTCAAGGTTGCAGAATTCAACCACTTAAGCAATTGCGAGTACTCGTAATTTAATATACTCCGTCACGCTCTATGTCACAGAGTCGTTCAAATATTTAGTATGTATAAGTAATATCGACATATCTGGCAGATATTCTTTTGTAAGTCGAAATGCTTAAATTAAAAGTAAAGACCTGACATAAAATAGCTTAAAATTCTAATATTTTTATAAAAAATGGCGTAACTGAAAGTATTGCCCCTGTAATTCCGACTATGATAAATGAAATGCGAAAACATTTCCCATAAGTCCAGACGGACCGTACCCCTAGGTTTAACAAGTTGTTATCATTGTCTTTAGTGATTATTCTTAATTTTGTATTAACAAATTGACTTTCAAGATCTTGCAAAGCCAGCTCGGAATTTTTTATTAGCATAGATACACGCTGATCCAACTTCCAAAAAACAAATGAGATAAATGAAACGAATATACTCATTAGCGACGTGAAAAGTGCGTACTTTCCTCCCTGCTGAAGGGTAAATCCAATGCCTGCTGCAAGAAGGCCTGTAGTTGCAATGTAAAAGTTGAAAACAGTCATCCTTTGCTGAGCGTGTAACTCGAAATATCGCCATACATGTTCGTTAGCACGATTTAAATCTTCATTCATATTTAATTGCTCTTAAGTGGATGGTAAAATCCAGGAAAAAATCTTATTTATCGAATGCATATGATTGAGTAATTTTTAATTTTTCATATGGTCAAAAAATAAAAACCACAGGAATTTTTAACATCTAAAAAACCATCGAATAGTTGACGAGAAATATTAAAAAAAAGCTTTACTTTCTGCCCAGATCATAGATAAGACGGAATAGTTCCGCTTGGTACTGTGCATCATGTAATGCATCATGATCACCGGATGTTTCGGGTTTTACAATTTTTGCAATCTCACTGGAACGAGTCGATTTCCACGAAACTTGTGATGTCCCAAAATACATTGACTTAATATCCAGCGCTGCAATCCCGAAAGGATTTTCACCCAAGTAAGTGTGGAAATAGTAATTGATAAAGCTCCAGTCAAACGATGCATTGAAACCAACAAAAACTACAATTTCCTCATTACTGACTAATGAATCAACCCAATTTTTAAGCTGCAGCATTGCATCAGCTGGCTCCAGCCCATCATGATGCAACTGCTCAAGTGATAGGCCCGTCACTTCCATAGCTTCAGGAATAAATTCATCAGATATCGGTTTGAGATAACACGAAAAATGAGTTGATGGATCAAAAACCACGCATGCACCTATCGACAGCATGCTGTACTTACCTGGAACAGGACCTGAAGCTTCTACATCGACCGAAACAAATATTTCTTTATTGGTTCTCATATAACACCCTACGGTAAGCGGCACACATCGCACCCACAAATGTACCTGAACTGGAATGATTTTACCGCCGGTAAATCAGGCGGTCTAAATGTATGATTTATTTATCTTCCATAACAGGAGAAGGCCGCATTAACTTTAGCGGTTCAATCAAATCATTAAAGCTCAAAGGCCGTTCAGGGAAAGCTCGAGACATTGCCGCAGGATAAAGGCGAGTGCGAATATCTGAGTATGTCCAAGCCGGTTGGTTGCCTCGTTCAGCCGTTGCAGCAGCTAATTGACTATATTGAGTGTCTGATAGCCCCATCCCTTCAAGATCCATACGGAAAAGTGCCTCTCGTTCTGTGGTTCCGGGGCGAGTAAACTCTTCTACTATAGCCGCTCGCCTGCGGAGTGCTGCATCCAGAACGGAGAGTCGATTGGTGCATAAAATCACCACAACTCGGCCGCCAAATTTTCGTAAGTCATCCACGCCCTGAATTAAAGTATTTACCGCTACTTTATCTTCGTGATGGCTATGACTTTGCGAGCGAGAAGCTGCAATTGAGTCACCCTCATCAATAATTAGTATTGCTCTGCGATTTTTGCCCGCCGCCTCGCATACTTCTGTCCATGCCTGAGTCAGCAGCGTCCCCATTTCCCCCACCTTCCCGGAACCGCGAACTCGGTTGCTGAGCTTAAAGAGAGCTGAATCTTCAGTGCGTGACTCACGAACAATACGATTCGCGATGCACTCGGCTGTTGCCGTTTTACCTGTACCAACATCACCATGGAAAATAACAAGCGGGTACTGTTCAGCAACGAGCTTGCAGACTGGCAAAACGCCCTTATGGTGTTTTTTACTCCATTCAAGAAGCTGTCCCTGATTAAGAAGCAGGCTGAGTTGGTTTTGGACCCTTTGATAGCGATTTTCAAACCCAAGTAGAACCTTCTCTCGCTCTGTCAGCTCGCGCTGTGGTAAATCAATCACCGACTCAAAAACACTGCTCTTGCTCATCAGTTGTAGTCCTTACGTTGCATACCATAACCATTGCTGGAATATTCACGGCCAGCCTTCTGGGTCAAACCTGAATGGCTAATATCGTCACTGCATGGCGACCAAGATATATTCATTTTGCTTGTAAGCCTTTGTTTCGCAGCCTGATCGTACGTACTCAGATAAGTCAGAACAATTCGCAAATGAGCACCCTGAATTTTCGGCCAACGGGCATCGCCTGGCCTCTCATTTGCCAGACCTCCGGAATCGTTAACATAAAACCGGGTTGCTCTCTGTTCAACGCCATTGCTCATGAGGGTCAAATCGACATAATTCAGATAGCCATTTTTTGCCAGAAGTTCTATGTCATGAGCCCACTCACGTGCGCGAGTTTCAGTGATCGCTCCGGTACTGGCAGCAATCATTACTAAGTCAGCAGTGGTGCGTCTCATTACTGCTTCAACGTCTGTCGTAGTATAAGTTGATGTTTCTGTTGAAGAGTAGCTCATGCTGCATCCTCCACTTTAAAGGAGCGACCAAATAATTCCTTCCAGAGATCAAAATCTCCTTCAGTAGATGCGAAGTTCGCTGTTGCCCAACTTTCATCTGCAAGCCGAACAATCTCTTTTCTCTCATCCTCGGTAATACGACTGGTAACGTTGTTGGTATCACAAACTGGATCTAGTATGACAACTGGATGGGTAAATGCCGGTACAGTGTGATTTTCAGGGAATGTGATAACTTCCTTTAACTCTGATTCAGCAACATATAATAGGAAATCCCTGAACCGTTTTTCGAGTAGCCCATCCTTTCCATTGACTTCCATCACATGGGCCATGATCAGTTCGATATGAAATGACTTAAGTGGGCATTCCACATTGGTACGCCAACGTTTAGCTAAACGCACTAAGGTACGAAAGTCTGGGTCCAGATCTTTGCGATCCTTAACAAACTTGATCTGGCAGGGAGCACAGGTCTCTGTCTTCGAACCATCAAAACGGTCAAACTGCCACCCGTAACCTTCTTTATCCTGATTTTCGATTACTGGTACAATATCGACATCCAATCCTGTCCCGACGAAGGAAACGGTCGCTGCCTTACGCTGAATCTCGAAATCCTCTACAGCTTTGTTGGGATATACTTTCAGCAAGGCCTCGTAAATTTTTTCGCTCAGGCTTGCGAATGATTCCTCAGCAACCTTCTTACCGCTAACGTAAAACACAACATCCACATCGACCTTACTGTCCGAAGTTTTGCGTAAAATTGTATGTTTGGCAAAAGAACCTGCTTTAACAACACGCTTAATGCTTATTTTGTCCTGTTCTTTCAATTTCTTACGTAGCGCTGCAATAAGCCGATCTACCTGAGCATTGTAGGTTTCACGTTTATCTTTAGGTAAACGCAGCACATTACTGTCGTAGTACCGGACCTGAGTATTGGTGAGCGACATTCGCATCTCTCCGAAAATCATTGATAAAAACTGCAACAGTCTTCCTCGGTATCTTTTGAGGTGATGGTTGCACCTTAACAGCTCTATAGCGTATTATTATTATACGATTAGTTTTAATATTGCATCTACTTTTTATACTGTATCTATTTTTTATATGTTATTGGGAACCAAGATGTCAGATAAGTTCAGAGAAGGGGATGAGCGAGTAAGCCAAAAAGGACGGCTGGGAGCACGTTGGGGCCAAGAGCGTCGGCTTGAATTCATTGACTATCGGCTTCGGTGGGATGGGCAAATCAACCGTAGTAGTATCACTGACTTTTTTGGTATTTCAGTGCCTCAAGCTTCGCTGGATCTTAACGAATACACAAAATTAGCTCCTGATAATCTTCAGTACGATATGAGTGCCAGAGTGTATCGTTCAACTGGGTTGTTCCAGCCCGTCTTCGCGACCAGTTCCTTGGAATGCTATCTGGATAACTTACTGAGTGTTGCTGTTAAGTCAGAGCTTCAGTATGGCAACTTCCTAGGCTGGCGAACTCCTGTTGCGGCTGTTCCACGACTTTTACGTAGGCTGGACTCTGATGTAGTGATTCAAATACTGCGAGCGATACGAGAGGGTGAGGCCGTTCAGGTCATTTACCAATCGATGAGTGATCCTGAAGGTAGCGAGCGCACAGTAACACCTCACTCATTGGTCCATGATGGTTATCGTTGGCACACCAGAGCATGGTGCCATAAGCGTAAAGAGTTTCGGGACTTCTTATTATCGCGGATTGTACAGGCTCACAATGCTGGCCCGGATGAAGAACGAACTAATTGTGATACGGCGTGGAATACTTACATCAAAGTTATTCTTTTTGCTCACCCTGGACTGCGCCCTGCCCAGCGGAGCCTAATTGAAACTGATTACGCAATGGTCGATGGAGAAATTCATCTGGAATGCAGGCAAGCGCTACTGCACTACCTTCTCTTCCAGCTAAACTTGACTGAAGCTCAATCAAATCAGGCTCCGGAAGCATTGCAGCTAGCATTAAAAAACAAGGACGAAATCTATGCCTTGCTCAAATGATAACAAGTAATAAATCCTCAGGAATAATTGCGATGGTAAATACTACTAACGAATACGTTCTTATAGCCGGCAGCATTTCAGAAAAAACAGAGAAACAATATATTGACCGAGCGCATAGCTTTGTTCGTACACTTACGAAAAGCATTCTTGATGCGGAGGTGGGTTTGGTCGTCTACCTAGCAGGGGAACCTGTTAATGAAAACGGGGATCCTCTAACCTTCGACTGGACCGTGGTAAATGAAGCAGAGAAGTTGATGGGAAATTATACGCCAGCTCAACAACTCCGTATCATCACGTCACGTTCAGCAATGCAGGAAAAGATGTCAGAGGAGAGACGAAGGCTTATTCGTAAACTCCAGGCAGCTAATATTGCTGATGTAAGTTATCTGGATGATGATCTTATAACTGGTGGAAATATAGGGGATGAACAGGTTGATGCAGCCACGGCCATGATTGCATTAGGTGGTGGGAAAGGCGTTTCCGATCGCGCGAAAAAAATGCGTAAGGATAAACATCCCATATTACCGTTTGACTTGCAGCTTGGTGGAATTTGCGGGGATGGGAAAGGTGCTTTAGGCCTATATGACCAATTTTTCAAAGAACCGCTGACAATGTTTCCTTGTACAGGAGAGAACGTAAAAAAACGTCTTAATACTTTATCATTGCAGGAACCTTGTTATGAATTGGGGCAACTATCAGAAATCTCAGTTGGACTGCTCAAAGCTGAATGGGTGACAAAACTGTCATTACGTTCTCCAGATGTACTGATTCTTACAGCATTACCGGTTGAACTTGCAGCAGCTAAAAAAGCCTTTGATATCGCTGATGATATTCCACCTCGTGTGACATCAAACGGAATCCATTTCTGGCCCACAGTGATCCAACGTTCAGATGGTCCTATTACAGGCATAGTGGCATCATTTGCCGGTGCCGGAAATGTAAATGCATCAGCCATTACCACCATTTTATTGTCGGAGTTCAAACCCAAAAAAGTCATCATGATGGGAATTGCTGCAGGGTCGAGAGAGAAAATGGTGCTGGGTGAAGTCATCGTCTCAGATCGTATCGTCTATTATGAGAGTGCAGCTGCACTGGAAGGTGGAGGGCTTGCTTACAGGCCTGAAATATTACGTCCCCACATGTCAACTCAGCAAAACCTCAACAGCTATTTTGCAACATCATCGCTATCTGCACGCCTCGGTGAACGAGCGCAGATTATGGGATTTGAGATGCCAGCAAGCTCTCAGGCTGGCAATGTAGCCGCAGGAATAACCGTTTCCTCTGCCACTATCGCGTCAGGAGAACTTCTCATAAGGGATCCTGCTCTGCTGGAGAGCTTCAGATCGCTTCATGACAAAGCCTATGTTGCCGAAATGGAGGCGTATGGCGTGTTTGATGCCTGCGAGAAACAAAGAGTGCCAGCTCTGATTGTGAGAGGTATCAGTGATTTCGGCGACGATACCAAAGACGATGCCTTCCATACAATTGCTTCGATAGCTGCGGCTATCATCACAAGTGATTACTTAATCCACGGGTGGGTACGTGCATGACTTTATATGCTTTGCAGCCTATGACAAAATTGCTTGAAGATGGTCTGTTTATGGTTTGAAACGCAGCACTACACTTGAATATCTCACGTCCGCACTTATGGGTTCATTCTAAAACTGAAACGAACCCTTATAAAAACTTCATACTTTCAACTAATTTGTAGTAAGTACAAAAAAGTACGCCATTTCATATAAATGGCCCGCCCATTTGTCGAAAGTCATTATGCGATGGTAAAACTGTAGCCCTATTTGGGGCGTTTAATTTAGCAGACTGATTAACTTTGTCTGTATAAAAAAACACCGCATGTTATGATTTGGTTGTCGAGTAGAGATAAGTAGTTAACTGTAATAGCTCCAGAGATTTAATATTCCAAGAAATATTCCCGCTCCCAAACCAGGCAGAATGAGGTCTCTTGATGAGTCAGGTTTCTTCAAACAGTTATCCTCAAGGTATCATCGCTAAAGGCCACATAGAGAAAGATTTCAAGTTTCTTATCCTATCGGGTAGCGCTTTGGATCTAATTCAAACTCAACTTACTAGTCTCCCCCTATCCCAACGTCGAAGCGCAAACAGGGCTCTGTTTTACTTCGAGTGTTTTCTGTGGATAACCCATCATCCCCCTCTAACAACCGCCCTAGATCTTCGAACCACCGCCTTCCTGAATATTCAGCACCTTTTCTATGGGGCTCTTTGCTCAACCTGCTTTCTATCCGCTGAGGTTAAGCACTCTGGCAGGAGGAAGCTTGCTCAGTGTTTCTTTAAGTTACTGATTAAGTTGTCCGAATTGTATCCTGTTAACGTTTTTGCATATTCAGACCTTACAGATGACCAAACGAAACAATGCATCATGCAATTCGAAGCGATTCATATTGACCCTCTGCGCGTATCCAGGCTCACAGGATGGCATGTAGTCGACCGAAACTCGGGTTCATATCGATTAAAGATGGGAGCGATATTCGACGTTATGGGGCGTGATTTTACCAATGTCCTATATCAGGAAAGTCAGAAACACGCTTTAACCCATAGCCACTATGGTAATTATACAAATGTGGTTTCCCGATTAGATAATTTCGTACGCTGGTATGACGAAGAGTCCAAGGAAAGACAACAGCTACAGCCAGAATTATTTCAAGACCCAATGTTTGTTTATCAGTTTTTCTGGAGCTTCCAGCGCTGGCATTTTGAAAGTTACGCCAAACGGAACCAAAATCAACCAACGGGACGAGTGCTGGCAAACCTTCAACGTCAATGGATCAGAATCATCTGTTGGGCGAAAAATGTTCTTGTCAGCAGCAGACTTATGCAACCACCGCTTGGTGAAGTGTGGCCTCAGGGAAGCAAGAAACTCGCCCGGCCTCTCCACGAAGTAGGCCACCATAGGTACGGCGATGGTGAAGCGCTTGTGTCCCAGAAACTTCTGACTCAGGTCCCGCTGTCTGTCAGTGACAAAGAGGCGACTGAGCTTCTTTTCAAGCGTATTAAAGATGACTTTAACAAAGTCGTTCTATGGGCCCGGCATCAGATCGATCGCATAATTTACCGGCTTGACTCTGCCGTGTGCGCCTGCGACAAAGGGGAACTGATAACGCGAGGGGCGCGAATATCTTCTCAAGCATATGGTCGACCTGAAATGGCAATGAACAGCCTTATCAAGACCATTAAAGAGAGCCATAGCGGATTTATACCTATTGATCATGTCTTGCGTGGCCACTTGGTTAGCGCAACGGGAATCAGCTTCTCAACAGCGGAATTAGCTCAAAATCTTGTATTACCAACAAAGTATGTGATTGCTCCAATGGCTATTTGGCTGGTGGCGCAGCACCCTGTTCTGACCGATGCATCTTTGCTTGGGTGCGAGTTGTTTGACCGAAACGGTAAGCGAACCGGTTTTATCTCAACCGACTCGGGGCCTGTGCTTGTAATAAAGAAGAATCGCAAAGGAAGTCAGCAGGAGGTTGTACTTAGCCCCGAAGCAGGTTCCGTGGTTGAATTTCTTATACAAATTACAACCCCCCTCAGAAACTATCTAAAAAAGAAAAACGATGATGGGTGGCGGCGACTATTTATTGTCGCAGGTGGTCAAGGTTTTCAGGAACCCTATATTTTTACGAACCAAATTAGTTTCGCCAAGACTCTCAGGCAAAAGGCATTTGTTCAAACTCATTCTGCTGAGTTAGGAGAGCTAATCAACACGTTATCACTGGCCAGGATACGGGCTACGGCGGGTGTTCTCGTCTATCTCAACACACTCAGCATCGACAAAATGGCTGAGTCGCTTGGTAATTCGAAACGCGTTGCTATGAATCATTATCTGCCGCCTACGATCATGCAATTTTTCCAGGAACGCTGGGTGCGAATATTCCAAAATGCGGTGATTGTCTATGCCATGAAAGATTCCCATTTTTTACTCAAAGCAACTGACTTCGACAGCATGAGCGAGCTCAATCAGTTTCTTGAAAGACATGCTCTCCGGGCACCCCCTGAGGTAACAGATTCACTCAATAATTCCGTTGAACAAGGGTTAGATGCTCTTGGCTCAGAGATCATAATCTCTATTGATGAAGAGATTCTTACCGTGCTTATCTCGCTCAGGCTCGCAGTGGAAAATGCTGGTCCATGTGCAGCGGGGACAGCTATATATTGGAGTGAGTTCACTGCAAGGGTTGAATCTCATATTGAATCTGATGATTTTCCAGACCCATACCTCCGCAGCTGTCTAATTAAGGCCAAAATGTTAGCAAATCCTCAACAATTTGCGAGTCTGGTCTATGTCTGATAGTAACTCACTGCCTCATGAACTGGACTTTATAATGCGCCCTTTCGATGCTAGCTCAAGGTTGTTTCGCAGCACCGAGTGGTTCAATTCGAAATTTGATGATCCAGTGTGGACCACCCACATTGGCCAAAATGGCAAGAAAGACACTGTTATTGATTTCAGAGTTAGGCTTGACGATGGGCTGTTACTCACACACCCAAAGCACCAAAGCCTTCTGGAGATCATAAAATCTTACTTATGCCTTTCCTCCCATTCGCTGCCGGTCGGGAGTATCCAGCTTGCCCCAAACACAATAGGGCACAGAGTCCATACAACTATAGGTATTATTGACTACTTCCTACTGAGGGCCGAACGCTTTCAATTATCATCCCATGGGTTCAAGTTAATAACGCCCCATGAGATAACCGAGTTCATGGTTGTGTTGGCCAGTAGCCAATATCTGAAGAATAATCTCTATGCAGCGCATGAAGAGCTTCGGGATTTCCTTCGACTCAAAATCCATCAGGTCACAAAACAGCAAACAAAGAGCGTTCTCTCTAAAGTTCCTGGTATTACTGTTATTGATAGTTCCGATGAGCACAGCCTTGGCTTATCTGAGTCGGAGATTATTGCAGCACGGATTTTCCTATGGATTAATGGAAACTATAAACGCGTGCCGATTAAAGCGGGCAATGACGGACATTCATTTTTTACTCACCAAATTTCTCCGAATAGCATCTATTCTGAGATTTACCATGAGCGGACTTTAGTAACACCCAAATTTCGAGGTGTGGTCCTGGACGAACTCCACTTCAGTCCATCTGAGAAAACTTTTCGGGAATATCCCATGATTTCGTCCATGGTTCTTCTTGACGACCCACTGCCTTCTGAAAGTGGGATTAATACTTATCTGCAAGGGCTTAAGCGGATGGAGTTTCTCAAGCTCTGTGGGCTGGATCATATTAGTCATCACTCACTTTCAGCTCTGGATAACAAGGTTTTTGTCAGGCAACTGGAGATGAAAAATAAAGGACGTTATCGGTCGTTGCCCCAGGAGGTCATATTTTCATCATTTAGGAAGGCTGTTGAGTTCTATTTCGATGTGGGCCAACTACTCATCGACGGTTATGTTGCATTGGCACAAGAGGCTGATTCACGTGGGTGTACACTCAGGGACTTAAGTCCGGCTGAAATAAGAGAGCTCATTCCCAAGAAGTTGAGTGATATCGGAGTCAAGGTTTGGGACCTCTCGTCAGATTTTCGAGGACGGAGTCGAAGCGGCGGAAGTGTTACATTTTTTAAACGATTCAGGGCGAATGAGGGCCTGATACAGCTAATCGAAGTTCTATATGGCGCTATCTGGATAATCCTTTCCGCTCTCAGCGCCCGGCGTTCAGGAGAGATAAGAGATCTTGTGGAAAATACCTGCCTTGTTAAAAAAAACCATGGTTACTACTTACAGTTCGCCTTACGAAAACGAAACTTCGGCAAGGCTCGTGAACAGGTCCTTCGCCCCATCCCCAATGTCGCAGCCCTATGTATTCAGAGTTTAAAAGATCTCCATCAAAATTTGTCCTTGCTTAGTTCTGCTAGAGCTTCACATCGACTCTTCAGTAAACCTCGACATCGTGAAATCGGTCTGGCCGCGATGAGTTCAGTAGATGCCGCAAAGGTACTGAATCGCTTCTCTGACTATTTTGAAACACAACTGAACTCTACTGGGCGGCGCTATTACATTCGCACTCACCAAATGAGACGTTTCTTCGCTATGACTTTTTTTTGGAACGGTGGGTTTGGCGGACTGGATACTCTTCGGTGGTTTTTAGGGCATACAGACCTTGAACACGTTTATCACTACATCACTGAGACTGTGCCAGGTGAAGTATTGCGCAGAGTCAGTGCCGAATATGCATCTGGAGCGTTGATCTCGGGGCAGAGTAACTCAAAGAATTTAAGGGCACTTCTGGAAGAGCGCTACGGGGTTTCATCTTTTTCAATCATGCAGTCAGATGAAGTCGCTGACTATATTGAAGACCTGATGATTGAGGGAATATTAAAGATCGAGCCAGTCTTCCTCGACACTCCAAATGGAAAGCGTTATGAAATTCTCTTTAAAATAACGGGCGATTAATCATGAAGAAAGACACACATCAAGCGCCTTCTCAGTTGGATATTAACAACCGCTCTGTGCTTGCTCGTGTTAGGTATCTGGAATCGATTATTAAGTCACCTGGCATGCATCGCGAAAACACGGACCTTTTGATCGCTTTGAAGAGCCAAGGCGGCCTTGCAAAGCTATCGGTAAGAGAATCGTTAATTTCTCCTATGTCGCTCAATACACTTAAAAACAGGGCGAATGACCTTCTTCCCGGTGGTTTTACTGCATTTGATAATCTGAGATGCCTGGCTTCCAAAGCCATTCACGATTCCCGTACAACCAAGCCAGCAAAGTCTTCTTCAGTGACTAAGCAGGAGCTAAAAGCTAAGGTTAAGGCTCAGGACAAGATAATCTCCCAACTCTGGGATGAAATTGCATTGGTAACGAATATTTTCAGAGAGTCCATCACCCTTGCCCAGCAATTTGCCGAAAAATGCCATGACCCGGCAGACCTGAGTCTTTTCAAAAAACGCCGTAGAGAGCTATTTTCAATGCTATCGCTAAGCAAACAGTCTCTGGCACCCTCCCATGAGGCTCAATCCCTTGCAGAGCGATGAGAAACTGTACCATCTAACAAGCAGCGTCTTTCGGTTACCTTTCGGGGTTGATCGGAACAGTCATGTTCTCAGCGTTAAAGCGGATAACATACCTCTCCTTTGTTGGCCTGATGGTAGGCCTTGCACAGAAGGGAATCTGTATCTGCTGTATTGTTTCGAACGCGGGTTGTCCCGTAAGGAAGCCGGTGGCACGCTCACACAATATGCCAAGCTTCTGTCACATCTTATTCGCTTTTGCTTCAACAATAACTACTTGTTTATTGACCTGACTGACTCTCGTTTCTCATTGTTCATCAGAACACTACAGGGAGAAATGGATCCAAGAAAGCCTGGGCAAAGAAAACGACAAGGAGCTCACGTAGCAAACATTGGCAGGATCTGCCTTGGCTTTTTGGGTTATGTCGGAGAACTTTATCTTGATCCGTCCTTCATCGGAGCTACTGGAACAATCAGAGCTGAAACGAAAGAGAGCAAGTTAGTAAACCATGGGAAGCAGATCGTTCGCACTTATTGGCATCACCATTCTTTTCCCCATCCCGAGCCTCAGACACGGCGCTTACCTATCAATTCGAACAATATCGCAAAGCTCATTGAGGTCATCCCGCACGTGAGCAGAACAACTTATCAGAGAAGGCGTCGCTTCATTCTGGTCAAACTTTTGGAAATCACAGGGGCAAGGCGGATTGAAGTCGCGAACATCAGAATCGAAGATATTTATAATGCAAGGCAGATGAAGCAAGAGCCGGTACTTAAGGTCTTCACAGCCAAACGACTAGGAGGAAGAGAAGAGTATAGATATTTGCCTATTTCCAAAACGGATCTTGAACTCATCGTGAACTTCATCGAAAAATTCCGGCGTAGGATCATTAAGCAAACGGTCGGCACCAAAGATGATTTAGGCTATTTACTGATTTCGGAAACCAGTGGGCAAAGACTCGCCACCGAGACTCTGACTAATGAGTTACTCCTGCTTGCCAAAGCAGCTAAGATCGAAGAGCAAGCATGCGCACATATGTTCCGCCATAGATTCATTACCAAGCTTTTTGTAGCGTTGATTGAGCAGCATGAATATGAGAATGGAGACGATTTCCGACGCGCTCTCCTGGATGGTGAGACACTCAAAAGGAAAGTCCAGGAATATACAGGTCATACATCAATCAGCAGCCTAGAACCTTATATTCATTTGGCATTTGAGGAAGTGGCGAATTTTGGAACCACTTTGGATTTAATTAAAGTAAGGCTAGCTATTGAATCCTTGCAGTCCAATCTCAAGGATGTTGTTTTCGAACTTATTCAGGGCAGAAATCCCGCTGAACTGAGCCTCCTATTAAGTGATTACGTTAATACGACGTTAGACGAATTGAGTAACGCCTCAACGGCTATCGAACGATGATGCTCTGCTTACAGGGGAGTTAATACGGCTTAGCGTGAAAATCATACTCGTTTTACCCTGTCAAATCAGCCGGTGAAAGGCGCAGCTTTTCACGCAAGGCTTTCAATTGTTCCGGTGAACATGTTGATATTTTTTTCGGTGACTCGCTATGAGTCTTCAACGTTATTCTTCCCGAGTTGTAATCGCTCCAGTCCCGCATCCCTTGAGACAGTTCATCAAAAAAACTGCGTTCGGCCATTAGATATCCCCCTTATTTGATTTTTTAAAATTTTAAGCACAACCAAAACCTACGCGATTGTTCCCTTTTCCCTGCTATGCAGGTTTGGGGACTTCAGCCAAAAACTCGGGATGATGATCAAGCACAGGAAGTAACTTGATAACCACGGGAGCAGTTTTGTCTTACCATTCTCATCATGGGAAAAGGCATTCATACCTCCACCAAAAAGGCTCTGGCTTCTTTCTGCATAGGGGCAAGTATTTGCGTACCGGAATTATACATCAAGGTTCGATAGTTTTCGCCATGGCCTCAGCTTTAAACTCCTTTACCTTTGCCATGTAAATCACTGACTGTTCTCGATTCATTACGACTTCACCACAAGCCGGACAATGCTCACCTTCAGCCTCAATAAGTGTTTTGTGACCCTGGAATGAGTAAGGGACATTTTTGATACTAAACTTAAGTTCTGCAATGCCACAAACTGAGCATTTCATATTACTTTTCCTTGAATAAAACGATCAAAACATCGTTGCTGGGCGTTAGTTTCAAACAGGTAACTGTAACTGATCGGAATGCATACAGTCAGCAGCGCTGCAAGCACAGCGCCCTTGAAGTGGACAAATAATAACGTATTAACCCAAGTCAGTTTGAAAAAACTGCACCATACGATTTTGGGGCACACTTTTGTGCTGGCCTACATTGTTCATGATTCTATTTCCGTTACAAAGCGAGATTTCCGCTGAAACTTTCTATCGCCCCATGGCATCATTCGTTGCTTAGGATAAGATACGTAGAGCCATCGCTTTGCTCTTGTTACGGCAACAAATGCATTATTTCTCTCTTCATCAAGTTCCTTTGCAGTATTCGCTCTATAGTCTGGGAAAACTCCTTCGCACATACCAATTAAAAATACGATATCCTTTTCTAGCCCCTTCATGGTGTGGACTGTACTTAATGTTAAGCCATCCTCAAGAATATCGTGCGACAGTTGCCCAAGAGCTAATGCATTACGAAATGTAACCAACGAATCTCCGATTCCCTTTCGCTTAAAGCGTGTCCAAGTCCGATTAAATTCCTCAAGCTCTTCAATACTCAGTTTAATGTCTTCGATTTTATCATCTGAGATACCGCTATGCTTTTCAACCAATGAGGTTAGTAGACTGTTAAAATCCTTTACAAGCTTAGGGATTTTTGGGCTTTCAACATCCAATACATCTACAGCAGAAAGAAGATTTGCGAATACATCAGAGTACTCGTCAGTTGATGATGAAATTTGAATTGCCATTTCCCGTAATACATTAACCGTCCAATTTTTGGGCTCAGAAATATTCAGTACCTGACATAACTTTTTCCCATCCACCCAATCTTTAGAATTCAGCTTCACGCGAATGGCATAGTCTAATACTTTACCGAATCTAGTTGAAGGCTCTAGTTGTCTCTCACCTTTTCTCAAAGAGAATGGTATTGAGTTTTCTTTAAGACAACTTTCAAGTTTGCCAAAAACAAAACGATTACGGCCAATTATCACCATATTGCTCAATGAAATTTCACCTTCAATTTCATCGTTAACTTTCAAGTCCAAAAGGTTTTTAATCGTAGAAACAACCGCAGCAGCCTCATCCTCTTCCGTATCAAATTCTGAAATCCATACACCACCTTCTAAGGCATAATTAATTTCTGCTTGTGAGCCTGGCCGCAACTTGTTTGCTGCACGTATAACAGCTTTAGTGCTACGATAATTTTCTTTAAGTTCAAATCGTTGCGGGGTGAAGTCATCTACAAATCTGGTGCAGAGATAGTCTTTCGAGGACCCGTTAAACCCATAAATCATTTGATTAGGATCACCTACCATTAAAATGCTTTTTATAGCATCACCGCAAAGTACCCTGATAAACTCATACTGCGCTTTATTAAGATCTTGAGCTTCATCAACGCAAATATGTTTATACTGGGCTCGGTATATTTTTGCGATCCAATCATGTGTTAGTAGGATTTTATGTGCATATACCAAAATATCATCATAGTCGATACCGCCACTATTAAGCAACGCAGATTGATAGTCTTGATATATTTTCCAGATGTTATTATCTGGATATAGTTCGGCCACCTCAAGATCTGTCAGTAACTCTCGCTTGATTTTCGAGAATATATCCATAAAGGATTGCAGGTTTTTCTCTCTGCTTTTTAACTCTCTTGAATCAGTGATATTTAGATACTCATCTATATTAATGCCATCTTCACGTAAAGATTGTATGAAGACCTCCATTCGGTCTTTATCTCTATCATATATGTGTAACTCCGTGGGTAAACCAACGGTGTGTCCATATTTCTCTAAAATACGCTGTGCGACCGAATGTATTGTAGCGATCCAAACCCTATCTTCTACTTGTTCGAAGTCAGCTAAACGTGCACTCATTTCCTCCGCTGCTTTATTCGTGAAGGTAAGTGCGATGATGCCTTCTTTTTTAGTTTTATCCAAAATATGACGAACACGCTCTGTTAACACACGTGTTTTACCTGAACCGGCTGATGCAAGCACCTGGACAGCTGAATTCATGGGAGCTTCAATAATCTGACGCTGAGCATTTGATAGATTCATATCAGACTCCAGACTCAATTTTTTTGAATAATTCAATAATCTTCTCAGGAAACTTATCTGCTGACAATTTAATCAGATTATCTGTAATTGCCTTAGCATAAAGCGGTTTACTTGAATCAAGAATTTCAAGGATTGCGCGAACTCGCCCAGCATCACCTTTGTAATCTCGTAGCACATCCTCAAAAATAGGCTGACTACAGGTTTGACAACTTGGCTTATCAGTTTTGATTCGTTTTAAAAGCACTCCATCTTTTTTCTCAATCCACTTGTCTATGGTATCTTCACCATCAACTTCATTGATAGTTTCTTCTATCAAATCGCCAAGGCCCTGACTTAAGAGATATCCCTCAAAATCAGTCCCGTCAAGTATTGTGATATTATTGGCTTTCTCGATGTCAGTAGCTCCGAAAACTTTTTCATAATTTTTCTTGAGATCTTTAATAGTTTTAGGCTCTCCATCACTAAATATAAATACTGGAATGTTGAGATCTTTCGCCAAAATGAGAAATGGACGATACTTTGCCCCTGAACCATTGACACCAACAAAATTAATTCCGAGTGAGAAGGGGTGTTTTCCAGCATAGGCTCCAAACAGCTCTGGTAGGGCTTGCTCTTCGGTTTCTCCTTCAGAAAGGACTATTGCTTTGGAAAATAAGAGCTCACCACGGGAGTGGACTACCTCTCTTTTCAATCTCCTCAGATCATCATCTTCAAACTCATCTCTCAACTGATATACTTGAACTGAATTCTTCCGTTTGCTCAGAGATCTAATTTCGTGCAACTCGGCTAGGCCAGCAATATACGGCGAGTGAGTGCTTATAATCACTTGTCCTGGCACATCTACGAGTTGCCTATACAATGTTCTTTGCGCGTTCGGGTGCAGATGTGCTTCTGGTTCCTCAGCGGCCATAATTGGGAAAAATGGCTCGGCTTCCTCTTCGTGATTTTTGGCCAACAGTTCGGTAAAGGCCTTTACTGTCAACATGGACGCCCAGCTGCGTGTACCCATGCCGTGGTATTCCATAGAAAATGAGCTTTTATCAGTTTCACCGAAATTCACACTAAACCGCTTTGACAGGTCACGAATCTTCTTCGGAAACGGGGTAAGCTCTGTTTGTCCTGAGCCCTCAAACGATTGATTCATGTTATCCAGATGAGTCTTCAATCGCTTAAGCGGCTCGCTTTTTTCTATGGCCTCTTTATTAACTTCGGCTACCATCCGCTCTAGTTCAGCCACGTCTTTTTCGTCATACTCAACACTGGATAAAACACGGCCAACAAAAGAAGATTTTTCTTTTAGTTCATTATGGATGTCTCTTTGTGCATCAATCGAAATGAAAGGTACAGACTCCAATCGTTTGCCCAATCTGTTCTTGCTGCTAACCCGAACATCTTGCCACCCACTAAGTTCTGGCCACACATCCAAATGAAGCCGATCAACAATATAGCCGCCTTTCACTCGATCTGGTTTTGCAACAGTTCGTATCGCTACGAATTGCTTCCCATCAGGCTCTGACTGAATTTTATCGCCAAATACCTGTTGCCAACTCTCTGAAAACTCTCTCGCTCTCGCATCACTATCAACAGCTATAAACCGAAGATCGACTGTAATAGTTTCTTGGCGTTTTTCATCTTCGCCTATATGAAAATCTTCGTCAGCTAAGTACCTTGAGTAGTCCCCCATGGCTAGTTGTAGAGCTTTTATAATCGATGTTTTACCTGCATTATTTTGCCCAAGCAATACGGTAACTCTCGGTAAAGCTATTTCGATATTAGATATGCCCCGAAAGCCACTGATACGAACAATATCTATTTGGATACTCATATGGCTTCATCCTTTGAATTAATAGCAATCATCCAACCTAGCAGCTCATCGCTGCTACCCCTGAGAGAAGTGTAAAGATCAGCTTTTTCAATGGCCATCGTTATTCCTTACTGTACCGAGTGCCCGCCTGATAAGTATATAAATAGTTAAAGCTTGGCTGTATCAAGTCCTGCAGCTTTCAAGCGTTGGGTCAAGTTGCGCATTTTGCTGAACTCTGTGCCGAAGCTGCTTCGTAGACCAACCCCTTCGCAAAACTCTTTTGAGGTGATGCTTTTTAGCTCATCCGCATATTTGATCATTTGCAGGTGCATCTCGGCGGTATATTGATTGCGAGGCGCGTCGTCCAAGACTTGCTTAATACGCGCATAAATCTCAATTTCGTTCATTTTTAGCCTGTACAAAATGAGTTAATAGATAATTTAGCTAAATTATCTAAAGAATCACACAAAAGCAAATTAAGTCGTTTTACTGCCTACTGGCACTCTAAGCACTGTAACTGGCCGGAAGGAATGCAGTCAGCAGCGCTGCAAGCACAGAGCCCTTAAAGTACACGAATAAAAACGCGCTACCCGCTCCAAAGTCGAGCGGCATGTGGGGAGGAAAATGCTCTATACCTTCCACTGCGTCAATGCGAAGGAGTCGGATAACGCTCTCATCCTGCTCAGGAGATGCGAGCACAAGTTTTTTTCAAGGGCAATGTTTAATCATTTGAGTTGCAGATTATTCATCGTTCGATCTGTTCATTTCGTGCCCAAGGAGTGGAAGCAAGCCTGTCTAAAACGCACACAAGCAATCAGAAAAGAGATCTAACTTTTTCTACCAACTAAATCCCCCCAAACTTCAAAGCGTTTTGAGTACCGCCCAAAAAACACCTTGATCCATGTCGGCGACTCGAACTACTGTACATAAATACAGTTAAATTAATTCAGTGGTCAATTATGTATAAAACTCCTTCCAGTGCTGCTTTGGTAAACCAAAACAGCTGCATTTTCTCTAGGACTGACAAGATATGGCCAGAATGAGTTCATATGGGAATCCTGCACAAGATTACATAGAAAAAGGGATTGATTTAAATACACTTTGCGTAAACCACCCGGCAGCGACGTACTTTGTCAGAGCGACGGGTATGAGTATGTTCGATGCCGGGATTTATGAAGGCTCGTTACTGGTCGTTGATCGCAGCCTGCAGGCTAAACACGGAGATATCATTATCGCGGCTCTGGCAGGCGAATATACCGTCAAGCGCCTGTGCACACACCCGGTTTTCCAACTCGAACCCATGAATCCGGATTTCCCGCCAATTATCTTGCATGACGGTGGTGAAGATTTGGAGGTCTTCGGCGTCGTGACTTTCAGCATTAATGGGTTTCAATGATGTTTGCATTAGCGGATGTGAACTCGTTCTACGCAAGTTGCGAGACAGTTTTTCGTCCCGACTTGAAGGGGCGACCCGTTGTGGTCCTAAGCAACAACGATGGCTGTGTAATAGCCAGGAATGCTGAAGCAAAATTACTGGGTGTTCCGATGGGGGCTCCATATTTCAAAATGCGGGCTCAGTTTGAACGGCAAAATATAGTTACCTTCAGCAGCAACTATGCCCTGTATGCGGATATGTCTAACCGAGTAATGACTATTTTAGAAGAAATGTCACCTGGTGTTGAAATATATTCGATTGACGAGGCATTTATTGATTTACAAGGTGTTAAGCACTGTAAAAGCTTAGAGGGATTTGGGCGAGAGGTGAGAGCGAAAGTTTTACAGTGGACGGGGCTGACGGTAGGAGTGGGTATTGGGCCGACAAAAACGCTGGCAAAGTTAGCTAATCATGCCGCCAAAAAATGGACAAAAACAGAAGGGGTCGTTGACCTTTCTCTATTAGCCAGGCAGAGACAATTGATGACCCTCGTTGATGTTAGCGATGTCTGGGGCGTTGGCCGCCGCATATCAAAAAAACTCAGCGATATGGGCATTAAAACGGCACTGCAGCTTGCTGATGCTCCGAAAGTACTCATTAGAAAGCATTTCAGCGTAGTTCTGGAACGTACTGTTCGGGAATTGTGCGGTGAATCATGCTTTGAACTCGAGGAATTTGCCCCGACGAAACAGCAGATCATCTGCTCACGTTCATTCGGTGACAGGGTGAGTGAATATGAATGGATGCGTGAAGCTATTTGCAGCCATGCTGCACGAGCCGCAGATAAGTTGCGTGGTGAACACCAATTCTGCCGTTACATTTCAGCATTTGTTAAAACCAGCCCATTTGCCGAAAATGAAATCTATTATGGCAAAGCCGCCGGAACGAGAATTCAGATCCCGACGCAAGACAGTCGCGATATTGTTGCCGTAGCGACAGAGTGTCTTGATGCGATCTGGCAGGATGGCCACCGGTTTCAAAAGTGCGGCGTCATGCTGGGTGATTTTTATAGCCAGGGCGTTGCACAACTCGGGTTGTTTGACGAATACAAACCGCGCTCTCACAGTGAGCAACTGATGGCCGTCCTCGATGGTATTAACCACAGTGGAAAAGGGCGGGTATGGTTTGCTGGCCAGGGAATACAAAAGAGCTGGGATATGAAACGCCAGATGCTTTCTCCCGCGTACACGACACGCTTTAGCGACCTCATGAGGGTCAAGGTGTAAACGAATCTATGGGGCATGGATATTTCATGGAAGGGCATTGCCGTGAACAGAAGCGGGAAAGCGACTCGTCTAAATTACTGAAAAATAAAGCATGTGCATTGATGTGCATGATTTGAACAAGAAGCTTAATACAGAGTATATGTATTGAGTCGCTTTCTTATAAAAAATTAATTGGCAGGCGCTTTCTGGCTGTCACTGGAGAGTGGCAACCAACGTCAATACGCACGCAAAAAACCGGCAACGCGTGTGCCAGCCTGCATCTTTGCAGAAACATCAGTCCTTACTCGCGAGGATTAACATATCGCTAACATGATGGTAGGCCTCTGAGTTCAGATAGATACCTAAAACGAAATTAAGTTTGAGTTATGGGTTGTAGGGTCACGCGATGGCTAAACCGAAAAGTGCGCCAACGCCGGATGATACCCCCATGGCGAGTGCACTCCAGAAGGTCACACGGACAATACCTGGGACCAACGGTGCGCCTCCGGTCCTTGCGGCAATTCCGCCGAGAACCGCAAGAGACGCTAAAGCAGAAATGGCGATTGCCGGTAGTGCCCACTGTGTCGCCACGACGATCGCCACCATCAGAGGCAATACTGCCCCCGCAGAAAAACTCAACGCAGACGCCCATGCAGCCTGAAAGGGACGCGCGGTCGTGATCTCAGAAATCCCTAGTTCATCACGCGCATGTGCGCCCAAGGCATCATGGTTCATCAACTGATGTGCAACCTGTCGAGCCAATGTGACGTCCAGCCCTCTGCTGATATAAATAGAGGTGAGTTCGTGAAGCTCGCCATGATAATCGGTGTTCAACTCATCCAGTTCCTCGGCTAGCGCCGCCTTTTCAGTATCTGACTGAGAGGAGACAGAAACATACTCACCGGTCGCCATCGACATCGCTCCAGCCACCAGACCGGCCACGCCTGTTAACAGAATATTCTGATGAGTTGCATTCGCCGACGCCACACCCAGCAATAAACTGGCGGTTGAGACAATTCCGTCATTGGCACCAAGAACCACTGCTCGAAGCCAACCGATTCTATCAATGCTATGTCGTTCTTTTTGCATCACATGATCCTTTGGAGTTCAGTGTGTAACCGGAGTGATAGCCCTTCTGACAGTGCGACCTGCGACAAGGCCAAGTGTAAGGGCAAAACAGGACATATCAATAAAATTGAGGTTTAAATGCTCTTAAGACGCATTCAGCCTTCAGTTACTCGCATTTCCCCAACACTTTAGCTATCTTGATGGAAGGGAACCATTGATTTTTTTGAGGCTGCAATAGGCATAGTCCTAATGCGGAAAAAATATGCCTGATATGCAAATTTATTGTGACCACTGTGGATGTGGTCGTTTTATGGTAAATAAAACCAAACCGATGGATGTGGTGGTGGAATCGCTCATCTGCCATGCCTGCGGAACCGTGACCGGTGCAGAAAGCGTGGTTGTTTTCACTGAACGCACCTGGTTAAGCCAATTGACTGTCGTTGATCACGATCCTGGCGATGCCCTGCTGGTGGGTTAATCGCTCGAACATGGTTTACACGGGTATCGAACATATAAAAAATGGCGGTTATATAAACCGCCATTTTTGTGAGATGAATTGACTGGCCGGAATAGCGGTATTATTTAAGGTTTTCGGGCGATCAGTAGAGCACGTCGCGGAGCCGGATACCCTTCAATGGTTTTGGTCATGTCTTTCGGGTCGAGGAATTCAGCCAATGACTCGCTGGTCATCCAGTCTGTACGGTGCTGCTCTTCCGCCGTGGTTACGCTGACGTCGGCAATACGGACGTCGACAAAACCACATTTTATCAACCATTCTCTCAATGCTTCTGCAGATGGAATAAAGTAGATATTGCTCATCTGCGCGTAGCGGTCACCCGGAACCAGCACCTGCTGGCTGTCTCCTTCTACGACCAGCGTTTCCAGCACCAGTTCTCCTCCATTCACCAGTTGGTTTTTCAACTGATACAAATGGTCCAGCGGTGAGCGACGGTGGTACAACACTCCCATCGAAAAGACGGTATCAAAGGCGTTCAGCTCGGGAAGCTGTTCAATACCCAACGGCAACAAATGCGCACGCTGATCACCACCCAGGAGTTTGCGGACCGCTTCGAACTGGCAGAGGAAAAGTTGCATTGGATCTATACCAATCGCCAGATGTGCGCCTGCACCAATCATCCGCCACATGTGATAGCCACTGCCACAGCCCACATCTAAAATGGTGCGACCCGCCAGCGGTGAGATGTGAGGTAAAACGCGATCCCACTTCCAGTCAGAGCGCCACTCGGTATCAATCTCTACACCATAAAGCGAGAACGGACCTTTGCGCCATGGCATCAGGTTGCGCAGCAGGTTTTCAACGCCTTCGCGTTGGCCTTGTGGCAGAGGCTCGAGCATGCTGGCGCTGACGCTGTGTAATAGATCCCGTTTTTCCGGTTGCAACAATGGCAGACGCTCAACGGCGTTGAACCACATTTTGAACTTGCCGTGCAGTGACTCTTTCTGCCAGGCAGTCAATTGTGAAGGTAAGGTATTCAGCCATGGGCTGAGCGGGCCTTTGGCGATGCGTTGGTAGAAATCACCAAATTCAATCATTTTGCCTCTCCAGCTTTCACAGCCACCAGCGAACCAAAGTTGAAGCACTGGAACCACACTTCGGCATGCTCAAAACCGGCATGTTTTAACCGCGCTTTATGGACTTCAACCGAGTCCGTCAGCATCACATTTTCCAGCATACTGCGTTTCTGGCTTATTTCGAGTTCGCTGTAGCCGTTAGCGCGCTTGAAGTCGTGATGCATGCTATAGAGCAGCTCACCGACGTTGTTGTCTTCAAAGCTGAATTTCTCCGACAGTACCAGTGCAGCACCGGGACGCATGCCCTGATATACCTGATTGAGTAGGCGCTGACGATCGTCGGGTTGCAGAAATTGAAGAGTAAAATTGAGCACGACCATGGACGCATTGTTCAGTTCTATATCCAGAATATCGGCTTCGATGATGCTCACTGGCGTATCGGCCCTGAATGCGTCGATGTGGCGGCGGCAGCGTTCAACCATGGCTGGGGAGTTGTCGACAGCAATAATTTCGCAACCCGTTACTTTAATGTTTCGACGCATCGAAAGCGTGGCGGCACCCAGCGAACATCCCAGGTCGTAGACCCGGCTGTCAGGTTGTACAAAGCGCTCGGCCAGCATACCAATCATTGAAATAATATTGGAATAACCCGGTACGGAGCGCTGGATCATGTCGGGAAAGACTTCGGCAACGCGCTCATCAAACGTCCAGTCGCCTAGTTTGCCTATTGGTGCAGAAAAAAGAGTGTCGTGGTTAGCCATATTGCTGAGTCAGACCAAAAAATTGAAGGGGCGAAATTTCGAGGGCATATTTTAACAGAGTCCACCATTAGCAGATACTGATAAAACGTGCCCATTGTTGCGCTGGTGCAGGGTTATCACGCAATTACCCCGCACTATGATGCCGGTAAACCGTTACCAGCGAATATTTAAAAACTGTGACCACGGCAGATAAAAAATATTCACCACCACCATTAACAACAGGGAGATATAGGTGGCCGCCATACCGTTGCGACGCCAGGTGAATTCACGATTTTTCAAACCGTAATAATGGAACAGGCGGCCAACGATCAGCATCAATCCGCAGATATGTACCATCCAGGCCTCAGCACCGTTCATTTCCATCATAATCAGTAATAAACAGCCGATTGGCAGATATTCCACCGCATTTCCATGGACACGGATCGCGGTTTGCAATTCATACGAGCCGCCGTCACCTGTGGCAATCCGGTATTGCATACGCAGTCTGACAACGTCAAAAGATAATTTAATTAATAAAACTGCGGCGAGCACGACATATAACGCGCTGATCATTTTACAACCTCGATATTACAGGAGTAGCTGAGTGCCCCGGCCACGTGATCTTGACAGCGAAAAAGTGACCATGCAGGCAACTACTCAGGCGATGGAAAAATGTTGTCTGCAAAAATGCACACCAATGATAACTGTGCAACAAATCACTGTCGCGACGAATAAAGAGATGAGCCGAAAAAACGCATCAAAAAGCTGGAGGTGAAAGAGGTTGCTCAGAAGAGGGAGTCCTGTT
This sequence comes from Hafnia psychrotolerans, assembly GCF_014639435.1. Taxonomy (GTDB): domain Bacteria; phylum Pseudomonadota; class Gammaproteobacteria; order Enterobacterales; family Enterobacteriaceae; genus Ewingella; species Ewingella psychrotolerans. Next base: position 55,526 of record NZ_BMFZ01000003.1, on the reverse strand, counting down.
CCGGCCAGTCGGGTGCCGGTTGGACGGAGGGTATCTGCTGACATAGTTGCTGCCATAGGCTGCGTGCTTGTTGTGGGGCATCCGTGCAGTCCGGTGTGTGGATAAACAAATAGGGCGATAAGCCCTGAGATTCCCACGCACTGAGTTTCTTGATCCACTGTGCAAACAGAGGACGGTTATCCTCCAATACATCCCCGCCAATAAAACGAACGATAGGACAGGAAGCCGTTGCCAGCGCGTGCAGCGGCAGAACAGGCTTCTTACGCTTGGCTTCGAGCACCGCCTCGGTAACGGATGTCGAACTATGAACCGGACGGCTGTCGAGGATCGCGCGGTTAATGCCCCGCTGATGCAATCCCTGATTGAGCATCCGTTCTTCCTCGCCTTTGGCAAAAAACTGCGGATGTCGTACTTCAACGCCGTAATCAAAGCCAGAAGGCAGCGCATCAAGAAATGGCCATAAGCGTTCCAGATGCTGCGGCGCAAAGGTGGCGGGTAGCTGTAACCACAGCTGTCCGATGCGTTCACCGAGCGGTTCTATCGTGCGGTAAAAGGTGTCGACATCTTCCTGACAGTTAGCCAGCGCGGCTTGGTGGCTAATGGCGGAGGGAAATTTGAAACAGAAGCGGAAAGTCTCAGGCGTCATATCGCGCCAACGCATCACGATGTCCTGTTTGGGAAGGGCATAAAATGTGGTGTTTCCTTCGACACAATTGAAATACCGCGCGTAGTCAGCCAGGTCGCGCAACCCAATACGTGCCCATGCGCTGTGATGCCATTGCGGTAAACCAATATACATGCCGATGATCCTCTTAATGGTGTTCCTATTAATAGAGAAACGCCGCCTCGCGGGCGGCGTCAGGAAACGTTAAAAAGCAGGGTAGCGTTACTCGGACAGAGCGGCAAGCACTTCGGCAGTGGAACGCACACGGCTAATACGTGGAAAAATAAACTGCATACTGGACTGATGATGTTCGTTATTGTGTGCGCTGCATGCATCTTCGGCGATCACCAGCTCATACCCGTGTTCCCAGGCGTTACGTGCAGTAGATTCTACACCGATGTTGGTGGAGATACCTGCCAGCACGATGCTTTTAATGCCGCGGCGGCGCAACTGAAGATCCAAATCTGTCCCATAGAATGCGCCCCACTGGCGTTTCACCACCAGTAAGTCTTTATCCGTTACCGCCAGTTGCTCCGGGAATTCCCACCAGTTGGCAGGTAAACCGCCTTTCGGTGCTGCCGCCGGGATATCAACCGGTTGTTTCAGCGCTTCGTCGAAGGAGTCTGACCAGCCTACGCGGACCATGACGACCGGTGCGCCCAGTTTGCGGAAACGGTTTGCCAGTTCAGTGGCGTTGTCCAGCACCTGCTGCGCAGTGTGCGGGCCGCCCGCGAACGGCAGGATCCCTTTCTGTAAATCGATCAGTACCAGTGCGGTGGTTTTAGGGTCAAGTTTCATGGCGTAGAGCTCCCGGTTATCTCATTAATAGCGAAAGGAATAATGAACAGCGTGTACAAAGGGGAATGCGCGAGTCTATGCTAACGCGTGGGTCAATTTGGGGATAATTTTGTTAAATTATGTGTAGCAGGCAACATGAGTCAATTTCCGCGCCAGCCTTGACGTGTTCGCACTTATCCTGCGAAAGAAATTCCTTTATAATAGCCGCCTTTTTCGACCCGTATAAAACCTATTCCGCGTGCCGCAGTTTTTTGCGAGTGGGCGACCAGAGTGAATAACCGTTTCTGTACCCGAGTGCATAAGACCGGGTAGTGGGATCAAAAGGATACCGTTATGCGTACTGTATATTGTGGAAAGCTGAATGCGTCCAATGTGGGCCAGGAAGTGACATTGTGTGGCTGGGTTAACCGTCGACGCGATTTGGGTGGTCTGATTTTCATCGATATGCGTGACCGCGAAGGCATCGTTCAGGTTTTCTTCGATCCGGATCAGGCTGAAGCCTACAAATTGGCGTCTGAACTGCGCAATGAATTCTGTATTCAGCTGACCGGCACCGTGCGTGCGCGTCCTGAAAGCCAGTTCAATAAAGACATGGCAACCGGTGAAGTGGAAGTGTTCGCAAGCGGCCTGAACATCATCAACCGTTCAGAATCCCTGCCGCTGGACTCCAACCATGTCAACTCTGAAGAAGCGCGTCTGAAATATCGCTATCTGGATCTGCGTCGCCCTGAAATGGCAAACCGCCTGAAAGCGCGCGCAAAAATTACCAGCTTCGTGCGCCGCTTCATGGATGGTCATGACTTCCTCGACATCGAAACCCCGATGTTGACCAAAGCCACGCCGGAAGGTGCGCGTGACTACCTGGTTCCAAGTCGTGTACACAAAGGGAAGTTCTACGCGTTGCCACAGTCACCGCAACTGTTCAAACAGTTGCTGATGATGTCCGGTTTTGATCGTTATTATCAGATCGTCAAATGCTTCCGTGACGAAGATTTACGCGCTGACCGTCAGCCTGAGTTCACCCAGATCGATGTGGAAACCTCTTTCATGAGCGCCGAGCAAGTGCGTGAAGTGATGGAGAAACTGGCCCGCGAACTGTGGCTGGAAATTAAAGGCGTGGATCTGGGAGACTTCCCCATCATGACCTTCGCCGAAGCCATGCGCCGTTACGGTTCAGACAAGCCCGACCTGCGTAACCCGATGGAAATGGTCGATGTGGCAGACCTGATGAAAGACATCGAGTTCAAAGTGTTTGCCGATCCGGCCAACGATCCGAAAGGCCGCGTGGCTGCGCTGCGCGTACCGGGCGGAGCATCCCTGAGCCGTAAGCAGATTGACGAATACGCGAAGTTCATCGAAATTTACGGCGCGAAAGGTCTGGCTTACATCAAAGTGAACGACGTGGCGAAAGGTCTTGAAGGGATCCAAAGCCCGGTGGCTAAGTTCCTGAACACCGATCTGCTGTCTGCTCTGATCGAACGTACTGGCGCACAAGACGGCGACATGATCTTCTTCGGCGCAGCCAGCGCTAAGATTGTAACTGACGCGATTGGCGCACTGCGTCTGAAAGTTGGCCGTGACCTGAAAATCACCCAAGAAGACATGTGGGCACCGCTGTGGGTGATCGACTTCCCAATGTTCGAAGACACCGACGAAGGTGGCCTGAGCGCGATGCACCATCCATTCACCGCACCGAAAGACATGACAGCCGAAGAGCTGGCCGCAAATCCAGTTTCTGCGATCGCCAACGCCTACGACATGGTCATCAACGGTTACGAAGTCGGTGGCGGTTCCGTGCGTATCCACCGCAGCGAAATGCAGCAAACCGTGTTCGGTATTCTGGGAATCAACGAACATGAACAACGCGAGAAGTTTGGTTTCCTGCTTGATGCCCTAAAATACGGTACACCTCCGCATGCGGGTCTGGCGTTTGGCCTTGACCGTCTGGTGATGCTGCTGACCGGTACCGATAATATCCGTGACGTCATTGCCTTCCCGAAAACTACCGCCGCGGCGTGTCTGATGACCGAAGCCCCTAGCTTTGCCAACCCTGCATCGCTGTTGGAACTGGGTATTGCGGTTGTTGCGAAAAAAGACGCAGCCAAAGAAGTGAAGCCGGACACAGATTTAGAGAATATCTAATGAGTTATAAGCGTCCTGAGTCGATACTGTGCGTCATCTACGCCAGCAACACCGGCCGGGTGCTGATGCTTCAACGGCGGGATGACCCGAATTTTTGGCAGTCGGTGACCGGCAGTCTGGAAGGAGAAGAGTCCCCGGAAGACACCGCGCAGCGTGAAGTGATGGAGGAGGTCGGTATTGATATTGCCGGTGAGAATCTGCCGTTACTGAACTGCCTGCGCTGCGTGGAGTTTGAGCTGTTTGCTCATTTGCGTTATCGCTATGCTCCCGGGGTGACCCGTAACAAAGAACATTGGTTCTGCCTGGCACTTCCTGAAGAGCGTGATGTGGAAATCACAGAACATCTCGCCTATCAGTGGCTCGATAAACCCGCCGCGGCGACGTTGACTGTGTCACCGAGTAACCAGCGGGCGATTGAAGAATTTGTAACTATTGAGTCTGATTAGACTAACTGGAGATATTTTTATGGCAGGTCACAGTAAGTGGGCCAACACTAAGCACCGCAAAGCGGCGCAAGATTCAAAACGCGGTAAAATTTTTACTAAGATTATTCGTGAGCTGGTGACTGCTGCAAGACTGGGCGGCGGCGATCCGGGCGCTAATCCACGTCTGCGTGCTGCAATTGACAAAGCGCTTGCCAACAACATGACCCGCGACACCCTTAACCGTGCGGTTGCGCGTGGCGTTGGCGGTGACGATGATACCAACATGGAAACCATCATTTACGAAGGTTATGGTCCTGGTGGTTCAGCCGTTATGGTGGAATGTCTGAGTGATAACCGTAACCGTACCGTGGCGGAAGTGCGTCATGCTTTCAATAAAACCGGCGGTAATCTGGGCACTGACGGCTCGGTTTCTTACTTGTTCACCAAGAAAGGGGTGATCACTTTCGCTCCGGGTCTGGATGAAGACACGGTGATGGAAGCGGCTTTGGAAGCGGGTGCAGACGATATTGTGGCTTATGATGATGGCGTAATAGATGTTTTCACCGCCTGGGAAAACCTGGGTGATGTGAAAGATGCGCTGGAAACTGCAGGCTTCAAAGCCGATTCCGCAGAAGTCACCATGATCCCATCGACCAAGGCCGACATGGATGCAGACACTGCACCAAAGCTATTGCGTCTGATTGACATGTTGGAAGATTGTGATGATGTGCAGGAGGTTTACCATAACGGTGAGATCTCTGACGAAATTGCAGAAACGCTGTAACGCTCTTCTACAGCCGGTGATCGCTTCACCGGCTGGCTACTAATTTACCCTCGCTGCAACTCGAATTATTTTAGGTATATACTCCCCACCATTCAGACAAAACGAAACACAAGGCGTTGATTGGCTATGGCTATAATTCTGGGGATTGACCCCGGTTCGCGTGTTACCGGCTATGGCATTATCCGCCAGACAGGGCGACAGCTGAGTTACCTCGGCAGCGGGTGTATTCGCACGGTCGTGGATGATATGCCGACACGCCTGAAACTGATTTATGCAGGCGTTAGCGAAATAATCACCCAATTTCAGCCTGATTTTTTTGCCATTGAATCGGTTTTTATGGCCAAAAACCCTGACTCAGCACTCAAGCTTGGGCAGGCTCGCGGAGCGGCAATTGTGGCCGCGGTGAATCAGGACTTACCCGTGTTCGAATACGCCGCTCGGCAAGTGAAACAAACAGTGGTGGGCACCGGCGCAGCAGAAAAGTCTCAGGTACAGCATATGGTTCGTTCGTTGCTGAAATTACCGGCTAATCCTCAGTCGGATGCTGCCGATGCGCTGGCAATCGCCATTACGCATTGTCATATGAGCCAGAACGCGATTCGCCTCAGCAGTGACAAATTACAAATGACGCGTGGCAGAATGCGATAGCTGTCTGAAAGCGAATAGGCTGTATATTCATCCAGTTTTTTTTATGGTATAAACAGCGCTGTATTCAGTCAGGTTAAATCAACAGAGGAAGGTGAAAGTGATAGGTCGACTCAGAGGTATTATTCTGGAAAAACAGCCACCGCTGGTGCTGTTGGAAACAAACGGCGTCGGCTACGAAGTACACATGCCGATGACCTGTTTTTATGAATTACCGGATCTGGGTAAAGAAGCTATCGTTTTCACACAGTTCATCGTTCGCGAAGATGCACAGCTATTGTACGGTTTTAACGACAAACAGGAGCGTGCGCTTTTTCGTGAACTGATTAAAGTGAACGGTGTGGGGCCAAAATTGGCTCTGGCGATCCTGTCCGGAATGTCTGCGCAGCAGTTCGTCAGCGCCGTTGAGAAAGAAGAAATAACCACGCTGATTAAATTACCGGGAGTCGGTAAGAAAACCGCAGAGCGGCTGGTGGTCGAAATGAAAGATCGTTTTAAAGGATTAAACGGGGATCTATTCAATAATAGTACTGATATCACACTGCCTGCATCGTCGTTGCAAGTAAAAGAGTCTGATGCAGAAGGCGAAGCCGTTTCAGCACTAATCTCTCTGGGTTACAAACCCCCTGAAGCCAGCCGAATGATCAGTAAAGTTGCCAAACCGGGTGTGGATTGTGAAACGTTGATTAGAGACGCTTTACGCGCGGCTCTGTGAGGTAAGAGATGATAGAAGCAGACCGCCTGATTTCACCGGATGTGATCAACGAAGAAGAGGTTATCGACCGGGCAATACGCCCCAAGATGCTTTCCGAATATGTCGGTCAACCTCATGTTCGCTCGCAGATGGAAATATTTATACAGGCGGCAAAACAGCGTGGTGATGCACTCGATCATCTGCTGATTTTTGGTCCACCTGGCCTTGGTAAAACGACGTTGGCAAATATTGTGGCCAATGAGATGGGTGTGAATTTGCGCACCACGTCGGGCCCTGTGTTGGAAAAGGCCGGCGATCTGGCGGCCATGCTCACTAATCTTGAACCGCATGACGTATTGTTTATCGATGAAATCCACCGTTTATCACCGGTCGTCGAAGAGATTCTATATCCGGCGATGGAAGATTATCAGTTGGATATCATGATTGGCGAAGGTCCGGCAGCACGCTCGATCAAACTTGATCTCCCTCCCTTTACACTGATCGGTGCCACCACCCGCGCCGGTTCTCTGACATCGCCACTGCGTGACCGCTTCGGTATTGTGCAGCGTCTCGAATTTTACCAGGTCGCGGATTTACAGCACATCGTTGGGCGCAGCGCCAACTGTCTGGGCTTGCAGCTTTCAGAAGAGGGTGCACATCAGATAGCCCGTCGCTCGCGGGGGACACCGCGTATTGCCAACCGTTTGTTGCGCCGTGTGCGTGACTTCGCTGAAGTCAAAGGTGACGGTACCATTAATGGCGATACCGCTAACGGTGCGCTTGATATGCTGGATGTCGATGCTGAAGGCTTCGACTATATGGACCGTAAGCTGCTGCTGGCGATTATAGATAAGTTCACCGGTGGCCCGGTCGGTCTCGATAATCTTGCCGCAGCGATTGGCGAAGAGCGCGAAACCATCGAAGATGTCATTGAACCCTTTCTGATCCAGCAAGGCTTTATTCAGCGTACGCCACGTGGACGTATGGCAACCAATCATGCCTATAAGCACTTTGGTATGACGCGTCCTGAATAGCTTAAGAGACTGCTCACCATAAAAAACGGACGCTCAATGTGGCGTCCGTTTTTTATGGTGCTCAACCGGCATAAATATTGATTCAGCCGAGATTAAACCACCTGTTTTTTGGTCAGGCTTAATATAAACATGATCGCTGCACTCAGCACCACTGATGGTCCGGCTGGTGTGTCGTAAAATGCTGAGAAGGTTAACCCGCCGGTAACGGCCAGAATGCCGACGACAATGGCAACCAGGGCCATCTGTTCCGGGGTTTTGGCAAAACGGCGAGCCGTAGCCGCCGGAATAATCAACAGTGACGTGATGATAAGCGCCCCAACAAACTTCATCGCAAGGCCAATAGTCAATGCGGTCACCAGCATCAGGATAATGCGTGTACGTTGGAGGTTTACACCATCAACGTGTGCCAGTTCCGGGCTGATGGTCATCGACAACAACGAACGCCATTGCCAACAAAGTACGGCAATCACTACCGCGACCCCAATGCCAATCATCCAGATATCGTTTAATGTCACTGACAGCAGATCGCCGAACAGATAAGCCATCAGGTCCACACGTACATTCGACATCAGGCTGACCACCACCAGACCCAGCGACAGTGCGCTGTGCGCCATGATGCCGAGCAGGGTATCGACGGCCAGATGTGGCTTGCGTTCAAGCATGACCAGTATGAGGGCCAGTAATAAGGTAACGACGATCACCGCATAAAAGGGATTGATATTTAATAACAGGCCGAAGGCTACGCCGAGTAACGAGGCGTGGGCGAGCGTATCACCGAAATAAGACATGCGTCGCCAGACCACAAACGAACCTAACGGACCTGCCGCCGTTGCCAGCAAAATACCGGCCAGCCAGCCGGGCAGTAATAACTCAATCATGCGTCACGGCCTCCACGATTACGTAAAATCACTTTTCCCTTTAAATCATGACGGTGATTGTGATGATGGCGGTAAATGGCCAGTTGCTCCGCACCGCGGTTGCCAAACATGGCAATAAACTCAGGATGCATCGACACCACTTCAGGTGACCCAGAGCAGCAGATGTGTTCGTTCAGACACAGAACTTCATCCGTTTTTGCCATCACCAGATGGAGATCATGAGACACCATCAACACCGCGCAACCGAGTTCGCAGCGCAAGCTGTCGATCAAGTTATACAGCGCCAGTTGTCCATTGACGTCAACCCCTTGGGTGGGTTCATCGAGGACCAGCAATTGCGGGCTATTCATCAATGCACGGGCCAGCAAAACGCGCTGATTTTCACCACCGGAAAGTTTTTGCATCGGCTGGTCAATCAAATGAGCGGCTTGCACGCGTTTCAGCGCGGGTAAAATATCCTGACGTTGCACGCCGGGTTTCAGGCGCATAAAGCGGCTGACGGTTAATGGCATGGTGGCATCAAGATGTAATTTTTGCGGCACATAGCCGATGCGCAGGCCGGGCTGTCGGGTGAGGGTACCGCTGGTGGGGGAAATGAGGCCAAGCACCACGCGTACCAGCGTGGATTTCCCTGCGCCGTTGGGACCGAGCAAGGTAAGAATTTTTCCGGGTTGCAGCGTTAGTGAAATATCCGACAATACGTGTCGGGAGCCGAAAGTGACCGAGATATTGTCTAGTGTGGCTAAAGTGGGCATGTCAGTGATGTCTTGCAGAACGAATCGAATGTTATAATATTGCGTTTTCGCATAAATAACCAGTTCTCAACCTAATGATGAAGAGTTAACGCCCTATGATACAACACACTAAGACCTTTAACCGGATGTTATTAGCCGCTGCGTTAGTCTCCGGTTGTGCTATCACAACAGCACAGGCGTCAGTGGTCGCCTCCATGCGCCCGCTGGGGTTTATCGCCTCAGCCATTGCTGATGGCGTAACACCGACAGAGATTTTGTTACCTGATGGTGCTTCACCGCATGATTTTGCCCTTCGCCCATCAGATTTACAAAAAATCCGCCGTGCCGATTTAGTGGTGTGGGTCGGCCCGGAGATGGAAGCCTTTATGGCCAAATCCGCTGCGCAGTTGCCGCTAAATCGCCAGGTGGAAATCGCCACGTTAAGCACCGTCAAGCCTCTTCTTCAGAAAGGTGATGAAGATGAGGATGAGCACAAACAGGGTCATGATGAAGCACCGGATCAGCATGCTAATGAGCATCATCACGGTGAATATAATATGCATGTGTGGATGTCGCCTGAGATTGCAAAACAGACTGCGATCGCAATTCATGCAAGATTATTGGAACTTATGCCGCAGAAGAAAGACAAATTAGACGCCAACTTAGAACAGTTTGAAGATAGCTTGACAAAAGTTGACGAAAACCTTGGTAAGATGCTGCAGCCTGTGCAGGGTAAGGGATATTTTGTTTTTCATGACGGCTACGGTTATTTTGAAAAACATTTCGGTCTTTCGCCACTTGGCCACTTTACGGTCAACCCCGAGATCCAACCCGGTGCGCAGCGATTACATTTCATTCGAACTCAGTTGGTTGAGCAGAAAGCAGTTTGTGTTTTTGCTGAGCCACAATTCAGGCCGGCCGTAATTAATTCCGTTGCCCAGGGAACAACAGTGCGTATGGGCACATTGGATCCGCTGGGGAGCGGGATCGCATTGGGTAAGGACAGTTATGTGAACTTCCTGTCACATCTGACTAGCCAGTACGTGAGCTGCCTGAAGTAAGATTAAAAGGACAGTATCAAAGTGCAGTTGATAGCCCGTTCTATCGCTCTGGCGTATAGCAACCTTCCACGGCCCCACCGCGTTTTGCTGGGGTCGCTCACCGTCGTCACTCTTGCCGTGGCTGTCTGGCAACCGTTTGTTTATCATCCAGAATACGATTCTTATGGTGATAAGCCTACCGTTAAACATATTCAGCTCGATAACGCGCAAGTCCGTTCGCTCCTTCCTGAAGCCAGTGAACCTATCGATCAACCCGCGCCTGCTGAAGACATTCCGCAAGACGATCTCGACGAAAAAGTAGGCTCTGAAACCGGCGTACATGAATATGTGGTTTCGAGTGGTGATACGCTGAGCAGTATTCTCAATCAGTATGGTGTTGATATGTCAGAGATCGCGGCGTTGGCGTCAGCCGACAGCGATCTACGTAATCTGAAAATCGGCCAACAACTATCGTGGACCCTCAATGACGATGGTGAGTTACAGCGTATAACCTGGGAGAAATCCCGCCGCGAAACTTATACCTATGATCGTTCCGGCAACGGATTTAAATCCAGCCTGGAAACGATAAAGGGCGAATGGAAAGACAGTGTTCTCAAAGGGCAACTGGACGGTAGTTTTATCACCAGCGCCAGAGCGGCAGGCCTTACCAGCGGCGAAATCAGTTCGGTAGTAAAGGCCTTGCAGTGGCAGCTTGATTTTAAAAAATTGCGTAAAGGTGATGAATTCTCTGTGCTGATGTCACGCGAAATGCTTGATGGTAAAAGTGAACAAAGCCATTTGCAGGGCGTAGGCATACGCAGCGGCGGTAAAGATTATTACGCTATCCGCGCCGAAGACGGAAAATTCTATGATCGTAACGGCAGTGGGCTGGCGCGCGGGTTCCTGCGCTTCCCGACCATCAAACAGTACCGCGTTTCCTCTAATTTCAATCCTCGCCGTCTCAATCCGGTGACTGGCCGCATTGCACCGCACCGTGGGGTCGATTTTGCTGTGCCTGTTGGTACGCCAGTGCTGGCCGTGGGTGATGGTGAAGTGATCGTCGCTAAACATGATGGGGCTGCCGGTAACTATGTGGCAATCCGCCACGGGCGCCAGTACATGACCCGTTATATGCACCTACGTAAAATACTGGTGAAACCGGGTCAGAAGATTAAACGCGGTGATCGTATTGCATTGTCTGGGAATACCGGTCGCTCTACCGGCCCACATCTGCACTTTGAAATATGGATTAACCAGTTAGCGGTCAATCCACTGACGGCCAAACTGCCACGTTCTGAAGGACTCACCGGCAAAGATCGCAGCGCCTACCTCGCGGTCGTTAAGCAGGTTATTCCTCAATTGAAACTCAACTGAGCGGTGGACTCCATAGTTTCCCCATTACGCTAACGGGCAAAAAGGCACTGTGTATTCGTGTCTTTTTGCCCGTTTTTGGTGTTTATCCATTAACACAACATCGTGAGTTTCTTTGCAAATGAGTGCGTTGCATTTATCATTGAACGATTGTTGTCTTAAAATTTGTATTCAGAGCCGTTTATGCAGCCAGAGAAAAAATCGACCGCCGTATTTGTTCCGCAATTTCAGAAAGCCTTTTATTACCCGCGTTATTGGGGAGTGTGGCTGGGCGTGGGCGCTATGGCTGGAATGGCTTATGTTCCCGCAAAAATCCGTGATCCTATTCTTGGCACACTCGGTCGCCTGGCCGGCAAGCTGGCTAAAGGCGCCCGCCGTCGTGCGCTGATCAATCTGCTGTACTGCATGCCCGAAGTGCCAGAGGCCGAACGCGAACATATCATTGATGAAATGTTCGCCACCGCTGCGCAGTCGATGGTGATGATGGCTGAACTGGCTTGCCGAAAACCTGAAAAGGTTCTGAGCCGGGTTCACTGGCATGGTAGAGAAATTATCGACCAGATGCAGGCCGACGGTAAAAATGTCATTTTTCTGGTGCCTCACGGGTGGGCAGTGGATATTCCGGCTATGTTGTTGGCGGCCAGTGGCCAGCCCATTGCCGCGATGTTCCATAATCAGAAGAACCCTTTGACCGACTATTTGTGGAATACCGTTCGTTGCCGCTATGGTGGCCGACTGCATGCCCGTAATGATGGTATTAAACCTTTTATTAGTTCGGTTCGTCAGGGGAACTGGGGATACTATTTACCCGATCAAGATCATGGCGCTGAGCATAGCGAATTTGTTGATTTTTTCGCCACCTATAAAGCCACGTTGCCCGCGCTCGGGCGATTGATGAAAGTCTGTCGTGCTGCGATCGTGCCGATGTTCCCGGTGTATAACGGGCGTGAACATCGTCTGGATATCTATATTCGTGCGCCAATGGATGATTTAGAGAATGCTGATGACCATCAGGTCGCGCGGCGAATGAACGAAGAGGTCGAAATGCTGGTTCGTCCCAATCCTGAGCAGTACACCTGGATCCTTAAATTGCTGAAAACCCGTAAGCCAGGCGAGACTGAGCCCTATTCGCGGGATGAGCTATATCCCAAGTGATTTGGCCAGCGGGCCAAGTCCGTTTTTAAATTCAACTTCAACTTCAACTTCAACTTCAACGTTGTGGGCCTCGGCCCACACTGCCCAAAGGGGCGTTGTTGCTCAGCTCTTTGCAATAGAAGCAGCAGAGAAGGGAGATGAAAAAGAAATAAAAATGCCCGTTCATATGAACGGGCATTTTTAATGCTGGGCAAAAGAAAAATAACGTGCCCATTTTATATCAACATCGGATTAATCAACCCGTAATACGCGGCTGGTATTGGTGGTGCCGATGGTGCTCATGACATCACCTTGCGTCACAATAACCAGATCGCCGGAGAGCAGGTAACCTTTGTCACGCAGTAAAGTAATGGCATCGTGTGCGGCGGCTACACCGTCATTGTTACTGTCAAAGAACACCGGCGTCACACCACGGTAGATAGCGGTGAGGTTTAGTGTATGTTCATGACGGGACATGGCGAAAATCGGTAAACCTGAGCTGATGCGTGACATCATCAAAGCGGTGCGACCCGATTCTGTCATGGCAATAATCGCGGTAACACCTTTTAGGTGGTTGGCGGCATACATAGAAGCCATAGCAATGGCTTCTTCTACGTTGTCGAACTCCACATCCAGTCGGTGTTTTGACACGTTAATACTGGGGATCTTCTCAGCACCCACACAAACACGCGCCATGGCCGCTACGGTTTCAGCCGGGTACTGACCGGCAGCCGTTTCTGCAGAAAGCATGACGGCATCGGTGCCATCAAGGACGGCATTGGCGACGTCCATGACTTCGGCGCGGGTTGGCATCGGGTTGGTGATCATCGATTCCATCATTTGTGTCGCCGTGATAACCGCACGGTTGAGTTGCCGGGCACGACGGATCAGCTTTTTCTGGATCCCGACCAGTTCTGGGTCGCCAATTTCTACACCCAAATCACCGCGGGCTACCATTACCACATCTGAGGCCAGAATAATGTCATCCATGGCTTCGTCTGAGGCGACGGCTTCGGCGCGTTCTACTTTAGAAACGATTTGCGCATTACAGCCTGCATCACGTGCCAGACGGCGGGCATAGTTCAGATCTTCTCCAGTGCGTGGGAAAGAGACAGCCAGATAGTCGACGTCAATTTTAGCTGCAGTGACGATATCCGCTTTGTCTTTTTCGGTCAGCGCTTCTGCAGACAGACCGCCGCCCAACTTGTTGATGCCTTTATTGTTGGACAGCGGGCCACCCACGGTCACTTCGGTAAACACTTTCATGCCCTGAACTTCGAGCACTTTTAGCTGCACGCGGCCGTCATCAAGCAGCAGAATATCGCCAGGCACAACGTCAGCAGGTAAACCTTTATAGTCAATGCCGACCTTTTCTTTATCGCCTTCGCCTTTACCCATGTTGGCATCGAGCAGGAATTTGTCACCGATATTAAGGAAGACTTTGCCTTCTTTAAAGGTTGAAACGCGAATCTTAGGACCCTGTAGGTCACCGAGGATCGCCACGTGGCGGCCAAGACGCGCTGCGATTTCACGCACTTTATTGGCGCGAATGACGTGGTCTTCAGCGGTGCCGTGGGAGAAGTTCATACGAACGACATTGGCGCCGGCAGCAATGACCTTTTCCAGATTATTGTCGCGATCAGTAGCAGGGCCGAGGGTACAAACAATTTTGGTTCTTCTGAGCCTTCTGGACATGTATTACTCCGTTGACTGGTGAACAAGTGTGTTGCAAAAAAAACAGTAAGAACTTCTTTACCATTAAGACTACGCTTAGTCGAAAACATTGGAAACGTGCGCGCCTTTATCAAAGCGTGATTCTTTCAGTGCGTCTTTGACCCGCTTCAGGTTATCCCTGAATTTTGCACCGCGACGTAAAGTAAAACCCGTCGCCAGTACGTCAATCAGGGTCAGTTGTGCGATACGCGAGACCATCGGCATATAGACGTCAGTGTCTTCAGGGACGTCCAGCAGCAAAGCCAGCGTGGCTTCATGGGCTAGCGGGGTATTTTGTGAGGTAATTGCGATCACGGTTGCGTCATTTTCTCGGGCCAAATGCGCAAGTTCAACCAGATTCTTGGTGCGGCCAGTGTGAGAAATGAGCACCACCACATCCCCTTCACTACAGTTCATACAGCTCATACGTTGCATGACGATGTCATCAAAGTAGACGACCGGAATATTAAAGCGGAAAAACTTGTTCATGGCATCATGCGCCACGGCTGCCGAGGCACCCAGCCCAAAGAAAGAGATTTTTTTTGCCTGGGTGAGCAGGTCCACCGCGCGATTAATCATGCTGATATCCAGAGTGTTTTTCACCTGATCCAGCGTCGCCATAGTGGATTCGAAAATCTTGCTGGTATAAGCCTCTACACCATCACTTTCTTCAACATTACGGTTCACATAAGGTGTGCCATTTGCCAGACTCTGAGCCAGATGCAATTTGAAATCAGGAAAGCCTTTGGTATCAAGCCGGCGGCAAAACCGGTTTACTGTCGGTTCACTGACACCGGCCATGTGGGCCAGTGTGGCAATACTGCAATGGATAGCGGTCTGCGGTGAGGCAAGAATTGCCTCGGCAACTTTTCTTTCAGACTTGCTTAGAATGTCCAGATGGCTTTGGATTTTTTCCAATGTATTCATTCGCGTGCCACTCATAGGTTTCAACGATTTCTATGAAAAGAGGAAATCATGTCGGTTTGATGAAAATATACTACGAGCCTGATTGGGTTGGCAGAAGCAATGTGGTGAATTTTAAGCTTTTCTCCTCAGAGTTTGACCAGTGTCTAAATTTCAGTATGGTAAATCCTTTCCATATTTGTCATAAAATTACAAAATCAGCCTTTTTTTACGACACATTTAACATCTGTGACAAAATATGTGGTTTTTATTCGTTTATTAAGGTTTTAGATCGAGGTTTACTGGCGCTAACTAATCAGAGTACATTATTGCTGAAATAAAATTACAATATATCCTGCACTCTTGCATGAAGGAGAAGAACATGGCGGTAACCCAGACAGCCCAGGCCTGTGACCTGGTTATTTTCGGTGCGAAAGGCGATCTTGCTCGCCGTAAACTGTTGCCTTCCCTGTACCAGCTAGAAAAAGCTGGACACATTCATCCTGATACCAAAATTATCGGTGTCGGTCGTGCTGAGTGGGACAAAGCGGCGTATACCGAAGTCGTCAAAGACGCGCTAACCACCTTCATGAAGGAAAAAATGGAGCCAGAGTTGTGGGATAAACTCAGCGCTCGTTTAGATTTCTGTAACCTTGATGTTAACGATCTAAAACATTTTAAAGTGCTGGGCAAAATGCTCGACCAGAAGAATCGCGCCACCATTAACTATTTTGCGATTGCGCCAAGCCACTTTGGGGCAATCTGCCGTGGCTTGGGTGAAGCAGGACTTAATAAAGAACCTGCGCGCGTGGTGATGGAAAAACCACTGGGGCACTCACTGGAGTCTTCTCAGGTGATTAACGATCAGGTGGCGGAATACTTTGCCGAGTCTCAGGTTTACCGTATCGACCATTATCTGGGTAAAGAAACGGTTCTTAACCTGTTGGCGCTGCGTTTTGCCAACAACCTGTTTGCCAGTAATTGGGACAATCGCACCATCGATCACGTACAAATCACCGTTGCTGAAGAGGTGGGTATCGAAGGCCGTTGGGGTTACTTCGATGATGCGGGTCAGATGCGCGACATGATCCAGAACCACCTACTGCAAATTCTGACGATGATCGCCATGTCGCCGCCGGCCGACCTGAGTACCGATCGTATCCGTGATGAAAAAGTGAAAGTGCTGCGTTCTTTGCGCCGGATCGATCAAACCAACGTACGCGAAACCACCGTGCGTGGCCAATACACCGCCGGTTTTGTTCAAGGCAAAAAAGTGCCTGGCTATCTGGAAGAGGAAGGTGCGAAAAAAGCCAGTACCACTGAAACCTTCGTTTCTATCCGCGTTGATATCGACAACTGGCAGTGGGCTGGCGTACCGTTCTACCTGCGTACAGGTAAACGCCTGCCGACTAAATGCTCAGAAGTGGTGGTCTACTTCAAAACCCCAGCGCTGAACCTGTTCCGTGATTCCTATCAGCAGTTACCGCAGAACAAACTGACTATTCGTCTGCAACCGGATGAAGGTATCGAGATCGAAGTCCTTAACAAAGTCCCTGGCCTGGAACACAAGCATCGCCTGCAAACCACCAAACTGGATCTGAGCTTCTCCGAGACATTCAACGAGCAGCACATCGCTGATGCTTATGAACGTTTGCTGTTGGAGACGATGCGTGGTATTCAAGCACTGTTCGTTCGTCGTGACGAAGTAGAAGAAGCCTGGAAATGGGTCGACTCCATCATGAATGCCTGGGCTGCCGAAAGCGAATCACCAAAACCTTACCAGTCCGGAACTTGGGGGCCTGTCGCGTCAGTGGCTATGATCACCCGTGATGGTCGCTCCTGGAGCGAGTTCGAGTAAAGGGAAACTGATGGCCAATTTTGTCGAATTTTCCGGCGCAGTGGCGCTAACCCAAAACTTCGCTGGAAAGATTGCGGATGCCCTTCGTCAGGGGATTGCGGCAAACGGCAAAGCCAGTTTGGTGGTCTCGGGCGGTCATACACCGCTCGACCTGTTTATACAGCTCACGCGTCAGGAGCTTGAATGGAACAAGGTGGTCATTACGCTGGCCGATGAGCGCTGGGTAAGCCCGGACAATGATGCCAGCAATGAAAAGCTGGTGCGTGATCATCTGTTACAAGGTCTGGCCGCGTCAGCCACCTTTATTAGCTTGAAAAATGAGGCCGTCTCTCCCTTTGAAGGCGCGGCTGCAACCGAGATGGCACTAAAAGATTTACCGCGTCCTATCGATGTGGTGATCCTCGGCATGGGGGATGACGGTCATACCGCGTCGCTGTTCCCTGGTGCTAAGAATCTATCCGCTGCGCTGGCGCTTGATTCAGGCCGAAGTTGTATAGGGATGACACCGCTAACTGCACCGCTCGACAGGCTCACTCTGACGCTACCGTTGCTGCTCGACAGCCGTAATATCTATTTGCATCTGATGGGCGAGGCAAAGCGCGAAGTGTATGAGCGCGCTGAAAAAGGCACCGACGAGAATGAAATGCCGGTGCGAGCCGTACTCAACCAGCAACAAACACCGGTCAGTGTTTATTGGAGAGCGTGACCGAAAAATTGAAAACCGTCGCTTACGCGGCGTTTTTCAATTGAATCGCTTTATTACTTGTTTTACTCGCAATACAGCCAGTTCGGCTAATGGGTGTGGTCGGTAACCTGCATATTTGCAGGCCCTGTGGCAGGGGCTCGCCATCAATCACAACGATGCCCACGGGCATGAATGGAGACAAAGATGAAAAATTGGAAAACGAGCGCGGAACAAATTTTGACGTCCGGCCCGGTCGTTCCTGTGATCGTTATAAACAAACTCGAACACGCGGTTCCACTAGCGAAAGCGCTGGTTGCTGGCGGTGTTCGCGTTCTGGAAGTCACTTTGCGTACTGCCTGTGCAATTGACGCTATCCGTGCCATTGCAAAAGAAGTCCCGGATGCCATTATTGGCGCGGGTACCGTACTCAATCCGGAGCAACTGGCACAAGTTACCGAAGCCGGTGCCCAGTTTGCTATTAGCCCAGGTCTGACGGACGCGCTGTTGAAGGCGGCAAATGCCGGTTCCATTCCACTGATCCCGGGTATCTGTACCGTGTCTGAATTGATGATGGGTCTGGATGCAGGTCTGCGTGAGTTCAAGTTCTTCCCAGCGGAAGCCAATGGTGGCGTGAAAGCCTTACAGGCTATCGCTGGCCCGTTCTCGCAGGTACGGTTCTGCCCAACGGGTGGCATTACGCCGAACAACTACCGTGACTATCTGGCACTGAAAAGTGTGCTGTGTATCGGCGGTTCCTGGTTGGTTCCGGCTGATGCACTGGAAAGCGGTGATTATGATCGCATCACCAAACTGGCACGTGACGCTGTAGCCGGTGCCAAGGCATAAGGCTTCTGCCAGACCTAAAAAAACCTCCCTCGGGAGGTTTTTTTAGGTCTGAAATCAGGGTTTAACGGGCGGCGATAATTTTGATTTCAATTTTATATTTCGGGTTCATTAGGTTGGCTTGCACCGTGCAGCGAACCGGTGCGTTGCCCGGAGAGACCCAGGCGTCCCAAGCTTCGTTCATTGCACTGAAGTCTTCCTTGTGAACCAGAAACAGCGTCACATCGAGGATTTTGCTTTTGTCAGAGCCCACTTCGGTCAGCACGGTATCGATGATGGCCAGCGTTTCAGCGGTCTGATCTTTAGCGCCCGCATCCAAATTTTCTGGCACCGCGGTGTAGTAAATGGTTTCGTTGTGAATAACAACATCTGACATCCGCGGCTCGGGCCGGATACGTTCGATACTCATCGTGTTCGCTCCTTCAGTCACTTTCTAATGATGGTGCTAAGGGTAACACAAAGACGGATTACATAGGATTGGCAGATGGCGGTAGCCGTGGAGGCGTTGGATTGGCATAATCACTGCTGATCCGTACAGGTAGAGAGACAGCGTGATAGACGATTTTGCACCAGACGGCGCGTTAGCGCAGAAAATTGACGGGTTTAAACCGCGTGAACCTCAGCGTCTAATGGCGCAGGCCGTCAGCAAGGCGATCAACAACAAACAGGGGCTGGTGGTGGAAGCGGGCACGGGTACGGGGAAAACCTATGCTTATCTGGCACCGGCTCTCCGCTCTGGGAAGAAAGTAATTATTTCTACCGGTTCCAAAGCTCTGCAGGACCAACTGTATTCACGCGATTTACCCAAAGTTGCCAGCGCACTGAAATTCAAGGGCAAACTGGCGCTGCTGAAAGGGCGTTCTAACTACCTGTGTATTGAACGCCTTGAGCAGCAGTCCTTGTCAGGCGGGGATCTTGCCAGCCAGTCATTGAGCGATTTAGTTCATCTGCGAAACTGGTCAAGCATGACCGAAGAGGGTGACATTAGCACCTGTGCCGTGGTGGCCGAAGACAGTTATGTCTGGCCGCTGGTGACCAGCACTAATGATAACTGCCTCGGCAGCGACTGCCCCGCGTACAAAGAGTGCTTCGTCGTCAAAGCCCGCCGCAGGGCAATGGATGCCGATGTCGTGGTGGTCAATCATCATCTATTTATGGCTGATATGGTCGTCAAAGAGGGCGGTTTCGGTGAGTTAATCCCGACTGCCGACGTGATGATTTTCGACGAAGCCCACCAAATTCCCGATATCGCCAGTCAGTATTTCGGTCAGCAGATCACCAGCCGTCAACTGTTGGATATGGCAAAAGACATTACTATTGCTTACCGCACAGAAGTTCGTGATTCGGTCCAGTTGCAAAAGAGTGCTGACCGTCTGAGTCAAAGCACCATGGATTTTCGTCTGGCATTGGGCGAACCTGGGTTTCGCGGCAATCTACGAGATGTTCTCAACCAACCCGCTATTCAGCGCGCACTGTTGCTGCTCGATGACGCACTCGAGTTGTGCTACGACGTGGTGAAACTGTCGCTCGGTCGTTCGGCGCTGTTGGACGCGGCATTTGAACGGGCGACGGTTTACCGCAACCGTCTCAAGCGCCTGAAAGATGTCTCTATTCCCGGCTATAGCTACTGGTATGAATGCAATTCTCGCCACTTTGTGCTGGCGTTAACCCCGCTGTCGGTGACCGATAAATTCAGTGAAATGATGGCCGACAAACCGGGGGCATGGGTTTTCACTTCGGCCACACTTTCGGTGAACGATCAGCTCCATCATTTTACTGCTCGTCTCGGGCTGGATAACGCAGAGACGTTATTGCTGGCGAGTCCTTTTGATTATGCTAATCAGGCGCTGCTGTGCGTGCCACGCTTTCTGCCGTCACCCAATGAACGTGGCGGTTCGCGACAACTGGCCAAAATGCTGTTGCCGTTGATCGAAGCCAACCAAGGCCGCTGCTTCTTTCTCTGTACATCGCACCTAATGATGCGTGAACTGGCTGAAGAGTTTCGTGCCAGCACGACGCTACCGGTGTTGCTACAGGGAGAAACCAGTAAAGGGCAATTGCTGGCCCAGTTTGTCGAAGCCGGTAATGCTTTGTTGGTGGCTACCAGCAGTTTTTGGGAAGGGGTAGATGTACGTGGGCAAGCTCTCTCCTGCGTGATAATTGACAAACTACCCTTTACTTCACCCGATGACCCGCTACTGAAAGCGCGTATTGAAGATTGCCGTCTGCGCGGTGGTGATCCCTTTAACGAGGTGCAATTACCCGATGCAGTGATCACTCTCAAACAGGGCGTCGGGCGCCTAATCCGGGATACCGACGACCGTGGTGTGATGATTATCTGTGATAACCGTTTGGTGATGCGCCCGTACGGTGAAGTGTTCCTGAAAAGTTTGCCTCCGACACCACGCACCCGCGATTTAGCCAAGGCGATCCGGTTTCTGCAGAATGGCTAACAGCAGAAATAGACCACTGGCTATGCTAGAATAACGTCTCGAAAAAGGCTTTTAACTTACTATTTTCCGCCTGAGGTTTGGCATGTCCACGCGAATTTTAGCAATTGATACGGCGACAGAAGCCTGTTCGGTTGCGCTTTACAATGAAGGCGAGACGCTCGCCCATTTCGAACTCTGTGCGCGCGAACATACGCAGCGTATTCTGCCTATGGTGCAGCAGATATTATCCGAAGCGGGGCTAACGTTAAAACAACTGGACGCGCTGGCTTTTGGCCGCGGTCCAGGCAGTTTCACCGGTGTACGCATCGGCATTGGTGTTGCTCAGGGTTTGGCATACGGTGCTGAACTGCCACTGTTGCCGGTTTCTACCCTCGTGACCATGGCCCAGGGAGCGCACCGCCTGACGGGGGCTGAGCGAGTATTAGCCGCTATTGATGCTCGCATGGGTGACGTTTATTGGGGGGAATATTATTACAGCGAAGATGGCGAGTGGCAGGGTGAACAGAGCGAAGCGGTGATCAAGCCGGAGCAGTTGCAACTGTGCGCGGCTGACTTCACCGGCCGTTTTGCCACCGTAGGCACTGGCTGGGAAACGTATCCGCATTTATTGGGAGAGTCATCCGCCGCCGAATTATATGATGGCAGCATGCGTCTGCCACAGGCTGAAGACATGCTGCCACTGGCTCTGCAAATGTGGCAACGCGGTATCCGCGTCACTCCGGAACACGCTGAACCTGTTTATTTACGCAATGAAGTGACCTGGAAAAAGCTTCCTGGCCGTTAAGTTATAGCAACTTGTACAGTAAGTCGTGGTCAAAATTAACAGTCTCTACCAGGAGTTATTGCTATGCGTAAGTGGTCAGTTATTCCACGGTTTTCGGCTCTGCCTTTAAGTGCCATTGGCCTCAGTGTTTTATGGTTGTCTGGTTGTGTCACCGTTCCCGATGATATCCGCGGAACAACGGATACACCGCAAATGAATCTGCAAGTGGTGCAGGGCGCGCCACAGTTGTATGTCGGTCAGGAGTCACGTTTTGGTGGTAAAGTTGTAGGTATTACCAACCAGCAAAACAAAACGCGTCTTGAGATTGCTACCATGCCGCTTGATGACGCAGCAAGACCGATTCTCGGCGCGGCTTCTATGGGGCGTATTCACGCTTATCTTAATGGCTTCGTCGATCCGGTGGATTTCAAAGGTCAATTAGTGACCGTTGTCGGCCCAATTACCGGTGCTGAAGAGGGCACTATTGGCCAGACGTCGTATAAATTTGTTACGGTGAATGTTAACAGTTTTAAACGCTGGCGCCTTATCCAACAGGTGGTGATGCCGCCACAACCGATGGGGCCGTGGGGCTGGGGATACGGAGGTCCTTTTGATCCTCGCTGGGGAAGAAGCTATGGACCGGGTTGGTATGACGCCCCACCGGCGCGGGTCGAGACCATCGTCACCGAATAAACCACTACTGTGTGAAAAAGAAGTGAATAATTTGCAGGCGGCCTTGGCCGCCTTTTTTAGTGTGTTAATCTATTGTTTTATAAGAATATTATTTTCATCATGACCATATGGTGACCACTCTTGATCAGTGTGCTCGTCTTAACTTAATCAGTCGCAGAAATCTTATCCATATTCCTGGTCGTGCCTGTTTACACTTCTCGCAATACTCTTCCGTCTTGTCGTCGTAATTCTCCGTTTCATCAATCCACAGCCCGCATCCTTTGCAGAAAACCATATTCATTCTTAAAATCCCTTTATTAATTTGTGGGTTAAGTCTAAGTGCATGAAAAATTGAGATCTAATTGATTTGGGTGATTAATTAGAATTTATCAATCGTCAAAATCAATCTTGCCTGATGTGACGAAAACTTGAATGAAACACTTCGGTCAGGATACGAGTGAGTTAAATGTGTCAACGCTATATAGGCTGGGTCAGTCCGTACAAAAAAACCGCCTGAGCGGTTTTTTTGTTATGCAGCAGCTTGTTGTTCTTTGGCGGGGAATCGTTCGGTTCTAATTTCAAACTCCGTAAACAGAGCAATCGGTTTAACGGAATTTTTCACTTTCACTTTTCTAATAAACCCATATTTTTCAAGAGTTGTAAGTGTGCTGGAAAGGTTGCTAACTTCTCGCCCCGACATTCTGGCAAGTTCACTGATACTCTCAGGCTTCTCACTGTCCATTTGGCATAGCAGTGCTATGTTGTCGTTGTTAAGAATTTGGCCCAGTGCAACCAGTGAAGAAAACCAAACTTTAGGTTCTCCTTCTGCCGGTAGGTATTGACCTCTGGCGATAGCCATCAGACGCTCGCGGAACATGCTTTCTGGCATAATACCGATGAGTGCTTTCATAATTACCTCTGTGACGTGATATCATTTACTTTTAGATCTCAGCGATAATTTTCTCTATCGCTGAGAAAAAATCTTCAATGAGTTGTGCGGCATTAACAAATTCATATGGAGTGCCTTTGTCGCTGATTGACTGGTGTAGATGGTCCCATTCTTGGATTCTGCCTCTGCACATTCCTTGCTTAGTAGCGGCGATAGCATGAGCATTGTCCATTCCAAAGATGCGTTGATTGTGATGGTCATGAAAAGTTAGCGAGTAGCGAATACCATGCGGTCTAGATTGGTTTACTTCAACTTGGTAAGCCACTATCTCAAACCAGTAGCCACATTCGTAAGTAAATTTAGTGCCATGCATGCTCAGTAACGTATCTAAATCATGATCCATCTAAGAGTTCCTGCGACTTATGACCAGAGCATAACCCCCATAAAGGTTCCTTTCAAGTCAAGAGAAGTAAATGTTTCTTTTATCGGCTAATGCTTAAATCAATCACAGTATACCGTGCGCCTATTTAACTGGGATAATTCAACTTCTTATAGCATGACCTGAATCCTACATCGGTACTAAGTCCAATAAACTAAAAATTTTGCTGCTTCAACGAAGATGGATACGCCATCGCTTTTCTGGATGAGTAAAGCTGCCATGATCCACAACCTGCTCCAAACACCTTAGTTACACCATGTTTTGTCATGTAGTTTCATGCTTACATAGTGGATAAAATTCAGTAAATTATTGAATTTAAAGGGCTTATGCTTTGCGGCCTTGGCCGCCTTTTTCTTTTTCGATCGATGAAAGCTCAGCAAAATTAGTGACCAGCCTCTCAACCTGGATATTGTTTAAAACGCAACTGGTATGCTGAGTTAAAATATTGTTAAAGTCGTGATTAATCTCGTCACATTGAAATGGCAATAACACATGATTTCAGGAGTATTACCTTGGAAAAGGTTTGGCTAAAACGTTACCCGTCAGATGTTCCTGAGAACATCGATCCTGATCGCTACAGCTCGCTGGTTGAGATGTTTGAAAATGCTGTACTACGTTATGCAGACAGTCCGGCGTTCATCAATATGGGCGAGGTGATGACGTTTCGTAAACTTGAAGAACGTAGCCGTGCATTTGCCGCTTATTTGCAGAATGAATTAGGGTTGAAGAAGGGCGATCGCGTTGCGTTGATGATGCCGAATCTTTTGCAGTATCCGATAGCTCTATTTGGCGTGTTGCGTGCAGGCATGGTGGTTGTCAACGTGAATCCGCTGTATACGCCGCGTGAACTTGAGCATCAGCTCAACGACAGCGGAGCGAGCGCGATAGTTATTGTGTCGAATTTTGCTCATACGCTGGAGAAAGTCGTTTTCAAGACGCAGGTTAAGCATGTGATCCTCACCCGAATGGGCGATCAACTTTCAGCCGCGAAAGGCACTCTGGTGAATTTCGTTGTCAAATATATTAAACGGCTGGTGCCGAAATACCATCTTCCTAATGCCATTTCATTTCGTAGCGTGTTACAAAAAGGCCGTCGGATGCAGTATATCAAGCCAGATGTCGTTAATAGTGATTTAGCTTTCCTGCAATATACTGGCGGCACTACAGGTGTAGCAAAAGGAGCGATGCTTACTCACCGTAATATGCAGGCAAATCTCGAACAGGCTAAAGCCGCGTATTCGCCTCTGCTCATACCCGGCCATGAACTGGTGGTCACGGCGTTACCTCTCTACCATATATTCGCGCTCACGGTGAATTGCCTGCTGTTTATTGAACTGGGTGGCCGCAGTCTTCTCATCACCAATCCGCGCGATATTCCCGGCATGGTAAAAGAGCTGGCGAAATATCCGTTCACCACTATTAGCGGCGTAAACACATTGTTCAACGCGCTACTTAACAATGAAGATTTTCGTGAACTGGATTTCTCGACGTTGCGCCTGTCGGTCGGCGGAGGGATGTCGGTGCAGAAATCGGTGGCGGATAAATGGGAAAAACTCACGGGTAAGCATTTACTTGAAGGCTATGGGCTGACAGAGTGTTCTCCGTTGGTGGCTGGTAATCCTTATGATTTGAAACATTACAGTGGCAGTATTGGCTTGCCGGTGCCCTCTACAGAGGTGAAACTGATTGACGATAATGCTAATGAAGTGGCCACGGGTGAACCCGGTGAGTTGTTAATACGCGGCCCACAAGTGATGCTAGGTTATTGGCAACGCCCGGCCGCTACCGACGAGGTACTAAAAGATGGCTGGCTCTCAACCGGTGATATCGTTACAGTGGACGAGCAGGGCTTTTTACGCATCGTAGATCGTAAAAAAGACATGATACTGGTTTCAGGTTTCAATGTTTATCCTAATGAGATTGAAGAAGTCGTCTCTCAGCACGACAAAGTGCTTGAAGTGGCAGCTATCGGTATTGCCAGCGAATCATCTGGCGAAGTCGTCAAGATTTGTGTGGTGAAGAAGGATCCATCGCTCACCTCCGAAGAGTTGCTGGCACACTGCCGTCGTATGCTGACGGGCTATAAAGTGCCTAAAATTGTTGAGTTTCGCGATGAACTACCAAAATCAAACGTGGGCAAAATTCTTCGTCGCGAACTTCGTGATGAACAGAATAAACCTAAGTCTGATAAGGCGCAGAATGCAGCGTAGCGCTGAACAAATGCAGTATTCGCGAGCAGACTCTCACAACGCCGGCAATGTCCGGCGTTGTTACGTAATAACCCAATGATATCCGGTTCATTCAAACAGGATGACGGGTATATTCTGAAGAGAACTAAAGTTTGAATTATCAGTTAATCACCACCAACGATGCTCTGGAACAAGTTTGTCTCCAGGCGCGGACACATAGCCATATTGCCCTCGATACCGAATTCGTCAGAACCCGCACCTACTACCCGCAGTTGGGACTGATCCAATTGTTTGACGGTGAAACACTTACCCTGATTGACCCGCTGCCAATCACGTCCTGGCAACCCTTTATCGATCTGCTGACCAATCCGGATGTAGTGAAGTTTCTCCACGCCGGCAGCGAAGATCTTGAAGTGTTTCTTAATGCCTTTGCCGTGATGCCCGTCCCATTGATTGATACCCAAATCCTGGCTGCCTTTAGCGGTCGACCTCTTTCCTGCGGCTTTGCTCGTTTAGTACAGGAAACAACGGGCGTTGAGTTGGATAAAAGCGAATCACGCACAGACTGGATCGCCCGTCCGCTAAGCGAAAAACAGTGTGTGTATGCCGCCGCAGATGTCTGGTATTTGTTGCCTTTGGCTACGCAGTTGATGCATGAAACCGAACAAGCGGGTTGGATGGATGCCGCTTTGGACGAATGTCTGGCGCTGTGTCGCCGCCGTGCTGAAGTGCTGCAACCTGAGCAGGCTTATCTGGAAATTACTAACGCCTTCCAGTTGCATCCACGTCAGTTAGCCTGTTTGCAGAAGCTCGCATCCTGGCGCTTAACTCATGCCCGCCAACGGGATTTGGCCGTAAACTTTGTGGTTCGCGAAGAAAACCTCTGGCAAGTTGCGCGTTACCAACCCACATCGCTTGGTGAGCTTGAATCTCTGGGCTTAAGTGGGCCTGAGATCCGTTACCATGGACGTACACTGCTTGCACTGGTCGCTGAAGCCAATGAAATGGATGAGAGCGAACTGCCTGAACCCTTGTCAAACCTGATTGACCATTCTGGTTATCGCAAGGTGTTTAAGGATATTAAGGCGCTGATCCAGGCCGTCAGTGAAGAGAGTAAGCTTAGCGTGGAATTATTGGCGTCGCGCCGCCAAATTAATCGGTTGTTAAGCTGGCATTGGCAAATGGCAACCAAAGAGCATCAGCCTGAACTTATCAGTGGATGGCGTGGAAAAATACTGGCCGATAAATTAAGTAAAATATTAGAAGAATATTAAAATCCGGTCAGGGCTTTATGCGAAAGTAGCTTGAAGTAGGCAGAAGGGCAGACAACGGGTCTGCCTTTTTTATTGTTTTTTATTCAATTGAGTATCAAATATATGGATAAGAGACTCAGTATTACATCGACAATAGCCGGGTGTTGAAATATTGACGACAGTAAATGGGATGAATCTTAAACCCTATTTTCTCTATTTAACGGTGAGTCGTAGCAGTAAAGAAATAAATACAGTAGGAGCGATAAGTATGCGGGTATTGTCTGTTTACACTGTCACTCCCCTGAAAATCAGGGGAGTGACTATTTTGAATTAAACACCTTCAAGGAGAACGATGCTATTACTGTCATTTAGGTGTTTCTTCTGATTCCGGTAATGTCACATTCAGTTCAAGTACCGAAATATCATCTCCTTTTTGCTCGAACTGCACCTGGAGCATTTCAGGATCAATCTTGATGTACTTGCAAATCACCGCAAGAATATCGCGCTTGAGCTCGGGTAAATAGGAAGGCTCACTGTCTCCCCTGCGTCGCTCTGCTACGATAATTTGTAGCCGTTCCTTGGCTATATTGGCTGTCGGCTTTTTGCGGGACAGAAAGAAATCTAACAAGGCCATGGTTTATCCCCCAAAAAGGCGTTTCAGGAAACTCTTCTTCTCTTCTTCAATAAAACGGAACGCGCGT
The DNA here is from genome assembly GCF_014639435.1 of Hafnia psychrotolerans. Lineage (GTDB taxonomy): Bacteria > Pseudomonadota > Gammaproteobacteria > Enterobacterales > Enterobacteriaceae > Ewingella > Ewingella psychrotolerans. The sequence goes on along the minus strand of NZ_BMFZ01000003.1, from coordinate 27,822 downwards.
TCTTCACCAAGCAGACGGCTGACGGTGTCGTCATACGCTTTGCCCGCATCGGATTCCTGATCCAGAATGACTGGTTCGCCTTGGTTGGAGGCGCGCAGTACAGACTGATCTTCAGGGATCACACCCAACAACGGAATGCGAAGAATTTCAAGGACATCTTCCATGCTGAGCATGTCCCCGCGGCTAACGCGGCCCGGATTATAACGAGTAAGAAGCAGGTGTTCTTTAATTGGTTCTAAACCTTGTTCTGCTCTGCGCGATTTTGATGACAAAATGCCCAAGATGCGGTCGGAGTCACGAACTGAGGAGACTTCAGGGTTAGTGGTGATAACCGCTTCATCAGCGAAATACAACGCCATCAACGCGCCGGTTTCAATACCCGCAGGTGAATCACAGACCACGAAATCGAACCCCATATCGTTAAGTTCGTTGAGTATTTTTTCTACTCCAGCGTGGGTCAATGCGTCTTTATCACGGGTTTGCGAAGCAGGTAGAATAAACAGATTATCAGTGCGTTTATCTTTGATAAGCGCCTGGTTCAGCGTGGCATCACCTTGGATCACATTGACGAAATCATAAACAACCCGGCGTTCACAGCCCATGATCAGATCGAGGTTACGCAAACCGATGTCAAAATCGATGACCACGGTCTTCTTACCTTTTTGAGCTAAACCGGTAGCAATGGCTGCGCTTGAAGTGGTTTTGCCAACGCCCCCTTTACCCGATGTAACAACTATAATGCGTGCCATGAAAGGATTCCTTGTCAAAAGGGCTTAGTTTAAAGGTTGTATGGTTAACACGTTATTCAACAGGCTGAGGCGTGCTGCCTGTCCGGAATAGTCGGACGGGATTTGATCACTCAACCAGTACTGCCCTGCGATTGAGACTAGCTCAGCGCCAAGGTGCGTGCAAAAAATTTGACAATTTGCATCCCCGGCGGCCCCAGCTAGCGCACGGCCTCGCATCATGCCATAAATATGGATGTTGCCATCGGCAATAAGTTCCGCACCGGCGCTCACACTACTTGTGACGATGAGATCGCTGTTGCGGGCATAAATTTGTTGGCCAGACCGGACGGGTGTGCTAATTATCCGGGTTTTCGCTGGCGCATTGTCCGGCACTACAGGTACCAGCGCCTCGGCGGCGATACGCTGTGCGCGGCCTTCACTCAACAACGGTAAACCGGTGCGGGAGATGGCGCGTTTCTGACTTTCATCTTTGCAACCACTGATACCAACAACGCGAAAACCAGCAGAAGCGACAGCCTGTTGAATGTCTTTCCAGTTCGCTTCGCCCGTTAGGGCTGCGACGTTGATAACAACAGGGGCATTTTTGAGAAAAGCAGGGGCTTGCTCCACTTTGTCCTGCAATGCCTGATGAATAACCTCAGGTTGTGAACTATGTAAATGAACAACCGATAAGGTGAAACTGCTGCCTTTTAGTTCTATTGGCGATTGTGACATCTATCCTGACTCAGTATCAGCAACTTTTAATCCCCAGAATACCACTCGGGGGGCGATATTCCGATCTACGATAAGCATGTTATAGTTACAGTTATATCTAGGCAAGCCGCCGTTTCAATAAATTAGAGTTAAAAAAATGCTTTGTGCCATCTATAGAAGTAACAAACGCGATCAGACTTACCTGTATGTCGAAAAAAAAGACGATTTCTCCCGCATCCCTGAAGAGTTAATGCAAGGTTTTGGTAAGCCGCAGTTCTCAATGGTGATAAATCTCGGTCTACGCGAAAAGTTAGCGACTGCGGATATTGAAAAAGTAAAACAGTCCCTCAATGAACAGGGTTATTATTTGCAAGTCCCACCTCCGATGGAAAACTTATTGAATATGCACCTGGAAAACGGTGAAAAATAAACCGAAGGTGCGCGTTATTCGTGTGTTCTTGTAAATTCAGAGCTGTCGTCTTGCATTCATCGCTGTGCTCCTTCAGGTTGATGAAAACCCCAAAGTCATAGAAAGAACAAGGAGCAGAGTGATGAAATTGTCGATATTGGCCGTTGTAGTAACTAGCGTGGTCCTGAGCGGTTGTGTCAAGGAAAGTGTAGCCAATGAAACTCAGACGACCACCGTGGCGAAACCTGTGCAGACACCTGCCACCGAAAATGTCACTAAAACGACGTTGGCCCAACAGGGGCGCGATCCTACCGAGTTTCCATCTTATGTTGATCAACTCAAAATTGAGGCCCGTCAACAGGGCATTAGTCAGCAGACTATCGACAGTGCTTTCGCCAAAATTCATTTTATCGACCGGGTGATTAATTTAGACCGTAATCAATTGGAAAATAAAACGACGCTTGACGACTACCTGGCGCGAGTTCTGACGGAACGTAAAATCGCCGAGGGGAAAACCCAGTATCAAACCAATCTGCCTGCCCTGACGCAAGCCAGTGATCGCTATGGCATACAACCCCAATATATCGTCGCGCTGTGGGCCATGGAGAGTAACTTTGGCAAGATACAGGGTAAGGAAGATGTTTTCTCCGCGCTGGCGACGCTGGCCTTTGAAGGTCGTCGTGAAGCTTTCTTTACCAAAGAATTTATGGCGGCTCTGAAAATCGTCGATTCTGGTCATGCAACCAGCGACATGATGCAAGGCTCCTGGGCGGGAGCCATGGGGCAGTCACAGTTTATGCCGACGTCCTATCTGAACTATGGTGCCGACGGCGATGGTGACGGGAGGATTGATATCTGGGGAAATACCAGTGACGTCTTTGCTTCTACCGCTAATTATCTGTCGACTGAGGGTTGGAAAGGGAATCAAAGCTGGGGCCAGGAAGTGAAACTGCCCGCCGGTTTTGATGCCAATCTGGTTGGTTTAAAAAACGACCAGATGCATACGGCAAGCTTTTGGCAGCAAAAAGGTGTGAAACAGAGTGATGGCAGCGTGCTTACATCAACAGCCACTCATGCTTGGATTATCACTCCCGACGATCTACAAGGCCGTGCGTTCCTGGTTTATGATAATTTCCGCACCATCATGCACTGGAATCGCTCGACCTATTTCGCACTGAGCATCGGTATGATGGCTGATGCTATTATGGCTGATCAGACTCAAGCACAGGCGCCCACATTGAGTGAACCCCTGAAGCAAGTTGAGCCTGTTGCCCCTTTGGCACCGACGGGTAAAAACCCCTTCGGTGGATGACTGACATTTTCAGGAGTTTCACATGTATCAACATAGAGATTGGAACGGTGCGCTGCTTGATTTTCCGGTGAATAAAGTGGTGTGTGTTGGCAGCAATTATGCTGACCACATTAAAGAGATGGGCAGCCAAGTGGCAGCTGAACCGGTAATATTCATTAAGCCGGAAACAGCACTGTGCGACATCCGTCAGCCTATCGTCATTCCAGCCAATCTGGGTTCGGTTCATCATGAGGTTGAGCTGGCGGTGTTGATTGGAACACCGCTTAAGCAGGCGAGTGAGGATCGGGTGGCTAACGCTATCGCGGGTTACGCTCTGGCACTGGATTTGACATTACGCGACCTGCAGGCGGGATTTAAAAAGGCCGGACAGCCCTGGGAAAAAGCCAAAGGTTTTGACGGTTCTTGCCCGATCAGCGGTTTCATTCCTGTCAGCGAGTTCGGTGATGCTCAGTCCGCTGAGTTGCAGCTAATCGTTAATGGTGAAGTGCGTCAAAGTGGTAACAGCCGGGATATGCTGACCAAAATTCTGCCGCTGATAGCCTATATGAGCCGTTTCTTTACGCTGCGTGCCGGAGACATCATACTTACGGGTACCCCGCAGGGAGTCGGCCCAATGGCCGCTGGTGATACAATTCAGGCTTCGGTCAATGGCCAAAGTATAACGACACGCGTTATCTGATCTATCGTAAGCCGCATCATTCAATAGATAAAGCTGTCCGGGAGATTTTCGGGCAGCTTTACTTGCATCTCTGCACTAAAGTGTTTATATAAGCCCCCTCGTTTTACTTAACCTGGATGCCAACATGACTGAACCCAATTTTTGGCAGCAAAAAAAACTGTCTGAGATGACAGACGAAGAGTGGGAAGCGTTGTGCGATGGCTGTGGGCAATGCTGCTTACATAAGTTGATTGACGAAGATACGGAGGAAATTTACTTCACCAACGTAGCCTGCAATCAGCTAAATATTAAGTCCTGCCAGTGCCGTAATTATGAACGTCGTTTCACTCTGGAAGAAGACTGCATCAAGCTGACTCGTGAGAATTTAACCACTTTTGACTGGTTGCCGCCAACCTGCGCGTACCGACTGGTTGGTGAGGGGAAACCATTACTTCCCTGGCACCCACTGCTGAACAAGTCATCCAAGTCAGCGATGCATACCGAACGGATTTCAGTCCGTTATATCGCCGTACGTGAGGATGATGTTGAAGATTGGCAGGACCACATCATGAATAAGCCGAGTTGGGCGAAGTAACTATTTGAAGTAAAGGGAAATTTTCATCACTGTGATATGGCACGGGGCATATGCGGGGCATCACCCGCAAATCCTGCGTTTAAAATGTCCATCTGGTTGTTGTTGTTTTCGCTCATCCACTTCCCGTAAACGCTGTACACCATCTGTGAAGATGTGTGGCCCATTTGGTTTGCAACAAAGTTCGGATTCGCTCCGGCGCTCAACGCCCAGCACGCGAAAGTATGCCGAGTTTCATATGCTTTCCTATGGCGAATGCCTGCCTTCTTCAATGCGAAATTCCACGTTCCGCTGAATACCCCTGGTGAGTACCAGTCTCCTCCCATCCCGTTACGAGCGGAAAGGCGAGGGGAGAATACAAAGGTGCAATCATCTTTTCGAATTCTGCCAAATTCGCGAAGGTGAACATCAACCTTAATTTGCTTACCCATTCTTGTCAGTGCCATCTGCGCCTTCAAAGCCTCAATGGCTGCGTTCGTCAACTTAATCGTCCGATTCCCACTTTCTGTCTTCGGTGGCGTGAAGTGGTTAACCACGGCCATATTGCGACTGACGGTTATTGTCCATTCCTGCAAGTCAATGTCCTCCCATGCCAGTGCGCATATTTCTCCGTGCCTCATCCCTGTATTCACCGCCAGACGCCAGATGTTCTTTATCTGAAGTGACGGTGCAACTTCTATCAGCCGGGCATACTCATCTCTGGTTAGAGGGTCTGGCTCTGACTTGCTCTTCTTCAGTGGCGAGATCCCTTTCAATGGCGAGCGTTCCACATAGCCATTTGCCACGGCAAATTCCATCATTCCCGCAAAGCATGACATATAGACGTTTACCGTTCTTACTGATCTCCCTTTCTTCAATTGCCTGGTCTTCTGATGAATGCCTGCCAGTTGAAAACCTGTTAGTAGCTCCCGCCTTAGGCCAAGTACCATTTCATTTGTTATAGATGAAACGAGCCTCTCCTCTCCGATAATTTCAGAACATATCTTTATATAAGACCGATACCTGTTAATCGCGTTCTTAGTTATCTCCATCGCCTTCAGTGTCAGCCATTTTTCAGCGAGTTGAGTCACAGTCACATTTTGTTGAGCCACCCCAAATTTATGCAGATTCTTCGACCCGGGAAATTGTGCTGCATAATTGAAATTGCCTATCTTTATGGCATAGCGAACCGATTCCCTTAGTTCACCGGCCATGCGCCTGTTCTTTGCTGTGTCCGGGACGCCAAGGTTTTCCCTAACCCTTTGCCCCTGATAGATGAACCACACGCGAAGTAATCCGCAGTGGTTCTCTACCCCAGTAGGATAATCAGCCATCCTCATTTCCTCATTTGTTGATAGGAGATTGGGTTGCCGCGAATGATGAGGTGCATGGTTTTCTCCAGGCGTAAAAAAGGCCACCGATTGGCAGCCTATTTGTATTCAGTTGTTCTCAACGAGTTACAAAGTGATATTCGGTAGGTGTCTCATCAATAAGAAAGTAATCACCAGAGCATCCATCGTTACTTGAGAAGTAAACTCCAGTATCTTGCCTCCACCCAGTGAAAATTTCTGTACTTTGCTTTGTTTTCGGGACTACTAAGCTTGTTATGGTCGTAAAAGCCCCATTGCTCGGCCTTGTGGATTTCGAAACGGAAGCATCCAGTAAGAGTCCAAATGCCTCAACCAATACTTTAGTCATTTATATTCCTATTTTTTCGTAAGCTAAAATGGGAAACCATTTATTGGGAATTATACGTGCGCGATTAATAGCCTTAGGTTCATGCAATCGTGCTTAATTGCATTCTGTGCGGCCATTTAAATCATTTTAAAATCCCATCGAAACGAACTGTAGATATATTCACCACCGTCCTCTCGATCAGTCAGCTTTGCGAGTATTTCAAATCTGGTTCCTACGGGATAATTCTTGGATAGTTTTTTTGAACATTCGACTTGTAGCATCTCGGCTGCCCATTGATTAGGAAGTGGCCTAATGTGAATTTTGCCTCTCTTACCTGATGTGCTTTTCACTTCATAGCTTTCTACCTTTAACCACCGATAAGGTTCTTCGGGTTTAGCCACACGACCTCCTAATCATTTAGGCTGCTCAACATCCATCTTACCCAGCATTGCCTTCTTCGCTCTGTGATGTGCGAAACGTTCCCTGAAGTATTTAAGCAGATGCTCAGGTTGCGCACGCTCTATAATCTCAGCTAGCACTGGCATCTTGTATGGCTCTTTAAAGACAAAGCCACCTGCAGCTAAGTTACGTTGATTTTGTTCATATCTTCGCGTGGTGGGTCAGAAAGGTTGTAAGACAAATGCCCACCATTATTGGGAGAAATATGCCACTAGCGTTAAGGATCGGTAGGGGTAAAATCCTCAGATTAGTGGTTTTTATGTGTCAACTCTGGCGAAAATACGCACATAATTAAATTTGAGTTGAAAAATTAAAGCTGCCGTTTAGTTTCTAAATACTTGCATTCAAATTGTAATTCTATCGCCAGCTTAGCATGATCAATGTCAACGTCTGCGCTTGGTTTTTCTGATAAGCTGTTTTCAGCATGTCTGTAAGCCGAAGCAGCCAACCACATTAGATACTCGTAACCATATAATATTTCATCTTGAGTACGGTTAGTTAAATTATCAATAAAGCCTGTGTCGTTGTTGTATTCAGACATTTGAGCATAAGATTCCATTATACTCCTGCGTTTATTTTCTTCCATAGTGAGAGCGATGCGAAAGAAGTAATTGTCATAAAATGTACGCTGAATTGGTGTTGGAACTAAGAACTTTGTTGCATCCCTGTTGGGATGATTATCTAGCAAGTAACTGCTTGCTTTAATTGCTGTTTTAGCATCTTCAAGGATGTTTTTCAATTCGATATCAATAAGTTTACTTGCTTCTCTTGTTGTCTCGTTGCGAGATGCGTTCTCCTTGTACCACTGCACTCCAAATCCAAGTAAAACCCCAGAAATACCACTTATACTAGATATGATTATTGCAGCATTTGTTGATGGTGAAGCACTTATACTGTCGGCCAGTTTATGAAAAGAATCATATATAGTTAGTAAGGTCATATCGTCCATTATTTTATTTTTCTCATTTGTTATACGGGGGAATAAATCATACTACTTTATTCAATGAATACGACATTTCTCATTAGTAGATTTTCTAATGCCAATTTCACTTAATCTGCTGGGGTCGGGTGAGTTGTGATAACAAGTAACCCGTTGGCGATTACTTGGCACCTGGCGCTTCGATCGGCTTGATGGAGTCCAGCAGCAATCTTGCCCGACCGTGCCCGCCGCCGCGCTGGCCGGTGTCGCGGTAGTAAAACTACGGGCCACGTCGTTGCGGTCATGTGTATTTTCACGCACTTCTGGCCGTCGTTACGCACGACGATAGCGGTTTGTGTTTTGGCTTTAGGCATGGTGATAGCCTCTATAGAAAGGGGAATGACCAGCCCTGAACGGGCTGGCGCCGCTCGCGCTAGAACGGAATGTCGTCGTCGAAATTGCCGGTATGCCACATCGCAAGTACCGCTCTGTCTGCGGCGATAGACCAGACTGGTAGGCGATTGATGTCTTCCAGAGTCATGGTGTTGTAATGAACTCCAGCGGCACCGTTGCTGATTTTGTTGCTTTACTGCCACGGCGGACCTACATAGATGAGCTGATACATCAGGCCGGTACCTCGCAAATTTTCGATAGTGAGCGATGGTGATTCATGACCGTGGCCACATAAGACGCTTTACGGTTCATCACCTCGATTGAATAGGTTCGGTCAGCGACGCTAACCTGGTACGTTTCGCAATTTTTAGATCGGGCGTAATCGCCGTATTTCTGCTGGTGGGCAGTGAGAGCAGCATCGGCCGCGCACTGTTCGGCAAGCGTGGGCTGGCCGCGAATGATGTGTCGCATGGCTTTCTCCAGGCATAAAAAAACCGCTATTAAGCGGCTTTGAAAGGAGTTAATTAGAAATTAATTTAAGAAGGGGTAGCCTTGAAAAAATATTCTCCGTTTTCCAATCCTTCAAAAATAAATCTACCCTCCCCAGTGCTTTTAAATCTGAACTTGAATGAATGTCCAATTAAACCATTGCATAGCATGAACATTCTTTGGTCTGTGATTATTAAACGATCAACAAATCCTTTTGAATTTTCTGAATATTTTGCATCCATATACCCCTTCAATAGGGCAGGGTCAATCATCTCTACCGCATCGATATTCATATTTTTTCTCAATGGTTAATCGAGTTTTTATTATACCATTTTAAAAATTTCTTCGTTGGTGCCTCATTATTTTTCAATTTCTCCATTAATTGCAGCGTAATGTTCAAGCTTATCTACGAGCATGACGACATCAACGCCTAGGGCTTTTCCGATTTACAGAAAAAGAACTGTCGTTTGGTTGGTTTCTCGGGTGATTGTTGAAATGCCTTCATATCCGTGTCCGAGCGATATTTTGCAGGTCATGCCGCAATGCGGGTCCAGATTTTCAAGCCCAGTGATTACCAGTTGCTTTAATTAGGAGGTCTCAATTTTCATGAATTTTCACCTACGCACAGGCCAGAGCGGTCCGTTCGTTAATGGAGCGGAAATTAATGATCGATCATCTAATTGATGAATCAGTGCGGTAACTTGATTTGGTAGTCGGCGCAGAAGTCCAGCACGTATAGGCATTCAGCCGGGCTTTCGGTTTCGTTAATTACATCGCAGCCATCGGAGTGAAGGCAGTTGCAGCCCTGACAGGTGAGGCGGTTTTCGAAGCAGTTTTTCGCCATGTGGTAGCCGTTACATCTGCCGCCGGTGAACCTGTGAGGGAAATCATAAGAGGGACATCGGCAAGTAACTTGCCTGCCGTCCCAATAGGCGCTCACGCCGCCCATGACTAATGAAACTGGGGGCTCTTTCATGGATGGTCTCCCTATAAAAGCTTCGCATTTCTCATTATTGTGGGGTAAGGACGGTCTAAAACTGCGGCAATGCGCTTAAGCGACAGGCGTCCCCGTGATTTCTGGATAAAGGCCCTATCTTCATCTGAGAGATGGAAGCTGCCGTGACCACCGCGAATATTTCGACGCTTTGGTCCTGCGATACATGTCGTTAAATCAATCTGGGCGCTGAGTGCTGGCATGCTGAGTTGAATGAACGTGACGGTCATCAATTCTGAAAGTTTGGCGAGGCGGCCATTGATCATTAATTCAGTCCACTCTTCCCAGTTTTGAACTACGGCACGCCATTCGCGGGAATACATGGCCATTCTCTTAAGCTCAGTTGCCAGTAGCGGGAAGTCTTTCAGCATGTTGTAGCAGTTGCTGAACTCCCTGGCGTTGAGCGGGTGAACGTTAGGGAATGGGCAGGTCAATATCCCTTGGCTTAGCACCCATGACATGAACATTGCTGCTGAATAGCTGTTAGTTCGCATCATCTTTTTCCTGTTTTAGCTTCGCCCGTCGTTCTATCTCGTCGAGCGTGTCGAGATAAAGCCAGCCCGGACGCCGGACTGGCTTACCTGCTTTCAACCCTTCGAACTGGGCGACGGCATACTCGACGGCCTCCGCTTTTGTTTTGCATTGGTGGTTGTCAGCGTATTTTTTCATTGCCAGCGCTTACGCCCGGACGGGCGGGTGGGTCAGAAGGGGATGTCGTCGTCGAAGTCTGGAACCTGCTGCTGAGGTACGTTGTTTTGGCGATTAGCTGCGGCTTGCTGCAGGCGTGAGGTCTGCGTCTGATTAGCCTGCTGTGCGTAAGGGTTGGCCGGTGGTTGGCCGCTGGTTGTGCGCTGACCAGTAGCGGCGGCATTCGGATCCCGCTCATCACGATCTTTCAATAGGGCGACTAACTTATCGACTGCTTCAGGTGGGGAGCTTTCCGCGTGCTCAGCGTAGGTTTTACGCGTGCCACATTTGAATACCTGGCGGATCTCCATTTTGTAGCCTTCGCCGCCGTCGTTCTTGGTATAGAGCGTTTTTTGCAGAACAAGACCAGCGGGTTTACCTTCCAACGCTTGGTTATGCCATTCAGGACCATCAGGCCCCTGGATTTGAATAGGTGCGGCTTCTTTAATGCCCGCAGACCAGAGTAGCGCGGAGATAAGGCCCATACCGAAGGTAGGCTCGCCATCGCGGCCGAGGAAGTTGATGCGCAGGTAATTTGCTTTCGCGCCGTGAGAATCGAAGCTGATTTCCAGCCCCTGCGACTGGCTGCCATCTTTACCGAAGGTGTAAATAGCGGAGGTGATGACGCCTTCGTAGGCACCATTCTCGGAAATACCCATGCCTGCGCCAGCTTTCTTAGCGGCTTCTGCGTCGAATTTAAAACTCATTGGTTGCATCAGATTGTTGCTCCTAAAGAATCAGACATGAAGTCGCAGATCGCGACGTCCACAGCTTTGAGGTCATTGTCCATTTCGGACAGGTCAGGGAATAAATCGGGTGGTGCTTTGGCGGTATCGTTGTCGTCACCCTTGATCAGAAAGACGTGCTTGCCGTCCTTCTTAATGGCGCGCAGAACGATGGAGAAGTACCCCTCCGGTGTCAGCTTTTCGTTGAGCATCTTCCCAGCGGTCTTCATGCGGATTTTGCCTTCGCTCTCTTCTGTGTGAGCCAGAAAGTAAACACGAACGTCGTCCGGCAGCTGCGTGGCCGCCGTGATGATCCGCCAGACGTGATCCGCCATTTCAGTGAACTTGGTGTAGCCCGTTTGGTAGGCGCGCATCATGTTTTCGTGCTGCATCACCACCTGGAAGTCATCGATGATGAGCACCTTCCGCGTTTTTGACAGAACCATGCGCTGGATTTTGTCCTGCACTTCGTTCCAGTCGTCGGTTCGAAACACGTTCCCGCGCTGGGCCACGCCGTCGGCATCAGGCTGGCCGTTGATGCGCCAGCCTTTCGAGCGGAACGGGAGAAGTTTGGGGATGCATTGGATCAGAAGGCATTCTTCTGGCACAAAGTTGCGCAGGCTGTACGACTTACCCGCGCCGGAGTCCCCGAGTATCAATACTGGAGTACCCATCAGAACATTGCTCCCATGGCTTGCTTAACAGTGAACGCCAGATCCTCAGATACATCTGACTGGCCGAGCAGCCAGCGGAAGTAACCGGCATCAATGGCGGCGATATCGACAAAGGTTTTTCCTTTGTGCTTGCCGAACGGCATCACGTGGAGCAGAGACGGGCTATTTGTGATTTCCCGCATCTGCGAAATTGTCCAGCGCGCCTCTTTATTCATCCGCAGCAGAATCGCAGCGGTGACGTAGCAGTCATAAAGCGCGCGGTGAGGGTAGAGGCCCTCAGGCACGTAAGGGTTGATGTCCTTTGCGTAACGTAAGTACTGGTTACCGTGACCGCCTTCCGGCCAGAGCTTTCTGGACAGTTTCAACGTGCAAATCCATGGTCCGGCGATCATTGGCAGTTTTTCACGGTCGAATGCGGCGTTGTGCGCAACGTAGACGTCAGCACCGAGATACTTATCAATCACAGCGTCGAGCGGCGGCGCGTCTGCGACCATTTCCTCTGTGATGTGATGGATTGCCATAGCCTCAAAACTGATAGGCTCAGAAGGCCGTACAAAGTCGCTGGTGGGGTTACAAATTTCACCGTTTACGATGTCTACACTGGCGATTTCAACAATGCCGCCCTCGAACGAAGTTGTTTCCGTGTCGATCACTCTAAATGTGAGCATGCTGATTTCCTGCGTCGGTTTGGGCATCAAGAATTGCCTCAATGTGAGCCAGTCGAATAGCTAGTCGTTCAAGGCTTGCCGGAGATATGCGTCGGGCGACGCACAGTGAGAGGATCAGGTCCTCGGTTACCTGCGCCTCATCGGGCGCGTTTTGAGTCATTGGCATACTGCATCGGCCAATAACAGGACAACCGTTACGATCAGAAGCATCGCAGCAGGGAACCAGAACCCGCGAGCTGTCAGTGGGTGCCAGTTGCGGACGTCCTCACCAGTCAGCTTGTGACGGTACTGCACCTTTTTTGCTGTGTTCATTTCCATGATGTCTTACCTCTGGCGCCGCGCATCGTTGGTGCCGGTTTTGTGCGTTTCTGCATCTGCAACATGTAGGCGCAAAGACCTTCTTTGCAGACGGTGTGAGTTTTCGAACCGCGATACTGCTCAACAACTATCAGCTGTAAATCGGCCGGCAGCCGGAACTTGCCGCAGTAGTCGCACATCTGTGACTCGACATGTTCAGTCGCTGAGGCGCAGATAATGGCTTCAGCAAACTGGCGTGGCGTGCCTGCCTGGTCGGTATAGAAAACGGTATCAGCGCGGCATTCATTGAACGTCACTAACTGACGGCCAATTCGCAGCGGTGTACCTGGCGGTAGCGCGGCGAGGCGTTCTCTCGATAACTTGGGGATAATCTGCATAGCAGCTCCTTTTTTGGCCCATGACAAAACGCCCGCGGTGAATGGCAGGCTTCTTTGCGATGGATGAAAAAAAGCCCTCGAGGAGAGGGCAAACACACAGCATGGAGAGTTGTTAGAGAGTCGTGCGGCTGGAGTCGAACCAGATCCGGGGTAGGGAACCCCGCGCATTGCCTTTTATGCTACCGACACAACGGCCATGCCCACTCACCTGTATCCACGGATACGCACGAACAATGAGTAAGGGAATGAATGGGCATGCCGTTGTGTGCTGGGATGATGCCCAGCTATCCACCGCCTTTACTTTTAAGCCCAATGAACTGCTGCGGTACTCCGGGCTTTATTGCCGTTATTTATTGAGGGAGTGATGGGATGAATGGGAATTTCGCGGCATTGCCAAAACGGTTCTTAATGATGACGTTTTTGTAAATCATGACCTCTGCATCAAGAGATGCCTTATCGACATTTTCTTTTAAAGCGCCGGACCCGATCGTAACATTGGGGTTTTGGAAATCGTCGTCCTCAAGAAATAAGACGGTTAAATTTTTTACTTCGTACATGGAAACCTCGATGGAAAATTCTGATCCTCACCAGAAATTAGCCCAAGAATTGACACTCGCCTTTTTGAGCACTCAAAAAGGGCTAGATACACCTAATCTGTTCTTCTGGAAGTACGATGAGGTTTACCCAGAATTTTATTGGCTGGTCAGCAATAAATATGGTGAATTGCGGAAGAAAAACCCGCCCAGAACAGACTTCTAACGGTTCTTAAAAAACAGCTCATACGCATCTTTTATCGGCATGTCGAGCATCTGTGTTTTCCCGTTGTTCAATACAAGCAGGGTGAACTCACCTTGCTGTTCAGTTTTTTTCGCTATCAGATAACTGATTGATGAATGCGGAATTACCAATAATTCATTCGTTTCATCATCTTCAATAAGAAGCATGTTTTTCAATCTATCCTCCTACCTTTACGTTGTGACAATGGTCTTGCCAAAGCCCCCGAGATTCAGGGGCAGTGGTAAAAACACTTCTTCCTTAAAGAGCTAATTTTCGGTCGATCCCTCTCGGGGCCGGAAGTGATTACATCGCTCACCTCATCGCGTGCTGCTTAGTTGGCGTCCTGCCGTCTTGATGGAGTGACTTTATCTAAATGATAAATTATTGGCAATAGCAAAATGATAAATTTCTTAATCGGTAAAATTATCTTTATGATTAATTTGATAATTTATTTTTGATTTTCTTCAGACGTAACTCATCACACCTAGCAAAAATCAGAGGTACGGACGTAAGATTGAGTGAGTTTTGTAAGGAGGGCGCGAATGGAACTACAGGAATGGTTGGGCAAGTTGAAGGGGCTTTCGAGCGAGCAGTTAATCAAAACCCATTTTGGATTGCAGGAAAAAATCAAGAAACACTACAAGCTAAGGGGGGAGGGTAATAACCTGAAGAAAGCGATAAGCCTCTGCGAGCAGCAAATAGCTATGGCTCCTTTAGTTATAAAGGCTATGCGCGATAAGCACCATGAAGATCTGAAAGTGCTGAGTGAAATAAATCGAAATATTAGTGAGCCTGATATATCAGATGAATTCTACGCTCCGGCGCACCATGGATATCGTCAACTATGCGTGATCTTAAGAAAATTAAAGCAGTTTGAAAGAGTGGCAGAGTTGGAAGTTAAGCGAAATGCAGAGGGATGGTCTAAATGACAGGCACAAAAAACCCGGCGACGTGGCCGGGTGGATTCACTTGCTCAGATCAGGAAGAAGTATTCTTTCAATGAGTGTTAAAGCTTTGGCATCGCGTTCGCTAAAGTACTTAGGAGCATGTTTCGGTAACCAGACTGAGTTAAAGTGTTCTTTAAAGTCAGCTAGATATTCGTTTGGATACAATCTTGCTGGGAATTTTCTACCATCAGGATATTCATGTTCGTAATTAGGGAAGCTTTTAGGTTCTACGCCTCGGTTATCCCTTAACCATTGAGAAAATACGCGGCCTTGGGATATGTCCGGAACCATTTTTTCAGGAAGTGTATAACCAGCTTGTTCTAAGGGGGCTACTAAGTTGAACGTTAATTCATTTAGGATTGAGAAATGAGTGTGCGGAATTCTTGGCCTGTTAACCATGTACCTTTTCAAATGTACCGGTAATTCTGTTGGCCCCCTCCCGCCGGTCATCCATTCTCTTACCCATCTGGATATTTGAACAGCAAATCTCGGTGATAGCCACTGCGCCAAATTAATAGCAATATCAGGGTGTACCCAAGTTCCCTGATTTTCCAGCCTTCCTCCGGTAAATGATTGAATTAATTCCGTTATGGGAATTCCCATATCGGAAGACAACTCGTTCAAAAATGCTCCGGTCGTTTTCAACCTTGTATAGTCAGCAAATAATTTACCTGCTGATTTACACATTGAAGTGGCGTTTATGTATCCATCTTTTGCTCGAAGATGAATAACATTCCCTTCAATTTCATGTGCTATCAATGCTAAAGGAAATTGCTCCATGTTTTTCTCCAACCCACCTGGCTAAACGTATAAGCGCCCCGATCTTTGCCAGGTGCACGGATGCTGTATATAACCCACCGGCAAACGCCGTAAAACCTTCAGCCGCATCTCTGCGACCTCTCACCCGAAAGCCTTTTCAGACCAATGGCTAGGGGATGTGTTCCCACTTAACATCCACCACAACGCCGATTATCTTGCAGTTACCGTTGACAATCGTCGGCGGGTGATGGGGATTCAATGCTTTGAGGTACTTGCGACCAGCATCGACCATGAACTGCTTGAATGTGGCTTCGTTTTCGTTTTCAAGTTTCGCAACGACCAACTTACCGCTTACAGCTTCTTTGCCCGGATCAACCAGGATGATCACCCCTTCGGGCACGGTAAAGCCTACCGGTGATGTCATTGAATCACCTTTTACTCGAAGCCAAAAAGAACCCTCACTAGCGTCTACGGTCGTTTCGGGCCAAACTTCAATTTCTTCTTTTCTATATGGCTCGACCGCCTCCAACCAGCTTCCTGCGCTTACCCAGCTGATTAGTGGGAAATTTCCCTTATTTTCTCTGACGCCAATGTAAGAGATATTATTTTTATTTTCAGGAATTTCAGTTCTTAGCGAGTCTAGCCAACCAGTTTGAAGTCCAAGAGAATCCTCAATTTTCCTCGCCAAGTTTCCGCCAATATTTCGAAAGTTTTTCTCTCCCGTTAACTGACTAAGTTGAGCTGGTGCAAGCCCGCACAACTCTGCAAATTCAGCTCGAGTTGATCCCGGGTTCTTATCGAGATGGGTTTTCAAAAGGGCTGCAAGATTTGCTCGCCGAATATCTTTAGTTTCCATATATCAATCTTCACATTATTTAGCAATGCGATAAATATGCAAAATGATAAATACAAGTTGCAGTAAATTTATCATAAAGATAAACTTGCCTCTAATTCAATCATGAGGACAAGACCATGAGTAACGATTTGCTCCGATGGAGAAAGGAAGCCAGCTCTGATGAATGGTCAAGGCTAGCCCTCCTGGCAAATACCTCTGTTGGTTACCTTGACCAGATTGCTTACGGGTTTCGCCGTGCTTCACCGGGAAAGGCGAAACAGATTGAAGCAGCAACACAAGAGTTTTTGACTATCCCGCCCGTAACCAAAGAGAACTTGGTATTCGCCGCTGTGCGTGCTTCAGCCTCGTGGGTGCAGGCTATTAATAATTAGTATCTCACGGAACGCAAAGCTATTAGTCCAGAGCCAGGCCATGCGGTCTGAATTTGAAAGCGCATTAATAAACAACAAGGAGATGATAAGTGGAAACAACTGCAACAACACGCAATTCAGAGATGCCGAAACTCAAGCCTCGTGAAATGGAGCTGCTTGTTTTGAGGCAGTTACAACTGCATGGGCAGAAGCCTATTGCTGATCAACTCGGGATTGATGAATCGACCATTAGTCGCTGGAAGCAGGGGCATATAGAGCAGTTCTGCAAGTTCCTTGCAGCGCTGGGTATTCAGTTGGCGCCACCCGAGGCCGTGCTGGTCCGTCGGGATTATCTGTTCTCAATGGAAACCCTGGCTGAGATCGGGATGAAGGCTGAGCGCATGCGCCCGGAACCCATCGGATTTAATTGAGGGCGTGGGGATGGGGTATTTCGAACCAAAAGAAAAGCCGCACTGCGCGAACAGTACGGCCATCACTTCTTTAAAAACCACTGAGGTTTTATCCATTATGCACAAGAACAAGCGTTCAGCGCAACCAGCAAGAGAAGTTACTCGCTATGACTTTGTCAGACCTGCTGACCCCATCGGGGCGGCCCCTAAAGCTTTCCAGAAACGCCTTGCAGCCGAGTGGCGCAAGGTGCTGGCGCAACATGAGGTCAAGGCAGATGAATAGCACGGCTGAAATCCTTCAATTTCGCGCTAAAGAACAGCGTGAGGAGCGTCGCGTGGCTGATACCGAAGATGGGTATTTCCGGCTGGCAAATATGCTCTTAGAAGAATACGCAGGCGCTGATTTAACCAAGCGTCAATTCAAAGTGCTGCTGGCCGTTTTAAGGCTGACTTATGGCTGGAATAAAAAAATGGACCGGATCAGCGATTCGCAAATTTCTGAGATAGCACGGCTACCTGTGAAGCGCTGCAACGAAGCAAAACTTCAACTGGTTGAAATGAATGTTCTTCTTCAGCAAGGGCGCCAGTTTGGTCCTAACAAAAACGTCTCTTTATTCCAAAGACAGTAAAAACAGATCCCCCTAAAGCCCCCGAGGGGCAAAACGGGAAGGCGTTTTCAGAACAGGTTCTGGCAGAAGCAAAACAGGCTCTGGAGTATTACAACGAACTCACCGATGGCAGTTGCCGTTCTGCTGAACCCTTCGCCGTGCTGCTGACTGAAACCAAGTCTCGCAACGCCTACACCCTGCAAGACCTGCAGTTGGTCGTTCGCTGGGTAGTGATGTCGTGGAAGCGCCGAAATAACACCGTGGCGAAGCCTGCCAACATCTGCCGCGTGAGCCGGTTTGAAGCTACCTGTCAGACGCCACGCTGTGGCAGAAAACCTTTGTCGATATCGACTGTCAGGCTGTCATCGATGCCTACAACGAAGTTACAGCAGGTCATCTGGCACCAGCAGAGCTGTATCGCGACCGTGAAATTGCTATCCGCGAACTGGCCGGTTACCTCGCTAAAAAAACACCTCAGGGATTCAGGGCATATTTCGCTGCATTTCTGGCAAATGCGCGCCAATTCCATTACGGCGGGGCGGACGGAGCGGGTTTTCGCGCCAATTTTGATTACCTGATCAAACCGGAGACGCTGCGCAAGGTACGGGAGGGGACGCTGTGATTAATACGGATATCGAAGCGAGCGTGGTCGGTGGGCTGTTGCTAAACGGCTATACCCCAGACGCGGCGGATGTGCTGGCCACTCTCAGCCATGAGGCTTTCTCTGTGCCGTTCTATCGTGAAACGTACAAAGAAATTAAGCGCCAGGCCAACAATCGCGGCCTGATCGACAGCTTGCTGGTGGCCGAGGCAATGGGAAATGACCAGTTCGCTAACGTTATGGAAACCATGCGGCAATGCCCGTCCGCGGCAAATCTGAAAGGCTATGCGCGCATCGTCGGCGAGTTTTCTCAGATCCGTCAGTTCTCCCAGCTGATGGAAACCTATTATGACCAGATCACCGGCGCGAATAACCATGAGCGGGCGATTGATACCATTCAGGAATTTGTCAGCCAGGTGATGAGCATCAACCGGCCGGCGGATGAGGTTCAGCCCGTTCACATCGATGAGCTGATGGGCTCATATGCCGAATTGCTCGAGCATCGCCTCCTGAACGGCGAGGAGTCGGACACACTGAAAACCGGCATTCCTGAGTTGGATGAAATCACCGGTGGCCTGAACAACGAGGATCTGATCATCGTTGCGGCGCGTCCTGGTATGGGCAAAACCGAGTTTGCTTTGACCGTGGCCGAAGGCGTGGCGGAAAGCACCATTCGCATCGGGGAAGAGGAAATCCCACGCGGCGTGTTGATTTTCAGCATGGAAATGAGCGCGCAGCAGGTCATAGAGCGTCAGTTGGCTGGCGCTGCCAACATGCCTGTTTCCTCACTGCGTAAGCCGTCACGGATGGACGACGAGGATTGGGCGCGCATATCGATGGGCATTAAGCGCCTCTCTGGCCTGCAGGTGTGGGTGGTTGATGCGTCGAAACTGACCATTGAGCAGATCCGGGCGATTGCTGAACGGCACAAACGGAAATATTCAAATCTATCACTCATCCTGTGCGACTACCTCGGCCTGATCGAGAAGCCGCGCGCTGAACGAAACGATCTGGCCATCGCCCACATATCCGGCGGCATGAAACGTATGGCGAAAGACCTGAAGACGCCGGTGATGTCTCTCAGCCAGCTGTCCCGTGACGTGGAGAAACGGCCGAAAGGCCAGAAGCGGCCGGTTAACTCTGACCTCCGCGACGGTGGGAGCATCGAGCAGGACGCCGATGGGATTTATATGCTTTACCGTGAAGGGGTGTATGACCCGGAAAGTCCTGCCGCGCCGTTCGCTGAAATCATTGTGACCAAGAACCGTTTTGGTGAGCTCGGTACCGTTTACCAGCAATTCAAAAACGGCCACTTCAAGCCAACGGATCAGGCGCACGCTGCCGAGATGTGCAAACAGCGCCAGTCATCGCCAGCAGCTGCAGGCCGACGCTATGGGAAGGAGGATTTTTGATGGATGACTTCTGCTTGCACGAAACCACTAAGGCGCAGCTCTGGCCTGTGCTGAAGGAGCTTGTCTCATCTGGTAAGCGCTATCGCGTCAGCATCAAAGAGTGGCATGACAAACGTTCACTCAGCCAGAACGCGCTGCTCTGGAAATGGAACGGTGAAATCGCTGGCCAAGTGGCGAAAGCCGGAAAGGGCACGTTCACGGGTGAGCAGTTGCACGAATACCTGAAAGAGATTTACTGCCCGCCAAAGGCGATCACGGTAATGGGCGAAACCCGGTACGTGAAATCAACCAAGTTGCTCGATACCGGTGAAATGACTATGTACCTCGAGCAAGTCGATGCCTGGGCGCATCAGCGCGGTTTCCGGCTGACCATTCCGGCGCGCTGTGAATACCAGCAACTTAGAGCACAACAGGGAGCCTGATGAAAACCTACGCGATAACGCCCATTCCAAAGCCTCGAATGACGCAGAGAGACCGCTGGAAACAGCGGCCGCCTGTGCTGCGTTATCGCGCGTTCTGTGACGAGGTGCGACTCAATAAGATTTCACTGCCTGATTGCGGCTGGCACGTCACGTTTGTTTTGCCGATGCCCGCCAGCTGGAGCAAAAAGAAAAAGACAGAAATGGCTGGCAAGCCTCACCAGCAGAAGCCAGACAAAGACAATCTGGAAAAAGCATTGCTTGATGCGATTTTCGAAGACGACTGCCGGATCTGGGACGGCCGTGTCTCAAAGGTTTGGGGTGAAACCGGTCAGATAATTATTGGAGAAACAGCATGAATCTCGAAGCAGCTATAAAGCATTTTTCACCGAAAAGTCTGATGATCAGTGACTCATCGCGCGCGACAGCATCTGCTGCCCTGACCGGTACCGATGTGATGGCTGCTCTGGGTATGGCGCAGGCACGCGCTGAACTGGGATTTGCTCTGTTCTTCGCAAAACACATGAAAGACCGGCAGAGCAGGGATAAGGCCGTGAAGCTGCTGGCGCAGATCGCCATGAAGATAGCGCCTGTGACGATCGGGAAAGTGGCTGGCCGACGTATGGCGCAGGCCATGCTGGTCCTCTGTGGTCAGGCGGTGGAAGTTTATTGCCGTACGGCAGATGATCCTCACGCGCGCTGCCCGCAATGCAAGGGCCGCCGGAAAGTCGCTGCCATTGCGCTGGCGAACGGCGGGGGAGTCGTTTGCGATTATGCCTTGATGGGGTTTGCAGAGGAGCAATTCAGCGAGCCTGATGAACGTGAATGTCCGCGTTGCCATGGCACTGGCTTGAAAGCCTCCCCGTCATCGCGCGCCTATCGGGCGGTAAATGCATTGCTGCCTGAGTTGCCTCAGCGCACATGGTCGCTGAATTGGAAACCTTTATACGAAGAGCTGATCAGCCGCTGTGAGGCCGAGGAATCCCAAGCAGATGCGCAGTTCATGAGAATCACTCGCGGCGATACGATGGCCGCATAATTTGCATTTATCGTCAATTTTAGCGACGTGTTAGTTGCATTCTTGCCAAAATTGTAATAGATTTCTCCTAATGATGGGGTTTTAATAACCCAATGATTTTAAGCCTCGGCACTCGCCGGGGCTTTTTTGTTTGTGGAATGGGCGGCGTACAGGATGCTGATACATCCTGCACGCCATTCGCCCGTTACTTGGTCACGAGCGAACCGAGGCCCATTGCTGATGTGCACACAGCAAATGGAGCCTATCAAAAAGGGCGTCTCTGATCTATGAAAAACACTGTTAATTTAAACAGTATAAATTTAATTTGTGCTGACTCACTCCAATACATCAAAACCTTGCCGGATGACTGCATTGACCTGATAGCAACGGATCCCCCGTATTTCAGGGTTAAGTCATATAAGTGGGACAATCAGTGGCCAGATGAATCAGCTTACATTGCCTGGCTTGATGAAATGTTAGCTGAGTTCGGGCGAGTATTGAAACCCGCTGGCAGCCTGTATGTGTTTTGCGGATCACGGTTAGCGGCTGACACCGAGCTGCTTATGCGTGAGCGCTTTAAAATCCTCAATCACATCATCTGGGCCAAGCCTTCCGGTCCTTGGAACAGGCAACACAAAGAAGACTTGAGGGCATATTTCCCGGCCACTGAGCGGATCCTCTTCGCGGAACATTACAGCGGGCCGTATAGAGGCAAAGCTTCAAGCTATTACGCAAAGTGCCAGGAACAGCGCAAGAATACCCTCAAACCGCTGGTCGACTATTTTAGCAATGCCCGGAAAGCGTTGGGGATCACGTCGAACGATATTCACCAGGCTACCGGTAAACAGATGGCATCGCACTGGTTCAGTGAAAGCCAGTGGCAGTTACCCAGCGAGAAGGACTACTTGGCGCTTCAGGGGTTATTTGAGCGTATAGCGCGGGAAAAACATGTCCGGCAAGAGTTGGCCCTTCCTCACCATCAGTTGAATGAGGAATATCATTCCTTATCTCGGCAGTATGCGGAGCTGGTGGAAGAACATAAGCGATTGCGCCGACCATTCACCGTTTCGTCAGCAGTGCCGTTTACCGACGTATGGACCTATAAGTCAGTTCCTTATTACGTGGGCAAGCATCCATGCGAAAAGCCTGCAGAGATGATGAGAGATATCATCAACGCCAGCAGTAGACCGGGAGACGTAGTGGCTGATTTTTTCATGGGGTCAGGTTCCACGATAAAAGAAGCTATTAAGCTTGGCCGTTTCGCGTTGGGTGTGGAGTTGGAAAAAGAACGATACAACCAAACGTGGCGAGAAATTTACGGTAAATGAAAAGCATAATAAGAAGCCCCGATCATCACTGGTCAGGCAAATCCCTTTGCCATGCCATGTACCAGCATTACTTTTTCAGACTTTCAGCGAATAGCTCGACAGCTTTTGATATCACTGCTGATTGTGGTGTTCCCGTCTCTTTAGACAATGCCTCTATCAGCTCAATAGTTGATACTGGTAGCTTGTATGATTTTGCGCGAACACCGCGCTTATCGTCGCTTTTCTGCTGAATGTCGACTCTTGACTGTGCCATGAAAAACTCCTAAATTTGTGGTTAGGGTGGAGGGGATTTCTCCCCTCCTTCTGACTGTCTTAGTAAGCGGCGAAACTTACAACTAAGAGAACAATCAGAATGATGATTAACTTCATCATAACCCTTTCCTCATACTGGCCTCGCTTCGGTGAGGCCTTTACTGTTTCAGCGTCTTGCTGATGCAATCATTATAGGTGTTCCTACTTATTTAAGTAAACACCATTTCACTGAAAAAAGTAAAAATATCAAATTATTAGGCTCACTTAGGTGGGCCTTTTTTATGCCCTCGATTCGTGTAGGGCAGCAACAGCGATAAGGTTTCTTCGTTTCAACGTCCGATGATTGCATCACCCTGATACCAGGAACCGCAACTCATTACTTGTCCGTTTGATATCGAACAACTGCGGTAGCTACCCTCTCGCATAATGGCGGCTGATCCCTGATACCATCCTCTGCAACTGGTTACTTGCCCATTACTTATAGTGCATTCGTGATAAGAGCCATCAGCTTGTAGCACCGGTTCAGAGCCTGACTGAGCCCAGCCGGCACAGCTCATTACCGATCCGTTAGCCACTCTGCAATTTTCATAGGCAGCTGCGCTTGAGAAGCTGGCTAACATTAGTGCCACAAAGATAATTTTCTTCATTTGATATCCATATATTGATTATTAACGTCAATATAAATGACTTATGTAAGGCTGCCAAATTGGCGGCCTTTTCTCGTTTTGGCGGCCAGTTAATCAGCAAACCACTCATCCTTTCGCAAACGGACTGCGCCGCTAAATTCCTCTCGACTACGCACCCAACCGGATGACCGGAGGGGGAGACTATGAAAATGGACGAAAAATACAGTAACGCTACATACGGTGGTGCTGGAATTACGGCCTTCTTTGCAAGCTTATCCCTTCAGGATTGGGGCTTTATCGCTGGCGTGCTCATAGGGGCGCTCTTTACTGCTTTGACGTATTTCCTGAATCGTCGCGAACAGATGAAGCGTACCCGGATACTCCAAGAAATCGCCGATAAGGTCGATGCGAAAAACCCATCAGCAACCGCTCAGGTAGTTAACGACCTCTCTCAGAAAACCAGCGAGGTCTGATGTGGCAAACCTAAAGACGAAACTTAGCGCAGCCATGCTGGCGCTGATTGCTGCAGGTGCTTCAGCTCCAACCATGATGGCTCAGTTTCAGAAAGAAAAAGAAGGTATCAGGCTGATTGCTTATCCGGATCAGGGCGGTGTATGGACAATATGTGGTGGTGTGACGCGAGTTAATAATCAGCCAGTCGTTAAGGGCATGAAATTGACGCAGACACAGTGCGACGCCATTGACAAGGTAGAGCAAGCCAAAGCGCTGGCGTGGGTTGATAAAAACATTCACATCCTGCTGACAGCCCCACAGAAAGTCGGGATCGCGTCATTCTGTCCTTGGAACATAGGTCCCGGCAAATGCTTTCCCTCGACGTTCTACCGCAAAATTAACGCAGGTGACCGCCTCGGGGCGTGCGCGGAAATTAAGCGATGGATCTGGGACGGCGGGAAGGATTGCCGAATTCGGTCGAATAACTGCTCAGGCCAAGTCATCCGGCGTGATCAGGAAAGTGAACTGACATGCTGGGGGCTGGATGAATAACAACTTTTCGATTGCACTGGCTTTCATCGCGGGTCTGGCACTGGCCTGGTGGATTGAAGGCATGCGCTGGGATACTGACGTGGCCACTCTGAAACAGTCCCACACCGCAGAGCTGAGGAAGATCAGCGATCAGGCCTTGATTGACCTGACCAATCAGAAGAAACGCACCGAAGCGGCACAGGTTGCGCTGGCGGCGCTTGATGCCAAGCACACAAAGGAATTAGCAGATGAACAGGCCGAAAATGAGAAGTTGCGCGCTGATGTCGCTTCTGGTGCTCGCCGGGTGCGCATCGCAGCAGCAAATCTCGCCACCAGTCAGCTCATCAGGAACAGCACTTCCGGCACCTGCGGCGTGGGCGATGCAGCACAAGTCGAACTCTCTGGCGCTGGTGGACGGGCTGTTCTCGATCTCCGAGCCAGCGCCATCAAAGACGACCAAGTGATCCAGTACCTTCAGGGCTACATCACGGATGTGGTGAAGCAGTGCAAACTCAAATAGGTGGAGCGATGGACGTTAAGAATTTAAGCCAGGCGCACGGTTTGTTGCAGAAGATAGGCGAACTTAAGCGTGAGCATGACATTGTTGCTGCTGGCGGCGGGTTAGGGGTAACGGTTCAGTCGCAGTATCAGGACAATGAATTTGTCAATGCTATTCGCCCTCACTTATTAGCCGAGCTCAATAAGCGTATTCAGGCCAAGCAGGATCACCTTAAACAGCTAAATAAGTGATCCTAATACCGCTACACTTTTGTCAGTCCATGTTTTCCACCAGGGAACGGACTGACGGTATCCATAAAGTGACGGACTTTTTTCAACAATTGCCACATTGAGCGGCACTGGTGATTACGGGTAATAGTTTCGTGCAATGCCAGCCACAGGCGTTCAACATGATTCACCCATGGTGAGTAAACCGGCTGGTAAATCACCCTGAACTTCGGGTTCTCTTTTAGCCAGCCCAGTGTTTTACGACTTTTATGGATGATGTAGTTATCAACGATGAGCGTGATCGTTTTTGCCCGCCTGTAAGTCGCCTTCAGATGTTGCAACAGGCTGATAAAAAGCCATGAACTCTTGCTGCTGCCTCCCACATAGCTGACTCTGCCCGTGCCACTGTGCAGTGCGCCTGCCAGATAGTATTTTTCATTCTGACCCGGCGTTATCACGCGTTTTTGTTGACCCCGTAGTTGCCAGTCTGCGCCGGTTTTAGGATTAAGATGGATGTCCACCTCGTCTTCGTAAAACACAGGGTGATCCTGGCTGCACTGTGCCAGTGCCTCGTTTATCGTCGCCAGTTTTTCATCTTTGTGCGGATCACGGATACGCAGTGTGGGGGCAGCTCTGCGCCATACCAGACCAGCAGCGGGCAGCCAGCGACGAACCGTAGAGGAATGTAACGGACATCCGGTTATATCCCTGATTTTTATCGCCAGCAGTTCCGTGCTCCAGCGTGAACGCTGATAACCAAAATCGCCCGGAGAATATTTTACAAGTTCACGCAGCAGTGCAGAGATATGTTCAAACGGCCAGCGGCGGCCACGCCCTGCGGGTAAGGATTTCAGGCCTTCCACACCATATAACGTAAACCAGTTAATCCATCGCCCCACGGATGAGCGGGCGCAACAGAGTGTTCTGGCAACATGGCTGACACTGTCGCCCCGGTGCAGCATCAGCATGGCGGTCAGTCTGCGGGCATGGTTTTTATCCTTTGTTCTGTGAATAGTTTTCTGCATCATGCATCGTTCAGTACGGGAAATGAAAGCTATAATTGGCATTGCTCAGTCCGGCTGGTGATTTGGAGTCTCTGACGATTGGTCAGATCCCGCAACCGGGACTGAGTTCCTGAAAAAATACGCTACTGCCTGAATATGGGCAGCCATATAAGCAAACTCACAGGAGCGGTGCTGGAATGCAAAACATCAGGGTTGAACGTCTTTCATCAGTAACTGAGACTCTGGTTTCCGATTTGACGAATTTACTGTCTGAGCTGTCAGAAACAGCATCAGATCTGGAAATCCATGTTCTTAAAGGAATTATTAACTCTGAACCGGTACAAATATTTGTGGCTTATGACGATGCAATACCAGCACCAGCGGGTATGTTGACATTAGTTTGCGTAACACTGCTGTCGGGTAAGAAGTGTATTATTGAAGACGTGATTGTCGGTACCCGGTTCAGACGAAGAGGGATCGCCTCTGAATTACTTCATTCTGCTATTGTTTACTCACGTACCTACGGAGCACGTTATATTGATCTGACGTCCCGTTCAGAACGTGTAGCAGCAAATGAGCTTTATAAAAAGACAGGCTTCATCAAACGGCAGACTAATGTGTACAGACGAATATTGCTGGAAAAGCTGGATCTTTGATTGTCGTTTAAACACTTCAATATTGAGGGGTACCTTCAATTTGGTGTAAGTTCCGGAAGTGATCTACTATTAGGAACAATTATTTAGGTGTGATATTTGCGGGGCAGTGAAATATAGACAAATCGAGGATCAGAAAGATAAAAAATCATATAAACAATTAATTTTTTAAGTCCCTCTAAAAAATGAGGGATTACGCTGTTTTGAGCGTTGCTAACACGGTAACCTGTGTATTCAATAATATACAAGGAGTTTGATATGCCGTGCTTTGTTACACACTCCGTTATAAACGGCGAGGATACAGTCCAAAATCGTGACCTTGCTGTAAAAAAAGGCCTTGCAATGTCCCATCAACTTGCTAAGAAAATTGGTGGAGAAATCTTAGTTATTGTTCCTAACATCCAGCATTTGGAAAATGGCCATGTCCTCAGCGCACTTGGCGATGCCTTTGCTAAACAGCTCAAGAAAACAGCGCCATTCGATATCCAGGGAATCACAATAAGCCGAACCTCAAAGATACCTTCTCATGTGGGAGCAGAGACAGTAGTTTGGATGCTTTGGCCTAGCTTAGTTACAGCAGAGTCTGTAAGTAAAGCATGTCAAGGAACAATAAACATTGTGGCTACTGAATGGGTTCCTTTTGATGAACTTCATCGCTGGAGATTGGACAATAAGGCCAAATCTTTCTGATAAATCTAAGCCGCCTACGGGCGGTTTTTTTATGGAGTAAATATGGCAAAACCGGATTGGGGGGCCATTCAGAAACAGTTCCTCGCCGACCATGCCATAACGAACATATCCCCCAAAGACTGGTGTGAGGCGAAGGGTATAAACTACGCCACGGCGCGCCGTTACGTCAAAAAACCATCCTCTGATGTTTCTGCTGGTCGTAAGCGGCTGCAAATCAATGCAACATGTCAGCGAACGGACAAATCCCCCGGCACCGTCAGCCTGGATAATGGCAATAATCGACATCAGTACAAAGCAAATAGAAGGGTTGTAGGAATACATTACCAACATTTGTCTGAGATAAAATAGTGTTCCTCAGGACTTTTCCTTCCTAGAGCATCGACAACTTCAATGAAGAAATGATGAAAGGGGTAGAGTTAGCTGAGAAGTTTGCAAAAGTATTAACATGAAGTGATTATCAAGCGTCATTAACGTGGGCTTGATAGTAATGCGTAACAGGTAGAACTGTAGTCCCTCCGGTTTTTAGTACCACCGCCAATGAGGATCTCCGGCCAGTTTTTGCCTCGCATAGATAACGGGTGGCATATCACCGAGTGAGCTATGCGGACGTTCTTCGTTATATTCTGCGCG
>NZ_BMFZ01000002.1 GCF_014639435.1 Hafnia psychrotolerans | reverse complement strand
CAGGCGCGGACTTCATCGTGGCGCGGGCAATGTAAGGTTGCCCATCAGACGCCGTATAGATTTAAGCAAGCCCATCATAAATCAAAATCGGTGTTGCAAAAACGGGGGTGACCATAGATTTTTATGTGTGAAATTCCTCGGGAACCCTGTGGCGGGCGGGCTTGCTTATCCCCGGACATTGCGGCAAAGTCATCAAAATAAATTTTGGTCAGTTTACGGTGCCGTTTCCGGCGCAATTCTTCAGAGGCAGTTTTCATGAAACGACTTATTGTCGGCATTTCCGGCGCAAGTGGCGCAATCTATGGCGTACGGTTACTCGAGATTCTGCAAAGTGTTGCCGATATCGAAACCCATTTGGTGATGAGCAACGCAGCCCGCCAGACACTGACGCTGGAAACCGACCTGACGTTGCGTGATGTTCAGCAACTGGCAGACGTTGTGCATGATTCCCGCGATATCGCCGCCAGTATCTCCTCAGGCTCCTTTAAAACGGCAGGCATGGTCATTTTACCTTGCTCGATTAAAACCCTCTCCGGCATTGTGAACAGCTATACCGACGGTCTGTTAACCCGCGCCGCTGATGTCGTGCTCAAAGAGAGTCGCCGTCTGGTGCTGTGTGTGCGTGAAACACCGTTGCATCTGGGCCATTTGCGTCTTATGACACAGGCCGCGGAGCTCGGTGCGGTGATCATGCCGCCGGTTCCTGCGTTTTATCATCGTCCGGTCAGCGTCGATGACATTATTAATCAGACCGTAAACCGAGTGATTGACCAGTTCGATATCGAGTTGCCGAAAGATCTATTTGTTCGATGGCAGGGCGGCCGCTAAACGTATTTCCCCATTTAAGCCCACCTTTTGTACAAATTGATAACATTGCACCAAATTCAAACATTGCCTGTTCCATTTTAGTGCATTTCTGTTGCACTCTGTTCCGGTGCGCGATTCATCATGCTGATTCTCGACGTGATCTTGCTGAAATTTTAATCGCATTGAGCTGATGCTGACTCGCTAAGCTGACTGGAAGATAATCGGCATGAAAACTGCATGGTTAACCCCAGGGAACACGACGTCCCATTAGCTGCACTGGCATGACTAATAATAAAAAGATGTTCCAACACAACAAAATGACCAACCACAACAAACGATTAATGACTGAGGGTAATGTATGAAAAAGTTGTTCAAGGTTCTTCCGCTGGTTTTGGCATTAGCCAGTGTTAGCAGCGCCTTTGCTGCTGTCCCTAAAGACATTAAGATCGGCACTGACCCGACTTACGCTCCTTTTGAGTCGAAAGACTCCAGCGGTAAACTGATCGGTTTTGATATCGATCTGGCCAACGCAATGTGCAAACGTGCGGAGATCAAATGTACTTTCGTAGAAAGTGACTTTGATGCCCTTATCCCGTCGCTGAAAGCCAAGAAAATAGATGCCATCATCTCTTCCCTGTCCATTACCGAGAAGCGTCAGCAAGAAATTGATTTCACTGACAAACTTTATGCGGCCAACGCGCGTCTCATCGCGCCGAAAGGCACCAAAATTTTGCCAACATTGGACGCGTTGAAAGGTAAAAGCGTGGGTGTTCTGCAAGGCTCCACCCAGGAAGCCTATGCTAACGCCATGTGGCAGCCAAAAGGTATCAACGTGGTGGCTTACCAGAACCAAGATCTGATTTATGCGGATCTGGCCTCAGGTCGTCTTGACGCGGCTTTCCAGGACGAAGTGGCAGGCAGCGAAGGTTTCCTGAAACAGGCTCCAGGTAAAGGCTATGTGTTTGCCGGCCCGGCAGTAAAAGATGATAAATTCTTTGGCGTGGGCACCGGCATGGGCTTACGTAAAGGCGATGACGATCTGAAAGCCGCCTTGAACAAAGCATTTGCCGAAATACGTAAAGACGGCACTTACGACAAGCTGGCGAAGAAATATTTCGACTTTAACGTTTACGGCGATTAATGACTTCAGCAATAGCGTTCTACGGCCTGCTGTCTGGCAGGCCGTAACCAGCCAATTATTTGCACTATTTGTTGTCTGTGTAACATTGTCTGCATAACAATAACCTGCGACAGATGTCGGTCAAAAACAGGAAAAAAGCATGCTATATGGGTATTCCCACGTCATCATCCAGGGCACATTAGTCACACTTGAACTGGCCATTTCCTCGGTTGTGCTGGCGGTCATCATTGGCTTAATCGGTGCGGGTGGGAAACTATCCAAAAGCCGTCTGATTTCAGGGTTTTTCGGCTGCTACACGACGCTAATTCGTGGCGTGCCGGACTTAGTTCTGATGTTGTTGATTTTCTACGGACTGCAGATCGTCTTGAACAGCCTGACAGAATCCGTGGGTATGGCGCAGATTGATATTGATCCGCTCGGTGCCGGTATTATTACGCTGGGTTTTATCTACGGCGCGTATTTCACCGAAACCTTCCGTGGTGCCTTTATGGCCGTTCCCCGCGGGCAAATCGAAGCCGCTACAGCGTTTGGTTTCAGCGGTGCGCAAATCTTCCGGCGAATTTTGTTCCCGGCCATGATGCGTTTTGCCTTACCCGGCATTGGCAACAACTGGCAGGTTATTCTTAAAGCCACCGCGTTGGTCTCACTGCTTGGCCTCAATGATGTGGTGAAGGCCACGGTGCTGGCAGGGAAAGGTACCTATCAGCCGTTTTATTTCGCCATCGTGGCGGGCGTGATTTATCTGGTGTTTACCACGGTTTCCAATGGGGTGCTGTTATGGCTCGAACGCCGTTATTCGCTGGGTGTGAAGAGGGCTGAGCTATGATTGAGATCCTGCAACAATACGGCAAGTCGCTACTCTACAGCGACGGTTACCGTTTTACCGGTCTGGCCATCACGCTATGGCTGTTAATCAGCTCGGTGGTCATCGGGGGTTTACTGGCGATACCGATGGCAGTAGGCCGTGTATCGTCGAACAAGTTTATCCGCTTACCCATCTGGCTTTATACCTATGTGTTTCGTGGTACGCCGCTCTATGTGCAGCTACTGGTCTTTTACTCTGGCATGTACAGTCTGGAGATCGTGCGTGGCACCGATCTTCTCAACGCCTTTTTCCGTAGTGGATTGAACTGCACGATTCTCGCGCTAACGCTAAACACCTGCGCCTACACCACCGAGATTTTCGCCGGTGCGATCCGCGCGGTGCCACATGGCGAAATTGAAGCGGCGAATGCCTATGGTTTCTCGCGCTTCAAGCTATATACCTGCATTATTTTGCCTTCGGCATTGCGCACCGCGTTACCCGCTTACAGCAATGAGGTGATCCTGATGCTGCACTCGACGGCTTTGGCATTCACTGCCACGGTGCCTGACGTGCTGAAAATTGCCCGCGATATCAATTCGGCTACCTATCAGCCGTTCTATGCGTTTGGCATCGCAGCGGTGATTTATCTGTGCATCTCATTTGCCTTAATTAGTCTGTTCCGCTTGGCGGAAAAACGCTGGCTGGGGCATGTTAAGCCTCAAACCCACTAAATGACTGTCATCCTTTGGGCGGCCTCTGCGTTGGCCGACTTCATTCACCCAGTCACTGACGTAAGTCAGTTTCCGGGCGTCATTCAGTTGCAGTCTTGATGCAACTTGAATGATTTAGGTAATCACTTTTGGATAAAACATCATGCCGGAAAACAAATTAGCGGTTCTCGACCTGCACAAACGCTACGGTGACCATGAAGTCCTAAAAGGCGTGTCACTCTCCGCCAATGCCGGTGATGTGATCAGCATTATCGGGTCATCGGGATCGGGTAAGAGTACCTTTCTGCGCTGCATAAACTTCCTCGAAAAACCGAGTGAAGGTTCCATCAGCGTCAATAATCAGGATATCCGGATGGTGCGCGACACCGACGGCCAGCTGAAAGTATTCGACAAGAAACAGCTGCAATTGCTGCGTACCAAACTGACCATGGTGTTCCAGCATTTCAATCTGTGGAGTCACATGACGGTGTTGGAAAACGTGATGGAAGCACCAGTGCAGGTTCTGGGGCTCAGCAAGGCTGAAGCGCGTGAGCGCGCGGTGAAATATCTGAATAAAGTCGGTATCGACGCACGTGCGCAGGGAAAATATCCGGTGAATCTCTCCGGGGGGCAGCAGCAGCGTGTCTCTATTGCCCGTGCGCTGGCGATGGAACCTGAAGTGTTATTGTTTGACGAACCGACCTCTGCGTTGGACCCGGAGCTGGTAGGCGAAGTGCTGCGCATTATGCAGAAGCTGGCAGAAGAGGGGAAAACGATGGTGGTAGTGACTCATGAAATGGAGTTTGCCCGCCATGTTTCAAATCATGTGATTTTCCTGCATAAAGGTGTGATAGAAGAGCAGGGGGATCCGGCGGAAGTCTTCAGCAATCCAAAAAGTACGCGTCTGCAACAGTTCCTGTCGGGTGCGCTGAAATAACCTGTCGTTAAAATAAAAAACCGTCATCTTGAACGCCATCCCAAAAGTAGGGGCGCAGTTCAAGGCGACGGTTTTTTTATAGCCTTAAATCAAACCTTAGCTGCTAACAGACAGAGCTGAACGGTTAGTTCGTAGGATTTCACAAAAGAGCTGACGGGCAGGAATTCATACTTCGAGTGGAAGTTATGCGCACCGGTAAAGTAGTTTGGTGTCAGTAGCCCTTTGGCTGAGAGCGCTGCGCCGTCGGTGCCACCACGCATCGGGATCACTTTTGGCTCAACGGCAATCTCCTTCAGACCGGCAAAAATCAGCTCGATAGCGCGTTTATCTTCGCCAATAGCGCTGCTGATATTGCTGTAGGTGTCGCTTATCTCCACCGAGACGTTTGCCGTCGGATAGCGGGCCGCGATCTGCTGGGCAACGTCTTCAATTTTCTGTTTGCGGGCGGCAAAGCTGGCGCTGTCAAAATCGCGGATTGAAGCGTTTAGCTCAGCGCCTTGCTGGGTAGCGTTCATGCCATTAAACCAGACATACCCTTCACGACCCTCGGTGTTTTCCGGCGTTTCTGCACGGTCAAATTGGCTCATGAAGTCATGAGCCATCAGCATGGGGTTGACTAACACGCCTTTAGCCGACATCGGATGCGCTGTCACGCCCGTAAAGGTGATCGTCGCCGCCGCCGCGTTAAAGTTCTCATACACCACTTCGCCAAGCTCGCAGCAGTCAATCGTGTAGGCGAAATCAACGTCAAAACGTTTCAGATCCAGCGCTTTGGCACCGCGCAGGCCAATCTCTTCATCTGGCACGAATGCCACGACGATGTCGCCGTACTGCTGGTCATCACGCAGATTTTCCAACATCGTCATCACGACCGTCACGGCCGCTTTATTGTCAGCCCCGAGCACGCTGGTGCCGTCACTGAAAATAATGTCTTCACCCTTGTAAGGCAAAATTTCAGGGCGTTCTGACGGACGCAACCAGATGTCTTTCTCTTTGTTCAGACAAACGTCGTCGCCGGTAAAGGTCAGTATTTGTGGATGAATGTCTGGGCTGAGACCGACATCAACGGTATCAATATGGGTGATAAAACCAATGCGTGGGCCGCCCAGTTTAGTGCCCGGTTTTACTGCGGTCACGGTAGCGTGCTCATCAATCTGAATGTTTTGCAGACCCAGAGTTTTCAGTTCATCAGCCAGCAGTTTCGCCAGTGTATGCTGCCCAGGCGTACTTGGCAGCGTGGTGACGCTGGCATCACTTTGGGTGGTAACGGCAAGGTAGCGAAAGAAACGTTCGGAAAGCTGTTTTGCGAGTGTTGTCGACATCTTTACCTCTAAGTTTGCATACATATAAGACTTTCATATATAACAGAGTATTACAAAACGTTGCATGAATGTTAATCTGTTTTTGCTTTTCGCACCACGATCATTAGCAGGATCTTTGTAGTTTTTAATCACTTCAGATAGGGAAAACAATGAAACAGAAAATATTAAAAATAAGCAGCGGATTGATGGCACTGGCAATGGTGGGCGGCGTTTCTGCCAAGACGCTGGTGTACTGTTCTGAAGGCTCACCTGAACAATTTAACCCGCAGCTTTATACCTCCGGCACCTCTGTCGATGCCAGTGCAGCACCGATTTATAACCGTTTGGTCGACTTCAAAACAGGGACGACGGAACTGGTGCCAAGCCTGGCCGAAAGTTGGGACGTCAGCCCGGATGGTAAAACCTATACTTTCCACTTGCGTAAAGGGGTGAAATTCCAGAGCAGTAAATTGTTCACTCCTACTCGCGACTTCAATGCTGACGACGTGATTTTTTCCTTCATGCGTCAGAAGGACGAAAATAATCCGTACCACAAGGTATCGGGTGGCACGTATCTCAATTTTGACAGCCTGAAAATGGGCGATTTGATCGGCAGTATCGACAGAGTGGATGACAACACTGTGCGCTTTAATCTGACTCGTCCGGAAGCGCCATTTGTTGCGGACCTGGCCTGGTATTTTGCCTCTATCCTCTCGGCCGAATATGCCGATCAGATGCTGAAAGCCGGTACTCCAGAGAAAGTCGATATGAACCCGATCGGTACCGGCCCGTTTGAACTGGTACAGTACCAAAAAGACACTCGTCTGCTGTTCAAAGCTTTCCCGCAATATTGGCAGGGTAAATCGAAAATTGATCGTCTGGTATACAGCATTACACCGGATGCCTCGATGCGTCTTGCCAAGCTTGAGAAGAACGAGTGCCAGGTCATGCCGTTCCCGAACCCGGCCGATCTCGACCGCATGCGCGCCAACAAAGACATTAATTTGATGAGCAAGTCTGGCCTGAATACCGGTTTCCTCTCCTTTAATACCCAAAAACCACCACTGGATAACGTCAAAGTGCGTCAGGCACTGAGCATGGCGATCAACAAACCGCAGATTATCGACGCGGTGTTCCGCGGTACCGGCACGGCAGCTAAAACACTGTTGCCAACCGGTGTGTGGGGTTATAACGATAAGGTTAAGGATTACGACTATTCGCCGGAAAAAGCCAAAGCCTTGCTAGCGGAAGCCGGTGTACCGGACGGTTTTGAGATCGATCTGTGGGCGATGCCGATTCAGCGTCCGTATAACCCGAACGCCCGCCGCATGGCAGAGATGATCCAATCTGACTGGGCAAAAATTGGCGTTAAAGCCAAAATCGTCAGCTTCGAGTGGGGCGAGTATCAAACCCGGGTGCGTAACGGAGAACATATGGCGGCCCTGATGGGCTGGACCACCGCCAACGGTGACCCGGATAACTTCTTTGGCCCGCTCTTTACCTGTAACGCAGCCAAAGGCGGTTCCAACTCGGCCAAATGGTGTTATCCGCCGTTTGACAAGTTAATCACTGAAGCGAAAGAAACCACCGATCACGATAAACGCGTGGTGCTGTACGAAGAAGCCCAGCAGATGATGCACGATCAGGCACCGGCGGTCTTCATCGCCCACTCGACAATTTTTGAGCCAGTACGCAAAGAAGTCACTGGCTATGAGATTGACCCGTTCGGGAAACACATTTTCTATCAGACAGATATTAAAGAGTGATGAAAGAGGCGGCTTTCGGGCCGCTTCCAAATTATGGGCTTGCCGCCCAAACCTGCTTTTAAATTCAAAGTCAAAACCTTGGGTTGCCACCCAAACCGGCCTTTAGAGGCGCCTATCGCCGCGCGCGGCTCCCTTGGTCGGTGTGGGCCGACGCCCACGACCTTGAATTTAAAATTTAATTTGAAATTAAAACGTTTCCCCCGGGCTTTTCAACGCCCCATCCCCTCCATTTCTCCCATCTCCTTCTCCTTCGGTGTACACCCGCATTGCCTGCTTCGGCATGGTAATACCGGCTTTCTGGAAATGAATCTTCACCAGACGATCCAGCGCGTACTGCACGTTCCACTGCTCCAGCGCCTTGGTGCGGATCAGCACTCGCACAGTAAATGACTGGTCGCCAAGTGCGACAACACCCTGATAGATTGGCTCACCGATGAGGGATCCTTTGATCGCTTCATCTTGCTTAAGCGCTTCAACCGCCTCGGTCAGAATGCTATTCACCTGATCAATATCTTCCTCGCGGCTGACGCTGTAATTGGCGCGATAGACGCCGAACTCGCGCTCGTAGTTAGACAGCGTGGTGATCGAAGAGTAGGGAACGATATGATAGACGCCGTAAATATCGCGCAGGCCAATCGAACGAATAGTCATGCGCTCCACCGTGCCACTGATGCCCATCACCGTGACGTATTCTCCCGTATTCATACCATTCTCAAACTGAATAAAGATGCCGGTGATGACATCTTTTACCAGTGTCTGTGCACCGAAGCTGATCGCTAAACCCAGCGCACCAGCACCGGCCAGCAGCGGGGCGATATTCAATCCGATCTGCGACAGCATAATCATAATGGTGATGGTACAAATGACGATGGCCAGCACGTTGCGAAACAACGTCAATAAGGTGCGTTCACGAGCGCTTGGCCGGTTGCCGCTGCCTAATTCCAGCGCCAAACGATGCTCAATAATGCTGGCGAGTAGTGTCCATGAAACGATGGCGAAGAAGAGAATAAAGAGAATATGCATCAATCCGCCGACCACCTCAGCGCCGGTTTCGGTCAGAAACCATTGGCTTAGATTGAAAATCCGCCAGGCATCGAGCAGGGACAGCGTGACGGCCAGTACCACCAGGACGCGCAGGATCTTCAATCCCCCCGGAATGTAGGAGTTAATCCTTTTTTGCAACAGCGGATAGCGGCGATTAACGTCATCTGGCAGGGTGATACGTTTTAAAATCCAACGCGACAGCAGGCCAGAGATCACCGCGCCAAGACCAATAACCACCAGGCTTTTCAGCGTAGCCGCCATCATGAATGTCAGGCTTCCTGCGAAATCAAACTGCGACAGGAAGAACAGCACCATAAAATAACTGATCGCCAGAATATGCCAGATATGCCCCAGCGCCCGCAGAATAATACTGAAGAAGGCCATTGAACGTTCGGCCAGCAGATTGAATTCATGATGGATATTTCTGCGATTATACATAATGAGCCAACTGGCATAGAGCGTCAGTGCCAGCATCACTACGAAGTTAACGATTGCGGCAGTTTGGTAATTGACCTGAGTGGCGACAATTGGGACTACGACCATCAGGCCGTAACCAATCAGACCGCTGACCCACGCCAGCCGAGTGTTCCAGTACCGTGCGGTCTGGTCGCTGAGCGGGAAGGGACGCAGGTAATCGAAATTAGGTGCGAAAATCAGCCGCAGTACCGCCTTGAAAAACTCGATAATCGCAAACGCGCTGAGGAACAACACCTGCTGTCGAGCTATCAACACGCTGTTACCATTAACATATTGGGTAAACAGATTACCTGCGGCGACGGTCAGCAACAGAATGCCGATGTCGATCACAAAGGCACTGAAAATACTGGCGGGAAGCTGATACCAGTGAGCCTCTTTCAGGCGAGCATCATGTCCCCAGCGACCAAGGCGCTTATACAGCGGCCTAACCAGCAGACGTATCAGATGAAACAGCGCGAAGGTCACCAATATGGTGAGCAGGAAATAGGTCAATGCGTGAAAGAAGCGTTCCATATTGAATGCACGCTGCGGACCGGAATCAATGGTGCGCTTAAGCTTCTGCACTTTCTCTACTATCCGCGATATGTAATGTTGGCTGGTGTTCACCAGATTGTCGATAAGTGACAACTGCTCTGATTTTTCCTCAGGTGCTTTGGTGGCTGGCTTTTGTGTCCCATTAGCGGCTGGTTTTGCCGCCTCGCGCAGATGAGTGATCAGGTCAGCGCGGGATTTGTCATCTTGCAAAATATCAGCCAGCGCGTTGTAGGATACCTGTTGTTTATCGGCTTCACTGGAAGAGGACGCTTGGGGTGCTGCGGCGTGGGAGGCGGTGCTAAGCAGACTCAGCATCAGCGTCAGGAGCAAAAAGGGCAAGACAAGTAATGCAGGATTTCTGTGTCGTTGCGATAACGTGTTCCTGTCGTTATTGGGCATTATTCCTCACTTTCAAAGCGACGGTTGATCGGCCGTTCTCAAACGATGTAGCGACAGTGTAGGGAATTTATGACTGGAATGGGGAAAAGCCGCCAAAAAAACGGGCACCCGAAGGTGCCCGTCTGTTCATAGCCGGTGTGGCTGGTTCAGGATACGTGTTGCAGAAACTCGCGCAGGCGTTCGCTTGGCGGGTTGGCAATCAGTTCTGCCGGTGAACCATCTTCGGCGATACGGCCTTTGTCGATGAAGATCAAACGCGAAGCCACTTTCTCAGCAAAGCCGACTTCGTGGGTCACGATAACCATCGTCATGCCTTCGTCAGCCAACTGCTTCATAACGGTTAACACTTCGTGGCGCAGTTCCGGGTCAAGTGCAGACGTAGGCTCATCAAACAGCATCAACTTCGGTTTCACTGCCAGCGCACGGGCAATGGCTACGCGTTGCTGTTGCCCACCGGAAAGCTCTGACGGATAGTGATGGGCGCGCTCAGACAGACCGACTTTCGCCAGCAGCTCTTTGGCCTGTTTATTGGCTTCATCTTTTGATGCACCACGAACACGGATCGGGCCGAAGGCCACGTTTTCCAGTGCGGTCATGTGCGGGAAAAGATAAAACTGCTGGAACACCATGCCCGCTTCCTGACGGATCAGGCGTTCGTCCACTTTCGGGTCATTCACTTTCAGGCCATCAACAATCAGCTCGCCGGAAGTGATCTCCTCCAGTTTGTTGATGCAGCGCAGTAGCGTGGATTTACCCGAGCCAGATGGCCCGATGATCACCACCACTTCACCCTGAGAAATATTCAGATCGATGTCGTGGAGCACCTGGGTTTTACCAAAGTGTTTTGAGACGTTCTTGAATTCAATCATATGATTTTCAGTTTGCGTTCGAGGCGGCGCAGAACAAAGCTCAGAGCCAGCGTGATAATCAGATAAATAACGGCAACCGCACTCCAGATTTCCATTGCACGGAAGTTACCTGCAATGATCTCCTGGCCCTGACGGGTCAGTTCCGCCACACCGATGACAATAAACAGCGACGTGTCTTTAATGCTGACGATCCACTGGTTACCCAACGGTGGCAGCATGCGGCGCAGCGCTAAAGGCATGATGATGTAACGCAGCGTGGCACGGCGCGACAGACCCAGTGCCAGACCGGCTTCACGGAAACCGTTATGAATCGACAAAACGGCACCGCGGGTAATTTCTGCGATATAGGCGCCTGAGTTAATAATGATAGTCACCACCGCAGCGGTGAAAGGGTCAATGCGTAAACCGCTGACCATCATCGGCAGGGCGAAGTAGATAAACATCACTTGCACAACAATCGGCGTACCGCGAATAAGCTCAATAAACACCAGTGCAATATGGCTGCTGAACCAGCCGCCAAACGCGCGGGCAAAACCCGCAATAACACCGATAATCAAGCCGCCGACCAGACCGAGGATTGAAATCCATAGGGTCAGTTTGGCGCCTTCGAGCAGGATAGGCAGAGCGGGCCAAATAACGCTCCAGTCAAACTGCATGTATTCTCTCCTGGTAAAGCAGCCTGCTCAGCATTTTTGGCTGGCAGGCGTTAATTTAACAAAGGCTACAACGTCAGGTGCGATAGCTTTTATTTCGGTTCGGTGTCGAACCATTTCTTATAGATTTTGGCGTAGGTGCCGTTTTCTTTGATGGTCTTCAGCGCAGCGTTAGCTTTTTCACGCAGTGCACTGCCTTGCGGGAAGGCGATGCCGTATTGCTGACCGGCCAGAGAATCGCCAACGGCTTTGAACTGACCGTTACCGGCAGTTTTGATGAAGTAGTGGATGTTCGGTGTATCGTGCATCACCGCATCAGCACGACCGGTACTGAGTTCCATATAAGCGCTGTCGATGTTAGGGAACTGACGCAGATCTTTGGTTTTCACATTGGCTTTCATGTAATCAACCGAGCTGGTACCGCTTTTTACTGCCACTGTTTTGCCTGCCAGATCGGCCACGCTTTTGATGGTGTTGTTGTCTTTTTTAACCATGATCATCAGGCCGCTGTTGTAGTAGCCGTCAGAGAAGTCGATCGCTTTTTTACGCTCTGGGGTAATCGTGATACCAGCCAGCGCCAGATCGATATTATGGGTTTGCAGAGCGGGGATGATGCCGCCGAAATCCATTGGTTTCAGTTCGTAAGAGACTTTCATCTCTTTAGCAATGGCATCCCATAAGTCGATATCAAAACCGACATATTTGTCGCCTTGTTTAAATTCAAAGGGGACAAACGCAGTGTCGGTAGCTACGATTAATTTTTTTTCTGCTGCATGGGAGCTAACGGCAAAGGCCAGCGCCAGTGCGGCCAGGGAAACTTTTAACAGTGACTTCATCAGTTAATTTCCTTTATACATATTATGGGAGCGATATACGTGCTGCGATCGATTTTAATGCAATATGCGCGCCAACTATCAAATCTATTAACTTTCAATGGATTATGTTTTTATGAACTGAATGAGTCAAAAAAACAACACATCACGCACTATGATGGTGCGTAATGCTAAATTGATGCGGCTCATGATGGTGCAACGCTTTATCATTAACCAAATACTGTGTTTTAAACAATCGTTAATTAACAATCGTGCTTCGTTATTGCAGTCTTACTCTAACTTTTACATGAAAGCCCTGAAACATGCGCTCAAAAATGAAGCATAGTTGCAAGAGTATATCCGATGAGAAGGTCGGGAATTGAGGAGTGTTGAACTGTTTTGGTGCAAGGTGGCAATCCCTTTGGATGTTGCAGGATAATGTCAGCGCAACTGGCTGTCCTTGCTTCCACGGCGGTTATAGCCAGCGTTGGCTTGCTGCTTTTTATCAAGTGTCGTCTGACAGGCAATACAGTGCTGCACGCCCGGAAGCGCCTGACGTCTCGCCTCAGGAATCGCTTCACCACATTCATGACAAAACTCGGCACTTTCACCTTGGCTAATCGCCTGCCGTGCGCGCTGAACGGCATCTTCAACGGTTGAATCAATCTGATCCTGCACAGCGCCATCTTGCGCCCATCCACTCGCCATAAACCCTCCTGTATGGGGAAGTCGTTAAGTGACTATGTATCGACATAATGCAAAACGGGTTGGCAACTCACGTCGCCAACCCGCGTAACGGCCATATACCGTCAAAATAGAGCGAAAGGCTGCGCGATTCATGTTTGCTCCGCACAGCGCCATTGCCATTACTCGATATTGGATTCGATAAACCACAGGAATTTATCCAGGTCTCGTGATGCCGCGGTCAGGATGTCTGCGGTATCTTCATCTTCAACGGTCGTGATCGCTTTACGGGTTTCGTTGGCAGTCACTGCGTAACGTTCAGCCAAGGCTTTCAGATGTTCCTGCACGGTATGAATGTTGGTTGGGTAGCTTTTCAGCGGGGTCTGGTCATTAACGACTTGCACGGTACCGAGCGCGACACCACCTAATTGCACGACACGCTCTGCCAAAGTATCTTGATGATCGGTGATCGCGGTACGGAACCCGTCCAGCATTTCGTGTACACCGATGAAGTTCAAGCCGCGCATGTTCCAGTGGGCCTGCTTAGTGATCAGAGACAAGTCAATATATTGTGCCACCAAGCGATTTAGAACTTTGATGGTATCAAGCTTGACGCTTTCTTCTACGTCATTACGGGTATAGATAAGCTCAGAAGATTTCGTTTTTACCAGTTTAGCGGTGCTCATATTGATATCCTCTTCAGTGAGTAGTGGTGATGAGTGCACAATCCTATGTCATGGTATGCAGTCACTCAATTTCTCGATTAATTAGATTTAACGTATGGAGATAAACAAGACTGAAAATAGTATAGCAACCTTTCCCGGCTCTGCCGGAAATTCTTGGCTATTGATGAAATAGATGAAATCTAATAAACCAATAATTTCGGCAGGAGGTTATTTCTCCTCATTAAAAGCAAGTCTTGCATATATGATGAATTATACGCAGTCGCCAATTAATCTTCTTCTAAATACCATAAGCCTGACGAGAGTGAACTTCAAGTCTCAATGAAGAATTTGGTTATAACTATGTGATATTTAGTATTATTTTTTGTTTTATCTTTTATTGTCTCTTGTAAGTGACAATAGTGACTTATATTACTATTTGTTGTTTTTCTGTACTAAGTATTCCCTGGCTTATTTTTATTATCTGGTGCTATTTTAGGATATTTCCTGCCCGGAGGGATAACACCTGGTGTCAATATGATCTGCTCAACATAATAATTCATCATGTTTCTTAAGATATCCAGAGGCTTATATATGCGCCATTTCAATG
This sequence comes from Hafnia psychrotolerans, assembly GCF_014639435.1. Classification (GTDB taxonomy): domain Bacteria; phylum Pseudomonadota; class Gammaproteobacteria; order Enterobacterales; family Enterobacteriaceae; genus Ewingella; species Ewingella psychrotolerans. Next base: position 557,731 of record NZ_BMFZ01000002.1, on the reverse strand, counting down.
GTGAGCGCTTTTACGGGCGATAATAAACAGGCGCGGGAAGGCCAGTAGCACGCTGCGGTCGGCGCGCGGCAGATAAACCTGTTCAAGTTCATGCAGGTATTGGGCAAGGAAAGCATCCTGGCGAGCATCATCCAGCGGTGCCAAAAACGGTCGTAAGCCGGTGGCGCTCAGCCAGTCGACAATCGCTTTCGCCGATGACATGACGTGGTAATAGGTGGTGCGCCAGATGTCCACCAGAGCCCCCTGACTGGCCAGCAGGTCGTAATACTGCTCGGTGGTCAGCAGAGGATTGCGTGAATCCTCCATACGGCCAATTTCCGCTTTCCAGATGCTGCTCTCCGCGACTTTCTGCATCAAATAGTGCGACGGTTGTTCAAGATTATCCGGCATTTGTATCGCGAGGATCCCCTCCGTTGCCAGTTGCTGCATCAAGTGTGGTAGCAGATGTTCATGGCCGGTAACCCACTGCAACGAGGCGTTGCTATAAATGATGTCCTGCTGCTGTTGCGGCCGCCACTCGCGGATGTCCGCCAGTTCAAAGCGGCAGGAGGGCAGTCGATCGCGGGCCTGCTCCAGCATGGCTTGCGAAGAATCAATACCTGTGAGCAGTGCATCGGGGTAGGCGTGACGTAGCAGCTCGGTACTGTTACCGGGGCCGCAGCCCAGATCAGTGATAAATTTGGCATTAGGGTGAATTGCGCGGGCCAATAACTCTGCCGCAGGACGGGTGCGTTCTGCTTCGAACTGACGATAAAGATCCGGATTCCAGTCTTTCATTTTACGTCCCTACAACGGTACCTGAGACAAACCACCGCGCGCGGAGTGCAGTGATCCACGTCCCTAAATCCTAGACTCAGTTCAGGCTGCTGGCGAGTTTGTGTACCGTAAATATTTGTGCGCAATAAACCATGTCAGCGTGGGTTTATCCCTACAACGCCATGGTGCCTAAAATGAAAGAGTTTTTAATCTCATGATTTTATTTACTAAAAAACCACACGCCACGGTGTGGTTTTCTTCGTTAGACAGGGAAATTACTTCCCGGATGGCCGGTTGCCTGCCACTTTTACCGTTTCAAGTTTGATTTTTCGCTGGATAGTCAGTGTTGAACCCACAGAGGCGGCGATGATTGCCGCCAGTGCCAGCCATTGCATGCCGTTCAGGTATTCGCCGAGGAAGATAATGCCCGACATGGCCGCCATCGCTGGCTCCATGCTCATCAGTGTGCCGAAGGTTTTCGCCGGCAAGCGGGTCATGGCCATCATCTCCAGAGAATAAGGCACCGCGGATGTCAGCAGGGCGATCAACAGGCCGAGTGGCAGGATTGATAGGCTGAAAATAGAGGCATGTGCCTGAATCGCGCCAATCGGGAAGAAGACCAGTGCACCAATTAGCGAGCCAATCGCTGCGGTGCTGGGTCCGTAGCTACTGCCTGCACGCTGACCAGCCAAAATGTAGATAGCCCAGCAGGCACCGGCAAACAGCGCCAAACAGGCTCCTTTTGGGTCGATGCTGTCCGTATTATGGCCGAGAGGTAACAGAAACCACAATCCCACCACCGCCAGAATGACCCAGACGAAATCCACCGGACGACGCGAGGAGAACATCGCGACTGCCAGCGGACCCGTGAATTCGAGGGCGACACCAATGCCCAGTGGCACGGTCTGGATTGCCAGATAGAAGCTGTAGTTCATGCTGCCGAGCGCCAGCCCATAGATCAACAGAGCGCGTAGATTGCCGCCGCGCACTTTCATTCGCCATGGCCGGAACCATGCGAGCAGGAGCAGGGAGCCAATCCCCAGGCGCAATGCCGTCACGCCTTGCGGCCCAACCACCGGAAACAAGGTTTTTGCCAGTGACGCTCCGCCCTGCAAGGAAAGCATGGCAATCAGCAACAGCAACACTGCGATAAGTGGAGACGCTGTTTTTGGTAACACGGGCAACGCAGGTGTGTCGAAGTGGTGAATATCATCTGAGGACTTGTCTATAGACGAATCGCCTGTTGATGTGTTTTTGTCCAACCTGGTCATCCTTTGCGCCTTAAATGTGATCCCGGTCCGGGGAATTGTTGTGTTTGCAGGTGAAATTTAAAAGCATATGTACATGCGATACCCCACTGTAGAGTGAAAAGTTGAGTGGGAAAATCCATAAAAAAGATTTTTTAGAAAATCATTTGGCAAAAAACAGCCGTTTTGTGGTTAAAAAGTGCTCATAATTTTAAGAATTATCTGCTAAATGGAAAAAGTTCAATAAGTTTTACTTATGCAATTAATGATGAAAAATAAAATAAAATCAATTAGATAGGTGCTAATGGAAACTTTCTGTTACACCATATGACGCTTTGGACACCTTATATCAGGCAGAGTTTCACGCTGCTTTTTGTTATATTTCCATGGTGAAGGTTACTTTTGTTTTCCATTTGAGGTGGTTGTTATGAAGAAAATCGCATGTCTTTCCGCATTAGCTTGCGTAGTAGCACTGGGCGCTTCCAGCGCATTCGCTGACACCAGCACTGTAACCGGTGGTTACGCGCAAGGCGATATGCAAGGCGTTGCTAACAAAGCAAACGGCTTCAACCTGAAATATCGTTTCGAGCAAGACAGCAATCCACTTGGCGTGATCGGTTCTTTCACTTACATCGAGAAAGACAGTTCTGAAGCTGACAACGGTTACGGCAAATCACAGTACTACGGCATCACTGCAGGTCCAGCTTACCGTCTTAACGACTGGGCTTCCATCTACGGTGTAGTGGGTGTGGGTTACGGTAAAACTCAGGGCAGCACTAATACCAGCTCTGACGTTCTGCGTGACAAATCTGGCACCAGCGATTACGGTTTCTCTTACGGTGCGGGTATGCAGTTTAACCCAATCGAAAACGTTGCTTTGGACTTCTCCTACGAGCAGTCTCGCATCCGCAGTGTTGATGTTGGCACTTGGATCGCAGGCGTGGGTTACCGCTTCTAATTATTCAAGATCTATAGCGTTTTAACGCTGCCTTTCTTTTGAAAGCAAGATTTCGAAATTAAAAATCGCCTCTAGGGGCGATTTTTTTATGGTTACTATTTAGTACGTTAGCCTGCATTGGTATAAAAAGTGGTGTCAGATCCCGCTGTACCAGTTATATCCCTGATCTTCCCAGTAACCGCCAGGATATTCGTTGGTAACGAATATGGCACCGATATGCTTGGCGTTTTTGAAGCCGAGCTTGGTTGGCATACGTAAACGTAGTGGGTAGCCGAAGTCGGGCGGCAGCGGTTTACCGCCGAAATCTAGCGCCAGAATCGTCTGTGGATGCAGCGCAGTCGCCATATCGATGCTGGAGTAATAGCGGTCATCGCATTTGAATCCAACATATTTGGCGGTCAGATCTGCCCCGATATGTTGCAAAAAAGTCTTCAGCGGTACGCCGCTCCACTGACCTATCGCGCTCCAGCCTTCAATACAAATCAGACGCGTGATCTGGCTTTCCTGCGGCAAGCGCTGCAACTGCTCCAAGGTCCAGGGCGTTTTTTTCTGCACCAGCCCAGAAACTTCCAGCCGGTAGTTTGGGATATCGATCTCTGGCACATTATATTCAGGATAATAAGCGTTGAAACGAAACGGTGTGGTGATTTGATCCGCACGGTAGATTTGCGCCAGCTTTTGTCCACCGAACAGCCATCCCTGTACCCGGTCATTCCAGCGAGACATGGCCCACAGCACTTTGTCGACGTCATCACCGTCCTGTAAATTACAGCCGGTGAGCATGGATACGGCACCCAACGTCAGGCCGGAACGCAGCAACAGTCGTCGCTGAATATTCACCAATTGCTTACGTTGGTCCGGCTCGACGATGATTTTTGGCCTGTTGCTTTTATCACTCATCAGCACTCTCCTTGATGGCCTGTTTTTTACCGCCGGTGATCATGGCAACCAAGGTTTTAGGCACCAGCAATACCATCAATACGTGCACGACCACAAACAGAACCACACCACTCATGGCAAAGAAATGGACATAGCGGGCGATATCGAAACCGCCGAACAGCCACACCAGGCCGCTGAACTGCACCGGTTTCCAGATAGATAACCCCGAAAGTACCAACAGTGCGCCGAGTAAGAGTACCCCGACATACATCACTTTCTGCACGGCGTTATATTCCCCGAGCTTGTGCGGCAGTTTAAAGGTCAGCGCCTGTACGGTGTCACGCCAGATGGATTTCGGTGTAAACGGGAAAAAATCACGTTTCAAATGACCACTGCACAGCCCCCATATCAAATAAATCAGTGCATTGGCCGCTAGCAACCACATTACGGCCAGATGCCAGGCAATATTGCCTCCCAGCCAGCCTCCCAGTGTGGTGGACTGAGGAAAACTGAGAAAACTGAACAGCGGATCGGCGTTATAAATGCCCCAACCGCTCATGACCATGCCAATCATGGCGAGCAGATTTATCCAGTGACAGAGGCGGACCGGCCACGAATGAATTTTTCTTTTCCGGGTTGGCTTATGGGGCATGACTTTCAAAGCGGATTGTTGGCTCACGAAGTCTCTCCTGCGTGGTCAAAAGAAGAAACACAACGGCGCGAAAGAGGGAGGTCCGCGCCGTTGTGATCTAATGCTAATCTTGCCGCCTATCAAATGCAGACACAGGAGATCCGGCGGCTCACTCTTTACATCGGTGGTGCGATGCCGTCTTTACCCGCGGAAATAGCGCGTGCGACCCATTGGCCTTTGTCATCTTTCATCGCGAACATCACGATTTTCACACCAGGTTTGAGCAGGCTTCGGTCACCCGGTGCCAGCAGAACAACCGGGACATCATCCGGCACGATGACGGTTTTTTCTGCGTCATGGTATTTAACGGTCAGGGTACGGCCATTGCTATTTACCAGTTTGCCGACGGTGCCGTTGGTCATGGTATTGATTTTACCGTCTGCGGATTCAAACGGGTTGAACCCTTCGCCGCTGCCGCGCAGGCTTGGTGCAAACACATGAACTTCCAATGCTTTCAACGTTCCGTTGGCCTGAGGAACCGCCGCGGTACCGATGAAGCTGTCGGCTTTGATGTCAGAAAGCTGGCCTTTGGTTACGCTATTGATTTTGGTCTGGTCAGTCAGTTTGATATCCAGCTTCTCACCCTGACGGGTGGTCACTTGTACGGAGGAGTCATTCACTGAATCAATGGTTCCACGGGTCGGTTTGATCACATTATCAGCAGCGAATGCACCGCTGCACATCAGCAGGGAACTTAATAGTAAGCCAGCAAGACTCGTTGATTTCATCATGGGTACTCTCCATCTTTTTCAGGTCAGTCAAGGCTGTGGCGTTGCCACCACGCGATTTGTGTCGATAAAGCATGGACGATATACCAGAACCCTGAGATGACAATTTGATGACAAAATTGTCATCAAATAGAGCAAACGAAACTGTTAAGCTTCTAACATTGAATGTTTGGATGATAAGCGCATGCGGATACTGGTTATTGAAGATGACATCAGCACCGGCGACTACCTGAAAAAAGGACTGAGTGAGGCGGGGTATCGCGTGGATCTGGCGCGTAACGGCGCTGATGGCCTGTTTCTGGCGCTGGAGGAGAGCTATGACACCGTGATCCTCGACGTGATGCTGCCTGGACTTGATGGTTGGCAGGTGATGGAAGTCCTGCGCAAAAAAAGTGACGTGCCAGTACTGTTTCTTACCGCGCGTGATGAAGTACAGGACCGCATTCATGGGCTGGAGCTGGGGGCTGACGATTACCTGATCAAACCTTTCTCGTTCACGGAACTGGTGCTGCGTATCCGCACGTTACTGCGCCGTCCGACGGCCCGCGAGGCGGATACCTACTTGGTGGCTGATTTGCATCTGGACGTGCTACGCCGTCGGGTAACGCGTCAGGATCAGGTGATCGTGTTGACCAATAAAGAATTTATGCTGCTGCATTTACTGATGCGCCGTGAAAGTGAAGTGCTCTCGCGTACCATGATTGCTTCACAGGTGTGGGATATGAATTTTGACAGCGATACCAATGTCGTGGACGTGGCGGTGAAGCGTTTGCGCGCCAAAATTGACCGGGCGTTTGAAATCAAGCTGATCCATACCGTGCGCGGCATCGGCTACGTTTGCGAAGTGCGCCCGTGACGGGCGCTGCTCCAGTTAGCCCGCCAAAGCGCGCTAAGTCGCTCACCTTACACGCCACGCTCTTGTTTGCCTTGATTGCAGCCCTGGTGGTCAGCTCCGTCGGTTTTTATCTCTACTATTCGATGGAAAAGGAGCTTATTCGCCGTGCTGACTATCAGGTGACCGGTAGAGTGCAATATTTCCGTCATCTCCTGGCCAATGACTTCCCACTGTCGCAACTGAGCCGCAGCCCCGAGTTGTTTGAGAATATGCTGGGCAATGAGCGGGATATTTTGCAATTCAGGCTGGAAAACCAGCCGCTGATTATCAATGTCAATCCGTCGCACCTACCTTTGCCGGACATCAAACCGATAGAGAACGGCCGTGAATTGTCGCTTGACTCCGTTCATCATCTTTCTGCCAGCGATGGCACGCCGGTACGTTTTACTTCGGCGGCAGTGCGTATGCAGGATGGGCGAACGGTGATCATTTCTGCTGCGCATTTCATGACCGGTGAAGCCCAGATGCTGGGGGCTTTTCGCCTGGAAATCATCGGCGCGGTGGTTTTCGCTTATCTTCTGATCGCTGTGCTGGGTTTTGGTGTGATCCGTCGAGGCCTGCTTCCTTTACGTAAAATGGCGCAGGAAGCTGCGAAGATTCATCCCACCAGCCTTTCAACACGGCTGAGTTCTGAAAATGCGCCGCAAGAGTTGCAACTGCTGATCCTCTCCTTCAACGCGATGCTCGACAGGTTGGCTGAAGGCTATGATCGCCTGACCCAATTTTCAGCCGATCTGGCGCATGAGATCCGTACGCCGGTGGGGGCACTAATGGGCCATTGCCAGGTGGCGCTCTACCAGACACGCAGCACGGAAGAGTACGAAACCTTGCTGGCTAACAATATGGAGGAGCTGGAGCGGATCTCGCGTATGATCGAGAACATTTTGTTTCTTGCTCGCGCTTCACATGCCCACTCGGTGCTCAATATCACGCCACTGTCGCTGGCGGTAGAAACCACCCGCGTAGCGGACTATTTCGAAGGGTTGGCGGAGGAGCGTGGCATGCAACTGGTGTGCGAAGGGGGCGGAATACTCTACGCGGATGCCATTTTATTCCAGCGTGCGCTGAGTAATCTGGTGGCCAACGCCATCCGCTATGGCGATGAAAATACGCAGATATGTGTTCAGGTAGAGCAAGATGGGCAGGGAACACGGATCCATGTCAATAGCACTGGCGCGCCGATACCTACCGGCAAGCGTGAGAAACTGTTCGACCGTTTTTACCGGGCTGACGCCTCGCGCAGCGAAGGCGCTAGCTCCAACGGACTGGGTTTGTCCATCGTGCAGGCCATCATGGCGTTGCATCAGGGAGAGGTCACCGTATTGAGCCTGGCGCACGGGAATACGCGCTTTACATTGCACTTTCCCGACATCCATGAGGAAAAAAAACCTACGCTTCTTCAATAATGTCTCAATAAATTGTAAAAAGTTTTGTTTGCAACGCATTGAAATATAATAACTTATACATAATTGTTACATTATCACATTGAATGAAATAATTGAGGCTGAACCAAACGCATGGGTTATCGGTCAGACTAAGTCATCGACATGTCATCCACTTTCTGTTTTTGACCTCTTGTTTTGACATTTCGACACGCGCGGGCATGACAACGCACACTGACTTTTAAAAAAGAGCCACACATTATCGATGCATAAATTACGCTTACTTTCGCAACAGAAAATTTCTCTGTTTATTGCGCTTTATCTTGGGATTTTGCTTAACCTTCCGATTTTCTTCCGTCGCTTTGGCCAGTTGCATTACGATAATGTGTTGTCTATTGCGGTGGAAATGCTCGCATCGTTTGCGTTGGTCTACTTCCTGACATTACTGCTTTCCTTCACCGGTAAAACCGTTTTTCGTGTGCTGATCAGCCTGATCGTCATCTCGTCTGCTGCGGCCAGTTACTACATGATTCTGTTCAACGTCGACATCGGCTACGGCATTCTGGCGGCGGCGTTGGCATCGGACTCCATTGATCTGTCGAAAGAGTCCATTGGCACGCATTTCGTGGGCTGGACAGTGCTCTTCAGCTTGCTGCCGCTGTTGCTACTGTGGGTCAGTAAAATGCCTGGTGCGGCGCTGAAGGAGAGTAAACCGAAAGGCCTACTGAAGAAGGTTGTCTTGCTGGTGGCTGCTGGTTTGACGTGTTACGTACCGCTGCAACTGATGGGCAAAGTGCAGGATAAACAGGATCGGGTGAATAACCGCATGATGGCCAGCTACGGCGGCGTCGTGGCGGGGACTTATTCGCCATCTAACTGGCTCTCGGCGCTGGGATTGTTCGCCTATAGCTCCTACAGCAAAGCCGAAGACAATAAAAACCTGTTCGATCCGGCCAAACATTTCACCTATACCCCACCCAAAGATGTCAAAGATCTTTACGTGGTATTTGTGATTGGGGAAAGCGCACGGCGCGACCACATGGGGCTGTACGGCTATGACCGTGATAACACGCCTTATCTGAGCCAAGAGAAAAATCTTGCCGCATTGCAGGGTTACTCCTGTGACACTTCGACCAAACTCTCGCTGCGCTGTATGTTTGTACGCGAAGGTGGGGCGTCCGAAGCGCCGCAGCGTACACTGAAAGAAGCCAATGTGTTCTCGGTAATGAAGAGTAATGGCTGGAGTTCAGAGCTGTATTCTATGCAGAGCGAAGCCTGGTTCTACAACAAAACCCATGTTAATGATTACTCTCTGCGCGAGAATATTGCTTCAGAGAAGCGTAATGCCGGTAAACCTGTGGATGACATGCTGCTGGTCGACGAAATGAAAGATTCGATGAAAAATCATCCGGTAGGCAAACATCTGATCATTTTGCACACCAAAGGATCGCATTATCTCTATTCCGACCGTTACCCGCGTTCATTTGCCAAGTATCAGCCAGAGTGTATGGGCATTGATGACTCTTGTTCGACTCAGGAGATGATTAACGCGTACGATAACTCGTTGCTATACACTGATTACTTCCTCGAGCAGGTGTTGAACCAACTGCGTGATAAGAATGCCATCGTTTTTTATGCGTCTGATCACGGTGAGTCAATCTCGAAAAGCAAGCATTTCCATGGTACGCCGCGTGACCGTGCGCCCATTGAACAACGTACTGTACCGATCATGGTGTGGGCTTCAGACAAATTCCTGTCTGATGATCAGAATCGTGCCGGTTTCCAGCAATTGCAAAAATTGGCTGCTGAGAAAAAACCGGTGTTCCACGAGAAGCTGTTTGACTCGATTCTTGGATGTATCGGTTATACCTCGCCGGACGGTGGTATTGTTGAGCAGCGCAACTGGTGCCACGTGCCAGACAGCCAGTAGCATCACAGCGTAAAGTAAAAAATAGAAACCGGTGCCGCCGTTTCGTCGTTTGTCGATGAAGCGGCGGCACTGTTTTATTTGAATGCCTGCAGGCTAAATGCCTCGAGAGCACGGGTATCCGGCAGGGCCGTCATGGCGCCTTTTTCTGTGGTCGCCAATGCACCACAGCACATGGCCTGGCGTATAATGGCCTGCCAGTGCGCTGGGTTATCATCGTCCCCACACTCGGCTAAACCGGCCAGTAAACCTGCAACAAAAGCATCGCCTGCACCGGTGGTATCGACCGCTGTCACCGTCGGGGCGGCATAGTGTTTGAGTGAGGCATCTTTTTTCTTATAGACCAACACCCCATCTTTGCCCTGTGTCACCAGCAATAATTCCGGATTATAGCGCTGACATAAACAGATGATCCCTTCTGATTGCAGAGTTTCGCCCGTCAAATATTCCAGTTCTTCCTCAGAGACTTTTACCACGTCAGCCATCAACAGCGCCTGATGCAGACATTCGCGTAGTTGGGTTTCTTCTGCCCACAGCTCGTGGCGAATATTCGGGTCAAAACTGACTTTTCCGCCGGCCTTTTTCATCTGAGCCATCGCCAGGAAGGCCGACGCTCGCGAAGGTTCGGCGGACAGCGAAATGGAACAAAGGTGTAAAAACTGTCCCTTTTCGAAAGAGGGAATATCAGTCGGTTGCAGGAAAAGATCAGCGCTTGGACGCACCATAAATGTGAACGTTCGTTCGCCTTGAGCGTCATTTTCTACCACGACCGTGGAAGTCCGGTGATACGAGTCCAGATGCATAAAGTCGATATTTACCGCTTCATCCCGCAGGGTTTGGCTTAGGAAATGGCCGAAAGGGTCATCGCCGACCCGGCCAATAAATGCACTATTCCCCCCAAGACGGCTGATCCCTACCGCCACGTTAGCCGGCGCGCCGCCCGGACACTTCAATAAGCGATCACCTGCTTCCGGGATCAAATCTACAACGGCATCGCCTAACACCCAAACCCGATTCTTCATATTCCATTCTCTTTGGTGAATTCCTGATAAACGCGACTAAATAAAATAGAAGAACCGGTTTAGCTAATCAAGCACAAATGAATTATTAGGATCTGCTATGGATTTGCCAGCAAGATCACATTTACAGCATAAGACTAGCGAACTTCGTTGCCTGAATAACTCATAAGTGATTATTGTGTGCAGGAAAACCAGTTTAGCAATTTAGCTAGATAGTTTTTCCATAATAACTAAGCGTCTTCTGGGGAATAAAAATGATGATGAAACCTCGCTATCTGGCTGTTGCTATTGGACTGATTCTTTCGACTACGGCACAAGGCGCTGACCCTTCAGCCAGCGCCATCGAAGCACGGTTTAATGCGTTGGAAAAACGTCTGCAAATGGCGGAAAGTCGTGCGGCTAAGGCGGAAGCTCGCGCCACGGATGCAGAACAGAAGGTTGCAAAACTAGAAACACGCACCGCCAGTAATGAGCAGCAGACCCGCCAAGTGGCAAAAACGGCTGAAACCACTCAACAACAAACCGCTGATATGGCTAAACGCACTGAAACATTGGCCAGCACTAACAAGAACGATGGTGATAACAGCGGATTCAAATTTAGCGGTTATGCCCGTTCTGGCGTGATCATGAATGGTTCAGGGACTTCAACGGAAAGCGGCCCTTACGTCACGCCAGCCGGGCAGACCGGCGGTGCTGTCGGGCGTCTGGGGAATGAAAATAATACCTACGTTGAATTGAACCTGGAACATAAACAAACCATGGCTAGCGGAGCGACCTCCCGTTATAAAGTGATGCTGGCGGACGGGCAGCGCAGCTATAACGACTGGACAGGTGCGACCAGCGAGCTGAATATTCGACAGGCGTTTGTCGAACTTGGCTCACTGCCAACTTTCACCGGCCCATGGAAAGACTCGACGCTGTGGGCGGGTAAACGCTTTGATCGCGACAACTTCGACATTCACTTCCTCGACTCCGACATTATCTTCCTCGCCGGTACCGGTGGCGGTATTTATGACGTGAAGTGGAGCGAGAACCTGAAAAGTAACTTCTCACTTTATGGGCGCAACTTCGACGATCTCGACGATAACAACAACAGCAATGACGACACGCGCATTGAGAACTACATTGTCACGGCGAATAACTACGCCGGACCCTTCCAGTGGATGGTCAGCGGACTGCGTGCCAAAAATAACCAGGATCGCGAAAATACCGGCACACAAGGCGTCACTAACGCAGCGGATACCGGCTTCCACACCATGCTGGCGTACCACGGCGATAGCTTCTACGGTCTGCGCGAAGGGACATCGACCACGGCACTGCTATACGGTCACGGTTTAGGGGCGGAAGTGAAATCGCTGGGTTCAGACGGCCATTTGACCGATGACGCCAACACGGTACGTCTGGCGACTTACGGTATTACCCCACTGAGCAAAAACTGGAGTATTGCGCCAGCTGTGATTGCTCAGCAGAGTAAAGACCGGTACATCTCGGGGGATAATTATCAATGGGTGACCTTTAATACCCGCCTGATTCAGCAGATCACTGAGAACTTTGAACTGGCCTATGAAGGCAGCTATCAGTACATGGACCTCGATCCGCAGGGCTACCAAAATAACAATAAAGTGAAGGGTGGGTTCTACAAGCTGACGTTTGCGCCAACGTTCAAAGTCGGCGATATCAGTGACATGCTGAGCCGTCCTGAAATCCGACTCTTCGCGAGCTACATGGACTGGAGCCATCAGTTGGACAGTTATTCTTCTAGCGATTCGTTCGGTACGGACGGTTTCACCGCCGGCGGACAGTGGAACTTCGGGATCCAGATGGAAACCTGGTTCTGATAAGCAGGGTTTGAATCACCATGACGCGCCTGAGTTACTCAGGCGCTGTCGTTCAGGGTAAGAGAAGGAAGATTATGAATATCAATGCAATCGCGACAGAACTGCTCCCTTTACTGGGCGGCAAAGACAATATTGCCAGCGCGGCGCACTGCGCAACACGTCTGCGTCTGGTGCTGGTGGATGACAGTCTGGTTAACAAAAGTGCCATCGAAAAAGTCGAAGGCGTGAAGGGTTGCTTCAGCAACGCCGGGCAGATTCAGATCATTTTTGGCACCGGGTTGGTGAACAAAGTCCATGCTGAGTTTATCAAAGTGGCGGGGATCGGCGAATCGAGCAAATCCGAAGCAGCAAATATAGCGGCGCAAAAACTCAATCCATTCCAGCGCATCGCGCGCGTGCTGTCGAATATCTTCGTGCCGATCATTCCGGCTATCGTGGCATCCGGCCTGCTAATGGGCCTGCTCGGTATGGTAAAAACTTACGGCTGGGCAAACCCTGAGAGCGCGATTTTCATCATGCTCGACATGTTCAGTTCGGCGGCGTTTATCATTCTGCCGATCCTGATCGGTTTCACCGCCGCGCGCGAATTCGGCGGTAACCCGTTCCTCGGCGCGACCTTAGGCGGCATTCTGACTCACCCCGCGCTCACCAATGCCTGGGGTGTTGCCAGCGGTTTCCACACCATGAATTTCTTTGGTCTGGAAATTGCGATGATCGGCTATCAGGGCACGGTATTCCCGGTGCTGCTGGCAGTCTGGTTTATGAGCTTCCTCGAAAAACGTTTACGTAAAGTGATCCCCGATGCGCTGGATCTGATTCTGACGCCGTTCCTGACTGTGATTATCTCCGGCTTTATCGCTTTCCTGATCATTGGTCCAGCCGGTCGCGCGTTAGGTGATGGCATCTCCTTTATTCTTAGCACCTTGATCACGCATGCAGGCTGGGTCGCCGGGCTGATCTTCGGCGGGTTGTACTCGGTCATCGTCATCACCGGTATTCACCACAGTTTCCATGCGATTGAAGCCGGGCTGTTGGGCAACCCGAACATCGGCGTGAATTTTCTGCTGCCGATCTGGTCGATGGCTAACGTGGCGCAGGGCGGTGCCTGTCTGGCGGTGTATTTCAAAACTCGCGATGCCAAAATCAAAGCGATCGCCGTGCCTTCTGCCTTCTCCGCGATGTTAGGCATTACCGAAGCGGCGATATTCGGTATCAACCTACGCTTTATGAAACCGTTCATTGCCGCCTTAGCCGGTGGTGCGCTTGGCGGCGCGTGGGTGGTGGCGATGCATGTTAATATGACTGCTGTCGGCCTGACCGGTATTCCGGGACTGGCGATTGTGCAGGCCAGTTCAATGCTCAGCTATTTGATCGGCATGGTGATTGCCTTCGGCAGTGCATTCCTGCTTTCCTTGCTGCTGAAATACAAAACGGAGAGTGAATAATGTCGGAAGTCAGTCTGCTGAAACAGGCGCTGCGTAGCGTGGTGGCGGGGCAGGTGAACGCCGCCGCCGACCCGTATCGTCCTGCCTGGCATCTTGCGCCACCGGTGGGTTTACTCAATGACCCGAACGGATTTGTTCAGCATAACGGCCGTTATCATCTGTTCTATCAATGGAATCCCCTTGGCTGCGCGCACGGGGCAAAATTCTGGGGGCACTGGAGTTCGGTGGATCTGCTGCACTGGCGGCATGAACCGCTGGGGCTGGCACCGGCAGAAGAGTACGAGTCGCATGGCTGCTATTCCGGTTCGGCCGTCGTGGACAACGGCCAACTGACGCTGATTTACACCGGCAACGTGAAATACCCCGACGGCAGCCGCACGGCGTTTCAGTGTCTGGCGCGTGAAAACGAGCGCGGTGAATTCGATAAAACCGGACCGGTGCTGGATCTGCCCGTTGGTTACACTGGCCATGTACGCGACCCGAAAGTCTGGCAGCACAACGGCCATTGGTACATGGTGCTTGGCGCGCAGGATCTCAACTTGCAAGGCAAAGTACTCTTGCTGCATTCCGCGGATTTATTATCGTGGGTGTCGCTCGGTGAAATTGCAGGTTCCGGCCTGAACGGATTGGGCCAATTTGGCTACATGTGGGAATGCCCGGACTTGTTTCGACTCTCTGACAGTGATGTGCTGATCTGTTGTCCTCAGGGTTTGCCTGCGGAATCTGACCGTTACCAGAATACGTTCCAGTCCGGTTATTTCGTCGGCCAGCTTGAATATGATGCAGGGCATTTTCCACACGGTGATTTCCATGAACTGGATCTGGGATTCGAGTTTTATGCGCCGCAAACTACGCTGAGTGACGACGGCCGCCGCCTGCTGATAGGCTGGATGGGGATTCCGGACGGCGATGAGTTTTATCAGCCGACCATTGAACACGGCTGGCTGCACACCATGACCTGCCCGCGTGAGTTGACGCTGGAAAACCGCAAAATTATTCAGCGCCCAGCGCACGAACTTCAGCGCCTGCGTGGTGAAGAACAGGCGTGGCAGGGCATCGCGCAGGACGCGCCGGTGTGGGATATCACGCATGCAGAAGTCGCCATTGGGACTGAACAGCCATTCAGCGCTGATCTGGGCGGAAACATGACGCTTGCATGGGACGGCGAATGGCTGAGACTGACGCGTAAAAACCGTCGCAGTGGGGAACAGGAGCAACGCGTCTGGCGCGGTGCGTTACGCCATCTGACGCTGTTGTGTGACCGCTCCAGCGTGGAAATTTTCATTAACGACGGTGAAGCGGTGATGTCCTCGCGTTATTTCCCTGATTTACCAACACAATTAACCTTCAGCGGAAAGCAGCCGATTACGCTGCACCACTGGCCGTTAGCCGATTGCGTGATAGAATAAAAGTCTTTCCGGACAACAGAATATGGCGCAGTGAAAAAGACCAAACGCATCACTATCAGCGGCATAGCCGAACTGGCTGGCGTGTCGAAATCGACTGCCAGCCAGGTGCTTAACGGACACAGTAAAAAGTTCCGTATCTCTGATGCCACCCGCGACCGCGTTCTTGCGGTCGCGGCTGATCAACATTATCAACCCAGCATTCACGCCCGCTCCCTTAACGTAACGCGCAGTTATACGTTGGGACTCGTAGTGCCTGAGATGACCAACTACGGCTTTGCGGCCTGCTCTAACGAGCTCGAAAACTTGTGTCGTGAAAACGGGATGCAGTTGCTGATCGCCTGCACCGATGAAAATACCAGTCAGGAAATGATGGTGGTCAATAACCTCATTCAGCGTCAGGTCGATGGCCTGATTGTGGCCTCTAGTATGCTCAACGATGCGGAATATCAGAAAATCAGCCAGCAATTGCCGGTGGTGCTGTTTGACCGCCATATGACTGACACCGAACTGCCGCTGGTGGTCTGTGAAGCCATTGAGTCATCGGCTGTGTTGGTGGAGAAAGTGGCCAGGTATCAGCAGGAGGAATTCTATTTTCTGGGCGGGCAGCCGCGCATTTCCCCGACCCGCGATCGTCTGGCTGGCTATCAGCTTGGGCTGGAACGCGCCGGGGTGAGCCTAAAACCTGAATGGGTGCTTTACGGCAATTACCATCCAAGCTCTGGTTATGAAATGTTTGCCAATCTCTGCGCCCGTCTCGGGCGGCCGCCGAAAGCGCTCTACGTAGCCTCCTGCGGATTGATGGAAGGGGTGCTGCGCTATATGAGTCAGCATAAGTTGCTGGAAAGTGATATCCATCTATGCAGTTTCGATGATCATTATTTATATGACTCCCTCTCGGTAAAAATTGATACTGTGGCGCAGGACTGTCGCGAGTTGGCGATCCACTGTTTTGACATTGTCATCGGCCTGATTAACGAGCAGCCGCCCGCACAAAATCAATGTTATCTTTCGCCACAATTGCATTGGCGCCATGCTGATACCTTGAGTGAGCTTTAATTCCATGCAGATACTTCGAATTGTTGTCAGCATATTAACCGTCATTATGGCGTTGCTGACCTTACTGCCTTTATCAAAAAATCAGTGTTGGTGGGTAAGAGTATGGGATTTTCCCCGTCTGCAAATGGCCACCCTATCGCTGCTTTTTGTGCTGACCGAGCTGTGGATTTTGCCATTAGGGGGGCCGCTGGCAACGCTTATCGTGCTGCTGTCGCTGGCCTGCATGATTTATCAGGCCTGGTGGATTTTGCCTTATACACCGCTTTATCCGGTGCAAGTCAAAAAGACGGTGCCGAATGGACACCCGAGGTTGAAAATCATTAACTGCAACGTGCTGATGACCAACCGTCAATCCGCCGACTTGCTGAACATTGTGAAAGAAAACTGCCCGGATATTCTGGTGCTGCTGGAAACGGACCAGTGGTGGGAAGATCAAATGGCACCGCTGGATGCGGACTACCCGCACAGCCTGAGATGCCCGCTCGACAATTTATATGGCATGCACGTTTACTCCCGCTTGCCGATCTTTGACGGCAAAATTCAGTATCTGGTGGCCGATGGCATCCCATCGATGCACTTTCGCGTTGAGCTGGAGTCCGGCGATCAGGTTATTCTGCACTGCCTGCACCCGATGCCGCCAAGTCCTACAGAAGATGACGAGTCCACCAATCGCGATGGCGAACTGGTGGCTGTGGGTCATACTGCCGCACGCGCCAGCTATCCGACCATCGTCACCGGTGACCTGAACGACGTCGCATGGTCACGCACTACGCGGCTGTTTATGAAAGTCAGCGGTCTGCTGGATCCGCGTCGCGGACGCGGCATGTTCAATACATTCCACGCCAGTTTATCGTTCTTGCGCTGGCCGCTGGATCACGTTTTCCACAGTAAAGAGTTCACCCTGATTGATATGCAACGTTTGCCGCCGATGGGTTCTGATCACTTCCCGATTATGGTTGAACTGGCACTGACACCGCAGCAGGGCAGCAGTCAGGAGAGTTTGGACATCGGCCATGAGGATGTGCAGGAAGCTGAGGAAAAGCTGGAAAGCGCCGGAGTGAAAAGTACTGATGTGCACCGTGCTGAAGTGGTGAGTGCATAATGTTCTTATAGAAAATGAACAACCCGATGAGAACAACGCCCTGACCATGAGGCCAGGACGTTGTCAGTGATCTGAAACCCACTTGCGCGGATTTTTATCCCTTTCACATCTTATTCAGGAAAAGTTAGCGTATTGCCTGGTGCTTCGCGATTGATGTGCAGAAAGTTCAGATGGCGTTCGTACTGATCGAGAATGTCATTGATCACCTGATGCTTAGTAAAGTCCATCAAATCATTACTCTGTGTGCCTTCCAGCAGGAAGGTTTCCAGACGGTAATAGTGTGATTTTCCAGAGCGGGCACGGTAGGTAAAGCCCGGCACGGCGTAACGCACCGGCCAGATCTGATACACAAAGTTCTGCTCTTCGCCCAGAGCCACAATCAGTTCGAGGTGATTGAGCTTCTCGTCTTCCAGCGCCTCATGCTCGTTGAACTCTACTTTGGCACCGCGCAGTTTCAGCTCCTGCGCTACATCGAGCATTGCTGGACGACACACCAAATCCATCATGTGCTCGGTGTGCGTGGTGCCAGGATAATTCATCACCCGCGACAGACGCTGTTTCCAGTTCAGTACCGCGTCACCGCCCGCTGTCGGCATCGGAGCCAGCGACTGTTGCGTACTGGCACGGCGATAGTCTTCCAGCCGAAGTGACTTATACAACCCTGCCATAATGAAGAAAATCACAAAACTGAAGGGTAGCCCCATGATCACCGTGGCGTTTTGCAGTGCTGAGATCCCGTCTGTCATCAACATCCCAAGGGTAAGAACCCCGATGGTTATCGACCAGAAAATCCTCAGCCAGTTAGGTGCATCGTTATTGATATCCGCCAGTTTTGAGGTGAAGTTACCCAGCACCAACGAACCGGAATCTGCAGAGGTAACATAAAACAATAGACCCGTAATAGTGGCGACCGATGCACTCAGTGTGAAGCCAGGATACTGCGCCAGCAGGCTGTATACGCCGCGTTCAGGATGGGCAATGACTTCGTTGGCGAAATCAAGGTTGCCATGAATAATCTGGTAGAGCGCACTATTACCGAAAATCGACAACCACAGTAGGGTGAAGACAAACGGAATGATCAGCGTCCCCAGTACAAATTGACGGATGGTACGGCCGCGTGAAATACGCGCAAGGAATAAACCGACGAATGGCGACCACGCTACCCACCATGCCCAGAAGAACAAGGTCCAGCTGTTCATCCATGCGGTTGGGCGATCAAAGGCAAAAGTGTTGAGCGTCATGCCCATAAAGCGGTTGATATAGTCGCCGATGTTTAGGACTAGCGCATTGAGCAGGAATTCGGTATTACCGAAGAACAGCAGGAACATGAGCAATCCCACCGCCAGCAGTACGTTCAGCTCGGAAAGAATACGGATGCCTTTATTCACTCCAGAGGTTACTGACACCGTCGCCATGACCACGGAGAGCAAAATCAGCGATGCCTGTACGGTGAGGTTTTCCGGGATCTGGAACAGAACTTTTAGACCGTAATTGAGCTGCACAACGCCGATACCCAGTGTCGTCGCGATGCCAAAAATAGTCCCGACCACGGCTGCGATATCCACAGTATGGCCAATTGGGCCATAAATGCGCTTGCCAAAAATCGGATAGAGCGCCGAGCGGATGGTCAGAGGCAGGTTATAGCGGTAGCTAAAATAGGCCAACGCAATTCCCATCAGGGCATACATCGCCCAGCCGGTTAACCCGTAGTGAAACAGCGTCCAGGTCATAGCCTGGCGTGCCGCTTCCAGCGTCTGGCCCTGGCCTTCTGGTGGCAGCATATATTGCGTCACCGGCTCGGCGACGGAGAAGAACATCAGATCGATGCCAATCCCGGCGGCGAATAACATAGCAGCCCAGCTCATCATACTGAATTCGGGTTTGGATTGTTCAGGGCCGAGTTTTATCGAGCCAAAGCGCGAGCAGGCAATGAACAATACAAACACGATGTACAGCGTTGCAGCCAGCATGTAATACCAGCCAAAAGTTGCGGACACCCAGTTGAGCGATCGGCTGAGCCATTTCCCCGACAATTCGGTGTAGAAAATAGACATCAGCGTAAACGCCAAAATTAATCCCGCAGAGGTGAAAAAAACCACCTTATTGAGTTCGTCCTGTGGTTTATCGGACAGTTTGTCAGTCTTATCGACAGCAGCCATCGTATCCCCTGTTATTTAAATAATTAACTTAACTTCAATGAATTAGAACGAATTTAAGTACATTTTGAATACAAATTACTAACGTATTGGAAATAAAATATATGCATTTTTGATTGAACGTTCAATCAAAAAAAAGTTAAATAGAGTCAGCAACAAGGTTACCAACATCCGAAAACACGGTTTAAACACGAGGTGAAAGCGGTTTTTGGTGGGCTATTTTTTCAGGAGTCGGACCCATGCCCAAAGTAGGAATGCAGCCGATAAGACGGCAGCAATTGATTGAAGCAACACTGGCAGCCGTCAACGAAGTGGGGATGCATGAAGCCTCCATTTCGCAAATTGCCCGCCGCGCTGGCGTCTCCAATGGCATCATCAGTCACTATTTTCGTGACAAGAATGGTCTGCTGGAAGCCACTATGCGTTATCTGCTCAGTCATTTAGGGGAAGGGGTTCAGGAAAGACTGTCACGGCTTGATGACAATGCCCCGACGGCGAGACTGCATGCTATCGCCGAAGCCAATTTCGACGACAGCCAGACCAACAGCGCGGCGATGAAAACCTGGCTGGCTTTCTGGGCCAGCAGTATGCATCACCCGCAGTTGCATCGTCTGCAGCAGGTGAACAGCCGCCGACTCTATTCAAATTTATGTTCTGAGTTCAGGCGTTTTTTACCGAAGGATGCGGCGCGGTTAGCCGCCCAAGGTATGGCCGGACTGATTGACGGCCTGTGGTTAAGGGCTGCGCTCAGTGGTCATGCCTTCAACCGCGATGAGGCGTTACAGATAACCTATCGCTTTATTGAATCACAAATTTCGCAGCCTCATCCGGCTGCCTGAACTCAGACTGCACTGATCGAGGAGAACACCATGATGTCCCGCTACGGCACTCAAAAACTGTATATCGATGGACGCTATCAGGAAAGCACTGGCAACGAGACATTTGATGCCATCAACCCGGCTAATGGCGAAGTGATTGCCACATTGCAAAACGCCACGGCCGAAGATGTTGACTTAGCCGTCAGCGCCGCGCGTCAGGGCCAGAAGGTCTGGGCGGCAATGACGGCGATGCAGCGCTCACGTGTTTTGCGCCGCGCCGTGGATATTCTGCGTGAGCGTAATGACGAACTGGCCGCCATCGAAACCGCAGATACCGGTAAACCGCTGTCTGAAACGACGGCAGTGGATATTGTCACTGGTGCGGACGTGTTGGAGTACTACGCTGGGCTAATCCCGTCCATTGAAGGCCAGCAAATTCCGCTGCGTGACTCTTCTTTTGTCTATACCCGCCGTGAACCGCTTGGCGTCGTGGCTGGTATCGGTGCCTGGAATTACCCGATTCAAATAGCACTATGGAAGTCAGCTCCGGCGCTGGCGGCCGGTAATGCGATGATCTTCAAACCCAGTGAAGTGACCTCGTTGACCGCGCTGAAACTGGCCGAAATCTATACCGAAGCGGGCTTGCCGAATGGCGTCTTCAGTGTAGTAACCGGTAGTGGTGCTAGCGTGGGGCAGGCTCTAACTGATCATCCACACATTGCCAAAGTTTCTTTCACGGGCGGCGTTGCCACCGGAAAGAAAGTCATGGCCAGTGCCTCGGCGTCGAGCCTGAAAGAGGTCACGATGGAACTGGGCGGTAAATCGCCGCTGATCATTTTCCCGGATGCCTGCCTCGATAAAGCCGCCGACATCGCCATGATGGCGAATTTCTACAGTTCCGGTCAGGTTTGTACCAACGGTACCCGCGTTTTTGTGCCGAAAGTCCATCAGACAGAATTCGAAGCCAAAATCCTCGAACGTGTCCAGCGTATCCGTCTGGGTGACCCGACTGACGAACAGGTCAACTTCGGTCCGCTGGTGAGCTTCGCGCATCGGGATACCGTGCTGCGCTACATCGAAAGTGGCAAGAGCGAAGGTGCCCGGCTGCTGGCCGGTGGTGACAGCATTATCGACGGCGACTATGCCAAAGGTGCCTATGTGGCACCGACGGTCTTTACGGATTGTCGTGATGACATGACTATCGTGCGCGAAGAGATCTTTGGGCCAGTGATGAGCATCCTGACTTACGAAAGCGAAGACGAAGTGGTGCGCCGCGCCAACCATACCGAATATGGTCTGGCCGCCGGGTTGGTGACACAGGACTTGAATACTGCGCACCGCGTTATCCATCAGTTGGAAGCCGGGATTTGCTGGATCAACACCTGGGGCGAATCTGACGCTGCTATGCCGGTCGGTGGTTATAAGCACTCCGGTGTTGGGCGCGAGAACGGTGTCAGTACCCTTGAGCATTACACACAAGTTAAATCCGTGCAGGTTGAGCTGGGCGAATTCAGTTCGGTCTTTTAATCCGCCATCCGCATAGGAGAAATTAATGGATTACGATTACATCATTATTGGTGCCGGTTCTGCCGGCAACGTACTGGCCACCCGATTAACCGAAGACAGCAAGGTCAGCGTGCTGCTGCTTGAGGCCGGTGGCCCCGATTACCGGATGGATTTTCGCACCCAAATGCCTGCGGCGCTGGCTTTCCCGTTACAGGGTAAGCGTTATAACTGGGCGTATGAAACAGAGCCTGAGCCTTACATGAATAACCGCCGCATGGAGTGCGGGCGTGGTAAAGGGCTGGGAGGATCATCACTGATTAACGGCATGTGCTACATCCGTGGCAACGCGATGGACTTTGACAACTGGGCTACGATGCCAGGTCTCGAAGAGTGGAGCTATCTGGACTGCCTGCCTTATTTTCGCAAAGCAGAAACCCGCGATATCGGGCCGAATGATTTCCATGGCGGTGACGGTCCGGTGAGTGTCGCTACGCCAAAGAAAGGCAATAATCCCCTGTTCCACGCGATGATTGAAGCGGGCGTTCAGGCCGGCTATCCGGCGACTGAAGACCTCAACGGTTATCAGCAGGAAGGCTTCGGCCCGATGGACCGTACGGTAACGCCTAAAGGCCGTCGCGCCAGCACGGCACGCGGGTATCTGGATCAGGCCAAGCCACGTTCTAACCTGACGATTGTCACCCATGCGATGACCGACAAGATTTTGTTCGACGGTAAACGCGCGGTGGGTGTCAGCTATTTTAAAGGCGATGAATACAATGCCAAAACCGTTACCGCTAAACGTGAAGTCTTGCTGTGTGCTGGTGCGATTGCCTCGCCGCAAATTTTGCAACGTTCCGGCGTAGGCCCTGCCGCACTGTTAACGGGTCTGGATATTCCGGTCATACATGACCTACCTGGCGTTGGTGAAAACCTGCAGGATCATCTGGAGATGTACCTGCAATACAGTTGCATACAGCCGGTTTCATTGTACCCGGCGTTACAGATGCATAACCAGCCGATGATCGGTGCCGAATGGCTCTTTAAGGGCACTGGCGTCGGTGCCAGCAACCAGTTTGAAGCGGGTGGGTTTATCCGCAGCCGCGAAGAGTTTGCCTGGCCGAATATTCAGTATCACTTCTTGCCGGTGGCGATTAATTACAACGGGAGTAATGCGGTGAATGAACATGGGTTCCAGGCTCACGTTGGCTCCATGCGCTCGCCAAGCCGTGGCCGTGTGCAGGTAAAATCAAAAGATCCGCGCCAGCATCCGAGCATTCTGTTCAACTATATGTCCAGCGAACAGGACTGGCATGAGTTCCGTGATGCGATCCGCATTACCCGCGAAATCATGGCGCAACCGGCGCTGGACCCTTATCGCGGCCGCGAAATCAGTCCCGGTGCCGATGTGCAGACCGATGAACAGCTCGATGCTTTTATCCGTGAACACGGTGAAACCGCCTTTCACCCGTCTTGTTCGTGCAAGATGGGTAGCGATGAGATGTCCGTCGTTGACGGACAGGGGCGTGTGCACGGTATGCAGAGCCTGCGCGTAGTCGATGCTTCGATCATGCCGCAAATTATTACCGGTAATCTGAACGCCACCACGATTATGATCGCCGAGAAAATTGCCGATAAAATTCGCGGGCGTGCGCCATTGGCGAAAAGTACTGCTGAGTATTATGTGGCCGGTGACGCGCCCGCAAGAAACAAACTCGGCGCTTAACGCTGCAAGCAACGTGAGCACTGCCACGCTAATGACATGATTATAGACGTACTTTCCAGGCGAATATTTATTGCCAAAATATAATCAGGGCATGTTAAAAGAGATAATCTTCGGGTTATCTCTTTTTTTTAGCTGCCGTTCGGCATCCCCCCATTGTGGAATAACAGGAATATTCATGACCGATAAAAACGATGACATCGTCTGGCAGGACTTACACCATAGTCAGCTCAGTGCGGCACAGCTTTATGCCATTCTGGCATTGCGTAGTGAAGTGTTTGTGGTCGAACAGACTTGTGTTTATCAGGATATCGATGGCTGCGATCTTATCGGTGAGAACCGTCATGTGATTGGCTGGCAAAACGGCGAGCCGGTGGCTTATCTTCGAATCCTTAAGCTGGACAGTGACGTGGCAATTGGTCGGGTGATCATTGCTCCTGCGGCACGTGGGCTGAAGTTGGGTTACAAACTGATGGAAAGGGCGCTCGTATCCTGTAAAAAACACTGGCCCGATGCCCAGGTTATTCTTTCAGCTCAGGCGCATTTACAAAAATTCTACGGGAGTTTAGGGTTTGTGGCCTACACGGAGATCTATGACGAAGATGGAATACCGCATATTAGTATGAAACTTGAGGGCGTTTCAGGGGCCCTTTAACCGCTATCGGGCTGCTGCCCAAACCTGCATTAAGTCTTTAATTTCAAATTCAAATTCAAATTCAAATTCAAATTCAAGGTCGTGGGCGTCGGCCCACACCGACCAGGGGTGGCGTAAACGCGCCTCCCCTGGACCCCTGCGTTTTTAAACTGCGCGCTATCGCTGAATCGGGATGGCCGTGTTTCAGGTGCCGCGGTTATCGCCGCAAAATGTCGCCGCTTAGGCGGTACCTTCGCTGCGGGTTCGAGCCTTGGGTCTCGAACCCCGTGCTCAGCGCCATTTTTGAATGCGGCCTCGACATTTTAAAAGACAAAACAGTCTGGCTTTGAATTTGAGCTTGGACTGAACGGGAACTTGAATTTAGAAATGCTTCGGCCGCATTCAAAAAGTCACCGGCAAGTCGGTGGCGAGACAACGTCTTTACCGTTGGCTCAAACCCGCAGCCGGGGATCGCGAAGCGATGACTTTTTGCGGCTATCACTGTGATACCTGAAACACGGCCATTGTGACCCGCGTAGCTGCTGTTTTTAAGAGCCGGGGATTCTGAAGGGGCGCGGCGATAGGCGCCTCTTCAGGCCAGTTTGGGTGGCAACCCAAGGTTTTGAACTTGACCAAGCCGGTTTGGGTGGCCACCCAAGGTTTTGAACTTGACCAGGCCGGTTTGGGTGGCAACCCAAGGTTTTGAACTTGACCAGGCCGGTTTGGGTGGCAACCCAAAGGTTTTGAACTTGACCAGGCCGGTTTGGGTGGCAACCCAAAGGTTTTGAACTTGACCAGGCCGGTTTGGGTGGCCACCCAAAGATTCCGCCATGCCCCATTGCTCACCGCTCCCAGTACGCCGGTTCGCCAAATTTTTCCAGCAAGAAATCAATCACCGCACGGACTTTAATGGAGGGCTGTTTACTGTTCGGGTAAACCGCAGAAATTTTCTGTGCTTCCAGCGATGTCGATACCTGATACTCATCCAGCACGCTGACCAATCGGCCGTTATGCAAGGCATCGCCTATCAGCCAGGTCGGGAACACGACCAGCCCCATGCCGTCGATGGCGGCCTGGGTCAGGGTTTCCGCATTGTTGCTGGTGAGTACACCTTGCAAACTGTAAGGCACCCATGCTGTATGAGATTGGCGAAAGAACCAGCGCTGCGCACCGGCAAAACCTTTAAACACCAGACAACTATGCTGCGCCAGTTCTGCGGGTGTCGCGGGAATGCCACAACGAGCCAGATAAGCTGGGCTGGCGGCCAGCTTGAAATGCTGATGCCCCAGAGTGCGTGACTGCAGGCTGGAATCGGCCATCACGCCGATGCGGATCAGTAAGTCGGTGGCATCGTGCAGAGGATCGATAAAATCATCGGTTTGCATCAGCTCAACGTTCAGTTTGGGATAGCACTGGCACAGCTCATGTAGCCAAGGGGCAATATGGCGCTGGCCGAACACCACCGGCGCATTGATACGGACCAGACCACCCGGCTCCTGATCTTGCTCCTGTAACCCACGCATTGCCTCTTCAAGTTGCCTAAGAACCTGACGGGCATGATGACCGAGCAGTTTGCCGGACTCAGTTGGGCTAACCGTTCGGGTATTACGGTAGAGTAATTGCGTTTTAAGCGCTTGCTCCATCAGCTTGATCACCCTTGAAATGGTGGAAGGCGAAATGGCTTCACGGCGTGCGACTTCTGAAAAACTGCCCTGATCCAGCACCGCCACAAAGAGCCGCAGTGACTTGAAGTTGATCTGATTAAAATCTTCCATCTATGCGTATCTCGCAAAAGTGTTTTCCTGATTATCCTGTTTTTTGCAATGCTCCGCCACGCTATAGTCCGCTTCTTTTTTCCAGGCATAACAGGAACACAATGAATCTGATCTTAATTCCGCTGGTGGTGCTGGCGGGTATGGGACTCTCGCTCGAGGCTGGGCTGATTGGCCCATTGGGAACGGAAGTTGGCCATTTATGGGCCACGCTGAGTATTTTTGGTGTCGGCTCGGTGCTGACAGGTTTGCTGGTGCTGTTCTTTAGCCCGCGCAATACCCCCGCCTTTACTCAACTACCAGGATGGCAACTGCTGGGTGGCGTGCTGGGACCGGTTTACGTGATTGTCCTGACGTTGGCAACGCCGCTGATTGGGATTGGCCTGACGATGATCGCTATTCTCTCCGGCCAGATTGCTAAAAGTCTGATGATTGACCACTTTGGTTGGTTTGGTAGTCCGGCGAAAAAAGTGGGCAGCGAACGTTTGCTTGCGCTGGTGTTTATATTGGCGGCATTGATCTTAATTGCCTGGAGCTGAACATGACTGAACTGATAATGATTATTCTCGCGGTGATTGCCGGTGCAGCCCTGAGCATGCAGGCCGCGGTCAATGGCAAACTGGGTGAAAAAGTCGGTGTACTGAAAAGCGCTTTTCTGACTTTTAGTGTGGGTGCGGCGATCACCACTGTGCTGATCCTCTTTATTGAAACACCACATCCGGAGACGTTACTGACGGTGCCTAAGTGGCAGTTGATGGGGGCACTGCTAGGCGTTCCTTATATTATCATTATGGTCACTGCCGTCCCGCGTATTGGCACCGCTGCGGCGACGGTGGCCGTCATCCTTGGGCAACTGACGATGGGGATGCTTATTGATAATTTTGGTTGGTTAGAGAACCCGACGATTGGGCTTTCATGGCAACGTATTGCGGCGATCCCGTGCCTTTCCGTTGCATTATGGTTGATTTACCGCAGTAACCGCCGCTCGACCTAAGGCTCAAGCGTTATGTCAGGCGGGGATCAAACACCATGACTTCTGTCTGTACTGTCTCAAGTAGCGCGGCGAAATCTGCATGCAGTGGATTCATAATGGCGTTGAATTCACTGGGTACAATGACCGAAGGAACCCGTAAACCCACGCTTTCACCTGCCAGCAGCCATTGTTCGCCCAGACTTTGGGTGCTGTCTGGTGGAGAGGGATCTTTCCAGTCAGGCGGTAACTGCGACAAATCTAGCCGTGGTAATTTGTCATCTGGGATCTCAATACTCAGCAAGGTGTAGGCCTGTAATAGCAGGCTGTTTTGCAAATGCACCATGATTTCCAGTATCGCTAAAGAAATGCTGGTGGCGAGATACACCACTGGCTTACCCGGCGGATTCCATCGGCCACCAAACAGTTGCGCCCCTGAACCCGACCATGCCGTTGCCAGATGTTTGGTTTTAACGATGCGGTAGAGCCTCAACCAAACACCCCATACTCCAGCCTGCCAATCAGGCGGTTAACTTCCAGCGCGCCAGCCTCTGAAGTTAACATCTCCACCGGTGGCACGCCCGCCAGCGCGGGGGCAGGGCGGCGTATCCACTCAAGAGCCAATCCGCGGTCCCCTTCGAACAGATCAGTGGCAGCATCAATAATACGAATCAGCCGGGCAACACGCTCGCTCTCATCCGTTTTCAACAGGCCATTTTCCGCTTTGCGGCGGGCGAAGCTGCGTTCGTTAATTCCCATAATTTCAAGCAAAGCCATTTTCGACCATCCCAGTTCGGCATTCAGGCGATGGATACTATCAACCGAAAAACCTTTCTGTATGGCATTAATCAAACTTATTCCTCCACTTGCCGGAAGCCCCGCAGATTGCCAAAGGCGCATTGCAGGAACATGCGAGTTTTTGGAATGCAGATCTGAAATTTTAGGTTGCATGATGGACTCCTGATTTTGCTAATTGGCAGTATATTACCACGCCAATTGTCAGGTGTGCATTTTTTGCTCAGAAAATATTTTCTCCTGCCTAAAAACGCGCCTACCACCCATATGTGAAGTTTATGTGATTTCAGTCACACAAACTATGTATCCGAATGAAACAAGAATTGACAAACATTGACCAAGTCTATTTATTAGCTAACAAAAGTTGAATCCGATTTGGCGTGACTGGAAATTGCTCAACCTTTGCATTAGGGGCCCGGCAATCGATTGCAGATCACAGTTTCAGATTCTTTTTTATGCGTAGTGATGTCGCACGCCAATTACGGTTTTAAACAGGCAATGGTCTTGAACAGAGATTCAGGCGTTGCATGTTTCGTGAAAAATTGTCTCCTTCTGGCAGGGAGTTTCTTCCTAACCCGCTTCTGGTAAACAAATGAACAATAAAATTATTGCAGCTGGCGCACTTTTAGCTTTGTCTTACAGCGCAACAGCGCTTGCTGATGACACTAACGGGGAATTTGTTTCCGACTGGTGGCATCAAAGCGTTAACGTAGTAGGCAGCGCCGATACGCGTTTCGGACCAACAATTCGTAACGACGTCTATTTGGAATATGAAGCCTTCGCACACAAAGACTGGTTTGATTTCTACGGCTATATCGATATTCCAAAAACCTTCGGTGCCGGTAACGGCAACGATACAGGGATCTGGGATAAGAACGGTTCCCCGCTGTTTATGGAAATCGAACCGCGTTTCTCTATCGACAAGCTGACCAATACCGATCTGAGCTTTGGGCCGTTCAAAGAGTGGTACTTCGCCAACAACTATATCTACGATATGGGCCCGGACAGCGATAACCGCCAGAACACTTGGTACATGGGGCTCGGTACTGATATTGATACCCATCTGCCAATGAGTCTCTCCCTGAACGTGTATGCAAAATACCAGTGGGAAAACTACGGCGCAGCTAACGAAAATAGCTGGGACGGCTACCGTTTCAAAATTAAATACTTCGTGCCGTTGACTCCACTGTGGGGGGGGAACCTGAGTTACATCGGCTTCACCAACTTCGACTGGGGTTCCGATCTGGGTAACGATGACTTCAGCGACGTGAATGGCCGTAAAGCGCGTTCAAGCAATTCTGTCGCATCCAGCCACATTCTCTCGTTGAGCTATACCCATTGGCACTACTCGCTGGTGGCACGTTACTTCCACAACGGTGGCCAGTGGCAAGATGGT
Organism: Hafnia psychrotolerans; assembly: GCF_014639435.1. Classification (GTDB taxonomy): domain Bacteria; phylum Pseudomonadota; class Gammaproteobacteria; order Enterobacterales; family Enterobacteriaceae; genus Ewingella; species Ewingella psychrotolerans. The sequence goes on along the minus strand of NZ_BMFZ01000002.1, from coordinate 528,632 downwards.
GCTGAGCTGAACTTTGGCAACGGTAACTTTGATGTTAAGTCTACCGGCTGGGGTTACTACGGCGTGATTGGCTACAACTTCTAATCGCCCATCAGCAAAAATGTTTTAGAAAGCCCGGCATCGCCGGGTTTTTTTATGCCTTGATCCTCCTGCCACAACCGCGATGACTCCGTATTGCCGCTTTTCATGTGAATAGCGCTCGATTTACTCTCTTCGATATTTTGCGGCACTCGGAAGAGTGGGGTTTAGCCATAGAAACGGGATAAGCCTGCGCTTTTTTCCTATTTTATTATTTTTCGCCTAAAAAATGACCATGCGAACAGGCGATCTCCCGCCGCCGTTGTGGCATAATGCGCGCCAAATCACATTCCTAATTAAGAGCGAGCGTCGTGTTAAGCACTTATAACATCACCATGCAATTCGGCAGCAAGCCGTTATTTGAAAATATTAACGTGAAATTTGGCGGCGGTAACCGTTACGGTTTAATCGGCGCTAATGGTTGCGGAAAATCCACTTTCATGAAAATCCTCGGTGGCGATTTAGTGCCATCCGGTGGCAACGTGGTCCTCGACCCGAACGAACGTCTGGGTAAATTGCGTCAGGATCAGTTTGCTTTCGAGAAGTTCACCGTGCTCGACACCGTGATCATGGGGCACGCTGAACTTTGGGCCCTGAAAGAAGAGCGAGACCGCATTTACTCTCTGCCGGAAATGAGCGAAGCGGACGGCTATAAAGTCGCCGATCTCGAAGTCGAATATGGTGAAATGGACGGTTACAGCGCAGAGTCTCGTGCAGGCGAACTGTTGCTCGGTGTTGGCATTCCGGTTGAACAACATTACGGCCTGATGAGCGAAATTGCACCGGGCTTTAAACTGCGTGTATTGCTGGCGCAGGCACTGTTTTCTGACCCGGAAATTCTGCTGCTCGATGAGCCGACGAACAACCTGGACATCGATACCATTCGCTGGCTGGAGCAGGTGCTGAACGAACGTAACAGCACCATGATCATCATCTCCCATGACCGTCACTTCCTGAATATGGTCTGCACACACATGGCGGATCTGGACTACGGCGAACTGCGTGTTTACCCAGGTAACTACGACGAATACATGACTGCAGCGACGCAGGCACGCGATTTACTGAGTGCGAATAACGCCAAGAAAAAAGCGCAGATTGCTGAACTGCAATCCTTCGTGAGTCGTTTTAGCGCCAACGCGTCAAAATCTAAACAGGCGACATCACGTGCTCGTCAGATTGACAAAATTCAGCTCGACGAAATCAAAGCGTCCAGCCGCCAGAACCCTTATATGCGTTTTGAGCAGGACAAGAAGCTGTTCCGTAATGCGCTGGAAGTAGAAAAAATCACCAAAGGTTTTGATAACGGCCCACTGTTTAAAAACCTCGGTCTGATGCTGGAAGTCGGCGAGAAAATTGCCATTCTGGGCGCTAACGGTATCGGTAAAACGACGCTGTTGCGCACTCTGGTTGGCGATATTGAGCCGGACTCAGGTAGCGTCAAATGGTCTGAGAATGCCAAAATCGGTTACTACGCTCAGGATCACGAATATGAATTCGATGACAGCCTGAACGTATTCGACTGGATGAGTCAGTGGAAGTCTGAAAAAGACGACGAACAAGCTGTTCGCGGTATTCTGGGGCGTCTGCTGTTCGGTCAGGATGATATCAAGAAGAAAGTCAAAGTGCTTTCCGGTGGTGAGAAAGGCCGCATGTTGTTCGGAAAACTGATGATGCAGCGTCCTAACATTCTGATCATGGATGAACCGACCAACCACCTTGATATGGAATCGATCGAGTCACTGAACATGGCACTGGAAATGTACGAAGGTACATTGATCTTCGTCTCCCACGACCGTGAATTCGTCAGCTCACTGGCTACCCGCATCATTGAAATGACGCCGGGTAAAGTCATCGACTTCTCCGGCAACTACGAAGACTATCTGTGTAGCCAGGGTATCAACTAAACCTGGTCTCGTACTTGTGTGCGCTCCCAGGGCTTTGTTCAGTTCCCGCCTTGATGCAACGCGAATGATTAAGAAGTTTGCATCACAGAAAACGCCAAATTATCGGCGTTTTTTTTTATCTGAAATACGAAGTTAGTGGAGATAAAAGCCTTTCAGCTTCCTTTCACTGTGCTACATTTTCCCTTCCTGTCTTCAAAAAAGCATTTTTCCCAATGTAACGATTTCTCATCGCTAACAGTTTTCTACTCTCCCTGTTGCTTGTGTGCAATGCGGGGTTTCTGTTATTTCAGATGAGAGTCTCTGTTCATGAATACGTTATTGATTGCGCTGATAGGCGCATTACGCAGCCACCGCTGGCTGCGTTTGTTAGGCTGTGCTTTTATTTTATCGTCAATGGGAAATGGCCTGACGCAGGTTGTTGTCTTTGGTCAGTTACTCCGCTGGCAGGCTTCGCCGCTCACGCTTACGTTGGCTTACATGCTGGCGACATTACCCGGGTTTATAGGCAGTGTATGGGGCGAACATTTGAGCCGAAAAATATCGCCACTGAAGATTCTGATCTTGTGTGAAGTGTTGGGTATGCTGGCACTGATATGCCCTCTATATGGCCTGCTCCGGCACAGTATTCCTGCGTTACTGGCGGTACAATCGGCCGAAGCCTTGTTGAGTGGGATGAGTTACCCGGCTCTGACTCTATTGCTCAAGCGCGGATTGAGTGACAATGAACTGCCCGCCGCGACGGCGATGGAAACACTGATCTTCGCCTCACAGGTTTTACTCGGCACAGGATTGGGTGTTGTGCTGTTCGATGTTCTCTCGCCTCTGACCCTGCTGGCCATTGATGCGCTGAGCTTCTGCGCTTCTGCTGGGTTACTTGCCGGCTCAGCGGCTGTTTTCCATGTTGTCACGTCGCCAGTCGACACTCTGTCCCCCGATCATCCCAGATTGCGTTGGAGGAACTGTTCTGCTCTGCAACGCCGTAGTCTCTTGCTGCTACCGGCGCTGGCGGCCGTAGGTTCACCTGCGATGGCGCTATTACCCGCAGTGGCCCAGCAAATACGGCCTGAGGAAACGACGGCGCTGGCATTGCCTCTATTGTTTATCCGCAGCCTGGGGCAACTGTGCGGACCTTTGCTCATGAATGCTGACAAACTTCAGCGCTATGGTGCCAGTAATGTGCGGTTGCTGTTATGTCTGGTGTTGTTTCTCGGTGGCTATTTTCTGCTACCGCTGCTGAGTGCAAGCCCGGTTGCTGCTCTGGGACTGATCTTTGGCGCGCATCTGGCGTCGAATGTGGTATTTGCTCTGGGGACTTTCGGCGTGTTGCGGCATTTCAGCGCAGAACAGGTGGCGACAGCCAGCGCAATGGCCTGGCGCGGACAAGTGATGATTGCCGCCGTAGCGACGGGGTGTGCCGGTTTGTTGGCGGAAAGCATCGGAGCTACCTGTGCGCTGTACAGCATTTCACTCGTCAGCCTGGTGTGCGTCGCCATTCTACTGTGGCGTTACCGGGCGTAAAAATATAAAACCGGCAGAGGGGCAGGACTGATGCCGGTCATTGATAGGCCCGAGTCCCTCAGTTTGGGACTCGGGTTAAACTTTTGCGCTCAATCAATATAACTGTTTTTCATCCACACAATTCACATGCCGGGTTCTTGGGCAGTTTCATCTCCCTGAACTGCATCGTCATGGCATCAAACATCAATAAACGGCTGCGGAGAACATCACCGAAGTGGGTCAGCAGCTTAATCGCTTCCATTGCCTGTAGACTGCCGATGGTGCCGACCAGCGGTGCCATAACCCCTGCTTCGACGCAGGTGAGTGCATTATCGCCAAACAGGCGGCTGAGGCAGCGGTAACAGGGTTCGTCAGGTTGGTAGGTGAAGACGCTGAGCTGCCCCTCCATGCGGATCGCTGCGCCGGAGACTAACGGGGTTTTTAGTGCAAAGCAGACCCGGTTAAGTTGGTCGCGGGTCGTGACGTTGTCGGTGCAATCTAGCACCACGTCGCAGGCGGTGATCAGCTCATGCAGCCTGTCACTATCTGCCTGTGCATTCACCGGATTCAGGTGAATATGCGGATTGATCGCCGTCAGCGCCAGCGCGGCAGATTCGACTTTTGCCATACCGATACGCGCATCGGTATGCAGCGTCTGACGTTGCAAATTGGACAGTGATACGGTGTCAAAATCCAGCAATGTCAGTGTGCCGGTTCCGGCGGCGGCCAGATATTGCGCTGCCGCGCAGCCCAGCCCGCCCAGCCCGACAATCAAGGCGTGGCTGGCTTTCAATTTTTCCTGTCCGTCGAAATCAAAACCTTTCAGCACAATTTGGCGGTTATAACGCAAGGTTTCAGCGTCGGTCAGTTCCGGCAGCGTTGTCATCGTTAGCCCCGAAGCAGTGCGTTAAAGGGTTCGACGTCGACCATTTCACCGGCAGTCACGCGGCCACGCTCGCTTTCAAGCACCACGAAACAGTTAGCCTGGCTGAATGAGCTGAATACGTGCGAACCCTGATGTCCGGTGGTGCACACTTCCAGTTCACCGTTGGCATTCGTGGTGAAAATACCGCGCTGGAAATCCAGTCGCCCTGGCGATTTGCTAAATGGCGTGGTAGCTTTCGCTTTCAGACGCGGCGGCAATGACCAAGCCGTATGACCACTCAGCCCGGCGATAAACGGCTGAACCAACTGATAGAACGTCAGGGCGGCGGAAACGGGATTTCCCGGTAGCCCGCAGAACCAGGCTTTTTTCAGCTTGCCAAAGGCAAAGGGTTTACCCGGCTTGATCGCCAGTTTCCAGAAACCCACTTCTCCCAGCTCATCAAGCATTTTCTTCGTGTAATCGGCTTCACCGACCGATACACCGCCGCTGGAGATCACCAGATCGGCAAAGTCATTGGCCTGTTGAAAGGCTTGGTGCAGCGCCTGCGGATCATCGCGGATGATGCCTAAATCAAGCACAGTGCAACCGATCTGCTTAAGCATCAGGTGTACGGCGAAGCGGTTGGTGTCGTAAATTTGTCCTTCCTGCAGCGGCGTGCCGACCGGTTGCAGTTCATCACCGGTGGAGAAAATAGCCACTTTCAGCGGCTTGAACACCTGAACCTGCTCCACACCCAGCGATGCCAGCAGCGGTAATTCCGCCGCGCCGAGGCGAACACCTTGCGCCAGCACGCTGTCACCTTGTTGGATGTCATCGCCAATCAGGCGAATATTTTGGCCTTTCACTACGTCAGTGGTGAAAGATACGCCGGCCTCTGACACTTCCGCTTGTTCCTGCATGATCACCGCGTCCGCGCCATTCGGCACCGGTGCACCGGTCATGATGCGGATACAGCTTTTGGCAGGCCATTCTCCGTAGAAAGGCGCTCCAGCAAAGGCTTTGCCTGCTACCGGTAAAACGGCACCCTGGTGAACATCGGCACAGCGTACGGCGTAACCGTCCATGGCGGAGTTATCAAAAGGTGGCACAAACACCGGTGAACAAACCGGCGCAGCGGTAATACGTCCGGCTGCAGTGGCGAGTGGCACGGTTTCAACGTCCTGCACTGTCTTAGCGGGAGTATGGGCACGCATTTTATCCAGTGCGTCCTGCAGTGAGATCAAACCGGCGGTATTGAATTCCATCATAAATTCCTTATGGTGCGCCCGTGCCACACGGCAGCGGAGCGCGGAAAAAGCCTCAGACTATTATGTCAGAGTAAAGAGTGGCAGATAAAGCCGTGCTGACCAAAAGGTTTCCGGTGGAAAAAAACACAGCTTTTTTCTAAAAATTGAGATCGATCCCAAAATTAAGCTGAAAACCTGCGTATTATTACCGCTCTTTTTGTGACTTACTTCACAAATATTTGTCGATACTGGCAGGAGTTGCACCGTGATGAAGAAAAAACGCCATCAAGCTATTCTCCAGTTGGTGGAGCAGCATGAAGTGGTACAAGTGAGCGAACTGGCACAGTGGCTGGAAGTTAGCCTCGAAACGATTCGCCGCGATCTCAGTGACATGCAGGATCAGGGCCTGATTTTGCGCCGCCACGGCCGCGCACGCTGTTTGATCCAGCAACCCGCCACCGGCTGGATGAACAGTTTGCAACGCGCGCCACAGCTTTAAAAAATCACTCAGCGTTAAGAATGCAAAAAGGGAAAACACTCGCGTGTCTTCCCTTTTTTAGCTGTGATAATGAGTCTTTATTATTGTGCTGGCATCTCGTGATGGATCTTTTCTGCCTTACTCTTAATTCCAGCAACGATGACGGCAATCACCAACAAAACGTAGGAGATGCTGGCGATGTTCAGCGCCCAGAACAGGCCCAATTCGCGGTGAACGAACGAGGAGAACGAGGCGAAAATCAACGTGCCGACCGAAGCGGTGGTTAGCAGGGCAGACGTCAGCGTTGGCGGTGACTTTTTCACTTGCAGGCTGCCATAGCTCATCAGGCCCGAGAACATCCCGGAATTACAGAAACCAAAGACGCCGACGGCAATCAATACCAACGTGGTCGATTCACTGTGGGTGACGATGCTCAGGCTGACCAAACCAATAATGGCTGATACCAGCAGGAAGGTGCGTAATTTTACGAAACGCACGGTGAACTGGTTCAGGAACAGGCCGATGGCTTTGACTGTCCAGTAAATCGTGATGTAAAACGCGGCGCGGTCTGCATCCAGCCCGAAATGTTCAAGTAACCAGCTCGGCATCCAAAGTGTGAAGACCAGCTCGCTGAACACGAAGGCAAACAGCGCGAAACAGAGAACATAGGCGGCAATCCCCCACGGCTCTTTGGCCGGGCGATCCTGTTTGGCCACTTTTTCCTGTTGCGGCACCGAAGGGAATTTTTGCCCGATGCACAGCAGGATCATCAGCAGACTCAATGTCCCCATAATGCCGTACATTGCAAGCCAGCTTGCGCCGTGCTTGAACAGGAATCCCAGCACCAGAGAGAGGGTCATCCCAGAGAGTGCAAAGAAGAAATCGGTAAAGATCAGGTTAGCTGAACGTTGTTTCGGGTCATCATTGATTCGTACCACCAGATAGCTGCCGATAGACATCATCAGGCCCGCCGTCGCACCTATCAGGAAGACTCCCACACCAAACAGTGTGATAGATGGCATCAGGAACAGAGCAATACAGGTCAGTACGGAAATAACAGAACCGGTGATCAGCTGTTTGCCTAAATCGAATTTACGCATCAGGATGCCACTGATCATGATCGGCAGGAACAGGCCGATGTTCATCAGTGAAAACATGAGTCCGATAAAAGCAGGGTCTTTATGAAAAGCAGTCGCCACAGGTCCGATAACAATACCCAGGGTAGAAACCAGCCCGCCGGTAAAGAAGTAACTTAACCAGGAGATCACATTGATCCGCCGGCGATTATAAACAGTATCCATTGTCATTCCTAAAAGCACTCGTCATCCCACAAACCGGTTGATATCGAGTAGGTAAAAGTGAAAATTAAAAAAATCGTGGAAAGCCTTGCCAGAGATGCTCTACACACCGTTAGGACGTTTATTATTCCTGTTATTTAGAAGTTTGTCTCGCGTGTTTATAGCTTCCCCTTATTTAATTTTCCTAAATATTCTAAGTAATTAGCCCCTTATTTCTGGTTATGTATTTCTGCTTTACATACTGTACCGGGCTAAATATAGTCAAAAATAGGTCAACATTGACGTAACAACACAGGGTGCCGCGCAAATGAGTTCTCCTCTTGATAATTCAGTATCTTCCATTTCGAATAAAAAGCGCCCGGTCATCGCCATTCACGGTGGTGCCGGAGCCATTACCCGAGCGGCAATGAGCGCTGAGAAAGAGCAATGCTACTTGAAAGCATTGGAAGATATTGTCGCCAGCGGACAAGCCATATTAGCCGCCGGTGGGAGTGCACTGGACGCTGTCACCGAGGTGGTGCGGCTGCTGGAGGAGTGTCCGTTATTCAATGCGGGTAAGGGCGCTGTATTTACTCATCAAGGGACTCACGAGCTAGACGCCAGCATCATGGATGGTCGTACGCTCAATGCGGGAGCCATCAGCTGTGTGAACCATATCCGCAACCCGATCCTGACGGCACGCAAAGTGCTGGAAGTCAGCCCGCATGTGATGTTTACCGGCGCAGGTGCCGAGAACTTTGCCCGAGACAACGGCCAGGAAATGGTGGGGGTTGAGTTCTTCTTTACGCAGGAACGATACGACCAGCTGCAACGCGCAATAGCCGCAGACACTGGCGTGATGCTCGATCATGACGGCGCAGCGCTCACTGATACGCCCTCCGGTGATCCTATCGATCCTGATCGCAAATTTGGCACGGTAGGGGCCGTCGCGATGGATGCTTTCGGTAATCTGGCCGCGGCCACCTCTACCGGCGGGATGACCAACAAACAGGCTGGCCGCGTCGGTGATTCACCGATCATTGGAGCGGGCTGCTATGCCAGCAACCGCACAGTGGCGGTCTCCTGCACGGGGACTGGCGAGGTCTTTATGCGCACACTGGCGGCCTATGACGTCGCCGCGCTGATGGATTACGCCGGGCTGACATTGCAACAGGCCAGCGACAAAGTGGTGATGGAAAAACTGGTGGCGTTTGGCGGCTTAGGCGGCATGATTGCCATCGATCATCTGGGCAATGTGGCACTGCCATTCAACAGCGAAGGCATGTACCGAGGCGTAGGCTACGTTGATGAGGCACCGCAGGTGGCCATTTATCAGTGAACCGTTCTCCTTTAATTCTTACTGACCATCAGGTGCTGGCTGTACGCAACCTCAGTGTTCGTTTTGAGCACGAAGGTCAGGCGATCGACGCTGTACGTGGTCTGAGTTTTGAAGTAAACCGTGGAGAGACACTGGCGATTGTCGGAGAGTCTGGCTCAGGGAAATCGGTCACTTCGCTGGCGCTGATGCGGTTGGTGGAGCAGGGTGGTGGGCAGATCACGCAGGGCGAAATGCAGTTTCGGCGTCGCAACGGCGAAGTGGTCGACATCGCCGCCGCACCGCAGTCTGCCATGCGTTTACTGCGTGGTGCCGACATGGCCATGATCTTTCAGGAACCGATGACCTCGCTGAACCCGGTGTTTCCGGTTGGCGAGCAAATTGCCGAATCTATCCGTCTACATCAGAGCAAAGATCACCGCACCGCCCGCGCGGAAGCACTGCGCATGCTTGATTTGGTCCGCATTCCCGACGCGCGGAATATTCTCGATAGCTACCCACATCAGCTCTCAGGCGGTATGCGCCAACGGGTGATGATCGCCATGGCACTGTCCTGCAAACCGGCATTACTGATTGCCGACGAACCCACCACCGCGCTGGACGTCACCATTCAGGCGCAGATCCTGCAACTGATTCGTGTATTGCAAAAAGAGATGAATATGGGCGTGATCTTCATCACTCACGACATGGGCGTGGTGGCCGAAATTGCGGATCGCGTGTTGGTGATGTATCACGGAAACAAAGTAGAAGTGGGAGATGTCGCCACGGTTTTTGCAACGCCGCAGCATGTCTACACGAAGTCGCTGCTGGCCGCCGTGCCAAAACTGGGGTCGATGACGGGCAAAACGCTGCCGGCGCGCTTTCCGCTGTTACATCATGACGAAACCCTAACCGGTTCCGCCAGCGATCTGACCCAAAATACGCTGACGTTCGGCGCAGCACCGGTGTTACAGGTGCATAATCTGGTCACCCGTTTTAATCTGCGCAGCGGTATTTTCAACCGCGTTACCCGACAGGTACATGCGGTGGAGAAAGTCAGTTTTGACCTCTATCCTGGCGAAACGCTGGCGCTGGTAGGCGAATCAGGCTGCGGCAAGTCCACCACTGGACGCTCGTTGCTGAGGCTGGTGGAAAGTCAGGGCGGCAGCATCATCTTTAACGGGCAGACTATTACTGATCTCAACGGTTCCGCGCTGCAACATTTACGGCGTGACATACAATTTATCTTTCAGGATCCTTATGCTTCGCTCGATCCGCGCCTGACGGTCGGCTACTCCATCATGGAGCCATTGCTGGTGCATAACGTCGCGCGTGGCAAAGAGGCGCAAGCCCGCGTGGCATGGCTACTGGAGAAAGTAGGCTTACTGCCGGAGCACGCTCAGCGCTACCCGCATGAATTTTCCGGTGGGCAGCGGCAACGCATCTGTATTGCCCGTGCGCTGGCGCTTAATCCGAAAGTGGTGATCGCTGATGAGTCAGTGTCAGCGCTGGATGTCTCTATTCAGGCGCAGATTGTCAATTTGCTGATGGATTTACAGCGCGAATTCGGCATCGCATTTCTGTTTATTTCCCACGATATGGCCGTGGTGGAACGCATCAGTCACCGTGTGGCGGTAATGTATCTCGGCCAAATTGTGGAGATCGGCCCGCGCCGTGCGGTGTTTGAGCATCCCCAGCATGCCTACACCCGCAAACTGATGGCTGCCGTACCGGTAGCGGATCCGGCACATCGTCGTAAAGAACAGACGCTGCTAGTGGATGAGACCCCGAGTCCTGTCCGTGCGTTGCACGATAAACCCATCGTCGCTTCTCTGGTTCAGGTAGGCGAAGGGCATTTTGTCGCGAGGCATCGGGTCGGTGGTTTGTACTAATTTGAGTACCGCTTTTGTGACTTTTAACCTGTAGTTTACTTTGGACAGAACAAGGAATAATCATGACTCAGACTAAGACAGGACTTCGCAACGCTCTCCTCATGGTTGCCATCGCTGGTGGACTGGTTTCCGGTTCTGCATGGGCAGCAAAAGATGTCACCATCGCGGTGGGTTCGAACTTTACCTCGCTTGATCCTTACGATGCCAACGACACGCTGTCGCAGGCGGTGGCGAAGTCTTTCTATCAGGGCTTGTTTGGCTTTGATAAGAACATGAAGCTGACCAATGTACTGGCTGAAAGTTACACGGTTAGCAAAGATGGCCTGGTGTATACCATCAAATTGCATCCAGGCGTGAAGTTCTCGGATGGCACCGATTTTAACGCCGCCGCAGTAAAAGTGAACCTCGATCGTGCCAGCAATCCTGAGAATCATCTCAAGCGCTATAACCTGTTTAAAAACATCGATAAGACTGAGGTGGTTGACGCCAACACGGTGAAAATTACTCTGAAAACGCCATTCTCTGCTTTTATTAACAATTTGGCGCATCCATCGGCGGTGATGATTTCGCCTGCTGCGTTGACCAAATATGGCAAAGAGATTGGCTTCCACCCGGTGGGTACCGGTCCGTATGTGCTTGACCAGTGGAATCAGACGGATTTTGTGAAAGTGAAGAAATTTAATGGTTACTGGAAAAAAGGTGAGCCGAAGCTCGACACTATCACCTTCCGCCCGGTGGTCGACAACAATACCCGTGCAGCCATGCTGCAAACAGGCGAAGCGGATTTTGCCTTCCCGGTACCGTATGAGCAAGCTGGATTGCTGGAGAAAAACAGCAAACTGGATCTGGTGGCTGCGCCATCCATCCTGCATCGTTACATCAGTTTTAACGTGACACAAAAACCCTTTGATAACCTGAAAGTTCGTCAGGCGATTAACTACGCCATTAACAAAGAGGCGCTGATCAAAGTGGCCTTTGCAGGTTACGCCGTCCCGTCTGAAGGCCCATTGCCGCAGGGTATTGAGTACGCCGCGAAATTCAAGCCCTGGCCTTATGACCCAGCCAAAGCAAAACAGCTGCTAAAAGAAGCCGGTTACCCGAACGGTTTCAGTACTACGCTGTGGTCATCGCATAACAGCAGCACTGCACAGAAAGTGATTCAGTTCACTCAGCAGCAATTGGCGCAGGTGGGGATTAAAGTGACCTTGACCGCCATGGATGCTGCGCAGCGTGCCGCTCAGGTAGAAAACGTCGGACAGAAAGAGTCTGGTCTGCGCATGTTTTACACTGGTTGGTCTGCGTCTACCGGTGAAGCCGATTGGGCCTTAACGCCGCTGTTTGCCACTCAGTCAGCGCCACCAAAACAGTTTAATACGGCGTTTTACAGCAACCCGCAGGTTGATAAAGATCTGGCTGATGCGCTGAAAATCACCGACAAAACCGAGAAAGCCAAACTGTATGCAGACGCGCAGAACAGAATCTGGGCCGATGCACCTTGGGCATTTCTGGTGACTGAACGTCTGGTGTCTGCCAACAATAAACGCCTGAGCGGTTTCTACGTGATGCCGGATACGTCATTTAACTTCGATAATGCGGATATCAAGTAGATCCTTTCTGTTAACTGAGTTTCATTTTAGGGTAAGCATGGTGATGGGGTTCCCGCAGGGATACCCCACGCCATGCTCGACCCGTGAATCTCGATCAAGCTGGCGTCTCGGAGGTTTTTTTAATGGATACAGTTAACCGGTCATGCTGAATTACTTTCTCAAACGATTATTGGGTCTGATCCCTACGCTGCTGATTGTGGCGGTACTGGTGTTCCTGTTTGTGCACCTATTGCCGGGCGATCCCGCGCGGTTAATGGCGGGTCAGGATGCTGACCAGAGCGTGATCGAACTGGTGCGTAAAGACCTGGGTCTCGACAAACCACTCTATCAGCAATTTTTCACCTTCTTTTATCACGCCTTGCAGGGCGACTTCGGACATTCGATGGTCTCGAAGCGTCCGGTGATGGATGAAATCAGTTCCCGTTTTCTACCGACCTTGTGGCTGACGCTAACCAGTATGGTGTGGTCGGTGATTTTTGGTCTGGTGATTGGTGTGGTGTCTGCCGTCTGGCGCAACCGCTGGCCGGACCGTCTGGGCATGGCGTTGGCGGTTTCAGGTATCTCTTTCCCAGCTTTTGCACTCGGTATGCTGCTGATGCAGGTTTTCTCGGTAGAGCTGGGTTGGCTACCGACAGTGGGCGCGGACAGCTGGCAACACTATATTTTACCGTCAATTACTCTCGGTGCGGCGGTGGCGGCCATTATGGCACGCTTTACTCGCGCATCGTTTGTTGAAGTCATGCAAGAAGATTACATGCGCACGGCGCGGGCCAAAGGGGTACATGAGTTTCTGGTGGTGGTAAAACACGGACTGCGCAATGCCATGATCCCGGTCGTGACCATGATGGGTCTGCAATTTGGTTTTCTGCTCGGGGGCTCCATTGTGGTGGAGAAAGTCTTCAACTGGCCCGGCCTTGGGCGGCTGCTGATTGATTCTGTCGAAATGCGTGATTACCCGGTGATACAGGCAGAAGTGTTGCTGTTCTCGCTGGAGTTCATCCTGATCAACCTGTTGGTAGACATGCTGTACGCAGTCATCAACCCTTCAATCCGATACAAGTGAGCATGCGCATGAAAAACTGGCGGCGAAATGCCGTACTGGCGTCCATACCGGTAATGACCACGGAATCGGCGAAACAACCGAAGGTGCGCACGCCGTTGAAAGCCTTCTGGCGACGTTTTCGCCAACAGCATATCGCGATGGTGGCGGGTATTTTTGTTCTGCTGATGATTGCTGTGGCAGTGCTGGCTCCGTGGTTGGTGCCCTTTGATGCAGAGAACTACTTTGATTATGACCGTCTCAATCAGGGACCATCGCTGGTGCATTTTCTGGGCGTCGATTCTCTCGGGCGGGATATTTTCAGCCGTATCCTGATGGGCGCGCGGATATCCCTGGCGGCGGGGGTATTGTCCGTGGCGCTGGGCGGTGCAATTGGCACCGTTCTGGGGCTGATGGCGGGTTATTACGAAGGCTGGTGGGACCGCATTATCATGCGTATCTGTGATGTGCTGTTCGCTTTCCCCGGTATTTTGCTGGCGATCGCGGTGGTAGCCGTGATGGGGAGTGGTATGTCAAACGTCATTATTGCGGTGGCGATATTCAGCGTGCCGGCTTTCGCGCGTCTGGTACGTGGCAACACGTTGGTACTGAAACATCAAACCTATATTGAGTCAGCGCGCAGCATCGGTGCGTCGGATGCCACCATTTTGTTCCGCCATATTTTGCCTGGCACGCTGTCAGCCATTGTGGTCTATTTCACCATGCGCATCGGCACCTCTATTATCACCGCCGCCAGCTTGTCCTTCCTGGGTATGGGCGCACAGCCGCCGACACCAGAATGGGGCGCGATGCTCAACGAAGCCCGCGCCGACATGGTGATGGCTCCGCATGTCGCCATCTTCCCAAGTTTGGCGATATTTCTCACCGTGTTAGCGTTTAATCTGTTAGGCGATGGGTTGAGGGATGCGCTTGATCCCAAGCTCAAGGGGTGAGTTTTGGGGGGCGGCCCAAATGCCGCTTTTAAATTCAACTTTAAATTCAAATTCAAATTCAAGGTCGTGGGCTCGCCGCCCACACTGGCCCAAAGGAGGTTTAAACGAACCTCCTTTGGAATCCTGCGTTTTTAAACTGCGCGCTATCGCTGAATCGGGGGGCCGTGTTCCAGTTGCCATAGTGATAGCCGCAAAATGCCGCCGCTTAGGCGGTTCCTTCGCTACGGGTTTCGAGCCATAGGTCTCGAACCACTTGCTCAGCGTCATTTTTGAATGCGGCCCACACATTTTTAAAAACAAACACAGTCTGGATTTTGAATTTAGAAAAGCCTCGGCCGCGTTCAAAACGACGTCGAGGGAGAGGCGCAAAACCGCGTGGTTTTTTACGCGGGTTGAAGCCCGAACTGAGAGTACCGCGCAGCGGCGGAGTTTGCGGCTATAACAGAAATTCCTGAAACACGGCCATTGTGACCAGCGTAGCTGCTGTTTTTAAAAGAGCCGGAGATTCTTAAGAGGCGCGGCGATAGGCGCCTCTTAAGGCCAGTTTGGGCGGCAGCCCAAGGTTTACCGGTGTGGGCGGCGAGCCCACGACCTTGACCTTGAATTTAAAGATTTAACAGCAGGTTTGGACGGCGGCCTAACGTTTACCGGTGTGGGCCGACGCCCACGACCTTTTAACTACGCAACCATTGTGCATGAAACCGCAGATGATCCTCGATAAAGGTCGCGATAGTGAAATAGCTATGGTCATAGCCCGGTTGAGCCCGCAGCTGCAATGGCCAGCCGCGTTGACGCGCCAGTTCAGCCAGTTTTGCGGGTTGCAGTTGGTCCGCAAGAAACTGATCGTTGTCGCCTTGATCTACCATGATCGGAAATGGCTTTTGATCTTTTGGCAGGATGCTAAGCAAATGACAGCTGTCATATTGCAGCCATTGCGTTTCGTCATCGCCCAGATAGGCGCTGAAGGCTTTACGGCCCCAGGGCACCTGGCATGGATTGACGATAGGCGCAAAAGCCGACACCGAGCGGAAACGCTGTGGATTACGCAGTGCCAACATCAGTGCACCGTGGCCGCCCATGGAGTGCCCGCAGATTGACTGCCTATTACTGATGCTAAAATGTCCGGCGATCAGAGCCGGTAACTCGTCAATGACGTAGTCATACATGCGGTAGTGTACGGACCAGGGAGCGCGGGTGGCATTCAGGTAAAAACTGGCACCCTGACCCAGATCATAACCTTCGTCATTGACGACATCATCACCGCGCGGGCTGGTATCTGGCATCACCAGCACCAAACCCAGTTCGGCGGCGATACGCTGCGCTCCAGCCTTCACCGTAAAGTTCTCGTCATTGCAGGTCAGTCCTGACAGCCAATAGAGCACCGGTGGCGGGTTATCATCACGCGGCGGAGGCAGGTAAATACTGAATGTCATGCTGCAATTGAGGCTGGTGGACATGTGGCGGTAACGTTGCTACCAGCCGCCAAACATCCGGTGTTCTTCCAGAAGCTCTATCGAACTACTCATCGCCAGGATCCTTTATTGATTAAAGTGAATAACTGTGCGAATCGATTTCCCTTCATGCATTAAATCAAAGGCTTCATTGATTTGTTCGAGCGGCATGGTGTGGGTGATGAAATCATTGAGCGCGAATTCGCCGTCGAGATAACGCTGCACGATACCCGGTAACTGGGAACGACCTTTGACGCCGCCGAACGCAGAACCCCGCCATACGCGGCCTGTCACCAGTTGGAACGGTCGAGTCGCGATCTCTTCACCGGCACCGGCTACCCCGATGATCACCGATTCGCCCCAGCCTTTATGGCAGCACTCGAGCGCGGAACGCATCACGTTCACGTTACCAATACATTCGAAGGAGAAATCCACGCCGCCGTCGGTCATTTCGACGATCACGTCCTGAATCGGCTTATCAAAATCTTTTGGATTAATAAGATCGGTGGCACCCAGTTTGCGCGCCAGATCGAATTTACTGGTGTTCAGATCGATACCGATGATACGGCCTGCACCGGCCATGACTGCGCCAATAACGGCAGACAGACCAATACCGCCAAGGCCAAAGATCGCGACGGTGTCGCCTTTCTGCACTTTGGCGGTGTTCATTACCGCACCCATGCCGGTTGTCACGCCGCAACCCAGCAAGCATACCTCTTCCAATGGGGCTTCTTTATTAATTTTTGCCAGGGAGATCTCAGGAACGACGGTGTATTCAGAGAAGGTTGAGGTGCCCATGTAGTGGAAAATGGGCTTGCCATCTTTGAAAAAACGCGTGGTGCCGTCGGGCATCAGGCCTTTGCCCTGAGTGGTGCGGATAGCCTGACACAAATTGGTTTTGCCCGACTTACAGAATTTGCACTCACCACATTCCGGGGTGTACAGCGGAATCACGTGGTCGCCTACCGCCACGCTGGTGACGCCTTCACCGACCGCCTCCACCACACCGCCACCTTCGTGGCCGAGAATCGCCGGGAAGACACCTTCCGGATCTTTGCCTGACAGCGTGTAGGCGTCAGTGTGGCACACGCCGGTTGCTACGATACGCACCAGAACTTCGCCTTTCTGTGGCGGCATCAGGTCCACTTCTTCTATAGATAGCGGCTGGTTTGGGCCCCAGGCAACTGCCGCGCGGGTTTTGATCATTTTCATATTCGTGCTCATGGTAGTGCTCCTGAATGCATCACCGGGTGATTTTCACCGGCAATAGGGTGTTTTAGCAACGGCACAACGCCGTCGTTTTGTACGATTATCAATTCTTTCAACGCCCGCACATTGGGGCTGAAGGCATCACGACGCCAGATAAGCCAGGTGGCGGTATCGCCAAACTCATCTGGGATTTCATGGGCCTGCACACGTTCGTGGCCGGGAAGCTGTTCAAGTACGCTGCGCGGCACCATGGCGATGCCCGCGCCACTGGCGACGCAGGCTACCATCGAATGGTAGGACTGAATTTCCATCGTATGGGTGACGTGCAGGCCGGTGTGTTTGATCCAGGCTTGTAAACGCGAGCGGTAAGAGCAGCTATGACGAAAGGCAAATACGGTATGGCCGGGGTGTCCGGGCGGTTTTTCCAGGGGGTGTTCGCCGAGCGGGGAGATCACCACCATTCGCTCGCGAAAGGCAATGCAGCCATTGATGTCATCAAAGTCAATCGGACCATCGACCAGAGCCGCTGCAAGCCGACCTGCGCGTACGCCGTCGATGGTCTCACCGGAGGTCGCGGTGCTCAGCGACAGCGCCACCTGCGGATAGCGTTGATGATAGGCCGCCAGCAAGTTCGGCAGACGGGTTGCAGCCGTGCTCTCCATCGAACCCAACGTAAAGCTTCCGGCCGGTTCACCTGCATGGGTAATGCTCATAGCTTCATCGCTGAGTGCCAGAATACGCTGCGCATAATTGAGGAAGTTATGGCCCATGGCAGAAAGGCGGATGCGCTGTTTTTCACGGATGAACAAATCGGTGCCGAGCTCCAATTCCAACTGACGTAAGCGAGTGGTCAGATTCGACGGCACGCGGTGCATCTGCTCTGCGGCGCGCGCCAGCGAACCGGTTTCGGCCACACTGCAAAACATGCGCAGTTGGGTGAGGTCCATGATCTGCTCTCCGGGTATAGAAAATAAGATGTTCTTTTAAAGGAAAGAACTTGATGATTATTATTCAGTTTTTGTGATTGTAGCTTTGCTGCATCATGACCACAACATTCTTTTAACTCTGTTGCTTGGTTAAAGAAAAATATTCTCTGTTTTCGCAGAGTTACTTTGAGTATGTTCACTCATTGTTTCTTATATGTTGCGTCGCAGTTTCTTGATGGGTGGAGCAGTCATGGCATTTCGTATTGCGTTAAGTGGTTTTCTGGCCTTTGTCGTGGCGATGGGTATCGGGCGGTTTGCCTTCACTCCGCAGGTGCCTTTAATGATAGCTGAACATCAGTTCACCTTGACGGGTGCCGGGCTGGTCGCTGCGGTTAACTATCTCGGCTATCTCTGTGGAGCGTTTGATGCCATGCGTGCCAGCCGGCATCTCGAGCGTCGTCTGTGGCTGGGGGTGTGGGGCGCCGTCGTGCTGACGCTGCTTTCGGCGGCAGTGACCGGCGAAGTTATGCACAGTGTGATCCGTTTTATGATTGGCTGGACCAGCGGCTGGGCTATGGTCATGGTGGCCGCATGGTGTAACGAGCGGCTGATGCATTATGGTCGACCGGCAATGAGTGCCGCCGTGTTCGCCGGGCCGGGCGCGGGGATTTTCCTCAGCGGCATGCTGGCAGTGGGTATTCACAGTATGCACCTCAGCTCAGCAGAGGCGTGGAGCGTTTATGGTGTACTGGCGCTGATTCTTATTGCCTTGATCAGTGTGAATTTGCCGCGCAAGGGTGAATTGCATCGGGCTCACGTCGCCACCGAACCGCTGAAAATGACGCCAGCGCTCAAGCGACTGGTGCTCTGTTACAGTCTGGCGGGATTTGGTTATATTCTGCCTGCGACATTTTTGTCACAGATGGCCAATGCCCGTTTTCCAGACAGCCTGTTTGCGCAGTTTGTCTGGCCGGTATTCGGCGGTGCGGCCGTGGTTGGGATTGTCATCGGTATCCTGACCCGCCATTGCCTGACGACTCATACCCGTCTGGCTTTGACCTTGTGGGCACAGGGCGTGGGGATTCTATGTGCTGAAGTTGTGCCGGGTGTGACCGGTCTGGTGCTTGGCGCGCTGCTGGTCGGCGGTGGTTTTCTCAGTGTAGTGCAACTGGCCCTACAGTATGGTCGCGAGCTGGCACCTAATCACAGCCGTTATCTGGCCGGTTTGCTGACCACCGGTTATGCCATTGGTCAGCTGTGTGGACCGATATTATCTGCGGTTTCTACTTCGCTCACCCATCGTTTGGAACCGGCACTGTATGTCGCGCTGGTGGGCTTTATGATTGCCGGTGCACTGGTGGTGCGCCGTCCGTCCACAAACCTGCAATGATAACTTGCAGCTATTTCACCTATCATGAAACACAATCACTGGATTATGGATCTGCTCTCCACTAAAGTAAGCCACCTCAATTTGACGTGATCCACGTCAAATTGACTACATTTGCGGGACCTGCCGGAGAGAAAATATGTCGACGTTGAGTAAAGAAGCCATTCTGGTACACGAGGCGTTAATGGCCCGTGGCCTGGAGACCCCACTGCGAGAACCTTTGCCTATCGATAATGAAACGCGCAAACAGCGTATTCAGGAGCACATGACAGGCATCATGCAGTTGCTCAATTTGGATCTGACGGATGATAGTTTGACCGAAACGCCACGGCGTATTGCCAAAATGTATGTGGATGAGATCTTCTCCGGTCTGGATTACGCCAATTTCCCGAAAATCACTGTCATCGAAAATAAGATGAAGGTGGATGAAATGGTGACCGTGCGAGACATCACGCTGACCAGTACCTGTGAACATCACTTTGTGACTATCGATGGCAAAGCGACCGTGGCTTACATTCCGAAAGATAAAGTGATTGGCCTGTCGAAAATCAACCGTATCGTGCAATTTTTCTCGCAACGTCCACAGGTGCAGGAGCGTCTGACTCAGCAAATTCTGCTGGCGCTGCAAACTCTACTCGGGACCACCAACGTGGCTGTTTCGATTGACGCCGTGCACTATTGCGTCAAAGCTCGCGGTATACGCGATGCCACCAGCGCGACGACGACGACGTCGCTCGGCGGCCTGTTTAAGTCCAGCCAGAACACGCGTCAGGAGTTTTTACGCACCGTTCGCCATCATTCGTAACTGAAGTTGCAGCAGCGTTGGCTGCTGCGTCCTCGCTGCCGTGCCATTCACTTGAGATGTCGTCTTCCTCATTTTTCATTTACTCTTAGAAATTCTCCTTAATTCCAGAAAGGAACGTCAGGAATGCGCCCACGTATTGCCACACTAGACTTTGCCCGTGGCATAGCCATCTTCGGCATTTTGCTGCTCAATATTAGCGCGTTTGGTTTGCCTAAAGCGGCCTATTTGAACCCGGCATTTTCCGGTCAGCCTTCGCACAGCGACGCCTGGACCTGGGCGATCCTTGACGCGCTGGCGCAGGGCAAATTCCTGATGATGTTTGCTATGCTATTTGGTGGCGGTCTTTATCTGTTGTTGCCGCGTGGTAAACACTGGATCCAGTCGCGTTTATCGCTGCTGGTGCTTTGCGGCCTGCTGCACGCTACCTTTTTCTGGGATGGCGATATTCTGCTTTCCTATGGACTGATCGGATTGGTGTGCTGGCGGATGGTCAGAGAGGGCCGCAGCAGCCAGTCGCTGATCAGCACCGGCATCCTGTTGTATGCGATTGGCGTGGCAATTTTACTGATGCTGGGGTTTATCTCGACCCACACGCCTGGCAGTTTCTGGTCGCCCGGCCCGGCGGATCTGCAATATGAGCAGTACTGGAAACTAAAAGGCGGTCTGGAAGCTATCCGCAACCGCCTTGATTTGCTCTCATCCAGCCTGATGGCTATCGCCGTGCAGTACGGCTGGGAACTGGCCGGTGCGATGTTGTTAGGCGCAGGGTTGATGCGCAGTGGTTGGTTACGCGGAGGGTACAGTTTGCGCCATTACCGTTATCTTGCCGCGCTACTGTTACCGCTTTCATTGTTGATCCAACTGCCGGCGATTTATCTGCAATGGCATCTCGGCTGGGCCTACCGCTGGAGTGGTTTTTTGCTGCAAGCACCGCGTGAAATCGGGGGGATGATGCAGGCTGTGGGCTATCTGGCACTCTGTTACGGTTTCTGGCCACATCTTTCCCGGCTGCGAATGGCACACTGGATTTCCCAGGTTGGACGCATGGCGCTTACCAACTACCTATTACAGACCCTGATCTGCACGCTTTTCTTCAATATACTCGGCTTCTACCAGCACTTTGATCGCCTGCAATTACTGGCGCTGGTTCCCCTGGTTTGGGTCATCAACCTGGCGGTGACGCTGGCGTGGTTGCGCTATTTCCCGCAAGGGCCGGTTGAATGGCTGTGGCGTAAACTGACCATCAAGGCATCGGGTATAGCGCTAAAAGAGCAGGATTGATATTCACCATAATGATGAATTTGAGAGAAAGGTTGCAGAATTGTATGTAAACGTTTTCTTTCCTGTGACGAGATTCACGCAGGTGTTTTCGCAAAGCGTTTAGGATAGCAGTCGTGCAGAGTTAGCCGATCGTTACACTAAAACAGGAAACACCATGATCACTGTACTGCGACCTTTCTTGAAGTCCTTTATCACCACCTGGGCGTTATCCCTCAGTTTTCCTCCCTATTCATTTCGGGCCAGTTCGGCTTGCGTAACGCCTGTGGCATCAGAACACGGAGCGACCTATGGTCACCATTCGTGATGTGGCAAAGCTGGCCGGTGTCTCGGTTGCCACGGTTTCACGGGTTCTGAATAACCCCGCTATCGCGAGTAAAGAGGCTCGCGAACAGGTGTTGCAGGCGGTCACTGTGCTTGACTACCGACCCAATGCCAACGCGCAGGCTCTGGCGACACAAAGCAGCGACACCATTGGTGTGGTCGTCATGGACGTTTCGGATCCTTTTTTTGGTGCACTGGTGAAAGCGGTCGATATGGTTGCCCAGCGCCATCAGAAATATGTACTGATCGGCAACAGTTATCATGAGGCGGAGAAAGAACGCCACGCGATAGAAGTCCTGATTCGTCAACGCTGTAACGCACTGATTGTGCATGCTAAAGCCCTGGGTGACGACGAACTTTCCCGCTTTCTTGATCAGGTGCCGGGGATGGTGCTGGTTAACCGTGTGATTGCGGGTTATGAGCATCGCTGCGTCTCTCTTAATAACGTGGTGGGCGCGGAAATAGCCACACGTTTGTTGCTGTCACAGGGGCATCAGCGTATCGGTTACATCGGTTCTAACCACGGAATTGAAGACGAATTACAACGTCATCAGGGATATCTGGCGGCAATGATGGCGGACACGTCAGAGACAATGACGCAGGCACGTCAGTTACCGCCAGATAGCTGGTATGCGCAGGGGTCACCGGATTTGCAGGGCGGGGAAGCCGCGATGGTTGAGTTATTGGGCCGTAATCTCCATTTGAGTGCGGTTTTCGCTTACAACGATGCTATGGCCGCAGGCGCGCTGGCAGTACTGAAAGAAAACGGTATCAACGTCCCGCAGGATTTTTCACTGGTTGGCTTCGACGATATCCCGATTGCGCGCTACACCAGCCCAAAATTGACAACGGTTCGCTATCCAATTGTTTCGATGGCGACATTAGCGACTGAATTGGCCCTGAAGGGAGCATCAAACCCGCTGGTGGAGGGGATTTCGCATTGCTTCATGCCTACGTTGGTCAGGCGTCATTCTGTCGCACCTTGGCAAAATGTGGCTCCGGTCACTTATTGATTAAATAACCTTGTGTAACCGTTTTCAATCTGTGAGAAATTTCACAGTTTATTAACATTGGCACCATTATGATTCATGCGTTTTCACATGTCTCAGTTTTAGTTCGACCTATCGGACAGATTTCACAGCGAGCAGGAAGTCAGACGTCAGGGAAGGCAGGCACCGCAGGATGGCTGAAACGCGGGCGCACTGCTTCAGCATGGATTGCCGGTGCCAAACTCTGTAACACCCTACATAACCGGAGATACAAATGAATAAGAAGGTCTTCACCCTGGCGACTCTGGCTGCATGCATGATGTTTGGCGCTACCGCCCATGCTGCTGATACCAAAATCGGCGTAACTGTTTACAAATATGATGACAACTTCATGTCTGTCGTTCGCAAAGCCATCGAGAAAGATGCGAAAGCCTCTCCTGGTGTACAGTTGCTGATGAATGACTCACAAAACAGCCAGTCCACGCAAAATGACCAGATTGACGTGATGTTGGCGAAGGGCGTCAAGGCTCTGGCGATCAACCTGGTTGACCCGGCTGCCGCTCCCGTCATTATTGAGAAAGCCCGCAGTGCGGGTGTCCCAGTTGTTTTTTATAACAAAGAACCCTCCCGTAAAGCGCTGGATAGTTATGACAAAGCTTATTACGTCGGTACAGATTCTAAAGAATCGGGTGTGATCCAAGGTGAGCTGATTGCTAAACACTGGAAAGCCGATCCTGCCTGGGATTTGAACAAAGACGGCGTGATTCAGTACGTGCTGATTAAAGGCGAACCGGGCCATCCGGATGCAGAAGCCCGAACTAAGTATGTAATCAGTACCTTAAATGATAAAGAAGGCATCAAAACTCAGCAGCTGCAACTTGATACAGCCATGTGGGATACCGCACAGGCGAAAGACAAGATGGATGCGTGGTTGTCTGGACCCAACGCCAACAAAATTGAAGTGGTTATCGCTAACAACGATGCAATGGCCATGGGCGCAGTAGAAGCACTGAAATCTCACAACAAATCTAGCATCCCGGTATTTGGTGTTGATGCGTTGCCAGAAGCGCTGGCGATGGTGAAATCTGGTGCAATGGCCGGTACCGTACTTAACGATGCTGACAATCAGGCTAAAGCCACGTTTGATCTGGCGAAAAATCTGGCTGAAGGCAAACCAGCAGCAGAAGGCACTAATTGGAAGATCGAAAATAAAGTCGTTCGAATCGCTTACGTGCCGGTGGATAAATCCAACTTATCTGACTTTGTTAAATAATTCAGACAGTATTGGCAGAAAAGAAAATAGCTAAATATATAGCTATGCAGTGGCAGTCATAATCAACACGACGTTAATACCTGTATGGCAGGAAGTGATGTCAATATACCGCCGGTCTATTAATGACCGGCGGTATTCATGGCATCAGGTATTAATATAATCGGATTCTCCCCGTATTTAGCCAGGTATAATTATGGCCGATATTCCTAAGCCTGACATCAAGCAGTCTGACACGGTGGCAGCAGAGCCACGTGCATTTTTGCTGGAAATGAGCGGTATTAATAAATCATTTCCTGGCGTCAAGGCACTTGATAATGTGAATTTAAAGGTTCGCCCACACTCAATTCATGCCTTGATGGGCGAGAACGGAGCGGGTAAATCTACACTATTAAAGTGTTTGTTTGGTATTTACAGCAAAGATTCCGGCACCATTCTTTTTCAGGGGCAGGAAATTAATTTCAAAAGTTCGAAAGAAGCGCTTGAACATGGTGTATCGATGGTCCATCAGGAGTTAAACCTGGTGTTGCAGCGTACTGTCATGGACAACATGTGGCTCGGGCGTTATCCGACCAAAAGCTTCTTCGTCGATCAGGACAAGATGTATCGTGATACCAAGGCTATTTTCGACGAACTGGATATTGATATTGATCCACGAGAGAAAGTCGGCAAGTTGTCCGTTTCACAGATGCAAATGATCGAAATAGCGAAGGCCTTCTCCTATAATGCGAAAATCGTGATTATGGATGAGCCGACGTCATCGTTGACCGAAAAAGAAGTCAATCATCTCTTCACGATTATTCGCAAGCTGAAAGACCGTGGCTGTGGCATTGTCTATATTTCACACAAGATGGAAGAGATTTTTCAGTTGTGTGATGAGATCACGATTCTGCGCGACGGTCAGTGGATTACTTCCCAGACGCTGGAAGGCCTCGACATGGATAAAATCATTTCCATGATGGTCGGCCGTTCCCTTAGCCAGCGTTTTCCGGATCGCCAGAATGTACCGGGAGAGGTCATTCTTGAAGTCCGTAATCTGACGTCGCTGCGTCAACCTTCCATTCGTGATATCTCCTTTGACTTGCATAAAGGTGAGATCCTTGGCATTGCCGGGTTGATGGGGGCTAAGCGTACTGACATCGTGGAAACGCTGTTTGGTATTCGTGAGAAGGCTGCCGGCACGATCAAACTGCATGGCAAGACGATTAAAAATCACAGCGCTAATGAAGCCATTAATCACGGCTTTGCATTAGTGACCGAAGAGCGCCGTTCGACGGGTATTTATGCGTATTTGGACGTCGGTTTTAACTCGCTGATTTCAAATATTCGTAACTATAAAAATAAAATCGGGCTGCTTGATGCTGGCCGTATGAAAAGCGATACCCAATGGGTCATCGATGCCATGCGGGTGAAAACGCCGGGACAAAGAACCAGTATTGGTTCGCTCTCTGGCGGTAATCAGCAAAAGGTCATTATTGGCCGTTGGTTATTAACTCAGCCAGAAATATTAATGCTGGATGAACCTACGCGCGGTATTGACGTGGGCGCGAAGTTCGAAATATATCAGTTAATCACAGAGTTGGCGAAAAAAGATAAAGGGATCATTATTATCTCTTCTGAAATGCCAGAGCTCCTGGGAATAACGGACAGAATATTGGTTATGAGCAATGGACAGGTTGCGGGGATTGTTGATACAAAAACGACTTCGCAGAATGAAATTCTACGCCTTGCATCCTTGCATCTCTAATTTTTAAGGGTTCTTATTATGAAAGCATTAAATAAGAAAAGTTTGCTCACTTATTTAAAAGAGGGCGGGATTTATGTGGTTCTGCTGGTATTGCTGGCCATTATTATTATCCAGGATCCCACTTTCCTCAGTTTGGTCAACTTAGGTAACATTCTTACCCAATCCTCAGTGCGTGTCATTATTGCACTTGGTGTGGCGGGGCTCATCGTGACCCAAGGTACTGACCTGTCAGCCGGACGTCAGGTCGGGCTGGCGGCGGTGGTGGCGGCGACCATGTTGCAAGCCATGGATAACGTTAATAAGGTGTTCCCACATCTCGAAGTGGTGCCTATTCCGCTGGTTATCCTGACCGTGTGTATTATTGGCGCACTGATTGGTTTGGTGAACGGCATTATTATTGCCTATCTAAACGTTACGCCATTTATTACGACGTTAGGTACCATGATCATCGTTTACGGCATTAACTCGCTGTATTACGACTATGTGGGTTCATCACCGGTTGCGGGTTTTGATCCAGGTTTCTCGAATTTTGCCCAAGGGTTTATTCAAATGGGCGGCCTGAAGATCTCTTATATTACCTTCTATGCGGTGTTGGCTATCGGCTTTGTCTGGGTACTGTGGAACAAAACCCGCTTTGGTAAAAACATTTTCGCCATCGGTGGTAACCCGGAAGCGGCAAAAGTCTCCGGTGTTAACGTGCCGTTAAACTTGATCATGATTTATGCTTTGTCAGGTGTTTTCTACGCTTTCGGCGGTTTGCTGGAAGCCGGGCGTATCGGCAGTGCCACGAACAACCTTGGCTTTATGTATGAGCTTGATGCTATCGCTGCCTGTGTGGTCGGTGGCGTATCGTTCGCCGGCGGTGTTGGCTCAGTGGCGGGTGTGGTGACCGGGGTGCTCATATTTACTGTGATCAACTATGGTTTGACTTATATCGGCGTGAACCCTTACTGGCAGTACATCATCAAGGGTTCGATCATCATCTTCGCCGTAGCACTGGATTCACTGAAGTACGCTAAGAAGAAATAACATTTGATAGAAACACCTGAGTCAATAAAAGGGCGCTGAGGCGCCCTTTTTGCTGCATTAATTCAGCGACTGACCGGCCGTGATTGCGAGAATGGGTCTCTGCCGGGAACGACAGAAGCGGGTGGCGGCGTTGCGAGATCGGTGTCTTCTTGCTGGGTATCAGTGGCTTCCTGCTCGGCTTTGATTTTGGCTGCTTCATCCGCTGCAGCTTGGTCAGTTGCCGCCTTTTCGGCGGCGGCTTTCAACTGCGCGGCTTTAACCTCGGCCGCTTTTTTCTCATCGGCAAGACGTTGTTGTAATACGAGCAGTTGATCCGGTGTTACCGCTGGATAGCCCTGGGCGTCATCGGGAATATGGTGTATAGCCGGGATAGGGATCAGCGGGCCGAGGAAGCGTGGTTCACGCTTAAGAATATAGAGGTCCGTAAGGGCACCAAGGCGGGCAAATATTTCGCGTACCCGCACGGTGAGGATGTCTTTGGGTGAAGGCACGGCAAAACACTGTGCCTGAATGCCCATATGAAGTGCGATATACAGTGCGCGCTCGCAGTGAAACCTCTGGGTAATGACGATAAAATCGTTGGTATCGAATACTTTGCGGGTGCGCACGATGGAATCCAATGTGCGGAACCCGGCGTAGTCGAGCACAATATCGCTGGCAGGAATGCCTGCGGCTATCAGGTCACGCCGCATAGTCATCGGTTCGTTGTAACTTTGCTGGGCGTTATCCCCACTGAGCAGCAGGTATTTTACCTTGCCACTATTATAAGCATTGATCGCGCCCTGAATACGATAATGGTAATACTGATTGGGCACGCCGGCGCGGTAATATTTTGCCGTACCCAGCACCACACCCACCTGACGGCGGGGCAGTTGCTGGACTTCATCATAAATATAATCTTTGGTTTTCCAACTGATCCACCGATCAAGCCCAATAGCGACAACCAGCATCAATACTACGATGCTGATGAAGCCTACTATGAGCCTTTTAAACATGGTTACGTCCTGTGTGGAGTCAAATGCTGGAAATCAGGGTTTCAAGGCTACTTGACCTGTGCAAGCCATGCAATAAGCACAAAGCCTGATCTCGGGGCTTCGCGGACTTTTTGGGCAATTTTCAGTGAATGACTCGGTATATTGGAAATAGCGCTGCATTTATTACAAAAAAAGCCAATATCCGAGGATATTGGCTTTGGTCTATTGACGCGATAACGCGTTTGGCATTTAGAACGAGGTCCGTTTGTAATCGCGGTACTGCGGTGCCCAGAAGTTGTGCTCGATCGCTTTTGACAGCGCATCTTCAGACGTCACCATTGCCACACCTTGTAACTGCGCAGCTCGACCGACTTCCATCGCGATGCATTTTGATACGCCCTGAATGTCATCTACGTCTGGCAACAGTGAGCCTACGCCGTCGGTTGCCAGCGGTGAACAGTCGGCCAGCGCACGGCTGGCGGCCATCAGCATGCCGTCGGTAACGCGGGTTGCACCCGATGCCACAACCGCAAGGCCAATGCCGGGGAAGATATAGGAGTTGTTGCACTGCGCAATAGGGTAGACCTGACCTTTATGATGCACTGGCGCGAACGGGCTGCCGGTGGCTACCAGTGCAGCACCGTCGGTCCAGTTGATGATATCTGCGGGTTGCGCTTCAACGCGTGACGTGGGGTTACTTAGCGGCATCACTATCGGGCGTGCGCAGTGTTTGTGCATCTCGCGGATCAACTCTTCGGTGAACAACCCAGGCTGGCCTGATACGCCAATAAGCACGGTCGGTTTAGCATGGCGAACCACATCGAGCAGGGAGATGCTGTCATTATTCAACCCCCATACATTAAGGTCGGCACTTTTTTGCGTCAGCTTGCTCTGGAAATCGAGCAGGTTAGGGAGCTTGTCGGTTAGCAGGCCGAATCTGTCCACCATGAAGACTTGTGCGCGAGCTTCTTCCTCACTCAAACCCTCGGATTTCATCTGCGCAATAATTTGCTCGGCAATACCACAACCGGCAGAACCCGCACCGAGGAAGGTGACCGTTTGATCACGCAGGCGGCTGCCTGCGGCTTTACAGGCGGCAATCAGGCTACCCAGCGTGACGGATGCAGTACCCTGAATGTCGTCATTAAAGCAGCACAGTTCATCGCGGTAGCGTGTTAACAGCGGCATGGCGTTTTTCTGTGCGAAGTCTTCGAACTGCAACAAAACGTTCGGCCAGCGTACTTTAACGGCTTCGATGAACTGGTCAACGAAAGCGTAATACTCGTCGCCGGTAATGCGTGGATGACGCCAGCCCATGTAGAGCGGATCATTGAGTAACTGCGGATTATTGGTTCCCGCGTCCAGCACGACGGGCAGTGTGTAAGCGGGGCTGATGCCACCACAGGCCGTGTAGAGCGACAGCTTACCAATCGGAATACCCATTCCACCGATGCCCTGATCGCCAAGGCCCAGAATGCGCTCACCGTCGGTGACGACCACCACTTTTACGTGTTGTTTGGTTGCGTTCTGCAACATATCGTCGATGTGTGCGCGGTTTGGATAAGAGATAAATAGTCCGCGTGCCCGGCGATAGATATCAGAGAAATGCTCGCAGGCCTCGCCCACGGTCGGGGTATAAATCACCGGCATCATTTCGCTGAGATGGGAGTCAATCAGGCGATAAAACAGGGTTTCGTTAGTATCCTGAATATTACGCAGATAGATGTGTTTATCGATATCGGTTTTGAAATCCCGAAATTGACGGTAGGCGCGTTCTTCTTGTTCTTCTATGGTTTCAACGGCTTCCGGCAAGAGTCCATGCAAATTGAAATTGCTACGCTCTTCCTCAGTGAAGGCACTGCCTTTATTGAGTAAAGGGAATTCCAGCAGAATCGGGCCGGCATGCGGGATATACAGCGGGCGTTTACTCTCGTATTCAAGTTCCATTGATTTTACTCTTCAGGCTCTCGGAGCGGTGACTGATTTATTAGTATTCACTATGTTAGGAAGCAGATCCTAAGAGATTAAGTAAATATGTACAGTATTTGTTATCAGGCTATGAAAAAAAGCAGGGAATTTGTGATTTATATCCGATTTCGGCAGGGAAGAGTAACAATGGCAAGGGAGGATTTCAAATCATGGTGTATTGACGGACAGCTGAAAAGCGCCCGTCAATATGTTTACCAAGAAGTTACAAAGTCAGCGCGGTAAGCTCAGTGCATCCAATTGCCGCTAGCGTAGAACGGGTGGCATCGCGTTGACTGACCAGCGGTTGTGAACGTTCAATCAGCACCGCACGGCGCACGTTGAGATAGTCTTCACCGGCAAGATTCAGCAGGATCAGCGCGCCCTGTAATGGCGGCAGGCTCGGATTGAAGGCGGCGTTTTCTGCATAGCGTCCGGCGAAAATTTTTCCACTATGCGTTTCCAGAGCAATGCCGCTATGTGACTGGCTATAAGGCGCATGACTCTGGTTACAGGCCTGCAGTGCCTGCTTGCTCAGGGCATCCGTTTCATCGAGGGTGTAGCCGTGATCGAACTTATCCATCAGCAGTGTGGCGATATCCAGATCTCTTGGACCGAATGAGTAGGGCAGGTAGTCGCCCAGCGTTGCAACGTCGCGGCCTGGTAGATGAATGTTCAGTGCAGTACCGCTGTTGAGTTCATTCATAAACTGACGACAATGGCCGCACGGCGTGTAGTTCACGGTGATCGATGCCAGTTTAGCTTCACCGCGTAACCAAGCATGAGTCACGGCGGATTGCTCGGCATGCACGGTTTGCTGCATGGAGGCACCGCTGAATTCCATATTGGCACCAAAGTAAACATCACCGGAAACACCACGGGCGACTGCGCCGACGTGGAAATGCGAAATCGGTGTGATGGAACAGGCAGCGGCGAGCGGCAGAAGCGCAAAAGCCAGTGCATCATCATCCAGACCCGTTTGCGCGCATACGTCCGCAACCTGCGCTGCGGTCAGCATGGCCGGGAAATCGTCATGGCTGAGCAAGGGTTCGAGTGCGGTCTGAAGCGCGGCAGGCAGTAAGGCGAATGCCTCAATAAAACGGGAATGCATGAGGTATGATCCTTCAGGTTTTACGGGGGATTATTTTATGAGCCTTTTATGCTTTTTTGTGTGATGAAGATCTCTATTATTATGAAATTTTAGTTATCACGTTGCAAGGTTGCGAGATGTATCGCAAGTTTTCCTTATAAACCGGCATCTTGTGAACATAAAAATGGCGACTCATCGGTCGCCATTTCAGCTTTGCTTATTTTATCTCGCCAGGCTAATTGCGTCGCTCAAAAGCCAAAGCTCGTCGTTCAATCAGCCGCATCATTAGCGTCAGTAGGCCATTTACGCAAAGATAAATCACGCCCGCTGCGCCAAACACCATCACATCGTAGGTCCGGCCATACATCAACTGGCTTTGGCCCATCACATCCATCAGGGTAATGGTGTAGGCCAGTGAGGTACTTTTAAACACCAGCACCACTTCGTTGGAGTAGGACGACAGTGCGCGCTTGAAGGCAAACGGCAGCAGAATGCGCAAAGATTGTGCTTTCGACATACCCAGGGCTTCACACGACTGCCACTGCCCCGATGGGATGGCACGCATCGCACCGGCAAAGAGCTGAGTGGTGTACGCCGCACTGTTGAGTGCTAACGCAAACATCGCACACAGCCACGGCTGCGAAAGCATCTCCCATAACCAGGGGATCTCACGAATGGAAGGAAATTGCCCTGGACCATAGTAAATGAGGAAGATTTGCACCAGCAGCGGTGTACCCGTAAACAGCGTGATGTAACCCTTCACTATTTGGCTCAGCACCGGCACTTTCAGCGTCAGTATTACGGTGAAAATCAGGGCTAACAACAGTGCGACAATCAGTGCCGCCACGGTCAGGGTAAGGCTGGTATGCAGTCCTTTCACGACTTCAGGTAAGTAATCCCACATCAGGAAGCGCTCCGTTCAAAGCGGGTGGTACGGAGTTCGATGCGTTTGATAACAAACTGGCTGAATAGGGTAACAACCAGATAAATTCCGCCGGCTATCATGTACCAGGTAAAGGGTTCCTGAGTCCGGGTAGCGATACTTTTGGTTTGCAACATCAGATCATTCACGCTGATAAGTGATACAAGCGCGGTGTCCTTGAGCAGTACCAGCCACTGATTGCTCAGTCCCGGTAAAGCGTGGCGCCACATTTGCGGCAAGATCAGGCGAAAGAAAATCGACGCTTTTTTCATGCCCAAGACCTGACCTGATTCCCACTGTCCTTGTGGCACGGCTTTGAGTGCACCGCGCAGCGTCTGTGATGCGTAGGCGGAATAAAGCAGTGACAGCGCGATGACACCGCACACGAACGGGCTGACTTCGAAGTTATCGACCGGTAGTTTTACCGGCAGTTGGAACAGACCAAAATTGATGTTAAACCCATCGGCCAGCACAACCAGCAGCTGTGAGGAGCCAAAATAAATAAACAGCACTACCAGTATTTCTGGCAAGCCGCGCAGGACAGTGACCCACGCGGTGCCGAGCCAACTGACAGGCTTCCACGGCGCTGATTCCCAGACGGCAAAAAACATCGCCAGAAACAGACCAAGGATCAGTGCACACAGGGCAAGGCCGACGGTCATCCCGGCGGCGCTGGCTAAAGGTTGGAATTCATTCATTGATTGCAAAACTTATTGCTGGAACCATTTTGAATAAAGAGTCTGGTAAGTGCCGTCTTGCTTCACTTTCGCCAGGGCTGCATTCATTTTAGTCAATAATTCAGTATTGTTTTGGCGAACAGCAATACCGAGGCCGGTTCCAAAGTAGGTTTTGTCGGTGATTTTGTCGCCAACAGCAGCGAGGTTAGGGTTCTGCTTGAGCCACTCGTTAACCACCGCGGTGTCACCGAAGACGGCATCAAGACGGCCATTTTTCAGATCCAGCACAGCATTCTGATAGCTGTCATAAGATACGGCGGTGATTTCTGGGTGTTTTTCCATCAGGAATTTCTGGTGGGTAGACCCGTTCTGCATACCAACACGCTTGCCTTTCAGGGCTGCGAGGTCAGCAAACTTACCTTTCTCAGCGATGAAAATCGCGGAGTTATCATAGTAAGCATCAGTGAAGGCCACTTGTTTCTGGCGATCGGCGGTGATATCCATGCCGGAAATGACCGCGTCAAAACGACGGAATTTAAGGCTTGGGATCAGACTGTCAAAAGCCTGATTGGTAAAGGTACAGTCTGCCTGCATCTGTTTGCACATAGCGTTAGCCAGATCGACATCAAACCCCTGAATCTTATTACTGGAATCCACAAATTCGAACGGAGGATAAGAGGCTTCCATCGCGAAACGGATAGTTTCAGCCGCGCTGGCGGATAAACTGACACTTGCCAGAACAGCAGCAATTAATAATTTTTTCATCGCAAACTCCGTAGTAACCATCAATGAGATCAATGTGACAGATAGCTGGCAAACTCTTTGGTTTGCGGCTGAGTAAAGCAGGAGGCATCGCCTTGTTCAACAATGCGGCCATTTTCCATGTACACCACTCGGCTGGCGGTTTTACGTGCCACTTCGACTTCGTGGGTCACGATAACTTGAGTGATGCCTGTGCCGGCCAATTCGCGAATAATACTGACGATTTGAGCGGTGATTTCCGGATCTAACGCTGCCGTCGGTTCATCGAACAACAACACCTGCGGTTCCATCATCAGCGCACGGGCAATCGCCACGCGCTGCTGCTGACCGCCGGAAAGATGTAGCGGGAAGCGGCTGGCATAATCAGTCAGACGCAGACGGGCCAGGAGTTTATCCGCACGTTTCATGGCGACATCTTTACTCAACCCCAGAACGCGGCAGGGCGCTTCAAGTAGGTTGTCGAGCACGGTGCGGTGCGGCCATAAATTGTATTGCTGAAACACCATGCCGACGTTTTGCCGCAGTTCACGCACGGCTTTCTCGTCTGGTTTTTGAGTGAAATCGAATAGGTTCCCTGCTATCTGCAAAGTGCCTGAGCGTGGTACTTCCAGCAGGTTTAAAACCCGCAGAAGAGAACTTTTTCCCGCACCGCTTGGCCCGAGCAACACGAGTGTTTCTCCGGCAGGGCAGTCGAGCTGAATGTCAAACAGCGCTTGGTGCGCGCCATAGAAGCAGTTGATGCTATTAAGTTGAATACTCATGCGCAAATAGTGAATAGCCATTGATGCCGCAGATGGTAACTTCCGTAGCATAGTTATGCAACGATCGCGGCTTAAAAAATATCTCTAGCCGCAGGAAGGCTAAAGTGTAGCACAACATATTGTTGCCCTACGGTGAATGCCCATCATGAATCAAGTTGCCTATGCGTTAACGGTAGGTGTTTCCCCGACTCACTGACTCATGCCAGTTCATCGGGATTAGTTCGTTTGCCGCCTTCTGCACATCGACTTATTTTGGGCTTATCGGAAGGATGCTATTACTGTTTTTCCAGGACCTGACGCAGCGAACCGCTGGAGACGAAATCGAGGTTAGCCATATAGCGTACGTCATCGATGCCCCAGCAATGGCCTTCACGCACCATCAGTACTTCATCTTTCCAGGTCGACTTCGCGCCGTTGTCTTTCTGGTGCGACATCGTTACGCGTAGCGGGATGTTGCGGGCATCGGTATTGGGAATAGTAGACGCGCTGTTTACTGTCGCGGAGGTCGGGCCATCAAATAGGCTTGAAAACATGTCGCCACCGCTGGCACCGGGTTTTTCATTCGGTGTCGCGGCGATGTCTACTTTGCGTTCTGACTGTGTTTTAAGCAGTGCATTATACAAACCGGTACTGAGGTAGGGGCGATATTCGGCCAGTTGGCTGCTGTTAGGTAGACCGCCGCCACCTTGATGAATACGCAGGTCATAAAACTTTTGTGCCACGGTGTCTGGACCACCATCAACGCATGGCGCGGTACGCGTGCCAATATCCTTAAACACGGGATCAACCGTGGTACAGGCGCTAAGTGTCAGCACCAAGGGGAACGCGGCGGCAAGTGTTTTATATTTCATCATATTCCTTACTGAAAGATTGATGTTTTCACCATGATTTTCTTTATCATACAGTATAAAACCGATTTTAATTGTTGCATGGTGCGCACTGAAATCTGTCTGGTGGGCATGGCGTACATTGACCGGCAGCATTTATCTGTCAGACGGAGTCATTCGGACGAAAATTAATAAGGAATACTTATGCAAACTATCACTATCGTCGGTTCCTCATGAAACGATTCCTGCAGCCTGTGTGGGCAATATTAACCGGAATGCTAATGATGGGATGTCAGTCGTCACCGCCTAAGACTGATCATAATCTGCCCTACCGGCTGGAAACCCAGCGCCAGGCGCAAGGCGCGGATCAACGTATCCGCTTTCTGGTGATCCATTACACTGCCGAAGATTTCCACAACGCATTAAATACGCTTACTGATGAGCACGTGAGTGCGCATTATCTCATTCCGGCACGCCCGCAGATAGAAGATGGCAAGCCAGTGGCCTGGCAGCTGGTGCCCGAGTCTTTGCGTGCTTGGCATGCCGGGGTCAGCGGCTGGCGGGGGCGCAACAATCTTAATGACACGTCGATTGGGATTGAGCTGGAAAACAAGGGCTATAGCAAGTACCTGCTTGGCA
The DNA here is from genome assembly GCF_014639435.1 of Hafnia psychrotolerans. Classification (GTDB taxonomy): domain Bacteria; phylum Pseudomonadota; class Gammaproteobacteria; order Enterobacterales; family Enterobacteriaceae; genus Ewingella; species Ewingella psychrotolerans. The sequence goes on along the minus strand of NZ_BMFZ01000002.1, from coordinate 493,448 downwards.
AGCATTTTTATCCCTTCCCGCCCGCGCAAATTGACCTGCTGGCGTCGCTGAGCCAACAGATAATCTCGCGCTATCATATTGAACCGCGCAATGTGGTCGGGCATAGCGATATTGCACCACAGCGCAAAGACGATCCGGGACCGCTTTTTCCATGGCAACAACTGGCAAAACGAGGAATTGGTGTCTGGCCTGATCCGCAGCGAGTAGATTCCAATCTGGCCGGACGTGATCCGCATCAGCCGGTGTCTGCGCAGGCCTTACTGGAGAAACTCGGGAAGTATGGTTATCCGCTGACTGATAACATGACCGACCATCAGCAACGCCGCGTGATCTCGGCCTTCCAGATGCATTTTAGGCCGCAGGATTATCGCGGTGAAGCGGATGCTGAAACTGATGCCATCGTCAGCGCACTCTTACAGCAGTACCCTGATGTGAATTGATCGGTGGGATCAGTCGCGCTGTGGAGCAACACTTTGCAAGCCCCGCAGGCGTCCGTGGTCACGCAACCAGTTGGCGGTGCGGATAATGCCCTGATCCAATGACACCGATGGGCGGTAGCCAAGCTCATCCTGCGCGCGCTGAGTATCGAGGGTTAAATCGAAGTTAAGTTTGGCTACGCTATAGTGGGTCAGCACCGGTTCTTTGTGCGAGCTTTTACTGATCTTCTCCATGCCGCGCGCCATCATGTCCAGTAGCGGGTAGGGCACCGAGCGGATACGGTACTTCATTTCCAATGCGTCCATCAGTTGCTGCACCAGCGTGCGTAGTGGGCGCGGTTGCTGGTTGGTGATGTTGAAGGCGCGGCCAGATTCGGTCTTTTCCGTTTGCGAAGCCAACCACATGGCGTGCACCACATTCTCCACGTAAGTCATATCGACCAACGCCTCACCACCGCGTGGTAGCATGAGCGTCCCGCTATATTTCAGCATCTGGAGCAGACGCGGCAGCAGCACGTTATCGTGCGGGCCGAACACGCCCTGAGGGCGAAGAATGGTGAAGTGAGTCTGCGGGTTTGACAGCGCCAGTGTGCTGATCACCTGTTCAGCCGCGGCTTTGCTGCGGGCAAACGAATTGGCATAGCGGTTCGGACGGAAATCTTCTTTGATATTACGATGATGGTGAAAATCGAAATAAACCACCGGCGAGGACATGTGAACGAAGCTACCGACGCCATAGGCGGTGGCCCATTCACCGAGACGGCGGGTAGCACGCACGTTGGCCAGTTCGAACTCTTGTTCGCTGCCCCACGGAGAGATCATGCCAGAGCAGTGCCACAGCGTATCGACATCAGCCAGCAGCGCTTTCGCTTGGCCGGAAACCAGCGTGGTAAGGTCGGCATGAATAAATTCAGCGCCCATTTTCTGCAACAGCGGTCCCATAGCCGCATTACGGCCTGTCGCCCTGACTTTGATGCCTTTGTTGAGCAGAAACTCCACCGCGTTGCGGCCTAAACCGCTGCTTGCGCCAGTAACAAGTACCTTCATATTACTCTTCATCCTTCACGCTGCAGCGGTGTTAGCTGCACTCACTTACCCGAATCACTGATATCAGTCAGCTTATCGGATTCACTCGTTTGCTGCCTTGCCGCAGTTCGAATGATTTTGAGTAAAGTTTTCATTAGAAAAAACAATAGCTGATAAGGCAATCGAGCCCTTAACAGCAAGAAGGATGCCATTCTTTCTTGAAATTGTGTGGGTTGCAATGGGTAAGGTATGTCTGCTTGTCTGAAACTGTGCGATTGCGCGCTAAATGAGCCAACATCAGCGACCGCAGCGATCTTTTTGCCGTGCCAGGCTGGCGATGCGTTTCGACATGCCGCGAAAAATAAACTGATGCGCAGGCATCATGCTGAACCAGTACAGTAAACCGCTGAACCCGGCCGGATGCCACCAAGCGCGGACATCGATACTGCGGCTTTCACCGTGGTCGGTAATGGTGAACGTCAGACGCCCTAATCCCGGTGCTTTCATGCCGAAAAGCAGCGACAGTTCCTGCTGCGGTTTCAGACCAATAACTTTCCAGCCATCAATTTTATCACCTATTTTTAACGGGTCGTGCAGCGGGCGGCCATAGATAACTCGCCCACCGATCAGATCATCAATCCGTGCGCGCAAGCGCCAGAGTGCGTTGGCGTAAAAATAGCCCTCTTTACCGCCCAGTTGCTGAACAACTTGCCACAACGCGTTTTTTGACGCTGAGGTTTCAAGAGTAAAACCGGCTTGTTTCGGGTAGTAACCATAGCCTGGCCGCCAGCGAGCGCGGGCATCGGGGTCGTAATGCCAGTCGGAAGAGTCGAGAATCTGCTGTTCTTCCTGCGCGAGAGTGCGTCGGATAGCTTCCTCTACCGGGATAAGATCTTGCGGGATCAATGCTTGCAGGGCTGCGCTGTTGGCCGGTAAATCATGGTTCAGCCCTTGAATTAGCGCTTTGGCGAGCACCGTCGGAACCGACGTAATAAGACTGAGGAAATAGACGGAAATCATCGCCGTTGGCAGCGGAATGGGGATTAGCCAGCGGCGTTTACCGCTGATGGCAATAAAGCGTTCGAACAGAGTCTGATAACTGATGTATTCAGGCCCAGCGGCGTCAAACTGACGGTGAGATTCGGCAGGTATGGCAATCAGGCCAGAGAGATACGTCAGCAGGTTTTCCAGTGCCAACGGGGACGATTTGGAGCGCACCCAGCGAGGTGGCGTGAGGATGGCGAGATTGTAGACCATGTCACGCATCACTTCGAAAGCGGCTGAACCTGCACCAATCACAATACCGGCGCGCAGTTCGGTGACAGGTATATTGCCCATCCGCAGTAAGTCGCCAGTCAGTTTACGTGCTTGTAGGTGTGCCGAATGGCTATCTTCAGGCTGCATAGAACCGAGATAAATAATGTGCTTGATGGTGGAGCTCTTCAGCGCCAGCAGCGTATTTTGCGCCGCCTGTCGCTCTTTCTCCAGCAGGTCATCCTCTTCTGCCATCGCGTGGACCAGATAGACCAGTACCTCAGCACCGTCGAACGCCTCCTTCAGGCTTTTAGTCTGATAAACATCGGCGAAGCAACAGCGCACATTACTGGGCCACTTTTGCTGTTGTAACCACTCGAGACGGCGTGCGGCAGCGGTGACCTGAAAGCCCTGTTGGCTTAGATGTGACGTTAGGTGTTGGCCAATATAACCACTGGCACCAAGCACCACAACCCGTCCGTTACGTATTGAAGCAGGCATCATCCATTTTGCTCATTGAGGGGAAAGAAGTGAAAGCCAGCGGCACAATGGGGTGTTTGTCGCCCCAAAACGTGTCGCCGGAACGCTTGTCAGCTGTGATGTTGCAGGAAGTCCTGCCACAACGACACCACTTTCTGCAGGTCAGCGCGACTGATGTCGATATGTGTAATAACGCGGGTCAGCGGACCGGCGCTGATAAGTACGCCTCGCTCACGCATCCAGGGACCCATTTTAACCGCCAAATCAGCCTTTTGTTTAATGTACAAAATGTTGGTCTGTGCGCCAGGTTCTGCGATTTCTACGCCAATATCGCGTAGCTGCTGTTCCAACCAGCGGGCATTGTCGTGATCTTCCTGCAGGCGTGCGACGTTATTTTCCAGCGCATAGAGACCTGCCGCCGCGAGAATACCTGCCTGACGCATACCGCCTCCAGTCATTTTCCGCCAACGGTTCGCGCGATGAATATACTCTTTACTGCCGCACAGCAGAGAACCGACCGGCGCACCCAGCCCTTTCGACAGGCAGATTGTCAGCGTGTCACAATATTGGGTTATCTCGTTCAGCGGCACATTCAGCGCAACGGCAGCGTTCATAATCCGTGCCCCATCAATGTGCAGTGCCAGCCCTTTTTCGCGGGTGAACGCGAAGGCTTTTTGCAGATAATCCAATGGCAGAACTTTGCCGCTGTGGGTATTTTCCAGACTTAACAGTCGGGTGCGTGCGAAGTGAATGTCGTCAGGCTTGATGGCGGCGGCGATGTTATCCAGAGAAATTGAGCCATCAGCATCCATATCCAGCGGCTGAGGCTGAATACTGCCGAGGACGGCCGCACCGCCGGCCTCATACATATAGTTGTGCGCTTTCTGGCCGACAATATATTCTTCGCCGCGCTGGCAGTGAGTCAGCAAGGCCACCAAATTGGCCTGAGTGCCGGTGGGTAAAAACAGCGCCGCTTCCTTACCGGTCAGCGTGGCGGCCATATCTTGTAAAGCATTGACCGTCGGGTCATCACCGTAAACATCATCGCCGACTTCAGCGCAGGCCATCGCCTGACGCATCGCCTCACTCGGGCGGGTTACGGTATCACTGCGTAAATCGATCAACGTCGGTTTCCTTCTGCAAAATAGAAGACAAAGGTGAAAGGCTGGGCGGTTGGCACCCAGCTTTCATCACTATACCCTTCATCCCTGAAGTTGCATCTTTGGTGTTCGCTAGCGGCCTTGATGCAATTTCAATTATTTTGGGTATATAGCACCAGCGGGCTTACCGCAGCCAGTTGGTCTTCGCCAGTTCCACCACTTCGTCACCCCGGCCATTAATCACCGCACGCAGCATATAGAGACTAAAGCCTTTGGCTTGCTCGAATTTAATCTGCGGTGGCATGGCGAGTTCGTCGGTAGCGGTCACGACATCCACCAGTACCGGCCCCTGATAGGCAAAAGCATCCTGCAATGCGGCATCGACATCTGAGGCTTTTTCAACGCGGATCCCTTTGATTCCCGCCGCTTCTGCCATGGCGGCAAAGTTCGGGTTTTTCAGTTCAGTGCCGTCAGTCAGATAACCTCCTGCTTTCATTTCCATTGCCACAAAGCCCAGAACGCTGTTGTTGAAGATGATGATTTTCACTGGCAGTTTTTGCTGCGCCAGCGTCAGGAAATCCCCCATCAACATGGTGAAACCGCCGTCTCCGCACATCGCGACCACCTGACGGTTGCGGTCGATGGCCTGTGCGCCCAGCGCTTGCGGCATGGCATTGGCCATCGAACCGTGATTGAACGAGCCAATCAGGCGGCGTTTGCCATTCATTTGCAGATAGCGGCAGGCCCAGACGGTCGGTGTGCCGACGTCGCAGGTAAACACCGCGTCAGCATCGGCAAAGCGACTGATTTGCTGCGCCAGATACTGCGGGTGGATCGCCTGTTTGTCGTTGAGCGTCGCCAGACCGTCCAGATCTTTGCGTGTTTCGGCGTAATGCTTCAGCGCTTTGTCGAGGAATTTACGGTCACTTTTCTCCTGCAAATTTGGCAACAGGGCGGTCAGCGTCGACTTGATGTCACCGACCAGCGCCATATCGACCTGACAATGCGCGCCGATGCTGCCCGGATTGATATCAATCTGGATAATATTGGCGTCGGTGGGATAGAAGGCACGATAGGGGAATTGGGTACCGAGCAGAACCAGTGTGTCAGCATTCATCATGGCGTGGAAGCCGGAGGAGAAGCCAATCAGACCGGTCATCCCCACGCTATAAGGGTTGTCCCACTCGATATGTTCTTTTCCGCGCAGCGCATGAACGACCGGTGCTTTGAGCATCTCGGCCAGTTTCACCACTTCGTCATGTGCTCCGGCGCAGCCGCTGCCACACATCAGAGTGATATTTTTTGCACCATTGAGCGTGGCGGCCAGTTTTTCCATTTCAGCGGGATTGGGATGCACGACCGGCAACTGCGGCGCATACCATTTGGAGGTAGCCCCTTCCGGTGCAGGACTTAGCGCCACGTCGCCTGGTAATACAATCACCGAGACACCACGGTTAAGAATGGCTTTACGCATGGCGATGCCCAGAACTTGAGGTAGCTGCTCTGGGTTGGTCACCATTTCACAGTAATGACTGCACTCACGGAACAGTTCGGTCGGATGTGTTTCCTGGAAATAGCCGCTGCCGATTTCGCTGGAAGGAATATGTGCGGCAATCGCCAGCACAGGGACATGGTTACGGTGACAGTCAAATAAGCCATTGATCAGATGCAGGTTGCCCGGCCCGCAGGAGCCGGCACATACTGCCAATTCGCCAGTCAGTTGGGCTTCTGCTCCTGCCGCAAACGCCGCCACTTCTTCGTGGCGTGTCCCCATCCATTCGATAGTGCCCATTTTATTCAGGCTATCGCTTAGCCCGTTGAGGGAGTCGCCAGTGACACCCCAAATCAGTTTGACGCCTGCCTGCTCAAGAGTTTTTGCCAGTAATGACGCTACGCTGTGTTTCATAATCAGATCCCTTCATCCGTACGCACAATGAAATAACTGCGTTAATCATAGTCCAATGATTGCGGCATTGAATGTTCGTGCGTAAACCATACCTAAGTCGCGGTGCGAGGAATTTGAAGATGTGTAAAGCTGCCCACTTTGACTGTAAAAAGTCATGAAGGGGCAGCGGAGTGGGGCGGGGTTAAGCCAGAGTAATATCACCGTTCAACTGGCAGCTACATGCCAGAACATATCCCTCGGCAATGTCTGCATCGGTCAGCGTCATCCGGCTGGTCGTCTCATAATCACCAGAAATAATGCGGGTCTTGCAACTGCCGCACACGCCCGCGCGGCAGGCCGCCGCCACAGGTAAACCATGTTGTTCCATGGCGGCGAGTAGGGTTGAGCCAACCGGAACGCGATAGTTTTGCAGCGGCGTCAGGCGGGTCAGTGTGAGCTGATCACCCTCAGAAACCGTCGCTGCTGCCACTGCGTGAAATTGCTCTTTGACAATATTCTCCGCCGCAACGCCCAGTGAGATCGCCCATCTCTCGGCTAATTGCATGTAGGGCGCTGGCCCGCAAATCATCAACTGACGCGAACGGATGTCGGGCACCTGTGTTTGCAGAATATCCTGGCTCAGCCGTCCGGCGATCTGGCCGGGTTGGGCATTATGCTCGGCCAGAATTGTCAGGTGTAATTGCGGATATTGCGTTTTCATCTGTTGCCATTCGGCCGCAAAAATCACTTCCTGCGGACTGCGTACACTGTAAAACACCGCCACCGATTGCGCCGGTGTCCGTTTTAGTACGTCGCGGCAAATTGAGATCACTGGCGTAACGCCACAACCGGCTGCCAGCAGCAACAGCGGCTGCGGGCGGTCATTGACAAATTTACCTTGTGCATCGGATAGCCATAAATAATCCCCCGGGCGCACCTCGCCTGTCAGCCAGTCGGAACCCGCGCCGTTATGAATGCGGCGTACTGTCAGGGTAATAAAACGGCTGACGCCCGGCGTCGAAGAGAGTGTATAGGCACGCTGGATCTTGCCGCTGTGGCCGATATTAACCAGTGCAAACTGACCAGGCTGATAGGGGTAATGTACATGACTGAACAATGAGAGCGTCCAGACGTCAGGCGTTTCCTGATGAATGTCATGGACCTGCATCCTGTTCTGGCAGAGTGCAGTAGGCTGGTCGCTAAATATTGGAAAGTTCATCGTCGATTACTCCGCCAGCATGGTACGCAGATCTTGCTCAACCGAGGATATGGCGCGCAGGCCAAATTTTTCATTCAGTACGGCCAGCAGGTTGTCCGTCAGGAAAGCTGGAGCGGTAGGGCCGGTAGTGATATTGCGCACACCCAGAGACAATAGCGTCAGCAGGATCACGATGGCTTTCTGCTCAAACCATGACAACACGAGGCTCAGCGGCAGGTCATTCACGCCGCAGCCGAGTTTCTCGGCTAAATTGACCGCCAGCATAATGGCGGAATAGGCATCGTTACACTGACCGACATCAAGCAGACGAGGCAAGGGACCGAGGGTGCCGAAGTCGAGTTTATTGAAGCGATATTTGCCGCAGGCCAGCGTCATAATCAGACAGTCTTCAGGCACTGCACGGGCGAGATCGGTGAAGTAACTGCGCTCACCGCGGCTGCCATCACAACCGCCAATCAGGAAGATGTGACGCAGCTGTTTAGTGGCCACCAGATCAATCACTGTATCGGCGGCCCCCAGTAGGGTTTCACGGCCAAAGCCAACGGTAATTTCTTGCTCGATTTCGTTATACGGAAAGCCTGGCTGCTCCAGTGCCTGATCGATCACCTGCGCGAAGTCATCTCCTTCGAGATGTTTTACGTCCGGCCAGCCGACGATGCTGCGGGTCCAGATGCGGTCACTATAATTACCCACATTAGGGTCAATGATGCAATTGGACGTCATAATTACCGGACCGGGAAATTTGGCAAATTCAATCTGCTGGTTTTGCCAACCGCTGCCGTAATTCCCCACCAGGTGCGGGTATTTCTTCAACTCAGGGTAGCCGTGGGCTGGCAGCATTTCACCGTGGGTATAAATGTTAATGTCGCGGCCTGCGGTCTGCTCAAGCAGCATTTGCAGATCTTTTAGGTCATGACCGGAGATCAGAATGGCTTTGCCGGCTCGTGGACGAACGTTGACCACGGTCGGTATCGGGTGCCCATAAGCATCCGTTTCGCCTTTATCCAGGATCGCCATCACGTGGAAATTCATTTTGCCGATACCCATGGCATTTTCCAGTAAGGTATTCATGTCAGCAGGTTGGGTGCCGAGCCATGCCATCAGACGATGATAATCAGCATAGAGAGTCGAATCAGACTGACCGAGAACATGAGCGTGTTCCATATAGGCCGCCGCCCCTTTGAGCCCGTAGAGACACAGTAGACGCAGACCGTGGATGTCGTCGCCGACTTCCGCTTTGTCATTATTCAGTGCAAATTGCTGTGCCTGTTGTTGTAATTCATTCAGCGTTTCGCCCACTAGCGCCAGATGCGCCATCGGGTGATCGACGGTGATTGTCGGGTCCATCAGGCGGCAGCGCGTTATCAGCGATTCGCGGTACCCAATGGCCTCGCGGGCATATTCGACGATGCGATACGAGTCGAAATTCACATTCGTCAGGGTTGAAAAAAAGGCGCGTGGTGCAAAAGCATCAATTTCATCATCGATAATGTCATATCCGCGTGCTACCAGTGCCCAGGCTGACAAGCCTTGCAACACCGCCACCAGCAGGTCTTGCAGGTCTGAGGTTTCTGCCGTTTTGCCACACATCCCCTGCGTATAAGCACAACCGTTTGCTGCCGGGGTACGGATTGTTTGTTCACATTGCACACAAAACATCATCAGTTCCTTTTATAAGTTGCATTTTAAATGCGTGTTTTAAAATAAGCCTAGAACCGACGTGCTAATAATTGAAGCGTTTTTTGTTTTATATGCGGGAGAGTTGATTTGGCGCAAGTTTTGGCCGGCAATCGCCGGTCCATGGACCGGCAGGATGAAGAAATCAGGCGGAGAAGAAGGCCATCAAAATCGGGGCTAATAGACTCAACAGGAAGCCGTGCACCACCGCAGGTGGGACCATATCCAGACCGCCGCTGCGTTGAAGTACCGGCAGCGTGAAGTCCATGGAGGTCGCGCCACACAGGCCGAGTGCGGAAGAACGGCTGGTGCGCACCAATGTCGGGATTAGCATGATGGCGACCAGTTCGCGTGCCAGGTCATTAAAGAAGGCGGCGCTGCCTATCACCGGGCCGAATGAGTCAGTCAGGACGATACCGGAAAGTGAGTACCAACCGTAACCGGAGGCTATTGCCAGGCCAGTATTAAGCGGTAAACCAAGCATGATTGCCGCCAGTGCGCCGCCGACTAATGAACTCACGGCCACGACCATGGCCACCAGCATTCCACGGCGGTTGAGGATGATCTGACGCAGGGTCATGCTGCTGTTGCGCAACTGCATACCGACCAGCGCCAGCAGGAAAATCAACGCGGCTTCGCTGGCCTGTGAAGCGAACGTCAGCCAGTGCCACTGGGTCAGACCGAGCATGAAACCGGCGACAACCACGCCGCACAGCTTCAGCGAGTCCAGCGCCATGCTCAGGCGTGACGGCAGGGACTCCTGCTTATGCGTGGTTTTCCAGGGTTTGCGACGTTCCAGCAGCCATAACGCCGCAAAGTTGATGATGAAAATGCACAGAAAAAACACGGCGGTGTATTTAAATATCAGCACTAAATTGGTGCTGAGGTTGTCGAGAAACGCCAGACTGGTACCCATAATGAACAGGATAACGTAAACCATCCCGCTCAATGATTTATTGATAATATGAAGAAGTGTGCGTTTTTTTACCGGGATGAGATAACCGATGATCAAGGGTAAAAGGATGATCAATAAACCTGAGTACATTAGAAGAGTCCGTGTGTGATATGAATCCTGAATAGGCGCCCAACACGCTAACCAAAAGTTATCGAACTGTAAAGCCGCTTAAACACGCAGGCTATGGGCAGAGTGCTTGACCCACAACTGTTTTTAACGCCATGCTCATATACCCTTCATCATTGAACTCGCATCTGTGTTGGCGGTACTCACCCGAATCACTTAATTGACTAAGTTCATCGGAACGGGTCGTCATTTGTTGCCTTGATGTAACATCAATGAGTTAGGGTATGACAGGTGGAGGCATACGGGAGCATTTTGATGTATTTGGAACATATCGACATTGCAGGATTTCGCGGTCTTAACCGGCTTTCATTGACCCTGACGCAACCGACTCGGCGTGGAGCGTCGATCACCGGGCCTATCAACGATGAGAGTGTGTCGTCGGTAACCACCAATACTGTGCTGATTGGCGAAAATGCCTGGGGTAAGTCCAGTCTCTTGGACGCACTGACGTTGCTACTCTCGCCGCAGCCAGCACTTTACTGCTTTAAAGAAGAAGACTTTTATTTCCCCGCCGGTGAGCGAGAGGAGAAAACGAAATACCTGCATGTCGTCTTTACCTTCTGTGAAAATCAGGTGGGGCACCACACTTCGCCCCGATTTAATCCACTCTCTCCTTTATGGGTGAAGTGCCCTGATAAACTGACGCGGATCTATTACCAGCTTGAGGGCGAGTTGGATGACGACGGTAGCGTGTTGACGTTGCGCAGCTTTCTGTCCGCCAACGGGCAGGCGCTTAATCTGCAAACGATCGATCCACTGGCCCAGGCATTGATCACGCTTAATCCCGTATTGCGCCTGCGCGATGCGCGCTTCATTCGTCGTTTACGTAGCGAAACGCTGGCGCCACGTCTGGCAAAAAACAATGAGCAGATGGCTCGCGAACTGGATGAGCTTACGCGTAGCCTGATCCATAATCCGCAGAATCTGACCAACAGTGAACTGCGCAGTGGGCTGGCGGCGATGCAGCAATTGCTCGAGCACTACTTCGCGGAGCAGGGCGCGACGAATAGTGTGTCGTGGCAGCAAAAACGTCATGGCAGGGAGGAAAGCCGTCGGGCGTGGCGCTCACTGGGTAATATCAACCGCATGATTGCCGAACCCAATAGCCGCAGCATGCGCGTTATGCTACTGGGGATGTTCTCGACATTGTTACAGGCAAAAGGCTCAGTGCTGCTGCATCCCGACGCACGTCCGCTGCTATTGATAGAAGACCCCGAAACCCGCCTTCATCCGATTATGCTGTCGGTGGCCTGGGAGCTACTCGATCAACTGCCTTTGCAACGTATCACGACCACCAATTCCGGCGAGCTGTTGTCGCTGGTTCCGGTTGAGCAAATTTGTCGACTCGTGCGCGAGTCTGGCCGGGTAGCGGCGTACAGCATCGGGCCGCAAGGGCTAAGCGCTGAAGACAGCCGCCGCATTGCTTTTCACATTCGTTTTAACCGGCCTTCATCGCTTTTCGCCCGCTGCTGGCTGCTGGTGGAAGGGGAAACCGAGGTGTGGCTACTAAACCAACTGGCGCGGCTATGTCGTTATCATTTTGAGTCAGAAGGGATCAAGGTCATTGAATTCGCCCAGTCCGGGCTTAAGCCGCTCTTGCGCTTTGCCAGACAGATGGGGATTGAATGGCATGTGCTGGTAGACGGTGACGAGGCAGGAAAGAAATATGCGGCGACCGTCATAAGCAATGTCGAAAGCCATAACGATACGCTGCGCTATCGTCTGACGGCGTTGCCGTCACAGGATATCGAACACTTTCTTTATCGTAGCGGTTTTGAGGATGTGTATCGCCGCCATGCTGCGTTGGCGGAAAACGTACCCATGTCGCCGCGCAGGATCATCGACAAAGCGATTCACCGTACCTCAAAACCTGATTTGGCCATTGATGTGGCTCTGGCAGCGTCGCAGCGGGGTGTCAGTTCTGTGCCGCCTCTGCTCCGGAAAATGTTTTCCCGCGTGGCATGGTTGGCACGCGGGCGAGCTGACTAGATGGTCCTTGATAGACGTTGGCGCGAGGCTCCCGGTGAAAAAGCCTGCCGGATCTGCGCTTGCATATCATCAAGCAACAGGTAGCGACGGCGATACTCTGAACGGCGCTTGCTGGCGATCTCGTCCAGTGGGCGATGATGGATCTGAAGTGGCAGATGAAAATAGCCATCTTCACCTAACTTACCGCACAGGGTTTCCCAAAAACTGTCGTAATCAGCAAATACCATCCCTTTACGCTTTTTATAGCGTGGGTGTTCATAAATATGTGTGCGGTTACTGACTGCCACAATGTGCGTCATTTGGGTCAGTTCGGCTACTTGCATCACGGCTTCCATCACCAGTCTTTTCGGCAATAAACCGTGGCAGGCCTTGGTAGCTATCTGGATTTCTGCGTGTTCAACATGTGCTTTCGGCCCCTGTATCGCACCAATGAACAGCGTCGGTTGTTGTTGATAGTCGATCAGTGAGAAGGTCACTGTGGCCAGAGATTCACCGGTTTCATTGGTGAACATTAAAGAGGTTTCTCCTTCTTTGTCAAAATGGGAAACAGCGTTGAGTCGAAGGGTAAAGCGTTGACCCTCTTTCCCTTCGAGTTCGGCGATGTTAAGCGGTTTGGCGTCCAGCAGCGCATCACTGATAGCCGGTGGAACGTGGGAGGTGAGATGATCGTAATGGGCAATGATATTGTTTAATGCCGTCTTACGGCTAATGTTCACCGACTGATATACGCGGTGCAGTTTGCAGGGCAGTGAAGGCATGGCCTTAAGAATGGCATCGCGCTGCGGATGCTGGGCCAGATAGTCCAGCAGATTTAACGTCACACGCGGTGACCACAGCGTACGCAGCAAAAACTTCAGACGGTAACTCGCGTGGTTCCATGCCTTACCCGGTACCCGTTGATGTGAAACCAATGCCGACAGCAATTGTAAGCCAGAAAGCGCTTTGTGGTTTTCGAGAGGGTAAATGAGTGTCATTGCGTTACGCCTGTTCGTCACGGGCCTACTGGCCCGAAAATAGGACTATTTGAACAGGTGTTGCATAAACCAAATTACAATGGCGGTTTGGCCGCGGTGACAGACTTACAATTGTTTTAATTCTGTTTATATGATGTTACTAAGTGTAACTTTTGGCGGAATTATGCGCTATTTCATCGTAGGAAAATCTGACAAATAAATGCCTTTTTCTGCATCAGGACTTGAAGCCAGAACTATTCTCCCCCATAAATAAAATACCCGTCGAGCTAAAGACTGGCATTGGGAAAATAATCTGTAGCAAGAGAGTTTGATAACAAGCGTTATGCAGACGGTTCGGTAATCGTTTCACTTTCCACCGGAATGATGAGACTGGCATGATTTCCTTTTGGCCCTTCATGAACATCGAAGCTCACTTGTTGTCCGGCTTTGAGAGTACGATAACCCTCCATTTGGATCGTGGAGTGATGTGCAAAGATGTCTTCACCGCCATTTAAAGGGCAAATGAAGCCAAAGCCCTTAGCGTTATTGAACCATTTAACAGTACCCGTCTCCATGCTTCTACTTCCCTCTCATGACAGTTTGGTGAGTTGAAAAGATTAAGCCAGTCGTGAGCGAAAATGCCCGCGTGTCGCTGAATAGAGGTCTTCAAATGGGTATTCAGCATACGAAATTACACTCTAGTGGAATTGATCCTGACGTCAAGGGAACGGCATTTGTCGGCTCCAGGCAGATAGCCAAACTTTGAAGCAGGTAACGCTATTGAAATAATTTGTTCATTATTTCAACGTTAGTGCCGATAGCAAAGACAGGGTTATGTGCTGCGGCATGATGGCGTAAGAGATGGTAAAATGAATGTTAAACGTCATGACTTAAGACAAGCACTGAGGTATCCGTGTCCTTTTAAGTCAGTATCGATCTTCGAAGGGTGATGGGTAGGCAATGGGTAAGAATCAAGACTGGCTGAATTTCGAACATTTAGCGGCGGACAAGCTAAAGGATGAGCTAAAACCGCCATCTATGTATAAAGTGATATTAAACAACGACGATTACACTCCAATGGAATTTGTGATTGACGTTCTGCAAAAGTTCTTTTCTTATGATATTGAACGTGCAACGCAACTGATGCTCCAGGTGCACTATAAAGGCAAAGCCATCTGCGGTGTGTACACTGCCGAAGTTGCTGAAACCAAAGTCGCACATGTGAATGATTATGCCAAAGCGAATGAACATCCTTTGCTGTGTACGCTGGAAAAAGCCTGATTAAGGCAATCTATTTGGGAGGTGCCTATGCTCAATCAAGAACTTGAACTCAGTCTCAACATGGCTTTCGCAAGAGCCCGTGAGCACCGGCATGAGTTTATGACCGTGGAGCACCTGCTGCTGGCGTTGCTTAGCAACCCGGCAGCCCGTGAAGCGCTTGAAGCTTGTACCGTTGACCTGGTGGCATTACGCCAGGAACTGGAAGCGTTCATCGAACAAACCACGCCCACCTTACCTGCAAGTGAAGAAGAGCGCGATACCCAGCCAACGCTGAGTTTCCAGCGCGTTCTTCAACGTGCGGTATTCCACGTTCAGTCTTCCGGCCGTAACGAAGTTTCTGGTGCCAATGTTCTGGTTGCTATCTTTAGCGAACAAGAATCCCAGGCCGCGTATCTGCTGCGTAAACATGACGTCAGTCGCCTTGATGTGGTGAATTTCATCTCTCATGGCACGCGTAAAGACGAATCGGGCCAGACGCCGAACAATGCTGAAAACCCAGTTAACGAAGAACAGTCGGCGGGGGAAGATCGTATGGAGAACTTCACCACTAATCTTAACCAGTTGGCGCGTGTGGGAGGGATCGATCCGCTGATTGGCCGTGACAAAGAACTGGAGCGCGCTATTCAGGTGCTTTGCCGTCGTCGTAAAAATAACCCGTTGCTGGTGGGTGAGTCCGGCGTGGGTAAAACCGCTATTGCTGAAGGTCTGGCATGGAGAATCGAGCAGGGCGATGTGCCGGAAGTCATTGCGGATTGTACCCTTTATTCTCTGGATATCGGTTCATTGCTGGCTGGCACTAAATATCGTGGCGATTTTGAAAAACGTTTCAAATCACTGCTTAAACAGCTCGAACAAGACAAAAACAGCATCCTGTTTATTGATGAGATCCATACTATCATCGGTGCAGGTGCGGCATCTGGTGGGCAAGTGGATGCGGCAAACCTGCTCAAACCGTTGCTTTCCAGCGGTAAAATCAGGGTTATCGGTTCTACGACTTATCAGGAATTCAGCAATATCTTCGAAAAAGACCGTGCTTTGGCACGTCGCTTCCAGAAGATTGATATCACAGAGCCTTCTGTTGAAGAAACTGTGCAGATCATCAACGGGCTGAAAACTAAATATGAAGCTCACCATGATGTGCGTTATACCGCAAAAGCAGTACGCGCGGCGGTTGAGCTGTCGGTCAAATACATCAATGATCGACACCTGCCGGACAAAGCCATCGACGTTATTGACGAAGCCGGCGCCCGCAGCCGGTTGATGCCGGTCAGCAAACGCAAGAAAACGGTTAACGTCAGCGATATCGAAAGCGTGGTAGCACGTATTGCACGTATTCCGGAAAAAACCGTCTCTTCAACGGATCGTGATGTGCTGAAAAACCTGAGTGATCGTCTGAAAATGCTGGTGTTCGGACAAGACCCTGCGATTGAAGTGCTGACAGAAGCGATCAAAATGAGTCGTGCTGGTTTGGGGCAGGATCACAAGCCGGTCGGTTCTTTCTTGTTCGCAGGTCCAACCGGTGTGGGTAAAACCGAAGTGACGGTTCAACTGGCAAAAGCGCTGGATATTGAACTGCTGCGCTTTGATATGTCGGAATACATGGAGCGTCATACGGTCAGCCGTTTGATTGGCGCACCTCCGGGCTATGTCGGTTTTGATCAAGGTGGCTTGCTCACCGATGCGGTTCTCAAGCATCCGCATTCTGTCGTACTGCTGGATGAAATAGAGAAAGCGCATCCTGATGTTTTCAACCTGCTATTACAGGTGATGGATAACGGTACGCTGACCGATAACAATGGCCGTAAAGCAGACTTCCGCAACGTTATTCTGGTGATGACCACGAATGCTGGCGTTCGTGAAACTGAACGTAAATCGATTGGTCTGGTGCATCAGGATAACAGCCCGGATGCGATGGATGAGATCAAGAAGGTATTTACGCCAGAGTTCCGTAACCGCCTGGATAATGTGATCTGGTTCAACCACTTGTCTACCGAAGTGATTCAGCAGGTTGTAGATAAATTTATCGTCGAACTGCAGGCGCAGCTAGATGCGAAGGGCGTTTCGCTGGAAGTCAGCGACGAAGCGCGTAACTGGTTGACGGTCAAAGGCTACGACAAGGCGATGGGCGCACGTCCAATGACCCGTGCCGTACAGGAGAACCTGAAGAAACCATTAGCTAACGAATTGCTGTTTGGTTCGCTGGTTGACGGTGGCTCAGTCTCTGTTGAGCTCGATAAGAGCGCGGATAAACTGACGTACCATTTCATGAGCGCGCAAAAGAAAAAAGCGGAAGGCGCTGTGCATTAAGCAGTAGCTGATAACGTAAAAGTGAAAAAGGCGATGATATCATCGCCTTTTTTATGCCTGCGAGTGAGGAGAGCAGGGTCACTGGCTGGGGATACAAAGCAGGGACACTTTGCATAAACGCCAAATTTCGGATACCACAAAACGCCCTTGCAACGGCAGGAAGGGCGAAAAGGGTATCCTCAGGTATCGCCAGAAAAATCAGCGATGAGTGAGCTGTTTATTAGCGGCTACGGAAGATAATGCGGCCTTTGCTCAGGTCGTAAGGGGTCAGCTCGACAGTAACCTTGTCGCCCGTCAGGATGCGGATGTAGTTCTTACGCATTTTACCGGAGATGTGTGCAGTAACTACGTGACCGTTTTCCAATTCAACGCGGAACATAGTGTTTGGCAGCGTATCAAGTACGGTGCCCTGCATTTCAATATTGTCTTCTTTGGCCATCGAATCCTCTAGGTCTAACTACCATAGTTTTTAACCGGCAAGATAATGCCGAAAAACCCACATTATGTAAAGAAATATGGACCACCACCGCATCTATTCCCTATCCCTTGGGACTATCGGCAGGTCTTCATAACGTGGGGATAAGTCTTGGGGCAGCCAGCATTCCGGTGGTAATTGATGCTTTGAAAGCCGGGAAAGCAGCTGCAAAAATTGGCGGCGGGGGATCTCTCTCGCACCCAGCGACGCAGTGTGAGGGTTGAGCACCTGACAGTCAATCAGTTCTCCGCCATAGTGGGTAAAATGTTGGCAAAAAATCATCACGGCACATTTTGATGCATTGATCTGGCGGCTAAACATCGACTCACCACAAAAGAGGCTCCCCACACTCACCCCGTACATACCGCCAATGAGCTCATCACCTGACCAGACTTCAACCGACTGCGCATGGCCTGACTCATGCAGATCCTGGTAGCCATGTTTTACCAATTGACCAATCCAGGTGCCTTCCGAACGTTGCTGAGCACAGGCATGGACTACATCGGCAAACGCACGGTTGAGGGTGAAGCGATAGGGCTCCTGACGCATAAAACGGCGCAGACTGCGGCTAACGTGCCGTTCAGGTGGAAAGAGAACAGCGCGCGGGTCTGGTGACCACCAGAGGATCATTTCGCCAGGATCAAACCACGGAAATATACCCTGATAGTAAGCGGAAAGCAGGCGTGGCTGAGTTAAATCTCCGCCTATTGCCAGCAGCCCGTTAGGTTCCTGTAAAGCCATTTCTGGCTCTGGAAAGTTGACCGAGTTTGCCTCGAGTTTAACTAACTGCATATCAAGCTTTGCTCATCTTTTGCCGAAAGTTGATTAACCACGTATGCGAAAACGGGCATAGCGACCTGCAAGGCTCATCAGGGTCTGGTGGTCGCCCTGCTCGACGATTCGACCTTCTTCCATCACGCAGATCTTATCCATCTTTTCAAGGGAATATAAGCGATGGGTGACGAGTATCAGCGTCTTGCCCAGACAATGTTTGCGCAGCAGCGCAAGAATATGGCGCTCGGTTTCAGCATCCAGGCCCTCTGTGGGCTCGTCCAGCAGCCACAGCGGCGCGTTATGCAATAAACCGCGTGCTAGCCCAAGTCGGCGCTGTTCGCCGCCAGAGAGCTGCCTGCCGCCCTCTCCAAGCCAGGCGTTTAGCCCTTCACCTTCAAGCAGTGTATGTAAATCAACCGCTTCCAGTGCCGACACCAATTCAGCATCGCTGCTGTGTGGTGATGCCATCCGCAGGTTTTCACGCAGTGTATTATTGAAAATATGCACCCGTTGACTGACCACAGTCATCATTTGGCGCAGAGTTGATTCAGCATAGTCGGCCAGCGGCTGGTCGTTGAGCTTGATGCTGCCGTCGGCATCCCATGCACGGGTCAGCAGTTGTAGCAGTGTCGATTTACCACAGCCGGTCTGGCCCAGTAAAGCGACGTGTTCGCCTGCATTGACATGTAGATCAATGTGTTTGAGCACCGGCAACGGCTGGCCCGGATAAGTGAAATTAAGTCCGTCGATGTGCAAGGTTGCATGATCTTGCGCCGAAGCACCCCGCGACGGGAAGGTAACCAGCGGCTGCTGCTCAATCACTTGACTAACACGTTGTGCAGAGGCAGTGACCTGCCCGAGATGCTGAAAGGCAGCCGCAACCGGTCCAAGCGCCTCAAAGGCAGCCAAGGGCGTGAAGACAAACAGGGCAATCAGTGCACCGGGCTGAGTCAATGGGCCGAACCCGCCTGCGGCCAGCCACAACATCAGCGTCACAGTCAGTCCCGCGCAGGCTATGATCATCGCCTGTGCGAGTCCTGAGAGCTTTGCTTGCTGCTGTTGACGCTCCATCCAGTGATGCTCAATGTTATCCAGCGTCTGGCGAAACCGTGTCTGCGCCCCAAACACCACCAGCTCTGCCTGGCCTTGTAACCAGGCGTTCAATTGTGTGCGGTAGGTTCCACGTAGACGGGTCAACTCACGGCCAATGGGTTGTCCTGCATAGTAAAAAATAATCGGCAACAACAACATAAGCGCCATCATTATCGCGCCAAGCGTCAGTGCAAGATTAAGGTCCAGATAGCTGAGTCCGAAGGTGACGACTAAAATAACCACCAGCGCGCTGATCAGCGGAGAGATGACCCGCAGATAAAGGTGGTCGAGGGTGTCAACATCGGCCACCAGACGATTAAGCAAATCTGCCTGACGGTAACGGGCAATGCCACCTGGCGATAACGGCATGATTTTCGTAAAAGTAAATATGCGCAGATGAGCGAGAACACGGAAAGTGGCATCGTGGCTGACCAAACGTTCAGCGTAGCGCCCGGCGGTGCGGAAAATAGCTGCACCGCGCACGCCTGCGGCCGGCAGCATGTAGTTGAACGTATATAAACCGGCTAAACCTGCGACGGCCGAAGCGGCAAGGAACCAACCGGACAGCGTCAGCAACCCGATGCTGGCAAGTAGGGTGACAATGGCCAGAATGATGCCCAATGACAGCCGTAACCAGTGACGACGGTATAGCGCGAGATAGGGCAGTAGAATTTTCACGATTAAACCTCCTGACTGCGCTGAGCGAGTAAACGGGAGAACGCGCCGTTTTGCGCCACTAACTGTGGGTAGTTACCCTGTTCGATCAACAGACCTTTATCCATCACCCAAATGACATCGTAATGTGCGGTGTCTTCTAATTGATGCGTAACGAGAAGGGTAGTTTGTGACTGAGAGGCTTCAGTCAACGCATGCATCACGCGTTTTTCACTATGGGCATCAAGGCTTGCAGTCGGTTCATCTAACAGCAATAGCTGACACGGTGAAAGCAGGGCTCGGGCTACGGCAACTCTTTGTGCCTGTCCGACGGACAGACGTGCTGCGTCATCGCCAAGTTCGGTATCCAGTCCTTGTGGCAGCAGGGCTAAAAACTCACTGACATAGGCGCGCTCAATGGCCGAATGGAGCTGCAACTTGCTGGCATCAGGCTGATTTAACAGTATGTTGGCACGCAAGGTTTGTTCTGGGAGATGTGGATTTTGTCCGACCCAGCCAAGATGTTGATGCCAGTCACTGCGGCGAATGTCATGCAATTCACAGCCGTCAACCTGCAATGAGCCCCGATAGGGCAAGAACCCCAACAGTGCATTGAGCAGTGAACTTTTCCCCGCACCGCTCAGGCCAACGATGGCGACACGGGTACCTTCGGGCAGGTCAAAATTGAGAGGCCCGGCCAGCGTTTTACCCTCAGGCGAACAGACAATCAGATCTTTGGCCGAAAGAGATACTGGCTTCTGGCTATGCCAGCTTTGCGTGCCTTGCCCCTGGCTTTCGCCCTCTGTACTGAGAAACGTCAGCAGACTCTCTGCAGCGCCTACGGCCTGCGCTTTGGCATGATAAAACGCCCCGAGGTCACGCAGTGGCTGGAAAAATTCTGGAGCCAGAATCAGTACCAGGAAGCCGGCGAACAGAGTCACGGGTGTACCGTAGCTGCCGAAATTCAATTCACCCAGAAACGAAAACCCAAAATAGACTGCGACGACGGCAATGGCGAGGGAAGCAAAGAACTCAAGCACGGCGGAAGATAAAAATGCTAAACGCAGTACGTCCATGGTTCTGGCACGGAAGTTTTCGGTGGATCGGGCGATCTGCTTGGTTTCGGCCTGTGCGCGGTGGAACAGACGCAGGGTATCAAGACCTCGAAGGCTGTCGAGAAAATTGCCACTGAGGCGGGCGAGAGCCGTAAAGTTACGGCGGTTGGCATCGGCAGCCCCCATACCAACCAGTGCCATAAAGATAGGAATGAGTGGCGCTGTGACCAGAAGGATCATACCGGCGGCCCAGTTGATCGGGAAGATACTGACTAAAATGAGTAGCGGGATAATCCCTGCTAAAGCGATTTGCGGCAGATAGCGCCCGTAATAGTCCTGCATCTCTTCGATTTGCTCGAGGATAATGGTTGCCCAGCTTCCGGCCGGTTTACCTTGAATCCATGCTGGTCCTAGCCTCTCCAGCCGGTCTAGTACCAGTTTACGCATCTCCTGACGGATGATTTTCCCGCAGATAAAACCGACCTGTTCGCGTGACCAGGTCACCACGGCGCGTAGAATAAAAGTCAGTGCCAGGAACAGAAAACTTTGCAGCAGTGCTTCGCGCGGAGTGTGTTGAATAATAAGACTGTGTAGTAATCCGGCCATTAACCAGGCTTGAACAAGAATCAAGAAACCTGAGAGTAAACCGAGCATCATCGACAGGCGTATCCAGCCTTTAGCACGAGAGCTTTGTTGCTTTAACCAGCGGGTCAGTTCTTGTTGTCGTGTTTTATTCATCAGGCAATCAGTCTGCGCAGCAATACGGATGGGAGGCCGCTCATGTTACATGCTCAGATTAAAAACTGAAAACAATAAGGCGGCAATTAAGCCGCCTTATTGTTTATGTGGATACTCGGTGAGCAGAGTGCTTATAAATCTGGAGCCTGAGATAGGCCGTCCAGATAACGCTCAGCGTCCAGGGCCGCCATACAACCCGAACCGGCAGAGGTGATTGCCTGACGGTAGATGTGGTCCATCACATCGCCTGCGGCGAAGACGCCAGGAATGCTGGTCTGTGTCGCATTGCCATGAATACCTGATTGCACTTTGATGTAGCCATTTTCCAGCGCGAGTTGACCGTCAAAAATCGCGGTGTTCGGGCTGTGGCCGATAGCAATGAATACACCGGCAACGTCCAGTCTGTTCAGCTCATCAGTACGCGCATCACGCAGGTTCGCTCCGGTCACACCCATCTGGTCGCCCAGAACTTCATCCAGCGTTTTATTGGTATGCAAAACAATGTTACCGCTTTTGGTTTTTTCGTTCAGGCGGTCAATCAGAATTTTTTCTGCACGAAAACTGTCACGTCGGTGGACGAGATGCACTTCTTCGGCGATGTTCGCCAGATATAGTGCTTCTTCAACGGCGGTATTACCTCCACCGATCACTGCGACTTTCTGGTTGCGGTAGAAAAAACCATCGCAGGTTGCACAGGCCGAGACGCCTTTACCTTTGAAAGCCTCTTCGGATGGCAAGCCAATGTAGCGGGCGGAAGCACCGGTGGCGATAATCAGCGCATCGCAGGTGTACTCTTCTCTGTCACCGAATAAGCGGAAAGGACGGTTTTGTAAATCAACTTTATTGATATGGTCGAAAATGATTTCGGTGTTAAATTTCGCCGCGTGTTCGTACATACGATCCATCAAGCCAGGACCTGTCAGGCCTTCCGGATCACCCGGCCAGTTTTCAACTTCGGTGGTGGTGGTCAACTGCCCGCCTTTTTCCATGCCAGTAATTAACACCGGGTTCAGGTTGGCGCGGGCAGCATAAACCGCTGCGGTATAACCAGCAGGTCCTGAGCCTAAAATCAATAATTTACTGTGTTTAACCGTACTCATGAGCAATTCATCTCCGTGATGGCGACTAGCAATGAAATGATTGTAGGGAAAAGCGTGCGGTAAAAAAAGCAAACTCAGATGTTGTTAGCGATTTGTCTGATAGTTTTTACTTTTAAAACCGCGTAAAAAACATCTTTTGCTCGGTGTTGTGCCAGGTAGTCGATTGATGGGCCGAGAAATATGATGCCGCATGTGGTGAAGGTTGGGCTTGTTTGTTGTCAATAGGGTGTGGCTTTTTCTCAAAAAAGCCCTGCTTCTTACAGGGCTTAGCGCGGGAAATTCATCTCATTGTTTTGTTATTATTTGTCCGAAGAAAGATAGCCAAAAAGGGTGCTGTGCCTTTTCAATCTGGCACGTTCTTCTGATTTTGCTTCTTTTACTTTGACAATCCGCTGTGCATTTGCGAAAACATCTGGGGACGAAGAAATTAATCGCCTGCCTGTGACTTGAAATTATACGATCAGCTGCTACCGGACTCGTTCGGGATTATGCATCGTTGGTTTTTTCTTGGGCAGGATTTAGTGAAAACAGCTGGCTTTATGCAAGCTAATAATTTCACAGCATTATTTTTTCGGCATCCGGTCACTGAGCGCGTTTTCTTTCGACAGGGGACGAATGCGTTCACACAGGGTGCTAAAACCTATAACAATCAGGTCTTCGCTTGGGACAAACCCTGACACATTGAAGTTGGCTAGGGTATGGCAGGTGCATGGAAGGACAGCAGAGAGACAATAATAATGGTAGACAACAAAAAACGTCCGGGAAAAGATCTCGATCGTATTGACCGTAACATCCTCAACGAATTGCAAAAGGATGGCCGGATTTCAAACGTCGAGCTTTCCAAACGTGTGGGATTATCTCCAACGCCGTGTCTGGAGCGCGTTCGTCGTTTAGAACGCCAGGGTTTCATCAACGGTTATACTGCGTTGCTCAATCCACATTATTTGGATGCGTCGCTCCTGGTGTTTGTTGAAATAACACTTAACCGTGGTGCGCCGGATGTGTTTGAGCAATTCAATGCTGCAGTGCAAAAACTTGAAGATATTCAGGAGTGTCATTTGGTTTCTGGGGACTTTGACTATTTGTTGAAAACCCGCGTACCTGATATGTCCGCTTACCGTAAACTGTTAGGAGAGACTTTACTTCGTCTGCCGGGCGTCAACGACACCCGCACCTATGTGGTGATGGAAGAAGTAAAACAAACTAATCGACTGGTTATAAAGACCCGGTAAAGGTTCAGGTGCAAAACCTTATAAAGTTAGCTACACTCCTGTGTATCTATACAGCTCTGGCGCCGAGGCCCGTTCTCGGCGCTATTGTTTTTTCAGCCCACAGGAACCTGGAGAGCCTTTCTTGAGCCAGGAATATACAGAAGATAAAGACGTTACCTTGAAGAAACTAAGCAGTAGTCGCCGTGTATTGGAGGCTGTGTTAGTTGTGGTAGCCGTTTTCGCCGTTTACCTTATCGCGGCATTGGTGAGTTTTGATCCGTCAGATCCGAGCTGGTCGCAGACCGCATGGCATGGGCCTATTCATAATTGGGGCGGGGCGGTTGGGGCCTGGATGGCCGATACCTTATTCTTCGTCTTTGGCGTATTTGCTTATGCTATTCCGCCTATCATGCTTAGCTTGTGTTGGGCAGCATTTAGCCAGCGTAATAATCAAGATCACGTCGATTATTTCTCTTTATCGCTGCGTCTTATCGGGACGTTGGCGCTTATCCTCACGTCTTGTGGATTAGCATCCTTTAATATCGATGACCTCTATTACTTCGCCTCTGGCGGCGTGATTGGTAGTTTGTTAGCGACGGCCATGACGCCGTGGTTTAACAATGTCGGAGCCACGATGGCGCTTCTTTGCATATGGGCCGCAGGCTTAACGTTGTTTACCGGCTGGTCGTGGTTGACGATTGCAGAGAAAATTGGCGGAGCGGTACTGGGTGTTACTAACTTTATGACCAATCGTTCGCGCCGTGATGACGATGAAGACTATGATGATCGCCATGAGCACGAACTTGATGTTAATGATGTGCATGACGATCCACTGCTCGATAGTGATTATGTGCCTTCAGATGCTGCGCGTGCGATGGCATCAAGCACTCCGACTGGTATGGAGGTAGAAGACGACGATGTGTTGCTCTCCGCGTCGTCACTCCATGAGAATAAGGATGAGAATGCAGCCTCGCCAGAAGATGTCACTTCCGCTGAGCAAATCCCGGCTGAAATGAGTCCATCTCCTACGCCTGTGCACATTCCTGCGCCGGACGCGACCATTGCACCGCCACCGCCGTTATACAGTTTTGAGATCCCACAAGAAGCCGTTGCTCCACAGCAACCTGCTCCTCATTCAGAGTATGACAAGGATGAGCCGCGTCTGGGTAACTGGAATGCGAATGTTGATCCGATCTCTGAGCGTTCACCGTTTGATTTCAGCACCGCGCAGCGTGACAGCAGCGTTGCCGCTACGGCGGCACTGGCAACCGGGCTGGCACAGGCCGGACAATCAACCACATCGGCAACCAATACCTTTATGCCAGCGTTCAGCGCTGTCAGTGATGGCAATTCGCAAATCAAAAAAGGGGTTGGGCCTGAATTACCGCGTCCTAATCCGGTGCGTATCCCTACGCGCCGTGAACTGGCATCTTATGGTATCAAATTACCTTCCCAGAGGATGATAGAGCAGCAGGAGCAGGTGGCTGCGCAGGTTCCATCCGCAACGGATAGCGATAACGATCAGGCACTGCAAGAAGCCGCACTGCGTCAACAGTTTGCCCAACAGCAAAGCCAGCGTTATAGCGAAGAACATGTCGCCGCTGAGCAGGATGAAGATGCCGAACTGCAGGAAGCTGCGCTGCGTCAGGCTTTCTCTGCCCGCGAGCAGAACCGCTATCAGCAGGAGCCAATAGATTCCGTGCCTTATCAGGAGCGAGTATTCTCACCGGCACAGTCCGCTTCTGAGGCTCTGGCGACGGCGGCAAAGAACCTCAGTACGCATGATGTATTCACCTCATCGCCAATGGCTGATTTAGTGGATGACACGCCTTCGGAACCGATGTTTACGCTGTCACCACAGAAAGATGATGAGCCTGAAGTGCCAACTTTTGGACAGTCTGCACACCGACCTTCTCATGCGCCCGTTGAGGCTATTGAGCAGTACCAAGCGCCGGAACAATCTCCGGTGGCTCAGCCGAATATGGACAGCTTGATCCATCCGTTCCTGATGCGAAATGAACAGCCACTGGCCAAACCGACTACGCCGCTACCCTCACTGGATTTACTGACCTCTCCACCGGTTGAGTCTGAGCCGGTCGATGAGTTTGCGTTGGAACAGATGGGCAATTTGATCGAAGCTCGTCTTAACGATTACCGAATTAAAGCTGACGTCGTGGGCCGCCAGCCTGGTCCAGTGATCACTCGTTTTGAACTTGATCTGGCTCCGGGTGTTAAAGCAGCACGTATTTCCAATCTGTCACGTGACTTGGCCCGATCTTTGTCCGCTGTGGCGGTCCGCATCGTCGAGGTTATACCGGGTAAGCCTTATGTTGGTTTGGAATTACCCAATAAGAAACGTCAGACTGTGTACTTGCGAGAAGTGCTCGATTGTCCGAAATTCAAAGACAGTCCTTCACCACTGACTATCGTACTGGGTAAAGATATCTCCGGTGAGCCTGTTGTGGCTGATCTGGCGAAAATGCCACATTTGCTGGTGGCGGGTACAACCGGTTCTGGTAAGTCTGTCGGCGTTAATGCCATGATCATCAGCATGCTTTATAAAGCCACGCCGGAAGAAGTGCGCTTCATTATGATCGACCCGAAAATGCTCGAGTTGTCCGTCTATGAAGGCATTCCGCATTTGCTGACTGAAGTGGTCACCGATATGAAAGATGCGGCCAATGCGCTGCGCTGGTGTGTCGGTGAAATGGAGCGTCGTTACAAGCTGATGTCTGCACTGGGCGTGCGTAACCTTGCTGGTTACAACGAGCGCGTGGAACAGGCCGAAGCCATGGGACGCCCAATTCCTGATCCGTTCTGGAAACCGGGTGATGGCATGGCCGCTGAGCCGCCGTTCC
The DNA here is from genome assembly GCF_014639435.1 of Hafnia psychrotolerans. GTDB lineage: Bacteria > Pseudomonadota > Gammaproteobacteria > Enterobacterales > Enterobacteriaceae > Ewingella > Ewingella psychrotolerans. Next base: position 466,802 of record NZ_BMFZ01000002.1, on the reverse strand, counting down.
TCGGAAAAGAGCCGTTTATTGTGGTGCTGGTGGACGAGTTTGCCGATCTGATGATGACGGTGGGCAAAAAAGTTGAAGAATTGATTGCACGTCTGGCGCAGAAAGCGCGTGCGGCGGGTATTCATCTGGTGCTTGCAACCCAGCGTCCGTCGGTGGATGTTATCACCGGCCTGATCAAAGCCAACATCCCTACCCGCATTGCGTTTACGGTTTCGAGCAAAATTGACTCACGTACCATCCTTGATCAGGGCGGTGCCGAGTCCTTGCTGGGAATGGGGGACATGCTGTATATGGCACCTAACTCCTCGATACCTGTACGTGTTCACGGCGCTTTTGTCCGCGACCAGGAAGTGCATGCGGTGGTTCAGGATTGGAAAGCCCGCGGTCGTCCAAAATATATTGAAAGCATCATCTCAGGTGGTGAAGAGGGAGACGGTAGTGGTCTGGGTCTCGATAGCGAAGAAGAACTGGATGCTCTGTTTGATCAGGCTGTAGCCTTCGTGGTGGATAAGCGTCGAGCTTCAATATCAGGCGTTCAGCGTCAGTTCCGCATCGGTTACAACCGTGCGGCGCGCATCGTTGAGCAGATGGAAGCACAAGGCATTGTCAGTGTGCCGGGCCATAATGGTAACCGGGAAGTGTTAGCGCCTCCTTCTCACGAATAAACGTCGGCAAAGCCAGCGAGTCACAAAGGACCGCCGTGGCGGTCCTTTGTGCAAAGAAGCGTAAACCGCAAGCTTTTCAGACGAATGAGCTACCTTTGTGCGCCAGCCTCGGCTAGAGTTCGCAACATGCGTCTTTCGCTATGTGCGCAGGGCAACGTCTTAGCCGCAATAGATTTCTGAGGTAAGTATAAGAATGAAAAAATTGTTAGTAGTAGGTTGTTTACTGACTGCATTGACTTCCACATCGGTATTCGCCGATGCCAGCAGTGACTTGAAAAGCCGTCTCGGCAAACTCAATACGTTCCATGCCAGTTTCACCCAAACGGTCACCAGTGATGGGGCTGCCGTTCAGCAGGGCGAAGGCGAGCTGTGGGTTAAACGTCCAAACTTATTCAACTGGCACATGACGTCACCGGATGAAAGTATCCTGGTCTCGGATGGCAAAACTCTGTGGTTCTATAACCCATTTGTCGAACAAGTGACTGCAACCTGGCTGAAAAATGCCACCGGTAACACGCCGTTTATGCTGATCACCCGCAACGACAGTAGTGACTGGTCAAAATATAATATCAAACAGAAAGGCGATGATTTCGAATTAACGCCGAAAGCAACAACCGGTAATCTTAAGCAGTTCACCATTAACGTTACGCCTACTGGCACCATTAAGAGCTTTACTGCGGTTGAGCAAGATGGTCAGAAAAGTGCATATAGCCTGAAAGGCCAGCAAAATTCGTCGGTTGATGATGCTAAATTTAAATTTACACCGCCGAAAGGTGTGACGGTGGACGATCAGCGCCAGTGAGGTCCCTTTGAGTAATCTGTCACTCGATTTTTCCCACAACGAGTTCCAGCCACTGGCCGCGAGAATGCGGCCAGTTTCTCTTGCAGAGTATATTGGTCAGCAACATCTTTTGGCACCGGGTAAACCACTGCCTCGCGCAATAGAAGCGGGGCAGTTGCATTCGATGATCCTCTGGGGACCACCGGGAACGGGGAAAACGACGCTGGCAGAACTTATTGGGCGTTACGCTAGCGCAGATGTTGAACGCATCTCGGCCGTGACCTCAGGTATTAAAGAGATTCGCGAAGCCATCGAGCGCGCGCGGCAAAACCGTGATGCGGGTAGGCGTACCATACTGTTTGTGGATGAAGTGCACCGGTTCAACAAAAGCCAGCAGGATGCTTTCCTGCCGCACATAGAAGATGGCACCATCACTTTTATTGGTGCCACCACAGAAAACCCCTCTTTTGAACTGAACTCCGCGCTGCTTTCCCGTGCGCGAGTCTATTTGCTTAAGTCCCTGACGGCTGAAGATATAGAGAAAGTCATTGATCAGGCGTTAACCAATAAAGAGCGCGGTTACGCCGACCAAAAGATTGTGGTCCCAGATGAAACCCGCCGTATGCTTTCCGAACTGGTGAATGGCGATGCTCGCCGCGCGCTGAATAGCATCGAAATGATGGCTGATATGGCTGAAATTGATGCCAAGGGCGTTCGCACATTAACCCCAGCACTGCTGACCGAGATTGCCGGTGAACGCAGTGCGCGTTTTGATAACAAAGGCGATCGTTACTATGATCTGATCTCTGCGTTGCACAAATCCGTACGTGGCTCCTCGCCGGATGCGGCGCTTTACTGGTATGCGCGCATTATTACAGCGGGAGGCGATCCGTTGTATGTTGCCCGCCGTTTGCTGGCGATTGCCTCAGAGGATGTGGGGAATGCCGATCCCCGCGCTATGCAAGTTGCCATTTCCGCCTGGGATTGTTTTACCCGTGTCGGTCCGGCAGAAGGTGAGCGGGCTATCGCCCAAGCGATCGTCTATCTGGCCTGCGCACCAAAAAGCAATGCGGTCTACACCGCGTTCAAAGCTGCAATGAGGGACGCCCGTGAACAGTCAGACTATGACGTGCCTGAGCATTTACGTAACGCACCAACAAAACTGATGAAAGAAATGGGGCTGGGTGCGGAATACCGTTACGCCCATGATGAAACCAACGCCTATGCTGCTGGTGAGAACTACTTCCCGCCGCAAATGGCGAAAACGCAGTACTATTATCCATCATCTCGCGGGCTGGAAGGCAAGATCGGCGAAAAGCTGGCATGGTTGACTGAACAAGATCAAAATAGCCCGACAAAACGCTACCGCTAATTTTACTCTTGCGGTAAGGTGACTTCTGGTAACTCTTTGACATGCCGCCTGTTCAGGTGGTGTGCTTAATCTAATTTATAAACAAAACGACACGTACAGGATTAGCATGCTCGATCCCAATTTACTGCGCAATGAGCTAGACGCAGTTGCAGAAAAACTCGCTCGCAGAGGTTTTAAACTCGATGTGGAAACGCTGCGTTCTCAGGAAGAACGTCGCAAAGTCTTGCAGGTAGAAACGGAAGCTCTCCAGGCTGAACGCAATGCTCGATCGAAATCTATTGGTCAAGCTAAAGCGCGTGGCGAAGACATCGAGCCCCTGCGTCAGGAAGTGAATACGCTGGGTGAGAGACTGGATGCTGCGAAGGCAGAGTTGGATATGTTGCAAAATGAAATTCGCAACATTGCTTCCGCTATTCCGAATTTGCCGGACGATTCCGTTCCTGGCGGTAAAGACGAAAATGATAATCAGGAAGTTAGCCGCTGGGGTACACCCCGTCAGTATGATTTCGAAGTGCGCGATCACGTATCACTGGGTGAAATGTCTGGTGGTTTGGATTTTGCTGCTGCCGTCAAGCTGACCGGTTCACGCTTCGTTGTGATGAAAGGGCAGATTGCACGTATGCATCGTGCATTATCACAGTTCATGCTGGACCTGCACACAGAGCAGCACGGCTATCTTGAGGCTTACGTACCGTATCTGGTGAATCACGATACGCTTTACGGCACAGGCCAGTTGCCGAAGTTTGGTGAGGACTTGTTCCACACTAAACCGCTAGATGAAGAAGCGGAAAGCAGCCATTATGCGTTGATCCCAACCGCAGAAGTTCCGTTGACCAACCTGGTGCGTGATGAAATTCTTGAAGAGGAGTCTTTGCCACTGAAAATGACCGCCCATACACCATGCTTCCGTTCTGAAGCCGGTTCATATGGTCGTGATACTCGTGGTCTGATCCGCATGCACCAGTTCGATAAAGTCGAGATGGTACAGATTGTTCGTCCTGAAGATTCCATGCAGGCGCTGGAAGAATTGACTGGCCATGCCGAGAAAGTGCTCCAGTTGTTGAATCTGCCATACCGAAAAATGTTGCTGTGTACCGGTGATATGGGCTTTGGCTCTGCTAAAACCTACGACCTGGAAGTGTGGTTGCCGGCGCAGAATACCTACCGTGAAATTTCTTCATGCTCAAATATGTGGGATTTCCAGGCACGACGCATGCAGGCACGCTGTCGCAGTAAAACCGAGAAAAAACCGCGTCTGGTCCATACCCTGAACGGTTCTGGTTTGGCCGTAGGCCGTACTCTGGTTGCCGTGCTGGAAAATTACCAGCAGGCCGATGGCCGTATTGAGGTTCCGGAAGTTCTGCGACCTTACATGCGTGGTTTAGAATATATCGGCTAAAAGCGCTATGTATTCTATAATATATCGAAAAGGCGCCTGTGAGCGCCTTTTTTATTTGTGAAATTGTGAGCAGCACGATGTTTCTACTGTTCGCTTTAGTTGAACCCTTCCTTCTTTGATAGTAAACAAAGTTCTGTACCTCTTAGTGAGTAATATCCACTCTGTTTGAGTGGGTATATTGCGACATTCCATTACTATCGCTTTTCTGACCCACTCCACTTCACCATAACCCGTTACAGTGTTCGCCATTTACGGACGCGGGGAAATCAGGTTGATTAACGGAGCCAGAGCATGTCGGAAAAAAAAATACCATCCCCTGTCGGGATTACAGGCATCACCCGCCGTACATTGATGAAAAGTTCTGCCTTGGTCAGTTTAGCTGCAGTAGCCGGTGGTGTTTCTCTGCCATTTCGCAAGATTCAGGCCGCTGAAACGCAGGCTGGTAAACCATTAGCTAACGAAAAAGTGGTATGGAGTGCCTGTACCGTCAATTGCGGTAGCCGCTGTCCGCTGAGAATGCATGTCGTTAATGGTGAGATCAGTTATGTTGAAACTGACAACACCGGTGATGATAACTATGAAGGGTTGCATCAGGTCCGTGCCTGCCTGCGTGGCCGTTCGATGCGCCGGCGGGTTTACAACCCTGATAGACTTAAATATCCGATGAAGCGCGTCGGTGCGCGTGGTGAAGGAAAATTCAAGCGCATCAGTTGGGAAGAGGCTTACGACGCCATTGCCGTTAGCATGAAAGATATCATCAGCAAATATGGCAACGAAGCCATCTACCTCAATTATGGTACCGGTACTCTTGGTGGGACCATGACCCGCTCATGGCCGCCGGGTTCGACACTGATCGCCCGCCTGATGAATTGTTGCGGTGGTTATCTCAATCACTATGGTGACTACAGCTCGGCACAAATTGCTGCAGGCCTGAACTATACCTATGGCGGTTGGGCTGATGGCAATAGCCCGTCAGACATCGAGAATAGTAAGTTAGTGGTGCTGTTCGGTAATAATCCGGGTGAAACACGCATGAGCGGCGGTGGCGTAACCTATTACGTCGAACAGGCACGGCAAAAGTCTAATGCGCGAATGATCATCATCGATCCGCGTTATACCGATACTGGCGCAGGTCGTGAAGATGAGTGGCTGCCAATTCGGCCCGGAACCGATGGTGCTCTGGCTACTGCATTGGCCTATGTCATGATCACCGAGAATCTTGTCGACCAGCCATTCCTGGATAAATATTGCGTCGGTTATGACGAAAAAACCATGCCTGCTGGCGCACCAATAAATGGTCACTATAAAGCTTATATTTTGGGCGAAGGTGACGACGCTACGGCTAAAACGCCGGAGTGGGCAGCTAAAATAACCGGTATTCCAGCCGATAAAATCTTCAAACTTGGTTGTGAAATTGGCCAAGCCAAACCCGCGTATATTTCTCAAGGCTGGGGCCCGCAACGCCATGCCAACGGTGAAATTGTCACCCGAGCTATTGCTATGCTGGCAATCTTAACCGGAAACGTCGGTATTCATGGCGGTAACTCTGGCGCGCGTGAAGGTTCTTACAGCCTGCCGTTTGTGCGTATGCCAACTCTGGAAAATCCGGTTGAGACCAGCATTTCAATGTTTATGTGGACCGACGCTATTGTCCGCGCCACTGAAATGACGGCCACACGTGATGGTGTACGTGGTAAGGATAAACTCGATGTTCCTATCAAGTTCATCTGGAACTACGCGGGTAACTGCCTGATTAACCAGCATTCTGAGATTAACCGTACTCATGAAATTCTACAGGATGACAAACAGTGCGAGATGATTGTGGTGATCGACAACCACATGACCTCTTCAGCCAAATACGCAGACATCGTCTTGCCCGATTGCACCGCCTCCGAGCAGATGGACTTCTGTCTGGATGCCTCTGCCGGTAACATGGCCTATGTCATTTTTGCCGATCAGGTCATTGAACCGCGTTTTGAATGCAAAAATATCTACACCATGACCAGCGAAATTGCCAAGCGCATGGGGGTAGAGCAGCGCTTTACTGAAGGCCGTACTCAGGAAGAGTGGATGCGTCATTTGTATCAGCAATCGATGCAGGCTATCCCTGAATTACCCGACTTCGATACCTTCCGTCAGCAAGGGATCTTCAAGCAGCGTGATCCTCAAGGGCATCATGTTGCCTACAAAGCCTTCCGCCAGGATCCTAAAGTTAATCCGCTGGAAACCCCATCGGGTAAAATTGAAATCTATTCAGCCGGTTTGGCTGAAATCGCTTCCAGATGGCAATTAGCACCAGATGACGTGATTGACCCGCTGCCAATCTACGCTGCCGGATTTGAAAATTATGATGATCCGCTGGCAAGCCGTTTCCCGCTGCAGTTGACCGGTTTCCACTACAAAGCCCGAACCCATTCTACCTACGGCAATGTTGACGTATTGAAGGCATCGTGCCGTCAGGAAATGTGGATCAATCCGATGGATGCGGCTATTCGCAATATCTCCAACGGGGACATGATCCGCATTTTCAATGATCGCGGCGAAGTTCAGATTGCTGCCAAAGTCACTCCGCGCATGATGCCTGGTGTGGTGGCGCTGGGCGAGGGGGCATGGTATTCGCCTGACAGCAAAAAAATAGACCGCGCTGGCAGCATTAACGTTCTGACTTCTCAGCGGCCTTCTCCTCTGGCGAAAGGTAATCCTTCTCATACCAACCTTGTGCAAGTGGCGAAGGTTTAAAGGAATAATTTATGACAACCCAATACGGTTTTTATATTGATTCGAGCCGCTGCACCGGTTGTAAGACGTGTGAACTGGCCTGTAAAGATTTCAAAAATTTGACGCCGGATGTCAGTTTCCGCCGTATCTACGAATACGCCGGTGGTGACTGGCAGCAGGATGGTGATGGATGGCATCAGAATGTCTTTGCCTACTATCTGTCGATTGCCTGCAACCATTGTGAAGACCCGGCCTGTACCAAGGTGTGTCCGACTGGCGCGATGCATAAACGCGATGATGGTTTTGTGGTGGTTAACGAAGATATCTGCATAGGTTGCCGTTATTGCCACATGGCCTGTCCGTATGGTGCACCACAATATAATGAGGCTAAAGGTCACATGACCAAGTGTGACGGCTGCTATGAACGTGTGGCCGAGGGCAAAAAACCCATTTGCGTAGAATCTTGTCCGCTGCGTGCACTGGATATGGCACCTATTGAGGAGTTGCGGGCTAAATACGGCACGCTGGCACAGGTCGCACCTCTGCCAGAGGCGCACTTCACTAAGCCGAGTATTGTCATCAAGCCCAATGCAAATTGCCGCCCTGTAGGCGATACCTCTGGATATCTTGCTAACCCGAAGGAGGTTTAAGATGGGAAACGGATGGCACGAATGGCCTTTGATGGTCTTTACCGTATTAGGGCAATGTGTGGTGGGTGGTTTTATCGTCTTAGCCTTGGTTTTACTGGGAAAATGTACCGAGGAAGAGGCACGACGTATCCACTTGTCGATGTTTTGCCTGTGGGTATTAATGGGACTGGCGTTTATTGCCTCATTGCTGCATCTCGGTTCGCCACTCAGAGCGTTCAACTCACTGAATCGTCTCGGGGCTTCGGCACTGAGTAACGAAATCGGCAGCGGCTCTTTGTTCTTCGCGCTGGGCGGTATTTATTGGCTGCTGGCCATACTGAACAAAATACCTCCGGCGTTAGGTAAGATCTGGCTGGTGATCACTATGCTGGCGGGCGTTGGCTTTGTTTATGCCATGTGCCTTGTGTATAAAATCGACACGGTGCCTACCTGGAATAACGCCTATACCGCGCTGAGTTTTGGTCTGACGGTATTCATTGGTGGTCCATTGCTCGCTGCGCTGCTGTTGCGTATGGCAAACATTGAGCGTCGTACATTACGCCTGTTGCCGATGATTAGCCTTGCAGCGCTGATGGTCAGTTTCGCGGTTGTGATCATGCAGGGTGCCAGTCTGGCGATGATCAACAGCTCGGTTCAGGCGGCTTCAGCACTCATCCCGCAATACGGCACACTGTCTGCATGGCGGCTGGTGCTGATTGCTCTGGGGTTGGGCTGCTGGTTCTGTCCTCTGATCATGCGTAAACGCCCGGCATTAGCCTCAATGGTTCTGGCCTTTGTGCTGGTCTTCGCCAGTGAGCTGATTGGGCGTGCGATTTTCTACGGCTTGCATATGACCGTGGGTATGGCAATCGGCAGTTAATCTTCCCCTCGCGCATTGCTTAGCGGCAATGCGCGCTTTCAAAATGAGTGATTTATGTCAGCAGAAACCATCGCCGTTACCGGTAAAATCCTAGGTTCACTCTTATATTTCTCACCAAGCTCAGAGCAGGCAGGACCTCTTATCCAGTGGTTGCAGAGCAGTCATTGGGAACAGGACTGGCCCTATGGCGAGCCTGAAAACTTGCTACCGATCGTAGCCCTATTAACCAGCAGCAAGAGGCCTGTTGAGTCAGTTGAAGAAGCCTTTCAGCGTCTGTTTATCGGTCCTTATGCCTTACCTGCGCCACCCTGGGGATCGGTATATCTGGATCGTGAAAGTGTGCTGTTTGGTGACTCAACTCTGGCACTGCGCGAATGGATGCACCAGAACGGTATTGAACCGAACCTGACACAAGCAGAACCGGAGGACCACTTCGGTTTGATGTTAATGATGGCCGCGTGGTTGGCGAGTCATTCCCCAGGTTTGCTGGATGTATTTTTAGTGACCCATCTCTTTCCCTGGTCTTCCCGTTATTTAGCATTACTGGAGCAGCAAGCGGGTAATCCTGTTTATCAGGCGATTGCACAGTTGGCCCAGCTCACTTTGACGGGCTGGCAAGAGCAGTGCGCATTGCCAATGATTGAGCGTGAGTTGTATCACTAATGAGTGATTCTCGCGACAGCAGCTATTATCGGGCATGGATGAGTACGAGAACGGTGACCCGCCGAGGTCTTTTCCGTGGCTTGTTTGCATCGGGACAGCGTGCAGTCCACCAGGGAATGGACTCCAGCCTATTACAACGGCAGGTTGCTCGCCCACCGCAGGCTATTGCGGAACCGCTGTTTTTGCAGGCTTGTAATGATTGCGGAGCTTGTAGTGAAGCCTGCCCGATGGGCATCATTTCTATCGCCGACGGTAAACCTGAACTCGCCATTGATTATGCAGAGTGTGATTTTTGTGGGGCTTGTACGCATGCTTGTGTGACTGGTGCATTAGACGTCTCGGTGGTCATGGACACCGGGTTGCGCCCGATACTTTCTGCAGGTTGTCTGGGGCGGTTGGATGATCTGTGCCGGATGTGCGAAATTGCCTGTCCACTCACGGCAATATTTTTTAATCAACAGAATCAACCCGTCGTGGATAATACCCGCTGCAATGGTTGTGGAAAATGTAAACTCGTTTGTTATCATGGTGATATTGATTTGTCATTATTAAGTCTCTAGGGCTGCCCACCGCCATTGATGAGTGATTTGAATCATCGGCTTGCAGTTTGTGCTTATCACCGTTTTCACCGGATTGACTTTTAATTCGCTGGTGGCATGATGCGCGCAATTTCTTCACATCTTTGGTCACCAACTTCCTATGTCCGCCTATTCTCGCCCGGTAGTTTTATTACTATGTGGGTTGTTGTTGTTGACGGTTTCTATCGCAGTTCTCAACACCTTAGTCCCCCTCTGGCTGAGTCACGAAATGCTGCCAACCTGGCAGGTCGGGCTGGTCAGCTCTTCATACTATTGCGGAAATCTGGTGGGTACGCTACTCGCCGGTGCGCTGATAAAAAGAATTGGTTTTAACCGCAGTTACTATCTCTCCTGCATTGTTTTTGCTATCGCCACCGCCGGTCTGGCGTTGTCTATGACATTCTGGAGTTGGATTGGCTGGCGTTTTTTTGCGGGCATGGGGTGTGCGCTAATTTGGGTTGTAGTTGAGAGTGCGTTACTGCGTAGCGGTACGGTTAAAAATCGGGGGCAGCTCATGGCGGCCTACATGATCATTTACTATATCGGGACAGTTTTTGGTCAGTTGATGCTTGGTATGGTCTCAACCGAGTTGCTCAATGTGCTGCCGTGGGTAACATCATTGATTGTTATTGCCATGCTGCCGTTGCTTTTGACCCATATCACCAACCAAGATAGCGGTCAGCCACACGGGGCAGTATGGCCGATGCTGAAGCGGCGCAGCGCCCGACTGGGTATTAATGGTTGTGTGATATCGGGCATTATCTTGGGTTCATTGTATGGGTTGATGCCACTGTTCCTGAACCATCAGGGTATGAGTGATGCCAACGTGGGCTACTGGATGGCATTGTTAGTCAGTTCTGGGATCATCGGGCAATGGCCTGTCGGACGCCTTGCCGATCGTTACGGCCGTCTTATTGTGTTACGTGTGCAGGTCTTTGTGGTGATTGTTGGTAGCATCGCGATGCTCAGTGGTTATGCTATGGCGCCAACACTGTTTATTCTGGGTTGCGCAGGGTTCACCCTCTATCCGGTGGCGATGTCCTGGGCTTGCGAAAAGGTCAATGTGGACGAGTTGGTGGCAATGAATCAGGCGTTGTTGATGAGTTACACCATGGGTAGTTTGGCGGGCCCGACCATGACCGCTATGCTGATGCAAAGTTATTCCGACCGCTTACTCTTTGTGATGATTGCCGTGGTCGCGCTGGCATATTTGGTGGTTCTGCTGCGCAAGGCCGACAAACATCAAAATCCGGTGGCGGCTGCCTGAGAAGCATGTACTGAGTATTTGCTTGCTGAAAAAAATGCCCGAAATCATAGCAGTTCGGGCATTTTTATTGTGAATTTTTTAGCCGGCTTAATTAATAAATAACTTTATGCCCGTAACCTTCAAGAATACCTTTCACGCGTTCCATTATCTCTTTTGTTGGCGGTTTTACACCATCCAGACCGTACTCTTCACCCATTGCCGTCCATTTATGCTTGCCCAGTTCGTGATAAGGCAGCAGTTCAATTTTTTCGATATTCGTCATATCTTTGGTGAACTCACCCAGCAGATGCGTTGATTTGTCATCATCAGACCAGCCAGGCACGACGACATAGCGGATCCAAGTGCGCTTATTACGTTTTGCCAGATAACGGGCAAAGTCCAGCGTACGATGATTTGATACGCCAACCAGATTTTGATGGATATCGTCGTTCATTTGCTTCAAATCAAGCATCACCAGATCGGTGACATCAAGCAGTTCATCAATGACCGGATCATAGCGGCGTACAAAACCGTTGGTATCCAGGCAGGTATTAATCCCTTCTTTCTGACAGGCACGGAACCAGTCACGCACAAATTCAGCTTGCAGGATGGCTTCACCACCCGATGCAGTAACGCCGCCACCAGAGGCATTCATAAAGTGGCGATAAGTCACGACTTCTTTCATTAAATCGTCGACATTGATCTCTTTACCACCGTGTGTATCCCAGGTATCTCGATTATGACAATACATGCAACGCATCAGGCAGCCCTGGAAGAAAACAATAAAACGGATGCCTGGGCCATCTACCGTGCCACAGGATTCATAAGAGTGGATACGACCTTGAACTGACATTGCGTTTTTTTCTCCAATATTGACCAATAAGTTGCAGTTTAAAATGCGCAGAGACTGGCCTGGCAGAAATAAACTCAACGTAAAACCTTAATCGCTTTCGGGTATCCGTCAGTGGTTGGTTACCTGCTTATAGTAACAGACAAACAGTAAGGTTGATTCTCACAGTATTGCAGAACTGCTTCGCGATACCCCCACAAAGGCAGATGTCTGAAAAATCAGACAACTCAAGGGCCCTGATGAGGATGAAATAAAGGCTCCACGGGTGTGGAGCCTTAGTCTTATACCTGCTTACTGCAAGCTACAGTATTTACATGGTTTTGGTGAAAGTACGGGTGACAACGTCTTGCTGTTGCTCTTTAGTCAGCGAGTTGAAACGTACTGCGTACCCAGAAACACGGATGGTCAGTTGCGGATATTTTTCCGGATTTTCCATCGCGTCTAACAGCATTTCGCGGTTCATCACGTTGACGTTCAGGTGCTGACCGCCCTCGATGCTAGCTTCGTGATGGAAGTAACCATCCATCAGACCCGCAAGGTTAGCTTTACGAATGTCATCATCTTTACCCAGTGCGTTAGGCACGATAGAGAAGGTGTAAGAGATGCCATCTTTTGCATAAGCAAACGGAAGTTTAGCAACGGAAGTCAGAGAGGCAACGGCGCCTTTCTGGTCACGACCATGCATTGGGTTAGCGCCTGGGCCAAATGGTGCGCCAGCACGACGGCCGTCTGGAGTGTTACCTGTTTTCTTACCGTAAACCACGTTAGAGGTGATGGTAAGAACAGACTGAGTTGCTACAGCGCCACGGTAGGTACGTAGTTTCTGAATTTTCTTCATGAAACGTTCTACCAGGTCACAGGCAATATCATCTACGCGTGAATCGTTGTTACCGAACTGCGGGTATTCACCTTCGATTTTAAAGTCAACGGCCAAGCCGTCTTCGTCACGAATGGTGCTCACTTTCGCATATTTGATAGCAGACAGGGAGTCAGCCGCGACAGACAGACCTGCGATACCGCATGCCATTGTGCGATAAACATCACGGTCATGCAGAGCCATCAACGCAGCTTCATAGCTGTATTTATCGTGCATATAGTGAATGATGTTCAGTGCAGTGACGTACTGTTTAGCCAGCCAGTCCATGAAGTGATCCATGCGTTCCATGACTTTGTCATAGTCCAGCACAGTATCCATCATTGGCATTTCTTTAGGGCCAACCTGGATTTTCATTTTTTCGTCAACGCCGCCATTGATTGCATACAACATGGTTTTCGCCAGGTTGGCACGCGCACCAAAGAACTGCATTTGTTTACCCACAATCATCGGGCTAACACAGCAAGCAATTGCGTAGTCGTCATTGTTGAAGTCAGGACGCATCAGATCATCATTTTCATATTGAACAGATGAAGTATCGATAGACACTTTTGCTGCGTACTTTTTGAAGTTTAATGGCAGTTTTTCTGACCACAGGATGGTCATGTTCGGCTCTGGTGAAGGCCCCATGGTGTACAAGGTATTCAGGAAGCGGAAGCTGTTTTTGGTGACCAGAGTACGGCCATCAACGCCCATACCTGCCAGAGATTCAGTTGCCCAGATTGGGTCACCAGAGAACAGTTCATCATACTCAGGCGTACGTAGGAAACGGACCATACGCAATTTCATAACCAAATGGTCAATCAGTTCCTGAGCGGCTTCTTCAGTCAGTTTGCCCGCTTTGATATCACGTTCGATGAACGCGTCAAGGAAGGTGGATACACGGCCGAAGGACATTGCAGCACCGTTCTGAGATTTCACCGCAGCCAGATAGCCGAAGTAAGTCCACTGAACGGCTTCCTGAGCGGTATTAGCTGGTGCAGAAATGTCACAGCCATATTTAGCTGCCATTTCTTTAATCTGGCCCAGAGCACGATATTGTTCTGAGATCTCTTCGCGTAGTTGGATGGTCATTTCCAGGTTTACGCCATTTTCCAGATCATTTTGCAGCGACAGGAATTGCTTATATTTGTCAGCCATCAGGAAATCAATACCGTACAGCGCGATACGACGGTAGTCACCGATGATACGGCCGCGACCATAGGCGTCTGGCAGACCAGTCAGAATCCCTGATTTACGACAGTTCAGAATGTCTTTGGTATATACATCGAATACGCCCTGGTTATGGGTTTTACGGTATTCGGTGAAGATTTTTTTCAGTGCTGGGTCCAGTTCACGGCCATAAACTTTACATGAACCTTCAACCATTTTGATGCCACCGAAAGGAATCAGGGCACGTTTCAATGGTGCGTCAGTCTGAAGACCAACAATAGTTTCAAGAGATTTGTTGATGTAACCCGCATCATGAGAGGTGATAGTTGCAGCAACGTCGGTATCAAAGTCAACTGGAGCATGGGTGCTGTTTTCCAGTTTGATGCCTTCCATTACTTTATCCCACAGCGTGGACGTCGCTTTGGTCGCACCTGCCAGGAAGGACTCGTCACCTTCATACGGGGTGTAGTTCTTCTGGATGAAGTCACGAACGTTAACTTCAGTCTGCCAGTCGCCAGCACTAAAACCTTGCCATGCGTTGGTCAATTTTTCATTGAGCTTGGACATTATGCACCTACCTTCTAATTTGGCTTTCTTTAAAAATCGGTTTATAAACCTGTCGTGAGAAGCATTCCACAGAACTTAATGAGGTTGCTCATCGCGGAGATATATTACCCAGTATGTTAACCCTACCATCAGACCACCACCAATGATGTTCCCGATCGTGACGGGGATTAGGTTGTCGATGATAAAGTTACTGATATTCAATTCTGAGAACTGTGCTGGTGTGGTTCCAACGGCATGCCAGAACTCAGGCGATGCAAAGTTCTTGATGACAATACCCAGTGGAACCATAAACATGTTGGCTATACTGTGCTCAAAGCCGCTGGCAACAAACATGGCGACAGGAAGGATCATGGCAAACATTTTGTCCATCAGACTGCGGCCAGAGTAACTCATCCATACCGCCAGACAGACCATCAGATTAGCCAGAATGCCAAGACACATAGCTTCAATGAAAGTGTGATGCATTTTGTGATCTGCGGTTTGTAAGACATTCAGTCCCCACAAACCATTGTTGACCATATGTTCGCCAGAAAACCAAATCAGTGCGACAAAAAACAGTGCGCCAATCAAGTTACCAATGTAGACGTTGATCCAGTTGCAGGCTAATTGGCCCCAGGTTATCCGCCCACTTGCCTTGGCAATAACGATGAGGACAGTTGAGGTGAAAAGATCAGCACCACAAACGACAACTAACATCAAGCCGAGTGAGAAGCAAATCCCCCCAACCAGTTTTGCAAGACCAAAAGGAACGGCGGCAGTACCAGTGGTGGACGTAATATAGAAAACAAAAGCAATGGAGATAAAGACGCCGGCAGTGATCGCTAAATAAAAGGTCTTCAGCGGCTGTTTAGTGGCTTTATAAACACCGGCATCTTCGGCAACTTTCGCTGTAGCTGCGGGTAATAATAAATTGAAGGGGTTGTCAGCTTTCACAGTAACTCTCTCTTAAGGGTTATCTACTGCACAACGAGATACTAGCAAAGCAGTATAATGTAAGAATTGACATGGATCATAAGGGGCGGGTTTAGGGGGGGATTGTTCTTACCCTAAAGAGGTAATTAATTTTTTATCTACTTGAAATATATAAAATAAAAATATTTTAAATATTACACTTAAAGTTTAATGACCCCGCGCAACATATAAGGCTTATGTTAATTATCGGGACGTGCTGTAACTTATTTAGATCCGAAAATACATGATATTTTCACTGGTATTTAACATTTTCTAAAATACGAACGATTAAAATCTCTGGTATCAAATGACAGGGCGTTGAGAATTACACGCCACTTTTTGTTGAGAGTCAAATTCCCTCTGACATTCTGCTGCGTAAAAAAAACCGGTAGCCAAAGCCACCGGTCATGGAATTTCAACGAGGGTTAAAAACCAGACGTCAGGCTTTCAACCAATGGCGACGTTTAGCGATTTGTAGCTTCTCATAAGCTGCCAGCAATCCCTGATGCGCCGGCAGGGCACGCAGGTCGGTGTTTACAGTAAACAGACTATGGAAACGTTCTTCGCCACTGATCGCGGCTGAGGCAGAGTCTACCGCATCCTGACCGTACATTTTGACGAAAGCACCATAGTACTGAGCTGGAGCGCGATCTTCTTCCAGAGTGAGTTGCAATAAGGTCTGCAAGCAACGGTAATAATTGTTGCGCTCGTCGCTGTAAACGGAAGAGTTAAACTCATGCGCCCATTCAGCCCAGATTAATGCCTGATCCATATCACCTCCAGCCAGAGCCAGCATAGATTTTAGCTCACCTACGCGCAGCGTGTACCAGCCATTGTCTTTCCCGCTGGCGATACCCAGTAACTCGCGCACGCGGGTAAAGTCATCCAGACCTTCTTCATCTAATTGGGTGATCATTTCCAGATAGGCTTCTTTCGGTAAATCGCTGTCTGGCAATGCCAGCAGTTGTTCGCGCAAGTGAGCACCCATGGTGTTATTTGCCAGCAGCAAATCTTCTGCAGGATAAATATCAGACATGCCCGGAACAATAATGCGGCAAGCGTAAACATCAAGATGTTCATAATCAGCGATGTAAACTTCGGCGTCTTCTTTTTCAAAAATAGCCATCAGTGTGGCAAACTCTTGCTCCGTGGTGCCGCTGAAGCTCCAGTCGGTAAACGGATAGTCAGCATCACTTTTGAACATATCCCAAGAGATCAAACCGCTGGAATCGATGAAATGGGTTTCCAGATTTGCATGTTCCGCGACTTCTTCATCATCAAAGGTTGGTGCTGTGAAAACGTCGAGATCCTTCAGACTTCGGCCCTGCAGCAGTTCGGTTACGGTACGCTCCAGCGCTACGCCGAAATCAGGATGTGCGCCGAAGGACGCAAAACAGGTGCCATTGGCCGGATTGAACAACACCACGCAGATGACCGGGTAATGACCGCCGAGTGAAGCGTCATAAGAGAGGATAGGGAAGCCTTCATCCTCCAGTTTAGCGATGGCTTCTACCACGCCAGGATAACGTGCCAGCACATCGGCCGGAATTTCTGGCAGGCTGATAGATTCAGCGATAATACGGTTTTTTACATAGCGCTCGAACACCTCAGAAAGCCCCTGAACACGGGCCTCGTTGGCAGTATTCCCTGCTGACATACCGTTAGATACGTATAAATTTCCTATAATGTTCATCGGAATATAGACGATGTGCCGATCCGACTGACGTGTAAAAGGCAGGGCACAGATCCCGCGGTCGAGGTTGCCGGATTGTAGGTCGATGAGGTCACTGCCCGTCAGCTCTTTATCGGCATCATAAAAATCGTGCAGACGCTCATCCAAAATCCCTGCTGGCAGAGTGTTGTCCGCAGGAATTGGAAACCACTTTTCGTTCGGGTAATGCACAAAATCGCCATTAGCAATCTCTTCGCCCAGATAGAAGTCGGCGAAGAAATAGTTGGTCGACAGACGCTCAAAATATTCACCCAATGCAGAAGCTAACGCCGCTTTTTTGCTGGCGCCTTTGCCGTTGGTAAAGCACAGCGGGCAGTCGCGATCGCGTATATGCACAGACCAGACATGAGGAACCGGATTCAGCCAGGAAGCTTCCTCAATGTTGAAACCGAGGTCAGTCAGTTTTTTTTGGAAACGGGAAATTGAATCTTCCAGCGCGGCGTCTTTTCCTGCAATAAAGGTTTGGGTCATTGAGTTCACTTTTGAGCGTTCTAAAAACGCGCAATCATACGGGATTTTAGGCTGCAGGCAACCGATAACGCAGTGACCACAATGTGATCATGCTCCCGTTACGAATAACCGTTGCAGACAGCTTGTCTCGAATGATAAAACCGGTAAATTGGTTATCTCTATTAGTTGTCTCAGCGGAGTGGTGAGGGGAAATGACTCAGGTTTATAATTTTAGTGCAGGTCCGGCAATGATCCCGGCAGAAGTGTTACGTCGTGCTGAACAAGAACTGTGTAACTGGCATGGGCTGGGTACCTCGGTAATGGAAATTAGCCACCGTAGTAAGGAGTTTATCCAGGTTGCAGAAGAGTCCGAACGTGATATCCGCGAGCTGATGGGCATTCCTTCCAATTATAAAGTCTTATTCTGTCACGGTGGCGCGCGGGCACAATTTGCTGCAGTACCGATGAATTTACTCGGCGACAAAGCCACTGCGGATTATATCGATGGCGGTTATTGGGCACATAGTGCAGTCAAAGAAGCCCAAAAATATTGCACTCCTAATGTTATCGATGTAACCACCACCGTTAATGGCAAGCGCGGTATCCTGCCGATGAACCAATGGGCCTTGAATGCTGATGCCGCCTATGTGCATTACTGTCCAAATGAAACCATCGATGGCGTGGCTATCGATGAAGAACCCAATTTTGGCGATAAAGTTGTCATCGCCGACTACTCGTCCTCTATTTTATCCCGACCTGTCGATGTCAGTCGCTTTGGGGTGATTTATGCGGGTGCGCAGAAAAATATCGGCCCGGCGGGTTTGACGCTGGTTATCGTACGAGACGATTTACTGGGTAAAGCACAGAAAGCGCTGCCTTCGATTCTCGATTACAGTGTACTGGCTGAAAATGACTCGATGTTCAACACACCGCCTACCTTTGCCTGGTACTTGTCAGGAATGGTGTTTAAATGGTTGAAAGAGCAGGGCGGATTAAGAGAGATGGAAAAGCGCAATCAGGCGAAAGCAGAGCTGCTTTATGGTGCCATTGATCACAGCGACTTTTACCGCAACGATGTGGCTCAAACTAACCGTTCGTGGATGAATGTACCTTTCCAAATGGCGGATGCCTCTCTGGATAAACTTTTTGTGCAAGAAGCATTTGATGCGGGTCTGCATGCGCTTAAAGGTCACCGTGTGGTGGGGGGGATGCGTGCTTCGATTTACAATGCAATGCCAATCGAAGGCGTTAAAGCATTGACTGATTTTATGGCTGACTTCGAAAAACGCCACGGTTAACGCATGCCGGAATGGCTGACTAAGTAGGGTTTGAAAATGACCTCGCCTGGAAATTCGGGGTCATATTATAAATAAAAGAAAAAGAAAATGGAGAAAGCGTGGAATCCCTGACATTACAACCCGTTGCCCTGGTTAACGGCACTATCAATTTGCCTGGCTCAAAAAGTGTCTCCAACCGGGCACTTTTATTGGCTGCTTTTGCGCAGGGCACGACCCGCCTGAATAACCTGTTGGACAGCGATGACGTCAGCCACATGCTGAATGCCCTTACCCATTTGGGGGTCAATTGTCGTCTGTCTGCCGACCGTACGCATTGTGATATCGACGGTCTTGCTGGCGCTTTCCAGTCATCTGCATCCCTGGAGCTTTTTCTGGGGAATGCCGGCACCGCTATGCGCCCGATGGCTGCGGCTCTTTGCCTCGGCTCACAGGATGTCGTGCTGACCGGCGAACCGCGTATGAAAGAACGTCCGATAGGGCATTTGGTCGATGCGTTGCGCCAGGGTGGTGCCGATATTGAATATATTGAGCAGGAAAATTATCCGCCAATACGTCTGCGTGGTGGGTTTAAAGGGG
Organism: Hafnia psychrotolerans; assembly: GCF_014639435.1. Taxonomy (GTDB): domain Bacteria; phylum Pseudomonadota; class Gammaproteobacteria; order Enterobacterales; family Enterobacteriaceae; genus Ewingella; species Ewingella psychrotolerans. The sequence goes on along the minus strand of NZ_BMFZ01000002.1, from coordinate 447,421 downwards.
GAGAAGTAACCGTTGATGGCAGCGTCTCCAGCCAGTTCCTGACGGCAATCCTAATGATGGCTCCGCTTGCAGAAAATGACACCATAATTCAGATAAAGGGTGACCTGGTTTCCAAACCTTATATCGACATTACCCTGAATCTGATGAAGACCTTTGGTATTGAAGTGGAGAATCATCAATACCAGCAGTTCCGTATCACCGGTAATCAGCAGTATGTTTCGCCGGGCGTCTATTTGGTTGAAGGCGATGCTTCATCCGCCTCCTATTTCCTGGCCGCAGCCGCCATTAAAGGTGGCACGGTACGCGTCACGGGTATTGGCAAAAACAGCATGCAAGGTGACATCCATTTTGCCAGTGTGTTGGAAAAGATGGGCGCTAAAATCAGCTGGGCTGAGGATTATATCGAATGTACGCGTGGCGAACTGACCGGCATTGATATGGACATGAACCACATTCCCGATGCTGCAATGACCATCGCCACCACGGCACTCTTTGCCAAAGGGTCAACGACACTGCGTAATATTTACAATTGGCGCGTCAAAGAGACCGACCGTTTGACTGCGATGGCCACGGAATTGCGTAAAGTGGGTGCGACGGTGGAAGAGGGGGAAGATTACATTTGCATTGAACCGCCGCAATCACTGACCTTTGCCGAAATTGGAACGTATAATGATCATCGGATGGCGATGTGTTTCTCGCTGGTGGCATTGTCGGATACCCCCGTGACGATCCTTGATCCTAAATGTACCGCGAAAACGTTCCCCGATTATTTTGATAGGCTCGCCGCTATAACTACGCTGGCATAGTCTATAACTAAACCGGGTATCGAAAGATGCCCGTTTTTTTGTACGTCACAGCAAACCTTCTTATCTTATAGGTGTAGTCTGCTTTTTTCGGCAACTGGACAACATGGGGTAACAGTTGTGATAAAGGCAGCGTATAATATTGCTCCTGAATTAGCCTTATCGGGTTAATGATGCGGGTTTACCCCACCAAAGGAGACATAAATGATGGCTTTAGCCCCGGTGATAACCGTTGATGGGCCAAGTGGTGCAGGTAAAGGTACGCTGTGTAAGGCGCTGGCTGAGGCCTTTGAATGGCACTTGCTGGACTCCGGTGCCATTTATCGCGTTTTAGCACTGGCTGCTTTACATCATCAGGTTGAAATTGTCTCTGAAGATGCTTTGGTGCCACTTGCCGCACACCTTGATGTTCGTTTTGTCGCTCAGGATGGGCAATTAAAAGTGATTTTAGAAGGTGAGGATGTAAGTAATGAAATCCGCACTGAAACGGTAGGGAATACCGCTTCTCAGGCTGCTGCTTTTCCCCGAGTTCGTGAAGCCTTGCTTCGCCGCCAGCGGGCATTTCGTGAAGCACCAGGATTGATTGCTGATGGGCGCGATATGGGCACAGTCGTATTTCCAGATGCACAGGTAAAAATATTTTTGGATGCCAGTTCGGAAGAACGTGCAAACAGAAGAATGCTACAGTTGCAGGAAAAAGGCTTTAGTGTTAACTTTGAACGTCTTTTAGCCGAGATAAGGGAGCGGGATGACCGTGACCGCAATCGTGCTATAGCGCCTTTGGTCGCTGCTTCTGATGCGTTATTACTGGATTCAACCAGTATGTCGATTGACGAAGTTATCCAACGTGCGCTGGCTTATGCCACTGAAATTCTAGGATTGCCGCAAAAACAAACCCGGTGATCGAGCTATGTATCTGGTGCTGGATAATGATTCAGTGCCAGTTTTAGCTATAGTTTTTTTTAACCTCGCCGCAAGGATCTGTAGCGGGGCATTTGAAACAACCCCATCCAGCAGGATGCCAGATGGACGTTAAACTTAAGAACCTAAAGATTATCAACATGACAGAATCTTTTGCTGAACTCTTTGAAGAATCCTTAAAAACAATCGAAACCCGTCCAGGTTCCATCGTTCGTGGTGTTGTTGTGTCTATCGATAAAGATATCGTACTGGTTGACGCCGGTCTGAAATCTGAGTCTGCAATCCCGGTAGAACAATTCAAAAACGCCCAGGGCGAACTGGAAATCCAGGTTGGCGACGAAGTTGATGTTGCGCTGGACGCTGTGGAAGACGGCTTCGGTGAAACTCTGCTGTCCCGTGAAAAAGCTAAACGTCATGAAGCTTGGATCACGCTGGAAAAAGCTTACGAAGAAGCTGCAACTGTTACCGGTATTATCAACGGTAAAGTTAAGGGCGGTTTCACTGTTGAGCTGAACGGCATTCGTGCGTTCCTGCCAGGTTCACTGGTAGACGTTCGTCCTGTTCGCGACACGCTGCATCTTGAAGGCAAAGATCTTGAGTTCAAAGTCATCAAACTGGACCAGAAACGCAACAACGTTGTTGTTTCCCGTCGTGCAGTCATTGAGTCTGAGAACAGCGCAGAGCGCGATCAGCTGCTGGAAAACCTGCAAGAAGGCATGGAAGTTAAAGGTATCGTTAAGAACCTCACTGACTACGGTGCATTCGTTGATCTGGGTGGCGTTGACGGCCTGTTGCACATCACTGACATGGCCTGGAAACGTGTTAAACATCCAAGCGAAATCGTGAACGTTGGCGACGAAATCACTGTTAAAGTTCTGAAATTTGACCGTGAACGTACCCGTGTGTCTCTTGGCTTGAAACAGCTGGGCGAAGATCCTTGGGTTGCTATCGCTAAACGTTACCCAGAAAGTACTAAACTGACGGGTCGCGTTACCAACCTGACTGATTACGGCTGCTTCGTAGAGATCGAAGAAGGCGTTGAAGGTCTGGTTCACGTTTCTGAAATGGATTGGACTAACAAAAACATCCACCCATCTAAAGTTGTGAACGTTGGCGATGTTGTTGAAGTTATGGTTCTGGATATCGACGAAGAACGTCGTCGTATCTCCCTGGGCCTGAAACAATGCAAATCTAACCCATGGCAGCTGTTTGCAGAAACCCACAACAAGAACGACCGTGTTGAAGGTAAAATCAAGTCAATTACTGACTTCGGTATCTTCATTGGTCTGGACGGCGGCATCGACGGCCTGGTTCACCTGTCTGACATCTCCTGGAACGTTGCAGGCGAAGAAGCAGTTCGTGAATACAAGAAAGGCGACGAAATCGCAGCTGTGGTCCTGCAAGTTGACGCAGAGCGCGAACGTATCTCCCTGGGCGTGAAGCAACTGGCTGAAGATCCATTCAATAACTACCTGTCTATGAACAAGAAAGGTACTATTGTTACTGGTAAAGTCACAGCAGTTGACGCCAAAGGTGCTACAGTTGAATTGGCAGGCGGCGTAGAAGGTTACCTGCGTGCTTCTGAAGCTTCTCGCGACCGTATTGAAGACGCAACTCTGGTTCTGAGCGTTGGTGATGATGTTGAAGCTAAATTCACCGGTGTTGATCGTAAGAACCGCGTAGTAAGCCTGTCCGTCCGTGCTAAGGATGAGTCAGATGAGAAAGAAGCAATCGCTGTTGTGAACAACAAACCAGACGAAAGTAACTTCTCTAGCGCTATGGCTGAAGCGTTCAAAGCGGCAAAAGGCGAGTAATGACGGGGGGCGGTTTTCACACCGCCCCGAAACGGTAGTTTAGCTGCAAAGCTTGGAGGTAATATGACCAAGTCTGAACTTATTGAAAGACTTGCTGGCCAGCACTCTCATGTCCCTGCGAAAGCCATTGAGGATGCAGTGAAAGAGATGCTTGAACATATGGCTGCAACTTTGGCTGATGGTGAACGCATTGAGATCCGTGGGTTTGGCAGTTTTTCTCTTCACTACCGTGCTCCGCGTGTTGGGCGTAACCCAAAAACTGGCGATAAGGTGGAATTGGACGGTAAATACGTCCCGCATTTTAAACCCGGTAAAGAGTTGCGTGATCGCGCGAATATTTATGGCTAAGATTTCGGTCTGACATAAATTCTGCCTATAGCGAACCTAAAGCGGTACCTTTTCAAGGTGCCGTTTTTTTTGCTTAAATTCATCCCTATCCATTCATTTTCTGCGCGATGTCCCGCATCGTTCAACTCCTTTCCTTGTTCCGGTATATCGCCTAAACCATACTCAACCCCAGAAATATCGAGTTAGCAAAACTGTTGCTCACCGAGCCTCGGTTTTTTTAATTAAGTATTCAGGCAAGGATGTCATTATTAAAATCTCATTGGATGAGGTGGCGCTAACGGTCACCGCGGGCATGCTCCCGTTGCTGATATTACCGTCTTTACCCTCGATTTCATGGTGTCTGCTGATCGCTACCTTCGCGTGGGGAATATGGTTAATCCGCCACCGATGTGCGCGCCTTAGCGCAATAATGCTGCTGAGCTTCGTTTGGGCTGTAAGTCAGGGACAATACTTGCTATCGCAGACCGACATCCTGAGTCGAGGAAAAATTGAGATTATTGCCAGCGTTCAGTCAATAAATTTAGGGCGCCTGGACAAACATCAGGTTGTCATGAGTATTAACCAAGCCGCAGGCAGGCGAGTCTTCCCACCTATTCTATTTAGGGCTCAGTGGGGTAATACAGCAGCAAGTTACTGCGCCGGGCAGAAGTGGAGATTTAAAGCGAATTTAAGGCCTGTACATGCATCTCTCAATGAAGGCGGATTTGACTTACAGCGCTGGGCTCTGGCAAATCATTGGCCGCTGCAGGGAAGAGTAGAGCAAGGTCAAGTGCTTCAGGACAGCTGTAATCTTCGTCAGCGGTTTATCACCGCCATTGATAATGACTTGCTGGGACTCAATAACCGAGCGGTTCTTATAGCATTAGGTTTCGGTGAAAAAGGCCTTATTAGCAGGCAAGATAATGCACTTTTGCAAAAAACAGGCGTTGCACATCTTGTGGCGATATCAGGGCTGCATATAGGTATCGCTGCCTGGGTCGGTTGGTTATTTGCGAGGGGAATACAATATTTCTTGCCGCTGAGATTTATTGATTACCGTTTCCCGCTGGTTGTTAGTGAAGTGGTGCTGCTTCTATATACTTGGTTGGCAGGAGGAAATGCCCCAGCTTTACGCGCTGCTCTGGCTCTTTCGTTATGGCTGGCTCTTCGCTTCTACCGGGTCAGGTGTCATCCCTGGCAAGTGTGGCTTTGGGGGATCGCATTTCTTTTGCTGATGGACCCAATGAGTATTCTTTCTGACAGCTTCTGGCTCTCCTGCTTAGCTGTCGCTGCGCTGATATTCTGGTTTCAGTGGATGCCATTGTCTCCTAAATTTACCCGCCATTGGTATTGGGCTCCTCTGAGATGGGCACATCTACAATTGGGCATGACACTGTTGCTCCTGCCGATGCAAATAGGTTTATTTCATGGCGTCAACTACTCCTCTTTCATGTCAAATATGTGGGCAGTACCCATTGTTTCACTCTTCACCGTACCGCTGGTTTTACTTAGCTTAATAGGTCATGGGATATTTCCAGCAGGGATAAAACAGATCATTTGGTCGATAGCTGATCACACTCTTTCAATCACATTCTGGGGTGTGCGGAAATTTTCGGATGAATGGTTTTTTTTGGGTGCATCTACTTTTTCTTTGGCGTTTGCCGGCTGGGGCGGTGTGATGGTCTGGCGTTTTGGTTGGTTACTGACCTGTCCAGCCAATTTGCTGGCGCTGGTGTCTGTCATGATCCTGTGGCTGAACGCGAAAGCGCCCGAACGGTGGAGGGTCGATATGATCGATGTTGGCCACGGTTTGGCGACATTAATTAGTAAAAATGGTAAAGGGATTTTATACGATACAGGTAATCGCTGGGAAAGTGGCTCAGCGGCAGAGATGAATATCTTACCTTTCATCCGATGGAACAATATTGTGGTGGAGCAAATTATCATCAGCCATAGTCACGAAGACCATCGAGGGGGATTAGATAGTTTGAAGCAGGCTTTTCCGTTTGCTGCCGTGCGCGAAAGTTCGGTGAATGCTCAGTTACCTTGCCTGGAAGGTGTGGCGTGGAAGTGGCAGGATCTCACTTTTAATGTTCTCTGGCCGGAAAAACCGACTGACAGGCCGATGAATAATGACAGCTGTGTGATCCGCATTGATGACGGAAAGTTTAGCGTATTGTTAACAGGGGATATTGAAGCTGCTGCTGAGCGTAAGCTAGTCTCGCGATATCGTCATGAACTGAATACTACCGTGATGCAGGTGCCGCATCACGGTAGTAATACGTCATCGACGGCGCCTTTCCTGCGTGCAGTGAGTCCGCAAATGTCTATCGCGTCTGCCTCGCGATTCAATCAATGGCATCTGCCCGCGAAAAAAGTGGTTCACCGATATCAGCGCGCACAGCTAGCATGGCGCGATACCGCGCATTCGGGGCAGTTGACTGTTCGTTTTTACGACGATTATTGGTCTATTAGTGGCTTACGTGAACAATTATTTCCTCGTTGGTACCACCAGCGGTTTGGTGTATCCGGTGATAATGAGTAGAATGGTCCGCTGTTTCTATCGCTGCTGGTTAATAATGCATGATGAATGATAAAGATCTCTCCACTTGGCAGACATTCCGTCGCCTGTGGCCGATGATCACTCCTTTTAGAGCCGGGCTTATCGCTGCGGCTGTTGCACTGGTTGCTAACGCCGCCAGTGATACGTTTATGCTATCTCTCCTGAAGCCGCTACTAGATGACGGCTTTGGTAAAGCAGATCGCTCAATTTTACTGTGGATGCCACTTGCAGTGATCGGCCTGATGGTCGTTCGTGGCATAAGTGGGTATATTTCAAGTTACTGCATCTCATGGGTTTCCGGCAAAGTAGTGATGCAAATGCGTCGCCGACTGTTTGGACACATGATGGGCATGCCCGTGGCCTTCTTTGACCAACAATCCACCGGGACTTTATTATCACGTATAACCTATGATTCTGAGCAGGTAGCGTCTTCTTCATCGGGCGCTCTGGTTACCGTAGTACGTGAAGGTGCTTCAATTATCGGCTTGTTTATCCTGATGTTTTACTACAGCTGGCAGTTGTCTATCATCTTGGTCATTATTGCACCTATTGTATCTATCGTTATCCGTGTCGTATCAAAGCGCTTTCGTAATATCAGTAAAAATATGCAAAATAGCATGGGGCATGTGACCACCAGCGCCGAGCAGATGCTGAAAGGGCATAAGGAAGTTTTGATTTTCGGCGGGCAAAAAATTGAAACAGAGCGCTTTGATTCTGTCAGCAATCATATGCGCCGACAAGGCATGCGCTTGGTGTCAGCCTCATCGATTTCAGATCCAATCATTCAGTTAATTGCCTCTTTGGCGCTGGCATTCGTGCTTTATGCGGCCAGCTTCCCTTCCGTAATGGAGACATTAAGCCCTGGTACTATCTCAGTAGTCTTCGCTTCCATGATGGCGCTGATGCGGCCTCTGAAGTCACTGACCAACGTTAATGCTCAATTCCAGCGCGGTATGGCAGCCTGCCAGACACTGTTTTCCATTCTTGATATGGAACAGGAAAAAGATGACGGTAAGCGTGTTATTGAGCGAGCCAAGGGCGACGTTGAGTTCAAAAATGTCACCTTCTCCTACCCGGGCCGGGATATGCCTGCACTGCATGACGTCTCTTTCAAGATACCGGCCGGACGCACAATTGCATTAGTTGGCCGTTCAGGTTCAGGTAAGTCGACGATAGCGAATTTGCTTACCCGTTTTTACGACATTCAGAAAGGCGAAATCTTGCTGGATGATCATGAGCTACGTGAATATACATTATCTTCCCTGCGTAATCAGGTGGCCTTAGTGTCGCAAAATGTTCACCTGTTTAATGACACCATTGCCAATAATATCGCCTATGCACGTACTGATGTTTTCACGCGTGAAAACATTGAGAAAGCGGCGACGATGGCTTACGCGATGGACTTCATTAGCAAGATGGAAAATGGTCTTGATACCGTCATTGGTGAAAATGGCGTACTACTTTCTGGCGGACAACGTCAGCGTATCGCTATTGCCCGTGCACTTTTACGTGATTCACCCGTACTTATTCTTGATGAAGCCACATCCGCCCTTGATACCGAATCCGAGCGTGCCATTCAGGCTGCACTGGATGAACTGCAAAAAAACCGCACCTCATTGGTGATTGCGCATCGGCTTTCCACCATCGAAAAAGCCGATGAAATACTGGTGATTGAGGAAGGGCGAGTGGTTGAGCGTGGTAATCATGAATATTTACTGGCTCAGCATGGCGCATATGCGCAACTTCACCGGATGCAATTTGGTCAATGATAGAACGTATCTGGTCAGGTAAATCAGCGCTTTATCTGTTGCTGTTACCTTTTTCATGGTTATACGGACTGATCACTACGCTGCTTCGCTACGGCTATAGGCAGGGATGGAAAAAAAGCTGGCGTGCCCCTTTACCGGTGGTTGTCGTCGGTAATTTAACGGCAGGCGGCAGCGGTAAAACCCCTATTGTTATTTGGTTAGTTGAAACGTTAAAACAGCGAGGTTTGCGTGCTGGCGTTGTGTCGCGCGGCTATGGGGGAAAAGCGGCGAGATATCCACTGGTGTTGGATATCACAACGACCACGGCGGAGGCCGGTGATGAACCCGTGTTGATATATCAGCGCACGGGTACGCCGGTTGCCGTCTCGCCGGTCCGCTCAGATGCGGTCAAAGCCCTGCTAGCCAAATACCGGCTTGATGTGATCGTCACGGACGACGGCCTGCAACATTATGCGCTGCAACGCGATATTGAAGTGGTTGTGATCGACGGCGTCCGGCGTTTTGGTAATGGTTGGTGGCTACCTGCGGGTCCCATGCGTGAACGCGCTTCGCGGCTGCGAACGGTTGATGCGGTGATCACCAATGGTGGCACGCCAATGGCCAATGAAATAGGTATGGTCCTGGACGCCGGGTTGGCGGTGAATGTGCTTAATGGTGAGCGATGCGATGTGGCCACTTTGCCGAATGTTGTCGCTATGGCCGGAATAGGGCATCCTCCGCGTTTTTTTGCGACATTGAAAAATCTTGGAGTGAGCCTACAGGCTGAAGTAGCCTTTGCGGATCACCAGAATTATCAACCTGATCAACTAAAACCACTGACCATTTCAGGTCAGACACTCCTGATGACAGAAAAAGATGCTGTGAAATGCCGCTCTTTTGCTGAACCCAATTGGTGGTATCTGCCTGTTAATGCAATCATTTCACCGATAGATACTCACGCTCTTATCAGTAAGATAGAGCGTGTTATTTCTCAGAAATAAATCTTCACCAACGTGATGTGATGGTCTTGTCTTAATGTTTATTGGCAGATTTAATGCAGGTTATGTGAAATTTATAACCCTATGATTTAAGATAAAAACTTGGGGAAAACGCTTTGTTGAAGATTTATTTTCCATAATATTCTTGCTATTACCTTTTACTTATGAGTAAATGCTTTCCGGCCTGTGATACAGAGCTATTTATGTATGAGTTTAGAGTTAAGTAGTTCCTCCCAAAACGTTATCTAAGATTTAATGATTCCGCTTCAAAGACGAACCTTCTAAGTCCCTCCCATAAGTATTCAATCTTATCGATTGGCCCCGATTGCCTTATGGCAGATCTTTTTAATATTTTAATTAAAAAGAAAACTATTTTCACAATCGCTCATTAGAGGTTTTTATAAAAAAATAACTTTAGTATGGGCAAGCGCATCCGAACAATAATAAAAAGCGTGTTCATGGATGCCCAAATAAAGGATTTAAACATTATGATGTTAAAAATGGGTTTAGTTAAGTGGTACAACCAGGCTAAAGGTTATGGTTTTATCTGCCCGCTTGATGGTTCGTCTGAAATTTATGTTCAACGTGCCTCCATTGCCAATACAGGCAATAAGTCTTTGAATGCAGGTCAGCGTGTCGAGTTCACAACTTACCGCAGCGTAGTTCACGGCCAAGCCGCAGCTGACGTGATTGCCTTCTAAGTCAGATTTTAGCGCGTAAAATTTACGCTCTGATTAAAATATGCTATCGGTATCTGTAAGATGATTTCCATTAATGGATACCGATATGTCTCACCCCATAATCTCTCTTTCTGCCGCCCGTACATTACATCTTGCTGCACAACAGTTACAACATCCCCTTAAGCGTAAACCTGTCCGCGACGATGTGACCTCTGCCATAAACAATATGGCCTTGCTACAAATTGATACCATCAGCGTCGTAGCGCGCAGCCCTTATTTAGTCTTATTTAGTCGCCTCGGCCATTATCCGACCGAATGGCTGGAACAAGCATTAGCCGCAGGAAAGCTGTTTGAGTATTGGGCACATGAGGCCTGCTTCATTCCCATCGACGACTATCAATTACTACGCCATCGTATGCTTATGCCAGAGATCATGGGTTGGAAATACTCTCAGGCGTGGTTTGATACCCATCAAGATGACATTGCGCTTTTGTTGAATCACATTGCGGATAACGGCCCGGTACGCTCGGCAGATTTCACAGCAGAAAAACGCGCTACCAGCGGCTGGTGGGACTGGAAGCCGCATAAGAAACATCTCGAAACGCTATTTACTGCCGGAAAATTGATGGTGATAGAGAGACGTAATTTCCATCGCGTTTATGACCTTGCAGAAAGGGTATTGCCGGAATGGAATGATGCGACGCAGGCTTTACCTCAGGCCGAGGCAGAAATTCAGATGCTACGCCGTTCGGCTCAAAGCCTCGGCTTCTTCAAGGCTGAATGGCTGGCAGATTATTACCGCTTAAAGCGCGTGAAAACTGCAACAGTGATTGAGGATTTATTACAACGTGGTGAAATCACAACGGTGAATGTCGAAGGGATCGACGGTGAGTGTTATGTGCATCAGGCGCAGTATCAATTATTACAACAGGCGCTGGAAGGGCGGATTAGCTCAACCGTGACGACGCTACTTTCCCCTTTCGATCCGGTAGTTTGGGACCGCAAGCGTGCACTAACGCTGTTTAATTTTGATTATAGGTTGGAGTGTTATACCCCTGAGGCAAAACGTAAGTTTGGTTATTTCACCTTGCCAATTTTACAACGTGGTGAATTGATCGGTCGTGTGGATGCCAAAATTCATCGTAAACAAAAAGTATTTGAGGTCAAAGCGTTGCATCTGGAAGACGGCATAAAACTCAGTGCTCGGCGGGTCAAAGATTTAACCGATGCATTTAGCCGCTGCGCGCTATGGCATGGTGCAGAGAATGTCACGACAGGTAAACTCCCTGATGCGCTGCAAGCCTTCTGGGGTAAGGGCTGGTCTTTACTTCAAAATCTGAAATGACGTAAAACAAAACGGCCACAATCAGTGGCCGTTCTTTAATGGTGAATGCAGGCTAATTCAGGATTAATGACTGAAGTTCGCGAACATTGAGATGATTTTGTTGATCAGTTTCATTTTTTTACTCGTAATAAGATTTATTTTTGTGACGCAGGTCACGAAAAATTCTACGCTGCCGTAATCTTCTTTGCAATATCTCCGTCACCATCATCCCAACATTCTTTTCTTTTCACTCTCCCAACCATACCGATTAACGACCTGTTACGGCTTATGGTATTCTCAGCCCCTAAAGGTTTATATTAAAAAGCATTGCTGCATTGGTCTGCTTGCCATGTGGTCAATCTCGGGGAGGAAGTATGGATCATCGTTTACTCGAAATAGTCGCTTGTCCTGTCTGTACCGGTAAGCTCTATTTTAATAAAGAGTCGCAAGAGTTGGTGTGTAAAGTGGATGGGCTGGCGTATCCCGTTCGCGATGGTATTCCTGTGTTATTAGAAACGGAAGCCCGTGCGCTTTCTGCTGACGAGACGCATCCATGAGTTTTATTGTGATCATTCCTGCGCGATATGCATCCAGTCGTTTGCCTGGTAAACCTCTGGCGGATATTAACGGCAAATCCATGGTTGTTCATGTGATGGAGCGTGCGAAAGAGTCAGGTGCGGAGCGTGTGATCGTGGCGACGGACCATCCCGATGTTTTCAACGAGGTGCAAGCTGCAGGTGGTGAAGCATGCATGACGCGTGCTGATCACCAGTCTGGTACAGAGCGTCTGGCTGAAGTGATTGAGCGCTACGGCTTTAGTGATGACGACATCATTGTCAACGTACAGGGTGACGAGCCGATGGTACCACCGGTGATTATCCGGCAGGTTGCTGATAATCTGGCTTCCTGTAACGCGGGCATGGCGACACTGGCTGTCCCCATTGAAACGGCTGAAGAGGCGTTCAATCCTAATGCAGTGAAAGTGGTACGAGATGTTAACGGCTACGCTCTTTACTTCTCTCGTGCTGCTATTCCATGGGAACGCGAACGCTTTGCTGAATCGAAAGAGACAATAGGCGATAACTTCCTACGCCACATTGGCATTTATGCTTATCGTGCTGGTTTCATCAGGCGCTATGTCAACTGGGCTCCGAGCCAGTTAGAGCACATTGAATTGCTGGAGCAACTGCGTGTTCTCTGGTACGGCGAAAAAATTCACGTCGCAGTGGCTAAAGAGATCCCTTCTGTCGGTGTTGACACACCAGAAGATTTGCAGCGGGTACGCGAATTCTTTGGTCACTGAATTTCGGTTTGACCCCTCATTTTCCCAATCTGTACTGATACGGAATGCCATCGTGGCATTCCGTCGTTGCCTCTCCAAAATCTACCGTACCGACTTTCTGTTCTAAGTCGTTTCACTTTATGCCGTATTAATTGATCTGAAACGGGGAAATCCTCGATTGATGCTTTCATCATAGCCCTGAGCCGATTTGCTACAGTGTGACTATTATGGAACAGTTGAAAGCCGAATTGAGTATTGTCTTGGGCGAGCGTCTGTCGCGTCTCGAGTGCGTTAGCGAACAGCCTTATGCGCATCTTTTTGCTTTATATGATGAGCAAGGACATGCGATGCCATTATTGGCAAAAAGCTTCACCTGCGCCGGGATTGCGGCTCAGGAAGCCTACAAACTATCAATACTGGCGCGCGAAGGCGGCGTTAAAGTCCCGACGGTATTCGGCATGGTTGCCACCCATCAGTCTCCTTATCAGGAGATCCTCCTTATTGAACGGCTGCGCGGTGTCTCTGCGGAAGCTCCTGCGCGCACGCAGCAAAGTTGGGCGGTACTAAAAGATCAAATCGTTGAAGGCCTACTGGCCTGGCATCGTATTGACAGCCACGGCTGCGTGGGAACGGTCGACAGTACTCAGGAGAACAACTGGGCTGCATGGTATCAGCAACGCGTTGAAGTGCTGTGGATTGCCGTGAGCAATCTACATTCTGCGCCCCTAACGGCGGATGACCGCACCTTGCTGTTCCGCGCCAAAGCCTGTCTGCCGAATTTATTCGCTGATTTCAATGACAATGCTGTGTTGGTACATGGCAATCTGTCGATGCGAAGCTTGCTAAAAGATCCGCGTAGCGACCAGCTACTGGCGATGATCAACCCGGGAACCGTATTATGGGCGCCGCGTGAATTCGATCTGTTCCGTTTGTGGGAACCGGGAATGAGCGAAGAGCTGTTGTTTAGCTACCTTCAGCGTGCGCCGGTGTCGGAAAACTTCCTCGCCCGCCGTGGGTTCTATATGGTATGGGAATCTATGGCTAATATGATCCATACCGGTAAATTTGACCGGCGTGCGTTTGATTTTGCACGCCAGCAGTTGTTGCCATGGCTTAATTGAGTTTAGTTTTACCGGCTGCAGAGCCACTGCCAGATCCTTCCTATGGTTTCATACCAAACGCGCTCGCTGTGCGCTAAGAACTGAGGGCTTGGCAATATTCTTTCCCACGGATTCAGGGGGGAATCTATTGCCAACTGATTCGCGGGAGCTGGGATCGGCGTCAGCCCTTGCTGATGGAAGAAAATCATCGCGCGGGGTAAATGGTTGGCAGACGTCACTAGCACCATAGATTGTTGCCCGATCAGCGCTTTCACCTGTTCGGCTTCCTGTTGCGTATCACGTGGCGTATCCAGGGTAAGGATATCATTCTCCGGTACACCCAGGCTTACAGCCACTTTAGCCGCGACTTCTGCTGTACTCATCGGATTGGTTAAGGCTTTACCGCCGGTAAAAATCATTTTTGCGCCTGGATTCAGCCGATAAATTCGGATCCCTTCCGTCACGCGCGGCAAACTGTTATTGATCAGATTCGAGCTGGGCGCCCATTCTGGGTTATAGGTATAACCACCCCCCAACACCACAATGTATTTCACTGGCTGTGCCATGTTCGGCTGGTAAGTCGGATAGGTATTTTCAATCGGACGGAGCAGGCTATCGGCAACGGGTTGCAGGCTCAGTAAGGTCAGAATTAACCAACTCAATGAAAAACAAACTTTGCCCATTTTCTGCCAGCGGGTGAACCACAGTAAAACCAGTGCGAATGCCATTAACAATAATAAAAAAGGCAAGGGAAGTAACAGCCCACCGACAAATTTTTTGAGCATAAACAGCATCGAAAAAAGCTCCTTTTGAGTGAAAAAACGGCATCTGGGAATGAATCCGCGTCAGGATGATTTATTCTACGTCAGCCTGTGCCAAAATAGCCGACAGATTTCAAGCTGCAGATGCGTTGGCTGAGTTCAGTCACCCGAGTCACTGACTCATGTTAGCTTATCGGGCCGCCTTCGTTTACCGACTGCTTGTAATTCGAATTATTTTGGGTCTGGTTTTATTCAACAAATTGCATTTTCAGGAACAGGTATCACTTCATGCAGGATCGCAATTTCGACGATATAGCCGAAAAATTTTCGCGCAATATCTACGGCACGACGAAAGGTCGCATTCGTCAGGCGGTGCTGGGGCAGGATCTCAAGGAATTAATGAGAACACTGCCCGATCGCCCGCTGCGTATTCTCGATGCCGGCGGTGGTGAAGGGCAAATGGCCTGTGAACTTGCCGCTTTAGGACATCAGGTCTTGTTGTGCGATCTGTCCGGTGAGATGATCCGCCGCGCAAAAGTTGCCGCCGATGAAAAAGGTGTGAGCGGGAACATGCAATTTGTACAATGTCCGGCTCAGGATATCGCACAACATATGGAACAGCCGGTTGATCTGATATTGTTTCACGCGGTTATCGAATGGCTGGCGGAACCGCAACCAGCATTACAGGCATTAACCGCGTGCCTTGCGCCTGGTGGCGCATTGTCGTTGATGTTTTACAATATCCACGGTCTGGTTATGCGCCACATGATTTTAGGTAATTTCGGTCACGTCGAAGCGGGTGTTCCAAAAATTAAGAAAAGCTCGCTGTTGCCCGATCACCCGCTGGATCCCAAACAGGTGTACCAATGGCTTGAAGAGCTCGGGTTGATCATTGCTGGCAAAACGGGTGTTCGGGTATTCCACGATTACTTGCGTAACAGGCAACAACATAAACAGGATTTTGACGAGCTTCTGGCGCTGGAACAGCGTTATTGCCGACAGGAACCTTTTGTTAGTTTGGGACGTTACATCCATGTGATGGCGCACAAACCCAATCTGAAGGACGAATCATGAGTGAATTTTCCCAGACTGTACCCGAACTGGTTGCCTGGGCACGCAAAAATGACTTCTCAATTTCGCTGCCAACGGAAAGGCTGGCCTTTCTAATGGCGATTGCGACGCTCAATGGCGAGCGTCTTGATGGGGAAATGAGCGAAGGTGAACTGGTTGATGCGTTTCGTCACGTAAGCAAAGGCTTCGATCAGACGCATGAAACTGTGACGGTACGTGCCAATAACGCCATCAATGACATGGTGCGCCAGCGTTTACTTAATCGTTTTGTCAGTGAACTGGCTGACGGCAATGCCATCTATCGTTTAACCCCGTTGGGTATTGGCATTACCGATTACTATATCCGCCAGCGAGAGTTCTCAACGCTGCGGCTCTCGATGCAACTATCGATTGTTGCTCAGGAGCTGAAACGTGCAGCTGATGCTGCCGAAGAGGGCGGTGATGAGCTTCACTGGCATCGCAATGTTTTCGCGCCGTTGAAATATTCTGTTGCCGAGATTTTCGACAGTATCGACATGACGCAAAGGATCATGGACGAGCAGCAACAGGGCGTGAAAGACGATATCGCTGCGCTGTTAAACAAAGACTGGCGGGCGGCGATTTCCAGTTGTGAAATGTTATTGTCTGAAACGTCGGGTACGCTACGTGAATTGCAAGATACGCTGGAAGCCGCAGGTGACCTACTCCAGGCGCATTTGCTGCGTATTCAGGAGTACACCTTGGGTGATGGCGAGCTGGGCTTTGTCGACAAACTGGTATTTGATCTGCAAAGTAAGCTTGACCGCATTACCAGTTGGGGCCAGCAGGCGATTGACCTGTGGATTGGCTACGACCGTCATGTTCATAAATTTATCCGTACTGCCATCGACATGGATAAAAACCGCGTCTTTGCGCAGCGGCTGCGTCAGTCGGTGCAAAACTATTTTGATCAACCCTGGACTCTGACTTTCGCCAATGCGGAACGTCTATTGGACATGCGTGACGAAGAGCTGACCTTGCGCAGTGAGGAAGTGACCGGGGAATTACCGCCGGATCTCGAGTATGAAGAGTTCAGTGAAATCCGTGAGCAACTTACCGCGTTGATTGAACAGGCATTGCAGGTTTATCAACAACAGAAGACTCCACTTAACCTGGGAACTGTGATGCATGATTATCTCAAGCAGTATCCGCGTGCGCGGCATTTTGACGTAGCGCGAATTGTAGTCGACCAGGCCGTGCGCCTTGGTGTGGCTGAAGCAGATTTTTCAGGGTTGCCAGCCGAATGGCAGGCAATCAATGATTTCGGAGCCAAGGTGCAGGCCCATGTCATCAATAAATATTGAACACATAATGCCAGCTAAGCTGGCGCAGGCGTTGGCAAATGCCCTCTTTCCTGCTTTGGACAGCCAGCTCCGTTCCGGTCGTCACATCGGAATTGATGAGTTGGATAACCACGCCTTTCTGATGGAATATCATGAAGAACTTGAGCTGTTTTACCACCGTTATAGCGTTGAACTGATCCGTGCGCCGGAAGGCTTCTTCTATCTGCGCCCGCGTTCATCCACACTTATCCCGCGTTCGGTTCTTTCCGAACTGGATATGATGGTCGGCAAAATTCTTTGCTATCTCTATCTCAGCCCGGAACGTCTGGCGCATGAAGGAATTTTTACTCAGCAGGAGCTGTACGACGAGCTTTTAAGCCTGGCTGACGAATCCAAACTGCTGAAATATGTCAATCAGCGCTCTACGGGTTCCGATCTGGACCGCCAGAAACTGCAGGATAAAGTCAGAACCTCGCTCAACCGCCTGCGCCGTCTCGGTATGGTGTGGTTTATGGGCGTTGATAGCACAAAATTCCGTATTACTGAAGCCGTGTTCCGCTTCGGTGCCGATGTGCGCAGCGGTGACGATGCCCGTGAAGCGCAATTGCGAATGATCCGCGACGGTGAAGCGATGCCGATTGAAAATGCTTTGTCGCTCCATGATGAGAGTGAAGACGGCGACTCACCAGCAGCTCCGGAGCATGACAGCACAGAGGATGAACAGGAATGATTGAACGTGGTAAATTTCGCTCATTAACGCTGGTTAACTGGAACGGTTTTTTTGCCCGCACCTTTGACCTTGATGCCTTGGTGACTACGCTTTCCGGTGGTAATGGAGCCGGTAAATCCACCACCATGGCTGCTTTTGTCACGGCGCTAATCCCAGACTTAACCTTGCTGCATTTCCGTAACACGACAGAAGCGGGCGCGACTTCAGGTTCACGCGACAAAGGCCTGCACGGTAAATTACGTGCCGGCGTCTGTTACTCGACGCTTGACGTCGTCAACTCGCGCCATCAGCGGGTGATTGTCGGTGTTCGTCTGCAACAGGTTGCCGGTCGTGATCGCAAAGTGGACATCAAACCTTTCACCATCCAGGGCTTACCCACGTCGATTCAACCAACCGAAATACTGACGGAAACCGTGGGTGAGCGCCAGGCACGCGTGCTTTCTTTGCAGGAACTGAAAGACAACGTCGAAGCGATGGAAGGCGTGCAATTTAAGCAATTCAACTCCATCACCGACTACCACTCGCTGATGTTCGATCTGGGGGTTATCCCGCGTCGTCTGCGCACGGCTTCCGATCGCAGCAAATTTTATCGCCTGATTGAAGCGTCGCTTTACGGCGGTATATCCAGCGCGATCACTCGTTCTCTAAGAGACTACCTGTTGCCCGAAAACAGCGGCGTGCGCAAAGCCTTCCAGGATATGGAGGCCGCGTTGCGTGAAAACCGCATGACACTGGAAGCCATTCGCGTTACCCAGTCTGATCGTGACCTGTTTAAGCATCTGATATCGGAAGCGACATCTTACGTGGCCGCGGACTATATGCGTCACGCCAATGAACGCCGTATTCACCTCGATGGCGCGCTGGTTCTGCGTAATGATTTACTGAGCAGTCGCAAGCAGCTCTCCAGTGAGCAATACCGTCACGTTGAAATGGCTCGTGAACTGGCGGAGCAGAGCGGTTCACAAAGCGATTTAGAAACCGATTATCAGGCGGCCAGCGATCATCTGAGTCTGGTGCAGACCGCGATGCGTCAGCAGGAAAAAATCGAACGTTACGAAGGCGATCTCGAGGAACTGACCTATCGTCTCGAAGAGCAAAATGAAGTTGTAGCCGAAGCCGGAGAACTGCACGCCGAGCATGAAGCGCGCGCTGAAGCGGCTGAACTGGAAGTGGATGAACTGAAAAGCCAACTGGCAGATTACCAGCAGGCGCTTGACGTACAGCAAACTCGCGCCATTCAATATCAGCAAGCATTACATGCCATCGAACGTGCCCGCGAACTGTGTCAGATCCCAGACCTGACGATCCAAAACAGCGAAGAGTGGCTGGAAACTTTCCAGAGCAAAGAGCAGGAAGCGACTGATATCCTGCTGATGCTTGAGCAAAAAATGAGTGTGGCGGATGCGGCGCACAGCCAGTTCGAAAATGCCTATCAGTTGGTGGTGAAAATCGCCGGTGAAGTCAGCCGTAGTGAAGCCTGGCAAACAGCGCGTGAACTGCTGCGCGACTGGTCTTCCCAGCAACATCAGGCCGAACGCGTGGATCCATTGCGCCTGCGTCTTTCCGAGTTAGAAGGGCGTCTGCGGGAACAACAGGATGCCGAGCGCCAATTGCAGGCATTCTGCAAGCGCACGGGTCAGGATGTGCATCCTGAAGACTTGGATGAACTGCAACGTGAGCTCGATGTACAAATTGAAGAGCTGTCACAGGTGGTTTCTCAGGCCGGTGAACGCCGCATGGAAATGCGTCAAGAGCTGGAGCAGGTACAGGCGCGTATTCGTGAATTGACTGCCCGTGCGCCGGTGTGGCTTGCCGCTCAGGAGGCTCTCAGTCAGTTAAGCGAGCAAAGCAAAGAGCCTCTGGAAAGTAGCCAGCAGGTGACTGAGCATATGCAGCAACTGCTGGAAGCTGAGCGTGAAACGACCGTCGAACGTGACGAGGTTGCCGCGAAAAAACGGCGACTAGAAGGGCAGATCACCCGCCTAAGCCAGCCAAGCGGCGCTGAAGATTCGCGGATGATTGCACTGGCGGAGCGTTTCGGGGGTGTGTTGCTCTCCGAGATTTATGATGATGTGACCATCGACGATGCGCCGTACTTCTCTGCATTGTATGGCCCGGCACGTCACGCCATCGTTGTACCTGATTTGTCGGGTATCCGTGACCAACTTGAGGGTCTGGATGACTGCCCGGAAGATTTATACCTTATCGAAGGGGATCCGCAGTCCTTCGATGACAGCGTTTTCGCCGTCGAAGAGATGTCTGGCGCGGTACTGGTAAAGAGTGGCGAGCGCCAGTGGCGCTACTCCCATTTCCCTCAAGTGCCCCTTTTCGGCCGTGCAGCGCGTGAAAATCGCCTTGAGACATTGAATAAAGAGCGTGAAACACTCTCCGAACGTTATGCTAATCTGTCGTTTGACGTACAGAAAATTCAGCGGGTTCATCAGGCATTCAGCCGGTTTATCGGCAGTCATTTGGCCGTGGCGTTTGATGCCGATCCTGAGGTGGACATTCGAACCCTGAATGGACGTCGTGGTGAACTGGAGCGGGCACTTAACGCCCATGAGAGCTCTAATCAGCAGCAGCGTCAGCAATATGAGCAGGCAAAAGATGCCTACAGTATGCTTAACAAACTACAGCCGCGTGTCGGGCTGCTGTGTGATGAGACGCTGGTTGATCGCGTTGAAGAGCTGCGTGAAGAGCTGGAAGAAGCGCAGGAGTCTGCCCGCTTTATTCAGCAGCATAGCGCTTCGCTGACCAAACTCGAGCCGCTGGTTGCTGTACTGCAAAGTGACCCTGAACAGCATGAACAGTTGAAAGAGGATTATGCTCAGGCACAGCATGCGCAGCGCCTGGCGAAGCAGCAAGCATT
The DNA here is from genome assembly GCF_014639435.1 of Hafnia psychrotolerans. GTDB lineage: Bacteria > Pseudomonadota > Gammaproteobacteria > Enterobacterales > Enterobacteriaceae > Ewingella > Ewingella psychrotolerans. Next base: position 427,129 of record NZ_BMFZ01000002.1, on the reverse strand, counting down.
CTCGCTGACTGAAGTCGTTCAACGTCGCGCACACTTCGGTTATACCGATTCTGCCGGCATGTTGACTGAGAATTCAGATCTGAACGACAAGCTGCGCCAGCGTCTTGAACATGCTGAAGCAGAACGAACCCGTGCGCGTGACCAGCTACGCCAACATCAGGCGCAATTTGCCCAGTACAGCCAGGTGCTTGCCTCACTGAAAAGCTCGTTTGATGCCAAACGTGACATGCTCAAGGAACTGGGGCAGGAGTTGCAGGATATCGGTGTTCAGGCCGATGCCAATGCCGAAGCGCGCGCCAAACTGCGGCGTGACGAACTGCATACGGCACTCAGTACCAACCGTTCGCGCTGCAATCAGTTGGAAAAACAGATCACCTTCTGCGAAGCCGAAATGGATAATTTGCAGAAGAAGTTGCGCAAACTAGAACGTGATTATCATCAGAGCCGCGAACAGGTAGTGACGGCGAAAGCAGGCTGGTGCGCGGTGATGCGGCTTGTTAAAGATAATGGCGTTGAGCGCCGCCTACACCGGCGTGAGCTGGCTTATATGGACGGTGATGAACTGCGATCTATGTCTGATAAGTCCTTGGGTGCCTTGCGTCTTGCTGTGGCCGATAACGAACATCTGCGTGACGTACTTCGTCTGTCGGAAGACCCGAAACGTCCTGAACGTAAAATCCAGTTCTACATTGCGGTTTATCAACATCTGCGCGAACGTATCCGTCAGGATATTATTCGTACCGATGACCCAGTTGAAGCTATCGAACAGATGGAGATTGAACTGGGGCGACTGACCGAAGAGTTGACTGCGCGCGAACAGCAACTGGCATTAAGCTCGAAGAGCGTTGCCAGTATCATTCGTAAAACGATTCAGCGTGAGCAGAACCGTATTCGTATGCTCAACCAAGGCTTGCAGACTGTGGCCTTTGGTCAGGTCAAAAGTGTGCGGCTTAACGTTAACGTGCGTGAGGCGCATGCTGGTCTCTTGGATGTGCTGTCTGAACAGCAAGAACAGCATCAGGATCTGTTTAGCAGTAACCGCCTGACTTTCTCGGAAGCGTTGGCAAAACTGTATCAACGCCTGAATCCGCAAATCGATATGGGGCAGCGTACGCCGCAAACCATCGGCGAAGAACTGCTCGACTACCGCAACTATCTTGAGATGGAAGTGGAAGTTAACCGGGGTTCAGACGGTTGGTTACGTGCAGAGAGCGGAGCGCTTTCTACCGGTGAAGCTATCGGGACCGGCATGTCGATTTTGGTGATGGTGGTACAAAGCTGGGAAGAAGAGTCAAGCCGGATGCGTGGCAAAGATATTTCTCCTTGCCGTCTGCTGTTCCTCGATGAAGCTGCGCGTCTTGATGCCAAATCTATCGCCACGCTGTTCGAACTCTGTGATCGCCTGGAAATGCAGCTGATTATCGCCGCGCCGGAAAACATCAGCCCGGAAAAAGGCACTACCTATAAACTGGTGCGTAAGGTGTTCAATAACAATGAACACGTACATGTGGTTGGTTTGCGAGGTTTTGCGACGGAACAGCCGGCGATCGGCAGCGTTGAAGCCGGCAGTTCGTAACGTTGCTCATCCAATAAGTCATGAGAAGCCCTGCAAATGTCAGGGCTTTTTTATGTCATAGAGAATATTTTTACACGTCATAAGATGCTTAACCAAAGATATTTTCAGGATCAAACCCTAATATTATCGCGGTGTATTTAATAGCATCTGCATAAATTTAGTGGATAAAAAATAAATATTTCATCTATTAATTTTACATATTTAAATCTGTAACTTTATGCAATCGCTATAGTACAAACACAGAGTTCTAAATGCCGAAGCCAGTAAAGTTTAAGGACTCATTCTGAATGTGTTTTAAAATGAGCGATGAATCATGTGGCGCGTTGCCGGGAAGTTATTTAAACAGCGAGACTCAAACGTTAAAGGTGTTAACTCGGTCATTTTCATCAAATGCTCTGGTTTTGTATGAATATTCACCACTTGTTTGAATCGGGTGGAAATTATCCACTGACAACGCTTTATTTCGCACCGCTGCTGGCATAGAGTTCATCTTTGAAGGCGGGCCGCTATTATGTTGAGATCCTGCGCAAAATTAAGAGTTTCTTTATATACTTAACTCATGAGTTGTTCGTTCAAATTCGGGTATTTAATTTGAGCACTTTAACGGGAGGCAAGGGATGATGTACATGAGTCAAAGGTCTCTCAGATTTCTGGCAGTGAGCTGCCTGTTTGTTACGGGGATGGCTCCGTTAACTGCTGCATTTTCTGCCATTCCTACTCTGCCTGTTCGCTCAGCGACGCTCTCCAGCGTTCAAAGCCTCAGTCAATTGCAGGCTGAGTTGCCAAAAAGCGTTAAACCTCTTTATCTCTCATCCCTTGCATCACTCTATGCAGCTAATCACATGCAGCCGATGTGGCAAGACAGCAACGCAGTCCATCAATTTCAGCAACAGTTGGCTGAATTAGCGCTTTCTGGTGTTCAACCACAATTTACTCAATGGGTAAAATGGCTGACTGATCCTGAAGTGACCGGTATGGCACGCGATATCGTACTGTCAGATGCTATGTTGGGGTATTTGCAATTTGTCAGTGGTGTAGAAGCGAAAGGGGACAGTTGGTTATACAGTTCCACACCTTATAAGATGACCACACCGCCGTTAACGGTGATCAACCAGTGGCAGTTGGCGCTGCGTCAAGGGACCACGGCCAGTTATGTCGCGACCTTGGTGCCGCAGCACCCATTATATTCCAAGATGCATAGCGCACTACGCGCCATGTTAGAGGATAACCGTCCGTGGCCGCAGATGACCACGGCGGCCAGTCTGCGTCCCGGGCAAATGAGTGATGATATTCCGGCGCTGCGTGAAATTCTCAACCGAACCGGCATGATGGCGGCGGCTCCTGCGGAGAGAACATCCCCGCTACCCACCGATGAAACTATTGCTAAAGATGGCCCAGGTGCAGCAGCTAACGACGATTTATCTGTTGATGAGTCAGCCGATAAAGCTGTGTCACCCTCGTCGGTCGTGAGCCCTGCGGCCACTTCAGTCACGGAAATCCTGCCGACAGTTGAATCCAATGGTCAGCCAGCCGCCGCGGTGCCTGTTGCCGTTGCTGATAACCAATACTCTCCTGAATTAGTCGAAGCAGTAAAACGCTTCCAAAAATGGCAAGGGCTTGAACCGGATGGGATTATTGGTCAGCGTACCCGTCAGTGGTTGAATGCTTCACCCGATTTACGCGCAACCTTGCTGGCACTGAATATCCAGCGGTTGCGAATTCTGCCAGGTAACGTCAATACCGGTATTATGGTGAACATTCCTAACTATCAACTTACTTACTACCTTAATGGTAATCAGGTCTTAACTTCGCGAGTGATTGTGGGGCGTCCGAGCCGGAAAACACCTTTAATGAGTAGTGCACTGAATAACGTGGTGGTTAATCCACCATGGAATGTTCCAACGACGCTGGTGCGCGAAGACATTGTGCCAAAAGCGATGCAGGATATGAGCTATTTCCAAAAGCATGGCTACACCGTACTTGCTGGCTGGAATAATGATGCCGAGGTCATTGATCCCTCAATGATTGACTGGAGCGTTGTGTCACCCAGCCATTTCCCGTACCGTATCCGGCAGGCGCCTGGTGCCAGCAACTCTCTGGGCCGTTACAAATTCAATATGCCGAGTTCTGATGCGATTTACCTGCATGACACACCAAACCACGGTTTATTCCAGAAAGATATTCGGGCCCTGAGTTCAGGTTGTGTGCGTGTTAATAAAGCTTCTGAACTGGCCAATATGCTACTACAGGATGCGGGCTGGAATGACACGCGGATTTCATCAACATTGCAGGGCGGGAACACCACATTTGTGCCAATCAGGCATCGTATACCGGTAAAACTGTTCTACTTGACGGCTTGGGTTGCTGAAGATGGTAAGCCGCAATATCGTACAGATATTTACAATTACGACTCACCGGTAAAATCGGGTGCACAAATTCTCGCCAAAGCAAAATTCTTGCTGCAATAAATGCAGTAAAACTAAAATGATAGCGGTCTAAATCATTGACCTTATAACGGGCGTGGCTGTGAAGCCGCACCCGTTTTGCTGTATGGGTGGGTTGACTCACTGAATTAAGGCGGTTAAGGTTCGAAGCAGTACGCTTTTCGTCCCTATTTTTGACTCTCTCACCGGGTAGTAAACAGTTCATGGATCAAATCGACAAACATCGCCGTAAATGGCTGGCACTTGGCAGTGCTGCTATGGGTATCGCACTCCTTCCTGGACGTGCTTTTGCCACTCTTTCTACTCCTCGCCCACGTGTTTTAGTGGTAAATAACTTAAATACTGGCGAAATCCTCAAAACCGAGTTTTTTGATGGAAAGCGTTACAATAAGGGTGAGTTGGCGAGATTGAATCATCTGTTCAGGGACTACCGGGCAGAAAAGGTGAAAAATATTGATCCGGCTTTGTTTGATCACCTTTATCGTTTGCAGATTATGCTGGGTACCAATAAACCTGTTCAGTTGATCTCCGGGTATCGCACATTGGCAACGAATAACAGTATGCGTAAACCGGGAAGCGGAGTGGCTAAACATAGCTACCATACGCTTGGACAGGCGATGGACTTCCACATCCAGGGTATCGAACTGAGCAATATCCGCAAAGCTGCGATGAAAATGAAGATGGGTGGTGTAGGATATTATCCACGAAGTAACTTTGTGCACATTGATACAGGTCCGGCAAGAGCCTGGTAGTATGTGTCATTTGCGGCTTATCTATTTGAGTTAAGTTGCTGTGGAGACTTATGAAATACCATCTTATTCCTGTCACGGCGTTTAGCCAAAATTGTTCAGTTATCTGGTGTAGCAAAACGCATCAGGCAGCGATTGTCGATCCTGGTGGTGATGCGGAAAAAATCATCAGCGAAGTTGCCAAACTGGATGTAAAAGTGAGCCAGATTTTGTTGACACATGGTCACCTTGACCACGTTGGTGGCGCAGCTCAGGTAGCAAAACACTACAATGTTCCTATCGTCGGCCCACAGAAAGAAGATCTCTTCCTGCTCGAATCTCTGCCGACCCAAAGCCAAATGTTTGGTTTAGCTTACTGTGCCCCTTTGACACCCAACACCTGGCTTGAAGAGGGGGATGAAGTTCGCGTTGGTGAAGAATCTCTTTCTATTCTCCATTGCCCGGGACATACGCCAGGCCATATTGTGTTTATTAACGCTAGACGTCGCTTGGCAGTCTCAGGAGACGTGATTTTCCGCGGTGGTGTCGGGCGTAGTGATTTCCCACGAGGCGACCATCAGGCGTTGATCCATTCGATCAAAACCAAGCTTTTACCACTCGGCGATGATATGGCTTTCATTCCGGGTCACGGTCCGATGTCAGATTTCGGCCATGAGCGTAAGACCAATCCGTTCTTGCAGGATGAAATGCCGGTCTGGTAATACATTGCGATAAACGACAGAATTCTATAAATGAAAAAACCAGTCAGTTGCCCTGACTGGTTTTTTTACAGCATGATTATTTGATCACAACACGGCGACGATGGCTTCGCACAGCGGTGCCATATTGTCGAGAGTGATACCGGCAACATTAATACGACCGGAGTTAACTGCATACACGGCGAACTCTTCACGTAGACGCATAACCTGATCTTTGGTCAGCCCGCTGAATGAGAACATACCATTTTGGTTAATAATGAAGCTGAAATCCTGCCGAGCTCCTTTCTCCTGCAAGGTAGCCACAAACAACTGGCGCATACGGTGAATACGCTGGCGCATGTCGCTGAGTTCCCGCTCCCAGATGGCGCGCAGCGCTTCATTGCCGAGTATTGTGGCAACAACTGCAGCACCGTGTGACGGTGGGTTAGAGTAGTTTGCGCGGATAACTGATTTTACCTGGCTGAAGGAGCGGTCAGCGGTTTCGGCATCAGCGGCGACCAGAGTACAGGCCCCCACACGCTCGTTATACAGACCAAAGTTCTTCGAGTAAGAGCTGGCGACCAGCAATTCAGCATGCTTAGCAGCAAAAATGCGCAGGCCCTGTGCATCTTCTTCCAACCCTTTAGCAAAGCCCTGATAGGCAAAGTCAAACAGCGGCAGCCAACCTTTAGCCACAGACAGTTCAGCCAGTTGCGCCCATTGTTCTGTTGTTGGGTCTATACCTGTTGGGTTATGGCAGCAACCGTGGAATAGCACTACGTCGCCAGCCTGAGCTTCATTCAGGCTCTTCACCATGCCATCGAAGTCCAGTGAGTGGTTCGCGGCATCGTAGTAATTGTATTCCACGACTTCCAGACCCGAGGCGTTAAATACCCCTTTGTGGTTCGGCCAGCTTGGATTGCTCACCCAGATACGTTTAGCACGGGTCTGTGTCGCGATAAAGTCTGCGGCAATACGCAGGCCACCTGTGCCACCTGGCGTCTGTGCGGTGCGCGCACGCTTGTCTGTGATGATGGCGCTATCTTTACCAAACAACAGTTCCTGAGTACAACGTGCAAAATCGGGCAGCCCGTCAATGCTCAAGTAGGTCTTAGTTGTTTCGTTTTCCAGCAAATATTGCTCGGCTTTTTTCACGCTGGTCAGAATCGGGGTTTTGCCCGTTTCATCTTTATAAACACCAATCCCAAGATTGATTTTATCCTGGCGAGCGTCAGCACGGAAAAGATCGGTAAGACCGAGAATAGGATCAGCAGGTGCAGCAGTGATTTTTTCAAACATAGGGTGAGACTTCCATGGCCTGATATTTAGCAGAAAGAGGTCATCAGGTTACCGCCTGAAAGTCAGTTTGCCAACCGTTTGCGACAAAAAGAAAGCGGAGTTGTGAAGCGGGCTTTGAGATTAATAATTTTGATAATTGAAAAGGGTGGGAAGGTATTTAAAAGCAAAAGGCAGAGCCGAAGCCCTGCCTTTCAAATCACTTAGAATGCAACCGTAGGTGCATCAATTAAGTGAAATTAGAACTGGTATTGCAAGCCAACACCAACCACGTTGTCGGTGTTAGTACCAGCTGCTTTGGTGTAATCATTGTCGTCCAGCAAGTTGATTTTGTAGTCAACATAGGTGGACATATTTTTGTTGAAGTAGTAGTAGGTACCCACTTCGATGTATTTAACCAGGTCAGCGTCACCGCCAGCAAACCCTGTACCCACTGCGTTCAAGTCCTTGCCTTTAGACTGCAGGTAAGCGATGGACGGACGCAGACCGAAATCGAATTGGTACTGTGCAACCACTTCAAAGTTCTGAGTTTTATTGGCTGTTTGGTTGTTACCTGAACCGTATGGTGTGGTGTTAAGAGATTCACCGTAGAATGCTGCCAGATACAGATTGTTCGCATCGTACTTGGTACCGAATGCGTAGGCAGAGGCTTTATCGCCGTTACCGTCAAGTTTCTGAGTATTAGTACGGTTTGAAGAGAAGTAAGCACCAGACAGGCTCACACCAGAGTTACCGATAGCATAAGCGGTTGATGCGCCCCAGCCGTCGCCGTTTTGAGTAACGGCTGAACTTTGAGGAACACCTAAACTAGTCACGCCGTCTGCAGCAAATGCTTCAGTATTACGGTCGTTTTCGTTTTTGCCCTGGTACTGTACAGCGAAGCTCAGGCCATCAACCAAACCGAAGAAGTTGCTGTTACGGTAAGTCGCCATACCATTACCACGACCAATCATGAAGTTGTCGTTGTTCTGGTACATGGTGTCATCGCCAAATACTGGCAGTTGGTCAGTATAAGACATTACGTCGTAGATCACGCCGTAGTTACGACCGTAGTCGAATGAGCCGTAGTCGCCAAATTTCAGACCTGCAAAGCCCAGACGGGTTTTGTTACCTTCGGTGCCAGCGCTTTCAGCGTGATTCGCCTGAACGTTGTATTCCCACTGGCCGTAACCGGTCAGTTGGTCAGTAATTTGAGTTTCGCCTTTAAAGCCAAAACGAACGTAAGTCTGATCACCGTCGTTACCCGTGTTGTCAGAGAACGTGTGGCGTGCGTCAACTTTACCGTAGAGATCCAGTTTGTTGCCGTCTTTGTTATAAATTTCAGCAGCGTTTGCTGCGCCAGCAGCCAACAAAGCTGGGATTACGATTGCAAGAATGTTGCGCTTCATCATTATTATTACCCTCATTGGTTTTATTTGGACACCTGCCACTGCCGTCAATAATTCTTTAGGGAACTATTGTTGAGAGTTTTGTGTCTCCTGTGTCTGGAGGCAGTGTTCCACCCGAGGGCGGCTTAATCTACATCGAAAATGCTACTAAACCCCTAAACTTGTTTCACGGGGAAAGAATGTATTACAAAATGTAAATTTCACGGAACTTTGTGACAGGGATCTACCTTTGAAAATGACTAAGGCCAGCTGAGCTGGCCTTAGTTTTGTAACTAAAATGTTACGTAGAAAATGTTTTAGCTAATTAGAAGGTTGCATTACGTGGTGTGCGTGGGAATGGGATCACATCCCGCACGTTTTGTACACCAGTAACGTAGGCTACCAAGCGTTCAAACCCTAAGCCGAAACCGGAGTGCGGCACTGTGCCGTAGCGGCGAAGATCGCGATACCACCAATAATCGTCTTTATTGAGGCCCATTTCTTCAAGGCGAGCATCCAGCACATCCAGACGTTCCTCACGCTGAGAACCGCCGATAATTTCACCAATACCGGGGGCCAGAACATCCATCGCTGCGACGGTTTTACCATCTTCATTCATTCGCATATAGAATGCTTTGATATCTTTAGGGTAATTTTTAACCACTACCGGCGCTTTAAAATGCTCTTCTGCCAGATAGCGTTCATGCTCAGACGATAAATCGACACCCCACGACACAGGATTTTCAAAGGTCTTACCGCAATTGATTAAGATTGCTACTGCATCGGTGTAATCAACCTGGGCGAAATCTGATGTTACAAAACGCTCAAGGCGTGAAACAGCATCTTTGTCTACGCGTTCGGCAAAAAACGCCATATCATCTTTTCTTTCGTTCAGAACGGCCTGGAACACGTATTTAAGCATGCTTTCAGCCAGTGCGGCGATGTCGTCCAGAGTGGCAAAGGCCACTTCCGGTTCAACCATCCAAAATTCAGCCAGGTGTCGGCTGGTATTGGAGTTTTCTGCTCTGAAGGTTGGGCCGAAGGTATAAACCTTGGAGAGTGCACAAGCGTAAGTTTCACCGTTCAACTGCCCGGAAACAGTAAGAAATGCTTCTTTACCGAAGAAATCTTCGCTGAAATCAACGTCGCCTTTATCAGTACGCGGCAAGTTTTGGAAATCCAGGGTTGAAACGCGGAACATCTCGCCAGCGCCTTCGGTATCCGATGCTGTGATAAGCGGTGTTGATACCCAGAAATAACCATTTTCATGATAGAAACGGTGAATGGCTTGCGAAAGGGTGTTACGCACGCGAGCAACAGCACCGATCAAATTGGTCCGTGGGCGAAGATGCGCCACTTCACGGAGATATTCGATACTGTGGCGTTTTGCGGCCATCGGGTAAGTGTCAGGATCATCAACCCAGCCAACCACTTTAATGGCCGTCGCTTGCAGTTCGAAACTTTGGCCTTCACCCGGTGAGGCGACAACAGTGCCGGTCACTTCAATTGAGCAACCGGTGGTCAGGCGCAGAACCTCATTCTGATAATTGGGCAGAGAATTATTCACAACGGCCTGTAACGGATTAAAGCAGGAGCCGTCATAAACGGCGAGGAAGGAGATGCCAGCTTTAGAATCTCTCCGGGTACGCACCCAACCGCGGACGGTGACTTCACTGTCAACCGCAGCACGGCCTTGCAGTACGTCGACTACAGGCACAACGCTCATAGGTTTCTCTCTTTCTTATATATTCAGATGATGATTGAGAACTAACGGACCCCATAAAAAGGGATTTTGCTATGTTACTTAGCCTTTCTCAGGACACAAGCAGAAATCACGTCGCTTGGACAACATTTGTCCGGGCAGGGCAATAGTTATCCAAAATTATCATTGCGATGGATGTGAATGTCGTAAATCTAAATAGCATCAATATAAAGGAGCACGCCTATATATAAGAAGAGTCAGTGATCAGAAGAACGGTTCTGGAAAGGAGAAGGAAGAATGCCTGCGGCCGTGATGGCCACAGACGTTTTATTAAGATGCTTTTTTAACCAGAGGGATATCGAAAGCTTTACGTAATGCCTTCACAAAAGCTTTGTCCTGACAGATTGTTTTACCTGGACTGTCAGACAGTTTTGCCACCGGTTTGCCATTGCACTGGACCAGCTTGATCACAATATTCAGCGGTTTTACGTCTGGAATATTACAGGTCAGACGCGTTCCAATACCAAATACCAGATTCACGCGTTGATGGAAATGGCGATACAGAGACAGAGCCTTATCTAAATCAAGATTGTCTGAGAAGACCAGGGTTTTACTCATCGGGTCAATACCCAGCTTTTGATAATGCGCTATCGCTTTTTCACCCCATTCAACCGGGTCTCCTGAATCATGGCGCAAACCGTCATAGGCGTTGGCAAATTTCGGGCCGAAATCCCTCAGGAAAGCATCCATCGTTATGCAGTCGGTCAGCGCGATACCCAATTGATCAGGGTATTCATCCAGCCATGCCTGCAAAGCGGCACGCTGGCTATTGGCCAGTGTTGGGCTTATCTGCTGATGCGCCTGGAACCACTCATGCGCCTGGGTTCCTACCGGAGACAACTGCAATCTGTGGGCAATATGGTAGTTACTGGTACCTAGCAGGTAAGGGAATTCGGCTTTCAATGTAGTAACAATCGCCTGCTGCACTTCGCCGGAGAAACGGCGTCGCGTTCCGAAATCCATCAGGCGAAAGCATGATATATCAATATCTGCCGCTTCTTGTTTGAAACGTGTCAGATTCTTGCGTAGTTGATCCACTGCCATTTGTAGGGTCACCTGACCAGAACGATGTTGGTGAACAACTTCGCTAATCACGGCCAGCAGCGGCACTTCCCACATGATCACTTCACGCCATGGCCCGGAAATCCGCACGTGTAAATGACCGTCGCGATCGGCCACCTCGACATCTTTAGGGTTATAGCGGAAAGTTTTCAGCCAGTTGAGGTAGTCAGCGCTGAAAAAAGGCAGACTGGAAAGATAGGAAAATTCATCGTCTGTCAGAGCCAACTGGCTCATCATTTCGATTTGTTGGCGAATTTCGCTGGCATATTCGCCTAGTCGGTCGTCGCCACGACAGCGGAATTCGGCCACCACGCTAATATCGTGATAGCGGTGGAAGACGGCTTGCTGCATATGAAGCTTGTAGGCGTCGGTATCTAACAGCGAAGTCAAAATCGGGGAAGCGTATGAAGTCATAGCGCGTTTACAGCATCCTCGTCAGAAAGGGTTGGCCAGCAAAAACCTGCACATAACTTATTAAAGGCAGTTCGCATCACGCCAACCATTCCAGATAAAAAAGCATTCTGGATAAAACAGCAAAGTCTGTGAAGTATACCGTAATATCCTGTGAAAGAACGCTCATCACATCATAATTGTCAGCGAAGGGTCGAGGCTTAAACGTGCTCAGGTCTTCAAAATGGCATCTTTTTGTTAACAATTAGGTTGCACAGTGGCATAGGCTTCCGTTTTGAACGAAACATGGCCTAACAGACTTACAAGTCTGCAACAATCTGGGAATTCTAAGCGCCTGTGGTAAAGTTCAGGAAAGCTTTATCAGCCGCTGGCCTTTCTCCTGCCGGAGCGTCCAGATAAGCAAGGATCAACAACAGACGTCGTGACTGACGAAAACGTTAAAAGGTTTCTTTATGACTCAACTGCCACAAGCCAAATTCCGCCACGATTACCGTGCACCGGACTACACCATTACCGATATTGACCTCAATTTTGAACTCGATGCCCAAACTACCGTGGTTACCGCTGTCAGCCAGATTAAACGCCAAGGTGCAGAAGGCGCTTCGCTGGTACTTAATGGTGAAGATCTGACCCTAATCAGTCTGAAAGTGAATGGGCAGGATTGGCCGAGTTACCAGGTAACGGATAAAACACTCGTGATTGACCGTCTGCCTGAAGCCTTCGAGCTTTGCATCGTCAACGAAATTCACCCAGCCAAAAACAGCGCATTGGAAGGGCTTTATCTCTCCGGTGAAGCGCTGTGTACTCAGTGTGAAGCCGAAGGTTTCCAGCATATCACCTATTATTTGGATCGCCCGGATGTTCTGGCGCGCTTTTCGACGCGTATCGTGGCTGATAAAGCCCGCTATCCGTACCTGCTATCCAACGGTAACCGCATTGATTCCGGTGAGCTGGAAGGTGGCAAACATTGGATAAAATGGCAAGACCCGTTCCCTAAACCTTGCTATCTGTTTGCGCTGGTCGCCGGTGATTTTGATGTGCTGCGTGATACCTTCAAAACGCGCTCAGGCCGTGATGTGGCGCTGGAGCTGTTTGTCGATCGTGGCAATCTGGACCGTGCCGACTGGGCAATGGAATCCCTGAAGCAGTCGATGAAGTGGGACGAAAGCCGCTTCAATCTGGAGTACGATCTCGATATCTTCATGATCGTTGCCGTTGACTTCTTCAACATGGGCGCGATGGAAAACAAAGGCCTGAACGTCTTTAACTCCAAATATGTGCTGGCGAAAGCCGAAACTGCCACCGACAAAGATTATCTGGGTATTGAAGCGGTGATCGGTCACGAATATTTCCATAACTGGACCGGTAACCGCGTGACCTGCCGCGACTGGTTCCAGCTCAGCCTGAAAGAGGGGCTAACGGTGTTCCGCGATCAGGAGTTCAGCTCGGATCTCGGCTCACGTTCAGTAAACCGTATTGATAACGTCCGCGTGATGCGTTCCTCACAATTTGCCGAAGACGCCAGCCCGATGGCGCACCCGATCCGTCCGGAAAAAGTGATCGAAATGAACAACTTCTACACACTGACGGTGTATGAAAAGGGTTCAGAAGTGATCCGCATGCTGCATACCTTGCTGGGTGAAGAGAAATTCCAGGCTGGTATTCAACTCTATTTTGAACGTCATGATGGCAGCGCGGCAACCTGTGATGACTTCGTGCAGGCGATGGAAGATGCGTCGAACGTTGATCTGTCTCTGTTCCGCCGTTGGTACAGCCAGTCGGGCACACCTGTTCTCACCGTACGTGATGATTATGACGTAGAAAAACAGCAATATACGTTAACCGTTAGCCAGAAAACGCCACCGACGGCGGATCAAGCTGAAAAACTGCCACTGCATATTCCGTTGGATATTGAACTGTATGATCCGCAAGGTAATGTGATTCCGCTTAAGCAAAACGGCAGTGTGGTTAGCAACGTGCTGAATGTGACTCAAGCAGAACAAACCTTCATCTTTGACGATGTGGAATACCCACCGGTGCCATCCTTACTACGTGAGTTCTCTGCACCAGTGAAGCTGGATTATAAATATGGCGATCATCAGCTCACCTTCCTGATGAAACATGCGCGTAATGATTTCTCTCGCTGGGATTCGGCGCAAAGCCTGCTGGCTATTTATATTAAGCTCAACGTCGCACGGCATCAGCAGAAACAGCCACTGTCACTGCCGTTGCACGTGGCCGATGCCTTCCGTGCCGTGTTGTTGGACGAAAGTATTGATCCGGGCTTGGCGGCACAGATCCTCACGCTGCCTTCTGAAAACGAAATGGCTGAATTGTTCGATATTATCGATCCGCAAGCGATCAGTGCGGTGCATTCAGCCATCACCCGCTGCCTGGCAACCGAAATGGCAGATGAGTTACTGGCCGTTTATAACGCTAACCGTCTGCCGGCATACCGTGTGGTGCATGAAGATATTGGCAAGCGCGCACTGCGTAATACCTGTTTACGTTATCTGGCGTTTGGTGACGTAACGCAGGCGGATAAAATCGTACAGGCTCAGTTCGAGCAGGCCGACAACATGACCGACTCTCTGGCGGCGATGTCTGCGGCCGTTTCGGCCCAGTTGCCTTGTCGTGAAGCGCTGATGGCGACTTACGATGAGCGCTGGCATCAAGATGGTCTGGTGATGGACAAATGGTTCATGCTGCAAGCCTCCAGCCCGTCGGCGGATGTACTGCAAAAAGTTCGTTCATTACTGAGCCACCGTTCATTTACCATGAGTAACCCGAACCGCATCCGTTCGTTGATAGGGTCGTTTGCCTCCACCAACCCGCCGGCATTCCACGCCGCCGATGGCAGCGGTTATCAGTTCCTGACGGAAATGCTCACCGACCTGAACACCCGTAACCCGCAGGTTGCCGCGCGTATGATTGAGCCGTTGATCCGTCTGAAACGCTATGACGCTCACCGTCAGGCACTGATGCGCAGTGCGCTTGAGCAGTTAAAAGGGCTGGAAAATCTGTCCGGTGATTTGTTCGAGAAAATCACCAAAGCGTTAGACGCATAACCGAGTCTCAGAAATGACAAAGGGCGATGGAAACATTGCCCTTTTTATCCTTCATCCGCTTGCCGCCGCTTTAATCCTGCAACTCGAATTATTTCGGGTAAATATAAGTTATCGCTGTGCGCGTTTCGCTTCCTGCGGAACCGTCTGCGCAGGTTGAGGCGTGAGCACGCGTTCCAGCACTTCGGCTTCCAGCTCTGCTAGTCTCGCTGAACCTTTCCGGCGTGGACGTGGCAAATCCACGGTCAGATCCAGACCAATCCGTCCCTGATCGATGAGGATCACCCGGTCTGCAACGGTCACGGCTTCACTGACATCGTGCGTCACCAGTAGCACGGTGAAATCATGCTGTTGCCACAGACGCTCGATCAGGCTTTGCATTTCGATTCGCGTTAGGGCATCCAGTGCGCCGAGCGGTTCATCTAATAACAACAAACGTGGTCGATGGATTAACGCACGCGCCAGCGCCACACGTTGTTTTTGTCCTCCCGACAGTGCCGAAGGCCATTCATCGGCGCGATCCGCCAATCCGACTTCTTCCAGCGCGGCCAGCGCGGCTTCGCGCCATTTTCCTTTTAAGCCTAAGCCGACGTTATCGATCACTTTCTTCCACGGCAGCAGGCGATCATCCTGAAACATCAGCCGCGTATCGTCGTGCACCTGACTCAGTGGAGCACTGGCGCTAAGCAGTTCGCCCAGTGTGGTTTTTTCCAGCCCGGCGAGCAGACGTAATAATGTACTTTTTCCACAGCCGCTGCGGCCAACCACCGCCACAAACTGGCCGGGCGGAATGCGCAGATTGATGTCATTGAGCACGGCGCGGTTGCCGTACTGTTTGGTGATGCCGGACAGCGTGACCGGCGTGCCTTGCGGAATACGGGTAGGTGCGCTCATGCGGCGTCTCCTTGTTTTTTCTGATAAGCGGGGTGCCAGCGCAGCCAGACACTTTCCAGCTGGCGGGCTAAAATATCGGCCAGTTTACCCAGGATGGCGTACAGCACGATGGCGACCATCACGACGTCAGTTTGCAAAAATTCACGGGCGTTCATTGCCAGATAGCCGATGCCGGAGTTGGCAGAAAGAGTTTCTGCGACGATCAGCGTCAGCCACATGAACCCGAGCGCAAAGCGGACTCCGACCATAATCGACGGCAGCGCGCCGGGTAATACCACTTGAATAAACAGCGGGAAACCGGACAAACCGTAGCTGCGCGACATTTCCAGCAGGCCGCGATCAATATTGCGAATACCGTGATAAGTATTGAGGTAAATCGGAAACAGGGTGCCCAGTGCCACCAGAAAAATCTTGGCAGTTTCATCAATACCGAACCACAGAATCACCAGCGGGATCAGCGCCAGATGGGGAATGTTGCGCAGCATTTGCAGTGAACTGTCGAGCAGGCGCTCTCCCCAGTGGGAAAGCCCGGTGATAAAGCCGAGCAGCAAACCGAGGCTGCCGCCGATGGCAAAACCAGTCAGCGCGCGGAAGGTGCTGATTTTCAGGTTTTGCCAGAGGTCGCCGCTTTTCGTCAGTGTCCAGAACGCCTCAACCACCGCGCTGGGCGCGGGAAGAATGCGTTGAGATAGCCAGCCTGCTTCGACAGCCACCTGCCAGCCACCGATCAGCGCCACCGGCACAATCCACGGCAAAATACGGTCTAACTCGCGTGGTGATGAGGTCATGTCCGTTCTCCTTAATGCTGGCTGGCGACTTTTTTGTTGGCGAAGTCGTGAGCGACCAGTTCACCACGCGGCAAAATAGCCTTCTTCACCACGTTCTCATCTTCCGGTTTCGCCAGATCCAGATGCGGGAACAGCAACTCGCTGACGCGGTACGCTTCTTCCAGATGCGGATAGCCGGAGAAAATAAAGGTATCGATGCCCAGATCGACATATTCCTGCATGCGTGCCGCTACGGTCGGACCATCACCAACCAGCGCAGTGCCCGCACCGGTACGCACCAAACCGATCCCTGCCCACAGGTTTGGATAAATTTCCAGTTTATTGCGATCGCCGCCGTGTAGCGCTGCCATGCGGTGCTGCCCCACGGAATCGGTTTTAGCAAACGCCGCCTGTGCGCGTTGAATGGTGTCATCATCAATGTTGGCAATTAGGCGGTCGGCGGCCTGCCAGGCTTCTTCATTGGTTTCGCGCACAATGACATGCAAACGAATACCGAAGCGCACCGTGCGGCCATGGGCCGCGGCTTTGGCGCGAACCTGTTCGATTTTTTCTTTGACTGACGCCGGTGGCTCGCCCCATGTCAGATACAGTTCAACCTGTTCGGCGGCCAGATCCTGCGCTTCCTCAGAAGAACCACCGAAGTACAGCGGCGGGCGAGGGTACTGAACCGGGGGATGCATCAGGCTCGCGCCGTTGACCTGAATGTGTTGGCCTGAGTAATCCACCGTTTCGCCTTCCAGTACGCGACGCCAGATACGGGTGAATTCGGCAGACGCTTCGTAACGTTCTTTGTGATTGAGATGCAGACCCTCGGCGGCCAGTTCAGCCGGATCGCCACCGGTCACCAGATTAAACAGCGCGCGACCGCCGGACAGCCTGTCGAGCGTGGCGGCCTGACGAGCAGCCAGCGTCGGGGAGATAATCCCCGGACGCAGCGCCACCAGGAATTTTAGCCGCTGGGTAACGGAAATCAGCGACGCGGCCACCAGCCATGAGTCTTCGCATGAACGGCCGGTAGGCAGCAGCACGCCACCGAACCCTAAGCGATCGGCCGCTTGTGCTATCTGTTGCAGATAACCGTGATCAACGACGCGCGCACCTTCTTCCGTGCCTAAATAGCGACCATCGCCGTGGGTAGGTAAAAACCAGAATACGTTCAGACTCATGGGGTAACTCCTCTCTCATTCGTTTTCGCTCGTGCGTAGCGGTTAAATCGTCGGATACTCAGTTGGCTTGTACTGTCGGTTTCCAGATACGGTCTTTGATGTCGACCTGCTTCGGCAAAATACGGTTTTCATAGAACAGATCGGCGGTTTGCTGCTGGCGCTTTTCCGTTTCGGCACTGACCGGCGTGATAGGTAAATCCGGCAGATGATCCAGATATGACGCCACCACTTTTTCCGGTAAACCCATCGACTGAGAAAGCAGTTTGATGCTCTGGTCGCGATCGGTTTTGGTCAGCGCATTCGCCTGCGTTAACACCGTCAGAACCTGCTGGATAAACTGCGAATTGGCTTCAGTATATTTTTTCGGCGCAAGGTAGAAGGAGCCGGTCTGATGCAACGATGAACCGTCAATCAGTACCCGGACATTTCCCTGAACCTGCGCAGCGGAATAGTAAGGATCCCAGATGGCCCAGGCATCGACGTCATGCTGCTGAAATGCCGCACGGGCATCGGCCGGTGTCAGATAAACCGGCTGGATGTCGCTGGGTTTCAGCCCCGCCTGTTGCAGGGCGCGGATCAGTAAATTGTGCGAGCTGGAGCCTCTCTGAAAGGCGACTTTGTGACCTTTCAGATCCGCGACGCTTTTGATCGGGCTGTCGTTGTCGACCAGAATCACTTCTGCTTTTGGCTTTGGCGGTTCCGAGCCGATATAGAGCAAGTCTGCGCCCGCCGCCTGCGCGAACAGCGGCGGTAAATCGCCGGTGCCCCCTAAATCAATGCTGCCGACGTTGAGGGCTTCCAGAATTTGCGGTCCGGCAGGGAATTCAATCCAGGTAATCCTGGTGTTGGGAAAACGTGTTTCCAGCAATTTGTGCGATTTTGCCAGCACCAGACCGACAGACCCTTTCTGATAGGCGATGCGCAGCTGCTGCGGCGCTTTTTCTTCCGCCACGGCGTGACCGCTGAGGGTCAGGCTGGTAAGCAAACCGGCAACCACTGGCAGGCGGCGAAGTGATGACAAAGAGAATAACGCAGTTATGGTGAATTCCTTTTGAGTCAGACGCGCAGAACTTGCGCTGAAAGAGAGGTTGCGAAAGTGTTGACGATCGGCCGATGGCGGCTGAGTGCCAGATAAAAATTTTCCAGCGATTCGTTCAAACGCTCGGCGAGCGCCGGATCAAGCCGCGCCGGAAAAGTGTGATAGTCGGTAATCAGGCTGTCATCGGCGAATACGCCTTGCAGAACTTCCTGTGCTTTCAGCGAGGCGAGAACCGGCTTGAGAGCGTAATCCACCGCCAGCATGTGACCGATAGAACCGGCGGTCGCCAGCGGCAGAACGACTTTATGGTCGAGTGCGCGTTCAGGTAGTAAATCCAGCAGCGTTTTTAATGCGCCGGAAAAAGACGCTTTATACACGGGTGTTGCGACGATCAACCCGTCCGCACTCGTCAGTTCGGCAGTCAGCTGCTTCAACTGCGGGCTGGAGAAATTCGCGAACAGCAGATCGTCAGCAGAGAAATCCTGCAGATGGTAGGTAAAGACTTTCACACCACGGTTTGCCAGCCACTGGTGGCTGAGGGCCAGCAGGGAAGAAGAGCGGGACGGTTGTCGCGGGCTGCCTGCCAGGGTAATAACACGCATCTGAATTCCTTATATATCCGTCGTCCTGCAAGTTGCCTCTGTGTTGGCTGCCGTAATGCAACGTGAGTGACTTGGATATAACAAAAAGTTATAGAATCATTGTTTTCATTAACAAAGTGAAATTAACGTAACAGGCAGAGGCGGCGGAGCGGAAATCTCAATTTTGGCTATCCATAGTCGCAAAACGGATAAAGTCGGCGAAACGGCAGGTATAAAGGGGAGGTGGGAAGGGCGCAAAACGTGAATCAAAGGTAAATAAAAAGTAATCGTTTGCGTACAAAAGCACTTATTATCGCAAATAGCTGGTTAACGTTTCCAATTGACCGGCGGTTAGTCGATAATATCGCCCCGTCTAGCCACCGGGAATCCAGGAGTCTTCATGTTTTATCCTCTTGTCAGGAAAGCACTGTTTCAGCTCGACCCTGAGCGCGCGCACGAACTCACTTTCCGCCTATTGAGCCGTATTTCTGGTTCACCGTTTGAATTTCTTATTAACCAGTCTGTACCGACCAAACCGGTCAGTTGCATGGGGCTGTCATTTAAAAACCCATTAGGTCTTGCCGCCGGTCTGGATAAAGACGGTGATTGCATTGATGCATTTGGCGCGATGGGCTTTGGTGCTGTGGAAGTGGGTACCGTGACGCCTCGGGCTCAGGACGGTAATGATAAGCCGCGCTTATTCCGCATCGTGGAAGCCGAAGGCCTGATTAACCGCATGGGCTTCAATAATAAAGGTGTCGACAATTTAGTTAACAACGTTAAACGTTCTCGTTTTGGTGGCATTCTCGGTATTAATATTGGCAAGAATAAAGACACGCCGGTCGAGAATGGCAAAGATGATTATCTGACTTGTATGGATAAGATTTATCCTTACGCCGGATATATCGCGGTGAATATTTCTTCCCCTAACACGCCGGGATTACGCTCATTACAGTACGGCGAAGCGCTTGACGATCTACTGGCAGCGATAAAAAATAAGCAACTTGAGCTACAGCAGCGGCATCAAAAATATGTCCCTATTGCAGTAAAGATCGCCCCGGA
This sequence comes from Hafnia psychrotolerans, assembly GCF_014639435.1. Taxonomy (GTDB): domain Bacteria; phylum Pseudomonadota; class Gammaproteobacteria; order Enterobacterales; family Enterobacteriaceae; genus Ewingella; species Ewingella psychrotolerans. Next base: position 407,190 of record NZ_BMFZ01000002.1, on the reverse strand, counting down.
TCTTTCACACGAGGAATTGATCCAAATAGCTGACAGTTTAGTTCGTCATAATATGGATGGGGTGATCGCCACCAATACAACACTCGACCGTAAGTTGATCCAGGGACTTAATTACTGCGAGCAAACCGGTGGATTAAGTGGCCGTCCTGTTCAACTTCGGAGTACAGAAATCATCCGTATGCTCTCTGATGAACTTAAAGGCCAGTTGCCTATTATTGGTGTTGGCGGGATAGATTCATTAACCGCTGCACGGGAAAAAATGGCGGCGGGTGCCTCTTTAATACAAATATATTCCGGGTTTATCTATCACGGACCACGCCTGATTAAGAATATTGTCACCCATATCTAATATTTTTCATCGCTATTGACAGCCGGGGGTTTATTTATTCATCCGGCTCGTCTATATTTTGTCCACTGGTTCTATAATATAGAAGCGGCAGTAGCTCAAGATTTGTCTGATTTATACCCATGATTAAATCGCGTAGGGTAAGTCCGGTTTTTTTTATTAATGAGTGATCAGATCGCAAGTTCGGGAAAAACAGGATAGAAAATGAAAATTAAACCAGATGATAATTGGCGTTGGTATTTTGATACTGAACACGATCGGCTGATGCTGGATCTCGCCAATGGTATGATTTTCCGTTCCCGTTTCCCTGCAAAAATGCTGACGCCAGATGCTTTTGGTGACGCCTCATTCTGTGTGGATGATGCTGCTCTCTATTATGGTTATGAAGAGCAGTGCAAAGGTGTGAAACTGGCCAATGAGCAGCGTGCTGAATTAGTACTTAATGCCTTGGTTGCCTTCCGTTTTCTCAAGCCGCTAATGCCAAAAAGTTGGCATTTTACCCAACAGCGCTTACCTTTTCAGCCGCAGAACGGCCAGATAGCGCAAGTTCAGGTGACGGAGAGTGGCGAGCATGCAATCCTGCTGGTGGTTGAGTCCGGCGATAACGCCAGTCTTTGTTTACTGGCACAAGAGCGCTTAACTCTGGCAGGTCGGGGAATGGTGCTCGGTGATGCCATTAAGATCATGCATGATCGTTTGATGCCTGCACCCGTTCGCACCACGAATACTCAACAATATGATCGGGCGGTTTGATTTCCCGCCTGATAGACCTCTTCTCTTCTTGATCAACGCAACACGACGTCCGTTCCTGGAATACAACTGCAAGACAATATCGTCCCATCTTTACCTATCGCACTTGCCTTTAGTGGCGACACTTCCCCTGCCTCTAGCGTCAGCTTGCAAGCTCCGCAAATACCTGCACGGCAAGAGTATGGAATGCGTAAACCCTGCATCTCTAGCTGCTCAAGCAAAATCTGCTGATTATTTCCGGTAAACTCCGTGCCTTGATAGTTAATGCTGACACTTTTGACATCGCTCTTTGGCGCTGCCACATTTTCAACCACGATACCGGCAGAGTATGGGCGGGGTGGTTTGGTCGCCAGTACCTGAATGCTGTCACCGGCCCGGATCATGCCGGTGTTACGGGCAATCATATTCTGACCGAAATCCACATCACCGTTGTCGGCAGTGCGGTAGCCCTGCAGCGTTTTCAGTGGTTCCCCACGCGGATGTTTGCGGCCATGCTCGGTACTTACCGTCGTTAGTATGCAGCGGCTGCAGGGTTTCACTACGTCAAAAATAACCTCACCGATGCGAATGGTCTGCCAATTATCTTCGGCATAAGCCTCCACGCCAGTAACCACCAGATTCGGCCTGAACTGTTCTATTTTCACGCTGCTGGGGCAGCGGTTTTGTAAATCGCGCATTGAGGCTTCATTGATCAGCAGATAAGGGAAGCCGTCGGCGAAAGAGAGGGGGACTTCAGCATATTTTTTCACGCGGCGAGTCAGTTCTTCACCGACCCAGCGCAGTTGTACGTCGCGCTTTAAATAGCGGCTTAGCCACTGATTTAACGCATCTGGCGCGATGAGTGAGGTAAACTGATTGCCCCAAACTTCTGTGGGTTCAGCTTGTCCGCTAAAATCACGGAAACGCACGCTGGCGGTTTCGCCATCGGGACGGGTGATTAATAGGCCATCTGGCAGCAAAGCGGGCGTAAACTGGACCAACTGCGGATATTGGCGTGCGGTAATAAACATCCCCTGTGGGTCTGTCAACATGAAAAGACGGTCAAATGCCAGACCGCTGGCTGTGACATGTGCGTGAGACAACTGCAGTCCGCGCATCGACTTTACGGGGTGAACAAATAATCGTGAAAGGGTAGCCACGTAAACGCGCCTCCTTGCTCTATACCTTTCATCTTTCGAGCTGCCTCCGCGTTGGCCGCCTTCATTCAACCCGGTCACTTACTTGAGTAAGCACCCGAGGATTCATTCCGTTGCGGCCCAGATGCAACTCGAATGACGTTGGGTAATATTTTATGATGGGAAGAGACTTTATGACAAGCGGGACGGATTAGCTATAATGCGCAACTATTTTCTTTTTGGTGATATGTCGATATGAACTCTTTGTTTGCCAGCACGGCGCGTGGACTGGAAGAACTTTTAAAAAGCGAACTGGAAACGCTGGGTGCGCAAGCCTGCAAAGTTGTGCAGGGAGGGGTGCATTTTGAAGGTGACGATCGCCTGATGTATCAAAGTCTGCTTTGGAGCCGTCTGGCTTCGCGCATTCTGCTGCCTCTTAATGAATTTAAAGTACACAGCGATTTAGACCTATATATGGGTGTGATGGCGATCGACTGGCCGGAAATGTTCGGTGTCGATAAAACCTTTGCCGTTCATTTTAGTGGTCTGAATGATGAGATTCGTAACAGTCAGTACGGCGCGTTGAAAGTGAAAGACGCTATCGTCGACAGCTTTACGCGCAAAATGGATGAACGCCCTAACGTGGCGAAACAGCAGCCTGACATTCGCGTCAATGTGTTCTTGCAACGTGATACTGCCAGCGTTGCGCTAGATTTGAGCGGCGAAGGCCTGCATCAGCGCGGCTACCGTGACCTGGCCGGTCAGGCACCTTTAAAAGAGAGCTTGGCGGCTGCCATCGTCATGCGTTCTGGCTGGAAAGCTGGCACGCCGATGGTTGATCCTATGTGCGGTTCCGGCACGTTGTTGATCGAAGCGGCAATGATTGCCGCCGATCGCGCGCCGGGTTTACATCGTCCACATTGGGGCTTTACCGGCTGGAATAAGTTTGATGCTGATTTATGGCGTGAACTGACGACAGAGGCCGAAGTGCGTACTCGTCGTGCATTGCAGGAGACCTCGTCGCGTTTCTTCGGTTCTGATATTGACCGCCGCGTGATTGAAATGGCGCGTTCTAACGCCCGTCGTGCCGGTGTGGCTGAACTCATCACACTCGAAGTGGGTGAAGTTGGCAAATTGGTGAATCCGCTGCCTGAAGGCCCAACCGGTACGGTCATCAGTAACCCACCCTATGGCGAGCGTTTGGAAAGTGAACCTGCGTTGATTGCCCTGCATAACCAGCTGGGCCGTATTATGAAAACTCAGTTTGGTGGCTGGCAGCTCTCTCTGTTCAGCGCCTCGCCTGAACTGCTGAGCTGCGTGCAGCTACGCGCCGATCGTCAGTTTAAGGCTAAAAATGGCCCGCTGGAATGTGTGCAAAAAAACTACCAGTTGGCCGAAAACCCAACCGGAGCGTCAGGCACGCAAATGGCAGAAGACTACGCCAACCGCCTGCGCAAGAACGTCAAAAAGCTGGAGAAATGGGCCAAACAACAGGGGATCGAGTGTTATCGCCTGTATGACGCCGATTTACCAGATTACAACGTGGCCGTTGATCGCTACGGTAGCAAAGTGGTAGTACAGGAATACGCACCACCAAAAACCGTGGATGCGCAGAAAGCGCGTCAACGTTTATTTGATGTCATTAACGCCACACTCTCTGTGTTGGATATTTCTTCCAGCCAACTGGTGTTGAAAACCCGTGAACGTCAGAAGGGAACCAATCAGTACGAGAAACTGGCGCAAAAAGGCGAATTCCAGTTGGTGGAAGAGTTCAATGCCAAGCTGTGGGTTAACCTGACCGATTATCTGGATACCGGTCTGTTCCTCGATCACCGCATTGCGCGCCAAATGCTTGGCGAAATGAGTAAAGGGAAAGACTTCCTTAACTTGTTTGCCTACACCGGTACCGCCAGCGTTCACGCAGGCCTCGGTGGCGCACGCAGCACGACCACTGTCGATATGTCACGCACCTATCTGGAGTGGGCAGAGAAAAACCTGCGAGTGAATAACTTGACAGGGCGTCAGCATCGCCTTATCCAGGCTGATTGTCTCTCCTATCTTGGCATGTGCGACGAGCAGTTTGACGTGATCTTTATCGATCCACCGACCTTCTCCAACTCTAAACGTATGGCCGAAAGTTTCGACGTTCAGCGTGATCATCTGTCATTGATGAAAGATCTGAAACGTATTTTGCGTCACAACGGTACCATTATGTTCTCCAACAACAAGCGCGGTTTCCAGATGGATCTCGAGGGACTGAGCTTGCTCGGTCTGAGCGCTAAAGAGATCACCAGCCAAACCCTGTCGCAGGATTTCGCCCGTAATCGTCAAATTCATAACTGCTGGCTGCTTTCTCACGCTAGCGAGGAAAAGTAAAGTTTATGTCGTTAATCAGTATGTCAGGTGCCTGGCTGTCATTCAGTGACTCGCCTTTGTTAGATAACACCGAATTACACATCGAACCGAACGAACGCGTTTGTCTGGTCGGTCGTAACGGCGCCGGTAAATCGACGCTGATGAAAATCATCAACCGCGAAGTGCCACTCGATGACGGTCGTATCGTTTACGAGCAGGATTTAATCGTCGCGCGTCTACAGCAGGATCCGCCCCGTAATGTAGTCGGCACTGTGTTTGACTTCGTCTCTGAAGGCGTGTCTGAACAGGCTGAACATCTCAAGGCCTATCATGCGATTTCGCATCTGGTAGAAACTGACCCAAGTGAGAGAAACTTGAATAAGCTCTCTCAGGTGATGGAAATTCTTGATCACCAAGGTCTGTGGCAGCTCGACAGTCGCATCAGCGAAGTGTTGTTGCAACTGGGTCTGGATGCCGATGCTGAGTTGACTTCCCTTTCCGGTGGGTGGCTGCGTAAAGCTGCGCTGGGCCGTGCGCTGGTCAGTTCTCCGAAGGTATTATTGCTTGATGAACCGACCAACCACCTGGACATCGAAAGTATTGCCTGGCTGGAAGAGTTTCTGAAGGAATTCCAGGGCAGTATCATCTTCATTTCCCATGACCGTTCATTTATCCGCAACATGGCAACCCGTATTGTCGATCTCGATCGCGGCAAACTGGTGTCCTATCCGGGTAACTATGAAGCTTACCTGCTGGCGAAAGAAGAAGCGTTGCGCGTTGAAGAGCTGCAGAACGCCGAGTTTGATAAAAAACTGGCACAGGAAGAGGTGTGGATCCGTCAGGGCATCAAAGCCCGTCGTACCCGTAATGAAGGCCGTGTACGCGCCCTGAAAGCTTTGCGTAAAGAGCGTTCTGACCGTCGTGAAGTGATGGGTACCGCTAAGATGCAGGTGGTTGAGGCCTCAAGTTCCGGCAAGATTGTGTTCGAAATGGAAGATGTCAGCTACGCGATTGCCGGTAAACAGCTGGTGAGCAACTTCTCGGCTCAGGTGATGCGCGGCGATAAAATTGCACTGGTTGGTCCGAACGGTTGTGGTAAAACTACACTGCTTAAACTGATGCTAAGTCAAATTCAGGCAGACAGCGGCCGCGTTCACTGCGGTACCAAGCTGGAAGTAGCGTATTTCGACCAGCACCGTGCGGAGCTTGATCCGGAACGTACCGTGATGGATAACCTCGCCGAAGGTAAGCAGGAAGTGATGGTCAATGGCCGCTCACGCCATGTACTGGGTTATCTACAGGACTTCCTGTTCCACCCTAAACGCGCGATGACACCGGTGAAAGCGCTGTCAGGCGGCGAACGTAACCGTCTGCTGCTGGCAAAATTGTTCCTGCGTCCAAGTAACCTGTTGATTCTCGATGAACCGACCAATGACCTGGATGTAGAAACGCTGGAGTTGCTGGAAGAGATGATCGACAGCTATCAGGGCACCGTAATGCTGGTGAGCCATGACCGTGAGTTTGTTGATAACTCGGCAACCGAATGCTGGATTTATGAAGGCAACGGCGTGATTAACAGCTATGTTGGGGGTTACCATGATGCGCAACAGCAGCGTCGTAACCAGAAGCCCATCCGCCAGGTTGCGGCCTCAGAGACCAAAGTGGTGTCACAGCCCAAAGCAGAATCTGCTAAACGCTCTGCCAATAAGCTCAGCTATAATCAACAACGCGAACTTGAGCTACTGCCTCAGCAAATCAGTGAGTTGGAAGGGCGGATCGCTATTTTACAGCAACAAATGAGTGACGCCGATTTTTTCACCCGTCCGCATGATGAAACCCAGCAAGTCGTAAAGGCGCTGGCGGTTGTCGAACAAGAGTTAGAGCAGGCCTTTGAACGTTGGGAAGCGTTGGAAACGCAGAAAAACGGCTAAAGCTGCATCATCCTGCGCAGGTGAATAATGGATCTATTGGTCTGCGCAGGTCTTAGGTATCTTCCGCCGTTGAGGAGTTGACTGTGTGTTCTCATATTCATGACCCGCACATTTTGTGTCCCCAATGCGATTTGTTGGTGGAGATCCCTGCTATTGCCATCGGGCAAAAGGCAAAATGTCCACGTTGTCACACCACGCTAACATCGCGCTGGAAAGATCCCCGCAGACGTCCTATCAGCTTTGCCATCAGCGCGCTGTTTATGCTGCTGTTATCCAATCTTTTCCCCTTCGTTAACATGAAGGTGGCCGGTCTTGGTAGTGAAGTTACGTTGATCCAAATTCCACAGTTACTGGTCTCTGAAAACTACACCAGTATGGCCTCCTTATTTATGATCGTGGTGCAATTACTGCCTGCCATTTGCATGCTGTCAATTATTGTACTTTACATGAATACCCGGCTTTCAGCTCACTGGAAAGTGAGTATTGCGCGCATGCTGTTTCGTTTAAAGGCCTGGTGCATGGTAGAGATTTTCCTTGCTGGTGTGCTGGTCAGTTTCGTTAAACTGATGGCTTACGGTGATGTCGGTATTGGCACCAGTTTCATTCCCTATGTCCTTTTCTGCCTGCTTCAATTACGCGCCTTTCAATGTACTGACCGCTACGGGTTATGGCAGCAGGTTGGACCCGCACCGCGGTTAGCGCAACCGTTGCGTATTGGAGAGAGCGGTTTGAGTCAAGGGTTACGTTCTTGCCACTGTTGCATGGCTATTTTGCCGGTCAATCAGTCCGAGTGTAGCCGTTGCGAAACCAAAGGATATGCCCGGCGTAAAAACAGTCTGCAATGGACTATGGCATTATTAGTGACGTCGATTCTCCTTTATATTCCCGCTAATTTATTGCCCATCATGATCACTCAGGCGCTGGGGACTAAAATCACCTCCACCATCATGGCCGGCGTTGTGCTGTTATGGAGTGACGGCTCTTATCCTGTTGCCATGGTGATTTTTATTGCCAGTATCATGGTCCCTACATTGAAAATGCTGGCGATTGGTTGGTTGTGTTGGGATGCCAACAGCGACAAGCAGATCGACAGAGAGAGATTGCATGTGATTTATGAAATGGTCGAATTTGTTGGCCGGTGGTCAATGATCGACGTATTCGTCATCGCCGTGCTTTCTGCATTGGTCAGAATGGGGAAATTAATGAGTATCTATCCGGACATCGGCGTACTGCTATTTGCTGGGGTCGTTATTCTTACTATGCTCGCGGCGGCGACTTTCGACCCAAGGTTGATTTGGGATCGAGCCGGAGTTCAGTCTTTAAAGGTGCAACAAGATGGCGGAAAATAAAATCGACGATGAACAGAGCGGTACGGCGAAAGTCGAGAAGATCAAACGCTGGTCTCCAGTGTGGATCATCCCTATTGTCACAGCGCTGATTGGTGCATGGATCCTGTTCTACCATTACAGTAATCAGGGACCTGAAGTCACGCTGGTTACCACCTCGGCAGAGGGCATTGAAGGTGGTAAAACGACCATAAAAAGTCGCAATGTCGATGTCGGTAAAGTGGAAAGTGTCATCCTGAGCGACAACCTGCAACAAGTGATTATTAAAGCGCGTCTAAACACAGGGATGGAAAAAATGCTGCGTGAAGACTCCGTATTTTGGGTGGTCAAACCGCAGATTGGCCGGGAAGGTGTCTCCGGTTTAGGCACACTATTGTCCGGTGCGTATATTCAACTGCAGCCGGGCAATAAAGGTGATGAGAAAGCTGAATATACGTTGGATGATTCGCCGCCCCTGGCATCTCCTGATGCTAAAGGGATCCGCGTCGTTCTGGAGAGTGAACGTTCCGGTCAGCTTAGCCCCGGCGATCCGGTGCTGTTTCGCGGATTCCAGGTCGGTACAGTGGAAACTAGCCATTTTGATCCGAAAGCCCGCAACATCAAATATCAACTTTTTATTCGCGCTCCTTACGATTCTCTGGTCACGGATAACGTATGTTTCTGGAAAGACAGCGGTGTCAACTTCGACATGTCTGCGCAGGGTATGCGTGTAGAAATGGGATCACTCACCACGTTGTTTAGCGGGGGTGTCAGTTTTGATGTTCCCAATGGCTGGGAGAAAGGCAAAGACGCTAAAACTGGCGATAAATATAAACTATTTGACGATCAGAAAAGTATTCAGGAATCGCTGTATACCCGTCATATGGATTACGTGCTGTTCTTCTCCGACTCCGTACGCGGCCTGCAACCCGGCGCACCGGTGGAATTTCGAGGCATACGTATGGGCACTGTTGCAGAAGTGCCTTATGCCATGCTTGGGTTTAAACAGCAGATCGAAAGCGATTACCGTATTCCAGTATTGATTCGGATTGAACCTGACCGGTTCGAGAAGTTATTGGGTAACAATTTTGATGTGAATGAGCACATCAAAGTTGGCATTGCCAACGGTCTGCGTGCCTCGATGAAGACTGCCAACCTGTTAACAGGTTTGATGTATGTCGATCTTGATTTCTATCCAAAGGAGAAACCTTGGACAGGACCTGCTGAAATGCAGGGTGTTAAGATCTTGCCAACTGTCAGCGGTGGATTTACACAGATTCAACAGAAATTGATGGCCACTCTTGACAAGATCAATGGTCTGCCAATTGAGCCGATGCTGCGAGAAGCGACAAGTTCACTGGCTGAAAGTCAGAAAACGATGAAAGCGATGCAGAGAACGCTTGATTCACTGAATAGTATTGTGAACAGTAAAGAGATGAAAGCTTTACCGCAAGATATGCAGCAAACGCTTATCCAGTTGAACCGCAGTCTGAAAGGTTTCCAGCCGGGTTCACCGGCATACCGTAATCTGGTTGGAGATATGCAAAGTCTGGATAAAACCCTGCGTGAACTGCAACCGGTTCTGAAAACACTGAATCAGAAAAGCAATGCACTGATTTTTGCAGCCCCTGGGCAAGATGATCCTCAGCCAAAAAAGGCCAAATAATAATGAAATGGATACCTGTCGTCTTAGCATTATTTCTAACGGCTTGTAGCAGCAGTGACCATAAAACCTACTACCAGCTGCCTATACTTAGCAGTACAACGGGAACCACCAGCGGCAGCAGTATAGTGCCACAAGGTGTTCAACGGCAGTTGTGGGTGGAAAATGTCAGCGTGGCGGACTATCTGGCAGGTAATGGTCTGGTGTTTCAGACCAATGACGTCCAATACGTGTTAACACAAAACAACCTTTGGGCGAGTCCGCTAGATCAGCAGCTTCAGCAGTCATTAGTGACATATCTGGGACGTGACTTGCCGGGACGAGTTGTCTCAGCACAACCCGCCAGCAGCGTCGAACAGGACGTTCTTAACGTCAACGTGACAGGCTTCCATGGTCGTTATGATGGTAGTGCACTGATTAGCGGAAGCTGGGTACTGACACACAATGGCCAGACGACTCAGCGAAATTTCAATCTGACACTGAAACAGAATGAAGATGGTTATGATGCACTGGTACGCATCCTTGCAGTTGGTTGGCAGCAAGAGGCAGGCCAAATTGCTAAACAGATAAAATGAACATTTTTTAAGCTTAATTTTATTTAAGCTAAACACATAAAATCCCGGGTGCTGAATGCTCAGCGTCCGGGATTTTTTATTTATGATCAGCCAGATGAGATTTCTATGGCGCGATTAGCTCGCACGCGATCAGATAAAATACCTTACAAATATGACATTGGCGTGAAATTTGAGCATTGACCTCTTTGGTGATTGCAGCTATTTGTTAAGTGTGGACGCAAATGTGGGCCACTGTTTTCTTTCCGCATGAACCTGAATAAATAAGGGAAATAAGGCATGAAGAGACAAAAACGCGATCGCCTGGAAAGGGCATTATCACGGGGTTACCAAGCTGGAATAGGCGGCCGTTCGAAAGAGATTTGCCCCTATCAATCATTAGATGCCCGATCACATTGGCTCGGGGGGTGGCGACAAGCCATGGAGATCAGAGCATTTACCGCTTAATAGGCGCTCTGTCAGAAAAAGGAACAACCTCCGCTAAGTGCGGAGGTTTTCATTTCTGCCCCAGACAAAACATTGATGACGGAAACGACAAAAAACGAATATGTCGCCATATTCGTTTTTTAAGGGGAAACGGAGACCGTTCTATCAGAAAGCAGCAGCGTCTTTGAAAAGACCCACTTTAAGATCTGTGGCGGTATAGATAACCTGGCCATCAACCAGGACTTCACCGTCAGCCACACCCATGATCAGTTTACGGTTGATCACGCGTTTAAAGTTCAATCTGTAAGTCACGACTTTGGCTGTAGGCAATACCTGACCGCTAAATTTAACTTCACCGACACCCAGTGCACGGCCTTTGCCTTCTCCACCGAGCCAGCCCAGATAAAAACCAACCAGCTGCCACATGGCATCCAGACCGAGGCAGCCTGGCATCACTGGATCACCAATGAAGTGGCAGCCGAAGAACCACAAATCAGGGTTGATATCCAGCTCAGCTTCAACATAGCCTTTGCCATGAGTGCCGCCGTCTTCTTGCATTTTGACGATACGATCCATCATCAACATATTGCCAGATGGCAATGGCGGGCCACCGGCACCAAAAAGTTCACTACGGCCAGAGGCCTCAAGATCTTCTTTCGTATAGGAGTCGCGTTTATCTACCATGTTCTATATAAGCCTTATTTTATTGAAGGACGGAGTTTAGCTAAGAGATATAAGCTGAACAACTCCGATCAGCGGCGGTTGAATCAGTTCAACCAGCGAAGAGGCCAGGGGTAACGGCGACGTTCGTGTGGCAAAGCCAGCGCGATACGTTCTAGAATCAAACCCAGCAAGCTTGGACGTACTTCTTCAGCCTGTTCTTCGTATGAGTAAATCAAACCGGTCAGGATCGGCAACGCTTCAGCGGCGTTATCAACTGCCCATAAATGGAACTGGCCTTCACGAACGGCATCCAGCACCTGCGGGTGTAAACACAGATTACGCACATTGCTGGTGGGCAAAATAACCCCTTGTTTACCGGTCAATCCGCGACGCTGACAAACTTCGAAGAACCCTTCGATTTTCTCATTCACGCCACCAATAGGTTGTACGTTACCAAACTGGTCAACGGAACCGGTCACGGCAATCTGCTGGTTGATGGGTTGCAGTGAAAGCGCGCTTACCAGCGCACAGAGTTCTGCCAGCGATGCGCTGTCACCGTCCACTTCTCCATAGGATTGTTCGAAAACAATCGACGCGGAGAATGGGAGAGGCTGGTCAAGTTCCAGCTCAGAAATCAGGAAAGCCTGCATAATCATCATACCTTTAGCATGTAGATTACCGCCCAATTCTGCTTTACGTTCGACGTCAGTGAATTCACCATCGCCGGCATGTACGACACAGCTTATACGGGAAGGTTCACCAAAAGCTCTCGGGTGACCCGGGTATTCCAGCACCGACAGACCGTTGATCTGACCAATGACTTCGCCTTCGGTTTCAATACGAATTTGCCCGAGCTCAATCTCATCTTGCATGCGCTCTTGCAAATAGCTTTCGCGCCACGCGCGTGCGTTGATAGCAGCCTCAAAGGCCTTCAGACTTAGCAGCTCGTCTTCATTGTATAATGCCGCTTCAGTAAGCTGAGCACTAAGCCAGGCGGGGCAGAGTGTCAGGCTACCTTGATCGGTGCTATATCGGATGGCGAGTCTGAGTAAAGCTGGCCATGCGTCTGCCGCCAGACGGGGGATATCCAACTCATCTGCCAGCGTATTGATATAGCCACACCAGATTCCCATATCACTGGGTTCGGTGAGTGGCAGGTCAGCTTCAAATTCACCATATACCGCAGATTCCAGCAGTTCGGATTCCATCTCGTTGAATTCACCCAACGAAATGCGATCGCCGACCAGTATCAGACGAATATCCAGCGCCATAGGTGGGATGGAAACAGGCAGAGGACGGCTTTCATCTGGAGAGGTCCAGTGATACCAGCCATTCGAGATCATCTGTTTGAGACGCAACCACATCAGCGGTTGGGCTAGCAGAGAACGTACTGAGAGGATCAGCACGCCACCATTTAACTGATGAATCAAGCCAGGCTCAAGCTGAATTTGATCCTTGTACAATCGTACACAGCCAAACAACTGCTCTGATTCAATCCATTCCTGGAAGTGGCAGGAGAGTTTTGCTGCAAAGGTATCATCTACAGATTGTGCAGGTTCCAGAGTGATCTGGCTGCCACTGATAATATATCGGGAGCCGACGACATCTTTTTGTTCAGGCAAGATCTGCTTAACGACATCCGTAATTCGTGACAAATACTCACGGCTTTCGAGCGCCTTAATGGTCATAAAGCGTGTGCGCGAGAGCGGATGACAAAACAGCGTTAAACCATTTTCCAGTCTTGGCTGTATAACAGCGAAATCAACTGGGGCCAACTCAGCAGCCGTTGCGAATGTTGCCTCGTAAGGCGCGGTATCAGGCAGTAATAGCTGCCAATCAAGTCGGTTATTGGTCAATGTGTTAGCTGTGATCTTTAAAAAGGGAAAGGGCGATTATACAAGAATTCACACTGCTGCATACAGTGAGAGTCACGGTTAAGACCTTCGTCAGCGCAGATGAGGTTTATCCGTGCAAAAAACGAGCAAAGCAGCATGATTTATTTGCAGTGAAAATTGAAATAAAGCTGTTATGCTTAACAAAGTTACGGGGTCACAGAAGAGCTCACGATGAAATATCAGCAATTGGAAAATCTTGAGAGCGGTTGGAAATGGAAATATCTGGTAAAGAAGCACCGTGAAGGTGAGCGTATTACCCGCCATTTAGAAAACAGTGCTGCTCAGGATGCGGTTGATGAACTTTTAAGGTTAGAAAATGAACCGGTTAAAGTTCTCGAGTGGATTACTGTTAACATGAATAGCGCTTTAGAGAACCGCCTAAAGCAGACAATCCGTGCCCGGCGTAAACGTCATTTCAATTCCGAACATCAACACACCCGCAAGAAATCTATCGACCTTGAATTTTTAGTCTGGCAACGGCTGGCAGGCTTGGCTCAACGCCGTGCTGCTACACTATCTGATACCATTATTCAGCTATTGGAAGATGCAGAGCGCAAGGAGAGGTACGCGACTCAAATGTCAGCACTCAAAGAAGACTTACAGCAAATTCTTGGAAGTAAAGAGTAGGGGGCATTTAGCGGGGTGTCATGGCGCTTTAATGTCACCAGCAAAATTTATATATAAAAAACCCCGCCTCAGCGGGGTTTTTTCATATCTGTGGTTAAACAGTATTAAAGTCTGTGATGACTTAAGCCTGAGGCTGGGTCACAACGTCTTTGATACCTTTAACTTCGATTTCTACGCGGCGATCTGGTGCCAGGCAAGAGATTTGAGCCTTAGTAGCACGACCAGATTTATAACCACAGGTGTTGCCAGTGACTGAGTTAGTTTCGCCCATACCACGTGCAGAGATTTTATCTGACGGGATGCCTTTAGAAACTAAGTAATCAACAACAGTTTGAGCACGTTGCTCAGACAGTTTCTGGTTAGACTGTTCAGAACCTACAGCATCGGTGTAACCCAGAACTACAACAGAACCGTCTTTAGGATCCATCGCGCTCAGTTGGGTGTAAAGCTGATCCAGAGCCTGTTGGCCTTCTGGTTTCAGGCTAGACTTGCCGAAAGTGAACAGAACGTCAGATTTCAGAGTGAATTTCTTGGTTTCAACAACTGGCGCTGGTGCTGGTGCTGGTGCAACAACTGGAGCAGCTGCATCATCTTGACCGAAACGGTAAGAAACACCTACAGACAGCATTCCGTTATCAGGACGTGCGCCAACAGTAGCAGCATCACCGATGTTGTTAACCCACTGGTAATCCAGACGGGTAGCCCAGTTTTTGGTTACAGCATATTCGAAACCAACGGCTGCCAGTGGAGAAACACCAGTGTCGTGATCGCTGATACGGTTGCCAGCGGTATCGATACCGGTGGCATCCGCACGCCAAACCATACCACCCAGACGAGTGTAAACGTCCAGATCGTCAGTCAGTGGGTAGCTCAATTTAGCAGCCAGCTGAACGCCTTGTGTTTTGAACGCGCCATTTTGGGTATCGCCTTTATAAGGCATACGGCCAAGCCAGTCATATCCCATTTCAAAGCCCAGGTACGGGTTTGCTTGGTAACCCAAGAACGCACCTGCACCTAATTGGCTTTCGTGGGTAGGGCCGTCGCCGATACCTTTGTAAGCATTTGCGAAACCAGTGTCATGGTATTGGGACCAACCCAATTTACCACCGACATACCAGGTGTTATCTTTAGGGGCGGCTATCCAAATGGGCCAATTGAGCTTTAAGCATTTTAAGCCCTTGGTTAAAATCCTTGAGCCAAAGTTATTGCTTCCGTTAAGAACTTTGCCACTTCACGTTGGCATTATAAAGCAACCTTGGCGTTGTAAAGTCTACAACGTGGCGAGAAACTTACAAGCTTGATATAGCAACTGCAATAGTAGAAAAGCCAAAACGTACACATTTCTTAACATGTTTGGCTGTTTGTTGACGAATTTCTAGGTTCACTTGCACCCTTTTAGCCCAGTTTTATCGACAATTATGCACTTTTTAGCATGAATCACTGCTATTTTATCTATTTTCATAGGAATGTTCTTAATTTAAACTAATGGTATACTGATGACTGAATTTTTGCGATTGGTTGCTGTCCATGACCTGATATTGCATCATTTGTTGGTCTCATGATGAACCCATATGCCCCTCCGTGAACTGCCGCCAATCTCAATCTTTCGCGCTCTGAATTGCTCAAATCAGGCAACCATCCAAGCACTACGCTGTAGTTTCCTGTCTGCAAAGCTTTTTCCATCGCATCGACGGTCGACATCGCATTAATTTGGCTAACCTGGACAATTTTCCCGACGGGAAGACCTGACTGAGACACCCAACGACGACTGAGTTTTTGTTGTGGCGTAAGCCATAACAACCAGCGTGATTGCATTCCCAGGTGCTGCAGAACGGGTAAAAGGAGTTGTGACAAGGCTGGCTGGCTCTCGCTGTAGACAAATTCAGTGATCAGACCATTACTTGTTGACGTCGGTTGACTGAACTGTGTTTTTTCAGGGGAAAGCGTCTGATCACTTAAACGATGATTTGCCTGGTATTGAGTTTGCATAAGATGCCCTGCCAGTGAGTTACTGTATGGATGTACAGTACTCGTTGGTTGGATAAAGATCAACCCCAATTTTTCCAAGAAATCTCGCATATTTTGAAGGAAAACTCATGTAACTGCATATTGTGTTTGGTACCAGGCGGGAGTTTGAGTATTTTGCATTTAGTTGTCCGGGTAACTAAAAAGGGCATGTCTGTACACACAAATGAAAAGGATATCGCAATGATTAATCAATCAAAAAAAAGGATTTCTCAATCTAAACACCTGTTCTCCTCTTTCGGAAATATACAATCCAGATCTCAATTTGGCGGCTATAGCCTGTCTGCAAATGGAATCATGTTTGCACTCGTCTCTGAGGGAGAGCTATATCTGCGGGGCAATGCCGAGAATGAAAAACAATTTTACCTCATGGGGATGGAGTCTCTGATTTACCGCAAAAGAGGTATCCCCATTTCATTACGGTATTTCAAGGTGGGGAAGATACTTTGGGATGATCCTGACCGTCTTTTGCAACTGGCAAAAAGTTCTCTCGACGGTATGCTCAATGATATCAAAACACGAAAAAACGGTGAGATGAGATTGAAAGATTTACCCAATATTAGTCTGAGTCTCGAGCGTCTCCTCTGGCAGGTAGGAATATCAACTTCAGCAGAGTTAAGGGAGCAAGGCTCTTGTTCCACCTATTTAAAGCTGTGTTCAATAAAACAAAATATGGGTTTGAATGTTTTGATTGCACTCGAAGGGGCAATATTGGGCTTTCATGAAGCGGCATTGCCACATGATACCCGTCACTCTCTGACCCAGTGGTTTATCTCGCACCAAGCTTTGGTGTGCAGCTCCGCGCACTAAATTGTCGTTCACAGGAAAACTGCTTTGCTGAGGGAGAAGATTATGCGCCAGCTACCGGCAGAATTTTGTTGTTAAGTTCGGTTAGCTCAGGAAGATGCACAACCAGCAGGCCGATTTGCTGCAAAACCAGTTGTTCTTTATTGTCTGACTCGGTGGTGCGTAGTTGAATACGTGCCATCAACTGTTCCAGCGCTTCTTGAATCGCCCCTGATTCTGAGGGTTGATGATGCAAGGCGCCGTCAACACAGCATGCAGCTTCATCAAGCAGGCGCAAGGTTTCTGCGTCATGCAACTTCTCTCGGTGTGCTCCAAGTGCCGAAATATAGCTCAACAGAGTGTGATTTAAGCACAGCAGTCGGAATGCCGCCTCAAGAGTTTCAGGATCAATATTTTTTTCGGAGGTCATATTCGAGACAACTGACGCCAACTCCGCATCGCAGTTGTGTGCATCGCGCCTTGCTAATCGGTAATCAAGTCCGTTGTCTTTACCTTGATGGTACTGGACCAGGATGGCATCCAGATAACGGCAATTGGCGGTGAATGTCTTATCCACGACGATAGGCAACTGTCTGAACTTCCAATCTGGCCAGATAAAGCTAACCGCAGCCCATGCAATGCCACATCCGATAAGCGTATCAATGATACGAGGAATCGCGACTTCGAACCCTTCACCCAGCAGGTTAAAGCACAGTAACACCAGCGAGGTGATGAACATGGTTGCATGTGCATATTGCACATTGCGGAATGCAAAGAACAGCACACCGCTGATCACAATCAGTACCATTTGCCCTTCAATAGAAGGAACAAAATATAAAATGGGCATTCCGAGTGCAATCCCTGCAATGGTGCCAATGATCCTCAGTGCCAGCCGACGCCGGGTCGCGTTATAGTTAGGCTGGCAGACAAATAGGCTGGTGAGCAAAATCCAATAGCCGTGATCCAATCCGCTGACTTGAATGAATCCATAACCTACCACGAGCACGATCGACATACGGATAGCATGGCGAAACAGCGCTGACTTTGGCGTCAGGTGGCGCGAAATACGCAACCAGATATCGTCGATACCGGTGAGTTTGTTTTCCGCAAACGGGCTCTTACCATCCTGGTTTTCAGGTAATGTCTGCTCGGATTCGATACTGGCCAATTGGGCGTCTATGGCGCGCAGATTTCGCAGTAAATGGCGCAAGGCTTGCAGCATTTTCCGGTGCTGTGCCTGTGTATCAAGGCGCTGCAGGGCCTCATCAAGGCGTAAGAAAGCCAGCTCGAACTGTGTATTGTGGGAGTATTTCTGCCGATAAAGGATAGATTGTGACAGTTGAGTACAGGCACGTGCCTGCATACTCATCAGACGCTGAAAGCGGAATAGAATATCGCTGTGCTGAAACTGCTCGCTGAGTTTTTTATATTGCACATGGGAAGAACTCGCTCGCTCGTGAATGTCTTGTACCACAAAATAGTAATGCAGTGTCCTACGCGTTCCTTTCTGCCCCCGATCACCTTTCAGGCGAGTTTGCAGCGTATTTTTGGTCTGATTCAGCGTGGCGACTAACTGACTATTCGCCATCGCCAGCTCCACCAGCTGTTTATTGTTATCACCTTCCTGATCAGGATCGAACAGTGCAGCTTTGGCTTCCAGGAAATATCCAAGGCGTTGATAACAGAGTGAAATGAGATCTTGTAATGGCCGAATAGGATAGAGGAGATGCCCGGACAATGTCAGCAGGTTGTACCAAATAGCGCCGCATAAGAGTAATACGGGCTGCTGATACCAGATGTGGAACATGCTGGTACCTAGCATGGTGTAGATCGCTATCAGCAGTGCACCGAAGGCGATGGTGGCATAGCGTTGCCCTAATGCGCCGAGCAAAATAAAAACGCAGGTGGAGACCATCAACCCTAAGGCAAACAACCAAGGGTAAGGAAATAGTAGTTCGATGGAAGCCGATGCAATGAAAAAACAGACCAGTGTGATCAACAAATTACGCAGTCGTCCGGTCAATCTGTCATCCAGGTCCGTCAGTGCTGCAGCCACGACACCTAGTGTTAATGGGATGGTCAATGTCGGGAGGTGTAACCACCATGGAACCAGTGCTGCCCCGGTTAGCGCGATAAAAATACGGATGTTATAAAGGACATTGCTGTTGTAGGCGTAACGCCTTAAACCCGGAGCAAAAGAGAGCACGACGAACTCCATGTGACATAAAGGCTGATGTAATAGCTAAAAAGTCGGGCGATACTTACCGAATCCGTCCATTGGCAAGATTGCTACGGGCATTGGCTTCACGAACCTGTTTTGCCAGTTCGACGGAGACCACCCGCTGGCCGACTGGCCACAGAGCAATCTCGGCAATTTTGAAATTAGCGATGCCAACCGGAATGCCGATAATAGTTAAACACTGCGCAATGCCTGCAAAAATATGGCAGAGACACAACCACCAGCCGAAAAAAAGAAACCAGAATATATTCAGCAGGGTCCCGCCGCCGGACAATACGGCATTGCGTTTTTCCGGGTACAATTCATTCACGTGCATCGCTTCATTGCCGAAAGGGACCAGTGACAAACGGGTGATTTCCCAGCAAGAGCGTGTCAATGGCAGAGTGAAAATCAGCACAATACTGACGAGAGTAGCCAGCAGCCAGGCGAGAGTGGTAAACGCACCACCTAATATAAAATTCAGAACATTTAAAATAGCACGCATGTCATCACTCGACTCAAATCAGAAACAGGTAGTTAACGCCATGGCGTTAACGGAAATTCAGCTCTTTTTATTCTACCCTGATTGGGGGGGTAGAGCGCCAGTGCTTGTTGCAGGTAAACTGCCAGCAACTCCTTAATTAATAACCCGCTATCAATTAGCGGCTTTTACAGTGAGAACAATGGCGTGATGATATGGAACTGAAATCGACTTCATTCGGGAAACATCTGGCACAGCATCCTTATAACCGGGTGCGATTGCTCAATGCAGGCGTGGAAGTCAGTGGCGATAAACATCACTACCTTATCCCTTTCAATCAACTCGTTCACATCCGATGCAAACGCGGCATCGTGTGGGGTGAATTGGAGTTTGAACTGCCAGAAGAGAAAGTCGTCAGGCTTCACGGCACCGAGTGGCAGGAAACCCAGCAGTTTTATCAGCATCTTCTAAAAGTCTGGCAGCGCTGGAGTGAGGAGATGAGCGAAGTCAGTGCGGGTGTTATGCACGAGCAAGCTGAAAATATTGCGCGTATTGAGCAGCAAGATAAATGGTTCAAAAAAAGTGAGCTGAAGGCTGTTCAGCAAGGCATTTCGGCGGCTTTCTCTGCGGTGCCAGTTCCCGTAGAGCGTCTTGGCGAGTTTGACAATTGCCGTGAAGATTACGAACTCTGCCTTAAATGGCTTCGGCAGGGCGTACAACGTGTTGATCAGCGTAATCTTGTCTGGACCGAACGGGTGATCGAACAAAACCGCGATTTCTTCGACAGTATTGAAACCACACCCCTTAATAACAGTCAGTGCCGCGCCGTGGTCAACGGCGAAGATGCCGTATTGGTCTTAGCCGGTGCGGGCAGTGGTAAAACCTCTGTTCTCGTGGCGCGTGCTGGATGGCTATTGCATCGGCAAGAGGCCCATCCGGAACAGATCCTGTTGCTGGCTTTTGGCCGGCAGGCAGCGGATGAAATGAACGGTCGAATCAAAGAACGCCTTAGTACCAGCAGTATCAAGGCGAAAACTTTCCATGCGCTGGCGCTGCACATCATTCAGGAAGGCAGTAAGAAAACGCCAAAAATCAGTAAGCTGGAAACCGACAGTAAATCCCGCCGCAGTTTGTTGATCAAAACCTGGCAGCAGCAATGTGCCGAGAAAAAAGTACAGGCCAGTGGTTGGCGACAATGGATGACTGAAGAGCTGGGATGGGTGGTTCCCGAAGGTGATTATTGGAAAGATAAAGCGCTGAGCGAACGTCTTGGCAGCCGGCTTGAACGCTGGCTCGGTTTGATGCGGATGCACGGCGGTAGCCAGGCTGAGATGGTCGAACAAGCTTCTGAAGAGGTGCGCGATCTTTTTCAGAAACGTATCCGACTAATGGCCCCGCTGTTGAAAGCCTGGAAAGCAGCATTGAAGGCGGAAGATGCTGTCGACTTTTCTGGTCTTATCCATCAGGCAGTGAATATTCTTGAGAAAGGACGCTTTATCAGTCCATGGAAGCATATTTTGGTTGATGAGTTTCAGGACATCTCACCTCAGCGTGCGCGCCTGTTATCCGCCCTACGGCAGCAAAACAGCCATACCAGCCTATTCGCTGTGGGTGATGATTGGCAGGCTATTTATCGTTTCAGCGGCGCAGAGCTGTCACTGACCACGGCTTTTGCAGCTAACTTTGGTGACGGTGCACAATGTGCACTGGATACCACCTATCGTTTCAACGATCGTATCGGGGAAATCGCTAACAAGTTCGTGCAGCAAAATCCCTACCAATTGAAGAAGCCGCTAAACAGCCTGACGAAGGGGAATAAAAAAGCCATAGTGATCCTGCCCGAAGAGCAACTGGATGCGCTGTTGGACAAGCTCAGTGGTTTTGCCAAATCCGATGAGCAGATCCTCATTCTGGCCCGCTACCATCACCGACGCCCTGAGGTGTTGCAGAAAGCCGCGACACGCTGGCCTCAGTTGAATATCGCGTTTATGACAATCCACGCCAGCAAAGGTCAGCAGGCTGAATATGTGATCATTGTCGGTCTGGACGAAGGCAATGACGGTTTCCCAGCGGCTGCGCGTGAGTCGATTTTGGAACAGGTATTGCTGCCGAAACCTGAGGACTTTGATGATGCCGAGGAGCGACGCCTGCTTTACGTCGCGATGACTCGCGCGAAGCATAATGTTTGGTTAATGCAGAATAAGTCTCAGCCGTCAGTGTTTGTCGAACAGCTGGACAATCTGGGTGTACCGGTTCAGCGCAAACCATGACCCATTGCGAAGATGCCCGTCACATACATCATGGTGTGATTTTGACGGGCAGATGACGGGGTTACTCTTTCAGACGTGACTGCAAATAGCGCGGGTAGTCAGGAATAGAAATATCCACTTCTGACTTAAACAACGGTGACGCAATCAGAAAATCTGCGGTTGCCAGATTGGTGGCCACCGGAATATTCCACACGGTGGCCAGACGTAGCAGGGCCTTCACGTCGGGGTCATGAGGGACAGCATTGAGCGGATCCCACAAGAAAATCAGCATATCGATTTTCCCTTCCGCAATCATTGCTCCCACCTGCTGATCACCCCCCATCGGGCCACTCAACATACTTTTGACTTCAATGCCGGTGTTACGCTGCACCAGATTACCGGTCGTACCCGTGGCATAAAGCGTGTGCATTGCCAGTTCGGTAATATTGATATCAACCCATTTCATCAGCATGTTTTTGCAGTGGTCATGCGCGACAAGCGCGATGTGTTTTTTCCTGGCAATAGTGCGGGTAGTAAATTCCATCAATTATCCCTTAAACGCAGAGTCAGAAACGCAGAGTATAGAGACATTCAGAGTACTGAAACTGCGTTTTACTGCATAGTGTTAGCGCAAGAATTGTGGGAATGAAAATGCAATTCGTGACGTTGATGGTGGAATCTCTTTGATATCAGGCGCGGGGCAGAACGAACCAAGACAGAAAATGGCTGAAATGCGGTGACGCAGTAAGTTGTGCCCAGAAAGAAGGTAAAGATTGATTATGATCCTGGCTGGCCGGAATTAGCGCTGAGAGTGCAGTGGGATCAACGGCTAAATCACCCTTTTGCGCCAGTGCTGCGAAATCGGGCACAGAGGCTCTCAGACCAGACTGGTTGTAATGGATCATGATTTTTACCAAATCAGCGGAATGGCTAAACGTCGCCGATCTCAGTACATCTCGGCGGGTAGCAACGTCCTGGCCATGTTCATCCACCATGCGGTAATTAAGTTTTCTATTGAAGAGTGCGGCGTCCGTTTCGTTATTCAGGGTCGGCAATACCAAGGAAACGGAACGCAAGTCTTTGGCGCTGAAAGTCACGATCATCGCCGGGGAGCGGTAGGTCAAAGGGGGCATGATGGCGGGGGACAGGGTTTTACTCACCTGAAATAAAATCTGGTGCTGTCCGGCATCTATTTCAAGACTGTCAGCTCCTTTGAGGATTGCGCCCGACATCTTTTTGCCATCAATTACCAGCAAATCCAGTTCAGGAGAAAGCTTCAGACTGGTAGCAGAAGCGGGTGCCAATAGGCAAACAGACAATAATACGGCCATCATTCTGACTTTCATAATCATCCCTTTTACCGCTATCGATAATCGCTATTATCAAACAATACACGGAGTGTGTCAAAATTTTACATAATGTATCTAGTTTTACTTTTTGAAACATCATTTCGTGCATTACTGCACAGCGTTGACGGTGGTGAAAGGCTGTGGAAGACGAAGGGCTGAGTTACACTTTCATTACATCTTTCAATGAGGTTTATGCCATGCAAGATAATGATATCAGCACGATCCTTAACGAGGTCAAAACCATCGCCTTAGTGGGCGCCAGTGATAATCCCGCACGGCCAAGTTTTGGGGTGATGGCGTATCTACTCTCGCAAGGGTATGACGTTATTCCGGTGAGCCCGAAACTGGCTGGTAAAACCCTGCTTGGGCAAACGGCTTATACGACGCTAGCCGACATTCCCCAGCCGGTGGATATGGTGGATATTTTTCGTAATGTAGAAGCGGCTTATGGGGTGGCTCAGGAAGCGGTGGATATTGGCGCAAAAGTATTGTGGTTACAGCTTGGTGTGATCAATGAGCAGGCCGCGGTGCTGGCGAAACAAGCCGGAATGAAAGTGGTGATGGACCGTTGTCCGAAAATTGAGATCCCAAGGCTGGGCCTTGAAAAATAGTCCTGGGTTGGGTTATCGGGCATAAAAAAACCGATCTTCATGGGATCGGTTTTTCATCACAAAAATAGGCATCAATGTCCCTAATTTCGCAGGCGCGGCGCCAGTAACTGGTTGCGGACAGATTCTGCTAAATCGTCAAGTGAAGTCTGTTCCGGGTGCGAGCGGGCGGCTTCATGATCAATTTGAACCTCAGCCAAATAGGTGTGCACCGGCTGGCCTTTATCATCTTCAAGTACCACGTGATACCAAGGTGCGGCGCGCATTGCGTCATCGGCATCCAGTTCGTCGGCATCCGGTTTATCAAGTGAGTATTCTGCATCAACATCAATCACTACGCCTAAGTAGCCTAAAAGTCTGTGGCGGACCTGTTGGCCTATCCCGAATTTGCTGGCAATCATAGTTACCTCCTGAAATTTTATTCTTTCTCCTATATGGAGGCAGAACGACGGATTTCAAGCTTTGACCACCTTAAGCACCGAGGATTCGCGATTTGCACCTGGATAAAACAGAGAACGCTAAAATCAGGACATCACCACACAGGCGAAACCTTTCAGATAGAGACCTTCAGGATAAGAACCAATCACTGGGTGGTCAGCCGCCTGACGGAACTGCTCAACAAACTGAATCTCACGATGGGCATCGAGCGCCGCGTCGGCGAGGATCTTCTGGAACAAATCTGTTGGCAGCAGACCGGAGCATGAGAAACTCAACAAAATCCCGCCCGGACGCAACAACTGTAATGCTAGCATATTGATATCTTTGTAACCGCGGCAGGCGCTAGCCAGCTGATTTTTGTTTTCGACAAATTTGGGTGGGTCCATCACGATCATGTCGAATTGTTCGCCTTCTGCACGATATTTGCGCAGAAGCTGGAACACGTCTTCGCGCACAAACTCGGCTTTAGACAGGTCCAGATTATTCAGCTCGACGTTCTGGCGGGCAATATCCAGCGCACTTTGTGAAGTATCAACATTAATGACTTTCTCACAACCGCCCATCAACGCGGAAACAGCAAAAGCACCGGTATAAGAGAAGCAGTTCAGGACTTTTCGACCTGCGGCGTAGTTACGCGCAGCCAGTCGGCTGTCACGTTGGTCGAGGTAGAAGCCCGTTTTATGACCTTCTTTGATATCGACCAGCAAACTCATGCCATGTTCCTGAATCGGCAACAAGGCCGGGGGTTCTTCACCCAGAACGTGACCCTGGGTTAATTCCAGCCCCTCTTTCTTACGCACGGCGACGTCAGAACGGTCCCAAATAGCGCATTCCGGGTAACATTTCTGCAGTGCAGCGAGCAGAGGAGCACGCTGATATTCCGCCCCAGCAGAGAGCAACTGCAGGACCAGGAAGTTTTGAAAACGATCGATGGTGATGCCTGGTAGACCATCGGATTCACCGGCAATTAAGCGGTAACTGTCAAGACCATCGCGTTTGGCAATCCAGTCACGCCAGCTTTGTGCCTGCTGTAAACGGCGGACGAAAAATTCGATATCGATATCTTCATCCTGACGGAATGTCCAGACGCGAACCCGGATTTGCGAGGCGGGAGAATAGGCACCGCGAGCCAGCCATTTGCCCTGACTGTCTACAATATCAATAGTGTCACCGGAAAGGGCTTTACCTTCGACACGGGTTACTGCACCGGAAAACACCCACGGGTGGCGGCGCAGGAGGGATTTTTCGCGGCCTTTGGCCAAAAATAAACGAGCAGTCATAGAATTAGGTTCTGTCAGTTCGGAGACAAAAAAGAGCGTCATTGTCCGGGCAAGCAGTCTAAATTGCAACGAACCATACCGCTACGGAGAGAATATTATGGCAAAAATCAGTATAGCCGCCTATGTCTATGGTCGGGTACAAGGTGTTGGGTTTCGCTTTGCGACACAGCACCAAGCCACTGCGCTAGGTCTGACCGGATATGCCAGAAATCTGGATGACGGCAGTGTAGAAGTTGTGGCCTGTGGGGAGCAGGAAAACGTTGAACAATTGCTAGCGTGGCTAAAACAGGGCGGGCCGAAACATGCCACCGTAGATCGTGTATTAAGCGAACCCACTGCGCCTGGCGAATTCAGCGACTTTAAAATCCGCCACTGACCGAGCTTGCCGGTATCATTTACAGACATTTCACTGGCTTGGGCAGCCCGGCAATTTTGGTCGCCTGCTTGGCCGGGCCTTCAGGGAACAGCCGGAACAGGTAACGGCTGTTGCCTTTTTCTTCACCGTATTTTTGGCCCATGGCTTTGACCAACATGCGGATGGCGGGCGAGGTATTGAATTCAAGATAGAATTCGCGCACAAAGCGGATCACTTGCCAGTGTGCGTCAGTCAGGACAATCGATTCCTGTTGGGCCAAAAGGGGGGCCATGGCTTCGTTCCAGTCAGCACTGTTTTTCAGATAACCCTGCGCGTCGGTTTCTATTTCGCGACCTGCAAACTCCAGCATAAAACCTCAAAGTGGTAAAAAAAACAGCGTACAGTCTAACAAAAAGCTATCCAGCACAAAATAAGAAGCCCCGCATTTGCGAGGCTTCATCGGTGTTTTAATTACCGCCTGCAAGTTAATTGCTGCGTGAAAGCCCTAAAATACTCAGCAGGCTGACAAACACATTATACAGCGAGACATACAGGCTGACCGTCGCACGGATGTAGTTGGTTTCTCCACCGTGAATGATATTACTGGTCTCCCACAAAATTGCACCGGCCGAGAACAGAATAAACAGGCAGCTTATCGCCAGCGACAGGGCAGGGATCTGTAGGAAAAGGTTGGCGATAACCGCGACCAGTAAGACCACAAACCCTGCCATCATCATACCTGACAGGAACGACATATCTTTGCGTGTGGTGAGCACATAGGCAGAACAGCTAAAGAACACCAGCGCGGTGCCGCCGAGGGCCAGCATAATAATGTCACCCGCACCGGCCGAAAGCAGTGAGTTGAGCATCGGACCCAAGGTATAGCCCATAAAGCCGGTCAGGGCGAAGGTAGCGAGGATGCCTACAGGGCGGTCGGCCGTGCGATAAGTCAGGAACATCAAGCCGTAAAAACCAACCAGTGTGATCAGCATGCCCGGAGACGGCAGGCGCAGAACGGTACTGGCCGTGGCCGTAATAGCAGAAACGCCCAGCGTCAGTGCCAGCATAAAATAAGTATTACGCAGGACTCGGTGTGTGCTTAATAAGGAGCCAGCGCGTGATGAGGAGGAGGCAACAATACGATCCATAGTAAAAATCTCACTTATCGACAAAGAGGGGAGTCGGTGAAAATACAATCAGGCTGGAATCATAAATAGTTACAGTGAGTGATTAAAGGTGTTTTACCCTTCTTTACCCATCTACAGGCCGCGACGACATCGTTCAGTGACGATAAAAAGACCGCAATGATGATTTAATCATCGATTGACCCTCGAATGCTGGTTTTTCAGGCAAATGAATGCAATCAGGCTTTACAAGCAGAATGGCTATGTTTATAGTTCGCTTCGTTGCGGAGGGGTGGCCGAGCGGCTGAAGGCACCGGTCTTGAAAACCGGCGATGGGAAACCATTCGAGAGTTCGAATCTCTCCTCCTCCGCCATAAACAACACAAGAAAGCTGCTAAGTTATTAGCGGCTTTTTTTGTGTCTGTTGAACGGTGGGATGGTGTAAAGACTCATAAAATCAACAAGCTGTAATGAAAATAATATTTGCATCTTTTATCCGGTCTTGTATACTACGCCCCGTCTAAACACAGCGAGTGTGTTTAGACGATATTGTTGTTTACGGAGGGGTGGCCGAGCGGCTGAAGGCACCGGTCTTGAAAACCGGCGATGGGAAACCATTCGAGAGTTCGAATCTCTCCTCCTCCGCCAAATACCGACGATTCTACGCTATGGCGCGATACCCTGCGCCATAGCTACGCAAACCCCGCCGAACAACGCGCGCCACGACAGGGCGGATTTAAGAATCAGCTTCCAACTTCACTCTTGAACCGAACGACCATCTTACCGAACGCCGCTCGTGCATCCTCAAAGGCATAGACCTTGTCGATCACCGGCTTGATGCCGTGTTCATCAATGACGCGGTTCATGACCTCGAACACCCGTCTATGCCCGCCCGAAATACCCTGGATGATGGCCCTTTTGAGCATCATGGGAACCGCTGACAGCACGATCTCCGATCCCTTCATGAAGCCGATCTGGGCGATACGCCCGCCGCTCGTCAGGGCGACCGCCGACCGGCTGATATTGTCGCCGCCAATCAGTTCGAGCACATGATCGACACCACGCCCGTCGGTCAGTCAGGTCCAGCGCTGCAGCGGACCAGTCTGGGTTGGCACGCGTATCGATCACGCCGAAAGCGCCGAGCGCCTTCACGTGCTCCAGCTTCTCCGTGCTGCTGGCCACTGAGACTCGGTCGCAAGGATCTCGACATCGTGCTTCCCCCAGTCGGCCATTGCAAACAATATCGAACCGCTGATCCGCATGGCCGAACAGGGCACCGGCATCGCTTGTCTCCCGGATTTTGCCGTGCGCCAACAGATAGAGGAGGGGCGGCTGGTGGTTGTCCTGACCGATCACGTCCAGAACGCAGGTGCCTTTCGGGTTCTCTGGCCGTCCAGCCGTCAGCTCTCACCTAAACTGCGCGTCTTCGTGGACTTCCTGGCCGAGAAGGTGTTTGTTGAACCGCCCGTGGTTCGATGAGTTGCCTCAGCGCGCCCGTGACGCCGTGGCGGCGGCATAGGCGGCTTCGTCATTTCGCCAGTTTCATGGGTGGAAATTTCTCACCGGAAACAGTCTGTTCCGCGACCAACGATGTAGAACGAAACGATTTTCATTATGACCGTGGCTGTTCGCCTGCATGTTGATGGCAATGATGACGCCCGCTTCGCGCGAAGGGCCGGTTAATATCGTGCGGCATTAGAGGGCTATAGCGTAGACGTAGTGCTCATCTTCGTCGGGCGTGGCCCGCCAGTCCCGCCGATTCTACGCGATGGCCCGATATTCCGCGCGATGGATACGTAAACGCCGTCGATTAGCATCTGGGCTTCCAGCGCGGATATCGAATGCGACGTCCAGCCTGCGTCCTCCCCAAAACGGCGGGGAGCCCAGCGCCTGCTGCCCCGGCGAAGGCTCGTTTTCGGGAAGCCGAATTGAGCATGGACGTGGTGGGGTGAGGCTGTTGTCATGCGTCAGATGCTACAAGGCTGCTGAACAGATCGACCACGCTGCCTGGGGCAGTGCTACCGAAGAACAGCCTCAGGTTCTGCGCCGACAGGTCCGCGACTTCACGGCTTCGCGGAAACAAGGCCTCCTCATACCTGGATAAGGCTGCTTCAATGTCGTCGGGGGTGTCGATGATCGCCTGAGCGAGCTCCGCGCCGTCGTACATGGCGAGATTGGCGCCCTCACCCGCGAAGGGGGACATAAGGTGTGCCGCGTCGCCGACCAAGGTCAGGCCGGTCTTCCGCTGCCACTCATGCCCGACCGGTAGTGCATAGATCGGACGGATCGTGGGATCGGCGATGCTGTCGATAATGAAACTTGTCAGATATGGAGCCCAGCCCGAAAACTGCTGTGCGACGAAATCCAATCCGGCGCGAGCATCGCTGAAATCGATGGATCTGATCCACTCCTCCGGCTCGTTCAACGCAACGTATCCCGCAACGCTGCCATCCGCATTGCGATGTGCGATGATGCCCCTGCCTGGCGCCGCTGCGATGAGGGTGCCGACGCCGATCGCCGCCACGCTTTGCGCACAGCGCGCGTCGCCGGCAGCCAGCGCTATCTCGATAAAGCAGGTGCCAGAATAGACCGGCTTGGCATCGGAGATAAGCGGGCGGACCTTCGACCAAGCACCGTCGGCACCAACGACCAGATCAACCGTCGTCTGTACCCCGTTGGCGAAACAAGCCTTGTGCCGGCCTTCTTCTGTTTGCGTCAGGTGCGTGACCTTGTGATCCCAGCAGATAGCGGTGTCTGGAAGTGAGGCGATCAGCATGGCGCGAAGTTCACCCCGGTCGACCTCGGGCCGGGGCGAACGGCCCCCGGCATCATCCAGCAGGATGATCCCATCCTTGTTCACGATGCGCTTTGCATCTTCACCTGGCCGAACAAGCCGCAGGAATGAGTCATACAGACCGGCCGCCTTGAGCGCGAGCTGACCGTTATGCTGGTGTATGTCGAGCAAGCCTCCCTGCTTCCTGGTGGTCGGTGACGGATCGGCTTCGTAGATCGTCGCTTCGATCCCGTGTCGATGCAGGATTAGGGCAAGCGTCAGGCCGCCAAGGCCGGCGCCGATGATGGCAATGGTGTTTCGCATGTGTGCGCTCCAGTGTCACCGCATCCTTCGATGCTGGTGGTTGTTGGGAGGCGCTGGGCGATCACGCGCGTACGTGAGCGACGTGTATTCAGCAGCTTGCAGAGCATGGACGCTGTGCGCAGGCCGATGTTTTTCGCGACACTCGATAAATACAGGAAACCATCGGGTTCAACAAGGATGATATGCACCTGCTCCCCGCACCTTCCTCCAAATATCATCCCAATCGGAAAAGCAGTTCACCCAGCAACCGCAGCTATCGCCTCCTATTTCCAAACTAATGGTCGGTAGTCCGTCAGATCTTTGCCAGTCATAGAATGCCTAAAGGCGCTGATAAAACGGTGTCAGGCTGTGCTGGGACTGACACCGTGCGGCGTTAGAGGGCTATAGCGCAGACGTAGGGCTCATCTTCGTCTGGCGGTCTGGCGCGCGCCGTCACTTCCCGCCGATTGCGCGCTATGGATACGCAAACACTGCGAGGCCACACGGACCACGTACGCGGGTATCGAACATGGCGTACCGCGGGAAGGCCCGTGTCGGCAGTTTCCGATCCCGAGTTGGACGATAAGACCAAGTGCCTTAACAGCCAGAGACGGAAATCGTCAAACAAGCGTAATTTACGCAGTCAGAGTGGATCGTCCTCGTCGTTCTGTCTTGTATTCCCGGCCAATTCCAGCGCGATGTCAGTCCCGTATACTTTCAAATTGCGCCAGAACACCCATTGCTTCCGCGATTCGCCGCATGTCTTCTTCTTCAAGCTTGCGCTTTGGCCCGCGCATCACGATGCCCCAGTTGGAGGCGTGATCGCGGGTCAGTAGGAGGTGATTCAGCAGCGGTTTGATCGGAGCGGCCCTGGCGTCCGTCAGATAGTCCACATCGACACGGTATGGATTGAAGTCCATCGCCTGCTCGGCCCGGTAAGGCGTATCTGACGTCACTCGCCCGATTGTCGTGAACGCCTGCACCGTCCCGCCTTCCCCCATGCCTTCGCGCGGGGAGTAGTAGACGATCCAGTCGCCCTTGCTGAGAGACTTCACCGCAATATGCTTGCCGTGCCCGAGTTGTGCAAAGCCGCCGTCGCGGCCGCCGCGAGCATGTTCCGCCGATGCGACACCCATCCAGAACGCCATAGCTCAAGACCCCTCAAGCGCATCAGCGCAACGTTGCAGAAGGTCGCCCAGCAGCTTGACCTCGTCGCTGGTCAGGCCGGCAAGCATCTGCCGCTCGACAGCCTCGGCCGCGATCGTGCCGGCCTGTGCCGCTGCTGTGCCCTTTTCGGTCAGCTCCGTCATGATGATCCGCCCATGTTCGGGATGAGGCGTGCGCACAATGAACCCGTCTCGCTCCAATGTGACAAGCATGCCCTGCATGGACTGGGGCGTCACGAAGGCAGCTCGCGCCAGGGAAGCATTCGAGATTCGCGGATTGTCGCCAATGGCAAGCAACACAGCATTCTGCGACGCGAAGACGCCAGTCCCCGCCAATTCTGCCTCCAACCGTTGTCGCAGACGATGTTGGGCGATTTTCAAACTGTAGCCGATCCAGCCCTCCCCACTCGCAGGGTTCATTTTACGCATTGACATATAAGGTGCCTGATATTAATGTAAGGAACCTTATATTATGCTGGACCGCACAAAATGACAATACCGATCGGACCATCCTTTATCGCGTTGCAGGTTCGTGACCTCGCAACCTCCGCCGCGTTCTACAAGGACGTCTTCGGCTTAACGGCAGCAGACCGGAGTCCGCCCGGCGCTGTCGTCTTTACCACCAAGCCGATTGCCCTGGCGCTGCGCGAACCGCTGCGGCCTCTGCCTGAAAACGGCCCCTTGGGAACCGGCATGGTGTTGTGGGTTGCCTGCGACGATGCGGACACCTTCCACGACCTGATCGTCGAACGCGGCGCGAAGGTGCTGAGCCCGCTGAGCAATGGCCCGTTCGGCAGGTTCTTTGTGGCCAGCGATCCCGATGGTTACGCCATCACGTTCCACACGTTGCAAAGCTGATCTCGGCCAAATGCGGCCCTTCAGGCTGCTCTGACGATAAAGAAGGATATTCCTCAAAGCTTCCGACGTTCAGCACCGTTGATGCACCTCCCGAAGGCCGACGGTCACTCATCTTTGGGCAGCAAGTCAGGCCCGAGCCCTCAAGCCACGGAAGAGAAGAGCAAGAAGCTGATCTGCCTGGGCCTTTCCTTCCGGACCGGAGGATGTTTGCCAAAGGAACTGCAATAGTTTCAGAAAATCTTCGGGATTGGCTCCCCGTTGGATTTCTCCCGCCTTCTCGCGTTCGCTCATAAACAAGCCAACCACGCTCACCATCTGCCGATACGTCTCCTGAAAATCCTGATCCGATAAGCACATTGATGACGCCATCGCGGCACTTTCCGTCACCCTTACCGACGAGGAGGCTGCCATGCTGGCCAAGGCGATGGCGACCGGGTTCATGGCTTCAGCCGACTGAAAACGTCGAAAAATGGCACAAGGATTTCCCTATGACGATCGCCGAACATCGCCGTCTGGGCGCATCGGGAATTGAAGTCCCCATCATGGGTTTCGGAACCCATTATGGGGGAACGAGTAATTTGGATACGGCAAAGCCTTTGACGAGAATGACCTCGCAGCCCAAAGCTGACTGACCTCAGCCGGCCCATTAGCGGTTGGACTGATCTTGTCGAAACCCGCCGGTCGGCCATGCGCCGACTTGTCATCGTTCGATCGACCAGCGCGTGATCCTGACACTGGCCGTTTAGCCGGTCCCCCGCATGCCCGCTTCTCCATGTCCGATTGGCCGTTTCGGGAAATTCAATCGGGAACAAGTTTTGGGAAAGCCCTTTCAGCTGTGATCGGAGTGCTCTCGGACACCGGCCCCTGCTGTACCATTGGACGTCCGT
Source organism: Hafnia psychrotolerans (assembly GCF_014639435.1). Classification (GTDB taxonomy): domain Bacteria; phylum Pseudomonadota; class Gammaproteobacteria; order Enterobacterales; family Enterobacteriaceae; genus Ewingella; species Ewingella psychrotolerans. Next base: position 374,622 of record NZ_BMFZ01000002.1, on the reverse strand, counting down.
TTAAACGCCGTGCTGAATGCGGTTGCGTGTTCCGCCTGGTGCTGGAGAAGGGCGCGCAAACGCTATTGTTCACGCCACTGTCGAACCGAGCTCGCCGTTTAAGGAGATTGCCGCGATGATCGGCCGGCACCGGAATCTCTGCCGGTGGTCTGAAAACCGCTTTTCCCCGTGGTTTTTATGGTGTTAATTGCTCAAAAAACGCCTCGAATCACACTTTAAGAAGATAAAAAAATTACGCTATTGCCTGTCAGATGTTATGCGTTATGTTGATTTTTAGTTTCCCAAATGTAACTAGAGGTTAACGATAATGTCGAAAAAAATACGTCTGTCTCTGCTGGCTTCCACTGTTTTGCTCTCTACTTCTGCAATGTCTGCATTACCTCAAGGGTACCCGGCTGACTATCAAAAAATCGTTGATGCGGCCACCAAAGAGGGAAAAGTGGTGGTCTACTCCACCACGGATACTAAAGCCGCAGGCCCACTGATTCAGGGCTTTGAAACGGCCTATCCGGGTATCAAAGTCGAATACAACGACATGAACAGCACTGAGTTATATAACCGCTACATCAGTGAGCAGGCTGCGGGCGGCAACAGTGGTGACGTGGTGTGGAGTTCGTCGATGGATACCGCGCTGAAACTGGCGACTGATTACGCGGCTGAATACTCCTCTCCTGAATTGCCGCAGTTACCAAAATGGGCCGTGTGGAAAGAGAAGGCCTACGGCACAACTTACGAGCCAGTGGTCTTTATCTACAACAAACGACTGATCCCCGCCGGTGACGTGCCAGATTCCCATGCGGCGCTGGCGAAACTGATTGCCAGCCAGACGGAAAAATTCAGCAAGAAAGTCACCACCTACGATATCGAAAAATCGGGGCTGGGTTTCATGCTCTCCGTGCAGGACTTTAAAGCCGACCCGAATTACTTCAAAAACTTGAGCGAAATGGCGAAAGGCGGTCTGGCGGTGCAATCTTCTACCGGCACCATGATGGAAAGGGTGTCATCAGGCGAAAACCTGATTGGTTTTAATATCCTCGGTTCCTACGCTGAAGCCCGGGCCAAAACTGACCCGTCGCTCGGTATTTCCTATCCGAAGGATTACACGCTGGTGCTATCGCGCGTTTCCTTCATCAGTAAAGAAGCCAAAAATAGTAATGCTGCCAAACTGTGGCTGGACTATGTGCTCTCTGAGGCAGGTCAGAACATCCTCGCTAACCAGGCCGACATTCCGTCAATCCGCAACGATATTGAAGGTAAGAATGATATCGACGGTCTGACTAAAATGTTAGGCAGCGCGTTAAAACCGATCCCGGTGAATGAAACCCTGTTGGAATACTTACAACAGAAAAAGCGTCTGGACTACATCAAGCAATGGCGTACCGCTGCCGGTAAATAATAGACCTGCCATCCTGCAGCTCGAATGATTTTGCGTCTATACGGGGGGATAACTCCCCGTTCTATTGCCTGACCACGCGGCTCAGGGTTGTTAACCGAAGGGATGTAATATGAATGCATTGCGCCGAAAGTGGCAGGGTCTGCCGCGCAGCATAGTGGTATTAATCACGGCATTGGTTATCTATATTCCGCTGTCGTTCATTGTCATACAGAGTTTTCTTTCCGCCCCGTTCTTTGCCCCGTCGAAAGAGTGGAGCCTTGAATCTTTTGAATTTATCTTCACCGACCCGGATTTCTACAAAGCGCTGAAAAGCGGCTTTATTCTGGCGTTCGGGCTGGTCGTCATCTCGATCCCGCTCGGTGGAATACTCGCTTTCCTGATGGTGCGCACCGACTTGCCCGGTCGCCGTCTCATTGAGCCGCTGATCCTGGTGCCCATTTTTGTTTCTCCTATGGTACTTGGCTTCGGTTACGTTGTTGCTGCCGGACCGGTCGGGTTTTTCTCACTGTGGGCGGAGTCCTTGTTCGGTTTTGTGCCGTGGAACATCTACGCGATGTCCAGCATCGTGGTGATTGCCGGTCTTACCCACGTACCGCACGCTTACCTTTACATCTCATCGGCGTTGCGCAGCGTCGGGTCTGACGTCGAAGAAGCCGCGCGGACTGCCGGAGCTTCGCCTTTGCAAGTCATGACGGCGGTCAGCCTGCCGATGGTTCGTCCGGCCATTTTGTATGCTGCGGTATTGCTCTTTTTCCTCGGACTGGAAGTGTTCGGCCTGATGCTGGTTCTCGGTGATCCCGAAGGTAACCTGGTGTTGGCGACCTATCTGTATCAGCTCACCAACAAACTTGGCACGCCATCCTATCATCTGATGGCGGCGGTGGCGGTGGTACTGATTTGCATCACAATCCCGTTGGTCATGTTACAGCGCCGCCTGATGCGCACCGCCAACCGTTTCGTCACCGTCAAAGGCAAAGCCTCGCAGGCACGGGCATTACCGCTGGGTAAATGGCGTTGGGTCGCGGGTGCCGTGGTGGCCTTCTGGCTGACGGTCACCATTGGTGTGCCCTTGATGGGAGTTGTTTTACGTGCCTTCATCTCCAACTGGGGTGTGGGTGTGTCGATATGGGATGAGCTGTCACTCAATACTTTCCGCACTATCTGGGAACAGCCAAACCTGCTGCGAGCAATCGTCAACTCGATGAGTATTGGTGTTATCGGTGGGGCGCTGGCTGTGGTCTGCTATCTGTTTATCGGCATAGCCATGCACCGTAAACCGGATGGCGTCACACGTTTTCTCGACTATAGCGTATTGGTACCGCGAGCCGTGCCGGGCCTGTTGGCGGGGTTGGCATTCTTGTGGGTATTCCTATTCCTGCCGATGTGGCTCGACAACTCGCTGAAATCGGGTTGGTTATCGGATATGGCCTGGTCACAATGGTTACGTGACAACCTGGTGGTGTGGCTACGTTCACTGCGCAGCACCATTTTCAGTGTTTGGCTGGCGTACACCGTGGTGTGGATGGCGTATGGGTTGCGGCTGATCTCCTCGACGTTATTGCAGGTGGGTCCTGAACTCGAAGAGGCTGCACGCAGTACCGGTGCCACGCGCGGACAAATCACCCGTCACGTGACTATTCCACTGTCGCGTTACGGGCTGATTGGCTCGTGGCTGCTGATGTTCCTGATTTTCGAGCGTGAATATTCTACCGGTGTTTATCTGTTATCGCCGGGAACAGAGACTATCGGCTCAATGCTGGTCTCTCTGTGGGCGGCTGGCGCAATTGATATCGTCGCCGCGCTCTCCTTTATTAACATCCTTTTGGTGGTGTTAGGTCTGGGTATTGCCTTACGTTTCGGAGTCAAATTACATGATTGAGCTATCAGTAGATAACCTGCATTTAACCTATGGCGATAATCCGGTGCTGAAAGGGGTCTCTATGGATCTCAAGCGGGGAGAAGTGGTCTCACTGCTCGGGCCTTCCGGCAGTGGAAAAACCACATTATTAAGAGCCGTAGCCGGTTTGGAAAAACCCACGCAGGGCCGCATTATTATCGGTAAAAATACCGTGTATGACGGCAGTTCACGCAGCGAGATCCCGGCCGAGGAGCGCAATCTTGGACTGGTCTTCCAGTCTTATGCTCTCTGGCCGCATAAAACGGTGTTCGAGAACGTGGCCTATCCGCTGAAGCTACGTAAAGTGACGTCGTCGGAACTCAATCAGCGAGTGCAGGCCGTGCTTGAACAACTCGGTCTGGGGCATCTCGGCAAGCGTCATCCGCACCAGTTGTCTGGCGGTCAGCAACAGCGCGTAGCGATAGGCCGGGCGTTGGTGTATAACCCACCGGTGATTTTGCTCGACGAACCGCTATCCAATCTTGACGCTAAGCTGCGCGAAGAGGCGCGGGTCTTCCTGCGGGAGTTGATTATCAAACTCGGTCTATCGGCATTGATGGTCACTCATGACCAGAACGAAGCGATGGCGATTTCCGACCGAATTCTGCTGCTTAATAACGGCAAAATTGAACAACAGGGCACGCCACAGGAAATGTATGGCTCGCCCAAAACGCTTTTCACTGCCGAGTTTATGGGCAGCAACAACCGTCTGCATGGCAAAGTGACAGAAGTGCGCGACGGTAAAGCGCGCATCGAAGGTAAGGACTGGGCACTGTGGGGCAAGGTGGGTGAAGGTGTGCAAGCTGGTCAGGAAGGCACGGCGGTTATCCGCGTAGAGCGCGTCCGGATGGGCGACAACGCTGATGGCAATCAGTTAGAACTGCCGTTGTTGACCAGCATGTACCTTGGCGATCGTTGGGAGTACCTGTTCCGTACCGTGGCTGAAGATTTCGTGGTGAGAGCCTACGGCACCGATGTGCACAGCCAGGAAATGTGCCGACTGTCTCTGCCGGTCGACGATGTTTGGATCTTCCCGAAAGGGTGAGCACCGTGAGTTTCTTCAGGGATTGTCAAACGGCAATCCCTGAAATATTACTGTCACTCCCCGCGAGTAAAATTCTGCGCACATCTAAAATTACGCAGAATAATCATGAAATTAACATTTTCTCTTCTTAAAGCGTTTCGCTTTTTAAGCACAGTCTTCCGCTCAATGTTCAAATCTCGTCCGCGAGGGATCCTTTTTGGGGTGATTTGCGTTATTGCGCTGTTTTCGGCGTTACAGATTTTCTCCACGCTTATCCTGAACCATATCTTGCAAGACGCCCGTCAAAACGTGGTTGCCACCGAAAGTCTGCGCCAGCAGCAAGCCGTCATGGACAAAGCTCGCATGGAATTGCTGATGGCCAGCGATAAGCTCAACCGGGCGGGTATTTATTTCATGCAGGACAAAGAAACCGGTTCTGACGGCAGTTGGCACAGTCTGATGGAGGCATCCCAGAGTTCTCTGGCGGCTTCCGATAAATTCTTCAAACAGTTTACCGTCCTCAGCGGTGGCTTGAAGGGTGACGCGCAGAAAGCGGCGGCTGAACTGCAAATCAGCTATAAAATGTTTTACGACGGCCTGCGCGAGCAATCAGAGGGTTTGCAAAAAACCAACACCATAGATGCCTTTTTTAACGTACCAATCCAGGCATTTCAGGATGATTTCAGTGATAAATATTACCAATACCTACATGTTAACGAACAGACAACCGTGTCACTCAGTGATCGGCTTATGGGGACATTATCACAGGCCAAAATGCTTTTTTTGGGGGCGTTAGTCTTGCTGGCAGTGATCGCTTTTGCTGTCTGGCGCGGCATTACCCGATGGGTTATCCGCCCGCTGCAACAAGTGATTGCCCAGATAGGGATATTGGCTGCGGGGGACCTCTCCGGCCAAATTGGCAGTAAAACCTCAAGAGTCAGCGAAATTCATCTGTTGAGTCAGAGCCTGCGCGAGATGCAGGCCGGGCTGAGAAGGCTGATCAGTGAGGTGCGCGACGCTTCCTCGCATATCATGGTTAACATCAACCAAATTGCGCAGGGCAATGAAGAGTTATCTTCGCAATCGCTGAAACAGCACGATGAACTTAACGCGGCCAATCAGCATATCAACTCGCTGACTGAGCGGGTTAAAGACAATGCACAGCATGCCCATCAGGCTAGCCAGCGCGCAGAGCAGGCGCAAAAAGTGGCGACCAGCGGTGGCAATGTGATGGTAACCGTGGATTCCGCCATGAAAGAGATCGTCAGCCAGTCGGCTGAAATGAGCAACATTGTGGCGATGATCGACAGCGTGGCATTTCAGACCAATATTCTCGCCTTAAATGCGGCCATTGAAGCCGCACATGCCGGGCAGTACGGGCGTGGTTTTGCTGTCGTTGCCAGGGAAATCGGCTTGCTGGCACAACAAAGCAGCCACTCAACGCGCGGCATTCATCTGCTGATTGAAGAGTCTGTCGCGCAAATTGGGCGCGGTTCAACCTCCGTAACGCTACTTGGTAAAAGCCTGAATGAGATCATCACTATTTTCAGCGGCTTGCATACGCTGGTCAGTGAGATCGCCGAAGCGTCTCTGGATCAACGTCAGAGCATAGATGAAGTCTCTGAACGTCTTGTGACGCTGACTCAGGTGACTGAGCAAAATAGCCAACTGGCGCAGCAGGCGGCCAGCTCGTCACAACAGCTACTCTCGCAGTCGCAACGGCTGGAAAATGCGGTTTCCCGATTTGGTTTGGGAGAAATAACGGCTGTCCCTTGACACTCAACGGGGGAATCGACAAATTAGTTCCCCCTATAACTTAAAACGGTTTTCCTATGACTGAGACTTCTTCTCCATCCAGTGCCTGTGCCGTGAAAATCGCCAACCTTGTAGATGTCCCACAATGTCTTGATGTGATCACGGAATACCTACATCGCGAATGGTCTGCCTTTCCTCATTGGGCACAGAAAGAATATATTTATCAGAGGCTTGAGCAGCGCCTGAGCAGCAAAGGCCGTCAGTTTGTATTAGTCGCATTCGACGAAAATGACGAAGTCGTCGGCACGGCTGGCGTTATGCGCTATGAACTCGATGACGTGGCAGAGCGAAAATACTGGCTGGGCGAAGTTTTTACGCTTCATCATTTACGGGGCAGGGGCATTGGTTCAGCATTGATCAAAGCCAGTATTGAGCGCGCCCGTGCAGCCGGGGTCGAAACCCTATGGCTGTATACGCCCGATCAACAAGGTTTGTATGCGGGCCTCGGCTGGCAGGAAGTCGAAACCCGCGAAGTGGATAACGAGCAGGTGACAGTCATGCAGCGCCCGCTACGCTGAAAACTCAGTTTTTACCGTGCCAGTAAAGCATGCTGCCTTCGGAATGGCCGGTCACCGGATCGGTCTGGGGGAGTGGCACTGCGGTAATTAGCTTCATCCGTCCTGCCATTTTCTTTGGCTCATCATGGCAAAGATCGGCAGCAATATTCGGTGGGTAAGCCCCAACCAACATGAAATCTTGGTCAGCTGAAAGTTGTTTATGCCCGACGCCCGCCGGGATGAGCAGCACGTCACCCACGTTAACTTCCACCACTTTCCCATGCTCTCCTCCCAGTTGCAGCCGCGCTGATCCTGAAAAGACGCCCACAACCTCATGCGTATTAGCGTGAAAATGCGTAAAGGGGTAGGCCTGATAACGCCACTGTGGCGGCCAGCCATTGGATTTAAACAGCTGTTCCAAATACTCTGCGTTATTCGCCACTTGCGGCGGAATCACTCGATGATAGATCAATAAAGGCAGACGGTTATTCGGTACGCCCGCGTCGGGTTTATCGATATGCAGAATTTCCACCGGCACCTCTCTGGGTTGGGCTTGCAGCGATAGGGAAAACGGCAGCAGGGCAGCCACACCGAGTAGCCTAAAAAACTGGCGTCGATCTAAAGGCATGAACACGGCTCCTTGACCGAAAATTTGAATGAAGCGCCCTAAACTCAATGGATTACAACCTTCAGGTATAGAACAAAAATGGTGGGTTAACATTAAATTTGCAGAAAATTGTCGCCGTACAGGAGAGGGAAAGTGAGTTATCGGAAAAAACCGAATATATGGTGAAATCAATAAATAAAAATCATATGGACTGGAAAAAATCCTTATCTCTTCTACTCTTAATGACACATAAGCACTTCAGGAGAAAGAAGTCATGAATAAGAAAATGTTGGGTGTTGTCGCAACAGCGGTTTTAGTCCTTGCTGGGTGTCAGGCATATGATCGTGCCGCAAGTTACGTCGAAGAGCCGGTAGTCAGTGATGTAAAAGTCGGCATGACCAGAGCTCAGGTACGTGCGATTGCAGGACCACCGTCTACAGAAGCGTCGTTGGTACATGCTAAAGGGACCTGCCAGACTTATGCGGTTGCCCCGCGTGATGGTAAAGTACAAACTTACTTTGTTAGTTTCAACGACACGGGTCATGTCATGAATAAAGACTACCAGTCTTGTTCTGACTACGACAAAAACCCTCAAGCTGGTCAGTAACGGTTTGATGTAACGTCGACGCTGTCTAAAGATAAAGTCTGACATCAAAAAAACGCCAGAAGGTAAACTCCGACTGGCGTTTTTTTTTGCGTTTCTATTTACCGACAGCCCCGGCTTTCTGCGTAACAATTCTCACGCCGACTTTACTGACCAATTTGCCCTCCATTTCTGCGATCGTCCATGTCAGACCATCCCATTCTATATGGTCACCGATCACCGGTTCGCCGCCCAGCAGCTTAATAACGAAATTGCCAAGTGACTGCGACTTATCGACGGAGTCCTCAATATTAAGGCCATAAAGTTGCGAAATGGCCTCCAGCGGCGCATTAGCCTGTAAAATGAAGTCACCAAAGAAGCGGTCGTCGAGTACCACGGCGTTACTGTCGCTGAACAGTTTCCCCAGTTCTGGCAAGTCTTTCTCCTGCCCGATAACGCACAGAATATCGCCCTCTTTCAGACGCGTACTCCCGCTTGGGTGCAACATTTCGGTGCCGCGAAACAGCGCGGCAATGCGCGTTTCCTGCGGCATTTTCAAATCTCGCAAGGCAGCGCCGACGCACCATTTCTCCGATCCCAACTGATAAATAAACTGTTCCCAGTTGTTATAGACATCAATATCCAGCCCTATGCGCGACATTGGCGTGGGCATCGGGGGTACAATCACCTTGGCTTTTTTGGCGGCATAACTCAGAGAAGTGCCCTGTAACAGCAATGACACCAACACGACAAAGAAGGCGACGTTGAAGTAGAGATTCGCCTGCGGGATCCCTGCCATCATAGGGAATACGGCCAAAATGACCGGTACCGCACCGCGCAGTCCGACCCAAGAAATAAAGAAGCGTTCGCGGAGGGTAAAGTTTCTGAATGGTAATAGACCGACGAACACAGAAAGCGGACGGGCGAAGAAGATCATCCAAACGGAAAGCGCCAGTGCGCCAGCCGCAATGGGTAACAGATTACTGGGTGTCAGCAGCAGGCCAAGCACCAGGAACATGCCGATCTGGCTCAGCCACGCCAGACCGTCGAAGGTCTGCATAATGCCGTGACGGTTGCGTATAGGCATATTGCCGAGCACCAGGCCACACAGGTAAACCGCCAGAATACCGCTGCCGTCCATCGCCGTGGTCAGCGCATAGACCATCAGGCCACCGCTGAAAGCCAGTAACGGGTACAAGCCGGTAGCCAGGGAAATCTTGTTGATCATCTTATGCAGTAACCAGCCGCCACCCAGTCCGAACAGAATCCCCAGCCCGAATTGCTGAAGGACATCCAGCAGGAACATCCAGCTCAAACCGTGCTGACCTTTGGCGATCATATCGATCAGCGTGATGGTGAGGAACACTGCCATCGGGTCATTGCTGCCGGATTCAATCTCCAGAGTGGCGCTGACACGCTCATTCAGACCTTTACCGCCAATCAGAGAGAACACTGCGGCTGCATCGGTTGAACCGATGATCGCGCCAATCAGCAGACCCTGAATCAAGTCGACATTAAACAGCCAGGCGGCTGCCAGGCCAGTTAACCCGGCAGTAATTAAAACCCCGACGGTGGCCAGTGAAAGGGCGGGCCAGAGTGCCACACGAAAAGAGGAGGCGCGGGTACGCATACCGCCATCGAGCAAAATCACGGCCAGTGCCAGATTACTAATTAAATAAGCGGCAGGATAATTATCAAACGCGATACCGCCAATGCCATCAACGCCCGCCAGCATACCGATGGCGAGAAAAATGACTAAAATGGGGATCCCGAGTCGTGAAGAGAGCGAACTGAGCAGAATGCTTGCTGCTACCAACAGGGCGCCAATAAAAAAAAGTGTGTTGATAGTGCTCGCGTCCAAAATGCTTTCTCCTGTTGGTGCGTTGATAAGTCCTGTAGAAATCAGCGTGCTCCTGACTCGTCGACTAATTTATCAGGAAAAGCTTATGGCCGGTGAAGGAATATTCAGAATTTTTCTATCCAGCTTCTGCACGAATAAGACTACGCTTAAACATGAACAGTTCACTGTCGGTATATCGCATCCGGCGTCGTATTGATAATAGAAAGAGGAACTTATGAGCGAATTTATTGGAATTCATCGTGAAGTACTGAAAGATGGCACAATCAAGCATGTTCTGGTGCGGGACAGCAGCGGACATGAGCAGGCCAAAGCCGCCAAAGATTACATCTCAGAAGGTCTCCAACCGGATCTGGATGACCTGCCTGAAGTCCCGACAAAAAGCGAGTTCCCCAAAGCAGGTAAGGATAACGGTTAAAACGTTTGAGTCCGCGCTGCGGGTGTCCAGCGCGGTTTTATCTCTTCACGTCCAGCGATGGTCGCCAATCTAAAGTCTGTGCCTCAGATTTTCGGACCTGGCACGTCAAGGACGCGGGTTCAAACGGCCCAGCACTGATGCCCCAATCATCCCACCGTTCCCGGCAAACTTTCCGGTTATCACCAGCTGTTCAGCATAATGGTGTAGCGTCCCCGTCCTTACCTGCATATCCAGGGCGGTAATGAGCGCCGTGGCATTCGCCAGGCCACCACCGACGACGATCTTTGAAGGACCAAGGATATTCACCAGCAGCGCCAGCGGCTCAGCCACCAGTTGCAGCCAGGCATTAACGGTGAGGGTTGACGCGGCCTGACCCTGTTGCCAGGCTTCGACAACTTGCTGGCTGGTGCAGGTCTGTTGATGCAAATACTGATGCAACCGTTCCATGCCACGGGCACCGCCAAGGGTATCCAGACAACCGACCTGGCCACAGCCGCAGGCCAGGCGAGGGATGAGGAAAATACGTTCGTCCAGCGTGAGTTCAGTGCGGGTGATCGCGCCGTGACCCCATTCGCCAGTGACGCCACCGTGGCCGCGCACCAGTTGGCCGTTGACCACTAAACCACCGCCGACACCGGTACCGAGAATAATCCCGGCGACCACCGGTTGGTTTTGCGCGTATCCCGCATAGGCTTCGGCCAGGACAAAGCAATCTGCATCGTTGGCTGCGGTGACCGGGCGCTGTAATTCCAGGCTCAAGTCCGCTGCTAAGGCACGCCCGGTAAAGGCTGGAATATTGGTGGCCAGCAGTTCGCCCGTTTGGGGTGAAACCAGTCCTGCGGTGGAGAGCGCCAGCGGTGTCTCAGCGGGGAAATCAGCACCAAATTGCGTCATTAATCTTTGGAACGTAGCCACGAACTCTTGCCATGATGCGGTCGGCGTCGGCACCTTGCCAAACTCTTTCACCTCTCCCGCGCGGTGTGAGACGCCAAACTTAATAAAAGAGCCGCCGATATCGGCACAAAAAACCGCCGCACCTGCGGGCGCGGCGGTAATAGCTTCACTGCTCATGATCGGGTGTCCAGTAAGTCGCGCAGTCCATCGCCCAGAACGTTGAATCCGAGCACGGTCAGCATAATCGCCAGACCGGGGAACAGCGAAAGGTAAATATTGATACCGAGGAAGTTTCGGCCATCGCTCATCATGGTACCCCATTCCGACATGGGGGGCTGCACGCCTAAACCGAGAAAGGAGAGGCTGGCGGCGGCGAGGATCACCGTGCCAGCAGTCAGGGTTGATTGCACGATAAGAGGACCGACCGCGTTACGCAGAATGTAATGCACGATGATTCGGTAGCGCGATAGCCCCAGGGACTGCGCCGCCTCAACATATTCCATCTGTTTCAGCCCCAGCGTCAGGTTACGGCTCAAACGGGCGTAAACCGGGATGGCGAACAGTGAAATGGCAATCAGCAAATTAATCAGTCCGCCACCGAGAATACTTACCACCAGAATAGCCAGAACGATGCCAGGAAAGGCGAACAGCATATCCATGAACCACATGATCATCATGTCGACATAGCGTCCGGCCATGCCAGCCATCACGCCGAGCGGAATGCCGACAATCATCGCCAGCCCAACGCTCAACACCACTTCGACAATGGAAACCCGCGCGCCATAAATCACGCGGGCAAAAATATCCCGGCCATAATCGTCGGTACCAAACAGGTGGTCGGCAGACGGCGGCAGCAAGGTGTCGATCAAATCCTGCGCATAGGGGTCATGACGCGTGATAAGTGGCGCAAAGATGCCCACCAAAACAATTCCCCCGACAATCAACCCGCCGAGAGTAATGGCAGGATGCCGCCACAACCAGCGGAAAAAGCGCAGGGCGCGCGGTTTGCGCTGCGGTAACTGGGTGATCATTGCTGACATCAGTCGAACCTTATTTTAGGATTCAGGAAGGCAATCAACAGCTCGCCGAGCAGGTTCATCACCACCACGGCGCACACCGCAACCAGTGCTACTCCCTGAATCATCGGATAATCACGGTAACGTACTGAATCGACCAGCAGACGACCAATTCCGGGCCAGTTGAATACCGACTCGGTGACGACTGCGCCGCCAATCAGGCTGCCAAAATTAAGGGCTACGATGGTGACAATCGGGATCAACGCGTTACGAAACGCGTGGCTGCAATAGACTGTCATTGCTGACAACCCTTTGGCACGTGCGGTACGGATGTAATCTTCCGACAGCACGTCGAGCATGCTAGACCGGGTCATTCGTGCCATCACCGCCATTGGCAAAACCGCCAGCGTGACCGACGGCAGAATATAACTCTTCCACGATGTCGCCCCCAGCAGCGGCAGCCAGCCAAGCGACACCGAGAAATAGTTCATCGCCATCAGCCCCAGCCAGAAATTAGCGATGGACGCACCGGCAATGGCCAGCAGCATCACGGCATAATCCGGCCAGCGATTGCGGTACACCGCGCCAATCATCCCGGCGGGAACGCCAATGGCGATGGCCAGAAAATAGGCCAATACCGCCAGCATCACGGTGTAAGGCAGACGCTCGCCGATCTCCTGAGTGACCGGTTGTTGTGATTGCAACGACAACCCCAGATTACCGTGCAGAACGTCGGTGGCAAAATGCACGTACTGCGTCACCAGCGGCTGGTCTAGCCCGAGGCGCATGCGCATATTGTCCACCGCTTCCTGTGTCGCTTCCGGCCCGGCCATCAGGCGCGCCGGATCGCCCGGCAGCGCGCGGATCGACCCAAAAATCAGCATCGACACGCCGATCAGAATGACCGGAAAGGCGATGAGTTTTTTTGCCAGATAAGCTTTCATCTCAACCCTTATGTGCGTCTTTTACGACAATTTGTCCGCCGGGAATCATGGTCACGCCGGACACATCGGTCCCGGTGGCGTACAAGTCATTCTGGTAATAGAGCAGCACTTGCGGGGCCTGCTGGTTGATCTCTTTCTGTGCCTCGACGTAAATGGCGTTGCGGGCATTTTCATCCTGTGTTGATGCCGCTTTGTCTAACATCTCATCCAGTTTCGGATCACTGAAGAAGCCCAAATTGGCACCGCCTGGCGCAAAGCTTTTACTGTAATAGAGCGGTCGCAGTTGCAGGTCGGCACCATTGACACCGGATGACCACGACGCGAGTACCGCGCCGGTTTTATCGGCCTGTTTACCTGCCTGATCAGCGAAGGCCGCTTTGGCCCACACGCCGCTCTCCATCTGGCGCACATCCAGCTTCACGCCGATTTTTGCCCACATGCTTTGCAGAACCTGGCCGATGCGTGCGTCCTGACCCTGAACGGCGATCGACATCGTAAAGCCGTCACCGACGCCAGCTTCTTTCAACAGTGCTTTCGCTTTTTCCAGATTGAGTGGATACGGGTCGAGTTTTTTGTCATAACCGGCCGTCACCGGTGCCAGCGGCGAGTTAGCCGGAATGGCGAAGCCGGACATGATGGCGCGCACCAGACCCACCCGATCGGTTGCGAAGTTCAGCGCCTGACGCACTCGCACGTCATTCAGTGGTTTGAGATCGGTATTCAGCGCCACCCAAAATACAGCGGAGCCCGGGCTTTCGTGTAGTTGGAACTTAGGATTGTTTTTCAATAGTTTGGCAAACTGGGGTGGTACCGGGTTAATCACGTCAGCTTCACCGGCCTGTAAGGCCATGTTCATGACGGACGGTTCTGCACTCCAGGTCCACTTTATGTCATCCGGTCCAGAGGCCTTATTGCCCCAATAGCCTGGATATTTCTGCTCCAGTACGAACTCACCGGTTTTATACTGCACCATTTCGTAGGGTCCGGTGCCGACCGCTTTGCTGTCGAGCTGGCCCGCTTTATCCGCCGTTGGACTGACCATGAGCGCCGCGCCCGTGGTCAGTAAATTGAGGAACGCAGGATAAGGTTTTTTCAGCGTGAACAGCACGGTGGAATCATCGACTTTGGTCACGCTGTCGAGGAAGGTGCGCAGGCGACCACTGGCGGCCAGACCGCGTTTGGCATCGAGGTGGCGGGCAAAGTTTGCCACTACAGCATCGGCATTAAAGGGTGTGCCGTCATGGAAAGTCACCCCGTGGCGCAGTTTGAAGGTCCACTTTAGGCCGCTTTCATCGCTGCTCCAGGAGGTGGCCAGCGCCGCCTCCGGCTTCAGATCTGATGACATGCGCAGCAGACCTTCATACATCGGGTCAAGCACCGTACCGGTAAAGGTGGCCGTCTGGTTACCTGGGTCCATACTGCGCGGCGCTTCGTTTTGCATCACGGTTAGGGTCGCCGCGTAAATCGGCGACGAGAGCGCAGCAAGCAACGCCGTACTGAGAAGCGTTAACCGTCCCCGGTAGCTGATTTTACTGAAACTGTTCATGGTATTTCCTCTGTCAGTGCCAAAAGTGTGAGTGAGAAAAAACTGCTCAGAAACCGTCACAATTCCCTTTTTAAATGACTGAAAATAGTGTGGCCCGTGGACGGTGTAATTAGTTCATACTAAAAACTTATATAAGCCTTTTTGGTTCAAGTTATGAACTAATAGGCATTGATATATCCATTTTTAATGTTTAATGTCAATGCAACTGAGTAAAAATTGAGAGCCGGAAACGACGATGTTAACTCCCTTACAGCGACAGATTTTAGGTGCGATTGCAGGGTCAGACGGTATGAGCCGAACTGACCTGGTACAGTTTTCCGGGATGAGTAAAGCCGCCGTCAGTGGCGTTGTTCGGGAGATGATCGACGCAGGTTTTTTGTTCGAAGCCGAAACCGTATCGAGTGCCGGACAAGGCAGGCCTTCGGTGCGACTGATGGTGCACCCCGAAGGGGCTTACTTTGCCGGAGTGTCACTGCTGCAAGATCCGGCGCACATGGTACTGATCAATCTTCACGGTGACATTCTTTCGCGGGTGACGTTCCCGCTCAGCAACGTGCCGCAAAAATTAGCTGAAGATATTGCAGTGGCACTGCCTGGGCTGCTCGAACCCCATACCGGTGCGGCTGAAAAGCTGCTTGGACTCGGTGTCACTCTTTCTGGATTTATTGACGAGCATCAGTCGACCTGCGTGCAATCGGCGCTGCTCGGCTGGCGCGACATTCCGCTGGCGTCACTGGTCAGTGAGGCAACGGGCGTAGACGTCGCGATTGAGAACGACGCCAAAGCACTGGCTGTCAGTGAAAAACGCTTTGGTCACGCTCGTGAACTCAGTAGTTTTAGCTTGGTCAGCCACGGGGCAGGCATCGGCAGCGCACACTTTATTGCCGGCCATTTATACCGGGGCGCACACGGCGGTGCCGGAGAGATCGCCCACAGTACCATCGAACTCAACGGCGCACCGTGCCGCTGCGGAAAACGCGGTTGCCTCGACACTATTGCTTCGGTCAATGCCGTGATGCAGGCGGCCAAAGCAGAAAAACTGAATGCCAGTTCGATGGCAGAACTGGAGCAACTGGCGTTGCAGGGAAATAATCAGGCGGTGCGCATTCTGCACCACGCCGGAACGGCGCTGGGGCTGGCGGTATCGCATCTGATTCAGATTAACGATCCTGAAATGATCCTGATCGCGCATCAGGAAGGCGCTTTTAACGGACTATTCGGCACGGTAGTACAACAATCCATTGACGCCAATGTCTTGCCCGGCGTCGCCGGCATGACGCCGGTGCGGACATTTTCACTTAACGACGATACGTGGGCGCGCGCTGCGGCGAGCATCTCTGCGCATCGTTTTCTGGCAGGCCCTGATTCTACAGTAAGGTAACCACATCATGCGTATAGCCGTCGGCGGTATCCATATTGAATGCAGCACCTACAACCCGGTGCTTAACGAAGAGAAAGACTTCCGTGTAACGCGTGACGCCGAACTGCTGGCCGCACCCTATTTCAGGTTCTTACAGGATTATCCGGCGACCTTTTTACCGACCCTTCATGCACGCGCCATCGCGGGTGGACCGGTCTCCCGCGCGACCTATGAGAAATTCAAAAGCGAATTGGTCGCCGGTCTTGAAGCACAAAAACCTTTCGATGGCCTCTACCTGCCGATGCACGGTGCGATGTATGTCGAAGGAATGGAAGACGCCGAAGGGGATTGGATCACTGCTGCCCGCGATGTTGTCGGGCCAGATTGTCCCATCAGCGTCAGTTATGACCTGCATGGTAATGTGTCGCAGAAAATCATCGATGCCATCGACATGTTCTCGACTTACCGCACCGCGCCACACATTGATACTGAAGAGACCATGCGCCGCTCGGTGGCCATGCTGATAAAAACGCTGCAAACCGGTGTGAAACCAACGCTGTTATGGGTCCCGGTCCCGGTGGTATTGCCGGGCGAGCGCACCAGTACTGAAGATGAACCGGCCAAAAGCCTTTACGCCCGTTTACCGGCGATGGATGACATTGACGGCGTGTGGGACAGCTCGTTGATGGTGGGGTATGTCTGGGCGGATGAACCTCGCGCCACGGCAGCGGTGATTATGACCGGAACCGATCAGAGGGTACTTGAGCGGGAAGCGAAAACGCTGGCACAGGCCTACTGGGATGCGCGTGAAGATTTCGTGTTTGGCTGCGAAACTGACACCATAAAAGCTTGCGTATCCAAAGCCATCGGCAGCGAAACCCGTCCTGTGGTGCTGGCCGATTCGGGGGATAACCCGACCGGCGGCGGCGTGGGCGACCGCGCTGACGTGTTGGCGGAACTTATCGCGCAATACGCCGAAGGCGTGATTGTTGCCGGTATCACGGATCTACCGGCCACTGAAGCGGCGTTTAACGTCGGTGTGGGTTCAACATTGACATTGGTGTTGGGCGGCTCGCTGGATCACTCCAGCCCGCAGGTGAAAGGGGAATATGAAGTGGTACGGCTGCTCGATGCAACACGACCGGCCGATCGGCAAGCGGTGTTGCGCATTGGCGCAATCGACGTGGTCGTTTCGGCGCGTCGCCGCCCTTATCACCACATCAGCGATTTCACCGCGCTGGGGCTGGACCCGCACTCAGCCAATATCGTGGTGGTGAAGTCCGGCTATCTCTCGCCGGAACTGGCCCCCATTGCCAGCCCGAATCTGATGGCGCTTTCTAACGGTGTGGTGGATCAGTTTGTCGAACGTTTGCCGCGTAACCGCAAAGTGCGCGACACCTTCCCGTTTGATAAAAACTTCAGCTATACGCCGCAACCGGTGCTGTCTGCCCGTAGCCGCTAATCATTGACCCAGAATTTGCCGGAGAGACATCATGACCACTATCTTGACAGAACCTGCCGCCACGCCGCGCCTGCCGGTACTGGAAGTGAAAAATCTCACGACATCATTTCGTGGTGAAGACGACTGGCTACCGGTAGTCCGGGACCTTTCTTTTGAGGTTTACCCAGGAGAGACGCTGGCGATTGTCGGCGAGTCTGGCTCCGGCAAAAGTGTCACGTCGCTTTCGGTAATGCGGCTGCTCAAAGCCAGCTCGAGTAAGATTGAAGGTGCGGTCAGTCTCAATCAGCGCAGTTTACTTGGCTTGTCTGACAAGGCGATGCGCGATATTCGCGGTAACGAAATGGCGATGATTTTTCAGGAGCCGATGACCTCACTGAACCCGACGTTCAGCATCGGCAGGCAGATTGCCGAAAGCCTAAAGCGTCATCGCGGGATGTCCTCAAAGGCTGCTCGTGCTGAAACGCTGAAACTGCTGGAGAAAGTGCGCATTCCCAATGCCAGCGCGCGCTTTGACGAATACCCGCACCAGTTTTCTGGCGGCATGCGCCAGCGGGTGATGATCGCCATGGCACTGGCGCTGAAACCCAAACTGCTGATTGCTGACGAACCCACCACGGCACTGGATGTCACCATTCAGGGACAAATCCTTGATCTGATTAAGACCTTGCAGGAAGAGGAGGGCATGGCGGTGCTGTTTATCACTCATGATATGGGTGTGGTGGCCGAAATCGCTGACCGCACGCTGGTGATGTATCGCGGTGAGTGTGTCGAAAGTGGTGAAACTGCTGAATTGTTCCATCGCCCGAAACACCCGTACACTCGTGCGTTGCTGGCTGCAGTGCCAAAACTGGGTTCGATGCAGGGGCGTGACTGGCCGCTCCGTTTCCCGCAGATCGATCTGCAAACCGGTGCAGTCAGCCAGCCACGGGAAGTGGCCAATACGCCGAATACCCGCCTGGCGCCGGTGCTGTCGGTGAAAAATCTTAGCGCACGTTTTCCGGTGTATGGCGGCTTATTCAGCCGCCAGGTCGGCGCAGTCCATGCGGTCGAGAGCATCAGTTTTGATCTGCTTCAGGGGGAAACCTTGTCGCTGGTGGGGGAGTCCGGCTGTGGTAAATCCACCACGGGTCGCGCCGTCACGCGGCTGATGACGCCACACAGCGGCGCGATCGACTTCGACGGCTTCGACGTGATGAACATCAACCCGCGCGACATTTTGCCAATGCGTCAGCGTATCCAAATGATTTTTCAGGACCCGTTCGCCAGTCTGAATCCGCGAATGCGTATCGGAGACGCTCTGATTGAGCCGATGTTGCAACATAAATTGCATAACCGCGCTGATGCCAAAGAGAAAGCCGCTGCGTTACTGCAGAGAGTCGGGCTGACGCCGGATATGATGCGCCGTTTCCCGCATGAGTTTTCCGGTGGCCAGCGTCAGCGGATCTGCATCGCCCGCGCCTTAACCCTCGATCCCAAAGTGATTATCGCTGATGAGTCGGTGTCGGCGCTGGATGTGTCGGTCAAAGCGCAGGTCGTCAATTTACTGCTCGATCTGCAGGAGAGCATGAACCTGTCGTACCTGTTTATCTCGCACGACATGGCGGTGGTCGAACGGGTCAGCCATCGCGTGGCGGTGATGTACCTCGGCGAAATCGTTGAAATCGGCCCGCGCGCCGCGATTTTTGATAATCCGCAACACGCCTATACTCGCAAGCTTATCGCGGCCGTGCCCGTTCCTGATCCTGCGCGCCGTGCCTTCAAACGTCATATGCAAATTGATGAGCTGAAAAGCCCGGTACGTGATAGCCGTTATGTACCGCCAGTCAGGCAGTACAATGAAGTGTCAAAGGGACACTTTGTGCAGATCGGATGAACGGGCTATGTTACTTATCGTTTGGAACAGGCTCTGTGCTTAACGTCCTCACGTAAAGTTCATCATTTTTATACGCGTTGTTATAAAATCATCACCTCGCCTTTTGCCATCATCCCTGGCATGCGAAATGTTTTTATACGCAACAGGCTAATTTCTTAGGAGTTTTCATGTCTAATCAGTTCCCAGCCTCACGCCTTCGCCGCCTGAGACAGTCCGACTCAATGCGCACTCTTTTTCAGGAAACCGCATTCAGCGTGAATGATCTGGTTCTGCCGATTTTCGTTGAAGAAGAGACATCTGAATACGTACCGATCGAAGCCATGCCTGGCGTCATGCGTATTCCTGAATCGCGTCTGGCGTTTGAGATTGAGCGCTTTGCCCGCGCCGGGATCCGTTCAGTGATGACGTTCGGTATTTCCAAACACATGGATGCCACCGGCAGCGACACCTGGGATGAAAACGGTCTGGTGGCTCGTATGACGCGGATCTGCAAAGATACCGTGCCGGAAATGATCGTCATGTCCGACACCTGTTTCTGCGAATACACCTCACATGGCCACTGCGGTGTCTTGCACGATCACGGGGTAGACAACGACGCCACGCTGATAAACCTCGGCAAACAGGCGGTAAATGCCGCTGCTGCGGGTGCCGATTTCATCGCCCCGTCTGCTGCGCAGGACGGCCAGGTGCAGGCAATCCGCAGTGCGCTGGACGCGGCGGGTTTTATCGACACCTCAATCATGGCTTACTCCACTAAATTTGCCTCTTCGCTGTACGGGCCATTCCGTGAAGCGGGGGGAAGCATGCTGAAAGGCAACCGCAAACAGTATCAGATGAACCCGATGAACCGCCGCGAAGCGGTACGTGAATCGCTGATGGATGAACAAGAAGGCGCTGATGCGCTGATGGTGAAACCGGCTGGTGCTTATTTGGATGTGATCCGTGAGATCCGCGAAGCCTCTCGCCTGCCACTGGCGGCATATCAGGTCAGCGGTGAATACGCGATGATCAAGTTTGCTGCGCAGGCTGGAGCGATTGATGAACGTGCGGTAGTACGTGAAAGCCTCGGCGCGATTAAGCGTGCAGGCGCCGATATTATCCTGACTTATTTTGCGATGGATATTGCCGAAAACGGTCTCTGATCCGCTACAAAATTTTAGCCATTCCTTTAAATCTTGGTCATCCCGGCGATGTCATTGGTGTTCATAAGATGATAATCGCCGTTCAAATCGATGTAACTGGTCATCCCTGTACTCTGGTCGAGTTCAGGTTTACCGTGGCTGATAAAGCTGTCGCCGGATTTGGTGTTCACCGTGTAATTGCTGGTACAACCGGTTAAACCCAGAATCAATACGACAACGGGCAGTAAAGCTATCTTATTAATCAATGGGGTTTTCCTTTTTAATGTCATTAGTGCTCTGTGCAATAAGGTAACGTATTTGAGAGAGTAAACCATCACAATAAATTATCGAACGCCTTCCCCGCTATTTATCCCCGTTGAGCATTATCTGAAAGAGTGTGAGTTGATGCACATGCGCACAATTTAACTTGCTGTTACCAAGTGTTGCGACATAATTAAGCTTGGATTAAATTTTTAATACAAATTGCGCAAAGCCGGTATCATGTTGAATGCTTGAGGCTTTCTGACGTTTTCTTGAGTCCTGGCAGTAAAGCGTCATTGACCCTGTTGATTTTATTACGTTATACAGGCATCCCCGTTTTTTTACGGCCCCTGCGTATTGCAGGCATCATTTAACCTTTTTATCTCGCAGGGCCCGGCAGATGGTTTTAGATTTGGTTTCATTTCTGTTTTTCATATCATCGATTTTCCTTTATGTACGGCATGCCTCGGCTGGGCGCGTATGGTTTTCTCTGTTGCTGTTTTTCCTCAGCCTGTACGTCGTGCTTAATCTGGTCCTGGTTGGCAGTAACTATTTTACCGGTGATGGTATTACCGATGCGGTGCTCTACACCCTGACCAGCAGCCTGAAAGGGGCGGGCATGAGCAAGTATATTCTGCCGTTTTCCGGACTGGTAGTGGCGTTGGCAGTGATCGTGACTCTGCTGATCTGGTGCCTGAAAAAACGCCGAGCCCATAACAGTAGCTGGGTTTACAGCGTGCTGGCGGTGGTGCTGGCGGTGTTTTCTGTGGGTTCCACTCAGGCTTTCCAGAATATTTCCCGGCTGGTTAAAACGCAAATCAGCGGCGATACCGCAGACTTTGAGACTTATTACAAAACGCCGCAAAAAACGGTCAAAGGTAAAAAACCCAATCTGGTCTATATCTATGGCGAAAGTCTGGAGAGAACCTATTTCGACGAACAAACTTTCCCTGGACTGACAACCGAACTGGCGCGTCACAAAGATGCCAGCATCGATTTCACCGCGACGCGACAGGTGCCGGGCACCGGTTATACCATCGCCGGTATGGTTTCCTCCCAATGCGGTATTCCGCTGTTTGCGCCGTTTGATGGCAATGCATCCAGTGCGCTTTCAACGTTCTATCCTAAAAATGTCTGCCTCGGCGATGTCCTCAAAGGTGCGGGCTACCAAAACTATTTCTATCAGGGTGCGGAGCTGGCGTTTGCGGGGAAAGGGACTTTCCTCAAATCGCACGGTTTTGACTATCGCTATGGTTACAACGAACTGCGCAGCACGGTAGCCGATCCGGCTT
Organism: Hafnia psychrotolerans; assembly: GCF_014639435.1. Lineage (GTDB taxonomy): Bacteria > Pseudomonadota > Gammaproteobacteria > Enterobacterales > Enterobacteriaceae > Ewingella > Ewingella psychrotolerans. The sequence continues at coordinate 352,758 of NZ_BMFZ01000002.1, read as the reverse complement.
ATAAAAATGACTGGGGATGGTATGACGACACCGTATTGGATGAGGTTTTCAAGAAATTTGTCGCGCTGAGCGAGGCGGGTCAACCGTTCTCGCTATTTACCCTGACGGTAGATACCCACCATCCGGACGGTTTTATCTCGCGGGGCTGTAGCAAAAAAGAGTATTTCTACAACAAGAAAGAGAACCGTTCACTGAGCGCTGTGTCGTGCAGTCAGCAGCTGATTGCCGCGTTTATCGATAAAATCAAAGCCTCTGGATACTACGACAACACCATTATTGTGGTGAGCTCGGACCATTTGGCGATGAACAACACCGCATACGACATTCTGAACAAGAAAAATCGCAAAAATTTGTTCTTCGTGATGGATGGCCGTAACCCACAGGCTGAGCTGAACAACCTCAAACGCAGTTCTATCGATAACGGTGCCACCGTATTGGATTTGATGGGCGGTGATAACTTTATTGGTCTGGGACGCAGTGGCCTGTCGGGTACCTCACTGGCCACGCAGTTTATGAATATCGACGAGAAAATTGAAGGCTGGAAACCCGCAGTGATCAGGCAGTGGGGCTTCCCGAACAGCATCAGCCACTATGTGGTGGACAGTAAAGCGAATACCTTTACCTTCTCCGGTATGACGATCAAAGCGCCATTTATTCTTAAAGTCACGTTGAATAAAATTGAGCCAATGTTTGACGTCTATTTATCAACACCGCTGAAAAAGCAGTTGGCCTCACTGACCGCCAGCGACAATTTTGTCTGGGTGGATAAGTGTTATGAGATGGGCCGCATATGGGCACCGGAACTGGCGCTGAACACCGGGCTGTGTGTCGTGTCAGGCAATTTGGCTTCTAAGCCGGTTATCGCGCAGATCAGCGATGAGGTATATAAAGGCAGCGTCGATTTCACCAAAGAGTCGACCGGAAGTCAGGATGTGTATCAGGAGACCATAAAGACCCTGAATATTGATGACGCACAAACAAAATATCAGTCACCAGCGATTGCCTTTATGTTGCCCGGCTTGCCGCAGCAGGTGAAAGCGATTACCGGTGTGTCCGGTGTTGAAAGCTGGGGGCGTTGGTCAGATGCCAATGTGGCACCGGCAGTGAAAATTGATTATGTCGAGCCACTTCCCGCCAATTTCAACCTGGTGTTACGTGCCCGCGCCTATGGCGATAATATTGGCCAACCTATTTCTGTGAAAGTGGGCGATGAGGAGCAATTCGTCACCTTTACGGACAAAGACCAAACCCTGACCTTGCCGTTCTCCAATCCTGGCAACGCACAAAGTATTGTGATCACACCACCATCACCCACCGAGCCAACCGAAGGCACCAGTGGAGGGTTCGAACCAAGGAAGTTGGGCATCGGTCTGGTTTCGTTGTCGGTCGAGGACAGAAATACGGAGTCATAGACTGAGGTAAACATCTGCCACCAGGAAAAACCCGCTCAAGTCACATTCAGCGGGTTTTTCTGCTATTACGCCTAAGCATTTTTCATGGATGGCCGATAAAGAGATCAGTAATGAAAAATACCTGCAGGTCAGCGCACATCACACAGTTTTCTCATTGGGGAAAGTATGGATAATTTTCAGAAAGACATCGATGAGAGAACCAATCTCACTTCATCAAACCGGTTTGAGCTGCTGCTGTTCCGCCTGGGGAGTTCTCCGGACGAAGATCAATCTGAACTCTACGGAATCAACGTGTTCAAGTTGCGCGAAATCGTGCCGATGCCAACGCTGACCAAAGCGGCAGGCATGACATCACCGATGATGGGGATGGCCAATATCCGCGGTGAAATCATTCCGGTTATTGATCTTCCTGCAGTGGTCGGTTGTGTACCCAAAACCGGGTTGAACATTTTACTGGTCACTGAATATGCGCGCAGTACTCAGGCGTTCGCGGTGGAATCGGTTGACGATATTGTGCGCCTTGAATGGAGCCAGGTACTCGCCGCCGAATCCGGCGTTAAGAGCCGCAATATCACCAGTATCGCGCGTCTGGATAATGATCCCGCCAGCAACCGTCTGGCACTGGTACTGGACGTTGAGCAAATCTTATATGACATCGTACCGCCGGAACGCAATACCCAAATCGACAGCGAGAAAACCAAGGCATTTGATCTGAAACCGGGTACGGTTGCGATTGTGGCAGAAGACTCCAAAGTTGCCCGCCTGATGCTTGAGCAAGGGCTGAATTCGATGGAAATCCCGGCCATCATGCACGTTACCGGCCTTGAAGCCTGGAATAAAATCAAAAAAATGGCGGAAGAGGCCAAGGCAGAAGGCAAGCCTATTTCGGATAAAATTTCGTTTGTGTTGACCGATCTGGAAATGCCCGAAATGGACGGTTTTACGCTGACGCTGAATATTAAACGCGATGAGTTCCTGAAAAACATTCCGGTGATCATCCACTCGTCTTTATCCGGCAGCGCCAACGAAGATCACGTGCGTAAAGTCGGCGCAGACGGTTATGTGGCGAAGTTTGAAATTAACGAACTCGAAGCGGCGCTTCATAAAGCGCTTGATGCCAAGAAAGGCCGTTACTAATCTTTTTCTGGTCCGGTACGCCGGACCAGAAAGAACGATATTCCTGCGTCAGCAAGTAGCCTAAGCCTGTCAGTATCGCTTTCCAAAACCCGATACTGCGCGGAAAACAGCAGCTTCTTCTCTTATCTTCTTCTCTGCGGCTGAAAATATTGCCCGGTAAAAATTGCGCTGCTTTTCGTTCAATTTGATGGAGCCATGCTCATCGGCATAGCCGACAAAAGCCGACACCACCCGGATTCCATTTCTGTCAGCTTCCCAGAGCGGCTCGCAGTCGTCTGCCCAAACAACGTACAGTAACCGTCAACTGAGTGTGAGACCTCATAGATCCCACATTCCACCGTCATCTGATAGTCTGAATTCTATGGGATCACCGCATACAGTGATGGTGGGTGCGCCAGGTTCATTCCAGCGAAAGAGGTTCAGATGCCATCCGCCAGGAATTAATCTTGAGCAGTCTATGATCCCATCAGCGCCATATAGTCTCGCTAAGTCAGAATTTTTCCATGACGGAGGTTCCTGCTTTTGTTGTAGAGCGGGTATCCATGGCTGATTTGATCGTTCTCTGCTTATTCCAAGTTTACTGCATAGCAGATCATCGGTCTGATCGACGACAAACGCTTCATCAACGTAAAGGGGAATCACTACGCGACGGATACCATCAGTACGCATATAGCCAGCCACAGCTCTTATAGACCACTCCTTCATTGGGCTCATGTAAAGTATGGGTTGCCCAGGCCTATGATATCGTCCAGCACTTTCGGGGGCAGGAGAAGTCAGGACACGATCAATTCCTTCTGCCGGTATGGTTCTGTAAAAATAGCCACTGACTTTTCTCAAATATTGATTTTTTTGGTTGATTGACTCATGGCTCAAAGGGAAAGGTCGCATATTTACAGTCCGCTTAGAAAAGCATATTTAAAGAGTAAAGCGTTGTACCGAATTCATGACATCGGGCTGAATTCAAGAACGATTCCCCGTGTGAAAAAGTATCCATAACCCGAAAAATCAACAGCTAAATGAGTCCTTTTTGGGTGAAAGTGATCCGAGTGGCCTCATTTAAATCCATACTTTTCATCGTTTCAGGTGTTACCCAAATAATTTCCTGAAATTCTTCGTTGAACGTAATATGCCGATTGGCACTAACACAATCAAATATAAGATAAATCATGTAAATTTCTTCGGTGGTACCATCTGGATACGTTTTAGTCCGGATATCATCACGAAAAGCCCACGGCTTAACATCAGTAATAAGCAGTTCCTCTCCTAATTCTTCCCTGATTTCGCGCCTGAGCGCGGTTTCCATCGTTTCGCCGGGTTCCATTCCGCCACCAGGCAGAGCCCACTGTCCCGGGAAAACCCCACGATCGGAAGCCATTTTACCAAGCAGAAACTCACCGTCATTTTGTATAACAGGGCACACAATGACTCTCTGGCGCATTTTATCTCCTTAACCACATTGCTTTCTGAATAACCCTAGCAGAAAAGGGGCTTTTGTTGAATAAATCGAACTTTTGGCCTCAATCAGGATCAGATCACCAGATTCCTCATCTTGTAGCGATAAAACTTACAACCAGGTGCTTATCAAGCGCGGCTCGGATTCATTCCAACAATCGCTGGTTATCCTTTCTCTTGCAGAAACAGGGCAATGGAGTCAGACGTAGAGATCATCACTTTTCATTTTTATAACAGCTTGCAACGAAATTTCTTTCAGCGGACAGATACCGCAGATTCTGCTGTCTCGGCTGGCCCTTTCACCAGAATAAATTCATTGCAGACGGTAGAGTGAAAGCATGACCTCGTTAAGACGAGCAGGGTTTTATGCCGTGCTAATGGAAACTATACCCCTATTCTGGAGAAATCATGTCGCCATTGCCCCTAAGGGACCCATCGCTCTACCGCCAGCAGGCATTTATTGCCGGATGCTGGGTTGATGCTCACAGTAAGGAAACGATTGAGGTGGTGAATCCGTCCACTGCTGAAGTGATTGCTCGCGTTCCGGCGATGGGTGAGCAGGATACCCGCAGGGCGATTCAGGCAGCCGAGAGGATTCGTCTCGAATTTGCTGCCAGTAGCGCCGCAGAACGTGCTGCTATGCTGGAGAAGTGGTATCAGTTGATCCTTGATAACATCGAAGATCTGGCTGTGCTAATGACGGCTGAGCAGGGGAAGTCATTGGAGGAAGCGCGAGGCGAGGTACGCTACGGGGCCAGTTTTGTGAAATGGTTTGCTGAAGAGGCGCGCCGCATCAATGGTGAAACGATTCCAGCGCCGACCCGGGATCGACGAATTTTGATTTTGAAACAGCCTGTTGGCATTGCGGCCGCCATCACTCCCTGGAACTTCCCGATTGCAATGATCACCCGTAAATGCGCGCCGGCGATCGCGGCGGGTTGCCCCATCATTATTAAACCTTCAGATTTAACCCCGCTTTGCGCGCTGGCGCTGGCTGAATTGGCCTCCCGTGCGGGATTCCCAGCGGGTGTATTTCAGGTCATCACTGGCATGCCACAGGGTATCGGTGCTGAACTGACCGGTAATCCGCTGGTACGCAAACTGTCATTCACCGGCTCAACCCGCGTCGGCCAACTGTTGATGCGACAATGTGCCGATTCGATCAAGCGGCTAAGTCTTGAACTCGGCGGCAATGCGCCGTTTATCGTATTTGACGACGCTGATATTGAGCTTGCCATCGCTGGTGTTATGGTCAGCAAATTTCGCAACGGCGGGCAAACCTGCGTTTGCGCCAACCGCATTTTGGTGCAGCGCGGCATCTACGATCAATTTGCTGCCCGCATGGTTGCCGAGACGAAAAAACTCCAGGTTGGCGATGGCTTTGCTGCCGGGACGCAGATGGGGCCGTTGATCAACAAGGCGGCAGTAGAAAAAGTTAATCGGCATATTGATGACGCCCTCAATCAGGGGGCGCGGGTATTGACGGGAGGGATCGCCGCAGACAACGGCAACTTTGTGACGCCTACCGTTTTAGCGGATGTCACCAGCCGCATGTTGATTGCTAATGAAGAGACATTTGGCCCGGTTGCACCGTTGTTCTGCTTCGATGACGAACAGCAAGCCATTGATTTAGCCAACGCCACACCTTTTGGATTAGCGGCTTATTTTTTCACTGAAAATTTACGCCGTTCATGGCGTGTGGCTGAAAAACTAGAATTTGGCATGGTCGGATTAAATACCGGATCGGTATCGTTGGAAATAGCACCTTTCGGTGGGATAAAACTTTCCGGAATAGGTCGTGAAGGGGCGAAGGCTGGCATCGAAGAATATCTTGAAAGCAAATCCTTCCATATTGGCGGCCTCGACTGAATGACATTATCTGCTGTATAAAGTCATACTTTAAGTAATGACATTATTTATATAAGAAGTGGCGACTCCTGTAATGGATAGCCACTTTTTTATCTGCACGCACTGTCCGGTTACTTCAGTAAGTGGTTTGAAATCTGAAATCCCCACATCAGAGTGATGGTGTATTATCTTTAAAAAATAATACGTTATTTTACTTTCTGTCGTGGTGCCTCTATTTTGGTGCAATCTAAAATCCAGGCATCTCGTCATGGTGCAAGAAAACCGGAGTGTAATGATATCGACGCTCGAAAAAACGGATTCATGAAGTTTAGGCCACACTGGCGGCATAAAAATTTTTTTGGACCGCCGATTCCGCATTTTAAATTTTTGATGGTTTGGCACGCTTCGTGCTTATTAATATAAGAGTGAGTAAATAGAGGTAAAAGTAATATTTAACAAATGACATATAAATCAGCAAAGGGATGAAGTATTAAAATTAGCGGTGATTGGAGGACTAATAATCTGTCCGCGGTAAATAAAAGATAAAAGCATGGGCGTTATTTTATCGTTGGCGGATATTTGAGAATGGCAATGTATTCTGCAACCCATGTTCTTCGGATCTTACTCTGAAGTGAATAAGGAATGATTAATCATGTTGAGCTTTGCACCTGAAAAAGTGCCTTTACCTGCCGGGCACCTGATTGGCGGAGAAATCCACGCGGGCGGCAGTGAGCGCCTGCGCGTTAATCGCCCGTCTGACGGACAATTCCTCGGTGAAATTCCCGATGGTGATGCTGCGCTGGTCGACCTGGCTGTGACCAATGCCCATCAGTCGTGGCTGACGAGCGGCTGGGGTACGCGGCCGCCCCGCGAACGTGCAAAAGTGTTGCGCCGCTGGGCTGACCTCATTGAGGAGCAAGGTGAGGAACTTGGCCGCCTCGAAGCGGTGAACTCGACCCGTCCTATTTATGACGTGATGAATCACGAGATCCCTTTCACCGCTGAAGCTATCCGTTTTTATGCCGAATGCTGTGACAAATATAGTGGTGATGTGCTGCCAACACGCAGCAATAGCCTCGGCATGCTGGTGCCTGAACCTTATGGTGTGATTGGAGCCATTACGCCGTGGAACTTCCCGTTATCGATGGCTTCATGGAAACTCGGGCCGGCCTTGGCGGCAGGCAATGCCGTGGTGCTCAAACCTTCTGAGCTCACGCCGTTTTCCACCATCAGACTTGCCGAATTGGCGATTGAGGCCGGTTTACCCGCTGGTGTGCTGAATATTGTGCAAGGCCGGGGCGTCACCTGCGGTAGCGCACTGGTTAATCATCCGCTGGTGCGCAAAGTCTCGTTTACCGGCTCAACCGCGACCGGCGCGCACATTATGAGTCAGGCGGCGTTGAACGGGATGAAGCCAGTGACTCTCGAACTGGGGGGGAAAAGCCCGCAACTGGTGTTTGACGATGCTGGTCATGTCGATGACGTTGCATTGCGTATTTTTCGCGGTTTTACCGTCAACGGCGGGCAGGCCTGTGTCGCAGGCACCCGTCTTGTGGTGCAGTCAGGCATTGCCGATGCACTAATTTCAAAGCTGGTGGCGCTGTGTGACAGCGTTGAGCCAGGTAATACCTGGGAAAGCACCTGCCGCTATGCGCCGATTATCGACGCCCGTCAGGCGAAAAAAATCGAATTCATCGTGCATTCGGCTATTAAAGAAGGCGCGCAATTACTGGCCGGCGGTGAATTCTTTCCCAATACAAATCAAGGCTACTTCTTTAAGCCAACACTGCTGGTGGGTGTTTTAGCCGAGTCTGCCGCCGTGCAGGAAGAAATTTTCGGACCAGTACTGACCATTCAAATCTTTGAAACCGAAGAGCAGGGGCTGGCACTGGCTGAGCACGCTATTTACGGGCTGGCCGCGGGCGTGCATACCCTGAATATTGAACGTGCGCTACGCGCTATGCGTCACCTTGCCGCGGGAACCGTATGGATCAACCGATATGGTCGTTCTGGCGATTTTATTATCCCTACCGGTGGGTTTAACGGCTCAGGTATTGGTAAAGATTTGGGGCGTCAGGCGTTTGAAGCCTGCCTGCGGTACAAAAGTGTGTTGATCGATTTTTAAAGTTTTTACTTCTTTTTACACCACGAAAATACTATCGAGGAAGGAAATTATCATGGCGGTATTTAAACCTAAGTTTATTACGTTCGACTGCTACGGCACGCTGATTAAATTCGACATGGCCGGGGCGGCAAGCGCTATTTTCTCCGATCGCGTTAGCGCTGACGACATGCTGCCCTTCACTAACGATTTTGCCTGTTATCGCTTAGACGAAGTGCTGGGTGCCTGGAAACCTTATGGTGAGGTTGTCTGCCAGGCAATGATAAGAACCTGCAAGAAATGGGGCGTGGAGTATCAGGACAGCGACGGTGCCGGAATTATGGAAGCCTGTGCCACCTGGGGGCCTCACGCTGATGTGCCAGCTGGTTTGGCGACAGTGGCCAAAGCGTTCCCGCTGGTACTGCTCACCAACAGCATGAACGACTTAATCTCTCATCATGTACCGCGCCTTGGCGCACCTATCCATCGCGTCTTTACCTCGGAGCAGGCACAGTCCTACAAGCCAAGAATGCGCGGTTTTGAATACATGCTCGACCAGTTGGGTTGCGGTCCTGAAGACATTCTGCACGTCTCTTCCAGTCTGCGTTATGACCTGATGACCTGCCACGATATGGGGATAAAAAACAAGGTCTGGGTCAACCGTGGCCACGAGCCCGCGAATCCGGCCTATGGCTACACCGAAATCAACGATATCGGTGGGCTGCCCGGCGTACTTGGGCTGTAAGTCAGAGCGTTGTTGCTGAAGGGGCATTGGCACGCAGTCATTGTCGACGTGAAGTAAAAACGTGAATGGGATAAGGCGCAAAACATGAAGCTTGAATCATTTTGGCAGGCAACGGCACCGGTATTTAGCGGTGCGGCAGGGGGTGACCTGCCGAAAAAAACTGAGGTTGTCGTCGTTGGCGGCGGTTTTACCGGTTTGTCTGCTGCCTACAACCTGGCGCTGGCCGGTGTAGACGTGGTCGTGCTCGAAGCGGGGGAGATCCTGAGCCAGGCTTCGGGACGTAACGGCGGACAATGCAATGCCGGTGTAGCACAAAATTTTTCCTCGTTGGTTGACAGCATCGGCCTTGAGCAGGCCTCCATTTACTACCATGCCTACAGCGAGGCGGTGGATTACGTGCAGTCGATTGTAAAAGATGAAGCCATTGACTGCGATTTAATCCGCACCGGTAAACTCAAACTGGCCAGTAAGGCCAGGCATTTCTCTTCGTTGGTGAAAACCTATGAACTGCTCAGGCGCACTGTCGACAGTCAGGTCGAATTGATTAACGCCAGCCAAATCCGTGATGAAATCGGCTCCGATGCCTTTCACGGTGGCCTGCTGCAAAAGAACGGCGGTCAGATGCACATGGGGAAATTCGGCGTGGGGCTGGCACAGGCAGCCGTCAACAAAGGTGCAGTAATTCACGCCAATACCCCGGTAACCGGTTTACAGCAGGTGGACGGCCACCGTTATCGCGTCAGCACGGCACGCGGTGAGATTGACGCAGGTCGTGTGCTGCTGGCGACCGGGACGTCGGATAAAGGGCCGTTTTCGTGGTTTCAGCGCCGTATTGTGCCCGTGGGCAGCTTTATTATTGCGACCGCTCCGCTGAGCGCCGAACAGGTACAGAAGACGTTTGTCCATAATCGCACCTACGTGACCTCCCTCAATATCGGCAATTATTTCCGTACCACCGTGGATAATCGACTTATTTTTGGTGGCCGAGCCCGCTTTGCTATCAGCAGCCCAACCTCGGATGTGCGCAGCGGCAGCGTGCTGCGTCAGGGACTACGCGAATTATTCCCGCCACTTGCAGACGTCAACATTGACTACTGTTGGGGCGGGTTAGTCGACATGACGGCTGACCGTCTACCGCGCGCCGGAGAGCATGAGGGCTTGTTCTATTCGATGGGCTACAGCGGCCACGGGACCCAGATGTCGGTCTATATGGGTAAGGTGATGGCGGCATTGGTTACCGACCAGCCGGTAAGCAATCCCTGGCAGCGCAGCCATTGGGCGGCGATGCCCGGCTACTTTGGCAAACCCTGGTTTTTACCCGTGGCGGGGCTGTATTACAAAGCGAAAGACAAAGTGTGTTAAGTCGGCGGCAACGCGTTATCCCATAGCAGTAATGGCTTTTTTCGGTAAACACCGCATTCGAGGAGATTTCAATGAGTAAATTTCGTAAAGAATCAGGTCCAGTCACACCGAAGTCTGCTTCATCTCTATCAACATCATCACTGTCAGATATCAACATTTCACGCCGTGGCATGATGAAAGTATTCTCTGCCGGAGCGGCGTTAAGCACCGGTATCATCAGCCTGCCAAATAGCGCCTGGGCCGCTGAAGCTAAACCGGTTAAAGGAGGGACACTGCGCGCCGCTGTGTCAAATTCCTCTGCGGCGGATACGCTGGATCCTGCCAGGGCTAACAACAGCGGCGACTACATGCGCCAGTATATGTTTTACAGCGGGTTGACCGAGCTAGACACTCAACTTATTCCGCAAATGGGGTTGGCTGAGTCGATGACCAGCGAGGATGGTCTGACCTGGAGCATTAAACTGCGTCAGGGCGTAACCTTCCACGACGGAAAATCGCTGACCTCGCAGGATGTGATGTTCTCATTATTGCGTCATAAAGATCCCGCCGTCGCCTCTACCGCCATTGCACTGGCCAAGCAGTTTGTCACCGTTAAAGCCGTCGGCCTGATGGAAGTCGAAATCAAACTTGATCAGCCAAACTTTGACTTGCCGTCAATCCTCGGTACGCCCGCTTTCCTTATCGTGCAGGACGGCACGAAAGATTTTAGCAAAGCCATTGGCACCGGCCCTTACTCTTGCAAAGAATTCTCTCCGGGCACGCGTACCCTTGGTACACGCAACAAGAACTTCTGGAAGCCGGGCTTGCCTCATCTCGACCAGGTAGAACTGCTGGGTGTGACAGATCAGGCCGCGCGCGTTAATGCGTTGCTCTCTGGTGAGCTGCACTTTGTCTCTACCATCAGCTCACGCGATGTAAAACGAATCAACGGATCAAACTCATGCTCCGTGCTGGAGAGTAAATCTGGCATGTACAGCGATCTGATCCTGCGTCAGGACGCAGCGATAACCCGTAATCCGGACTTTGTATTGGCCATGAAGTACTTACAGCCGCGTGAAGTCCTGCTGAAGACCGTCATGCAGGGTTTCGGCACCCTTGCCAACGATCATCCAGTTCCGCCATGGCATCCCTTTTTCAACAAGGATCTGCCGCAGCGTCCTAACGACCTCGATAAAGCCAGGTTCTACCTCAAAAAGTCTGGTCTGGTGAAGCCGAGCCTGGAGATTGTGGCGACTGATAATATCGAAGGGTCTGTTGAGGGTGCGCAATTCCTGCAACAGCTTGGTTCACAGGTCGGCATGAATCTGAAAGTTCGCCGCGTGCCCTATGACAATTACTGGTCGCAACACTGGATGAAGCATCCGATCTCTTACGGCTCGGTCAATCCACGTCCCACACTCGATATGCTGTTCAGTCAGTTCTACAAGTCTGATGCGCCTTGGAATGAATCCGGTTGGAAAAATGTGCAGTTCGACCAACTGGTGACAGCGGCACGTGGCGAACGCGATCAGGCCAAGCGCAAGCAGATGTATGGCGACATGCAGGCGCTGGTCTATAACCACTGCGGTACCATTATTCCGCTGTTTATCAGCTCACTGGACGGTTACAGCAATAAAGTTAAAGGGGTGGAGTCTTATCCGTCCGGCATGATGATGGGCTATCGCTTCAGCGAGTTCGTCTGGTTGGCATCGTGATTCGGAGGCGGTAATGAATCAGCTTATCCTTTTCCTTATTCTTCGTCGTCTTGGTTCGGGCATGTTGACGCTGTTTATCGTTTCTGCGCTGGTGTTTGTCATCACCAGCATGCTACCCGGCGATGCAGCCCAGCAACTCCTGGGGCAAGCCGCTACGCCGGAAACGGTGGCAGCCCTACGCGAACAGCTTGGTCTGAACTTGCCGATTTGGACGCGTTATTTTGCTTGGCTCGGCGGTATGTTGCACGGCGATTTTGGTACGTCCTTCGCCAACCATCTACCGGTGAGCCAATTGGTTGCCCAGCGTATTCCCGCCACCTTTGAACTGGCGGGCATCACAACACTGGTATCCGTACCGTTGGCGGTGATTATTGGCATTACGGCGGCGATGAAAAGGGGATCGCTGATTGATCGGATATTAGTGGTTGGCACCATGGCGGTGGTGGCGGTCCCCGAGTTTTTGGTCGCTACCGTCGCTGTTATGGTGTTCGCTGTCCACCTGCGCTGGTTCCCGGCGATGTCACTGGGTTCAGCCGACCAGGACTTTCTCGGTTACCTGCGCAGCTATGCGCTGCCGGTGTTCACCTTATGTTGTGTACTGGTGGCACAGATGGCGCGCATGACCCGCTCGGCCATCATCAACCAGCTCGACAGTCCCTATCTTGAAATGACGCTGCTAAAGGGGGTGCGGCCACTGCGTGCCGTACTGCGTCACGCGTTGCCCAATGCGGTGGGGCCGATTGCCAACGCGATTTCGCTCAGCCTGTCCTATCTGTTTGGCGGCGTGATTATTATCGAAACCATTTTCAGCTATCCAGGACTTGCCAGTCAGATGGTGGATGCGGTGAGCAACCGCGACCTGCCTATTGTGCAACTGTGTGTGATGCTGTTCAGCACCTGCTATCTGGTGTTGTTGCTGCTGGCTGATATCGCCACCATTGCTTTTAATCCCAAGCTGAAAAAATAAGCGACTCTCTACAGAGGACTCAGTGATGCGTAAAATAGTCATGTTGTTGAAAACGGCACTGAACTTCTGGCGCTCGTTATCTATTAGCGGCCGCGTAGGGCTGGTGATGACTCTCTTTTGGCTATGCATGGCGATATTTGGCGGCTGTCTTTCACCTTACAATATTGAAGATATCTCCGGCGGCGGTATCGATGAAGGGTTTAGCCGCGCCTTTCTGCTCGGCACCGACTATCTTGGGCGGGACATGTTGACGCGGGTGCTTTACGGCGCGCGCTATTCGATTGGCCTGGCGCTCTCCGCCGCCGTTCTCGCCAGCGTCTTCGGTACGCTATTAGCTTTGTTGGCCGCCATGTCCGGCAAGTGGCTGGAAGAGTTACTGGGCCGCATCAACGATGCCTTGCTGATTATGCCGGGTAAAATCATGGCGCTGCTGATGGTCGCCGTGTTTGGTTCTTCGCTGCCGATGCTTACCCTCACTGCGATCATCACCTACTGGCCGGGCGCATACCGCATTGCCTACGCGATGGCTTCCAACTTGCGTTCTATGGATTATGTGCAGGCGGCGCATTTGCGCGGCGAAAGCAAACTCTATATCGCGCTGACCGACGTGCTACCCAACATGTTACACCCGATGCTCACTGACTTTGGCCTGCGCTTTGTTTACATCGTGCTGTTGTTAAGTGGCCTGAGTTTTCTGGGACTGGGAGTACAGCCACCTTACGCTGACTGGGGAACCCTGGTGCATGAAAATTTACAGGCGTTATTTGATGGATCTCCGGCAGTGCTGGTGCCAGCCCTGGCGATTGCCAGCCTGACCATTGGCGTCAATCTGTTCATCGACAGCTTGCAATCACGTCGTGCGACCCGGCATGAACTGGAAGAGGAGTTGGCATGAATACCGCTTCAATTAATTCACCGTCTGATGTCAGGGAACTGACGCCGGAAACGCAGTTCGACGCATCGGTTATTGTCAGGGTAAGCCATCTCGAGGTGCAGGCCATCAACGACGGTGACGAGCCGATCGTGCTGGTTTCAGACATCAGCTTTGATGTGAAAAAAGGCGAAGTCCTGGCGCTCATTGGCGAGTCCGGCTCCGGAAAAACCACCATTGCGCTGGCGTTGATGGGTTACGCGCGTCACGGTTGCCGCATTAGTGAAGGACATATTCAACTGGCAGGAACTGACGTCACCCAACTGAGTGCACGTCAACTGAGCCAATTTCGCGGCTCCACCGTGTCATATATCGCGCAGAGCGCGGCGGCTTCGTTTAACCCCGCGATGACGCTAATGGAACAGGTAGTGGAGCCTGTGTTGATTCATGGCACCATGAAACGCGCCGAGGCCGAGAAAAAAGCGGTGGCGCTTTTCCGCGAGCTGGCGCTGCCTTCACCTGAAACTATCGGCAAGCGCTATCCACACCAGGTCTCTGGAGGGCAGTTGCAGCGCGTGATGGCAGCGATGGCGCTGATTGGTGACCCAGAGGTGGTTATTCTCGATGAACCGACCACGGCGCTTGATGTCACCACCCAGCTTGAAGTCTTAAAGACTTTCCGCCGCGTAGTGAAGCAGCGAGGTACCACGGCAATCTATGTCAGCCATGATCTCGCGGTGGTCGCGCAAATGGCCGACAAAATCCTGGTGCTGCTAAAAGGGCGAGTCGCTGAATACGGCACCACAGAAGATTTGCTGCAGCGACCCGCTTCAGCTTATACCCGTAGCCTGCTCGACGCTGCACAACACCTACCGCGCAATAGCCCGTGGCAGCCCGAAGATGCGCCAGTGAGTTGTTTGCTTGAGGTGCGCGAGATGGCTGCCGGATATGGTCCCCTCGATGCGAACGGTCAACCGAAAATCAGCATCCTGCATGATATCAATTTCAAACTCTATCCGGGACAGGCGATTGGTATTATTGGTGAGTCGGGGTCGGGTAAAACCACGCTGGCGTGCGCGATTGCGGGCATGATTGTTCCGAGTCATGGCTATATCTTGTTTAACGGAAGCTACCTGGCTGGCGATATGTCAGCCCGCACCCTAGACGAACTCCGCCGCGTACAGTTTGTGTTTCAGATGGCCGATACTGCGCTTAACCCAAGCCAGACTATTGCGACCATTTTGAAGCGTCCGTTGGTGTTCTTCCACGGACTTCAGGGCATATCGCTCGATGCCCGACTTAAACAGCTTCTCGATCTTGTCCGTTTGCCGCACAGCATTTTGCATCGTAAGCCATGTGCATTGTCTGGTGGACAGAAGCAGCGCGTCAACCTGGCGCGAGCGCTGGCGGCGGAACCGGATCTTATTCTTTGTGATGAAGTGACGTCAGCGCTGGATTCTGTGGTCGCCGCTGCAATTCTGGATTTAATCTCCGAACTGCGTCGTGAACTGAAGGTTTCGTTTCTGTTTATCAGCCATGACCTTCATGCCGTACGCTCCATTTGCGACGACATTATTGTCGTCAATAATGGAAAAATGGTCACTCAGGTCAGCCGTACCGATTTTGACAAGCCCACCAGTCATCTTTACTACGAAAAGCTTAAACGCGCCGTGCCTGAGCTCCGTCAGGGATGGCTTGACGAGCAGGACAGTGACGTGGTTTAACTGCCGAAAATGTAATGGTTTTGCTTATAAATTCATTACCTCAAACAAGCGCCAGGTATTACGTTTCAATAAGGAAAACAGTCGATGCCAGCACCGATTAGATTTGTACAAGACAGTCATCTATTTCCCGACGCGGTTGATGTGGTGGTCATTGGTGGAGGCATTGCCGGTGTCGCTACCGCCTACGAACTCGCGCGTAAAGGGGTTTCTGTGGTTTTGCTTGAGAAGGGATTAATTGGTGCAGAACAGTCCAGCCGCAATTGGGGCTGGTGCCGTCAGCAGAACCGCGACGAGCGCGAACTGCCGCTGTCAATCCATGCTCTTCAGCGCTGGAAAGTGCTTAAAGAGGAGACCGGTGAAGAGCTGGGCTTTCGCAATACTGGTTTGTTATATGCCACCAAACAGCAGGCGGAGATCGACGCCTGGACAACATGGGGAGAGATGGCGAAAAACTACGGTATGCACAGCGAAATTCTTACTGCCGCACGGGCTAAAACGCTCACCACAGGCAGCACCTCGGACTGGTTAGGTGGCGTATATTCGCCGACGGACGGTCACGCAGAACCCTCGCTGGCCGCGCCGGGGTTAGCCATTGCCGCACAAAAGCTTGGTGCACAGGTGTTTCAGCAATGCGCTGTCCGTGGACTCGACGTATCGGCGGGCCGGGTGAGCGGCGTATGGACTGAGCGCGGATTAATCCGCACCAGTTCGGTGGTGTGTGCCGGAGGGGCATGGAGCTCAATGTTTTGCCGCCGCCACGGCATCGATTTACCGTTGGGGAATGTGGTCGGCACCGCGATGCGCACCGCGCCGATCCAGCAAGTGATCAAGATACCGCTCTACACCGAAAGTTTTGCCTGTCGTCCGCAGCTCGACGGCAGCTATACGCTGTCAATCTCGGGAAGAGGGCGATTGGATATCGGTCCACAGGGCTTACGCTATGCTAAAAAGTTTTACCCTACCTTCCTGGCTCGTCGTAAAAATCTCCATGTTCATTTTAGCCCCGGCGCGTTCTTTGAAGGACCGGAGGCCTTGGGGAAATGGCAATTTGATGCCCGCTCGCCGTTTGAACAAATGCGCATACTCGACCCCGAGCCGGACCATGCGATGGTGCAAGAAGGCATTGACGCCATGCGGCGTGAATATCCCGAACTGGGTGCGGTAAAAGTGGTGCAGTCGTGGGGCGGCATGATAGACAGCACGCCCGACGCCGTGCCAGTCATTTCTGAGGTAGAGAAGCTGCCGGGGCTGTTTATTTCTGCCGGTTACAGTGGTCACGGTTTTGGTATTGGACCGGGTGCGGGTAGCCTGATGTCTGACCTTGTGACCGCTAGCACACCGGTTGTCGACCCGACACCTTTCCGCTATAGCCGTTTTAGTGACGGCAGTGATATCAAAAAACCGGGAATGATGTAAATGACTGAACATACTATTCAAACGACACCTCAGGGCGCATCTCAAATCCGGTTGCGTGAGATAACGTCAACCGATCTCCCGGCCTGTCATGCGCTTTCTCAGGCGGTTGAGTGGCCTCATCGTTTGGCGGACTGGGAACTGGCTTTTCAATGCGGAAAAGGGTGGGTGGCTGAGTCCGCCGGTAAAGTGATTGGCAGTGCGCTTTACTGGCAATGGGGCAGTACATACTCCACGCTGGGGCTGGTGATTGTCAGTCCTGACTGCCAGGGCCGCGGGGTAGGCAAAGCGCTACTGAACGCCGTCCTGGCACAGCTTGAAGGCACGACAGTTCGCCTGCACGCCACACCAGAAGGTAAACCGCTCTACGAAAAATTAGGGTTTGTGACTACCGGTAGTGTCTGTCAGCACCAACACCGTGAACTGCCTACCCTTGCTGCACCGATGCTGTCAGGTGATTGCCAGTTCCGGCGATTAACCGCTGAGAATGCCATCACGTTGGCTGAACTTGACGCGCTCTCGAGCGGCATGCAGCGGGCGGTGTTGTACCAGGCACTGTTTGACGCGGCAAACCTGCCACATCTCGAAACAACGCTGATGCTGACTCGCAACGGCCAGCCCGCCGGTTTTAGCATGCTGCGCAAGTTTGGTCGCGGATATACGATAGGCCCGGTGATTGCCGATAACCTCGACGATGCCAAATGCCTGGTCGCCCAGTTGCTAAACGAGAGTGCCGGTCAATTTGTCCGTCTTGACGTGGAGGGCGCGTCAGGTTTGAGCGAGTGGCTTGAAGAACTCGGCCTGCCGTGCGTCGATCGGCCAACGACCATGTATAAACAGGGTGGGCCGTTGGTTTCTCCATCGGGATGGTTTAATTTTTCGCTCATGAGCCAGGCGATGGGTTAAGGGTTAACCCCCAGACTCTGCTTTTTATCGTTCCGAGCCGGTACGGGGTCAGTATCAGCCGTCAGGCCCATTCACCGCGTTTTGAGCACCGGCCGCCGATGCAGGGTGAAATTCAGAGAACAAAGGGAGATTAACATGAGTAATGTTGTCGCCAGTGGTAGTGAATCATTAACCCGTCAACCACTCATCAATGACATTCTGCCGCGCCTGATTGCGCTACGTCATGACCTTCACGCGCATCCGGAACGGGGTTTTAATGAATACCGGACTGCGAAAGTGGTGGCGGATTTTCTCCGAGAACTGGGACTCGAGGTGCACGAGGGGATCGGTAAAGTCGGCGTGGTGGGGGTGTTGCGTAAAGGCAGCAGCGACAGAAGTGTCGGGTTGCGCGCGGATATGGATGCGTTGCCGATCATAGAACAGGGCTCGCCAGAGTACGTCAGCAAACATCACGGTGTGATGCACGCCTGTGGCCATGACGGTCACACCACGATGCTGCTTGGCGCAGCGTGGCTGTTGTCAAACACGGCTGATTTTGACGGTACAGTGAACTTTATCTTCCAGCCAGCCGAAGAAGGGCTGGCTGGGGCCAAGGCGATGATTGACGACGGCCTATTTGCGCGTTTCCCTTGCGACAGTGTTTTCGCAGTACACAATTGGCCTGAGTTGCCACAGGGGATAGCGCAAACCCGTCCCGGCCCCATTATGGCAGCAGCCGATCGCTTCGATATCCGGGTGTACGGCGGCGGCGGTCATGCGGCGCAGCCACACCTTTCTGCCGACACTATGCTGGCCACCAGCGAACTGGTGGTTCAGCTTAATACCATCATTGCCCGCTGTATTGACCCGACTGATCCGGCGTTGTTAACGGTCACGCAGGTGCACGGTGGGTTTTCGCACAATATGATCCCGGCAGAGGCGCATATTACCGGCACGGTACGCAGTTTTGATCTGCGCACGCAGGACATTATCGAAGCCAGCCTGAGACGCATTGCGGCGCACGTTCCCGCTGCACATGGCCTTAACGCTGAAGTAAAATACCATCGTTATTACCCGGCAACAGTGAATACCCCCGACGAGGCTGAAATTGCCTTGCAAGCGGCTAAAAATGCAGGTCTTGATGCCAGCGTAGCCCCGAAGCCCGCGCTGACTTCGGAAGACTTCTCTTTTATGCTGCAGCAAAAACCGGGTGCCTATCTGTGGCTTGGACAGGGTGACGGCAGTACAAAACCGCTGGCCCCCTTACATCATCCTGCCTATGACTTTAATGACCATATTATTCCTGACGGGATAGCGTGGTTTGCGAGCGTGGTGCGAATTCAATTAGCGGTTTCTTTTTAATTTCAACTTTTAATTCAAGTCCCAATGGGATGAAAGAAAATGCTGCGTTGTTAATACCTAACTACCGCATGATATTTTTTCTTAACCGGCATTACGGCACGAAATAAAACCCTGTATTGAGATACTGAATCAAATTCTGACAGCGCCCGAATTAACCGGATGAGGCAAACCATGCACAATGTACTGATTACACAACCTGTAACTGAAGAGAATATCGACTGGCTTGCGCTGCGTGAAAAAAATGTGCCGCGCGGCGTAGTGACTGCCCACAGCCTGGTGGTGGTAAAAGCGAAGGGTTCGGAAGTGTGGAGTGACGAAGGTCGTCGCTATCTCGATTTTGTGGGTGGTATTGGGGTATTAAACGTTGGGCATAATCATCCTGAGGTGGTTAAAGCTGTACAGCGCCAGTTAGAAAACGTCTCTCATGCCTGCTTTCAGGTCGTGGCTTACCCTCCGTATATTGAGCTGGCAAAACGTTTAAATAAAGTGGTCGGCAAAGGCGAGGATTATAAGTCAGTGCTATTTACCTCAGGTGCAGAGGCGGTGGAAAACGCGGTTAAAATAGCGCGTTCTTATACGCACCGTTCCGGCATCATTGCATTTGATGGTGCATTTCATGGCCGAACTTTATTAGGTTGCGCACTGACCGGAATGAGCCAGCCTTATAAGCAGAACTTTGGACCTTTTCCCGGTGATATTTACCGTATTCCTTATCCGAATGCGTTTCACGGTATCAGCCCCGAAGACTCACTTAACGCGCTGGATACGCTATTCGCGACGCAAACGCTGCCCGAACGCGTGGCCGCTATCCTGATCGAACCGGTGCAGGGCGACGGTGGTTTTCTGCCAGCGCCTAAAGCGTTTATGCAGGCACTGCGAGATTTGACCCACAAACACGGTATTTTACTGATCTGTGATGAAGTGCAAACCGGCTTTGGCCGTACCGGAAAAATGTTCGGTTTCCAGCATTCAGACATCGTGCCTGACCTGATCACCGTGGCGAAAAGTCTGGGCGGTGGTTTACCTATCTCTGGCGTGGTGGGGAAAGCCGAAATCATGGATTCACCGAGTCCTGGCGGTCTGGGTGGTACTTATGGCGGCAACGCCCTGGCCTGTGCTGCGGCACTGGCTGTGCTCGACGTACTGGAAAATGAACGCTTGCTTGAGCGTTCGGTCGCATTAGGGCAGCAGTTGGAGGCTCGTTTACTTCAGTTGGCGGATAAATATGCCTGTATTGGTGAAGTACGTGGGGTCGGCTTTATGCAGGCGGTCGAAATCGTGGATTATGACACAGGCAAACCCGATGCGCCCCTGACCGAGAAGATCCTTCACTGCGCCTGTGATGCAGGCTTGCTACTCATCAAATGCGGTCTTTATCGTAACACCATCCGCTTTCTTGCTCCACTGGTCACCACGGATGCACAGTTAGAAGAGGCAATGCATATCTTTGATATCGCACTGGCGCGTGGAACTGGACGTCTTGGCTAATTTTTCTAATTATTTCATGGTGTTTGCTTATGTTGCTGGTTTAAAGCTCTCTGCGTCGAGCTCTGGTGTTCATGCGTATAACCGTGATATACCTAGGTCGTAGCCAGGCAATTTTGGTGGCACATCCTTCGTACTCATGATGGATTATCGGTGGTTTCAGGGTCGAATGAGACGCAGAGAGAAAACCTGCTCTTTATTGCGAGTCGACGCTCAAGACGACATTGAGGTGCTATGAACGGCTTTTTAAAACTTGATCGCATCGACATCAATATACTGGTTCAGTTACAAAAAGACGGTCGCATCAGCAACGTTAACCTGGCAGATGCGGTGGGACTGTCGCCAAGCCCATGCTTGCAGCGAGTCAAACGTCTGGAAAGTGCAGGGTATATTACCGGCTATGAAGCGCACGTTAATCTCCCTAAAATCACGGGATCAGTGACCGTGTTTACCGAGGTCACACTACAAGGGCATCGTCGCGAAGAGTTCTCAAAATTTGAGAACTGCATCCGCGAATACGATGAGCTTATTGAGTGCCATCTCATTACCGGCGGTTATGACTATTTGCTGCGATTTATCACCCGCAGCATTGAACACTATCAGGAAGTCATTGAATCGTTGCTGGATAAAAACATTGGTATCGACAAGTATTTTAGCTACATCGTGATTAAATCGCCGATCGTCAAAAGCAGCGTTCCATTGCGTACGCTGCTCACACAACAGATGCAAAACACCAATTAAATTCATGGGGTGTTCAAACTCACTCTTGATGACTTGTTGGTTTTTCCTCCTGCTGAAAAAAATTCAGTAAAAGCTGCCACAGATGATGCGCAGCCGGGCTAAATCGACGGTCAGAGTTTCGCAACAGGTGGCACTGGGCCTCGGTAGCAATCGGATGATCGACAGGCACGGCGACCAGAATATTGTGCTCGATCCGCTCGCCTGCCGCTTGGGCGCTCATAAACGAAATGCCCATTCCTGAAATACTCAAACTCATGGCCGTAGAGAACAGATTGCAGCGATATGCAGGAGTGAACAGGTAACCCTGACTTTGGAACATGGCGTTCATGTGACGCTGTAGCCCAAAGGTTTCACTCAGCGAGATAAGCCGATGCTTACTCAACTCTTCAATGGTGACGCTCTTTAAGTGGGCTATCGGATGCTGCGGATTAACCACCGCGCAAATGGGCCCCCACGGAAAACTGTGCCGCTTCAATTCCGGGTTGCCAATCGGCCCAAAAGCCAGCGCCATGTCGGCCTCTCCCTGAACGATGGCCGCCAGCGTGGCTTGCATACTCCCTGCCACAATTTCCACAAAAACGTTGGGATAAGAGGCAGCAAACTTTTTAAGCACATACTCAACGAACGTATCCACCAGTCCGGCCCCGACCCGGATGCTGATCGCACCGCCTTTCATGTAGCGCAGATCTTTCAGGTGACGTTCAAGCTGGGTACGCCGCTCACGGCTCTCAAAGAAATCGTCGGCCAGCAGCTTACCCGCCTCCGTTAACACCACAGTGCGACCTTTGCGCTCAAGCAACGGCAGTTGCAGCGTGCGTTCAAGTAAAGAAATCTGCCGACTGATCACTGAGGCATTAATCCCCAGAATATCTGCCGCGCGTCGAATCCCACCCTGAATGCCCACTTCGTACAGATAGCTGATCTGCTTTTCGTGAAATAGTTGGCTCATTTTGTCCGCTCATCGGTGTTGCTCACAGGTCAACAATACCGTCATTGAAATGATATTTATATCGAGCGATACGTTGGTGATAATCCCAATAGACTCTTTAATGACCGTTAACACCAGAATGACCGTTAACACCAGGAACCTTGATGCCAACTGCATACGATTATCTGCCAAAGCATGCGTCGCTCATCCTCAGCGAGATGAAATGTCTGGTACTGGCCACGTGGTCTTCGTTGAACAAGGCAGGACCCCGCGTATGATGAAACCGTAACGTCACACTGTTTGCCACCACCTTGCACTTTTTTAGTGCAATGCATTCCAAAGTGGTGCGTTGGGGTGACTGATTGATAACCTCATCAAACCGGTTAATGATGACCACGCTTATTTAATTAAGGGTGGTTTTTGTGTTCTTAATAACTTTTGAGTATTGTACAATTTTTTGACATTATTTCCTTTAAGGTCATTGATATCGCGTGGCTGATATTATTTTCATCTTTCTAAGCATATTGGCATGAATCCTGCCTTTACTTACGTAAGTGAATAATGAGTGGGCCAATGCGTTAATTGTTTATCCTTTTACGATTTACCCATTCGATTAATAAAACACGGTTAGGCATTGTAATTATAATTGACACCTTAGAAGGGGAATTCAATGAGTGAAACACCAATATCCACAGATAAACCGGCCGATGAAGCCAGTGAGTGGAAAGTCAGTAAAGGCGCGTATATCGCTTTGATCGCCGTGGTTCTGATGTTCTCCGGCGCTTTTTTGAAAGTAGATGGCATGGCCTGGTTGGGGGCGTTTGACTTTACAACACTCGGCGGCGCCTTTGGGACGATGAAAAATCCAGCCACCAACACCTTTGTCGGTACGGGCGGGCTCAGCGCCAAAGCGGGGTTCCTGTTCGCGCTCTCACTGGTACCAACGGTTATGCTGGCACTTGGCCTGCTGGAGATTTTTACCCACTATGGTGCCATCCGTGCGGCTCATAGACTGCTGACACCCTTGCTGAAACCGATCCTGGGGATTCCCGGCCATACCGGTTTGGCGTTGATCACCGACCTGCAAAGTACCGATGCAGGTGCGGCACTGAGTAAAGAGCTTTACGACAGTAAACGTATTACCCGCAAAGACGTCGTTATTATGGGAGCCTGGCAGTATTCCGGGGCTGGGTTGATTAATAACTATTTTTCTATCGGATCTGCCATGTTCGCCTCATTAACGCTCCCGGTGATTATTCCCCTGGTATTGATGCTGGTGATGAAATTCGTGGGTGCGGTATTTGTCCGCTTAATGCTGAATACTGTTTATAAAAAGGATTTCGACAATGAGTAATATTGCCAAGGTTTCAAATAATCCGTTCGATATTTTTGTTGTTGGGGCGCGTAAAGGTTTTAATATTGCCATCAACAACCTGATGCCCAATGTCGTCATGGCCTACGTTATTGCCGAAATTCTCAACCTACTGGGTGTTATGAATTTTATTGGTCATCTTTTTGCACCATTAATGGGCCTCTTGGGTCTTCCGGGGGAGGCGGTTACCGTCTTGCTGACCGCCTGGCTCTCCTCATCAGCTGGAACCGGCGTGGCGATCAGTCTGTTGACGAAGGGCACGCTGGATGCCGCGCAGATCACTATTCTGGCGCCAGCGATCTTTCTTATGGGCTCGCAGTTGCAGTATATGGGACGCCTGTTGGGTGTGGCAGATGTCCCGAAAAAGTATTGGCCGCTGCTGATGCTGACCAGTATTTTGAACTCAATTATTGCCATGATTGTGATGCGAGTGATCTCCTGATGATCCGATCGTTTTCGCTGGTATGCATTGAATAATATTTTAACAGGAGACTATTTCGTGGCTAAAACACTGGAACATTATCAACATTTGCATCAAATCCCGGAGTTGGGATTTGTTGAATTCAAAACATCGGCCTACATTGCCGATGCGCTCGAAGTGGCCGGTTTCAAGGTCACGCGCAACATCAACGATACCACCGGTATTGTCGCCGAACTCGACAGCGGCAAGCCGGGCCCCGTGATGGCGTTGCGTGCCGACATGGACGCACTCGGACACATCATTGATGGCCAGCTGGTAGCTCGCCACACCTGCGGTCACGACGGTCACTCGTCGGTGGTACTCGCCACCGCGCAGGAGGTGATTAACGAAGGCGTCGTCAAAAAAGGGCGTCTGAAAATTTTATTCCAACCCGCGGAAGAGCTCGGCACTGGCGCATTGGCCATGGTGGAAGGAGGAGTACTGGACGATGTAGACATCCTGCTGGGCTTCCACGTTCGCCCGCTGGAAGAGTGTCCGATGGGCAAAGCCGTGCCTGCCATGTTCTACTCTGCGGGCGCTACCGTTGAAGCCGTGATCACGGGGTTACCCGCGCATGCCGCCCGTCCGCATTTGGGCATTAATGCCCTGGATGCCGCTGTTGCTGCCGTCCAGGCGGTGAATACCATTCACTTAGCCCCAAATCTTACCTGGAGTGTTAAAGCCACGCGTATGCTGTGCGATGCCGGGGTAACGAATTCAGTGCCGTCTGAGGCCCGCGTATGCTGGGATCTGCGTTCACAGTTCAACGAGCCAATGGATACGTTGAAAGCCAAAGTCATTAATGCCATCACACACAGCGTGGCGGCAATGGGTGCCACGGCTGAAATCACCGTGATGAAAGAGATGCATGCGGCCATCATTGATGATGACGTCACGGCGCTGATTGCGGAGTCGATTGTCGAGGTGTTGGGGGCCGAAGGGCTGACTGAACCCCAGTTTACGCCGGGCTGTGAAGATTTCTTCCACTATCCTCGCCAGCGTCCTCAGGTAAAAACCGGGTTCTGGGGATTAGGGGCCAACTTGACACCTGGCCTGCATCACCCCGAGATGCGGTTTGACCTCGACGCGCTGGAAATCGGCGTTCAGGTGTTTAAAAGCTGTGTTAAGAAAGTATTAGGCTAATCACCACGCCAGAGATCATGAGAGTTCGGGAAGCGTTGCCGGACTCTCATGACGCTCTGAAACGCCCTCCAGACCATTGTGACTGGACCGAAAACCGTCTTCTGCCCTCAGCATCATAACGTCAATGCGACTTAACCTTGCTAACGGCATGCATTCAACCATTCCCTGGCTTAATGGAAATGAGAAGGCAGCCACAGTGAAAGCATGGGGATATAGGTAATCAACAATAACAGGAAGGAATAGTGCTGAAGTCGTTGGAGGCGGAGTGGCATTCCTGGAGGTTAATTTTCTCGATGGCACTCATTTTAGCGTTGCGGTCTAGAGACAATGTGTTTGAGGGAGTAGAACTCAGAATTGGCTCCTTTTTTCCATCGTACACGTATTGTATACTTTCCGGTAAATGTCTTAATAGTGAGTACCTCGTGACCTCAGATAAACAAGCTGGTGCAGAAAAACTAGGTGAACTGGCCTACCAGACCCTGCGCCGTATGATCCTGGAAAAAACCCTTCGTAGCGGCGGAGCCGTAGTTGAAGGTCGACTGGTTGAAGAACTGAATATTTCCCGTACACCGTTGCGTGAAGCGTTGCTGCGACTCGAGGGTGAGGGATTGCTGGTCCGGTCAAGCGCCCGTTCCTATTCCGTTCGCTTTATCAGCGCGCAGGAATATTTTCAGATTATGAAAGTGCGCGAGCTGCTGGAAACCGAAGCCATTGGGCTGTCCATCAACAAGATTGAACCTGAGATCATCGATCAGCTCACCGACCAGGTTGAGTCCCTCGCGGCAGGTCAACCTGAACAAGCTTACTGGGATGTTGACGATACCGTGCACAGGCTGTTCGCTCAACGTTCAGGTAATGCGGTGCTGGCCCGAATGATTGAACAGGCCCGGACTCAGAGCCGGATGTTCGAATTGATCACGCCGTTCAACCGTATTGAAGAAGATCGTGAAGAACATCTGGCGATTCTCAATGCGTGGAAAAGCGGAGATGCCGCGGCGGCCAGCCAGGCGGTAAGAACGCATATCAGAAACCTGTCAGCCTTCGTGCTGAAGAGAATCACGGAAGGCAATTAATCACAGCAAAGGTATGCCTCAGTCGCATACCTTTGAACAGCAGATTACTTGAACGCGGCAGGACAGCAGGGACATCCCTCAACATGTAACGGGTTGCGCACCTCGGCGACCGGTTTGCTGCGTAGCAACACCGGTTGAAAGCTGACTTTCCGCCCGGCGTTTTTCTGGCAAATCGGGCAGAGCGCGGGTTCATCACGCGCTGCCACAGAACGGCGCAATTCAAATGCGCCGCAGTCTGAACAGAGATAGTCATAGTAAGGCATTACATTCTCCTACCACTTACCCACTTCACCGCGTGAAATAAAGCGTCCCTGACCGGCTTTACCCACCCATTGATCATCGCTGACCAGGAGTTTGCCGCGTAACAGCACTTTCTTCACTTTGCCCTGAACCTGATGTCCTTCGAAAAGCGTGAAATCAACGTCGCTATGTTGCGTCGCGGCACTGATGGTGTGTTTTTCATTGGGATCAAAAATGACGATATCGGCATCGCTGCCCACCGCAATAGTGCCTTTTTTCGGGAACAGGCCGAACAGTTTCGCCGGGGCGGTGGACATGAGCTCGACGAAGCGATTTAACGAGATGCGGCCACTGCGCACGCCACCATCATAAACCACGGTCATGCGCGTCTCCACACCGGGTACGCCGTTCGGGATTTTGGAAAAATCATTAGCGCCCAGCGGCTTCTGATTCATTTTGCCTAAATGACCTTCTTTCATGCAGTACGGGCAGTGGTCAGTGGAAATCAGTTGCAGGTCATCGGTTTTCAGTGCCGTCCAAAGGGCGTTTTGCGCCTCTTTAGAGCGTAGCGGCGGGCTCATCACAAAACGTGCACCATCAAAGCTGTCAGATTCGTCGCTGTCAGCGTAAGAAGATTCATCAAAGAACAGATAATGCGGGCAGGTTTCGGCGAAGACCGGAATGCCGAGGTCGCGCGCTTCCACCACATGCTTCAGGGCTTCTTTTGCCGAGAGATGGACAAAGTAGACCGGCGCTTCTGCCAGTTCAGCCAACTTGATACCGCGATGGGTTGCTTCACCTTCCAGCAGGGCCGGACGCGTCAGGGCGTGATGGCGTGGAGAGGTGTGTCCCTGCGCCAGTGCTTCCTGAATCAACAATTCGACGATGGTGCCATTTTCCGCATGCAGTGCCACCATACCGCCATGTTGGCCCACCATGCGCATCGCCTGGAAAATGGCTGCATCATCTGACATTACCGTACCAGGATAAGCCATAAACATCTTGAAGCTGGAGACCCCTTCATGACGGATGGCGTAGCGCATATCCTCCAGAACCTGTTTATCCACCTCGGTGATAATGACGTGAAAGCCATAATCAATGCTGGCGACGTTATCCGCTTTTGACTGCGCCCGCTCGATGGCCTGCAACGGGCTGGTGCCATGATTTTGCAACGCAAAGTCGATAATGGTAGTGGTGCCGCCAAAGGCCGCCGAGCGGGTGCCCGATTGAAAGTTATCCGCGGTCACTGAGGGACCAAAGGTATTTTCCATATGGGTATGGCAGTCAACGCCACCGGGGAACAGTAGCATGCCGTTGGCTTCAATCACCTGGCAGTTTGCGCCAGGTTGCAGGTTAAGTCCGATACTGACGATCTTCTCATTCTCGATGAGGATGTCGGCGTGATAATCGTCCACAGCAGTGATAATGCGCCCACCGCGAATCAGGGTATTGGTCATGTTGGTCTCCGCTTGTACTTAGGGGATGGCAGTAAAAGATTGTGCAAAGGTCAGCGCTGTCGCTAACCGCTGACGCTGCGCGTCATCGACGGCAGGCACCGGTGGGCGCGGCATGGCATGAGGAAGATGTCCGGCAAGATGCAGGCAGGCTTTTAACCGCGCATTGGCATGGGTGCCCGGCCAGGTGCCATAGATCGCTTTGGCCAGCGGATAGACAAATTGATGCAGACGTTGCGCTTCTGCGAGGTTCTGCGCCTGCATTGCGTTGTACAGCGCCACCACCAGCTCCGGTACCACTGCCGCCAGGCTCACCAGGCTGCCATCGGTGCCCAGCGCAAAACAGGTCATCAGGTGCTCATCACCCGAGGCCATCACCGCCACATGGGGCGCAACTTCATGTACCAGCCGCAGGTTCGCCTCATAGGTGGCGGTTTCCCAACTGCCTTCTTTCACCGCAACGACATGGGGTAAGCAGACCAACTGCTGGAGAAGGGCGGGGGGATATGCCATGCCGCCGCTGCTCACGCCTGACTGGTAGAGCATCAACGGTAACGCGGCGTTTTCGTTGGCGATACGGTGATGGTTGAGCACCGTTTTATCATCGGTGGAGAGTGTCCAGGAGTAGGGCGGGAACAGCAGAATGGCATCGGCACCGGCGGCTTTCGCATCGTCTGCCTGCGCCTGGACATCGTAACTGTCTTCCGCATTGAGACCCGCCACCAGCAGGGTATCCGGGGAACAGACCTGGCGTGCCAGGGTCACCACCCGACGTTTCTCCTCACGCGAGAGTGCGAAGTTTTCACCGGCATGCCCGTTGATTAACAGGCCGCGAATCCCGGCCACCTGCGAAACCCGACGCAAATGCGCAATCAGGCTGGCTTCATCAATGTCTCTGCCACTTTCGTCCATCGGACAGACCGTCGCCGCATAGACACCCTGGTAATGGTGTAACTCTTTCATTTTATTATTAGCCTCTGGATAAGAATGCGACGGTGTTGTCATCAGTGGGCAGCAGTCGTGAGGGATCGAAAAGCGGCATCTCTGGCTGCTGGCCTAAAATCTGCTGCGCTAACAACTTGCCCATATAAGGCCCGCTGGTATAACCGGAGTGGACGCAGCCGATCACGTAAAGATCTGGGTGTTGTGCAACCGGCCCAATCATCGGCATCGCATCAGCGGTTTCGGACTCAAGCCCGAGCCAGATGCGGGCGACGCGCGCGGAGGCCAGCGCCGGGACGGCATGTTGTCCCAGCCGCAGGTTGCCGATCAGGTTCTCGGGGATGGTCTCCCGACCGCCCAGCTCACGCGAGCCGATACCCTGCCAGCCACCGCCAATCACCACGGTGCCATTGGCAAACTGCTTCATGGATAACAAACCATTGGCGATGCTCAGGACGGATCGCATCACTGGCGGCATTCTTTCGGTCACAATCAGTTGGTTGATCAGCGTTTTAACCGGAATGGTCAGGCCGACCATCGCCAGCAGCGGCTCCAGCCACACGCCACCGGCCAGCACGAGGCGAGAGGCTTCAACAGATTGCAGACGATCCTCGGTTGATACGCGATAACCGGCGTTTTGTCGTTCAATATGCCCCACAGAGAACTGTTCAATGAGGGTCACACCGGCATCACGTAGCGCCGCATGGAATGCACGACCTGTCAGATAGGCACTGGCGAAGCCGTCGATTTCACAAAAGGCGGCAGCCTTGATTGATCCATTAATACCCGGATCGATATTCATCGCCGCTTGCGACGAAATCACTGAAATATCCGCTCCATACTCACGGCGGGCCGCGGCGCGCTCCTCCAGCATGACGACTTCGGCATCAGTGAAGGCGAGGGACAAACCGGGCGCATGGGTCGCCAGCACGCTCTGGCCCAGCCAGGTTTCCGGCCGCATCCACATCTCCCAGGCTTTTATGGCGTAGGGCACCAGCGCCGCGCGGGTCATATGCAGTGTTAACGTCCCGGCGTTGACGCCGGATGCGCTTCTGCACAAGGCATCGCGTTCCACCACCGCCACACGCATCCCGGCTTTCGCCAGAAACAGCGCCGTGGAGCAGCCCATCACGCCGCCACCGACGATGCACACATCAAAGCGGGGTGAAGTCATAGTGGGGCCGCCTTAGGAATAGGGATGTCCGAATAGTCATAGTCACCGGTCATCTCGCTGATAGTGAGTGGACGCAGCGGGGTGCGGGGAGAGAAGATCCCCACAGATTCACGCGACACGCCCTGTTTAGCCGCCAGCAGTTCGGCGGCGATATCCCCACAGGTACGTCCCTGACAAGGGCCCATACCGCAGCGTGTCCAGGCTTTCAGTTGGTTAACATCATGTGCACCGGCCTCGCAGGCTTGTTCAATCTCGGCGCGCGTCACGTCTTCACAGCGGCACACCACAGTGGCTGGTGGGATACTCTCAACATGCCCTTCACGCAGCGCCATCATTGCGGCCATTCTCTGACCAAAGCGGGCTGCGTGCTGCCAGGCTTGGCTGAAGTTTTCTGCTGCCGGCTCTGGTCCGGCATGACCAAGAATGATGCCAACACAGGCCAGACCGACCTGTTTACCCTGTTCAATCGCAGCGGCGGCACCGCGGATACCCGCAGCGTCACCGGCGACAAACAACCGTTCACGGCTGGTCTGCCCGTTTGCATCCGTTTGGGCAATCCAGCCACCGGCTTCGCGGCAATAATGATGTTTAGCATGCAGCAAACGCGTAATGTCGGTCGACGGCGTCAGGCCATGACCCACGGCAACACAATCCACCAGAATCTTTTTAGTTTGACCAGAGATAGGGCGTGCCGAGGCATCGCAAGGGGCGAGTTCAGCCAGAAGTTGATCACCGTGCGCACTCACTTTCACCAGCGTATGGCGTGAATAGAGCGGGGTTCGGGCGCGCAGGATCGGTAAGCCATAACTCAGGCTTTGTTTGAAAATGGCCGGTCGGGTCAGCAGCGCAGAAGCTGTGCCGAGCCATTCACCGCGCGAGGCAATATCCACAATCGCCTTCACGTCGCCGCCCGCTTTGAGGGTCTGCCCGGCCACCGCCATCAGCAGCGGGCCACATCCCGCCACCAGCGTGGTTTTACCCGGCAAGGTACGCTGCGATTTGAGTAAAATCGTGGCGGCTGCCAGCCCGATCACGCCCGGCAGCGTCCATCCCTCGAAGGGCACGACACGTTCGGTGGTGCCTGTTGCCACCAGCAGCAGTGTTGTGGTGCAGGATATCGAACCGCCCGGTCCGAGGGCATCAACACGATAATCGCCGGTTACTGCCCACAGGGTATGCCCTAAAAAGAGGCGTACATTGCTTCGCGCCAATGCATCACGCAAGGTTTCACCGGCCCTGAATTCCGCGCCATCCATTTTTGCGTCAGGCAGGATCGGCGCGCGGTAAACCTGCCCACCGGCCGCTGTATTTTCGTCGAACAGCGCGACACACAGCCCTTTCGCTGAAGCCATCATGGCGGCAGAAACGCCCGCAGGGCCAGCACCTAAGACGATCAGATCATAATGATTCATAAGGATCGTTATCCGAAACAGAGTGAACAATCAGATCAGTACTGGCCTCAGTCTTGCAAGCTAATACCCGCTTACCCTCAACGATGACCAGACACTCCTGACACGACCCCATCAGACAAAACATGCCACGGGGCTGATGTTGATGCGGACTCAAGCGCAACGTTTTGACGCCATTGGAAAAAAGCGCAGCAGCAATGCTTTGGCCGGGTAATGCCATATAGCGCTGATTGTCGAAAACGAAACGGACATTTTTCCCTGAAGTGTGCGGCATAAAGTCTCTCTTTTTGGTCGAAAATGACTCACTGAGGCTTGACAAGATGGAATGCATAGTATCGTATACTAATCGTATATGTAAAGCATGCGAAGTTTATATCGTTGGTCATTTGCCAACATCAGGGTAAGCAATCAGACGACATCAGGAGTTAAATAATGAGTGAAATTAGTATGTTGAAAAAACTGGTCATCACGAGTTGTATCGTCAGTGCGCTGTTCGGCACCGCAACGGCCAACGCCAGATCGCTGGATGAGATCATGAAATCCAAAACGCTGGTCGTCGGTGTTAACCCGAATCTTCCGCCATTAGGGGTGTATGACGATAAAAATCAGATCTCCGGTTTTGATGCGACAGTGGCGAAGAAGATTGCCGATTCAATGGGCGTGAAACTGGAACTGGTGGCGGTTGGGTCGAATGACCGTGTGCCGTTTATCATGTCTGACAAAATTGATGCGGTGATGGGCGGGATGACCCGTAACGATGACCGCATGAAGGTGGTGGATTTCACCGATCCGGTCAACACCGAAGTGCTGGGGATTCTGACCACCGACAAAAAGCCGTACAAAAAATGGCAGGACCTGAATGATCCGTCCGTCAAGCTGGTTCAGGTGCGTGGCACCACGCCGATCAAATATATCCAGGACAATATTCCCAAAGCCCAGCTGTTAATCCTGGATAACTACCCGGATGCGGTGCGCACCATTGCCCAGGGCCGCGCCGATGCGCTGATTGATGTGCTCGATTTCATGCTGGATTACACCAAAAAATATCCCACCAAGTGGCATGTGGTGGATGACCCCATCGAAGTGGACTACGACTGTATCGCTGTCAGCAAAGGCAACACAGCCCTGCGTGAGAAGTTAAATACCGAGATCGCGGTGCTGCATAAATCCGGCTTTATCGCCAGCAGTTGGAAGAAATGGTTTGGTCACGCCATGCTGCATGATCCCACCGCCTCGCCGACGAAATACTGAGTTTCGTTCTGGTTAAATCGGGCGCCCGAAGGCTGGGCGCCCTTGCCTGATTGAGCGTTGTTCTGATGAATCTGAATTTTTTCCCCATTCTTGACCAGTTGCCTTACCTACTGGGCGGAGCTTGGATCAGCCTGCAACTGGCGGTGCTGGCGTTCGCCTTTGGTATGGTGATTGCGATGATCTGTACCAGTGTCCTGCGCTATGGGCCTCAATTAGCAGGCAAATTTATTAACGCGTATGTGGTTTTTGCCACCAATACTCCCCAACTGGTACAGATCTATTTTCTGTTTTTTGCCTTGCCGGAAGTCGGCATTTTGCTGTCACCCTTCGCGGCAGTCCTGATTGGCGCGACCTTCAACGCAGGCGCCTACTTGTGTGAAATCCAGCGGGCGGGTTTTGATTCAGTCCGTCGCATGGAAATCGAAGCCGCGGAAGTGCTGGGATTCTCCCGTGTCCAGATCATTCGTTACGTTATCCTTCCCCATGTGATCAAGGTGATGTTCCGACCGCTCTCCAACCAGTTCATTGTTATGACGTTGGGCACCTCGATGGCCTCGATGTTTGGCGTCGAAGAACTCACCGGTCGTACCTATAACTTGAGCTCACAAACTTATCTGTCAGTGGAATCCTTCTCTGTGGCTGCCGTTATCTATATCGCTATCACTATTCTTGCCACCTTTGCTCTGGCAATTATGGGGCGGTTTCTCTTCCGGGTCAGGACAGGGGTATTTTGATGAGCTACTTCGACTGGTCGGAAATTACGGGTCTGTTCTCGTACTACAACCTGGTGTTGTTATTGCAGGGGTTAGGCATCACGCTGGCACTGTCAGCGTTCGGCTGCCTGATCGGTTTTCTCGCGGGCTTCGTGCTGGCGGTCACCATGAGCACGAAAGCGGCCATCCTGTCGCCACTGCGCAGTGTGGTGCATGTTTACTTGTTTATTTTTCGGCGAATTCCCTTCCTGGTGACGTTATTTCTGGTGTTTTTTATTAGCCAGTATTCCGGCCTGCGTTTTTCCACGTTTACTGTGGCGCTGATCAGCGTGTGCATCATCGCTGCCGCCTATCTCGGGGAGATCATCCGTAGTGGACTGGAATCCGTCCATCATAATCAGTGGGAAGCCGCGGTGACGCTGAACTTTTCATATCTGCAAACACTGCGCTACGTGATCATTCCGCAATCCCTGACCGTGGTGATCGCACCGACCTTCAGTTTCTTCGTTATGTACATCAAAGATACGACGCTTGCCTCGCAGATTGGGGTAATGGAACTCACCTCCGCCAGCAAAATTCTGTCTGATAAAGGCTACTCGGCAACGCTGGTGTATGCCGTTGTCCTCATGTTGTATTTCATTGTGTCTTATCCATTATCGCGTCTGGGTAAGCGTCTGGAGAGAAAAATTGCCACAGCTCGACATCATTAAATTAAAAGCCGCCTATAACGATCAGCCCGTGCTGGAGAATGTCACGTTATCGGTGGAGAAGGGCGACATCGTTAGCCTGATCGGACCTTCCGGCTCGGGGAAAAGTACCTTGCTGCGGGTGCTGATGGGATTGCTGTTACCGAAAGAGGGGCAGGTTGTGCTGGAAAACAGCGTGGTGGATTACACCAATAAAAACGCGTTACGTCAGTTGCGTGAGTCTATCGCTATTGTGTTCCAGCAGTACAACCTGTTCCAAAATATGACGGTGTTGGAAAACGTGATGATCACGCCAACCAAAGTTAAAGGTTGGCCGAAGAAACAGGTGGAGCATGATGCGCGCCGTTTGCTGGAGCGGGTAGGGTTGTCACATCGTATCAATGCTTACCCGGATCAACTCTCCGGCGGTCAGCAGCAGCGCGTAGCCATTGCTCGTGCGCTGGCACTGAAGCCGACCATCCTGTTGCTGGATGAGGTGACGGCGGCGCTCGACCCCGAGATGGTTAACGAAGTGCTCGACACCATTCGCGAACTGGCCTCGGAAGGGATCACTCTGTTTATCGTTTCCCATGAGATGAGTTTTGTTCGTGAAGTGTCGTCGAAGGTGGTGTTTATGGCTGATGGCCAGGTGGTGGAGACCGGCTCCCCACAGCAGGTGTTTGACGCCCCAACCCATGAACGTACCCGCCAATTTGTCAGCAAAATATTGCGCCATTAGAGATCATTCTTTGCACAAGCATGTTTCAGCCAGATAAATCCCCCACAGTGACGGTGAATGGGGCGCGGCCCCATCCATGCCGATCCGCAGGCGCTGTGCAACGTTCGTAAGCATGGCTTAAAAAGCTTTTTATCCTCCGGGGGAATAACATGTTTTCAATGGCAACTGATATCAGGAATACGCTGGGAGAGTGTCCACTATGGTGCGAAAATACACGCAGGCTGTACTGGACGAATACTGAAAGCAGCGAACTGCTCGCCCTGGAGCAAGATAATGGCGTCGTCAGGCGCTGGTCGTTACCTGAACGCCCCGTATCAGGACGGATCTTCCATAAGCTCGCTTGCGTTTTCTCAGCTTATCCTCGTTAGCGATATAACGAACACCCAATTAACACAGCGCTCTCAATTTGGGCGTTGCCTGCACCCTACGGGTTCATCGCCTCACCATCATCCATAGCTTCAATAAAAACGTCTTCATTAACGTCACCTCCGCCGATTTATTATTCGTTTTATCTTTCTGTTTAAAAAGCCATTCCCTTATTAGGGGAATGTCTTTCCTCATATTTGGCACAACCCCTGCAATGTTGAATATAAATGATGCAAGAAAGGTGAATTAACGCATGGAGACGATTCAGAACCCGGTTGATTCTGATGAACAGGTACCCACCTCCGAAAGAGTGCTTATGGTGCTTCGCACGGTGGCTGAATATGGACGCCCCGTCAGCGCCAGCGAACTCATCCATACTTCCGGCTTAAACAAAAGCACGGTGTATCGGCTTTTAGCCTCGTTGCGTCGCTGGGGGTTTGTGATGGAATCCGATGCGATGTATGCGCCGGGTCCCGCTTGTCTGCAAATGGCCCTGAACTTTGATGCCGTTACGCTGCTTTCGTTGCACGCCAATGACGCGATGATGGCATTGCGGGATGCCACGCAGGAAACCGTTGCCGTTACTGTCGTCATGCAGCAGCAAGCGGTGTGCATCAGTATGTTAGAACCCCGGCAATCCTTACGCTGTTCCTTTGAAAAGGGCCGCAGCTTGCCTCTTCATCGAGGAGCAACCGCTAAATGCCTGCTGGCGCATCTGCCGGTGCCTGTCAGCCAACATATTTTAAAAGCACACTTCAGCAACATGTTCGAACGTGTTGCACATGAGAAAGAGTTGCTCTCGATTGTTCAACAGGGCTATGCCTGCAGTGAAAACGAAGTGGATGCGGGCGTATGGGGGATAAGTGCCCCCATTTTTTCACCCAATCAACAATTGCTCGGAGCGCTGACGTTGATGGCTCCGGTGATCCGTACACAGAACAAGCACCAGCGTTTGATCGAAGAAACGCTGAGCGCAGCCAAACGTGTTCAAGACAGTCTGAACACGACATTCGCGCAGGCATCTC
Organism: Hafnia psychrotolerans; assembly: GCF_014639435.1. Classification (GTDB taxonomy): domain Bacteria; phylum Pseudomonadota; class Gammaproteobacteria; order Enterobacterales; family Enterobacteriaceae; genus Ewingella; species Ewingella psychrotolerans. The sequence goes on along the minus strand of NZ_BMFZ01000002.1, from coordinate 316,584 downwards.
CTGCGGTTATTTATCAATCTTAATGTTAGGAATTGAGCCCATGCCTTCATTCAAACACACAGTTAAACATGCTCTGTTATCACTGACCTTACTGAGCGTTTCAGCCGCAGCATTTGCCGCCGGGGAGCCGATCAAGGCGGTGACCGACGCGACATTCCCACCGATGGAGTTTACCGAAAACCAAAAAATGGTTGGGTTTGATATTGAACTCACTGAAGCCATTGCGCACAAGCTTGGCCGTTCCGTTCAATGGACTAACGTCGATTTTAAGGGACTCATTCCCAGCCTGACGGCAGGACGTGCTGATATTGCTGTGTCCGCCATTTACATTACGCCTGAGCGCCAGAAGGTGGTTAATTTCACCCAACCTTACATGGCGGGTGGTTTGGTTACCCTGGTGAAAGAAGGTAATGACCGTATTAAAACGGCCGATGATTTAAAAGGCAAAAAAGTCAGCGTGCAGACCGGTACCAAATCTGTTGAGTGGCTACATACCCACATTCCGGAAGCACAAACCGTTGAAGTTGAGAAGAATCAGCAAATGTTCAATCTGCTAAGCATCGGACGTGTGGACGCCGCGGTGACCGGTAAACCGGCGGCATTCCAGTACGCGCGAACCCGTGGTGGTGTAAAAATCCTGCCAGGTTCCCTTACCAGTGAAGAATACGGAATCGCCGTGCGTAAAGATGAAACGTCGCTGGTGACGGAAATAAACACAGCACTGGAACAAATGAAAGCAGAGGGTAGCTACCAGCAACTGGTTGATAAGTGGTTTCCGGGTTCCTCGAAGTAATTCATTGGCGAAAACATAGGATTAAAGATGAGTTTAGATCTTGATTTCTCGCCCGTGTTTGCCAGCAGTGATGCACTGCTGGCAGGCACGCTGGTGACCGTTGAAATTACCCTTTGCGCCCTGATTCTGGGCTGCCTGCTTGGCTTAGTCATTGGTGTCGCCAGAATCAATCCACAGCGGAAAGCCGTGTACGGTATCGCCAGCGCTTATGTTGCCATTATCCGCGGCACGCCGCTCTTGGTTCAGCTGTTTATCTGGTATTACGGCCTGCCACGACTCGGGGTCATGCTGCCCTCATTTTTCTGCGGCGTGATTGGACTCGCTCTTTATTCAGCCGCCTACATTTCAGAAATTGTACGGGGTGCCATTACGTCCATTGACCGTGGCCAGAATGAAGCGGCACGTTCGCTGGGGATGTCATCCAAACAAGCCATGATGAAAATCATTCTCCCGCAGGCGGTGGTTCGTATGCTGCCACCGTTGGGTAATGAATTTATCGCCTTAATTAAAAACTCAGCGCTGGTCTCGCTGATTACTATCCACGATGTGATGCAGCAGGGTAACACCATCATCAGTAATACCTATCGGGACCTTGAGACCTATCTGGTTATCGCTGCGATCTACTTTGTGCTGACCAGCGTCACCGTGATGGCATTGCGCCACTTTGAAAAACGGCATCATCAGAGAGGGGTACAATAATGTCGAATCGTGAAACCCGTCCACACCCCAAAATCAGCATCCGAGACCTGCATAAGCGTTTTGGCAACAATGTGGTGCTCAGTGGCATCGATTTTGATGTATTCAGTGGTCAGGTCATTGTCATTATCGGGCCCAGTGGTTCGGGGAAAAGCACTTTCCTGCGCTGCTGTAACGGACTCGAACTCCCCGAACGCGGTGATATCACGCTGTGCGGCAGCCCACTCATCAGCAAGGGGAAGCCACTCCCTGAGAAACAGTTAAACCAACTGCGCAAAGAGGTTGGCATGGTGTTCCAGTCATTTAACCTGTTTCCGCATCTCTCCGTTCTGGAAAATTTGTGCGTCGCGCCAATGATGTTACGTAACCTTGATAAAGCCACCGCGCAGCAGAACGCACTCAAGTTGCTGGATAAAGTGGGCCTGACGTCCAAAGCACAAGCCATGCCGGGCAATCTTTCCGGTGGACAAAAACAACGTGTTGCCATCAGCCGCGCGCTGGCGATGTCTCCCAGTGTCATGCTGTTTGATGAGCCCACCTCAGCACTTGATCCTGAACTGGTCGGTGAAGTGCTTCAGGTCATGAAGATGCTCGCGAGTGAAGGCATGACCATGATGATTGTGACGCATGAGATGGGATTTGCGCGCGAAGTGGCGGATGTCGTGGTGGTGATGGATGGCGGTGGGATTGTGGAAGCCGGTCCGCCTGAACAGATTTTTGGCGCGCCACAAAGCGAGCGAACCCGTCAATTCCTCAATGCCGTATTAACACGATAATAGCGTTGAAGTGAGATCATTAGCGTATGCGTATTAACCAGATTTTTGCCCGACATGCCTGGCTTGAACAAGGCTGGCAACAAGATGTACTGATTTCCTGGAACAATGAAGGCCTTATTACCGCCGTCGCGCCCAACTCAACGCCCTCTAAGGGGAGTGAGTGTGTCTCCTGGTTACTGCCCGGTATGCCCAATCTGCATTCACATGCTTTTCAGCGCATTTTTTCCGGCATGACGGAATATCGCCAGAATCCGGGGGATAGCTTCTGGAGTTGGCGGAAACTGATGTATGCCTTTGCCCAGAAAATCACGCCGGATCAACTCGAAATTATTGCCACACAGCTTTATCAGGAGATGCTGGCCGCGGGATATACCTCAGTCTGTGAATTCCATTATGTGCATCATCAGCCGGGTGGCGAGCCTTATCCTTATGCGATTGCGATGAGTGCTGCGCTGGTCCGAGCGGCTCAACACACCGGAATGGGCATGACGTTGCTGCCCGTGCTTTATCAGACCAGCGGGTTTGGCAATCAGCAGCCAGAAGAACATCAGCGCCGCTTTACGCATGATAAGTCATCCTTCCTGGCTTTTTGGGATCAGCTGTTTCGCTTTTGTCATGAAGCGGGTGTCAAACTGGGGCTTGCGCCTCACTCCTTACGCGCGATAAATCCCGCTGATTTACAGGGCGTGCTATCCCATATCTTTGCGGCAGATGCCACCGCGCCCGTTCATATCCACGTTGCGGAACAGCAGAAAGAGATTGATGACTGCCTTGCCTGGTGCGGAAAACGCCCTGTGCAATGGTTACTGGATAATATCGAGGTTGATGCTCGCTGGTGCCTGATTCATGCCACCCATATGGACGAGCAGGAGTATCGGGAAGTGGCAGCGACCGGTGCGGTTATTGGGTTATGCCCAACGACAGAAGCGAATCTCGGCGATGGTATTTTTGATTACTGCCAGTGGCAAAGGCATCAGGGCCATTGGGGTATAGGTTCGGACAGCCATATCGCTGTGAATGCCGCAGAAGAGTTACTGCAACTTGAGTATTCACAGCGACTGCTGCACCAGCAACGTAATCTCTGCTGCGATGAAGTGGAACCCGACGTTGCCAGTTATCTTTATCGGAAGGCCTTGCAGGGCGGGGCGCAGGCCTCGGGCCGGTTAATTTCGGGTATTCAATATGGTCAGCATGCTGATTTTGTTGAGCTCGATACAGCGCATCCTGCTCTGGCGGGGATTTCGCCAGACGCCATACTTGCGGCCCATATTTTTGCCAGCTCGCGGCAATCGGCCATCAAGCGGGTGTGGACCCGGGGAACGCTGCGCTATCAAGCGTCGAGCATGGCAATGTCACCGCAGCAAGGGGACATCGCAGCGATTCGCCAACGGGTGCTGGCAAGTTACCTGGAGGAATAAAGGGTGACTGAGGCCGAAGATGATATTTTGCATCGTGGAACGGCTCCGTTGTTTATCACGATGCCGCGGGCGGGAACGGCCATCCCGGCGCATATCCTTGAATGCTTGAAGCACGAAGCCTGCCCTCGTAGCGGCGGCGCTTTCTTCTGCTAGCCGCTAAGCCCCTGACTGTGTCGGGGCTCACTTTTCGCAATAATCAGTAAAGTGTGGTTTTCAATCGCTCGGGCAGGGCTTCGTCGTAAGCCAAACCATCAATTTCTGACTGAGAAATCATACTCAAGATACTGCCTGTACTGGGGAGGGCCTGGCGCTCAATTTGTGTGGCAGGATCCCAGAGTTTTGAGCGAATGATTGCTCTGCTACACTGGAAAAAAACGCTTTCCACTGAAATGCGCAATACGGTTCTGGGAGATTGATTATTGATTGAGAATTTATCAAGTAAAGCTGGGTCTTTACGTATTTCAGCTGTCCCACTTATACGCAACGTTTCGCCAATGCCGGGAATTAGAAAGAGAAGCGCAACCCGGTTGTCATTTAAAATATTGCGCAGACTATCTATGCGGTTATTACCTCGACGATCGGGTAGAAGTAGCGTTTTAGCGTCCTCGATGTGAATGAAGCCTGCGGGATCACCTCTTGGAGATACATCCAGACCGTCCGGTCCTGATGTTGCAAGCGCCACAAAAGGGGATGCCTCAATAAAGGGTCGGTAGGCAGGATGAATATGGTCAGTCACCTTGGTTAAAGAAGGCTTGGCTACCGCGCCGTAAAGTTGCTCAAGCTCATTACTCTCAGTAATCAGCATGTTTTCATCAACCATCTCATTCACCTCCATTGATTTCAAAAATTGCCACAAAGCCAACTATGCGTTCGTTTTGTATGGCCAACCAGATTTCATTACATGACTTTTCCAGGCGCCCCGAAATTCAGCCAGACCCGCTGCAACCTTGCTTTCAAAAAAACGGCCAAAATGATGTTCTCTTGCATAATAACTGCCATGTATTTCAGTGATGCGGCCAATCAGACCGGCTCGGTAAGCCGGGGCATTTTACTTGTCCCTTGGTGCTGCTCTGATTGATGAAAAACAGTACTTCCGACTGGAGGGGAAGGATCTCGAGACGTTTTCTTCACGCGTTGAGTGAGCATCAAAATGGGGCGGACAAATGTTATGTTCAAAAATCACTCTGATGCGTGGCTAGAGGGGTGAAACGGCTTCCACCTCATGCTGGAAAACGTAGGGATCTGAAAGCAACTCAAACACTTCGTCATCCGGGTAGGTCACGGCCACGTTGTAGCGTTCACCTGCAAATGCCTTCACTGCATCGAGATCCTGCCAGTAAGTCGCTAGGAAAAAATGCTCCCAGCTGCCCTGGGTTTCTCTGTGTACTAACGCTCCCCGGTTACCCCGAATGCTTCTTGAATGCTCAACGCCCGTTTTTTCAAGATGCCTTGCAAAGCCTTCCGCATGTTTCAGCGGAACGCAGCCGTGCCATGTACGTACAATCATTCACTTTTCCTTTCCTTGTTACGGGAGGATAACTATACCATTTAGAGGAGTCTGTGGGTGCACGAGGCTGTTTGCTATCAGCAGATCTTCAGCGTCACGTGTTTGTCTGCTGTGTGCCAAAGCGGACTGCCTCAAATTTCAACGCCAGACTGAAGTGGCCGAAAGATAGTAAACCCGAGTTTTCCGCGATAATCTCACAGACTACTTAGGTAATGGGTCTATCACTTTTGAAAGGGCATATGAAATGAGCGACTTATCAAAAGAAATCAGTCTTGAGGTATGTGAAAACTCCGATGCAGCGCAATGGCTGCCAATTGAAGAAGGGCTTAACGAATTTAACGATCTTATTACTGGCATAAGCGATCGTAAGCCGCTGTCTGTATTGGTCAAATCAACCAACACGGGTAAGGTACTTGGCGGAATGCAAGGACGTTCATCGCTAGGACTCCTATTTATAGATCTTTTTTATCTTCCACCAGAGTTGCGAAAAATGGGGGTAGGTTCAGACATTCTTCACCGCTTCGAAGATGAAGGGCGAAAAAGAGGCTGCTCTGCTGCGTTTCTATATACGATAAGCTTCCAGGCTCCTGATTTTTATAAAAAGTATGGTTGGGAAGAGTTTGGGCGTATTGACTGTAAGCCGGAAGGAACTAGCCGTATTTTTATGAAAAAATCGTTATAGAATGTCTCAAATTCCGGCGCGGCTAAAGCGAACGGTGAGTTCAAGAAAATGAATCACTAAGGATAATCTAGACATTCTCAAGCCTTATTTCCTGCAAACTGGACGCCCGTTTTTCGCTCGTAGCTGAGCTACTTTTTGCTAACAAGATAAGCAGCAATGGCCGTTAATCCACCTATAAGGGGCATAGGTCCAGCGCCCGCCAGGAAGTTGTCGCGATCTATTTGGTTATCTCGGCGAATGTCAGCAAAGCGTGCAAGCGCGTTTTTTTCATTCGTGGCACTGGCCTCTTCAAACTGTTTTTCGTAACCATGCTCCATCAGTTGAGACGCTTTGCTCACGTCCGAGCTTTCCAGCACAACAATTTGCTTACCCTTTTGAAAAAAACAGTAATTTGGCATTTCGCGCTCCGCATAGGAAAAGTGATGTTTAAGAGAATATATCCAGTCTGAGGGGATCCTGAAAATATTTTTAAGTTTATCTTTTAATCCGGTAAGAACTTCCATTTCTTATTAGCGATCCTTTGGCATTGTGAGAGTTATTCACTCATAGCTGCCCCTAATTGTAGCGTCGGCAGTTTTTTTGCCAGGAGTGGATGTTGCTGACACATGAGGGCACTAATTAACGGGGGCGAATAACTTAACTTATTAATTTCCCGATAATTAATTTTTTTAACTGTCTCTTTAGGCAAAAAGCTATAGTTACAGATTAACCCTAGTGGTTATGATAAATGTCGTGTTGCCATATGCTTTGTGGGTTGTTTATCAAAGAGGATTTAGCGAGTATTTCTGATAACAAAAATCAGGGAGTTGTACTGTGCAGATAACTGAGATTGATCATATACACGTATACGTTGAAGACATTAAGCAGGCAGAAGACTGGTATTACGAGGTGCTTGGATTCTCCCGCGATAACTCACTGTACTTCTGGTTTGAACAGGGAGGACCGCTGGTTATCAGGAATAACGGAGCTTCACTTTCCCTTTTCCGCAGAAAAGATCAGCACCCCGGTCATACAATGGCTTTCAGTGTAGGGGCAACTGCATTCATCGAGCTGATACCGATCCTCAAGGACAGAAGAATCGCTTTCACCGTCGGTGACCATGCTGTATCGATGTCCGTATACTTTAGCGATCTTAGTAACAACAAGATTGAAGTTACGACTTACGAATACCTTAATGCCAAGCAGATACTGGAGAGTGACACATAGCGGCACCTGTTGATTAATACACCGCGATTTGAGTAATGTCTTCATCAGTTGTGAGAGCAACTGCGACTTCCGTTTTTCGCGCCTTGCAGTCCCCTGGTGTTGCTTCGGCTACTCTTTGCCAAGCGGACGGAGCAACCATCACAATATACTCACTATGGGGAGGAGGTCTGTCAGCATGATCTCCAGTTTGCGTTAAACTCAAACGCCTCAAAATAATCAACCGGTCAACGCTAAAGGAAAGATCTATGTCCGATGACAATATATCCCGAATGGGTACCGCCAAAGTGGTACTTTTTGTGGATGAATCAGGTCATCAGGTAATCGAGAAATTTCCTGTGAGTGATGTGGAGTACAGTTTTTATCAACACGCAGCCAAGAATCTCGCCCAGGTAGACATTGCCACCCCAACGCTGTTTTTCGCCGATCCGTCCTTACGCAAGTTGAGGCTGGAATATATCCCACATCAAGTTGATCAGGACGCAGTTTCAGGAGATGAAGTGTTGTCAATTCTGTCTCGCTTACATTGCTATCCAGCTGACCCTTCATGGGTTTATCACAATCATACTTGGTCAGAATCTGCGCTCGAAAAATCTCTCAATCTTTTGGCATTACCGGGCAGATCAGCACAACAGTTACGGCATTTCCAGCAGGCAAGTGATGCACTGTTTAGTGGTAAGTGCTTAATTTCAGGTGATAGTAATGCGGGTAATTGGGGAAAAAGGGATGACGGTGATTTAGTTCTTTTCGACTGGGAGAGATTCAGCATTGGAAGCCCAGCTATAGATCTTGCTCCACTCATAAAGGGAATGGGCTCTATACAAAAATTTATTGAGCTTGCAGATCGCTATAACTGTATATCTTGCCATTCTAAGCCTAATGATTTGGCTAAAGAAATGGCAATTGCCAAAGCATGGATTGTTACCGAAGTAGTCGTACTGCTTAATGAACGGCAGAAAAGTGATTTTCATTTATATCTCAATTGGTACAGAGAAAATCTTCCTGCCTGGTTAGATTACACTGTAAAAATGCTTTGATGTTCTCAAAGCCACTGATTTACCAATGATGCGGATTTCACCATGAGTAGCGATTTTCGTTCCTCGCTCTGAACTGCCTGATAATGCTGGAGTCGGCGACCTCGTGCCAGAGATGGATATAATAAATAAACTTTCAGACTGGCGATAAACGACCGGATGCTATGGAAGAAATACATCCGGAATAACTTAGCAGAGAGATTTGTTCTTTCCTCTAATGACTCTTATTTTTGAAGATTGGCAGCTGCTTTCACCGTAGCCAGTCGTCTCTTCTCAATGAATGAAGCGAGCTGATCTTGTGCTTTTTTAAGCTGCACTGCTGACGCAGTTCGGGGAGAGCCACAATTAAAGGGAGGCGCTGGATCATATTCCAAATTTAATTGAATATTTTGAGCAACATCGCTTCCATATATTTCTGCCACCACGTTAAGTGCAAAATCTATACCTGAGGTGACGCCAGCGCCTGTAATCCGGTTTCTATCACGAACTACGCGTTCGTTTACTGGTTCTGCACCCAGTAGAGCGAGCTGGTCTAGCGAAGCCCAGTGCGTGGTGGCTTTATATCCTTTCAACAGTCCGGCAGCACCAAGAACAAGAGATCCGGTGCATACCGAGGTAACGAGTCTGGCTTCTGCACTTTTATGCCTGATAAACGAGAGAACGTCTTCATCCTCCATCAGGTTTATCTGTCCCGGTCCTCCAGGAATACAAATCACATCCAGTTTCGGGCACGTATTGAAAGTGGTTGTTGGCAGAATAGCCATTCCACGGTCAGAAACGACAGGGTTCAGATTCTTCCAGATGAGATGAACTTTGGTATTCGGTGCCCTGGCAAAAACTTCATACGGGCCGGTGAGATCAAGCTGAGTGAGATCTGGAAACAGGAGCAGCCCTATTGATGTGCATGTAGAATGGCTCATAACAAGATCCTCTTTTTTAAAATCCCATCATGCCTTTTTATTACATGGCGTCAATGCGTTGCATTGGAAGAGGTGTTTTCCTTATGTTGCGTTGGCCGAAGAGGGACTGAAATTGACATGGATTCGCCACGTTCAATCAAGACATATCGAACAACAACGAACTAGAGCCGCTTTTTTTGCAGGTAAAACGTACGCTTCTCGCAGTAAAGCTGCCGGCTATGTTTCGAGAGGCAGATGAGTGCCCAGGCTGTGTGAAAACCCTGACCAAAAACTGAAGTGCACACGTCTACGCAAAATCTGGAATTGATCGACTGGTTAGTTAGAGCCGAATTTTACGTATGAGCGCGGTTTTCAGCTCTGTTTTTGGCAGTTTCAGCGGCCAAAAAAGTTTTCACACAACCTGTGCCAACAGCGGACTGCTATGTCAGTTTGACACATGATTCATATGGCTGTATAAAAAAACAGGTAAAAAATTATACCCCTTGTTTTATGTGCACCTTGTTCTGGTGGTTTCAGGCCAACTTGAAAAATAACGGCGAGCTGCTCATCATTGTTTATCTAAAGGATAAAAAATGAACTCTTTTTTATCATCCACTGCTAATTGTCTTGTGCGTTGGCACGACTTCCCTGGGACGGGAGCGCCGGTGCTCTTTGTTCATGGATTAGGTTGTGCTTCCTCCTATGAATATCCACGCGTTGTAACAGACCCTTTTTCGGTGGCAGAAGGGCCATTCTCATTGATTTACCCGGCTGTGGATATAGCCAAAAGCCTAGGGATTATAGTTACTCAATTTCTGATCAGGCTAGCGTGGTAGCCGAGTTGGTGGCGCATCTGGGGATCGATCACTGTTATCTCTATGGGCACAGTATGGGAGGCAGTATTAGCATCGAAGCGGCAGGTTTACTCGAAGAATATTTGTTGGGATTGGTCGTATCCGAGCCTAATTTTCATCCCGGTGGCGGTTTTTTCAGTAAAAAAATTTGTAGCTACAGCGAGGATGAATTTATCGACAGCGGATGGCAAGAAATGGTGGCACAGGACTCCACTCCTTGGTCAGCCAGCCTGGAGGCCAATGCGTCGTGGGCGGTATGCCGTGGAGCTGCGAGCCTTATATCAGGCAATAGCTGGAGGGATTTATTTATCCAACTTCCTATTAAGAAACAGCTGATATTCGGTGAGTATTCTCTGCCTGATGATAATTTCGCCTACCTGACAGGCTCTGATATATCAACGGTTATTTTACCGACATGTGGACACTGTATGTCATGGGAAAATCCTGAGGCGCTTGCAGGAACATTATCAGAATTTTGCAAATAAATTGCTTTATTTAATGACTCGCTAGGAAACCACTTCCACTTATTGTGCAGAGATGACTGTACGACGGGAAGATATTCTTTACTGGCGGTCATCTGCATATAGTTCTGGAGGTTAAGCTGTACCCCGCTTAACTGGACCCGACTCTTGTGGGAGTTCCTGTACTCCGGTTAACCCAACTTCCGCTCCTCGCTCGATGTGGCCGCATCGGGTGGGAGTACTCAATTGCCTTTCCGTTCACATGAGTGATAATTCCGTCGCCAGCCTGAATTTACTGATCACATACCGTCAGGCCAGTTGAACAAGCCGCAGGCGCATTAGCTTGTACAGCAGGTGCTATAAACAGGAACACTTTCTCATTAAGAACTTGTTTTTATAATGATTAAGCAGAAACAGCAATGTAAGTGCACCCCCACTACAAAATATAAGTAGCATGAGTGTAATATCGGCACCTTGTTTTAATAAAACAAATGATAAGACAGGGGCAGCTATTGCGCTGATCAAATTCATTGGGAGGGCAATTTTCAATATAGCTGTTGTGTATAAAGATTTACTGTAAAAAACTAGCGGTATCGTGGCTCGTGAAACGGCAAATGCTCCACTACCCACCCCGTAGAAAAAGAGGAAGGCTGTTAGTGACCACAATCCAGTCCCACAGGTTATAAGAATTATTATGCCTATTGGGATCATTGCCCCGGCTATTAAACCCGCTATTATTGCATCGCATTGTTTACCGCCGAACATATCGAATAGTCGCCCGAAAATTTTGAAAACACCAAGAAAAGAAACAGTAGTGACTGCCCATACTAAGTTCACTCCAAGCGAACTCAAGAGTTCAACGCCTACAGCTTCAATACCGAATGTTACAAAACTATTTAGAGCGATAACCGTGACGAGTAACCAGAAAATGCGGTTTTTTCGCAATACTTCATCAACTGGCTTATTCGGTTGAGGCAGCTCACCCACTTCAGGAAGGTAAAATAAAATCAGTGGAGCGACAATGAAAATTAACATCCCCGAATAAATTTGAGCTGCACCACGCCAACCAATAAACTGTTCTAATATGGAGGTGAGTGGTAAAAAAATACTGGTTGCCAAGCCGGTTACAAGCATTAGTAAACCAATGAGTTTACGGGCACCTTCGTTTGCGAAATCCGCAAGATATATATAGGCAGGCGTAGTCAAAAACATGGCGCCTGAAATACCCAGCATGCTCCAAGCTGCAAGATACAATGGGATCGATTGAGCGGCCCCAACACCCAAGATCCCGCATCCTAATACCACTGCGCCAACGGACATTACTCTGCGTGTTCCATAGAATTTGAAAATTTTACCTATCAATGGGGACATAAATCCCATAATTACCTTCATCACTGCTAAGCCAAGAAAAATGGTGGGTAATGTTGTATGCAGATCAACGGCCATTGCCCCGGCAGTCACCGGCAGTATGCCAATAACACCCCATCCTGTTATTTGAGATAGCGCCAAAATGATAAAGACAGCGATGTATTGAGAACTGGATGCAGGCTTTCTTAACTCATACATTTGTGAATTCCAATACGATATTAGGTGGGTCACCTCGGTAATAACCAGCTTTGAAGTGAGCTATAAGATATTTGATAACTCATGTTTATGAAATTTTCATGACATAGAAGTCCTGAGCTGCTCCCCGTGGAATAGCGCACTCTGATTTTAGTCATACTTCCATTGTGTCATAATTGCCTCTGCAAACTTTATAACCGGTAGGTCCGCTTCACGCCCTGAGACATTCAACAAGTTTTTTATGGCTTCAGTAAGGGCGAATTTCGTTCTTTGAGAGCCAGTAAATATTTTGCTTCGTCGTAACAGGTTCTGTTCTTCCAGCAGCAATAAATTATCCGGATCCATTTGAACGCCAGTGCTCGGATCGCAGATTGGTGAGATTTCCCCTTCTCTCTGAGGCTCTGATAATACAGTTTGGCCCAGTATGATGAGTTAACCGTCTTGGCAGTCCACTCAACAAAGGTCTGTCGGATGAACTTGGTACATTGCCATCGCCAGTGAACCCAGGATTTCTGGCCACTTCGTTCTGTCACCGGTGCTATACCTGCATAGTTTTGAATTTCTTCAGCGCTGTTAAATCGGTCACGGTTATCACCAAGTGCAGCAAGCATCCGTGGGCCCATACACGGCCCCATGCCCGGAAGTGATTTGAATAGCCCCGCATCTGGCGCGTTTCAGTTGTTGCAGACTGGGCCACCGTATTGTTCCATCACATGGAATACGCGTTCACCGTTTTTAAACTGAACGCAGACATCGTGCATTTTATCCGCCCAGTCCAGACCTACATGAGCAGAAAACTGATTAATCGCAGTCATCACCAACTCCTTTTTATCGGGGATTGGTATGCATTCCACGCTCTCCTAAAGAAATATAGCCAGCAGTTTATCTGCATGCCCTGAGCATTCGTTAGCGAACGCGGAGCACCTGCTGGTTCGAAAGAAAAACGGTGATCATCGCATGATTATCGCTCAATATTTGTAACCAGTAAGCGCATACCCTGGATCACCTAATAGCGTAGTTTTCAGGGTATGAAAGTCTATATTTCGCTCACAGCAGCCTGTCAAATGCTGACTGCTTAAAAAACAGGCCTAACGTGGGATATTTTCCGTTTTCCAAGCGGACCCCTAAAACGCCCACTCGAGGTGAGATCGCGCACCTGGTGATTGATTCGACCAGGCTGAAAGTCTTCGGCGAAGGTGAGTGGAAGGTCAAAAAGCATGGCAAGGAGCGTCGTCTTATCTGGCGAAAACTTCATCTTGCGGTTGATGCAAACACACATGAAATCATCTGTGCAGACCTGTCGCTGAACAATGTTACGGACTTAGAGGCGTTTGCCGGATTAATCCGGCAAACGCTTCGAAAAATCAGGTCAGCCGCTGCGGATGGGGCTTATGACACCCGACGGTGTCACGATGAACTTCGGCGTAAGAAAATCAGTGCCCTTATTCCCCCCCGAAAGGGCGCAGGTTACTGGCCTGAGGAGTATGCAGCCCGGAACCGTGCCGTTGCGAATCAACGTCTGAGCAGGAGCAATGCGCGCTGGAAATGGACAACAGAATACAACCGTCGGTCGATAGCGGAAACGGCGATGTTTAGGGTTAAACAGTTATTCGGAGGTTCACTGACGCTGCGTAACTACGACGGTCAGGTAGCAGAGGCTTTGACTATGGTGCGGGCGTTAAACAAAATGACGAAGGCAGGCATGCCAGAAAGTGTGCGTATTGTCTGATCCCCTTTGGCTACGGAAATGTCATTCGTATTATCCGTTGCCGTATTGGCAGCTTTTGTCGTGATCGGAATTGCATTAAATACAATTTAAATTACAGTATCAATAAATGGGTGGATTACCTATTTATAGGGTTTAATTAGCCACTTGTAGTGGCTAATTAAACGTGTTTACATTTAACTAATATAATCACGAGCCACTACTAGCACTTGAACTTGAACCGTATCCTCCCGGGCCTGAAGCACCACCATAACCACCATCAGAAAATGAACCTCCTCCTCCATAAAATCCGCCAGGTAATGAACAACTATAGCCTAAACCTCCCATAACCCCAGCCCAAACTCCAGCCGCTCCTGTTTCCCATTGCCCGCTACCTTCACCTCCAGTAATTAGCATTAATTCTGCTTCCTCTGTGATCTCTTTTAAAATATTTAAATGCTCATTTCTCATTACTTAGCTCCTTTACTTTTTTCATTACAGGGGTGACATTTTTTGATGCGTAATCAAAAGTGTTAAGATGAATTATTCTTTTTTTATCAAATCCATTGCTGTTAAATTGAAATTTCAACCCTGGAGCACAAACAATTAAAATCGCATTTTGTTCAATAATCTTCTCAATATTTGCTTCAGTATCATCAGCAATAATAATCCACCCAGGGTAATTTGCATCTAGTTTTCTTTGAACTTCTGCAACATAATTATTTTCATTATAGTATCCAAAAAGCCCCCCACCTGCACCGTGTAACGGGGAACGACCCAACATTGGGGATGGGGTTGAGATCATAAATATTTTCTTAACGCTCATAACCTTCCTCATTTGTTTTTCAATTAAATTTATTAAGATAAAAAAGTCATTTCTGATTTAAAACCGTTACTTACCACGCTTCGCAATAATTTTTCAGACTGTTCTGTAAGTCCTAACTCGTAAAGATAGAATGATAAAACCGCATCAATATGAAGTCCTTTAGAATGAATCATGCCATCATGCTGTAGAAGACTATCATTATTTAATTCAATTATTTTTTGAATTCATTCCTTGGCAAGTGATTTAAATTTATATATATCATAAAGCGATTCGTAATAGAATGAATTACTATTATAAGGGATTATCTTTTCCATTGCCTTAATAACACCCCTGAATCCCACATCATTACCAAGTGTTATTAGCAACGCTTTGGCAAGGATATCCAACATTGGAAAAGCGTAATCCATAATATGGATGTTATCTAATTGTAATTTTCTGTCGTCGCCAACTCCAATCAGATTAAATATATCATCACACACTCTACCAGGATCAAGTTTAGAGAAGTTGTCACGAAAATAGAAATATCGCCACCTTAAGTTGCAGGGCTCTTTTTTAATATTTTTTTATTTAGAAAATTATTTCTTTCAGCTTTATTTTTATCTATGATGAACTCATCTTTATATCCATCATGTAATAAAATCACATTAACTTCACACCCTGTAACACTCACATTGCTTTTATGCCTTATTTCCTCATGCACAAATCCAGCATAAAAATATTCACCATCATTTCTAAAAATCCGTCCTATTCCTTTGGATGTATTCCCATCATGATTTTTTATCACAGGGCAATAAACTGTTGGAGTTTTAGCACCCCTAGAGTCAATCTCATTTATTTCTCTTATAACGCCCTCTCTATCAGTCTCAAGATATTCATCGGCATCTATAAAAAAAATATATTTAGAATTTGATTTGCTGATGGCAAAGTTCCTAGCATAGGAGAAGTCATCTACCCAAGGAATTTGGAAAGTTATTATTTTATTATTACTGCATTCATTAACTATATCTAAAGTGCCATCACTGGACCCTGTATCAACAATGATAATCTCTTCAAATATATTGCAGATTCTATCGAGACATCTTCTGATACAGCGACATTCATTTTTTATTATTAAAGCAGCAGTTATAGTAACATCCATGTACTCACCTGTTATAAATATTCATTGTCGCCGGCACAGCAATTTTATCTGTTGGCAGCCTAATAAATCGGCAATGCCATTTTTTCTGACGTGTCTACGCTAATGCGACAGAACCCTTTTTTTGTTATAGGTCATGACCGCAGCCGCTGCAACTTTCACAACCGCATCCACAAATATAATTATCATCCCCATACTCTCGTTTATCTAGGGCTGAATCTATCTGCATAATATGCTGGTTGCATTCTGCATTCGCTATATTCTGATATTCAGAAACAGTGTTTTCTGTTCGGATGGAATAATTAGCTTTTAATGCTGTATTTTCTAGGAATAGCAGGGGTTCGGGGGAATGGAGGAGAGTGAGGAAATCTCCAGCCTCTTTACTCACCTCTGTTACCTGCTGGTGTTGCACTTCACTTTCATTATCCATGCTTATCTTTTTGGTTTTTTTGTGAACTTTGTTGCCATTCATTTCAGCCTCCCATCAGTTAACTACCACTACTGGTAGTTAACGTAATCAGTACTTAACCAGTTATTAAACCAAGGTGTCCCTGCTAAACCCCGTATGCTGTGCGAGTGTATTGGTATATATACATCAATAAAAATTAACATTTGACTTCGTGTGTCTAATATGTCAATTTTTTAAGTAAAAGTAAATAACAATCATTCTCTTCTTGGTGAGGTAAGTGAAATGGAGTTTGCTACAGACTTGGTGGCGGCAGATGGCGGGTTAAGAACAACGTTGCTGGCTTTGATCATGTCCGCAACATTGCTCGAGTATTCTTTGTCAATGTTCTGACTTTTTGTAACCCAGAAAGAAATCTTATGCGGTCTTATTCCGTATAGAGTCCCTTGTCTTTATTGGTGTTGGGTTACCCAATTGATTTGGGTATGTAAGAAATAAGAAAAAGGATGAAGCCTTTCCGGAGTCAACGACTCTTCAGGCCATTGTAACGGAGAAATACAGTTAAATGAACCAGCTATGTTCGCTTGCTGAACTGAATGAAAACCTGGTGCCCTTCACTGCCCGACGGATAACCTCTTCGTTAATTTGGTGTGCTGAAAATGTCCGAAATACAGAAGTATTACTAAAAGCATGCAGCTATATAATAGATCCTGTCAGTTCAGCTTCTGCCAAAACATTCCACGCAGAGCGCTATGGTGGAAGTGGTATTCAGCGTAATGGCGGTGGCGCACGTTGTGGATTTGATGGTAACTATCAGGTTAAAGGCATAGGAGCCAATCCTTTAGTCGGTGAAGGGACTGACGGGCGCCATTCTAACGGCGCACTCGGTGCCACTCATGCAATCTATGAGGCTTTATGGGGAGAAGTACTAGCGCAAATATTACCCTATAGTGCTGTGCGAGTTCGGGCAGTTTTGCTTACCAATCTCTATTCCGACAAAGCATTTGATCGCCCCCATGGGAAATCCCGACGAGCCCTGTTGGTACGCGAACCGGTGGTTCGCCCGGCGCATTTTGAACGCGCGCCTTACTTCAGACCTCAACCTAAATATGCCGGTCAGTTGATTCATGATGCCCGTCGGGTCGGCTCCGTGATCTACAT
This sequence comes from Hafnia psychrotolerans, assembly GCF_014639435.1. Taxonomy (GTDB): domain Bacteria; phylum Pseudomonadota; class Gammaproteobacteria; order Enterobacterales; family Enterobacteriaceae; genus Ewingella; species Ewingella psychrotolerans. The sequence goes on along the minus strand of NZ_BMFZ01000002.1, from coordinate 299,465 downwards.
GCTGCCAGGTAATTTACCTGTACCACCAGAAGGGGTCAGTGGAGAAGCTCGACGTAATCCCCGGGTTTATTGTATTGAGGGGTTATGTGAATTGGCCCGCCGTGAAGCATGGCAGATGGCTTTTTGTCGTACACGTTTCATGAGATTGACGACATCTCCTTCTAATATTGCGATGGATGGCAGGTTAATGGATTTTAACGGGCTCAGCTGTTTGTTCCCGGGAGATTCCCCCGATGATTTTGGACATCGGCTCAGACTTGCTGAACTGGTGAAAGAACCGATGGTACTGATGCAGGGGCTGTCCGATCTCTGTTTGTACATCGGAAAATACATGTTTGACCCTGATTTTACAATGGTGTCCCGCCTGATGGTTGAGGAGACCTTTCAGAAAACTTTCCATGAAGCATGCTATTACTGTTATCTGGAACAACTGGGTATCCCAACAGAGTTTCTACCACAGGAAGGGATACCGGATACGTTGAAACAACTGGTCAACAGCCTCGTTGTATTGGTCAATAAACGCAGCGATCGATTGTACTGTCCAGATACTGCTTGTAGAGATGATTCACCACTGCAAAGCCTTGTGGTGGAACTGATTCGGCAGAGCCAGGACCAAACCCACCCAGTGGATAATGACGCTGAGCATGATGTTCATTTTACAGAAGCGCAACAGTGTTTTTCCCGTGCTATACATTGGCTGACGCAGGTCAGTATCAGCCGTCAAATAAATGTTTCATCCCTCCTGAAAGAAATGGAAAACCATGTCAGAAAGAGGTTGCAACCCAGAAAATGGCTGGGAAAGGCGTGTTTGTCTGAGGAGATTGCCTCTCTTCTGGATGAACACAGCGATAACCCATATTACCTGCGGGAGGCATTTTCTGATATGGGAACCCGAATGCAGGCATTTTCCAGAGAAGCCTTCGGCCATGTAAACCCTGTCAGAATTGCGGTGTAAAATATAAGGATAATGACAATGATGTCGCATATACGAGAATCCATCAGGGGCAGAGAGGAATGGGCTGTCTATGAGCAGATTGGTTTTGCAGTCAGTTGCATGCTTCATAACCGTAACTACAGCTTGTATCCGGTGTTAACCATTCAATACTGGACTGAATATGCGATACAGCACAATCAGATAAAGTTTCTGTTTGATTCGCGAGGTTTTCCACTGGCGTATATTACCTGGGCGTATCTTGAGGCAGATACGGAAGCACGCCTGCTCAACGATCCGGAGTTCAGACTACATCCTTCTGAATGGGATGAAGATGGAAGGATCTGGATCCTGGATTTCTGTTGTAAGCCCGGCTTTGGCCGAAAGGCCATTGAGCGTTTATTTCAGCTTCGCCCATGGGGGAAGGGTGAGGTGCGCTGGCTGAGCAGGAGAAAGAAAATCATGACATTTCGGCCCACGCGGCGACATAAAATGCCAGTGGCCCCGGAGACAAAAGAACTGTGAATACCGGAGGCGGAATGCACCCCGGTATCATTTTGATGGAACGCTGCATTTTCGGAGTTTTGATTATGCCTGTTCGGATGAATTCTGAAGGTATGACAGGAAACGAGTGAGTAAGGACATATATTTTGTTTCGTCAGGATGCTTTAGAAAACAGAAGAATGAAATGGCGGGGACGGGCAATTTTACTTCCCGGGATACCGCTCTGGTTAACCATGCTGGGAAGCATTGCGTTTATCACGGCATTTCTGACGTTCGTTATAGCTGGTACCTATAGCCGTCGTGTCAATGTCAGTGGTGAGGTCACGACCTGGCCGCGAGCCGTCAATATATACTCCGGTGTGCAGGGGTTTGTAGTCAGGCAGTTTGTACATGAAGGTCAGTCGATAAAAAAAGGGGATCCGATTTACCAGATTGACGTCAGTAAAAGCACACGCAGTGGCGTTGTCACCGATAATCAGCGCAGGGATATCGAAAACCAACTGGTCCGAGTGGACAACATCATTTCCCGTCTGGAAGAAAGTAAAAAAATTACGCTGAATACGCTGGAAAAGCAACATCTGCAATACAGCGATGCGTTCCGTCGCTCATCAGATATTATACGGCGGGCAGAGGAAGGGATAAAAATAATGAAGAACAACATGGAGAATTACAGAAACTACCAGTCAAAAGGGCTGATTAATAAAGATCAGTTAACTAACCAGGTAGCATTATATTATCAGCAACAAAATAATCTTCTCAGCCTGAGCGGACAAAATGAACAGAATGCCCTGCAGATAACCAGCCTGGAGAGCCAGATCCAGACTCAGGCTGCGGATTTTGATAACCGTATCTATCAGATGGAACTGCAACGGTACGAGTTGCAGAAAGAATTGGTTGACACTGATGTGGCGGGGGAAATCATTATCCGTGCGTTGTCTGACGCGAAAGTTGACTCCCTGAGTGTCACTGTCGGGCAAATGGTCAATGCCGGAGACAGTCTCCTGCAGATTCTCCCTGAAAATATCGAAAACTATTACCTTATTCTCTGGGTCCCTAATGATGCTGTTCCTTATATTTCGGCAGGAGATAAAGTGAACGTTCGTTATGAAGCCTTTCCTGCAGAAAAATTTGGTCAGTTCTCTGCTACGGTGAAAACCATATCCAGAACGCCAGCCTCAACTCAGGAAATGCTGACCTACAAGGGGGCGCCTCAAAATACGCTGGGCACCTCTGTTCCCTGGTATAAGGTCATCGTTAAACCTGAAAAACAGATTATTTCTTATGACGGGAAATCTCTCTCTCTTGAGAATGGAATGAAAGCTGAAAGCACTCTATTCCTGGAAAAAAGACGCATTTACCAGTGGATGCTTTCTCCTTTCTATGACATGAAACACAGTGCAACAGGGCCGATCGATGAGTAACGGGAATGTCAGACGAATGATAAATCAGCTTGATATGCGCTGGCGACGTCGGGTTCCGGTTATTCACCAGACGGAGACCTCGGAGTGTGGACTGGCCTGTCTGGCAATGATATGTGGACATTTTGGCAAGAATATTGACCTGATATCCCTTCGGCGGAAGTTTAATCTTTCTGCCCGTGGGGCAAACCTTGCGGGAATAAATAGTATAGCGGAGCAGCTGGGGATGGTAACCCGGGCACTTTCGCTGGAGCTGGATGAACTTGGTGGGCTCAAAACGCCGTGTATTCTCCACTGGGATTTCAGCCATTTTGTCGTACTGGTCAGCGTAAAGCGTAACCGTTATGTACTGCATGATCCGGCCAGAGGCAGAAGAAATGTCGGACTGGAGGAAATGACCCGGTATTTTACCGGAGTTGCGCTTGAGGTCTGGCCAGGCAGTGAATTTTCGGCGGAGACCACGCAGAATCGAATCCATCTACGCTCACTTATTAACAGTGTTTATGGTATTAAAAGTACACTGGCGAAAATATTCTGCCTGTCGGTTGTGATTGAAGCTATCAATCTCGTAATGCCTGTGGGTACTCAACTGGTTATGGATCATGCGATTCCGGCCGGGGACAGAGGGTTGCTGACACTCATTTCTGCTGGCCTTATGTTCTTTATACTGCTCAGGGCAGCTACGGGTATGCTCCGTGCATGGTCCTCGCTGGTTATGGGCACACTCATCAATGTTCAGTGGCAGTCGGGTCTGTTTAACCATCTGCTCAGGCTACCGCTGGCATATTTTGAACGTCGCAAATTAGGTGATATCCAGTCGCGTTTTGGCTCCCTTGATACTCTGAGAGCCACCTTCACCACCAGTGTGGTGGGGGCCATTATGGACAGTATTATGGTTGTGGGTGTTTTCGTGATGATGCTGTTATACGGAGGGTATCTTACATGGATAGTTCTCGGGTTTACCACGGTTTACGTTCTGATTCGCCTGGTGACATACGGCTATTACCGGCAGATATCGGAGGAAACGCTGGTCAGGGGAGCCAGAGCCAGTTCCTATTTTATGGAAACCCTGTATGGCATTGCCACTGTAAAAATTCAGGGCATGGCTGAACGGCGGGGAACGCACTGGCTTAACCTTAAAATTGATGCCATCAATTCAGGCATTAAGTTAACCAAAATGGATTTATTCTTTGGCGGGATAAACACTTTTGTTGCAGCCTGTGACCAGGTGGCGATTTTATGGCTGGGAACCAGCCTTGTGATCGATAATCAGATGACAATAGGGATGTTTGTGGCGTTTGGTTCTTTCCGTGGGCAGTTTTCGGATCGGGTTGCCTCTCTGACCAACTTTCTTCTGCAACTGAGAATGATGAGTCTGCATAATGAGCGTATTGCTGATATCGCACTGCATGAAAAGGAAGAGAAGAAACCTGAATTTGATATTGTTGCTGATATGAGCCCGGTCTCTCTGGAAACCACTGATTTAAGTTACCGGTATGACAGCCAGTCAGCGCCGGTGTTCAGTGGTCTGTACCTGTCAGTGACTCCCGGAGAAAGTGTGGCCATAACCGGTACATCCGGTGCAGGAAAAACCACGTTAATGAAAGTATTATGTGGGTTGTTTGAGCCAGATACGGGAAAAGTGTTGGTGGATGGTACGGATATACGGCAACTGGGGATAAACAATTATCACCGGAAGATTGCCTGCGTGATGCAGGATGACCGATTATTTTCAGGGTCTATCAGGGAGAATATTTGTGGGTTCTCTGAAGAGATGGACGAGGCCTGGATGATCGAGTGTGCCAGGGCCAGTTATATCCATGATGTGATAATGAAAATGCCTATGGGATATGAAACCCTGATTGGTGAACTGGGGGAAGGGCTTTCCGGAGGGCAAAAACAACGTATTTTTATCGCCAGAGCTCTGTACCGTAGACCAGGAATATTATTTATGGATGAGGCTACCAGTTCACTTGATACCGAAAGTGAACGCTTTGTGAATGTTGCCATAAAAAACATGAACATTACCAGAGTAATTATTGCGCACAGAGAAACGACTCTTAGGACAGTTGGCAGGGTAATATCAATGTGATTTCTTAAGAGGGTTTATCTTAATGCGCTGAATTATGAGTATGGTTTAGTTGTATGGTTGTATAAGTAACGTAATTCAACGGAAGTAATGTGAGTTTTTTAATCGGAGAGCTGGAGGTAAGGAGGACATAAAAATCTCTTTTTCCCTAAAGGAGTTTATATGCGTAAAATGAAGTTGTTAATCTATTGGTTTTTGTTTTTCATTGTTTTCTATGGTTGTATCTATATCGGAGTGTATGTTTGTGGTGAGATCTTTAAACCTTCCCGTACAGCTATGCTAGCGTTCATTTTTTCTAGTCTCTTTACAGTACTCTTATTAAGAAAAAGAGTACGTTCGGATATCTAGAGACTTAATGCAATAATAAGGAGAGTAAATATGAGACCAATAAGTGATACCAAACTGAGTATGATATCAGGTGCTGGTGAGTTCAGTTATGGTGAACTTGCTGGTGTTGTTGCTGGAGGTGCTGTCGCTGGTGCAATGGGTGGTGCCGTTATAGGTGGATTGGGAGCAGGTCCAGGAGCTATAGCTGGCGCAACTACTGCTGGAGCTGCTTACGTGGCTGGTTCGTTAGTCCAGTCATTCTTCGGTAACAATTCCAGCGCAACTTCATCATCTGGGGGGGGGAGCTAATAATTAAACTAAGTCATCTACTATATTCAGGTGGCTTGATAGTTAGGAATCTATGATCACTCCTGAAACTCTGTACTCTTGGAGTACAGAGTTTCAGGCCTGTATCTTCACCTGAAGGGCTTCCCGGAGGGCAAAAACAACGTATTTTTATCGCCAGAGCTCTGTACCGTAGACCATCCATATTATTAATGGATGAGGCTACCAGTTCACTTGATACAGAAAGTGAACGCTTTGTGAATGTTGTTATAAAAAACATGAACATCATCAGAGTGATTATCGCACACAGGGAGACAACGCTGAGTACGGTCGATTGAATCATTTCAATTTATAATTCAGTAGGATAAGTTTTTACTGATTGTTGGTATGAGTTTCTGTGACTATAGCTTCTTATAAACCATAAGGAGGTAAGTTGAGTAATACAATAGTTGCAATGCTTTGTGTGTTTATTGAGGTAGTGATTGGATGGATTGCAAGGTATTTTAATGCCTCTCCATTAGTCCAGTCTCTATGTGTTTCTATTTTTGTTGCCATTGTAATGTTCATTTTTTTTCAAATGAAAGGAAGAGTTAAATAAGAGCACTAAGTTATAATGATATGAATTCTGTATCTGGTGCAGGAGATGTTAACTGGGTACAGGTAGGCAGGGATGTGGCTGTTGGCGGTGCTACAGTTGCAGGTACAGCTTTTGGAACTGGCTTGGCAGGTCCAATGGGGCCTGCCATTGGGGTGGCGATCGGCGCTGGGGTTGGTGCATTATATGATGCAGTTGGAAATAGTGGTCCATCTAGTTCCTCTTCAGCAGCCGGAAGCGGAAGCTAAACCGATTTAAAATCTGACGAAGAAATAACAATTGCATACTAATCTGATTCGATTGTTTTGGGACAGATTAGTATGCTGATTATTATATAATAATGAACATTTTTAGTGCTGTCATAAACAGAGAGGCACTTCGTGAGCGATTGTGATTACAGTGCTTATCAAAAATTTTCCATGCGTGGTGTTGTGCGGATAAATATATTTATTAATGGGTCGTCTCAATGCAGGTTATACGAACACAGAACATCTGCGACATTTCCGTTGAAAAATATTAGCCGTTTCCGACCTCATAACCTTCAAACCCGCGACATATATTCTGCACCACGCATATCGGATGATAGACAGGTATTTTGACTTTCCGTTATGCCATGTTGCCAGTGGTTATGGCAAGTGTTTCCGCTACTTACGTTGCCACGCTCCGCCATCATTTCTTCCAGATTACGCAGGTTCAGTGCCTAGTCTAGATACCAGCGAACACACTGGGCGATAATATAGATGGGATAATGCAGCCGCCGGAAGGCGTTTCGGATCACAGGTATGTTCAAAAAAAAACAGCATCTTACCCGACATAACCTTAATGCGACAGAACCGGTCAGACGCCGTATGTCAAAGAGAAGCATCTAGCGTAAAAACTTTAACTGGTGTCCGATATTACTAGACCGCATCACGGGAAGTGAACCCTCTTTTATAGCTAAGAGAGCTTCGCATCATCCTTATAATATATAAATTTTGTCTACAAGGTATGCCATTTATGAGGAATCATCCATCCAGAAGTCTTGATGATATCTGTACGGAATCAAGAATATGTGCACAGTTGTCCACAAATCCACCAATGGATATCACCCACTTCTGGCGCGAAGTTGAATCTGCTGCTCTTCCCCTGATGACAAAAAGCTGCAGCAACACAGAAAATCGGGAGGTCACATTTCTGTGGCGTTCAGAAGAAGTGCTACAAGGCGTATATCTTCGCCTGAACCGTGTTACAGATAAAAAAGATGTCGAAAAAGGACTTATGACCCATATCCCTTCTACGGATATCTGGACACTGACTCTGGAGTTACCTGCTTCATATCGTGGTTCATACTCGTTTATAGAAATTCCACCGGAAATGCAGCAAGAAGATATTTCTCAGCTTGGAGGTCGTTTCTCACCGTTACCCGGCCAGCCCGACCCGTTTAACAAAACATCAGAAATAAATATACGAGGATTCGGGGAATCAGTCCTTTCTCTTGATCTGGCTCCTGGACAAACGGAGTGGGATGATACTTCCCACACCTGTTCCGGAGTCCTTTCCACATCATATTCCTTTGTTGCGGGACACCAGCGCCAGATTCGTTTCTACCTTCCGGGGTATCGAACCTCAGCTCCTCTGGGGTTACTAGTATTACCTGATGCAGAAATATGGTTTGACCGTATAGGTATTACTCGGGCAATAGACATTGCCATTACTACTGGACGTATTGCGCCGATGGCGATTCTGGGAATAGACAATATTAATGAATCTGATCGTGTGAATATTCTGGGGGGTAACAAAGAACTCATTCTCGATATCGCGGGAAATCTGATCCCTCGATTATACAAGGAGTATCCTGATATCGTATGGGCTGGTCACTCGAATACTATACTGGCCGGACAAAGCCTTGGTGGAGTCACCGCGCTGATGGCGGCCTTATATGCACCGGATATATTTGGCACAGTAATCAGCCACTCCCCTTCAATGTGGTGGAGTCCCAACAGAAACACTCCTCGAATGTTTACGGAGAATGATACCTCCTGGGTAAGTAAACAGGTACTTTCTGCGCTTCCGAAAGACGTAAATATTCAGCTGGGGGTCGGTTCTCGGGAAGGAGCTACAGTCCCTCATGTTCAGCAGTTACATCAATCGTTGCTCGCCGGTGGTTTGAAAAGTAAACTTTCTGTCTATACCGGGGGGCACGATTATGCCTGGTGGCGTGGAGCAATTATCGACGGATTATCAGATGTGTAATCGTGACTAGATACCAGAGAGTAATGTCCTATCGGCAATGATTTCACCGTTCTGGTAACCCTTTCAGCTACATTATTTCATGTTCATTTCCCACTCAGCAATGTCCTTCACTCATATGATGAAGGACTTTATATTTCCAATGGCAGCTTTCGTGGATAATTTCAGCAGTGTTATACAATTATTGCCGGTTGGTTTTCAGTTTCGCTACCAGAACGCCAGCGATCTCAGCTGGGCTGGGTTGTTCAGCCATTTCAGCAGCAACCTGTGCTGAACATAAGCGAAGTGAATCATCATAAAGAAGGGTATTAACCAAATCACTGGTCAGACCATTGTCACCAGGAATGATTCCACATCCACGCTTCGCAACTGCTTTTGCATTCACAGGGCGATCAGCACCTTCACCAAACACAATCTGCGGTATCCCACTATACAGGGCTGTCAGGGTATTACCCGCACCGCCATGATGAATAAATCCATCAGCTCCGTTGAGAAATACCCCCATAGGGATCCACTCTACCAGACGCACATTTGATGGCAACTTTCGCAATCCGGCACGTGCATTCATCGCCAGTTGCAGAATAATGTCAGCATCCACCTCATTTGCAGAATCCATCACCCATGATATCAAATCCAGCCCATCCACCATTGGTTTGACTGTACCAAGACTTATCAACAGACGTTTTCTTCCCGGTGCTCTGTCCCAGCACGGCTCCCGGACAGCACCTCCATTGTAGGGCACATACCTCATGGAAATAACAGGCTCACCATCATTTTTAAGAATGCTCATACTCGGAGGTGTGACATCAATCCATGCAAGATCACGCGGCGGGCCACTGACACCATGACGCCTGTAAGCATCAGCCAGAGAACGAGTTACCATCTGGATATGGGCAGAAGTATGGGCAAATCCAACCGTCTGCATGACCGAAGGGATCCCATACTTAGCGGCAATCAGCGGTCCGGCTAAACCAAGTGGGGGGTAGACGATTAAATCCGGGTGCCATTGCCCTGCAAAATCAACGAGACGGTCAGCCATCTCATCACTGAAAAAAGAGAAACGCCCCACAATGTTACTTTTCTTTCTCAACTCTTCCTGATGGCGATAACCCGCTTCTGAATCCAGTCCTGGTGCGGCATCAAAAACAACCAGACCAGCATCTGCCGCTTTATGCGTGAATTTACCTGCACTCGCAACCACGACTTCATGTCCGTTCACCCGAAAAGCCTGAGCCAGAGAAATTATCGGGTATAACAGCCCATACAAAGGAGGGCCAATAAAGAGAATACGCACAAGAAAATCCTTCTCCGTTTTACGAACTTAATCCACCAATCAGAACTCTGGAAACAACAAGAGGATACCTCGTCGTGGCTGTAAGACGCCAACCACTGAACAAAATCCTTACTTCGCCTCCACAGGAGGTTCAGTTGAATACCATGGTAAATGGTAAATGCAACTATTTGATTCTCATCTATAATGGTGCTCCTGCAAAACCTTACTGTCAATTGTAGTGGATCACAAAATCAGGAGACCGCGATAACCTGTTGCCACTTTTCTTCATGCGAGCAAGGCGATAAACCACCATTGTTCGTATGCTGGCGATAAACGTTGTAATAACCATTCATCCATTGGTTTATATCGCGTACAGCATGGCTAAAATCACCATAACCATCTTTCGGAAGCCATTCACTTTTAAGACTGCGAAAGACTCTTTCCATCGGTGAATTATCCAGGTAATTCCCTCTGCGACTCATACTTTGCATTACCCCATAACTCCAGATTAACATTCTGTATTTATTACTTTTATACTGAACGCCTTGATCGGAATGAAACATCAGACGGCCATCACGCGGTCGTGTTTCCAGCGCATTACGCAAAGCCCTGCACACCAGATCAGCATCAGCAGTTAATGAGAGAGCTGAACCGGTAATCCGGCGTGAATATAAATCAACGAGAACGTAGCGCACCTGCGGTGCGAGCACGGCTGCTTTGCAGCCTCAACCGCCAGAAGATCAGCCTAGAGGAGATGCTGCAGCGTTACGTCAGCCACATCCCGTCGCGACATTTTAAGATGGTACGATATTATGGTTTTCTGGCCAACAGCAAGCGGGACCAGTTGCAGGTTCGGCGCCCGCAGGGTGCGCAGCAGGCCACTCTCCTCCAGGCGGCAACGGCCGGCGCGGAATGTTAACATCGGTCATAGATACCGCCTCATGGTCTGACTGTCATCAATCATCTTCACACTCGCTTGTCAGCGTTTCATCGCCGAGTGAAGCGTTCGGTTCCCGAACCATATTGCACACTCCATTTGATGATGTCCGATACTGTAGTAAATGATATTGACAATGATTATATAAATTAAGTAAATATCATATTAAATATGATTCTTTTATAAATGATAAACACCACACTTGATATGATTTTATTGCTCTTGGAATAAATCAAATCCTCTAGTGGTTTCCTGACGCGCAGATCCGCTTTCTGGCACTCTCGGATCACTCCATTGCCAGCCTGTCCATATCGGAATAAATATCCCTCAGTCGGGTCAGAGTTTTTCTGATCCATTCATCGCGGACGTCGATGACGTGAAATAACTCACCGCAACAATACTGCTCCTGCACCTTGATGGCATGGCCGATATCGTTGAAGTAACCTATCGGAATGATGTGAGGCGGGGCATCATCGAGTGTACCCAGATACTTGTAGCTCCTGGCAAACTCCATCAGCACACGGATGAACTCATCTTGCAGTGCAGCAATATCCCCGCGTCTGCTTCTCAGCGGATTGGTTAGCCAGTGTGAAAAATTAGCCTCGATATACTCCAGACGATTGTGCTGACAGATCAAGGAGGCAAGTTCACAGCGTTTTTTGTCTAAAAAAATCTCACACAGTTTTTTTATTTTAAGCTGATATTATTATTTTTCGCCCATTTCCTTAATCTGCCATTAGCATTGGCATAGGGTGATGATGTGTTAAATGAGATCATTCGCCCCATAGTCCATTTTGTGTACCATGGTTTACCATACAAAGCGTCATCAGTGAGCTCATCAATAAGTTTTACTATTTCGTCTTTTACTGCCTCGAGCTCAGTAATTAACGCGTTATAATTCAATTCGCTATAATCAGAGTAAAATTTTTGCGCCAGAAGCCCAAGTTGATTCCACTTAAAACCAGTTTCTGGGAAATCAACGGGCAATCCTTTCTCGTCAGAAGTGATCCACTTTACAACCAGAGTGTTCCACCCGAGCAGATAGGAAACCAGATCTCGAACACTCATTTCCGTGTCCTTGCAGTGCCCATCCATTGAGTTATCTGAGGTGAGTTCGGGGGGGATGGCATTAAGATAACTCATTAATTTATTGAAATTTTTATCAATGGCTAAAAGCAATTCAGATTTTGTTTGCGGCACATTCATACAGAGTTACCCCGCACTTCAGAAGAGATCCATAAAGACGCTAAGTGGTGCTTAAATATCAATCAATTATGTGCTTCCTGGCACGAAAGTGGAAGTCCCTGTAAACAGCTCTCTCTTTGTTCAAGGCACATTGTAGTGAGTCATGACCTCATTGTGGTATGAGATCCATTTCGGCTGTAACGCCTAACGGTCTGCTTTTCGTTGTGAGTTCAACGGGGCGATGCAACGCTATCCTTAATCAGTGGGTCACAGGTCAGAGAGTAGCGGAATGAATGGTACATGGTTCGAAATATATCATCGTCCTGGCATTCTCACTTTATCCTTAACTATTATGTTTTCATTGTCTTGCAGGTTGAGATATTTCCCGAGTTTTATGGCTGTTGCGACCAATATAAAGCGCAAGTATTGCAAGACCTTGAATACTTCCTGCCAAAACCAACAAAAATAACTCTCCATGACCCACGGTCAGCAAAGATTTGGCAACGCCAAATGATAATGGAGCGAAAGCGTAGCCACTTTGGGATATTGCAACGATCAGCGTAATCACTCGATGGATTTGCTCACGGGGAAACTCTGACTGAGCGATGATAGGTGGTAGGGACGTCGCGTTGCCAATACCCATGCCGAAAAGAGTCATGCCTATCCACAGGAGTGCTGGGCATATCATTATCCCCATTAAACTTAAGCATCCTGCGAACTGACAGCTAAAACTAATGCAGGCAACCCTACGTCGATTGATATTTCGCGATATCAATGAGGTGGCAAAATACCTGCCAGCTATGGCGCTAATCGTTGCTAGTCCCATGGCTAAACCGGCGTTTTTTTCTCCAATATGATCGACCAATATCAAGAACAGCTGACTGACTAGTCCTATCTGGGCAAATAGGCCGAGAGACATAGCCATAGCTAAAGTGAGAAATTGCCTATTTGTCCATAGAGGGAGCGCTATTGTATGTGACGAGTATTCAAGTTCGTTGGGCTCGTTGAATTCCCCATCTGAATATTGGCCAATTTGCTCAGGGCGGATTCTGAATACCATGAAGCAAAGCGCCGAGATTACTGCCACCGAAATAACTCCGATCCCCATTGCCGTGTTTGGGAATCCAAACCATCCAATCGTATAGACCCAGATGGACGGAAAGATAACACCACCGATACTTGCACCGTTATAAGCCTTAGCCAAGGCTCCTGGACGTTTTTTGACAAACCAGGGTGCGATGATGGCATTGACTGCTGCTGCTCCCATCGTTATCCATCCGAACCCGCTGAAAATTGCCGCTATGAATAGCTGATAAGGCTGTGTTGCTATCGACCATCCATACACTCCGAGTGAAAGTATTATCACCCCAAAAAGAGTGGTTACGGGGATGCCGACACGTTTATAAAAAAAAGGCAGCTTCACGACGAGCAAAGCTCCAGCTAAGAAATGCACAGTCACAACGGTTGAACACAATGACAATGACCAACCTGTTTTCTGCATGATGGTATAAATAAATATTGGCGGCCCATAAAAACCGATACCCCAGCCGAAAATGGCCATCACAAAAGTCGCAACAACTACTTTTTTGCCAAAAAAGTTCGATGTTCTCATCAATCGGCATCCTCAAATAATTTTTGCCCAATTGTAATTGTTAGAGACATAGATACTTCGTTAATAACTGAACTATGGATGTAGAGAGAATCGAGCTTTCCTGGATAAGGTCGCAGTGCTGACCTGCTACCCGTTGATAAACACAACACGATGTTAGGTTCGCTCAACGCTGCCGGCGATGTTTCGAGAGGAGGATGAGTGCCTGGCGCGGACGTTTCAAACACCAAAATACGTTAATTGATGGAGGGTAGCGTCAACGGATATTGTGGTAAATTCATGTCGCTAGCATGAGCCTATTCAATAATGGAGATGCACATATGGGTAAACACCTTTTTGTCTGTATTTTCGCGCTTGTCGCTTTTTCTGTCAGTGCTGGAAATGGTGGTGCGGGAGGAAAGGGAGGGGATGGTGGTAATGGTGGGTCTATGGGGCAACCCGGTAAACCCGGTACCGACGGAGGAAGAGGTTCAGACGGAGGCAGTTCAGATAACTCACCAGGTAGAGCAGGATGCCCAGGAGGAACGAATCCTGATGAGAACGGCACGTTTTATCTGCCTGGAACAAAAGAACAATGTAATCCAGGTCCACAGGACGCAACGAAAAGCGCGAGTTTGCTGTAGTGCATCACCGCCATAATGGATTTTATGGTTGACCGGGCGGGCTGCCAGCCGCGGTTGTGAATTCTCATTGAATCGCCGCTAATGACGCTATCTCACTCATAGCTGCACGAGGCCTTTAGCCGGTCAAAGGTCACCTGTTTGTTGTTCTTTTCGTTCGACTTTGCCAATCTGCTCTGAGGATTCCGACATGATCACCTTTCATCAACTTACGGCCACCAGTCTGGGTGGCCAGCTTATCTCTATGGCCGACTACGCGGGTAAGCTGGTTCTGGTGGTTAACACCGCCAGCCATTGTGGCTTCACGCCACAATACGCAGGGCTTGAAGCGCTTTACAAGAAGTACACCGCCCACGGCCTGGTCGTGCTTGGTTTCCCCTGCAACCAATTCGGTAAGCAGGAACCCGGAGACGCCGCCGAAATCGCGCAGACCTGCCACATCAACTACGGTGTGAGCTTCCCGATGTTCGAGAAAGTGGAGGTCAACGGCGCCGCTACGCATCCGGTGTTTCGTTATCTGAAAGACGAATTGCCCGGCGTGCTGGGTGGAAGGATAAAGTGGAACTTCACTAAATTCCTGATCGGACGGGACGGCAAACCACTCAAGCGTTTTGCACCGTTCACCACCCCAGAGAAAATGGAAACCGTAATTCTTGCTGCACTTGAAATCTAAATGCTCCTGTCATTCGAACCGTCCACATTTAGAGCGCTTCCGACAAACTGATTATGCCCGTGTGAGATTAACGTCCGCTCATTGCAGGTATGACAACTCTTTTTCTGGTGACAAGCGCGGAGATTAAGCTCCATTAATGCCATTAGCACAATGCCTTTGAGAAACAGACTGCCTCTTCTCTGCCTATGTATGGGCCATAATTCTCAATACGGACATATCCATTTTTCTCGTAAAAATTTACCGCCCGATGGTTGATCTGTCGGGTTTCCAGCCTCAGCTCGAGATATCCCATTTCCTTTGCGGAGGTTTCCAGAAAAGTGAGTAAAGCGCTACCCACGCCTGGCACACTTCGGTCTGAAAACATTCTCTTAAGCTCGGCAATATTGTGCGTTAATGGCCGGATAGCGCCGCATCCTATCGCATCGCCTTGGGCATTCTTTGCCAATACCCATAACGCCTTGTCACCATTCATTGCATCAACAGTGAAATTGCTTTTGCCGTTATCACCCGTAATAGCGGCAAGTTCTGCTGACAGCATTTCGATTAAGCGATGGGATTCTGAAGAAAATGGATCTGATTTCTCTACGGTTATCATGGCGATATCCTACAAAAAGACGATGACCAGCATAAAGTATCCTGCCTGGAAAAGCATCATCCCGAAGCGGGTGATGGGACAACTCTGATTCCTGGCTATCCCGAAGATGCTATGCCCGTTGCCACTCACAGCAGTCCCATCGTGTTGCATCGACAGCTCTGTGCCAAAGACGTGCATTATGAACACCATGATATGTTAATAAATATTGATGAGATTCCAATGAAAGCACTTTCAATTGTTCGGCCTGCCGGAACTCGAATCGCAAATGGTCTAAAAACGCTAGAAATAAGGCGATGGAAGCCTGACGTTCGAACAGGGGAAGAGATATTACTGGTTGAAAATGAACACTTCCTCACGACCGATGGCCAAGGGGAGGTTGGAACCGCTGTCGCTATCATTACCTTGGGAGACATCAGAGAGTTTAGACAAGAGGATATCCTTGAAGCGTGCGCATCTTATTATGAAGCAGGTTGGTTCGCTTGGGAGATAAAAACAATCAAGAAAATTGAGAATCCTTTCCCAATCCGCGCAGAACGAAAGTTTTACGAAATCGATGATTCAGTACTCAACTCTGCGCGCTTAATAAGAGTTCGGTAAAACGCCAATTCTTCCGCCCCCTACTTATCGGCCCCGTTTCTGTGGAAAACGCTACATATTGTATCGGTTGCACATGTTCACCTTACTGTATGCTGTGCCGCGCGGGGCAGGCTCCGATCAACCGAGGTGGGGTGTTCTGCTCTGCTTCGCTCCAGCCATTTGGCAAAACTCCGTAGTAAGAGGCTTTTCCCAATGTAATGAATTCATACAGCGGAGTTTTCTTTATTAACACTTTTATTTGAAGTCTTTTTGCTGCCTGATAACACTTTACAACTCGGACTAATAATTCGGTTTTTCCCTGATAACTGCCCTTGATCCTTCAACGGGCAGATCAGGGTCAGAAACCAACATTAAAATGTTCCAAGAAAACTTTGTACTGTGGTCAGTTTTAGTAACCATTACAGTTTTTTGCTCATAAAAACGGTCGTCCCACCTTTGAACGGTTCACGTCTATCGATTTTATATCCGAGTACTGTATATAGTGCGATGTTCGCCTCGAACGCCTCGTTCGTCTGCAAGCGGATTTCCCCAAGCTTCGATTGAGCTGCCTTACTTTCAACATGCGCCAGTAATGTTCGCCCGATCCCCATTCCCTGCCAGTGCGGGTGGACCGCTATATTTTCTATCCAGAAATGATCGGCACCTGGCCATACTTCGATCAGGCCGACAACTTCCCCTGCGACAATAGCGAGGTTAATATCATGCTCACGGACGGTCTTGTTAAAATCGACCGTCATGGGAGTCGGTTCGCGACCAATAACCGAAATCCATTTGGAATAGGCTGCACACACTATCCCACGCACTAATTCTGCTTCATCTTCTTCCGCGCGGCGTACCGAAAGGACTGCGTCAAGCGACTTGCTCATATAAACCCCTTGAAGATCGGCTTGCCACCAGAATATACAACATAGCAGGCTTTGCAATTTTGCTACTGCTTAACACTAGATTGCTGCCACCAATTTGGCCTTGCCACTGCCGGATGGTTGGCGCTGGACAGAATAACCAAAGTGGCACGGTTTCGATCGCGATAAGCCATGACATCCGTGTGGCTCCCGCACCAACTGTGCAATAAAAACACCAGGCTGGAGCGACTGTTCCACCAAGCTGATTTTGAAATCCAGGGGGAAATTGGGGCGACGGCGAGAAGATTTGGCGGGTTGCTTATCCACGATGCATTGCGTCCATTAAAATAATTGATGGACACTATATTCATCAAATCGGTGAGCAATTAACAGATGGCGCAGACGTGACGCCTACAATGGATCCCTGATGGCGGTTATTTCACTTTCGCGGAGGCCAAGCAGGCCAAGCAGGCCATTACACACGACAATCAAAACTGTGACTGCATCGCCTATTTAGCTTCGCCAAAGGTCGCTGCCCGAGAGCGGAGAAAGTCGATCACCGCTCGTACGCGGGTTGGCAGCAGGGTTTGCCCTCGGCGTAGGATGGACACCGGCGTCGTGTTCCCCCGCCAATCCGGCAGCACCTCGATCACCTTACCGGAGGCGAGCCCGTCGGCTGCCAACCATCTTGGGCCCCACATAATTCCCGCGCCATTTACCGCGGCTTGTAAGACCGATTCAGCATCGTCGGTAACGAAACTCCAGGCGGGTGGTCGCGGGAAACTTTCGGCGCGGAGTCGCCAGGGCTCGACGAGGCCCGTGCGCGTATTGCGATAACCAATCAAGCCATGCGTGGCAAGATCGGCCGGAGTCCTCGGCGTTCCGCGCCGTTTCAGGTAGCTGGGCGATCCACACGTGACCCAGTCGAATTCGAACCACAACCGACCAACGTGCCCAGGCACACCATCGAGCGGCCCGCTGCGGATCGCGAGATCAAGTCCAACTTCTGCAAGATCGACGATCGCGTCACTGGCCCGTAAATCAAGAACGATGTCGGGATGCCGTTCGATGAATGCCGGTAGAAGTGGCACGAGGCAGCGGCGAATAAAAGCAGGAGGCGCACTAATTCGGACGTTTCCCATTGCGGCGCTCTTGCTTGCGTGAGTGAGGATGGCGTCGATTTCCGCTGCTCCGTTCAGCACCGCGCGTGCCGGTCCAATCAATTTCTCGCCGGCCTCAGTCGGCGAAATCGAGTGGGTCGAGCGATGCAGCAGGCGTAATCCATAAGCCGCCTCCAGCCGCGAAATTGTTTTCGAGACCCCAGAGGTGGTCAGCGCCAAGTGGCGGGCAGCACCGGCAAACGATCGGGCGTCGATGACCGCTATGAAGCAGCGGAGCTGCGAGAGTGACACGTTGTCAAATTGTGTGGACATAATTTCAATACTACCTTGACGAGCGACTCGGTACCAACAGTTTTCTCCCCGGTTCATACTTCTGGCAACACAACAAAGGAATGCACCATGTCCGCAATTGAGCATACCGGGCTGGCTGATATAAAAAATGTCGGCGTCAAAATTCAATGGCGCAGAAAGCGACATGGGGCGTGAACACTGAATACCATGCACCAGGTGGTGGTGCTAACACATCACAATTATCGATTTTTAAGGGGCTTTATGTCGTTGGAAGAAGATGTACGATATTTGATGGACCGTGCTGAGATCCATGAGCGCATTGCAACATACGCATTAGGGCAGGATTTTCACCAGCCGGGATGGAAGGATCAGGACTCATACCGCGAATGGTCAGAGGTATTTTCTGATGACGTCACGTTCGATATCGGTGACACCGGAATGACAGAGCCGGTAGGCTTGGAAACGTATATTGAAATGATGCGTGGAAAGGATTCAAACGACGGTGGCATCGAGAAATACTTCACGCTCTGGGCGCACCTTGAACATCCCGTAAAGATTATCATCAGCGGCGATGAGGCGACCTCGATCTCACTACATGTTCACATGCACGAGACTAAAAAGTCTGATGGAAATGTTTTCCTCGTGGGCTATTGGCTGGACCATTGGAAACGTACACCCAAGGGGTGGCGAATCGATAAACGGCGCTTAAAACAACTTTTTGTACACACCTTTCCAATAGCCGAAATGTCTGAATCCTTACTTGGTCTAGAGAGCGGATTTAGGCCGAAAGAGGGATTTGACGTATTTTAGGTCCGTGATTTCCCACTAGTCGGTTACGGATAGTCGTGGTTCTCACTATCTCAAGGGAACGCCTATACGGAGTTCCCGAACTTAGGCTACAAAAAGCGTTTTCGCACCTCACAGTACTAGCAGAGAGGGGAAATCGATCGAAGCGGCAAGGGTTAGGTGAAGCTGTTCTCGGCGTAAGGCAATAACTCGTTTATTCGGCTGTTAGGCCAGGAGGGCAACCGTGTTAACACATCCCGCAGCCAGATATAAGGGTCGTGGCCGTTCAGTTTCGCAGTTTCCAGCAGGCTCAGGATAGCCGCCATGCTTTGTCCGGCGCGCAGCGACCCGACAAATTTGAGGTCTGTCATTTGCTAATGAAATCCGCGTCGCGTGATTTGGCTTATCCCCGAAGCAGGGCACCGCGGAATGATAGAATATGTGCCTCTGCCGCAAGCACGGCTGCTTCGCTGTCCTGTGCGGCCAGCGCGGCAATGATCGCCTGATGTTCCGCGATAACTTCCTGCATATGGCCCTCTTTCGACAGCGAACTGGCCCAGAATCGTTGTGCCTTGGCATGCAGAACCCGCAAAATATCCGCCAGCATCGCGTTGCCGGCGATTTGCGCCAGCAATTGGTGAAACTGGTAATCCAGGGCCATCATCCGGTCACGCTCCCGGGTACGGCATGCGTCGGCAATTCGTTCGTTTATTTCCCTCAGGTCGGCAACGTCCGCAGCGGAAATTCGTTTGCTGGCCAGTTTCACACATAACATCTCATTCGCCAGCCGAACCTCAATCAGCTCCAGCGCGTCGTCAATGGAGAGCGGCGATACCATCACACCCTTGCGCGGAATAATTTGCAGCATGCCCTCATTGGCCAGGCGGTGGATCGCCTGGTTGATCGGTGTTCTACCCATATCCAGCTCATTCATCACCTGCGCCGTATTGAGAAAATCACCCGGTTTATAGCTCAGCGTTACCAGCGCCTGTTTAAAACGGCGGTAGGCCAGCTCATTGAGCGACAAATCGGACTCATCATCCATCGGCAAATCTTGGCTCACGGTATCAGAAGATTTCACGCGTAATGTCCTGTTTAAAACATTTTAGTCATTCTACACAAAAGGTGGCATGAAAATCGCTTATTTAATTAATGAAAATACAGTGAAATTTCACGATATTTTCATTAATTAATCCAATATAGCGAGCTGGCAACTATGGAATTGACCTTTGAGCTACCCGGATCCACTGGCGCCGGGCACCTACAGACCGACATTAATCAATTAATCGTTGCCGGCTGGACCGGTCGCGATCCCAAGGCGATCCTGCACCATATCAGTGAACTTGAAGCGCTGGGCGTGCCCCGGCCAAGTGCAACACCGTTGTTTTATCGCGTGGCTGCCAACCAGTTAACCCAGCAAGAGGTTATCGAAGTGATGGGGGGCGCGACGTCGGGCGAAGTTGAACCCCTGGTCTTCTCCCATCAGGGCTGTCTTTACGTCTCATTGGCGTCCGACCATACCGATCGTCGGTTGGAAACACACAGCATCGCGCTATCAAAGCAAATCTGTGCCAAACCGGTAGCCCGTACCGCCTGGCCGCTGCATGAGGTGGCAGGGCACTGGGACCAACTCATCTTGCGCTCCTGGATCAGAGAGGATGGCGATCTTCGTTTGTATCAGCAAGGAACGTTGGCCAGCCTGCGTAAACCGGCCGAACTGCTGGAGTGCTATTTCTCTAGCCAAGAAATGTTGGCAAGGGGACTACCTCCGTCGTCCGGGCCGATCGACGGCTTGGCCATAGTCTGCGGAACGGTGGCCGCCATCGGTGGCATCCGCCCGTCCACGGAATTCCGAATGGCGCTGGTAGATGACGTCCTGGGCCGGACCATCACTCACCGCTATTACTGCACCGAATTACCGGTTGTTGCGTAAGGGGGGCACCGATTATGAAAAAGAGCGAGATGACCTTATCACAGGCAGCGGAACGGCTTAATGCCGGCACAGTCAGCTCCCGGGAGTTGACTGAGGCGGCGTTGGCGGTAATGGATGATCCTCAGGGTGAAGGCGCGCGCGTCTTTACCCGCATTTATCGCCGGCAGGCACTGCAACAGGCGGCAGCCTCCGATGAGCGCCGGAGAGCCGGAACTCCCCTCTCAGCCCTGGATGGCGCGCCAGTATCTATCAAGGATTTATTCGACGTGGCAGGCGAAAGCACCACCGGCGGCTCGGTGGTATTGGCCGATGCTCCCGTCGCCGCGCGCCATGCCGCCATCGTCGACAGACTGCTGCGTGCTGGTGCGGTCATCGTCGGCAAAACCAATATGACCGAGTTTGCTTATTCCGGTTTGGGGATCAACCCGCATTACGGCACGCCGGCCAACCCCTATGACCGTACCACACGCCGCATTCCCGGTGGGTCGTCATCCGGCGGCGCCGTTGCCGTCAGCGATGGTATGTGCCTAGGTTCGGTCGGCAGTGATACCGGTGGATCGGTGCGTATTCCCGCAGCCCTTTGCGGGCTGACCGGCTATAAACCCACCGCGCGTCGTATCGACCTTGCCGGTGTATTGCCATTGTCTCCCGCGTTGGACTCGGTGGGGGTGATAGCCCATGACGTGGCCAGTTGCCTGGCGCTCGACAATATCATCAGTGACCAGCCGTTGACGCTGGCCCGAAGAACGCTGGCTCAGGCACATTTTGCCGTACCGCAAACGCTGGTGCTCGACGATCTCGACGACGACGTAGCGGCGGCGTTTTCCGCCGCGTTGGCGCATTTACGGCGGGCCGGCGCGCGTATTGATGAGATCCCCTGCGTTGAATTTAGCGAACTGGCCTGCATCAACGCCGCCGGCGGATTTACCGCGCTGGAGTCCTGGTTATGGCACCGGCCCCTGATCGAACAAAACAGCGCGAAGTATGACCCCCGGGTTATTTCACGCATCCGTCGCGGCGAGGCGTTCGATGAGAACGACCGTCGGCAACTGGTGCTACAGCGCGCCGACTGGCAGCGCCGGGTAGCCGCCGTCATTGGTGAGTATGACGCGCTGCTGATGCCTACAGTGCCATTGATTGCGCCGCATATTGACACGTTGGAAGCGGATGAAAACGTGTATTTCCGTGTCAATGGCGCGGTGCTGCGTAATCCGGCGGTGATCAATTTTCTCGACGGCTGCGCCGTATCACTACCTTGCCAACCGGTGGACGCCGCGCCGGTGGGGCTGATGGTTGCGTCCCTGTCGATGCGGGACGGTGCATTGCTGAATTGGGCGCTGCAAATTGAACGCTGCCTTAGCGCAGCACGATTCCCTGCGGAAAAATAATTTCCTATCGACGTTAACCTTGAGGAGAGTGCCCATGGAACACAAATCGAACGCTATGCTGTTGGTCGCGACGGACATCGCGCCGGCGGATGAAGAGGATTTTAACCGGTGGTATGACCGGGAACACGTGGAGGAGCGGGTACGCATTGCCGGATTTCTGTCGGGCACCCGCTATCAGTCATTGCTGGGCGGGCGCAAGTATCTGGGGCTCTATCTGACCGAGTCATTGGCGAGTTTTACCTCGCAAGCCTACCAGACGGCCTTTACCCGCCAAACGCCGTGGTCGGTGGCTAACCTGGCAAAAATGCAGGATCCCATGCGCCGGGTTTGCGCCGTCGAGTCGGTGACCGGGATCGGCACCGGCAGTTACTTGGCTATCCTGGTCCTGGCCTCCCGGTCGCCGGGGGACAAACTGAACGCTGAAGTCGCCGCCCTTGGCGCGCAGTTGCGCGAACAAAACGGGTTTGTCCGTTGTTCGCTATTGACGCCCGACGAAACCCTCAGTTCATCCTTGCCCAATGAGTCGCGCGACAACAGAGAGTTGTTGCCCATGATATTGCTTGAAAGCAGCAGCGCCGAGGCCAGCCGGACATTAGCGGCGAGCACCTGCCAGACGTTGCAACACCCTCCCGGCGAGGTGCAGTACTACGGCCTGAGCTGGCAACTTACCGCACAGGAGCTTAAATCATGAACCTTTCCAGCGAGAATAACCTTATCCCAAAGGACGTCGGCGCGTTGGAGGGGGGTGTGCGCCTGCCGCCCAATACCGGTCGGCTGGCCGCGGCCAGTTCGATCGGCACTGCCCTGGAATGGTATGACTTCACCGTTTACAACATCATGGCGGCGCTGATTTTTAATCATGTTTTTTTCCCTTCATTCGATCCGCTGGTGGGCACTATCCTGGCTTTTTCCACCTATGCCGTCGGTTATGTGTCGCGGCCCATCGGCGGCATTCTGTTTGGTCACCTGGGCGATGTGATGGGGCGTCGCTTCGTGCTGGTGGCGACGCTTATCATCATGGGCGTCACCACCGCGCTGATGGGGCTATTACCCGGCTACGCATCTTTAGGTATCTGGAGTCCGCTGCTGCTGGTCACGCTGCGTTTTATCCAGGGTATCGCGCTTGGCGGCGAATGGGCGGGGGCGGTATTGCTGTCAATGGAACACGGCGACGCCGGACAGCGAGGGCGCAATGCCTCCTTCGCCCAGGTCGGCCCATCCTGTGGCACCCTGATTGGGACCGGGTTTATCACGCTGGTGACGGTGATGATGTCTGCGGAAGATTTCCAGCTATGGGGATGGCGCGTGCCGTTTTTGCTGAGTCTGCTACTGGTATTTTTTGGCTTATGGCTGCGTAGCGGCGTGGGCGAAACGCCGGCGTTTCTCAAGTTGGAACAGGCCAAAAACACCACCCATACGCCGGTAAAAGAAGTGTTTAGTCAACATCTGCGACCGCTGCTTATCGCCGGCGGGTCGCGTATCGGGTCCGATGTATTGTATGCGCTGGTGGTGGTATTCACGCTGACCTACGTCACCACTGTATTGCATCTGCCGCGTCCGCTGGCGCTGACCGCCACTATGCTCGGCGCGCTGGGCAATGCGATTACGGTACCGGTGTTCGGCGCGCTATCCGACCGCTTCGGCCGCCGACCGGTTTATATCGTCGGCGCGTTGCTGGCGATCGTCTGGGCCTTTGTCTTTTTCGTGTTGCTCGACAGTACCCAGCCGGTGCTTATCTGCCTGGCGGTGATTATCGGATTATTGATTCATGCGATGATGTACGGCCCACAGGCGGCGTTCGTGACCGAACAGTTTCCGACGCGCGTACGGTATGCTGGTTCGTCTCTGGCCTATACATTGGCGGGTATTGTCGGCGGCGGCTTTGCCCCGTTGATTATCACCACACTCTATAAAGAGTATAACAGTACGCTGGTCATTTCCGCCTATGTGACACTGGCACTGCTGATCACGTTGGTAGCGGTTTTCACCGCCAAAGAGACAGCGCATAAACCTTTATAATCCACATCGTGCGCCGGCGCGATAAGCCATTTTCCTAGCCCATCTGCATATCTGGTGGGCGACAGGTCACGCTCGTTGCCAGGGCGCACATTTACTTATGCCATGAATCCCATGGGGCGGGCACAACGTTAGATGAAATGGGGGGTTAACTCTGGATGAGCCCTTACGGGTATGGCTCAATCGTTTGAAACCTTCTATTTCGTAATATATGCCGGTGTCTGACAGCGAGAGGGAAATAGAAGCGTAGAAAACTCTGCCATCAGGCAGAAGAACAAAAAGCCCGCTTAAGTTGCCTTAAGCGGGCTTTTCTAATTTGGCTCCTCAGACTGGACTCGAACCAGTGACATACGGATTAACAGTCCGCCGTTCTACCGACTGAACTACAGAGGAATCGTTTGAACGGGGCGAATAATAGCGATTGCCCGCAGGTATGTCAAAGGGGCATCTGTATATTTATGCTCGTTTGCTTGCAGTTTAGCCAAGTTGTTGAGAAATGAGCCGAAACAGATCTCCGGGTAGGCGTCACTCAGGCCGGTCACTCAGAAAACGCTCCTCCAGCGTGGCTTCAAGCCCAAGCATCGCGTCTTCGGCATGTTGCATGTGTTCGGTCATGATCTGCTGAACGGCGGCAGCGTCCTGGCGGCGCATCGCGTCGATCAGGCGATATTGATAATGAATGCCGACATTGCGTTCCACCGGTTCTGGCCGCTGGTAAATGTCTTTGCAGACAGCCAGATCTTTGAGCAGGCGTTGCAGGAAATGGCAGATAAATGCCAGCAACACGTTGTCAGAATAACTCGCGACCACGCCGTGAAAATCCAGCTCGGCCATGCGTTGGTCCCAGCGTTCAGCTTCATCAGCGGGCTCATGGTCGTAGACCGCAATCAGTTGATGCAACTGCTCGAAGCCTTTGGCGTCGATATTGCCGATGGCGCTGACCGCCACCAAAGGCTCCAGCGCTTTGCGCAGGGCATAAATATTGCTGATGGAAAGCTGACGGGTAAACAGATAATTCGACAGCAAACTCATGGCGCGTGATTCGGTCATTGAATCAATAAACGCACCGCCGCCGGGGCCGGTTTTTGTACGTATCAAACCCTGAACCTCAAGTGATTTCAGTGCTTCCCGCACGGTGCCTTTGCCCGCGGCATAACGCGTTATCAGGTCTTTCTCCTGCGGCAGACGGTCGCCGGGCAGCAGATTTTCGCTGATGATGCTCTCTTTGATGGCATCGACAATTTCGTCAGTGCGCTTGCGGCGTACCGGGTCTGGCTGGTGTGTCGTTTCAGTGTTCATAAATCCCTTAATGGCTTCAAACCCGAGGCGCGCTGGCCAGCAGACGTTGCGTGTAGTCGTGCTGCGGCGCGTTGAACAGTGGGGCATTGTCCGCGCATTCTACCAAATCGCCGCGATACATCACCGCTACGCGATCGGCAATGGACTCCACCACCGCCAAATCATGACTGATAAACAGGTATGACAGGCCAAACTCGCGTTTCAACTGATCGAGTAATAACAGAACCTGTGCCTGTACTGATACATCTAAAGCACTGACCGGTTCATCGAGCACCAGAATCCGGGCTTCTGCCGCCAGAGCACGGGCAATCGCCAAACGCTGTGCCTGGCCGCCGGAAAACTCATGGGGATAACCCCTCAGCGCGCCGGCAGGCATCTGCACCGCTTCCATTAATTCCAGCATGCGCGCTTTACGTCGGGCGGTGGGGTAGGCGCATAAATAACGCAGCGGCACGTCCAGCGTATCCGCGATGGTTTTTCGCGGGTTGAGCGAGGCGACAGGATCCTGAAAAACATACTGAATCATCTGGCCGAAGGCTTGGTCACCGCGTTTAGCATGCGCTGCCATCGTTTCACCCATCAATTTAATGGTGCCAGATGTCGGACGTTCCAGACCGACCAGCATCCGCGCCAGTGTACTTTTACCGGAACCGCTTTCTCCGACTATCGCCAGGGTTTCCCCTTTTTCCAGATACAGAGAAATGCCTTTTACCGCGTCAACCTGTGTTTTACGGCCGGCGAACCAGCCTGAGGAACGGCCGAAAGTTTTCACCAGTGCGTCGACTTCAATCACGTTGCTCATATGACCTCCGGCTGTGGTGTTGAGGTGGCATACAGTTCGCCGACTTGTTTGAGGAAGCCGCGCCCCTGGCCGAGCTTCGGCACGCTGGCAATCAGCCTGCGGGTATAATCATGCTGCGGGTCTCGCAGCACCGAACGGGTGTCACCACTTTCCACAATTTCGCCGTGGCGCATCACCGCCACGCGGTCGCAAATCTGGGCGATCACGCCAAAATCATGCGTGATGAACAGCAGTGTCAGGCCACGTTCACGACGCAACTGTTGCAGCAGTTCGAGAATGCGTGCCTGTACCGTGACATCCAGCGCGGTAGTGGGCTCATCAGCGATGATGATTTCCGGGTCATTGGCCAGTGCCATGGCGATACCGACACGCTGACGCTGTCCGCCAGAAAGCTGGTGCGGGAAGGCGTCGAACCGATTCGCCGCCTCATCGATTCCCACACGGTCGAGCAGTGTCAGGGCTTGCTCTTTCGCTAGCCGGTTCGACAGCGGCTGATGGGCCTGGATGGCTTCAATGATCTGTGCGCCGATGCTGAACTGCGGGTGCAGGGTCGTCAGCGGATCCTGGAAAATGTAGGCCACTCGTGCGCCGCGCCGCTGTTGCAGCTGGCTTTGCGTCAGCGACAACATCTCTTCGCCAGCGACGTAAATCGCACCGCCGGAGATTTCCCCCGGAGGTGAAGATACCAGCCCCATCACCGACAGTGCGGTGACGCTTTTCCCGGACCCACTCTCGCCAATCAGCCCCAGACACTCTCCTTTGGCGACGTGAAAACTGATGCCTTTGACCGCCGCGACCGATTGGTTTCCGGAACGGAAATTCACCTGCAAGTCGACCACTTCGAGCAGCGCATTATTGCCCTGAACGGCATCCGGAATACGGGGGCGATTGACCGTGGTGGCGGCTTTACTGCGTAATAAAATGCCGGATTTTAGCCGTGGATCGAGGAGGTCGCGCACGCCATCACCCAGCAGATTAAAACTCATGACAAGCAGGAAGATCATCAATCCAGGTACGATGGAAACGTGCGGCGCGCTGAACATCTGGGCGCGCCCCTGACCGAGCATGGAGCCTAAATCAGCGTTGGGCGGCTGGGTTCCCAAACCGAGGAAAGACAGACCGGCGGTCTCTAAAATCATCCAGCCAACGGTGGTCGACATGGTGACTACCACCACCGGCATGACGTTGGGTAGCACTTCGGTCAGCAAGATTTGCCCATGATTTTTGCCCGACAGCCGGGCCGCCTGAATAAAATCGCGCTGACGCAGGCCGACAGTCAGGCCGCGAATATTACGGGCGAAGAAAGGAATATTGACCACGGCGATGGCGTACAGTGCATTGAGCAGGCCGGGGCCGAGAACGGCGACGATCACCAGCGCCAGCAGGATATAAGGGAAGGCCATCAGCATATCGATCAAACGCATCAGCAGGCTGTCAGTTTTCCCACCGGCATACCCGGCGACCAGGCCAATCAGCGTACCGAACAGGGCAGCCAGCAGTGTGGCGCAAACGCCCACGGCCAGTGACACGCGGGTCCCCCACAGCAGACGGGCGAGCATGTCGCGGCCAAGGGGATCCGTGCCGAGCCAGTGGCCGGGTGAGAACGGCGGCAGCAGGCGGTTAAGCAGGTCGGTGGCGTCAGGATCGGGCAACGGCAGCAGCGGGGCGGCGAAGGCGGCAACCACGGCCAGCACCAGCAGGATCAGGCCGAGTGTGGCCAGTCGATTGGCCAGCAGCAGCGCCCACAACGGTTGGCGATGACGCGGCGTTGGCATGGTGATGTTCTGGCTCATGATTTTAACCTCGGATCGAGAAGCGCCTGTAAAATGTCAGCACACAGGTTGATCAGTACATAGGCAGCCGCAGCAATCAGCACGCCGCCCTGAACCAACAGTAAGTCGCGGGTGGCGACGGCTTTCACCATCATTGCGCCAAGCCCCGGCCACTGAAATACCGTCTCAATATACACCGCGCCGCCGAGCACAAAACCGGCCTGAATACCGATCACCGGAATGACCGACACCAGCGCCATACGAAAGGCGTGCTTATAGATCACTTTTCGCTCGGACACGCCTTTGGCGCGGGCAGTTCGAATGAAGTCCTGACGTAACACTTCAAGCATCGCGGTACGGGTGAGGCGGGCGATAACGCCGGTGGTGACAATCGCCAGCGTCATCGCGGGTAAGGTTAGATGATGCAGCAAGTCGAGCCCGCCACCGCCGCCCCAAATAGAATACATACCGGAAGCGGGGAACCATTGTAATTGGACGGCAAACAGCATGATCATTAGCAGGCCAATCCAAAACGAGGGCATGGAAATTCCCAGCAGCACCAGCAGTGTCATGATGCGATCACCCCAGCCAAACTGGCGGACGGCGGAGTATATCCCGGCCAGCAACCCCAGCACGGTGCTTAACAACAATGCGCAGCCACCAAGCAGTAGCGTGGCACTAAAACGCTCCATCACTTCATCAATAACAGGCCGATTAAGCACGTAAGAACGGCCAAAATCGCCATGCAAAATATTGCCCGCCCAGATCAGGTATTGCTGATACAGCGGTTTATTCAACCCCAGCTCTTGATTGATCCGCGCGACGTTTTCCGGCGTGGCCCAGGCACCCAGCAGCGCCTGAGCCGGATTCCCCGGGATCATCGCCATAATCAGAAAGACAATCAGCGACAGCCCGATAAACACCGGGATTGTCGAGAGCAGCCTTTTAAGCACGTAACTCCCCATAAATTTCTCTCCGATTACTGTTTCGTTACCCGGTTGAGCAACAGGCTGAAGTTCGGTTGCAGTGCGAAATGCTGAATGCGCGTGGAGGTCACGGCGTTCTGTTTCCAGTTGGCGACGAAAATCCACGGCGCATCGTCATGCACTTGCTGCTGTACCTGTCGGTAAAGTGCGGCACGGGCCGCCGTGTCGGTGGTCATGCGTGCGCGTTGCAGCAGAGTATCCACTTGCGGATTGCTGTAATAACCGGAGTTAAAACCGCCTTTTTTCGGCCAGGCGTCGGTGCGCAGCGTCAGGAACGGCAGAGTGTCAGGATCATTGGTCATCCAGGCCATTTCCGCCATGTTGGTATGGTTATCCAGTCCGGCGTTAACCTTCGACAGATAGGTATTCCACTCATAGGTCTGTATCGACACATTCAGGCCGACGGCTTTCAAGTCAGCCTGAATGGCGGTGGCCATAGGGATAGGGTCCAGCATGCCTGAACCGCCTTCGGTGACGTAGAAGGTGAGCGTCGCCCCTTCGGCTCCGGAGGCTTTCAGTAGCGCGCGGGCTTTGGCGGGATCATAAGGGTAGGGGACGACATCTGGGTTGGCCGCCCAGTTAAAGGCGCGCGGGATCGGCCCGTCGGCGACGTCGGCTGAACCTTGCAATATATTATTGACCAGCGACTGTTTATTAACGGCGTAATTCACGGCCTGTCGCACGCGCACGTCGTTGAAGGGAGGCACTTGCGTATTGAGCATCACGTACCAGACGTGTGGGCCGGTGGTCTGGTACAGGCGGAATCGGTCACTTTGCTCCGTGAACAATTTCACCGTGTCAGGCGGCACTTCCACCATCGCGTCAATGCCGCCGGAAAGCATCTCTGCGACTCGCGTATTGGCATCGGTGATGGGCCGGAACACCACGTTTTGCACCGTCGGTTTACCGTCCCAGTAATCACTGTTGGCTGTCACTAGCACGCGCTGATTGGCTTTCCATTCGGCAAAGTGGAATGCGCCCGTGCCGACAGGGTGACGACCAAATTCTTTGCCGTATTTTTTCACTGCCGCTGGCGACACAATAAGGCCGGTCGGTGTGGCGAGGTTAGAGAGGAACGGTGAGAAAGGCTCTTTCAGCGTAAAGACCAGCGTGTTTGGGTCCGGTGTTTGGATGTCTTTTATCGATGAGAAGAAAAACGACAACGGGAATGGCCCGGTGTTATGCCATGGATTTTTATCATCCAACATACGCTCAAAGGTGAATTTCACCGCATCGGCATTAAACGGCGTGCCGTCCTGAAATTTCACGCCTTCACGCAGATGGAAGCGGTAGGTCAGACCGTCGGGGCTGATGGTCCAGCGAGTGGCCAGTGCCGGTTCGATATCCAGTTTCCCCTCACCGTTACGCACCAGCCCATCGTAAATATTCACCAGGATCCTCGCGTCGTTTGCCGCGGTGGCAACTTGCGGGTCCAGTGATTGTGGCTCAGCCACTTGACCAATCAACAGCACATCGGCGGGGGTTTTGGCCTGCACCTGGACCTGCCACAACAGCGCGCAGAGACAAAAACAGAGTGGCATAAATGACTTTCGCAAAGCTGGCAGCATCTCGACCTCGTCGCTTAATAAAACACTATGTTGAAAACCTCAGAAAGAATCAGGCATTGTCCTGTTTATTATTTATGCGTATAAATTAACTGAATTGCAATAATTTATGCGTATAAATTTAACCCGTCTGTCACGGAGTACTTATGACCTTTTCAATTGTGGCGCGAGATCCACTCTCAGGTGCGCTGGGTGTCGCCACCGCCACCGCGGGCCCGGCCGTGGGTGCCTTAGTGGTACATGGACGAGCGCAGACCGGCGCGATTGCCACCCAGGCCATGACGAATCCTCTTTACGGCGAGCAGGGTCTGACGTTGTTGCAGCAGGGGGCCAGTGCCGCATATACCCTAAGAAACCTGCTGGCGCAGGATGCCGACGCCGCTCGAAGGCAACTGTTGATTGTCGATAATCAGGGGAATACGGCGCAGTGGAGCGGAGACGCTTGCGGAGCCTGGGCCGGAAGCCTTGCAGGGCAGCAGTGTGTTGTCGGTGGGAATTTACTGACCGGGGAAAAAACCTTGTTTGCCATGCTGGAAAGTTATCGCCAGCGGAGAGATCTGCCGCTGGCCGACCGCCTGCTGGCAGCCATGAAGGCCGGCGCTCAGGCCGGAGGCGACCGGCGCGGGTTAAAATCTGCGGCGCTGAAAATTTGGTGCGACCGCCAATATGCCAGCGTTGATCTGCGTGCTGATTGGTCCGATGCACCGCTGGAGGCATTAGCGGAGATCCTGCAACAGACTCGCTCTCCTTCTCATGCTGCATTTTTTGCCACTTTACCGAAAGGGCAACTGCGTTAGTCAGCCATAAGATTGCATTATGATGGTGCACCCGCGCAGCACGCAGCAATGCACGGCTGCCTAATACTTTAATCTTGCGAGTTGTTTTTATTCTTACTTATCATTGACTCATGTTATTAAGCTGGCTGATTTTTAGAATTCTCTCCCGATTGGCCCGCTTCTTGCTCCTTACTGATACCCAATTCCGTTGGCACTTTTCTCAGGGGCAACCCTTTTCAGGGAATAATGGAGACAGTGATGAATTTCAGACGCTTGAAGTACTTCGTGAAAATCGTCGATATCGGCAGCCTGACGCAGGCCGCAGAGGTCTTGCACATTGCACAGCCGGCGTTGAGTCAGCAACTGGCGACGCTGGAAGGAGAACTGCAACAGCGACTTTTGATCCGTAGCAAGCGCGGCGTCACGCCGACCGAAGCAGGAAATATCCTCTACAAGCATGCCACCACCATATTGCGCCAGTGCGAACAGGCCCACAGCGCAGTAAACTGCGCCGGACAGTCCCTGACCGGGCAGGTGTCAGTCGGTCTGGCGCTTGGCAGTGTGTCATCCCGGCTGGCGATGCCTTTACTGCAGGCCGTCCGCGAGCAGTACCCCGGCATTTTGCTCTATCTGAATGAAAACTTCCCTTCCACTCTAAACGAACTGGTCGCTGCAGGCCGCATGGATATGGCGGTGATCAATGGCGTCTCAGCGCGCCATCCGCTGTCACTGAAAATCTCCACGACGCAGCCATTGTCGGCGACGGCGCAGGCCGTTTATAAGACCTTACAAGGGTTACTGGAGGAGGAGAGCAATCAGGTGGTGGAGCCGCTATTAGCCGTTGGGTGAGTTTAGCTTTGGAAAGCTAAGGGAAACTTTTAACTTTTAACTTTTAACTTTTAACTTTTAACTTTTAACTTTTAACTTTTAACTTTTAACTTTTAACTTCAAATTCAAATTCAAATTCAAATTCAAGGTCGTGGGCGTCGGCCCACACCGACCAGGGGAGGCGTAAACGCACCTCCCCTGGACCCCTGCGTTTTTTAACTGCGCGCTATCGCTGAATCGGGATGGACGTGTTTCAGGTGCCGTGGTTATCGCCGCAAAATGTCGCCGCTTAGGCGGTACCTTCGCTTCGGGTTTCGAGCCTTGGGTCTCGAACCGCTCGCTCAGCGCCATTTTTGAATGCGGCCTCGACATTTTAAACGTCAACACCCTACAGGTTTTGAATTTAAACTAGCCCCGGCCATGTTCAAAACGACATCGGGTAAGAAAAGCAGGTTTTGATTTTGAATTTAAAGAAGTGTCGGCCGTATTCAAAATGTCACCGGCAAGTCGGTGGATAGATAACCTTTTTATTCAAGACCTTGGGTTGCAACCCAAACTGGCCTGAAGGGGTGTCTATCGCCACACCCCTTCAGAATCCCCGGCTCTTTTAACTGCGCGCTATCGCTGAATCGGGATGGACGTGTTTCAGGTGCCGTGGTTATCGCCGCAAAATGTCGCCGCTTAGGCGGTACCTTCGCTTCGGGTTTCGAGCCTTGGGTCTCGAACCGCTCGCTCAGCGCCATTTTTGAATGCGGCCTCGACATTTTAAACGTCAACACCCTACAGGTTTTGAATTTAAACTAGCCCCGGCCATGTTCAAAACGACATCGGGTAAGAAAAGCAGGTTTTGATTTTGAATTTAAAGAAGTGTCGGCCGTATTCAAAATGTCACCGGCAAGTCGGTGGAGAGACAACCTCTTTACCGTTGGCTCGAACCCGCAGCCGGGAAGCCCGCAGGGCTGACATTTTACGGCTATCGCTGGGGTCTCTGAAACACGGCCATGGTGACTAGCGCAGCAGCGGTGTTGCAGCAGCAAAAAACGCAGGATTGTTAAGGGCAGCGTTTACTGCCCTTAACCCGGTGTGGGCCGGCGCCCACGACCTTGAATTTGAAGTTGAAGTTGAGTTTGAATTTAAAAGCGGCTCAGAGGGCCGCCTCCCTCACAGCCCCGGTGCTTTCCACATGGATGTCGTCAATTGCCGATCCACTAACCCCAGTTGGTCTGCATAAACCGCCTGCCAGTTACGCTTCTGCAAAAGATAAATCTCATGATTAACCGCATCTGGCTGGTACTCCCGGTCCCAGCGTACCAACGCTTCGCCGGTTTCGGCCAGGTTAGAATATAAGCCAGCGGCGACGCCAGCGGCAATGGCGCAGCCCAGCGCGGTGGCCTCTTTGACCACCGGCACTTTCACGGGTATCCCCGTCACATCACTGAGGATCTGACACCATAGTTTTCCTTTCGAACCGCCGCCAGCGAACACCAGTGATTTGGCCCGCACGCCTGAGAAGTTGGCAATCAAATCCAGATTACAGGCTGACACAATCGCCGCATTTTCTTCCAGTGCGCGAAAGAGCGTCTGTTTATTACAGCGCTCGGGATCTATCGACAAATTGATGAAAGAAGGCGCGGCGTGATACCAGGTTTTGAAGTGCATTGCGTCGGAGAAGATGGGCGTTACGCCCCATGAACCGACCGGAACGCGGGCCGCCATATCTTCCAGCAGTGAATAGGTATCCACCCCCAGACGCTGAGATAACAACTTCTCTTCCGAGCAGAATGCGTCACGAAACCAGCGCATGGTCAGGCCGGTGAAGAAGCTGATGGATTCCGCCTGTGCCATTCCAGGAATAACGTGCGGGTTGATGCGGATGTTCATCTCCGGATCGGTGACCGGTTTAGGTAAATTGACTATCTGTTGCCAGAAGGTGCCGCCGAGAACCGCGGTTTGTCCGGCGTGCACCACGCCCAACCCCAAGGCTCCCAACTGGACATCTCCGCCCCCCATACCCACGGGGGTTCCCGTCTGTAAACCACAAGCTTCAGCAGCAGCGGCAGTGACGGAACCCAGACGGGTACCGGTTTCCACCACTGGCGACAGCATATCAGCCCTTAATCCCGCCATATCCAATAGCTCAGGCCGCCAGTTGCGGGTCACCAGATCTAACATCCCGGTGGTGCCGGCATTGGACGGGTCTACCGCCAGTTCGCCACTCAACATATAAGCCAGCCAGTCGCTGATCATGGTAATGGTCGCCGCCTGGCGGTAGATATCCGGGCGGTGATGCGCCAACCACAGTAAACGTGGCATCGCACTGAGTGCCAGCGTCTGGCCGGAGCATTCGTAAACTTCCCGTTCAAATTGGGAATCGTGGATCTCTTTGAGTTCCGCGACTTCACGGCTGGCTCGCGCATCCACGTTGGCACAGGCCCAGATTGGTTCACCGGCTTTGTTATACAGCACGATGCCTTCACGCATGGAGCAGGCGGCCACCGCGCGGATAGCCGAAGAGGGAATTTGCGCCTGATGCAGCGCCTGACGGATACACTGACTGGCCAGTTGCCAGTTTTTAGCCAGATCGAATTCCATCGAACCTGGCACATCGGGCACCGCCAAATGTAGCCATTCGGCCTGGCTGACGGCTATCTGTTCCCCTTCCAGATTAAAGATCACCGCGCGGATGCTGCCGGTCCCTGCATCCAGCGCCATTAAGTAAGTGTCGTGATGGTGGGGCGATGAGGGTGTGGACGATGTGCTCATAATCACTCTCTTCTGGCTGATATCGAGAAGTTGCGAATACTGGTTATCGCCCTACGCCACACACTGCCTGCGTTTAGCCGAGCAGCGACAGCATTGCCTGTGCCGTGCTCTCTTCGGTAACCAATGCGTTAATACGTTTACCTTTTAGCGCCGCGACAATTGCCTCGGCTTTTTCGACGCCGGCTGCCACACCCAGTACGGTTGGAATATTAGCCAGCTCGTCGGGTGAAACGGCAATCAGCTCGTCGTGGATCGCCATATTTTCTGCCAGCTCGCCGTTGCGTTGCATGAAGTAACCGAGAATGTCTCCGACTGCGCCCTTGCGGCCAAAGATCAGTTGCTCACCTTCACTGATATAACCGGAGCGCAAAATGGTGGCGTCGTGTTTCTGGTTCAGGGAACCAATGCCGACGATGGCAATATCTGCCGCACACGCCGCCAGCATCACATCATGAACGTTACGTTCCTGACGGAATATCGCCGCCACGCTGGCCGATGACGCCCGCAGTGGCGCAGGAATAATACTGACACCGCAGGCGGCATCGAGCTGGCTGATGCCGGTCATATAAGGCCCGACACCACCGGAGAGCGTCACCATGCGGATTTGTTGCGAGGCTATAAAGCCGCTCAGATGTTGCAGCGTGCTCATCGCCGTTTCACCAAACCCCACCGCCAGTAACTGACCCGGTTTTAGCAGCGTCATCAACATATGTGCTGCACCAACGCCGAGACGGCTGCTGAGCAGGCCGGCAGACAGTTGCGGTAATACGCGCACGTGCTGCAAGCCAAAGCGATTCAAAAGCGTGTTCTCCAGCGCCAGACATCCCTCAAAACGCGAGTTGATCTGTACTCTGATCACCCCAGACTGACGGCCTTTTTCCAGCAGCCGCGAGACCTTGAGCCGCGTCAGCCCCAGCCGGTCACCAATCTCATTTTGGGTTAGCCCATCGTGGTAATAGAACCATGCGGTACGTGCCAATAGCTCTTCTTCACCCATGCCGTATTCCAGTGGAGTCGTCGGGTCGGTCAGCATTATTTTGTCATTCATAGTGAACACTTTTCAAAATATAGATCAATTGTTCGTTAACGAAATGTTGTTAACTGTGATGTGTATGGCAAATCTTGAATGATTGCTGCTTCAATCATAACGCACAGTATATGAATTGAACAAATTGTGATCGGCGCGAAAGTTTTATCTCATCAGCCAGACTAGGATTTTGAACAATGTTGAATAATAAATACATTTGTTCAATTCGTGTGTTTTGTTTTGAGGGCCGTTTATGCAGCTATCACCCGATATCGCGTTATTACAGGTTTCCGGCGTCAACAAAGGTTTTTCGGGCGTACCGGTACTGAAGAACATTGATTTCATGCTGTATGCCGGCGAGATCCTGGCACTGCTGGGTGGCAACGGGGCGGGAAAATCCACACTGATGAAGATCATCGCCGGGGTCGAAACGGCTGACAGCGGCAATCTGTGGCTGAAGGGTGAATTACAGACCGGAATGACACCGGCAAAAGCGCATCAGGCCGGGATCTACCTGGTGCCGCAGGAGCCGATGTTATTCCCAAGCCTGACGGTGAAAGAGAACATTCTATTTCGGTTACCTGCCCATCAGGCCAACGGCGAGAAACTACAGCAACGGCTGGATCAGCTGGGTTGTGCGCTGCCACTTAATGCCTTGGCGGGAACGCTGGAAGTGGCCGATCAACAATTGGTCGAAATTTTGCGCGGGCTGATGCGTGACGCCCGTCTGCTGATCCTCGACGAGCCGACCGCTTCGCTGACGCCAGCGGAGTCTTCCCGCCTGTTTACTCAGGTGCGTCAACTCACCGCACAGGGCGTGGGCGTGGTGTTTATCTCGCACAAATTGCCGGAGATCCGCCAGATAGCTGACCGGGTCAGCGTCATGCGTGACGGGAAGATTGTGCTGAGCGGCAAGCTAGATGATATCGACAATGATCAGCTTATCCGTGCCATTACCCCGCAAACCCCGGATGCTGCGATTCCAGCGGAACAGCAACTGTGGCTGGATTTACCCGGTGCGCGGCGCAAGAGCGCATTGACAGAGGCTGAGCCGGTATTGACGGTGGAAAATCTAACCGGAGAAGGCTTTATCAATATTTCCTTTAGCGTCAATGCCGGAGAAATTGTTGGGCTGGCGGGGGTGGTGGGAGCAGGGCGCACCGAATTGGCAGAAACCCTCTATGGCCTGAGAGCGGCTCGTGAGGGGAAAGTCTGGCTGGCCCGCAAAGAGATCACCGGGCAGCGTACCTCTGAGCGACTGGCGCATGGGCTGGTCTATCTGCCGGAAGATCGCCAGGCATCGGGTCTCTATCTCGATGCGCCGCTGTCATGGAATACCAACTCACTGACATTTAATCGCCGTGGCTGGTGGCTCAATCCTAAACGTGAAGCGGCCATTCTGGAGCGCTACCACCGTGCGTTAGGCATCAAATATTCCGATGGCGAACAGCATGCCCGCACACTTTCCGGCGGTAATCAGCAAAAGCTATTGATCGCCAAGTGTCTGGAAGCAGCACCGGTGTTGCTGATTGTCGATGAACCGACGCGTGGTGTGGATGTATCGGCACGCGCCGACATCTACCAGCTATTACGCAGCGTGGTGAAACAACAGGTGGCGGTACTGCTGATCTCCTCCGACCTGGATGAGATTGAAGGGCTGGGCGACCGAGTTTTTGTCATGCACCAGGGAGAGATGAGCGGCGAATTGCGCGGAGACGATATCAACGTTAACGGCATCATGCACATTGCGTTTGGCAATGCCCATCAACCAACGTCTGCCGGAGCATCATCATGCTGAAACTGATTCAGAGTAACCGTGAACTGACCGCGCTGCTGGCAATCGTTGCACTGTTTGGCCTGCTCGGTGCGCTGGACAGTCAATCATTCAGCTTTCAGACGTTGGGCATGATTTTTGGCAGTGCACAGATCCTGATGCTGCTGGCAATGGGGGCCACGGTGGTGATGCTGACCCGTAATATTGACGTGTCGGTCGGCTCTATCACCGGTCTGTGTGCGGTATCGCTCGGCATTTTACTCAACAGCGGCGTGAGTTTGCTGCTGGCCTGTCTGGCGACATTGGGCGTCGGTATGGCCGCCGGGTTGTTCAATGGTGTGCTGGTGGCCTGGTTACGTATTCCGGCCATTGTTGCCACTCTCGGTACGTTGGGGCTCTATCGCGGCCTGATGTTATTGCTCACCGGCGGCCGATGGATCGAAGGGTTGCCTGCCAATCTTAAAGTTCTCTCTTCGCCGATCTTCCTTGGCATTTCACCGCTCGGCGGGTTGGTGATTATTCTGCTGCTGGGGATGTTCTGGCTACTCTCGCGCACCACGTTGGGCCGCAGTTTCTATGCGGTTGGCGACAACTTGCAGGGCGCGCGCCAGCTCGGTGTACCGGTCGATCGTATCCGTATTCTGGCCTTCGGTATTAACGGCGCGATGGCGGCGCTGGCAGGAATGGTGTTTGCCTCGCAAATCGGTTTTGTCCCTAACCAGACCGGTAGCGGGCTAGAGATGAAAGCTATCGCCGCTTGTGTATTGGGTGGTATCAGCCTGCTCGGCGGCACCGGCAGCATTATTGGCGCGGTACTGGGGGCCTATTTCCTCACTCAAATCGACAGTGTATTAGTGCTGTTACGGCTTCCAGCCTGGTGGAATGACTTTATTGCCGGACTGGTTTTGCTGGCGGTATTGGTGTTTGACGGGCGGTTGCATCAGGCGCTGGACAAGAATCTGAGGCGGCAAAAGTATGCCCGTTTTCAGCCCCAAAAGGAGACAGATAAATCTAAGCCCAAACCGGAAGCCCCGCGCCCGTCGCGGCGGATGAACGCCAATAAAAATGGGGTGCTGTGATGAGTATTTTAAAACGCTATGGGTGGGAAGCCGCGCTATTAGGTTTGTTAATCGCCGAGATCCTGCTGTTTGGCTTGGCTAATCCACGCATGCTGGATGCCAATACCTTGCTGTTTAGCACCAGTGATTTTATCACCATCGGCATTGTTGCCTTACCGCTGACGATGGTGATTGTCAGTGGCGGCATTGACATCTCTTTCGGTTCCACCATCGGTTTGTGCGCGATTGCCCTTGGCGTCCTGTGTCAGGCTGACGTGCCATTACCGTTGGCGATTGGCTTGACGCTGGCGCTCGGCGCGGCTTGTGGCCTGCTTAACGCCGCGCTGATCCTTTACACCGGCGTTAACCCGCTGGTGATCACGCTGGGAACGCTCTATCTGTTTGGCGGCAGTGCTTTACTGCTCTCCGGGTTGGCCGGTGCGACCGGTTTTGAAGGCATCGGGGATTTCCCTCCCGCCTTCACCGATTTTGCTAATCAGGTGGTATTCGGCCTGCCGATGCCGCTGGTGATATTCCTATTGGCGACGCTGTTTTTCTGGATGCTGATGCACCGTACCCGCACTGGTCGCAACGTGTTTCTCATTGGGCAAAATGCTCGCGTGGCGCGTTATGGTGCACTGCCGGTTAGCCGCACATTGTTCGCGCTGTATGGCATGACCGGTCTGGCTTCCGCGGTCGCCGCCATCGTCATGACGTCCTATTTTGGCTCGGCGCGCTCCGACCTTGGTGCTTCTTTGTTGATGCCCGCCATCACGGCGGTGGTACTCGGTGGCGCCAACATCTACGGCGGTGCTGGCTCAGTACTGGGCACCGCGCTGGCGACATTATTAATCGGTTATTTACAGCAAGGGTTACAGATGGTCGGTATTTCCAGCCAGGTTTCCAGTGCGCTGTCCGGCGCATTGCTCATTCTGGTGGTGATTGGCCGTTCTGCCAGCCTTAACCGTGGCCTTATCCGCAGTGTTTTCCAGCGCTATCGCCGTCGCTGGTCTGCGTCTTCTCCTTCCCTGACGTCAAAATAATCTGGAGTGAATGATGAAAACAACACCGTGGAAAAATCTTGCCGCCGTTAGCGTACTGGCGTTGGTCTGTGCGGGGGCACAGGCCGCAGACCGTATCGCGTTTATCCCTAAACTGGTGGGGGTCGGCTACTTCACCAGCGGCGGTAATGGCGCGATGGCCGCAGGCAAAGAATTGGGCATTGATGTGACCTACGATGGCCCGACCGAACCCAGCGTGTCGGGGCAAGTGCAGATGATCAACAACTTCGTAAACCAGGGCTACGGCGCGATTGTGGTGGCGGCAGTGTCACCGGATGGCCTCTGCCCGGCGCTGAAACGCGCGATGCAACGCGGAGTGAAAGTCCTCACCTGGGACTCAGACACTAAACCGGAATGTCGTTCGATTTATATCGATCAAGGGACGCCAAAGCAACTGGGGTCAATGCTGGTGGACATGACGGCCAGCCAGGTCACCAAAGAGAAAGCCAAGGTGGCCTTTTTCTACTCCAGCCCAACGGTAACTGACCAGAATCAGTGGGTGAAAGAGGCTAAAGCGAAGATTGCCAAAGAGCATCCTGGCTGGGAAGTCGTCACCACGCAGTATGGCTACAACGACGCCACTAAATCACTGCAAACGGCTGAAGGCATCATGAAATCCTGGGGTGATCTCGATGCCATTATCGCGCCGGATGCCAATGCGTTACCGGCCGCTGCACAGGCAGCAGAAAATCTGGGGCGTAAAAATATCGCCATCGTCGGTTTCAGTACGCCAAACGTAATGCGGCCTTATGTTGAGCGCGGCACGGTAAAACAATTTGGTCTTTGGGACGTGGTGGCACAAGGGAAAATTTCAGTTTACGTCGCCGATCAGCTGCTGAAAAAAGGTCAGATGAACGTTGGCGATAAACTCGATATACCAAAAATAGGGCAAGTGGAAGTGTCACCGAACAGCGTACAGGGCTACCAGTATGAAGCGAAAGGTAACGGCATCGTGCTGCTGCCAGAACGCGTGGTATTCACCAAAGATAACATCGACAAATACGACTTTTAACGTTACTGCGGGGAGAAAAAGAGATGGCTGATTTAGACGACATCAAAGACGGTAAGGATTTTGGCATTGGCACGCCGCAAACCAACAGCGCGTTTTTCCTCAAAGGCAGCGGTGCGCTGGACTGGGGTATGCAGTCGCGTTTGGCGCGGATCTTCAATCCTGCCTCCGGGCGCACCGTGATGCTGGCTTTTGATCACGGTTATTTTCAGGGGCCGACTACCGGTCTTGAACGTATCGACATCAATATTGCGCCGCTGTTTGCTCATACCGACGTGCTGATGTGTACGCGCGGTATTCTGCGCAGTGTCGTGCCGCCTGCGGTGAATAAACCTGTCGTGCTACGGGCTTCCGGCGGTAATTCGATTCTGGCGGAACTGTCGAATGAAACGGTGGCCGTGGCCATCGAAGATGCGCTGCGTCTGAATGTCGCGGCGATGGCCGCGCAGGTGTATATCGGGAGTGAATATGAGCATCAGTCGATCAAAAATATTATTCAACTGGTCGATCAGGGTACGCGCTATGGCATGCCAACCATGGCGGTTACTGGCGTCGGTAAAGATATGGTGCGGGACCAGCGTTACTTCTCGCTCGCGACACGTATTGCCGCTGAAATGGGCGCGCAGATCATCAAGACCTATTATGTCGATAGCGGTTTTGAGCGCGTCGCGGCAGGCTGTCCGGTACCAATTGTGATCGCCGGCGGTAAGAAGTTGCCGGAGCGTGATGCGCTGGAAATGTGTTTCCGGGCGATCGATCAGGGCGCCTCCGGTGTGGATATGGGGCGAAACATCTTCCAGTCGGAATCGCCTGTTGCCATGCTCAGGGCGGTCCACGCCGTGGTGCATGATAACGCCCGCGCCGACCACGCTTATGAACTGTTTCTTAACGAAAAGGGGTGAATCATGGAAGTGACACTGGTTGAGATTAATGTCCATCAGGACAAGGTTGAAGAGTTTCTGAAGGTCTTTCATGCTAACCATTTAGGGGCGCTTAAAGAGCCAGGGAATCTCAGGTTTGATGTATTACAGGACGAGCAGGAGCCGACAAGATTTTATATCTATGAGGCCTATGTCGATGACACGGCGGTCGCGGCACATAAGAAAACACCACATTATCTCCAGTGTGTTGAGGCGCTGGAGGGGATCATGACCGGACCCAGGAAGAAGACCCAATTTAAGGCGATATATCCTTAAAAGGGTCTGGGGTTAATCCGACACCAGTGCTCTCTCAGGCTGCAACACGGGCAATGACTGTTTGGGTAATGTGCGCAATATTGTGAGAAACAGTGTATCCGCACATTACCCTGAGTGAGGCGTCAGGATCAGAAGTAAAAATTGATTCCACCCGCGAACAGCCAGTCATTAGTCCCTTCTTGCTGCAATTTTCGTTGGTGGCGTATTTGCGTCGTGAGCGCGATATCCTGACTCAGTTCCAGCTTAGCTTCGGTTTTGATATTCAGGTTGTCGCCGCCATTACCGGTGCGGAAAGCATCGCTTTGCTGACCATCACCGATCGTCACTTTCCCTTTCCCTGATGGGCGCATGGCGAGGCTAACATCGGTGCCCAGGCGTAAGGTGCCCAGTCGATTTAGTGGCAGTGTGTAATCATATGCCAGCCCGCCAATCCAGGCTTCCCGGCGTTGTTGCTGATAATTGACCCGCGTATTATCGACATCGGTGAAGCTTTTAACCTGCATCTGCTGATGGCGATAACCTGCATAAGGGCGGAGACGATGTGCGCCGAAACGCAGGTTTTTTCCGCCTTCAATCTCCGCAAAGGTCTGCTTAACATGGGGTGAGGCGACCTTGCCGCGCAGGTTGGTGGTTATGTCGCCTTTCGACCAGCCGTAACCGGACAGCAAGTTAAGGTAATAATCCTCATCGTGCCAGGAAACCATCAGATTCACCGCGTTGGAATGGAAACTCCCCTGACTGTCACCATCGACAGCCTCAGGCGTAAAGGTTGTATCGCCTTTGGAAAAAGCACCGCTCACGCTCAAAGATTGTCCCTCATTTTGCCACGAGGCCAGATTGGCGCCCATCATCCAGCCTTTATCGCGACTTTTGTAGTTGTAGCCGTATTGCATAAAACCATTGCCGGACTGATAGTTTTCTTCACCCCGATAGCCAAACAGGAAGAAGCTTGAATGGCCTTCCAGTGAGGCATCCAGTGCACTTTCTTTAAACAGTATGGTGCGCTGCTCGTCGGCGCGGAATAATGCCGAAGGCAAAGAGATATAGCTGGGAACCTGAGGTGTTACTGCGCGGCGTACTGGTTTGACAGGCTGTGGTGGGCTGGCTGCCGGTGTTTCATCCGGCACGACGGCGGGTGCTTCATCCGGCACGACGGCGGGTGTTTCGTCCGGCACGACGGCGGGTGTTTCATCCGGCACGACGGCGGGGGTTTCATCCGGCACCGCAGGGGTTGAATTGCCTCCTTCAGATAACATGATGTTTTGCAGACGATAATCCCAGTACTGATCGCCTGTGCCGCTCACGTCACGCTCACGCTCAGCCGATTTACCCGGCGCAAAGGCATACAGGCCGTAGGCCCATGCACCACGAGCCATATAGTTGCCAGCCAGCGCGAAGCTGTCTTTAGTTGATTGACCGCCCACCTGAATAATCGAGACACCTTCGGTGTTATCAGCGATGCTGTTCTGATTGATATCGCTGTCTGTCCACGGGCTTTGGCTGCTCACGCTGACCAGGATTGGCTTGTCGCCAATGACGTCGCCATCGACTAACAGTTTATCCGTCGCCGTGCGGCTGAAGTCACTGTTCAGTGCCACATTAACCGTGCCGGTAGTGTAGAGAGAGCCGACACGCAGCGTCGCGTATTGGGCTGTATTGGCGAACAAAGCGCCAGGATAAAGGGTTGACTGATCCGCCGCATAAAGATCCTGCAGTGTGCCACTTCCCGCGAGGACGGTGCCGGAGGCCATCTTTACCGGTGAGCTGACATTGCCATTTAGCGCCAGCGTGCCCGCCCGTAGCTCGGTATCCCCGGTGGTGGTGATATCACCATCAACTTGCAAGGTGCCTTCACCCGTTTTGATCAGCTGGCCGTTACCACTGACATCGGCGGTGATCATTGAGGACAGGCCTGCTACGGTGCTGTCTCGTTCGACAATATCCGCTTTTAGCAGACTGTTGATCCCGGTCAGCACAAGGTTGCCGGACAGCGCGGCATGGGCGTACAGATTGAGGATGGCACCTTCATCGACGGTGGTATCTGCACTCAGTTCAGCATGATCGCTTACTGTCAGTGTTGCCCCCGTCAGTACTTTTGCCGTATCGGCAAGGTAGGAGTGAAAACGCCAATCGTCGGCGTATAACACATTGCCAGCATGTAAGGTTTGCTCACCGGAGAGAACCAGCTCACCTTGTTTAACATTAAGAGCCTGCACATCCGCTCCGCCAGACAACGTAGCGCGATACGCGCTGTCAGACGCGTAATACGCCAGGTTGAGTTTGCCGCTGTTCTGTTCGCCGATGTGGCCCAGGAAGTTGAAACCCTTGCCGTAGAGAGTGATGGACGATGTTTGAGCCCGATTGCGGTTAACCAGCGTCGCACCATTATCATTATGATTAATTTCCTTGAAACTCAAGTGGGTACCATTGAGATCCAGCGTGCCTCCGCGGTAGCCGAACTGAATGTTTTTAGTCGCCACCTGGTCTTTATCACTCAGCACCACCACAGGGCGTCCGCTGACCAATGTGACCGTAGAAAAAGCCTGCTTTAAACCGTTTTCATCCGCCTGTTGATCCAGGATGACCGTGCCGTCGCCGACATTTAAGCGCCCCCCGTTCACCCCGTTAGCATTGACATGTAACGTACCTTCCCCAATTTTGTGCAGGGCATCGCCAGCCAGGCCATTGACCTGC
Organism: Hafnia psychrotolerans; assembly: GCF_014639435.1. Lineage (GTDB taxonomy): Bacteria > Pseudomonadota > Gammaproteobacteria > Enterobacterales > Enterobacteriaceae > Ewingella > Ewingella psychrotolerans. The sequence continues at coordinate 254,611 of NZ_BMFZ01000002.1, read as the reverse complement.
CACAGTACGGTCTTGCCCGCATCGACGTCGATTCCGCCGCCGACCCAGGTGTTATTCTGACCATCAGTAGAGGTCACCCGATAGTCATTTGAGAATTGTAATTTTGCGGCGCCGTGGTTGATGGATTGATCCAACACGAGAGTTCCACCCTCACCGTTAAAACGCAGATCTTTGGTTGCATCCAGCGCATTGTTCGTCGCATCGCTGGGTAATAGGGCCTCCACGCCATGCCATGCCCAGCTATTCTTTCCCTGGGTAATCGCGTCCTTATTCCATGAAATAATGCCGTCAGTGCGTATGTCAGTCACATCCGGATCCGTATTGGCAGTGATAACCTCAGAAACAAACTTATCCTGAATGAATAAGTTATAGGTTCGCATGTTATACGGAGGCGTACCGGAACCGGAGGTGGTAACACCCACTAATTTCCATTTTTTTTCATAATTATCATAAACAAACAACGGGCTTCCGCTATCGCCACCTTGAGCTGCGCTATCAAATATCTGCACCTTTGGGTCGTCAGGGCTGTAGTTATACCAACGCAGACGCCAGCTCTCAAACGTTGGATTGGTCATCATTCCGCCGCTTTTCCAGCTGTAAGCGGACGCAACCTGCATAAGTTCCTGTGTTTCTGCATTAACCTGTAGTTGCGTACCGGCTCCGGCACGTGCATACCAGGTATAACGGTCTGGATTCGCCGCTAATTGAGTACCGACAATCGAGGGGACAGGGGATGCTTCGGTGACCACTTTATTCAGGCGCGGCATATGAAAGTCACGTGCGGAGTATTCGTTACGATTAATTAATTTATAGGATGTTTTGTATTTAGCATTATTGCCGAAATCGACGGATTTATAACCCCCATTATGTTTCACGCCCACCAGATAAGAAGGGGAATATAAAGTGGCATAACCGCCGGATACAATGGCACCAAAATCGGGCATCGGGAAAGCGATCGTACCGGCAGAAGTCCCGTCGATTTTGAAAACTTCGATATTTTTTTCACCAACGCGATATTTCCCAAGATTTTCGGCGAAATCACGATAGTCCTGAACCGAGACGTCTTCGCGCATAATGCCCGCAATCAGGGAGGTTGACGTAAAAAATCCACAACAAAATATGGCAAGATACTTGATCTTCATTTAAGTCCCTTTAAATTTATAAACATAAAGCAATAGCTATTAACAACCTGTTAATATTTATGGAATCCGATTCCAAGAGGGTGTATTTACCATGAAAATGAGGGTGGGTCATCTGTCATGACATCCATACTTGATCTCATTCAGACTTATTTTAATAAAATATAGGTTTTGTTTAATTAAATAGACTTAGGAATGATAGTACCCTGAGTGACGAATAACCTGGCGGGTGCCAATCCCGGATAAGAATAATCCAATGAGCAATCTTGCCGTGTGTTGGTTTTAACTAAGATGAGGACCGGTTTACTCCACGCAGCATGCGTAGCAGTCGTCGGGGTAACAGAGAGGAGTTTGTGTTGTCAGGATATTGCCATGCATAGACAACATCACCGCCAGAGGAGATGATGTTGTTGTGATCAAGCAAAAACAGTTATTAGCCAACATTCGCTAAAATATTATTGAAAAAGTTTTCTGTCTGGATTGAGTCATGTGTCGCACCGTAGAGCGCTCCACCCACACCGCCAATAATAATTCCCAGGGATACACCGACTGCTTGCCCTATACCAAAGTTCAGGATGCTCAGGCCACCCCATTTCCCGGCGCTAAGAGCATAGCTAGTGGCGCCAATAACAGCACCCTCAAAAGCAGCCTGGACACTCGCACCGCTTACTTGTTCAATTTGGTCAATAGAAAGTTCTTTCATGATAATTAGTCCATTAATTTTAAATAAAAATGACGCACTAAAAGTGCGAAAGCGAAAAGCCAAGCTATCACTTTCAGCAAAAAAAAATATAGTATAAGTACTAAATTTGTATTGAATTTTCTGGCGCTAATGCGCTCCCTGGGTATATCAATCGATAAATTTTTATATTGATGGTGCCAGTCAATACTTTTTAAGTGGGTGAAAATGACTCGCCATCCATCCATAGATGAAGGTTGTTGATCTTTTGAGTGTTGTATAATAATGCTTTCTGTGAAGTGTTTTTATAGGTAAGTGAGGTTTTATTTTCTTGGTGTTTTCTGTTAGCGGTTATAGGAAAAGGGCTTCGTGATTTAATGCATCACGGTTGGTGTCGTTTTATTCTCAACGAAGACAGTTAATTCAATATCTGATGAGGTGAGGGGCCTTGATTAGAATAACCAAGGCTGTGAATAAATTTTGGGTCTCTGAGCTCGTTGCGATAAAAATCATTGAACTCAGGACCTTATTTTTAAAAACATCAATGCCAGGTGCCAACGCTACAATGTCTGTGCAGATTATTTGGCACCAAAACACGCATTAAGTCCTGCCTGAGTGTCTTTGCTTGGTAGGCCAGGCATTGTTTTGTCGGCGATAAGTGTGACACCAGTGTCAACATACCCAGACACTTTTTTGCCGTGTTTGGCGTAGGCGACGGCGGCATCAACGCCCATCGCTGCCATCGTGAGAGGATATTGCTGGGCTGTCGCCGCAATTTTTCCTTCGCGAACGTTATTGACTCCCGCACACCCGCCATCAACCGACACAATCATGGCATTTTTTTCTTTACCTGCTTCCTGTAATGCTTTGTAAGCACCTGCTGCAGCAGGTTCATTGACGGTATAGACAAGGTTGATATCAGGATGTGCTTTCAGGCAGCTTGCCATGACCTCGTAACCTTGTTTTTCCGCCCCTTCCGTAAAGCCAGAGCAGACTATTTCGGTGGCGGCAGATAAGTCACTGGAGTCGGCGCCCACAGCTTGCAGTCCCAGACCTTTCATAAAGCCATTGTGTCGTCTTGCCCCCACTAAATGCCCTGCTGATAAGTCCAGCATAGCTATTTTTAAGGGTTGTCCCGAAAACCGTAATGGCATCGCGGCCTGGGCATATTGGCCAATCAATTCGCCCGCTTTGTAATTGTCCGTAGCAAAGAGTGCATCGACCGCACTGATGGGATCCGTCGGCGAATCGAGAGCAATGATCTGAACACCTTTTGCTCGTGCCTCATCCAGTGCTGGCACAATGGCTTTAGCATCGCTGGGGGTGATAAGGAGGGTAGTGGCCCCAGCCGACACCATGGATTGGATTGCCGTTATCTGCGTAGGGTAATCGCTATCTTCTTTACCCGCGGCGGTGAGCAGTTTCACACCATGCACTGTAGCGCCAAGCATGGCCCCTTCTTTCATTTTCAAAAAGAAGGGGTTGGTGTCTGTCTTGGTAATCAGCCCGATGGTAATACTCTCGTTGCTGCCGGCTAACGCTGTTGAACTCAGCATGACTGTCGCCATGGCAAAAGTGTAGAAAATTTTCATTTCAATACCTTAGCGAATCGCCGTTGCAGTGATATTTCCCGCGCGTGAAATATCAAACGCAGAGATTTCTTCCAACAAGATGTAAGCCTGCTGTTTGAGGCTTTCGGCTGCCGCTGCACTTTGCTCAACCAGCGCGGCGTTCTGTTGCGTTGCCTCATCCATATGGACAACCGCTTTGTTAACCTGATCGATTCCCGTGTGCTGTTCGCTTGAAGCCAGTGTGATTTCAGCCATAAGATCGTTGACACCTTTAACGGCATTAACCACTTCCTGCATGGTGCTGCCCGCTTCATCAACCAACTTAGACCCTATATTTATCCGCTCGACGGACTCGCCAATCAGGTTTTTAATTTCCTTTGCAGCAGTCGCGCTGCGTTGTGCCAGGGTGCGCACTTCGCCCGCCACCACGGCAAAACCCCGGCCTTGCTCACCGGCCCGCGCCGCTTCTACTGCGGCGTTAAGCGCCAAAATATTAGTCTGAAAAGCGATGCCTTCAATGACAGTAATGATCTGCGTCACTTTGCCTGAACTGTCGGCAATTTCATGCATTGTGCTCACCACGCGTTCGACCACGCTGCCGCCGCGCTGCGCCACATGTGATGCATTCGTTGCCATCAAGTTCCCCTGATGCGCGTTGTCAGCGTTGTGTTTAACGGTGGCGGTTAGCTCCTCCATACTGGCAGACGTCTGCTCGAGTGAAGAGGCCTGCGCTTCTGTGCGGCGACTCAAATCTTCATTACCCTGGGTGATCTCGGTTGAAGCGCTTACGATACTCTCAGCCGAGTTGGCGACCTGATTAACGAGCTGGCGCAGTTTCTCCTGCATCTGGCCAATCGCGGCCAGCACACTATTTTGTGGTGCGTCGTTTGCGCCTTTAACCTGACTGAGGTCACCTGCGGCAATGCGATGTACGACCTGACCTAACACTACCGGCTCTTCTCCCAAAGCACGGAACAGAGAACGGATAATAATCCCGCCCAAAATAATGGCCAGCGTCAGCGCGACTAAGCTGATAATGATGAAAATGAGTCGGGTTTGCTGATAAGTGTCTTGTGACGTATTCAGACTTTCTTTGGCACGTGCTGTGCTGTATTTGAGATATTCATTGGCCGTGTTAAGTAAAAGGGTCAACTGAGGCCGTAATTCACGGTTCATCCGGTCGATCGCTTCAGCTTTCTTTTCTTCAAGGGCCAAATCGACAATGTGTTTAGCAATAGGCCGATATTCCTCTTCAGCATGCGCAATCGCAGCCACAAATTGCCGGTCCTGGTCGGTAACGTCAGAGTGCTGTTTAATGGCCTCCTGCAATTGGGTTAGCGCGACAGCGGTTTTCTCTTCAGCGGCGGCAACTTGTTTTTTACCGGCTTCGATATCAGCAGCTTCGCTGACCAATACCAGGCCGTAAATACTCAGCGAGCTGTCTTTGACACCACTAAGGATTAAGTTAACCGACGATTCACGGGCAGAAACTTGCTGCACATGATTCTTGAATCTGTTGTTGGCCTGACTCAGGGAGTTAATAGAGAGCAGGACGACAGCAAGGACAATCGCAACTAAAACGCCAAACCCCAGAGTCAGTTGGGTTCGCACGGTGGTATTTTTAAAATGCATAGATTTAACTCCCTGAAATTGTCATTAAAAAGGTAGGCCAACCACCTTGGAAAAATCATTCAACTTTATGTTTTTAATGCTTTTTTGTGACATTCTCTTTTTATGCAAGGGCATGAAAATTCACCGAGAGACAATGCGAGTTGCTGGTGGCGATTGATAGACTCACTGACTAAGTCATCGGCTCTTCAGCGTGAAAACTTGATAGCCAGCGGTTAGGGTCTGTTCGATTTTTAGTAAAGTGTGATGGGAGTCAAATTTTTGCGGCGTCAGTACATCGTCTGAAAGGAACCTGTATCAGGATGTGTCGCCTGTGATGTGGCGAAGTCAGGACGGTGCTGCCCTGAGACTAAACTATTTTACATTTCCCCAACAATTTTCCCTCTCTTTGCGTGAAAAGACTTTGCAAAACAGGAAGGTTTTTACCATTCTTGTTTCAGGTCTTTGTCCGTACTCAACGCTGGAACCATCTTGCAAAACATCAGAGTCTCTGTGCAGCACGCATTGGATCGCACTAAGTGGTATCACAAACGGCGTTCTTACCGTGTGTTGTTCTGGCGAGAAATCACGCCTTTGGCCATACCGATATTTTTCGAAAATATGTGTGTATTGCTGATGGGTGTCCTCAGTACTTTTCTGGTCAGTTGGTTGGGCAAGGAGGCGATGGCGGGAGTCGGCCTGGCAGACAGCTTCAATATGGTGATCATCGCTTTCTTTGCGGCGATAGACCTTGGGACCACGGTCGTGGTGGCTTTCAGCCTGGGTAAACTCAACCGTAAACGCGCCCGATCTGCTGCCCGCCAGTCTCTGGTATTAATGACCGGTTTTGCGTTTCTGCTGGCGCTTGGCATCGAGTTTGCCGGGACGCACATTGTCGATTTGATTGCCGGCAGTGCCGAACCGCAGGTCAAAGCCCTGGCCCTCAATTATCTCACCATCACGGCCTGGAGTTACCCCGCAGCGGCCATTGCACTGATCGGCTGTGGTGCCTTGCGTGGCGCTGGCAATACCAAAATTCCGATGCTGATCAACGGCGGCATGAATATCCTGAATATTATGATCAGCAGCGTGCTGATTTATGGTTGTTTTGGCTGGGGTGGACTGGGTTTTACCGGTGCGGGATTGGGGCTAACCATCGCCCGTTATATCGGTGCTGCCGTGGTCATTTATGTGCTGATGATTGGCTTTAACCCGGCGCTGCGTATTCCGCTGAAAAGTTATTTCAAGCCGCTCAATATCAGTGTTCTGATTGAAGTGCTGAGTATTGGTGTGCCTGCCAGTATTGAATCGGTGCTGTTTAACAGCGGCAAGTTGTTAACGCAGGTTTTCGTGGCCGGAATGGGGACTGACGTTATTGCCGGGAACTTTATTGCGGCGTCTATCGCCTCAATGATTAACCTGCCGGGTAACGCACTCGGCTCAACCTCCACCATTATTGTCGGCACACGCTTAGGCAAAGGACAAATGGGGCAGGCTGAGCATCAGCTCAAGCATATCTTTTGGTTGTCTACTATCGGCTTGTGCGCGCTCTCACTGCTCTCAGTGCCGCTGGCCGGTGTGTTGGCTTCGTTTTATACCAAAGAAGATGACGTGATTCACGTGGTCAAAGTCCTGGTGTGGCTCAACGCCGCATTTATGCCTTTCTGGGCGGCATCATGGGTACTTCCTGCAGGGTTAAAAGGGGCGCGTGACGCACGCTTCACCATGTGGATATCACTGCTGAGTATGTGGGGTGGTCGTATCGTGGCAGGTTACACCTTGGGTGTGGTGCTGGGCTTTGGGGTTGTAGGGATCTGGCTCGGTATGTGTCTGGATTGGATCATTCGCGGCGCTTTCTTTTACTGGCGTCTGGCGAGCGGGAAGTGGTTGTGGAAATACCGTTAAGTTTAGCCAGCTAAATAATGTGACCTTTGGATTTTGCCCGGTTTTCAGGGAAAAGGTCACCAATAACGCCTGGCGATATTAAAGCGTATTCTCATTGTTATCGTTAATCCGCCTGGCTGATCAGTATTTATATTTAAATAAAATGCTTTGTTTAAAATGACAATGACTTTGTTAAGAAGGACACCTCATTGAATACCTTATTTAAAGGGTTGGCTTGTTGCGCACTCTTTCAGTGCCTGATTGTCACGCTGTAGTGCGTGTGATTAATTATTCCAACTTTTACCCCTTCCTCAATCAGCATTCTAAAGTTTATTTTTTAGCGGTTAGACTAATAACCCTCATTTTTTGAGTCGATAAAATAGCAGTATCGTAATTGGCCTGAATATTGCTTTATTTTCACTGTTGCCCCAACGACGTGGTAACTCCTTAATTTGATAACTGACAATGACGTCAGCTTATGCCCATTTTTTTACCCATTTCCGGTTCCCGGAAACACTTATTCCCCCAAAGTCCTATAAAACTATTTGCTGAGGATGCTATGGCTATTACTCGTCGTTCATTCATTAATAACACGGTGTTGTCTGCTGTTGGTTTGGCTGCGACTGGCTTACCTAAATTCGGTTTTGCGGCCGACAGCAACGGGCCGATTAAAGTCGCCACTATCCTCGATCTATCGGGCGGATTAGATATTTATGGTAAGGCGATGTCTGATGCGATCAATCTGGCGGCAGAAGAGATTAACACCTCGGGGGGATTGTTGGGGCGTCCCTTGCAGATGATCAATTACGATGCGCAATCCAGCATGCAGCTGTACGCGCAATATGCTCAGCAGGCGGCATTAAAAGATCAAGTCGCGGTGGTGCATGGCGGTATTACTTCGGCTTCCCGTGAAGTGATCAGGCCGGTGTTGGACCGTTTCCGCACACTCTATTTTTATCCTGCCCAGTATGAAGGCGGTGTCTGCGATAGAAACTATTTCTCATCGGGCTCGACGCCATCACAGACGGTAGAAAAACTGGTGCCTTACGCCATGAAAAAGTGGGGCAAGAAAGTTTATATTCTGGCGGCCGACTATAACTACGGGCAAATCGTTTCTGCCTGGGTGAAGAAATATGTCCAGGATAATGGCGGTGAAGTGATGGATATTGAATTCTTCCCGTTAGATGTCACCGATTTTGGCGCTGCTATTTCTAAAGTGCAGAAGGCCAAGCCGGATATCGTCTGGTCAGCGCTGGTCGGCGGCGCGCATCTTTCTTTCTATCGCCAGTGGCACGCATCGGGCATGACAGGAAAAATTCCTATTGCTTCAACGGTATTCGGCAGTGGTAACGAGCACATTATTTTGTCGCCAGAAGAAAGCAACGGAATTCTGGTTTGTGCCAACTATATGCAGGAGATCCCGACGCCGGACAATGAAGCCTTTGTTAAAAAATTCAAAGCCAAATACGGCAAAAATGCCCCTTACGTGCATGACCTTGCGATGGGGGCTTATCAGGGAATGTTGTTGTGGGCTGCAGGAGTGCGTAAAGCCGGTGATATTGACCGCATGAAAGTTATCGCTGCGCTTGAAACCGGGATTTCAGTGGCCTCGCCAAGCGGAAAAGTCACGGTCGATCCGCCAACCCATCACTGCATCCTGGATGTGCATATCGCAGAGGTTCAAAACCATGAGATGAAGATCCTGGAGTCCTACTCCCAGCAGGCCCCAGCGGATACCGCCATGGTGTGCAATCTGCAAAAAAATCCCCGAGATAATAAACAGTACCAGATCAAACTTTAACGGGAGTCGCTATGGATCTATTTATTATCTATGCCATTGAAGTGATGAACGCGATTGCGGTGCTGATCATCATGAGCCTCGGACTGGCGGTGGTGTTTGGCATGATGAAAATTGTCAATATGGCCCACGGCGAATTCATGATGCTCGGCGGATACAGCGCGATTCTGGCGACCAATCACTTCGGATTGCCTATCTGGATTTCGATGCTGGTCGTCGCGCCGATGGTCGTTGGGCTGTTTGGGATGGTGGTTGAACGGGTCATCATCCGTCATCTTTATGGGCGAATGATTGACACTATGCTGGCGACCTGGGGCCTAAGCCTGGCGCTGATTGGTGCGGCAACGATGATCTTTGGCAATACCACGCTGGGGATCAGCTCGCCTTTATCCAGCGTGGCGATAGGGCGCTACAGCACCAGCGGTTATTCACTGTTTATGATTGTTTTCTCGCTGTGTTTACTGGCTGCGCTATGGGTGTTGTTGCGTTTTACCACGCTGGGGCTCTGCGCCCGCGCCACCATGCAAAATGCGCTGATGGCGGCGGCATTGGGCACGAATCCGGGGAAAATCTATAGCCTGACGTTTGGCCTCGGCGCTGCGTTGTCGGGGTTGGGTGGCGCACTGCTTGCGCCAATCACCGGCGTGATCCCGACGGTGGGCGTCAGTTTTATCGCCAAAGCCTTTATCACGGTGATCGGCGGTGGTAGCGCCATTATTGCTGGCACGCTCTCTGCTTCAGCGCTGTTTGGCGTGATCTCGCAGATCGTGACGTATCTCTATACCCCCGTATTTGGTGCCGTTGCGTTATTGCTCAGCGCCATCGTGTTGCTGCGCCTGTTACCCCAGGGTATCACCGGCAGATTCTTCAGGAGATCGCTGTAATGAAGAAATTTTCCGAGACGTATCAAACCCTTGCATTGGCCGTGGTCGTGATGCTGGCCGCGTTGTGGCTATCTGGGGTTATCGAGCTGTATACGCTCCTGTCGTTGACGGTGTTTTTTGTCATGGGGATTTTGGCGTTAAGCCTGGCTTTTATCTGGGGATACGGCGGTATTTTGTGCTTTGGACAGGCCGCATTCTTTGGCCTGGGCGCCTATACCTATTCGATTGCGGTGATTAACTGGGGGGATTCAACCTGGGCGGTGTTGGCGGCCATTGCCGTACCCATGTTGTTTTCCCTGCTGCTGGGCTACGTGATTTTTTATGGCGGTGTCAGCGATGTGTATCTGGGGGCGATTACTCTGGCGGTCAGCCTGGTGTTGTTCAACTGGATCAATTCCACCTCCGGAAGTGAATACCATCTTGGGCAAGCCTTGCTCGGCGGCTTCAACGGTATTCCTTCCGTGCCGACGCTGAATATCCCGTTCAATCCAGACAACGTTCTCTCTCCCGAAGCGCTGTTTATGGTCACTGTCGGTAGTCTGGTGCTGTGTTACGTATTGCTGAAATTCACGCTGATGAGTCGCTTCGGCAAGACGGTGGTGGCGATCCGTGAGAATGAACAGCGTGCCGGATTGCTCGGCTATAACGTTCCGGCACACAAGCTGTGTACCTTCGCGATAGGCGCCGCGATTGCGGGGTTGGCGGGGTGTCTTTATGTCAACTGGGGCGCTTTTGTCAGCCCCGGCGTGTTCAGTCTCAGCCAGTCGGCGCAGATCATTATCTGGGTGATTGTCGGCGGGCGTGGGACGCTCATCGGCCCCGTATTGAGCTGTATTGCACTGCAATGGCTGGTCACGCGTCTTGGCGCCCAGCAGACCGTCGATACCAATCTGGTGCTGGGCATTATTCTGGCTATTTTTGTTTTGCTTATTCCGGGGGGCATCTTGCCAACACTGAAGCGGGTGTTTATGCGCAAAAAAAAACGGCCCCAGGCGCGAATTAATGCCGATGTGCAGGAGGTAAAACCATGAACAGTGCCATTTTGCTTGAAACTAAAAAAATAGGCGTCAGTTTTGGTGGCGTGCATGCCGTTAAAGAGGTCGATTTTACGCTGCGTGAAGGGGAGTTACGTTGCTTAATTGGCCCTAATGGCGCGGGCAAGAGCACTTTTTTCAAAATGCTCAGCGGACAGATTTCGCCCACGCGGGGCGAATGTGTTTACCGTGACAAGATTATTTCTGGCATGCGTCCCTGGGATATTGCCCGCCTCGGCATTGGTATTAAAACGCAGGTACCCAGCGTGTTTGAAGGACTGAGTGTCTGGGAAAATCTCTGGCAGGCGGCGGCCAACAAGATGGAGAAACGGGCGTTGAGCGGGGCCATTAAGAGCGTGTTGCAGGATATCGGCTTAACGGATCTTAAAGACGCCATTTTGTCTGAGCTGGCGCACGGCCAGCGGCAATGGGTCGAACTGGGGATGATCCTGATTTCTCGCCCTCAACTGGTATTACTCGACGAACCCGCCGCAGGCATGACGCACCATGAAGTGAGAAAAACCGCCGATTTGATCAAGGCCATTAATCAACAGAGCACCGTGGTGGTGGTTGAGCACGACATGGAATTCATCAGTATGATCGCGCAGAAGGTCACGGTATTTAATCAGGGTGAGGTACTGGCGGAGGGCTCGTTTGTGGACGTGACGAGTAACCCATTAGTTAAGGATGCTTACCTCGGAAATATGGAGATAAAACATGCTTGAAATTAAACAGTTGGTCTCTGGATACAATAAAATCCCGGTGCTGAACCTGTCGGAATTGTATGTTGGCGCTAAATCTTTCACCGGCGTGTTGGGTCGCAACGGCATGGGGAAAACGACACTGCTGCGAGCCATCATGGGCGAATTGCCAGCATGGCGAGGCCAGGTGTTGCTGAATGGCATCGATATCACCGGCTATCAGGCGCATCAGCGAGCGGTGGCTGGGATCGGTTTTGTGCCGCAGGGACGACAGATTTTCCCGCTGCTGACCGTGGAGGAAAACCTGCGCATGGGCTGCGTGAAGCACTTCTCGCGATCTCAGCAGATTATTGAGCAGATGCTGGAGATCTTCCCACGCCTCAAACGTCTGCTGACGCAACCGGGTGGGGCGCTGTCAGGTGGGGAACAGCAGTTGCTGGCGTTGGCCCGCTGCTTGTGTGGTGAACCGCAGTTGGTGCTGTTGGATGAGCCGACCGAAGGCATTCAACCGAATATCTGCGAGGAGATCATCGAAACATTGCAAAAACTGCGGCATACCATGGATATCTCAATCATTTTAGTGGAACAGGATATCGAGTTTTTGTATTCGCTTTCCGATCGTATTCACGTGATCGAAAAGGGGAAAATCACCCAGGTCATCGACCCTCAGACCACCACCAGTGCGTCTATCGCCGAGCAATATTTAGGTTTTCATGCCTGATTTTACTGGCCGGTGACGGCTGTCCTGTTCGACACAGTCACCGGCAGTTTTAACAAAGAACAATGCCCGCCAGTGCCTTACAGTGAGATCTGATAAACAGACAATCTGATAGGGGGAAGCATGATTGAACCATCCTTACTGGCGACATTAACCGGATTAAAATTGTGCATTATCCATCCTGATCATCAGAGCGCCAAGGTGCTGGTTGCCTCCATGGCGCAACTTGGCTGCGAAGCGACGCACTGCTGGCCATTGCCAGCCCGCGCCCCTCAGGATGTCGAACTGGTGGTTCTGTGTATTGAGCCGCATAACCCACACCGATTGGCGACACTGATGTCCGAATTAGCCGCCGTGCAGGTGCCGGTTATCGCCCTGGCGGATTATCAAAATGCCGCATTATTCCCTTTGTTGATTGAGCTAAAACCCGCTGCGATACTTGATAAAACGATCAATCCGTTCGCACTGATCGTGCAGATTATCGGGACGCTGGGGTTGGCGCGAGAATGTCAGGCGCTTCGTCAAAAAATAGAACACAGTCGACAGAGCGATAAACAGAAGCTGACTCAGGCGAAAGGCATCCTGATGCGTAAACATGGCATCGATGAAAACACGGCTTACCGTTTTATGCGCCGTGAGGCGATGAACTCGCGCAGTAGTTTGGACAGCACCGCCGAGCGCGTGATTAGCCGTCGGGGTTATCAGGCATGCGATTAACTAAGCTACTGGGGGAGCAGCCAAAGGCCTTGCGAAACGCCAGGCTGAAATGCGACATATCGCTGAAGCCATGGTCCAGCGCTACCTGAGTAATATTGCGCGCCTTGCCTTCGGTTAAGGCTTTGCGGCTGGCCGTCAGGCGCTCATACCAAACGACGTTCATCGGCGTGGTATCGTGGGCGGCAAAAATCCGACTGACGGTGCGTGGGGAGACATGGTGCGCATTGGCAATTGTGGCAATCGATAGCTGATGATCGTGCAGATTTTGGCGCAAATAGTGAAGGATACGGCGGTAAAGATCGGGTTTTATCGCGTCATTGCTTTTCTGCAAATTGATACTGACAGAAATCACGCTGAATAGGGTATTGGCAAACTGCTCGGTTAAAAAAGGCGGCTCCTGCTCGGCATTAAATAGGTAAGCCTCGGCCATCATCTGCTTCAGCGAGGTGATGCCAGGGCGTGACAGGTCAAAGGATTTTCCCGCCAGTGACGCAATGCCCTGGGCTTCTTTTTCCATAATCTGCCGCGGCAAATGCACGATATCAATCACCATATTCTCCATGGCAAAATCAAAAGGCGTCGCGGCATCGTAAATGATCATATCTCCCTCGCTGACCGCCGAACAATGACCATTCTGCGAGAGTTTGCCTTCACCGGACTGCACAATCCCCAGGTAAAAGTCAGGATTGGGATGCTGGCGAATACAGTGATCTGTGCGTTGCCACACCAGTGAGGCATGCGAGGTATGGGTGGCGATGTCGACGTAACCCAAGGAGCTGTAACTAAAGCTGCCGGAAAAGTCATCTTTTAGCGTCTGGCGTGCTTCTGCTTTGATTAATCTTGAGCACACCGCGTCTCGCCATGCATCAAACCGATGGCGGGTATCCATGTTTTCAGTGGTGAAGTTTTCTTTCATGCCAATGCCTCTTCAGGTAACCCAAACAACGCTGCTACATGATTTTTAATGCAACTTTCAGGCCATTAGCTGTGGATTTACCGACGATCAGCGCAAGATGCCGGGAAGCATCCTGCGCTAACTTTTTCAGAAATAATCAGAAATCGGGGTGCTGTTTATGCCAGTCCGTGGCCTGTTGCCACGCCCAGCCGCCCTGAATCATCCGCGCTTCGTCAAAATGGGCTGCGACCAGTTGGAATCCAATCGGTGCCCCGGAGGTTGTCATCCCGCCAGGCAGGGTAAGGGTTGGGTGCCCGCTGAGATCAAATGCACTGGTATAGCGCAACACGCCGCTGAACAGTGCGTTATCAGTGCCGAACCGCGACATGGTTTCCCAGGTCAGCCCCGCATAGGCAGTTGCCGGTGAGAGAATCAAATCGACGTGAGTGAACAGCGCGCTGATGTTGCCACGCAGCGCGGCGCGCTTTAGCCACAGGCGCTGATAATCCAGCGCGGAAACGCTGAGGCCCAGATCCAGCAGCCCGGCCAGACCCGGTCCGTATCGATCTTTCTGTGATGGGTAAGTGTGTTCGTGAGCCAACGCGGTTTCAACCGCACACAGCGCGCTCCAGTCTTCGGCAGCCTGATCGGTATCAGGCATGGAAATATCCACGATTTCAGCGCCCTGCGAGGAGAATGTGGCGATCACTGTTTGTAATGCGTCACGCGTTTCAGCATCAACCCGTTCCAGCGCCCAGGATTTATCAACGCCAATACGCATTTTCGTTACACCACGCGTCATCAGCGCCAGATAGTCTGGCACCGGCACACTGCTTGATGTTGGGTCCTTATCATCACGCCCGGCGATGGCCTGCAGCATGGCGGCGGCATCGCCTACCGAGCGGGCCATAGGTCCGATATGATCCAACGAGGCGGCCAGTTCACAGGCACCGTGGCGAGTCACGCGACCCCAGGTTGGTTTGATGCCGGTCAGGCCGTTGGCATTGCAGGGAAAACGGATCGATCCGCCGGTGTCGGTACCGATGGCGCCATAGCACAGGCCTGAAGCCGTCGCCACGCCTGAGCCGCTGGAGGAGACGCCGGTCCACAGATCTTGACGCCACGGGTTAGTCGGCAGGGTGACGTCGGGATGATGGTCGGCAAAGGCGCTCTCGGTTTGTGCCAGCTTGCCGAGGATCACTGCGCCAGCTTGTTTAAAGCGTTCGACTATTGTGGAATCTTCGGCAGGAATACGTCCCTGGTGGATCGCCATACCGTGGGTGGTCGGCGCGTTTTTGGTCCAGATTAAATCTTTCAAGGCAATGGGTACGCCGTGTAACGGGCCGCGAATAATACCTTGGGCAATCTCTTCATCCGCCTTTTTGGCATCCTGCAAAGCGCTTTCTTCCATGACGTGGAAAAAGCTATGTAGCGTCTGATCGAGATGAGCAATACGATTCAGCAAACTTTGCGTGACTTCTACGGATGAGACTTCGCGCGACTGGATGATCAGGCCTATCTCAAGCAAGCTTTTATAGTGCAGGTTTTCCATGGTGTTGTTTCCTGTTCAGAGTGAATTGCCGCCGATCAACAGCGGAAAAAGGGGGTCACTCCAAACTAGAACAGCCAGCCCATAGCGGCTTTGTTGAGGTAGACAATCGCTTTGTCAGAAGTGACAGCGAGTGGAAATCTTTGTCGGTAAGGATTAGCGTTATCCCCGATCGCAGGATGAATGTAGGGCCGGACGGAGATATTCGTAATCTGTTTAAGAATGGCAATGGCCTGCCTTGACAGTGATACGATAGGCACCTAAGCCAAAGAAGGATTCTTTTCTATTAATGCAATTCTCCACTGCGATTTTTCAACTAACTTCACATAAGAAATTTTTATCTGCTTTACTAGATTGCATTTATAAAAACGGGTGTTATTGTACGATCAGACAGGGCTTGAAATGTCTTTTCAATCATTATTCCCGACAGTACTTATTTTTGAGTAAATAATAACTTTTAATTAAGTGGCTTGCATTTTTATAGGTAATGGACGTAATAGGGTTGACGTTGTTTTTCATGAGCTTAATATTATTTATATAAAAAAGATAAGGGGATGAAAATGTTAAGAGCTTTTAATTATTTCTTCTATATGTTGCTGGCGCTTTGTGCGGTATCGGCATTTGCACAAGAGACAACGCACCAACCGATTAAAGTTTCCGATGGGATAACCTATGAGTTTATTGGCCGCTGGGACGTAGCTCGTTTGAATAAAATATTGACAGTTGATACACCCGCATTTTCAGGCGTTAATGTGAAATACACACCGGCCCAAAATGCCGTTAAGCTTTATCGAGTGATCTATCCTTCATCCATTCCTGAACGCGGCAACAAACCCACGATGACCTCAGGACTGCTTGCCATTCCTGACACCGCGGGAAAATCTTTTCCAATGGTTTCTTACCAACATGGGACTATTTATGGAAAACACCAGGTTCCCTCTTTTCCTGATGAATCTCCTGAGACGCAATTGATGATCGCGCAATTTGCCTCACAGGGCTATATCGTTATTGGGGCTGATTATTTTGGCCTGGGAGTCTCTACTGAACCCGAAGGTTATATGGTAAAAGGTAGTCATCAACAGGCAACTTACGACATGATTAACTCATCGCGGCAGGTTCTGGCACAAATGGGGCTGGAAAATCCCCATCTTTTGCTGGCGGGATGGTCACAAGGTGGTTTTGTGACCATGGCATTGCTTGAAAAACTCGAAGCTATAGGAATGAAAGTACAAGCGACGGCAACCGCCAGCGCACCACTAGATGTTTTTGCCCTCATGAATGGATTTCTTTCATTTCCGCGCAAATTTGATGCGGACTGGTTAAATAGTATTATGATACTTTCAGCCTTTGCCTATGAAAACTATTACGGTATTCCAGGCTTGGCGCACTCTGTTATTACCGATGAATATTATGATGTGGCGAAAAAAGCCTATGACCGCCAACCTTTTAATCCAGCGGATATTACTTCTGACCTGCACAAACTTATTCGTCCTGAATATTTCGACCCGCAATATTTCGCCAATTCCGCCTATGGTCGGCTAATTAGCGCTGCCCAGGCCTATCGTTGGGTGATCGCTTCTCCGGTACACAACTACTACGGAGAGACTGATGAAGCGATCACAATAGGGGTAGGTAAAATGGCAATGACTTATGCACAGTCTATGGGAGTAGGTAATACGTTAGTTGAGGCCATATCCACCGGGAAAACGACGCATAGAGGCACCTTTGCCACGGCAGTCCCGCTTTGGAAAATCTGGTTTGACTCTAAACAGTAACGATAAAGAACTCGCTCAACCTATACGCCCTGACATTATTATCAGGGCGTATAGAGTGGTCATAACGTGATATTAGCGGTACATAAAGCTGATATGAATCAGCACAGTTATACCCCTTCGGGTAAGCTCGCTCCGCTTCTCAAGCCGTTTCAACGTTTGCCAGGTTTGTCCGTTGTACGGCGCAGTACTTAAGATGGGCATGTTTAATTTTTGTTAATTTTTTATGGTAAAAAGATTTCTCGCATAGTTGAATAGTGGCTAATTATTAGCACTATTCTCGCTCAGGGAATCACCATGTCCTCTCCCTCCGTTAATCCGGATTCGCTGTTACAACACCGTTCATTTGTTGCTTTTTGGATAGCGCGTGCTTCGTCCAGCTTTGGTTTTCAGATGCTGACCATTGCAGTGAGTTGGCAGATATATTCATTAACCGGTCGCGCGTTGGATCTTGGCCTGATTGGCTTGGTGCAGTTTTTACCGTCGGTGTCCCTGGCATTAGTGGCCGGACATATTGCCGATCAGTTCGATAGACGCCGTATCGTGGTACTGGCACAGTGCGTTGAAGGTCTGGCGATCGTGTGTTTAGCGGTGCTGACCCTGACCCATCACGTTGATGAGTGGGTGGTGTTGGGGCTGGTGTTTATCACGTCAATGGCCAAAGCGATGGAAGGGCCCTCTTTACTGTCAATGCTTCCGGCGCTGGTACCGCCTAAGGTGTTACCCCGGGCCATGGCAGCCAACAGTGTCGCCGGTCAGGCAGCCGGAATGGTTGGCCCCGCATTGGGTGGCTTGCTCTATATTTGCGGTGCCGAAGTGGTATATGGCGTTTGCGCACTGCTTTACTTCATCTCGGTATTGATGGTCAATCGCCTGCGCTACGAACAAGCGCTTCCTCGCCGTGTCCCTGCAACCTTCAAGACGCTTTTTGCTGGTATAAGCTTTATTCGCCACCGTCCTGATGTCCTGGGGGTGATCTCACTCGATCTGTTTGCCGTCCTGCTCGGGGGGGCGACTGCGTTATTACCTATTTTTGCGCACGACATTTTGCATACGGGTCCGTGGGGGCTCGGCCTGCTGCGCGGTGCGCCTGCCGTGGGTGCGCTGCTGGTAGGATTCTGGCTCAGTCGCCGTGCTCTTACCCGTAACGTTGGCATGATTATGTTTGCTGCTGTCGCCGGTTTTGGGGTTGCTACGCTGGTGTTTGCGCTGTCGAGTACGCTGTGGTTGTCGATGCTGGCGCTTTTTGCGCTCGGTGGATTCGATATGATAAGCATGGTGATCCGCGGCTCGCTGGTACAGCTTGATACCCCGGATGATATGCGCGGCCGCGTCAGTGCGGTCAATTCAATATTTATCAATACCTCGAACCAGCTTGGTGAATTCGAGTCCGGCATGCTGGCAGCATGGCTCGGCGCAGTCCCGGCTGCTACCCTCGGAGGGATAGGCACGCTGGTGGTAGTGGCGCTGTGGATGAAGTGGTTCCCAGGTCTGCGCCGTCGTCAGCGTCTGGAGAATGATTCTCCTCAGGCTGAGAGTGTCGCCTTATAGACGAACGTGGATAAGCAGGACTCCGTTAGGGTTGCCCGTTTGATGGGCTGAAAAAGTTGGAAAGAGACATAAATAGGTTTTATCTCCGCCTGATGGGGATATCTTATAGGGACTATGCCCGTCATTTTTCAAACTGCAGGGGTTGGCTGAGTTGTGACTCGGCCCATCTACCGGGCTTGTCTCCGTTTGCTGTCGCCCTGCACCTTGAAATCTATTGTGTATAACACATTGAATTTAAGGATATTGCCGCATGGAATTTAAAGACTACTATGCCGTCATGGGCGTCGAGCCCACGGCTTCCCAAAAAGAGATAAAAACAGCCTATCGCAGGCTGGCACGTAAGTACCACCCCGATGTGAGTTCTGAAACCGATGCTGAAAGTAAGTTTAAAGAAGTTGCCGAGGCTTACGAAGTATTAAAGGATGCTGAAAAGCGAGCTGAATACGACGAACTAAGATCACACCGCAATGATCCACGATTTGGTCAACAACAGGCCGCCTACAATACCGGTGGTCAACAGGGGCGCGGCAGTGCAGGCGCTGGTTCACATGACTTCTCAGACTTTTTCGAATCTTACTTTGGTCATCGTGGTTCTTCCGCTCAACATGCATCTCATCGAGCATCTGCTGGGGTACGCGGGCAGGATCTTGAGATGGAACTGCCCATCTTTTTAGAAGAAACGCTAACGGAACAGACTCGTTCGATCTCTTACAAGATACCGACCCTTGATGCATCGGGTTTCCCGGGCCCTGAGATCACGAAGACACTCAACGTCAAAATACCGCCAGGCGTGTCTGATGGCGAACGCATCCGTCTTAAGGGGCAGGGAGCGCCGGGTTTTGGTGGGGGAAGCCATGGCGATTTATTCCTGATTATTCGCATTGCGCCACACCCGATGTTTGATGTTGATGGCCAGAATTTACACATAGTGGTGCCGTTAGTTCCCTGGGAAGCGGCCTTGGGTGCCAGTGTTGAAATACCGACACTGACGGGGAAAATTGCCATCACTATCCCGGCGGGTAGCCAAAGTGGTCAGCGATTGCGCATTAAAGGCAAAGGTCTGGTCAGTAAAAAGGGCGCGGGTGATCTGTACGCCATCCTCAAAGTGGTCATGCCACCAAAACCAGACGAGAAAACACGGGCGCTTTGGCAACAACTGTCAGAGCAGGCGGCATTTAATCCCCGGACTGCATGGGAGTAACCGATTATGACTGAAATAGAAATCACCTATACCGTGACTGAATTATGCCAGTCAACGGGGATCATGCAGGATGAATTGATCGAGGTCGTCGGGCTGGGTGTGATTGTGCCGTTAGAGCCAACAGACCGCGTTTGGATTTTTAATGCAGAGGCATTGAACGGTCTTAAACGTGCCCGGCGCTTGCAAAATGAGCTAGATTTGGACTGGTCTGGTGTCGCCATGACATTGACACTGCTTGAGAGAGTGGAGCAGTTAAAAAAAGAAAACGATCAATTGCGCAGGCAGCTTGATCGTTTTGTTCAAACCTCTTAAAGCACTCACCCGTGTTTGTACCACGGCCCGTCGCTACCGACGGGCCGTGCGTTTGTCGCGCCAGTGAGGCCATGAGCTAACCTGCACCAGGAAGGTCTTCCACGCTAATTCTTCTATTACATTGACGTCTTCTACCACCTGGTCATCTGGGGGCGTCAGTGTCAATAACACTGACTCATCACCGCTATTGGTACTCAGCATGGGTGTTGACGCCTAAATGATGTGAGATCGGTCACAAAATAACAAACTCATAGGTATACTAATGGTATACATGCCAGTGCGATATGTATACGATATGTACATTCATGAATATGTACAAGAGTTGCTATGAAGCCTGTTTATATCAGTATTGCGGATGACCTCGTCTATAAAATTAATGAAGGTTTTTATTCGGAAGGAGACATGCTTCCCCCCGAAGTGGCGTTGTGTGAGATCTATAACGTCAGCAGGATGACGCTACGTAAGTCGTTGGCTTTGCTGATGGAGCAGGACCTGTTGGTCAGAGTCAAAGGGTCAGGCACTTATGTTAAAAAGAATAAATCAGCGATTCATGGCGCCGCTGAGTTAACCGGTTTTCAGCAAGAGATTAAGCAACAAGGAAAAGAGGTCACGACCAAAGTCATCACATTTGAGGTCATTCATCCAGATGCCGTCGCCGGTGAGCGGCTTAGCCTGGCACCGACAGATCAGGTTTTTCATATTGAGCGCATCAGGTATATCAATAATGAGCCTGAGATTTTTGAAAGAACGTATATGCCAGTCAATATGTTTTCGGACCTGACCGTTGAGATTATGTCAGGCTCAAAATATGGCTATGTTCGTTCGAAAGGAATGCATATTTATGGGAATAAACAAATTGTGTCCGTTGAACTCGCTGATAAAAAACTAAGTAAAATGCTTGATGTTAAAATCAACCACCCACTGTTGAAAGTTATTTCAATTGGGGAGTATGAAGAGGGGAAAGCCTTTGAGTATAGCATTAATATTTTCCGACTAAACCAATACAGCTTTGAATTCTATGCACGATGAAAAAATATTCGCAATATAATCATGTTCAATGAGGGGATATTATGACGACTAAAATTTTTTTATGTTGTGCTGCAGGTATGTCGACATCAATGGTTGTTAATAAAATGAGGAAGGTGGTCACGGAGAAAAATCTTGATGTAGAGATTGAAGCCTATTCAATTTCTGAATTTGAAGATGTGCTACCACGTTATGATGTTTGCATGGTGGCTCCCCAGGTCAGTTACAAATTCAAGGATTTCAAAAAGCGATGCGATGAGTCAAATAAGCCGTGTTATAAAATAGAAATGAAAGATTATGGAATGCTTAATGGCGAAGCCATCCTAAATCAAGCCTTGTCAAAAAATTAACCACCCTGTTTTAGAATAAAAAAGAAAGATTGCGGCATGCTTAATAGAAAAGCAGGCCTAAATCGAGACCTGTCAAAAATCTACTTATCAGGTGTCTTATGAAAAACAAATTATTCTATTTTTTGGAAGAGCATCTTGCACCTTTTGCTGGCAGAATTGGGGCCCAGCGACATGTTATGGCAATTAGGGATGCTTTCATTGGTGCGATCCCTTTTATTATTGTGGGTTCCTTTGCACTGGTTATTGCGTACCCTCCATTCTCAAAGCAAACTGTGAATTTTTGGACTGTATTTGCAACTAAATATCATAATGAAATTATGGCCCCGTATAATTACACTATGGCTATGATGGCATTATGGGTCGTCACTGGGCTCGGTTATCACTTAGCCAAAAACTACCGCAAGCTTAACCCATTTCTCGCGGGCCTCTTATCACTGGTCACCTTTTTAATGCTTTCAGCCCCCATGACTGACGGAGCGTTACCTATAAAAAATATGGGGGGAACGGGGATTTTTACGGCAATGATCATCGGGATTTTTATTCCTGAAATGATGCAATTTTTAATAAAAAACAACATTGGATTGAAATTACCAGAGCAAGTTCCCGATAAAATCAGGCAATCGTTTGACTTACTGATTCCAATAGCCTTAGTGATGATTGTTGTATATCCCCTGAGTGTGTTTATTTACCAGAAAACGGGGATGATCATTCCTGAGCTAATCATGCAGGCATTCAAACCGCTCATTTCTGCTTCTGACAGTCTGTGGGCCGTACTGATGATCACGCTCATTGCTCAGGTGTTATGGTGGGCGGGTGTTCATGGGGCAACGATTGCGAGCGGAGTTATCGCCCCCTTTGTTTTATCCAACTTAGCGGTGAACCAGCAAGCGCTCGCCGCAGGCGTTCCAGGAAAAGAACTGCCCACAATTTTTGCTCAGCCATTCATTGACTTTTTTATTCAGTTGGGGGGATCAGGCGCGACCTTTGGGTTAGTCCTACTGTTCTTGCGGTCACGCTCATTACATTTAAAATCAATTGGAAAATTATCATTAATTCCAGGATGTTTTAACATAAATGAGCCGGTAGTCTTTGGTACGCCAATTGTGCTCAATCCTTTGTTTTTCATTCCATGGGTCGTGGCGCCTCTCGTTTGCGGTACGGTGACATGGTTTGCCTTTAAACTTGAGCTACTCCATCGAATCGTTATTATTCCGCCATGGACGACTCCAGCACCGATTGGTGCCATGTGGTCAACAAACTGGTCAATTCAGGCTCTGGTCATTGTTGCGATTAACTTTACACTTGCCACCATTATTTATTTCCCCTTCTTTAAGATATATGAAAGGTCATTATTAAAAGAAGAGTCGGAACAGCACCTTCGAACTGAATAATCTAATATAAACAACAGATATAGGTTTAATTATGGAATCTCATTCTCTTCTTGATGAAGAATATTTAATGAATTTGCTTTGCCAGGCCGGTGCGGGAAAAAGCGCGGCGATGAATGCTATTTATAAAGCCCTCGAGGGATGTTATGCGGAAGCACTTCATCAGTTACAGATCTCTGATGAAATATTTAAAGAAGTCCATAAATGCCAGACAGAGTTAATTGGTTTAGATGAAGGTAAAGGCAAAGTCACGATGACTCTGATTTTAACCCACATCCAAGACCATATTATGAACGGTATGTTATGCAAAGAAATGGCAACTGAAATTGTTGAGTTGTATCGTCAATGTAAGGAGAAACAAAATGCTTAAAATCGCAATTATTGGTGGTGGTTCCAGCTATACTCCGGAAATAGTGGAGGGCTTCATCAAGCGGTATCACGAACTGCCTATTACTGATATCGTCCTCTATGACATTGAAGAAGGCCGCTATAAAGTTGAAACCGTTGGTGCGCTTGCCATCCGAATGATTCAAAAGGCTGGCTTGCCGATTAATCTCACGATAACATTTAACCGCGCCGAGGCGTTAGAGGGCGCATCGTTTGTGTGCTCGCAAATGCGGGTGGGTATGATCCCTGCACGAATTAAAGACGAACGCCTTGGACATAAATATGGAATGATTGGCCAGGAAACCAATGGCATCGGTGGGTTTGCAAAAGCCATGCGCACCATTCCGGTTACGCTGGATCTTTGTCGGGATATTGAAGCAATATGCCCGGATGCCTGGCTGATTAACTTTACTAATCCATCAGGTATCATTACTGAAACGGTATTAAAGCATACTAACGTTAAAGTGATTGGTTTATGCAATGTCCCTGTGATTACTCAATACGGCATTGAGGAACTGCTTGGGAAAAAGGTTCAGATCCAGTTTGCAGGCCTAAACCATTTTATCCATGCATTTCACATTTGGGATAATCATGGGAAAGACCATATTAAAGACGTCATTGACAGAATGTGTTCAGGGGATGACTTTGAACTGCCGAAAAACCTTGGCAAAGTAACATGGGTACCCGAGCAACTGAAACAACTTGGTGCAATTCCATGTGGCTATCATCAGTACTACTATATGCAGGATGAGGCTGAACATAAGGAGATGGATGCGAAAGACTTCATAACGCGTGGCGAAGAAGTCCAAGCGATCGAAAAAGAACTGTTCAAATTATATGAGGATGTAAATCTCGCGACTAAGCCTAAACAGCTTGAGGAGCGGGGCGGTGCTTACTATTCGGATGCGGCATGTGAGTTGATTAATAGCATCTATAATAATAAAGGTATCCTCATGCACGTCAATACGCGCAACAACGGTACGATTTCTGAATTGCCGTCAGATTGTGCGATTGAAGTCACCTCGCTGATTACCGCGTCGGGGGCCCACCCATTAAATATTCCTGCCATTGAAAATCCGGCAATCCGTGGAACATTACAACTCCAAAAAGCCTTTGAAGAATTAACCGTTAAGGCCGGGGTTGAAGGTAATTATGGCGCAGCCCTGCAGGCATTAACCATTAACCCGCTGGTAAGAAAAGGGCATATTACTAAGCAGATTCTGGATGAAATGATTGAGATCAACAAAGCGTATCTCCCTCAATTTAAATAAACAAACGACTAGAATACAGCTTCATATAAAATAGCCTGCTCACGCTTATTGGAAAGTTCTGCGGGATAGACTGACGTCTTTTTTAGACATCAATCATCTATCACATTCAACAATGAAGGAGAATGTGTATATTGCAATTTCATATCATGAGAAGTTGAATATTCACGTCTTCACATTAGCGAATGTTAGCAGGAATTAAAGCTGTGGCGTAAAAGGCTTGAGCGTTAAAAAGTGTGATCACAGGTGTGAATATATTAAGAGCACCGTTTGTTGAAAAACCCGGGCAACTCAGGTTCCCGGGTTTTTTATGTGGCTAATTATTTGTTTTATTCCAGCGTCGTGAAGTCATTCATGAACTTCTTCAATAATCTTTCCAGTTCAGCGCTCTCATCATTTGGCCAATTCTGAAAGATACTGCCATAAATGCGTGCTCGCGTTTGATCGATTTTATCGGTCATCATTTTTCCTTCAGGCGTAATCACCGCTTCATTAATTCGCTTGTCCTTTTCATTCTTCTGTCGCTGGGTTAGACCGATTTGCTCGAGTTTAGCGACCTGACGGCTCACCGTGGTGTAATCCCGACCCACCCGGTCAGCGAGTTCTCCTACACCTATTGGGCCAAAGCGGCCTATCAGCACCAGAAGCGGAAATAACGCGCGATCAAGACTTATCCCGGAATCTTTTATCATGATTTCATCACGTTGCGGGCGGTTGAAGGCATTTACGATCGCCAGCAACGTATCATGTAAATCATCAAAGCTTGTGCTTTTATGTGTATTTTGCACTCTTTTCATTGACGGCCTCTGGAAACACTAATATTGTGTGTATTATACACTTATTTTTCCATCAACAGAAGGTGATATCAATGAAAGCAGCAATGGTTATTAAGAACGGCGAAACGCCGGTTTACGGGGATTTCATCGACCCTCAAGCAGATGAGCGGCATAGTGTGGTCAACGTGAAAGCCGCCGCCATCAGCCAACTGGCCAAGTCACGAGCAGCGGGAACACATTACAGCTCAGCGGTTCAATATCCATTTATACCCGGAATCGATGGTGCCGGTTACCTGGCTAACGGCGATCCGGTCTTTTTCTTCGCCTTAAATTCTCCTTTTGGAAGTATGGCAGAGAAGACACTGGTGACGAAAAAAAGCATCGTCCCGCTCCCTGCAACACTCGATCCTGCTATGGCCGCCGCCCTGGGTAATCCCGGTATGTCATCCTGGGCGGCGTTAACGCGTCTGGCACAGGTACAAAAAGGAGAAACTGTTCTCATCAATGGTGCAACAGGCACCTCAGGCGGTCTGGCAGTGCGTATCGCCCGTCATCTTGGTGCGGGGAAAATCATTGCGACCGGACGTAATACGGAAGTGCTGGAGAAGCTACGTAATCAGGGTGCGGATATTACCCTTACGTTGGAAGCATTGCCGCG
Source organism: Hafnia psychrotolerans (assembly GCF_014639435.1). Taxonomy (GTDB): domain Bacteria; phylum Pseudomonadota; class Gammaproteobacteria; order Enterobacterales; family Enterobacteriaceae; genus Ewingella; species Ewingella psychrotolerans. The sequence goes on along the minus strand of NZ_BMFZ01000002.1, from coordinate 228,745 downwards.
TGAACTCCCCGCACTGATGGAAGAGGGGATCGATGTCGTTCTGGATTATCTCTGGGGGGAAAGTGCTTTGGATATCATGAAGTCCGCTGTTGCAGGCGGTGCCAGAGTGGTACGTTTTGTCCAGATTGGCTCGCTGAGTGGTCAGGAAATCGCATTGCACAGCAAATTGCTGCGCTCATCAGGGTTAACCCTGATGGGCAGCGGTCTGGGCAGCGTATCGAATGCAGAGTTGGTGGCTTCAGTAGGGGAATTATTACAAGCTGCGGCACAGAGCGATTTCTCCGTCCCATTCCGTCTTCGCCCGTTAAGCGAAGTGAAAGATGCCTGGAATGAAGACGACAGCCGTTGCCGCACGGTTTTCACCCTCTGATATTGAGGAGATTTAACACGATACTCAGCGAGTCAGTCCGATACCCTATCTAGATTGCGGATGATTTAGATAGGGTAATGATGAGCCAACCTCTATTACATTGAGGACCACGCGACGATCACCTTCACTGTAATATACAACCCAAAGCCATATACCAGATGTGTTAAAAAACTCAGAAAACGGGCTCTTTGGGGATGAGGCGTTTTGGCTGCAGCGATTCCAAAGCCGAATGATGGCTGCATGATTAACAACGGTGCAACCAGGCTGAGTATTCCTGTCAGTAGGCCCACCATGATTGAAGGTTGCCAGAACCAGTTGGCTCCACTTAGTCCCGCCGGAATGAAGGCGAAGAATATTCCGGTAAAATAATGGATTACCCAGCCTACGGTTTTTTCACCGCATACAGGGGGCGTCTCGGCAATGGTGTTGTGTATAAATTTTCCCCTCCACATCCATAAAAACCCTCTGCCCACCAGGGCATAATTCAATGCAGGAAGAGACAGCACATGTTTCTGAAACAGTGTCCAGACATCCATGATCAGTGTTGCGCCCATGCCGGTTAAAAAAGTTCGAAAAATCAGTTCGTTATGCATAGCCTATCTCTCTCTTACCTTCGGGTGTTAATCTGGCAGTCATTGTGCAACTTGAAGTTAGGTTTAAGTCAATGATAAAGGTACTGGACATTGGGGTCGTTGCTAAACGCTCCGGAGTGATGCCATCAAAACTGCGTTATTACGAGAAGAAGGGGTTAATAAAGTCGGTAGGTCGTCATGGGTTGCGAAGACAGTATGCTGAAAGTGTGGTTAAAAAATTGCAGCTTATTGCCTTAGGACAGGTGGCAGGATTCACCCTTGATGAAATAGCTAAGATGTTCGAAACACAGGATAAGCTGAGTATTGACCGGGAACAATTGCACACCCGAGCGCAGGAAATAGATAAGACAATCCGGAAACTCCAGATACTTAGCCTGGGCCTTAAACATATTGCTAAATGTACAGCGCAAGACCATACCCAGTGTGCCGAATTCAACAAAATCATTTCCCGTGGGCAGCGAATTTTAGTCCATCGGACGGAATGATGGCGCTCATAGCATCACCCGGGCTTTGTTGAATAAATCGGATTTATTCAACAAAGCCCGATAACAGTCCAATGGAACGGTTATTCAGGAGCCTGAAAACAGACTGTGTTCCGGAATATGGGTATGCAAACGTTAGCGAAGCCAGCACAGCGATAACAAATTACCTTATGGGATATTATGGCCAGCTAAGACCTCATCAATACAATGGTGGTTTGACGCCGAATGAATCAGAACGATTGTTCTGAAAAACGCTAAAGCCGTGGCCAGCTTTTGTTGGCCACTACAATGGCGATAACCGACCGTTCCCCTATGGTTCGGCGTATAGCTGGTGAAATGCTTATAAAAGAATTGGATAATATTGGTGATGAAGCCTTTAAACTGGCAAATATACTGGCTTCTGACACATCTCAATCAGTAGCAGAACGTGGGAGATATGCATTGACCGACTTAGAAAAACGCAATTGACCATTCAATTGCAAAATATATGTAACCGTGTTGATTGGATCGTTTGAGCGGCTTCCAGAAAAGTACACATATAAACTCGGCAGCGTTCTGATCCAGTTTATTTTGTAAGACATTCTTCTGTTCGTTATTCGCTGTGAGTTCAAGTACTATTTGCTTAAAAAAACAGGCTTAACGTGGGATGTTTTCCGTTTTCTAAGCGGATCCCTTAAACTACACCGCGCAGGCCATAACATATGAGCGATGATCCTAACCAGCTGTAATCCTGGGTTTTTAGACCCATGAGTTCGATCATTGCTAGAATATTCATCAGTGTCTGTTTATAAGAGTCTTCCATTCGGTTCGCGCTCACGCGCCAGGTGATTCCGGCGAGCGAAGAGGGTGTTCAGCTGTTCATACAAAGGAAATAAGATGCTTTTGCCTGATTTGAGCTTTACAAAAACCGTATATCAATCGTCATTTGAAGAATGAGTCGTCCGCTGTTTGTTTCTCTGGATGGACCCAAGGGAGCCGGCAAAACCACACTGTTGGAGGCCATTACGAAAGTACTAAGGGCAGACAACAAGAAGGTGATCCGACTTTGCGAGAAAAAAAGCGATCCCTACAGAAGGGAAACAATGGCCCTCGTAAACAAACTCGCCAGAAATCCCGCCCTGGATTTGGAATGGGAGGTTTGTGAGCGCTTTGCTGATAGCCGTGCCTGGATTTCCCTGCATGTGCTGACTAAACAGCCACCGGACAGCATTATCTTGATGGATCGTTGGTACCCGTCGGATGCCGCGTTTCGCCGGATGGTTCCATTTGCAGAGATTTTACAGCTTAACATTGAACGAAACGTGCGAACGCCAGACCTACACATCGGGGTTGTTACTGCGCCTGATATTTCATGGGCGAGGGCCGCGGCCCGACCGCGTGGGCTAAGTAGTACTGTGATTCATAAGCTTGAAGATCATGTTGCTTGTACCAAGGCGTTCGAGCGCGAAATTGCAGATAATGGCTGGGTTTTATGCCGTAATGAAGGAACGATCGAAGACGCAACGATGCAGGTGATTTCTGAGATCTACAGAGTGCCTGGATGGCCCATCGCCATCGGTTTTGCGGGCAGAGCTTCCGCCGCATGCCGCCAGTAATTACGGCAATCTATTCCGTCACTCTCCACCCCAGTGTGAGCCTCAGATTTGTGTTGCGTCTACAGAATCGAAACCACTCAGTCTTTTCGGTCTTTGACCCGGGAAAATAAAACGCAGAGTTCTTACCTGCCACAGCTTATGGCACATCTCCGGCGGCGTCCTACCCAGCTCGACCTGCTTCAGGGCAAAGAAAATCTGTTCTTCGGTAAACCGTGACTTTTTCATCGGCCCTCCATCCGTTTCGAGGGGCGTTTATCATGCCGAAATTCTGTCCCTGAATGGGGCAGGATTTTGGGGGTAGGGTCATCGCTCTTAGCTGCCCGTTCTGGCCTGGCGGTTATGTGCCAGATATCGTCATTCGCACCCTGAGACATTCGAACGCTGGTGTATCAAGATCGTTTTTTCAGGATAGCCGGTGTCGGAGGGCTCCCGGTGACTGGCCGTTGATACGTTTAAATGCTCGGCTGAACGCAGCCTGAGAGGTGTAGCCCAAGCGGTGGGCTACTGCATCGATCGATAACCCCTCGTGGCTGAGCCACTGGCTGGCAAGGCGCATCCGCAACTCCGTTGCATATTTTAGTGGCGGTACACCTATTGTCGCCTTAAAGCGTTCTGCAAAGACAGAACGCGACACGTGCGATTCAGCAGCAAGCTCAGCCACAGACCAATCTCGGCCAGGGTGGCGGTGTATTGCCAGTATGGCCCGAGCGAGACGTGGGTCACGCAATGCAGCGACCAGACCCGAGGCGTTCTCACAGCCACATTCAATCCACCCACGTACAATCATTGCTGCTGCCACCTCGGCAAGACGCGCCAGTATGCCGGCGAAGCCGATGCGCCCAGAGCAAATTTCACGTTTCATGGCGTCCATAATGGCCATCAGTCCCGGATAGTTATTCTCTTCTGTTACCGCCATCATAGTGTTCGGCATCAGTTTAACGAGGCCTTGCATGCCGCCGAGATCGAATTCCATGCAGCCATAAAAGAGAACTGCGCTTGGCGTCGGATGCGTACTGGGGCAGGTATCCACTCCGCTTACGGCTTCGCCCAGGGGGGCCACGCCGAATTTGTCAATATGTTGAAATGAGGCTCGGGCATCCGACAGAAGCTGATGGCTCCCGCCCGTTGGCATTAAAACTGCGCTCCCTGCCTTCAGCTCCTTTAACTTACCGTCATCTGTTCGTAAGAGTGCGCTGCCAGCAGCCAGATAAAGGAAGTAAGCATGTCCCGGTTTGTCATCGAAGCCCAGACCGAAAACGGGACCTGTCTGGACGCGACGGTACTGGACGCCGCGAAGGCGCATCCCGGTCAGCAGTTCACTGATGAGATCGGAAGACAGGGCAAATTGTTGTTTAGTTGTCATGTTAGGCGTTTCGGTCAAAAAATAAAGACTGAGCATCATAGATCGTCTCCACCTTCAACCCTAGACTTTCGTCTGCAATTTTTATCCGGGAATTTTTGAGATGGGAGATGATATGACTGATACCGTACTTTGTGATGCAACTGATATTGAGCCGACAGAACCAGCATGGTTGGCCGTGTTTTCACTCGCTATGGGGGTTTTTGGCCTGCTAACAGCTGAGTACCTTCCTGCCAGCCTATTGACGCCAATGGCCTCTGCTCTGGGCGTATCAGAAGCACTGGCAGGCCAGGCGGTGACAGTGACGGCAGTGGTGGCACTGTTCTCCGGTCTTATTGTGCCAGGGCTGACGCGCAGGCTGGATCGGCGAGTCGTTTTGTTGGGTTTCACTATGCTGATGATTGCCTCGAATCTGCTGGTCGCGCTTTCTTCCAGCCTGACAGTACTGTTAATCATGCGAATTTTTTTGGGTATAGCTCTGGGAGGGTTCTGGAGTATGGCCGCAGCCGTAGCCATGCGACTGGTGCCAGCTAAACGTGTTCCACGTGCTCTTTCCATCATTTTCAGCGGCATCGCCGTAGGTACTGTAGTTTCGGTGCCGCTGGGAAGTTATTTAGGAGGACTATATGGCTGGCGGAGTGCCTTTCTAGCCGCAGCGACAGTGGGGGCGCTGACGCTAATCTTCCAGCTATTCACCCTTCCCACAATGGCCCCGAGCAAAACGATCAAAACTTCATCAGTGCTGGGGTTACTCCGCCGCCCTGGCATCGCGATGGGAATGATGGGATGTGTGCTTGCCCATACCGGCCAGTTTGCACTGTTCACTTATATTCGCCCGGCTCTTGAAAGCGTTGTGCATATTTCTGTGGGTAGCTTGTCCCTCATGTTGCTTGGATTCGGTGCGGCTAATTTCGTAGGCACGTTGCTGGCCGGTTGGCTCATGGAACGAAACCTACGCGCCACCTTGATAGTGATGCCAGCAGTTGTAGGCATATCGGCACTATGTATGGTCTTGCTTAGTGTTCAGGAGACGGGACTCATGCTGTTAGTTGCGTTGTGGGGACTGGCGTTTGGCGGCGTTCCGGTAGCATGGTCAAACTGGGTAGCGCGCGCTGTTCCCGATCAGGCTGAAACAGCCGGAGGTATGGTTGTCGCATCCGTTCAATCCTCTATCGCTGCCGGCGCGGCGCTGGGTGGTGTAATGTTTGGGCTCAATGGCGTAACAGGTGTTTTCATTACTGCTGGCTGCGTCATGCTGCTCGCTGCTCTTGTTATAGGATTGAAGGTTCGAGTCCAAAACTGAGGTGATGAGCGGGAAGCTTCAACGCCCGCTCATCGCTCGTAGCAGGTATGACAACTCTTTTTTCTGGTGGCAAGCGCGGAGATCAGGATCCATTAATGCCATTAGCACAATGCCTTTGAGAAACAGAGTGCCTCTTCTCTGCCTATGTATGGGCCATAATTCTCAATACGGACATACCCATTTTTCTCGTAAAAATTTACGGCCCGATGGTTGATCTGTCGGGTTTCCAGCCTCAGCTCGAGATATCCCATTTCCTTTGCGGAGGTTTCCAGAAAAGTGAGGCGCGTCGTTCAGAGACATAGGGGGGTCACCTCATAATCGAACTGAAATGCCCCCAAATCAGACCACCAATCTTGCCCGATGCGGAGGGGGAAATGAAAACGCATCGGGAAGATTTTTCACACTAACTTGTTGAATCTAAATCGTATAAAGATTCATGAAGATGCATGAAGATGCATGAAAACATAAATATGGTTCCGCTGACTGTTATCGTCCAAAAACTACACTTGCACGATCATTAAAACGTTAATTGGTAAGCATAACGCCGAGGCTTGGTTTTCAAGCAGAAGAGGACAAAACTTTAAACAGTCACCAGACTACCTAGGGAGACAAACTTATCGGCATCAGGCATCTTTACCGTCTGATTTTTTATTGCCAGGGCAAGATCCTTAAGCATCGCTCTGGAGCGCAGATCCAGGCAGTTATTATAGGTAACGATGTGCGCCGACGGTATTTTCGGAAGACTGACAAAGTGACTGGCGTCCGTTAGCTCTTTCAGGTCCGAAACGGTGAGCGCGGTTTCGGGTAAGGGGACGATACCCAGCCCTGATTTTGCTGCCGCAATGATGGTGTCCATTCCGCCACCCTGGAAACTATCAAACCATGGGGTTCGAGCTTCAAGTAATAAGTCCAGAATGAGCTTCCTCATACGGCAAGATTCTCTCAGGGTAATTAGCGGGATTTTATCCTGTTTAAAAACCAATGTTGGAGAGCAATACCATCGATAGTTTTCATTTCGCAGATATTCCCCCCCTTTTTTATCGCCATCCTGAGTGATTATGGCTATATCTATTTTTTTATTTTCCAGTGCGTGCAGAACTTTGGAAGAGCTTTCTACTTTAACTTCAATCATAAGATCGGAATAAGTTTGTCTAATACTTTTAATCGTCTGCATCAGCGGGATATCCAACACATGGTCGCTAATGCCAATTTTGATATTTTGGGTATTTTCACAAATGTTGAGTGTTGTTAACGCGCTGGTATGGGCCACCATCAGGCTTTTAGCCCGGGAAAGGAACACTTCGCCCTGCGGCGAAAGGTAGATATGACGCGGCGTTCTGTGGAAAAGCGGATACCCGAGCATATTCTCAAGCTTTTGAATTTTAACCGTTACTCCTGACTGAGTGATGCAAAGTGCCTCTGCTGCCAGGGTAAAGCTATTAAGTTCCGCGACTTTAAGAAAAGCCTCAATTGAATGCATATCCAGATATAAGCTCATCACCATTCCCATTCGTCATTTCTGAAATCAATTTAATGAAATTGTATCATGCTTTTCATTTTGTTAAATATTGCTTATCGGAAAAAGTTTAACTGCAATATGCGTGCGAAAAAGCATCTTCCGGTGAAAGTTTACCGGAGAAATCAACATTCATCACTCGGTAGTCGCGAGCGATAAACGTCATTAAGCAGGTGAAAGCATTACTCATGAATTAGATACTTTTTTCATTCTTAACCTTCCTGGCAGCTGAAAGCATCGTCTGGCGGAGTCAACGCTATGAATGTCTAATTCCTGCGGTTGCGAAGAGTAGTTTTTATCAGATATATCCTAATTATGGCGCTTTAAAAGCATCAGTTGATTTACTTATTAAGGACGGCAATTTGAACATCTGCAGAGAAAAGATTCTAATCATTGATTCAACGACAGAAAAGCATTTCAAAACAGCTATTATCGAACAAGAGATATTAGCCGGGCATGATGTTCAGTTAGTGCATATTAGCCATGTAAATGAAATTCCTTTAAATCTTCTTTCAGAAGTCAATTATCTTATTATCTGGGCATGTGTACCTGCTGTTAATTTCGATAAAGCATTTTTATCCAGTTTAAAAAATTGCCGAACCGTTGTTAAAGCGGCAGTCGGCTATGACAATATTGATATTTCTGCCGCTCGTGAGTTGGGTATTTCTGTGCTTAACATTCCTGATTATGGGACGGAGGAAGTGGCCGACCATGCTTTGGCACTGATGCTGGGGATTGCGAGAAAACTTGAAGAGATCAATATCCACGTTAAACAAGGTGGCTGGGATTGGGCAAGTGTCAAAAAGCTCTATCGCCTGCGTGACCGTAAATTAGGCATTATCGGTTTTGGCCGCATCGGTGGCGCGGTTGCCAGAAGGGCGGCGGCGTTTGGTCTAAATGTTCAGTTCTACGATCCCTATGCGGTCAGCGGGCTGGATAAAACGCATGGTGTCTTTCGCTGTGAATCTCTGCAAGAGCTTCTGGTTAGCTCAGACATCATCTCCGTAAATGCGTCTTTAAACCGCTCCTCTCACCATCTATTGTCACATGCAGAATTTGACATGATGAAAAAGGGTGTTTTGCTGGTCAATACCGCGCGTGGCGGAATTATCGACTCTGACGCCCTTTTTTCAGCCATTAAATCAGGAAAAGTCGCGGCTGCCGGTCTGGACGTGCTGGAGAATGAGCCCAATATTCCCCATAGCTTCAGAACGCTGGATAACGTCCTGCTGACCGCACACTCAGCTTTTTATACGGAAGAATCTTTTCTCGAAATGCGAACAAAATCCGCTGAATTGGTTAGACAAAAAATGAACGGGCTACACGTCAGAAACTGCGTTAATGAAAATACCGGCGAGCAATCTGTACCCTACTAAATATAAAGGTTATGAGCATGTCTAAAGATAATATGATTGAAATTAAACAATTTGAAGAAGAAGAAACCCGATTCTCTGAAAAAACCACCCCCTATTTAAGAGAGCTGATTAAGAAAAGCGTCGCAATCAGAGACATGTATGAATTTAATCCAGAATATGAAACGTTACCGGCTAATCTGGATGTGGATTTATTAAATGAAAAGACCTCGACACCGGTATTCGGCACGGTAAGGAAATATGATGGTCAACTGCTGGTATTGCTCTCTTATACCTGTGCGGCGAACTGTCGTTATTGCGAACGTCAGGATCGTGTCGGGGTAGGTCTGGACGTTGAAGGTAGACTTAAGATGTCTCAGATAGATGATATTGTTGAGTATATTACCAATGATCCGACCATTTATGAAGTCATTGCCAGTGGCGGGGACCCTCTGACCAACCCAAAAGGATTGCAATACCTGTTTAACAAGTTGAAAGAAATCGAACATGTTAAGGTCGTGAGGATCCACACACGTTATCCGTTACAAAACCCAGGCAAAGTACGTATGGAATTAATGGAAGAGTTGGCAAAAACAAAACCAACGGTCTATTTAAGCCTGCATATTGATCATCCCGATGAGCTTCAGCCTGAAGTCATCGAGCTTATTCATGCATTTAGAAAAATGGGCTACGTGATGTTAACGCAGACCGTTTTCTTAAAAACCATCAACGATAATAAAGAAACACTTAAAACGTTGTTCCTGCATTTATTCGAACTGGGTGTGCGACCTTACTATATTTATCATGGTCAGGAAGTGACCTCAACGCGTCGCTTTGTTATGAGCCTGGAAGATGAAATGGCGATCATGACGCAATTACGTAATGAACTTTCCGGTTTGGCCTTCCCGCAGCATGTTATCGATATTCCCAGCGCATACGGAAAAGTCGTTGTTCCCAGCGAACACTGGAATACCGATACCGCGACGGTGACTGATTTTTATGGCAAGACGGTAAACACCCACGACTGGTCAACAGTTATTAAGCAGGACTCACTGGAGAATTGTTAATATGAAAACATTTATCATTCTTCAAAATATTGTCACCTTTCGTGCTGACTGGAATAAATTAATCGACCGCGATCAGTTTTCGGTATGTTTGCTTACCGGACATCAGGGATGGGGAAATCTGCCTGAAGATCAAAAAGTCTGTTTTGACGATATCAAAATTTGCGATCCTTTTACCGTCGACAGTCTTGAGCAAGCTTGCCGAGATTTGTTCGCTGAACGCCATATCAGCGATATGTCTGAAGTCAGAATTATCACCAATGACGAATATTTCCTCGGCCATGCTGCCCGGTTACGTGAAATATTGGGTATTAAGGGCGCGACATTTGCGCAAATAGAGCCATTCATTAATAAGTTGCGTATGAAAGCGGTAATGGAAGCCGGGAAGATAGATATTCCCAGGGCGCTGCCATTCTCGCCGGTAAAGTATCAGCGTGAGCCGGAAAAATATTGTCAGCAGATTGAAAAGGCCGTGGGGTATCCCGTTTTTGCCAAGCAGATTGACTCGGCGGGGAGTGAGCGGATCGCTAAAATTGAGGATCCTGACGCGTTACGCCGCTGGTGCACTGATAACCGTGATGTCGCGAACTATGAGCTCGATGAGTTTATCGAAGGGCGTCTTTACCATATCGACTCGCTGATTTTTAACGGTAAAATCGAAGAAATTTATATCTGCCAATACAGCTATCCGAATGCGGAATTCATTGAGGGCAAACCTATTGGTAGTCTGCCGTTGGAAAAAAATGACCCGTTGTATCAGCATTTTTATGAATACAATCAAAGCGTATTTGATGCTCTGGGCTATGTGCCGGACGGGGCAACCCACCTCGAAGCTTTCCTCACACAAGATAATCGCATCGTATTTTTAGAGATTGCGGCCCGGGCGCCGGGCGGTTGGATCCCGCAAATGCATGCACTCTGTTCCGGAAGTAATATTGAAGAGCAGCATTTTCGTTCACAAATGGGGCAGTGGAAAAAATCCGTACCACAGTCAGAAACTTATGCCGCCTGGGTGTGGTATCCCCATCGTGAAGGAGAATGTGCCGACCTGACGAAAGCCATCAATATCGCAAATGAATATAAAACGGTGTGGGAAGTGAAGCACGGTTCGCTGCTTGTTCGTCCACAAAGTGTTCGCGACCGCATTGGCGGTATCCTGCTTTGGGGATCCTCTTATTCGTCTCTGAGAGAAGATTATCAATGGCTGGTTGATAACTATGTTCCTTATCAGCGTTTGCAACAGGTTGGTAATGAGGTCAAAGAATGAATACATGGGGTATGTTGAGGTTATGGTGGCCAAGCGCAATGAGTATTAGCTTACTTAATCTGGAATTACCGCTGATTTCGGTCATTCTGTCTGCCTATAGTCTGCAGGCGTCCGGAGATTATGCCATAGCCTTAAGTACCTTTATGTTTGCCAATGCCTTTGTTTTTCCTTTGTGCGCAGTGGTTATCAAAATAAGGAAGAGCCGGGAGACGCTGATGTTCGCTATGCTGCTGGCTGTCAACGTCTTTGTTATATTCAATATTGCCGTCTCAATCTTCAGTGCAAAGATGACGCCACATATTGAATTCATCACGCATTTCTTTTCGCTTTCATTATTGGCCGTAGCCGTCAGGCGTTACTTGCAGGGATGCTGTATTTTGGAAGGAAAAACTGCACTGATGAGCCGGGCTTCCTTAGTGCGGGTGCTGGTGTCGGTCATCGGTTGTTTTACGTTGACCCGATTTCAGGTGCCGGTCGATATGGCGGCCATTGTGGCGCTGGTTTGCGGAGCCTATACCGAGGCAACCCTGCTATTCATTATGGTACGTTGGCAGGGGATACGTTTATATGACAGCACAGGTCATAACTATACGGAGCTGTTAGCGCCGTACGCTTCGGCTTTCCTTATGTCAGCTTCATCACTGATGAGTAATATCATCGTTGTGATCTGTTTAGGGCAAGTTGCAGAGGGAGGCACTGTTTTAAAATACTGGCCACTGACCTTTGGGATGATATGTATTTCGATTGGTACGGTGCTTGATATCGAAAGTATTCTGCTCAAGATCCTGGGGCATCAGCCGCCAGGCAAGTCATTATTTACATTTCTGAGCGTTCAATGTCTGGTTGCGCCGGTACTGTTTATATTCCTGAGCGTCATCCTGGATAGCTTTAATTTATTCCCGTCAGGCAGTAAAACATTATATATGAATGTGTATTTCTTTATCGCTATTATCGGTGTTTCGACACTGTGGATTGTCCGCGGATATTTTCGTTCTGTCCTGATGACGAATAACCGTCTTGGTGTAATTAATTTCAGTATCTTTACTGCGCTGGTGACGCCTGTTGCGGTGTTTTACCTCTTTCACATTGCTGATTATGGCCTACTGCTTTCAGTGAGCATTTTTTCCTCTCTGATAGTGGTCGAGCTGCTGTGTTATGGGGCTTATGGCCTTATACGGGGAGTAAGCAGGCCACAATGGGTGAATAATTAGATAATTAAGGCGTTCGCTGTTGTCGTTATCTGTATCCGGTGAATATAAAAAACAAATATCAGTATTAAAAGTGCGCCCCATTCGAGGGCCATTAATCATGTTTTTAAATTGAAGACAATGTGAGTAATAAAAATGACAGCAGTAACGAAATTTATCCCTTATACCCAACGTACTATCAGCAAAGCCCCTCAATGGGAAAAGTTCACTCCAGAAATGAAACATACCGTTGAGGTGCTGAGTCAGGTTTTACCCTTTCGTGTAAATCAATATATCCTCGATGAGCTTATCGATTGGGATAATATTCCGGATGACTCTATTTTTCGTCTGACGTTCCCACATCGTGAAATGCTGAGAGAAAATGAATTTTCTCAGCTCAGTGATGCTCTTCGTCAGAATAAAGACGAAGCGACTTTGCAGTCGATCATTAATAATATCCGCCATCGTATGAATCCACACCCGGCGGGACAGCTTACGCATAATGTTCCTATGCTTAATGGTGAAGCAGTGCAGGGACTTCAGCACAAATACAAAGAGACCGTGCTATTTTTCCCCTCTGCAGGTCAAACGTGCCATGCATATTGCACCTTTTGTTTCCGCTGGCCGCAGTTTGTGGGCATGGATGAACTTAAATTTGAGGCGCGAACGTCTGCACTGCTGGTTGAATATCTCAAGCGTCATACTGAAGTTTCCGATGTATTAATCACCGGCGGCGATCCGATGATTATGAATGCGCGCGCTCTGGGTGATTATATTCGTCCTTTGCTTATTCCGGAGCTTAGCCATATCAAGAATATTCGTATTGGTACAAAGTCAGTGGCTTACTGGCCGCAGCGCTATGTTACCGATAAAGACGCTGACGATGTATTACGCTTGTTCGAAGAGGTCGTGGCTGCGGGGAAAAATCTTGCCCTGATGGCACACTATAATCACCCTCAGGAGATCCAGCCTGAAATAGCCCAGACTGCGTTGAAGCGTATTATTGCCACCGGTGCTACGGTGAGAATGCAGTCTCCGCTGATCCGCCATATTAATGAAGATCCAAAAGGGTGGGCGACCCTGTGGACAACTGGTGTGCGCCTCGGGGCTATCCCTTATTACATGTTTGTCGAGCGGGATACCGGCCCTAATGAATACTTCGGGCTTCCTCTCTTTAAAGCCTGGGAAATATTCCAGCAAGCTTATCAGTCGGTATCCGGGCTGGCGAGAACGGTGCGCGGCCCTTCAATGAGTGCCTTCCCCGGTAAAGTTATGATTGATGGGATAACAGAAATCCGTGGCGAGAAAGTCTTTGCGCTGCAATTTCTTCAGGCGCGTAACCCGGACTGGGTACGTCGGCCTTTCTTTGCCAAATATGACCCGCAGGCCTCGTGGCTGGACCATCTGCGACCTGCCTTTGGTGAGTCACATTTCTTTTTCGAAAATAAAGATAAAACCACGCCTTTCGACGAAATGGCCAGAATCGTCACTGTATAAACTGCCCGGAATTAAAAATGATACCTGAATATGAAGTCTATGCGCTGCGCTACGCAGAACATAAAAACCGGTCGCGTAATGAAAACTTTATTTCACACGATGAACACGATAACAGTGATATGCCACTGGATTTTTATTGCTGGTTAATTCGCCATGAAAATACCGTGCTGATGGTGGATACCGGATTTAATCGCGAGCTGGCCGGGAAACGTAATCGACATTATTACAGTGCGCCAGAGTCGCTGTTACAAAAGCTGGATGTCGACGCAAACCATATTGAAAAAATTATCGTTACGCATATGCATTATGACCATATCGGCAATCTCAAGGCCTTTCCCAATGCCACGCTGTATATGCAGGAAAAAGAGATGCATTACTGCACCGGCAGACACATGCTGCATCGCTATGTAAGAGCGCCTTATGATCCGGAGAATATTGCCAATGCGGTTTATCGCCTGCATGAAGGTAAAGTGCGCTATGTCGGCAAGCATGAGGAGATTTTACCGGGTATTAATACGCAGCTTGTAGGGGGGCACACCGCAGGGCTGCAAATTGTCACGGTAAATACGGCGCGTGGCAAAATAGTCCTGGCCAGCGATTCCGCGCATTACTGGCACCATATCGATGCCTCAACGCCGTTTCCAATCGTGATGGATATTCCCGACATGCTTGCGGCGCACAATACCATGAAGCAGCTTGTCCCCGACCTTACCTACATTATTCCAGGCCATGATCCGCAGGTACGAACGTTATTCCCGCGCTTTAAGGGCGAAGAAAATATTGTACAACTCCATCTTCCTCCAGAAGGAGAGATCCATGCGCGTTAATCATCTCGCTATTATTGGTTTTGGTCCTCGTGGCCTGAATGTGCTTGACCGTATTATTGAAAATGTCATTAACGATGACATTCAGGATCCTATTCACCTGCATATTATTAATCCCGGAAAACCGGGGCAGGGAAGCCATCCAGCAGAACAACCTGAGCATTTATTGGTGAATACGGTCTCTTCTCAAATCACCTTGTTTTCAGGTAATAGCCAGGCATTGAAAGCCGGAGGCGAATCGTTTATTCAGTGGGCAAAAACGGCGGGCTACCGGCGTGATAACGACACCTTTACGCAAAGCGTCGGGGCAGAGCTGACGGATATGGAGTATTTGCCCCGATCCCTGCTAGGTGAATACCTCGCGGATTACTATCAGCGTTTGCTTAAGCTTTTACCGGAAAATATCACGCTTACCGAATATCGTCAGTTTGCCGTGAACCTGACCAAAGACGAGCGTTTTACTGTCATTCTGCAAGATGGAAAAAGTATTCCCTGTGATTTCGTTTTCCTGACCACCGGGCACGGATACCGTAAACCCACGCACAGCGATAGCCATTTTTCGGCATTCTGCGAGCGTCATGGTGATCGCAATCCACTGCTGGCTTATCACACTTCTCCCTATCCGGTTAAGCGGCTTGACACGCTTTCGGCAAAATCTCGGGTGCTTATTCAGGGATTTGGCCTGACGGCGCATGATGCGATTTCGGCGCTGACCCTCGGGCGCGGGGGACGCTATATCAAATCTGGCGACGGGCTTGAATATATCGCCTCGGGAAGGGAGCCGAAAATCGTGCTTTCCTCACGCCAGTGTCTGCCGTTTGCGGGGCGAGGCATTAACCAGAAGGGGCTCACCGGCCGTCATACCGGGCAATTTCTGACGCCTGCGGCGGTAGCGGCGATAGCTGCCAGCAATATTGCCGAGCGGAATTCGAAACAGATCGATTTTCAATCACAGATATTGCCGCTCTTAATTAAAGAGATGGCTTATGCCTGGCAGTGCGCGCAGACGCAGACACGGTTGGAACCGGACACATTCAGCGCCGATGAACATGTTGTTGAGCAGATTAAACAGGTGTTGTGGCCGCTGCGTAACAGGACGTTTGATGACTACCCGTCCTGGTGTGCATTCTTCCTTGAATTGGTTAATCATGACCTGCAACAGGCTAAATTAGGCAATATGAACAGCCCGTTAAAGGCGGCGACCGATGTATTGCGCGATGTGCGAGAAGCCTTGCGCCGGGCGGTTGAATGGAACGGGCTGACACCAGAATCACACCGTTACTTTATCGAATCCTTTAATCCGATTATTAATCGCATCTCTTTCGGTCCTCCGCTGCGCAGAAACCAGGAGCTACTCGCCTTGTTTGCTGCCGGTGTCGTCACCCTGGGCGGCGGTCCCGCGACCGAGATTGTTTGCGATGAAAGCCAATCCCGCTTCGTCCTGCGCGGCCAGTTTACCCGGCAAAATTACCAGAGTCCGGTAGACGCCATAATTATCGCCAGACTCGACGCATATTCCCCTCTGACTGATGGCAGCGAGCTTAATCGTAATCTGCTCAAGAACGGACTCATTACGCCTTATATGAATGGTGATTATCATCCGGGCGGTATGGCGGTAGATAGAGATCTGCATCCGATTAATGCCAGCGGAGTGGCCGACGAAAATCTTTGGGCGATCGGTTTCCCCGTCGAAGGTCCACATTACTATACCCACGCCTTGCCACGCCCACATTTGCCATCGCGACAGTTTGAGGATGCGAATATCAGCGTGAAGAGTTGCCTGCGCCGTCTCGTCCGTCAGGAATATCCGCTCACGATACCGGTGGAGGCATCAGCATGACCGAACACAACGTCTTACAGCAGGGAAACTTGCGGTCATTCAGTCGCTATCTGGTTGATAACCAGCGCCCTCGCGAAGAGAGCGTCATCTGGAAGCAGTCGTCTATTTTACTGGCCCTGCAAACAGAAGGATTCACCCCCCGCGGTGCACTGTTTCTTGAAAATCCCCATCGGGAGAAGCAGGGAGAAACCTTGCATGACCTGTCTGTCACCGTTCAGGTTATTCCTGCCAACGACCACACCACGTCACACTCTCACTCCTTTTGGCATCTGTACGTGGTGATATCCGGAAGGGGGGAGTTGGTGCTGGATAATCAATCCCCGACGCCATTGGCCAGCGGTGACGTTATATATGTGCCGGCATGGAGTGAGCATCAGTTTATTAATCAGGAGAATGAAAATCTGGTTTTGTATGTGATCCAGAATTTGCCGGGTATGGCAAAGCAGGGAACACTATTACGAAACGATGGAGATAAAACGTACTCGCCTCATTCGAAATAAATTACTTAATTATTAAAGGTATCATCATGGCTGAAATATCTTCGTCTCCGTCGCTGAGCGCATCTAAAGTAATGACGCACATCTTCTTGCCGTTTGCTTTTGGGCATTGCACGTCATTTCTGTTCAGGAATATTAATGCGGTATTAACACCATTTCTGATTTCGGCAATGTCGCTGTCGGCCGGGCAGCTCGGCATTTTATCCAGTGCGTATTTCTTCTCATTTTCTCTGGCGCAGTTGCCGGTTGGGCTGGCGCTTGATCGTTATGGTCCGAAACGTGTGCAGCTCACACTGCTTGGTGTGGCGGCGGTAGGGGCGGTGCTGTTTGGTATCGGGCATAGCTTCGCCACCTTATTGCTGGCGAGAATACTCATCGGGTTGGGGCTGGCGGCATGTTTTATGGGCTCAATTAAAGTGCTGTCATTTTGGGTGCCTGTGCGCAAGTTACCGTCGATTCATGGGTATCTCCTCGCGGCAGGGGGACTGGGCGCGATGTTGTCAACCTTGCCAGTTGCTTGGGTAGTAGGATTTATCTCCTGGCGGACGCTGTTTTTTGTCATGGCAGGTATCACGCTGATGGTGATGTTGGCTATCGCCTTGTGGGTACCGAAAGATCCTGTCGAACACAAAATGGTGAAGTGGCCGAGCCTCGCCTCATTGCTTGAGGTATATAAAGATCGGGCGTTTCGCAAAGTGATCAGCCTGTTGCTGCTCCCTCACACTGTCGCTTTTGGTTTGCAGGGGCTGTGGATGGGGAAATGGTTGCAGGACGTAGGGCAGTATAGCAACGCGGAAACCTCTATTTATCTTTTCGTCGGCATGGGGGCGGTCGTGGTGGGGTCGTTGTCCGTGGGGGCGGTAACGCAATGGGCCGGAAAATTTAACATTAAACCGCTGGATGTGGGGGGTATCGGTATTGCGCTGTTTTTGGCCGTGCAGGTGCTTTGTGCATTAAATATCGTGCCTTTGCTTCCCGCATTGTCGATAGGTTTCACACTCATCGGCACCATCGCTGGACTTGAATACACCATTGTCGCGCAAAATGTGTCACCGGCAATGACCGGCCGCGCGGCGACCTGTCTCAACCTGCTTATCTTGTTCGGTGCCTTTCTCACGCAAACGCTGTTCGGGGTGATCATTGGATTCTGGCCAATGGATGTCGCAGGTCATTATCCGCAAATAGCCTATCAGGCCGCGTTTGGTTTTATGCTGCTCCTGCAGGCACCTGGTTTCTTCAAATGGCTCGTCGGTGTGATGAAGCGTGGCTCACTGAAGACGGCGGATGACAGCTTATGATCACGCTCTATGGCTGCCGCACGTCGTCTGCGACGAACAGAGTACGCATTGCATTGCGTTTAAAAGATATTAGCTATCAATATGTTGAGGTCGATTTACAACAGGGGGAGCATCTTACCCCCTCTTACCGTGAACTCAATGCACAAAGAAAGCTTCCGTTGTTAATGCATAACGTTCAGATATTGACGCAGTCACTGGCCATTATCGAATACCTGGATGATGTCCATGCCGGGCACGACGTCCTGCCTCGCGATCCGCTGGAGCGGGCCTGGTGCCGTAGTTTTGCCTCTCTGTTCTCGGCCGATTATCACCCATTGGTCACCCGTCGTGTGGCCGACCGGCTGCGTGCGTCGGGCCTGACCGAAACCGATATCAGTCACTGGAAACGGCATTGGCTGGACGAATCGCTGAAAATGGCAGAAGAAACCTTGTCGCAGAGAGCCATTCAACATGAGTTTTGCTGTGGTGCTTCTCCTACGATGGCAGATATATGTCTTTTTGCTCAGTGTGAGTCGGGGCGTAAACAGGGGATAGATTTGAGCCATCACAAGTTGCTCTTCGGCATTTATGCGTTGTGTTATGAGCTTGAGGCTTTCCACGAGGTTCAATAAAGGACATTGGACGCCGCCGGGTGGCGGGTTCAGAAAAACGCGCTTCAGAGTTGAAGCCAATATCGACAATAAACAGAGAAGTCAGAAATGAATACGTTTAAAAAAACAGCAGTGGCGATGGCATTCTTATTGGCAAATGGTGCGGCGCATGCTGCACAGACAGAGAAAATCAGCGACCCGCTGAAGTGGCCCGCGCAGTGTGATGCGGTCAAGTTTTCTGACAGCGACCTGAGTTTGGACAGATTGCCTGATATGGATCCGCAGAATGCCAGCCCGGAGCAACGTGCCGCGATTAAAAAAATCAGTGCCGGGCCGCGCGGTTGTATTTTCGGGCCGTTTTCGGTGTTACTGAGAAGCCCGGAATTACTGACGCGTGTTCAGATGCTGGGTGAGCATGTGCGCTTCACTTCCGAATTGCCTAAACGTATCCGTGAGTTTGCTATTTTGATTGCCGGGCGCGAAATGCAATCGCCCTACGAGTGGTATATTCATGAGCCGATTGCCTTACGCTCAGGGGTGACCCGTGAAACCGCCGATGCCCTGGCGGCACAGCGCAGACCTCCGCATATGACCCACGATGAAGCCATTACCTATCAATTTGTCACCGAACTTCATAAAACTCATATGGTGCAGGATGCAACCTATGACGCATTCAAAGCGCGTTTTGGCGAGTCAGGTGTGGTTGAACTGACCGCGCTGGACAGTTATTTCGGGCTGCTTGGCCAGGAACTTAACGTCGCGCGCACGGCAGCACCGGAAAATGTCCAGCTTCCTTTCAATCCACCGTGGAAATCATAAGGCTGCACGATGTCGCTGACCATTACTGAAGAGTGTATCTACTGTGATATTTGCCGTCCGGCGTGCCCTAATAGCGCGATTTCCGCAGGTGATGAATATTATGTTATTAACCCAAACCTTTGCACGGAATGTGTGGGTCATTATGACGAACCACAATGTCAGCAAGTGTGTCCGGTGGAATGTATTCCGCTCTTACCCGAACTTGCCGAAAGCAAAGAAAAACTTTGGGAGAAATATGCGCTAATCACCGGGGCGGTTGTTTCCTGACCAAGGTGTCCTGACAAAAATACGCCGAGGCGTAATGCTGGTCAGTTCAGCCTGACTGGCATTTATATAAGTTGAACCACTAGGGTGTTCAATAAGTATGAAACGCAAAAAGCCCGCTTAAGTTTCCTTAAGCGGGCTTTTCTAATTTGGCTCCTCTGACTGGACTCGAACCAGTGACATACGGATTAACAGTCCGCCGTTCTACCGACTGAACTACAGAGGAATCGTTTGAACGGGGCGCATCATATCCAGAGCCCCACGGGGTGTCAACGCTAAATTGGCTTTACAAAGCTGACTGCTCACCAACTGAGCGAAAAGAGGCAGAATCCCTGGCTCTTCTTACTAAGAACAAGCTTCTGAACATAAATTAACAGTCGCACGGACGGTCACGGTACAGCCTGGCCAGAGGGTCTTGCTTATAAAAACGGGTAAAATGGCCATAAACCAAAGGAAAACGGGTAGAAAGCAGATCAGGCGCACTGAAAAAGTATTCTGACAGCACGGCGAAACACTCTGCGGCGTCGCTGGCGGCGTATGCATCCATACTGGCGGCATCTTCGCCCACCATGTCGATTTCATCCTGAAGATTTTCCATGGCAGCATGGAGATCGTGTTCCCAGGCGACGACGTCACGGAGCGCAATAGGTGGAACACCACTGACCTCGCCACCGTTGCGCAGATCCAACTTATGAGCGGCTTCATGAATGATTAAGTTAAAACCCGAGGTATCAAAGGAGTCTTCGATATCTTGCCAGTTGAGCACGATGGGACCCTGATCCCAACTCTGCCCGGCATGAATTTGTGAACCCGCATGGACCAGGCCGTTATCATCCTGCCAGGGTGAGTCCACGACAAAAGGATTCGGGTAAAGCAGAATTTCATGGAAACCGTCGAGCCACTCTACGCCAAGTTCCATCACCGGGAGCGCAAATAGCAGAGCTATCCGTGCCTGCATCTGTTCATTGAGAACGATGCCTTGCAGGGGCACTAGCCGTTTTTGGTGCAATAACTGGCTGGCAATTTGCACCAGCCGTTTTTGCTCTTGGTCATCCAATGACGCCAAAAGGGGAATATTTAGCGCGTCTTGCCACGCATCCCATTTGTTTGTCTGGAGGTCATTTGTTTTCCACGGCCACTTAATCATCGGATTGCTCGCACAGTGATCATTTGAACTGCTCGCTGAAGTTGGACTGTAACTTGCCGCAAAACAGGTTAACTTTGCAACCACAATACAGGAACTGGCGAGATTACTCAGTATAGCCTGGTCATAACCGTTTGAAATATGGCGATATTCAATTATATCCGCACGGCCTTTCATCAGAACTATTCAAGCACTTACAGCAACAAATGTCTGTGACCAAAACCACGTTACTCTGCGCCTAACTTATCGTATCCCTTCCAGTGATAGTTGGCCGCTGATATGCCCCAAAATAAGATGAACAACGCCACTGCGGCATAGCCTACGTTACCCATATTTTCATTCAGTCCGTTAATGACCAGCCAACCTCCCTGATGCCAGTTAAATTTCTCGGACAGCAGACCCAGTGTTTCCAGCCCACCGATGAATAAAGCAATTACCACGCTGGTGGCCGTGATGGTCATATTGTAGTAGAGCTTGCGCACCGGTTTATCGAAAGCCCATCCGTATGCACCGACCATGACAAAATTGTCGAGTGAATCAATAAGCGCCATGCCGCTGGCAAACAGTGCGGGAAATACCATGATGCTCCAGACTGACATGCCCGATGAAGCGCCCGCCGCAGAAATACCCAACAAACCGATTTCCGTTGCGGTGTCGAAACCTAACCCGAACAGAAAACCGACCAAATACATCTGCCAACTGCGGTTAACCAGTTTGAACGCGAAACGAAAAACGCGGGTCATCACGCCGCCCTGGATGCCTTGTGCATTTTCCGTCTGAATAAAGGGTACACCGCGCTTTACCTGCCCAAAACGACGCCAGACATCGCGCAGGATTGCCGCATTAACCGCGGCCATCAACAATAAGAATAACGCTGAAACTAGCGTACCAATGGTGCTGCCGTAGTTGTGTAACCAGCCGATTTTGTCACCAAATAACAAAGAGGTGGCTGCAATGGCTGCGCAGGCAATGATCACTATGCTGGAATGACCAAGGGAGAAATAAGCCCCGACTGCCACTGGACGCTGCCCCTGTTGCATCAGTTTGCGGGTCACATTGTCGATTGCCGCAATATGGTCAGCATCCACGGCATGACGCAGGCCGTAGCCATAGGCCAGCAGGGCTGCGGCCATCAATGCAGCACTGTGGCGGAACACCACTAACGCACATCCCCAGGCCAGCAGATTGACGACTATCAGCCCGATAAACAGCCAGAAAGCACGGTGATGTGTATGGAAAAACTCGCGGTTAATCATGAGGATCCTTATTTCAATTTAAAACCAGAGGCAGGTTAATATCAGCAGCACATTGCAACCGGGCGCAAGCGATGACCGCTTGTCCCAGCGCCAGCCCACCGTCTCCTGCCGGATAGTCAAGAGGCATCAGCACGTGCAGTGGCAATAAAGCACGGTGTAAAAGTTGGCGCAGTAAACGGTTATGCAGCACGCCACCGCTGAGTACGACGGTGCGGGTACCGGTTTTCGCACAGTGATAGCGGGCGAGGGCAGCAAACCCCTGAGCCAGCGCGTCATGGAAGGCAAAGGCACGTGCAGCAGGAGCGGCTTGCCAACTGAGCCACTGTTGCCAGAACCGGGCCAAATCCAGAAAAGTGCCGTCGGAAGCGTGAAGGAGTGGCAGAGTGACCGGATGTTTAACGCCAGAACCCTGTTGCGCCAGCGCTTCGAGCCGGCACGCGGCTTCACCTTCCCAGCTCAGGGTTTCTGGCGCGCAGCCCAGTGCGGCCGCGACGGCATCGAACAAACGTCCGCAGGAAGAGGCTTGCGGCGAATTAATTCCTGCCGTCATCGCTTTGGACAGCGGCTGCCACGCATGTGTAAGCAACGCTTTGGCCTCTGGAAGACGCTGCCAGTGCGGCACAAACGCCATCCACTGTGCGAGCAGGTTACGCCAGGGTTCTTGTGCGGCACGGTCGCCACCCGGTAGTGCGACTGCCGGTAAACCGCCGAGATGCTGACAGTACAGATAATCCACCAGCAGGCATTCTCCGCCCCACAGTGCGGCTTTATTATCAGAAGAAATGCCATATCCCAGCCCATCCAGAGCCAAACCGATGACCTTGCCGCCGTTCAGCGGCCAGCGGTGTTCTGCCAGGCAGGCAGCGATATGCGCGTGGTGGTGCAGAACATCCACCACTCTTATTCCGGGTTTATTCGCCTGAATGTGGCTGAGGTAAGCGGGATGTGCATCGCGGGCGACGGTGAGCGGCGTGCAACCATAAAGATGCTGAAAATGTTCCTGGGCCTGCTGCTGTTGCAGGGCAATATCCCGATGTGCCAGAGAACCAAAATGTGCGCTGAGCACAGCCTGTCCACCGCGCACCAGACAAAAAGTATTTTTGAGATCGCCACCGAGCGCCAGTAACGGCGGCTGGGCGATAAAACCTGGCGGTAGCGACAAGGCATCGGGGACATAACCTCTGGCGCGACGTAATACTTCGGTACCTTGCGGCGTCAGGCGAACCAGTGAATCATCGGCGCGCTGGACGATGTCGCGGTTGTGCAGCAGCCACAGATCGGCGATGCCCGTGAGCTGATACAGTGCGTCCGCGTTAGTTAACGCCGGTGCGCAACCTGCGGCATTTCCAGAGGTCATCACCAGCGGTGTCTGGCAGGCTTGCATCAACAAATGATGCAGCGGCGTAAAAGGTAACATCAACCCCACTTCATCCAGTTCCGGTGCAATGGCTGCGCACAGCGGTGACATCGCGTTTTTGCCGGTGAGCACAATTGGCGCGGCGGCGGATTGCAACACTTCACGCAGCACGCACTGTGAACTTTCATTACTGCACCGTGCCAGCCAGTGAACATCCGGCAGCATCACCGCCAGCGGTTTTGTCGGGCGATGTTTACGTGCCCGCAGGCGCATGACGGCAGCTTGATGTGTGGCATCGCAGGCCAGATGAAAACCGCCCAACCCTTTAATCGCGACGATTTTTCCGGCACGGAGCGCAGTTACCGCGTGTTCAATGGCTGACCGGTCCTGTGCCACTATCTCGCCATTTTGCTGGGTGGCGCTGATCTGTGGACCGCAGTGCGGGCAGGCGACTGGCTGGGCGTGAAAGCGCCGATCAGCGGGGTTTTGATACTCCTGCTGACACGCGGGGCACAGCGTAAAGTCCGCCATGCTGGTGAAAGGGCGGTCGTATGGCATTGAACGGATCAGCGTAAAACGCGGGCCGCAATGGGTACAGTTAGTAAAGGCATAGCCGAAACGACGATCGCCGGGCTGACTGATATCTTTCAGGCACTCCGGGCAGGTTGCGGCATCCGGAACCACCTGCGTGTTCATCTGGCTCTTACGGCTGGTGGTAATGGTGAAGTTTTGCGGGGGACTCTGCCAGTCGAAAGCATCCAGGGTTATGTTGTCGATGCGCGCCAGCGGCGGGCAGTGGTGCTGTAACTGTTCGATGAAAATGTCGATATCGACCGGCTGAAGTAGTCTGATTTCTACGCCAGCGCTGTCGTTACAGACCTCACCGCGAAGCCGCAACCGGTCAGCCAGTTGCCAGATAAAAGGCCGGAAACCGACGCCTTGAACCTTGCCGCTGATGCGGATCAATAAACCAGACATAAATAATTCCTGTTAAGAAGCGCCTTCTCCTGTCAGAAGAAGGCGCCAATACCATCAACCGACCTCAACCACCGGGATCACATCTTCAACGGCACTGCGCAAGCGCGCTTTCATGTCGCTGTAAGTTTGCTGGGCATAGTTTTCTGCCCAGCGCTGATCGGCGATTTGCTTGACATTGACCGCGCAATATTTGGTTTCCGGTGTTTTGGAGATGGGATCCAAATTTTCCTGTGTCAGTTCATTGCAGGCACCGATCCACCACTGATAGGTCATATAGACTGCGCCAATGTTGATACGCTCGTTATAGTTGGCGCGTGTAATGACTTTGCCACGGCGTGAAGCGACCCACACCAGTTGCTGATCGCGAATACCCAGCGCTTGCGCGTCCTGCGGATGCATTTGTACGAAGCCAGGTTCATCGGCCAGCGTTTGCAGGGCGGCACAATTACCGGTCATGGAGCGGCAGGAGTAGTGGCCGACTTCACGCACGGTGCACAGCACCAGCGGGTAGTCGCTGTCCGGCACTTCAGCCGGTGCGCGCCACGGCGCGGCAAAGAGCTGGCCTTTACCGGTTGGCGTATCAAAGTGATTATCCTGATACAAGTACTGCGTTCCCGGGCTTTCGAGCGTGGTACACGGCCACTGGATATGTCCAAGCGCACCCATTTTTTCGTAGGTTACGCCGTAGAACAGCGGGCATAGCTCGCGCATTTCGTCCCAGATTTCCTGATTGTCGTTATAGTGCATCGGATAACCGAGTTCGGTCGCCAGCAGGCTGATGATTTCCCAGTCGCGTTTGACGTTGTACTTCGGCTCAATGGCTTTCTCGAATCGCTGGAAGCCACGGTCCGCGCAGGAAAACACGCCGCCGTGCTCGCCCCAAGAGGTAGCCGGCAGGATCACATCGGCCTGTTCGGCCGTTTTGGTCATGAAAATGTCCTGTACCACCACAAACTCCAGCGCCTCGAAACCCTGGCGTACCAGACTTAAATCGGCCTCTGTCTGCAACGGGTCTTCACCCATGATGTAGTAGGCTTTGACATGGCCTTCGATTGCCAGATGCGGAATCTCTGTGATGCGCAGGCCGATCTCTGGGTCCATCTGATTGACGTCAATGCCCCAGGCATCCGCGAATTTCGCACGGACTTGCGGGTCGGTAACTGACTGATACCCCGGAAATTCATTCGGCAGTACGCCCATATCACAGGCACCTTGCACATTATTCTGGCCACGCACCGGCCCAACGCCGACGTTGGCGCGGCCAAGATTACCGGTCAACAAAGCCAGCCCCGCCAGACCTTTCACCACGTCCACCGCCTGACCAAACTGCGTCACGCCCATGCCCCACATGATCGTGGCAGAAGGCGCAGCGGCGTAAGTCCGCATTGCCTGACGAATTTGCTGAGCGGATACGCCGGTCTGCTCGGCGACCGCTTCCGGCGAATAATCGGCAACGTTTTTACGGTACTCGTCGAAGCCTTCGGTGTATTTGGCGACATAGTCGTGGTCATACAGATTTTCTTCGATCAGCACATAGGCAAACGCATTGACCAGCGCCATGTTGCAACCGTTTTTGATTTGCAGATGCTGATCGGCGATACGGGCGGTTTCGATGCGGCGCGGATCGCAGACAATGATCTGCGCGCCTTTCTCTTTGGCTTTAATCACGCGGCGGGCGACGATCGGATGCGAATCGGCGCAGTTATAGCCAATCACCAGCAGACATTTTGAATTCTCAATATCGCCGATGGAGTTGCTCATCGCGCCGTTGCCGAGCGTCGCTTGCAAACCGGCCACCGAAGGGCCGTGACATACGCGGGCGCAGCAGTCGACGTTGTTGGTGCCGATCACCGCACGGGCGAATTTTTGCATGACATAGTTGGTTTCATTACCGGTGCCACGCGAAGAACCCGTATGCATAATCGAACGCGGGCCGTGTTTTTGTTTGATCTCTTTCAGGCGCTGCGCGGTATAACGGATGGCCTCATCCCAGCTGACAGCCTCGAATTTTCCACCTTTCTGACGGCGGATCAGCGGTTGCGTCAGGCGCGGGGTCAGCAGTTTAGTGTCGTTGAGGAAATCCCAGCCGTAGTAGCCTTTCAGGCACAGTTCGCCCTGATTAGTGACGCCATTGGCGGCTTCAGCGCGGATAATTTTTCCGTTATCCACAATCAGGTTCATTTTGCATCCCGCCCCACAGTATGGGCAGACAGTGGTGACTTTTTTCATGTTTTTCCTTCCTCTATTCGAGGTTAAAACAGCAGGGGAGAGGTGCTATCGAGCGCAGCGCGGCGGCGTTTTTCTGCGTTCATTTCCTGTAAGTGATTACGATCAATGGCGAACAGGGCTTTGGTCGGGCAGATTTCCATACAGGCAGGTCCTGCTGGCCGGGCGTGGCACAGGTCGCATTTATGCGCTTCGGCTTTGTCAGAGGTCGCGGTCATGGCCGCGCCGTTCTGGCGGAAGATTGGTTTAGTGACGACTTCCATCGCGCCGTAAGGGCAGGCAACGACGCAGGTTTTGCAGCCAATGCAGCGCTCCTGCATGACTTGAACGCGGTCACCGACGCGGCTGATAGCCCCGTTCGGACAAACGTTAGCGCAGGGCGCATCCTCACACTGGCGGCACATGACGGCGGTACTGAGATTAACGCCTTTGATCACATGCAAACGCGGCGCAAACGTGGCGGCGTTGAGTAGAGAGATATCCTGCGATTCACTGTGGGCCATCACACAGGCAATCTCACAGGTACGGCAGCCGATGCATTTTTTTGGATCGGCGATGATGAACCGGTTCATGTTTTTGTCTCCAAATCCCTTTCGTCATTGACGACGCCTTGGATTGAAATAGGGTGGTTTAATGTTTGCAGTAACTGGCTATACATAAACCATGCCAGTTCTGTGTGTTTATTTTTGTCGATGTTATTCATCAGGTTAGGATATGTGTTTCTTACAGTGACGACATTCGTCGCTGACGTCATGCCCGCGTCGTCACCGCCTCGACAGTTGTGTCGAAAACCGATGTCAGGCCATTTCGGCCACATAAGGGGCGATACCCAGCCCGGTTTGAAGCTGCGGCAAAAGCTGATGCAAACGGCAAACCGCCTGTTCAACCACCGGACTCATCGGGTAGTAAAACGCCACGACATCCGGCTGGATGCCGACAAACGTGATGTTCGGGATGTCCTCCCGCAGTTGCTGGATTAAAAACGTCAGCGGCAGGTTATGGGTGGTCATCATGAACATCTCGCCGATGTCATTTTCGTCGATAATCCTCATTTCGCCGGGTGCCAGCCCCATGTCGGTGGCATCGACAATCACCAGGTGGTCGGGGCGCAGTGCGCGTAGAAAACCGATGTCGTTTTCCGGCGCGGCGCCGCCGTCCACCACGGTCCAGTCGTTCAGCGGCTGTTCAGCGCACCGTTCTGCCAGCCTCGGGCCGGCACCGTCGTCACCCATCATGCTGTTGCCGACGCACAGCAGGGCATAGTGGGAAGGTAAATCAGGCATCGTATCTCCTGACCATCAGGTACATGGCGGGGTCGTTTTCGATTTGCTGGAGCAAGGCAATCAGCTGTTCGCTCCAGCCCTGTTGCTGCATGTTCATCTGCGGGCGGGCATCGCGCAGCGCCAGCGCCAGACAGTGCGTGTGACTGCGGTCGATATTAATTTCGCCAAAGCGCTGCACACCGGCCAGTTTGCGGCGCGCCTCGCTGTTTTCCGGCAGGCAATCTATCCATTGCCGGTAGCCCTCGAGGGGGCATTCGAGCCGGGATGTCAGACAGTCGATCACGCCAAGGTGATGGCCGATCGCCAGACTGTAATAAATCACTTCCTTTACCTTTTGCGAGCTGCGTTTCTGCGCGCTTTTCTCATCGACAAACTTGCTACTCAGCGAGTAGAAAATCACTTTGTTTTTATCGTACGGGCTGCCCGCGGGCTTCTGATGCCGGGCATAACGCTGGTCGTTGGCTGACGTCATCACAGATGAACCTCCCCACGCAGCACCTGCTGGTAAATCTGTTGCAGGTTGCCGACAATTTCGTTGAGCCGCATATCCCCTTGTTCATCGAGATACGCCGCCACGCGCTGTTCCACCGCTTGCGGGCCGGGCGCGGCGACCAGTTGCATAAACCGGTCGGCAATCTGGCGGCCATAGCGGTAACCGGCCATGCGCCGCGCTTCGCGGTCGAGCAACACGCGCAGCGGCTGCGGCAAATCGGGGTGCAATAGTGACGCCGGAAGCATCGCGGCATCATCGTGCTGTTGACCTTTGATTTTCTGATCGAGCAGGCCCAGCGCCATCGCAAAACCGTAAATCGTGGCGGCGGGTGTCGGCGGGCAGCCCGGGATGTACACGTCGACCGGCACGATTTTGTCGGTGCCGCCCCACACGCAATACAGGTCGTGGAAGATGCCGCCGCTATTGCCACAGGCACCGTAGGAAATACAGATTTTCGGATCCGGTGCAGAATCCCAGGCACGCAGCGCGGGGACGCGCATGGCGCGGGTGACGGCACCGGTGAACAGCAGAATGTCGGCGTGACGCGGTGATGGCACGACTTTGATACCAAAGCGCTCGGCATCGAACAGGGGTGAAATCGCGGCGAAAATTTCAATTTCGCAACCGTTGCAGCCGCCGCAGTCCACACGGTATACGTAGGCAGAGCGGCGGATGCTGGTGAGTAAGGTCGATTTTAATTTGGCGATGCTCTCGTCAACAGTGACGGGCACCGGCAGGCCATTTCCGTCACGCGGGCCGATCAGTGTCTGGCTCATGACTGCGCCTCCGTGGTCATATGACGGCCGATATCAATCCGGTCGGTGGATGAAAGACAGTGCAGTTTTTTGCAGGCCGGGCAGGTCTCATACTGCGCCCGGCGGTCGTCGATTTGCTGGTCACTCAGTGCGCCGTTCTCCTGTAACAGGCTGAGCGCGAAATCGATTTCCTTTTGCACGGCGTAAGGCTTGCCGCATTCATGGCAGTGGCAGACGGGAAAATCGGCGGTTTCGAACAAGTCCTCTTTGCGCCATACCGCCAGCTCGAATTCCTGTGAGAGCGTGATTGCCGCCGTCGGACAGACCTCCTCGCAGCGGGCGCAGAAAATGCAGCGGCCTAAAAATAGCGACCAGCGAATACTTTCGCCGTCTTCTGCCGTGGTCATGGTCAACGCATTGGATGGGCAGGCATTGGCGCAGGCACCGCAGGCGATACACTGCTGCGCGTTATATTGCGGTTTGCCGCGAAAATTCGGCGCCAGATCCAGCGGTTTAAACGGATAGGCCACCGTTGCCGTGCCGGTTTTTAGCACTTTTTTAATCAATTTCAGCATGATGAGCCGTTCCTTAAAGCGGCGAGTTTTTGCGTTCAATGCCGTAACGTTCGATCTCTTTGTAGGGCACGACGAGGGTCGTTTTCTTGCGGACATCGACCACCGTCATGCGGTCGGTGCAGGAATAACAGGGATCAAGGCTGCCGATGATCAGCGGTGCGTCGGACACGGTATTGCCGCGCAGCATGTAGCGTAGCGTCGGCCAGTTGGCGTAGGTTGCCGCACGGCAGCGCCAGCGAAATAGCTTCTGGTTATCACCGGTCATGCTCCAGTGAATGTCATCGCCGCGCGGCGCTTCGGCAAAACCCAGCGCAAAACGGTGCGGAATATAATTGAAGCCCTCGACTGCCAGCGGGCCGCCTGGCAAGCTTTGCAGGCCGAACTCGATCATGTTCAGCGAATTAAAGACTTCGTGGATGCGGACTTTCAGGCGGGAATAGACGTCGTTACCGGTTTCGCTGCAAATTTCAAACGGCAGCTTGGCGTACCCGGCGTAAGGATGATCCTGGCGCATATCGCGGCGGTGGCCGCTGCCGCGCACCATCGGACCGACGTTGCTGAAATCGCGCGCCACCTGTGGATCCAGAATGCCGACCCCGACGCTGCGTTGTTCGGTATTCGGCGTGCTGAGCAGAATATCCACCAGTTCATGCAGGTCACGGCGCATGCTGCCTGCCAACGCGATGGTGGCGATCATGTCCTCTTTTAGGATGTCGCGACGCATACCGCCAATCAGATTCATGCCGTAGGTTTTACGCGCGCCGGTGAGGATTTCAGCCATTTTCATGGACTGCTCGCGCACGCGGAAAAACTGCATAAAGCCGGAATCAAAGCCGACGAAATGACAGGCCAGCCCGAGGTTCAGCAAGTGGCTGTGCAGGCGTTCAACTTCCAGCAGAATCGAGCGGATCATCTGCGCACGTTCCGGCACCACGATCCCCATCGCATTTTCCACCGACGAGGTGTAGGCCACGCTGTGCGTAAAGCCGCAGATACCGCAGACGCGGTCTGACAGGAAGGTCACTTCGTTGTAACCCATGCGGGTTTCGGCCAGTTTTTCCATGCCGCGATGGACGTAGAACAGGCGGTAGTCGGCATCGATAATGTCTTCGCCGTCGACGAACAGACGGAAATGTCCGGGTTCGTCAGACGTGACGTGCAGCGGGCCAATCGGCACGATTTTGCTGCCTTCTTTGGCCTCGGAAATAAACGGGTAGGTTTCTTCATCGGTCGTTGGCGCGGGGCGCTGGCGATAATCCATCGAATCTTTACGCAACGGATATAAATCGTCAGGCCAGTCATCGGGCAGTACCAGACGGCGTTCGTCCGGCAATCCGACCGGGCGCAGACCGTACATATCCCGGACTTCGCGTTCGCCCCAGACGGCGGCGGGCACGCGTGGGGTCACAGAAGGGAACTCCAGCGAAATCGGATCCACTTCGGTGCGCACCGTGATCCAGCACTTCACGCCTTGCTCCATCGACAGCACGTAATACAACGCGTAATTGCCGCACAGCGTGCGTTCATCATTGCCGAACAGCACCGACAGCCAGCCGCCCTGCTGGTAGTACAGCCACTCGACCACTTCCGGCAACGCGTTCAGTTTGATGGTCACGGTTGCCTGCGTGTCGGTCTGCCATTCGCTGCCTAATATTGCCGACGGAAACTGCTTCGCCAGCGCGGCCAGATAATGTTTGCCGACCGGATTTTGGTTTAACGCAGTATTGAAATTACTCATTACAAAGCCTCTTCCCGCCGCAGCGGGACAAGAAAAATGTCAGGTCAGCCAGCGACCAGCCAGGACACCAGCGCCAGAAACGCCAGCCCAAAGCCCGCCCAGGTCGTGCGGGAGGTTTTAAGAAAGCGCAGACGGGCGACGCTGTTTTCGACCAGCGCCACCAGAAAAACGGCGATTAGAAGTTTCAGCAGGCACAACACCACGGCGATCAGCAGGTTCAGCGGCGTGATGTGTTGAGCCAGCCCGAACGGGAAAAAAAGACCGAGGAACAGCTGTAACACCACCAGCTGCTTCAGGCTGATACCCATTTTCAGCACACCCAATGCCGCGCCGGAATATTCGGTCAGCGGGCCTTCCTGCAATTCCTGTTCGGCTTCCGCCATATCAAACGGCAGCTTGCCCATTTCGATATAGGTGGCAAACGCGCAAGCCAGACCGGCCAGGATCAGCGTTAAGGAAGAGGACACCGGCCAGTGACGCACGCAGTCAGCGATTGCGCCGAGTGACGTTGAACCGGCCACCAGCGCCGCGACCCACAGGCCAAGCAGCAAAATTGGCTCGACCAATACCCCGAGCACCGCTTCGCGGCTGGCACCGATGCCGGTGAACGGACTGCCCGTATCCAAACCCGCGATGGCGAACACGAAGCGCACCACGGCGAACAGATAAATGACGGTGATCAGATCCCCGGCGGCACCCATCGGCGATGCCAGCGTGACCATCGGCAGGGCAGTCGCAATCACCAGTAATCCGCCGGTCAGCAGATACGGCATACTGCGAAACGCCGCGCCGGATGCCGCCGGAGCGACACTTTGCCGTTTCAGTAATTTGGCCATGTCGCGATATTCCTGTAACACGCCCGGCCCTTGCCGGTTGTGCATTCTGGCGCGCATCACGCGGCTGAAACCGGCAAACAGCGGCGCAACGGCCAGCAGCGCAATGGCCTGAATCAGCGCCAGCGGCCACAGCGCGTTACTCATCAAAACGGGAAAATTCATAGTCAGTTCCTCAGGCGAAAGCCACGACCAGCAACACGGCCAGTTCGATGAAAGCCAGACGACGGCAGAACGCCCCGAGCCAGCCCTGATGCAGCGAGGCCACCAGTGCGGCAGGCGTCGCGCACACTCGCAGACGGTACAGCGGCGCAAACATCACACGCAGCGGCTGGGCAAAACCGGTGGCGGTCACCACCATGTCAGGAGAATGACCATAGCCGCAGGCCCAGGCGTCGCCGCGCAGACGATTGGGCAGGCGGTTGCCTCGCAATAGGCTGGCAATCAGCCAGGGTAAGATCGGCATACCAAGCAGCAACAGGGCAATCATCGGCGCGGAGACGCCAGCGATACCGGAAACCACTGTGTCGTGAGAGGCAAACGGCATAAGCGGCGCATTGAGTAGCGAAGTCGCCACGGCGGAGAAATGCGGGATTACCCAGGGTGATGCGATACCGAAAATGACGCATAAAAGTGCCAGCAGCACGCTGCTTAGTGTCATCGGCAGCGGTGCCGGTGTGGCGTTTGCAGCGGCCTGACTGCGCGGTGCGCCGAGGAAGGTCACACCGAACACTTTGGCAATACACATCAGCGCCAGCGCACCGGTCAGCGCCAGACCGACCGCCAGCAGTGGCCCGAGCAGACGCGCAATCAACACATGACTGTTACTGAGCTGGAACAGTGACTGATACAGCAGCCATTCACTGGCGAAGCCGTTCAGCGGTGGCAGCGCTGCCATCGACATCAGGGCAATCAGCATCGCCACAGCGGTCCACGGCATCAGCCGGGCAATGCCGCCGAGTTTTTCCATATCCTTTATCCCGGTCTGCATTTCGACTTCACCGGCACCGAGGAACAGTGCGGTTTTGAACAGGCCGTGGTTGAACAGATGGAACAAACCGGCCAGCAGCGCGAGAGAAGCCAGCATCGGCAGATTCAACGCCACGCCGACCATTGCACCGCCCACGCCGAGCAGGATAATTCCGATGTTTTCCAGCGTGTGATACGCCAGCAGACGGCGGATATCGTGCTCCATCAGTGCGTACAGTCCACCGATAAACGCGGTCAGGATCGCCAGGAGTAACACCACCAGGCCCCACCAAAGTGGCGGTGCGCCGAGCAGATCCAGACCGACTTTTATGACACCCAGGATGCCCATTTTCATGAGGGCGGAAGAGAACAGCGCCGCGGCATGGGCCGGTGCGCTGGAATGCGATTGCGGCACCCAGGCGTGCAGCGGAATGATCCCGGCGTACAGCCCAAAACCGGTCAGCGCCAAGAGAAAGGCGACAGATTTCACGCCTGCGGTGAATTCTGTATGGCGCAAGACCTCAAAATTCACACTCCCGCTGGCGTGATGCAGCAGCGCAAAGGCCAGAATCAGGCACAGCGTGCCGAGACGACCACACAAAAACTGATTCAGACCGGCGCGACGGCTTTTCACCTCGTCGGTTTGCACGATCAGGAAATAGGCGCACAGCGCCGCCATTTCCATCATCAAAATCAGTTCAGTGGCATTGGCAGACACCGCCGATGCCGTCAGTGCGGCCATGAGCAGGTTACACCACAGGCCGGTGTGCGCACGTTTGCGGCGGTCCACACGCTTGAGCCATGCGCAGGCATACAGGCTGCAAAACAGTGCCGGGACTGACATCGCCAGCAGCAGCAAGCCGTTCAGTACACTGAACTCAGCGGTATAGGCAAGCACCGGTAAGGTGATGCGCTGTGCTGGCCCGCTGTGCAGAATCTGCAATGCGGCGGTGATGACCGCGAGTGAGGCCAGCATGCTGCCCGCGCCGGAGATCAGGCTGCTCAGGCGGGCGGAAGCCGCCACCAGCCAGCAGGCTATGCCGCTTAGCAGCCAGAGGATCAGCGCCAGCGCCAGCAGCGATGCCGGAGTCAATGTGAACAATGGGGTCATCATTTTTCCTCCGTGTCAGGTGCGGTAAAGGGGGGCAGTTCGACCGGAAGGTCGGCCGGAAAAACGTTCATGGCATTCAGGCGTTTTTGCTGGCTGGCGTGTTCAGACAGACCGGCGGTGACCAATCTAATGGCCTGCGTCGGGCAGGTAGTGATACACGCCGGGCCATCCGGGCTGAAGCTGCATAAATCGCACTTCACCGCCACGGCGCGGATGCCGGGAACGCAGTCGAGAAACGCGCTGATCGCACGCGGTGCGCGCGGGGCAGGCAGGGCTTTTGAGGTGTTGCAGTCGCGCGGGATATCCACCGGCGTGCTGCCGGAAAAAGTGATTGCGCCGAACGGGCAGGCGATGCCGCACAGCTTGCAGCTTACGCACAGACTTTCATTCAGATGAATAGCGCCGTTCTCGCGGGTGATCGCATTGACCGGGCACACCTGCGCGCAGGGCGCATCTTCACACTGATGGCACATCACCGGCGCGGAATCCAGACGGTTACGCATCACCTGCAAACGCGGTGCAGACTGTAAGCCGTAGCGTAGATGTTCTTGCGAACAGCTGGCCATACAGGTATTGCAGCCGATGCAGAGTTTCGCATCGGCTATCACATATTGATTCATGGCCGCTTTAACGCGCATGAAAACTCCTTTCTATTTCGTCAAACATGACGAAATCGGCACTTAACATGACATTTCGACACTTCTGTCGGAATTAATCCCATAGATAAAACGGCAGTTCAGTAGCCGTGGTGCTTATTTTCGGGATGCCGTAAAAATAATTTCAGGTTGAAACTCAGTCCTGAAGAAGTAATTTCTCTAATTGCGGTTGAATGGGTTGGTTGTTATGTAAAGAATCAAACAAACACTGATAAATAGCGGAGATTTTATTCAGGTAATGGTCTTGTACGGCCATTTTGTCGCGGATGTCGACGGTGCCGTCGAGAAGCCCATCTTCACTTAGTTTGGCGTGGGCAAAGGTTCTGAACACCGACGTTTCGCTGGCGGGTGCCATATTCAGACTGTAGACAACATCCTGACTGTAGAAATCGTCACTCAAATGAATGCTAACTGCAAAATGGTTAAATAACATGAAGCGAATATCCTGCTCTTCGCTACAGATAAACTCATGATTTACTTTCTTATTTGATGTGGTGATCGCCTGAACCAGGCTGTTCTTATAGCTGTGCCACTGTGATTTCAGATGATTGTTTTTACTGGCAATGTAATCCGCTTTACTGGTCAGTTCGCTGAGAGTGCTCATGGTGATTACCCGTTGTTGAGTTCTTTATGGGTGCCATTTCGACAGGTCAGATGACGACGAAAATAGGGCGCATAAGGCTCTATTCGCATAAAGCGTGCCAGGTGTAAGCGTTTTTTTTAAGTGTCTTAAAATCAATGTATTACATTTTTCTTGTGATTCCAGCTCCCGTTGCCGGGAAATATCGACATGTCGACGACAGATTATTTCGACACATATGACGGGAAACTATCGCTGCTTTATTTCCAATTGAGTGAACTCGTTTTTAATCCGTGTTTAAGTTCTGGCATTGATATTGCAATCATTTATTTATTGGCCTCCAATGAGAGCGGAAATAATGCACGAAATAACATTTTGTCAGAATGCGGTGGAAATAATGCAAGAGTTTGGGCAGCAAAATAATGCCCGGCGAATTACGGCGGTGTGGATGGAAGTCGGCGCATTTTCCTGCGTCGAGCCGGAGGCGTTGAAATTCTGCTTCGACCTGGTCTGTCGCCAAACGCTGGCTGAAGGCTGCGAGCTGCATCTTGACACGCCCGCAGCCGAAAGCTGGTGCTACGACTGTCGGCAGGATATTCACTTACTCAGCCCCGGCGTGTTGCTTTGCCCACAGTGCGGTGGCCGCAATGTGCGAGTGATTGCAGACGATGGTATGAAAATTAAACGTATTGAAATCGAATAACGGGCGTTCATTTGCCTGGGGAGAAAACTATGTGCAGTACTTGTGGTTGTGCCAGCGGCGAACTTCGGATTGAAGGCGTTAGCAGCGAACATTCTCATCATCATCCTCACGACGCTTCCTCGCATACTCATCCTCACACTCACGATCATTCGCACGGCCTGCCGTTTGCACCGCGTCGGCTGGTTGATATCGAAATGGATGTGCTGGCGAAAAACAATCATATCGCCGCCCATAACCGCGAGCATTTTGCGCAGGCGTCGATTCTGGCCCTGAATCTGGTGTCCAGCCCCGGTTCAGGCAAAACAACGCTACTGACCAGTACGCTGACCCGTCTTGCGCCGCAATTCGATTGCGCAGTGGTGGAAGGTGATCAGCAAACCACCAACGATGCCGACCGTATCCGCGCGACGGGCGTGCCGGCGATTCAGGTGAATACTGGCAAAGGCTGTCATCTTGATGCGCAGATGGTTCACGATGCGGTACATCAGTTGGCACCGAAAAACAACAGCCTGCTGTTTATCGAAAATGTCGGCAATCTGGTGTGTCCGGCCAGTTTCGATCTCGGTGAACGTCATAAAGTCGCTGTACTTTCCGTCACCGAGGGCGAAGATAAGCCGCTGAAATACCCGCATATGTTTGCGGCTTCCCACTTGATGATCCTCAACAAAATTGATCTGCTGCCGTACGTCAATTTTGACGTCGACACCTGCATTGCCAATGCGCGTCAGGTCAATCCTGACATTGAAGTGATTCAGCTCTCGGCGACGACCGGCGAGGGGATGGAACCGTGGCTGACGTGGCTGGAGCAGCAACAATGTGTATAGGTATTCCGGGACAAATCATCGCGCTACACGAACAGCAGCCCGATCACGCTTGGGCCGAAGTCTGCGGAATGCGGCGTGAAGTCAATATCGCATTGGTGTGTGGAAATAAAGAGCATGATGCGAGTCGTGAAGCGTTGATCGGTTGCTGGGTGCTGATTCACGTCGGTTTTGCACTCAGTAAACTTGATGAACAGGAGGCCAGAGAAACGCTGGCGGCGCTGCACGCGATGGCTGAAGTCGAAGCCGACGTCGCGATGTTCCTCGGCAAAGGAGAGACGAGATAATGCTTTTTGTTGATGAATTTCGTGATCCCAAACTGGCCAAAATACTGATTGAACGGTTGCATCAGCGAGCGGCAAAATTGCCCTATACCGCAGAAAAACCGATGCAGATAATGGAAGTCTGTGGCGGCCACACGCATGCTATTTTCAAATTCGGACTGGATAAATTGCTGCCGCCGCAGTTGGAATTTATCCACGGGCCGGGCTGCCCGGTTTGCGTTTTACCGATGGGGCGTATCGACGCTTGCTGTGAAATCGCCGCGCATCCGGAGGTGATTTTCTGCACTTTTGGTGATGCGCTGCGGGTGCCTGGAAAGCAGGGTTCGCTGCTGCAGGCACGCGAACGCGGCGCGGATATCCGTGTGGTCTATTCCCCGCTCGATGCGTTGAAACTGGCGCGTGAAAACCCGCAGCGCAGCGTGGTGTTTTTTGCCCTCGGTTTTGAGACCACGCTGCCGGTGACGGCCGTCACGCTGCAACAGGCGCGTCGCGAAAGCCTGACGAATTTCAGCGTGTTCTGCCAGCACATCAGCCTGATCCCGACGTTGCGCAGCCTGCTGCAGCAAGACGACGTGCGCATCGACGCATTTCTTGCGCCTGGCCACGTGAGCATGGTCATCGGCACCTCGCCTTATCACTTCATTAATGAACAGTTCGGCAAACCGCTGGTGATAAGCGGCTTTGAGCCGCTGGATATGTTGCAAAGCGTTTTGATGCTGGTGGACCAAGTTTGCGAGGCATCATGTAAAACGGAAAACCAATATCGTCGGGTCGTGCCGGAAGAAGGTAACCTGCTGGCACAGGACGCAATCCGTGATGTGTTTGCGCTTTCCGGCAGCAGCGAATGGCGCGGTCTGGGGCTGATTGAAGACTCAGGGATTTCGTTGACCACAGCTTATGCGGCCTTTGATGCTGAACGGCGCTACAGCCCGCAGGCGCAATCGGTCGCTGACGACCCGCGTGCACGTTGCGGCGAAGTGCTGACCGGGCGTTGCAAACCGCATCAGTGCCCGCTGTTTGGCACCGGTTGTACACCGCACAATGCCTTCGGCGCACTCATGGTGTCTTCCGAAGGCGCTTGTGCGGCGTGGTATCAGTACCGGTATCAGGAAACTCAACCAGTACAAAATCAAGAGAAACAGAAGGTAACAGGATGAGCGATCGCAATGAAGTCATCACGATGGCGCACGGCAGTGGCGGTCGGGCAATGCAACAGATGATCGAGCGGATGTTTCTCAGCGCATTCGACAACCCGTGGCTGAATGAACGCGAAGATGGTGCGCGGCTTAGTTTGGCTGATCTCAGCCGTCAGGGCGATCGCCTGGCGTTTACCACCGATAGCTATGTTATCGATCCGATTTTCTTCCCCGGCGGCAACATCGGGACACTGGCGGTGTGCGGCACGGCCAACGATCTGGCGGTCAGCGGCGCGACGCCAGCTTATCTTTCCTGCGGATTTATTCTCGAAGAGGGTTTACCGCTGAGTGACTTGCAGACAATTGTCAGTGCGATGGCGCAAACCGCGCGGGAAGCGGGCATAGCTATTGTGACTGGCGATACCAAAGTGGTTCAGCGTGGTGGGGCAGATAAAATCTTCATCAACACAGCGGGAATCGGCGTGATCCCGACGGCGGTGAGGTGGGGGGCGAAAATGATTCAGGCCGGTGACAAAGTGATCGTCAGCGGTACGCTCGGCGATCACGGCGCGGTGATCCTCAATCTGCGCGAACAACTGGGTATGGATCTTGGTGTGGGAAGCGACTGCGCCGTACTGGCACCGATGGTTGCGCCGCTACGGGCGCTTTCCGGCGTGCATGCGTTGCGCGACGCCACGCGCGGTGGGGTGAATGCCATTCTGCACGAGTTCAGCGAAGCCAGCGGTCTTGGGATTTGCATCGACGAAAATGCCTTACCGGTAAAACCGGCGGTACGCGGGATCTGCGAGCTACTGGGGCTGGAACCGTTAAATTTTGCCAACGAAGGCAAACTGGTTGTGGTGGTGTCGGCGCAAGTGGAAGAGGCCGTGCTGGCCATTCTGCGCCAGCATCCTCTGGGGGTTGATGCAGCCACCATCGGCGAGGTGACCGAGCATCCGCAGGTGTGTTTACGCGGTGCCCTGGGCGTCATCCGCCAGTTGATGTTGCCGCATGCGGAGCCGTTACCTCGGATTTGTTGATCTCGTCAGGGGATGGTCTGCTACAAAAGGGGTAGAATTTGGGTTATTGCCCTTTAGATGAAATGGTTGCTAATAAACCTATGTTACTGAAAAAAAAGTATCCAGAGCGAATGCTATGTCGAGTGCCACAATGAGCATCACAAAACATAAAGGACTACTGGAACTGACGCGTGTGCTGCTGCTGCAACAGACGATGGCATCACTGCTGGAAAGCTTGATGCAGGTGGTGCAGAGCGCGGGTATCGCCGAAGCCGTCACGCTGGTGCTGTTCGATAACAACAGCGACCGCGTTAGTTTCTACGGTATCGATCCGCATCATCAGCCGATCAATTATGAAGATGAAACGCTGCTGGCAACCGGGCCGGTACATACCCTACGGAACAACCCCAAAACGCAGGTCTGGCGAAGTGATGCGCTGAACTTGCGTTACCCACAATTGGCGGCGCTGAATCTGTACCCATCGTTTACGGACTATTGCCTGGTGCCTTTGTTGGCCACTTCCGGTCTGCTTGGCGGTTGCGAATTTACCCGTCAGCACCCACGTCCTTTTAGTGATGACGATCAAGCCGGTTTGCACGAACTCTGCATGCTGGCCGCCATCGCGGTAGAACAAATCCAGCTACGCGAAAATGCGTTGTTTCAGCAATCTCTGTTGCGCCACGAACGCGATGACTTTCGTATTCTGGTGGATATCACCAATGCGGTACTTTCCAAGCTGGATCTTGACGAACTGACCGGCGAAATCGCGAAAACTATTCATCATTTCTTCCATATCAACGCCATTAGCATTGTGCTGTGCGATGCTGATAAAGACAGTGAACAGGCTAGCGTTTACGCCACGCATTACCCACAGATGCACGTCGCCGAGCGGGAGCAATCACGCATGATGCTGGCCGGTTCGTTAGAACGGGAGGTGATGACCAGTGGCGAAATGTTGCTGACTAATCTACAGCCTTCCAAAGAGGATGAGAGCGAAGAGAGCACACTGTTCAAACTGCTATGGCAGGACCAAACCAAAACGCTGTGCATACTGCCGCTACGCTTTGGGCATAAAACGCTGGGTGTGCTGAAGCTGGCGCAGTGCCAGCCGGACAATTTCAACTCGGCTAATCTGCGGGTGTTACAGCAAATTGCTGAGCGCATTGCGATTGCGGTCGATAACGCGCTGGCCTATCAGGAAATCAAAAGTCTGAAGGAAAAGCTTCAACATGAGAATCTGTATCTGACTGAACAGATCAACAGTAATAACCCGGATTTTAGCGACATTGTTGGGCGCAGTTCCAGTATGTCAGCGGTGCTAAAACAGGTGGAGATCGTGGCGAAAAGCGACTGTTCGGTGCTGATCCTGGGTGAAACCGGTACCGGCAAAGAGCTGATCGCCCGCGCGATTCACAATCTTGGCGACCGCCGAGATCAGCGCATGGTCAAAATGAACTGCGCTGCTATGCCCGCCGGGCTGATGGAAAGTGATCTCTTTGGCCATGAAAAAGGCTCATTTACCGGTGCGACCGCACAACGTATGGGGCGCTTCGAACTGGCGGATAAAGGCACACTGTTCCTCGACGAGGTGGGGGAAATTTCTCTTGAGCTGCAACCCAAACTGTTGCGTATCTTGCAGGAACGTGAATTTGAAAGGGTGGGTGGCAACAAACTGATTTCAGTCAACGTGCGGATGATTGCGGCGACTAACCGCGATTTGCAGCAGATGGTCGCTGACAAAGAGTTTCGCAGTGACCTGTTTTACCGACTGAACGTTTTCCCGATTGTCATTCCACCACTGCGTGAACGCCCGGAAGATATCCCCCAGTTGGTGAAATTTCTCACCTATAAAATAGCAAAGCGCATGAAGCGTACCATCGACAGTATTCCGGCCAGTACACTACGTCATCTAAGCCAGATGCCATGGCCAGGCAACGTGCGCGAACTTGAGAATGTCATTGAGCGCGCTGTCCTGCTGACCCGTGGCACTGTTTTGGATCTGCAACTTCCCGAGCTCAATTATCCGCTGACGACCTTGCCGGTGGTTGAGCCTCTGGTGAGGTCTGGACCTGCTGCGCACCTCAGTGATGACGACGAACGCGACCGCATCATTGCGGTGCTGAAAGAAACCAACGGCGTTGTCGCTGGACCACGCGGTGCGGCGCAGCGTCTTGGGTTAAAGCGTACGACGTTGCTGTCCCGGATGAAGAAGCTGGGTATTGCCACACATTAACTGGCTGATGTACACACTG
Organism: Hafnia psychrotolerans; assembly: GCF_014639435.1. Classification (GTDB taxonomy): domain Bacteria; phylum Pseudomonadota; class Gammaproteobacteria; order Enterobacterales; family Enterobacteriaceae; genus Ewingella; species Ewingella psychrotolerans. Next base: position 186,858 of record NZ_BMFZ01000002.1, on the reverse strand, counting down.
TTTCGGCCGACACCCCTGGCGGTTAAATACTGCCAGGGGTGGGGCTTACCGGAAAATATCCCGGCAGAGAGTCCAGAAGGTAAGGCGCGAGATAATCGATTCTGCACCCCAAGATAACGCAGTGCTTTGAACCGGTCATCGGTGATAACGCCTGGCACAATCAGCTTACGTTAATTTAACTGCTCTCTTCGCGGAGAACGACAATCCCGGGTTTTGAACTCACATATTCCATAAGCAGTGAGTCAACAACTTTCATATTTTTTGAAAGCGAGGATGCATTTCTGAACCACACTTTTCCGCCTTGCTTTATCACTATCCCAACATGAGAAACATCCAGCCCGTTAAGTGGTGTGTATATGCCAATAAAATCGCCCGCATCAAGCTTATCAAGCACCTTTTCGTTTACGGCATTACCTGGAATATAATGTATTACACGCGGAATAATACCGAGACCTGGAATGTATTCACCGCCTCCGGGTTTGCTGTTCAGCGTTTTGTTCACGGTGATGTAATGGGGGCTGACATCTCTGGTCACATCGACAGCGTTTCTGGGCGAGGTGGCGAACCAGTCAGAGAAAAAATGCTTTCTGCTGAGATAGTCAACATGACCGTTAACATATCGCGTTTTGACAAGGTTATTCTGAAACGTTTTCTGATCGCTTGCGCGAGACAGTGCCGCAACATAATCAATCAAAGTAAAACAGTCGACGCCATTAAAATCCGCAACCAGAATTTCTTTGGTATTTGGAGAGCCTATAAGTGTATCCGCACGGTATGGTGTACCTAGGAATGCCGACGATACAGACTCAATCATGAGACCGTGTTTTTGGTGCTTTGCTGGAATGACGCGAGTGTGAATAATCTCATTCACTTTTTCAGCAGTAGATGCGTCGATTTCAGTCTGATATTTCTGCCCGCCTGCTGAGCAGGAAGTCAAGCAGGCTGACATCAGTAATACAACAGGTATTTTCATTTGCCTTCTCCATAAGTTCTTCTCCTTCTGTTTAAGAATATCAGATTGCTGTTTGCTGAAATAAGTAATAGAGATTGGTTTATAAACGGTTAATGTAGGCTCAGGAAATAATGTTTTTTTGTGAATGTTGTCACAACATTCTAATGTTGAATAATCTGTTATTCTTTTATGAAAAACGGCGATAAATAGCTGCCATATCCTTAGTGATGAGATGTTTAAAAATATTAGAAGCCAACCCGGGAGTAAGTGCCCCTTAAGCAGGGGCATATCATCTGTCCGTGAGAATAATATAGTGGGTACTGAGGGGAATCCAATTCACCTGCTACTTTACTTTTTTTTATTCGTTGCTGTAAATAGGGCAACAACCCCATGTTGTTTGATCGTGACATGGTCGAAATATCGTTCTAAAGCGTCTTTTAAATCTTCACTGGAATCAGCGATGTTACAAAATATGCCTTTTTTGTTATAAATTTTCATTAAATATCGCCCAAACCCGTTGTGCTTGACGTCCTTACCTAAAATAGTGGCACCATGAAGGGTTCCCCCGTCTGTTAAAGCCTGTGATGCATGTTCAATTGCTTGTGCCTTTTCATGCATGTTTCCCCGCAAGCAATGCAATAAGTAATACATAGAAACCGTATCATACTGCCCTTTCTCACTGTCGGGTAATGGCATGAATATATCATGCTGTAAGATGTGATTTATTCGATGTGGACCGATCCGTTTTGTCGCGGAGGTAAGACTGTTTGGATTAAGGTCCATGAGAGTGATGTTATTCGTGTTATCAGTGATGTTGGCAAGATAATAACCTGTACCAACACCAATATCTAAATGCTTTGCTGCCATGTTTCGCCGGAAGTGATTAAGAAGGACATCCTGCGTATTGCAACGCCATGCGTAGGTATTTGATATATTAAGTACCCATGTGTCATACACTTTGAGAATGAGATGAGTATATATGCTTGCGCCTTTCTCATTGCTAGTATCCATTAGCCTGCTTCCTGTTTTTTATCTAAAATTCGTCTTTTAATGTAAACGATAAATGTGCAGAGAAAAAGTTCTTGATGTCTTAATCTTGTCTATGCAGAACAAGCCGTTGGCGATGCGTCGTCTTATTACTGTGTTCGTTCGCGAATTCTGATTCATTGGTGTCTGTCAAGTGCCGGGGAGTTCGCCCTCGTTTATGAATCGTTGACGTAACGCTGCTATTATCTTCTGCGCCGTAGATCATCAATAAGGTAGCCGTGAGGTTAACGCGATGGGGGATTATTGCGGGGAGGAATCTACTCAATCGAACGATGGCTGATGGTGTTGATTAAGCCGTGCCGACAGGGACTAAACAGAAATATAGAATCCAGGATATTGGAGCGGTAATGCAGGTTGAATTGAATAAAAGTGTCGGAGAGCGAATTTTACATGCCGTATTGTTTGAACTGATTGGTAATGTTCTTGTTACGCTTGTTGTGGCATATCTTCTACAGGTCTCACTACTTCAGTCCGGAACGCTGTCGATGATTTCTGCATTGATGGCCATGGTCTGGAACTACATCTTTAATAAGATTTTCGACGAATTGCAAAAACGCTACGCATTCGAGCGTAACTTCTTGATGCGGTTACTGCACGCCGTTGCATTTGAAGTCGGGCTGATTTTGACACTGACACCGGTAGTGATGATATTGCTCAATCTGTCCTTAATTAACGCGCTTATTGTCGAAATAGGGCTGGTGTTGTTTTTCCTGCCCTATACCATCATTTATAACTGGAGCTACGATTATATCCGAGGGCTTCTTGTGCGCAGGCAACGGCAGTCGGGCGCAATAGAGTAAAACTCTGTTCGTTACGTGTGATCCCGTCTGCCGTTTTTAGAGGCATGTCAAACGATGTAGCCGTAAGTCTCAGCGCAAGCCGGCTGGGAAATCTTTCGGCAACTCGCTGGCCGCGCAGTTGATAACCTCTTCGTTGTTTTCACCACAGTCGCGTACAAAGCTGATGGTAGCGAATTCATCGATGACTTCTGTCGGGTAAGCCGGGCCAGCGTCTCGCAACGCCTTCATTTCATCAATGTGGTCGTTCTGGAAGCAGACGGTTTTTTCAGGATTGTTCATCACCCAGCGTGGGAAGAAGATCGTGCCATGGAATACCTTGTCAGCCAGATTGGCGGTCAGGCTAACGTCGGTACCGGTAGGTTCAGTCCAGGAGATTTTATAGACATCCTGACCGACGCGCACAATGTATGCCAACTGGTCTTTTACCCAACGGTTTCCAACCAGCCCGCTGTGAATACGGTAGTCGAGCGTGGTGGCATTTTTGACATAAAGTTCATAGTTCCAACCGTTGTCATAGGTGTAAATCAGATGTTTGCCAACGAAACCGCTCAGGTCATGTTTATCAAAGCTGTTCATGTATTTCTCCTTGAAGTATCTATTTGCTGTCGATGAAATGATCCTACTCTTCCATTTTTTAAATAAAAAACGCTTATTTTTGATAAAATACATCTAAAATTCAGATGTATTTGGGGCGTATTTACAGAGATACCTTTTAGGGAGAGGCTGATGGGCGTACCGCAAACCACGCTAGAGCAATGGTTCGTTTTGCAGACGGTAATCGAGAAGGGGGGATATGCGCAGGCGGCATTGCATCTGCATCGTAGCCAGTCTTCGGTCAGTTACGCTCTGAGCAGTTTGCAGGAGCGGCTTGGTTTACCCTTGTTGGAAATTGCTGGCCGCCGCGCGGTGCTTACTGAGCAGGGGCAGGCGCTGTTGGCGCAGGCCCGACCGCTTATCATGGCATTTATCCAACTGGAGCAGCGTGCTGCAGGGTTGACAAATGGAGAGCGTACGCAGTTGAGCCTGGTGGTAGACAGCGTTTTCCCAAAGCGTCAGCTGTTTTCTGCGCTAAAGATTTTTCAGCAGCAATTCCCACAAACGCAGGTACATCTCACTGAGATTCTGCGAACGGAAGATGCACGCCAGCTTTCCGAGCGGGCGGCTGATGTGTATATCACCACGCTGGCGCCGGAAAATGCTCTCAGTGGCCATTGGCTGTTGGACGTAGATTTTATTCCGGTTGCGAGCAGCAAACATCCTTTATTGCAGTTGTCAGCAAGCCTTTCGGGTGCTGATCTGGCACGCTTCCCTCTTATTACCATTGCTGACCGTGACGCGCCGCGCCGGGAAAAGCAACGGCTGGACGCCGCCAGCAGTTGGACGTTTACTACGGTTGAAGCCGCAGTGGATGCCATCTCTGTCGGCGTAGGTTACGGCTGGATGCCGCTTGAGAGAGTCAGGAGTGCGCTAGATAACGGCGTGCTGTGCCGGTTGCCGCTGGCGGCGAAAACGGTGCGCCAGACGCCCCTGTATCTTAGATTTGGCGCGGGTTCCAATACGATCGACCACACAGTGAGTACGCTGGCGCAGATTGTGATGCAGGAAATTGCTGCTACATCGCAATGAGCCTTTACTCGCCAGCGTCAGTGAAACCCGCTTTTAGCGCTGCTATGAACCTGTTTTGCAATCGCGCAAGATGTCCAACTGCGGATCAAGTTCGGAAGTCTGCACGTTCATCGCATCCAGCACGGTATGAAACAGGTTATCTTGAGACACCTCTGCGTTAGCTCCTTTTTGTTTCAGGCATGACAAATTGATGCCGTTAGCTTTGATATAGCCGGGCGATAACCAGAACAGCATCGGGACATGCGTCTGCTCGGCCGGAGCGAGGCCGTAAGGTGTGCCATGCAGATACAGGCCATTCTCGCCCAGGGATTCGCCGTGATCAGACAGGTAGATCACCGCCACGTTATACCTGTCCTGATATTGCTTTGCCTTTTCAATGATTTGTGACACCACATAATCGGTATAGCGCAGAGTGTTGTCATAGGTATTGTTCAACTGCTCACGCGAGCAATTCTCGATGTCGCTACGCGGACAGTCCGGCATAAAAGTGCGGAATTCTGGCGGGTAGCGTTTGAAGTAGGTTGGACCGTGGCTGCCAACCAGATGCAGGCCAATCAGGGTATTTTTACCCTCGTTTTTAATATCGGCATCGAGGTTGTTCAGTAATGCCATGTCATAACAGGTATCACCGTCGCAATACTTGCCATCTTTAGCGGTGCTGATGATCTCATTCGGCACTCGGTCACACACACCTTTACAACCTTCATCATTGTCTTTCCAGAAAACGGAAACCCCGGCTTTCTGTACGATGTCCAGTACACCTTCGCTGTTACGGGCGCGATTATTGTCGAAGTCTACCCGCTTCATGTTTGAGAACATGCAGGGAACGGATACTGCCGTCGCCGTTCCGCACGAGCGGGTATGGCTGAAATAGACGACATCCGACACTTTTTGCGTGAATTCATTGGTTGGTTTGTCGTAGCCGCTGAAGGATTGATTTTGCGCGCGCGCCGTTTCGCCGACAACCAGGAACAGTAGGGTCGGTTTCTGGCCCGGTTGCTGAATCAGTTTTGCGTCATTGCCTATGACCTGAAAAGGTCCCGTGTGGGTAAAGTAGCGATGGTTATAGTACTGGAAGGTACTGTACAGGTAGTTCGTTGGCACAATTTCAAGGTTAAGCGTGCGGTTATTCCGCCCCACTGACGCATAATCTTTGTAATAAACCCCGGCAACCGCAGCTACCACCAGCAGGGAAAGCACCATGGATAACAGGCGAACCCCCAGACGGTGAAGAACGCTTTTTTCGTATTTTACCGGCGTAAAGGACAGCCAGACCGCAGGCAATACGCCGCTCACCAAGAACCATAGCACGACCGAAATATTCAGGTATGACGTGGCTTCACTCTGTTGCGTTTCGACGATGTTATCTATCATTCCGCGATCAAAAATGATCTGATATTTGTACATCGCGTAACTGGCCAGTGCGCTGACAGGCAAAATGATAATGAAGAAAGGTTTAAGTAATGGTCGAAAACTGAAGGGCGTGAAAACGACATTCAGTGCCGCAAAGAGCACCAGCGGGATAGTGATGGCAAAGCCGATACTAAAGGCTGTAAGCGCGTGAAGTATGTGGTAGAAATGCAATAAAATCGGCAGATTAACGATGAAGGTAAAGTAAAGGCTCAAGAGTAAAGTCAGAGAAAGATAACTGACTTTAGGGAGGGATTTGCGCAAGAATAACTCCAACTAAAAGGCAATTCGCTGAATGAATTAACAGCCAAAGCGGACGCTCAGGTAACACATGGGCTAATAAAGCCAGGATGGCGGGGATCTTAATCGCGCAAGCTTAAGAAAGCCTTAATCCTTGAGCGCGGATCCTGAGGAGAAAGAAAGTTCATAAAAGAAATAAAATATAAAATAGCAACTAAGTTGTTTGCTCAACGTATGCTGAGGCATGTATACACAAAATGGTCAGATCAATGGACCAGTATACACTTCTACGTGCTCTCTGAATGCCTCTCTGTTTTTTCAGCGCGATTTCAATTTTTTGTCGATTTTCCTTCTGTGAAGGCGATCACTGATGCCTATTTTTCGGGTGTCTGGGGATTTTTGCGTTGATTTCAAACACTGCTATTGTGGCAAGTAACTCGGTTATTGCCCCCGGTGCTACTCTTGGTGCCAATGTCCGTATTGGTGCATTTTGCGTCATAGAAGCGAATGTCGTGATCGATGAAGGTTCGGTGATTGCCTCACATTCGGTGATTAGTGGGCATACTCACATTGGGCGCAACAATATTATCGGCCAGTTTGCGTCGATCGGCGAAATCAATCAGGACCTGAAATTCCGGGGCGAACTCACCAGCGTGGTGATTGGTAACGACAACCAGATTGGCAAGAATTCCACCATTCATCGCGGTACCCAACAGGGTGCGCAAAGTACCCGGATCGGCAACAATAACCGCTTGTTGTGCAATGTGCATATTGGACATGATTGTGTGGTGGGAAATTCGATATCGATTGGTGACAACACCGGGCTTGCCGGGCATGTTGTGGTCGGCGATTTCGCCAGGATTGGCTCGATGTGCGCGATTCATCAATTTTGTGTGATGGGTCAGTGGGCCTTGATAGCCGATCAGTCCGGCGTCGTGCAGGATGTTCCACCCTATGTCTGCGCCAGCGGTAACCATGCGGTACCGGAAGGGTTTAATGCCCTGGCGCTGCCCTTTTTGAACGCTAATCCGTCGCTCAAGGGGATATTGTTGTCAATCTACGCCCAGCTGTTTCATGACCGCGTGCCGATTGAGGATGTGAAATCAGAGGTCCTGCGGCTTAGTGCAGGCTATCCGTTACTGTGCTGTTTCAATGAGTTTTTCCGTCTTTCGACGCGCGGGATCATTAGTTAACTTTACGCTGGGCCTCATCCACAAAAGAGCGGAAAAACTTATTCGTCGTCTTCGTCACCATAATATTTCACGCCAAGCGTGATCAGATCACGGCCCTGGGATTTTCGGTGCAGGTTGCTGTCACGCAGCGAATAGACACAGCCGCAATACTCCTGCTGATAGAAGTGCTCACGTTTGCTGATTTCTACCATGCGGGTTGAACCACCTTGCTTGCGCCAATTATAGTCCCAGTAGACCATGCCCGGATAGGGTGCGGCGGCACGAACGCCACAGCCCGTGATCTGCTGCATGTCTTTCCAGCGAGAAATACCGAGACAACTGGTAATGGCACTGAAGCCATGTTCAAAAGCATACAAGGCCGTTCGCTCAAAGCGCATGTCAAAACACATGGTGCAACGAATGCCGCGCTCAGGTTCCTTTTCCATGCCGCGCGCGCGCTCAAACCAGTTATCGCTGTCGTAGTCCGCATCAATAAAGGGAATACCGTGCTGCTCGGCAAAGCGCATATTCTCTTCTTTGCGCAGCGTATATTCTTTTTGTGGGTGAATATTGGGGTTATAGAAAAAGATACTGTACTCGATACCGGAAGCCTGAATCGCTTCCATCACTTCACCGGAGCAGGGCGCGCAACAAGAGTGCAGTAATAATCTCGAGTGTCCATTGGGAAGGGATAGTTTTTCGCGGATCAGTTCTGACATCTTTTACTCCCGTTGCTGAGGTTTTCTCTGTAAACATCGACGGTTTATCATGGTGGATGTCCATGATAAAAGACTGTGGATGACTGTCAAAAATTTCTTATCGGTTTCACTGGTGTACAGGATGGCACAGGGAACAACAGTGCTATGATATCGCTCGGGATGTTGACCGAAGAAGCGGGACGATGCCCGGCAATTGAATGTTAAGGACGCAGGCAATGCAACTAATGAGATCGCATCATATCCGCTGGCTCAGTTTGTTTATCGTGATGGGGGGATTATTACTTATTCTTCCTCTACATTTACTCGCGTGCTTTATCGCGGGTTTTGTCGTGTACGAACTGGTCAATGGGTTGACTCCTCACTTCCAGAAAGTGATCAGCGGTGAGCGCGCCCGCTGGCTGGTGGTGGCGTTGATCAGCACCATCGTGGTTAGCGCACTGATTCTGTCTGTCGTGGGGATCGCCAATTTCCTCATGCAAGATGTGAAAAACCCGGCGGCATTCAACGCGATGGTTTCGCGGTTGCTGACCGATGCACAAAGCCGCATTTCACCGGTGATGCTTCATTACATGCCAACCAGCATAGAAGAGTTGCAGCGCGAGTTTCTGCAATGGCTGCGTGAGCACGTTGCGATGATCCAAACCGTCGGGAAAAACGCAGCGCATATTTTTGTCACTATGCTGATTGGTATGATTTTAGGGGCCATCGTTTCTCTGCAGCGCTACGATAAAGATGCGCAACATGCCCCACTGAAAAGTGATTTATTGCAACGTATCCGCTTGCTGGGAGATGCCTTTCGCAACGTCGTTTTCGCTCAATTCCAGATTTCACTGATCAACACCGTGCTTTCGGGCGTGTTCTTGTTTGGCATCTTACCGCTGTTTGACATTCATCTGCCGCTGGCAAAAACGCTGGTGGCCTTTACCTTCGTCTGCGGGTTGTTGCCGGTGATCGGCAATCTTATCTCTAACACGGTAATTTTCATCGTTGGCTTGTCGCTCTCTTTATGGGTAGGCGGGCTGGTGCTGGCGTACTTGATTGTGATCCATAAGGTTGAATATTTTCTTAATGCGCGAATTGTGGGGACAAGGATTAAAGCCAAGTCGTGGGAAGTCCTGCTGGCGATGCTGATCTTTGAATCGGCCTTTGGTTTACCGGGCGTGGTTGCCGCGCCGATTTACTACGCGTATCTGAAAAGCGAACTAAAAGCTGCCCGCTTGATCTGATCGTCTTTTTCAGCCAAACCTCTACCTTACCGCCAGCGACGTGTCACGCTTGCCACGTCGCTGTGCAGACCTTAGCCATATATCCTGAAAAAAACAGATTCAGGCAAGTAATGGCGAGGATCGTTATAACGATTTTATCTTCCTATGGTCCATACTTCTTACCGTCAGTGCATCTTGCGCTGATGCATTTCGTCTATTGAACACCCCTCAGGAGAAAACAGATGACCCTTAACGTCCGAGGTTTTGCTGCCACGTCCGCTGATGCACCGTTGGCACCCCATAATTTTGTACGTCGCGATCCGCGTGATACTGACGTCGTTATCGACATTTTGTATTGTGGCGTTTGTCATTCAGACATCCACCAGGCACGCAATGAATGGCATCAGAGTATCTATCCGATGGTGCCTGGGCACGAAGTCATTGGCCGTGTCACGAAAGTCGGCGCCAAAGTCAAAGGCTTCAGCATCGGCGACACCGTGGGTGTGGGTTGTATGGTCGATTCTTGTCAGCACTGTGAGTCCTGCGCGGAAAGCCTGGAACAGTACTGTGAAGAAGGCGCGACCATGACCTATAACAGTTACGATCGTCATGACAACATGATGACCTATGGTGGCTATTCTGAGCAGATCGTGGTCGCTGAGAAGTTCGTGTTGCGCGTTTCTGATAAGCTGGATATTAAATCCGCTGCACCGTTGTTGTGTGCCGGTATCACCACCTATTCGCCACTCAAGCATTGGAAAGTCGGCAAAGGCCATAAAGTGGCGGTTGTCGGTTTGGGTGGTTTGGGCCATATGGGCCTGAAATTTGCCAAGGCGCTGGGCGCTGACGTGACTCTGTTCACCCGTTCAGCGGGCAAAGAGCAGGAAGCCTATCGGTTGGGTGCTGATCACGTCGTCATCTCAACAGATGCCAAACAGATGGAAGCGGTAAAAAGCCACTTTGATTTCATCCTTGATACTGTGCCAAACCAGCACGATCTGAACCCGTATCTTGACACCCTCAAGCGTGACGGTACCCATATTCTGGTTGGGTTGATCGAGCCTATCGAACCTGCACTGCACAGTGGTGCATTGGTCATGGGCCGCAAAACCGTGGCGGGTTCACTGATTGGCGGTATCGCGGAAACCCAGGAAATGCTGGATTTCTGTGCTGAGCACAATATTGGTTGCGACGTCGAAATGATCGATATGCAAGACATCAACGGTGCGTATGAACGTATGCTGAAAAGCGACGTGAAATACCGTTTCGTGGTGGACATGGCTTCACTTAAAAACGCGTAACGTCTCGCGGTAGTGCAGTAATACGTTGATAAACGCCTGTGGGTTTCTGCCTACAGGCGTTTTTTTACTCGTGGTGATATGAAATCTGGCCCATGAAATCATTGCGTGCTGAAATTTCATCTTTCCCTGTCTTGCTGGCTTTCCGCTAGGTGTCGGCGGTGGTATTCTTCGGCTTTCGCCGAGCGAAGGAAAATCAGTGGCAAAGAATTTTGATGAATTGATCAGAGATATTGATCTGATGATTGAACATGTGGATAGCCTGAAAAACCTTCCACCGCGTGCACAAATCGTCGCTGCAGTACCTGCTGACAAGCCTGCATATGACTCATTTTGTGAAATTTATGCGCTGAAAGCAGTGATGCGGGCATTTATTTCTTCGGTCGATACCATCGTTAAGGTCCAGATTGCTAAGAAAGTCGAACAGGATATTGGGCATCTTGAGAGCACGGTTCGCTCCATTGGGGGGGGCAATGCCGATGCGGAAGATGTTGCACAAATCACAGCCTATGTGCGTAAGGCTGTTTCTGAATTAATGGATTAAAGCGCTTCAGGCACAGGCATACGAAGTGGCATCGCCAACATTAAGCGTGGTGGGCGTTGTGTATGTCGGTGACGCCCGGGTGTGAAATAGGGCAGGGAGTAAGGGTTACTGTCGGCATTGTCACCAGAGACAAGAATCAAATGCACTATTTTGTGTGAATTGTGGAATGACACTTTTATCTTTTTTCGCTCAACGTATTGATAAAAAGAAGATTAAGAGCACAAAGAACGAGCAGGATGGTGCTTAAACCACCAATTTAGCCATTTTACAAAGATTATTTGATAAAAGAGTTGCTATTAGTAGGCTGTCATGAGTAAATACATCCCGGCCTGTGGTACAGACCTATTTATGCACGACATCCTGAGTAAAGTTGTTCAAATGTAATGCGTTATCCATGATAACACTGATCTGACGAATTTCCTTCTTAGTGCCTCCATAAGTAACGACTGAAATCCGGCTATAACATGCCCATGGCGGCGAAATTTTTATTTAAAAGGTAATTCTTATGTCAATGATGAAAGGTCAGGTTAAGTGGTTTAACGAGTCTAAAGGCTTTGGCTTCATCACTCCTGCTGACGGCAGCAAAGATGTGTTCGTACACTTCTCCGCTATCCAGGATCAAGGTTTCAAGACCCTGGCTGAAGGCCAGAATGTACAGTTCTCTATCGAGAACGGTGCTAAAGGTCCGTCTGCGGCAAACGTTACCGCTATCTAATCTCGCTTCTGCGCTGTTTACAGCACATTAACGTAGATTACAAAAACCCGCATATGCGGGTTTTTTTATGCCTGAATTTTGCCAAGCGTATCACCGTAGCGCGTTTAGCAAAGTCTGGAGCTGCATGCCTTTTTGACAGATCCTGTACTACAATCAATAGCATTGAAAATAATGAGATAACTCGATGAAAGTTAACGATCTGGTTACGGTAAAAACTGACGGCGGTCCGCGTCGTGAAGGTAAAGTTCTGGCGGTTGAGGAATTTTATGAGGGCGTGATGTATCTGGTGTCGCTGGAAGACTATCCGGCAGGCATCTGGTTCTTCAATGAAGGCGACAGTAAAGATGGCACCTTCGTTGAGCCACATGTCGTCAGTAAGTAAGGGGTGACCGATTAGCCCCGCGTCAGCACTGAGCTGGCCCGATAAAAAAACACCTGAAGGCAATAGCCTCAGGTGTTTTTTTTTAGTGCTGCCTGGCGATTTGTCTAACGCAACTTTCAACTTTCAACTTTCAACTATGACTACCGACCGACACTCAGAACGTTTCCCAATTTTGAGCGTTGGTGCTGACGGCTTTGGAAGCCCGTTTGGCATCTATCAGCGCTGGCGCCGGTTTACGGCTAACGGGGATAGCGCGTTCATCGAGGCGGAATACCGCCACAGCCTGCGTCAGGCGCTCTGCCTGCTCCTCCAGCGATGCCGCAGCCGCAGACGCTTCCTGTACCAGCGAGGCATTTTGCTGCGTCACTCCGTCCATCTCTGATACCGCCAGGCTAACCTGGCTAATACCGCGGCTCTGCTCGTCAGACGCGGAGGCTATCTCACCCATAATATCGGTGACGTGGCTGACGGCAGTGACAATTTCATACATGGTGTCGCCGGCATCGCCGACCAGAATGCTACCTTCACCGACATAATCAACGGACTCTTCAATCAGCGATTCAATCTCTTTTGCAGCTTGTGCGCTTCGTTGTGCCAGGTTGCGGACTTCGCTGGCCACGACGGCAAAACCACGACCTTGTTCACCGGCGCGTGCGGCTTCAACCGCAGCATTCAGTGCCAGAATATTAGTTTGGAACGCAATGCTGTTGATGACGCTGGTGATTTCTGCAATTTTTGTCGAACTGCGGGAAATATTGTCCATCGTACTGACTACGCTTGCGACAATATCGCCACCTTTTTGCGCTTTTTCGGAGGCATTTGCGGCCAGTTTACTGGCGTGATGGGCATTCTCTGAGTTGAGTTTTACCGTGGCTGTGAGCTGCTCCATGCTGGCGGCGGTTTGCTCCAACGCAGCGGCCTGTTGTTCGGTGCGGGAAGATAAATCCGTATTGCCGGAGGCTATCTCAGTCGAGCCCTGATAAATAGAGGTGGCCCCTTCGCGAACAATAAGTACTGTGTTGGCTAGCGATGACTGCATAATATCGACGTTGCTGCTCAGTACGCCGATTTCATTGCGACCGGCACTATCAGCAGGCTGGGTTAAGTCACCTTCGGCAATTTTCTGAATACGATTGACCAGCCGGTTAATCGGCATGATGATCACTGTGCGGATCACAAAATAAGTGATGATTGTCAGTATCAGCGCCAGTGCAAAACTGCCTCCCATCAATGCATAACCTAATTTAGCCTCAGATTGTGCTGCCTGGTTAATCTTGTTGGCAATGCCGGTACGGTAAGCAATCGCTGCCAGTAGGGGAATGTTGTTATTTTGATCTAGCCCGCGCACTGTTTCTGCTTCCTGAGAAATAACCTCCTCAAAATGAGCCTGACGAGCTGACTCTAGCATTGGCGTCAAGCCGAGTTTTAGATAGTTCTCGTAGGATTTTATCAGCGGTTCATCAAGGCGGATGTCAGTGGCGGTTTTATTTGGGCGGTTAATATATTGTGCGAAGGACAATTGCGACTGCTTAATGCGAGTTTCGGCGTCTTGGATATTCTTTTGGAATACCTCCTGATCGCCAATACGTGCGGCAGCAGCAGCCTGAATCAGTAACAGGCGTGCTGTACGTAGATGGTTGGAACTGTTCGACAGCGCCAGACGGATTTGCAGCTCCTGAGTGGCATTTTCCAGGGCCTCATTACTTTGTTTGAGAAAGAAACTGGAGGTACCAATCGAAAGGGCAAATAAAATGAGGATCCCGGACAAGATAGCGCTGATCAAGGTGATCAGACGAATGTTACCAATAAAAGAGATGTTTTTTTTGGCTGTGGCTAACGGGGTTTCCACCGTGAAATTATCCATATTATTCCGCTCTATTAATCGTGCATGCGCGGCAATTATGCAGCCCACGCGACAACAATGTAGGGCTTGCCTAGCGGCAAGACCTGCCCTGACGAAAAAACGCCATCCTATGTCATCGGCATTTCACGGCGGAAATTGAATGTATAAGTGGGATCCAGATCTCACTTCTGCTATTAACCAGACATGCCATTGGTCGCTTAAAAGAAGGGACACTACAGATTTACTGTCCGGGAAGATAAGCGATAGGCACTAGTTAACATAAATACCGCCAGTGAATTGATCGCTCAGTCGTACTACGTGATAAATAATGTGTTTATTGGCTGACTTTATTTTACGCTTGATATTGCTTTTGTAGGAAGAAACCGTTTTTACTTTAATGTGCAATTTATCCGAAATCTGAGCAGTGCTTTCTCCCGACATCCACATTTTCAACGTGTTAGACTCACTGCGGCTAAGTATCACTGGTGTAATATCCAGCGTCGTAAACTCAAGCCCAGATAAAACATAATTATCCATATAGTTACGAATCAACAGATTTAGGGTGACAGTCTTAATTGATTTTGACGAAATGATGACGTTTCTTCTAATGAAAACACACTCTTCAAAATGGGTGCGCGTTTCAGACATAAAGATAAAGAACAGCGTTTTGGGATACTGGCTGATTAAATTTCTTATCTGCTCGCTATTCTCATCATGGGGTTGCAAACAAGCCTCATTGATAAATATCACACCGGTTTCTTTTTGCAAACTCCTTAAACTTAACTGGTCAAAAGTACGAACAAAACTGACATTTTTTTCCTGAATACCGCTATCGCTTAATGACTGAAGTAGTCCGAGGCAGGTATAACTGCATGAATCTAAGATTATCGTTTGCATTGTCAATCCTCGTAGGACCTACCTATTGGTCATAATATTTACATCGTGCGCTATTTTTGTTGGTGGAAACTAAAATGCGGACTGCTGATACCCTTTTTGCAACAAAAGCCCATAGAGTTCAAAGGTATTTTTTAGCACATAATCGACATGAGTGTGCCAGTTAAATTTGATTTAAGTCGTTATGGGGGAAGGCGTTTCACTCGCAGGCGTTGCTGAGTGGCAATATTCTTAATAATGCTAGTCACATAGCGTGAATAGTTTAATAAAACTTTAGGATTTAGTGCAAGGAAGTTGATTAGCAGGATTATTATTTTTCGTGCAATTGTTAAAAACTAATAATGTATATTGTTACTGAACATTAATACAGCAGCGCAACAGCCTGGCGGCGGTCGTGGTTAATGGTGAATAGAGTGATCGGGTCCATTGCCGAATTTGAGAATCAGGCATTCAATCCTGCTTAATGAGAAGCTAAAGAAAATCGCACACTCCATGATTGTTAATATTCCCATAACCATTTATTAACCTGGAATGTAACAGATTCATCTTAAAAAAGACGTTGGCAAGCAGGTTTGATCAGCAGATAAAGGTTCGGTAAGGATCATTTAAAATTTGCGTAAGCGGTCTTTCATGCCGCTTACAGTGGCGATCTCACATGCCTGAAGCGTCATCCTGTGCAAGCTATTTTTAGCTCAAAGCACTTAATTTTATGGTACTCGCCATGTGAATTTTACGTTAGCCTTGAGGTCATAATTTTCACATGCCCTAGGTGCCTTTCGCGCAGTCTGGCACATTGCCTTTCGGCGGCGATAGACACTTATGGATAATTTACTGCATGGCACAGGAAACCCTTCTGGCATGGAACGAAGAGCATTTATTAAAGCATCAATGGCGTTTGCCGCCTACTGCGGGGTGCCAGCCATGGCATCCGTGTTCACGCGATCTGCAGCCGCAGCGCAAGAGAACGTAGCAGATGGTGGCGCCACCACTTTCGACTTCTCGGTGCTGCAAAAGATGGCCAGCTCCCTCGCTTCACAACCTTTTGGCGGTCCGCCTCAGCCTCTGCCGCAGACGCTGGCTGACCTGACGCCACAGGCCTATAACGCCATCCAGTACGATCACGACCATTCGCTGTGGCATGACCTCCCGAATCGTCAGCTCGACGTTGAGTTATTCCACGTCGGCATGGGCTTCAAACGCCGGGTGCGTATGTACTCGGTAGATACCGAGCAGCATCTGGCCCGTGAAATTCACTTCCGTCCCGAGCTGTTCAAATACCACGATGCGGGTGTGAAAACCGAACAACTCGAAGGTATTACCAACCTCGGATTTGCCGGATTTAAAGTCAACAAAGCACCTGAGCTGACCCGCCGGGACGTGGTGTCGTTTCTCGGTGCCAGCTATTTCCGTGCGGTGGATGACACTTATCAGTATGGTCTGTCAGCACGAGGTGTGGCGGTAGATACTTTCGCCGGCGTGCCTGAAGAGTTCCCAGACTTCACCGCTTTCTGGTTTGACACGCCAAAATCGGGCGATACCACCTTCACGGTTTACGCGTTGCTCGATGGCCCGAGCATCACCGGTGCCTATCGCTTCATCATTCACTGCGAACCGACCCGCGTGGTGATGGAAATCGAAAAGCATATCAACGCCCGTAAAGACATTAAACAGCTCGGCATCTCGCCAATGACCAGCATGTATAGCTGTGGCACCAGCGAACGTGGCCGCTGCGATACTATTCACCCGCAAATTCATGACTCAGATCGTCTGGCGATGTGGCGCGGAAATGGTGAATGGGTATGTCGTCCGCTGAATAATCCGAAGAAGTTACAGTTCAACGCCTTTGCTGATGAAAATCCAAAAGGGTTCGGCCTGTTACAACTGGATCATGAGTTCAATAACTATCAGGACGTGATCGGCTGGTATAACAAACGCCCGAGCCTGTGGGTGGAGCCGGTAGGAGACTGGGGGAAAGGGGCGGTCAATCTGCTGGAAATCCCGACCACCGGTGAAACGCTGGATAACATTGTCTGCTTTTGGCAGCCGGAGAAACCGGTCAAGGCCGGTGACTCGTTCGATTTCAGTTACAAACTCTACTGGAGCAGCACGCCACCAGAGCACAGCCCGCTGGACAACGTGCTGGCCACCCGCACTGGCATGGGAGGATTCCCTGAAGGGTGGGCGCCGGGAGAACATTACCCAAAAGTCTGGGCACGCCGTTTCGCTGTTGATTTTATTGGTGGTGAGTTGAAAGCCAACGCCGACAAAGGCCTGGCACCGGTGATCAACGTGTCAGCCGGTAAAATTAAAGATATCGAAATCCTGTATGTGCAGCCGTTTGACGGCTATCGCATTTTGTTCGACTGGTATCCGGATAGCGATTCAGTCGAGCCGGTTGAGTTGCGTATGTATGTTAAAACCGGCAATACCGCACTCACTGAAACCTGGTTATATCAGTACTTCCCGCCAGCCCCAGACCAACGTCGTTATATCGATGACCGCCAGATGAGTTAACCACGATTTGTTTACCGATCATCAATAACAAAGCCCCGTCTCTTCCGAGCGGGGCTTCTTGTTTTACGCTATTTCGCCGATGAATGAGACGCTTGTTCTTGCTGATTTACCCGACACAGGAGACCTCAGCGGCATTGGGTTTATAAAACAAATTATTCAGAATGCTTTTACCAGCATGGCTCGCTGCGCAGGTTCATGACCTGTCCTCATCAAGGCGTCGAAGGATTTCTCCATCACTTTGACTTGCTGCAAAAACTCTTGTGGTGAAAAGTCATGTGACTTACCGCTCATGTATGCAAGAGCTAATTCTTTTGCCTGGTAACGCTGGAAGTTATACATGTTATCCCTCAATTCCGTCATGTTTGGCGCCGCATCAGGTTTGCTGTGTTCACTCACCCAAATCGCCGAATGTGTTTAGCGCATCGGGATGCGTTTTGTGCTGCCTTGATACCACGCCAATTCTCTGGGAATTCATTAATGTTGAAAGTTAAACAGAATGGTTAATAACGAGCTGAATCGTTTGCAGCTGCTCATGTCGTGCTGCCAATACGAAGCATTCTACTGACTCTTTTGATAAATAAAAGGCGCATTTATTTATAGATTTGATAGTTAAAACCTTGCGTTGGAAGATTGGGTGCCGAAGAGAATAATTTTTATTGCGCCGTTTTTCCTGATGTTTTTTCCTTACCATTTCATGCGGTTATTATTAGATTTAATAATGTGAATTTACTGTGCAGAAGCGTAGTCTCAAGGTAGGTTTTTCAACGGAAAGAGGTCTTTATCATGAGTAAATTTATCTTCTCTTCGCCACGAAAATACGTACAAGGTAGCGGTGTGCTGGATGAACTGGGGGAGTACCTGCCTGCGCTGGGGGGTAAGTCTCTGCTGATCGCCGATGATAGGGTATGGGGCATTATTGGCGAGCGCGTGACAGCCTCACTGAAAAAAGCCGAAGTGCCCTTCCTCTATGAGCCATTTAAAGGTGAAGCGTCATCCAATGAGATCACCCGACTGGCTGAGATTGCCCGCAAAGCCGGCACTCATGTCGTGGTTGGGCTTGGCGGCGGTAAGACGCTAGATACCGCCAAAGCGATTGCTGACGAACTCAAACAGAACGTGGTAATCGTCCCGACCGTGGCCTCGACCGATGCACCTTGCAGTGCGCTTTCGGTCATTTATACCGACACAGGCGTGTTTGATACTTACCGTTTCTACGATAAAAACCCGGATCTGGTGCTGGTGGATACCCAAGTTTGCGCGCAGGCGCCAGTGCGTCTGTTTGCCTCCGGCATTGCGGATGGTTTGGCGACCTTCGTCGAAGCGCAAGCCGTACTGCGTTCGCATTCACAATCAATGGTGGGCGGTGACCCGACTATTGCCGGTATGGCGATTGCCGAAGCTTGTGAAAAAACCCTGCTGACTTATGGCTACAGTGCTTACACCGCCGTAGAGCAAAAGCTGGTGACGCCAGCCGTTGAAGCCGTCGTTGAAGCCAATACGCTGCTGTCTGGGCTAGGTTTTGAAAACGCAGGTTTGGCGGGCGCACATGCGATCCACAATGGTTTTACTGCGATTTCAGGGGATATTCACCACTTGACCCACGGTGAGAAAGTCGCTTATGGCACGTTAACGCAGATGGTGCTTGAACAGCGTCCGGACCAGGAAATTGCCCGTTATGTGCGTTTTTATCGCGCCATCAAAATGCCGACCACGTTAAAAGAGATGCATCTTGAAAATGAATCTTACGAAAACCTGGTGAAGGTGGGCGCGTTGGCCGGTGGCAAGGGCGATACCCTCGGTAACCTGAATCAACATTTGTCACCGGAAGATGTCGCTAACGCTATTCTGGCCGTGGATGCATTCAGTAAAACAGTTAAGTGATCGTGATGCTCCCCCGGTTACGGGGGAGATTTTCTACACTCTCGCCAGCACCCACGGCAACAATGCGGGTAATTGGGACAACAGATATAACACCAGGCCGATAAACGCCCCAACCAAGGTGCCGTTGATACGGATAAACTGTAGGTCCTTGCCGATATTAAGCTCAATTTGCCGTGACATATCCTTTGCGTCCCAACTTTTTACCGTGTCGCTAATATGCCGGGTGAGGAACTCGGCGAAATCCGGTGCCATTCTGGCCGCGACCGTTTCCATCTGCGTATTCAGCGACGCGCGCAATGTGGGATCGTGCTCCAGCGCCTGACCGAGCCACTGACCGGATTCCGTTATTTTGGCGCGTACTTTGGAATCTGGGTTGTCGACGTCGTCTTTCAACCATCCCCGCATATCGCTCCACAGCTGCATGACGTAGCCATTGAGTTTTCTGTCATTCTTCAGATATTGCTTAATCTCTTCCGCTTTTTGGGCGATGGCTGGGTCATGTTGTAATTTTCCTATTAATCCCTGTACCGAACGGTCAAAACCTTTGCGGAAAGCATGGGTTTTATCGTTACCCATGTCATCAAGTACGGAATTGACCGCGTTCGACACCATCTCAGCGCCATTTTTGCCGAGCCAGCCGGTAGGCAGCAATTTGGCCGTGAGAGGATGTTCACGCTTCATCCAGCTCACAATCTGACTGGAGATAAGCGTTCGGGTGCTCTCTTTGGCTAACAACAGCTCGAGCTGATCCATAGCTTGATCCAGTAGCTCCTGATGACGACCGTCTTTGGTCAGACTTTCCAATACTGTGGCCAACGACTGTGATAAATCGATTTTGTCGATCACGCGAAACAGCCCCCGTTTGATCAACTGGGCGATGCGCTGATCGTCTGTGACATCGAGAAAACTCCGCATTATTTTGATCATATACCCGGCGAAGCGCGGGGCGTTGTCCGGCGCATTCAGCCACTCGGAGAGCATCTGGGCAGGATCATGCTGGCGAATCAATTCGACAATGGAGGCGGGCGCGAGGAACTTTTCCTGCACGAAGACCGCCAGATTATCGGCAATTTTGTCTTTGTTCTTGGGGATAATCGCTGTGTGTGCCGCGATAAACGGCACTGGCACCCGACGAAAAAGCGCGACTATCGCAAACCAGTCAGCCAGCGCGCCAACCATCGCGGCTTCACAAATCGCCTTCAGCCCAGAGACCCAAAAGTTAGGGGGGAGAAAAAGTGTGACAACAAACAAGGCCGCGGCGAACAGCAGCAGCCCCAGCGCATTACGTTTACTTCGATGAAGTTCTTGTTCTTTATCCATTACAGGAGTTTAGGAACTGGTTTACCCGCTGTCAGCTTTTTTCTCATGGCGAAACGCGCAGCAGATAAAATGAGAAGAGTCATTGATATCAACTCACGGCGCATTACACTGCGTACAGAATTTTATATCACGCGTATTCAGGGTAAATCCTGCCCGGCGGCGCGTCGGTTACTTAGCGTGAATTGGAAACTAAAAGGAAACAGGGAATGAATTGGAATGATGTCATTATTGCGGGCGCGGTTGCTGCCATTCTGGGGGGGGTGCTGCAGGCCCTGAACAAGAAAGGTAAAATTGGCCGTACGCCCGCCATTATTATTTTTCTGGTGGTGATCCTGGGTGGGAATTTTCTGTATGAGGGCGTGATCAAACCACGTCTGGCGGGTGATGTTCAGACGCAGGAAATCGATCAGATGCTCTCTGCTTTACCTATTTACAGCACCATTAAAGCGCAGGAACCGGCGTTGTACAGCCAGATCCGCAGCAATATTCTTCGGCTGAAGAAAGAGGGTAAAACCCAGCAGGAAGCTATTGATACAGTTAAGCCAATGGTGTCAGACTTGCTTTCCCGCCGGATGAATACGGCACCGGATGTCAACGTGATAGCCGCCATGAAGGTCAGTCTCGAAGAGATGCAGGCCCTGCAAGCCCGTAACGACGGCAGCTGTTTTAAATTCCTTTATCCGCAGATTAATGGCGGGGTTAACACTGCGCAGGTTCTTTCACCTGAGCTGTTTAAGAAAGATTTGGACACTATGAATGCCTTGCTGCTGGCCAGCGGTAGTGGTCAGACTGCGCAACCCACCGTGGTTAGCGGCGAAAAAATCAAGGTACTGATGGTACCGGTACGTCAGGCATTACAGGATAAATACGGCGATAAATTGCAAATGTTCAATGATTTAGGCGCTGAGGATGTAGACCGTGCCCAAGTTTGCGACATTTCTATCACCCTCTATACCGGTATTCTGGCACTGCCGATGCAGGACTCAGCGGCTATATTGCGCCTGATGCTGGGTAAGCAAGGCTAAAAACGGTCGTCGATACCCCCCGTGATGCTACCGCGTTGGGTATTGGCGCATCGGAAACTATTTACGAACTTTATCTGTAATACAGAAAAAACCTGATCTTTAAACGTCAATGAGTGGCTATTCTAATCACACTGAAAAATAATAATTCCCCAGGTTACGGATACATTCCTTTATGCATAATTTCTTCAAAGCGTCGGTGATGTGGACACTGCTGTTATGGTTGTTAGCCGCACCTGTGATGGCACTGGCTGCCGGGGATAATACGGCGCCAAAAACGACACTCGCCGAAGGTGAAACGGCGACTGGACCGGTAAAAATTGATGCCCCGGCGACGCTGACTGCGCTGCAAAAACGGCTTGATGCGATCAAACAGCAAGTGGCGACGGCCAAAACCGAGAAAAAACTCAGTGCGCTAAATGATGATGCGCTGAAGCTTGCGGAAGATGCTGACAAGCTGGTGGTGGCGCTTGGGCCGCAGCGGGCGCAGGTCCAATCACAGGTTGAAGTGCTGGGTCCAGCTCCGGCCGCAGGCGCATTACCCGAAACGACAGAGGTGGTCCGCCAGCGCAGCAAATTGAGTGCCAGTAAAACCTTACTGGATGCTCAAATTGAGCAAGCTACCGCTATCCGTACCGGTGCGCAGAACTTGTCGTCACAAATCGGTGCGCTGCGACGCGACACGTTGAAAACGCAGATTGCCCTTAATTCAGGCAGTATTTTCAGTGTTAATTTTTGGTCGCCCTTGCTTTCTCCGCAAGATAACGATATTGCCCGTTTTGATGATTTCAATTCGCAGATTAAAAGTGCCTGGGATCAGGCGTGGCAACCCGAGTGGCGGGTAGGATCTGCGCTTTATCTCTTGTTGGCGCTGGTGGCTGGAGTGTTTGGCCGCCGACTATTCGACCACCCTCTGGGCTGGATACTGCCGCGTTGGTTGCCTGGAGGGCGACTGCGGCGGAGTTTGCTGGCGACGATAACGACCACGATTATTGTGGTCGCCCAGTGGATGTGCGCGATGTTGTTTTGCCGCTTCTTTACTCGTCTGCCAGATACATCGCCGGCGTTGCTCGAATTTGCCAACGCGATTATCGGGCTGGCGATCTTATCCTCTCTGGTTGCCGGGCTGGGCTCGGCGCTGTTGTCGAACCGTCATCCTTCATGGCGGTTGCCCGCGGTTTCTGATCCTATCGCCAAAACCATGGCACCATTCCCGATCGTGCTGGCATCATTTATCTTTCTTTTCGGCATTGTTGAAGAGATGAATAATCTGGTCGGCTCCAGCGTGGCAGTGACACTGTTCGGTAACGGTATCTCGGCGCTATTGGTGGCGGTCAGTTGCCTGGTTGTTCCTGTCCGGGTCAACCGTATGCGTCGCCGCATGTTGGCACGTGATGAACAGCCGGAAGCGCGCTCTACCATGGCCGGTTTGATCAATCTGGCCATCAGCGCCACTGCCGTTGCCATCGTGGTTTGCCTGATGATTGGTTACATTCCGCTGGCCCGTTTCCTGACGTATGAACTGGTCTGGGTTGGACTGGTCCTAACCTGCCTCTATTTGCTTATTAATCTCGTGGTTGATTTTAGCGAAAGCTTCTTTGCACCGACAACCTACAGCGGCCGCCTGCTCAAAAGTAGCCTGAGTGTTAATGAGCGTCATCTGTCATTGGCGGCCACACTGTTTGCGGCCATAGGTAAGGCCCTGTTGGTGTTGTTCGCGGTAGTGGCGTTGCTTAATGGTACTTTCGGTACGACGACGCCGCTGGAATTACTCAGCAAAGTGGTGGATATCTGGGGAGGTAAAGGGCTGGAAAGCATCAATGTCATCCCGGCACATGCGGTCAACGCTATTTTGTGTCTGTTGGTGGGGTGGTATGTATTGCGTTCTGCCAAACTTTGGCTGGATAACGATTTCCTGCCCAAAACCATGATGGACCGAGGGATGCGCGCTTCGTTGGTAACACTATTTACCAACGTGGGTTACGTGCTGATTATTTTGCTGACCTTATCCACGTTGGGTATTGAGTGGAACAAATTGGCGTGGATCGTCAGTGCGCTGTCAGTCGGTATTGGTTTTGGTTTGCAGGAGATTGTGAAGAACTTTATCTCTGGCCTGATCCTGCTGACCGAGCGTCCGGTAAAAGTGGGGGATCTGGTGACGATCAGCGGTGTGGAAGGGGATATCCGCCGTATCAATGTGCGCGCGACGGAAATTCAACTGAGCGACCGTTCAACGGTGATAGTGCCGAATTCGCAGTTCATCTCGCAAAACGTACGCAACGCCACCATGGGGAATGCCCAAGGGGTCGCCACGATCACACTGACATTCCCACTGGATATTGACCCAGAACAGGTACGCTCGCTGTTGTTGGAATGCTACGTGTTGCATGAAGCTATTCTCGACAATCCGGCACCGTCGGTCAGTTTCAACGAGCTCGGCCCGACCGGAATTGTGCTCAGTATCACCGGCTACGTTGCCAGCCCGCGTATGGTCGGTGGAACCAAAAGTGATTTGCGGTATGAAATCCTCAAAGCGCTGCGCGCTGCCGGTATTAGCCTGATTCAGACGCAAACCATGTTGTTGGAGCAGCCAGTCGAAAAACGGTAGGGTTTTCTGACGCGGCGGGCTTTTTGGGCTTTGGGAAAGCCCGGAAAGGCTTTTTCCAATTCAGCTTCAACGTCAACGTCAACGTCGAGCCTTGGGTTGCCACCCAAACTGGCCTTTACATTCAAACTTCAAGAACAAGGTCAAAACCTTGGGTTGCCACCCAAACCGGCCTTAAGAGGCGCCTATCGCCGCGCCTCTTAAGAATCTCCGGCTCTTTTAAAAACAGCAGCTGCGCGGGTCACAATGGCCGTGTTTCAGGTGTTTCTGTTATAGCCGCAAAATGTCGCCGCTTAGGCGGTACCCTCACTTCAGGTTCGGACCTGCTCGCAATAGACCCGCTCACAGTTTCTCACCGTTCGTTCGGCGTCATTTTTGAATGCGGCCGAAGCTTTCTTCACTTCAAAATCGGAACTGTGTTTGTCTTTAAAAAAGTGTGGGCCGCGTTCAAAACGACGTCGAGTGAGAGGCGTAAAACTGCGTGGGGGTTTACGCGGGTTGAAGCCCGAAATGAGAGAACCGCGCAGCGGCGGAGTTTGCGGCTATAGCCACTGTGCCTGAAACACGGCCATTGTGACCTGCGCAGCTGCGAGAGCCGCATAAAAGAGCCCGGGGGTCCTGGGGGCGGCGGCGACTGGCCGCCCCCAGGTCGGTGTGGGCCGATGCCCACGACCTTGATCTTGACCTTCAAAAGCAAGTTCGGAATGCAATCCGAAGCCTGCCCGGTGTGGGCCGGCGCCCACGACCTTGAATTTGAATTTGAATTTGAATTTAAATTCGAATTTAAAAATTCACCTCAGCTTTCTAAAAGCTGAAAAACACTCATAACCACCCGGACTTCTTCAACTTCCAATACAGCAAAACACATCCCACAACGGTTACCCCGACGGTGGCCGGGTAGCCCCATGCGTCATTGAGCTCCGGCATGTTCTTGAAATTCATACCGTACAGACTGAAAACGACAGTAGGGATGGCCAATATTGCCCCCCAGCCCGCCAGGCGCTGAACGACTTCGTTCTGATGCACTGACACCAATGCCAGATTGACGTGCATGGCGTTGGCTAACATTTCCCGCATGTCGTCTGTCACGGTAATCACCTGATGCGCGTGGTCCTGTACGTCGCGAATGTATGCCCGCAAGCTTTTCGGGATCAGATCTTCGTAATGGTGGCTGAGCTGGTTACAGATATCTTCCGCAGGGACGGCGGCGTTACGCAGTGATAACAACTCGCGGCGAAGCTTATACACATCTTGAATCGCCTCTTGGTCGAAGTCAGACTGAAACATCTTTTGCTCGATATCATCGAACTGTTTGGTGTATTGGCTGACAATCGCCAGATAGTTATCCACCACGAGGTCAAGCACGCAATAGAGCGCATAGGCCGGACCCTTAACCAGCATATCCGGGCACTCTTCAGCACGGGCACGGATATGTTTATAACTGGATGATGCGCCATGGCGTACGCTGATTAGAAAGTTCTTACCCAGGAAAAGGTGGGTTTCACCATATTCTATTTTGTCATCCACCAGTTGCGCCGTGTGAATAACGATAAACAGCGATTCGCCATACTGTTCAATTTTCGGGCGCTGATGGGCCGTGAGCGCATCTTCAATCGCCAGGTCGTGCAGGCCAAATTCCTTCTGAATGGTACGCATCAGACTGTCTTCTGGCTGCCATAGCCCCAACCAGACAAAAGTGCCGGGTTCTTTTAATACTTCACTGATGTCTTGTGTGGTGACTTCCTGTAAACGCTTTCCATCCCGGTAAGCCACACTGTTAACCACGGAATCACAACTGGGTTTTTTATCTTCTTTTGCAATGGCATTCATCGAACTTATTCCTCAGACGTGGTTTGCACGCGGACATCTGGTGTGGCTGCCGGGCCGAAAACGGTATAGGTCGGCAACTTCACGTTTTGGTACGGCTCCCAGCCGCCGCCGAGGGCTTTGTAGAGCGAGACTAAATCCGTACTGGTTTGCACTTTTGCCACAACAGATTGCTGTTTGGCTTGCGCCAACTGGCGCTGAGCGTCCAGTACGTTGATAAAGGACGACAGCCCTTTGCGGTAGCTGTCGGTCGCCAGTGCAAAAGTCGCTTGCAAGGCTTCGGTAGTTTGATCAAGGCCAGTCACACGGTCCTGATCGGTACGGTAATTGACCAGCGCGTTATCGACATCTTGCAGGGCGGTCAGTACTGTCTGGCGATAATTCAGGGCAGCATTAGCCTGCTCTGCGCGGGAGAGATGTACGCTGGAGACCAGTCGCCCGCCCTGGAAGATAGGTACCGTGACCGACGGGCCGAAGGAGTAAAAATTGCTGCTCCATTTATCGAGATAACTGGCGTCGGTGTTGCGCATGCCAAACTGACCGGTGAGTGAAATACTCGGGAACATCTGCGCGACAGACACGCCGATGTTGGCCGTTGCGGCATGGAGATCCGCTTCCGCTTTGCGCACGTCGGGGCGGCGGCGCGCCAGCTGTGACGGTACGCCAACGGGAACCGCGGCAGGCAAGGTTGGCATCGGCTTGACGGGCATCAGTTCGCCATCAAGCGAGCCCGGAGTCTGACCGATCAGCACGGCCAACCCGTTCATTGCCTGACGTACCTGCGCCTGATACTGCGGTAATTGTGCACGCAGTGAACCCAGTTGAGCACGGGCGTTTTCTACATCCATCTGCGGTGCCAACCCATTCTTTTGCTGACTTTGGGTCAGTTCCATCGTTTGTTGAGCGATATCAATCTGCGTTTGAAGGGTGGCAATAATGCTTTGTGCACCACGCAGTTGAAGATAGGTGCGCGCGACTTCGGCCTGCAGCGACACCAGTGCATCGTTACGCTGTTCAAGGGATGACTGCTGTTGTGCGTTGGCGGCTTCGACCTGACGGCGAGTGCCGCCAAACAGATCCAGTTCCCAACTGGCATCGAAACTACCCTGATACAGATTCACCGGTTTGGTGAGGGAATTAAGCGTGTTCGTCGCTTGAGGGCCTGCGTTTTCAGCCTGACTGTAAACGCCATTGGATTCCAGTATGCCTTTTAAACCCAGTTGCTGCCGTGTGACCTTGGTATTGGCCTGCACGGATGGCATCCATGCGCCACGGGCTTGTGTCACTTGCTCACGTGCCCCCGCGATACGCAGAACCGCCTGTTGCAGTGAAATGTTACCGGCAATGGCGCGGTCAATCAGGCTGTCGAGTTGTGGATCGTTAAAAGCTTTCCACCACACCGGGTTGGGCTCCGAGGGCAGGGCGATAGATGCCCCATCTTTGGCCTGTGGGCGGCTCATGTCGTTATAGGTCGCTGGCGTTGCGGTTTTGGGTTGCTGGTAATCAGGACCGACTGTACAACCGGTTAATGCCAGAGCGAGCATGGAAAGTGTATAGGTCAGATTTTTCATTTTTTATCAGTGTGCTCCGGCACTGCCTTCGCTCTTAACCGGCGAAAGCAGCAGACAGAAGGGGATCAAAATAACGGCGACAACGGCGCAGTAACTGAAAACGTCGATGTAGGCCAGAATACGTGATTGCGAAATCATCTCCTGATAGATACGCACAGTGGCGATTTGCATCGGGTCACCGGCCATATGCGCAAAGTCGCGGACGGCTGCGGCACTCCGGCTAATGGCTTGATTGAACGACTCGTTCAACGGCGTCATGCTGTGCACCATGTGGGCGCTATGCGCCTGCGTTCGCTCGGTCACTGCGGCGGTAGACAGCGAAATACCAATCGACCCCGCGACGTTACGGAACATGGTGAACAGCGCGGCGGCATCGGCATTCAGACGCTGTGGGATCGTCACAAAAGCAATGGTGGTCAGCGGCACGAACAGGAAGCCGAGGCCCAGCGATTGCGCGCTGCGGTACATTACCAGCGTGATGAAATCGACGTTGGGTGTCAGATTGCCGGAGTAGATAAACGAAGCGGCCAGCAGGAAGAAGCCAAAGGCGATGAGGTAACGTGTCTGCACGATAGGCATGAGCTTCAACACCAGCGGAATCGACAGTACGATCAGAATCGCGCCCGGCGACATGACCAGTCCGGCGAGCGTAGCCGTGTAACCCAGTTGCTGCTGTGCCAGTTGAGGGATAACCACCGAACTGCCATACAGGATCATCGCCATGCCCGCCATCAACAGGCCCGCTACCGCGAAGTTACGGTCTTTCAGACAGCGTAAATCCACCACCGGTTTTTTGGCATACAACAGCCAGTAAATCGCGCCAACAATCCCGGTGATCGCCAGCAGTGCAAAGGTGACGATAAAGGCCGAATTGAACCAGTTTTCATCTTCGCCACGGTCCATCATCACCTGCAAACAGCCGAGGCCGAGGGCAATCAACCCAATACCGATGTAGTCAATGCTCAGCTTGCCTTTGGCTTTGCGCTCCCACGGTGGATCTTCCAGCAGTTGGTAAATCGCCAGCAGGGCAATAATGCCCACCGGGATATTGATAAAGAAGATCCAGCGCCAACTGATGTTATCGGTAATGTAACCCCCGAGGGTCGGCCCGATAACCGGCGCGACAATAATGGCAATGGATGACAGACCAAAGGCCTTGCCGCGATCTTTCGGTTTGAAATAATCCAGCAGCACTGATTGCTGTACCGGCTGTAACCCTCCGCCGAAGAAGCCCTGCAAAATGCGAAACAGAATCATTTGCCACAGTTCGGTGGCGATACCGCACAGGAATGAGCAGACGGTGAACATTCCGATACAAATCAGAAAATAGTTTTTACGGCCAAGTACCCGGCTGAGGAATGCGGAAATCGGTAAGACGATGCCGTTTGCCACCAGATACGAGGTGAGCACCCAGGTGGATTCATCGTAACTGGAGGAGAGAGAACCCGCGACGTGCGGTAGGGCCACGTTGACGATGGTGGTGTCCAAAATTTCCATGAACACCGCGATGGTGACAACCGCCGCCACCGCCCACGGGTTACTGGCAGGTCTCCAACTACTGCGTTCATCACTCATTCGACGGTAACCGTCGGCTCAACGGAAAGACCTAATGGCAGCGGTTGCTTTGGATCCAACCCGCTGTCGATAACAATTTTCACCGGCACGCGTTGCACAATCTTCACATAGTTACCGGTCGCATTTTCTGCCGGGAAAGCGGAGAAGCGGGAACCGGTGCCTTGCTGCACACTGTCGACGTGGCCATGCAGTTCGATGTCTGGATAGGCATCAATCTTCACCAGGACTTTATTACCCGGACGCAGGCGCTCGAGCTGCGACTCTTTGAGGTTGGCGACGATCCAGATATTCGGTGAGACGATAGAGAACAGCGACGAACCAGCCTGGACCAGCGTACCCAGTTGTACATTACGCATGGTCACATAACCATCATAGGGTGCGCGAACATCGGCATAAGAGAGGTTCAACGTAGCGGTTTCCAGTTGGGCTTTTGCCTGTTCAACCTGTTGCTGACGTGCTTCGACGTTGGTTTCTGCCTGACGAATTTGCAACCCGACCTCTGCAGCCACCTTGACCTGTGCTTTGGTATTTTCAAGATCAGCTTTGGCCGAACGCAGCTGTGCGCTGGCGCTGTCAATATTTTGCTGTGACGTGGCGCGAGGATCGACGCCGTGCTGACGGCGGTAATCCGCTGTGGCGTTGAGCAAACTGGCTTCGGCGCGTGTCTGTTGTGCTTCAGCCTGTGCCAACTGTGCGGGATACTGCACTTTCGACAGTTCATATTGCACCTGCGCCTGATGCAACTGGGAAATTGCCACACCCAACTGTGCCTGCGCCTGATCACGCTGTGCGGCGGCATCACGTGGATCAATTTGTACCAACAACTGGCCCTTTTTCACCCATTGGTTATCTTTTACCGCCAGATTAGTGACATAACCGGATATTTTGGGCGCGATAGTGACCGCGTTACCGTCGGTGAAGGCATCATCGGTGGTGATCTGGTCTTTGGTCATCAGCCACCAGACTAGCGCAACGATGACCATGACAATCACCACAACCCCCAGGATAATCAGCGGTTTTTTTCCCGGCCCTTCGCGTTTTTCAACGTCATCTGGCGCGCTATCATCTTGATCTTTATCAGTGTGATCCTTTTTCTTCTCGTCTTCGCCGGGTGACGAAGAGCGGTGTCCTTCGCCGGTTTTAATCTGGCTGGAATCGAGTTCACTTTGGGCATCGGCTGAAGATGTATCATTGTGGTGGGTCGCGTCGTTTTTATTAGTGGCCATAATACTCATCTGGTTATTGGCATGATGCCTCAATGAGGGATCTCATTATTCTTGTTTTACCCTAGATTGTATTGATGTAAAAGCAAGTAAATAAGTGTCAAGTTAGTACGCTGGGAGCACGAAAATCCACACCATAGGTCTGCTCCGAAAAACAGAAAAAAGGTATAATCCACGGCGTCTATTATGGTTAACACAATGTTAATTTATAAAATTGAATTTTGTATCAGGAACCCAGCGTGAATCGTTTTCAAACTGATGTTATTTTTCGGAAATTCCCATGAGCCGTCCTATTCCCTATAAACGTCTGACTCGTGCAGCCTCGCTGATTTCAGTGTGCGTCGCGCTGGTGCTGGTGGCCGTTAAAGTCTGGGCCTGGATTGCTACCGGTTCGATCGCTATGTTGACTTCAGCAGCCGACGGTCTTGTTGATGTGCTGGCTTCAATGGTGACGTTGGTTGGTGTGAGTTATGCCGGCCGTCCAGCCGATAAAGGCCATCGTTACGGGCACGGTAAAGCCGAAGCCGTGGCAGCCTTTGTCCAGGCTTTATTACTCGGTGCGGCTGGTATTGTGCTGGGGGGAGAATCCATCAGCCGCATTATCAATCCGCAACCGCTGGCGCAGTTGGGGTTGGGGATTTGGGTGATCATCGCCAGTTGTTGTGCCGCCGTGTGTCTGGTTTTGATGCAAACGTATGTCGTCAAACGCACCGGTTCAACGGCGATTGCCGCCGATCGCGCACATTATATTACCGACGTTGCGGTCAATATTGCGGTGCTGGTCGCGCTGTTGCTGGAAAGCCATCTTAGCTGGACGCGTTCTGATTCCATCGGTGCGTTGCTGATATCGCTCTATATGATCTGGAATGCACGCAGCATGGTCGGTGATGCTCTTAAGCAACTGTTGGATCGCGAGTTGGACATTGAGGACCGCAAACGTATCAAAAACGCTGTACTCAGCGTAAAGGGCGTCAGTGGTGTGCATGATATTCGCACCCGTAACGGCGGCGACCGCGTGTTCGTGGAGTTTCATGTGGAGGTTGACGGTAATCTGTCGGTGGATGTCGGGCATGATATCGGCGATGCCGCCGAAGTGGCTGTCAGCCAGTTATTCAGTGCCGCAGACGTGACGGCGCATCTCGAACCCGCGGGGATTGACGATGACCGGCTGGATGACTTGCTCAATAATATTGTGAAATAAGCAGGGTCAGTAATGCTATATCGGGCACAGCGTGCAATACGCTATGCCCGTTTGTATTTAATGACTCCGCATACCTGCCGCTGTCATGAGTAACCTGAACGCGGACGCCACCACAAACAGTGCCAGTACGCTGCCGCCCCAGATGATTGCCAGCCACACCACGCGTTTCCACCAGGGCTGGTGGATCACGGTCTGCTCGTCCATTTCTCTGATGAGTTTTTTCATTATTACCTCAATGATAACCCTGATCATGGGTCACTTTTCCACGGAATACGTAGTAGCTCCAGAACGTGTAAACCAGAATGATCGGGATGATAATCAGCGCGCCAACCAGCATAAAGCTCAGGCTTTGCGGAGGTGCCGCCGCTTCCCACAGCGTGATGGAAGGAGGAATGATGTTCGGCCAGATGCTGATCCCAAGTCCACTATAGCCAAGGAAAATCAGGGCCAGCGTCAGCAGGAATGGGGCGTGGTGCGACCTCTTATTCACCGCTCTCAGCATCCACAGTGACACAAACAACACCAGAACGGGCACCGGCAAGAACCACAGAATATTTGGCATGGTAAACCAGCGGTCAGCAATATCCGGGTGTATCAATGGGGTCCACAGGCTGATGGCGGCCATCACCAGCAGGAAGACGAACAGCAACGGTTTCACCCGGCTCTGCATATTCTCCTGCAAAGGACCTTCGGTTTTCATAATGAGCCAAGTGCAGCCGAGCAGGGCGTACGCGACCACCAGACCGACGCCACAGAACAGCGTGAACGGTGAAAGCCAGTCCAATGCCCCACCGGCATAGGCCCGGTCAACCACCGGAATGCCGTTGATCACCGCACCGAGCACCACACCCTGACTGAAAGTGGCAAACAGCGAACCCCAGATAAAGGCTTTATCCCAGACATGGCGTTTTTCTGGGCTAGCCTTGAAGCGAAACTCAAAAGCCACGCCGCGAAAAATCAGCCCAAACAGCATCAGCGTCAGTGGGATCGCCAGTGCATCAAGGATCACGGCATAGGCCAGCGGAAAAGCGCCAAATAGCGCTGCGCCACCGAGCACCAGCCATGTCTCATTGCCGTCCCAGACAGGAGCCACCGTGTTCATCATGACGTCACGTTCATGCTCCTCTTTAACCAACGGAAATAGAATGCCGATGCCCAAGTCGAAGCCGTCCATCACCACATACATCATCACGCCAAAGACGATGATTAAAAACCAGATCAGTGGAAGATCAATGCTCATTGTCAGCTCCTTTATCATGGTCATTCAGCGATTCTTGCGCTGCAGAGAGAGGGCGTGCCGGTGTGCGATGTTGTCCCGGCCCACCATGATTGGTTTCTAATCCTTCATGAGCGACCGGTCCTTTACGGATCAGACGCATCATGTACAGATAGCCGACACCAAACACTGAGCAGTAAATCAGGATAAACAGCAGCAGACTGATGCTCATCTGCATCGCGCCATGACTGGACACCGCATCTTTAGTGCGCAACAAGCCGTAGACCACCCAAGGCTGACGGCCAATTTCTGTGGTGAACCAGCCCGCCAGTAGCGCCAGCAAACCTGAAGGTCCCATCCAGAATGCAAAATGGAGGAAGGGCCGCGAGCGGTAAAGCGTACCGCGATGACGCAGCCACAGGCTCCATACACCGGCCAGGATCATCAATAAACCCAGCCCGACCATGATGCGGAAGGTGAAAAAGATGATGGTGGAGTTGGGGCGATCCTCTTTGGCGAAAGACTTCAGCGCCGGAATTTGCTGGTCCAGACTGTGGGTCAGGATCAGGCTACCGAGCCAAGGGATCTCTACGGCATAGCGCGTCTCCTCACGGTTCATATCTGGATAGCCGATCAACACCAGCGGGGAGGGTTCGCTGTTGGTATTCTCCCAGTGGCCTTCAATCGCGGCAATCTTAGCCGGTTGATATTTCAGTGTGTTCAGGCCGTGGGCATCACCAAGCATCGCCTGAATAGGTGCGACGATGAGCGCCATCCACATCGCCATCGAAAGCATCGTACGCATCGCCGGGGTGTCGCGGCCCCTGAGTAAATGCCACGCAGCTGAAGCTCCGACAAAGAAGGCAGAAGAGAGGAAAGCGGCCGTTGTCATGTGCAGCAAACGGTAGGGGAATGAGGGGTTGAAGATGACCTTGAACCAGTCGACGGGCACCACCTGATTATTGATGATCTCAAAGCCCTGGGGTGTTTGCATCCAGCTGTTCGATGCCAGGATCCAAAAAGTGGACATCAGTGTACCGAGTGCCACCATGCAGGTGGCGAAAAAGTGTAAACCGGGGCCGACACGGTTCCAGCCAAATAGCATGACACCGAGAAAACCGGCTTCGAGGAAGAAGGCGGTCAGCACTTCATAGGTTAGCAACGGGCCAGTGATACTGCCGGCGAATGACGAGAAAAAACTCCAGTTAGTCCCGAACTGATAGGCCATTACCAGCCCGGAAACCACGCCCATTCCGAAGTTTACGGCAAAGATTTTCGACCAAAAATGATACAGGTCGCGGTATTCCTCTTTTTTGGTTTTCAGCCACATCCCTTCGAGCACAGCCAGAAAACTGGCCAGTCCGATGGTGATGGCAGGGAAAATAATGTGAAACGAGACGGTGAAAGCAAACTGGATCCGAGCCAGTTCGAGTGCATCCAGACCAAACATAACAACCTCTGTTTTTTGCGGAATGACTCTTTCAGCATAGGCGCAGCCAGTGGAAGGTGCGCGATGAGATTTGCAGGCGAATGCTCGAAGAAAGGTCATGCCACGTTGGTTTTTTGCGAGGAGTGAATTTAAACACAACAGATGCTATGTATAACAGTAACAATAAAATGAATAAAAACTATAACAGATGACGTATTTACCTATTATCACGCGTTTGCGCTACACGCAACGAGTCCCGCTTATAGACATGGCGGCGGTTGAGCACACCACCCCATCGATGCTTGTCAGCAAGGATGATTTCTGTATTAATAATGATTATCATAAGCATTCACATACAAGCGGACTTCTGCCGTGTTAACCCGACGAAATTTATTACTGGCTGGCTTTACATTATTCCCGGCTGCCTATGCCCTGGCCTCAGGCTATTCACCCCCGCTGAGAATCGTTTCACTTGACCTTGCTATTACGGAAAGCCTGCTGGGCCTTGGTATTGCTCCAATAGCCGTAGCGAATAAACGCTGGTACCTAAATTTTATCGGTCATCCTCAACTGCCGGATACGGTGCAGGAAGCGGGACTGCCAGGTGAGCCTAATCTCGAGTTGCTCGAGGCGCTCAGGCCAGACGTCATTCTCTGCTCCCGTGCCCAGGCGCAGGTAAATTCCCGCCTGCAGCAAATTGCGCCTGTCGCAACAATGGATATTTTCAAGCCTGATAGTTCCCCCTGGCTGGCTGCCCAACAGATGATCACTCAATTGGGAAATTATGCCTCTGTGACCCGCGCAGCGCAGAAACTGAATGCAGAGGCTTCAGAGCAACTGGCGTCAACGGGCGTGGCCCTGGAAAAGTATCAGCAGAGACCGATTTTTCTGGCGCGAATCAATGACGATGGTCGCCATCTGTTGCTTTTTGGTCGTAAGGGAATGTATGACGACCTACTGAAAAGAATGGGTTTCCGAAATGCCTGTGAGGGGAAAACCAACGCCTGGGGCGGCGCGGTTGTTGGACTGGATTATTTACTGAGGCAACCTGATGCACGTCTGATTTTTTTCAGTAATCAGCAGGAAAGACGCAATGTAAACGAGCTGCTTTCTTCCCCTCTATGGCAGGCTATCCCGCTGATTAGAGAAGGACGTTACAGCAGTATGAGCCGACTGTACCCCAGCGGCGGACTTCTCTCTGCAATGCACTTCCTCAGCGAGTTTGAAAGGTCAATGAAGGAGCAGAACGTTTGATCCCGCTAACATACTCCAGAAGTTATGTGATCTTGAGCGTCCTGCTGTTGCTGGGTTCTGGTCTGTTTTTTATGTATAACATCACCCTTATGCCACTCAGCGATCTGCTTATGGCTGCGTGGTCACCTGACCATAACGCCTACCAGCAGCTGATTTTCCACTACAGCACGCTGCCACGATTGTCGGTCAGCCTGCTCGCCGGTGCAGCCTTGAGCCTGGCGGGGTTTATTTTCCAGCAGGTGCTGCGTAACCCCTTAGCAGAACCGGCAACGCTGGGTATTTCGGCCGGCGCTTGGTTGGCGCTGGTTATTTGTGGTCTTTGGTTTCCGGTGGTACTCATCCCCGGACGCGAATGGGCCGCTTTTGTCGGTTCTGCATTTACGCTTTCACTGGTGATGCTGCTGGCGAAAAGGCGGGAGTCGTCCCCTCTGTCGCTCATACTGGGCGGCATGGTTGTCACGCTGTTTTTCTCCAGTGTCAGTGCGGTGCTTGTACTGTTCAACCATGCTGCGCTTATGGATCTCTTTCTCTGGCAGACCGGTTCTTTGGTCCAGAATGACTGGCTGACGGCGCGGTGGTTGGCTGCGCAATTGGCTATCGCCCTGTTGCTGCTGGTAATGCTAATCCGTCCCCTTAATCTGTTAAGCCTGAATGAGCCGACCGCGCAAAGCCTTGGTCTTTCGGTGCGTTATGCCCGGTTATTGCTATTGCTCTTGGCAGTGTGGTTGAGCTCAATGGTTGTCAGCAGGATCGGCGTCATCAGCTTTATCGGTCTTGCTGCACCTGCGGCGGTCAGACTGACTGGCATCCGGCGCCTTTCCGCGCGTCTGATTCTGGTCCCTGTGACGGGAGCGCTGATGCTGACCTTTGCTGATTTGCTGGTACAGACGTTAAGCCAGGCTGTTAATACGGAGATTCCCACTGGTCTGGCGACTGCGTTGACCGGTGCGCCTTTGCTACTGATATTGATACCGCGTCTGCGCGAGCGGCATTACGCAGTCTCCTCCTCACTGGTGCCACGGCGAGTCCGTTCCCCTGTGAAATTACTGGTGTTGATGTCTGTGCTGCTCCTTCTGATGACGTGGCTGGCCCTTGCTTTCGGACGTCTTCCTGGCGGGTGGTCATGGTCCGTTGGCGAACCGTTGCAAAACCTGATGACCTGGCGTGCGCCGAGAGTACTGGCTGCCATCGCATCAGGTGCAATGTTGGCGATTGCAGGGACTCTGATGCAGAGAATGACGGCGAATGCGATGGCCAGCCCTGAAGTCCTGGGCATTAGCTCAGGTTCTGCCTTTGGCGTAGTGATACTGTTTATGTTCACAGGGACGCTCAGTCCGGCAGCTCTCTTACTCGCAGCCACCGCGGGTGCGCTGGCAACGCTCGCCATGATAGTGGCGCTCAGCCGTAAGGCTCACTTCTCACCAGAGCGTGTTTTGTTGACCGGCATGGCAACTGGCACGGCGTGTAATGCAGTAACGGCGCTGTATATTGCAGGAGGTGATGATCGTTCTCTGCTATTGCTCAACTGGATGGCGGGCTCAACCTACCGGGTTACCCCAGCAGAAGTCGGCCCTGCGCTGATGATATTACTGGTATCGCTGCTGATCCTCCCTTTACTGGTCCGCTGGCTTGACCGTTTTCCACTGGGGGAAGTGGTGATGCGGTCAACCGGCATGTCAGTGTCCTATAGCCGACTGATCATATTACTGCTGGCTGCTCTGCTTAGCGCCAGCGCGACATTACTCACAGGGCCACTAAGTTTCGTCGGATTGATCGCCCCACATCTGGTTGTGATGATCGGATTCCAACGTGGGTTCAGTCGGTTACTGGCATCGGCACTGATGGGCGCAATGTTATTGCTGTTTGCCGACTGGATCGGACGTAACCTGATCTATCCCTGGCAAATTCCGGCTGGATTATGTGCCACCTTTATTGGTTCGCCTTACTTCATGTACATGATGCGACGTCAAAACAGGTAAAACCATGCTGAAACTCTTTGAGTTACACACCGATGCTCCTTTTTATCCGCTGTTAAGTGGGATTGTGATGTCGGAAGAGGCGCAGGTGGCAGGTGCACCGCTTCTGCCATGTACCCAACTGATGGAGCCTTATTTTATCCGGCAACAGCTAAATTTTTTTGCACATCAGCACGGCTGGGAACATCAAGATGCCTCGGCGGTGGCTTCGATGTGGAGCAAAAGTTACTTGTCGCTTTTTACCGGGGGATGGTTGATCGCTCGGCTGCTCTGTGACCGAGAAATTATGATTCATCCTGCCGATCTCTTACTGACGCAGGATGAGGTCGGGCTAATAACGTCGGTTGTCGTGCCGAATGAGGGTAAAAATGTAGCCCCTATCAGCGCAATGAATGATTTTATTCCGCTGTTTCGCCAGCATATTGAACCTCATTTCCTGTCACTGTCTGAGGTGACGGGGATCAGAATCTCAGTATTATGGAGTAATGTCGCCAGCGGAGTGGATACCCTGTTCAGGATGCTCAGTGCCGGTGGTCAGCTTTCCGCTGAAAAGCAGGAGGCGATGAGCACATTGTTTACTCAAAAATTCTGGCCCGATGGTGAGCGAAACCTGCTGTTCAGACCGGTATTTATACGACATTCCGTCACCGGCGAGGCTATTCGGTTACGCAAAGGCTGCTGTCTGCGTTATTTGCTGCCAGGAAAGGGGTACTGTCCCAATTGCTGCCTGCCACAGGCGTGGCAGGCAAATGTCATGGTCGCTACCACTGATAGCTGATACCACCAATGACTGAGCGCTCATCGCCGTAGCGGCAAACTGTGTTGCAGTAGAGATACTTCTCGTTGGTCAGGTTCTGGACTTTGAGGGAAACAGTCAGATTAGAGACAGGCTGGTAGCTGACCTTAGTGTCATAGAGCGTGTAAGCTGGGATCTTATCATTACTGATCGAAGGCGACGTTTTTGTGGTACCGATATAGCGAGCCCCGGCACCCACTGTCACCTGCGGCAGTCCTATGCGTGTCAGTCGGTAGTCACTCCAGATGCTCACGGTGTTATAAGGCACACCTTCGACGCGGCTGCCCTGTTTTACCGGATCATTATCTTTCGTCACTCGTGCATCGGTATAGGTATACGAGGTAATGACATTAAGATCTGATGTCACCTCACTTTTTACTTCAAGCTCCAGGCCACGTGAACGTACTTCTCCAGTTTGCACATTATAACTACTGTCAACAGGATCTGTTGTCAGAGCGTTAGTTTGCTTGAGCTGGTAAACCGCCATGCTTAACATCGTTTTGCTTTGCGGCGGTTGGAAACGAACGCCGGCTTCGTATTGTTCACCTTCTGTTGGTTTGAAGCTGTTGCCTTCCCGGTCTGTGCCCGATGAGGGATTGAACGACTGGCTATAGCTGACAAACGGGGCCAGGCCACTGTCTGCCAGATATACTGCGCCAATACGTCCTGTGGGCTTATGGTCACTCTGGATTGTTTTTAACTGGTTAGAATGTTTCGTTGTTCTGCTTTCCGACCAGTCATTACGACCACTAATTAACAAGACCCATTTATTGTTCCAGGTGATTTGATCCTGTAGGTAAACCCCTAATTGATCGCTAGTCAGCCGGGAACCGCTGTCAGCCGCGGTAATCGACGGTTCATTCCCATACTGGATATTCGTCAGATCAAGTGATGATCCGAGGCCGATATAGCGCGCGGAATCATAGGTCTTATGATAGTAATCAGTTCCTATCATGACCTGGTGTTCCCAGTTCCCGGCGTCCAGTGTCCATGTCAGGTTGGTATCAGTAGTCAGGCCTGTTGAGTGTTCATGGCGTTGACTGTAGTAACGTGTCAGCGTGTTACCGCGAATGGCAGAGGCGTTCATATAATCAAAATCACCCTCTGCATCCATATAACGTAATGCGTGGCTTATTTTCACCGTATCTGAAAATCGATGGGTGAATAGGTAGCCAATGCTCTTCATTTCAGTGTTAAAACGATCAAAGTTAGGTTCCCCAACAAACTGGTCGCGCTGGATTTTTGTCCCGGGGGTTTTACTGTAGGTCGTCATGTTGTAATTCAATGGGGTGGCAAATTTTGTTTTGATTTTTTGATAGCTCGCCAACAATGTCAGACTGGTATCGTCGTTTGGCCGCCAGGTAAATGCCGGTGCCAGATACTGCTTGTCATCGTTGATATAGTCCGTCTGGGTATTACTGTCGCGTAACAGACCGGTTAAACGATAAGAATATTTTCCCTCATCATCCAGTGGGCCTGAAAAATCGCCAGAGATCTGTTTACGGTCAAAACTGCCGTATTCCAGATTGAGTTCATGCCAGGGGGTGTAGGTCGGTCGTTTGGTGACAGCATTAATTAACCCCCCAGGTGACAGCTGACCATATAAGACCGAGGCGGCGCCTTTAATCATCTCCAGACGCTCAAATGCATAAGGATCGAGGCCACCATCATAGACGCTGGCCTGCATTTTCATGCCGTCTTTCAATATGCCACCGGTACCAGAGCCCACGTTGAAACCGCGAATAGTATAGTCATCGGCTGCACGGCTAAAACCGTTTGGCTGTGCCAGAAAACCGGGTGTGTATTTAAAAGCATCGGCAAACGTGTCGATCTGCCGTACTTTCATTTCATCTGCGGTCACGACGGAAACCGACTGCGGGGTACGGATGATCGGGGTATCGGTTTTTGTCGCGCTGAGGTTTTTGGTTGCGACATATCCCTGAAGATAGTCCGTGCTGTCTTCAGGGGCGACCGCCGTTACCGTTATCGTCTCACCGGCGGTTTCAGCAAGTGCAGGTACACTTATCAGGATGGTAGGAATAATAAAGAAAACGGCAGATTTTGCAGAGGGTATCATCCCGCCACCAGAGACAAGAAGGAAACGCATTATAAACCTCAATGAAAATGATAATAACTATCATTAACTTTCTCATAAAAATTGTTACATTTAAAGTGAATAAAGATCCTCATTGATTGACTCCCCAAAAATGAATACCGCACAGGCTTCGGTAATGGCAGGTGAGGGGAAGGATTTTTTACAGCGGGCGCATGAAGGCGGTGACAACAAGTGAGCGTTCAGGATCATTTCACCGCCAGAGTTAAGGTTAGACTTTGGTTTTATCCCTCATGTTCTTGACGATCGGTCGTCCATTCTGATCGAAATAACGCTGTGGCCAGATTTCAGAAGGAGTGACCCCAATGGCTTGCGCGATCAACTGCTCTCCTTTCGGCCAGGGCCGGGAAAGTGCATTGGACAAGGTTGATGAGCAGAGGCCAGATTCGCGTGACAATGCCGCCAGCGTGGTGCCTTTTTTACGCAACGCAGCGATGATATCCGCCGGGTGCCAGTTCTGATGAAAATGGTTGGGCAGAATAGTAGGTGAGGGTTTAACTTCTCGGGTCTTATTTCTTGATGGGTGAGTGATAGACATTCGCATTCTCCGTTGCAAAACGAACTCACTACCACCAAAAGGTGCAAATCTCTTGGGTGGTAGCCCAGACGGAGTTTGCACTACCGGCCACAACGGATCACCGGCCAGCCCGAAGGCTGCCCCGCCTGAGCCACCATAGAAGCATTGCTTATTACGTGAACAGTTAATAAACAAAAGGTGTGCTAAGGCTCCGATATATAAATGAAATCTACATATCGACGTTGTGTTATCCAGGGTGCAAATCCCGGCTGCGGATTGTGCCGCAGCGGGCCAAATCATACCGTAATCACTTAGCGGAAACCATGCATCCGTGAAGAGTTATATAAGTCAGTAGTGTTAATTTAATCAATAATCCGGCAAGCGCCGGATTATTGATGGGGAGAAGAAGAGAATCGTTATTTAATGGCCATGGCATTTTTCATGGTGAAGAACAGGTCGGTCTGGTCAGTCAGGCCCGCGACGTTGGCGGCGTGTGGGCCATAGGCGGCAATACGCAGCTGTGTTCCGGTGTGGCCCTGGGAACCCTCTTCAGCGTTACCGTAGCTTATAGTCATGGGTGCGCCGTCTTTGGTCGTCAGCGTTTGCGTCAGGCCTGGTGCTTTGGCATCGGCTTCAATGATTTGGCTGGAATGGGCGTGGTCAGCGGTCACAATGACCAGCGTATTACCTTCTTTACGGGCAAACTCGAGCGCTTTCTGTACTGCTTCGTCAAGATCAACCGTTTCACCGAACTGGCCGCATGGGTTGGCCGCGTGATCCTGTTTATCAATCGATGCGCCTTCAACTTGCAGGAAGAACCCCTTCGGCTGCGCTTTCAGTAAGTCGATGGCCTTTTCAGTCATCGCTGCCAGCGTCGGGATATCCTTAGTGCGTTGCGGGTTGGCTTCGCAAGTGACCGCAGGTTTGTCGAGATTGCCGTGATAGCTGGCTTTTGGCCCGCTCCAGCGCACCGGCATATTACCGGTAGAAAAGAGACCCAGAAGTGGTTTTTTCTGATCGGCCAGCACCACTGCGTTTAGCTCATCCGCATTCTCTACCCATTGATAACCCTGTGCGATGGCCTGATCTTTCAAGGATTTTCCCTGAAATTCCCCGCTTTTAGCTAACTGGTCGAAGGATTTTGCGCCGCCGCCGAGCGTGACATCTGCGCGAGTTTTCAGCAACTGCTCAGTAATTGAGCCGCGGCCGCCATTTTCCAGCGCGTTAGTCGGGCATTTTTCACTGGTTTCTTCGGGGCCATAGCATTTACGCGAGGTGACGTGAGAGATCTGCGCCGCGGGAGTGGCATCCTGCAACTCGGCGGTAGAGACGTTGCCGGTAGCAAAACCTGCCGCTTTGGCCAGCTCAAGTAAGGTAGCGTGATCTTTACCATTGACGTCTCGAGGCGGCAGAGTCGGTCACATAGTTCGGTTTATGGGTTTTCTTGTCGAGTGAATAATGGGTGTACTGACCGGTTAATGGCAGCGCATCAATACCTTTGAAATAACCACCGGCTCCTTCAGCGTAGTTACGTGCTGAGGTGATTTCAGAATCGCCCATGCCGTCACCTATCAGCAGAATCACATTTTTCACGGTCTTATTGGAAAGCGATGCTTTTAGCGCTTCAGTCTGATCGCCGCTCAGGCGACGCGCGCCGCCTTGTTCGGTGATATCGCCACTGGCTGCGCGGGACGTCAGAGAATCGTCGGCCAGTGCGGCCTGCGTCGAGGCGAGGAGCAGGGCGGCGGCAACTGCACGGGAAATCAGAGAAATAGGATGAGACATAAAAAAACTCCGTGTAATGGAACATTAGATAAGAAAAGACACAACTGGTCTTACTTTGTTACACAGGAGGTTAAGTCAGTAGCGTGACGATTTTATGA
This sequence comes from Hafnia psychrotolerans, assembly GCF_014639435.1. Taxonomy (GTDB): domain Bacteria; phylum Pseudomonadota; class Gammaproteobacteria; order Enterobacterales; family Enterobacteriaceae; genus Ewingella; species Ewingella psychrotolerans. The sequence continues at coordinate 144,088 of NZ_BMFZ01000002.1, read as the reverse complement.
CATTGAACGTTTAAAGCAGCCTATTCCGGTAAAGCGTGATGAGTAAAAAAAAAGCCCCTCAAGTGAGGAGCTCTCTGATGTGGCTGAGGCTGAACTAGTTCACCAGTGTTGGCATACCTGAGCGCAGCTCGATGACACGCTGAACCACGGTCTGATTTACGCTAGGGTCCATGGCGATGGCACCGACTTTACCTGTCAGGGAAACAGGGATTGGCTCCTGAGAGTCAAACTCCTGCTGGTTAGCTGACAGCGGGTTGTGGACCTCCAGATAGCGCTTGCCATCTGGCTCAACGGTCGCTTTCAAAGGTTCGTTGATAAACTGTACTCGTGTGCCTTGTGGCACGTTGTCATACAGCCATTTGATATCACCGTCACGCAGACGCACACAGCCATGGCTCACGCGCAGACCAATACCAAAGTTGGCGTTGGTGCCGTGCACGGCATAAAGACGACCTACATACAGGGCATACAGGCCCATCGGGTTGTCCGGACCCGCAGGGAAGACCGCAGGCAGAGATTCACCACGTGCTGCATATTCTTCATGCATTTTTGCGGTTGGCGTCCAGGTTGGACCCGCTTTTTTACGCTGGATAGTCGTCACCCAGTTCATCGGGGTGTCTTTGCCCAGTTCGCCGATACCGATTGGCAGAACTACAACGGTATTACTGCCTTTCGGGTAGTAGTACAGACGCATTTCAGCACTGTTAATCACGATACCTTCATGCGGGGTATCTGGCAGGATAAGCTGCTGTGGGACCGTTAGCACGGTGCCTGGCGTTGGCAGAAAAGGATCTACGCCAGGGTTAGCTTCAAGCATATTGCTCAGGCCCATCTGGAACTGTGCAGCATAACTTTCCAACGGCAGTTTGCTGTTTTCTGGAACGGTGACGGTGATGTTCTCCCCGATCAACCGTCCGTTATTGGCCGGGAGAGGATAGACCACGGCAGAGGCTGCCTGGCTGTACGCAGCAACTGCCAAAACCATAGTAAAGATCGCGCGAATGCTCATTTTCATATTTTCGTTGGTTGTTATTGCCACACCGGCAGTTGTTATCAGGTTGTAACCCGGCGTTAAACAACCGGATGAGTATTGTAGAGACACATAAGGTTGAGAGGGAATCAATATGTGTAACTAATCACATTTCTGGGCCGCTAATTATAAGGATTTATTTCAAACAGGCCAAAGCTTTCTCAGAAAGTGTGAGAAGTTCCCGCAAGAGACGGCATTTTTTCTCCATTCATCACCGATTTTTTACATTTCCGCTGAAAAAACCGGCAAATTTGCCGGTTTTGCATTTTAAACGATGAAATGTCGATCAGAAATCGTAACCGAGGGTCGCCACCACAGTACGTTCCTGACCCCAGTAGCAGTAACTGGTGCCGTAACAGGCGGCGACATACTTTTTGTCGAACAGGTTATTGGCATTCAGTTGTACATACGCGCCTTTCAGCTGCGGGTTAAACGGCGCCAGATTCATGCGTACTGAAGCATCGACTAGGGTGGCGGAAGGCATAGGCTGGGTATTTTCGTTATCAGCCCATTGGGTACCGATATAACGCACACCCGCACCCAGATCCACACCGACTGGCGTCTTATATTGGCCCCAGATAGAGGCCATTTGCTTTGGTGTCACGTATGGCGTGTTGCCGTTGTTCTCCGTCGCGTCTTCCAGGCGCACTTTGTTGTACGTATAACCGGCCATTACGTTGAAGCGTTCTGTAACCTGTTTCTTGGCTTCCAGCTCAAGGCCCTGCGAACGCACTTTCCCCGCTGGCTCATAGTAGCTACCCACGACCACACGATTACCCACGTCATTCTGAGTCAGGTCATATAACGCTGCGGTATAGAGGTCTGACGTTCCGACGGGTTGGTATTTGATCCCCGCTTCGTACTGCTCGCTCTGCATGGGTTTGAGCAAGGTGTTGTTCGGACCTGGCAGGGCTGAAGGGGTCATGGCCTGGCTGTAACTGACGTAAGGAGAGATGCCGTTTTCAAACGCATACAGCAATGAGGCGCGACTGTTGAAGTGGCGGTCAGTACGCTCAGTGGTGACATCGGTCAGAGCAATACTGTCTACGGCCGCCGTTTTGGTTTTCAGGGTATCGTAGCGGCCGGAAAGCGTCAGGTGCCATTGATTCCACACCATATCATCTTGTAAATAGGTGCCCATTTGCTCATAACGATTTTTGCCGGTTTTATTGCTGTAATAAGCCAGATCCGACCCACCGGTGTAGCCAGTGTAAGGGTTAAGCGTGCTGGCCGTCGCCGCCAGGGATTTCAGATCATTCATAAAGTAGGCGTAATCGAAACCTACCACCACGTTATGTTCCAGGTCGCCGGTAGCAAAATCGGCTTCCAACTGGTTATCGATGGCGACGCTATCAAGCGAGGAGGTTTCACCGGAATAGTAGCGGTTCATCAGGGTTCGGTCTGCATTCCAGCCCGCCTGATAAACCTGGTCCAACTCGGTGTTGGAGTGCGTATAGCTGGCGTTCTGACGGAAAGACCACATGTCGTTGAAAGCGTGGCGGAATTCGTAACTGTAGATTTGCTCCCAGCGCTTGAACTGGTTGAGCGACGACTCGCCGTCAAAGAAACCGCGACTCAGTTTGTTCCCGTACAAGCTACCGTCGGCAGGCACGGCAGCGTGATAACCACCGGAGGGATCTTTTTGCAGATAGGCGCGTAATAACAACGAGGTATTTTCATCCGGCTGCCACATCAACTGCGGGGAAATCGCGTAACGCTCTTCACGCTGATGATCGTACTGTGTGTCGCTGCTGCGGGTCATTCCCGTCAGGCGGAACGCCCACTGGTCATTGATGGCGTTGGTGTAGTCGAATGCGCCGCCTTGGGTATTTTGCGTACCACCGGAAAGGCGGAAATGACCTTCTTCCCTAAACTGTGGGTGTTTGGTGGTTTCCATCACCAGTCCACCTGGAATACTTTGACCATACAGCGCTGATGAAGGCCCTTTGATCACATCGATACGTTCAAGGAACCATGGGTCAACCTGAATGGCATTGTAGCTACCGCCATCGCTCAGAATACGCAGGCCATCGAGGAAGGTATTATTGACGTCACCGCCGTGGAAACCGCGCAGCGAGATAGTGTCATAGCGCGTTGCGCCACCGGCAAAATTGGTGAATACGCCCGGCGTATAGTTTAGTGCCGCGTTGACGGTGGTGGCGTTCTGGTCGTCCATCTGCTGGCGCGTGACGACAGATACGGCCTGACCCGTAGTAATTATCGGCTGATCACTCTTGGTGGCAGTCCGGCTGGTTTTCGCACTATACCCCTGAGTTGGCGTATCGGCGGTTTGCACCGGCGCTGAGGTGACAACTACGGCTTCTTCCGCCAAAGAGGCAGCAGGAAACGTCAGAGTGACGGCACAAAACAGTACCGAGCGCTTCAGAGGCAAGGCCAACGACATGTTCAAAGTCCCTATAAATTTCAAAATAGAAATGAGTGATGAATTCATTGACTGGGCGTATGACGTCTCTAAAACGAATCCCGAACGCCAACGGTTTTCACGTAGAAAACCCCGCCAGTGATAAAAGGTATTTTTAGGACCTCCATGGTAATGGTAAGCATAATGATAACTATTATCATTGTTATTTTATAAATGCAGGTAATGTTTATTCAAAAAACGTGACGTGTGAAAAGATTTATCCGCATGAAATTAATGGTTTTTATGGTTTTTATGGTTTTAACATGAGCAAGAGGATCTCGGGTAACGTGGCATCAATGCTGATGTCACGGCGTGATGGATGAGATATTCAGTGAAAAACATGAGCAAATCGTCAGGAAGGGATTAGCTTTAATAGTGAGTTTTGCAAAATAAAACAGATTCACTCTTGGGAGAACGAATGAGCCAGCTAAGCCCAGCGCAATACAGTGAGAAATGGACGCAGGTCGATAATTATCTGGTCAGCCATTTAATTGAAGATGACCCCATTTTAGAGCAGGTACTCGAAAATAACCGCGAAGGGGGATTGCCCGCGCACGACGTCGCCCCGAATCAGGGAAAGTTACTGGCATTTTTTGCACAAATGATCGGTGCACATAAAGTGCTGGAAATCGGCACTCTGGGCGCATACAGCACCCTCTGGCTGGCGCGGGCGATACCTGACGGTGGCTCCGTCGTGACACTGGAAGCCGATCCGCATCATGCCAAAATCGCACAGGCGAATATCCTGCTGGCCGGTTTACAGGACAAAATCACGCTGCACGTGGGTGCGGCGTCTGACACTCTGCCGTTACTCGAGGCTGAAGCCCCCTTTGATCTGATCTTTATTGATGCCGATAAACCCAGCAATCCGCTCTATTTGGCGTGGGCGCTAAAGCTGTCTAAGACGGGGACGTTAATCATCGGAGATAATGTAGTGCGTAACGGAGCAGTGGTGGATCCAAACAGCGATGATGCTCGTGTTCAGGGTGTGCGTCGCTTTATTGAGATGATTGAGCGGGAACCGCGTTTGACGGCGACTGCATTGCAAACCGTTGGCAGTAAAGGCTGGGACGGTTTTGTGCTGGCGCGGGTAATCGGTTAAAACCGTTTTTAGCGCGAGATCCCGAAGCCAATTTCGTAACGGGGACTTACTGTCATGTGACATGCCCGACGTCGGTTTGCTGGTCACTTTCTGTGCAGTGGCCAGCAAACCGGCCCGCTTTTTTTATCAACCCAGCATTAGCCCCAGCAATGCCCCCACCGCCAGTACCCACAGAGGATGAATACGTTTATTCATCGCCAGCAAGGTACACAGGACGATCACTCCACCGAACATTAGCGACGTTGCCGATGCGTTGGCGATCAGCAATCCGCTCGACACCACCAACCCGACGGTCACCGGCACGAGTCCGCGCTGAATAACCTGCCGCCACGGCCTGTCTTTATAGCGTCGCCAGCCGCCCATCACGATCAGCGTCACGATCGATGATGGGCCGAACTTCGCCAGCGAGGACACCAGCAGCCCTGACCATCCGGCGATCTGCCAGCCTATTAGCGGCACAATCATCATATTCGGACCGGGTGCTGCCTGCGCTAGCGCAAACAGGGCGCTGAATTCCTGTGCGCTCATCCAGTGATGCACATCGACCACGGCGCGCTGCATCTCGGGTAAAATAGTATTGCCGCCGCCAAAGGCCAGTAAAGACAGCTCGGTGAACAGTAGGGCAAGAGATATTAAAATGGCCATCAGAATTGACTCTTGGCGCAGATGAAAATACTGATGGGTGCCAGCACCAACATGACCGGCAACATAGGTACGCGAAATACGGCGATAGCCAACACGCCAGCGGTGACCAGTAACAGTTGCAGCCATTTTCCCCACAGCGGTGCCAGCATTTTGATGCCGGTCGAGAGCAATAAGCCAGCCGCGGCCGCCGCCATTCCGGCAAACAAATGTTCTACCAGCGGTTCATTCTGATAGCGTGCGTAGACTAAACCGAGCAGCACGACGCAAATCGTCGGGGCCAGAATGAGACCCAGCAACGCCGACAGCGCGCCGCGCAACCCGCGAAACTCCATCCCCAAGGCGACCGACAAGTTAATGATATTGCCACCCGGCAGGAACTGGCAGAGCCCCAGCAGTTCGGTGAACTGACCGACTGACAACCAGCGCTGTTTCTCCACCAGCATATGTCTTGCCATGGGTAGCACGCCGCCAAAGCCGGTCAGGCCCAGAACAAAAAACCCCATAAAGAGTTGTCGGCAATCCGGTCTTGGTGCTGTTTGATCGCCAGGGTTCAACATGGTCACTTCCCGTATTTCTTCTGTCATTCTCACGTTCTCCCACGAATGTCATTCGGCAATGCCAAAGGCACAAATTTCGTTAAGGATCATGCGCGTGGATGTGCCATGATGTCTAATGCATTTATTAGCTACAATGGATACCTTGAAAGTATGGCAATGATCGAGCTAAAGCGGCTTAAGGCTTTTGTGACCGTGGTGGAGGCCGGGAGTATTACCAGGGCAGCCGAGCTGTTATTTATTCAACAACCGCCGCTGAGCCGCTTATTACAGGGGCTGGAGCAGGATTTCGGTGTGCCGCTGTTGCGACGTTTACCGCGCGGCGTGGTAACAACCGATGCCGGTGAAGTGTTATTACAGGAAGCCCGTGCGCTGCTGGCACGGGCCGAACAACTGAGTGCCGCCATGCAACGTGCTGCACTTGGCGAACAGGGGCGCATCCGTATCGGCTTCACCAGTTCGGCGGCTTTGCACACCTTTGTGCCTGCACTGCTGCGCCGTTATCGTGAAATATTCCCTTCGGTCAGCACGCAGCTTGAGGAAAGCGGGAGCGGCGAGTTGTTGGCCGCGGTAGTGGCCGGGCAGTTGGATGTGGCGTTTGTGCGGATGTCGGTTAAAGAGATGCCAGAGTTAGAGATGGAAAAGGTACTGGAGGAACCCATGTGGGTGGCCGTGCCGGCCGGGCACCGACTGGCATTGCAACGGACCGGTCAGCTTCTGAAACTGGAAGATCTGAGCAATGAACCCTTTGTATTGTACCGGCGGCGGGCCGGGCAAGGGCTGTACGATGCCATACTTGCCGCGTATGTCCGCGCAGGGTTCAGTCCGCATATCGTGCAAGAAGCACCGCGCTTAACCTCCTGTCTGAGTTTGGTTGGCGCAGGATTGGGCATATCTATTGTGCCGGAGTCCATGACTCGACTGGGCGGGGAGGGTGTGGTGTTCCTACCGCTGGATGCAGCGACTCAGCTCAGCGCGCCCTTATATTTGGCGCGGCGCGGAGATAGTCACGCATCGTCTATCATTAATACGTTTTGCCAACTGGTTACGTCACAATTGGCCGGAAACTAAAGATGCTGCTCGGAGATGTGCTTCTGAGTGGATTCCAGCGTGATGCCGTCCGATTCAATGGCGTTAAGCAGGGAGTCAAGCAGGCCGGGGAAACGGGTGTCGAGGTCTTCGCGGCGCAGTGACAGTAAATTAGCGCGGCCGTCCGGGCGTTGCCAGATCACGCCGCTCTCGCGTAGCACACGCCAGTGGTGAGTGAGCGTCGATTTCGACAGGCCTTGCAACAGGGTACCGCAAGGGTGCTCACCGCCTTTTGCCAGCGTACGGATGACGGCCAGCCGTAACGGATTTCCTAATGCCGTCAGCACATTTTCGAGGCGGATCTGCTCGCGTTCAGGGTGATTGGCTATCATCAAACTTTCCTCAAATCTTTCATCTTGCTGCGGGATTGGCCGCGCAATATAGCCTATACCCGCTTTCGTTTACAGCGCGCCGATTTCAGCGATAGATAAAATTATTGTACGACTATACACGTACCGTTGTATTATGTGTTCCGTAAAATGAAATGACAAGAAATCGGTACTGATTAGATTGTCACCTTTGCCATCCATCACGTAAGGACGTTATATGGCTCGCCAAACCCCCATCGAGCGCTACCGTAACATTGGTATCTCAGCACACATCGACGCCGGTAAAACCACCACTACTGAGCGTATTCTTTTTTACACTGGCATGAATCACAAGCTGGGTGAAGTGCATGACGGCGGCGCGACCACGGACTGGATGGTGCAGGAGCAGGAGCGCGGAATTACGATCACTTCCGCTGCGGTGACCTGCTTCTGGCAGGGTATGGATCACACGTTTGATTCTCACCGCATTAATATTATCGACACACCTGGACACGTTGATTTCACCATTGAAGTGGAGCGATCCATGCGCGTGCTCGACGGCGCGGTGATGGTGTATGACTCGGTCGGCGGCGTGCAGCCCCAGTCGGAAACCGTCTGGCGGCAGGCCAATAAATACAAAGTGCCGCGCTTAGCCTTCGTCAATAAAATGGACCGTGCGGGCGCTGATTTTTTCCGCGTTCGTCAGATGATGGTCGATCGCCTGAAAGCCAATCCGGTACCGATTGTCATTCCTATTGGCAGCGAAGAGCATTTCACCGGCGTGGTGGATTTACGCAAAATGCGGGCAATTTACTGGGATGATGCCACGCAAGGCATGACCTTTAGCTATGCCGCCGTTCCGCCTGAGCTTCAGTCACTGGCACAAGAGTGGCGCGAGAAAATGGTCTCGGCGGCGGCGGAAGCCAGCGAAGCGCTGATGGACAAATATCTTGAACAGGGTGAACTGTCTGAGGATGAGATCACTCAGGGCCTACGCATCCGTACGATTGCCGGCGAAATTCAGCCGATGCTGTGTGGCAGCGCCTTCAAGAATAAAGGCGTACAGCGCATGCTCGATGCGGTGATCGAACTGATGCCATCACCGCTGGATATTCCTCCGGTGGCGGGCACGGATGAAGACGACAACGAAGTATTTCGTCATTCTGATGACAATGAGAAGTTCTCGGCGCTGGCGTTCAAACTGATGACAGATCCGTACGTGGGCCAGTTGACGTTTGTACGTGTTTATTCCGGCGTGCTGAAAAAAGGCGACAGTGTGTACAACCCGGTGCGCGGTAAGAAAGAGCGTATTGGCCGTATCGTGCAGATGCATGCCAACGATCGCATCGAGATTGATGAAATCCGCGCCGGAGATATTGCGGCCTGTGTGGGGCTGAAAGATGTGACCACGGGGGAAACGCTGTGCGATCCGTCTGACATCATCACGCTGGTACGCATGGAGTTCCCGGAACCGGTGATTTCGCAGGCCATCGAGCCAAAAACCCAGGCCGATCAGGAGAAAATGGGTATTGCGCTATCGCGGTTGGCTTCGGAAGATCCCTCATTTCGCATCCGTACTGACGAGGAGTCCGGCCAGACAATTATTTCCGGGATGGGCGAGTTGCATCTGGAAATCATCGTTGACCGCATGAAACGTGAGTTCGGGGTGGAAGCGAACATCGGCAAACCGCAGGTTACCTATCGCGAAACGGTACGTAAAACGGTGACTGACGTGGACGGTAAGTTTGTGCGTCAATCTGGCGGTAAAGGTCAGTACGGCCATGTGGTCTTTACGCTGGAACCGCAGGAAGCGGGCAAAGGTTTTGCTTTTGTTGATGCCACCAAAGGCGGTGTGGTTCCGCGTGAATTCATTCCGGCAGTTGAGAAGGGCGTAGTGGAAGCGCTGAACAATGGCATTCTGGCTGGCTATCCGGTGGTTGACGTTAAAGTCACCCTCACGTTCGGTTCGTATCATGAGGTGGATTCCTCGGAAATGGCATTCAAAATGGCGGCAATCTTCGGTTTTAAAGAGGCCGCACGGCTTGCCAGCCCGGTGATCCTGGAGCCAATGATGCGGGTCGAAGTGGAAACCCCGGAAGACTATGCGGGCAGCGTCATGGGGGACTTATCCTCACGCCGCGGGACGGTACAGGGCATGGAAGAGATCGCGGGCGGCGGCGGAAAAATCATTAAAGCCGAAGTGCCGCTCTCCGAGATGTTTGGTTACTCGACCACCTTACGATCTATGTCGCAAGGCCGTGCAACCTACAGCATGGAGTTCAACCATTATGCCGAGGCACCGCGCAATGTCGCTGAAAGTATTATCGCTTCACGTGGCAAGTGATCAATAAATTAAGGTAATCAAAAGGCGCAAAAATTTGCGCCTTTTCTCTTTTTCCCTTCAGCTTAACTCACCAGTTTACTGGTGATGGTCGCGACATGTTTGCCCTGATGATGAGCAATTCGCAGTTCTTCTGCACTTGGCTGGCGTGAACCATCACCGCCGGCGATGGTCGTTGCACCGTAAGGTGTGCCGCCGCGAACCTGGGAAATATCGAATAATTCCGGCGTGGTATAACCGATAGGCACAATGATCATGCCGTGGTGCGCGAGGGTGGTCCAGGTTGAGGTAATGGTCATTTCCTGACCGCCACCGGTGCCTGTTGAGCTAAATACGCTGGCGACTTTACCTGCCAGTGCGCCTTTTGCCCACAGACCGCCGGTCTGATCGAGGAAATTACGCATTTGCCCGGTCATATTACCAAAGCGGGTTGGGGTGCCGAGGATGATGGCATCGTAATCGGCAAGTTCTGCTACCGAAGCCACCGGAGCGGACTGTTCCGTTTTGCCGCCTGCGGCTTTGAAAGCCTCTGCATCCATGGTTTCAGGCACACGCTTCACGGTAACGTCTACACCGGCTACGCTGCGAGCCCCTTCTGCGATGCTCTGCGCCATCGTTTCAATATGGCCGTACATGGAATGATAAAGTACCAGTATTCTTGTCCTACCACGTTTTTCTTCTGACATGTATTATTCTCCTAATCTCGTAAATTTAGGTAGTCCACACTATGAAATTGCTCGTTTCGTTTATTCGCTGGTCAACCAAGAAGAGGACTCAGATGATAGCCTACGGCGGCAACCGCAGCTGATAGATAGCTTCTAGGCTAATCATCAGGACGAATACTACATGACGCCTGAGCATCGTTATGTGGACAAGGGAAAGTCAGGGTTTCACCAAAAGATAAAGCCGAAGGTGCTGCATTTAGACGCATGTTCGACAATGTTATTTCTAAGGTAATTCCCGCAGGCTCTTTAATCATTGTAGAGAATTTTGACAGGATTTCCCGTGCTGACATCGATACGGCAATCGAAGACGTGAAGAAAATGTTCAGGAAGGGCGTTAGTGTTATGACTCTTGGTGCTTAGATAAACATAAATTACGATAAGCCAGATTAATGAAGTTTTCTTGTTATTGCGTGGGTCTTGTGTGAATAATTTATCTCCATAATTTCAATAAGGAGATTGAAAATGGCAATACCTGCGTATTTATGGTTGAAAGATGATGGTGGTGCTTTGATTAAAGGTTCAGTGGACGTCAAAGACCGCGAGCACGCTATAGAAATTACTTCATTCAGCCATAATCTCTACATTCCAACAGATGGCAACACAGGAAAACTAACGGGTACACGTGTTCACGGTGCACTAATTTTTGAGAAAGAATTTGATTCCTCTTCACCGTACCTTTTTAAAGCTGTTGCCACTGGTCAGAGTCTGAAATCAGCAGAATTCAAATGGTATCGCATCAACGATGCAGGACAGGAAGTCGAGTATTACAACATGCTGCTCGAAAATGTGAAAATCGTATCAGTGACCCCGATGATGCACGACACCAAGACGGTTATAAACGTGGGGCATCTTGAACAGGTTCAGATTCGCTATGACAAAATCACGTGGCATTACCTTGATGGTAACATTCAATATAGTGACGCATGGAATGAACGTATAACCGGATAGGTGCTACGACATGGATACAGTTGAAGAACTAAACGGAACGTATTTTTATCGGGGATACTCTAACCTGTCATCAGGTGCATTACTGTTCTGGATTTTCTTAGACACTACCGCGGAACATTTTGGTGCTGATGATTTCCTGACTATTGGCCTGATTCTGTTAGGTCAACCAACGATAGGAACACGCACCAAACCCGGAACGGCAACAAAGGGAACATCACCGCTTAGCTCACAGTTGAGGTATTATCTCGACATTGAAACCCGACGATTGCCGACACTGACAACGGGAAGCATCAAAAGGCTTAAGTTCAGCTATGTGACAAACCTTGGTGCTTTTGTCGGTCGCTGGATTCCCATCCTGGGGATTATCATTATTGCTTCTGATGTCTCGCAGATTGCCTACAAGGCCACAACTAAATACAACACCATAGCGAGGGGGAACGACAAACTATGGTAAACAATGAGGATGTCATAGGCTGGTACAACCAGCGATTCAACAAGCCTGTATTGTTCTCAAAGAAACAGATTCCTGTCACGATTGACACTAGCCTTTCAACGGGTCGCTATGTATGGGCAAGTGAAACAGGTGCTGACATCATGCGGGAGTATTTCGAGCGTTTCAACGTTGATCCTGCTGGCTTCGCATTTGAAAAGTATTGGCCTGAAGAGACGTTTATCTTATTTGCGCTGTGCACCTGTGGCGGTGATGATGAACCTCAACCGCTGACGCTCAGGATGTTGGCACAGAGTGCAAGGGCGGGTAAGTGGCTCTATGACTGACTCAAACAAACAGACTGCCAACGTGGTGTGCCGATAGACTCCTTCGCTGCTCAAAATATAGGTCAGATTTGTCTACAGTCTCTGCGGCACTCCACTATGTAAAGGTTAACTAAAACCGGACACTGGTTTAGGCACATGACTGACGTCGGTATTCATACTCATCCGGCGATATGTTTCCCAGCCAATAATGCCGTCTTTTAAGTAATGTCCTGTAAAGAGAAAAACGGGCTGATATCGGCACATGGTAAGCTCCCGCAATATAGTGAAATGTCATCATCAGGAATAAGAGATAATGGACGCTTTTTTGGGATATATCATTGAAAACCCGTCGCGGGTAGTTGTTTCCGTTGCTTCTCTGGGGATGGTGGTTTTTGCTGCTTTATTACGAGGAATGCATGCTGTTTTTGCGAGTTTACTGGCACTATTGGGTTCATTTCTGGCGATGATGTTATAGCCTGTGGTCGACTAAAATACCGGGCTACCGCGCCTTTGAGTACCTATTTTGGAATGTAAATACCTTATTATTTCTATTTATTTCATTATTTCAGCGCTGAATGCCAGCGCTGAATATCGACGAAATAGTAAAGAGTGAGTGTCGTCCTCATTTAAAATCCCTACGGATATTCCTCTCACTTTTCATTGCAGGTTACGCGCCTTGATATTTTTCCAACGTTGTCGTTAGCCACGGCAGAACCTCTTTCTTACGGCTGAGCATGCCAGGCAGTGGGACGGACGCGGAGTCGAACAGCGTATTTTGCGAGAAATAGATCACTGAGTTTTTAGTGCTGATGTCGGTGATGATCAGCGCAAATAGGTCCAGCGCGTTCTTGTTGCATTGGTGGTCCATCGCGGCGATCAACTGGGGCAAAAGCGACTCTGTCTGGGTAAAACTGCTGACTTCGATTTGCGCCAGCAGAACGTCCAGACCTGCAATATGATAATTTTTTGCGTCTTTATTGATCAGTGTCTCCGGGCTCATGCCTGCCAGATCGGTTTTCGCCGCCAGCAGACCGCTGATGAAGGTTTCACGATCCTGCTGGCTGATGGCAAACAACAGGTCAGCAGCTTTGATATCCACCGGTGTCGTGGTCGGCGAGGTGAGGGCGACAGTATCACTGAGCAGTGCGCCAAGCATTAGCGTGGCCTGAGACGCGGTGATTTTCTGATCCGTTTCGCGGGTGATCAACTGCCACAGCAGTGTAGCGCAGCTTCCCAGCGGCTGAACCCAGACTTCAGCGGGGTTGCGAGTGGTGACAGTGCCCAGCCGATGATGGTCGACAATCCCCAAAATATTGCTGTGAGGAAGCGACGCCGGGCCTTGCTCAAATTCGCTAAAGTCCACCAGCCAGACGTCTTTATCTACCAGGCTTTCCTCCAGTAACGGCGGAGCTTCCACGCCAGCCGCTGTGAGAATAAAGCGTGTTTCCGGGTTTATTTCCCCGAGCCTGAAGGCACGCGCCGGTCGCCCCTGCGTATTAAGCCAATCAGCGGCAATTAACGCGCTGCAAACTGTGTCGCTGTCAGGATTCAGGTGCCCGAAAACAAATATCATGATGACCTCATTGTGATGGTTTACGAAAGAATGCATGCCTTTCAAGCTGAGTAGAGTGTACATCAGACCTACTCGGTTGGCCGCAGAGTCTTCGCCTCTTAGGGAGAATCAGCAGGCGCATTCTGCATTTTGCGGTAAATACTTCTAATATGGATAAGCCCTGCGAGTTTGATGGCTGGTTTCATCATGAGCTGTGCACTGCCGGCAATAAAAAGCCAAGTGCCATCAATCATTAAGAGGTCATAGAGGAAAAATATGCTCCCAATCAGAAACCATAGAGCAATAAGAACGTCATTCAGCGCGCCTAATGCTTCATAGCGGTGCTGAATGACAATATGTTCGCCTACTACAGAAAAAACAACGCTGTTTTTTAACATAATGGTTCCTTCTGGACTGTCGCGTTCTATACGAAGCCGTGGGTTATCATGCAGCCTCTTTTCCTTGACATACATAGATGGAGAATTGGAGTGATGCACTCATCTGGTGAAGGTATTCACGCATTAAAAAAATGATGAATGAGTGGTGTCAAGGAGGTCTATAACCCCTTTGAATTCACCAGGTCTGGAAGATATGGAGAACGGATGATCAAGCCATAAAATTAAAGCGCATACTAGAAACTAGTGGGAACCATACTAAACATATACGACCAATAAAGTAAAATGGAGCGCGCCTTTACAAGGGGTAGGGAATATTGAGTGATGGACATTTGATGCTTTTGCGGTACGGTGGGCGTTTAGCTATCAGGGTTTCAGCCTTAGATAAACAGTGCGTCATAAACGCCGCCATTGGGTTGCCAGATAATTCAGGAGATGAGTATGTTGATGTGGCGGCTGTCATTAGGCGTGTTGTTTGTATTCGGCGTTATATGCGCTTTCGGGACTACATTTCCATTTTTCGATCCTGGTTATTCTGAAATGGTAAAAGGTAAGTATTGGGAAACTGAGTGCACACTCCTTGAAGAAAATGTAGATAATGGTTTCTTTAGTAATGATACCAATAGGCTTAATTGTGGTGGTGTCATAATGAATGTAGAAACGACGGATTATAATAAGGCAATAAACGTGTATGTCGTTTTTACTACCGTGTCATAAAGCGATGAGGGTTTTTAATGTATGACTCATGGCCTTCGGTAATTAACCTTTCCCTCAATCGTCAAAGAATACTTTTTTTATTGGCGACCACAATATTTATACATGCAATCTTGTGAATGTTTTTTGATATATTTAATACCATGATAATAAATAGAAAATAAGCGATAAAGCGTGTCACTGTAAGCATCGCGGGTGATGATTTTGCGGGGTATATCTTGGTCGCAGCGGCAGCATTGAGCCACATGCCTGCTGCTCGGCTGTCGAGCACAACGTTGGACTCATCTCCCTTCATATTGCATCGCATGGGACACGGGTTGCTGCCAAACGGAGGTCGTCATGGCGGCACATGAGTTCTGAAAATGCATGTTCTGAGTATCCGGTTATTCACCCTGGACGAGGGCAGTGCAGAACTTTCATTGCGCCAGTAGAAATCTTGACCTATAGTCTTTAACAAGGTGATGGTGTTCCACCTTTCCCAACCGCCGGACTGCCCAGTTCGGATGATGACGCCTGATATACATTTTTTGCTTTTCTCCTTAGGCACGTATGTCAGGTATTCTTATGAAAAAAATTTCTTATTTATCCTCTGTTTTATGCTCATCTGACCTGTCAGAGGGGGGGCTATGATCTCTGTTTATGGCCCTCGACACTCCGACAGTAGCCGTATTTGCTGCACATTTGTCGCGGCCTACGGAGTAAATGGCCCTGTAATGCCATTCTGCCCCGGTGACATCACTCCTGAAATCGCCTTTATTTTGCAACACTGTGATCTTGAGATCGCAATGTTGGCTGTCAGCGACATTTTTAAGAAAAAATCAACGTTACATTCCTCAGAAAATAATGCCCTCCACCTGTCGTGGCTGTCCTTTATCACTGCTTTGAGCAGGGAAAAGGCGCTATCGCCGTGGCTGATGGGCGCTGTCTCAACGTGTTCGAGGTAACCAATGCAAATTTATAAACATGCTCTCTTGTTACTCAACGATGAAACCGATGGTCAGTTTCTGCTCGAGGGGGTTCAGGGTTTCAATGAACAAGGCACGGCGATCACCCTTGGACACCTCACTGCGGATTATGGGGAGTTAGATATTGCCTCTGATGCCTTAACGAAAGATCGCCAGTCAGCCGAAGTTATTGCGGCAAAAGAGATGCTAAGCCGGCTGGTGGATTCCGTGAGCTTTCCTGTTGATGTTAAAGAGATCGTCACGATTCATCGTTTTAAGGATGTTGAAGCCTACGTCACTGAGGCCGGGATTGACTTGGTCATTATGGGGCATAAAAACAGGTTGTTCGGGATGCTCTCTTCTCATTCTATTGAATTTATCAATCACCTTACCGTCGATGTGTTGATTAAACATATCTGAACTCACTGATATTTGAGGTTTATATGAGCTTTATTATTGAAAAAATCGTTGCCCGTGAAATTCTTGACTCACGCGGAAATCCGACCGTTGAAGTCGACGTCATGACCGAATGTGGTACCACAGCAAGAGCCTCGGTGCCTTCTGGAGCCAGCACGGGTTCGCGCGAGGCGATAGAGCGGCGTGATGGTGACAAAGCGCGCTTTGGAGGAAAAGGCGTTCTCAATGCCATTGAAAGTGTTAACACTGAAATCAATGACAGCTTGAAAGGACATGATGTACGCGATCAGCGCGGCATTGATAACATCATGATTAGCCTGGACGGCACGGATAACAAAGCGCGTCTGGGGGCCAATGCCATTCTGGGCGTCTCATTAGCCGTATCGCGGCTTGCGGCTCAGCTATCTCATACGCCGTTGTATCGTTATCTCGGCGGTATCGGGGCTAATCTGCTGCCCGTGCCCTGTATGAACATCATCAACGGGGGCGTTCACGCCCGTGGGCAGGGCGCTGATTTCCAGGAGTTCATGATTGCTCCCTACGGAGCACCGACCTTTAGAGAAGCGGTGCGCTGGGGTAGCGAAGTCTACCAGTCACTGCGTCAGGTTCTGTTGGAAAAAGGTCTGTCCGCTGGCGTCGGAGATGAAGGTGGTTTCGCGCCGGTTGTCTCATCAAACCGTGAGCCGCTTGAGCTGATTGTTCAAGCCATAGAGAATGCCGGGTATCGGCCCGGCGAAGACATTGTCATCTGCATGGATCCCGCCTCCAGTGAGTTTTACCGTGAGGGTAAATATCACCTGCGTACCGAAAATACCGAACTAACTTCGCAAGAGATGACCGATTACTATCAGACGTTGGTTAACGATTTTCCGATCGCCTTGATTGAAGATGGTCTGGCTGAGGATGACTGGGCTGGGTGGAAAATTCTCCATGATGCATTAGGCGAGCAGGTTGAATTAGTGGGTGACGATCTATTTGTGACCAACGTGAAGTATATACAACGCGGCATTGATGAAAATCTCGCCAATGCTGCGCTGATCAAGCTCAATCAAATTGGTTCTCTGAGTGAGACATTTGACGCCGTCCAGCTCTGCCATGATAACAACTGGGGCGCTTTCATCTCACACCGCAGCGGTGAGACCGTGGACAGCTTTATTGCCGATATGACGGTCGCAATGCGTGCCGGTCACCTCAAAACGGGCGCGCCGTGCCGCGGTGAGCGCATCGAAAAATATAACCAGCTGATGAGAATTGAGGATGAGCTGGGTGCATCAGCACGTTTTGCCGGGAAGTCTGCGTTTAAATAACGTCAACTATGCGACTAACTCTGATGCTGATGTCAGGGTTAGTTGCAAGCGTGTGATGACAGTTTTCATGATGACGATGAGTCAGTTGCGGTATCTTCTTCGGGATGCATGACATTGGCATATCATTAAAGGAGAAAAGTGTTGAGAACACAGAAAAGAGGCATGGGCTATATCGCGGTGGTGGTTGATGATTATGATCGCGCCATTGAATATTATACGGACAAACTCGGCTTCACCTTGGTTGAAGACACACCCCAGCCAGGCAAGCGCTGGGTGGTCGTGACGCCTAACCCTTTGAGTGACTGTCATATCCTTCTGGCCAGAGCCTCAAATGAAAGACAGAAAGACTTTATCGGCGATCAGTGCGGCGGAAGAGTTTTCTTGTTTTTACAGACCGATGATTTCTGGCGCGACTACAACGCGATGAAAGAGAAAGGGGTGCACTTCTGCGAAGAGCCGCGGCAGGAAGAGTACGGAACCGTCGTGGTTTTTGAAGATATCTACGGCAACCGTTGGGATCTCTATCAGAACAATTAACCTGACCACCGCCGAGAGGCTGTTTTTCAGTCATTGAGGCAATACTTCTCTATGTAATTCCTTGTAATACATAGGTATACCAAACTATTAGTGACATAGCCGGATAACACCATTAAAAGCATGCTATCCGGCTAACATCATGTAAAGGAACCTGCCGACATAAGGCCAGGGTCATTTATTATCAGAAGCGATAACCAAGACCGACCACAATACCGTTCATATTCGTGCTGTAATCATTAAAGCCCTTGATTTTTGAGCCTTGGTAAGCCACATCAATGACCATCTGCGCAATTGGATTTACTTGCACACCCGCACTGTAAGACAGATTGGTAGAGCTGGTATTATCGTTTTCCCGGTAGTTATTGCCACTATAATATAGATTGCTATCTATTTTACTATGGCTTACACCAACCAAAGCATAAGCACTAATATAATCATTGATACGGTAAGCTGGGCCCGCTGCCAGTGAGTAATATTTCACATCTACTGACTGATCAATATAGCCATTAGCCTCAAACCCATTAACCATGCTATCACTTATGTTATCTTTCATATAGGTGAAAGAGGCAATCACGCTGACTGGGCTATCCCATTCATAACGGTATTTAACATCAACACCTTTTAGCTTGACATCGTCTGCTTTTCCATAAGCATAGCCTAAAGAAACGGTGTGATTATCTGCTTGTGCAAAAGAGCTAAAACCAATAGTGGCAACTAACGCAGAGGTGATTAATAACCTTTTCATTACTTCATCCTTTTAGTAAAAATAAAAAAATATAGCATCATTTTTATGGCTGTCAATATTAGTTTTCTGAAGATAAATCACCCGTTGATTAAATTATTTTATCTATGATTAATCCGATGTGAATATTATTTAATTAAGAGGCGTGTTGACTGATAAATGAAATGGAAAAAATGAGGCATGCGGAAAAAACATACCTCGTTTTTATGCTTATTTTTGTAATGGTGACGTAAACTCCGGCTGGAGATTTGTATTTGCAAAGAATGACGTGAAGAATAATTTTCAGCAACAGCTATTCAGAGTGACATCCTATATTCAATGACGCCGGGTTTCTCTGCGATCCAGTTGTAGAGTCTCTGAGCGGTCAGGTTGCTTTCCTGAGTATGCCAGTATAATCGAGCACATTGACGCTCTTGTGCCTGCAGTTGAACATATTCAATCAGATATTTCCCAACATGCTTCCCTCTTATTTTTGGATCAACAAACAAGTCTTCTAAATAACAAAAATCATTTATGCCCCAGGTTGAGCCGTGAAAAACATAGTGCACGAAGCCAACAATGACCTGGCCTTCTCTGGCAACTGCACAATATAGGGGGATATCTGTATTCAAGAAGCGTTTCCATGTTTCTAACGTTGTCTTTTCTGGCAATTCAACGTGATAAAATTGCTGGTAACTTAACCAGTAGGGCAGCCACGCTGAGTAATCATCTTCTTGTATCGGGGTTACTGAGATAGTGAGTTTTTTATTAATCATATCAACCTATTATATTGACGAGTAAAAGATAAAATCGTTTTGTAGTTGGATCATAGCCCTTAAGGTGGGTTAGCATAAGGGACACTTTGTTTGATTTTTATGGATCCACTTTAGTGATAAAAAAGAACGGTGCCAGCTTTCCAGGCTTATTGCTGAAAAAAGGAAAGATTAAAGAGCAGTTCCATCAGGTTCTAAAAGAACTGATACTGAATGGTCAACTGAAATCAGGAACGAAACTCCCTTCCAGCAGAACCTTTTCTGAAATGATGTCAATTTCCAGAAACTCTGTCATATCGGGTTTCGAACGTTTGGTTGATGAAGGCTATCTCATGACAAAAAAAGGGTCGGGAACCTATGTCTCAGCCATTATTCCTGATGAAATGATTCATATACGGCCTATACCGCATCAACACCATGTTGATGATAAAAATGCAGATCTTAATATCAATCCGAATATGAAGGTAATGCTCTCAAACTGGCGTAAATCCTCGCCTTACAAAGGGCATAATCTGACATTCAATATTGGCGTAGGTTGCACTGATTTATTTCCACATGAGCTTTGGGGACGCCTGTTAGGTCGAATCTGGCGTCAGTTTCGTGATCAGGACTGGAAACTAAATGAACCTTTAGGGTTTCGACCACTAAGGTTGGCAATTGCTGACTATGTTCGAACCACGCGAGGTTTAAATTGTAATGAAAAACAAATAGTTATTGTTAATGGAACGCAGCAGGCAATGAATCTTGCAGCACAAGTTCTGTTGCAAAAAGATGATGAGGTTTGGTTAGATGAACCCGGTTATGATGGTGCGTTAGGTGTCTTTACTGCTATGGGGGCAAAAATTTGCCCTGTGATCAGTGATAAGTTCGGTATGGATATTGCCTACGGCATCAAACATTGGCCAAATGCAAAAATGATATTCACCTCACCGTCCCATCAATTCCCTCTTGGAGGAACATTGAGCTTATCAAGGCGGATGGCTTTACTTGATTGGGCTGCTGAAAATAAGACCTGGATTTTTGAAGATGACTATAATAGTGAGTTCAGATATACCGCGCCACCGATACAGGCGCTTCAGGGGTTAGATACACAACACCGAGTGATTTATGCTGGGTCTTTCTCGAAAATGATGTTTCCCGAATTTCGCTTAGGCTTTCTCGTTATACCGAATAAACTCATTGAGTCATTTAAAGTCGCTAAATATTATGCGGATACACGGACCTCTTATTTAGAACAGGCCACGCTTGCTGCCTTCATTTCTGAAGGGCATTACGCACGTCATGTCAGGCGGGTCCGAAAAGCGTGCTATGAACGTCAACGCGTGGTGATTGAAGCGATACAGTGCTATCTCCCGGCAAGTATTAGGGTTGAACCAACGGACTCAGGGATTCATATTGTTTGTTGGTTATCGGACAGTCTTAATGAACAGGACATTATAGATAAATGTCGTCAAGTGGGTTTAGGCGCGCAACCTCTTTCTCGCTACTGTCAAACAAGGCCCACAGACCAGGCCATCTTGTTAGGTTTTGCAGCACATTCACCGTCAGAACTGGTGGCAGGGATAAAAACGCTGGCCCAAATAATCGCCTAAACATGACCGGTGTTTTACACCAACCTGAGCAGGACGCGATGCAGTCCCAATAGCCAGCCCGACGTTATGGCCTTTATTGCAACCTTGCGCTGTCAACCCGTGAGCTGGTTTCTCTTCATACCTTCGATCTTCATCAGCATGTGATAGAGCGGAGCGATACGCTGAAAATCTTTGCTCAATATGCCCGTCAGTCTGTCAGAGAAAATCGTGTCCATGTCCCTATGGGTGCTGATGAGCGCGAAGGATTTTTTGTTGTACCAGGTCGCCAGTTCCGGGCATTGATCTTTAATCAGTGGGCGTTTATAGCTTTCACCTTCAAGGGTGAAATTGGGCTCGATGCACTTCGCCATGGTTAGGAAAGCCGAAGGATCATGCAGCAGTTGCTGGCGAAACAGATCCATGGTCGTTTTGGAAGCGCTGTAATAGCCCAGCCCGTAACGCCACCAATCCTGTCCAAATTCGAAAAAGTAGGTCGGCGCGTCGGTCCAGTTCTTGCGTGAACGTTTAAATGTGATCCAGATATTGCTGCGATAAATCGACTTGTCGCGGGAGAAACGAGTATCTCGGTGCATTCTGGAGATGGTTTTTCCTATCGCAGGACGCAGTTCAAACAGGTCATCAATCACCTGCATGTCCTGACTTAAATCCGTCACCAAATTGCGCACGGGCTTGAGCAGTTGCTGCTGGTAGATATCGCGGTGTTCTTCAAACCACTCCTTATTGTTATTTTGACTAAGCTGCTGCAAAAAGGTCAGGCCAGGTTGAGTAAAACCGGAAAATTCACCCATGATATCCCTCATTGAGATGTTAAGAAAACGCCTGTTTTTTTAAACAGACTGTCTATTAACCCAGTATCTCTGAAGATGGGGGAGAGCGCAAAGAAATCTAAATCTGACCCATTTGTATAGAAAATATCCTGCGTTTTATGCCGTATTAATGACCACGTAATATGCTTATGACAGGATGAACGGTCAATATGTCGCCATTACATTGATTTGTATAAAAAAATAACAAACAGATTTCTTCACAATAAATTATTGAGAACAGGCTGAAAAAGCCATATATTGGCCGCGATTTATTCATAGTGGTTATTTTTTTACTCATTTATTCAACTTTGGTGTTAGTGATAACCCAGTTGTAGGAGAGATATGATGACGGATAAAGTCCGTATTGATAATTTTGGTGCGAATTCATTTAATGAAAACAATGAAACCTATTTAGCCAGACAGGCTAAATTTGAATCGAATGTTAGGAGTTATCCCCGTAAATTGCCGTTAGCCATTGCGCAAGCCCATGGCGTCTGGATCACTGATGTTGAGAATAATCAATATCTTGATTGCCTGGCTGGCGCGGGAACTTTGGCTTTGGGACACAACCATCCTGATGTGCTGCAAAGCATCCAAAATGTCATTACCAGCGGCTTGCCGTTACATACACTGGATCTGACAACGCCGTTGAAAGATCAGTTTTCTGAATATCTGCTCTCTTTATTACCGGGACAGGGCCAAGAGTACTGTCTGCAGTTTACCGGACCAACCGGTGCCGATGCGGTGGAAGCTGCACTGAAACTGGCCAAGAAGTATACCGGTCGTTCTGGTGTGATCAGTTTTTCCGGCGGCTACCACGGTATGACGCATGGTGCGCTTGCGGTCACGGGCAACCTGTCACCGAAAGAAGCGGTCAACGGAATGATGCCTGAAGTGCAGTTTATGCCTTACCCACATCTATACCGCTGCCCATTGGGCATTGGCGGTGACGCGGGCGTGAAGGCATTGACCTATTACTTCGAAAACCTGATCAATGACGTCGAAAGTGGCGTGCGTAAGCCTGCGGCGGTCATTCTTGAAGCGGTTCAGGGTGAAGGTGGCGTTAACCCGGCACCGGCCGAGTGGTTACAGCGCATCCGTAAAGTCACTCAGGAACACGGCATTCTGCTGATTATTGACGAAGTTCAGGCTGGCTTCTGCCGCACCGGCAAACTGTTTGCCTTCGAACACGCGGGAATCGAACCGGATATTATCGTGATGTCCAAAGCCGTCGGCGGCGGTTTGCCACTGGCTGTTCTCGGCATCAAGAAAGAGTTTGACGCCTGGTCACCGGGTCACCATACCGGGACTTTCCGGGGTAACCAACTGGCAATGGCCACTGGCCTGACAACCCTGCAGCATCTTAAAGAACACAACATTGCGGATAAAGTGGCTGCTCAGGGTGAGTGGCTGAAAGATAAACTGGCCGATCTGCAAAAACGTTATCCGGTCATCGGTAATGTGCGCGGTCTGGGCCTAATGATCGGCATTGAGATTGTTAAACCTAACGAAGCGCAGGATCACATGGGCTGCTACCCGGCTGACGGTTATCTGTCCGCACTGCTGCAGAAAAAATGTTTTGAAGCTGGGCTGATTCTGGAACGCGGTGGCCGTAACGGTTGCGTTCTACGTTTACTGCCGTCCTTGCTGATCACCAATGATGAATTGGGTATTTTCCTGGATAAATTTGAACAAGCCCTATTAGCCGCTGGCGTAAAACCTGTCTGAGTGGAGTGAATGACCGCGATGTCCGAGTTAAATCCGATCCTGGCCGCCTCAGCGCAGAGCACTGAGGCCTACCAGCAGGCGATTGCCCAGAGCAGCGAAGCTGTTGTGCAGTGGTTGCAACAACCTGAGATGTATCAGGGCAAAAGTGTCGCCGAACTGCGTGAACGCATTACGCTGGATTTCAATCCACAGGGGCTGGGCAACCAGGTCGCGATTGAACGTGCGATTGAGTACTTTTTAAAAGACAGCCTGTCTGTGCATCACCCGCAGTGCGTCGCGCATTTACATTGCCCGAGCCTGGTCATTAGCCAGGCGGCCGAAGTGCTGATTAACGCCACTAACCAGAGTATGGACTCCTGGGATCAAAGCCCGTCAGCCACCATCATTGAGATGAAGCTGATCGAATGGTTGCGTACACAGGTGGGGTATCAGGCTGGCGATGCTGGCGTGTTCACCAGCGGCGGCACCCAGAGTAATCTGATGGGTTTGATGCTGGCGCGTGATGCCTTTTTTGCGCGTCAGGGACACTCTATCCAGCAGGATGGCCTGGTCGGTAACCTGAAGAAAATTAAAGTCTTATGTTCTGAAAATGCGCATTTTTCGGTGCAGAAGAACATGGCTCTGCTCGGTCTGGGTTACCAGTCAGTGACGCTGGTGAAAACCGATGCTTTCGCCCGTATGGACGTCAAGGATCTGCAAGATAAACTCGCTCAGGCGCAGGCCAACGGCGAGCAAATTCTGGCGATTGTCGCGACCGCAGGCACCACCGATGCGGGGGCGATCGATCCGCTGCGTGACATTGCCGCGCTGGCGGCAGAGCATCAGATCTGGGTGCACGTAGATGCGGCATGGGGCGGCGCGCTGTTGCTGTCCGAAAAATATCGCGACTATCTGGATGGCATTGAATTAGTGGACTCCATCACGCTGGACTTCCACAAGCAGTTCTTCCAGACCATCAGTTGCGGTGCGTTCCTGCTTAAAGAAGCGCGTCACTATGAGCTGATGCGCTATCAGGCGGCTTACCTGAACTCTGAGTTTGACGAAGAAGCGGGCGTGCCGAATCTGGTGTCCAAATCCTTGCAAACGACTCGTCGTTTCGATGCACTGAAACTGTGGATGGGGCTGGAAGCGTTAGGGCAGAAGCAGTACGCCGAGATCATCGATCACGGTGTGACGCTGGCTCAGGGCGTGGCGAAATTTGTCACCGCGCAGCCTTCACTGGAGTTAGTGATGCAGCCACAGTTGGCGAGCGTCCTGTTCCGTTTCCGTCCGCCGTCACTGCCCACCGCCAGCGATGCCGCGATTGCGCTGCTGAATCAGAAGATCGGCGATGCACTGCTGGATTCTGGCCGCGCCAACGTCGGTGTTACCGAGCACAACGGCGTGACCTGCCTGAAGCTTACCTTACTGAACCCGACCGTTAGCCTCGAGGATGTGAAAGTCCTATTGGCGCTGGTTGAAGGTACGGCGCAGCAACTGCTCAACGCGTAAAGCTTCATTTCTGCGTTAAACCGCAGCAAAAAGCCGATAACATGAAGGTGTTATCGGCTTTTTTTATTTCTGAAAATCACTCGACGGCCCCACTATCGACGAGATCAACTCATCGTTCCGGCCTGCCGCTGTTTGGTCGCTTCAAATACCTATATTGTCCAATGATGACAGGAAATCCGCAGGCAACTGAAGGTTCACACTTTTGATGTTCTGCTGCAAGTGCGCCACGGACGAGGTGCCGGGTATCAGCAGTATGTTCGGTGCGCGTTGTAGCAACCATGCCAAAGCCACTTGCATGGGTGTCGCCTCGCATTGCTCTGCAACGTAGCTCAATGCATCGGCCTGCAGCGGAGAGAAACCTCCGAGCGGGAAAAACGGAACATAGGCGATCCCCTCTTTGGCAAGACGATTAATCAGCTCGTCATCATGACGATGGGCAAGATTGTACATATTCTGTACACACACAATGTCGGTGATGGTGCGGCCCTGAGCCACTTGTCGTTCGGTCACATTGCTGAGTCCAATGTGACGAATCAAGCCTTTGGTCTGAAGCTCTGCGAGTGCCGTCAAAGGCTCTTCAATATCACCTTCAGTCGGTGCTGCGGCGTTGAACATGACGCGAAAGTTCACCACGTCCAGCACATCGAGATCGAGATTGCGCAGATTATCATGCACTGCCGATTCCAGTTCAGCCGCCGATGCCGCCACGTTCCACGACGCATCGCTACCCCGGTGCGCACCGACCTTTGTCACAATCGTGAGCGCGTCAGAATAGGGATGGAGCGCCTCACGGATAAGCTGATTTGTCACGTGAGGGCCATAAAAATCACTGGTGTCGATATGGGTAATTCCGCTTTCGACAGCAGCGCGAAGCACTGCCAGCGCTGCCGCCCGATCTTTCGGCGGCCCAAAAACGTGAGGTCCTGCAAGTTGCATTGCGCCGTAGCCCATGCGCGTCACTGACAAATCGCCCAGTTGAAAAATACCGGCTTGTGTTACTTCAGTCATTGGTGCGTTCCTTATTCCGGGGGTGTTTAGTAAGCGACAAGATGTTCATGTAGAATACGAATAATTATTCATATTGTGAATTCGCATATGCAGACAGATGACGGACAGGGGCTAAAGGCCCGCAAACAGCCGCGGCAGGCGCGCTCCCAGGCTACCGTGGAGGCGATTTTTGATGCGACTATTCAGGTTTTACGTGCTGAGGGATTGCAGCGGCTTACCACTATCCGCGTGGCTGAGAGAGCCGGAGTCTCGGTCGGCAGCCTTTACCAGTATTTTCCGCAAAAGCAGGCGCTGCTATTTGCCGTGCTACAGCGACATTTAGAAAGAGTAGTGAGTGTGACGGAGGAAGCCGCAGCGTCAGCACATAACGGGACTTTGCAAAGGATGGTAAAGGCCGTGGTTACCGCATTCGTACAGGCTAAGACGGAGAATCTCGATGAGTCTCGGGCCCTCTACGCAGTTGCTGCCGAACTCGACTCACGCCGCTATGTTCGCGAAGTGGGGGAACGCAACCGTGTGGCACTGGAGGCCATGCTGAGGACTGCTTGCGATGCGCATTTTGATGACGTTGCCATGACGTCGTTTATGTTCAGGGGAGCTTTAGTCGGCCCCCTACGTTTGGTGCTTGAAGGCGAGTCACCGCAATTAATGATCCCGAAACTTTGTGGGCAACTGGAGTCACTCTGCCTGGGATATCTGCAGCGCGAGGCGCGGCCAAAATCGCCTGATATCCATCAGATCCCTATATAAACAGTCGCTTGCCACAGGAGACTCTCTACCCGTTTGATGACAAGTCCTGACCAATCATCATTCTATGACCCTCTGGAGTGGCTACCGTAAATTCACGCATACCATGAGGTTGATCGGCCGGAGGCTGAAGTATGATAGCTCCCGAACTGACAAATTCATGGTAAAGCGCGTTGGCATCGTCGACATTCAGATAGCCAAAATAGCTGTGGTCGCCCGTTGCTGAAGGGGGGATTGCATCCGGTGAATGGCCTATCATGATACGTACAGCTCCTCGCGATGCCATTTGCCAGCCCAGGTCTTCAGGCCAGGCTAAACTAAATCCGAGAACGTCACGAAAATAGGCTGCACTTTTCTTAAGATCGGGTACGGCAAGGACAAAAGAACATGAAAGCAGATTGGCGGAAGAACCCGACATAGTAAAACTCCTTTAAATGCGATGATATCCGAGATGCATCAGTGCATAAGGCCCTCGATGATCATCGGCAGATGAATAACCCGTGATGAAAAATCCCATTTTATGTAATCGGTCTCGGCGGGATCAACGTCTTCATTTTCTTATGCCCTAAACTCATCGTGGAAGAGTCTGGCAGATATCAGCATCCACGATCAGGTGCTGTTGCTTACCCGGTATGGTGGGCCTGCGCATTAATAACGTCTGGTCAGAATGCGATCGATCAGCCCCCATTCAAGCGCCTGTTCTGCGGTCATAAAGTTGTCGCGATCGAGCGCTCGCTCGGCCTCTTCATTGGTACGCCCACAATGTTGGGCATATAGCGCGGTGATCCGGCTCTTGGTCAGTTGCATCTCCTGCGCATGAATGAAAATATCGGATGCCTTTCCCTGAAATCCTCCTGAAGGCTGATGCACCACGATACTGGCGTTGGGCAACGCTGCTCGTTCACCGGGCTCGCCCGCCATTAACAGGAATGAACCCATCGATCCGGCGGTGCCCATACATAGCGTGTGCACCGGTGCCTGAATAAAACACATGGTGTCATAAATCGCCAGGCCACTGGTGATGACGCCACCGGGTGAATTGATGTAGAGATTTATCGGCTTGTTGGGATTTTCTGCTTCCAGAAATAACAGTTGCGCGCAGATGAGGATGGAAATGCCGTCATTAACCTCGCCGTTGAGAAATATGATCCGGTCGCGCAGCAGGCGCGAATAGATATCGAAAGACCGCTCGCCCGTGCTGGATTGCTCGACGACCATCGGGACGAGTTGCATCATTTCGCGCATGGCGAACTCCTTTTATCGGGGAAAATTATTTTTAAACGTGGGCTCAGGCGGCACACATCAGTCTGGGTTGAGCGTCATTGGCTGGCGTCAGCCGGTCGTCTTCCAGTCTATGAATAATGGTGAGTGTGGTGCCACCTTGCGCGTTAGGCATAAGCTGAAATGTCACGATGCTGGCGAGATACGGCGGCTCATCGTCCTGCATTTTGTAGCGGATTTCCTTACCTGGTATGGAACACATCGGTGCGCTTTCGGCCAAAACTTGTGACGGTAACCACTGCTGACGCAGGGAGGAAAGGCTTATTGCTCGCCAGACTTTCTCTGGAGGCGCCTCGAGATCGTATTTCAACACGACATCTTTATTTTTCCTCTCGGTCATCATGTCGTTTACTCCATATCCTTCAGTAAGGTTTTCAAGTTGTCGATCCGCGTTGGCCAGAAGGCGCGATATTTAGCCAACCACTGCACGACAAACGCCAGGCCTGCGGGATCGACTTCATAATTTACGAAACGCCCCTGACGCTCTTCGCGCACCAGACTTGCGTGACGCAAAACTGCAAGGTGCTGGGACATGGCCGACTGGCTGATCGACATGCCTTCGCGCAGGGCTGTGGCATTCAGGCCGCCTGTCGACAGTTTCTCGAAGATGGCGCGGCGGGTAGGGTCAGCCAGCGCTTTGAATATCTCATTTTCAGTCATTTTAAAACATTAGTATCCACTTATCTGAAGCGCAAGTTTATCGAATAAAAAAATTATAGGTATAACTGATGCAGTTAAGTACCTCAGGCGAGGTGAAGCGCGCCGAGGTAAAACGTTGAGGCGGTAATGAAGGATGATATCGGCTGGAAACTAGCTCATCAACCCGGCGGCCACGTTCACTGACAGGCCTAAAATTGCCAGATTGAACACGAAGGCCAGTATGGACTGGATAAGCGTAATACGGCGAACCTCGGTGGTGCCAGTGGCGACATCGGCAGTCTGGCAGGCAACGGCCAGTGTGAAAGAGAAGTAGAGAAAATCCCAATACTCGGGTTGTTCGATTTGATCCGGGAACAGCAACGCTTTCTGTTTTTCTGCCCCGCGACGGTAATAAAGATGGGCGTAGTGCATAGAAAAAGCGGTTGGCAGCAACGACCACGAGGCAACCAGTGTGGTAACGGTGAGGATCAGGTGAAAAGATTTAGCCGTGCCGGAGAGTTGCTTCACGGTACTCAGCTCCATAAAAATCACCAGCATACTGACCAGACAGGTGATGCTGACTAGCGTCAGTACCTGGCTGGCACTTTCATCCTGGGCGCGGGCAATGGTACGGATCCGCTCCGGCGCAGCCGTCATCATCAATAGCCAGATCATGAGCAGATAGAGCCATGCCAGTATGTTCCAACTGACCATCAGGCGTTCGAATTGTGACAGATACACTGGCAGCATCGGCAGCAAAAAATAGCAGCCAAGGCCGGCAGCGATAGCGATCAATAACCGTGGGCGAGTATGAATATAGTGTTTAACGGAAAGCATAGTTAAATCTTTTGGGAAAGAGGGTGCGTTAACTGTAGCTCAACTGTGTGACGTTGGTGAGCAAGGGCAGCCAGCGGGGCTGCCCTTGAAAGAGACGAGGTGTTTAACGGTAAACCAGACCGACGATGGAGGCGGACAGCAGGCTCACCAGCGTGGCACCAACCAGCAGGCGGAAAGCTGCTCGGGCGACCATGTTGCCCTGAACTTCCGCAATACTTTTTACCGCACCGGCAATAATACCGACGGTAGAAATATTGGCAAAAGAGACCAGGAACACGGACAGGATTGCTACAGTGCGCGGTTCCAGTTGGGCCAACAGGTCTTTCATCTGCAACATGGCGACAAATTCATTGGCGACAATTTTGGTGCCCATGATGCTGCCGGCAGTCAGTGAGTCATGACTGACAATACCGGTCAGCCAGGCCACCGGATAGAACAGATAACCGATGATATCCTGGAAGCTCAGACCAACGCCGTGCAGGAAGATCGCATTGATCATCGCCAGCAGGGCGTTGAACCCTACCAACATGGCGGCCACAATCATCGCCATTTTAAAACCGGCCATAATGTATTCACCCAGCATTTCGACAAAGCTATGCTTAGGGATGTTCATTTTAGGCATTTCACTGTCTGCTTCATCGGAATAGGGGTTCACTACCTGCAAAACAGCAAAGGTAGAGAGCATATTCAGGATCAGCGACAGCATAACGTAGCGCGGCTCCAGCAAGGTCATATAAGAGCCGACAATTGACATTGAAACGGTTGAGATGGCGGTGGCAGATAAAGTATACATCCGGCGTTCATTAAGTTGCGGAACAATATCTTTAATTGCGATAAAGTTTTCAGATTGTCCAACTAATAATGAACTCACCGCATTAAAGGACTCCAGCTTAGGCATACCATTAATTTTGGATAACGCCCAACCGATACCTTTAATCATTAACGGTAAAATACGCAGATGCTGGAGAATACCGATCAGCGCGGAAATAAAGATGATAGGGCAGAGAACAAATAAGAAGAAGCTAAACTGGTTTTCATTGACCAGACCACCGAAAACAAAATCGGTGCCGACGCGTGCATAACTCATCAGGTTGGTGAACACGCCAGACAGGCCAGATATCAGGTATACACCGGCCTGACTGTATAGCAGCACCCATGCTAGTGCGATTTCAATCACCAGGATTTGCAGTACATAACGTAATTTAATGCCGCGTTTGTTGTAGCTGATCAGCCAACTTACGCCGAATACCATTATAAGGCTCAACAGGAAATGCAATATATTTGACGCCATGGGGATCCCAGAAAGTTTAAGTGGTGTTTTAAAAGCGAACTATAACAGCAAGCTCACAAAACTCATCTGGTTTTTTCATTACGTTACTTGCAAGTAATCGCTTGCGTTCAAAAAAACAACGAATAGAATCGCAGCAATAAAATAATGCCCCATCATGGTGATGTTTATATAACGTCGCACTATTTTGGTGAGGTGGTACGTATTATTACTAATAGGGATCTCCGTCGCTGTTTGAAGATAAACCCTATTTAATTTATCTGATTAGCCAAGCGTGTTTATTGCTCCGGCAATACGGTCACTAAATTGCTGGCGGTAAAGGGTGGGTGTGGTCCCCAGACGCTGACGAAAGTGATGGCGCAGGCTTTCAGGGGAGCCGAAACCGGATTGCTCAGCCACATGCTCGATGTTCAACGTACCCGTTTCAAGCAGCGCGCAGGCTTTCTCCAGCCGTATACCGAGCATCCACTCACCTGGCGTGCTGCCGGTCGCATCATGAAAACGGCGCAGGAAGGTGCGGCGGCTCATACCGGCTTCGGCAGCCAACTGTGCAATCGCCAGCGGCTGATTGAGACGGGTGCGCAGGTCGTCGAGCAATGGTGATAGCGTTTGGGATGGGCGAGCGGGCACCGGCTGTTGAATATATTGCGCTTGATTGCCTTCACGGTGCGGCGGCGTGACCATCCGCCTGGCGGTGCGGTTGGCAACGTCGATTCCGTAATCGCGCCGGATTAGGTGCAGGCATAAATCAACCCCGGCCGCACCGCCAGCGGAGGTGATCACGCTGCCTTCATCGACATAAATCATACCGTGTTCTACCTGAATGTTCGGAAATCGCTGTGCCAGCGCATGTGTGCTATTCCAGTGGGCAGTGGCGCGTTTACCATCAAGCAGCCCAGCGGCCGCCAGTACAAAACTGCCTGCACAGATGGAAACGATGCGCGTGCCATGCGCATGGGCTTTTTGCAGCGCCATGATCAGCCGCTCAGCAGCCGGTTCGTCAATGCTGCGCCAGCCGGGGATCACAATGGTTCCGGCCTCTTCGAGCAACTCCAGTCCGCCATCCACCACCAGACGCACACCGCCTTGCGCGCCAAAGATACCTTCCTCAACCGATGCGACCACCAGATCATACAGTGGCTCACCGAGCAACTCATCGGCCCGGCCAAACGCCTCGACCGCAATACCAAATTCAAAGGTGCATAAACATTCGTAAGCCAGCAACACTAGCCGCCGGTTACGGGGCGGCGCAGCAAACGCCGGAGCCGGCATGGTAGTCAATACGGTCATTTTTGGCATAAGGGTTGGCTTCGCTCAAGTTGGCATGATCTTGACGATACATGGCATCCGGACTGATTTCCATCGCGATGCACTTCAACCATGCTGAGGCTCTCTGAAGGCTTTACAGGAAATGTTCATGAAGGATCTATTGGCTCTGACCGCGGTTTGTCTGGCGGCGCTGATGTCAGGGTTGGAAATCTCCAGCGTACCGGTGATCCTGCCGGTGCTGGAAAAACAGATGCACGCCAGTTTCAACGATCTGCAATGGATCATGAATGCCTATACGTTGGCCTGCACCACCGTGTTAATGGCAACCGGCACGCTGGCTGACCGTTATGGCCGCAAACGGGTCTTCATCATCAGCATCATCGCTTTCGGGTTGACCTCGTTGATGTGCGGACTCGCGGGCAGCGCTGTATGGCTTATCGCGGGGCGTTTCTTGCAGGGACTCAGCGGCGGCGCGATGCTCACCTGCCTTATTGCTATTCTCTCGTATCAATTTCCTCAGGGTAAAGCGCGCAGCCGGGCGTTTGCCGCCTGGGGCATTATCTTTGGCTTCGGGTTGGGATTTGGGCCAATCATTGGCGGTACGTTGGTGGCGCTGTTCAACTGGCGATGGGTGTTTCTGATTCATGTGTTTATTGCCTTGGTGACGATGGTATTAACACTGGGAAATGTGGTGGAATCCCGCGATGTACAGGCTAAAAAACTGGATATTGGTGGGCTTGTGACGTTGTCACTTGCGGTGCTGGGTACGACATTTTTGATCACACAGGGTAGCAGCCTTGGCTGGCACCGGGCGGTGACGTGGGCTATCGCGTTGGTTTCCGTGGTGTGTGCGCTACTGTTTTTCCTTATTGAGAAACGGCACCCCCATCCGATGTTCGACTTTGCCGTGTTTCGCATACGGCGCTTTTCTGGCGCGCTGATGGGGTCGGTAGGCATGAATTTTAGCTTCTGGCCGCTGATGATTTACCTGCCGGTTTATTATCAAAGTGGGTTGGGTTACGGCAGTGTGGCAACCGGATTTGCGCTGTTGGCCTACACGTTGCCAACGTTAGTTATGCCCCCACTGGCAGAGAAACTGGTGGTGAGATACGGGGCGGCAAGCGTCATTCCGTTGGGGTTATTCGCTATCGGCGTAGGGTTTATGCTGATGAAATACGCCGCAGCGCACGGTGGAAGCTTGCTGCCTGGCGCGTTATTGGCGGGCGTTGCGTTGGGACTGACCAATACACCCGTTACCAATACCACCACCGGTTCGGTGCCGGGTCATCGTGCGGGGATGGCATCAGGGATTGATATCAGTGCACGGCTGATCACGCTGGCCATTAATATTGCCCTGATGGGCAGTTTGCTGGTGGCAGGAATTACTGCCAGCCTGCGCGGGCGGCTGCCGTTACCCGTGAATGAAATGGATCTGCATCGGCTGGCAGAACGCATCGCCGGAGGCGCGGAACTCGATAACGTGCATAGCGCAGCGCAACTGGCGTTGATTGATGGTTTTAGTGGTGTGTTGATGTACGGCGCGCTGGGCGTTTGGCTGCTGTCTTTGGCCAGTTACCTGCTTTTCAACTGGCGAGTTAACTGTCAACGCGAATCACCTCAATCAATGCTTTGAGGGCGGCGGCGAGCTGGCGATTTGTCACCGGTCAAAATCTGAACCCCATCACAAATTAAACTTTTCGCCTGATTTGCTACTTGTATCTGAAGCGAGTTCGCAACAGAATCTCTGTTAGAAAAACAGGATTGTTACTGTTAATCAGGCAAAACCTAAACTTTCTGCTTCTTCACCCCAACGGTGGAAGAGGCAGGGAGTTTAGGTTTTTTTTTGGCTTGAAATCAGCAACACCCTTTTAATCAGACTCCTAATGACAATGTCGTGCACGGCGTCATTTCATTCGCAGAAAGTCATTACTACGAGATAACTTAATGGAATACACAGCATTAGCGGAAGAAATTCTCTCAGGTGTGGGTGGCCGCGAGAACGTGAGAAGCGTTGTGCATTGCGCTACTCGTTTACGCTTTAAACTTAAAGACATCACTAAAGCGGATGCGGAGCGGCTTAAGCGTGACCCGGGCGTGATCATGGTGGTGGAAAGCGGCGGGCAGTTTCAGGTGGTGATTGGTAATCATGTGGCGGAGGTGTTTAATGCCCTGAACCATGGTGCTGAGATAAACGACGCATCGGGGTCTGAACCGACAGGTGGCGAAGGGCTCTTTGCCCGCTTGATCGATGTGGTATCCAGTATCTTTACACCCTTTATCGGCATTATGGCGGCATCGGGTATTCTGAAAGGATTGCTGGCGCTTGCGATGGCCTGCCATTGGACTTCAACCGAAAGCGGCACGTATAAAGTGTTATTTGCCGCCAGCGACGCGATGTTCTATTTCTTCCCACTGATCATCGGCTATACCGCCGGTAAAAAATTTGGTGGAAACCCGTTTATCACCATGATGATTGGCGGTGCGATGATGCACCCGCTAATGATTTCCGCCTTTAACCTGTCACAGCAACCTGGCGCGGTATCCGAGCACTTCCTCGGTATTCCTCTGGTGTTTATCAATTACTCGTCATCGGTGATCCCGGTCATTCTCGCCGCCTGGGCTTCAAGCTGGCTTGAGCGGCGGGTGATGAAAATATTACCCAGCGCATTGCGTAACTTTATTACGCCATTGATTTGTCTGGCAGTGATTGTTCCGCTGACTTTCCTGGTGATTGGCCCGCTGGCGACCTGGGCGAGTCAGCAACTGGCACACGGATACCTGGCCGTTTACAACGTCAGTCCGGCGATTGCCGGTGCATTTATGGGGGCGTTCTGGCAGGTTTGTGTGATCTTTGGGCTGCACTGGGGGCTGGTACCGCTGATGATTAACAATCTGAGCATACTTGGCCATGACACGATGCTGCCGCTGCTGCTGCCTGCGGTGATGGGACAGGTGGGGGCGACGCTGGGCGTGATGCTGTATACGAAAGATGCGCGCACCAAAGCACTGGCAGGTTCCGCCCTCAGCGCCGGGATCTTTGGTATTACCGAGCCTGCAATCTATGGGATTACGCTGCCTAATCGTCGGGCGTTTATCTTCGGCTGCGTGGGGGGGGCCATGGGGTCGGCAATCCTGGGGTATTTCCACACCACGACATATTCATTCGGCTTCCCCAGCGTATTTACATTTACACAGGTTATCCCGCCAACCGGCTTTGATCATACGGTGACCGCCGCGATTGCAGGGACACTGGTGGCGCTGATTTTTGCCGCCGTCAGCACCTATCTTTTCGGTCAGCAAGCCAAGCAACCGGTGAGTGAGTTGGCCGAAGGATCGAACAGCGTTCCGGTCAGCCTCGCCCGCGAAAAAGTAACCATCAGCAGCCCTTTGTGTGGGGAATTGGTTGACCTGGCCGACGTGCAGGACCCAACGTTTGCCAGCGGTTTACTGGGTAAAGGTGTGGCGGTGAAACCGACCCTTGGGCAGGTGCTAGCGCCTGCGGACGGCGTGATTGCTTCACTGTTCGGCACCCATCATGCAATCGGCATTGAGTGCGACAACGGCGCTGAGGTGTTGATTCACGTCGGTATTGATACCGTTAAACTCAACGGCCAATTCTTTACACCACACGTCAAAGTCGATGATGTAGTGAAACAGGGTGACCTGTTGCTTGAGTTCGATATACAGGGCATTACGGCAGCGGGTTATGACCTCACTACGCCCGTGATTATCACTAACAGCGACGACTATCTGGATGTCATTCCTGCGGTCAGCGGGCAGGTCTTAACACAAGATGCACCCTTACTGACACTTTTACGTTAATTTTGTTTCTTGAAAGGAGGTTCCAATGAGCTTACGTTTTCCTGATGGTTTCTTGTGGGGCGGCGCGGTTGCTGCCAATCAAGTGGAAGGCGCCTATCTGACTGACGGCAAAGGGCTGTCTACTTCGGATCTACAACCTAACGGCATCTTTGGTGAAGTTAAGCCTCGTGTGGAAGGGGACTTCGGTGTCAAAGATGTGGCTATCGATTTCTACCACCGTTTCCCACAAGACATGCAACTGTTCGCCGAGATGGGATTCAGCGTGCTACGCACCTCGATTGCCTGGACGCGCATTTTTCCTGAAGGGGATGAGACACAACCCAATGAAGCCGGTCTGGCCTATTACGACCGTCTGTTTGATGAGATGAAAAAGTATGGCATTACGCCACTTGTGACGTTGTCACATTATGAGATGCCTTACGGTTTAGTGAAAAAGCATGGTGGTTGGGGTAGCCGCGATACGATCAATTTTTTCGAGAACTACGCCCGTACTGTCTTCCAGCGGTATCAGCATAAAGTGAAACACTGGCTGACCTTCAACGAAATCAACATGTCACTGCATGCACCCTTCACTGGCGTCGGTTTGCCGGAAGACAGCAGCAAGCAGGAAATCTATCAGGCGATCCACCATCAACTGGTGGCCAGCGCCAAAGCGGTCAAAGCCTGCCATGAGATCATCCCGGATGCTCAAATTGGTAATATGCTGCTCGGCGGGATGCTTTATCCGCTGACCTGCAAACCGGCGGACATGATGGAAACGCTGCAACAAAACCGCGAATGGTTGTTCTTCGGTGACGTGCAGGTGCGCGGCGCGTACCCGGCTTATATGCAACGCTTCTTTAAAGATCGCGGCATAGAAATTACGATTACCGCAGAAGATAAACTGGCGTTGAAAGAAACCGTCGACTTTATTTCCTTCAGCTATTATATGACCGGTTGTGTGACCACCGACGTAGAGCAGAATATTAAAGCACGCGCCAATATATTAAATATGGTGCCGAACCCGCATCTGCAAAGTTCTGAATGGGGCTGGCAGATTGATCCCGAAGGTCTGCGCTTGTTAATGAATGAATTGTATGACCGTTACCAGAAACCGTTATTTATTGTGGAGAACGGTCTGGGCGCACGCGATAAAGTCGAAGCCGACGGCAGCATCAATGACGATTACCGCATTCAGTACATCAATGACCATCTGGTTCAGGTTCGCGAAGCTATTGAGGACGGCGTGGAAGTCATGGGCTACACCAGTTGGGGGCCAATCGACCTGGTCAGCGCGTCGAAAGCCGAGTTCTCCAAACGCTACGGTTTTATTTACGTTGACCGCGACGATCAGGGGAAAGGTACGCTGGAACGCCGCCGTAAGAAAAGCTTCTACTGGTACAAAGAAGTCATTAGCTCCAACGGTGCGGCATTAGAATCGTAATTCATTCTTAGTATAAAACCAGCGGTCTGAAATAATACAGGCCGCTCATTCGGTCAGTTATCAAATAATGCGAAATAATATCGCAGGTTTTTTTGTGTCTGTAAGTTGAAAAAAATAATAAAAATAACGTCGAGATTAAATAAATAATTTAATGAGAATACAATGAAAATTTTTTTTTTGACCTTTGCTGCACCTACAATTAAATCGCTGGGTAATCATGGCTTCTTTGAGACACGTCATGTATTAACACGCGCCACTCTGGCACTTTGCTTTGCCTGTTCGGTTAGCAGTCCGGTACTGGCTGAAAACGACTGGAATGGCACCGTGCTGGGATTCGAAGCGCCGGGCGATGGGATGCTCGGCGACATGTTGGGTATCCGTCCGATTTTGGATGACCACGGTTTTCACTATCAGTTGGGATATTTGAGCGAATCGGCCTACAACGCCGGCGGCGGTTACAACCATGACAAGAAACTGGCGTATATCGACCAGTTTTCGCTGACGTTTACTCAGGATCTCGAGATGTACACCGGCATCCCTGATGCGGCTATCGAAGGGAACATCGTTAACCGTAACCATAACGATAACCTGACCTCAGAGCGGACGCAGGATCCGCGCGTGGGCTTTAACGATATCGCGCAGGAAAGCTGGGGCGGCCAGTCGATCACCCGTCTGGGCTGGCTGACCTTCGGGCGTAGCTTTGACGATCGTAAACTGCACTGGCGCATTGGTATGATGAACAAAAATCAGGATTTCGATCAGATCATCCCGTGCGATTTCCAGTTACTCAGCCAGTGCGGCGGGAAATCTGCCAACTCGATGACCTGGTATAACTGGAACAAACATTACTGGGGCACCACTTTCCAGTACAAAGTGACGCTGGAGCTGACGCTCAAAACCGGCATCATGGAGCAAAATCCGGATGCCTCCGACCGGAAGTACGCATGGAGCGGCTCGCTGAAAGGCGCGCGCGGTATCCTGTTGCCGATGGAAGCGGAGCTGAAAACCAAAGTGAACGGCCTGCCGGGAATTTATAATTTCGGGCTGCTGTACACCAACTCGAAACAACAGGATCTCTCGGAAGGTAAATCACAGAGCGTGGGTGCGACGGATCCTGAGGGTTACCGCACGCACAGCGATACCTGGTTTATGTACACCGGTTTCAACCAGCAGGTGACCACGCGTGGCGAGGATTCGAACCGTGGCATGAGTGTGTCGTACAGCCTCGGTCTTGGCGATCAGCGCAGCAACTATATTCATTACACGCAGGCTGCGTCCATGCGCTATCGCGGACTGTTTGACGCCCGCCCTGATGACTGGCTGGGCTTTGGGGTGACGTATATCAAAATGAGCGATCATTACCGCAAGAATCAGGAAAACCTGAACGACTATTATCAGGTGGATGATTATGGCAATCCGTTGTATACACCGCTTGCGGGGCACTCGGTCAATGCCGATTTATACTATCAGATCAAAGTGCGTTCATGGCTTATCCTGCAACCGGATTTGCAGTACTGGCACCGTCCGGGAGGCGTAAGCGAAACTCAGGATGCTTGGGTGACAGGGCTGAAAGCGATCGTCACTTTCTGACATTTTATTTCACGTCTGACCGCAGCGATCGTCATCACACTTTTAGGGTGATAACTGAAAGGCGAATGCTCTAATCTGATAAATTATCAGGCAGATATGAACGACCAGGACACCCAAAGCCTGACCTTCTTCACGGACGGTCGGGTTTTTCTTTTCAGGGAGTAATCATGAAAATCGCCAAAATACTGAATAATAATGTGGTGGTTGTCATCAACGAGCAGCAGCGCGAGCAGGTTGTCATGGGCCGCGGGCTGGCGTTTATGAAGAAAACGGGGGATGAGCTCGATGACAGCAAAATCGAGAAAATCTTTGCCTTACAAAATGACGAACTGGTCACGCATCTGACCGAGCTGCTGTCGCACATTCCGATGGAAGTGATGACCACCTGCGATCAGATTATTTCTCTGGCGCGCAGCCGTCTGGGGAAATTGCAGGAGAATTTGTACATCGCGCTGACCGATCACTGCAATTTCGCCATTGAACGACAGAAGCAGGGGATACCTATCAGCAATGCGCTGCTGTGGGAAACGCGGCGGTTGTATCCGAAAGAGTATGCTCTGGGGCTGGAAGCGCTGGAGATGATCGACGTCCGGCTTGGTGTTCGCTTGCCAGTTGACGAAGCCGGATTTATTGCCCTGCATCTGGTCAACGCGCAACTCAATGGTGAAATGGCAGAAGTGACGCAAATCACTAAGGTGATGCAGGAAATTCTGCACATGGTTAAGTACCAGTTATGTCTGGAGTATAACGAAGAAAGTCTAAGTTATCAGCGCTTTGTGACGCATCTTAAATTCTTCTCTCAGCGAATGCTCAGTCGTTCGGTGGTTCCTGACGATGACCTGATGCTGCACGTGGCAGTCAAAGAAAACTACCCTAAAGCCTGGGCCTGTGCCGAAAAAATAAGTACCTATCTCACGGCGCATTATCAACGTGAACTCAGCACCGAAGAGATCATGTATTTATCGATCAACATCGAAAGAGTGCGCAAAGAGAGCCGCAGCGCGGACGGTCGATAGTCGTTTTGAATAACAAAATTTTTGTCACGAATTATGACTGGTGACAATTTTACCGCACGGTTTTTTTTGCCTCGTTTGTCCATAAAAGGTAGCATCCTACGCCGTAAATATACTGATACTTAATCAGGCTAAGAATAATACAGCGGCAAAGCCGCGCAAACATCAGCATCTGCAATCGTTTGCCTATAAGTACATCAGGCATCGGGCATTTTGGAGAACAGGATTCAATGCGATTACATAGAAAGTCTGCTGAAGCAAAGCAAGCGGCTAAGCGACGTTGGTTGGATTCACATGACGACGGGTATAAGAAAAGCATGGGCAATCGTCAGGTTCAGATGATTGCTATCGGTGGTTCTATCGGAACGGGCTTATTCCTCGGAGCCGGTGCGCGTCTACAGATGGCCGGTCCGGCACTGGCTATTGTGTATGCCGTGTGCGGGATTTTCTCTTTCTTTATCCTCCGTGCGCTGGGCGAATTGGTGTTACATCGGCCGACCAGCGGTAGCTTTGTCTCTTATGCCCGCGAGTTCCTCGGCGAGAAAGCCTCCTATGTTGCCGGTTGGATGTACTTCCTCAACTGGGCGATGACCGGCATTGTGGATATCACAGCCGTCGCGCTCTACATGCATTATTGGGGCACCTTCGGTGATATTCCTCAATGGATGTTCGCCCTCGGCGCGCTGGCGATTGTGGGCACTATGAACATGATCGGTGTGAAGTGGTTTGCTGAAATGGAGTTCTGGTTTGCGTTGATCAAAGTGGCGGCCATTGCGCTGTTCCTGATTGTCGGTGTGGTGGTGCTTGGTACGGGTAAAGAAATCGCGGGCAACGCCACAGGCCTGCATCTGATCACCGAAAACGGCGGTATCTTCCCGCATGGCCTGTTACCGGCGCTGGTGCTGGTGCAGGGCGTAGTGTTTGCTTTCGCGGGCATTGAGCTGGTGGGAACTGCCGCAGGTGAAACCAAAGATCCTGAAACGGTACTGCCAAAAGCGATTAACAGCGTCATCTGGCGTATTGCCCTGTTTTATGTCGGGTCAGTGGTGCTGCTGGTGCTGTTGTTGCCGTGGAATGCCTATCAGGCAGGCGAAAGTCCGTTCGTGACCTTCTTCAGCAAACTTGGCGTGCCTTACATCGGCACCATCATGAATATTGTGGTACTGACCGCCGCGCTTTCGAGCCTCAACTCCGGTCTTTATTCCACCGGGCGAATTTTGCGCTCGTTGTCGATGGGCGGTTCTGCGCCGAAGTTCATGTCAAAAATGAATTCACAGCAGGTGCCTTACGCCGGAATACTGGTCACTGTGGCCATCTACATCATCGGTGTCGTGCTGAACTACTATGTCCCGTCGCAGGTGTTTGAGATCGTACTCAATGTAGCCTCGCTGGGGATCCTTAGCTCATGGGCCTTTATCATCATCTGCCAGATGAAACTGCGTAAAGCCATCAAAGAGGGTAAAGCCAAAGAGGTCTCATTCAAGATGCCGTGGGCACCGGTCACTTCCTGGCTGACGCTGGGTTTCCTTGCCAGCGTCTTGGTGCTGATGGCCTTTGACTACCCTAATGGCACGTACACTGTGTCGACCATTCCGGTGGCTATCCTTCTTCTGGTGCTCGGTTGGTACGGTTTGCGTAATCGCGCTAAAGAAGTCAGCGCAGAACAGGTGGCTCATGAAGAAGCGCATAACGCGAGTGAAGATAATCAGTAACCACCGACATTTCTGCTGATGCGGAAATGGGGAAATAACCAAGGGCACAGCACATGCTGTGCTTTTTTTTGTGCGTTATATTCTGATGAACCCCCATCCTGCCAGTAACTAATCCGAAATTTGACCTCTTTCGTCACATGGCGTGCTTTCTTAGCTACTCTGAATGTTTAGCTAAAAGGAGCAGTTATGCTGAAAATCTTTATGCGGGTCTTTTCCAGCCCGGAAAATTTTTTAGGGTTGTTCAGTGCGAACGACATTCAGGAAACCCTCGAAGAGGGCGAGCGCATTATTATCGATGAAAACGGCACCGTGTCGGTGAATCCATCCAATGAACAGATGCAGCAGGATTTTACCCGTCACGTTAAAAAGATGAGCGTACTTTAATGGCTACTGCCGTATTTATGGTGCTGATGGTGTGCGGCTATTGGTACACCACCCGCGATATCTCGACGCGTTTTAAACTCAAACGCACCTTTGGTTGGGATGTCTACTTTCTGGTGGCGCTCTACGGCTGTATCTTCGTGTTGCAGGGCGTATTGGCGATCGCTATCGTCTATATGCTGCTGTGGGGTGTTTCATCGGTGATTAACCATCTGCCTCAGATCCACGCGCTAAGCCAGAACGTATATTATCATCGTGACTTTATTAACTGGAGTTTCCTGGGTATTCAGGCTCCGGTGGTGATTATGCTCTGTGTTTCGGTAATGCTTTGTCTGTTTCGCACGACCTGGTCGCCGGGGTTGCGGCTCAATACTGCCGGTCGCAAACAACTGTACAAACAGCTCACCAGCGCCAACGGGGTGGAGGGGATTTTGTATCAGTGCATGGAACAGGGCGATATGGTGTATATCACGCTGAGTTCACACCGGGTCTATATTGGAATGGTGCATACTGCCCGCTGCGAAACGTCATCGACGGATAACGTTGTTGTCATCCCAATGATCAGCGGATATCGCGATCGTCAAACCCAGCAACTGAGGGTCGAGCATAACTATGCCGCCCATTATCTTGAGAACTGGATAACGCCGGTGTCAGAGCCAAATAACGCGCTGAACTTTCGCAAGGTGATCCTCATTAATCAGATCGAGTCTCTGTCATTGTTTGATCCGGCTACTGCCTGCGGATTTGAAAAACTGGCATCTATACGAGAGCAGCCCATGGAGCAGACAGCGTCTGGAGACCGGACGCTGTTGCTTTAAGGCTAATGAACCATTTGACGGTATAGCGTTTGCCCGTATGACACTGAATAAAGCCCGACAACAGGGTGCGTCGGGCGGTCTCATCGTCTTTCCGGTGAGTTTGACATGCTGCAATCAGGATATGGCCGTGACGATTCCCGACGCTTAACGGGCAATCCGTTCATGCCAGTACTTCGTAAACACCTCCTCACCATTGAGAGTGACCACCATATCGCCGCTGACCACGAAATGCGTCAGCAAATAACGCGCCACGCACTCAAAAGCCACCAGCGTGTTCAATGGTGGTAACGGTTCTATCTGCACGGTAATAGCCTCTCAGGATGACGTTTAGCAACTTTCCAGCATTTCTGAAACTAACATTCCCACCCGCTGAACTGCACGCTCAGTTTTTGCAGCCAGCGGCTGGGCGTAATTCATCCTCAGGCAGTTGCGGTATTTCCCCGAGGCGGAGAATATCGAGCCGATGGCGATCTGCACGCTATGCTCTTCCAGCAGGCGGTTTAACCGCAGCGTATCGATGCGCTCATCAAGTTCAATCCATAGCAGAAAACCGCCCTGAGGACGGCTGACGCGCGTGCCGCACGGAAAATACTTCATCACCCAGTCGGTCATGGTGCACAGGTTGCGCTGATACTGAGTGCGCATGCGGCGCAGGTGTTGGAGGTAGTAGCCCTGTTTGATGAAGTCGGCGATGGCGATTTGCGGCAAGGTGGCAGATGCGCCAGTGGTGATGTATTTCATGTGGATCGCGCGGTCATGGTAACGGCCCGGCGCAATCCAGCCGACGCGAAGGCCGGGCGCCAGTGTTTTGGAAAACGAACTGCACAACAGCACGCGGCCGTCATCATCGAACGACGTGATGGTGGCCGGTCGCGGATACTGATACGCCAGTTCGCCGTACACGTCGTCTTCAATAATGGCGATATCATAACGCTGCGCCAGGCGCAGTAAGCCTTTTTTGCGATCGTCCGGCATATTGTAGCCGAGGGGATTATTGCAGTTGGGCGTCAGCTGGATGGCTTTGATCGGCCACTGTTCCAACGCCATTTCCAGTGCTTCCAGACTGATACCGGTAACCGGATCGGTGGGGATTTCCAGCGCCTTCATGCCGAAGCCTTTCAGGGTTTGCATCGCGCCGTGAAAACTCGGGGAATCCACCGCCACGATGTCACCTTGCTCGCACACGGAACGGATAGCGATTGAAAGCGCCTCGTGACAGCCGGTAGTGATCAGAATATTGCTGGCATCCATGTGGCTGCCGCTGTCGATCATCAGGCGTGCGATCTGTTCGCGCAAATCTTCCGTGCCATAGATGCTGTCGTAGTGAAACGCGTTGAGGTTCTGATGCTGACCGGCGCGTCCCATCAGGCGGCTGAGAGGTTTGAGCGTCGGCGCGGTGACATCCGGCGAGCCTTGGCCGAGCTGAACGACACCGGGACGGTGCGGCGAAGTGATGAGATCCAGTACCTGATCCCACTGGGAGATTTCCACCGGCCGCTGGGCAGGGCGACAGCCGGAGGGCAGGGCGGCCCGGATCCGTGCACCTTTCACGAAGTAGCCTGATTTGGGGCGTGCTTCCACC
Source organism: Hafnia psychrotolerans (assembly GCF_014639435.1). Taxonomy (GTDB): domain Bacteria; phylum Pseudomonadota; class Gammaproteobacteria; order Enterobacterales; family Enterobacteriaceae; genus Ewingella; species Ewingella psychrotolerans. The sequence goes on along the minus strand of NZ_BMFZ01000002.1, from coordinate 99,781 downwards.
AACTGTTTTTCTTCCAGCACGCGATAAGCCTGCTGAACCGTACTCACGCTGACCCCGTGTTCGCTACTCAATACGCGCACCGAAGGCAGGCGGATCCCCGCGGGATACAAGCCCTGTTCGATGCGATCGCTCAATACGTTTGCCAAATTTTCATAACGGTTCATGACTTTTTCTCAACTCTTTCACAAAGAAAACAGTACAGATGTAGATAATCTACCCCTGTATCTGTCATCTAATCCAGATCTGTATGGTGGAAATACTAAAAAACTGAATCTGTAATGTTTTCACTGTTTATCCGATCCTGTTGTCAGGTTGTTAACAGGGGCAGAATATGAAAAATATCATTGAAGAACGTCAGTTTTGCGGTTGTTCATCCGTCGTGCGCAGTGATTCCACGCAGGAACAGAGTGCAACGGTCGCTGAGCCGAAGTCAGCAGGCTGGCTGAAAAAAACAGTACAGAAGGTGAAGTTATGGAATGAACAGCGTGTCAGTCGCAAAATTCTGCTGTCGCTCAGTGCCGATCAACTTAAAGACATTGGCCTGACACAGGATGATATTCACAAGGAATATGAGAGAAAAGTATGGCCTTCATGGCCCAAGTGAGGGGGAAGGAGCCGACGGCCACGATCTGGATTTTGAATTTGTATTGAGTTTAAAGAAGCCAAAAGGCCAGTTTGGGCGGCCCGGCCAATAAAAAAAACCGGTGAGGTTTCCCCCCACCGGTCAGATGTTTGCCCAAAACCCGAACGGGTTATTTCACCTGCATACCAGGCTGTGCGCCGGAATCCGGGCTGAGCAGGAAGATGTCTTTTCCGCCAGGACCCGCAGCCATCACCATACCTTCTGAGATGCCAAAACGCATTTTACGTGGTGCAAGATTGGCCACCATAATGGTCAGGCGGCCTTCCAGCCGTTTTGGATCCGGATAGGCTGAGCGGATACCGGAGAAAATCTGCCGGGTTTCTCCGCCGAGATCCAACTGCAAACGTAGCAACTTGTCCGAACCTTCAACGAAATCTGCACTCTGGATCAACGCAATGCGCATGTCCACTTTAGCGAAGTCATCAAAAGTGATGGTTTCCTGAATCGGGTCTTCTGCCAGCGGCCCCGTGACCACGTTGGCATTAGCAGCCGCAATATCTTCTTTTGATGCATCAACCATGGCGGCGACCTTATCAAGTTCAATTCGGCTGAACAGGGCCTTGAACGGGGTCACTTTATGCGACAACAAGGGTTGCGCGATCGCGTCCCACGTCAGCTCCGTGTTCAGGAAGGCTTCCGAACGTTCGGTCAGCGCCGGTAATACCGGTTTCAGGTAAGTCATGAGGACGCGGAACAGGTTGATGCCCATAGAGCAGATAGCCTGCAGATCGGCATCGCGACCTTCCTGCTTCGCTACCACCCAAGGCGCTTGTTCGTCAACATAACGGTTTGCCAGATCGGCCAGCGCCATGATTTCACGGATAGCGCGGCCAGATTCACGGCTGGCATAGGCTTCAGCGATGCTTACTGCAGCGTCGGTAAAGGTTTTGTACAGCACCTCGTCAGCCAATTTATCGGCCAACTGGCCGTCGAAACGTTTGGTGAGGAAACCGGCATTGCGTGAGGCCAGGTTGACCACTTTATTGACGATGTCCGCGTTGACACGCTGGACGAAGTCTTCCAGATTCAGGTCAATATCATCAATTCGGGAAGAGAGTTTGGCGGCATAGTAATAGCGCAGGCAGTCCGCATCCAGATGGTTCAGGTAGGTGCTGGCTTTAATAAAGGTACCGCGCGATTTGGACATCTTCGCGCCGTTGACCGTCACATAACCGTGGACGAACAAGTTGGTTGGCTTGCGGAAACCGCTGCCTTCCAGCATCGCTGGCCAGAACAGACTATGGAAATAGACGATATCTTTGCCGATAAAGTGATACAGCTCGGTGGTGGCGTCTTTTTTCCAGAACTCATCAAAGCTGAGATCAGGGCGACGGTCACATAAATTTTTGAATGACCCCATATAGCCAATAGGCGCATCAAGCCAAACATAGAAATATTTTCCTGGTGCATCGGGGATCTCAAAGCCGAAGTAAGGCGAGTCCCGGCTGATGTCCCACTGTTGCAAACCCGATTCAAACCACTCCTGCATCTTATTCGCCACCTGCTCTTGCAGGGCGCCGGAGCGGGTCCAGGCTTGCAACATGGCACTGAATTCCGGCAGGTCAAAGAAGAAGTGCTCAGAGTCACGCATTACGGGCGTTGCGCCGGAAACCACCGATTTAGGCTCGATAAGTTCAGTCGGACTGTAGGTTGCGCCACAGACTTCGCAGTTATCGCCATACTGGTCCGGTGATTTACACTTCGGACAGGTCCCTTTCACGAAACGATCCGGCAGGAACATGCCTTTTTCCGGATCATACAGCTGGGAAATAATACGATTCTTAATAAAACCGTTTTCTTTCAGACGGCCGTAAATCAACGAGGAAAGCTCGCGGTTTTCGTCGCTGTGCGTGGAATGGTAGTTGTCGTAGCTGATGCCAAAGCCGGCGAAATCTTTCTGATGTTCCTGGCTCATCTCGGCAATCATTTGCTCCGGTTCAATCCCGAGCTGCTGCGCTTTGAGCATGATCGGCGTACCGTGTGCATCATCAGCACAGATGAAATGGACTTCGTTGCCGCGCATTCGCTGGTAACGGACCCAGACGTCAGCCTGGATGTGCTCAAGCATGTGGCCGAGGTGAATAGATCCGTTGGCGTACGGAAGTGCACAGGTTACCAAAATTTTTTTCGCGACTTGAGCCATAGTAAGAACTTGCTTTCTGCTGTTGAAATCAGGGGCATTGATGTTAACCGAAAGCCGTAGGTGCCGTAAACAGACGGTATACTCATCCTCTTTCAAGCTGCCGCGGTATCCGTTGCCCTCATTCGTCAGAATCACTGACTTGAATCAGTATAATAGGTTCATTCCTTTGCGGGCTTGCTGCAACTCGAGTGATTTTGAGTATATGCTACGTAGAAATATCAATGTCTTTTCATAACACGTTTCAAGGAGCCGGGATGACATCTCATTCCCCTGAGCAGAACACCCCTGACGGACTGCACGCCCTGGTGACCAGCGTATTGGCCACATTTACCCATTTCACCCTGCAAAAAGATCTGCTGTCGATGAAAGCACTGCATCATTGTGTCCTGATGGACAATGTGCTGCACCTCGACCTTACGCTACCCTTCGCGTGGCAAAGCGGTTTTGATGCCCTTAAAGAGAGCACCAGCGCTGAACTGATGCGGGTGACCGGCGCACAAGCTATTGAGTGGCGCCTCAAACATGATATCGCCACCTTGCGACGCGCCAATGACCAGCCGGGCATTAAAGGTGTACGCAATATCATCGCTGTCAGTTCAGGCAAAGGTGGCGTCGGTAAGTCAACCACGGCGGTGAACGTTGCGCTGGCACTTGCTGCCGAAGGCGGTAAGGTCGGCATTCTGGATGCGGACATTTATGGTCCATCGGTGCCTAACATGCTTGGCACTGAAGATGAGCGGCCAACGTCGCCGGATGGCCAACATATGGCCCCAATTATGGCTCATGGCCTGGCGACCAACTCTATTGGTTATTTAGTGACGGATGATAATGCCATGGTGTGGCGCGGCCCGATGGCCAGCAAAGCACTGATGCAGATGTTGCAGGACACATTATGGCCGGATCTCGATTATCTGGTGATTGACCTGCCGCCGGGCACCGGCGACATTCAACTGACACTGTCGCAAAACATCCCGGTAACGGGGGCTGTGGTCGTCACCACGCCACAGGACATCGCGCTGCTCGACGCCATGAAAGGCATCGTGATGTTTGAAAAAGTGAAAGTGCCAGTCCTCGGCATTATCGAGAATATGAGTATGCATATTTGCAGCCAGTGTGGTCACCATGAGCCGATTTTTGGCACTGGCGGCGCGCAGAAGCTGGCAGAAAAATACCGTTGTGAGTTACTGGCCCAGATGCCACTGCATATTTCACTGCGTGAAGATTTGGATCGCGGTGAGCCGACAGTCGTGTCCAATCCGCAGAGCGAATTTACGTTGCTGTACCGTCAGTTAGCCGCCCGTATGGCCGCGCAGCTCTATTGGAAGGGCGACGCGATCCCGACGGAAATTGCTTTCCGCGCAATTTGACATCAAAAGCTTGCTAATTATTCTCCGATGCCAGCGAATCAACCGCCTTAACGCTGGCATCAGTGAGGTGTTGTACCTATAATTGGCGCGATCAAAGCACTGTCTGCGTGCTTTTGCCCCTCAAACCTCCAAATCAGGTCTTTAATTTTATGTCTGACAAGCTCCATCAGTGTGTCATCGTAGGTATCGCTGGCGCATCTGCCTCTGGGAAAAGCCTTATTGCCAGTACCTTATATCGTGAACTTCGTGATCAGGTCGGTGATGAGCATATCGGGGTGATTCCAGAGGACTGCTACTATAAAGACCAGAGTCACATGACCATGGAGGAGCGGGTAAAAACCAACTATGACCATCCCAGCGCCATGGACCACAATTTATTGTTCCAGCATTTGCAAAGCCTGAAAGCCGGGCAATCCATTGAATTACCCGGTTATAGCTTTATTGAACATACTCGTCTTAGCGAAACCATCACGCTTAAGCCAAAGAAAGTGATCATTCTCGAAGGTATTCTGCTGCTGACGGATGTTCGACTGCGCCAGGAGATGAACTTCTCAATTTTCGTCGATACACCACTGGATATCTGTCTGCTGCGCCGCATGAAGCGTGATGTGAATGAACGCGGACGTTCGATGGACTCGGTGATGGCGCAGTATCAGAAAACTGTGCGTCCGATGTTCCTGCAATTTATTGAACCTTCTAAACAATATGCAGATATCATCGTGCCTCGCGGTGGAAAAAACCGTATTGCCATTGATATTCTTAAAGCAAAAATCAGCCAGTTCTTTAATTAAGCCACGCCTGGTTTATGAAGGATTCTTAGTATTTAGCAAACGGAGAGAGACACGATGAGACTTTGCGACCGAGATATAGAAGCCTGGATGGATAGCGGTAAGTTAACTATTTCACCGCGTCCGCCCGTAGAACGCATTAACGGCGCGACGGTAGATGTCCGATTGGGCAATGGATTTCGGGTCTTTCTCGGCCATAACGCAGGTTTTATCGATCTTAGTGGTCCGAAGGATGAAGTGAGCGCTTCGCTGGATAAAGTCATGAGCGACGAGATTGTTCTGCCGGAAGGCGAGGCGTTCTTTTTGCATCCCGGTGAACTGGCGCTGGCGGTGACCTTCGAGACGGTTTCTATCCCTGATGATCTGGTGGGCTGGCTTGACGGCCGTTCTTCTCTGGCCCGCCTCGGGTTGATGGTTCACGTGACGGCGCATCGCATCGATCCCGGTTGGCAAGGCCGGATCGTCCTGGAATTCTATAATTCAGGTAAGCTGCCTCTGGCCTTGCGTCCTGGAATGCTGATTGGCGCATTGAGCTTTGAACCGTTATCGGGTCCGGCTTCTCGCCCTTATAACAGCCGGCAGGATGCTAAATACCGTGATCAACAGAGCGCGGTGGCAAGTCGGATTGATAAAGATTAATTCAGAACCCTACCCTCTGATTTGCGGGTTAAACGACAAGAGGACGGCATGAGAAGACTACTGACTACGCTGGTTATTTTGCTGGTGGTAATTATTGCCGGTATGACGTCGCTGGTATTTTTAATTAATCCCAATGATTTCCGTGACTATATGACGGATCGCGTCGAACAAAAAAGCGGTTATCAGTTGGCGATCAACGGCGATTTACGCTGGCACGTCTGGCCACAGCTCAGCATCATTGCCGGGCAGACGTCGTTGACCGCCCCCGGAGCTGCTAAGCCGGTAGTCAGTGCGGAGAATATGCGTCTCGACGTTAAACTCTGGCCACTCTTGTCACATCAGTTAGCGGTTCGTCAGGTGATGTTCAAAAATGCGGTGATTCGTCTGACGCCAGAAAGTGAAGCGCATATGCCGGATGCGCCTATAGCGCCGTCTTCTTCTGTCCAACCACCCAGCGAACTTGAGGCCGGATGGAAGTTTGATATTGATAAAATCAGTGTGGATGACAGCCTTCTTATCTGGCAGCGCGGTGTGAATGACCAGATAAATGTGCGTGATTTGAATCTACAGCTTGTACAGAATGCGCACCGACAAGCAACCCTTGAACTTTCCAGCCGCATTAACCGTAATCAGCGTGATCTTGCCTTTTCACTCTCCGCCGATCTGGACATGCAGAAGTATCCTGAGCAGTTTTCTGCCAACGTCAGCAAATTTACCTATCAATTAAAGGGTGCAGATATTCCAGCTCAGGGGATTCAGGGCGGTGGCACTGCCCAAGCGAGTTATCAGCGTAACAACCAGCGTTTGACGCTCAGTCAGTTGGCATTAACGGCGAATGATAACCAGCTCAGTGGCACGGCAGAGGCCACGCTTTCCGGCACGGCGGATTATCAGATTAACCTGAATGCTGAAAAATTGGATCTTGACGCGCTTTCTGGTTGGCAGGCGAAAACGCCGGGTCAAACGGCTCAGGTGACTAAGGCGGTGACGTCTGCGCCAGTGATTGCCCGAGATGTCAGCAAAGAGATCAATAATTTCAGTGTACTCACTAGTTTCAATGCCAATCTGGCGTTGAATGTCGCTGACCTAACATACCGTGGATTAAAGATTCAGGGATTCAGCCTGCTGGCTGAAAACAGCCAGGGCAGAGTCAATCTGAAAACATTGAGCGGTAAGATGTCAGCGGGTGACTTCTCGCTGCCTGGTACGATGGACGCGACCAAGATACCGGTCTTAATCAGCCTCAAGCCTGTTGTTCACAACATTGAACTGGGACAACTATTGACTGCATATAATCTGCCGCAAGTGCTTTCCGGCAGCTTCTCGCTGGACGGAAACGTGTCGGGGCAAGGGTTATCCACAGTAGATTTCAGTCAAAACTGGCATGGTAATGGGCGGTTGGCGATGGAGAATGCGCGTTTGCATGGCCTGAATATTCAGCAGCTTATTCAGCAGGCAGTGACCCGTAATAATAACAGTGTGCAGGGGCTTGAGCGTTATGATCACTTCACTGCGGTGAAGACCATGCAAGCTCAGGGAGAACTGAAAGACGGCACCTTGCAGTTATCTCATTTGATGGCGGATTCCGCCATGCTGACCGCAAAAGGTGCGGGTACTCTGGATTTCCCTAACAATCAATGTGATATGAATCTGAGCGTGCGTGTTACCGGCGGCTGGAAGGGGAACAGTGATTTGATCACCCGTTTGCAAAATACGGAGATACCGTTGCGGGTTTATGGTCCCTGGACGCAGTTGAACTACCAGTTGCAGGTTGACCAGATTCTGCGCAGTCAACTGCAGAATGAAGCCAAAAGCGCTATTCAGAACTGGATTGAAAAGAATAAAGGCAGTAAGGAAGGTAAAGACCTTAAGTCATTGATCAAGTAGCCAGGCCTGAATGTCGGCATATGTCTAAAAAACGGGGGTCTCTGTGAATGAGATCCCCGTCCTTTTAGAGGCCAATGGTTTGGGCTGAGTGTGCCGTCAGACGTCGTAATCCTCATTAGCATTGGTGGAAAGTGGCGTGATTTTCACTTTCAAAATACGATGGCTGTTCACTTCCAGAGGTTCAAAAAGGTAATTATCGATATGAAGCTGCGTACCAACCTGTGGGATATTCTGCGCGTACTCCATCAGTAATCCGGCCAGCGTATGGTATTCACGCTTTTCTTCTATCGCTAATGGCAGGTACATCACTAAATCTTCCAGAGGCATGTAGCCATTGGCTATCCAACTGCCATTTTCCAACTGCTGAATATCATGACGAGCATCCAGTGTTTCATCGGTTTCTGGCAGACTCCCTGCGATAGTTTCCATGACGTCAGTTAACGTCACAATGCCTTCGACTGAGCCGAACTCATCAACCACAAAAGCGAAATGGGTTTTTGCCTGACGGAACTGCTCCAGCGCTTTAAGCAGGGAAAGCTGTTCAGGGAAGACGAGTGGCTGGCGGATCAGGACCTTAAGGTCGAGCTCATTATGCAGTAGTTGCTGTTTAAGCAAGTCGACCACATGGACTACGCCTAACGGTTCATCGGTCGAACTGTCTTCCGTCACCAGAATGCGCGTGTGCTGATTATTGGCAATTTGCTGAACCAGCACATCAACCGGGTCATTCAGTTCGAGGTTAGCGACGTCATGGCGTGAGGTCATAATGCTGCTGACGGTGCGTTGTGCCAGGCCCAACACGCGCTCAATCATGTTGCGCTCTTGCTGGTTAAATACGGCTGTACCAGAGGCGTCATCAATCATGCCGGAAGAGTGAGGGGCAAGCTCTGCTTCTTCATGTCTCCCTCTTAACACCCGCAGTACCGTTTCCGCCGTTCTTTCTCGCAATGAACGGCTGGAAGAGAGAAAGCGCCGACGATTGAACTGTGCCAGTTGGTTGAGGGCTTCAATAATGACAGAGAACCCAATGGCAGCATAAAGATAGCCCTTAGGTATCTGGTAGCCAAAACCTTCCGCGACCAGGCTGAACCCAATCATCAACAGGAAGCTCAGACAAAGAATGACGATGGTCGGATGCTCATTCACAAATCGCGTCAGCGGGCGACTGGCGAGCAACATGAGGAAGATAGCGATACAGACGGCGGCCATCATGACCGCTAGGTGCTCAACCATGCCGACGGCGGTGATCACGGAGTCGAGTGAAAAGACCGCATCCAGAACAACGATTTGTGCGACGACTGGCCAGAACTTTGCACGTGAATGCTGATGACTCTGTTCTTCATCTTTCCCTTCGAGCCGTTCATTCAGCTCCATCGTGGCTTTGAACAACAGGAACAACCCACCGATCAGCATGATAATGTCACGGGCACTGAAAGGTTGATTGAACAGCGTGATCAGAGGGCGGGTGAGGGTTGAGAGCCAGGAGATACAGGCCAGTAGGACTAAGCGCATCACCAGAGCAAGAAGCAAACCGGTGACGCGGGCTTTATCGCGTTGATGTTTCGGAAGCTTCTCCGCAAGGATGGCGATAAATATTAAATTATCGATACCCAGAACAATTTCTAAAATGACCAGGGTAGCCAGCCCGGCCCAAATTGACGGATCGGCGATCCATTCCATATTGTCTTTTTCACCTTTGGTTGCACGACAAATCTCACAATGTGAATCATGGCCGTCAGCGCGTTTAAATTCAAATTTAAATTAGGGGGCTAAGCACAAGAAATAAAGGGAGTTTTCAACGGGAAAACGTCAGCCTGTTGGCCGTCTTAACAATGACACAGAAAGCGGCAGGTTGTGATGATAAAACCCACAAACGAGGGAAACATTCTTATTTTTAAGTCTTTAGCTTAACGTTTGGGTGCACTTACTGCTATCGTATTAGCAGGTAACAAGTCAGAAGATGTTGAGTTGTATGCATTGCTTAACGCTACCTTCCTAAGCTCAGAGTCTATACTGATAGAAGGGCAAGCGACGCTGAAAAAGAAATGATTTAAACAACTTCAGTACAGTGAATGACCGAGCGTTTTCAATATTATAACTGGCTGAATTTTCAAACTATTGGTTCCAAGGAGTATCCTTTACAATGTTAAAAGCTGTTATCCCTGTTGCCGGTCTTGGCACCCGTATGTTGCCTGCTACGAAAGCCATTCCTAAAGAAATGTTGCCGATTGTCGATAAACCGCTGATTCAGTACATCGTTAATGAATGTGCGTCAGCGGGGATTAAAGAGATCATTCTGGTGACGCATTCTTCAAAAAATGCCATTGAAAACCATTTCGACACGTCGTTCGAGCTTGAAAGCATGCTGGAATCACGTGTTAAGCGCCAGTTGTTGGAAGAGGTGCAATCGATCTGCCCGAAAGGCGTAACGATCATGAACGTGCGTCAGGGCCAGTCCAAAGGTCTCGGCCATGCCGTACTATGCGCTAAACCGCTGATCGGCAATGCACCTTTTGTTGTTATCTTGCCGGACGTCCTGATGGATGATTCCACCAGCGATCTTCGCAAGGATAATCTCGCTGCCATGCTGGCCCGCTTCAAAGAAACTGGCAACAGCCAGGTTATGGTTGAAGAAGTGCCTGAAGAAGACGTGTCTAAATATGGCGTAGTTGACTGTAATGGTGTTGAAGGTGAGCCAGGCAAAAGTACGCCAATGACCGCAATCGTTGAAAAACCTGAGCAGAAAGATGCGCCATCAAATCTGGCAGTAGTAGGGCGCTATGTCTTCTCCGAAGATATCTGGCCACTGTTGGCGATAACCCCTTACGGTGCGGGTAACGAAATTCAACTGACAGATGCTATTGCCTTGTTGATGAAGAAGAAAACCGTCGAAGCCTTCACGATGACAGGCCGCTCGCACGATTGTGGCGATAAATTAGGCTACATGAAGGCGTTCGTTGAGTATGGTGTTCGTCACAACACTCAGGGTGAAGCGTTTAAGACCTGGTTGAAAGAGTTTACTGAACAATAACGCGGTGTTGTCACAGGTAGATATCTGATACTTACATATTACTGACCTGATCAAAGGCACTGTTAACCGGTGCTTTTTTCTTTTTTTCGGAAAACATCATGGCTTCGAGTTGCTGTGTTTTACACAAAACTCACAGATCAACACATATCAGCAATTCTCATCTCTTCAGACCACCGAAACAACAAGATTTATCTGGAGGAAAAAAACCTCAATGATAATATAATCTACTTCATTATTAGAAGTTAGAGCGAAGTATAGATATAATAAGCCGGTTTTTTTAGAAGTATATTCCTCTGAATATTTAGAATGTACTGATGTTTTTTTCTCCAATTTTATGAATGAGATTTTTATTACGTGCTTTGGTTGCGGTAAGCCAAGGGCGGTAGCGTGTCTTTTTATCTTTTTTTTATGTATCATATTGATTTATATTGTTTTTTAACATGGGATATTTGAGGGACAAAAATGTTACTTCCAGTAATAATGGCAGGTGGTACAGGTAGTCGTTTATGGCCGATGTCAAGAGAGTTGTATCCAAAACAGTTCTTACGTCTGCACAGTACCCACTCCATGTTACAAGAAACGCTATTGCGTCTTGATGACTTAAATGTAAGAGAGCCTGTCGTTATTTGTAACGAAGAGCACCGCTTTCTGGTTGCAGAGCAGTTACGTGAAATCCAAAAATTGTCTAATAATATAATATTAGAACCCGTTGGACGTAATACCGCGCCAGCCATTGCTCTTGCAGCATTGAATGCAATAAAAGACAGTGATGATCCTATCATGTTGGTACTTGCAGCCGATCACGTCATCAATAATGTTGAGGAATTTCACAACGCGATAGCCAAAGCCATTCCTTTTGCATCGGCTGATAAATTAGTGACTTTTGGCATCGTGCCAACAGGCGCCGAAATCGGCTACGGATATATACAGCGCGGTGAACATATTGGTACGAACAATGAGGGGTACGAAGTTCAGTGTTTCGTTGAAAAACCTAATAAAGAAACGGCTGAGCAGTATATTGCTTCGGGTGATTATTATTGGAACAGCGGTATGTTTATGTTCCGGGCAAAAAAATATCTTCAGGAGCTAGAGAAATTTAGACCAGATATTTTAGAAGCGTGTGAACAGGCGCTTACCAGCCAACCAAACAGCTCGGATTTTATTTCCATCAATAAAGATATTTTTTCTTCGTGCCCTGATGAATCTATCGACTACGCCGTTATGGAAAAAACTAATGATGGCATGGTGGTACCTTTAGATGCCGGTTGGAGTGATGTAGGTTCTTGGTCCGCATTATGGGAAGTGAATAACAAAGATAATGATGATAATGCAATAACCGGTGATGTATTCCTACACAACACAAATAATTGCTACATTAATACTGATGAAAAACTTATAGCGGCTGTAGGTGTTGAAAATTTAGTTATCGTGAGCACCAAAGATGCTGTGTTAGTCATTGATAAAACACAGGTACAAGATGTTAAGCGAGTTGTTGAATACCTCAAAGCCAATGAGAGAAGTGAATATCGTCACCACCGTGATATTTATAGACCATGGGGGCGCTGTGATGCGGTGGTTGCAGAAAAACGTTTCAATGTAAACCGTGTAACAGTGATCCCTGGTGGAACCTTCTCATTACAAATGCACCATCACCGTGCTGAGCATTGGATTATACTGGCCGGTACCGCCAAAGTGACCATTGGCGATAAAACATTCTTACTTACTGAAAATCAATCAACATTTATTCCTATTGGCTCGATCCACATGTTGGAGAATCCAGGAAAGATACCTTTAGAATTACTTGAGGTAAGATCTGGATCATATTTAGGCAATGACGATGTTGTGCGTATTCAAGACCAGTACGGCCGTAACTAATAATTAGGAAAGAGTAAATGGAAACATTAACCTGTTTTAAAGCCTATGATATTCGTGGGAAATTAGGTGAAGAACTCAATGAAGATATTGCATATCGTATTGGGCGCGCTTACGGTGAATATTTAAAGCCAAAGAAAATTATTGTTGGCGGTGATGTCCGTTTAACCAGTGAAGCATTAAAATTAGCTTTGGCTGATGGCTTGCGTGATGCGGGCGCTGATGTTTTTGATATTGGTGTAAGTGGAACAGAAGAGGTTTACTTCGCAACATTCCATCTTGAAATGGATGGGGGTATTGAAGTGACGGCAAGCCATAATCCGATGGATTATAATGGCATGAAATTGGTCCGTGAAGGATCCAGGCCAATCAGTGGTGATACAGGTTTGTTTGCCATTAAAGAATTAGCAGAGGCGAATAATTTTGCCCCAGTTGATGAAGCCAAGCGTGGTGCTTATACGCAGATTTCGATACTGAGTGATTATGTTGACCATTTACTCGGATATATTGATAGCAAAGCATTAGCTCCTATGAAGTTGGTGATCAATTCAGGGAATGGTGCAGCTGGCCACGTGATTGATGAAATCGAGCGTCGGTTTAAAGAAAGTAACGTGCCTGTGACCTTTATTAAGGTCCATAACCAGCCTGATGGTCAGTTCCCTAATGGTATACCTAATCCTTTGTTACCAGAATGCAGGGCAGATACCGCTAACGCAGTTTTGGAACATAAAGCAGACATGGGAATCGCTTTTGACGGCGATTTTGATCGCTGTTTTTTCTTTGATTCATTCGGCGAATTTATTGAAGGGTACTATATCGTCGGTTTATTAGGACAAGCTTTTTTGGAGAAAAATCCAGGGAGCAAAATAATTTATGATCCTCGTTTGACATGGAATACCCAAGATATTGTTTCCATGTCAGGTGGTATTCCTATCATGTCTAAGACAGGCCATGCTTTTATTAAAGAGCGTATGAGGCATGAAGATGCTATATACGGTGGCGAAATGAGTGCCCACCACTATTTCCGTGATTTTGCATACTGTGACAGCGGGATGATTCCATGGTTATTGGTCGCGGGATTGGTGTCATTGAAAAGAGACTCGTTGAGTAACATGGTTAAAGATCGCATGGCAGCATTCCCGGCATCTGGTGAAATCAATCGTAAAGTTAAAAATGCAAATGAAGTCATTCAGCGAATCCGGGATAAATATGAATGCGAGTCTGAAAATATAGATTTTACTGATGGCTTAAGTCTCGAGTTTTCTGACTGGCGCTTTAATTTGAGAACATCAAATACTGAACCAGTTATTCGATTGAATGTTGAGTCTAAAAACAACGTTAAATTAATGAATGAGAAAACGAAAGAGATCTTAGCATTAATGGGCGGAGAGTAATTTTGAAAGAAATATTTCAAGTAATATATCAATATAGAGATTTTATTACTGGTAGCATTAAGCGGGACTTTCAGTCCCGCTATCAGGCAAGTTTTCTCGGTTCAGCATGGTTGATTCTACAACCTGTCGCAATGATATTAGTCTATACGCTAATATTTTCTCAAGTAATGAAAGCAAGATTGCCTGAGATATCGGGAACATTTTCTTACAGTATATATCTTTGTTCGGGATTGTTAACGTGGAGTTTTTTCGCGGAAACAATTAATTCATTGCAAACATTATTTATAACTAATGCGAATCTTCTTAAGAAAGTCAGCTTTCCTAAGATTTGCTTGCCTATCATTGCTTCACTTACTTCGTTGATTAATTTCTGCATAATATTTGGTCTTTTTACTCTATTCCTTATAGTTAGCGGTAATTTTCCAAATATATACTTTATTGCTATTATTCCTTTATTAATAATACAAATGCTTTTCTCGATTGGTCTTGGTGTTATTCTTGGTGTAATGAATGTTTTTGTTCGTGATGTAGGACAATTTGTCACTATTCTCTTGCAATTTTGGTTTTGGTTTACGCCAATTGTTTACGTCTTGAATACTCTACCTGTCTGGGCAAGAGATTTACTTTCATATAATCCTATGACCAATGTCATACGCTCATACCAAGATATTTTCGTATATCAGAGATGGCCGAATTGGGAGTCATTAATCCCAGTAACTATTGCCTCACTTATATTGTGTTTGTTTGCTTATAAAATGTTTAAAAAGCACGCTGCTGATATTGTGGATGAGATATAATGAAAAGTATAATTGTAAATAATGTAAGTAAAGCTTATAAACAATACTCATCAAAATGGAATCGCTTTGTTGAAAAAGTTATGCCTGGGAACATTGTTTTACATAAGAAAAAATGGGTCCTTGACGATATATGCTTTGAGATTGAAGCAGGAGACTCCGTTGGTATCATAGGTGTCAATGGTGCAGGTAAAAGTACTTTATTAAAACTATTAACAGGGACGACCAAGCCTACTAAAGGTGACATTACGGTTAATGGTAAAGTAGCTGCTTTACTTGAATTGGGCATGGGATTTCATCCTGATTTCACCGGTAGGCAGAACGTGTATATGTCAGGTTTACTGATGGGATATAAAAGGTATGAGATTGAAGAATTATTTCTTGAAATCGAAAACTTTGCTGAAATCGGTGATTACATCGACCAACCGGTAAGAATTTATTCTAGCGGTATGCAAATGCGTTTAGCATTTGCTGTTGCGACTGCGACACGTCCTGATATCTTGATAGTCGATGAAGCACTCACCGTAGGTGATGCGAAATTTCAGGCCAAATGTTTCCAACGTATTGCTGCTTATAGAAAAGCAGGTACTACATTACTATTAGTTTCACATGGTGCTGAAGACATAGTGAAACATTGCAATAATGCAATATTCCTTAAAAATGGACGTATCGAAGCTCAAGGGCCTTCACGTTCAGTCACCAACATTTACTTAGATGAATTGTTTGGAAAAAGTAAGACTAAGTCTTCTAAATCAGAACGTGTTGAAGCTAAGAATAGCAGCCTTACAGAATTAGCCTCTTCAGAGAACACAGATATCTTTTGTACTAGACCCGGCTATAGAAAGGAAGAGCATCGTTGGGGTCATGGCGGGGCAACAATTTTAGATTATGAGATTAAAGCAGACCATGTAAGCTATCCCTCCAGAATTGAAAGTAATCAGCATACTGATTTTTATATGAAAGTAAGGTTTGATGAAGATTTCGACAGCGTAATTCCAGGGTTCTTGATAAAAAGTTTGGAGGGTATATTTCTTTACGGTACAAATTCTTATTTAGCATCTCAAGGGAAACAGAATATTGAAGTAAAAGCTGGAGATGTCAAAATATTCAAATTTTCATTCCCCGTTAATTTAAATCAAGGTAATTATTTGGTTTCCTTTGGTATTTCTTCTGGGACTCCACCTATGGAGCTAAAACCGCTTGAAAGAAGATATGACGCTATAATCATCAATGTATCTCGCCAGATGGCGTTCTGGGGAATAATTGATTGCCAATCTGAATTTGATGTTGTTGTATAAGAAAACTCTGGATGACATATGAAGAAAAGAATAGAAACACTGGTAAATGAACTGCCAGAAATATATCAAACTATTTACGGATATTCCGAGCTTTCAACAGCAGTATCCCGAGAGTGTCACGACCGACTGGTTGAAATAGAGATCGTCTATACAGCGCTAGAAAATAAGTTAGGTCGTCCGTTACGCGTTTTGGATTTCGGATGTGCGCAAGGTTTCTTTTGCTTCAGTTTGGCCAAAAGAGGTGCCAGTGTCGTCGGTGTGGATTTTCAGAAAGAAAATATTGATCTTTGCAATGCATTAGCAGAAGAAAATCCGGAAATGGCTGTGCGTTTCTTACAAGGTCGGATTGAAGAAATAATTACAACCATAAAAGATAATGAGTACGATCTTATCACTGGGTTGAGTGTATTCCATCATATCGTACACCAACATGGTTCTGACACCGTTAGGGGTTGGATAGCGGACTTGGCTGGTAAAACAGCCGCCATGATTTTTGAATTGGCATTACATGAAGAGCCACTATATTGGGCTCCTTCACTACCAGAGAATCCGCGGGATATTTTAAATGGTTGTCATTTCGTTCATGAAATTGGCAGGTTTTCAACTCACCTGTCAGATATAAGCAGGCCGCTTTATGTAGCCAGCAATCGCTATTGGATTTATGGTGATGAGATTGAGCGATTTGATCATTGGACTACAGAGTCACATGGAAAAGAAAACGGTGCTCATCAAGGTACACGTCGATATTACTTCAGCGAAAATCGGATAGCTAAAGCTTTTGAACTTACATTAGGTGTAAAAGAAAGAAATGAAAAAGAATTTTTTAGGGAAGTTGATTTTCTAAATACGCCTCCAAAAAATTATAAAACTCCCGAGCTTTTTGTTCATGGCCATAATAACTATGAGACATGGGTTGTTATGGAAAAAATACCTGGAATATTGCTACTAGATGCAATTAATTCGGGAGTAAATTATGATGCAGAAAAAGTTATAAATGGATTGCTCGACAAGTTAGTTATTCTTGAAAGCAATGGCTATTATCATGACGATATCCGAATGTGGAATATTTTGTTGCAAGAAGACAACAAAGTTGAATTGATTGATTATGGCTCCTTTTCAGTAAATAAAGACGATTGCTCTTGGCCATTCAATATATATTTTTCCTTTCTTATATTAATTTATGAGATTTCTGCTAAGAAAGTATACAACAGTGGTATTTTAAGACCCCCTGTTATTAGTCCATATTCATTACCTGCACCTTACAATAAAAAATTAGAAATGTTGTGGGGTAAATCACTGGAATCTTGGAGTTTCAAAGAAATAAGTGATCACATTAAATCTAATGTAGATGATGATATCATGGAGCAGCCAAGTGATATCCAAAAAATATGGATGCAAGTTGTTGATTCATCGATAATTAAATCTGAAGAGTGTCAAGAGGCACTTAAAGAAGAATTATCAAATATCAAGCTTAATTTAGCAAATCTTGTTAATGGTCTTGAAATGGTCTCTGTCCAATCTGAAGAATTGAATAATATCAAAACTATTATAGATTCGCTGAAACATGCTGAGCAACCCGTTGATGAATTAAATTATGTGGCGAATAAACAACCCGTTGATGAATTAAATTATGTAGCGAATGAACAACCCACTGATGAATTAAATTGTGTGGCAAATGATGAGTATTTAAAGTTAATTGCAGAGTCTGAAGCCAAAACTCAAGACTTATTGAGGGCTATCGATGATTTAAATAATCATATATCAGCAAAAGACAAATACATCGTTGATCTCGAAAATAATATTATCGCTGTCAATAAGAGCACCTCTTGGAGAATAACGTGGCCACTCAGAAAGATTAAAAATTTTTTCGTTGACCCTTTTAGTAAAGCTAGATTTGCTAGAGTCAAGAGGGCAATAAAAAAAATTATCATCTTCTTCGTAAAGAAAATAATAGAGATTGTTAATACAAACTTGAGAATTAAAAACCTAGTATTAATGATTGCCCACAAAACGAAGACTTATGGAATAATTAAACGTATCTATTACAAATATAAAAAGAATGATAGTTCTATTAAATCCGACTGCGAGACTATAGTTAAAACGACAAATTCAATGTCAACTCGTTCAAAAAAAATAAATTCGCTTTTAGTCAAATTTGATAATAGTAAAAGGAAACAGTAATGCGAGTCCTTATCGATATGCAGGCAATGCAAACATCTAGTACTCATAGGGGTATTGGTCGCTATACTGCGGGCTTAGTTAAAAACATGCTTGAATTAAATACAAAGCATGAGGTTTTACTTTTACTTAATGGCTTGTTAGCTGAAAGCGTCGATTACATCAGACAAGAATTTAGAGATCTTGTTTTATCTGAAAATATTCATGTCTTCAGTGGTATTGGACCCGTTTACTATCTTGACGAGAAAAATACAGGCAAACGCCTTGCTATGGAAAAAGTCCGTGAAGATTTTATTTCAAAACTGAAGCCTGATGTGGTGCTTGTGAGTTCGCTTTTTGAGGGTTTTGGTGATAATGCATTGACATCCATTTCGTCATATAAATCAATTCCTACTGCTGTAATATTGTATGATTTAATTCCACTCATTCATTCCCATATTTATTTGGAGAATGAAAGCATTAAAAAATGGTATTTGAAGAAAATTGATCATCTTAAACGTAGTGAATTATTATTATCCATTTCAGAGTCTGCGGGAAATGAAGCAATAAGATATTTATCAATTCCTGAAGAAAAGGTCTTTAATATATCTACTGCTTGTGACGAACGTTTTATGGAAGTCACAGTAACCGATGGCGATAAAAAGCATTTAAAAACAAAATATGGTATTACAGGTCCTTTTATTATGTATACCGGTGGGATTGATCACCGAAAAAATATTGAAGGATTAATTCGGGCGTATTCAAATCTTTCTGATGAATTAATAAATAAGTACCAGTTGACCATTGTTTGTTCTGTTCAGGAACACGATCGTCAAAGACTGACACGTTTATATGAAGAACATGGCTTGACTAACAGTAACGTTGTTATTACAGGTTTTGTTTCAGATGAAGATTTATTAATACTTTATAATTACTGTGAGTTATTTGTTTTCCCATCATGGCATGAAGGGTTTGGATTGCCAATACTTGAAGCAATGAAATGTGGAAAGCCAGTCATCGGAGGAGAATTATCGAGTATCCCAGAGGTGATTGGTATTCCGGAACCTTTATTTGACCCATTTAACGATCATGATATAACTTTAAAAATAAACAAAGCTTTGACAGATCCTGAATATAATAAACTACTTAAAAATAATGCTTATTCTCAAAGTCATAAGTTCTCATGGGAGATAACAGCTAAGAAAACGTGGGAATCTCTTGAGAATTTGCATATTCGCCATCTCAAAACTAATTTTTTGAAAAGTAACAAACGCCCGCGCATGGCCTTTTTATCACCGCTACCACCTGAAAAAAGTGGTATTAGTGATTATAGTGTAGAGTTACTACACGAACTTAGTAAATATTATGATATTGATGTAATAGTAGAACAGAAAAATAACGTTTCTGATCCGTATGTTATTAGTAACTTTACTATTAGAGACCCACAGTGGTTGCGTGACAACTCATCAGTATATGAGCGTGTTCTTTATAATTTTGGTAACTCTGATTTCCATGGTCATATGTTTGATCTTTTGGAAGATATACCGGGTATTGTTGTGTTGCATGACTTTTTCCTATCAGGAATTGTTTCGCACCTAGATGTCGGCATTAAGCAAAAACCTAACTTTCTTGCTGACGAACTGTTGAAATACCCGGGTTGGGGTGCGGTTAAGAGAAGATTTCTTGAGGAAAGCGCTCTGGCGCTAGAAATGGAGTACCCATGTAATCTTTCTGTATTACAAAATTCTCTTGGAGTAATCAGCCATTCTGAATATTCGAAGAGTCTTGCGTTGAAATTATATGGAGAAAAAGCTGCAATTGATTGGTTTGTAATTCCATTGCTGCGTAGTGCACCATCTGAAATCACCAAAGAGGAAGCACGAGCGAAACTTGGGCTAAATAATAGTTCATTTGTGGTATGCAGCTTTGGATTTTTGAATCCAACCAAACTCAATCACAGATTATTAGAAGCCTGGGGCTCATCTGCTCTATCCGAAAGTGCTGAGTGTCATCTGATATTTGTAGGCCAGAACGATAGCGGAGAGTATGGCCAAACAATTATTAAATTAATAAAAAATAAAAAAAATAAAAGCACAATAAAAATCACAGGATGGGTATCTGCTGAAGATTATAAAACATGGCTTGCGGCAGCTGACGTAGGGGTTCAACTGCGTACATCATCTCGTGGGGAAACATCCGCATCGGTATTGGATTGCTTAAACTATGGACTTGCAACAATAGTAAACGCTAATGGATCTATGGACGATCTTGATAATAATATTGTTTGGAAAATGGATGATGAATTCACAGATGAAGATTTCTTATTAGCGCTGAACACTCTTTATAAAGATTATGATCGCAGAACTGAAATGCAGAAAAAAGGAAAAGATAAAGTTTACCGAGAAAATAATCCTAGAGATTGTGCTTTAAAATGTTTCCAAACGATTGAAAACGTTTACGCTAGTGCTTCTCTAAATTATCAAGGTTTGCTTAAAGATATTGCTTGTGATGATCGTTACGATATTAGTGATAGCTATGAGCAGCTTGCAGTAGCAATTTCCCAAAACTATGAGCCATCACCCCGCTTGAAGCAAGTATACGTTGATATCAGTGGATTACTCGAAACCACTGATACAATTGAGTACAGTTATGTTCAGAAAATAATGAATACTTATCTTGAAAAAACATTTAATCATTGGAATCTAAATTTTGTTTTTTATTCAAAATCCGAAGATTGTTTCTTTAATGCTAAAAAATTCACGAGTAACCTGATCGGTATATCAGATGGTTGGACTGATGATACAGTTATGGAAACGTGGGTGAATGATGTTTTCGTATCATTGTATCCTTCAAAATGTGATGGCCTGAAAAATGATAAAAATCTCCTGACTTTAAAAAGAATGGGAGTGAAAACTTATTCATGTGTGCATTTAAATGATCTTTCTTCAGATGAATATCTCCAATTCATAGAAAAATTAGATGGTATTCTTATCACATCTTGGTTAGTAGCTGAAGAGTTTGAATTGCTTAAGATGAAATCTAAATTTTTAAATCAAATAAAAATATTCACCCCAAGTTTAAATGAGGATTCTTCTAATAAAAAATCAGAAAATCCAGAAGATGATATAATAACTTTGATATGCCAATCCGTAGGTGAAGTCGAAAATGTTTAGAGTCGTTCCGCTATCAAGTTTTATCTTTTATCTTAAGAATTGTTGATTGGCGAGTGTCATGCTTGATTTTTATTAGTTATAAAATTTTTTATTAGAAATTAACATGCCTAAAATCAGATTATACAGTCTCACATGTACGGAAAATTATCTCGACTTTTAGGCAAGTTATAGTGTATTTTAGGCGGAATTTTAATAAATTCAATACAATGTAAACATAGATGGATTTCATGATGATTAAGAAAGTAGCAATTATTACTGGTATTACTGGTCAAGATGGCGCATACCTAGCTGAGCTATTATTGGAAAAAGGGTACACAGTTTATGGTACTTATCGTCGAACCAGTTCTGTTAACTTCTGGCGTATAGAAGAACTGGGAATTAAAAGCAACCCGAATTTGCATTTAACCGAATACGATCTAACTGATCTGTCGGCCAGCATTCGTTTGCTACAAAACACAGGCGCAACAGAAGTCTATAACCTTGCCGCTCAAAGTTTCGTTGGCGTGTCATTTGAACAGCCAATCACTACCGCTGAGATAACCGGTCTTGGTGCGGTTAACCTGCTTGAAGCCATTCGAATCGTTAACCCGAAAGTGCGCTTCTACCAGGCATCGACTTCCGAAATGTTTGGTAAAGTACAAGCTATTCCTCAGATTGAAGAGACGCCATTCTACCCGCGTAGCCCTTACGGCGTCGCTAAACTTTACGCACACTGGATGACCATTAACTATCGCGAAAGCTACAATATGTTTGCTTGCAGCGGTATTTTGTTCAACCACGAATCTCCGCTGCGTGGCCAGGAATTTGTTACACGTAAAATTACTGACTCGGTCGCTAAAATCAAGCTTGGCAAACTAGACGTTCTGGAATTGGGCAATATGGACGCGAAGCGTGACTGGGGCTTTGCGAAGGAATATGTAGAAGGGATGTGGCGCATGCTGCAGGCCGACGTGGCAGATACTTTCGTATTAGCGACGAATCGTACCGAAACTGTGCGTGATTTTGTTTCAATGGCTTTTAAAGCTGCAGGTTATACATTACGTTTTGAAGGCAAGGATGAGCAGGAAGTTGGCGTTGATACTGATACTGGAAAAGTGTTGGTACGTGTGAACACCAAGTTCTATCGCCCTGCTGAGGTTGAATTGCTGATCGGTAATCCACAGAAAGCTAAAGATGTATTAGGCTGGGAGCCAAAAACTACTTTGGAAGAACTGTGCCAGATGATGGTTACTGAAGATCTTCGTCGTAATGAGCAAGGTTTCTCTTTCTAATGATTAAATATGACAAAAGAGCATTGATTACAGGTATCAATGGTTTTACTGGTCATTATATGGCAGCGGAGTTATCCGCTGCCGGATACCAGATATTCGGTATGGGTTCTTTTCCCAATCCGGATGAAAATTATTATCAGGCAGATTTAACCGATTTTGATTCTGTCGTAAATGCTATTGAGCAGATAAAACCTGATGTAGTGATTCATTTAGCTGCGATCGCTTTTGTTGGTCATGGTGATCCCAATGCTTTTTACCAGGTTAATTTAACCGGCACCCGTAACCTACTTCAGGCCCTGGCGCAAAGTACTCATCTTCCTGAGGTGGTGTTGCTTGCCAGTAGTGCTAATGTTTACGGAAATACTATTGCAGGCCAGTTAGATGAACAAATAAGACCCAATCCCGCGAATGATTATGCGGTCAGTAAATTGGCAATGGAATATATGGCAAACTTATGGCATGAAAAACTGCCTATTATTATAGCCAGGCCATTCAACTACACGGGTGTTGGTCAGGCGGAAAATTTTTTATTGCCGAAAATTGTTAAACATTTTAAAGAAAAAGCGGCCTCAATTGAACTTGGTAATCTTGAGGTTTGGCGTGATTTTACCGATGTAAGGTCATTAGTTAATGCATACTCCCGCTTAGTGCAGAGCCCAAAGGCAATCGGTAAGACAATTAATGTATGTTCTGAAGTGACCTACTCTTTGCAACAGATTGTAGATATATGCCAAGAACTCAGTTCTCATAGTCTGGAGATTAAAGTCAATCCCGCTTTTGTACGAGCTAACGATGTTAAAACATTGTCGGGAGATGCTACTTTACTTAAAGGTATCATTGGCCCATGGGAACCTATTTTGATGAAAGATACCCTGCGCTGGATGCTCCAAAATTAATGATAAAAGTTATCTTTGGCACTGATTCTATTAGGCATCCTTTAACCGGGATTGGTCGATATAATTATGAGTTGGCGAAATGTCTGAAAAAGAGTGCTGAAATAGAGGAGTTACTATTCCTTAACGGTCGACATATTGCCACACAGTTACCTTCGATTACAGAAACCACCTCTGTCCATTCTGGTTTAAAAGAAATGGTCCAAAAAAGTAGGGTAGCATCTGAAATTTATCGTATTAGTGCACCATGGTTAAAATCAAGAGCATTAAAGCCTTATAAAGATCATATTTACCATAGCCCAAATTTTTATTTGCCCCCATCAGTTGAAAATTGCGTAGCAACCTTTCACGATCTTTCCGTGTTTACCTGGCCACAATGCCATCCTAAAGAACGCGTAAGATACATGGAAAAAGAGTTGCTATTAACGATTAAAAGAGCTTCAGTTTTAATTACTGATTCTGAATACACGCGTCAAGAGTTGGCTGCTTATTTTAACTATCCTCTTTCAAGGGTATTTACAGCGCGGCTGGCAAGCAGTGGCGATTTTTATCCGCGTAGTGCTTCTATTGTTAATCGAAAAATATCATCATTAGGATTGGTTGCTGATAAATATACGCTATTTACCGGTTCGATAGAACCGCGTAAAAACATCACCACACTTTTAGATGCTTATGAACGCATTCCTATACAACTGAGGCTTGAATATCCTCTGGTCATCACAGGATTTAAAGGTTGGGATAGTGATGTATTACATCAGCGTTTCGAAAAAGCGAACCGCGAAGGTTGGTTGCGATATTTAGGCTATACCCCTTCAGAGATGCTACCCTATCTGTTCTCTGGAGCAAAAGCATTCATTTTTCCTTCGCTGTATGAAGGGTTTGGTCTGCCCGTTCTTGAAGCAATGGCTTCCGGTACACCTGTTGTCTGCTCAAATAGTTCTTCTTTACCTGAGGTTGTCGGGGAATGCGCTCTAATGAATGAGCCATTAGATGTTGAAGGTTTTACTCGATCAATAATCAAAAGTATTGAAGATATTTCATGGCGGGAACAAGCAATCACTAATGGCTTGTTAAGGGCGAAACTATTTTCCTGGGAAGCATGTGCTGAAGAAACACTTAATGCCTATAGGCAGGTTTGATATTATATGTTAAAGGTACTGCATTTTTACAAGACATATTATCCAGATACCTTTGGTGGTATTGAGCAGGTAATTTTCCAACTTAGTGAAGGGGGAGAGCAGTGCGGATTTAAATCTGATGTTCTTTCTCTCAGTCCAAGAGGGAAGGTGGACAAACGCAGTGTTTCCAAACACACCGTTCATTGTGAAAGTATAAGCTTTTCTTTGGCTTCAACACCTTTTTCCTGGGCTGTCATTAAGCGATTTAAAGAATTAGCGGCACAAGCAGATATTATCCATTATCACTTCCCTTTTCCTTTTATGGATCTGGTTCATTTTATCAGTGGTATTAAAAAACCGACAGTAGTGAGCTATCACTCTGATATCGTCAAACAAAAACTACTGCTTAAATTATACACCCCTCTGATGGAGCTATTTCTTTCCAAAGTCGACCGGATCGTTGCTGCCTCACCTAATTATGTTGAAACCAGCCATATTTTGCAAAAATTTAAGGATAAAGTCAGTGTTATCCCTTATGGTCTTGATGAACACTCTTATCCTAAATCTACGGAATCAAAATTAAATCAGTGGCGAGCAAAGTTACCATCAAAATTCTTTTTATTCATTGGTGCCTTTCGTTACTATAAAGGACTTCATGTTTTACTTGAGGCGGCGCAACATTCTGACTATCCAATTGTAATCATAGGTTCTGGCCCGGCAGAAAGTGAATTAAAAAAACAGACTAAAGAGTTAGGACTTACTAATGTCTACTTTGTCGGTGCACTTGAAGATGAAGATAAAATAGCGTTGCTGGAATTGTGCTATGCTATTGTTTTCCCTTCTCATCTTCGTTCGGAAGCATTCGGCATTTCTCTATTGGAAGGTGCTATGTTTGAGAAACCCCTTATTTCTTGTGAAATAGGTACAGGCACAACTTTTATTAATATTGATAAAGAAACAGGCATTGCCGTTCCACCTTGTGATGTTGCAGCACTAAGAGAGGCGATGGATACCTTATGGGAATCTCCGGCATTAGCTAAGCAATATGGTGTTAATGCAAGATACCGTTATGAGACGGTTTTCACCTCACATCAGATGATCGAAAAATATAGCAAACTCTACCAGAGCCTGATTATAAAATAAGCATAGCGCTACCTTACTGAGATGCCAAAACGCCGACTCAAATATCGGCGTAAAATAACCCATTACTTCTCTTCACTCACTAGTCCTGCCAAATATATCCCATACGGCGATTTAATTAATTTTTCTGATTGCTGTCTTAATTTTTCTCGACTCAACCATCCCTTCTTAAACCCTATCTCTTCCAGGCACGCCACCTTGAATCCCTGACGCTTCTCAATAGTATGAATGAATTGAGATGCTTCAATCAGGCTGTCGTGTGTTCCTGTATCCAGCCAGGCAAAACCACGGCCTAATAATTCTACTTTTAAATTATGGTCGTCTAAGTACATCTCAATCAGTGTGGTAATTTCTAATTCTCCACGGGCAGAGGGCTTGACTTGCTTAGCTCGCTCTACAACGTGTTTATCGAAGAAATACAAGCCGGTAACTGCCCATTTCGACTTTGGTTTTGCGGGTTTTTCCTCAATGGATAGGGCGTTATAGTCCTGATCAAATTCGATAACACCGAACCTTTCAGGGTCAGTTACCTGATAGCCGAAAATCGTGGCACCTTCATTGCGACTTGCCGCCAGCTCCAGCTTGGGACCAAAACCCTGGCCAAAATAGACATTATCACCAAGCACCAGCGCGCAGCTGTCACCCTCTATAAAATTCTCACCAATAATAAATGCTTGAGCTAATCCATCGGGTGAAGGTTGAATCTCATAGGAGAGCCGGATACCGAACTGAGACCCATCGCCAAGCAGACGTTGAAATGATGGTAGGTCCTCTGCTGTGGTAATAATTAATATGTCTCGAATACCTGCCAGCATTAATGTGGACAGAGGATAGTAGATCATTGGTTTGTCATAAACCGGGAGTAACTGTTTTGAAACGCCCAATGTGATCGGGTATAACCTGGTTCCTGAACCGCCAGCGAGAACGATACCTTTCATTAATACACTTCCTTAAATTAACGGATTACGCCCAGTCGTTCGCCCTGGTAAGTACCACTGTGAATTTGCTCACACCATAATTGATTATTCAAATACCATTGCACCGTTTTGCGGATCCCGGATTCAAAAGTCTCGAGTGGTTTCCAACCCAGCTCACGCTCAATTTTACCAGCGTCAATTGCGTAACGTTTATCATGGCCTGGGCGATCGGTAACGTAAGTGATCAAATCGCGATAATACTCAATACCTTCGGGTTTCTCAGGCTGTAGCTCATCTAATAAGCTACATATCGCCTCTACGACCTCGATATTTTTTCGCTCGTTGTGACCACCAATATTATAGGTTTCACCAACGGTGCCCTGGGTGATAACCCGGTAGAGTGCTCGGGCATGGTCTTCAACATACAACCAGTCTCTGATTTGCGCGCCATCGCCATATACGGGCAAATGCTTACCCGCAAGGGCATTGAGTATTATCAGCGGGATCAACTTTTCAGGGAAATGATAGGGGCCATAGTTATTTGAACAGTTGGTGATGAGTGTGGGTAACCCATAGGTTCTCTGCCATGCTCGGACCAGATGATCGCTTGATGCTTTTGAGGCGGAGTAAGGACTGCTGGGCGCATAGGGTGTTTGTTCAGTAAATAGAGACATACTGTCAGTCAGATCCCCAAACACTTCATCAGTAGAGATATGATGGAAACGGAAGGCCATTTTTTTTTCTACTGGCAAGGTCGACCAATAATGCCTGGTCGCCTCAAGTAATACATAGGTGCCAACAATATTTGTTTCAATAAAGGTGGCCGGACCGTCAATTGAACGATCAACATGGGTTTCAGCAGCCAAATGCATCACTGCATCTGGCTGAAAGCTGTTAAATAGCGAGTCCAACGTCTTACGGTCGCAGATAGACGCTAAAGCAAACTGATAACGGTCACTATCAGAAACTGAGGTAAGTGAATCTAGCCTACCCGCATAGGTAAGACTATCGACTACCAGAACACTGTCCGATGTATGTTCAATCAGATAGCGGACCATGGCCGAACCAATGAAGCCAGCACCCCCTGTCACCATAATCTTCATTTATTCAATTCACCTGTACGTTTGATTGTGAGGGTAAGCAAACTCTGTTCATTATGGTGTGAGGATATAGTTTTTGGAGACAATGTTGTACTTCAGGATAGCAATTAGCTGATAAATCGTATTCGATTGTTCAATCTACAGGCGAAAACAGAATATAGTTGATGAAGCTTTTTTTGACCTGCATTTCATCAATGTTACCGGTAAAGTTAAACCGCTGACTCAGATTGCGTTGAGGTAACGGTTAGTATCATTATTCCCAAGATTGTTATGACTGCAATAGGTTCACCCTCTGGCAAACTCATGTACAATGCTTGTGTTCATTTGTATAGCCCAGCACAGGTTAACCCTCATAAAACAAAAGGGTAGGCGATAATCTGGGCAATCAACTAATTCAGACAGGAGTTGCTAATGTCCAAACAACAGATCGGCGTTGTCGGTATGGCGGTCATGGGCCGTAACCTCGCGCTTAACATTGAAAGCCGTGGTTATTCCGTTTCTATTTTTAACCGTTCTGGCGACAAGACTGATGAAGTCATCGCTGAAAACCCGGGTAAAAATCTGGTCCCGCACTACAGCGTCGAAGAGTTTGTTGACTCGCTGGAAAAACCTCGTCGTATCCTGCTGATGGTGAAAGCAGGCGAAGCAACAGACAAAACCATCGCATCTCTGACGCCACACCTGGATAAAGGCGACATCCTCATTGATGGCGGCAACACCTATTATAAAGACACCATTCGCCGTAACCGCGAATTGTCTGAACAAGGTTTTAACTTCATCGGTACCGGCGTTTCCGGCGGTGAAGAGGGTGCACTGAAAGGCCCATCCATTATGCCTGGCGGTCAGAAAGAAGCTTACGCACTGGTTGCTCCTATCCTCGAGCAAATCGCAGCGCGTGCCGAAGACGGCGAAGCTTGCGTGGCTTACATCGGTGCTGATGGTGCCGGTCACTACGTTAAGATGGTTCATAACGGTATCGAATATGGCGACATGCAGCTTATCGCAGAAGCGTATTCACTGCTGAAACAGTCCCTGGGCCTGAGTAACGAAGAGCTGGCAAGCACTTTTGTAGATTGGAACAAAGGCGAGCTGAATAGCTACCTGATCGACATCACCAAAGATATCTTCACCAAAAAAGATGAAGCGGGTAAATACCTGGTTGATGTGATTCTGGATGAAGCGGCCAACAAAGGTACGGGTAAATGGACCAGTCAGAGCTCGCTGGACCTCGGCGAACCGCTGACCTTGATCACCGAATCTGTCTTCGCTCGTTACTTGTCTTCTCTGAAAGACCAGCGTGTTGCAGCCTCTAAAGTGTTGACTGGCCCGACCGTTAAACCTTTCGCTGGCGACAAAGCGGAATTCATCGAAAAAATCCGCCGTGCGTTGTATCTGGGTAAGATTGTCTCTTACGCTCAGGGCTTCTCACAGCTGAAAGCGGCATCAGAAGAGAACAACTGGGATCTGCATTACGGCGAAATCGCTAAGATTTTCCGTGCGGGCTGTATCATCCGCGCTCAGTTCCTGCAGAAAATTACCGATGCGTATGCTGAAAATGCGTCCATCGCTAACCTGCTGTTGGCACCGTATTTCAAAAACATCGCTGATGAATATCAGCAGGCGCTGCGTGATGTGGTCTCCTATGCTGTGCAAAACGGTATTCCGACACCAACCTTCTCTGCTGCGATCAACTACTATGACAGCTACCGTTCAGCGGTTCTGCCCGCCAACCTGATTCAGGCACAGCGCGACTACTTCGGTGCTCATACTTATAAACGTACCGACAAAGAGGGTGTATTCCATACCGAATGGCTGGATTAATTCCTTCCTAAAGTTTGTTGAATAACACCATTTAAAAAGCCGCCGATGCAAAAGCAAAGGCGGCTTTTTTACGTCCTGTATTTATCGCAGGGCGTTATTTCTTATTATGCCGTTGGCGCAAATTCTCGATCACTGCACTCAGGTTCAAATCTTGATCCTGCAGTAAAACCAGCAGGTGATACATCAAATCGGAGGCCTCATTGGTCAGCTCGAAACGGTCATTGACTGTAGCGGCCAGCGCGGTTTCCACGCCTTCTTCACCCACTTTCTGTGCAATACGCTTGGTGCCACTGGCGTAGAGTTTGGCGGTATAAGAGCTTTCAGGATCAGCGTTTTTGCGTGATGCCAACAGTTCTTCGAGTTGGAACAGGAATCCCCAGTCGGTGGCGGCAGGATGGAAGCAGCTGTTGGTGCCTTGATGGCAGGTCGGGCCGATCGGATTCACCAGCGCCAGCAGGGTGTCGTTATCGCAATCCGGATAGATACTGACCAGATTGAGGAAATGACCTGAGCTTTCACCTTTGGTCCAAAGGCGTTGTTTCGTCCGCGAATAAAATGTCACTTTGCCGGAGTCTTGCGTCACACTCAGGGCTTCCTGGTTCATATACCCCATCATCAACACTTCACCAGACACCGCATGCTGTACAACCACCGGCATCAGGTTATCGACTTTTTCCCAGTCGAGCAGGCTAATCTGTTGTTCGCTTAAACGACCATTATTCGACATTTCGTTACTCACAAGCGGATCTCCACGCCATTTTCGGCCAAAAAGCTTTTCAGCTCGCCAATATTAATTATTTGTTTATGGAACACCGATGCTGCCAGCGCGCCATCGACATTAGCCTGTTGGAAAGCGTCAAGGAAGTGCTGAGGCGTTCCCGCGCCGCCCGAAGCAATCAGCGGTACACGGCACACGTCGCGCATCAGTTTCAGCTGCTGCAGGTCATAGCCATTACGCACGCCGTCCTGATTCATCATATTCAGCACAATTTCACCTGCGCCGCGTTCCTGAGCTTCCTTTACCCAGTCAAGGGTCTGCCAGGTCGTCACCTTGGTGCGCGCTTCATCGCCGGTAAACTGGTGAACCTGATAATTGCCTGATTCTGCATCATGCCAGGTATCGATACCCACCACGATGCACTGTACACCGAAACGCTCCGCCAGTCGGCTGATCAATGATGGGTCTGCCAGCGCAGGGGAGTTGATGGAAATTTTATCCGCGCCGAACTGCAGTATCTGTGCGGCGTCTTCTGCACTTTTAATACCGCCCGCCACGCAAAACGGAATGTCGATGACTTCCGCCACGCGCGACACCCAGCTTTTATCCACCACACGACCGTCGGAAGAGGCCGTAATATCGTAAAACACCAGTTCATCTGCGCCTTCTTCGGCATAGCGTTTTGCCAGTGGCACAATGTCTCCGATGATCTCGTGATGACGAAACTGTACGCCTTTTACCACCTGGCCGTTTTTGACGTCCAGACAGGGAATTATCCGTTTTGCCAGCATGAAATTGCCTCCGTCACATTGAATTTACCGTCGAGTAAAGCTCGCCCGACAATCACGCCTTTCACGCCGCTGTTACGCAACTGCGCGATATCGTCGAGAGAACCGATACCGCCGGAGGCCTGAAACGCCACTTGCGGATAGCGCGCGGTGACTTCTCGATAAAGTTCGACGTTGGAACCGGCTAACGTGCCATCGCGGGAGATATCAGTGCAAAGCACATGTTTCAGGCCAAATGGCAGATACTGTTCCACCACTTGTTCCAACGTGGCATTAGAATTTTCCTGCCATCCGCTGACGGCCACATTTTTAGCGCCTTGAGCATCAATGCGTACATCCAATGCTAGCACCAGCGCATCGGCGCCAAAACGGCTGAACCAGCCCTGCACCCGATCAGGGTTTTTTACCGCTGTTGAACCCACCACAACACGGGTTGCACCGGCCGATAACAGGGCTTCTACATCCTGTTCATGGCGAATGCCGCCACCGACTTGCACGGGTACGGTTACACCCGCCAGTAGTTTTTGCAGTAAAGGGATCTGGCGCGCGGCGGGGTCTTTAGCACCGGTTAAATCGACCAGATGCAGAACTTCTGCTCCCTGGCGTTGATAATCTTGCAAGCGAGGCAGCGGATCGCTGCCATAGTCGCGCTGCTGGCCGTAATCGCCCTGATGCAAACGCACCACACTGCCGTCGATCAAATCCAAAGCGGGAATAATCATGGTGCTTACATCTCCAGAAAATTTTTCAACAGCTGTGCACCAGCAGCACCGGAACGCTCCGGATGAAACTGCACGCCGAAGAAGTTGTCTTTTTGTATGGCGGCGCTGAACGGCTCTCCATAAAGCGTTTGGGCGATGGTGTTTTCGCAGACCGGCATGGCAAACCCGTGGACGAAATAAAAGTAAGCGTTCTCGTCAATACCACGGAACAGATGGTTACCTGCATTTGCGATCACCTGATTCCAGCCCATGTGCGGCAACGGTAATCCGCGATCCTGCATACGCTGCACGGGTTGATCGATAATCCCGAGCGTTTTGATCCCGCCGTTCTCGTCACTGCCTGAACCTAACAACTGCATTCCCAGGCAAATACCCAGCACTGGTTGAGTACAGGCTTTGATCAGCGCAATCAGTTCACGTTGTTCGAGTTGTTCCATCGCCGCGCGCGCGGTTCCCACGCCCGGTAAAAAAAGCTTGTCGGCTTGCAAAACAATTTCCGGGACACGGCTCACCGTCGGTTCAAAACCTAAACGCTGAACCGCATATTTCACGGAAGAAAGGTTGGCACAACCGGTATCCAGGATGACAACATTCATCACAGCACTCCTTTCGAACTCGGCAATGTGTTGCCGTCCACGCGGATCGCCTGGCGCAAGGTGCGGCCAAAGGCCTTGAACAGGCTCTCAACACGGTGATGATCGTTCTTGCCTTTGGTACGTAAGTGCAGCGTACAGCCCATCGCGTAAGAGAGAGACCGGAAGAAGTGCTCGACCATCTCAGTGCTTAAATCGCCCACACGCTGATAGTTAAACTCGGCTTTATACTCGAGGTGCGGGCGGCCGGAAATATCCAGCGCACAACGCGCCAGACATTCGTCCATCGGCAGGACGAAGCCGAAGCGACCAATCCCGCGTTTGTCACCCAATGCTTTATTCAGGGCTTCGCCCAGCGCCAGCCCGGTATCTTCCACGGTGTGATGGTCGTCAATATAGAGATCGCCTTTGACCTCGATATTCATGCGGAATCCGCCGTGAGTGGCGATCTGATCGAGCATATGGTCAAAGAAGCCCACACCGGTACGGATTTTACTTTCACCTTCGCGGTCCAGCCAGACGTCCACGTCGATGTAGGTTTCGCGCGTCACGCGGTTAATGTGCGCATGACGATCGCGCTGAGTGAGCTGCGCGGTAATGGCCGCCCAATTCAGCGTATCGCGTTGGTAACGTAAGCCGGCGAGGCCCATATTAGCCGCCAGTTGAATATCGGTGTCGCGGTCGCCAATCACATAGCTGTTGACGACATCCATCAGGCCGCTTTCCAGATAGCCTTTCACCAGTTCCGTTTTTGGCTTACGACAACCACAGAGGTCAGCCGGCAGGTGAGGGCAAATCAGGATTTCGTCAAATACCACACCTTGAGAGGTCAGGATCTGCATCATCAGATTATGCGGTGGATCGAAAGTCTCCTGCGGGAAACTGGCGGTGCCCAGGCCATCCTGATTGGTGATCATCACCAGTTTGAAACCGGCAACTTGTAACGCCAGCAGTGCAGGGATCACACCCGGCTCGAAAGCCAGTTTGTCCAGGCGGTCTACCTGAAAATCTTCAGGCGGCTCACTAATCAGCGTACCGTCGCGGTCGATGAATAAGATCTTTTGTACTAACGGGCTCTGGCTCACATCGGCTCCTTGCTTGGGGCTGTTTCATTATTCATGATGGCGGTGCGTTCATTTATTCCCGGCAGCGGTTGCAGCGCATCGAGCATCCGTTGGCACTCTTGACGGGTACCCAGGCTAATGCGCAGACAGCCGGAAAGCCCTGGTTGCTTGTTCTGGTCACGTAAGATAATGCCTTGATCCCAGAGCGTCTTAAATACCTGACTTGACGCGGTAAAACGCACCAGGAGGTAATTGGTTTCACTGGCGAATACCTGTTCCACGCAGTCGCAGCGCTTAAGCTGCTGTGTCAGCCATGAGCGGGTTTCACCCATCTCTGCCACACGGGCGCGCATGACAGCCAGCCCTTGGTCACTTAATGCTTGCGCGGCGATATCGGCCACCGGCGTGGAAAGCGGATAGGGTGCGATCACTTGCATTAATAGGGCAATCAGTTCGCTGTTGGCTAAGGTGAAGCCGCAACGTAAACCGGCCAGTGCGAAGGCTTTTGACATCGTGCGCAAAACAACGAGATGTGGATACTCTTTTAGCCAGCCGGTCACCGAGGCCTGAGGGCAGAACTCAATATAAGCTTCATCGATGGCGACAATCGCGCGGCCTCGGGTCATCTCCAGTACCGTACGCAAGTCTTCCGGGTTAATCAGATTACCGGTCGGATTGTTTGGGCTACAGACATAGACCAGTTTGACGCCATCGAGTGCAGCTTTAATCGCCGGTAAATCCAGTGACCAGTCTTCTTTAGCCTGAACCGTGCGCGCTTCGACGCCGATGGTTTCCGCGCTGACGCTGTACATACCGTAAGTCGGTGGGCAATAAAGGATGGCGTCTTTTCCTGGCTCGCAGAAAGCGCGGATCAACAGCTCGATCCCTTCATCTGCGCCACGGCTGACAAGTACCTGATCTTTCTCTAGCCCGGCGTAGGCAGCGTAACGTTCAATCACCAGCACCGGCTGACATTCCGGATAACGGTTGAAGGTCTGTGCCGTCAGCTCAAACTGCGGTGCAATCGGATATTCGTTGGCGTTCAGCCAGACATCCCCATTGCCGCCGAGGCGACGAGCGGACTGATAGGGTGTCAGCTCACGCACGTTCTTACGCGCCAGTGACTGAATGCTCATATTTTTCTGGTTGCTCATAAGCCTTGCTCCTTCAGTACGTTAACGCGCAGTGTTACGGCATTCTTGTGTGCGGTCAGTTGCTCAGCTTGCGCCAGCGTTTCAATTGTCGTCGCCAGATCAAGCAACCCTTGTGGTGTTAACTGTGCTTCGGGTTCACGGGTTTGCAGGATCAAATGCTCAGGACCATAAGCGTTGCTGATTTCAATACACTGCGCCAAATCTTTCGCGACGATCAGGCGGCTGCTTGCCAGTGCCTGGCGAGCAATCTCTTGACGGGATAACAGTGCCAGTTGGCGTTCGACGGCTTCACCCACGGTGTAGGCCATGTCCATGCTTGGCCTGCGACAACAGGTCAGAGGCCACAAAATCCGGCGTTGCACCACTGTCGGCGATCACCAGCACTTCAGACGGGCCAGCAGGCATGTCGATGGCTGCGCCATTAAGGCTTTGGCTGACCTGGCGTTTAGCTTCGGTGACATAGGCATTACCTGGTCCGAAGATTTTTGCCACTTTGGGTACGCTTTGTGTACCAAAAGCCAGCGCGGCAATGGCCTGCGCACCACCTAACTGATAAACCTCGGTTACACCACACAGTTTGGCAGCATACAGAATCTCATCGGCAATCGGCGGAGGTGAGCATAGCGTGACGCGCTGACAACCTGCGATGTGTGCCGGCGTTGCCAGCATCAATACGGTAGAAACCAGCGGTGCCGAGCCACCCGGAATATACAAACCAACCGACTGAATAGGGCGTGTCAGTTGTTGGCAGCGCACACCCGGCTGAGTTTCAATATCCACCACCGCCAGTTTCTGTGCTTCGTGAAAGGTCGTAATGTTGCGAACGGCGTGCGCCATTGCCTGTTTTACGTCATCGCCCAAACGCGCGGATGCCGCTTCAATTTGCTGCGCCGTCACGCGAATATCGCCTACGTCAGTCTTATCAAAGGTTGCACAGAACTCACGTAAGGCACTGTCGCCTTCATTGCGCACGCGGCGCAAGATTTCAGTGACCGACTCGGTGATGCGGTCTGAGGCCGAAATCGCCGGGCGTGTCAGCAGCTCGCGACGTTGCTGCTCATCACACTGTTGCCAATCAATCGGGGTGGTAAACGCGTTTGGCTGCATGACCTTACTCCATCATTTTTTCGATTGGCAGGACCAGAATCGAACTGGCACCCAGTGCTTTCAGTTTTTCCATGGTTTCCCAGAACAGGGTTTCACTGCTGACCATATGCATCGCAACGCGTTGTTGATCGCCAGCGAGAGGCAGAATAGTCGGGCGCTCAGCGCCTGGCAGCAGGGCAATGATCTCATCCAGTCGCTCACTCGGCGCGTGCAACATGATGTATTTTGATTCACGGGCCTGAATCACGCCTTGAATACGGGTCATCAGACGGTCAATCAGCAGCTGTTTTTCCTGTGGCATTTCGCCGTCACGCTGAATAAGGCAGGCCTTAGAGCGGTAAATCACTTCTACTTCACGCAGGCCATTGGCCTCAAGGGTTGCACCAGTGGAAACCAGATCGCAAATGGCGTCGGACAAACCGGCACGCGGGGCGACTTCAACGGAACCGTTCAGCAAACAGGATTTGAACTCAACACCCTGTTTGTCGAGATACTGCTTCAGGATATGTGGGTAGGAAGTCGCGATGCGGGCTTTTTGCAGGCTTTGCGGACCGGTATATTCGCAGTCCAATGGCGTTGCCAGCGACAGGCGGCAGCCACCGAAATCCAGGCGACGTAACATGAAGTAACGCGGGTCTTCGCCCTGAGCGCGGCGATTGAGTAACTCTTCTTCCAGTACGTTCTCGCCAATGATGCCTAAATCGACGACGCCGTCCATCACCAGACCAGGGATATCGTCATCACGCACACGCAAAATATCGATAGGCATGTTTTCTGCGAAGGCAATCAGGCGTTGCTCCTGCAAATTGATTTTGATCCCACAGCGCGCCAGCAGTTCGCGTGACTCATCACTAAGGCGACCTGACTTCTGCATGGCTATACGTAAACGTGACTTATCTAACATGATGATCTCGACCTTTCTTATGTTTGTTAGCTGTAATGGTTAAATATTTGCGTAATTATATAAATAATTTGGACTGCAAATGCAGGTAAAAAAAAACCCTCGGAAGATATCTTCCGAGGGCTCTCTCTTTACATTCTGCGCCACTGGAAGATCTTAACAGTCTTCCAGCACCAATCGCCTGCAAGACTAGTCAGGGTGATGGTGATGATGGTGGTTGATCAGAATGTTAGTCATTGTGTTTCTCTTTAAATGAATATGCCAGATATTGAACTTGCGTTGCTAAAACTAAACTATCCCGTAGCAGTAGTGCAACCTTTTTTATCGATGATGAGTTTTTCTTATCTGCATCAGGGTCTCATCATGTCTATGAATGACCCTGCGCGCGCAGATTATGTCAATCTGTGCGTTAACCTGCCTGTCACGGCGCATTGTCCGGAACCCATCGTCCTGGCCCCTGGTGTCTCGCTTTTCACGTACAACTTGGTCGGTGGCGTGTACAGATAGGGGACAAGCCCGTTTCGCTTGTTACAACTGCGGAAAAAACCTGACATGAACTCGATGTTCACTGAAGGCTCCCGAGAGCATAATTTGCTAAACTGAAACAATTCGGCATTGGTCATGCAGAAACGCATGACAAGCAAAGGATGGAGTTGAGTATGAAAAAAGTCGCAATAGTTGGATTGGGTTGGTTAGGGATGCCGCTGGCAATGGCTCTGTCCTCCAAAGGCTATCAGGTCGTTGGCAGCAAAACCACGCCTGACGGGGTTGAGGCTGCACGTATGTGCGGCATTGACTGCTACCCGTTAGTCTTTCTGCCGCAAATGCAGTGTGATGCTGAAGACTTCGAGGTCCTGTTGAATGTTGATGCTCTGATTATCACCTTACCGGCTCGCCGGACAGTCGAAGGGAGCGAACTCTATTTCCAGGCGGTACAGCAGTTGGTGGACAGCGCGCTGGCGCATAATATCGGGCGCATCATCTTTACCAGTTCAACCTCCGTTTATGGTGAGGGCAGTGGGACAATGCGTGAAGACTCTCGACTATGCCCAGTGACGCCCAGCGGAAAGGTGCTCGCAGAGTTGGAAAACTGGTTCCACCGGCTGCCGAATACCTCTGTGGATGTGCTGCGTCTGGCGGGGCTGGTAGGCTCTGATCGTCATCCAGGCCGTTTTCTAGCGGGTAAGATCAATGTGCAGGGCGGTCACTATGGTGTCAATCTGGTGCATCAGGATGACGTTATTGCTGCCATGATATTGCTGCTGAGTCTGCCTAAAGGTGGGCATACCTATAATCTCTGTGCGCCTTTACATCCTGAGAAGCAACATTTCTATCCAGCGTTGGCCCGCCAGCTTGGTTTAGCTGAGCCCCATTTTGCTGAATCTCATGAAGGTGATATAGGAGGCAAACTCATTGACGGTAACCGTATTTGTAAAGAGCTCGGATTTGAGTATCAGCATCCTGATCCCGAACTGATGCCGGTTAGTTGATCCCTCATTGCAGAACCCATCATGGCGAACAGCCTTAATAATGATGGGTTTTGCCCATTAATTTCACCCATTATTATAGAAATATAATGAGCAGGCTACACTTCGACCCACCGGCAAAAAAACTTCCTCCCTCATCTTTCCGCAACCCCCCATAAAGTGTTCAACTTCTGTTCTATTTTTAGGTTTTTAATGTCATCGATTCATTACATGTTGAGACTATTGTAAGGCAAGGTTCTCTTTATGGACTTGTTTTAGATGTAAAATAGCGCACTCATGCAATAAATCCACTCATCGTGTTGCTAACCTTGTAATTTACAGAATATAACTAATTAAAATTATCATTGGTTAACATGAATAACTTTTTAAGGTGAAATCCCTAAAGTTTTTCACGTCTGTGCCGATAGAACAGATGTAGTTAAATAGTGCACCGTTAAAGCCTATCATTACATAAGCATTTCTTCTGTATTCTTCCCCTAAACCTGCATTTTTGTATACCAACAATTCTGTTACATAGATTAACGCTATGCTGAGTAAACCCCGTTTTTCCTTACGAAACCTTCACTTTAAATCTAAATTTATCCCGCGCATTTATCCTAAATAACCTTACATTCCCCTGAAATACTCCTAAAGTGCAATTTTTGTAAATTTAGATTATTATTCTTAATAATTACTATTATGTGTGTATAAAATTCGTTAATTTACGCTAATAATGGCAATTAAGTCTTACAGTTTGGCTTTAAATGGAATTTGTACTAATTGATCTAATAATGATGAGAAATTGGGGCTAAGAAGGGTGTTTTCAGATGTCTTTTTACTTCTGGTTATAATCCGCGCTTTAAATTTGACTTAAGTCTAAAGATTTGGTGTGTGCATGTTTTATTTATGTGATCTAGATCACGTTTTAGTTAAAATGCATGAATGCCGAGATTGTATGTAGTAATGGTTCGGGGTTACATTTGCCGCGCAAGTAGGAATAATCCTAATAAATGTGTAAAAGCGTTTCACTGAATGACACGCAAATATAGCAATGGACTCTGCATGAACGACTCAACTGATAAATTATTAAATTTAGTTAGCTTTCAAATTATCACGCTTTACTTGATTTACATCAGGAACTACTTTGTATTGGCGGTGATTCAAAATCCGTGCGATGAACCTGTTGGTTGTCGCAGAACATTTCTTGAAAAAAGAAATGCATCGTCCAATGATCCAATTGTTTCGATAGTAAAGATCCTTGTTGTGCCGGAATCACTGCCGCAGCGTGGATTATATCTATCATCCAGCTTTGCACTCATCGCTGGTGGTCTGGGGTAAAAGAAGCATGTCTGAATTACTTAAACACATATATGACATCAACCTGTCTTATTTGCTCTTAGCGCAGCGTTTAATTAACGATGAAAAGGCCTCTGCTATGTTCCGGCTGGGAATTGATGATCTCATGGCTGATGCATTAGGCCAGCTAACCTTGCCGCAAATGGTGAAGCTAGCTGAAACGAATCAGCTGTTGTGCCAATTCCGGTTTAACGACAGCAAAACCATTCAATGCCTGACGCAGGAATCACGCGTAGAAGATTTGCAGCAAATCCATACGGGTATCCTTTTATCAAGTCGTTTGCTAAAGGGGCTTTCATCTGGTGATAACAGCAGTACACCTAAGAAAAGGGCATAACGATGTCTCTGATAAAAGTCTCAGCGCCGAAAGACGTCACCGCTAAACCCGTGATAAAAAGTATCGTTCAGGAAGCTCGAGATATTCAGTTGGCAATGGAACTGATCACGCTGGGCGCACGCCTACAGATGCTGGAAAGTGAAACGCAACTCAGCCGTGGACGGCTAATTAAACTCTATAAAGAGTTGCGTGGCAGCCCACCGCCGAAAGGGATGTTACCGTTCTCCACGGACTGGTTTATGACCTGGGAACAGAACATTCACTCATCGATGTTCTTCAATGCCTACTCATTTCTTCTGAAGAGCG
Source organism: Hafnia psychrotolerans (assembly GCF_014639435.1). Classification (GTDB taxonomy): domain Bacteria; phylum Pseudomonadota; class Gammaproteobacteria; order Enterobacterales; family Enterobacteriaceae; genus Ewingella; species Ewingella psychrotolerans. Next base: position 59,823 of record NZ_BMFZ01000002.1, on the reverse strand, counting down.
GACACTGTAATGGTGTTGAAGCCGTGATCATGGCGTACCGTCTCTATCTGGAACAGTGTCCTGAGCAGCCCGGTGAAGCACCGATTCTGGCACTAACACGTGCCTGGACGTTGGTGCGTTTTGTCGACAGTGGGATGTTACAACTCTCATCCTGCAACAGCTGCGACGGTTCATTTATTACGCATGCACATCAACCTCGTCATGGTTTTGTCTGCAGCCTTTGCCAGCCGCCATCACGTGCAGTAAAAAGACGTAAACTTTCCCCGCAAGTTGCCGATATTACATCTCAAGTGCTGGACGAAAAGGTCAAGCGCGCGGTTTGAGATGATGTGGGCGTTAAAACTTTTCATGTGTAACCACCCAGTGAAAAGTGAAAAGAAAGCAAAGAGTGGCAGCACCGTCATTCTTTGCTTCATCTCCTAACATCTTTGTTTGTCACTGACGTCTTCACGGCGCCTGGACATCACACTTCGCGTTTACCTCACCATGCCTTATACCCAAAAAGCCATATCGAATTAAGGAATCATCGTGCTAGTGATAATAGGTTACATCGTGGTCCTTGGCTCAGTCTTTGGCGGCTTCATGATGGTCGGCGGCGAAATGGGCGCGCTATACCAACCGGCAGAACTGGTGATCATTGGCGGTGCCGGTATTGGTGCATTTCTGGTGGGCAACAACAGCAAGGCCATTAAGTCGACGATGCACGCACTGCCAAAATTGTTCCGCGGATCACGTTACAACAAAGCCATGTATATGGATTTGATGGCGCTGATTTATCGGCTGCTGGCCAAATCTCGCCAGCAAGGCATGTTGTCGCTGGAAAATGACATCGATAATCCGCAGGAAAGCGATATTTTCGCTAATTATCCGCGCATTCTTGCCGATAAACATTTAGTCGAGTTTCTAACGGATTATCTGCGCTTGATCATCAGTGGCAACATGAATGCGTTTGAAATTGAAGCCTTGATGGACGAAGAGATCGAAACCTACGAGCAGGAAAGTGAAGTGCCGGCCAACAGCCTCGCACTGGTTGGGGATTCATTACCCGCTTTCGGCATCGTGGCAGCCGTGATGGGGATCGTTCATACGTTGGCGGCGGCGGATCGCCCTGCTGCTGAGTTAGGTGCATTGATTGCTCATGCGATGGTCGGGACCTTCCTCGGTATTTTACTGGCGTACGGTTTTGTTTCTCCTCTGGCGTCAGTGTTGCGACAGAAATGTGCCGAAAATACCAAAATGATGCAGTGTATTAAAGTGACTCTGCTCTCCAGCCTGAATGGGTACGCGCCACAAATCGCGGTGGAGTTTGGTCGTAAGACGCTCTATACCTCAGAACGTCCGTCCTTCATCGAGCTGGAAGAACATGTTCGCCAGGCCAAATCGCCTAACAAGCAAGCGGAAGAAGAGGAAGTATGAAGCATCAAAGCCATCCCATCGTGATAGTGCGCAAGAAAAAGGGCAAGCACGGCGGCGGGCACCATGGAGGATCGTGGAAGATTGCCTATGCAGACTTTATGACCGCCATGATGGCATTTTTCCTGGTGATGTGGCTGATTTCGATCTCTACCCCGAAAGAGCTGGTACAAATTGCGGAGTACTTCCGGACTCCGCTGGCGGTAGCTATCACTAACGGGCCGCGCAGCAGTGACGCGACGAGCCCCATTCCTGGCGGTGGTGAAGATCCGACACAGCAGGATGGCGAAGTACATAAAATGATCCAGTCGCAGGGCGCGTTGCGTGAAATCGGTGACTTACAACGCCTGCAGGACAAACTCGAGCAGATGCTGATCTCGGACCCGCGGCTTAAGGTTTTGCGCCCCCATTTAATGATTAACCTGACAGAAGAGGGGTTACGTATCCAGATTATCGATAGTCAGAACCGGCCGATGTTCAAACTCGGCAGTGCGGCGGTAGAGCCCTACATGCGCTATATCCTGCGCGCAATTGCGCCGGTTCTGGAAGACGTTCCAAATAAGATAAGTCTGGCTGGTCATACCGATGACATGCCCTATGCCATGGGTGAACGCGGCTACAGCAACTGGGAACTCTCGGCTGACCGCGCTAATGCTTCACGCCGTGAGATGATTTCCGGTGGATTAAGCGAAGGGAAAGTTCTGCGGGTAATGGGTATGGGATCAACCATGCAATTAAAAGATCACCCTGGTGGAGATGCTATCAACCGCCGTATCAGCATTCTGGTGCTTAATAAACACGCTGAAGAAGCGATTGAGCGCGAAAACAGTGAAGGCGAAGCACTCAACATTAGCGACGCCGGTGAGCTGAAAAAAATAATGCCGGGTGATGACGTCACGCCTGCCCCTGAAGCCCCAAATGCTAAAAAGTCGCCAGCATTTACACCGCATCTGTCATCAAAAGATCCAGAGCCAGGCGCATCAGTACCGGCAACGTCTTTACCGCCACAGACTTTACCATTACAGCCTTTATCTTCAACAGAGCAACAACCCAAGAGTGAGACGGTGAAACCGGTCGTTTCTTTCTCGCCAGCCAGACCGACGACGGCAATTCCTGCCGCCGCCGATGTGACGGCGCAACCGGCTTCACCGGCAAGCCGCGATTCACAGCAGAGGTGATCACGTGAGCATGGATATTAGTGATTTTTACCAAACGTTTTTCGATGAAGCAGATGAACTACTGGCAGACATGGAGCAGCACCTGCTGTTACTCGATCCGCTGGCACCTGACATCGAACAACTCAACGCGATATTCCGCGCGGCGCACTCGATAAAAGGCGGTGCCGCTACGTTTGGGTTCACGGTTCTTCAAGAGACCACCCATTTACTTGAGAACCTGCTTGACGGCGCAAGACATGCAGAAATGAGCTTGAGCACCGACATCATCAACCTGTTTTTGGAAACGAAAGACATTATGCAGGAGCAACTAGACGCATATAAATCTACCCGAACTCCCGATGCCGAGAGTTTTGAATACATTTGCGCCGCTTTGCGCCAACTCGCGCTGGAAGTTCAGCAGCAGGGCGCACAGGCAGCGGAACTCCTCGTGGTGCCTGCCGCATTGACCACCGGCATCGCCATCCCGGTGGTCAACGGCGGGATGCGTATTTGTCTCAAAGGGCTGAAAGAGGCGGAGATTCCGCTGATGCTCGAAGAACTTGGTAATTTGGGCGACGTCGTCGACCCGGTGCAAACCGCAACCAGCGTCGAAGCAACCCTTATCACGACGCTAAGTGAAGATGACATCAGCGCGGTGCTGTGCTTTGTGATTGAACCTGAACAGATAAGTTTCGGCAGCAGTGTCGTCAACGATGTCGCGGATGATAAAGCCGAAATGGTGGCCACTGTCTCTGTACCTGAGGTTGTCGCGGTTGCCCCTCGCTTAGCGCCAGTTCTGTCCGCAGTGCCAGATGCCGCACAGCATAAGGCTCCGACGCCGAAGGCACCCGAATCGACCAGTATTCGTGTGGCCGTCGAGAAGGTCGATCAACTGGTTAACCTGGTCGGCGAACTGGTGATCACTCAGTCGATGCTGGCCCAGCGTTCCGACCAGTTGGACCCCGTCGCGCACAGCGACCTGCTTAACAGCATGGGTCAGCTCGAGCGTAATGCGCGTGACCTACAGGAATCGGTAATGTCGATTCGTATGATGCCAATGGAATATGTCTTCAGCCGCTTCCCGCGTCTGGTACGCGATCTTGCCAGCAAGCTCAACAAACAAATTGAGCTAACCCTGCTCGGTAGTTCAACTGAACTGGACAAAAGCCTGATCGAACGCATCATCGACCCGCTAACGCACCTGGTGCGTAACAGTCTCGACCATGGGGTAGAAACGGCAGATATCCGTATTGCCAATGGTAAAGATGCCACCGGCAATCTGACCTTGTCTGCGGAACATCAGGGCGGCAATATCTGCATCGAAGTGACTGATGACGGTGCGGGGCTGAATCGCGAGAAGATCCTCGCCAAAGCGGCATCGCAGGGCATGGTTATTAGCGAGAACATCAGCGACGAAGAGGTCGGTATGTTGATTTTCGCGCCGGGCTTCTCGACGGCAGAAAAAGTCACTGATGTCTCTGGTCGCGGTGTTGGCATGGACGTGGTGAAACGAAATATTCAGGAGATGGGCGGTCACGTTGAAATCCATTCCCAGCAGGGCAAAGGTACGACTATCCGTATTCTGCTTCCGCTGACGCTGGCTATTCTCGATGGTATGTCGGTCAAAGTGGGTGAAGAAGTGTTTATCCTGCCGCTGAATGCGGTGATGGAATCACTCCAGCCGCTGGCTGAAGACCTGCATCCTCTGGCGGGAGGCGAGCGCGTCCTCCAGGTTCGCGGTGAATACTTGCCATTGGTCGAGCTGTATAACGTCTTTGATGTTACCGAAGCCAAGACTGAAGCCACGCAGGGTATTGTCGTTATCCTGCAAAGTGCGGGACGTCGTTACGCATTGCTGGTGGATCAACTGATTGGTCAGCATCAGGTCGTCGTGAAGAACCTTGAAAGTAACTATCGCAAAGTACCGGGAATTTCCGCCGCGACCATTTTGGGTGACGGCAGCGTGGCGCTGATTGTAGACGTATCAGCACTTCAGGCGCTGAACCGTGATAAACGCGCAGTGAACGCAACGGCAGCATAATAAAATAACTTCAGACATCGCCTCACCATTGAAACCGGGGAGGCTAAACCATTATCCGACCGATTGAAGGGTGAATAACATGGCAGGACTTGCAACCGTGGCAAAAATGGCGGGTGAGACCGTAGGACAGGAATTTCTGATTTTTACACTGGCCGATGAAGAATATGGCATTGATATCCTGAAAGTGCAGGAGATTCGCGGTTATGATCAGGTCACTCGTATTGCCAATACACCGGCTTTCATTAAAGGTGTCACTAACTTGCGGGGCGTGATCGTACCCATCATCGATCTGCGGGTGAAATTTGCGCAAAAAAATGTGGTCTATAACGAAAACACCGTGGTGATCGTGCTCAATTTTGAAAACCGAGTGGTTGGGATCGTCGTTGATGGTGTTTCTGACGTGCTGTCGCTTTCCCAGGATCAGATCCGCCCAGCCCCTGAATTCGCTGTGACCCTCTCTACCGAATACCTGACCGGCCTTGGCTCGCTGGGGGAACGTATGCTGATTCTGGTTGATATCGAGAAATTGCTGAGCAGCGAAGAAATGGCACTTCTTGAGAGTGTGGCGAAAGTTTGATTTTCGCTATTGGGCTATGGCCCAAACTTGCTTTCAATGTCAGGGCCAAGGTCGTGGGCGTACAGCACACGCCTTGGCCCTGACATTGAATTAAAAAGCATTTTGCCCGATTTACGAAAACTAAAACAAAATTTCCCCACGCTTTTACAAAACCGGTATGAAGTTCTCACTTTCCCTGCCGATAACCCTTTTAGATGAATCACATTGAAAAAGGGACAACATGTTTAACCGTATTAAAGTGGTCACGGCTATCGTGATCTTACTGGTGGTATTCGGTGCCTTACAGTTGATTTCTGGCGGACTGTTCTTCCAGTCGCTAAAAACCGATAAAGACAACTTCGCCACTTCTCAACAGATTCGATTGCAACAGGCTGAGCTGAACGCCAGCTGGGTATATCTGCTGAAAACCCGTAACACCCTGAACCGCGCGGGCATCCGTTTCATGCTTGATGCCAACCAGATGGGCAGTGGTGCGACGGTAAAAGAACTGACAGAAACAGCGCAAAAAGATCTCGCCATTGCTGCCGAACATTACGCCAATTACCTGAAAATACCGGCTGATGCCAGCCAGAACCCAGCGTATGCGGTAGAAGTGAATAAAAAATATCAAGTGCTAAATGGCGCGCTGAGTGAACTGACTGAGCTGATCGGTATCGGTCGTATTAATGACTTCTTCGAACAACCCACTCAGCAATATCAGAATGACTTTGAAAAAGCCTTCGTCACCTACATTGATCAGAATGACCGCCTGTACAACGGCGCGGTTCACGCCAGCGAAAACTCCTTCAACCATGCAGTGTGGGTGTTGGGTGTGATTCTGGCGGTGCTGATTCTGTTCATCGCGCTTGCGTGGTTTGGTGTGCAACGCATTCTGGTCCATCCATTGCTTACGCTGGTTGAGAACATCCGGCATATTGCCCGGGGTGACCTGACGCAGGCGATCACGGTCACCAGCCGTAACGAAATTGGCCAGTTGGCCGACAGTCTTCGTGATATGCAGGACGAACTCATTCGCACCGTTTCTGGTGTGCGTCATGGCGCAGATGCGATTTACAGTGGCGCAAGCGAAATCTCTGCCGGTAATACCGATCTCTCATCACGAACTGAACAGCAGGCTTCTGCTTTGGAAGAGACCGCCGCCAGTATGGAACAGTTGACCGCGACGGTGAAACAGAATGCTGAAAATGCTCGTCAGGCTAGCCAGTTGGCACTGAGCGCATCAGAAACCGCGCAAAAGGGCGGCAAAGTGGTCTCTAATGTGGTGCAAACCATGAATGAAATCGCCGCCAGCTCGAAAAAAATCACCGACATTACCAGTGTTATCGACGGTATCGCTTTCCAGACCAATATTCTGGCACTGAACGCTGCGGTTGAAGCAGCACGCGCCGGTGAGCAGGGACGTGGATTTGCCGTGGTCGCTGGTGAAGTCCGCAGTCTGGCGCAGCGTAGTGCTCAGGCCGCCAAAGAGATCAAAGGTCTGATCGACGATTCAGTCAGCCGTATCAATACCGGTTCTGTTTTGGCTGAAAGCGCAGGCGAAACCATGGGTGACATGGTCAGCGCAGTAACCCGCGTAACCGATATTATGGGGGAAATTACCTCCGCGTCCGACGAGCAGAGCCGTGGAATTGAACAGGTCGCACAGGCCATCACTGAAATGGACCGCGTCACCCAGCAGAACGCCTCGCTGGTGGAAGAATCTGCATCGGCTTCAGCGGCTCTGGAAGAACAAGCCAGCTTACTGACGCAGTCAGTCGCGGTGTTCACCTTGGCTCAAAATAAGAACCAGGTCGGGCGTAATAGCGCATTACCGACCAGCAAATTAGCCTTATTGACGCCGAACCTGTCAGGTTCAAAAGCCGGTAACGGCGGTTCAGCAGAGAATTTGGCTGAAAATTGGGAAACCTTCTAAGTCACCCTATTTCGCAGGCCGGCCTTTTTTGCGGCCTGCACCCAGGGTTGATTAAGAAAAGTGATAAAAAAGTGCCAGTCAAGGCTGATGCCAATAGAGGTTTACCCATGTTTAAGAATATCCGTGTGTCCACTTGCTTGTTTTTATTGTTACTCGTGTTCTTTGTTATGCAACTTGCCAGCAGCGGTCTGTCACTGATGTCCGCACATACGGATAAATCCAATTTTGAACAGATAGCCAACACCTCCGAGCAGCGTGACGCGTTAAGCCAGAGCTGGTCGTCGATGTTGCAAACGCGCAATACACTCAACCGAGCCGCCACGCGTCTGGCGCTCAAGCAACCGCAGGAGAGTGTCACCGGACTGATAAGCGATGCCCACGACAGCCTAAAAAATGCCGAACAATCTTATAAGACATTTTTGGCCCTGCCGCGCAGAACGGAGCGTGCTGTTGAACTGACCAAGGTCAATCAGGCCAGTTATCAGCAACTGCATGACATGTTGCAATTGCTCAATGATTTGCTTTCGAAAGGCGATATGCAGGGGTTCCTTGATAGCCCGACGCAAAAATATCAGGACCAGTTTCAAAAAGATGTCTCCGACTACGTGACTTATGTCGGCGGCCGTTTTAACCAGGCAAAAGATCAAACCATCGCCTCTTACCAGCACTCGGTGATCAGTGCCGTCATCGTGGTGCTCCTGTTGTTGGTGATGACCTTCGTGGCGCTGGTCGTTACCCGCCGTATTCTGTTCCGTCCGTTGGACCAGATGAGAAATCATTTTGACCGCATCGGCGCGGGTGATATCTCGATTCCTATAACCGTAGAAGGGCGTTACGAAATAAGAATGATGCTCGCCAGCTTGCAGCAAATGCAGGTATCACTGGCTAACACCGTTCGTACGGTACGGCACGGTGCGGAAACGATGTTCAGTGGGTTGAAGGCGATTTCTGCCGGTAACCAGGATCTCTCTGCCCGTACCGAGCAACAGGCCTCTTCGTTGGAAGAGACCGCCGCCAGCATGGAGCAACTGACCGCCACGGTGAAACAGAACGCCGAAAATGCCCGTCAGGCTACCCAGTTGGCGCGCGACGCCTCCAATACGGCAGGGAAGGGCGGCGAACTGACCGGTAATGTGGTGAAAACGATGAGTGATATTGCCGGTAGCTCAAAGAAAATCAGCGTGATCACCAGCGTTATCGATGGCATCGCGTTTCAGACCAATATCCTGGCGCTCAATGCCGCGGTAGAAGCCGCTCGCGCGGGTGAACAGGGGCGTGGTTTTGCGGTCGTGGCGGGTGAAGTGCGCAGTCTGGCACAGCGCAGTGCGCAAGCCGCCAAAGAGATCAAAGCGTTGATTGATGAGTCAGTCAGCCGTGTGACACAAGGCTCAGCGCTGGTGGAGTCGGCCGGTAACACCATGGATGACATTGTGCGTGCGGTCACGCGCGTGACTGACATCATGGGGGAAATCGCTTCCGCCTCTGACGAACAGAGCAAAGGCATTGAGCAGGTATCGCTCGCGGTGACGCAAATGGATCAGGTGACGCAACAGAATGCCGCCTTGGTACAGGAAGCAGCAGCGGCGACGCACACACTAGAACAGCAGTCAGAACATCTTGCTGATACGGTGTCGGTATTCCGGCTGGCAGTAGACAGTAAATATCCGGCTTCAAGCGGACCCAATATTGCGCAAATTACATCGCGTCAGGTATCCACCGCGTCATCTTCGCCCGTAAAAGCCTTACCTCCAGGCCAAGAACCGGGTAGCTGGGAAAACTTTTGATGCCTAATCCTAATACAAATCAGGTTCTGGACAACGCGTCGATTATGGCGCAGATGGCCCAACGTTTACCGCTGTCGGATGCTCATTTCCGCCGCATCAGTGAACTGATTTATCAGCGCGCCGGTATCGTGTTGGCCGTCCACAAAAGAGAAATGGTTTATAACCGCCTGGTGCGTCGTTTACGACTATTAGGAATTAATGACTTCGGTCAGTATCTGGCCATGCTAGAAAGCGATATCAACAGTGCGGAATGGCAGGCGTTTATTAATTCGCTGACCACCAATCTGACGGCCTTTTTTCGCGAGGCACATCACTTTCCGATCCTGGCCGAACATGCCCGTTCACGACCGAATAACTATAGCGTATGGAGCACGGCGGCCTCTACCGGGGAAGAGCCCTACTCCATCGCGATGACGCTGAGCGAAGCCCTTGGGCCGCGCATGTCTACGTGCAAGATTCAGGCCAGCGACATCGATACGCAGGTACTGGAAAAGGCGATCGCCGGGGTATACCGACAGGAAGAGTTGCGCACGCTGAGCGCGCAACAGATGCAGAAATTCTTCTTCAAAGGTACGGGGCCACACAGTGGTCTGGTGCGTGTTCGTCCGGAACTGGCGCAAATGGTCGCTTTTCAGCAGCTCAATCTGCTGGCGAGTCAGTGGCAGCTTAACGGACCTTTTGATGCTATTTTTTGCCGTAACGTAATGATCTATTTTGATAAAGAAACGCAGGAAGCAATTTTACGCCGATTTGTCCCGTTACTTAAACCTGGCGGCCTCATGTTTGCGGGACATTCCGAAAACTTTAGCCAGATAAGCCGGGAGTTTTATTTGCGTGGCCAGACAGTTTACGGCCTCGCCAAGGAGAGGTAATGAATAAAATCAGAGTATTGAGTGTCGATGACTCGGCGCTAATGCGCCAGTTGATGACAGAGATTATTAACAGTCATCCCGATATGGAAATGGTCGCTACGGCACCGGATCCGCTGGTGGCCCGCGATTTGATCAAGAAATTCAACCCGCAGGTTCTCACGCTGGATGTCGAAATGCCGCGCATGGATGGTTTGGATTTCCTTGAAAAACTGATGCGATTGCGCCCGATGCCTGTCGTGATGGTGTCATCACTGACCGGCAAGGGGTCTGAGATCACGCTGCGGGCGCTGGAGCTGGGAGCCATTGATTTTGTCACCAAACCGCAATTGGGCATTCGTGAAGGCATGTTGGCTTACAGCGAACTGATTGCTGACAAAATCCGCACGGCATCGAAAGCGCGGCTGAACAAGAGTGTCAATCTGGATCAGCCTCGCATGCTCAGCTGTGCGCCGTTGCTCAGCAGTGAGAAGCTCATCGCGATTGGCTCGTCGACCGGCGGTACAGAGGCCATTCGCCACGTGCTGCAGCCGCTGCCACCGACCTGCCCGGCACTGATGATCACCCAGCATATGCCACCGGGGTTTACCCGTTCTTTTGCTGAGCGTCTGAACAAACTGTGTCAGATCACCGTGAAAGAAGCCGAAGACGGTGAGCGTGTATTACCGGGTCATGCGTATATTGCGCCGGGTGACCGGCATATGGAGCTGGCCCGCAGCGGTGCTAATTATCAGGTTAAGTTGAACGACGGTCCGGCGGTCAATCGCCATCGTCCGTCGGTTGACGTGTTATTCCGTTCGGTGGCGAAGTTCGCCGGACGCAATGCCGTCGGGGTGATCCTGACGGGTATGGGCAATGACGGCGCAGCCGGCATGCTGGAGATGCATAGTGCAGGGGCTTACACCCTGGCGCAGAACGAAGCCAGTTGCGTGGTTTTTGGGATGCCACGTGAGGCAATTGCCGCTGGTGGGGTCAATGAAGTGGTGGATCTCAGCCAAGTCAGCCAGCGCATGCTGGCACAAATATCAGCCGGACAGGCGTTACGTATTTAATTTTCAGACCGTATAGGGCTGAACGAAACAGAATTTTAGGAGCAAAAAAATGGCCGATCCAAACCTGCGTTTTTTAGTTGTAGATGACTTTTCTACCATGCGTCGCATCGTGCGTAACCTGCTTAAAGAGCTGGGTTTTCAAAATGTGGAAGAAGCAGAAGATGGCGTTGACGCGCTGAACAAACTGCGTGCCGGTGCGTTTGACTTCGTGGTATCTGACTGGAACATGCCCAACATGGACGGTCTTGACCTGCTGAAAACGATTCGTGGCGACGCGACGCTGGCTAAATTGCCTGTGCTGATGGTGACCGCTGAAGCGAAGAAGGAGAATATCGTGGCGGCAGCGCAGGCCGGGGCCAGCGGCTATGTTGTGAAGCCATTTACTGCTGCAACTCTGGAAGAGAAACTCGGCAAAATTTTCGAAAAATTAGGCATGTAGGAGTAGAGATGAATAACGAAAATCCTGCAGGAATCACGATGCCCGCAAATGATGCGGCAACCGCTGGCGATATTATTGCTCGCATTGGGCAACTGACGCGCATGTTGCGCGACAGTATGCGCGAGTTGGGGTTGGATCAGGCTATCGCGCAGGCGGCGGAAGCGATTCCTGATGCCCGAGATCGTCTGGACTATGTCGTCACCATGACCGCTCAGGCGGCTGAACGTGCCCTGAACTGTGTTGAAGCCGCCCAGCCGCGCCAGAACACACTGGAATCGGGCGCCAAAAAGCTCGATGCGCGTTGGGATCAATGGTTCGAAAACCCGATTGAACTGTCGGACGCCCGCGAACTGGTGTCTGATACCCGTAGTTATCTGAAAGAAGTGCCGGAACATACCAGCTTCACTAACGCACAGTTGCTTGAAATCATGATGGCGCAGGATTTCCAGGATCTGACCGGCCAAGTCATCAAACGCATGATGACCGTAGTGCAGGAGATTGAAAACCAACTGCTTATGGTACTGATGGAAAATATTCCTGAACAGAAAACCAAGAGCAAGGGTGAAAATGACGGTTTGCTCAATGGTCCGCAGCTTAAGGCTGAAGGGGTAGGCGTCGTCGCTTCACAAGAACAGGTTGATGATTTATTGGATTCATTGGGTTTTTAGTCCATTTTGCTTACTTTCTCCGTTTGCCCACTTTGGGTAAACGGAGAAAGTGGTTTACCCACCATTCCCTCATCACATGAATAACCCCCATTTATCCCCTTTGTTCCATCCATGACTCTTCACCAGCTTTGTCATGCTATGCGTGAAATTATGCCCGCAGAGCAGACAGGAACCCGCCGGTGGCTGAAGAAAGCGATGTCGAAAAAAGCGAAGCCCCCACATCCCATAAGCTTGAAAAAGCACGAGAAGAGGGGCAGATTCCGCGTTCGCGCGAACTGACGTCTATGCTGATGCTGGGCGCGGGTTTGTCGTTGCTGTGGATGTCCGGTGAATCGATGTCCCGCCAGTTGGCAGCGATGATTGCCCAAGGGTTAAACTTCGACCACGACATCATCAATAATGACCGCCAAATGTTGCAACAAATCGCCGCGCTATTGGAGCGCGCTGTGTGGGCGTTACTTCCGGTGGTCGGCGGGTTGATCCTGGTCGCGCTGGCGGCGCCTTTACTGCTAGGCGGGCTGAACTTCAGCGGTAAATCCTTCGCGCCGAAATTCAGTCGCATGGACCCCATTGCCGGGCTCAAGCGGATGTTCTCCGGACAGGTACTGGCCGAATTGTTGAAAGCCATTCTGAAGGCCACCATTGTCGGCTGGATATGCAGTTTATATCTATGGCATCACTGGCCTGAAATGATGCGGCTGATCGCCCAGCCGACTATTCCGGCGCTGGGCGAAGCACTGAGCATGATTGCATTTTGCGGGATGATGATTGTGCTGGGGTTGACGCCGATGGTCGCCTTCGATGTCTTCTGGCAGATCTGGACGCACATTAAGAAACTGCGCATGAGTAAGCAGGATATCCGCGACGAATTCAAAAGTCAGGAGGGGGATCCGCATGTTAAAGGGCGCATCCGTCAGCAACAACGCGCTATGGCCAGACGCCGCATGATGGCCGATGTACCAAAAGCAGACGTTATTGTTACTAACCCGACCCACTATGCGGTAGCGCTGCAGTACAGCGAAAATAAAATGAGTGCACCCAAAGTACTGGCAAAAGGGGCGGGAGAGGTTGCCCTGCGCATTAAAGCACTGGGTGCAGAACACAAAATTCCGATGCTGGAGGCCCCGCCTCTGGCTCGTGCGCTTTATCGTCATAGTGACATTGGCCAACAGATCCCCACTGCGCTTTATGCCGCGGTGGCAGAAGTGTTGGCGTGGGTTTATCAGTTGAAGCGCTGGAAGCGTGAAGGCGGATTGGCTCCGAAGAAACCTGAACATTTACCCGTGCCTGAAGCACTGGACTTTGCTGGAGAGATAGAAATAAATGGGTAATCTGGCTGCGCTGTTGCGCTTACCAAGTTTTAAAGACACACAGTGGCAGGTGCTGGCGGGGCCGATCCTGATTCTGATCATCTTGTCGATGATGGTGCTGCCGTTACCGCCGTTTCTCCTCGACCTGCTGTTTACCTTCAACATTGCGCTGTCGATTATGGTGTTGTTGGTGGCGATGTTCACTCAGCGTACCCTTGAATTTGCCGCGTTTCCGACGATTCTGCTCTTCTCCACCTTGTTGCGCCTGTCACTCAACGTTGCCTCGACCCGTATCATTCTGATGGAAGGCCATACCGGTTCAGCGGCTGCCGGGCGAGTGGTTGAAGCCTTTGGCCACTTCCTGGTTGGCGGCAATTTCGCCATCGGTATTGTGGTGTTTATCATACTGGTGCTGATCAATTTCATGGTTATCACCAAGGGTGCCGGTCGTATTGCTGAAGTGGGCGCGCGTTTTGTCCTCGACGGGATGCCAGGTAAACAAATGGCAATCGACGCGGATCTTAACGCCGGGCTGATTGGCGAAGAAGACGCGAAGCAACGCCGTTCTGAAGTGACCCAGGAAGCTGACTTTTACGGTTCGATGGATGGTGCCAGTAAATTTGTGCGCGGTGACGCCATTGCAGGCTTGATGATCATGATCATCAACGTCGTCGGCGGTTTGCTGGTCGGCGTACTCCAACACAATATGAGTGTCGGCCACGCCGCAGAGAGTTATACCCTGTTGACCATCGGTGATGGCCTGGTCGCGCAGATCCCAGCGCTGGTTATCTCCACCGCAGCGGGTGTTATTGTTACCCGCGTCGGTACCAATGAAGACGTTGGCGAGCAGATGGTTACCCAGCTGTTTCGTAATCCGCGCGTGATGATGTTGAGTGCGTGCGTGCTGGGTCTGCTCGGCATGGTGCCTGGCATGCCAAATTTCGTGTTCCTCTTGTTCACCGGTGGTCTGCTAGGACTGGCATGGTGGACTCGTGGTCAGCAACAAAAACCGGCCGTGGCCCAAGTGGCGGCTCCGATCGATACCGACAATAAACAGCTGGTCGAGGCCAGTTGGTCAGATGTGCAGTTGGAAGACTCACTGGGCATGGAAGTCGGATACCGTCTGATCCCGATGGTGGATTATGCACAGAATGGCGAACTGCTGGGGCGTATCCGCAGTATTCGTAAAAAATTCGCGCAGGAGATGGGCTATCTACCGCCGGTGATCCATATTCGTGACAACCTTGAACTGCCGCCAGCCGGCTACCGTATTATGATGAAGGGCGTGGAAATCGGTGCAGGTGAAGCGCATCCGGGCCGCTGGATGGCGATTAACCCTGGCAACGCAATAGGCGAATTGCCAGGCGATATCACTCAAGATCCGGCCTTCGGTCTGGCCGCCGTGTGGATTGAACCGGCATTACGGGAACAGGCTCAAATTCAGGGCTTTACCGTGGTTGAAGCCAGTACCGTGGTTGCTACCCATCTTAACCATCTAATAAGCTTACATGCCCAAGAGTTGTTCGGGCGTCAGGAGACGCAAGAGCTGCTTGACCGCGTCTCCAAAGAGCTGCCGAAGCTGACCGAAGACTTCGTGCCTGGCGTGGTGACGCTGACTATTCTGCATAAAGTGTTGCAGAATCTGCTTGCTGAAAAGATCTCGATTCGCGACATGCGCACGATCATCGAAACCCTGGCAGAACATGCGCCAAATCAGAGTGACCCGAACGAACTGACTTCCGTGGTGCGCGTGGCGCTTGGCCGAGCCATCACTCAACAGTGGTTCCCTGGCACCGGGGAAGTGCAGGTCATCGGGTTGGATACCGCGCTTGAGCGCCTGCTATTACAGGCATTACAAGGTGGCGGTGGACTGGAACCCGGGCTGGCGGAGCGTCTGTTGACCCAGGCTCAGACCGCATTACAGCGCCAGGAGATGAACGGTGCGCCACCGGTTCTGCTGGTTAATCACGCATTACGTGCGTTGCTCTCACGTTTCCTGCGCCGCTCACTGCCGCAGATTGCGGTGATGTCGAATCTGGAAATGAGCGACACACGTCAGATTCGCATGACCGCGACAATCGGAGGCGAATAAGCATGAACAAGGTTTGTGCAGGATTATTGATAGGCTGTTGTTCAACCTCGGTCTTTGCGGCTTCCGGCTCTTGGTCGGACAGTGGGCAGGGCGTGACCTTGCAAAACAGAGGCGTGATGCATTCCGCACCGGCGCTTAACCCGTCCTCCGGCTCCCCCGTCATGCAAACACCGTCGGCGACAATTGAATCGGTTAGCTGGAACTACCGTTTGTTCGGCCCGCAACCCGCGGGTTTACAGGTCAGATTGTGCAATACCAATAACCGCTGCGCTCAGTTGGATGCCGCAAGTGGCAGTACCCGCGCGTTTTACGGCCAGTCAGCACAAGCCCCTTTCCGGTTGGTATTCTATGTCGAAGGTAAAGGAAGATTGAACCCGCCGTTGCGCATCGTCAGCCAGCAGGTAATGGTGAATTATCGTTGAATAGCAACCGAGTGCGGAGGGATCAGACTGAGATCTTACGTATGGATTGCCCACTGACCGACGTCTGTCCATTAGGGCCGTACAATTTTTGCGTCTGGCTGGCATTGAGGATCGTCATCGCCTGGGTGTTGTAGTCGATCTGTTTTTCGAGCAGCATGCCGTTGTGGCGGTTAACATGACTGAGCTTTTCACTCAATTGCACCACAATTTTCCACATGTCGGCAATTTCTGACCGATGGATGCTTTGCAGATCTAAGTAGGGAGCCGCTTGCTTCAGCCTGACGTCATGTTCACGACGCTGTTTATCAAGATAATCGACGGTGGTCAGCAATGAACTTTTCTGCTCAGTGATGTGCTGCAAGGCCACCCCGTTGACACGCCCAGAACATAATAGAATCTGCTCATGATTGATAATCAAATCTAAGGCTTGCAACGTTTCAACCAACATATTCATGGTCTTGATAAAAGTCTTCATCGGGCTTCATGACCTTTCAATAAATTAAGTATCTTCCAACACCAGCACCTTCGTACTAGATGTTTTTCAGATAGTCCTGGGTGTCTTGCAATAACGCATCGGCGATTTTGCCGGTATCCATCGTCAGTTTGCCGTCGCGGATAGCCTGTTTCACTTCGTCCACACGGGCAGTATTAATATCTTGTGAGCTAGACTTCGTCAGCGTCGCTTGCGCGTCACTCAACGTCACCGCAGTACCGCTGGCCGGAGTTGCAACATGACTCTCTTTTTTAGCCGCTGGGGCGGCAACGTCTGAAGGGTCACGCTGTTTGATCGGGCTGATAGCCTGTGACGCCTGTGTACGTTCGATACTCATAGTATTTCTCCCAATAGGACGGATCTGTTGACTGATAACCCGCTTAGTCATACGAAAAATGCCGCTGGATAAGCCGCTGATACAAAGTTATCGTCATTTTACAGAAAAACTTTAGTCTTTATTGCGATGGTGGTGAGTGCTATTGGGATGCACATGACATCGGGTTTAAATTGCGATGCTCACCGTGCCATCTGCACTGACCGTACCGTTAACGATTTGACCGGACGGCATTCTGACCCGGACGGTTTCAGCGGCAGCGGCATTGTTCATGGCTTTACCGGCACTTGATACATTGAAACCACTGCCTGTTGCTTGCACCTGAACCTGCTGCCCGGCGCGCACCATCCACGGACGTCGTAACATTGATAATGTGAGCGGCTGTCCAATATTGATATTGCGCAGCGCAACTGCGTTCAGCGCCTGCTGGTTATCAAGGATAGCCCGTGGCGGCAATAAATCCAGCCTTCCACTTTTTTGTCGCATATCGGCCACACTAAGATGGGCACCGGAGGAGACATTCCTTGCGGCGACCCAATAGGTGCCGCTGACCTGTACTTTTGCTTGCACATAGCTTTTATGTCCGTTGCAGTTAACGGCAACGGACACATTACCCCAGCTGCGGGCATTCGGTGATAGCGAAAACTGCGGCGACAGACATTGTGGCTGGCGGGCCGCCGGGGTGGTGACAATGGTCTTCACCTGCATTGTGCTGCTGGCATATTGTTGGCGGAAAAACTGCTGAATCTGACCGGCAAACATCGTATCGCTATTGGATGACACGGCAACCGGTTGAACCGGCGCAGCTAGCGTTAGCGCAGGCACCAACCCAAGGCACAGCCCCAGTATCCGCCCACATTTCCCGATCCTCAGCTTGCTCATTTCGCTCCTCGCCCGTTAATACAAAGGTTGTGGATCTCCACTTCTGGCGACAAGTCTACCCGCAGTCCCCATTTCCCAATGCGACAAATAGCGGGGCATTTTGCGCTTATTCCCGCGATAGGTTGTTGACCGTGAGATTTATGCTGTCGGCTCCAAATTCCCATTTTGCGGAGGGCGCATGCTCGACAAATTGAACGCCGCACTACAGTTCCAACAGGAAGCGCTCAATTTGCGCGCCCAACGGCAGGAAATACTGTCGGCGAACATTGCTAACGCGGATACCCCAGGATTTCAGGCGCGGGATATCGATTTCGCCAGTCAGTTACAAAAAGTGATGGAAGCCGGACGTGCCAACGGCAGCGGAATGTCACTGGCGTTGACCAATGCGCATCATATTCCTGCTTCTACCCGCACGGGCCCGGATCTGGACCTGATGTACCGCATCCCCGATCAGCCGTCTATGGATGGAAACACGGTCGATATGGATCGTGAACGAACCAATTTCGCCGATAACAGTGTGCGATATCAGACCGACTTGACCGTCCTTGGTGGCCAGGTCAAAGGCATGATGTCGGTACTTCAAGGATAACCCGTATGTCGATGCTCAATATTTTTGATATCGCCGGATCGGCGCTCTCAGCCCAGTCGCAACGCATGAACGTCAGCGCCAGTAACATGGCCAACGCCGATAGCGTTACCGGCCCGGACGGTAAGCCGTATCGCGCGAAGCAAGTGGTGTTTCAGGTTAATGCTGCACCGGGACAGGAAACGGGTGGGGTGAAAGTAGCACAAGTGATTGATGACCCGGCTCCGATGCGCCTGGTGTATCAGCCCGGCAACCCGATGGCCGATGCCAAAGGTTACGTGGAAATGCCAAACGTGGATGTGGTCAGCGAAATGGTCAACACCATCTCGGCTTCCCGTAGTTATCAGGCCAACGTTGAAGTGTTGAATACCACCAAATCGTTGATGATGAAAACCCTGACACTGGGTCAATAACGGAGCGTCTTATGTCAGTTTTAAGCTCGATTAACGACACCGCCGACAACACCATTTCCACCACCGGTACGTCGACCACCACTTCCACCGCAGATGATCTGTCAAATAGCTTTCTGACGCTGCTGGTGGCGCAGTTGAAGAATCAGGACCCGACTAATCCGATGGACAACGCCCAGCTCACCAGTCAGTTGGCGCAGATTAATACCGTCAGCGGTATTGAAAAACTCAACACCACACTCGGCAGCATTTCCGGCCAGATCAACAGTAACCAGTCTGTACAGGCGACGTCGCTGATTGGTCATGGCGTGATGGTGGAGGGCAAAGCGATTCTGGTCGGCAGTTCTGATGGCAAGGTGAGTACCACGCCATTCGGTCTGGAGCTGGAACGTTCTGTGGATACCGCCAACGTCACCATCAGCGACGCGACTGGCAAAGTGGTGAAAACCATCAGCCTGGGTGCTCAGACGGCGGGTGTTCATAGTTATACCTGGGACGGTACGCAGGATGACGGCACTGCCGCACCGGATGGCAGCTATAGCTTCAATGTCAACGCGACCAATGGCGGTGAGCAGATGGTGGCCACGACGCTGAACTACGCGCTGGTCAATGGCGTCACCAACGACAGCTCCGGCGCACTGCTGGATCTCGGCGTGCGCGGCACCAGTACGTTGGCCAATGTAAGACAAATTTTGTAATCGCCTTCCGTGTCCACGCCTACGAAGGGCTGGGGCACAGAGCAGAACGAATGATTTCCCGAACCTTAACGCATTTGACTACATATAAAATACGGAGCAGACCATGAGCTTTTCCCAAGCAGTCAGCGGCCTGAACGCAGCATCGTCAAACCTGGATGTCATTGGTAATAACATTGCCAACTCCGCCACGTCTGGCTTTAAATCAGCGACCGCTTCTTTTGCCGATATGTTTGCCGGTTCACAAACCGGTATGGGCGTCAAAGTTGCCGCCATTACTCAGGACTTCAGTGACGGCACCACCACCACCACGAACCGTGGTCTGGATGTCGCATTGAGCGGTAACGGCTTCTTCCGCCTGACCGACGCCAGCGGCGGGGTATTTTACTCCCGTAACGGCCAACTCTCCCTCGATGAAAACCGCAATCTGGTGAACTCGCAGGGTCTGAGTCTGACCGGTTATCCGGCCACGGGGACACCACCGACTATCGCGCAGGGCGCGCAGCCAGTGGCGTTGAATATTCCCAACACTATGATGATCGCCAAAGCCTCAACTACGGCCACCATGGCCGCTAACCTGAACTCCACGGACAAGACGCCCACCACGGCGACGTTCAATAGTTCAGATCCCACCAGCTATAACTACGTCAATACCATTACGACCTATGACTCATTGGGTAATGCGCACGACAACAATATGTACTTTGTTAAGTCGGCCACGGTGGCGAACTCATGGGATGTTTACGCCCAGGACAGTAGCGTCGCGGGTTCTGCCGCGGGCAAAATCGGCAGCCTGAACTTCAGCACGAGCGGTATCTTAACCAGTACTGCTGATGCGGCTGGCGTCGTGAGCAACCCGGCGATCCCACTGACGCTGCCAATGGATACGGCCACCAACGGTGCAGCCACGCCACAAACGGTGGCACTCAGCTTCCAGGGCAGTATTCAGCAGAATACTGGCAGCAACAGCATCGGTACGCTGATGCAGGACGGCTATGCAGCAGGTCAGATGACCGGTTATCAGATCAACGATGACGGCACCATATCTGGTGTTTACTCCAACCAGCAAACCCAACTGCTGGGCCAGATCGTGTTGAGCAATTTCTCCAACCCTGAAGGTCTGAAATCCGAAGGCGACAATGTGTGGTCCTCCTCACAGTCTTCCGGTCAGCCGATCACTGGCGTGGCCGGTGCGGGGGGGTTTGGCAACATTACCAGTGGTGCGCTGGAAGCGTCGAACGTCGATTTGAGTAAGGAACTGGTCAACATGATTGTCGCCCAGCGTAACTACCAGGCGAATTCGCAAACCATCAAAACGCAGGACTCCATTCTCAACACGCTGGTCAACCTGCGTTAAACGTAGCAATGACAGACGGAACAGGAACGCACTATGGATCGCGCAATCTACACCGCAATGGGCGCCGCCAGCCAGACGCTCAACCAGCAGGCAGTTACCGCGAGTAATCTGGCGAATGCTTCAACGTCAGGTTTCCGCGCACAACTGATGGCTCTGCGTGCCGTGCCGGTGAACGGGCCAAGTCTCGAAACACGTACACTGGTGACGGCCTCAACGCCGGGCGCTGACATGACGCCGGGACAGCTTAACTACACCGGACGCCCGCTGGACGTGGCGCTGCAGCAGGATGGCTTTCTTGCGGTGCAGATGCCTGACGGTTCTGAAGCCTATACCCGTAACGGTGACATTCAGGTGTCGCCGACCAACCAGCTGACGATTCAGGGCAATCCGGTCATGGGCGATAACGGCCCGATCGAAGTGCCACCGAATGCGCAGTTGACCATCTCGTCTGATGGCACGATTGCAGTGCTCGAAGCGGGGGCGGATCCGAACACGATGGGCCAGCTCGGTAAGCTGAAATTGGTCAAGGCGGCAGGTAACGAAGTGGCGCGTGGTGATGATGGCATGTTTCGTCTGACCCCCGCGACGGCGCAGGCCAGGGGAAATGCCCTGCAAGCTGATCCGAGTATCCACGTGATGCCAGGCACGCTTGAAGGCAGCAACGTCAAACCTGTCGAGACCATGGTTGACATGATAGCCAACGCCCGCCGTTTCGAAATGCAGATGAAGGTCATCCACAGCGTGGATGAAAACGAGCAACGCGCCAATGCACTGCTGTCGTTGAGCTGATGACCGCAAAGGAGTAACAACATGATCCCATCACTATATATTGCGAAGACTGGCCTGGACGCGCAGCAAACCAACATGGACGTGATCGCCAACAACCTGGCGAACGTCAGTACTAACGGCTTTAAACGCCAGCGCGCGGTATTTGAAGATTTGCTGTACCAGACAATCCGCCAACCAGGTGCGCAGTCGTCTGAGCAGACCAATCTGCCGTCCGGCCTGCAAATCGGTACGGGTGTGCGTCCGGTGGCGACTGAACGTTTGCACTCGCAGGGCAACCTGTCACAGACCAACAACAGCAAAGATATTGCGATTAAAGGGCAGGGTTTCTTTCAGGTACAACTGCCTGATGGCACCACCGCTTATACCCGCGACGGTTCGTTCCAGGTTGACCAGAATGGTCAATTGGTCACGTCAAGCGGTTATCAGGTGATCCCGGCCATTACCATTCCGGCTAACGCCTTGTCCATCACCGTGGGCCGCGACGGTATCGTCAGCGTAACCCAACAGGGACAAACGGCGGCACAGCAGGTTGGGCAAATCACGCTGAGCACGTTCATTAACGACAGCGGTTTGGAATCGATGGGTGAAAACCTGTATCAGGAAACGCAAAGCTCCGGTGCGCCAACGGAAAGCACGCCGGGCCTCAACGGCGCAGGTTTGCTGTATCAGGGTTACGTTGAAACCTCGAACGTTAACGTGGCGGAAGAACTGGTCAATATGATCCAGACTCAGCGCGCTTACGAGATCAACAGTAAAGCCGTTTCGACTTCTGATCAGATGTTGCAGAAGCTGACCCAGTTGTAATCCCCGGTATTCTTCGCGCTGCTTCTGCGGTGGCTGCCTGCGTAAACGCCGGTCACTTATTGATACGAGCTACCGGGGGTGACGCCGTGGCCGCGTTGATGCAGCGAGAAGAATTGATGGGGTTTGTTATTGACTCAAGTGGGGTCATGCAGACCATTTAAGGTGCTATGCCCTCAGTAATAAATGTCGATATTTCGAAGACTAAGGCGATCTCTGTGGTGACCATGAAATTAACGTCGGTAAACAGCGCAGCCGCTCAACGGCCTGCTGTGTTGGTCGTGCCGCTTTTGGTAACTTTGTTGCTCAACGGTTGCGCGTATTTACCGCATAAACCGCTGGTAGAAGGCACAACGTCGGCACAACCGGCCCCCGCAGCGCCACCGGTTCCAAACGGCTCGATTTTCCAGTCCGTTCAGCCGATGAATTATGGCTATCAGCCTCTATTTGAAGATCGCCGACCACGCAATATCGGCGATACCCTGACCCTTGTGTTACAGGAAAACGTGAGCGCCAGCAAAAGCTCTTCCGCTAATGCCAGCCGCAATGGTTCCAGTAAATTTTCTGCCGCCGTGACGCCGCGCTATCTCGAAGGCTTATTTGGTAATGCCCGCGCTGACATGGACATGTCCGGCGACAACACCTTTGGTGGTAAAGGCGGTGCTGCGGCCAATAATACCTTCAGCGGCACATTGACCGTGACGGTCAGCGAAGTGCTGGCGAACGGTAACCTACGCGTCGTGGGTGAGAAACAGATCGAAATCAATCAGGGCACTGAATTTATCCGCTTCTCCGGCGTAGTCAATCCGCGCACCATCAGCGGATCCAACTCGGTGGTGTCAACGCAGGTGGCCGACGCCCGTATCGAATATGTGGGTAACGGCTACATCAATGAAGCGCAGAACATGGGCTGGTTGCAGCGGTTCTTCCTTAATCTCTCGCCGTACTAAGAGGCAAACATGCGAAAATTTAGTACCGCGCTATTGTGCATAACGCTATCAGCTTTCGTCGCGCTGCCGGCTTTCGCCGAACGTATCCGTGACCTTGCCAGCGTGCAAGGTGTGCGTGATAACGCCCTGATCGGCTACGGGCTGGTGGTGGGGCTGGACGGTTCCGGTGACCAGACCACCCAAACGCCGTTCACGACCCAAACACTGACCAACATGTTGTCCCAGTTGGGGATCACGGTGCCTGCTGGCACCAACATGCAGTTGAAAAACGTTGCGGCGGTGATGGTCACGGCAAAAATGCCGCCGTTCTCCAAAAGCGGCCAGACCATCGATGTGGTGGTTTCTTCTATGGGTAACGCCAAAAGCATTCGTGGCGGCACATTGCTGATGACTCCACTCAAAGGCGTGGACAATCAGGTTTACGCGCTGGCGCAGGGTAACGTACTGGTGGGTGGGGCAGGCGCATCGTCTGGCGGTAGCAGTGTCACCGTCAACCAACTCTCCGGCGGACGCATCACTGCGGGCGCGACCATTGAACGTGAATTGCCAAACACCTTCGGTGCTGAAGGCGTGATCAATCTGGTACTCAATGACGAAGATTTCAATTTGGCGCAGCAGGTCAGCGATGCGATTAACCGCCAGGGCGGCCTGGGTTCCGCCAGTGCGTTGGATGCGCGCAATATTCGGGTGATGGTGCCGCGCGGCAATAGCTCGCAGGTCCGTGTATTGGCTCAAATCCAAAATGTTGAAGTCAATGTCGGTCCGATGGATGCCAAAGTGATCATCAACTCGCGCACCGGCTCCGTGGTCATGAACCGCGATGTTACGCTTGATTCTTGTGCTGTGGCACAGGGGAATCTTTCCGTAGTCGTTGACCGTCAGAATGAAGTCAGCCAGCCGAACACGCCATTGGGTGGCGGTCAGACCGTGGTGACACCCAACACCAACATTTCCGTTCGTCAGTCTGGTGGCGCACTGCAACAAGTGCGGTCCAGCGCCAGCCTGAATAATGTGGTGCGCACACTGAACGCGTTGGGTGCGACACCCATCGATCTGATGTCTATCTTGCAGGCGATGAAAACCGCTGGCTGTTTACGTGCTGATTTGGAAATCATCTAATGAGCGATTTGATGTCGATGTCTGGGGCGGCGTATGAAACGCAGTCGCTGAATACACTGAAGCTGGCGGTACAGAAAGATCCGCAGGCACATATTGCGGAAGTCGCTAAGCAGTTCGAGGGCGTCTTCGTGCAGATGATGCTTAAAAGCATGCGTTCAGCCTTACCGCAGGATGGCCTGCTCAGCAGCGATCAGACCCGGCTTTATACATCGATGTACGATCAGCAAATTGCCCAGAACATGTCAGCCAAAGGACTTGGTATGGCTGAAATGATGGTCAAACAGATGACCGGCGGTAACCCGGAACCCTCTGAAATGGCCGGGACAGTCCCGATGGCGCTGGATAAAGAGGTGCTGAACACGATGCCGGTGCTGGCCATGGAACAGATGATCCGCAAAGCCATTCCCAATGCGCCAGACCGAACCTCCGGCGGCGCGCCACTGGGGCAGGACAGTGGGCAGTTTGTGTCGCGTCTGAGTGTTCCGGCGCAGGTCGCCAGCAAAGAGAGTGGTATCTCTCACCAGCTGATTTTGGCGCAGGCGGCGCTGGAGTCAGGCTGGGGGCAGCGAGAGATCCCCACTACGAATGGCAAACAGAGTTACAACCTCTTTGGTATCAAAGCCGGCAGCAGTTGGGATGGGCCAACCACCAATATCACGACCACGGAATACACCGATGGCGTGGCAAAAAAAGTACAGGCCAGTTTCCGCGTCTATGGTTCTTACGTCGAGGCCATTGGCGACTACGTGAAACTGCTGACCAACAACCCGCGCTATGCCCAGGTCATGGCTGCAGCAACGCCTGAACAGGCCGCTCATGCCTTACAGGCTGCGGGTTATGCCACTGATCCGAACTATGCCGACAAGCTGGTCAGCGTCATTCAGAAAATCAAAGGGGCAGGCCACCAAGCGGTAAAAGCTTACAGCACAGATTTGAGTAAGATTTTCTGACAATCAACCCTCAAGTTCCGTCAGCCGACGCCGATAACACTTCTAGTTTAGAAATAAATAGCCGTTTAAAGACCTGTAGGGGAATAGGGAGTGCTCCCGATTTTCACAACACTTAAATCTATAAAAACGTCAGCCGGCGTCACTTTGGGATAAAAAAATTATGTCCAACAGCTTGATCAATACCGCAATGAGCGGGCTGAATGCGGCGCAGGCTGCGCTCAGTACGGTCAGTAATAACATCGCCAACGTCAGCGTGGCCGGTTATAACCGCCAGACGGCAATCATTGCCCAGAGCAATGGGACGAGTACGGCGGCAGGCTACATCGGTAACGGCGTCAACGTCAGCAGTGTTAATCGCGAATATAATGCCTTTATTGTCAATCAGTTAATGAGTGCCAGCACCGTTAATAGCGCGCTGACTACGCAGTCCTCGCAGGCCGGTCAGATTGACAATCTGTTGTCAGACACGACGACCAGCCTGGCGACTACCATGCAGAAATTTTTCACCGGCCTGCAAACGCTGACCAGTAACTCAGGCGACAGCGCCGCGCGCCAGGCGGTACTCGGACAAGCACAGGGTATGACCGCTCAATTTAACAGTTCAGCAAAATATCTGGCCGATATGAGCAGCGGTGTGAATCAGCAGATCACTGATAACGTTAATCAGGTCAACAACTTTGCGGCGCAGATTGCTAAGCTCAATACCCAAATTACGACCACTCGGGGTAGCACGGGTCAGGAACCTAACGCGCTTCTCGACCAGCGTGATCAGATGGTCAGCCAGCTCAACGATATCGTGGGCGTCACGGTTACCCAGCAGGATGGCGATGCGTATAACGTCTCTTTTGCCAACGGCGTGCCGTTAGTTCAAGGTTCCAACACCCGCACTATCGTGGCTATCGCCTCCAGCGCGGACACCAGTAAACTGACCGTAGGGGTGACTCAGCCGGACGGCACTGTATCGGAGATCGCTGAAAGCCGTATCACAACGGGAGCGCTAGGCGGAGTACTGCAGTTTCGTAAAGACAACCTCGAACCCGCGATTAACCAATTAGGGCAGTTGGCACTCTCGTTGGGCGACAGCTTCAACACCGTCAACAAAGGTGGCTTCGATATGAACAGCGAGGCGGGAGGCGATTTCTTCAGCTTCAATCAGCCAGCGACCGTGTCGAATACTAAAAACACCGGCTCAGCAGTGCTTAGCACTACGTTCAGTGATGTATCAGCGGTGAAAGCCAGCGATTACGTGGTGTCTTATGATGGCACGGCCTGGAGCGCGACCCGCTCGTCAGACGGTACAAAAATCACGCCAACGGCGGGGACGGATGCCTCAGGCAACCCAACCCTGGCATTTGACGGCCTGGAAGTCTCAGTGACAGGAACAGCGAACGCCAAAGACAGCTTCACGGTGAAAACCGTCAGTGGCGTAGCTGGCAGCCTGAATCTGGCGATCACCGACTCGTCTAAAATTGCGGCCGCCAGTGAATTGGATCCCACTACCGGCCTCGCCGGCGCCAGTGATAACCGTAATGCACAGAAACTGCTCGACTTACAAAACGCCAAGCTGGTTGAAGGTAAATCGACACTCTCAGGGGCTTACGCCAGTCTGGTGAGTAACGTCGGTAATCAGGTGTCGACGCTGAAAACCAACAATACCGCACAGACCAACATCGTGACGCAACTGAGTGCGCAACAGCAGTCAATTTCCGGTGTGAATAC
Source organism: Hafnia psychrotolerans (assembly GCF_014639435.1). Classification (GTDB taxonomy): domain Bacteria; phylum Pseudomonadota; class Gammaproteobacteria; order Enterobacterales; family Enterobacteriaceae; genus Ewingella; species Ewingella psychrotolerans. The sequence goes on along the minus strand of NZ_BMFZ01000002.1, from coordinate 33,002 downwards.
CGATGAAGAGTACGGCGATTTGCAGCGCTACCAGCAATATTATCTGGCTAACGCGCAGGTGATTCAGACGGCGTCTACCATTTTCGACGCGATCATCAACATCCGTTAATTAAACACTTTGATGCGATAAGGAACTGATGTCATGCGCCTTAGTACAAATTTGATTTACCAGCAAAACATGGACAGCGTCATGAATGCGCAATCGCGCTGGCAGGATACCAGCGTGCAGCTTTCAACCGGTCTGAAGGTGAATAAACCTTCCGATGACCCGTTGGCCGCCTCGCAGGCAGTGATGGTTAAGCAGTCACAGGCTGAGAACGAACAGTATGGTGTTGCCCGCACGTTTGCCACGCAAAGCATGAGTCAGGAAGAGTCAATTCTGCAAAATGTGACCTCGAGTATTCAGGATGCGCAAACACTGATTGTTCAGGCCGGTGACGGTACGCTGAGCAACGATGACCGTAACTCATTGGCGACCAAGTTACAGGGTATTAAAGATCAGATACTCAACCTGGCCAACAGCACCGATGGTAATGGCCGCTATATTTTTGCCGGTTATAAAAGTGATAAACCGCCGTTTACCTCCGACGCTACTACCGGTGCAGTGACCTACAACGGCGGCACAGAATCTATTTCTCAACAAGTCGATGCCAGCCGCACCATGGTTATCAACCATACCGGTTCGCAGGTATTTGATGCGTTGACGGGTGATGCGGTAAAAGAGCCGGACGGTACAACAGGAGAGTCTGACCTGTTTAAGACCATTGATACCGCATTGACGGCGTTGAAAACGGCGAAAGAAGATTTCCCTAACGATACCGATTACACCGACGCGATTGATAAAACCAACCGTGGCCTGCGTAATTCGCTCAACAACGTACTTTCTGTGCGTTCCGAGTTGGGGACTCAACTGAGTGAACTCGATAAACTGGACTCGCTGGGGGATGACCGCACGTTGACCAACAGCAGCAAACTCAGCTCGCTGGTCGATGCCGACTGGACTGCGGTCATTTCACAATATTCTTTGCAGCAGGTTGCATTGCAGGCATCGTACAAAACCTTCAGTAACATGCAGGGCATGTCACTCTTCAAGATGAACTCATAATCCTTTCATACTGACCTGCTTTGACCGACGGAGGCGAAATGCCTCCGTTTGGACACGCTTTTCTGAGTATGCTTGAACCGGGTACGCTCAGTTTTGTATGTCACTCTGTTTACCTAATAGCCGGGTGACATACGCCTTTTTGCGACAACCCGTTAACACCTTTTGTTGCGCCAATCAGCGTACAACATAGCCGATTTTCTACCTCATTGATCCTGCCTGTCACTGATCGCCTTATTATTTCCCGCAGCGCGCCTCAATAATAAATCTTTAGTCAACATTCAGGTGGTATTGCGGCGTAATGACCGGCAAAGGCTATTGATAAACCAGAAAAATATTTTGATATGGGTTATCGAGAGGAAGAATACACGGATTAAGAATAAATTTATTCATTGATGCTTTATTAACCTATATCAAGAAGCTATTGTATTTAAAGCTAGATATTCTGTGTTTACCTACAGCAACGAGGTCGTATGCACAGTTCTAAAATCAAGACATTCGCTATGCTCTTTATGTTTGCTCTTATGTCATTACCTGTGTCTGCTAAGCCAATAAAAACATCTGATGGCGCAATAAAACAATCTATTATCAACGAGTCTATAGAAAGTTATCCAGGAAACTGTCCTTGCCCGTACAATTCAGCAAGAAATGGCAGTCGTTGTGGCAAAAGAAGTGCCTGGAGTCGTGCTGGAGGATATAGCCCAATTTGCTATAAAGATGAGGTGACCCAAGAAATGATCAATAAATGGAAAGGAACACACTAATTAATAGCGATCGATTATTAAAACTTATAGAACAAGCCAGATTACTAATCTGGCTTGTTCTTAGTCTGCTGGAAGTGAGCGTTACAGCGGCCCTGACTTACTCCCCACCTTCAGCGTTAAATCCTCTCTGAACTTACCCAAATACCGCTAATAACACCGGGAACAGAAACGGCGCCAGCAACGAGGTAATGATCCCGCAGATCACCAGCGCCAGTGAACTGAATGCCCCTTCCTGAAAGTCCATCTCGGCGCAGCGGGCGGTGCCCAGCGCGTGCGATGCCGTACCCATCGCCAGGCCGCGTGAGGCTTTGGTGGTGATCTGCAGAATATTCAAAATAGTGTGGCCGAATACGGCGCCTAAAATTCCGACGAAAATAACACACACCGCACTGATGGCCGGTATGCCATTGATGGATTGGGCTGTCGCCATGGCTATCGGCGTGGTGACAGATTTCGGTAGTACGGACGCGGCTATTTCAGGCGTGGCACCCATCCATAATGCAATGGCGGTACCGCTGACCATCGCCACCATGCTGCCGATAAAACAGACGCTGATGATCGACTTCCAGCGGGCGCGGATCTGATGCAACTGCTCATAAAGAGGGAACGCCAGCGCGACGACGGCGGGTTGCAACAGGTCGTTGAGTATTTTGCTGCCAGCGAAATAACGGGCGTAAGGAATATGGGTCACCAGCAGTAAAGGGATGATGATCACCATCGACATCAACAGCGGATTGAGCAGCGGGAGTTTGAGTTTCGCCGCCAGTTTACGCGTGGCGAAAAACACCAGTAGCGTTAAGGGCAGGGACCACAGCATGTCGATCATGGTTTTTCCTCCGGCTCGCCGGTGATGGGACGTTCCCGGTGAACATAGTGAGAACAGTAGGCGGTGACCAGCAGCACCATCAGCGTACTGATGAAACAAGAGACAACCAGCGGGCCAAACTGAGTGCGCAACACATCGTAGTAACTCATCACCCCGACGCCGATAGGCACGAACAGTAACGCCATATAGCGGATCAATACACTACAGCCGGGTTTAACCCAGCGATAAGGTAAGATCTGGGTACTGAGTAGGGTAAACAAAATGAGCATTCCGATAATACTGCCGGGGATGGTGAGCGGCAGCAGGGATGAAATACCAATACCGGCGTACAAACAGAGATATATCACTATAAAAGCGCGAATATATTGCAATAACAGCGTTATTATGTTGCCCATAGCCTTCGTTCCAGTGAGGTGACGCATTCATCATACAATTAAAGTGTGAGCTATGCCACAAAACTGAGTATGAATTAATAATCCAGTGTATGTCATTTGCAACCTTACGTGTGAGCAGTAGAACGGTTAAGACTGCGTCCTGAAACGTGATAACTCGTCGCAGCGGGTGCCGGTGCAGACGCTGCCGGAGAATATCGTTGACCACACGCCTGGCTCATCGGCATCACGCAAACCGCGGGTAGCCGGTGGCGAGCGCAACGGGATGATATTCTTGACGAAAGCGTTTGGCAGAATAAGACGGGAAGCCTGGATTTTCTGGTCAGCCAGCGGGATGTTGATACCCTGCTGAAAACCCGGCCAGGGACCTATTGCGGTGAGGTTACGATTATTTTTGACACCAATATTTACTGATATCCCTCTAATGGATGTCATCGTATTGCAGAAACATTCAGCGGTGGTAGAGGCCAGTGGTTAGTCACTGGCTATTATCGTTATAAGATGGAATTCAATAGCTAAAGTTAAGCCGTCGGAGGAATAACCCGACGGCTTAACTTTTGAAAGCGTACAGCGTTGGCGTTACCTGAATCGTGCGCCAGAGATCCTGACCGCGACCTCGTCTGTTTGGCATCGGTTTCACCAAGGCGCTGGTGGGTCAAACAACGCCAGTCACTACGCTCAACTCATTAAGGGTAATAGACGCTGGTATAACTCGCTGAATACCTTGCGACGCTCGTTGTAGGCGTGGTGTTTTGCCGCATCCGGTTTATGCGTTTGTTCAAGAGGCAGTGCTGGCAGTAACACCTCGAAAGATTGCTGCGGGTTCATAGCAATTTGCGCCAGTCTGGCGGCACCCAGCGCCGGGCCAACATCCCCACCGGTACGATACTCAAGCGTTTGCCCGCTGATATCGGCCAGCATTTGCCGCCAGTAACCACTGCGTGCGCCACCGCCAATCAGGATGATCGAATCCGGTTTCAGACCGGTAGCATGCAGCGCATCCATGCCGTCTGCCAGCGCAAAACCGACGCCTTCAAGTACCGCGCGGCCGATATCCGCTGGCCCATGCTCATGTGTAAGACCAAACAGCGTGCCTTTAGCCTGCGGGTTGTTGTGGGGTGTCCGTTCGCCGGACAGATAGGGCAGAAACCACACCGGTGATTCAGAGGGAGTCGATTGCTCAACCCGCGCCAGTAAGTCACCTACCGAGGCCATACCGGTCAGTTTTGCCGCCCAGTCGAGGCAAGAGGCGGCGCTGAGCATCACGGACATCAAATGCCAGGTATCGGGTAAGGCGTGGCAGAAACTATGTACGGCTTGCTGCGGATTACTGAGGAAACCGTCGCTGACGGCAAAATAGACGCCAGACGTCCCGAGAGAGAGCATGGCCTGACCTGCACGATATAGCCCAACGCCCACCGCACCTGCCGCATTGTCACCGCCACCGGCAATCACGGGTATGCAACCGGTACCCCAGCGTTCGGCCAACTCGGTGGAAACGTTGCCGGTTATCTGGCAGCCTTCGAACAGTGTTGGCATCTGGCTACGACGAAGCGAGCAGGCGTTGAGCATCACGTCACTCCAGTCGCGTTTAGCCACATCCAGCCACAGGGTTCCTGCCGCATCTGACATATCCGTGGCAAAATTTCCGCTGATACGCCAGCGTAGATAATCTTTGGGCAACAATACTTTATCTATCTGGTTAAACACCTCAGGCTCATGTTGTTTTACCCATGCTAATTTAGGCGCGGTGAAGCCAGGCATCATGACGTTACCCGTAACATGACGGGATTCGGGTACGGCTTCCTCCAGCGCAAGACATTGTTTAAAGCTGCGTCCGTCATTCCATAAGATAGCCGGACGTAATACCTCTCCGTGCGCACCGAGCAGCGTGGCACCGTGCATTTGCCCGGTCAGGCCCAGGGCTTTTACGCTGGAGAGATCCTGTATTGCTGCCAGCGCCAAAATAGCGTTGTCAGTTGCACTCCACCACTGCTCAGGATCCTGTTCTGACCATAAAGGATGAGGGCGAGAAAGGGTGAGCGGTTCGCTATGAGTGGCGACGACCTGCCCGGATTCGCTGAGCAAAATGGCTTTTACACCGGATGTACCGAGATCGATACCGAGATACATATTCACCTCTTCCTGTACCCGCCATCTTTCAATGTGCAGGTGTGTTGGTTGCCTTCACTTACCCCAGTCACTGACTGATGTCAGCACCTGGGGCATTCATTTGCCGCCGTCCTTGCGCCAGGTAATCTGTCGAGTATCCCATTTCGGGGTATCGTACAGCTATCACGGAGCAGATTTGCTGTGGCAGCTAGATTGCAATCAACCGAAAAGGTAACGGTTAACCAGATTTTCCAGTTGCTCCTGATGACCGCTCTGATGCACCGGCGCTAACTGTTGTTGCTGTGCAAACTTGGCCAGTTCATCCAGTGACATTTTGCCCTGCAAAATCTGCTGGCCTAACTCAGTATTCCAACCTGAATAACGTTGAGCAACGTGTTTGTCGAGCTCACCATCGGCAATCATTTTCGCGGCAACTTTCAGCGCCAGCGCCATGGTATCCATACCGCCAATATGTCCATAGAAAAGGTCATACTTGTCGGTACTCTGACGGCGAACTTTGGCATCGAAGTTCAGGCCCCCGGTAGTGAAACCGCCCGCTTTGATGATTTCATACATCACCAGCGCATTTTCTTCGACGCTGTTAGGGAACTGATCGGTATCCCAGCCACACTGAGGGTCACCACGGTTGGCATCCACGGAGCCAAAAACTCCCAAGGCAATGGCATTCGCAATTTCGTGATGGAACGAATGGCCTGCCAGCGTTGCGTGGTTGGCTTCTACGTTAACTTTGATCTCTTTTTCCAGCCCAAATTGCTGCAGGAAGCCATAGACTGAGGCAACGTCATAATCATATTGATGCTTAGTCGGTTCCTGGGGTTTGGGTTCAATCAGTAATGTCCCCTGGAACCCGGTTTTGTGTTTATGCTCGACCACCAGTTGCATGAAACGACCAATTTGCTCACGTTCCTGGCGTAAATCCGTGTTAAGCAGTGTTTCGTAACCTTCACGTCCGCCCCATAGCACGTAGTTTTCACCGCCAAGTTGTTTCGTGGCATTCATGGCAGTAAAGACCTGCGTGGCGGCCCAGGCAAAAATTTCAGGATCCGGATTGGTTGCCGCGCCGGCACCGTAGCGAGGATGGGAGAAACAGTTGGCTGTACCCCACAACAGTTTTACGCCGCTGCTCTCCTGCTTCTGCGCCAGTACGTCGGTCATGACGGCAAAATTATTGACATATTCTTTCAGCGAGTTGCCTTCCGGTGACACATCGGCGTCGTGGAAACAGTAGTAAGGGACGCTGAGCTTTGTGAAGAATTCGAATGCCACATCGGCTTTACGTTTTGCTAAGGCCAGGGCGTCTCCGGGTTGCTGCCATGGGCGGTCAAACGCCCCCACACCAAACATGTCTGAACCATTCCAGCAGAATGTATGCCAGTAGCAAGCGGCAAATCTCAGATGCTCAGCCATGGTTTTGCCGAGAATGACCTCATTTGGATTGTAATGGCGAAATGAGAGAGGGTTTTTGCTGTGAGTTCCTTCGTAGCGAACCGCGTCAAGCTTGTCAAAATAAGCGTGCATTGAAAACTCCTTAGAAACTGGCCCAGTTTTGCTGGGAGGTGAGAGGGGGTATCTTCGGAGTTGTCAGGCTGTCCCACAATTACGTTATTTAACACTCAAATTAACTTAATTATTAACTGTGCGTTAGATCGCATAAATAGCCAATTAAATACGATTGATTTTAATAAGCCGAGGCTCCGCGAGCAAGTCAGTGCTGCTAATAGGGCTATTGCAAGCAAACCATGATCTCCATCAAATATTAGAAAAGAAACTAAAAAACGTAATGCGAGGGTTAAAATCTGCAATTGCTGAATAATGGCTAAGCGACAACAATTCATCCGCAACAACATTCCCTGTGGTTGCTTCCACATTTATTTATTTCTCTTTCCCTACCTCTTTATAAAAAAGGTTTTAGAAGATGAAAATGAAAACATTGTTACTCAGTGCCAGCGCCGCCATACTCCTTTTCAGCCATCTCGGGATGGCAAAAGAGATCAAAATTGGTATGGCAATCGATGACTTGCGACTGGAGCGTTGGCAAAAAGACAGGGATATATTTGTAGCGAAAGCCAAAACACTGGGCGCTGATGTGTTTGTGCAATCTGCTAACGGAAATGAAGAAACACAGATGGCACAGATTGAAAATATGATCAATCGCGGTGTCGATGTCCTGGTGATTATCCCCTATAACGGTAAAGTGTTGAGTAATGTTATCGCCGAGGCCAAAAGGGAAGGCATTAAAGTTCTAGCCTACGACCGGATGATTAACAACGCAGATATTGATTTTTATATTTCATTTGATAACGAGAAAGTGGGCGAATTACAGGCACAAAGCCTGGTTGAGCGTGTGCCGCAAGGCAACTACTTCTTGATGGGAGGCTCGCCAGTCGACAATAATGCCAAACTGTTCCGCTCCGGTCAGATGAAAGTGCTAACCCCTTTGATAAAAGAGGGGAAAATAAAGATCGTTGGCGATCAGTGGGCGGATGGTTGGTTGCCGGAAAATGCGCTTAAAATCATGGAAAATGCGCTGACGGCCAATAATAACAAAATTGATGCAGTCGTCGCTTCCAATGACGCGACAGCGGGCGGTGCCGTTCAGGCACTTTCTGCGCAAGGGTTGGCTGGCAAAGTGGCCATTTCCGGCCAGGATGCGGATCTTGCTGCCATTAAGCGTATTGAGGCGGGAACCCAGACCATGACCGTTTATAAACCGATCACTAAGCTGGCTAATGATGCGGCTGAAATTGCTGTGGAACTGGCCAAAGGTGAAAATCCTAAATCTAACGCCACCTTAAATAATGGCATGAAAGACGTCCCTTCTTATTTATTAACCCCTATTCCGGTTGATAAAAGTAATATTGACAGCACGGTGATTGCCGACGGGTTCCATAAAGCATCCGATCTTAAATAATTTTTATTTTGCACTCTTTTTCTGTCATTGAGCGGCTCTGACATTTTTGAATATTGATAAGAATGTCAGAGTGCTGCGAGGTTAATTATGTCTGGATTACCTATATCTGGATCACCGGAAAAAACGCGCCTACTTGATATGCGTAATATCACTAAGCAATTTGGCGTGGTAAAGGCCGTCGATAATATCAGTATCCAGCTGGATGCTGGAGAAGTGCTCTCACTTTGTGGTGAAAATGGTTCAGGTAAATCGACCCTGATGAAAGTACTGTGCGGCATTTATCCTTTCGGGACATTTGACGGAGAGATTTATTTCTCCGGCGAGAAACTGATGGCAAAGGGGATCCGCGAAACGGAACAAAAAGGTATTGCGATTATTCATCAGGAACTGGCGCTGGTGAAGCAGTTAAGCGTTTTAGAAAATATGTTTCTGGGAAACGAATGGGGGCAATACGGCCTGCTCGATACCGACCAGATGTATTTACGCTGCCAAAGAATGCTGGCGCAGGTCAAATTGGAGATTGACCCGCATACGCGGGTCGGCGAACTGGGACTTGGCCAGCGTCAACTGGTGGAAATCGCCAAGGCGCTCAATAAGCAAGTGCGGCTCTTGGTGCTTGATGAACCGACAGCGTCACTGACGGAAAGTGAAACGGAGATCCTGCTAGACATTATCCGTGATCTGCGCAATCACGATATCGCTTGTATTTACATTTCCCATAAACTCAACGAAGTCAGGGCGATTTCTGACAAGCTTTGCGTCATCCGTGATGGCCAACATATCGCGACCCGCGATGCCAGGGGCGTGAGTGAACAGGAGATCATCGCCATGATGGTCGGACGGGAATTGACGGAGCTTTTTCCTCCCCGCCAACGACAGCCTGGTGTCGAAGTATTGCGAGTTGAGCATCTGAGTGCATGGCATCCAGTCAATCGTCATATAAAACGGGTCGATGACGTGAGCTTCAATCTGCATGCCGGTGAAGTCCTGGGCGTCGCTGGCTTGGTTGGCGCGGGGCGAACAGAAACCATGGAGTGCCTGTTTGGTGTCTATCCTGGTCGTTGGCAAGGGGAGGTCTGGCTGGCAGAAAAAAGAGTCAACATCGTAAATTGCCGTGACGCCATGTCCCATGGAATGGCAATGGTGCCGGAAGACCGTAAACGTGACGGCATTGTTCCGGTGATGGCGGTCGGGAGTAACATTACACTGGCTGCCCTCAGCGATTTTACGTCAGCGGGCGTGATTAACGATGCTCGCGAGCAGGAAAACATCAGACAATCGATCGCCAAACTCAAAATTAAAACCACCACTTCTACTCTGGCCATTGGCAGGTTAAGTGGCGGTAATCAGCAAAAAGCTATCCTTGCTCGCTGCCTGTTGCTTAAACCCAAAATCCTCATTCTGGATGAGCCTACGCGCGGTATCGATGTCGGGGCAAAGCAGGAAATCTATAAACTTATCAGTCAATTGGCTGCTCAGGGGATGGCGGTTATTGTGATCTCTTCTGAACTGCCTGAAGTTCTCGGTTTGAGTGACCGGATCTTGGTTATGCATCTGGGGCAGCTCAAAGCCTGTCTGAAAAATGACAATTTAACCCAGCAACAGGTTATGGAATCTGCTTTAAGGAGTGAAATTCATGTCTAAATTAACGCCATTGGGCGCGCCGGAAGCGGCGGACGAACCCATCAGATCACCGTCACTTTTCTCGTTACAGTCGCTCAAAAATATCAACTTGCAAGTGTACGTCATGCTGGCGGCGATCGCCGTGATCATCGTGTTCTTCTCACTGACAACAGACGGTGCTTATATCAGTGCGCGTAATGTCTCCAACTTGCTTCGCCAGACCGCGATCACCGGCATTTTGGCGGTCGGTATGGTATTTGTCATTATTTCGGCCGAAATTGATCTCTCCGTCGGTTCCATGATGGGGTTACTGGGTGGGGTTGCTGCTATCTTTGATGTGTGGCTGGGCTGGCCGCTACCCCTGACGATTGCGGTCACCTTGCTGCTAGGCTTGTTACTGGGTGCCTGGAATGGTTGGTGGGTGGCTTATCGTAAGGTGCCATCGTTCATCGTGACACTGGCTGGGATGCTGGCATTTCGCGGGATACTCATTGGCATCACCAGCGGGACGACCGTTGCGCCAACCACGCCTGCAATGTCACTGATCGGGCAAAGTTATTTACCTGATGGTGTGGGTTTTGGTATCGGTGTTGTTGCTCTGGCGCTGTTTATCGGCTGGCAGTGGCACCGGCGCAAACAGCGGGCTGCATTGGGGCTACCGCTTACTCAGGCTAAAAGTGATGTCGCCCGGCAGGCGCTGACCGCCGTTATCGCGTTGGGGGCAGTACTGCTGCTTAATGAGTATCGCGGCGTACCGACACCGGTGTTGGTGCTGGTTGCCCTGATGCTCGGTGGTATTTTTATGGCATCACGCACGGCATTTGGCCGACGTATCTATGCTATCGGTGGCAACATCGATGCGGCACGGTTATCTGGCGTGAATGTCGAGCGAAGTAAGATGGCGGTATTTGCCATCAACGGGCTGATGGTCGCGATTGCGGGGCTGATCCTCACCTCCCGATTGGGTGCGGGTTCACCTTCCGCAGGCAACATTGCCGAACTGGATGCCATTGCCGCCTGCGTCATTGGCGGCACCAGCCTGGCCGGGGGCGTGGGCAGCGTAGCCGGGGCAGTGATGGGGGCTTTCATCATGGCCTCGCTGGATAACGGCATGAGTATGCTGGATGTTCCGTCGTTCTGGCAGTACATCGTCAAAGGCGCGATCTTGCTGCTGGCGGTCTGGATGGATTCAGCGACCAAACGACGGGCCTAAATAGACCTTCCAACGTGCAGGAGCGTTGGGAAAATATTGGCTAAATTTTAAAGAAATCAGCGCTATTGCTGCAACTGAGGTAGGGTTGTGATATCGAACTGATTCCTACAAGCCGTGGCATGAATGACCCGGTTTGTTTTTTGCGTAAACCACCGTAGAGAAACCGATATGTTTGAAAAGCGTTATCGGATCACATTGTTATTCAATGCCAATAAAGTGTATGACCGCGAGGTCGTCGAGGGCGTCGGTGAGTATTTGCAGGCATCGCAAAGCGACTGGGATATTTTCATTGAAGAGGACTTTCGCTGTCGCCTCGATAACATACGCGACTGGCTGGGTGATGGTGTCATCGCGGACTTCGATGACCGTGCGATTGAAGGCGTGCTTAAAGGCCTGAACGTACCGATCGTGGGTGTTGGGGGTTCCTACCACCGCGAAGAGGACTATCCACCGGTGCATTACATTGCGACCGATAATTATGCGCTGGTGGAAGCGGCATTTATGCATCTTAAAGAAAAGGGTATTAACCGTTTTGCTTTCTACGGTTTACCCGGTGTAGGCGGCAAGCGCTGGGCTCAGGAACGTGAGCATGCGTTCCGCCAGTTGGTGGCCGCTGAACAATATCAAGGTGTGGTTTATCAGGGAATGGAAACTGCGCCGGAGAACTGGCAGCATGCGCAAAACCGTCTGGCTGACTGGGTGCAAACCTTGCCACAGCAAACGGGAATTATCGCGGTGACGGATGCCCGTGCTCGTCATCTTTTGCAGGTTTGTGAACATTTGGACATTCCGGTGCCAGAAAAACTCAGCGTGATTGGCATCGATAACGAAGAGCTGACCCGCTACCTGTCGCGGGTTGCACTTTCGTCGGTGGCACAGGGCACCCGGCAAATGGGTTACCGCGCCGCCAAGCTATTACACCAGTTGCTGAATGCTCGTGAATTACCTCTGCAACGTATCCTGGTACCGCCGGTGAAAGTGATGGCCCGCCGTTCTACCGACTTTCGTTCGCTGCGTGATCCGGCAGTTATTCAGGCGATGCACTATATCCGTCACCATGCCTGCAAAGGGATTAAGGTTGAACAAGTCCTGGATGCTATTGGTATTTCGCGTTCAAATCTCGAAAAAAGATTCAAAGATGAAACCGGTCAAACTATTCATGGCGTGATCCATGATGAGAAGCTGGAACGCGCCAAAAATCTGCTGGCAGCGACGTCGATTTCTATCAATGAGATCTCACAAATGTGCGGCTATCCATCACTGCAATACTTTTATTCTGTATTCAAAAAAGGCTATGACATGACGCCTAAAGAATATCGCGACCGGCATGGTGAAGTCATTTATTGAGGCGGAAAATTGCTAAGAATACACCTGCGTGATGCAGGCGTATTGGAGGCTAAAGGGAGATTACTTCTTATATTTGGCTTCCAGTGTGGCAAACCACGGGGCGGTGAAATCTTCAGATTTGCCCCAGCCCGGAATAATTTTGCTCAAACCTGTCACGTTGATGCCGCCGCTCTGGCTTTGTAGCAAAGCTTGCGGTATCGCCTGAGCCGGGAATTCATAAGTAGCTGGCGTTTTTTCACCGGCAATTTTCAGCGCGACAATGCGCAGGTTTACCGCGCCGATCAGTTGAGTATCGACTGCCGCAGTGATTTTCCACGGACTCCCTTTCTCTCGCATCATCTGCAGATCCTGGTTGGATACATCAATACTGTAGAGTTTGATTTCAGTACGGCCGTTTTCCTTCAAGGCTTTATACGCGCCCTGACTGAAGGCATCCCATGCACCCCAGATGGCGTCAATTTTACCTTTCGGGTATTTGGCTAAAATAGCACCGACTTTATTCGCGGTATCTCCCTGCACATCAGAGGAGACGGCGCCGATAGACTCCAACTGATGAATGCCCGGATTTTGCTTAAGAATTTCTTCATAAGTTTTCTGACGACGTTCCATCGGCGGGAAACCGGCAACCCATAATTTGATGATGTTGGCTTTACCGTTGAAATCCTTTACCAGTTCCCCTACGGAAGCGTGGGTCAACGAGGCATCATCCTGACGAGTCACCGTTACGCCGGGCAGGTTGTCCGGGACTTCAGTATCGAATACGGAGACTGCAATGCCCGCAGCGGTAATGCGTTTCACCAGTGCGACGGAGTAAGGCCCCCGGCCCTGTGACAGGATAATACCGTCATATTTCTGGCTGATGGCCTGGTTGACGAAGTCCTGGAATTTGGCGTCGTCACCATTGCTGAGGAAGGTGTCGACTTTAAAACCCAGATTGCGGCCTTCTTTGATGGTCCCGGCTAAAAATTGGGTCGTGTTATCGTCAGAACCTAAATTACGGATCACAGCAATGCGCACCGGACCTTGATGCTGAGCAATCACAGCAGGAACAGCGGCGAGCGTGGCTTCTGCAGCGAACGCTGGGGCAGCGGCCAACAGACTCAGCACCAATAAAGAGGCGGATATTTTTTTCATTAACAACTCCGGCAGACAGCGAACGCGGTTTCGCAAGGTGGTTTACGGGAGCTCAACAAGAGCCACCCAAGATGAGGATGTGCAGAAGTCTGTCTGTCCAGACGTCTATCTGTGCGGGCAGTTTACCTAGTTGTTAATAAATAGGGAATGCTTTGTAGTTAGTATATTTCGTACTTGCGTTATTCCTGTTTGGAATAGATAACCTGGGAGGGTTTTTCTGCGGTCCACCCATACAGACGAGGCCGGACGTTTTTGCATCCGACCTCGAAGGCAGATTAACTCAGCGGGATCATTACGTGTTTCTGATAAGCCGGACGTTGGGTCAATTGCTGATACCAGCGCTCAAGGTTTGGATGGGGCTGACGTTCGATTTCCAGTCCAAACCACGCATACGCAAAACAGCCCATCGGAATATCGCCAATACCGAATGTGTCCCCGGACAGCCAGGTCTGTTTCGCCAGTACGGCATCAACCACGGGCCATAATTTCTCAAACCCAGCGATACCAGTGGCGACGGCAGCCATATCACGCTTATCTTCAGGTGTGCGGATCAGATTGATATAGACCTGGCGGAAAGGAAGCGGCAGCGAATTACTGGCCCAGTCGAGCCATTTATCCGCCGAGGCGCGTTGCTGTGCATCGCTGCTCCAGAACATGGGGTTGCCAGAGCGCTCCACCAGATAGCGTAAAATAGCGTTCGATTCCCACAAAACAAAGTCATCATCCTGCAGACAAGGCACCAACCCGTTGGGATTGAGCGACAAATAGAGCGGTTCGTTGACTTTGCCGTAAGCGCCGCCTGCGCCGACCAACTGATAGGTTTCACCGAGCTCATCCAGCAGCCACAGCACTTTCTTCACGTTGGTTGAGTTTTCACGACCCCATACTGTCAGCATCTTTTACTTCTCCTGAATGATTTGAATTTTGTAGAACAATTTAAAAACAGGCCGTTGAGACTATAAGCGTGAAAAAATTTTTATGCATCTGTGATTTGCCGCGAGAACGCTATCGCTGTAGCCTCTGCGCCCGCAACAATGCCCATACGCTGAGCAGCGCAACGGCCATCAGATAGTAACCTGGCGCCAGACTGCTTCCGGTCATTGAGATCAGTAGGGTACAGATGAACGGGGCAAAACCACCGAAAACGGTCACCGCGACGTTGTAACTTATCGCCATTCCGCTGGCGCGGGTGCCGACCGGGAACAGGTCAGCCATCATCGAGGGTACCGTGGAGAAGTAGATCGATTTTAACAGGGCCAGCCAGCCTATTAGAAGAATCAACGACAACGCCGAGGTATATTGCAGCATGAGCCAGAACGCCGGGTAGATAGTAATTAACAGCAGAATCAGTGAACCCCACATTAATGGCAAACGCCCGACTTTCTCTGCCCATAGTCCCATTAGCGGCGTCACGACCGTCAGAATGATACCGGCAACCAGCGTGGCGCTAAAGCCGACCGAAGGCGGAAGATGTAACGTCTTGGTGGCGTAAGTGGGGACGTAGTTGAGCATATAGTTGATGGCGGTTGAGACCACCATCAGCCCGACAGCAATGAAAAACAGGGACTTTTGCGCCCGGACAATCTGTTTCAACGGCGAATGGGTTTTCTCTGCTTTTTGGAAGCTTTCTGATTCATGAATGTGACGGCGAATGTACAAACCAACCGGTCCGATCAGCAGACCGAAAATAAATGGAATGCGCCATCCCCAGTCTTGCAATTGCGTTTCACTTAATACGCGCGCTAACCCCAAACCAAACGCCGAGGCCAACAGTGTGCTGGCTCCCTGAGTGGCAAACTGCCAACTGGCGATAAACGCTTTCCGTTCCGGAAAATGTTCAACCAGAAAAGCGGTGGAGCTACCAAATTCACCGCCTGCCGAGAACCCCTGAATCAAACAAGCGAGCAAAATAAGCAGCGGGGCCGCGATACCGAGAGTGGCGTACGAGGGCGTAAGTACGATGATCAGCCCACCTAGCATCATCAGACTTATCGACATTAGCAACGATGCCTTACGGCCATGGCGATCGGCATAGGCGCCTAAGACAATGGCACCGAGCGGGCGAATAAGGAAAGAGACACCAAAGCTGCCGAAGGTCAGTAACAATGACACCGTAGGGTCCACGGCGGGAAAGTAGGCGTGGGCAATGTAAGTGGCAAAGAAACCGTAGATAGCGATGTCAAACCACTCCAGCGCATTACCAATACAGGTCGCGAAGAGGGTTTTTATTAGGCTCGGTTTACCCGAGGAAAGGGCATTTTGCCCGGCAGTGTGAACAGCGGCGTGATTCATTTTACACCTCCAGGAGCGGCATGTTGCCGGTGTTGTAGCAGCAGGGAGGTTCCCTGTTCACCTAAGTTCCACAGCAGTCGGGTCATGATCTCCAGCCCTTCGCGCGCGACCGAGCGTAGCATATGTTCATTCACACCATGCTGACCGCAGGCCGGATACGAATGGGGTATCCACAGCGTCGGCAAGCCGAGGATGTCAGAGAAAACGTCATTAGGTAGCGAGCCGCCAAGATTGGGTAACAGTGCCGGTTTTTTGCCGCTGCTGTGTTGCATCACCTCGAGAGCCCAACTGACCAAGGGATCCGTCGGGTCGAAACGGGTGGCAGGGGAACCGCGCATGAATTCGACATCAACCTGTGAAAATCCCCGGGAATCAAGATGAGCACGTACATGCTGTGCCAGATTTTTCCAATCCGTGCCGACAACAAAGCGCAACTGACACACGGCCGTTGCCTGACCTGGGATCGCGTTCATCGGGCGCTGCGGATTGCCGGTAAGGAAAGAAAGCACTTCAAGTTGATTCCAGGCATAAAGACGTTCGGTGGGTGTCAGACCGGGTTCGCCCCAGTTGGGGTCAATGTGTGGATCGGTATCACCACCCCCTACCTCAATATCATCGAGGATCTGTCGAATCTGCGGGCTGACGGGCGCAGGTTTTAGGGCATCGACCAGTAACTGGCCGTGCTGATTCACCAGGCAGGCCAGCGCATTAGCCAGCTGCGTGCCGGGGTTGCTCAGCAGGCCGCCCCAGTTACCCGAATGATAAGCGTTGTCACGGGCATTGATGCTCAAGCGGAAATTAACCGCACCGCGTGACCCAAGAAACAGCGTTGGACGCGCGGCGCTCAGGCGTGGGCCATCCGAGGCGATCAATAAGTCTGCGCTAAGGATCTCCGCGTGATCGCGGCATAACTCGGCCAAACCTGGCGAACTCACTTCTTCGCCCATCTCAAACAAGACTTTGCAGTTGAATCCCAAACGGCCGCCGCGCGCCTGAAAAATCTGTTCCAGCGCGGCGATATTGATACTGTGCTGGCCTTTATTATCGGCGGTGCCACGGCCATACCAGTGGTCATCTTCCTCCACCAACTGCCAGGGCTTGAGCCCTTCACGCCAGTGCTCGTCGTCGCCGAAAACCACGTCGCCATGGCCGTAGGTGAGCAACGTGGGTAATTGCGGATCTTCAATTCGGCTGGCTATCAAAAACGGACGGTGGGCGGCGCGAGGATTATCAACGCTGAGCAGTGAGAAGCCCATAGCAGATAACGCCGGTTTAATTTCGTCGTCGAAATAGCGGACCAACTCGGCGTCGCGCGTGCTGCTTTGGCTTTCGGTGGCCAGTGCAATACGCCGTGCCAACGTTGTTTTAAATTCACCCTTGTCAAACCAGGCCAGAGCCTGTGCTGCTGCTTTATCCGCTGTCATTGCGTTATCCGTTGTGTTGGTTATTTTTTTATCTATGTTGTTATCAATGTTATCTAAACCAATACGCAGCGTTGCCACAATAATAATAATTGCAATCAACCTTTGCTTTTTATGTAATGCTTGATTGCACGTTTATGAGGCAGAGAAAAAAGATGCAAAGTACCGAGATTCGCTATTTTCTGGCTGTTGCCCATGCGGGTTCGCTCAGCGCGGCCAGTAAACAATTATTTGTGGCGGTGTCGGCAATTAGCCGGCAGATCCAGCGGCTGGAGGAGCGGGTTGGGGCGACGCTTTTTGAACGTCATGCTCGTGGAATGGTGCTCAATGACGCCGGGCAGATCCTTGAAAACCACGTACGCAAAAGCATGATGGACATGGAACATGCCATCGGGGAGATCAAGGGATTAAATGCACTGCGGCGAACGGTCATCCACATGGCCTGTACCGACGGCCCGGCATTTGACCTCCTGCCGCAGTTGTTTATTCGCTTTCGACAGCGCCATCCTGGCGTGATGTTTTCGCTGAATGTGGGGACGGCGTTGCAGGTGGCTGAGATGATCCGCCGTGGTGAGAGTGAACTCGCGTTGCAGTTCAGCCTAACGGCCGAACGGGGTGTTGATGTGATCGCGACGTTTCCGGCCCCGGTAAGAATGGTGATGCGCCTTGATCATCCGCTGGCCACTACCGCATTACAGCTGACCGACTTACACCCTTATCCGCTGGCGATGAACGAACCGGGCAGCACGATTCGCCAGTTGTTTGATTTGTCATGCCGGATGAGCGGAATATTTCTCGAACCTGCACTCAGTTGTAACCGTTTTTCAACGCTATATGAATTTATGCTGCATACGCCGGGGGCGATTTTGGCTTGCAGTCACTTCTCTATTTTGTATAGAGCACGGCGTGACGGGCTTTGTGTGAAATCGGTGAATATTGAGCAGCTCAGCCAGCGCACATTGCAGTTGCAAACGGTGGCAGGCAAAAAACATTCGGCCATACTGAGCCAGTTTATTGAGTTTGTCCGTGATGAACTGACACAAGAAGGTGACCGGTTTCGTGACGAATTTGGTCTTTAGTTTTCAGGCGTGAAAACGTGTCCAGAGGGAAATAAGCAGCCAGGCGGCCAGGGACCAGCAGATCACACCGGTAAGAAGGGCATAGGGAAGTTTCATCCAACCAATCAAAAAATAAAGAGAAATCAGATACACCATATAGGGAAGTACTGCCCACAGACCGAAGATAATGGTGGTGCGCAGTGCGTCAATGCTACGTTCGGTACCGACGATATAATGGGCGATCAGCGCAAAGGTGGGAAACAAAGGCAACAAACCGGCGATGTAGTAATTACGCGTTTTGGATAATAAACCGATCGCCACCACCATCAGTGCGCCAATCAATGCTTTAATCACCAGTCCAATCACGCTGTTTCTCCATTGCTGTACCGTTGCGCATTTATTGCCGATCAGCGTTTTGTTAGTCATGAGAATGTATAGAGGCGCAAATTTGACAGACTCCTCGCATGCGGTCAATGCGTGGGAGACAGAATGAAAAGTGCGCAGAAAAAGCCGCGAACGGCACCAATGAGGTTTTATCTAAGAATCTTTACATTGCAATGGTTTCTTCGAGGCCTATAAACCGGTAACTTTTAGCATTGGTCGTTCGGTCGGCGTCTTAATAGCAAGTCGCCAAGCTGTTTGAAAGACAAGATAAATCTCAGTCACCCTGACAAAAGCGTTCATAAACCTATGACAATCTCTCCTAAATTAACACGGACCTTTCTTTGTACGCTCGGCGGCGGTTTGATGCTGCTGGCGCTTCCCGCTGCACAAGCAGATACCAACCCTGCAGCCCCGCAGATTAACGCTAAATCCTGGGTGTTGATGGATTACAACAGCGGCAAGGTGCTCGCTGAATCGAATCCTGACATGCGTCTTGATCCTGCCAGCCTGACCAAAATCATGGTCAGCTATGTGGTAGGTCAGGTTATCAAGTCAGGCAAGATAACGCCGGATGACATGGTCACGGTTGGCCAGGATGCCTGGGCGACCGGCAATCCCGTGCTGCAGGGGTCATCGCTGATGTTCCTCAAGCCCGGTGATAAAGTGCCTGTTTCCGAGTTAAACAAAGGCATTGTGATTCAGTCTGGCAATGATGCCTGCATCGCACTGGCTGATTATGTGGCTGGCAGCCAAGACTCTTTTGTCAATTTGATGAATCGCTATGCTCAACAGCTGAAGCTGGAAAACACCCATTTCAAAACCGTCCACGGTTTGGATGCGGATGGGCAATACAGCTCGGCCCACGATATGGCGTTATTGTCGCAAGCGTTAATCCGCGATACGCCGGAAGAATACGCGCTGCATAAACAGAAAGAATTCACTTTCAACCATATTCGCCAGATAAACCGCAACCGTTTGTTGTGGAACACTAACCTGAACGTCGATGGCATTAAAACCGGTTACACCTCAGGCGCGGGTTATAATTTGGTCTCATCCGCCATTGATGCAAACGGGATGCGATTGATTGCGGTTGTGATGGGGGCACCGAGCGATCGCGTGCGTTTCAATGAGAGTGAAAATCTCCTGAACTGGGGGTTCCGCTTCTTCGAAACCTTGACCCCAATGAAGGCCGGTGATGCCTTCACCAACCAGCGAGTCTGGTTCGGTGAGGACAAAATGGTCCCCCTTGGCGTGGCTGAAAATGTATCCCTGACCACACCTAAAGGGCAGTTGAAAAACCTGACAGCCAGTTTTACCTTGACCAACAAACAGCTGGAAGCACCGCTGGCGAAAAATCAGGTTGTAGGCACGGTGGATTTCACCCTGAATGGTAAGGTGGTGGATCAGCGTCCTTTGGTGGCATTAAAAGAGGTCAAAGAAGGCGGGTTCTTCAGTCGTATCTGGGATTTTGTGATGATGAAAATCACCGGGCTGTTTGGGTCGTTGTTCGCGAAATAACCTGGGAAAAGAAACATCGGGCGCAGTTTACTGCGCCCCTATTTTTTCACTTACTCCTGTACCCAGCCTTTGCGGATAGGAATGGCAAAACTGAAACGATAGAGCTTATCCAGCCCGGCGGAGAGCGGCTCTCCAAATAAATTCCACACCAGCTGTGCAAACAAACACCCCACCATACCTATCAGCAGCCCGCCCAGCATGTCCATCGGCCAGTGTATCCCGAGATAAACCCTTGACCAGGCGATACCTAATCCCGCGAGGAATAGCAGTGCGCCAGACCAGAACCGATGCCAGCACAGAAACGCGATAGCAAAGGTAAAGATGGCGGTGCCGTGGTCGCTCGGAAAGGAGTCGTCAGGCGAATGGTGCAAGAAGTTATAGCCAAAGCCTTCGACAAAAGGACGGGCATGAGGGAACAGGATCGACAGTGTTTTGGCGGTTGCCATCGCGAAGCCGAGCGCAATCACTGTTTTGGCTACCAACGCGCGCTGGGAAGCAATATGCTCATGGTTGCCCCAGAGCCATAAACCGATGATCAACAATGGCACAATCATAATCACGTCATTGGCGATAAATATGGCAAATTTGATCAACGCTGTTGGCGATGCCGGCGTTGCGTTAATCCAGGTAAAAAGCAGATGATTTAACTGTTCCATGTTCCATTCCTGCACCCTTAACATATCTGTCCGCAAAATGAATACCCTCAATAATAAATATCGGCCAAATAGAGGCCGTAAAGTCTTTCAGTAAACGACTGAGCACACCTCTAAATTCCGGGCCAACGTTAAATTGTGCTGAAAGCCAGGTAAAGAGGGGATCTTCTGAATATTCCGCTCTATTTAAGCGCGGTATAGTTTCGCGATGAGATTCATGATAAGTAAAGGAAATTAAGGAGTCCTTAAGGCCGTCAAAGAGAGCTTTCGGCCATTTGTTGAGCGCCTAAAGTGCGAGGAAATTTTTAAAAAGGCACCGTCATCAATAATGTCTGATGTGATATTAATCATGTCTTTAAGCCGTTATCCTGTGCGGGTGACGGCGGGGAGCGTATCGCTATAAAAGTAATGGGGGAAGAAATTGGAGATTCGTCAGGCGGTTATCGCAGATATTGAGTTACTGCATAAAATGGGCACAGAAACTTATCGGTACTATTTTGGCGCGCTGTGGGAAAGTGCTGCCGAGCTGGAACAGTTTCTGGACAACGATTTCTCCCTTAGCACCTTGCAGCAAAGTTTGACTGATCCTGACCAGCGCTGGTGGCTGGCGATAGAAGAAGGTCAACCCGCTGGGTTTGCTAAAGTCCACCACCGCCAGCGGCTTCCGCAGAGCCAGGAACAGGGGACGATGATGTGTAAGTTATACTTGCAGCCTCATGTTAAGTCACGAGGGCTGGGCACTGCGTTATTTGTTCGCGCAGAACATGACGCACGCGAACACCATCAACCTTGCTTGTGGCTGACCGTACTGAAAGGAAATACCTCAGCCATCGGTTTTTATGAGCGTCAGGGCATGTCAATTCACTGTGAAAGCGCCCATGTCACGACAACACAAACCACCGAACTCTGGGTGATGAAAAAGGAATTTGAATGATTAAAGTCAAACTCGGCGGGCTTTTTATTACGCTGGCACCGGAAGAAGCGATCCCCGCTGATGAAGAACTTTATGGGCATTACACCTATATCATCCGTTCTCAGCCGCGCGGTGTTGAAATTTTGCGTTATGACGCTTATGTCGGTTGGAAACGTAAGCCAGACCGCTGGTTTTCTAACGGACATAGCGCTTTTGTATTTGCTTATGAATCCTATATCCATGAATGGAATCAGGTCGATGGCCGTTTAGGCGGTGTGGCGCAGAAAGTACAACGTATATTGTGATCCCCGGATGTTACCGGGCCTGAAGATATTCTTCCTGCCCTTGCTCAAGGACCAATCAAGGTGAGTTCTCGCTAATATCATTAAACTGTTCCCGGACCCAGTCGGAAAACAGCCTGACCCGTGGCGCAAGCTGGCGGTTTTCAGACCAGGCAATATGAACCGGCAGTTTATCCGCATTCCAGTCGTCAAACAGGCTAACAAGCTCTCCTTTTATTAACGCGTCCTGTACCAGAAATGCATAGGTTACAACAATACCTAATCCTGCCTGTGCAGCACACAATGCCGCATAGGCATCGTTGACGGAAATCTGAAAGGGTCCCTGAATAGCAAAAGATCCATTATCTTTCGTCAGCCGATGCTCGAAGCTTCTGCCGCTCTGCGGCGACCTGACCTGAATAAGCTGGTGCTTCAGAAGCTCAGATGGGTGAGCGGGTCGGCCATTCTTTTGCAGATATTCTGGTGCGGCGCAAACAGTCATTGGCAGCGTACCGAGAGACCGGGCAATAAGCGTATCATGATGCAATGCGCCAATACGGATCACGCAGTCAATCTGTTGGTCGATAAGATCGCTGGTGCGATTACCCACGCTGGTGATGACCTGCAGGTCAGGATAGCGGTTCATAAAATCAGACAGGCGGGGGATCAGCAGGCAGTACGCCAGCGCGCCGGGCATCTCAACCCTCAGCGTCCCACGCCAGGTTGCATCAGCGCCTGACACGCTGTTATCAAGGCGTTCGGCCTGAGTAAGCAGGGCCTGAGCACCTTTATAGTACACTTCTCCCTGTTCGGTCAGGCTGAGCCGTCGGGATGAGCGGTGCAGCAGTTTTACACCGAGTGCTGTCTCCAGCGTCTGGATTTGTCGCGTCACCGTTGATTTAGGTAATCCGAGGCTTTCAGCCGCACGCGTGAAGGCGCCGGTTTCTACCACCCGTAAGAAACTGCGCATTGCGGAAAATTTATCCATAAATCGCCTTATTGTTGCTTGATCTGCAATTTAAGTTTGCCTGTTGCCCCGTTGTTCATCACGTGTCCAAAGACGAAGATGATGCCATCAGCAACCAACAAACGAAAGGGAAGGCTTATGAATGACCTGTTAACCTGGCAAGTGGCTGGCGCAAGAATCACAAAAATTCCGGAGCAACAGAGCAGCGGGATCCCGGCATCTTCACTGTTTTCGCAATGGAATCGTCAGACAGCCTCACCGGTCGCTGAACGCCTCAAATCGAGCGACATAGAGATGCAGACTGAAACGCTCACGCTCAGCACGCATAGCTGGCTTGTTGAAAGAGACGGTAAGTTCATCATCATTGATACCGCTTCCGGCAACGGAAAGAACCGTCCGGGCAACCCTAAATTCCATCAGATGAAGAGTGACTGGCTGAACGCATTAAGAAGCTCGGGCGTTACGCCTGAGCAAGTGGACGCGGTGGTGCTGACGCACCTTCACGTCGATCATGTGGGCTGGAATACGATTTACTGTGAGGGGGAATGGAGACCGACATTCCCAAATGCCCGTTACTACTTCTCAGCACAGGAATACGCCTTTTATCAGCATCCGCAAAATGTCATGCAGCCAAGTCTTGGTGCACTGGAGGACAGCGTTGTCCCGGTAGTCGCTTCGGGACAGGCAGTGCTGTTGGATGAACATGCGGTTGAGGTTTTTCCTGGCCTGCGTATTCACAGGACACCAGGACACAGCGTTGATCATCTCGCCTTCAGCATGTCACGTGCAGGGGAAACCGCTCTTTTCTGGGGTGATGTTGCACATAACCCGCTGCAGGTCTCTTTGCCGCAGTGGAGCAGTGGCTACTGCGAGTTTCCCGATGCCGCGCTGCAATCTCGCCTGGACATGCTGAATTTTGCCGCAGAGACCGGCGCGCTGGTTTTCACCACACATTTTCCGGATCGCTCGGTCGGAAAGGTTGTGTCCGTAAAAGGTCAGCTGTGCTGGCAGTACGCATAAGAGGAGAAAATAATGTCATATTCAACGCAACTTTCTCGCGAGGCTTTCGCTGTCGATTCTGATACCGCTGGCATTCAGTTGTGGCTGCGTCATCGATGGTTGGCTGACAGAACCGTATTCGATACCGCGCATACGGTGATCCTGATGCATGGCGCGACGTATTCATCAGGAAGCCTGTTTGATACACAGGTTGAAGGCGAATCCTTCATCGATTATCTCGCTGCCTCAGGTATGGACGTCTGGGCCGTTGATGTGCGCGGCTACGGTGGCGCATCCAGAATGGCTTCATTCGAGGCGCCTGCTCTGGACAATCCACCTTCTGCGCGCGCAGAGGTAGCGGCATGTGACCTCGGCAGCGCCATTGATTTCATCCTTAAGCGACAGAATCTGACGCAACTGAATATCATTGGCATGTCGTGGGGCGGAACCGTCTCAGCGCTCTATACCACGCTTAATGCCGGGAAAGTGCGCCGCCTGACACTGATCGCACCGCAGTGGCTACAGGAAGGGAAGCCTGCACTTGATCCCGGAGGTGCCATTGGGGCATGGCGAGACATTGATATTGATGCCATTGAAGCCCGCTGGCTGCGGGGCGTGCCGGATGAGAAAAAACAGGATCTGATTCCACCCGAAGGATTCAGCCAATGGGCGATGCAAACGCTGTCTGATGAGCCGAATCTGCAGTTAAAGGCGCAGCGTAAAATCCGTGCCAGCACCGGTCCCATCCAGGATACCCGGGTTTACTGGTCAGCCGGTATTCCGGTTTACGATCCGGCGGATATCAGGGTTCCGGTCCTGTTGCTACACGGCGAGTGGGACCAGGATGTGCCTATTAATGCCACACTGAACTGGTACCTGCGTGCTACCGGCGCACCGTGGAAACGCTGGGTGGAGATCGGTGAAGCGACTCACATGATGGTGCTGGAGAAAAACCGTAAGCAGGTTTTTGCACTGGCCCGTGATTTTATCACCCAGACACTTAACGTTTGACTCGTCATTTCATGACTTATTGCAACCATGTGCCCTCACTGACAGAAAGAGGGCATATCGGTAACCATTCAACGTACTGATTAAACAGCTCAACCGATGATTCATCTATATTCTGAGCAGAGGATTGGCACGGAGATTGACAGCAAAGAACGGCAGATATGGGAGGTGCTTCAAACGAGCAAACCAGGCTCGCGATACGCGGGCTTTTCTTTGGCTGTCATATGCCAACCCTTTTTTCAACCTGGAAACCCGCAGCAAAATGCGTATATAGAGCGCTATAACCGGACAGCGCGTTATCATTGGTTGGGGCAATGTTTATTCTGTTCGCTGGATGAATGACAACGCTATGCAACCGAATGGCAGTGATTTTATAATCACGAAAGACCCAATGTGATACTGAGTGGCTATACCACAAAACAACATGAACGACGCGCGGCATCCGTTCTGCTATTTACCGCTGCTAAAAATGGGAGGATTATCAATATGCATCTGGAAATAAAAGATGACTATCAACTAATGTTAACAATAAATTAATAGTGAATCAGTGAACTATTTAGGTGCAGTTATGACTGCACCTAAATAAAAAACATTCTCGTGTAGATTATACCCAACAAAAAGACAACAACAGGAAAACAAAATAAAACGACTTATATTACATAAATATAACACTACGTGTAATTATCTGTTTGGGATTATTCTTATAATGATGAGCGGAGTGATAATTTACTGTTTTAAATGATTTTTTATAAAATTTAGATTGTTTATATTAAAATGCTATTATTTATCAGTGGCATATGTTGATAAATTTCATGACTGCATAATATTTTTTTTGCATAAAATCGAAAAATAATAGTTGGTACAGATCGGAAAACTTGATCAAAGACAATAAAAATGGCAGGCACAAACTATCAATATGATGATTGCGATCGTTCGTATATGTTCGGTTAATGATTTGCATGCTAAATTCAGAGGCGAGAATTATAGGTTGAAACGCTAGCATAAAAGGTGAAAGTATTCCGTCCTATAACATTTTGATTGCACTCACAACCAATGTTGATAGTCGAGATGCTAGATCGGAATAATCCATTAACACTGTAAGCCAGGGCGTTCTTGAGTACGAATTACTAATAAGAATTGATTGTTTTTATGGAAAGTTATAACAGGGAGTTCAGTTTTGAATAGAATTTTTAAAGTGCTTTGGAATGCACATACACAATTGTTTGTTGTCACATCGGAACTAGCTAAGGGGCATAATTGCTCAAGCTCGCAATCTTGCTCGAGCAGTACGGCTAATACGGGGTTACACTGTTTTAAGTTAGCGCCTATATCTTTCGCGCTATCTTTCTTTTGTTTCA
The DNA here is from genome assembly GCF_014639435.1 of Hafnia psychrotolerans. GTDB lineage: Bacteria > Pseudomonadota > Gammaproteobacteria > Enterobacterales > Enterobacteriaceae > Ewingella > Ewingella psychrotolerans. The sequence continues at coordinate 6,705 of NZ_BMFZ01000002.1, read as the reverse complement.
CTGCAAATGCTGAAGATATACAAGTGCATGATTTCACGCCTCAAGATCCATTTGAGGAAGTCATTTCTGGCTCAAACAATTTGATTGGAAGCTTTGCTAGTATCCAAAAGGGAGAAAGTGGATCCAAGAAGACTACATTAGGGCAAGCTAAATCTGATGGTCTCATCACCGGTGAAAGCGCTCAATGGGTCGACCATGATATTTTTAGAATCGGCTCACAAACTAAATCCATCAACTATATAGACCCTGTGACTGGTAACACAGTCACTATGAAGGTCTATGATAACAATGATATTCAGACAGAACCTGCTGCAGATTTTCGCATAACAATCTCAACCCCAGTGGGAAAAGATGGTCAATATGTCGATAGAAACTTTTACCAGATTGGCTCTGGCGCGTCTCTTGATATCAATGTTGGTAAAACCACAGGAAACTGGGTCGGAGCTGCAGAAAACCAATTCAACGTTATTTTGAAAAATTCTTCTAAGACTAAGAATAATTCTTCAGCATTTCATGTGATAGATGGGGGACAGCTTAACTATCTGTCGAAGACCGTCGTTCAGCTCGGTAATAATAATAATAATATCCGAGATTCCAGTAATCCAGTCGCTTGGATGACTACGGCAGACTTTGTTGGCTCTTTTGATAGTGTGATGGGCCCACAAAATATTACTAACATTGATGACTTTAAAGCCTATAACGATGCTTTAATTAAAGCCCTACAAGACGGTAAAATTCAGTTAACTGAGGCTGAATATTCTGCTGAATTGAACAAGGCCAGAGATCAAACAGTACATGGGATTGTCGTTAATACAGATAATATTGCTTCTGACGATGCAGTAAGAGCGACGGTCAATAGAGACGTCGTATCTTATCTTCATGCTGAAGGTGCTGGCTCTAATATTAACATTGGCGCTGACGCTAACATCCAGTTAGTCGGCTCAGATGCCACCGTAGTTAACCTCGAGAACGGGGCGAAATTAACCAACAATGGCACCCTGGGGACTGCGGGCAATACTTTCCGGGGTGCTTATGTTGTGGCAGCCCGCAATACATCCTTTGTTGAAAACAATGGGGTGATCGATGCAGGCACAAACCCTGAAATGGCGGGCTTCTTTCAGGGCGGAGCTGCGGGAGTAGCGAATGGCATCCATACCGCAATCTTAGCGAACGGCGCGTCGGTAGTTAACAACAATAACACTGGCTTGATTAACGTTGCCGCAAGAGGCAACTATTATGATAATACAGGAGTATTGCTCGGATCCTCTGCTACTTTAAATAACTATGGCGCGATTAATATCGCGGCTAGCAATGAAGCAAACAGCATTTTAGGCGAAGGTTATAATATTGGTGTGGTCACTCAGCAAAACACCACATTTAATAATGAAGGTACATTATATATTGGCCGTATGGCGCAACGAACGCCATCTGATAGCACCGATGATTTATCTATTAAACAATCATCAATAGGGGTGCAACTCTATGGTAATGGCACTTATAACGGGAAAAATAATTCAGAAATCATCATTGGTTCTAAAGTTCAAAACGCCACTGCTATTGATGTCGGTGGCGCGGCTACACTAGCACAGCAAGGGACTATCCAACTTAACGGTGCCGTGTCTGGAGACTCTGTCTCTAGCAATACGGGAATTATGGTTCGCGAAGGCACCGATGCAAATAAAGTTATCAATAGTGGCACTATTGATATGAATGGATTGAATAGTATTGGGGTTAAAGTATTAGCTAATGGACAAATTACTAATTCAGGGACGATCAACGTTAACGGAGGTCTGGATCCAGTAACTCATTATGCTAACTACGGTATTTATGCCCAAGGCGAAAAAGCCCTAGCGATTTTATCCGGTAACGTAAATCTTGCTGGCAATGGCGCCATCGGTATTCACGCCAGAGATAAAGGTGAAATTGATGTAACTCAAAATGGCGCAGTAACGTTTAACGGCGGTACTAACCAAACTGGATACTATATTTTTGGTGCTGGCTCTAGAATAAAAAATGACGCTAACAGTGTGCAAGATGTGTCAACGCAAGACTCAACACTTTACCGAATTGACGGAGGCGCCTCCTTTGACGGCTCCAGCAATAGCGTAGCTCAACTTAATGCCTCAGGTGATAATACAACCATTATTCGTTCTACTGGTTCAGGTAGTCAATTCAGCTCTGGAAAATTAGCACTTAGCGTTACAGGAGAAGGCGCTACAGGGATCAGGGTTGAAGGCGGTGCAACAGGAGAAATTAGTGCAGATGCCGTTATCGTTAAAGTGGCGGGCAAAGATACCACTGCAGGGATTGTAGATGGTAATTACTATGAATTGGATGGTTCGGTGAATACCGCCAAAAAAGGCAATTCTGTTCTAACCAGCTATGCCAATCTGGAAACAGCCAATACTGCCGATGGTGCATTTGGCTATATTGCGCGTAATGATGGCAAGCTGATCCATGAGGGGAGTATCGACTTCACTGAGGCGAATAGCACCGGCGTATTGGTTGACGGCGGGATCCTTGATAACCGTTCTACCATTTCGGTTAATGGTGTCGCTGTGAATATTCAGGGCGCCAGTTCTGAAATCACAAACACTGGAACGGTTACTGCAACGGAAGGCACGGCTGCCTATTTGGTGGGTAAAGACGCTACATTGGCGTTAAACGGTAATGGTATTACGCAGGCTGCTGGTTCAGCTCACGGTATTTTATTAGATACCGGCGCGAAAGGTTTAACGGTAGACGGTGCCACTATAACCATGAGCGACACAGGAAGCGGCAGTGCTATTGAAAACAAAGCCAACATTGTTGGTATTCAGCTTAAAGATACGACGATCAATGTGGGTAACGGTATTGGCGTTCACACCGGAGCCTCTATGGCTCAAACCAATTCCGGCACAATTAATGTCACTGGTAGCGGTACCGGTATTTTGTTTGAAAACAATGATGGCTCGCAGACCGATCAAATGCTGGATATGTCCGACTCAAAAGAGTTAGTGATTAATGTCCAGCAGGCTGGTGGCAAGGGGGTTGTGACCAATACCTCTTCTGACCTGAAAACCGGCATGAGCGTTAATGTACTCGATTCTGCGGGAGGTGCAGCCCTGATAGTCAAAGGTTCAACTCAAAAAGTTGAACAGTCAGGAAAACTCACCTCAAAGTCAACGACGGATGCCGTGGTTGATATTAACAACGGTAGCGTAAGCGAATTCGTAAACCGTGGTGATATTTTGGCTCTCAATGCTTCACAGAAAGCCGTCGAAACGACCAGCGGGCCAGGCGTGCAGTTCACCAATACCAATGGTGGAAACATCATTGGGCAGGTGAACCTTCTTACTGGTAACAACGTGGTAACGTTGGAGTCAGGCAGTACGGGAACTGATTTCACCACGGGTAATGGTAGCGATCTGTTTTTACTTAAAAATGTTCAAGAGAGTGAAACCAACCTGTTTACATCTCTGAATGGTGGGCAAGGCGACGACACACTGAAACTGGATAATTCTAGCTATGTGTTAAATCGCGCCGATGCCATTACTGGAATGGAACATATCGATCTCACTAACGGTTCGACCTTCACCTTAGATAACGTGCTGCTGGCGCTGGGCGATAGCCGTGATAATAGTGCTGCAACGGGCTATTTCATTGATTCTAAAAGTACTTTATCCGTTATTAATAGCGCTAGCGTCGCATTTAATAGCCACTTGTCTGGCAATGGACTGATGGCGGTTAATACAGCGGGTAACCAGTTTGAATTCACGTCCAACAACGCTGCCGATGGCTTTGCTGGAACGGTTGCCATGGAGAATACACGTTTTGAGCTGGATGGGCTTAATACTCAGGCTTTAGCCAATGCGACGCTGCGTGCTGACAACGGTAGCATTTCCGATGTTGGCGCGGGGCAGCAAACGATCGGTGGGCTGGTGTTTAACGGCGGTACAGTGAAGTTTGACGGTGTGACTCCTGGAGTGACTGAGGCCGCGGGTACCATTCATACCACCGATAATATGGATCTGCTGGGCAACGGTGTGGTTCAAGTCGATGCAGGCAGCGTGAGTAACGATCGCCCTTTACCAAATACACACGTTTCCCTTCTCGAGCAAGATGACACCGGAAGCCTGATTAAACTGGCCGATTCTGATGCGACGGTTCAAGGCAGCGGCGGTAATTTAGAGTTGCATGACGCCAGCGGTAACGTGATTTCAGATGGCGTTACGTTGGATATTGTTCAGGATGGAACTGCTGTCGCCAAAGGTACTTATGACTATCGCCTTACCAGCGGCGAAAATAACGATGGCCTTTATGTGAACTATGGTCTCACTCAGGTTGAACTGTTAGGGAGTGGTAATGATGCATTAGGGCTCGATGCGAATGGCAAAACAGACAATGCTGCAGATTTGAGTGCCAAAGTCACAGGCAGCGGCGATCTGGCATTCGATAGTCAAAAAGGGGAGACGGTCTCTTTATCTAATATGGATAACGACTATACCGGCGTCACCGATGTTCGCAGTGGTAATCTCTTGATGCTGAACGATAACGTTCTGGGACTGACCCGCGAACTCAAGTTAGCGTTGGATACCGTACTGGATATGAGTGGTCATCGCCAGACTGTGGGCAAACTGGCTACAGCAGCGGGCTCTTTGCTGAATATCAACGGCGGTAAATTAACGTTAAGTCACGGTGGCATTTCTTCGGGTGAGCTAGCTGGCAGCGGAGAATTGGTTGTTGCCGCTGACACGTTAACGGTGAATGGCGCCAATGCGAATCTCTCTGCGACGACCACGATTGAGCAGGGGGCTTTAGCCGAACTGAATAACACTCTGGGTCTGGGAATCGGCGATATTGTAGATAAAGGTGAGCTGTTGCTGAATACGGCGGATGGCGCTCTCTATAACAACATCAGCGATAACGGCGCTGTAACTTTGAAAGAGAGCAACGTGGTTCTTGCTGGTGACAACAGTCAATTCGCGGGCACATTCACTATTGATTCCACTTCTCAATTGACTGCGAGTTCTGCGCAGCATTTGGGGACGGCCGATATAGAAGATGAAGGCGAGCTGGTGCTGAATACTCAGTCAGATTGGGCGTTAGCTAACAACGTTACCGGCAGTGGTTCGTTTATCAAACAGGGGAGTGGCGGCGTGACCCTTAACAAAAACGTAGCCTATACCGGAACGACTGACATCCAGCAGGGCGGTCTGATTCTTGGTAATGAAAATACGGCAATGACGCTTGCCAGCCAGCAGGTCAATATTCACGAGGGAGCGAAGCTCTCCGGATTTGGTGGTGTGGCTGGGAATATAGATAACCAAGGCTTGCTACAGATTGGCTCAGATACCCAAACTGACGGTAAGGCTCAGACTTTCACCATTGGCAAAGATCTAGTAAACAGCGGAACCGTTATGGTCGGTAATAATACCAGACATGCCACTGCAGGTAATCAGCTGTTGGTGAACGGTGACTACATCGGTAATGATGGATACATTCACTTTAACACTGCACTTGGCGGCGACAATTCGGTTACGGATAAGATGGTCGTTACTGGAGATACCTCTGGGAAAACCGGAGTCAGCGTCAGCAATGCCGGAGGCACGGGTGCTCAGACGCTAAACGGCATCGAACTTATCCACGTGGATGGGGCATCTAATGGTGAGTTCAATCAGGAAGGGCGTATCGTTGCGGGCGCTTATGACTACACGTTGGCGCGTGGTAAGGGGGATAGCAGTGGAAACTGGTATTTAACCAATAATCAAAATGGTGAAAATCCTGATCCAGGCCCAAATCCAGAGCCGAGTGATAATACCGAGCGTCCTGAAGGGAGTAGTTATATTGCTAACCTTGCAGCGGCGAATAATCTTTTCGTAACGCGTTTACATGATCGCTTAGGTGAAACTCAGTATATCGATGCGCTAACCGGCGAGAAGAAAGTCACCAGTATGTGGATGCGTCAGGTCGGTGGACACAATAACTTCCGTGACGCTGCTGACCAGTTAAAAACTCAAAGCAACCGTTATGTGATACAAATGGGCGGCGATATTGCACAGTGGAGTACCGATCGGCTGGATCGCTGGCACTTAGGTGTGATGGCCGGCTACGGTAATAACCACAGCAATACGCACTCCAACATCAGTGGTTATGGTTCGAAAGGTTCAGTTGATGGCTACAGTACAGGTATCTACAGTACGTGGTATGCCAATGACGCCGAGAAAACAGGTACCTACGTTGATAGCTGGTTGCAATATAGCTGGTTTAACAACAATGTTAACGGTGAACAAATTGCCTCTGAATCGTATAAGTCACGCGGTATCACTGCATCGGTAGAAGTGGGGCAGACCATTAAGCTTAATGAGTTTAAAGGCAGTCTGGGTGGTACCAATACATGGTATGTACAACCACAGGCACAGGCTGTTTGGATGGGCATCAAAGCAAAAAATCATACCGAAGCCAATGGTACTCGTGTGAGTAGTGATGGTGACGGTAACCTAATGACTCGACTGGGCGTGAGAACTTATCTTAAAGGGCATCATGCCTCTGATGAGGGAAAAGCACGTGAATTCCAGCCATTTATTGAGGCTAACTGGATCTGTAGTCCCTCCTGAATTTAGTCTTACTGCTTGATAGAGTTCTCTGGTTAAAATACAACCATTGGGAGGCTCATCATGAAGAAAGCGCGTTTCACTGAAACTCAGATCCTGCGAGTTCTAAAAG
>NZ_BMFZ01000001.1:628979-660624 GCF_014639435.1 Hafnia psychrotolerans | reverse complement strand
CAGGCGCGGACTTCATCGTGGCGCGGGCAATGTAAGGTTGCCCATCAGACGCCGTATAGATTTAAGCAAGCCCATCATAAATCAAAATCGGTGTTGCAAAAACGGGGGTGACCATAGATTTTTATGCTTAGCAGAGGCATAAATCAGGCCAACGTGAACAAAGAATGGCACCCCAGGAGAACGGGAGAAGTGACGGATTTTTTTGCTGTAAAAACAGACGTGAAGCAAAAACGCTGTGCGCCAATCGCCCATTGATATCACTGGCAGCCTAATGCTCGATATCAGTTCACAAAATATTATCTGAAAAACGGATTGGGGGAAAAAATAAAAATAAGGGAATGAGGGGCAATGGAGTTACAGCCTGGAAGCGGGTATTAGCTCGCGCAAAATAGCAGATTTTTGTTTTTGGCACTCACATCAGATATAGGCAAACTGGCCAGTCCTTTACTCCATGGTATGCACTAAAAAAACAGGAACGGACTATATGTCGCAAGAAAATAGAGATAGGTCTGATGTAGGATGAGTAATGTAACCATTTGATTTTGTTGGTGGGTCGTGCTGGGTTCGAACCAGCGACCAATTGATTAAGAGTGCATAGCGGCTATTCTAACCGCATGTTTTAACAGGTATCTTCCGCATTCACACTGTGACAATCCTGTATATATCACCAGATAACCATCTTTGAAGCTAAAGGGCTGTGACACAGTTATGACACAACCCAGAGGCCCACAAGTAAAGAGCGCTCTCGAAGGCATACGTTGTTCGTTGTGGCGGCATGCTGATGACGCTATCATATTAAAAACCATCTAAAAAGAGCAAAAAATGAAGAATGGACGCGTGATATTTGCTGAGCAATTGAGAGTGTTAGCTTTTCTATCTGTTGTGATCACTCACTGGATTGGTGTTTTTTGGATTCATCCAGATGTTATTTCCAATATTAGCTTGGCGCCACTGATGGATACCACAGGAATAAATCCATACAAAAGCATTTTACTGCCAGTCCCAAACTGGAACTATGGCCCGTTTGGTGTGTCAATTTTCTTTTTAATTAGTGGCTTTGTGATTCCATTTTCTTTAAGGCATAAATCTAACAGCGGATTTATTGTTGCCCGGCTTTTGAGGATTTACCCAACATACATTGCTTGCGCTATATTATCTATTTTAATAGTATACATTACAGCAACGGCATACTGGTCAGTTACGCCTCAATTTAGATTTTTGGACATAATTGCCAATCTGTCTCTAACTCATATGTATTTCGGGATCAAATCTATAGATGCTGTCAACTGGACGCTGGCAATTGAAGTCATGTTTTATATTTTTTGCGTTATTTCCAGACCATTTATTATTAGCAAAAACTATTTACAATTAATTATTTCAATGATTGTTTTATCTGTTTTGTTTAAGATTGCATGCGCACACCTAACCAACAATTCGGCGATAAATATATTCATCAGTGAGGTTGCAAGTAACTACTGCTACATGATGTATATGATGATCGGTGTGTTTTTTTACAAGCATCACACTGGCGCTATTGATAAAAAATCTCTTATCTTCGCGGTGACACTTGTATTTGTACTTTTCGTAGCATCTTCTATTTACATGACCAACAACATACTGACGCCGGTAGTTCAGGCTAACTATTTTTATGGCTTAGTCATATTTTCCATAGCTTATTACAAACGCAACTCATTTAGAGAAAGTAAAGTCCTTGGTTACTTAGCTAGTATTTCCTATCCTTTTTACGCACTTCATTCAGTTATAGGGTTTTGTGTAATAAGAATGCTTTTTGATGCAGGGTTAAACTTCTATGCTTCTGCATTAATCGCATTTATTGCCGTCCTTGGCCTATCACACGCCGTTCATGTTTCTGTAGAAAGAAAATCTATATCTATTGGTAAATTATTTAAATGAAATTACCAGCATGACCCTATGGGTAAATAATTATGCTGGTTGACCATTAATAGTCGTGAACTCAATATCATCATAAAATAGGTTATCATTGTCATTGTAAAACATGCCAGATTGGCAAAAAACACCCTCATCAATAAGAATGAAGTAATAACCTTCATATATGAATTCAGGCTCTGCAACTATAGTATTGAAAACTTTAATATCGCCATTCGAGATCATTGCATAATTTGCCATTATTATCACCACTCTATAAACAAAACACCTTGAGCACCAGCGCCACCTGCCAATCCAGAGCCAGATACTCCCACTGTAGTAATGAATGCCCCACCACCACCGCCAGAAGATCCATATCCAAAAGCATTTCCTCCTGCAGTTGCTGTGCCTCCAGCCCCCATGCCAGCACTACCACCTCCACCAAACGATGTTGATGCTCCTGCGCCGCCCAGCGAGTACATTATGAATCCTGCGCCAGTGGCAACTGAAGACATTCCAGAACCACCTGCCGGGTAACCCGCACCCAACGTACCACCTGATACAGTGTTTGTTCCGTATTGGCCGCCACCGCCGCCAGACCCACCGGTTAATGATAATAGAGAGCCAAAACTAGTAACGCCGCCAGATCCACCATTTGAAGCTGCTGAACCGGTAGCACCACCGCTACCACTAGTCCCACCAACACCAATCAGGAAGGAGATTATTGCACCAGGTGTAACGGATACGGGTATACGCTGTACTGATTGCCCAGCGCCACCGCTACCACCACATGTTGCCGCCGAAGATGAATTAACTGATGAGCTACCGCCACCGCCGCCACCACCACCCGCACAGCCAGAGAGGTATAGAGTTGTAACGCCAGCAGGAACAGTGAACGATCCGCTTGTTGTGAGTTTTTTAAATCTCGCGGAAGAATTTCCATTATTAATTAATCCTGCCTTTAAGTTTGCCAATGGCAGAGCTGTATTTCCATTATCTAAGACGTCTTGCCCAGAACTGTCAGCGATAAATTGAGCCAACACACTTGCAATAACCGTAGCTTGCCGAACCGCTTTATTGATCTGCGCTGAGCTGGCCTTTCCAGACTGAAATCCGGTCGCCAATGCCGCCAGAGCTTCATAATCTGTCTGTGCTGTGACGTTTGCACCAGCGCCTACGCCAAATGGTTTAAAGTTATTTGTTGCCATTATAATTTCATCTCCCATGCGCCTTCATCGAATCCGGCTATATAATCGTTATCCATGTCAAACCCGAAAAATTTATTCCCAGTTGACGGTGTTTCAATGGATGGTGTCTGTATATCTCCTGCCCACACGCCCGCTGCTTTCACAGTCAGATACCCCTGACGAATAGCAGCAATCAGTTCGAGCGAGACATTAGAAATATCGGTTTCTGGAAATACCAAAATAGAAATTGTCATATCCTGATTATCGACAATTTGCATTCTTAACCCTGAGCCTGTTAATGCCGTGTCGAGAATTTCTGGTAATGTTTCGTTGGTCCCATTCCAATGGTTAATTGCAATTTTCGCTTTGAGGATGATTCGATAGGTTTCATCGCTCAAGTTCGTAAATCCAGCGTCAGGATCATATGGCCCTTGCCACACACCCTGATCGAATCCCAAACCATCCGTGTCAAAGGAAAAATAAATGCCAGATATGGGCTGGCTCACCACGCGCGTTCTGCCAATCCATTTACCTAGAATGTCGAGCTGTACGCCTATGGCACTATCAATGTCAAAATCAGTAATGAAAGATGACAACGAACCTGCGGTATCGGCCAGCGGGCGCGTTATTAAATCAATGTGATCAACAAACAGAGGCTTCTGGCTGTGGTAATTAGTAATGAGGTCCGTGTATTTACTCATGACGACACCGTTATGGTGATATTGCTCACGTCGCAGGTGGCAGATTCGCTGTATGCAATGATGATGTTTGCAGCGGCAACAGTTCCGGCACTTTTCCCAATCATCAGGCTGTTGATATCGTAATACCGGCTCTCACCACCGCTCACAACGCCCAGATTAGCCGGTGAATAAACTCGACTAAGCAGGACGTCATCACCGATTGTGAGCGCGTTGATATATGCAGCGATGGCAGTTTTAATATCTGCGCCTATTTGGGATGTGTAACCCGTAAACGCCTGAAGGTTAATAGCGATATAAATTGGAACGGGTGCCGGGCGATTGAAACCAATGGTATGAGGGTTGCCATACTTATCAGCCACAACAATTTGCGTGGTGCCATTCGGAGTGACACCCTGCCCTTTCTTAAGCTGTATTGTGGTCGCTATTTCGGTTGCATCGCCGCCGTCAATAACTGCCGTTATCGAGTGTGGCGGCAGCCCATTTGCGTCTACTGCGCCGGTGTCGTTTTCATAAAGTTTGTGGCGCGTCACCCCTGAAATATTGGCAATGGCACCATCCAGCGCATCAAAAGGCGTAACGGATGCCAGCGCCACACTCTGCGCCTGGCGGATACGGAGTGACGCATCAGTTTCGGCAGCAGCACCTACCGTGGCCGCATTTGGGTTAGTGACAGACACCCAGCCGCGCGTCGGCGTATTGATGCCGGTGATAGTACCGGCCAACGCAGCAACAGCGCCAGCAGTGGCGCAAGTCGCCGTAACCAACACTGTGCCATCAATGCCAATCACTACAGAAACCGGCAGCGTCCAAATGATGTTGTTGGCGTCCTTCGCGGAGCCGTTAACTATCTCCAGTCCGATAGTGCCAGTGATCAACAGATCAACCGTTGAGTTATTCGCCGGGTCGCGGGCTATGCCGTTAATTTTTACGTTGCTGGCTAGCCCGTTACCGAACCCGGTTGCCGGTGAAAACGAGTTATAGACGGCAATGGCGGTGTTGTTCGCGTCGTGGATAGCCAGCGCATACAAGGAGATCATCTGACCGTCTTTACCGTCCGGCTCCAGATAGGCGTCAGTACCGTAAATCTGCTGGAAATAACCGGTCACCGTGGTGAGGATGGTTTGGTAATCGGGCGCACTGATCCCCTGAGCTGTTACCGTTGCCGATAACCCCAGTGTGTCAAGATTGAGAGCCATTATGCCTCGCTTGTTACTGTGGAAGTCCCGTAGATGGTGTCGATAGTCGCCGTGAACGAAACGCGCCTTGTGGTGCTGTTAACGGACGTATCAAAGGAGGTGATTGAATTCACACCCTGCGTTTGCAGGATATGCTGACGGATAGCCAGGTTATAAACGTCGGGACTTTTCTTTCCGAGAACGGACTGGATGTAAGGAGTTCCGGCGGTTGTGTCGAGGAACCATTGCCCACGCCATAGCAAAAAGCGCGTTTTGACTGCCTGCGCCACCGTCTCCGGTGAATTAATCAGAAACGTGTTATCACCTCTGCCGAACGTGTAATCACCGTCAGCGTCTTCGCGTCGATATCGCATATCAGTTTACCTTTCCAGAATTGTCTGTACCGCTCTGGACGCTGTTGTGCGTGTGCTGGTCGCTGATGTCCTTGCCGTTCGATGTTAGAGTGCCGAGGAAGTTAATTGCCCCGGTAATTTTTGCAGCAACACCGCTCGCGGTTGAGCCGACCATACCCGCCATCCACGTCAGCAAACCTTTGACGGTGACCGCCGCCGAGAACGTCGATAAAGGTGCTGTGACGTTAAAACCACCTGGCGCCACGATATTTATCGTCTGAGTTGCTGGATTAAGTTCGAAATACGTTGAACCGTCATCACTGCGCATCTGCGCTGAGTTCGTGCTGATCCCGCTGATTTTTTGCGCCTGAGACTGCGGGCCGACGATGGCGAAAGCATCTGATAAATCGTGCTGGCGGGTATCCACTGGCTCCTGAACGCCGCCGCTCTGCCACCAGAAGTCGATGCAGCGATCGGAGATAATCACCAGGCATTCATCACCGGCTTTTACCGGGAAGGTCATCGTTACGCCACCGCCGCGCTGGAATACGACCGGCACATCGAGAAGCAGTGGCAGTGGAGAGGACTGTATATTTCCTGATTTGTCAGTTTCAGCCCCCGCGATGGCAGGCTGAACGACGCAAGTAACAGCGTCAGGATCGAACGACTGAATAATGCCGGGCATTGCCACCCGTAAATTTGCTGAGATGGTTTTAGCAAGCGCCGCGTCTAGATGCTCTCGGTCACCAACTTGAGAACTAAGTGATACTGGCATGTTTTCTCCGGGCAATAAAAAACCCGCACTTGGCGGGTTGGGTGATTGGCTGAGAAGTCAGCCGATTAGTCAAAATATTTTCTATCAATTCTTAAATTTTTAAGAACTCGCCAGTTATCTTGTATAACTTCATTCTGCTCAATGTGTGAGGTTGCTTTTTCGAGCGCCCGGCGCGCCACATTGGTGTTTCTCGGGTATTCGTGAGCCATAGACCAATAAGCGCCAGCTAGCCGGTGTTCGGCTGCCCTGAGAATTGGCTCAACATCTGCAATGTGCCCAATCATCCTGACGCAGTTTTTCCACATCCAGCAAAGGCTGCATAATTCTTCATCGGTGAGCTGATATTTAGCACGAACCACTTCGGCATTCTTGCCAATGAATTCGCCCTCAAGCACGTTGAGGTACTCGACCGCTTCGCTAATCTGCTCAGGCTGAAGCTGATGGATATGCTCAATATCGAAACGCTGGTGAACAAGCTTCCAGATATCCGGGTAAAGACGACCGAGGCCAGTGGTGATCAAACGCTCAGCAGTCTGACGAAGTGGCGTGAGCTGGGTAGCGGTTGACTGGCGAACTTTCTTCTTCACTTCCCCTTTAGTCCAGTATTCATGCAGAACGCTGAAGCACTCTTCCTGATACTGAATGAGTTTATCTTTGATATCAGCACGAACACGTTCTGGGTTGATGCTGAACAGCCAGCCGTTGAGCTTGCGGAGTGGAATGCAAAGTAACTGACGCAACTTTCCGTCTGCGGCAACCATAGAGATATCTCTACAGTTAAATTTCGAAGGGATCGTCATATGACCATCCCTTTCATTTTCAACCATGCTCTTATGAGGATGGTTGGATTTATTCATATCCTGCATGAGTTTACGATGCTGAGTTGTCCAGCTCATGCCCATATTTTCAACGATTGGTTTCATTGCTACATATACAACTCCAGCCACCATTGCGGTAATAATTGGCTGCCCATGAAATTGCACTGCGCTAGTGTTAACTGCTTCAAGAATTGCTATACTTGTCATGTCAATTATTCCTTCGTAGATTTTTTGACAGAAGCCTCATTGGGTGCAACCTTTGGGGCTTCGTTGTTTTTACTGCCCACTTGAGCGCTCATCACGAAGACATCGCGCAAGTCGCTGCACGATAGCCGAATTAATAGAAATCCCATCCATCTCTGCCATGCGTCGAATTTCTTCTTTCATTCGCTCAGGTAAGCGAAGCTGAAAGCTATCGTTCTTGCGTCCGGTATAAAGCACATCTTGCATTCACTATCTCCCTCTTCTGGTAGCATCATTTTGATGCCTGACACCATTATGATGTCATTGTGAGTAATGTCAATATGATGCTATCGTGTTTTACATAAATAATTACGGCCCACGAAAATGACTGAAAAAGAAAACCCAACTTTTGTAGAAAGATTTACTGTCAGAATGCCTGATGGATTGCGTGAGGCTGTAGCCGAGAGGGCAAAGGCTAACGGTAGGTCGATGAATTCTGAAATTGTGCAAATCATTCAGGATGCTTTATCTGATGATCATCTTATGGCTGAGACTGAGAGGTTTGAGCGATATCAATCGGAGCTAGGTTCTGAAGAAACAGTCGATGAAAAAATGTCATACCTTAAGAGGCTGGAAGAAGATGACCCATTCGCTGCAGCGCTTCTTAAGGAAACGGAAGAGCATAACCTGCGTTTGATAAAACTTCTCGGGGAGTATATTCAAAAATCAAGCAGCAAAAAGCCCACCGGAGTGGGCTAAAGCTAAAAAACATCCAACTAAGCGGTGAGCTATTTGATTATAGCCTCTGGGTAGCAACGACAAACACCGTTCGGGCAGCACTTACCCTCGCCGGGATGACCGGTTTTTGCTGGCCTTTTCCATGCGAATTTTTTACCATTATTTTTTTTACATTCTGAGCAACAATCACCATCCTCAGCAGATCGCCAAATATAGTGAGTTATACCTATTTGAGTCTGTCGAATCTCTTCTGCCTTGGCATGCATCCTTCCCCTCGCATTAACTTTTTCGAAATAAAGATCCATATCTTCTTTTCGTTCTTGCTCAGTTTTTTTAGTACCATTAGCATGCTTTGCTTTGGGATAAGAAATTCGGCTATTACGGTTATAAGAGCCAATTAAAGTATTATCCTGCTTTCTCTTAATCTTCTTTCTTGCTTTGTAGATAAAAAGTAAAATTATAAATAGCAGTATTGCAGGAACCATCATTTCACCTTCACGCAATCATACGTCCAGAACTGACGCGGCTCGTCCATATTCACGCGGACAACTTCTACGTTGTGACTGCCATTGATTTTCTCGCGCCATCTGCATCGCGCCACTCAATTACAATAAGTGGTACCGGTATTGGTCGTGTAACACTCGCGATTAACTTGAGCACCACCTTCGCTACCAGTCGTAAGGGTTGTACCCGTGCTTGTCGTATATGCCTGGGTATCGACCGTCCGACCAGAACTGTCAGTTCCCGTACAGTACGTTGTACCGGTGACAGTTTTGGTGCACGTCACCGACGCCAGAGCGGGGACAGAGAACAACGAGAAAAGGGTACATATAATCAGTTTTTTCATAATATAGGCGCTATTTTCGCTATAGTTGATTGAGAAAGCTTGTCCCTTCCACCCTTCGCCAGACAGAGCAGATCCATGTACCACGCCTGCCCGCGAGTATCACCAGTATAGTTAATAGCGCCGACAAAGTAATCACCATCGAGATTTATCGCGGCTAATTGCCCGTCACCAGGTACGCCATTAACGTACACATTCCCGTCAGTTGTGGTTTCTCCGAGTACGCCCGGCGACATGCCTACCTGCTCGTTCGAGAGACTGGCACGGTATACTGAAGTCTGGTCCAACCGGATAAGGCCACCCAGCTTAATATTTGGGTTTATAAGGCAACGAACATTGATCCCGGCCCCCATCGTCTGCTGTGGCATACCGATCAGGCCGGTGTTCGCATTGAGAACGATGGTGTAATCCAGATATTTTGTTTCCGGAACGACATGCACCTGATTATTTTCATACCACCAGTTTGCATCACACTTTTCAGCAATATCATTCATCGTGTCGGAAGTATTGCCGACGATGACTTTTGCACGCGGAAATACCGTTTTTGGCATATCTGGAACCACACCGGCAGTGATCCCGAAAGGCGAATAGGTTTTCATGGCTGCTCTGAAAACATCATCGTATTTCCAACCAGCGGCAATGGTAGTGCGCATCCCTGCGTACATATGCCCATTCCAGCTATCAATGGACTGAATCAGTAACCAGGTATCAGTGATGTTATCTTTACCCGCCACTGTAAATCGGATCTCACCATTAAAAATCATGCCGATATTCTGATCGGGATAATTCCCCGCGTCATCCATATTTCCGTCATATCCGGCAATGATACGAATGCGCCCAAATTCTTTATTTTTTATCCTGTTCTGCGTTACCTGCGACAGGTTGTAAATTTTGAAATTGCCAACAAAACCGTTAAAGATGGTGGCTGGCATTTTTTGAATATCAAATGTCACCTTTAAGTCAGAGAGTACGATCCCGTTACCGTTATCGTCCAGAAGCTGTATCTCAAAGTGACGCATCCAGTTCTCAGACATTATGACTCCGTAACCGCATAAAGATGGCTCGTTGTCCCGAGGCCCGTTTGAGTTGAATACTCTGTGGCAGGATCATCGCACGCGACCGCCAAACTGAACCCGAGTCCGAGATAGGCATACTGCGCCAGCAGATCGATACCGGTAACCAGTGGGATACCGGCGATAATATCCTCATCACTGCTATTTTTCAGATCCAGAACCCAACCCATACTATCTCTCCAGACGATCCGCATTGTTAATACGTTCCCGTTTAACGTGATGCTAAAAGTCTGATTATCTGCTGTCAGCGGAATTTCTGTAACGACCATTTATCCCCCAAAAAGGCTGCTGAGAATGGACTGGCTTGCAGCCTTAGGCGTTTTCACACCGGTATCCTGTATCGCACTGGTATTGACCCCCTGCTTCATACTTTCCTTCCCGGCACTGGTAATAACCTGAGTTTGCGAGGTGATCACCTCCCTCAACGTAAGGGTGGCCATCAGGACGTTTTCACTGGTTCGGTCAGTGGTGACATCCAGAACACGGATGAGCATGTTGGTGTACATCCGCTTTCCAGTCACCACATCGAATGGTTTACGGGAGCGTTGAAGGGTAAGCAGTTCCTCATACATTTCTTTCGGGCTTTTACCCAAGGTCAGCCCAAGGCCGGATGTGTCAGCAAAATCCAACACAGAGCCGCCCCCGGAAAAACCCGTTTCCATCACAACCTCAGACGGCCTGCGAAATGCATGATCAGCAGTAAATCCCGCACCGTCGGCACTGGCACCACCAGTTGTGGATGTTGGCACCTCGACTGGATGCTCTGTGATTTCTAGAGTGTCGCTGTGCTTCTCAGTGATAACCACATCAGGAATGATTATGCCTATCTGGCGGGAACGCTGGCTAAATAAGACTGAAAGAACATCCATTAGCTGTTACCTCGCCTGAGTTGTTGTGTGTTTCTCGAATTTACTGAGTTCTGCTTGTCAGCAACGATATTGCCCGCCTCACGTGGATCGCTTACGCCAGAAATATAAATCTTGGTGTCATTACTCTGGCTAACCCCACCTCCCGGCATATTACTGCGAACCTTTGGAATATAATTTCGCGTTTCTTTTGGCAATAAACCCATGCCATATTTACGAACATTACCGATCCCAAAGTTGTAGGAGGCCAGCGTTTTATCCAGATCCCCACCGTTCATTTTCATCAATTGGCTAAGATATTTGGCGGCAGCTTGCGCAGACTTAACCGGGTCAAAGACGTCATTACCTTTCAGCCCCATGTCGCGAGCCGTCGGATCCATAAATTGAAAGAGACCTTTCGCGCCAGCGCCAGACTGGGCCAACGGATTGCCCGCGGACTCAGTGATCGCAACGCTTTTCAGCAACCCGGCAGGAAGCTGATAAAGTCCTTCAAGCTTATTCAGGGTGGGTTCCAACAAGTTGAGCAGTTTTGAACCTGACTCTGTTGCATGCGGTCGGCGCACTGACTGGGCATACTGCTCTGGCTGACTAGCTTGATCAGGCGGTGTCGGGTCACCAACATTCCCACTGAAGAAGTTCTGCATGTCCTCAGTGTCTTTGTCAGACATGATGTGAGCCTTACGCAGTAACCGCCAGAAGGGACTATTTGCGAGTTTTCGTCCGAACTCTTCGAAGAAACCATTGAACTTGAGATTCACGTAGTTAATGGCTTCGGTAATGGCCTTCGACCAGTCTCCCTTCATGAAGTCTGAAAGACTTTTGAGGGTATCCTTCCAGGTGAGCGTCCCCGTATTCAGGTCGTTGAGCTTATCTGTGAACCAGTCCAATCCCTTTTTAGCGGCTTCAATGCCCGGCTGCCATTTTTCCCAGTCAATAAGGCTTTTGCTGCCCTCTTTCCAAGACTTATAGTCGTCGTAGAGCAGAACCAAAGAGCCAATCAGCGTAGTGATAATACCAATTGGAGAAGCAAGAAAAGCGCTATTAAGCACACGCCACGCAACTATCAATGCGCCAAACGTGGTGATCAGTTGCTGCGTGCCTTTGTCTAGCTTCTTCCACCAGTCAATGATATCGCCGCCTGCTTGTATAAGCCTGAACACGACGCGCCCGATCACATCCGCCAACCAAAGCAGACCTTTGATACCCCGTGTGATGGTTTCTTCGATTTTGGGGAAGTTATCAAGAATTTGTTTACGAAGGTTATCGATAGAACCGGCAAGCCCATCGGCGAGGTTAGAGCCGATTTTATCCCGCGCCATATCCGCCATTGCGCCCAAATCACGCAACGATGTCATGAATTTGTTAGAACTGACGGCAGCTTGATCGGGTTTGTACCCCATGGACTTTGCCATGGCAGTATATTCAGCGTTAAAATTCCCCAAGCCACGGCGCATTGCCATCAGCGTGTTTTCATCAATACCCAGCATCTGCGCGTACTGATTAGCACGGTAGTACGGCATTTTGCTGAGCTGCTGGCCGACGCTGGTGAAAACAGATGACATGTCGCGCATGTTGCCGCTGGCATCTCGCGTCTGCACACCAAGGCGGTTAAGGAAGCCTTCAGCGCCCGGATTGTTGCGCATGAAACGTGACAGGCTTTCTAATGAACCCTGTGCTGCTTCCGCGCTCGAACCGGTTTGTGACGCCGCATAACCCAGCGCCTTGATACCCGATACGGTGGCACCGGTGCGTTGTGATGCCCAATAGAGGTTATCCAGTCCGCTGGCAATCTTCGCCGTAAAGGCCGTGACAGTCAGCGCAGCACCTTCCACCACCGCCGCCATTTTGAACATGTTGGCCGTCACGCCAACAATCACAGAATCGAACTTCTGAGCGCCAGCATCATCGATTTGGAAACCGAGACTGATCAGGAAGTCCTTAATTACCTCAGCGTCCATATTATTCCAACCTTACGAAACTGAACCCCTTACAGGTATTGCGGTTACCCTGGAGGCACGAAGTTACGTTATGAGAGTTAAAACCAGCAGCTCTAATTTCTGCCGTGCCACGGAGAATGAGTGTTTCTCCTGTGTCATGATTTGTCGCTTTAATAGGACACCTGAATCGTTTTGCCTTCTCAGCCCGAGGATTGTTACCATGACCCGCTCTCCATAAACGCCGGTTGTTTTCAAGCGTCGTTACCCATTCCAGATTGCTAATTCTGTTGTCACTCCGACACCCATTAATATGATCAATTACTGGGAGTGAGTCTGGATTTGGAATAAATGTCATAGCGACAACTCGATGCGAAAGAAAAATGTATTGTTTTCCCTCACGACACAATTTCACATCCATGTAACCACTTCGCCTCAAATACTGAGTCATTAACTGACCATAATATTTTCTGGTACCCCCAGTTCTCCGAGGCACGGTTCGATCGAGGCTTCTAATTTGGCCATTGGAATGAGCCTGATAGAGACCTTCAAACCCTGGAATATCTTTCCATTCAGCATCCATCGTTATCCGCTCTCCATTTCTCTATGCGCGCTTCGTTATCATTTTCCATCTGGAGGTAGTCATTCATCAGCGCAATGTCGTAGAGATCAACAGCGCCCGACTTCAGGTCTTTCATGTCGAGATGAAAGGCCTTGGCCGGGCGCAAGATGAAATCCAGATTCTCGGGTAATGAATTGAGCGTTATACCGCTGGCTGATCCTGAGTCGGCGCTGTAGGGAGTTCTCGCAAAAAATTTCCCAGCGAGTCACCCACCACTCGACCGACTATTTGCAACATTGCGGGAAGTTCCAGGTCGTCGAATGCCAGCACGTCGCCCTGCATCAATGGAACCCATCCTTTCCCCTGCTTGCGGTAAGTCACAGACAGGCACGGGTAGATGATGGCATTGGCGTTTTCATCACTCAGGTCCGAAAGTGCCTGAGCAATTTTAGGCAACGTTTTTTCCATTATTGCCATTGAGTTGCCAGATGATGCAAGACCACGAATAGACTGAAAGTCAGAAAGCATGCCGGACAGAACCGGCAGCAGCTTACGGGACACTTTGAACTGGTCGAATACGCTCAGTTTGCGGATCTGATACGTGTTGTCTTTGATGTCGAATTCCATCGATTAAAACTCCCCTAACAGTTCATCAACCTTGCCGCCGTCAAACACCCATGCCACCGTACCGCCTTCTTTGGCGTTGGCGAAATCAGGGTGTTTCTGGAAGGCTGAGGAACGGATGGTGGCCAGGTCGCCGGATGCAGAGTTTCGGACGACGAAAACGTTGTTACCCCACAGCGCAGACGACTGGCTTTGCGCGTTGTAGGCCAAAGACAGCTTTTTATTTACTGGCGACGTTTTAAGGAGGGTGACGGTAACGGTACCCGCCTTGCCAGCATGAAGGCTGTGCATGATTTCGCCATCAGCGCCCACTGTCATGGTGTTTTTCGCTTCGGACATCGCAACGCTGATCCCTTCTTCAGCGTTGGCAGCGCCATAGCCCAAGTCAATAATTCCGGTCGGGCCGGTCATGGATGCCGAAACATCCATAAAACTGTAAGTTGGCATTTTCTATTTTTCCTGTATCAGGTATCTCTTCCCCTTTTTCGCATTAGCTGACGCAGTAAGGGGCTGAATGTTCGTAAAATGGCAGGCTTTGATCATCTGATTTATGTCAGACAGGTCAAATGAAGATAGGGGCTTGATGTGGTCAAATGTCCACGATTTTCCATAGTTTAGCCACGTCATCTCAGGTGAAAATTGACGCTCAATATGCGCTTTGAATTCATCAGGAGTGCAACCGCAATACTTGATTGAAAAAGTCATTTTATAAGTACCGTTGGCCCACTGCTGAAGACCTCTGGTAACTTTTCTCATGCCTTTCCATTGGGGGGAATCTCTGTTTTTTTTGACCCACTCATTACCTTGAGCGGTCTTTTTATCGCGATTCAAAGTATTATATTGCTGGTCGTACTCTTGCTTTCTTTCTTTATTTTCTTCATACCAAGCAGATACCCTGGCCTTACTTTTCTCAGGAGCAGCAACGTACTCATCGCGCTTACGCTTGAGAATTTTTTCCCTGTTTTTTAAGTGATATTCCTTTTTGTAATCACTGGAGCACTGTCGACACCAATTATGGAGACCATCCTTAGTCCTTTTATTTTTAACAAACAGGGTTGACGATTTTTCAATCTTGCATCGGTCACAAATTTTCATAGCGTGAAGCCCTCACATCGGAGAAGTGTTCACACCATAATATCACCTTACGACATTAATCTGTACGTCCGCATAGTGAATTGCGCCAGCAAGTTTGCACGCCACCTGAATGAGCGGAGCTTTACGCTTCTCGCGGTCTGCCTGCGCCTGCGTGGTCAGCGGGTTGGCGTAAACGTAATAGCCTTTTGTCAGTGTATCGCCAGAGCTGACCTGTCCAATAGGACCGCCATTCCAGATACCTGAAGCAACCAGACCATTACTAACTGCCTGATCCATCGACTGCTCGACATTAGTCAGCAGACGAGTAACACCCGCCTCAGTCTGAGGAATTTTGGTTGTGCTGGTATAAAGCAGGTTAAAGAGGTTGGTCTGCACATAATTTTGCAGCCAGTCCAGGCCATGACGCTCATCAAAGAAATCGCCGTTGGACATCACCCCCTGTTGAATGATTGCCGTATCGTTCGAGTAATACACGAATACGTTAGCGTCCTTCGCATCCAATGCCGCCGCCTGCGCCGTGGTCAGCGTTTCATAGGTTACGGTCGGTTCCTGCTTGAATTTCAGCGTAATGGTCGTGTTATTTCCGTTGAAATTAACGGTGAATGCCCGACCGAACGCCGACAGGGCCGCGTACTTACTGGATGATGAGTACTGGCAGAACGTGCGGCTGTAACTGCCCGATTTAAGCTTCGATGCCAGATCGGTTGTTGTCGCAGCCACCAGTGTTTCAGGCTCCTGAGTGGTTACTGCAAGAATGCGAGAAACGCTTGCTGATTCAATGGCAGTAGCCACTGAAAGAACATCATCATCTACCAGCGCATCGGAATCTGCGATGCCCAAGCCATACCAGTTGGTAAACTGCAAGACAGCGTTAACAGCCTGCAGCAGAGTTTCCGGAGTGCCGGTTTCCGCTGTGGCTATCGTCTTCGCCCAACGCCCAACATAAACCAGAGTCGGCGCGGGAGACTGTGAGAAAAATACCGTGGCGGCTTTGTATTCTTCGCTGGTCACGCCAAAGTCAGTACCGATGTCTTCAGCAGCGCTGTAAAGTCGAATACGCTCTGTGATCGGGATAATCTCAGAGGATCCGAGAATGAGCAGAGCGCCAAAATTGCGCCCCGTTGCCGCCGTAGGCGACATGATGACGTCTACTTTGACGACATTAGAAACAGGTAAGCCCTGTGGCATGGTTTAATCTCCGAAAAATGAAACGGGTGCTGATAGGAAGGTTTTGATTCCATAGGTGCGGATCAATTTGCGACGCAGATAAATAGTTATGTCGTAGCGCCGAACCCACTGGTTATTAATCAGTTCTGGCGCTGGAACTAATTTGGTGAAAGTGCCGAGGGAAAGACTGAGAGTATTAAGCTGCGCGTTGTTCTGAGAGATCATTAAGCCATCGCGAAACTGGGAACCGATACCCTGACTGCTTGGGCCGTAGAACGAAGCCATACATTCGATTTGTTCATGCTTCCACATTTCAGCAGAGTCATCGGTTTGGTTTTGAAAGGCCGGATTGGCATCGTCACTGATCCCCAAAATCCCGAACGCGCACCAGTTAGTATCTTGCGGGAGCTGAGGTGGCTGAATTGGTGTCCAGCGGGGACGAACATAACCATCAGGAAGTCCTGATAAACCAAGGATCCAATCACTGAGCTTTCTCTCAAGGGCTTCGTCGTCATCTGGTGGATCGCCCGTTGGCGTCAACCAACCCGCTACGGTGGTGTCATTGCTCAATTGGCATTCCCCCATCAAATGGCAGCAGCTCGCAATGCGCCTGAACGAATCCAGCACCATAAGCTGTATAAGGGTCTACGAACGTCACGCGGTAATCGCGATTCTGATAAGTCACGATGTCCGCATCACGACCTGTCTGGCCCTGAGTCAGCCGTTCAGTAGTAACGATAAGGATTGCTCCAGTCACCACCTGCCCCGCCTGCATGCGCCTCGCTTCAAGCGAGCGGTCAACCGTCACGACGCCAGTGAACGTTGCGGACGCTGGGTTGTTTGTTGCGAATCCCTGTCTATCAACAGTCTGAGTATTGCGCGTCACCACCAGGGAGAAGTCTGCAAAATCAGGGTCGAACAGGATTTCAGTCACATCAAGATTCGGCATCTTTATCCCTCACAATGTGCGTTATTGCTCGCCGATACTTACCGGTGTCAATTAATGGTTTATCCCCCGACCTTCCACTCCGCCTTCTTTGTGCAAGAGTCCCAGACGCGAGTGGAGTAAATCCAGTCGTGGCGATGTACCTCTTTACGCCATCGGCAGCGATAGTGCCTGCAGCTTCTAGAGATCTGACCGCTGATTCCTGATTTCCATCAAGTGCTGACGAAGCGGCTAACTTTAAGTGAGGAAGATATTGAGACTTTACAGAATCGACACCAGGCACAAGGTGTGGACGTGCTGGTATGTTTTGAGCAGGTGAGCCGTTCTCGTTGATGTAACCAATGGCAGCGTTACCGAAATCACCATTATCTCTTGCGTCTTCCGCTTCTGGGATGCCGACTAATACATCTTTTTTCGTGAGTGCCTTGAGTGCATCCAGAATGCTTTGCACATTATCCACCCGTACAGTGAGCCCTGACCTCATAGCTGAACTCCTCCAAGGCCGAACATCATCAGCAGTTGCCAGAATTCAGACCCATAGCGAGTATTGTTCCAAAATCCAGCCTCAGCATTTAGCGTTGACGACGTGTCATAGCCCATGCTGACTTTATCGACAGATTTTGATGTCAGAATTCCGCTATTCGAACCACCCGCCCCACCAACGGAAGATGACCGGATATCCGCTGCATATAGCGCCATGTAATGCGCAACGAATAGCTCGGCGATATAAGGGAACATGTCCCCCATTTCTGAGCCATCAATTAGTGTATCAGCAAGGTTTAATCTGAATTGGACTACTGCATCGGGAAACTTTATGGCATCGGAGAACTGCGGGAAGTCGCGGCGAAAATCACTTACTGTCGGTAGGTTTAGGTTTCTTGCCATCGTTGGTATCCTCAACAACTGGCTCTTGAAGAGCAGCCAGTTGAGCGGTCAGGCTGTCGATCTGCTGGGTCTTTTCTTCACTGGCCGTCTGGATTTCGATGATGGTTTTATCCTTCTCTTCCAGTTGAGCGGTCAGGCTGTCGATCTGCGCTTGGAATTCTTTGGTGTCAGCGCTGACCTTTGCATTGCCGGTCACTTCGGCATGCGCAGTAACGAACCAGTGATCTGCCACCTTCTCATCTACCGTATGCTCACCAGGGTGAAATTCCTGACTGGTGCCATCTTCATGAGTGAAGGTGAAGCGCTTATGGACACGGATTGTTTTCTTAGCCATGTAGTTCTCCTGATGGCCCCTTTCGGGGCCGATTGCTGGGTTAGATGCCGTCTAAATAAGCCAGAGTTTCTGGGTAAGGAGACTCAACAGCACCCAACTTTCCGTAATACGTGGTCAGTTGGTAAATGCCACGGTACTGAATCGGAACGTTCTGCAAAGGCACCATAGGGAAACGGATGTACTTCTTATCGTTGGTGTAGGCCACCATGCGATCAGTGCCGCCCACGCCTGCACCTTCCAGCCATTTCACTGCATAGATGTTCAGCGGAACGCCGTTCTGGTGGTAAGCGATGGTGTTCATCTGCAAGTAGGTCAGCAGAGACTGATTACCGGCATCCGAGACGATACGCTGAGCCAGAAGCCCAAACGCTTTAGGCGGCAGACGAAGATCGCGTGGAACCAGCGTATAGCCTGATGCTGCCCAGGCGTTCGATAGCAGCGTATTGATGGAATCCAGAATCTGCTGGTTAGTGGAGTTGGCCCACGTAGCAACAGCATTCGTAATTGAAGCGCCTGCGTAGTTGAATAGGCCATTCACATTTAACTGGCTGTCACCGATATAAACCTGCTCATCGGTATCCATGTTCCACTTAAGCAGCATTCCGTCGAATTTCTGCGTGTCAACCGGGCGGCCAACTTGCGCAGCGGCTGCTAGCTCCACAACAGTCCAGCCCAGCTCCATACCCCAAAGGGTCAGCGGGAAGCCAGTTTTAGCAATGTCGAGATTCACACCCGCGATGGCAGTAGAGTTCTTGCCGATCCAGTTCTTACCGTTCGGGTTCGGAGAACCAGCAGCGGCAAATGAACTGTTAGTGAATGAGCTGATGTCATCAGCGATTGATACGTCTTCGCGCAACTGAATATCACGCGACCAGGTGTAACCGACGAGCGGCATGTTCAGAGTCTGATCGAGGCGCTCAAGTTCGCCGATCAGGAACGCGCCAGTACCGTCTAAAGTGGCTTGGTCAAAAGTAAACATATTTAGCGGTTCCCTTAGATGTTGTAAGCGATTTCGGCATTACCGGCAGCATCGCCAGCACCGGTGAATGTTGCGCTAGGCAGCACGACAGTTTCGTTTGCTACGGCAGCCCCCAGAATTGAGCCCAGTGGACTTGTATCGGTAGGGTTGGCGTTTCGCACGTATACCGGCGAACCTTTCAGCAGGCCAACCGCTGTACTGCCGATGTTCACAGTCATATAACCGCGCTTCATCACATCGCCAGTGAAGTTCTTGTTCGGGCCAACTTGGCGAACCATGTCAGGCGTCGAGGTTGTTGGGTACGGTCGAATGTAGAGACCAGTGATCACCGTTGCGGCATCCGCAGCAACTAGCGGAATGAACTTGCCGTCAGCGCTGTCTTTACCAGCCAAGCCATAAGCTGGGAAGGTATTAGACGCAAGCAGAATGACCGGTTCAGTGGTTAAGTCTTGTGGGCGAGAAATTGCACCCGGAATGCCTACTGGCATGCGACGCAGATAAGAGGTCATTGAGTTACCTTATTTTTTCCAGTGGGCAGCGTATGCAGCGTTAAGCGCAGCCGGTGAGTTTTTGTTTGATGCGTCAAAGAAGTTTGAGCGACCTGTGTTAACAACGGCGTTATTCCGGGCCTTAGCAATTTCACTGGCGGAAATGAAAGTTGCG
Source organism: Hafnia psychrotolerans (assembly GCF_014639435.1). Taxonomy (GTDB): domain Bacteria; phylum Pseudomonadota; class Gammaproteobacteria; order Enterobacterales; family Enterobacteriaceae; genus Ewingella; species Ewingella psychrotolerans. The sequence goes on along the minus strand of NZ_BMFZ01000001.1, from coordinate 640,835 downwards.
TCCAGGGTGGCCTTTGGCATTTTGGCAAAGTCCGGCGCTGCACCAACCAACGGCATCAGCAGGGCGTGGCCTTCAGTCGTTTTGAATGCAGCATCCATCACTGAGCGTTTGAACGATGCCAGCTTGCCGCCTTCCGGTAACTTGACGCCTGGCATGATGAGGTCGGCGCGAGAAATGACACCCTGCTGATAAGCAGCATCAGTGGTCATTTTTTTCTTTTCGTCCTTTTCGTCTTCATCATCGCCAGCGTCGGTTGTTGCGGTAGATCCGCCGCTGATAATCCCTTGCACAAGCAGCACCAATGCATCGACCTTCGCTTCCAGTTCGCTGGTTGAAGATGCGCCTGCACCTTCTTCATCAGTGGTCAGGCCGCCCAACTCTTTCTCTGGTGGCAGGGGCTGCGCCGGGTTAATAACGATGTTTACTGCGCGAGCCAAATCAAGGCTTGGTTCGATCAGCTCCTGCGGTGCGTTATCGACCAGTTCAGCCAGACCATCAGCGTCCTTGGTTTTAATCGCTCGTTTAAGCTGGGTTAACCAGCCTTGATTTTTTGTAGTCATGAATAAGCTATCTCCGATTGAACAACGAATGCCCGCGCGCCCGTTGGGGACGCCCGCACAGTGGTTACCTACAATTTTGTATTGTCTCGCCTTACCGGGACCGCTTTGCTCATACTCTGCGTCGTAGCCCATGGAGATCTGGTCTTGGCCATCCATCACCTTTTGAATGCCTTCGGCGGTCTTGATGTGGATATCTCCGAGCATCAAATCTGCCTGGTCACCAGTACCGCGCCGGACGTTTTGAATATGACCGTGCGCATAGTCTTTCCAGTTACCCGGATTAACCATGTCCTTAGGATGACCAAGGGTGAATGCCATACCTTCGAAAGAAGCGAGAGTCTCCGGTCGGAAAACTTCATCGGCATCACGGGTGACAACAATCTCGCCATCCTCGTCGCCGATCAGGCCTTCCAGTTCGCTTTCGTCGTATGCCTGCATGCCGGTGCGCGCGATGGGAACGTCTTTGCAGAGCAGCGAGCCGTCTGCCATTTCGAACCGGCTATTACCGATCCGTGAGGTGTAGAAATATTGCATTGTTAACTCTCCGGTATTACCACCTCTGGATAGCATCTACAGTTAGGGAATTGCCCTGCATGACCTGTCATACCGTCCAGCGTTGGAGGTTTTGACCAGTCAACATATTTTCCTTCCATCTGCTTGTGGGAATGACGAACATCACTATCTTCAGCAGTGCGCCATATATAACCAGGTGATCCGATAGCGGTTGAACGGGCTTGAGTTAATGCGGTGGATGCGCGGCCAACCTCAGTACGGGCGATAGTTCTTGCCCGCGCCTCCGTGACGTCACCAGTGCGCATGATTTCTTTGGTCAGTTCGCTTGATCGCTTGCCACTCACTACAGCCTCAATAGCCGCATTGTGAATGTCGTAAACTCGGTCTGCTGCCTGAAGGGGGAGTGATTTGAACAGCTTCACCTGCTCATCAATGATACTGCGGGTAACCTGACCAGTGCCGCTGTTCATGATGTCTCGCAGGCCTGATGATATTGCCACCGACCTTTCACGCCACATGGCATCATCAGATATTTCTAGCGTAGACATCAGGCGGCCTGATACTGCCGCTGCCCATGGCTCTATCAGGTCAGCATATCGCTCAAGTCGGTCCATGATGTCTGTAACACTGTCATTTGAACCATCGTAAGAACCCTCGACGATTGCTCCTACTGCCTGGGCTATCTGTCGTAGCTGCGTTCTTAGTTGCCGCTCTGCCCTCTTCAGGTTTGGTGGTTTCGACGTTATCGAGGTCTTTCTCGCTCGGCGGCGGGAGATCGCTGGCATTATCAATATCCTCGTCGCTGATTGTGGCCCCAATACCGGTTACACGGGCTGTTTCCTGCAAGTGTTGAGCGCCAGCCTTTTCAGTCATAAGTCCAGCGTCCACAGCCTGTACGGTTGCGGCCACGACCTTAGTCGCAGTATCCGCACGTTCACTGTCAGGCGTCTGCCACAGTTCGTTGAACTCGAATGAGAAGTCGTCTGGAAGTGGCTGCGAGTACATGCTCATATGCATCACTTCGAAGACTTTCCGGATCGGACGGCGCAGCTTGCGCTCTTGCCGAGTAGAAACGGTGTCGTAATAGTTTGCTAGGTCAGCATCGCCAGTTGAGAATCCTGCAGGCGATTGTCGGAAAAGGCGCACAAGAGGGATATCGAACGCACCGGCCACTTGCTGAGAGAACTGCGCAAGGACGTCGCTCAAGCCAGCGAATGCAAAGCTGTGTGCCTCGAACTTATCCTTAGCATCCATGAGCGTCATACCCTCATTGCTCTGGTACTGGCGGATCATGTCCATGTGAGCCATCAAGCCTTTGAACGCTGGGTTATCCTTCCCCATAGCGAGAAGACTGCGGAGTCCTTCAATGCTGTACGTCCGCAAGTGGGCCTTATAAACTAGCTGGGCGACACCAGTGGTAGTTGAGTCGAAAGCCAGTAACCGATCGAAGCAACGCTCTATCACTGACATGCCCCAATCGTTTTCCGTGATACGCTGCTGATATGGCAACTTAACGCCGTCAAATCTCATTAGCCTGGAGTGATGGATTTTCCACGGCGGTATGCCGGTTGCAGACGTCACTACGTTGTAAAATTCTGGCATTCCGAAATCCGGCCCGAGTTCTTTAACTCGCTGTCCGGTCATCGCATTAAGCATCCATCGGTCCATCACCATGATGCCTTTGAAGGAGTCTTTGCCTATGGCCTCAACGCGGAGCGGCTTAGAATAGTTCTGCCCATCAATGAGGATGACCCCAACAGCTCCGCCGTAAAGGTTTGCCCATTTGAGCGTGTCATTAAATGCTTCCCAGATGCCCATTTCATCCCAAGCACTGTCAAGCTCATTCTTGCGGCCATCCTCCAACTTGGAAGTGATAGTAATACCCTTGCGGGTCATGTCATCGGGAATGGCGTCAACGCCCGCGCCCACCAACCAAGATGAGCGGTAAGCCTGCTCGACCAGCAGCCGGTTACGCGACGTCCAGTTGTTCTTGTAGGTGCTGGCGCCCGACTGGTTCGACTCATTCAAACCGAGCCGGGCGGTAAAGTTCTCGTAACTATCGTTGGTCGGAATGCTTATCGACTCGACAGGTTGTGTTTCTGACATATTCAGCCTCTGCCGAGTTGCGCCCAGATATCCAAGGCGGTATTCATTGGCGCGTACGCAATCATGACCGAGTCAGCCAGGTTGGGTGACTTCGTGCCATCAGGTTTTTTATCCACGATGATTTTGCCCACCCCGTTGACTGAATAAGTGGGTTGCGACAGTTCCGAGATGAGCTTGCCGAGTTTCTCTATGTTGCCGTTTATCGAAATGATGTCGTCCGGGTTGAAATCCATGCCTTCGACCACGGCGCGATATGTTTTCTGAAAGCGCGTGCGCAGACTCCACCAGCTCTGAGCTTTGGCGTTTGCGAAGAAGTCCTTATTGAGACGACCAGGCTGCCCGTTATCACCACGAACGGCCTCAGCGTCAGGATCGAAGACGCTACCGCTTCCGCGAAATGGAGTTGCCATGATCTGGCGTTGAAGCTGACCTTCACGTTGCTCGTTGATCACACGGGCGTCTCCGCGCGCACCAGCTCCAAGGCCATCAGTATCGAACCGATAACTTTCAAGTTGTTTGTCGTCGCAGATGCCAAACGCTCTCTGAATCGTGCCGAATATGTCATCGCCTTTGCCAGACCACTCTTCGACGTTCTCCAGCAGGAAACCGTGCCGCGTCGTAAATGCATTGGTGTCTTTGCCTTCATCGGCGATATCGAGCGCACCCATACGTTGGCCGGTGGCCTGAATACCGAGTTTTTCATGCGCATCAATGGCTGCCTGAACCCATGCAGACGGGATCAGTACGCCTTCGACAGACGCGTTGTAGTTGATGTCGATTTCCTGCGCGATGGTGACCGGGTCGAGGTTCTCCACCTGCTTTGCATACCAGGCGTCATCCTTGCGCGGGTCATCGCGCCAGTGGAATGTGAAAACTTTGATTTTGCCGCTATGGCGCCGCTCAGCGAATGAGTTCGCCATGCCGTTCGGCGTAGACACGTCCTGCCTACAGTTCGTCGTGGCAGACAACGAGGCATCGACCAGATACGGCCGTTCCAAGAATGCTGACTCATCAACAATGTAAAAGCTGGTACGGTCACCGCGTCCGATCCCGTCGCCCGCTTCGCCGGTCATGGCTGACTCGGTATCAGGAAACAGGATCCGCATGTGCGGTGCGTGCTGCTTGACGCTCCAGCCGCCGCGAAACTCAGCAGGCAGAAGCGATATGAAGTTTCGAGCCTTGTCGAATAGCGACTTCGGCGAGCCGATTTTATCGACGTATTCCTCTTTACGAGAGCCGAAGCCAGCGAATACGCCGCGATTGAACAGGCACAGCGATGAAGCCATGCCGACCGTCAGCCATGACATGCCCATGTCGCGCGTCTTTTCCGTGATACCAGGCTCAGCGCTGCGCCAGCGTTCAACGAACCATTGAATCCACTCCTCCTGTTTCGGGAACAGCAGGAACGGGATGCGCGCTGGCAGGCCGCGTTCGACATTGCGCGGGTCAACAGTCATGCCCCAGTCGATGATGAATTGGGCGGGATTGTCTTTGTAAAAGGCTTTGAGAACTGGCAGTAATTGAGGGTCTTGGCGAATGCGCTGCAGCCTTTCCATTCGCCATTCAAAAACCTGCATGTAGTCCGGCTCTTTGAAATTAAATGAGAATGGGATCGGCATAATGAATCCGCGGTTATTGAAGTCGCATACAAAAAGTCACATATTAAATGTGCTTATTAACAAAGGAGATTTTATGATCAACACATACGAGACTGGACAAATGGTTACGCTCATATCTGGCGGACCAGAAATGACAGTTAGAGAATACTCGCCCATCCAAAGGGGCTATCAGTGCCAATGGTTCGCTGGTAAGAAATTGGAACAAGGATATTTCCCTGGTGATTCGTTAAAGCTAGTGCTACCTCCAGCCAAGGAATAGGGCATGGAAAATAACGATATCGCTCAATGGATGCTGAAAAAACTAAGTAAAGAAGGATGCGTTTATCAGGATGATGTTGTTGATTATCTAATCAAGAGCAAAGACGAATCGCATTTAATTGAAAATGCGGATGGCAACCAAGTGTTGGGGCGCCCTCTTCTAAATGAATTTCTCAAATTAACGAAAGATGATGTCGTTTGGGTTCGTTCCGGATTTTACTGGCGTTATCGCGTTGCAGAAGATGAACCGGGAAGAAATGCCCGCGGCTGAGCCCTTCACAACTGAAGTTTTATATGGGGCGAATTAGCCCCTTTCTCATCCCATCATTTTCCGATACGCCTCCGCCGCTTCATCCGGCGTCAAATTCGCAGTCTGGATAGGTCTGCCGCCCGGCCCGCTAATCTCAGTTTTCTTCGGCGCTTCCCAGCCCTGTAATTCGGCCAGCTGTTTAATGGCCGCCTTCGGATCATGCAATTTGAGCTTTAAGCCATCTTTTCCAGCGGTCAGTTCTGATATCGCGGCGAGGTGTTCCTGCTTCAATTCATTCGAGTTCTTGAACGCCCAAGTGGATTGGATGACCGGATGCCCGTCATCATCTTCGCCCACAACCTGCGTCCCGAATGTAGCCAGGTCTGCAATGGATGTTCGGCCCATAACGGTCAAGCGTTCGAGCGCTTCCTGATACGTCATTACGGCCTCAGAAACCTGTTCGTGCTGCACGGATTTCAGAAACGCTTTTACGTTAACATTTGCATACAAACGGGAGGCGGCAGCGCGGAGAGCATCACCTTTGGCTTTGCCGCCCGATTTCTTGTAGGCGTCGGTTTGATTTTTGCCTTTCAGCAGCTGCGTCACGTATTTTTTCTGTAACACAGTAAGAGCAGCGAAAAGCGCTTTTTGTTCTTCTGTTAGCGTCATTTTCACTCCTTATTGAAACCTCCGTTAATTCATTATCAGGAGCATCAGGAAAAGTGGATGCCCCTTGTAATGCGTTATCGGGTTACAGGTATTTCTTAGCCAGTTCTTTCAACTCGTCTTTTGCAGCTTCACCCAACTGAGCAACGCCGCTTTCAACGAATCTTAGTGCTGCTTCGAAATCAGCCACACCTGCTTTTACTTCTGCTGCTGGGGCTGCTGAGGCTGCAACTTGAGCGGGGATGTCTACTACTTGGTCAGTCATGGTAACTCCTGGTGTTTTGGTTTCGACTGGTGTCGGTTTGGTGTAAATGCTGATGAGCCATGCAAGAAAACGTTTGATCATTTCTGTCTGGCCTCTTCTGCCTTGCGAATGTCTGCCTTATCCCGGTTTACCTTCTCAATGGTTGTCATCATTTGAGAATTAATCGTCAGACACTGCCCCCACAGCAATGGGTCAGGAATTACCGGGACCGGATAATCACCCAGCAGGTTTGCCGGGAGTGGCGTAGGTGGAATTTGCACGTATTTTATCTGCGTATTTCCGCAAGCTGTCAGCAGCGGCAGAAGGAACAGGCTTATCAGCGCAAGCATCGCCCTTGATCGCATTCGTGATGTAAATAACCTGCGCTTCACCATCACTTTGCATGCCTTGTTTAGCATTGATGTTTACCTCTGCAATGGTGTTGAAAATTCCAGTCGTGAGTGCCTGGGATTTTGTAATGAACTCAGCCTGGTTTTTAGCTTGGTTAGCCACTGAGATTTCAGACTGCTGGCTGATGGTCTTGCCGTAGTAGTGAAAGGCGGCCCACATCAGAACGCCGATGATTAGCGCGAAGATGATGGTGATGATGAGGCGAACATAATTAATGACCATCACTCACCCCTTCAGGCACATGGCCTTTTCTTTTTCGCGTCGGATAACTAAGCCGGGTAATTGCTTACCGCCGCCATTAACAAAGTCAGGTAGGTGGTTACACATCATCGGCCAGTTACCTGCCTGTGCGTATTTGTGAATGGAGGTTTCAATTCGAGTTTTTCGTGCGCTGCTGTAATAGCTCCGCAGGCTGGTACATCCCATATTGAACGCTGCCGATGTCATAGCGCTGAACTGGTTATCATTCATGTCGCGGCCACGGAAATACGTGTTTATGCACTTCTCCGCAGCAAGAATGTTTTTCTGCCAATCGGCGGCGATCTGTTGATCGGTTTTTCGCGTACCAGCTTTCACGTCGTGTGTATTACCTATTCCGTCAGTCAGATATCCAGCCGGACAAACATATGGCTCTCGGCGGCATGCCTCTGCATTACCGATAAGCTCAAGACCTTGCTCATTTGTCCTGACCTGTCCACCACTAACAACAATAGCGATGATGGTCATCACTGCGCAGGTGCCGCCTATAACTCCCTTGCGAGATACCGAAGCCATAATCAGTCCTCGCTCTTTTTAAATAGGCTCCGCTTTTCAGGCGGCTGGTTAATTATTCCGGCATCTACCCCGCGCTCATAAGCCCGCGTACGACGCCACTCGAAATATGTGTTCGTGATGTAGGTTGCGATACCTATGACGAAACCGCCGATGATGGCTATTTGATTCCAGTCCAGATGTCGCAACCAGTCGCTAAAGCTGCCAGCGCAGATAAGTCCTGCCGATGTGCAGTAGGATGCCGCTGATGCAATTTTCTCTGGGATCATTTTCATTTGTCCCACCTCCCATTAGTTGAATGGGCTGTGTTTCTGTAGTCATAAGGAGTAGAGCCGACGCCAGACGGATAGAGGGTATTTTGTCGCTGATTGGCGTGGCTCTAAATTTTGGCAATAAAAAAGGCCCACCGAAGTGAGCCTAATAATTTGATATTTTTACCATTTTCAGTGAAATAGTGCTTGCTTAAATAAGTAGGTACACCTGTAATCATTACATCAGCAAGACGCTGAAACGGTAAAGGCCTCACCGAAGCGAGGCCAGTATGAGGAAAGGGTTATGATGAAGTTAATCATCATTCTGATTGTTCTCTTAGTTGTAAGTTTCGCGGCTTACTAAGACAGTCAGAAGGAGGGGAGAAATCCCCTCCACCCTAACCCCCAATTTAGGAGTTTTTCATGGCACAGTCAAGAGTCGACATTCAGCAGAAAAGCGACGATAAGCGCGGTGTTCGCGCAAAATCATACAAGCTACCAGTATCAATTATTGAGTTGATAGAGGCATTGTCTAAAGAGACGGGAACACCACAATCAGCAGTGATATCAAAAGCTGTCGAGCTACTCGCTGAAAGTCTGAAAAAGTAATGCTGGTACATGGCATGGCAAAGGGAATTGCCTGTCCATCAAGCAAAAAGCCCCGGCGAGTGCCGAGGCTTGAATGTGTGCTGGGTATTAATCTCCCATCATTAGGAGTGAATCTAGCCAATTTTATTCACTTTTGCAAAGCAATTTTTTCATTACATTGATTTATAGTGTTATTTAGTTAAATCATATCACAGCGAGAAACGCGCCCTAACACGCTCTCAGCGGCGCTCGCATCTTGGCAGCAATGGCTGATAAGCATATCGAAAAAGCGCTGCCAGTTACGGTTCCACGATGGCTGAGATAGCTCAGGCAACAGGCCTTTCACAACCTTGAAAGCTGGCGCGCTGGTCATCGGCTTCAGGCCGGTACCATGGCAACGTTGACAGGTTTTCTCGACCGCATGCCCAGCAAGCTTGGTAGCAACCAGGTCATAAACCTTTCCGGTACCACCGCAGCGACAACGCGCACGCTCGACATCAGCCGTGCGGCAGAAGTCATCTACGGCCAGTTTAGCCAGCAGGACCATACAGCGGGCCATCTGGCGCCCGGATGCTTTGCCTACGAGCTTCGGTGCTTGCTTGATAGCGAACTGAGCCAGGCGCTCTATCGCCGCCTCACGCTCTTTCGGGTCTTTGTTGTATTTTGCATAAAGTAGGCTCAAACCTTGGGCCTCGCGCGACTGCGTAACGCCCAATGCAAACATGACATCGGTATATCCCCCCTTCCCGCCTGAGCGGCTCTGAGAGGCACGCACTACGCGCCGATCCTGCATCTCGCCGGTATGGTCGGTGCAGAGGTTCGATTGAGGCTTGGTCTCCACGGCCATACTCATGATTGAGGGTGATTTAGGGCTACTTGCCAGCAGTGCGTGTTCGATTCTCATGCGCTTTCTCCGATGTTGATCAGGCCAGCTTCGCCCCATAATTTAGTCACGCGCACATCCCAGACCGCGCAGTCTTCATCGTAAATCGCATCCATTAGAGCCTTGAGAAGGTTGTCAGCGTCTGGGCGTTGACGATGCGGTTGACCGTTCCACTCTGCGCGTTTTTTCTTACTCCAGCTTTGAGGCATTGGCATGACGAAAGTAACGTGATGGCCGCATTCCGGCAGTGAAATCTTATTGAGTCGCACCTCGTCACAGAACGCGCGATAACGCAGCACAGGCGGGCGCTGTTTCCAGCGGTCTCTCTGCGTCATTCGAGGCTTTGGAATGGGCGTTATCGCGTAGGTTTTCATCAGGCTCCCTGTTGTGCTCTAAGTTGCTGGTATTCACAGCGCGCCGGAATGGTCAGCCGGAAACCGCGCTGATGCGCCCAGGCATCGACTTGCTCGAGGTACATAGTCATTTCACCGGTATCGAGCAATTTGGTAGATTTCACGTACCGGGTTTCGCCCATTACCGTGATCGCCTTTGGCGGGCAGTAAATCTCTTTCAGGTATTCGTGCAACTGCTCACCCGTGAACTTACCCTTTGCGGCTTTCGCCACTTGGCCAGCGATTTCGCCATTCCATTTCCAGAGCAGCGCGTTCTGGCTAAGGCTGCGCTTATCACGCCATTCAACGATGCTGACACGGTAGCGCTTACCTGATGCCACCATATCTCGCAGGACTGGCCATAGTTGGGCCTTCGTGGTTTCGTGCAGGCAGAAATCATCCATCAGATCTCCCTCTTCGCGTAGCTACGTTGTGATACGGATGGTTGCGGACGAACCTTGCAGATTTCAGCGGCGCGCACCTGATCAGTCGGCATGAAGTGTCCATTTTTAAACTGCTGATAAACGGTGCCGAGCATACCGAAACGGTTCTTCGTCACGATGATTTCAGCGTATGGCGCCGTCGGGCCGTCAGGCTCGTAAACACCGTCGCGGTAAAGCATATAAATCCCGTCCGCGTCCTGCTCGATAGAACCGCCGTCACGCAGATCTGAGTTGACCGGGCGCTTCTGGCCCTTTGGTCGACTTTCGACGTCACGGTTGAGCTGGCTCAGCGACATGACAGGGGTTTTAAGCTCTTTCGCCATGCGTTTCATGCTGCCGGAAATGTGGGCGATAGCGAGGTCGTTACGCTCGGCGCGTGGCTTCTTAATCAGACCGAGATAGTCAGCCATGATCAGTGAAAGGTTTGGGTGCTTGCGCTTAAGTCGCTCAGCGATCGCACGCATCTGCTCAATCGTCAGGTTAGAGGCATCCACAACCCATACCTGCAATCCAGAAAGGCGCTTAATGCCCATGGAGATCCGGCCCCAGTCTTCATCGTCCATGCGGGAAGGTTTGCGGAGCGAGGAAACCGGCATGCTGGCCGCACCCGCTAACTGGCGCTCAATAACCTGCTGGGCGCTCATTTCCATTGAGAAAATCAGCACTCCGCGCGGTAAATCTTCCTCACCGATGCGAATGGTGCTTTCAGCAACGCCCTCAGCAACCTTGAGCGCAAACTCGGTCTTGCCCATGCCAGGCCGTGCGGCAACGACAATGAAATCTTCGTTATTCAGGCCGCCGGTGATCTCGTCCAGCTCGACAATACCGGTTTTCAGCGTGTCGGACTCTTCACCATTCAATAGCCGGTGTTCAAGCAGATCGGCATACGAGCCCAGCAGCTCATCGATATGAACCGGCTGGATCTCGTCGTGCGAGCGGTTGATGTTCATCACCTGGCTTACGAACTCCTGAATCGTGTCGATAGCGCGTTCATGGTTGTTCGCGGTGGTGATTTGGTCGTAGTAGGTTTCCATGAGTTGCTGGAACTGGCGGATCTGGGAAAACTCGCCAACGATCCGCGCATAGCCCTTGAGGTTTGCAGCCGATGGGCATTTGCGCATGGTGTCCATGACGTTAGCAAAGTGCTCATCACCCATGGCTTCGGCAATCAACAGTCCGTCGATTAACCCACGGTTGTTCGCCTGGCGCTTAATCTCTTTGAAAGTCAGGCGATAGAACGGCACGGAAAATGATTCTGGATCCAGCGTGGCCAGCACATCGGCGGCATCCGGGGTGTAACCGCTCAACAGCAGACCGCCGATCACGCTTGCTTCGATTTCCTGATTGATCACAGCGTACCTCCACGGACTTTCCGGAAGGTGACCGGCTTCAGCAAATAATCTAAATCTGCGCACCAGCCAAGGCCGTCTGGGCCACCAAAGTAAAAATCGCGGGCATCTGTCAGGAATATGCCGAAGTACTCCCGAAATCCTTCTGGCGTCTTTTTAGCGAGGTGTCCCGCAAGTTCACGGATTGCCAACTCACGGTCTCGGTAAAGCTCTGCTGGAGGCATGCGCCCGACAGTAACTTCGTTGTAAGCGTCGATCACCGCCTGGCAGTCGATATCAACACAGGTTTTCTGCCAAGCTTCTGCGTCGGAAAGATACCCATCAAAGCGGTTAACACGGCAGATATTCATCGGCTTCGCCACGGTGTTATTGCGACGCTTCCACGTCTGCACCACCCAGCGAACGACCAACTGCAGGTCTTGCAGGGTGTAGGCGTTGCGAGACTTGGTTTCTGTCAGCAGCACGGCGAATGGCTCTGCAGAACGGCAACTGCCTTCGGTGAGCTCGTTGTAATACTCCAGAGCCTGTGTTGCTTCTGCCAGAACCTGTTCA
>NZ_BMFZ01000001.1:48747-628836 GCF_014639435.1 Hafnia psychrotolerans | reverse complement strand
AAAGAGACGTTTTTGTTAGGGCCAAACTGGCGCCCTTGCTGAAGAAGAACATTCATTTCAACCAATTGAAGTTTTGCTTCGTTGCAGCGCTTCACAGGCAGTCGTGCTATCTCAGAAATTTGCGAATCGCTGATCCGGTCCATTTTTTTATTCCAGCCATAAGTCAGCCTTAAAACGGCCAGCAGCACTTTGAATTGACGCTTGGTTAAATCAGCGCCTGCGTATTCTTCTAAGAGCATATTTGCCAGCCGGAAATACCCATCTTCGGTATCAGCCACGCGACGCTCCTCACGCTGTTCTTTAGCGCGAAATTGAAGGATTTCAGCCGTGCTATTCATCTGCCTTGACCTCATGTTGCGCCAGCACCTTTCGCCACTCGGCTGCAAAGCGTTGCTGGAAAGCTTTAGGGGCCGCCCCGATGGGGTCAGCAGGTCTGACAAAGTCATAGCGAGTAACTTCTCTTGCTGGTTGCGCTGGACGCTTGTTTTTGTGCATAATGTATAAAACCTCAGTGGTTTTTAAAGAAGTACAGGCCGTACTGTTTGCGCAGTTCGGCCTTTCTTTTTGATTCGAAGTAGCCCATTCCCACGCCCTCAATTAAATCCGATTGGTTCCGGACGCATGCGCTCAGCCTTCATGCCGATTTCAGCCAGTGTTTCCATTGAGAACAGGTAATCCCGACGCACAAGCACTGCTTCGGGTGGTGCCAGCTGAATACCCAGCGCTGCAAGGAACTTGCAGAACTGTTCTATGTGGCTCTGCTTCCAGCGACTTATTGTCGATTCATCCATACCAAGTTGATCTGCAATCGGTTTCTGCCCATGCAGTTGTAACTGCCTCAGAACTAACTTCTCCATCTCACGCGGATTGAGTTTTGGCATCTCTGAATTGCGTGTTGTTGCTGCTGTTTCCACTTATCATGTCCTTGTTAGCTAGGTTTTAGGCCGCATCCACTGTTCTTTGTGGGTGCGGAAAAAGATCCGGTAAATCAGGTCGCACTTCATGGGCTTGAATCTTCCCTTCTGTGGCATTAACTATGGCGCTCACCTTTTCTGGTGATACCAAGCCACCATTCAGCCACTTGTGAACGGCTGGCTGGCTAACGCCACAAATGTCGGCGAGCTTTTTCTGGCTACCGACGATGCTTAATGCTCGCTGGATAACTTTATTCATTAAAAAGCCTCGATTGGTTATGTGATACAACGAAAGATAACCGAAGTTATGTTGGTTGTCCATAACCTTTGTTATTTGCATAATATATAACTGTGGTTATAAATGACTTTATGAATACATTTGCTGATCGTTTGAATGAGGCGTTGAGAAGCGCTGGGATGAGTCAAGGCCAATTAGCTGAGATTGTTGGTGTGAGCCAGCCTGCGATACAGAAGTTAACTTCTGGTAAGGCGCAGTCATCTCGTAAGATATTGGAAATAAGTAAGGCACTTAATGTCCGCGCTGAATGGCTTTCTACAGGTGCGGAACCTATGCGTGAAGGAGGAAAACCTCATCATCCTGACTCAACAATCCCTCCAGAGAGAGAGTGGCAGCGGGTAGATGCTTGGGATCGGAACACTCCACTTCCTGATGACGAAGTAGAAGTGCCATTTCTGAGAGATATAGAACTAGCTGCGGGTGATGGGAGTTTTTGTGATGAAGATTATAATGGATTTAAATTGCGTTTTTCTAAATCAACTTTGCGGCGCGTAGGGGCTATGAAAGAAAATGTTTTATGTTTCCCTGCTCGTGGAAACAGCATGGAGCCAGTAATACCTGACGGAACCACTGTGGCCATTGATTGTGCTAATAAATCCATTATAGATGGGAAGCTTTATGCTATCGCCACAGATGGAATGAAAAGGATTAAACAGTTATTTCGCCGTCCTGGTGGAATCGTTGTTATTCGTAGCTATAACCGGGACGAATACTCAGATGAGAACGTGAACGAACAAGAGATAGAAATAATAGGACGGGTTTTCTGGTACTCAGTCCTTCTTTAAGCCCACCCATACATAACTAACCGGCCATACAGCCGGTTTTTTTGTGCCAAAAATTCGCTTTCTTAAGAATTTACAAAAATAAATCCCGTTAGTTATCACTTATTTAATACATAAGTTATCACAATTATAATTAAGGTTATTGTTATCACCGATAACTTAGGTTATCTTCATTTCATCGAAACGGCACGAAGCCAACTAAGCAACACGCGATGAGGTGAGCGATGTAATCACTTCCGGCCCCGAGAGGGATCGACCGCAAATTAGCTCTTTAAGGAATAAGTGTTTTTACCACTGCCCCTGATTGCCGGGGGTTTTGGCAAGACTACTCAACGAGGCTGACAAAATGACCACACAAATGCAGACAACGTTTTACGCAGCAAACGACGAGCAAGGCCGCCGTGACATTATCTACGCAGCACACACCGAAGCGCTGAAATTCAATGATTCATTCAGCGTTCTGTACAACCGCACAGACTGCATGGACGCGGACATCTGGTTACAGGCGGACGAGTACGACCGTCACGCTGCTTTTGAAATGGCTCACGCTGAAGCTCTGGAAATTAACGATTGCGTAAATTTTAACCGCCAGCAGGCCGAACTGGCAGCCGAGCAACAACGCGCGGTTCTCGAACGTTTAGAGGCCAGAGTATCGACTGAAAGTTAGCGGGGTAGTTTCAACCCCGCCAAGTTATTACGGAAGACTATTCATAATAGTTTCTAATTCTCGCCCCTCAAACTGAGATGTCCATCCACAGGAGCCACAATGGAAAGGAAAGTCAGGAAACCCGCTCCCGACTTGTTTAAGACAGTTGGGACAATAAGCCGCGTGGATATAGCTGCCAGAGGTATCTTTTCTAAAGGCCGCTCCCCTATGCTCGACAAATTCATTCTTTGTCCGGTATCCCGCTATTTCCTTCTCAAGTTCTATATTTTTTGCTTTCGTTTCAGCAAGTTCTTTTATGGTAGCTTCATTGGCTTTTTGAACTACTTCAATTTGCTCGTAGATGAAAGCGATTCTCTCTCTGAGCACCTCGTTGCTTTGAACTGCAGAAAGAGCACCAACAGCACTTTTAATCGACGTGATAAATAACCCGATATCCATCTAACATTCCTTATTTCGACTGTGGAATTAGCAGTTTATCTATTTCCTTTGGCTGTGGAAAGCAAGGAAACCACCTCGCCTGACGTGGATAAAAGCAGGCACACAACGGCATGCCCATTCATTCCCTTACTCATTGTTCGTGCGTATCCGTGGATGCAGGTGAGTGGGCATGGCCGTTGTGTCGGTAGCATAAAAGGCAATGCACGGGGTTCCCTACCCCGAATCTGGTTCGACTCCAGCCGCACGACTCTCTAACAACTCTCCATGCTGTGTGTTTGCCCTCTCCTCGAGGGCTTTTTTTCATCCATCGCAAAAAGCCTGCCATTAACAGCGGGCGTTTTGTCATGGGCCAAAAAAGGAGCTGCTATGCAGATCATCCCCAAGTTATCGAGAGAACGCCTCGCCGCGCTATCGCCAGGTACACCGCTGCGAATTGGCCGTCAGTTAGTGACGTTCAATGAATGCCGCGCTGATGCCGTTTTCTATACCGATCAGGCAGGCACGCCACGCCAGTTTGCCGAAGCCATTATCTGCGCCTCAGCGACTGAACATGTCGAGTCACAGATGTGCGACTACTGCGGCAAGTTCCGGCTGCCGGCCGATTTGCAGCTGATAACTGTTGAGCAGTATCGCGGCTCGAAAACTCACACCGTCTGCAGAGAAGGCCTTTGCGCTTACATGCTGCAGATGCAGAAACGCACAAAACCGGCACCTACGATGCGCGGCACCAGAGGTAAGACATCATGGAAATGAACACAGCAAAAAAGGTGCAGTACCGTCACAAGCTGACCGGTGAAGACGTCCGCAACTGGCACCCACTGACAGCTCGGGGGTTCTGGTTCCCTGCTGCGATGCTTCTGCTCGTAACGGTTGTCCTGTTATTGGCCGACGCAGTATGCCAATGACTCAAAACGCGCCTGATGAGGCGCAGGTAACCGAGGACCTGATCCTCTCACTGTGCGTCGCCCGACGCATATCTCCGGCAAGCCTTGAACGACTAGCTATGCGACTGGCTCATCTCGAGGCAATTCTTGATGCACAAACCGACACAGGAAATCAGCATGACCACTTTCCGAGTCATTGATACCGAGACGACATCGCTCGAAGGCGGCATTGTTGAGATTGCCAGCGTCGATATCGTAAACGGTGAAATTTGTAACCCTCTCAGCGACTTTGTAAAGCCTCTCGAGCCCATCAGTTTTGAGCCCATGGCCATACACCACATCACCGAAGATATGGTTGCAGACGCGCCGCTTATTGATGATGTGATTGATAAGTACCTCGGCGCTGATATCTACGTTGCGCACAACGCCGCGTTCGACCGCGAGAAGCTGCCGCAGATCACCGCGCCGTGGGTTTGCACGATGAAGCTGGCCAGAAAACTCTGGCCGGAGGAGAAGTCACACGGTAACCAGTATCTGCGGTACCGCTTCGGCTTGGATCCGGATGTCCCTGAAGGCCTTTATGCACACCGCGCGCTCTATGACTGTTACGTCACAGCGACCACGCTGCTTTACATGAATAGCCTGGCTCGTTGGACCGTTGCCGAAATGCGGGAAATCACAAAGCGCCCTTCTCTGCTCCACGTGATGAAGTTCGGTAAGTACCGAAATGAAACGTTCGCTGATATCGCTGCGAAAGATCCCGGCTATTTTCGTTGGTGTTTATCGAATATGGAGCTCAACGAAGACCAAGAATACACCATGAAGTACTCAATGGGAGCACTCGTCTAATGGGAACGCCAGTTCTGATCCTTGGCGACTCTGGCGCGGGGAAGTCATATAGCCTGCGAAACTTCCAGCCAGATGAATGCCTGCTAATCCAATGTATCCCCAAGCTGTTGCCATTTCGCTCGAAAGGCTGGCGCATCAACGGCCAGCCTGATGCCGACGGCGTGGCCCAGCGCGGGAACGTGTTTCGAACCGACGACTGGAACGAAGTGCAGGACAAAATCCAGCGCATGGTCCTGTCGAAAACGAGAAAGGTGCTCATCATCGATGACTTCCAGGTGGTGATGCAGCACGAAAACATGATGCGCGCCTACCAAACGGGCTACACCAAGTTCACTGAAATGGCGGATCACGTCTGGCGGATCATCACGGCGGCCACGCAGCTGCCGGACGACGTTCGTGTTTACTTTCTGGCTCACACAGAAGAGAGCGAAGGCAAAATCCGCATGAAGACCGCTGGGAAGATGCTCAACGAAAAGCTGACACCGGAGGGGTACTTCTCCATCGTTCTGCGCGCCATTAAGAAGGACGGCAAGCACGTCTTTCTGATCAAGGGTGACGACAACGACACCGCCAAAGCACCACCCGACTTATTCCCTGACCTGTCCGAGATGGACAATGACCTCAAAGCTGTGGACGTCGCGATCTGCGACTTCATGTCTGATTCTTTAGGAGCAACAATCTAATGCAACCAATGAGTTTTAAATTCGACGCAGAAGCCGCTAAGAAAGCTGGCTCAGGCATGGGTATTTCCGAAAATGGTGCCTACGAAGGCGTCATCACCTCCGCTATTTACACCTTCGGTAAAGAAGGCAGCCAGTCGCAGGGGCTGGAAATCAGCTTCGATTCTCACGGCGCGAAAGCCAATTACCTGCGCATCAACTTCCTTGGCCGCGATGGCGAGCCTACCTTCGGTATGGGCCTGATCTCCGCGCTGCTCTGGTCAGCTGGCATTAAAGAAGCCGCGCCGGTACAAATTCAGGGGCCGGATGGTCCCGAATGGCATAACCAAGCGCTGGAAGGTAAGCCCGCAGGCCTCGTTCTGCAAAAAACGCTCTACACCAAGAACGATGGCGGTGAAGGCTACAAAATGGAGATCCGCCAGGTGTTCAAATGTGGCACGCGTAAAACCTACGCTGAGCACGCGGAAAGCTCCCCACCTGAAGCAGTCGATAAGTTAGTCGCCCTATTGAAAGACCGTGATGAGCGGGATCCGAATACCACCACAACCGGCCAACGCACGACTAGCGGTCAAGCACCGGCTAACCCTTACGCTCAACAGGCGAATCAGACGCAGACCTCACGCTTGCAGCAAGCCGCAGCTAATCGCCAAAACAACGTACCTCAGCAGCAGGTGCCTGATTTCGATGATGACATACCTTTTAATTAAGCCCTTTTTATTTCCGGGGCGTAATAAGTTGGAGATAAATAATGCATACAAAAATTTGTTTCAAGTGCAAAGCTGATAAGACTTTATCTGCTTTCTATAGACACGCACGAATGGCTGATGGACACCTAAATAAGTGCAAGGAATGCACGAAGTTAGATAACGCCGCCAACCGCCGTATAAATTTCCATCACTACCAAAATTATGACCAACAACGCGATCAAAACATTGAGCGCATCGAACTTAAAAAGGCATACAGGCAATCAACAAAAGGAAAAATTGTTGTTGCCGCATGTCACCAGAGATATCAAGAAAAGTTTCCAGCCAAAAGAAAAGCCCACTTATTAGTGGGCAATTTTTTGCGCGCAGGAAAGCTGGTTCGTCCTGAAACATGCGAGAGCTGCTCTACCGTTAAGCAGCTTCAGGCACATCATTGCGACTACACAAAACCGCTTGATGTTATGTGGTTATGCAGTAGTTGTCATACCGACTGGCACCGACATAACACTCCAGTTTATGGCGAACCGGTCATTACAGAAGCCGCCCGTCCGGGCGTAAGCGCTGGCAATGAAAAAATACGCTGACAACCACCAATGCAAAACAAAAGCGGAGGCCGTCGAGTATGCCGTCGCCCAGTTCGAAGGGTTGAAAGCAGGCAAGCCAGTCCGCCGTCCGGGCTGGCTTTATCTCGACACGCTCGACGAGATAGAACGACGGGCGAAGCTCAAGCAGGAATCGGAAAAATCAGGTGGTGACCAATGAACGGAGAAAACGCCTATTGGGACGGCAGACAAGTTACTTGTAGATGTCCCTCTTATGATTTTCCTCACAGGTTCACCGGCGGCAGATGTAACGGCTACCACATGGCGAAAAACTGCTTCGAAAACCGCCTCAGCTGCCAGGGCTGCAACTGCCTTCACTCCGGTGGCTGCGATGTGATTAACGAAACCGAAAGCCCCGCTGAATGCCTGTACGTGCTGGACTTTTGCGCTGATCACCAAATCAAGTTACCGCACTGATTCATCAATTAGATGATCGATCATTTATTTTAGGTCAAATAACGAACAGACCTTTACGGCCTGCGCGCGGGTAAAAATCATGAAAATTGAGACCTCCCAGCTACAGCAGCTGGTAATCACCGGGCTTGAAAATCTGGACCCGGTCAAGGTAGTGACTGAAAACTTCGAGCCCGGTCGCGGCACAATTACCATAAGTTGTTTTGGCAAGGCGTGGACCGCTGACTGGCCTGCAATGAGTGGGCGAACAGTCGAACAGTTCTTTTCGAGCGCCAGCGCCGACTATCTGGCGAACTGTTTAAGTCGCGGCATCCAGAAACACCAATATGCCGAAGGTGATCACGCTGACTTCATCCGCAAAACGGTACTGGAGAAACGACGAGCCAGAGAGATTGACCCTGAACAAGCGCGCGAAAGCTTCGATCGGGCTGAATGCATGTCTATGAATGATGTGCTGGCAGATTGGAATTACGAAAGTCTGTGGATGCCATTATTTGGGGACGTGTACGACGCGGGGAGCGCCGACTGGCCGACAGAGCCAAATCCTGATTACACCTATCTTTGCCTCATCATCGACGCGGTGAAAACTGCGTTTCTCTCACCGGAATCGCAATCATGAAAATGTACATCGCCGGGCCGATGACTGGTATCCCCCATCTCAACCGACCAGCCTTCCACCAGGCAGCGCTCAATTTGTCATTCAAAAAGTACGTACCTCTGAATCCGGCGATCCTGCCGGACGGCCTGAGCGAAGCCGATTACATGGCCATCGGCATTACGATGCTTCAGCGTGCCGATGCTATCTACCTGCTGCCCGAATGGCAAAACAGTGCTGGCGCCAGAGCTGAACATGCACTGGCCACTAAGTTGGGATTGCATATTTACGAAGGGGAACGCTAATGACAAAACCACGATTAGCTCCGAATTTATTCGCTTCACTAGTGAATGCGTTACGAGACGTTGCAGTTGAATACGCTGGCGCGCAGTCGCTTCGGGATGCGATAGGTCAAACTTTGGAAAAATTTATCGAGCCTAGTCATCCGCATTTTTCTGCAAATGGGGAACACATGCCAGTTGGCGAGATCGTCGCATGGGCCGGTACCGACTGCGAGAAGGGAATTACGCGAGAGGTTGATTTCCGATTCCTGCGCTTTGATGTGCAACCAGGACAACAACTATTCACCGCCCCGCACAAGCCGGTCGTGTCTGACAGCATGGCGTTGGCATTCCATAATGCTCACACGGATGGCGCGGCAGGCGCTGACGACATCGAAGAGATAAAGGTCGGCCTAAGTGCTGCGCTGGGCGTTTATGACGGCGGCGTCGTTAAGGTTGGTGATTAATTTAAGTCTTATTCGACCGGACAATAAATAGCGTAATAGCGCATACGGCTAATAGCTGGGCAATAAGTAGCGAAACGTTTGGGGTATACACCTTGAAGAAATTTGCCTCATCCGTTCCCAGTTGCCAGAGGATCCTATAGGTAAACCCAGTAATGGTTCCACTGACTGTTATGTCAGCCGGTATGTAGATGAACATCCCGAAAATTACCAAGCATGCGAGGCGATAGATAATCTTATTGTTCAACGTATAACCCCTTGCCTAACCCATTTTAAAAATCAAATTACCACTCATCGATGCCCCCAACAAGCGAGCCGCCAGGAGCGGCTTTTCTAAGCCTGGAGAAAGCCATGCGACACATCATTCGCGGCCAGCCCACGCCTGTCGAACGGCGCGCGGCTGATGCTGCTCTCACTGCCCACCAGCAGAAATACGGTGATTATGCCCGGTCAAAGAACTGTGAAACCTATCAGGTCCGGGTCGCTGGCCGTAACTACTCAATCGAGGTGATGAACCGTAAAGCGTCATACGTGGCCACTGTTATGAATCACCATCGTTCACTTTCGAAAATATGCGGGGTACCGGCCTGATGTATCAGCTCATCTATGCAGATCCGCCGTGGCGCTATCAGAACAAAGGCGTGAACGGTGCCGCCGAAAACCATTATCAAACCATGACATTGGAAGACATGAAGCGCCTGCCAGTTTGGTCGATTGCCGCCGATGATGCGGTCCTTTGCATGTGGTTCACCGGCACGCACGTCGATGAAGCCAAAGAGCTTGCGAAAGCATGGGGTTTTGAGGTTCGCACAATGAAGGGTCTAACGTGGGTAAAGCTCAACGAGCTGGCCTGGCAGCACATCGAGAAGCGGTTACGGGAACAGGACGTGCTCGACTTTCACGATTTCCTTGAACTTCTCAACACACAGACCCGCATGAATGGCGGTACTTATACCCGCGCCAACAGCGAGGACATGCTGATCGCCGTGCGTGGTGCCGGTTTGCAACGTGCTGCCATGAACGTGAAACAGGTGGTTTACAGCTGCCTTGGCGAACACAGCGAGAAACCCGCTGAGGGCCGCTTCCGCCTCGAGCAGTTGTACGGCAACGTGTCCCGCATTGAGCTATTTAGCCGCGGCGACGCACCGGGTTGGCATCACTGGGGTAATGAAAACCCGTTCAACGATATTGACCTGGTCCCGGCGACATTTACCGCTATGCCGCCAAATCGAAACTCTCGCGTCAAGGCGCTGGCTGGTCACTATCGGGCAATTCCTGCGAACGTATTACACCAAAGCCAGCAACAAAATATTCCTGAAACTATTCCTGAGCCAGCAACGGCCAATACCGTATGGCCAGCAGAAGTGAACTACCTGCTCGACCAGGTCGCTAACTCCTCGAGTCTTGAACCACATTTACAGAACAAGCTGCGGTTTCATATCAACCGTTTGAAAATGGATGGCCTATCTACGGCCGCAATCATCGCCACCGCAGGCACACTCGCCCGCGCCATGGGAGCCACAGCATGAGAGAAATCATCGTAGACAATTTCGCCGGCGGCGGCGGTGCGAGCACCGGTATTGAGATGGCAACTGGCCGCAGTGTAGACATTGCAATCAACCATGACGAGAACGCTATTGCGATGCATGGCACTAATCACCCTGAAACGCTGCACTACTGCGAATCGGTTTTTGATGTTGACCCTATTGCGGCGACCGCTGGCCGCTCGGTTGGTCTGGCGTGGTTCAGTCCTGACTGCCGTCATTTCAGCAAAGCGAAGGGCAGCAAACCGGTTAAGAAAGAAATCAGGGGGCTGGCTTGGATTGTGATCCGCTGGGCGCTTGCCAAGAGTCCACGCGTGATGATGCTTGAAAATGTTGAAGAATTTAAAACGTGGGGACCTTTACTGACCGCTGAAGACGGTACAGAGCATCCGGATCCAGCCCGCGCTGGCGAAACATTCGCGGCGTTCATTGCAATGCTGACAACCGGCGTTGCTGCGGATCACCCGGCTATTGCCGAGTGCTGCGAAGTGTTGAACATCGATGTGTCCAGTGAAGACGTCCGCCGCCTGGTTGCCGGTTTGGGCTATGTTGTTGACCACCGGGAACTGCGTGCATGTGACTTCGGCGCGCCGACTATCCGAAAACGTTTCTTCATGGTGATGCGTTGCGACGGCCAGCCGGTTCATTGGCCAGTGGCCAGCCACGGCGATCCCAAGTCTCTCGATGTGCAGAGTGGCAAGCTGGCGCCGTACCGTACCGCTGCCGAGTGTATCGACTGGTCGATTTTCTTTGGACGATTGGCGTGCTCAACGGCCAGTTTGAAGAGAGGTAAGTATGCAGGAAGAAATCTTCACTTTCGAAGAGGCTTGCTCGTTCCTGAAAATAAGCCATAGCACCGGGTACGCTTGGATTAAAGCGTCACGGCTACGGGCTAGCAGAACGGGCATTGGCAAGAAGAAAGGCGACTATCGGATTCTCAAGTCAGATTGCATTGCCTCAATTACGACTTGGATCAACAATCAGCCGGTGAATGCGGTTGACCAGCAAGAGGAAGGACTTGTATGTCAATCAAGCAAAGGGGCGGAACGTGGCACTGTGACTTCGTTACGCCTGGTGGCAAAAGATTTAGACAGTCTCTTGGGACAACGGACAAGCGGCAAGCTCAGGAACTCCACGATAAATTAAAGGCCGAGATGTGGCGCACCGAGAAGCTAGGCGATGCGCCGGTCAAATATTTTGAGGAGGCGTGTCTGCGCTGGCTGAACGAAAAGGCAGATAAGCGCTCACTCGATGCTGATAAGTCAAAGATAGGTTTCTTTCTGATGCATTTGAAAGGGAGGGAGATCGGCAGCATCAGCAATGACGAAATTCAGACGCTGGTATCAGGCATGACGAACAGGAAGCACTTGGCTAACTGGACGCAGATGAAGGAGAGATTGGAACGTGAGGGAAAGCCGGTACCGCCTTACAAGCCAAAACCAGTCTCTCAGTCGTCAAAATATTCGCACCAGGCATTCATGCGATCACTTCTTCGCATTGCTGCTAACGAATGGGGATGGCTGGATTCTGTACCGGTAGTAAAAGCGAAACAGCCTCGCAACCGTCGTATTAGATGGCTGAATCACGACGAGGCGAGGAATCTGGTGGAGGCTTTGCCAGAGCACCTGAAGCCAGTGGTTATCTTCGCGCTGGCCACGGGGCTTCGCCGGGGGAATATTCTCAGCCTGGAATGGTCTCAGTTAGACATTACCCGGAAGATGGCATGGATACACCCAGAGGATGCAAAAGGAGGCCGTGCAATCGGGGTAGCACTCAACGACACGGCCTGTCAGGTTCTGCGGGGGCAAATGGGTAAACATCACCGATGGGTGTTTGTTCACACAGTATCATCCACAAAATCGAACGGGGAGAAAACAAAAGAAATAAGGAAAATGAGGGTCGATGGAAATACAGCATGGAATGCTGCATTAATTAGAGCCGGGATAGAGGACTTTCGTTTTCATGATTTGCGGCATACGTGGGCAAGTTGGCTGGTTCAATCCGGTGTCCCATTATCTGCACTGCAAGAAATGGGAGGCTGGGAGTCAATTGAAATGGTGCGTAGATATGCCCATCTATCACCAAACCATTTAACTCAGCACGCTGCTCAAATAGACATCATATTTGGAAAGAACGGCACAAATATGTCACAAGAGGTTATTTCAGAGGTGAGGAGGATAGTCTAACGCATTGATTTTGTTGGTGGGTCGTGCTGGGTTCGAACCAGCGACCAATTGATTAAGAGTCAACGGCTCTACCAACTGAGCTAACGACCCAACGCGACGGATTATTCTCCTCTCATCATCAGATGTCAAACTTTGCAGCGATGTTTCGCACTCATTCTCCCTCGTTATTGTGATTTTTATCACACCAAAACAAGGTATTATTGTCCGCTCTGAGGTCGCACGTCGGCCAATTAACATTAACTCACCATAAATGTAAAAAATACTATACGTTTTTCTCAGGCTTAATTTTCATGTCAGTTATAACAAACGAGATTTTAACATTAACATTACAGTCACTAGCCCAATCAACGCGGGTAAATAACAGGTGTAAAAGAGCCAAGCAGAGCTCAATAAAACGATAAATGACAGCGACAAAGGACGAATCATGTCGCGACAAAGCTCAAACAGGAATCAATACAACATGCAAGAAGAGTCAAACATCCTCACAAAACCGGAAGCGGAGAACACAGACAGTCTGCGACGGAATCTCAGCAACCGACATATACAACTTATTGCTATCGGTGGAGCCATTGGTACGGGTCTGTTTATGGGCTCGGGAAAAACCATCAGTCTGGCCGGTCCTTCCATTATCTTCGTTTACATGATCATCGGCTTTATGCTGTTTTTCGTGATGCGGGCGATGGGCGAACTGCTACTCTCCAACCTCGAATATAAATCCTTCAGTGATTTCGCCGCGGATCTTTTAGGTCCATGGGCAGGATATTTCACCGGCTGGACTTACTGGTTCTGCTGGGTGGTCACCGGTATCGCTGACGTCGTAGCAATAACCGCTTACGCCCAGTTCTGGTTCCCTGGGCTATCACAATGGATTGCCTCCCTACTTTGCGTTGTCGTGTTACTGAGCCTAAACCTCGCTACGGTGAAAATGTTTGGTGAGATGGAATTCTGGTTCGCGATGATTAAAATCGTTGCCATCGTCGGTCTGATCATTGCTGGGCTCGTCATGGTATTAACCCATTTCCAGACACCAACCGGTTCGATCGCTTCTTTCAGCAATTTGTGGCATGACGGCGGCTTCTTCCCCAAAGGCATCAGCGGATTCTTTGCTGGATTCCAGATTGCGGTGTTTGCTTTTGTCGGTATTGAGCTGGTCGGCACCACTGCAGCAGAAACCAAAGACCCGTTGAAATCCCTGCCACGCGCCATCAATGCGATCCCGCTGCGCATCATTATGTTCTACGTGTTCTCGCTGATCATCATCATGTCAGTCACTCCCTGGAACTCCGTGGTGCCCGACAAAAGCCCGTTCGTGGAACTGTTCGTCATTGCCGGTTTACCCGCAGCGGCCAGTATTATCAACTTTGTGGTTCTGACGTCAGCAGCTTCCTCCGCTAACAGCGGTGTTTTCTCCACCAGCCGTATGTTGTTTGGTCTGGCGCAGGAAGGCAATGCACCAAGGGCATTTGGCAAGCTATCTTCCCGCGCAGTACCATCAAACGGGTTGACCTTCTCCTGCATCTGCCTGCTGGGTGGTGTGGTGCTGATATATCTCATTCCCAACGTAATGACGGTGTTCACGCTGGTGACGACAGTGTCAGCCATCCTATTTATGTTCGTGTGGACCATCATTCTATGCTCGTATCTGGTGTACCGCCGCCAGCGCCCGCAGTTGCATGAAGCCTCTATCTATAAAATGCCGCTCGGCAAGCTGATGTGCTGGGTCTGCATGGCATTCTTCGTCTTTGTGTTGATACTGCTGACGTTGCAGGACGATACCCGCCAGGCACTGATCGTGACGCCACTGTGGTTTGTGATCCTGGGAATTGGGTATTGGTTCCGGAGCCGGAAACGCATAGCCTAACAATTAGTGGATTATTGCCCAGCTGTTATCCGGCCTACTCGTCCGGTTTAACCGCTGGTTTTTTTTCGAATCTTCTTAAATCTCAAATTTATACCCCCATTCCCGCTGCGTTTTCCCTTTAGAAAAAGACACGGGAACCGTTCAGAGCCTGTCGCCCAACTCCCTCGTTCTAATTCTCATGCCAGAAAAATCAATAACCTGGCGAAATTCTCATCAAACGGATACTATTTTCACTTAACCCTTTGACATGCCCACGGTCACCCGATATTATTCGCCCCGTTCAAACGATTCCTCTGTAGTTCAGTCGGTAGAACGGCGGACTGTTAATCCGTATGTCACTGGTTCGAGTCCAGTCAGAGGAGCCAAATTAGAGAAGCCCGCTTAAGGAAACTTAAGCGGGCTTTTTGCTTTTCATGCCCGGTGCCCAGGCCTGTGTGGCTTTGATGCAATCAGTGAATGTGAAAAATAGTCCTGCTGCATTTTCAGTTTCCCTCCGCGCCGGGAAAATTTGGTGGTCAGATTTGGTGTCATTTCAGTTCGATTATGGAGTGACCACCCTAATGTCTCTGAACGATACTAAAAACCGCAGTCTCAAGCCTTCTGAAAAACCTTTCAAAGTTTCCGATTCACACGGCCTGTACCTCTTAGTCAATCCAGGCGGTTCACGTCTCTGGTATCTCAAATATCGTATCAATGGTAAAGAATCCCGGCTTGGCTTAGGAGCTTATCCCGATGTTTCTCTGGCTTACGGGCAGCAACGTGATGGCATACGCAAGCTGCTGGCGCAGAATATCAATCCAGCCCAGCAACGTATCGCAGAGAAAGCTGCCCGCTCACCGGAAAAATCCTTGAAGCACGTTGCATTGATCTGGCATAAAAGCAACCGAACATGGTCAGAGAACCACGCATCCCGTCTGCTTGCCAGCATGAACCATCATATATTGCCCGTGATTGGACACTTGCCGGTAGCTGAACTGAAACCTCGTCACTTTATCGACCTGCTGAAAGGCATTGAGCAAAAAGGTCTGCTGGAAGTCGCAGCACACTAGGCGTTGCTCCCAGTGAGTCGTTGCCTCGCGACTGCTTTATTTCGCTCAACAGACTCCACTGGCCAGTAGCCTGCCCGAGCTCGCGGTGGGATCAGCGCAGATAACCTCGTGAGTATCGGTGTCCACAGCCAGGTGCAGTTTTCGCCAGACGCGACGCTTTTCCTGACCGTGCTTTTTCACCTTCCACTCGCCTTCACCGAAGACTTTTAAGTCGGTGGAATCGATAACCAGATGAGCAATCTCGCCGTGCGTGGGGTTCTTGAAAGGGATACTCACCGACTTGGCTCGCCTGCTAACGCAGGAATAATCCGGGCAACGAAGTGGGAGGTTCATTAACGTAAAAATGGAATCAATGAATCCCTGAGCGGCACGTAGTGTGAGGCGAAAGACGCGTTTGAGCATCAGAACGGTGGAAATAGCCAGTTCAGAATAACGTTGAGGACGACCACGCGAAGAGGTTTTTGGCTCGTCGTACCAGGCCTGGATGGCTGAGTCATCAAGCCAGAATATCAGCGAACCGCGATTGACGAGAGCCTTGTTGTAGGCTGCCCAGTTGTTGATTCTAAATTTTTGCTTTGCCACGGGATACCGCTACAGGATCAGGAATGTGATGATCTGATCCTGATTGCAGCCAGAAGTTCGATTTATTCAACAAAGCCTTCCAATGAGCCAAAACAAACACATTTGAAATATCAAATATGTCATTGACAATTTTTGAGCAAGACCTACCATGGCATCATCTTGCAAAGGAGACCTTATGAACGGTTTGTCTTCACTACTGTTGTTTAAAAACCTGTCCGATGAAACACGTCTGTCTATCGTGATGCTGCTCAGAGAAGCCGGGGAGCTGTGCGTCTGTGAAATCACCGGCGTGCTTAATGAGCCACAGCCAAAAATCTCACGACACCTCGCTATGCTTAGAGAAACAGGGCTCATCATGGACCGACGTGACGGTAAATGGATTCATTACCGCCTGTCTCCACATATGCCTGCATGGGCAGCGGCCATTATTGAGCAGGCCTTTTTGAGCGAGCAGGACAAAATTACTGCGCAGGTTAAAAGCATAACCCGCAGCCAGAACACCACCGGCGGCAAGGCTGTCTGCCTGTGAGCTCAAGCGAGAAATATATTCGGTTAACCGGATTTAAAACTCCACGTTATCCGATAAGAAATGCGGTCAACGCTAACCGCATGCGTTAACTGACACCGATAAGGAAAAGCGATGAAAACAATTTCAGTTTTTGATCCCGCAATGTGCTGTAACACGGGCGTGTGCGGCACCGAGGTTGATCAGGCATTGGTCAGTTTTTCCGCTGACTGCGACTGGCTGAAACAGAAAGGCATCACGGTAAAGCGCTTCAATCTGTCCCAGCAGCCTATGGCGTTTGTAGACAATACGCGGGTTAAAGCTTTTCTCGATAATTCTGGCACATCATCTTTGCCTTTGATAATGCTCGACGATGAAGTAGCACTGGCCGGCCGCTATCCGACGCGTCAGGAGCTAGCCCGATGGTGTGACCTTGCTCTGGAGAGTGAACAAGCTGCGTCATCAGGTTGCTGCACCGGTGGCAAGACGACCTGCTGCTGAACTCATTAACCCGGAAGAAGGATACCTCCATGCAATTTATGAATAATCCCCCCACATTTCTCTTTTTCACCGGCAAGGGCGGGGTTGGGAAAACCTCCCTGTCGTGCGCGACGGCCATTTCGCTTGCGGATCAGGGAAAACGCATTCTGCTGGTCAGTACCGACCCGGCGTCAAATGTCGGGCAGGTCTTTGGTCAAACTATTGGTAACCACCTGACCGGCATTCATAGCGTACCGGGCCTCACTGCACTTGAGATTGACCCGCAAGCCGCCGCGCAGCTCTATCGCGCACGCATCGTCGATCCCGTTAAGGGGGTGCTTCCCGACGACGTGGTGCGCAGTATTGAAGAACAGCTCTCCGGTGCCTGTACGACGGAGATTGCCGCCTTTGATGAGTTCACCGGCTTACTTACGGACGACGCCCTGCTGCGGGATTACGACCATATTATTTTCGATACGGCACCCACCGGTCACACTATCCGGCTGCTGCAACTGCCCGGTGCCTGGAGCAGTTTCATTGCAGAAAATCCGGAGGGGGCTTCCTGTCTCGGTCCCCTTGCCGGGCTGGAAAAACAGCGTGAGCGTTATGCACATGCCCTGTCGGTTCTGGCCGACTCCGCCCAGACTCGTCTGATTCTGGTAGCCCGTCCTCAGGCCTCCACCCTGCTTGAGGTCGCCCGCACGCATGATGAGCTTCATCAGGTTGGGCTGGAGAATCAGACCCTGGTCATCAACGGCGTGCTGCCTGAAAGCGCAACCACGGGAGATGCGCTGGCCCGGTCTCTCTATCAACGCGAGCAGCGCGTGTTAGCAAGCCTTCCGCCAGCATTAGCGGCCTTACCGCACGAAACCTTAGCGCTTCAGCCGGTCAACATGGTGGGCCCTGACGCGCTGCGTGGCCTTTTCCAGACACAAAAATCCGGGGACGCAACAGCTGTTCTGCAGGACGAAGCGGTTCCGGATATTCCCTCTCTCGATGCACTGGTTGAGGACATCGCCCGCCAGGATCACGGCCTGATCATGCTAATGGGAAAAGGGGGGGTAGGTAAAACGACGCTTGCCGCCGCCGTGGCGGTCAGGCTTGCTGAAAGAGGGCTGGACGTTCACCTCACCACGTCAGATCCGGCCGCACACCTGGAAAACACGCTGCACGGTCAGCTTAAAAACCTGCAGGTCAGCAGGATTGATCCGCAGGCCGAAACCGAGCGCTATCGCGAGACGGTGTTAGCGACAAAAGGCAAGGACCTGGACGCTCAGGGCAAAGCCCTGCTGCAGGAAGACCTGCGTTCGCCGTGTACCGAAGAAATTGCCGTGTTTCAGGCATTTTCCCGCGTCATACGCGAAGCCGGCAAACGCTTTGTGGTGATGGATACCGCACCGACGGGCCACACGCTGCTGCTGCTTGATGCCACCGGTGCGTATCATCGTGAAGTGGCGAAGCGCATGGGCGAAAACGGCCATTATCTTACGCCGATGATGCAGTTACAGGATGCGGAACGCACTAAAGTGCTGCTGGTGACGCTACCCGAAACGACGCCGGTGCTGGAGACTGCCAATTTGCAGGAGGATCTTCGTCGAGCGGGCATTGAGCCGTGGGCGTGGATCATCAACAACAGCCTTGCCGCAGCACGTACGACGTCCCCGTTGCTCAAAATACGCGCGGCACATGAAGTAGAGCAAATCAGGAAAGTTCAGTCAGGCCTTGCGACACGTCTGGCATTGATCCCGCTACAGGAAGATGAGCCGGTCGGTATTGACCGTCTTAGCATTCTCGCTGGAAAACAATAATAAACGGCATTGCGGGCGGGCATAACTGTTCCGCGCAGGAGAGAAAGTATGTGGTTAGCAGGGGCGATTTTTGTTCTGACGATTGTGTTAGTTATCTGGCAGCCTAAAGGCCTGGGTATCGGCTGGAGCGCCATTATCGGCGCCGCGCTGGCTTTGGTCTCTGGCGTGGTCCACGTTGGCGACATTCCCGTCGTGTGGAACATTGTGTGGAATGCGACGGCCACCGCGCGGTGGGGCAACGGCCGGGGGCGTCTGCTGTTTACCTACATTGTCCTGCTCGGTGCTTCGGTTGCCGCGCTCTTTGCCAACGACGGGGCCGCGCTCATTCTCACGCCAATCGTTATTGCCATGCTGCTGGCATTGGGCTTCAGTCGCGGCGCGACGCTGGCCTTTGTGATGGCGGCGGGATTCATCGCCGACAGTGCCAGCCTGCCGCTTATCGTGTCAAACCTGGTGAATATTGTCTCCGCCGACTTTTTCAAGATCGGGTTCAACGACTATGCCTCGATCATGGTGCCTGTCGACATTGCAGCCATCGTGGCAACGCTGGCCATGCTGCACCTGTTTTTCCGTAAAGACATTCCTGCCACCTATGACGTGTCTAAATTGCCGGAACCACGCGAAGCTATCAAGGATACCCTGACCTTTAAAACGGGCTGGTTTGTGCTACTGCTGCTGTTGATCGGGTTCTTTGGGCTGGAGCCGCTGGGCGTGCCGGTCAGTGCCGTCGCGGCGGTGGGCGCACTTATTCTGTTTATCGTGGCAAAGCGCGGTCATGCGATCAACACCGGCAAGGTGCTGCGCGGCGCCCCGTGGCAAATCGTCATTTTCTCTCTGGGTATGTACCTGGTGGTATACGGCCTGCGCAACGCCGGCCTGACCGATTACCTGTCACTGATCCTCGACCGCTTTGCTGAGCAAGGTCTGTGGGTCGCGACCCTGGGCACGGGCTTCCTGACCGCCTTCCTCTCCTCCATCATGAACAACATGCCGACGGTGCTGATCGGCGCGCTGTCCATTGAAGGTAGCAGTGCGGCGGGCGTGATCAAAGAGGCCATGATTTATGCCAACGTTATCGGCAGTGATTTGGGACCAAAAATCACCCCAATCGGCAGCCTGGCCACCCTGCTATGGCTCCACGTGTTGTCGCAGAAAGACATTAAGATCACCTGGGGATATTACTTCCGGGTCGGCATTGTGATGACTCTCCCGGTGCTGTTTGTAACGCTGGCCGCCCTTGCCTTACGCTTATCGTTCGCCCATTAATTCACCCCTGACTACCCGCCCGCCGTAACGTCACTGCGGGCCTTACTCACAAGAGAGCACCGTTATGACCTCTATCACGATTTATCATAATCCAGCCTGCGGCACCTCGCGTAACACGCTTGAACTCATCCGCAACAGCGGTGTTGAGCCGACCGTTATTCACTATCTTGAAACACCGCCGGGCCGCGATGAACTCGTCAAGCTTATCGGCGACATGGGTATTTCAGTGAGGTCACTGCTGAGAAAAAATGTCGAACCTTATGAGGAACTGGGCCTGAATGAAGATACGTTCAGTGATGAGCAACTGGTGGACTACATGTTGCAATATCCTCTCCTGATCAACCGTCCGATCGTCGTGACGCCGCTGGGCACCAAACTGTGTCGCCCGTCGGAGGTGGTTTTGGATATTCTGCCGGACGCACAGCAAGGCGCCTTCTCCAAAGAAGACGGCGAAGCCGTAGTTGATGCCCAGGGAAAGCGGGTTTCTAAATAAACCGGAGTGAAACGGAAGGCAACCCATAAACGGGTTGCCTTTCTTACCTAAGGGGTAAAAGAATGGCTATGAAAAAATATCGGGTTCTATTCGTGTGTTCGGGCAACGCAGCCAGAAGCCTGTTTGCCGAAGCGCTGCTCAATACGATGGCCGGAGATAAATTTGAGGCTTTCAGCGCAGGCAGCGCACCGATGGACACACCTCATCCCCTTACGCTGGAGGTACTGACCAGGCAGGGGATGGATACATCATCGCTTTACAGCAAGGGGTTAGAGCATTTTACCGGCAGTGATGTCCCGCACATGGATTTTATCTTTACGCTCTGCGATAAAACCGCCGGTGAAGGCTGTCCGGTGATGCCGGGGCAACCGATAACGGCACACTGGGGGTTCCCTGATCCTACCGCCATTGAGGGGAATGAAGAAGAACGTATTCGGGGATTTGTGAAAGTTGAAAAACAAATAGCTACCCGGCTGAGATTGTTCGTCAGCCTGCCAATGGATAAAATTGAACGCATGTCACTTCAGGCCCAGCTTCGACAATGGGGCAGCGATAATTAAGCCTAAGCGTGACTTACCTGACAGCCTGCTGAGGCTCGCGCACGGTTTTCTTCTCAGCGGCTTTCTCCTTTCATGCACCCTGCCTGTACCGCACCCTAAACGAAAGAGCGACGCTAAGGATAGTAATTATCAGTGAAATGGACAGGGAAAACAGCAAGGTGCCATAAATGCCCATGGCGTCCAGAAGGCTGGCATAGATGGCCGGTGCCAGAGCGGAAAGGAAAAAGCTCGGCATCAGAAGTGTACCGAGTTTGTCCGCATACAGATGTTTATCGAACAGAATGAGGGGTAAAGTAGCCCGAGCCAGCGTCGACAGGCCGTTGGCTGCACCATAACTTAACACGAAGAGAGCCGCGTAAACGGTGGAGTGGACACTAAACAGGCTGAACACAAAACAGAAAGGTAACATACCGCCCACCAGCATATTCAGCCCCAACGGCGAACCTTTTGCGCCCATAAAAACGTCGCTCAGGCGGGCGCTGACCTGACCGACACCCCAGAGTGTGCCAACCAATACCGGTACGCCGAAGCCTGCGAGCATGGCGGGGAGATGCGCGGAAATCCCCGTGGAGAGAAAGCTCAGCAAGGCCATCAGAGCGGCGTAAATCCAGCCAGACCAACGGTTGCTGTCGTCGACTACCCCACAGGAGGACGGAGTTGGTTGGGTAACAGAAATCGCTGGCGATGGCGTTTTATCGGGCAGACAACGGAGTAAGAGAAGGCTCATCAGCGCAAACAGCCCATAGCATACCGTGCCGGCACGCCACCCCATCACCGTTAAAAGCCACGAACCTACCGGCCAGAAGGCCACAGAAGCAAGACCGCCCAGCAGCGTTACCTGCGTCATGGATTTTCGTGCCGATGGCCCCGCGATATCCACCAGCACGGCGAAGGCGGCGTCATAAAGAGACAATCGCATCCCTGCGCCCATGATAACCCAAGCAGTCCAGTAGCTCAGGGGCCCCTGACTGGCCGCTAACAACAGACATCCGATGGCGTTCAGCACGATGCCGCTGGCCATCATCTTTTTTCCACCCAGGTGTCTCAATAACTTGCCGGAAAAGGGCGAGGTGAATCCCATTACGCCCATGGCCAGCGTCTGCCCGGAATAGGTCATCACCTGCGTCCATCCCAGCTCCCTGCCGATAGCCTGCCCAAATGCGCCCAGCAAGTAAAAGGTAATGCCCCAGTTAATCAGCTGGGTTAACCCCACGAATAACGTCACCCTACCCTTTACAATAACCAGTTCCAACGTGAATGCTCCTTCGGGCAAAAACGGGGAGATTACAGGATAATTATGACGACTCTGCTTTATTAACCGGATGCGTTCATCAGGCTATAGCTGCGCGTGCTGCACAGCCGCGACACTACATGCAGGATGTGACACTCTCAAATGCTTTTCTGGTTAACTCTGGCTGACAGGTCGGCGGCACTTTCTTTGCGTTCGCTGTAACGGTCAACCAGGTATTCAGCATTGCCACGGGTTAACAACGTAAATTTCATCAGCTCTTCCATTACGTCGACAATGCGGTCGTAATAAGCGGAAGGCTTCATTCTGCCGTTTTCATCGAACTCCAGAAATGCCTTGGCGACGGAGGACTGATTCGGGATGGTGATCATGCGCATCCATCGGCCAAGAATGCGCATCTGATTCAGGGCATTAAACGACTGTGATCCGCCACTGACCTGCATGATGGCAAGGGTTTTCCCCTGAGAAGGGCGAACAGCGCCTACCGATGTAACTTTTTAAATTTAAAACCAGCCCTTCAGCCCTTACGCGTAACGCAGAACTGCTCCATATAAGAGCAATGAAAGTCATCTTGTGGTGCAAGTTATCACTTTTATTCATAGGTTCGTTTACCTTCTTCTCATTAATTCTCTAAAAATGTATAACATCAAAGCCCTGCCTGATTTCCTTCCGCGATTTCAACTGTGGCGTAGTAATTGCTTAATCAACTTGTCTATACAGGGTTGCACATTAGAATTTTTTTAGCTGTCTTTGTCTCTTCCCACACCAAGCGAGGAAATTATGTCACCTTCTCAGACCTTAACCGACTTCTTCAAAAGCAAACTGGCACTGGCCTGCTGCCTGAGCGTACTCGGTACCTTCAGCCTGAACACGTCAGCAATCGCGGCCGCGCCGGAAACCGGCACGTTCAAAATGGGGATCGAGCCCTGGCTGGGCTACGGCCAGTGGCACGTTGCACAAAGTCAGGGCATTTTTAAACAACAGGGGCTGGAAAAGGTCGATATCATTAATTTCGCCGAAGATAAAGACATCAACGCCGCCTTAGCCAGCGGCCAGATCGACGGTGCAAACATTGCCACGCACACCGCAATGGCGATGGTCTCAGCCGGTTTACCGGTCAAAATCGTGCTGTTGCTTGATCAAAGCGAAACCGCAGACGCCCTACTGGTCGGTAAAGACATCACCACGCTCAAAGATCTGAAAGGCAAACAGGTGGCCTTTGAAGAAGGCACCACCAGCGACATTCTGCTGCACAGCGCGGTTAATGCCGCAGGGCTGAAATGGAGCGATATCACGCCGGTACCGATGCCCGCTGATTCTGCAGGCAGCGCGCTGATCGCCAAACGCGTAACCGCTGCCGTGACTTACGAACCCTACATTTCTGCCGCGAAAAAACAGGATCCGTCGCTGAAAATGCTCTACAGCGGGTCTTCTGACCCCGGCCTGATTGGCGATGTGCTGGTGGTCCGTGATTCCGTGCTGAAAGAAAAACCGGGACAGATCGCCGCGCTGATTAAAAGCTGGGATGCCGCTCTGACCCATTATCAGGCCAATACCACGGCAGATCGCGCGATTATCGCCAAAGCCGTTGGCGCAACGCCTGCTGATCTGGAAACCGCGTTTGACGGCGTCAAATATTACTCGCTGGCAGAAAACAAACAGGTACTCAGCCACACCTTCGCTGACCAGACTTTTACCCACGTGTTGAAAGCCGCCACCGCCGCCGGTCTTATTCCTAAACCGGTGACCGCCGCTGAGGTGATTGACGCCAGCTTCGTGAACAGCCTGCCATGAGCTCGCGTCGAAAACCGCTCAATCTGATGGTGATTGGCCGCCTGCCGTCGCGCAAATTGTTCGTCGGCATTGCGGTCACGCTGTTCATTATCCTGTTTATGGCCTGGGGACTGGCAACAAGCAGCGGCGCGATCCCGCCAATTTTCCTACCCAAACTGACTGATGTCTGGCTGAAAATGGTCAGTCTGGCGCAGGACGGTACATTGTGGAGCGACATTAAAAGCAGCCTGTACCGCATCAGTATCGCCTTCGCGATCTCCTCGGTGATGTCGATTGTGATTGGCGTACTGGCGGGTTGTTACGGCTTCTTCAAAGCGCTGACCGAACCGCTGGTGGATTTCATTCGTTATATGCCGGTGGTGGCGTTCGTGCCGCTGACCATTCTGTGGACCGGCACTGACGATGTGCAGAAATTCCTGATCATCTGGATTGGTACCTTCTTCCAGCAGGTACTGATGGTGATCGACGCCGTGAAACGAGTGCCTGGCGATTTTGTCGGCTTAGGCCGCACGTTAGGCATGCCGGATCGCAAAATCTTGTTCCGTATCGTCTTACCCGGCGCGCTGCCGGGTATCTGGGACGCCCTGCGCATCAGTCTCGGCTGGGCGTGGACGTGGCTGGTGCTGGCCGAACTGGTGGCCTCCACCTCCGGGCTCGGTTACCGCATCGTGGTGTCACAACGTTTCTTCCAGACTGACACCATCATCGGTTACATCCTGCTACTGGGCATTCTGGGTTTAATCAGTGATCAGATCATGCGTGCCCTCGAGCGCGTGCTGTTCCGCTACAACAAGAGGCGCGTCTGATGTCGGTGTTAACCATTTCCCATCTGCACAAAAGTTTTCAGGTTGGCAAGCAAACGCGCGAAGTGCTGCATGACATCAGCCTGACGCTGGCGGATAACGAATTCGTCTCGGTGGTCGGTACGTCCGGTTGCGGCAAAAGCACTTTATTGTCGATTGCCGCAGGGCTTGAAGATTACGACAGCGGCGACGTTCAGGTGGATGGCAAAACCATTCGCGGCGCGGGTATCGACCGGGGCGTGGTGTTTCAGTCATATACCCTGCTACCGTGGCTGACAGCGCGGCAGAACATTGAGTTCGCGCTGAAAGCCGCCGGATTCAGCCGGACCGAATGCCGTGAAAAAGCCGAACAGCATCTTGAGCTTGTTCAGCTGATGCCGTTTGCCGACGCCTGGCCTGCGGAGCTTTCCGGTGGCATGAAACAGCGTGTTGCCATCGCCCGTGCACTGTCTTACCGCCCTAAAATCTTGCTGATGGATGAACCCTTTGGCGCGCTGGACGCCATGACCCGCCACCAGATGCAGGAATTACTGACCGGCATCTGGGAGCAACACCGGCTGACCGTCATGTTCGTCACGCACGATATTGAAGAGGCGGTTTACCTTTCTGACCGCATCGTGGTGATGGGCCCCGGCACGATCGCGGCGACTTACGACGTGCCGTTACCGCGTCCGCGCCGTGAGGAACTGATCGCCAGCCCGGAATTCACCGACCTGCAACGCCAGGTTCTGCACACTATTCGCAGCGGCCATCCGCACGCTGCGCTGGCCTGATAACCGGAGATTGACCATGTCTGCACCTTTCCAAGCCGTAACTTTTCACGATCTGAGCGGTTCTTGCGAACTGCCCGCAGAGCTGTTCAAACGCACGGAAGCCGATTTGTCGTTTTTCACTGAACGCGTCGCGCCGATCATCGAAGCCGTACGTACCGAAGGCGATGCCGCCCTGCGCCGTTTTGCGCGTGATTTCGATGGCGTCACCGCGCCGCATATGAGCATTCGGGCAGAAGACACGGAATTCGAAACCGCGTTTGAACGCCTCGATCCGAAAGTCGTGGAATCGATCCGTTTCGCCGTCGAAAACGTCCGCGCTTTCCATGAAGCGCAGAAACCGGAAGACATGTGGATGAAAGAAATCCGCCCCGGTGCATTCGCCGGTGACCGCCATGTCCCGATCGATTCTGTCGCCTGTTACGTACCGCGTGGCAAAGGCTCATTCCCAAGCGTGTTACTGATGACCACCATTCCGGCCGTTGTCGCGGGCGTAAAACGCGCCATTGTCATCACCCCGCCGGGTCCTGACGGCAAAGTCGATGACGCCACCCTGGTGGCTGCGCGTCTTGTCGGCATCACTGAAGTCTACAAATGCGGCGGCGCACAAGGCGTGGCAGCCGTGGCATTCGGTACCGGGACCGTGCCTAAATGTCTGAAAATTGTCGGTCCCGGCAGCCCATGGGTGGTCGCGGCCAAGCGTCAGCTCTCCGGCCTTATCGACCCGGGTATTCCGGCCGGGCCAAGCGAAAGCCTGATCCTCGCCGATGACAGTGTGGACGGCGCACTGGCGGCGCTGGATCTGATCATCGAATCAGAGCATGGTCCGGATTCTTCAGCCTATCTGGTCACCAACAGTCGTCGCGTGGCGGAACAAGCCATCGCCGCATTGCCAGGCTACTGGGCGCAGCTTGATGAAAAACGCGCCGGATTCTCACAGGCGGTATTGTGCGGAACCCACGGCGGCGTGGTACTGACAGCAGATTTCGCCGCCGCCGTTGAATTCGTTAACCAGTACGCGCCGGAGCATCTGGAAATTCTGGCCGAAGAACCGATGGCCGTGATGGGAAAAATCCGCAATGCCGGTGAAATCCTGCTCGGTAATTACACGCCGATCACGCTGGGGAATTTCGTTCTCGGACCCAATGCGGTTTTACCGACAAACGGTGCGGCAAAAACCGTCGGGCCACTGTCCGTTTTCGATTACATGAAACGTATATCTGTGGGCTATGTCACCCGCGAAGGCTATCAGCCGCTGGCCGATAAAGCACACGCCTTTGCGTTGTATGAAGGATTCCCCGGCCACGCGCTGGCGGTATCGGCTTTACGCACTGAGATCATCAACAAAAAAGGCCAATAACGATGAGCAATATGACGGGCAGTGAACCACTGGCCGCGCAGGCGCGTCAGTTAGTGCAGGCGGGAAAATGGCAACAGGCGGCGGACGTTTTGCGCCAGCTCATCGGCGAAGTCACTGGCGTGACAGCCGGTCAACTGACCATCAACCGCGACCAGTACAGCCTCAACTCCCTCAACGGCACCGTCACCCTCGATGATGGCCGCGCGCTTTTCTTCAAATATCATAATGAAGAAGGCGAGGATAAAACCATTGAGGAGTATTACAACGCGGAACTGCTGCGGGAAAACGGCTTTCGGGTGGACGTGCCGGTGTACGCCTGTGGCGAGCCAGGACGTCAGATCCTGATGTACACATTGCGCCATGACCGGCGGATGGCGGACATCTGCCGCGATATTGAACAGCAGCAGGCGTGGGATCAGGAAGCGGAAATCGAAGAGGCTCAGCGCCGCGCAGACCGCGATATTCTGATTCACACCCTGCCGACGCTCAAACCCGGCTCAGTCAGCGCGGTGGCGGCCGAACCTATCCATCAGCTGTTCTACCACCGGCTGATTTCTCCGGAAAACCCGGAAATCACCGCGGGTTTTGGTGGGCGCGTGGCCCGTTTTTACGTCGGTAAAACCTTCCGGCTGGAAGATGAGGAGCTGGAATGGCAGACACTGAGCAACCTGCGCTGGGTGATCAACGGCGTGACCTATCAGCACAGTCTGCGACAATTATTCAGTGAAGCCGGGATCCGGCTGGCACCGGCGGCGCTGGCCGACCACGGCGTGGTCATCGCGCACGGTGACGCACACAATGCCAATGTCTGGTACGACACCACGGAAGAAATCCCGCAACTGGTCAGCTTCGACCCCGCGTTTGCCGGTCGTCATATTCCGGCGCTGCTGGCTGAAATTAAAGCCACGTTCCACAACATTTTTGCCCATCCGCTGTGGCTGTATGAGCCTTCACGCTGTGGCGAACTCTACAAAGTGACGGTGATGCGCCGCGGCGACACGTTATATGTCAATCATAACTGGCAGTTAACCCCGCTGCGCACCGCTTTCTTACGCGATAAAGGCGAGGAGTACTGGCAGCCGTTACTGGCGCAACTTGCCCGCCGCGGCTGGCTACCGCCCCACTGGCAGCGAATCTTCCGTCTCGCTATGTTCTGCTGTCCGACGCTGGTGCTGGATTTACGCGCCGGTGGGTTCAGCGGCCATACTCCTGCCAGTTCAGCGCTTGGGCTGGCCATCGCCATGATGCTGGGAAGCGAGCCGGTTGAAGATACCGATGAATTCAGCGACTGGCTGGCGGGGATCAGCCCGGCAGGGAAACCGCTATGACACCCTCTTTTTCCCTGCAACGTTTCTCGCTGCAAGGCAGGCGGGTACTGATCACCGGCAGTTCACGCGGCATTGGTCAGGCCCTGGCTTCAGGTATGGCACAAGCCGGAGCCGGAGCCAGCGTCATTGTCTGCGGGCGTGATATCACCACGCTGAATATCGTCTGTGAACACATCCGCCAGCAAGGCGGTGACGCCACACCGCTGGTGCTGGATGTCACACAGCCCGCCACCTTTACTGCCGCATTCGCCTCCTTGCCCGCGCCGCCGGATGTGCTGGTTAACAATGCCGGTACTGAACAGTTATGCCCGTCGATGGATGTCGACGAAGTGCTGTGGGACCGCATTCTGACCACCAATCTTAAAGGCGCTTTTTTCTGCGCTCAGGCCGCAGCACGTCTGATGGCGGAAAACGGTGGCGGCAGTATTCTGAACTTGTGTTCCCTGACCAGTCAGGTCGGTGTGCCTGGCGCCGCACCCTACGGCGCATCGAAATCCGCGCTGGTTGGCCTGACACATACGCTGGCGACGGAGTGGGCATCTAATAATATTCGCGTAAACGGCATCGGGCCGGGATATTTCAAAACAGACCTGACGGCGGCGTTTTATGACAACGCCGCCTGGTGTCAGCAGATGCAGGCGAAAATTCCGCTCGGCAGATTTGGCGAACTGGAAGATCTGATCGGCGCAGCGGTGTTTCTAAGCAGTTCCGCTGCGGCTTATATCACCGGACAGGTGCTGTATGTGGACGGTGGATATTTAGCGGGGATCTGATGTCAGACCGGACATCGAAGCGGTTCCCTCATTTCGGTTTTCGAGCCCAAGGTCTCGAAACGCCCGCACGATCTAACATTCAACGGCAGGATGATTTTCATCTTTTTAGAAAAATTGATTGGCGTGCTCAAAATTCAGCTGAACGGAGCGGCTTCGAGACCTATGGCTCGAAGACCGAGAGAAGGCAGTGCGAAGCACCTGGATTTGCGCCACTCGCTAATGCGTCGGAACATGTCCGTCGTGCCTGCGATAGCGTGCAGTGAAAGAGCCGGAGATTCTTAAGAGGCGCGGCGATAGGCGCCTCTTAAGGCCAGTTTGGGTGGCAACCCAAGGTTTTGGTTTTGGTTTTGATTTTGATTTTGAAATTTCTCCCCTTTCCAACAGGCATCAAACCCGATCCGCCATGGCCTCTACCCGCGAAATCGCCTCATACAGTGCCTCTGCCGTCACATGTCCCGGCATATTTTCCATATCTGGCGCGTGCAGAGAGGCTTTCACGATGCTGTCGAGTTCTTCGGCATTCAGATCAGCGATTTCACTCAGCCGTAGCGGAACGGCGCAGGCCTGTGCCAGTTTCACCGCTTCCAGCAACTCTTCGTCGCTGCGGTTTTCCAGCGCCAGCAGGCACAGGTTGCCGAAACCGACCAGCAGGCCGTGGCCGAATTCGCGGGTTTTATCGCAGACGGTGAAACCTTCATAGATGGCATGGGAAGCGGCGGCGTGCGCCCCGCTGCTCATCAGGGATGTCAGGCCGGCGAACATGAAAATAGCGTCGAGCACCTGATCCAGCTCAGCATTCGGTTTACCGGCGCGGACGGCGTCGCAGGCCGCCGGGCCGTAAGATTCAATCAGGTCATAGCAGATCCGGCTGTTGGCGCTGGAAGAACGCGCGACGCCGCTCAGCGGGCCGTGATGACTACTGATGGCACGGAATTCATACCATTTTGCCAGTGTGTCGCCCAGCCCCGCCGCCAGCCAGCGTAGTGGGGC
This sequence comes from Hafnia psychrotolerans, assembly GCF_014639435.1. Lineage (GTDB taxonomy): Bacteria > Pseudomonadota > Gammaproteobacteria > Enterobacterales > Enterobacteriaceae > Ewingella > Ewingella psychrotolerans. The sequence continues at coordinate 598,863 of NZ_BMFZ01000001.1, read as the reverse complement.
AACGGCCAGAATGTCGCTGTCGATGATCACCGAAGCCGGTGCCTGTGGCAGCGGGAATAAATCCCGAAAATGCCCGTCGTCGTGATAACGGACAGTCAGCGGCGTGACCGCGGCGCAGGTCGCGGCAATCGTCGGAATCGTCACAACCGGCACATTGGTTTCCACGCCAACGGCTTTGCAGGTATCAAGAGATTTGCCGCCACCCACACCAATCACGATATCGGCTTTTTTATCTTTAACGATTTTCGCCAGGCGGCTGATATTGCCTTCACTGCTCTCACCACCAAACCACTCGCTGCCAACCAGTTCTACCGCGCAACCTTCCAACTGATGGCGGATTTTATCCCCCGCGGCAGCCAGCGCCTGATGCCCGCCAATCACCAGCGCACGGGTGCCCAGTAGCGCGCAAATATCACCAAGCTGAGAAATAACGCCGGGGCCGCGCAGGATCTGCGCCGGGAAGATAATATTCTGTGCCTGCATAACTGCCTCTCCTTGATAGTTGTCTCTGACGGGTCTGATGAAAACGCTCTCAGAATGCTTTAATTATTTCTTCAAACCGTTATGGCTGGCGGCGCAACAAATGCGGCCCCAACTGACTGACCGAGGTACAACCAAGCTGTGCGATTGTCCGGTCAACTTCCTGCAAAATAATCTCCAGTGCTCGTTGCGCGCCAGCTTCACCGGCTGCGGCGACGCCGTACAACATCGGCCTGCCGAGCAGCACCGCATCGGCACCCAGCGCCAATGCTTTCACCACATCAGTGCCACGGCGGAAACCGCTGTCGATAAGAATTGTCGCCTGCGCACCGCAAAGCTGGCGGATTTCAGGCAGCACTTCCATCGCACTCACCGAACCATCAAGCTGACGCCCGCCGTGGTTTGACAGCACAATGCCATCAGCGCCGCTCGCCAAAGCAAGCCGTGCATCTTCCGGCGCCAGGATCCCTTTGATCAACAACACGCCCTGCCACTGGCTGCGGATCCAGCGCAGTGTTTCCCAGTTCAGACGGGTATCCATCTGCTCTGAGAAGTAGCTCGCTCCGCCCGCACCACGTTGTTTATCCGCCGGAACATAAGGTTTCAGATTGCCAAAACCCGGCATCCCTGCAGGCTTTAACGTTCGCCAAACCCAACCCGGATGCAGCGCGACGTCAATCATGCTCAACAGCGATAATTTCATCGGCCGCCGGTAATTGCGTTTATCTTTTTCGCGGTTACCAAAATGCACCGCATCGACCGAGACCACCAGCGTGGTACAACCGGCCGCTTTCGCACGATCCAGCAAGCCGGTCGTGACAGCCCGGTCTTTCAGCACATACAGCTGAAACCAATGCTGCGGCAGTTTTTGTGCCGCGATCTCTTCAATCGATGCAGTTGAAACCGTGCTCTGGATATAGCCGATACCCGCACGTTTAGCCGTGCGGGCCAGCATCGCATCCGCGCCGTAACGTAGCATGCCGTTATAACCGGTCGGTGCAATCAGTAACGGCGCAGAAAGCCGCTGCCCGCACAGCGTGACGGACAAATCGCGCTGGCTGGAATCGTTCAGCACCGGTGGAATAAAGCGCCAGCGGGCGAAGATCGCACGGTTATCTTTCAGCGTTTGTTCATCGTCTGCCCCGCCTTCAACATAACTGAACGCAAAACGCGGCAAGGCGCATTTTGCCTGCTGGCGTAAATCGTCAATGTTCAGCGCAGCACGTTTCACGCTTCTCCTCCCGTCAGAATGCGTTTCAGGCTGTCGATAAACTGCCGGTTATCCTTTTCAATGCCGACGGACACACGGACCCAGTTTTCATAACCGATTTCACGCCAGGGTTTGATAATCACACCATATGTGAGCAGGCGTTGTGCCAGCTCTATGGACGGGCGGCCGCAATTGAAGAACAGGAAGTTGGCATGGGATGAGGCGACGTTAAAACCGAGTGCAGCAAGTTCCCCCGCCATGCTCTTACGTTGTGTTGTAACCAGTGCAATGCTGTCGCGGACATGCTGTTTATCCTGCAACGCCGCGATGGCTGCCACCTGTGCCGAACGGTTAATATTGAAAGGCGTGCGCACCCTGTCCAGCAAATTAACCAGTTCAGGATGGCTGGCTAAACCGTAACCTACCCGCAGTCCGGCCAGTCCGTAGGCTTTCGAAAAAGTCCGCAGCACAATCCACGGCCGTGACTGTTCAGCCAGCATCCGTAGGCTGTCAGGGTAATCGGTGTCGTTTTCACAATATTCGAAATAGGCTTCGTCAATCACCAGCACACAATCCGCCGGAGCAGCATTAATAATGCGGGCGAATCCTTCACGGTTGAGCATGCAGCCCACCGGATTGGACGGATTACTGAAAATCACCATTTTAGCCGGGGTAGACAGCGCGGTTTCCCAGGCAGCAATATCGAACTCCTGCCGTGCATTGACACCGACCATCGTGACATCGGCCCCCATCATGCGCGGGAAAATTTCATGCAAACCAAATGAGGGGATCAGCGTAACCACACGGTCACCGGGATTGAGAAACGCCAGCGCCAGCATATGCAGGATGTCTTCAGAACCGTTGCCGATAACAATATTTTGCGCCGCCACACCGGTATCCGCCGCCAGCGCATCACGCAGTGCCGCACTCGATGCATCCGAATAAATCGCGCTGAAACGGGCATCCGCTTCTAACGCGGCCACCACCTGCGGGCTGGCACCCAGCGGGTTTTCATTGCTGGCCAGTTTGGCAATATGGGCAACGCCATATTTTTTCTGCACGGCATCGGCTGAAAGCCCGGCGTTATAAACGCCCAGTGACCGTGATGCGGGTCTTGCCAGGTTTTTCAGAACCTGTTGCTGGTGATCAAAAGCTGAATCAAGAACTGCCAGATCTGAAGCCATTACTCACCTCACGCTGTTGGTATGCTCCCGAGTATGCCGTAAATCTGCAGCGTTTTACGCCAATTTTTGCAGCATTTTCCGAATGATTTAGATACAACACGGGCAACGGCCTGCACCAGTGCCCGTGAGGTTTGTACAATTTAATTACGTGATATATTAATCACTTACCCTAATCACTTTCAGATCATCGGCAGATTCAGGTGATTGCGTTCAGCGCAGTCTTTCGCCTGCTCATAGCCCGCATCAGCATGACGCATCACACCGGTTGCCGGGTCATTCCATAGCACCCGTTCGAGGCGGGCATCCGCTTCTTTGGTGCCGTCAGCCACAATCACCATTCCGGCATGTTGCGAGAAACCCATTCCGACGCCACCGCCATGATGCAGACTGACCCAGGTCGCGCCGCCTGCCGTATTGAGCAAGGCGTTCAGGAGCGGCCAGTCGGAAACCGCATCAGAACCGTCTTTCATCGCTTCAGTTTCACGATTTGGAGAGGCAACCGAACCGGTGTCGAGATGGTCACGCCCGATAACCACCGGTGCTTTCAACTCACCGTTGCGGACCATTTCATTGAATGCCAGACCGGCAATATGACGTTCGCCCAGCCCCAGCCAACAGATACGTGCCGGTAACCCCTGGAAGGCAATGCGCTCGCGCGCCATATCCAGCCAGTTGATGAGGTTGGCGTTATCAGGGAACAGTTCTTTCAGTTTGGCATCCGTTTTGTAGATATCTTCCGGATCGCCGGAAAGCGCCACCCAGCGGAACGGGCCTTTACCTTCACAGAACAGCGGACGGATATAAGCGGGCACAAAGCCCGGGAAATCAAAAGCATTTGCCACGCCTTCGTCTTTGGCCACCTGACGGATGTTATTGCCATAATCGACAGTCGGAATGCCCATCGCATGAAAATCGAGCATGGCCTGAACGTGTTTGGCCATTGATGCACGGGCAGCTTTCATCACCGATTGCGGATCTGCCTGACGCGCGTCCTGCCATTTTTCCAGGCTCCAGCCCTCCGGCAGATAGCCGTTCAGCGGGTCATGTGCCGATGTCTGGTCAGTAACGATATCCGGGCGCAGACCGCCTTGTTTGGCACGGGCAACCAGCTGCGGCATCACTTCTGCGGCATTACCCAGCAGGCCGACAGAGATGGCTTTTTTCTCGGCGCAGGCTTTTTCAATCATCGCCAGCGCTTCATCAATGCTGTGTGCTTTGTAATCGAGGTAACGGGTACGAATACGGAAATCGATGCGCGATTCCTGACATTCAATTGCCAGTACGCAGGCTCCGGCCAGCACGCCCGCCAGTGGCTGGGCACCGCCCATGCCACCCAGACCGGCAGTCAGGATCCATTTGCCACGCAGGTCACTGTTGTAATGCTGACGCCCTGCTTCGGCGAAGGTTTCATAAGTACCCTGCACGATGCCCTGGGCACCGATGTAAATCCAGGAACCGGCAGTCATCTGGCCATACATCATCAAACCGGCTTTATCCAGCTCATGGAAGTGATCCCAATTTGCCCAGTGTGGAACAATGTTGGAGTTGGCAATCAGCACACGTGGCGCGTCGGTATGGGTGCGGAACACCCCCACCGGTTTGCCGGATTGCACCAGCAGCGTTTCATCTTCGCGCAGTTGGCGAAGGCTCTCGAGAATGCCTTCAAAGGCCGGCCAGTTACGCGCGGCTTTACCGATGCCACCGTAGACCACCAGATCCTCCGGGCGCTCAGCGACATCCGGATCGAGGTTGTTCTGGATCATGCGGTAGGCCGCTTCGATCAGCCAGTTCTGGCAGCTCAGTTTTGTGCCATGTGGGGCACGAACAACGCGGGCAACGGCAGTTTTTTGTGGCGTATTCATCGTCGTTTCCTTCTCTAAAATGGGTGTTCTATTCACAAATAATCGGGCAAAAGTGATCAGGAAAAGCTCGGCAGCAGGGCTTCAATCGCCGCCGGCCAGCGTTCACGGGAAGCCCACAGACGCATCATTTCTACGTCCGGTGCCATCAGGCGGTCTTTTTCCAGAAACGCGACCTTTTCACGGATAGCTTTCATTTCATTCTCCAGCGTCACTGAACTTTGTAGCGGACGATGGAAATCAATACCTTGTGCAGCGGCCATCGCTTCAATGCCCACCACCACGCTGGTGTTAAAGCACATGTCGCCCAGACGGCGGGCGGCGTAGGTTGCCATAGAGACATGATCTTCCTGATTCGCCGAGGTCGGCAGGCTGTCGACGCTGCCCGGATGCGCCAGCGATTTATTTTCTGACGCCAGCGCCGCAGCGGTAACCTGCGCGATCATAAAGCCGGAATTCACCCCGCTGTCACTGACCAGAAACGCCGGCAAACCGGAAAGCCCGGTATCGAGCAGCAAGGCCATACGGCGCTCGGAAATCGCACCGATTTCAGCCACGGCCAGCGCAATAATATCCGCAGCAAAAGCCACTGGTTCGGCATGGAAGTTACCGCCGGAAATCACATCGCCGTTTTCGGAAAACACCAGCGGGTTATCGGATGCAGCATTGGCTTCAATACGCAGAATACGGGCGGCGTGATGCAGGTTATCCAGACAAGCCCCCATCACCTGAGGGACACAGCGGATGGAATACGGATCCTGAACGCGGCCGCAATCAGCATGAGACGTGACAATGTCACTACCAGTCAGAATATTGGTAAGCGCAGCCGCCACGCCAATCTGTCCCAACTGGCCGCGGGCTTCATGTATGCGGGCATCCAGCGGTTTAATCGACCCTTTGATGGCTTCGAGCGACAATGCGCCAGCCACCAGTCCGGCAGAAAATACGCGTTCAGCTTCAAACAGGCCTGACAGCGCCAGCGAGGTAGAAACCTGCGTGCCATTCAGCAGCGCCAGCCCTTCTTTTGGCCCGAGTTCAAACGGCTTCAGACCGATGGTCGCCAGGCCTTCTTTCGCCGACATTTTTTCGCCCTGCGCAGTCACCTGACCTTCGCCAATCAGCATCAGGGAAAGGTGCGCCAGCGGGGCTAAGTCACCGGATGCCCCCACGGAGCCCTTCTCAGGAATGCACGGATACACACTGGCATTGAACAGGGAAATCAGCGCGTCAATCACCTCAATACGAATACCGGAGTGGCCGCGCGACAGGCTCAGCACTTTGGTGGCCATCACCAGACGGACGACATTATCCGCCAGATCCTTACCGATACCGACGCTGTGCGATAACACCAGATTGCGCTGTAGTTCCGCCAGCCGTTCCGCCGGAATACGCGTTTGTGCCAGTTTGCCGAAACCGGTATTGATGCCATAAACCACTTTCCCCGACTCAACAATGCGGGTGACCGTTTCCTGCGACGCCAGCACGCCTGCGCGGGCCTCCTCAGCCAGTTCAAGGCGGACATTGCCCTGATAAATCTTGCGCAACATCGGCAAGTCAACATGACCTGGTTGCAGGCGGCAAAGGGTTAACTCGGTGGATGAAGAAGCCATAATCTATTCCTGTATAGACAAGTTAAACCGGAAGTAAACCCAGCTAAGGACGCAGCCCGCCGGGTTTTTATGCATTACATGACAAATCTAAAATCTATTGTGTACCGCGCACGGGATCAGTGATCCATCGCCTGCATCGTTTCGGTACGAATTTCTTCAGTCACCCGTGCTTTCAGCGCCATAAATTCCGGCGACGTCTTCAGGGTGTAATCCCGTGGATGCGGGAAATTAACCGCGACTTCGGTTTTAATCCGCCCCGGACGGGCACTGAAAATGGCCACTTTATTGGCCATGAAAATCGCTTCGTCGATATCGTGCGTCACGAACAACACGGTTTTACGTGAGGATTCCCAAATCGATAACAGCAACTCCTGCATCATCACGCGGGTCTGGTTATCAAGGGCGCCAAAAGGCTCATCCATCAGCAGAATTTTCGGGTCGTTGGCCAGCGCACGGGCGATGGCGGTACGTTGCTGCATCCCGCCGGAAAGTTGACGCGGGAAGTGCTGCTCAAAACCCCGCAGCCCGACCTTATTAATAAAGTAGTCGCTGCGCTCTTTTTGCGCTGCCTGACTCACACCGCGTTCCTGCAAACCGAAACGGATGTTTTGTTCGACGGTCAGCCACGGGAACAAAGTGTAACTCTGAAAGACCATGCCACGATCGGCACCCGGGCCATCCACGAGTTCACCATCGAGCCACACTTCGCCACGCGTCGGTTGATCCAGCCCGGCCACAATGCGCAAAAGTGTCGATTTACCACAGCCTGAAGGCCCGAGAATGGTGATGAAGTCGTTTTCATCTACCTGATAATCCACTGGCAACAGCGCCTGTGTTTTCTCACCTTTCGGGCCGGTAAAAATACGTTCAACCTGACGGACACTCAGTTTCGGATAGCTCATCACAGTGAACTCCATACAAACAGGCGACGGTTGGCCGCTTTGAACAACAGATCAGAGAGCAAACCAATGCATCCGATCACAATAATGCCGAAGATCATTTGTCCGGTATTGAGCAGCGCCTGGCTGTTAACGATCATATGGCCGATACCGCTTGATGAGCCGATAAGCTCCGCCACAATGACGTAAGTCCACGCCCAGCCGAGCACGAGGCGGAGTAACTCGGCTATTTCCGGTGCAGCACCGGGGATAATCACCCGACGCACCACACTCTGATTGGTTGCACCCAAGGTATACGCGGCTTCCACCAGGTCCCGCCGGGCGGCTCCCACGGTCACCGCCACCATCAGGGTGATCTGAAAGAAAGAGCCGATAAAAATCACCAGTATTTTCTGCATTTCACCGATACCCGCCCACAGGATCAGCAGCGGCACAAACGCTGACGCAGGCAGATAGCGGCAAAATGACACAAACGGCTCGAAGAAAGCTTCAATCAGTTTATAAGAACCCATCAGGATCCCGAGCGGAACGGCGATGGCGCACGCCAGAATAAAGCCGCCCAGCACGCGCATCACCGTCATGCCGATATCGGTCGTAAAATCGAAATCGGTAAACAGTAAAATGCCTTCCTGCAACATGCTTGCCGGGCTGGCGAGGAATGTTGCAGAGACGAGACCGGTGAACGTCACCAGCGCCCATACGGCAAAAAACAGGACAAAGAAACAGACCCCGAGGAACCAGCGATGTCGCGAGGCGACGGGGCGCAAAGGCACCATCATCGGGTTATGCCAGACTTTTTTGCTTGCCGGCAACGGTGCCGGTTCGCGTAAGGCTGACGGCGAAGTAACGGGATGTTCTGCTGCCTGACTGACAGGACTGTTCATGTCTGGGTCCTTCATGGCTATTTCACGTACTTCGCGTCATATAAGGTGTTGATATCCGGCGTTTTGCGCAGAATTTTCATCTCAGTCAGCAGGCGCGCCGCTTCGTTGGTGAAAGTCACGATCTCACCGCTGAAGAATTTCTGGTTGGCCTCCTTGTCCTGCCAGCGCAGATAGCTCGATTCTTCTGCAAACTGTTTACCGGTTTCTTTCACCGCCGCACCCATGATTTCATTGGATTTTTCTGGCTCTTTCTTGATCATATCCAACGCTTCAAAGTAGCTATTCACCAGCGCCTGGGCGGCTTTGGGATTTTTTTCCAGCCAATCTGGCGTACAGCCCAGCGTGTCCATCACCATCGGATATTCCAGCGTAGTTGCCAGAATTTTGCCTTTATCCGGGCTCTGACGGATGTTGGATAAGTACGGTTCATAGGTCACTGCGGCGTCATTTTGCCCGGCAATAAAGGCATGCGCTGCCGCATCCGGCCCGAGAGTGGCCAGCTTGACATCTTTCATCGTCATGCCGTTCTTATCGAGGATCCACGCCAGCAGGAAGTAAGATGACGTGCCCGGCGCATCCACACTGATGGTTTTTCCTTTCAGGTCGGTAATTTTATTGATACCGCTGCGCACCGCGATACCGTCTGCACCGTAGGATTTATCCAGCTGTACGATTTGTTTAATCGGCACACCGCTGGCATTCCAGGTTAAATAGGTTTCCACTGTGGTCGCCGCACATTGCAGGGAACCGGAAGCGATAGCCAGATGGCGCGACTGCTGCGGTACCATTTTCAGCGTGACATCCAGACCGTTCTTTTTAAAGATGCCGGCTTTGTCCGCCAACGTCAGTGGCGCAAAGCCAGTCCAGCCAGAAATACCAATAGCAACCGGCGTATTTGCCGCCTGCGCCGCGCTGACAGCCACACTCGCCAGCGCCGCTGCCAGCCCTAACAAAGACACCGAACGTTTCAGTACAGCCCTGGAAATCATGTTGCTCATCTGCCACTCCTGCCAAAGTACCTGTCTCGGGGAATGCCTGTTGCAGTGAATCGCACAGACAAATTACGCTACTGACTCCGTTACTGTATAGTCTTGTCTATACAAGTCAGCCAGCAATATCTAAGCAAGCTTTATGCCAGTTCCTGCAGATACCGTTTTGCAACATTCAGCGTCAGTTATTGCGCATGTTGCGCCAACGATTGAATCAATTCAGTGCGCGCCATGCGTCATTTTAGCGCAGCCCCGGAAGGTATTTATCGGGTGATCGCCGCCCATAACAGCAGGCATTCGTGTTCCTGATTAACTGGCCTGAGAGTCACGGGTCCATTGTTTTTTTCAGCCGCTGCGTCAGACCAGTAATAGCCTTCGCCCGCACGCAGTTGCGTGCAATCCGCCAACTGCCACATTCCGCGAATAACATAAATCACCCCGCCGGTTTCACGCGTTATCGTGAGGTGTTCGCGGGCGGCAATCACCCTTGACGCATAATGGGTACGGCGCGTCATGAGGTTGAAGTCTGTCGTGACGCCGCCCATCAGGCGGGCGCTGAGCGCGATGTCACCGCTGAACGAAAACGGTTCACCGGTAACATCGAGCAAATGGTCGACGTCAGGCTGTGCCTGCAGATGCACGCCATCGCCACTGAGCAAGGTGATGGAGCGGTCAATGCCGGGAAATGCCGAGAACGGGCCGTCCTGCACGATGGTGGCAATGCTGGCGCGCCAGTCAAAATCACTTTTACCGGCAGGGAAACTGATGATTTCGCGGGTTTCACCACCGCCATTGCGCCACGGGCTGACCGGCAGACTGTCGAAGGAAAAGCGCTGCCAGCCGTTCATGCGACGTCCTGTGAAAGCTGACTGAGAAGCGCGAGGAAATCTGCCGCCGCAGCCTGCTGCTGCTCATGCTGACCGTTGATAATGCGCGGAATACCGCCAACATACACATCGCGGATCTGTCCGGCATTGCCGGCGAAAAGCCAGCGGTTGAGAAGCTCGCTGTTTTTCGCGGCGGCAAGATAAGGATCCTGCCCGTCGAGCACCAGCCAGTCGGCACGGTAGCCCGCAGAAAGCTGGCCGATAGCCGTGCCACAGGCCTGCGCACCACCCTGCAATGCCTGTGTATACAGCACATCACCCACAGAATTTTTCGCCGATGTGGTCAGCCGGTTACGTCGCTGATCGCGCAGACGCTGCCCGTATTCAAACCAACGCAGTTCTTCCACCACATTCAGGGAAACATGGCTGTCGGAACCAATCCCCCAGCGCCCTGACTGCGCCAAATAATCGACGCCGGGGAAGATACCGTCGCCCAGATTGGCTTCAGTCGTCGGACACAACCCCGCGACTGCCCCGCTGTTTGCCATACTCGCCAGCTCAAAACGATCAGCGTGAGTGGCGTGGATCAGACACCAGCGCGAATCAATATCCAGATTGTCATACAGCCAGGAAATCGGACGCTGCCCGCTCCAGCCCAGACAATCGTTCACTTCTTTCTGCTGCTCTGCGATATGTATATGCACTGGCAGGTTTTTGTCACCGGCCTGCAACACTTGCCGCATTTGCTCAAGCGTCACGGCGCGCAGGGAATGGAAGCACAACCCCTGATTTTGCAGGTGTTTCCCGCTGAGCTGTTTGCGGATGATCTCTTGCTGTTTCAGGTAACCGTCGGCATCCTGAATAAATCGTTTCTGCCCCGCCTGCGCGGGTTGCGCGCCAAATCCGGCGTAGCTGTAAAGCACCGGCAGCAGGGTCAGCCCGATACCTATTTGCAAGGCGACTTCACTCAGATGCGCGGTCATTTCACCGTGATCGGCATAAGCCTGACCGCTAATGTCATTGTGCAGATAGTGGAATTCCGCCACCTGCGTGTAGCCGCCCTTAAGCATTTCGATGTACAACTGACGGGCGATGATACCAACCTGTTCAGGCGTGAGGCGCTGCACCATGCGGTACATCAGGTCACGCCAGGTCCAGAAGCTGTCCTGCGGATCACCAGCGACCTCGGCCAGCCCGGCCATTACCCGCTGAAATGCGTGGGAATGCAGATTTGGCATGCCCGGAACCACCGGGCCAGAAAGAGGCAAACATCCCTGCGGATCGCTGTTTGGGATCACCGCCGTCAGCATTCCGGCTGCATCGACGTCCAGCCGCACGTTATGCGCCCAGCCATCAGCAAGTAAAGCGCGTGAAGTAAAATAAGCAGGCATGACAGCATTCCTGAGCAGTAAGAAGAAACATAAACGCAATTTAATGGAAACAATTGCAAAACTTTTAAGCGACTTGTCTATACATATACATATGCCTGATTGCGCTGTAAACTTGCAACAACCCTTTTTTTATAAATTTAGTTTCCCGTCACGCCCTTTCCCCTGGCTCCACTGATGGAAACTGCCGGGCAGACAGGTAAACTTTCCCAATATTTCTGGAAATTCGTTGAGTGAGGTAAAAAACATGTCGGAGCCCACGCCACTTTCGCAAAATGGTGCTGCACAGCATCAGGCTGTACAACAACAGGCCGTGTCGCAGCAGACATTGTCCGAACTGGCGGCCGCGATGAGCGACACGCCCGCACCGATTTATCAGCGGGTGAAACAGGCGATCATCAGCCAGATCCGTGCCGGTGTATGGAAACCGCATCAGCGCGTGCCTTCTGAAAGTGAGCTGGTCAATGAGATTGGCGTCAGCCGCATGACCATCAACCGTGCGCTGCGCGAACTGACCAGTGAAGGTTTTTTGATCCGCATGCAAGGTGTCGGCACGTTTGTGGCAGAAGCAAAGGCCTACACCCCGATGCTGGAAGTACACAACATTGCTGATGAAATAGCCCAGCGCGGTCACCGCCATGACAGCAAAGTTCTGGTGTGCGAAGCACGACTGGCCGACGCCGATCAGGCGCTGCAACTCGGTATCGCTACCGGCACAATGATGTTTTACTCGCAGATTGTTCACTACGAAAACAACGTGCCGGTGCAGATCGAAGACCGTTTTGTGAACCCGGAAACCGCCCCGGATTATCTGCAACGGGTGCTGAACAAGCAGACGCCCTATACGTATCTGATGGAAATCGCGCCGCTGACGGCAGGTGAACATCGCGTTGAAGCGATCAGTGCCAGCGATGAGCAACGCGAATTGTTGCAACTGAAAGAACATGAGCCATGCCTCCTGATCCATCGCCGGACCTGGAGTGGCAGCCGCGTGGTGACTTCCGCGCGCCTGATTTATCCCGGTTCCCGCTATCAGTTATTTGGACGTTTCACCAGCCACGGCTGATTCCGGCACACCTTAATGGCGGCGTTGAACGGCCGCTATCTCTTCGTTCAACTTTTGGAAGACGTCTCGTAATAAGAAAAAACTATCGCTGGCTGCCTTGCCGGTTTCGTGGTTATGCGTTAGGTTGACTTTAGTTGTCTATACAAGATGAATTCAGCCTGGAGCCTGTCATGCCGGTAGCGATATCCCCTTCTTCTTCATCCGAAGTCCCTTCCCGTTGTGACAGTGTATGGCGCGGCGCCACGCTGGTGACCATGCAGAACGGCCATTACAACCTGATTGAAAATGGCGCTATAGCGGTCACTGGCGGAAAGATCGTCTGGGTCGGTCTCGCCGCAGATTGTCCGGATTTTGCGGGCGCCACACAGCATGAGTTTGATGGTGGCATCATCACGCCGGGCTTTGTTGACTGCCATACGCATCTGGTCTTCGGTGGCGATCGCAGCGCAGAGTTTGAACAGCGACTGAACGGCGTGAGCTATGCCGATATAGCGGCAGCTGGCGGTGGCATTCTCTCCACCGTCAATGCCACCCGCGAAGCCACCGAAGGTGAATTGCTTACCCAGGCGCTGTTTCGCTTACAGCCGTTGCTGGCTGAAGGCGTGACCTGTGTCGAGATTAAATCCGGTTACGGACTGAGCGTAGAAAGCGAGCTGAAGATGCTGCGGGTGATCCGCCAGTTGGGCGTCATGTTATCGGTCGAGGTAAAATCCACCTGCCTTGCTGCCCATGCCCTGCCGCCGGAATTCAAAGGGCACGCTGATGATTATATTGATCTCATCTGCGATACGTTACTGCCGGTGGTCGCCTCTGAAAATCTGGCCGATGCTGTCGATGCTTTTTGTGAACATCTGGCATTCTCACCGGCACAGGTTGAACGGGTTTTCAATGCCGCTGAAGCCTTAGGTTTACCGGTTAAATTACACGCCGAACAGCTGTCTTCCCTGCATGGCAGCGCCTTGGCGGCGCAACATCATGCGCTGTCCGCCGATCACCTGGAATACGCTACCGCCGAAGACGCGCAAGCCATGGCCGCCAGCGGTACCGTCGCCGTATTACTGCCGGGAGCTTATTATTTACTGCGGGAAACGCAATGTCCTCCGGTGGATGAGTTTCGCAAACATCAGGTGCCGATAGCGCTGGCCAGTGATGCCAACCCCGGCACCTCGCCAGCACTTTCTTTGCGCCTGATGCTGAATATGGGTTGTACATTGTTTCGTCTGACGCCCGAAGAAGCGCTGGCCGGGATCACCTGCCATGGCGCACGTGCGCTGGGTTTACAGGAAACACACGGCACGCTGGAGATTGGAAAAGTCGCTGATTTTATACACTGGCCGCTGTCACGCCCTGCCGAACTGGTTTACTGGCTGGGTGGTCAACTGCCCTGCACTGTTGTTTTTCGTGGAGAAGTACGAGGAGAGTCCCGCTCATGAGCCTTACAACCACCCATGTTATTGCTGAACCCTTTCATTTTACGCCGGGTAGCGTGCCGTTATTGATCAGTATCCCCCATGCCGGGACCCACCTGACGCCCCAGGTTGCCAGCGGTCTAAGCGACGCCGCCCTCCCGCTTTCTGATACTGACTGGCATATCCCGCAACTGTACAATTTTGCGCGCTCACTGGGTGCTAGCATTCTGGTCGGTCAGTATTCGCGCTTCGTTATCGATCTTAACCGACCTTCCGACGATAAACCGCTGTATACCACCGCAACCACCGGCCTGTATCCCGATACGTTATTCGACGGTCGCGCGACATTCAAACCGGGCATGATGCCGACAGATGCCCTGCGCCAGCAATATCTCGATCAAATCTGGCAGCCATATCACCAGAAAATTCAGTCGGAACTGGCGCGCATGAAGCAGGAATTCGGCTACGCGCTGCTGTTTGATGCACATTCCATTGCCTCGGTGATCCCGCGTTTGTTTGACGGTCAGTTACCGGATCTCAACCTCGGCACCAACAGTGGCGCAAGCTGCTCACCGGCGCTGAGCGAAATGCTCGAAAGAATCTGCCAGCAACAAACCCGCTTCAGCCATGTGCTGAATGGCCGTTTTAAAGGCGGATATATCACCCGCGCCTACGGCCAGCCGGACATGAATATTCACGCGGTTCAGCTTGAGCTGACGCAGGTGAATTACATGGAAGAGAGCGAGCCCTTTGCGTACTCGGAGGCTAAAGCCTCTGAACTCCAGGTACTGTTGAAGCAGTTGCTGGGTGGGATGGTAGATTGGGGGAAAGATGCGTATAAACAGGGCGCTGTTTAAATGATCTCTTCCCTTTCCGCCCGGTTTATGCGTTGCCTTACTGATATTCCTGGCAGCATGTTCCCGGCGTCACGTTGATTGGCGATGCAGCAAATCTGATGGAGATGTTTACACAGCCTCAGCCCTGAAAACGACTCAGACGCATCTTTAAACGTCAGGTGCGTCTGACGCCGGGGTAATAACTTAGCTCAGCGCAGCAATTTTTGGCGCAGCAACTTCTACCGGTTTATTGGTGAAACGCGTGACGGCAGTCAGCAGCACCGCGATCACCAGCGAACTGCCCATAAAGACGTAAGATGCCTGCGGGCCGTTAAAGACGCCATTGAGATAACCGACAATCCACGACCCGACAAAAGAACCCAGCGCGCCGAAGCTGACGATAAACGCCATCGCACCGGCCATCACGTTACGCGGCAGCAGCTCGGGAATGGCCGCGAAGAACGGGCCGTACGGCGTGTACATCGCCCCACCGGCGATCACCAGCAGCACATATGACACCCAGAAGTGATTAGCACCGACGGTGAACGACGCACAGAAGCACACCGCGCCCAGCCCGAGGAACAACAACACGATCAGTTTGCGCTGTTGATATTTGTCCGAGAACCAGGACGCGCCAAGCATCAGCGGCACGGCCAGCAGGTAAGGCGCCGCGGAAAGCCAGCCGGTCGCCACGATGCCCAATCCGGACGCGGTTTTCAAAATTGACGGCAGCCACATGATGAAACCGTACATACCGATATTCCAAAAGAAATGGATAAACGACAGCGACAACACCTTGCGTGAACGCAGCGCTTCACCGTAGTTTTTCACCGGCTTCATTTCAGCCTGCTCTGCCGCCAGTGCCGCGGCCAGATCGGCCTTCTCCTGAACGCTCAGCCATTTGGCCTCTTCCGGGCGATCGACAAAAATCACCCACCAGATGGCCGCCCAGATAATCGCTGGTACGCCTTCGATGATAAACATCCCGCGCCAGCCGAGCGCATCCACCAAATAGCCGGAAAGAATCGACATCCATAACACGGTTATCGGATTACCGAGGAACAGGAAAGTGTTGGCTTTCGAACGCTCCTGTTTGGTGAACCAGTGGCTGAGGAACACCAGCATCGCGGGCATCACCACGCTTTCGGCTACGCCCAGCAGGAAGCGAATGACGGCCAGGGCGGCAACGCTGTGCACCATGCCAGTGGCAGTAGCAAGAATCCCCCACAGGATCAGGCTCCAGAAGATCAGTTTTTTTGCGCTGCGTTTTTCAGCATAAATACCGCCCGGCACCTGAAAGAAGAAATAGCCGAGGAAAAACAGCGCGCCGAGCAATGAGGAAATACCGGGCGTGATGTTGAGATCTTGCGCCAGCCCCGAGGCTGCGCCAAAACCGTAATTAGCGCGATCGAGATAAGCCAGACTGTAGGTGATAAACGCCAGCGGTATCAGTTTACGCCAGCGCAGCGGTGCCAGTTTTTGTGGTAAGTGGAGGCTCATGTGTCAGTTCTCTACGAGTTATTTTTAAACGGTCAGAGTGCCCTTTGGCCGCGTTTTTAGGGTGATCGTATTTGTAGCAACCTGTCATACATTAACTTGTATGACATCATTCAAGATTAAAAATGCATCACTAAAATGCGTCCGGCAATCATCAAAATGAAGAATTGAAATCTCAGTCACAAAAAATAGTTATTGCGGTCTTCTTCTTCCTAAGACCGCAAAAAACGGCACGATAACTTCACACCCGCCCGCTGACGTGCTATATCTCTGCCTGTTGTAGGACAACTTATGGCGACCGACAAGATGAGTATTCAATCGATCCAAAAGCACAACGTAGTGAATGCGGTTTACGATCAAATCAAGGAAAAGCTGCTCGATGGCAGCTGGCCGCCGGGCAGCAAACTCCCGTCAGAAGCGGAGCTGACCGCGTCGTTTAACGTCAGCCGCGTCAGCATCCGCAGTGCAGTACAACGGCTACGCGATCTTGGCATCGTGGTGACGCAGCAAGGCAAAGGCAGTTTTGTCAGCAAGAACATCAATCAGCAAACCCTGCTCAATGAACAACAGCCGATCATGCATCTGAGCCGCGAAGAGTTTCACGACATGATGGTGTTCCGCCAGACAGTGGAATTTAAGTGCATGGAACTGGCGGTGATTAACGCCACGGCGGAGGACATTACCGCGCTGGAACAGGCGCTGAACCGCATGCTGGTTAATAGAGACGATTATAAAAAGTACTCGCAGGCCGACTTTGATTTTCATCTGGCGATCGCCAAAGCCTCACAGAACAAAGTGTTCTACAACGTGATGAACTCGATCAAAGATATTTATTACTACTATCTGGAAGAGCTGAACCGTGCGCTGGGTATCACGCTGGAAAGTGTCGAAGCGCACATCAAAGTGTTTATGGCGATCAAAAACCGCGACTCTTCAACGGCGGTTGCCGTGCTCAATGACGCGATGTCCGACAACGTGACTGCCATCGAAAAGCTCAAGCAGTCCCTGCCGGACACCAAATAACCGCCACACTCAGCGCCAGAATTTGCACTCTGGCGCTGAGCCTTTCCCGCCTTTACGGGCGTGACGCCGTACCATCCGGCGTACGCGCCATCGTCCAGGAAGGAATACCGCCGACGCAGGGATACTGCGCCGCTTTCTTCTCGTCGATATCAATCCCCAGCCCAGGGCGGTCGCTCAGATAGGCGTAGCCCTGATCGATTTCCGCACAGCCTGGGAACACCTCGCGCAGCGCATCATTAACCGGCGTGTATTCCTGAATGCCGAAGTTGGTTACGCTCATGTCGAGATGTAGATTGGCACAGACACCGACCGGTGAAATATCACCCGGCCCGTGCCATGCGGTTCGCACGCCGTGCAGTTCGCTGAGCGTCGCCAGTTTCTTCGCCGGAGTGATGCCGCCAATCGTGCTGACATGACAACGGATATAGTCGATCAGGTTGTGGGTGATCAGCGGCTTCCAGTCATTGACGTTGGTAAACAGCTCACCCATCGAAATCGGGGTGGAAGACTGCTGGCGCAGCATCTTCAGCCATTCGATATTCTCCGGTGCGACCGGATCCTCAAGATAAAACAACTGATATTGCTCGAGCGTTTTCGCCAGCTGAACGGATGCAATCGGCTGCACGCGTTCGTGAACGTCGTGGATAAATTCGATGCCAAACCCGAGTTTATTACGCAGATGATCAAACAGGCGCGGCACGCTTTTCACATAGGATTCCGGGTCAAAATAAATCCCCGGCGTACTGGTGCGCGGCGAGCGTTTTGGCAAAATGTTTTTTGCCCGTGCCAGACGGGTGGCGATAAGCTTCATGTCGTCGGTGCCCGCCCCGCCGTACATCCCCATCTGGCAGCGCACGTACTGGTAACCTTCCTCCATACGCGCCCGGATATTGTCTTCGACTTCAAACTCGTCGCCGCCATCGGTGTGCACATACAGCGGAATGCCGTCGCGGCATTTTCCACCCAGCAGCTCATAGACCGGCATTCCGGCCAGCTTGCCTTTGATATCCCACAGCGCCATATCCACGCCGGACAGTGCGTTGTTCATGATAGGCCCGCTGCGCCAGTAACCGCTGACGCACGCAGACTGCCAGATATCTTCAATACGCGTTGGATCTTTGCCGATTAAAAACGGCTCCATGTACTCATCGATAGCGGTTTTCACCGCATGAATGCGCTGGGTAAACGTGGCGCAGCCTAAACCGTAAAGGCCCGGCTGATTGGTTTCCACTTTCACCACCGCGAGATCGATACCGCCGGGTGCCGTCAGAATGGTTTTCACCGCGGTGATTTTCAGATTACTCACAGTAACTCCTTAATATGTATGTCAGACCCGATAACGTTGTCATTAAAAGTGCGGCGCTGGCCGCAATCTCTTTTTATATCTATCAACTCAACTGTCGTCCTACAAGTTAATTCACTTATATCATCGAAAAAAATGTAGCCAAAGCGGGCAGGGCTGATTTTGTGCACTTGATCATAATTTGTGGTGATATTCATTAAGTTACTGTATTTAAAATATAAAGATTAAACAAATAAGATGTAAACCATAAATTTTGTGAAGCGGATGGCAAAAAAACAAGTTTCCAATTGATTTAAAAAGAACCATGCATCAGTTTAAACACGACTGATGTCATACAGGATTGAATCTGATGACGTTCTGAACACTCTCCACGATGAGGATTTATCATGTCTGCTGCTTTATTTGATTTAACCGGGAAAACGGCGCTGGTCACGGGTTCTGCCCGAGGTTTAGGTTTTGCTTACGCACAAGGACTAGCGGCTGCAGGAGCTGGCGTGATCCTCAATGATATCCGCGAAGAACTGCTGCAGGAATCTGTCCAGACACTGCGCAGTCAGGGTTATCAGGCACACGGTTTTGCCTTCGACGTGACCCACGAAGATGCGGTAGAAAGCGCCTTCGCTGCCCTCGAAGCGCAGGGATTGCAGGTGGATATACTGATCAACAACGCCGGGATTCAGTATCGCAAACCGATGGTAGAGCTGGAGCTGGAACAATGGCAGCGCGTGATTGACACCAACCTCACCAGCGCTTTTATCGTTTCCCGCGCAGCGGCAAAACGCATGATCGCCCGTGGACAGGGCGGTAAAATCATCAACATTGGTTCGCTGACCAGTCAGGCCGCCCGCCCTACCGTCGCCCCCTATACCGCGGCGAAAGGCGGCATCAAAATGCTGACATGCTCGATGGCCGCCGAATGGGCGGAGTTCAACATTCAGTCCAACGCAATTGGCCCCGGTTACATTCTCACCGACATGAACACGGCGCTGATCGACAATAAGGAATTCGACAGCTGGGTGAAAGCCAGCAACCCGTCCAAACGCTGGGGGAAACCGCAGGAACTGATCGGCACGGCCGTATTCCTGTCCTCTTCCGCCTCCGACTATATCAACGGCCAAATCATCTACGTAGATGGTGGCTGGCTGGCGGTGTTGTAAGTGACAACACTTTCCCTGAAAGACTTTGCCCACGGACATCTGTTTCGCGCCGTGGGCGGTACCCTGCACCTGATTGAACAAAGCCAATAACAAAACCTGACCAGGACACTCAAATGAAAGCAACAAAGTCGCGATTCTTTATCCTGTCGCTGTTGTTCATTGTGACGGCCATTAACTACATGGACAGAGCCAACCTGTCCGTTGCAGGCAGTAAAATCCAGTCCGAATTCGATCTGAGCGCCACACAGCTCGGTCTGCTGTTCTCGATGTTTACGTGGTTTTATGCTGCCAGCCAGATCCCTGTGGGCTATGTGCTGGACCGCATCGGCTCACGTATTCTGTACGGCAGCGCCATTATTCTGTGGAGCATTTTCACCTTCATGATGGGCTTTTCGTCGCACCATCTGTTCACCACTGCCACCGCGTCATTCCTGATGCTGCTGGGTTGTCGCGCGCTGATTGGCATCGCGGAAGCGCCGTCGTTTCCGTCGAACACCAAAATCATCGCCACCTGGTTCCCGGATCATGAACGGGCGCGCGCCACAGCCATTTATTCCAGCGCACAATACATCGGGCTGGCGCTGCTGACTCCGGCACTTTCTTATGTCGTCGCACAATATGGCTGGGAAATGTCGTTTTACCTCTCCGGCGGCGCAGGCATTTTGTTCGGCATTTACTGGCTGATGAAATACCGCGATCCGCAGAACAGCACCGGAACCAATCAGCTGGAACTGGATTACATTCGCGAAGGCGGCGGTTTTGGCTCGAAAAATCAGGCCAACGTGAGCGAGAAAGTGCGCTGGAAAGACATCAAGTATTTCCTCAAACAACGCACCATCTGGGGGTTATTCATCGCGCAGTTCGCCTGCTCCTCCACGCTTTATTTTTTCCTGACCTGGTTCATCGTCTATCTGGAAAAAGGGCTGCATCTGTCGATCACCAAAGCCGGGATCGGCGCGTCATTCCCGTATCTGATGGCGATGGCGGGCGTACTGTGCGGCGGCACGCTAAGCGATGTACTACTCAAAAAAGGCAAGTCGCGCACCTTTGCCCGCAAACTGCCGGTGATGGCCGGTTTGTGCCTGACGATGGTGATTTGCCTGGTGAATTTCTTTGAAGACCAACCGACTATCGCCATTGCCATCTTGTCCATCGCGTTCTTCGCCAACGCTTTTTCCAATCTCGGCTGGGTGGTATGGAGCGATGTGATCCCGCGTAATTTTATCGGCACGATGGGCGGCTGCCTGAATATTTGCGGCAACCTTTCCGGCATAGTCAGTCCGATTGTCATCGGCGTGATCCTGCAACGCACCAACAATTTCCAGTATGCCATGTGGTACATCACCGCCGTCGCGCTGGTCGGTTTACTGGCTTACACCTTTCTGGTCGGCAAAATCGAAGTGATCGTGCCGCCGAAATCCGATATTCCTAATCCGCATCGTGCTGACCCAAATCAGCAGAAAGTCACCGAGGCATTGAAATGAGCATTCAACACAAGATTACCTGTAAGGCCTGTTTCGCTTATGGCGAAAAAGACGTGCGCGTGGAACAGCGCGAACTGGAATACAGTGACAGCGATATTCTGGTGAAAGTCGACTGCGGCGGCATCTGCGGTTCTGACATTCATTATTATCAGCACGGACGCGCCGGGATGTCAGTGCTTAAACACCCGATGGTAGTCGGCCACGAGTTTGTCGGCGTGATAGAAAAAGCGCCGGCAGATTCCGGTTTCCACGCCGGTCAACGCGTCGCGGTTAATCCGTCGCAGCCGTGCAATCACTGTGCATTTTGTCTCGAAGGGAAACAGAATCTGTGCAAAACCATGCGCTTTATGGGCAGTGCGCAGTTCAATCCGCACATCAACGGCGGATTTTCAGAATACGTTGTGGCGACAAAAACCCAGTGCTTTGCCTACAGCAAAGTCTCTCCTAAAGTGATGGCCTTTGCCGAGCCCACGGCTGTGGCTATCCACGCGGTGAATGTCGCCGGAACACTGGTCGGTAAAAAAGTGCTGGTGATTGGCGCGGGGCCGATTGGTTGCCTGATCATGGCAGCCGCCCGCAGCTCAGGGGCCGCAGAAATTGTCGCTTCCGACGTCAGCGCCCGCTGTCTCGAACTGGCGGCTGAAATGGGCGCAAACGCCATATTCAATCCGATGGAGAAAGGCAGCGCGGACCGCTATCAGGTAAACAGCGGCTATTTTGACGTGGTGTTCGAAGCCTCCGGCAGCCCGGCGGCCATACAGTCTACCGTCGCGTTCACCCGCCCTTCCGGCACCATCGTGCAGGTTGGCATGGGCGCGGCCAGCGTGGAATATCCGGTCATGCCGATGCTGGTAAAAGAGATCACCTGGGTAGGTTCATTCCGCTTCATCAACGAATTTGCCACCGCCGTCTCCTGGCTGGAAGACGGTCGCATCAATCCGCTGCCGTTACTCAGCGCAGAATATGCACCGGAATCCATTGAAGAAGCGCTGATTGCCGCCGCTGATAAAACCCGTTCCTCTAAAGTGCAGATTACCTTCTGATACCTGCCCCAGCGCCCTCGCTTTTCGTGCCGGAAAAGCGAGGGCGCTTAATGGTGCCCCGTCATCTCGCCTGAAAACAATTCTTGTACCCGAGTGCAAAAACCGTCTGCAATCAGGTGCGGGGATGAAGTTCCCTATGGGGAAGTCCTTCCGAGTTGATAAAGGACAGAGGGGAAATCATTCTATTTTGGTATACATCAAATGGCATGATGGCCATTTGATGTATAAAGGAGAAACGAGTGTGCGGGTCGACAGGTTCTCGTCCGTTTAATGCTTAAACCGTTGACGTCACGGGGAGCAAACGAATAGGCGTTACCGAAGGTGTAATAGTGAGCTATTGAAACAAGCTAGAGCCCAAGCGCACTTAATCCTGGATGATCGTCGGGACGCCGACCTTGTGGCCAATAAAATTTTCGTTCTTCAGATTTAATCGGTAGGTCATTGATGCTGGCGTAGCGCAATTGCATAAGGCCTTGTGGGTCGAACTCCCAGTTCTCGTTGCCGTAGGAACGAAACCACTGGCCGGAGGCGTCGTGCCACTCGTAGGCGAATCTCACTGCAATGCGATTTTCCGAACAGGCCCACAATTCTTTGATCAAACGATATTCGAGCTCTTTGGCCCACTTGCGCTCAAGAAACTGACGCACCTGTTCATGCCCAACGGGAAAATCGGTACGATTACGCCAGTGTGTATCTTCTGTATACACCGGTACAACCCGCTCCGGGTCGCACGTATTCCAGGCATCTTCGGCCATGCGCACTTTCAGTGTCGCGGTTTCTTGCGTAAAAGGAGGCAGCGGTGGCTTGGTTTTCATCATAGGTTCCTTGTGATAGCATGTAGACAGAACTGTCTACATGCGAAAGCCTATCCGACGTAGACAGACTTGTCTACACGGGTGACATGGAAATCATCGATATGCATGAAATGAAAAACCTCTCAGCGCGGGAGCGCATCTTACTGACCGCGCATGACCTGTTCTATATGGAGGGGATACGTGCGACAGGCATCGACCGTGTGATTGCCGAGGCAGGCGTCACCAAGGTCACGTTCTATCGCCACTTTCCTGCCAAGAGTATCCTTATCTGTGAATATCTGGAGTACCGGCATCAGCGTTGGATGGCGTGGTTCGTGGACTCGCTACAGTTTCATGGTGGCCATGCCGCGGCGATTATTCCAACGTTAGCTGAATGGTTCAGCGATGCACATTTTCGCGGGTGCGCGTTTATCAACAGTGTCGGAGAGCTGGGAGGCGTTATGCCAGAAGTGGTTGAAATCACTCAACGTCATAAGCAGGAGATGACTGCTGTCATTGCGAACTTATTACCATCGACCCAAAGACGTGAGAAGGATGCCCAGGCCATAGCGCTGGCAATAGACGGGGCGATTATCCGGGCGCAGTTTGAGCCGACGCCTGATACTGCATTATTAGCGTTAGAGAGACTCTTGACGTCGCTGCTGCCAGGGCTGAGGGCGCGTTGAGACTGGCTGGATTTGGGGTGACGGCGTTTTCGGTGCTTCCGGCCTTAAACCCCAGCAGCCTTTTTATCCAACGTTTCGGCCTGCCTGTTACTAACAGGTTCAACCGCGACATCGAGGTAATGAACCTGTTTAGCTATCTCTGCTTTTATATCAACGCGTATTTTTACACTGTCGGGACTGTGCCCCCGTCGATGATGTATTCGGTTCCCGTTATAGAGCCAGCACGATTAGAGGCCAAAAAAGCAATAAGGTTTGCAACCTCCTCAGGTTTAGAGGGACGGCCAATTGGGATCCCACCTAATGAATCCATGATGATTTTTTGACTGCCTGCATAATCTAGCCCCTCCTGTGCAGCAAGGCGCTCAGCAAACCTTATAGCGGCTTCAGTTTCAATCCAACCGGGTGATACCGTCACAACGCGTACCCCTTTTGGGGAGACCTCTTTAGACAGGCTTTTGCTGTATGTTGATAGCGCGGCTTTTGCCGCAGCGTATGCCGTCGTTGACTCCGGTAGCGGCATTAAACGCTGGATTGAAGATACATGGATAATCACCCCATTTCTGTTCGCCACCATTTCTGGAACAAGCAAGCGATCCAGACGTACTGCCGCGAAAAGGTTGAGCGCCAACTCACGCTGCCACAACTCATCCGTCAATACAGCGAATCCTCCCGTGGGTGATGAAGAGCCACCAAGCATATGAACGATAATATCCATTCCACCTAAGTGTTCCCGCGCGGCTTTGGCTAATTGAACACATCCTTCGTCAGTCGATAAGTCTGCCATCGGGAAATCGGGTGTATGGCGAGCGCAGGTCATCACCTGAGCCCCCAGAGACTTAAACAACGCCACGGTGGCAGCTCCCGCGCCTTGGGTACCGGAGGTAATCAGTACTCTTTTGCCTTCAAGCCCAAAAAAATCAGTCATGACTTATCTCCAGGCCATTGATGCTTTCTTCTGCAAGGTGAAATATATAGCCAAGAACGACCGGACTGCCGGGGAAGTTACCTGTCACATTGGCACTAACCACCAGGGTATCTCCACGCAACGCCACCTCAAATGGCTCAGAGATATACTGGTATTTATGTGTTGCCGCGACCCGCCATTGCCGGATGGCATGACGACCGTTATACCTTTTCCCCTCATCCTTAACGACAGCATTAAGGGTGAAAGCATTGGCAACAATATCTACATCGTTTGCCTCGAAAAAGGCCTGTACTGCTAATGGCATCTTCATAACCTATCTCCCAATAAATAAACTCTACCGTTTTACTGTAAACAGTCTTTATAATGTTAACAATCAGGACAAATCAGGATTCGATGATGAAGGAAGTGGGATAATGGCACGAATTACACTGACTGATTTAGATGCCGTAATGGCGATCGCTCGCCGGGGAACATTTCGAGCGGCGGCGATCGAGTTGGGTATATCGACCACTGCGCTCAGCCACATTATCGCGAAATTCGAAGCTGAGCTGGGGGTTCGTTTGTTCCATCGAACCACCCGGAGTGTAGGACTGACCGACGCCGGTCGCCTATTTATTGATAACATGGGTCCCTCGCTGTTGGGCGTTCACGAGGCTCTGGAAGTTGTACGCTCTCGACGTGAAAACCCATCAGGTGTACTGCGGATCAATACACCTCCCTTTGCTGCCCGAACCCTACTTTCCAACGTGGTACTGGAATTTCTGCGCCGCTATCCAGAAATGCAGGTTGATATCGTCACGGATGGCCGTTTGATTGATATCGTGGCGGAAGGCTTTGATCTAGGCGTGCGAGTCGCCAGCCTGATACCTAATGACATGATTGCTATTTCCCTTGGGAAACCCCAGCGCTATGCCGTCGTCGCATCTCCTGATTATTTAGCTATCCATAAACCACCTGAAACCCCCACAGACCTTCTCAATCATCCTTGCATTCGGGTACGCCTTCCTGACGGTTCACTCTATCGCTGGCATCTTGAGAAAAAAGGCGAAGTTGTTCAGGTTGAGGTTCGCGGACAACTCACATTGGATGAGGCGTCCCTGGCGCGAATAGCCGTGCTGGAAGGCTCAGGAATTGGCTTCTTCCTTGAGCAGAACATTATTGATGACATCAAAGCCGGTCGGTTGGTGCGATTACTTGACGACTGGACTCCACCATTTCCAGGGCTTTGTCTTTATTATCCTGGAAGGCGACATCCCTCGGCGGGTCTTTCGGCATTTCTTGGGCTGGTCCGGGCGTACGCCAGTAGAGAAGAATCCACTGATGACAGTCGTACTTACGTGGGAAGGCATTGAGCTCGCGCTGACGAGCTGAACATGAAGTATCCTTTTTTATTAGTCTGTTACAGGCTAAAGCGATCCACGTCAGATCGCCATTTTTAGACAAACCTGCTTAGGACGCTAAGCAGGTTTTTTACTTTTCAGATCTCTTCGCCAGACGCCATATGCTCCCGATTCAAAGAATTTCCTTGCTCAGCCAAAATACCTCCGGCGGGCTGTGCATCAGGAAGTTCTGGTGGGAAATATTCCAGGCATAAGCGCCTGCCAGGCTAAATACCAGCCAGTCCCCCACCGCCAGGGCGGCAATCGGTTGCTGGCGCGCCAGCACATCTTTTGGCGTACAAAGCTGACCCACCACGGTCACCTGTTGATCCGTAATCCACGCCGCATGCTGTTCTCGGCGCAGCACGCTAAACGGATGGTTATGGTTCTGTGCCGCAGGTGTGCGGAAGTGATGTGTGCCGCCGCGCCCGATAGCAAACCACTCACCGAGGTTTTTCTTCACATCGAGCACTTCCATCACGTAATAGCCGCAATCTGCGGCAATATAACGCCCGCACTCAAAACGTAGCGTCCAGCCCCGGGCCTGACTGATCTGCATGACATCCGGCAGACGCTGGCAAAAGTTCGCCCAGTCAAAATGCTGCGCCGGCTCAAGGTAGTTGATACCCATCCCACCGCCCACGTTAATCAGATCTACGTCTAGTTGCCATTCCTCACACCAGCCGCGCACTTTCTCCAGATAGAGCCGAATCAGCGCCAGATGGTTATCGACATCCAACTGGTGCGACATCAGATGGAAATGGAAGCCGCGCAGTTTAATCAAGGGGGATGCAGCAATCTCGCGCAGTGCAGCGGGCAACTCCTGCTCGTCGAGGCCAAACGGCGTCGGTTTTCCTCCCATCATCAGGCGTGTGCCGCCGATACCATCCAGTACGATATTCATCCGCAGCAGCACCGAAACGGTTTGGTTCTCGCGCAGCGCAATCGCCTGCAGTCGATGCAACTCGGTCAGGCTTTCAACGTGCACCACCTCTACGCCCAGCTGCACTGCCTGTTGCAGTTCGCTCTCCAGCTTGCCTGGTCCGCCGAAAATCAGCGGTTTGTCCGGCACCTGCTCACGCAGCCAGTTGAGCTCTCCCCCTGAGGCGGCTTCATAACCATCAACATACTCATGCAGCGTGTGTAGCACGGGGGCTTCCGGGTTCGCTTTAGCGGCATAAAACAACTCGCAACCCGAGGGGAGCGCGCTGCGCATCGCACTGATGTGCTGAGACAATGCATCGAGATCATAAACGTAGGCGCAGAAGGGTTCTGCACGCTGTTGCTGCAAATGCTGCAACGTCTTTAACACTAACGGCGTCACTGGGCGCTCCTCATCGGGTGTTGCATCATGGTGTAATCTGCATGCTTGTCGGCTTTCTGCAACAGGCGGGTTTTCAGGTTGTTTTTCGACGGAATCGCACCGCCCGACAGGATGTCAGCGATCTCCGGCTGCGGCTGCCAGCGTGTCAGTTGCGCGGCCAACAGGTCCCACAGCGACTGCTCCAACTGACGATCACCGTCGGCCAGACGGAATAAAACTTCAGACAGATGGTTGATCAACAGGCAATACGCCACACGCCGCCAGCCCTGTTCACGGCTGTACCAGACCGACTGGCGTGCCCGTTCTGACATCATCGCCAGATCGCTGGCCGCCCAGTGTTCGCTTGTCAGCTTAGTGCCTTCCAGATCCCGTACCCAGACAGCCGTTGGCAGATGGTTTTCCATCGCCAACAACACATTTTGCAGATGTGGCTCGAACACCAGACCTTCGCTAAAGAAAGCCTCCAGCACCCCTGGCAGCAAAAGTGCCAGATAGTGTTCCAGCCATAGCAGACTGGCCTGCGGCAGGGGAATCGCCTGCGCCGTACTTAGCTGCTGAATGACGACCTGCAATGGGCTATTCCCGTGGCGGTCGAGGGCAAACAGCGCGGCGGCAAGCCACGGCTGTTCATCACGCAGATTCTCACGGTATAAAATACCGAAGCACTCCTGCAGATGGCGCACCTCATCCGTTTCACCCGCTTGCGCCAACACGGAGAAATCCAGACTGCTTGCCCCCGGTTCGCGCATAATGTGAAAGCCCGGCGTTTGTGCTTCCAGGCGGGCAAAATGGCTCTCCAGTAATTCATTCAGCGCCACCGCGCTTTCCAACTCGTACCAGGCGTTTTTGCGCACGCAGTTAGTCAGGCGGACATGAATGGAACATTTCAGGTAGTACGGCAGATCGGCGCGGTACAGCGTACGCACCGACGAAGTGGCAGCAAATATCGGGCCGACCAGACCAAGCGGTGTGATCAGCCCCGCATTGCGCGCTCGAGCGTACAACGCCGACTTAGTAATATGGGGCACTTCCCATGGATGGCACGGATAGCAGTGTTCGCCATTGAACTGCTCGAGCATCGCTGTGATTGGCGCGCTGCCGCGCACCTGCAACAACGAAGGATGGATACGAAACCAGAACAGAGGGAAACGTGCGGAAACTTCGGGTGAACAGGCCAGCAACGCTTGCGGCGTCAGGCCCTGGCGGCTTTTCGGGCTGGGATGCATGGGATGCCCCCACAGCAGACTCTCCTCGCTGCGGATATAACCGTGTTGCCCGGTATTTTCCGGCAAATGTTGCAAAAACAAGCTGGCTACCTGCACGCTGTTCTCAATTTGATCCATCAGTTCCAGATCCGGCAACTGACCGGTCTGATGCACCATATCGTTGACCAGAAACGCCATCGCTTCGCTGCAACGTATGGCGCGCCATGAGCGGCCAAATTGTTTGACAAAAGGCGTGCCGGTAAAATCACCACGCCCGAGCAGGCTCCAGCGCGTAGCGCGGATGGCCAACAGTGTGCCATCCGAGCCTGCCAGCTCAAGCAAAACGACCTCGCCGGACACCATGCGACTTGCCAGCGATAGCGGAATATTTCCCTGCCGCACCAGGCTGATACGTCCAGCTGGTCGGGCGAATTCACGAATATAGCAATTCAGCAGCGCTGTCAGACCAGCAAATTCCGCCTGCTCACGCTCTGGCGCGACTTTTGGCGTCAGTAGTGGATGTTCACGAACTGCGAGTGATACGGACATAACCTGAACCTCGTAAAGATGAAAGAATAAAAATAGCGGCGCCGCACAGTGCCGCTGTCGCTGACGCCAGATACGGCGTCAGCAGCGAAAAATGCACGACAAGCCAGCCCGAACTGATACCCGCGGCCACGCCAGCCCATTTACCGGCGGCATCGATTTGCCCAAACTGCCTACCCGCGTTGTGCTGACGAATGCTGTCACTCAACATCTGATTGGCACCGCTATAGGCCAGTAATATGCCGATGCCAAAAAGGGTGCGTGCCGCCAGCAGGGTTAGCGGACCTGCGATCTGTGTATGCCACAGCGCGGCCAGCGCGATCAGCACTAACCCAGGCAGGAGGAACATGCTGCGGCCACTCAGCCGGTGCCACAGCGGCAACAACAGCAGATAGATCAGATGTGGCCAGCTGTAGAACACACCGATTAACACCTCCTGATGCAGCCAATGCGCGGCATAGGGCAAAAAATAGGGAAAGGTCACCACCATGGCAAAATTGAACAAGAACTGCATGGTCCACAGCAGCAGCAGAGGATTTTTGCCGCTGACCGCTTCTTTGGCGTGAGGGTTGGGTGAAATGGCCACGTCAGCAGGCAAGCGAAGACTGAGCAGCAATCCGCATAGCGGCAGAAAGGCTAATCCCAGCCATAAACGCTGTCCGATATGAGGCAACAGCATCAGAATGCCCCCCATCAGCGGCGGTGCACTCAACAGCGCCAGACGCGCCGAGAACTGCGTCCAGTTGAGTGCTTTCGCCAGCGCATCACCGCGCATGTGCAGAGACAGATAACCGTTAGCCGCCGCCAGCGTGCCGCCAGCCAGGCCTTGTAACGCCAGCGCCACAATCAGCCAGGGCAGCGAGGGGGCAATGCCAGCCAGAACAAACGCCAGCGCCAGCCCAACCAGTGCGCGCTGCAGCGACAGACGCCGACCGTAGCGATCGGCAAACCTCCCCCACCCTGCCGATGAAAGTGCTGTCATCACCGCCGGTAAGCTGAACAGCGCACCGGCCCACAGACTATGCTCACCGATGCCAAACGCCGACAACAAACGCGGTAAATAGAGCGGCACGCCAAGTACGGTGAACGCCGCGAGAAAGTGGCAAGCCAGCACCGCCATTAGCGTGCTGCGCATCAGCGGTCGCCTCGCTGCAGGAAATTCGGTCCGCTCTGACCATAGAATTTGTTGATATCCGCCGCACCGGATGCCTGCTTACTCAGCAGGCTGCCACTCAGCATCAGGTATTTCACCGGCTGGGTTGCAGAGGCAAACAGCTGCTCTCTGGCAAAGGTGGTTTCGACACCTTCACTCTCCAGCCGTACCAGGCTGTTTTCCAGCGTACTTCGCAGCGTGTCATAAGCGGCTTCACGGTCGAGCAGCTTCGCCGCGGCAAGGCTCTCCAACACTGCGGCCAGGCATAGCTGCAAGGTAATAGTGATAAACATCTGTGCCAGCGCCAGATCCTCCTGCACGCAAATACGCTCATCGCGCAGTTGCTGCACACGTTCCGCCAGTTCCGGACAGGCAGCTTTGAAGCGCTGCGGCAAAATACGCGCGGCATCGTTATCTTTCATCACCAGCGTCAGCGGCTCCCCAGGCGTCAGACTCAGCACCGCGTTTTGCTGGTTGGATTCCAGGGCAATACCGTAGCGCAGCCACAACGTCAGGTGCACATCTGCCATCAGTTGGCAGTACTCGCGCCACCAGTTGGCAGCATCCGGCATGCCGGGCTGTTCCAGCAGCGAGGCGAGGTATAGCCGTTCGTCTGGCAATGTGCTGCCGAGCGCCGCCACCGGTAACAGCGTTTCACCGCTGCGCGGTGCCGCGTAGCGGCGTAGCAGGAACGCCAACTGCTTATTTTCCGCTACGTGGCCGCAGAACCGCTCATCCACGTGACGATATTTGCCACGTAACAGGCTGTCCTGTTCACCAATCGCCGACAGCACCTCGGCAAACCACTGCCCGTCGTACAGAGTAGACGCTTTAATCAGGCGGATGTTCTTCTGTCCGAGCGTGCGCATGCTGAGCGGCACTTTAAGGTGTTCAGTGGGGTAATCCGCCAATTGAACGGTGCGTACCGACAGCGTCGGATAGACTTCAAGCCAGGCTTGCGGCGCAATGATCGCGCCGGCCGGCAGATCGCTCAGATGACGCAGTGTCAGCGGATGGAGAGGAATAAGCTCATAATCCTGCTGCAGTCTGGCATCCAACCCGACCTGCTGCGGCAGTGGCCACCACGTGGGTTTGGCCTCCGGCACGGTGAGTGACAGCTGTCCACGCGGCAGCGCCAGCCAACGCAGGTGGAACGACTGGCAAAACTCCGGCGCGTACTGGCGCAGATCGTCCTCGCTGAAGCCAAACTTAGCGCGCGCCGTCGGGTAGTATGGATGATCGAGGAAACTCGCCAGTTGATCGGCATGGCGCAGACGTTCGCCCCAGCGCATCGATGTCGGTGCACGCAGCAACGCCTCACGTTGCCTGGCAAATGCCGTGGCGCACAGTTCGCCCTGCATCACGGCGGCATCAGCTTCTTCTTTGTAAGTCGCGAAAAGCTGGCGGGTTTCATCTTGCTGATCGGGCATCAGCACAGCCAGCCAGTTGGTATAACCGGACTGTTGCTGCCAGCCCGTTAGGGTTTGCACTTCCCAGTGCGGATAAATCGCGTGCCAGCGCTGCATATAATCGCTGGCACGCACTGCCAATCGTAGCCTGTGCTGTGCTGCCTGATAAACCAGCCACTGCTGATCATCCTGTTCGGTAATGTGGCCTGTACTCACCAGGCCGCCAAGGTCTTCGCGCAAGCTGGCATTGATGATGCGCAGCGTGATGTAATCGTGCTGGTTCATTACGCAACCTCCCATTTCAGTGCCGCTAAGGTGCAGGCAGTGAGTTGCTCCAGCTGCGCAGTATCGCTGGCTTCAAGATAAAGGACGCCGAGGTAATCTTTGTTGGAATGAGTCAGTTCAATGCGTTCGCCCTGCGCTTTTAGCGGGCGATAACGTAACCCCGGTGCGGCGGCGGGCTGCGGTGCAAGCTGTAGCGTGCCGCTCTGTTGCACCACCAGATAGTGGATCAGCGCTTCCCCCTGCGCCGGTTTCACTGGCGGCAGCGGCTCACCGAGATGCAGGCACAGAATCGGCGTGAACCAGCCTTCCGGCAGCAGACGTTCAAGCAGGAACTCACGTCCATCACCAATGCTGCGGTAGTTGATCTCCACCAGCACGGGACCATGATCCGTAACGATAAACTCGCTGTGGCAGACGCCAAAACCGACACCAAACTGGCGCAGTTGATCTAATGCCTGCTGTTTCCAGCGCACACTGTGCTCACCGCCCCAGCGCGCGGCCATTTCAACAAAATGCGGCGGTGGGGAGAGTTCGACATCGAAGCCACCGACCGCCACCAACTCGTTGCCATCACCCAGCGTTTCCAGCGTGAACAGCGGGCCTTGCATAAATGCTTCGACCAGCAGCGTCTGGCGCGACGGCAGCGACGCGAGATAGTGCTGACAGCTGGCGAGATCATCCAGCAGACGCACATCCATGGAGGCCACACCCTGACCTGGCTTGATCACCACCGGCCAGGGCCAGTTGGCGTGCGGCGCTTCGTTGGGCAGCAGTTGACTTGACCACACCGACGGCAAGCCATGCGCCTGTAATCGTTGGCGCATACGCCACTTTTCTTTCGCCGCATAGCAAATCTGCCAGTTTTTTGCTGGCAGCCCGAGCGCTGTGGCGGCAATGGCCGTGGCGGTTTGCAGGTGATCGCTATTGGAGAACAACGCCGCAGGCGTAATGCCCCATTCGGTCAGAGCATCAAGGATTGAAAGCGGGTTAAACACCTCGCACTCAATCACGCAGACGTTGTCATCCAGCACCTGATTGTGTGCCATGGCGTGGTCGGTGAGCAGTACCACCGGATAACCGAGACGCTGCGCCGCAGGGATAAAGCCTTCGGTCACCGCCGCATTAACGACGTGACTAATGATCACATAGGGCTTGTGGTTGAGCATGTGCATACCTGTTTGGTTTCAGAAACTAAGGATGAGGGGAAACGAAATCTGTGAGGTGTTGTTTCAGGGTGCGAAACAGGAAGCCGCGGTCTTCGCCGCATAGCCAGCAATCAATACCCTGACTACGCCAAAACTGTTGCTGTTGCGGTGTGCGGGGATTGGCACAGAAACGCTTCCCTGCCGCGATACAACGGCTGGCAAGTAAGCGGATGTGCATTTCAACATCAGGATGCGACGGCTGCGGGCCGAGCTGCATATTCATTGCCAGGTCCAGCGCCCCTTCCATCACCAGTGTCACCTGCGGAATACGCAGAATTTCATCAATGGCGTCAATGCCGGGCACCGTCTCAATCATGGGTACCAGCCACAACTTCTCATTCACATGGCCGATGTAATCGCCAAGCGGCATCGTGCCAAAACCGGTGACACTGCCACCGGTGATGCCGCGCGTACCCAGCGGCGGGAAGAACATCGCATCACGCAGCGCACTCACCTGCTGCGCACTTTCGGTACGTGCCAGCACAATGCCATGCGCCCCCATATCGAGAATGCGGCCGGCGCGTGGAATGTCATCCACAGTGATACGCACCAGAGGAATACACCCCTTGAGTTGCCCCAGCTGAATGCAGTGGCTTAACAATGTTTCGTTGTGAGGTAAGTGTTCCAGGTCAAGCAGAACGAAGTCATAACCCGCAGTCGCGATCATCTCTACAATCGTCGGATGCGGAACAGAGTTGAGGATGCCATACAGCGCAGATTGCGACTGCAGGCGTTCATCAGGTGAAGTCAGAGAAATCATGTGAAACCTGTTTAATAATACTTATCATTTACATTATCATTACCATTACCATTCTCTCGATATTTTTCAAATGATTTGACAAGAATAGTTAACTATATTCACTGTGTGAGGGTGACTTATCTACCTTAGGTTGCGTGGCTGGCTTACCTGAATCCTAAGGTATCTCCTCGATATTTAGACGTTATTCCCCTTTAACGATGCTAACGTGCACCAACATCACGTTAGGCAAACTTCATCAGCGGATTTTTCAAAAAGAGAAAAGATTAATGAGAGGCAAGTGGCTTTTACTGTTTTCTATCCTGCTTTGGCCGGTGTGGAGCATGGCACAACCGGTCACTGTGACCGATCTTGCCGGGCGACATGTAACGCTCAATGCCCCGGCAACACGCATCATACTGGCCGATAGCCGCATGTTACTGACGATGAGTTTGTTGCATCCTGGTGATGCGCTGAAAGGGATTGTGGCCTGGGATGATTCGTTAAAAACCCGTGCACCCGATATGGCCCGCTACTTTGCTCGTCAATATCCACGGTTAAGCGATATTCCCGTATTTATCAATCCGTATCGCAGTACGTTCAGCGTTGAGCAGGCGATGACGTTCAAACCGGATTTGGTGGTGTTTGATATCGGTATCTTGGCGAAATTGCGCGGCGAAGGCACGCTGGCACTGTTGGAAAAAAGCGGCATTCCAGTGATCTTTATCGACTTCCGCCACAAGCCGCTGACGAACACCCCCGTCAGTCTGCGCCTGCTGGGTGCAGTGACCGGCGAAACCCAGAATGCCGAACGTTTTATTCAGCGCTGGAATCAGTTACTGGCGCGCACCCGGGAACGCGTGTCGGCCATCCCACAAGATCAGTGGCCTGGCGTAGTGTTTGAGAATCATGCAGGGATGAGCGGCATGAATTGCTGCGCGGTATTTGGGCGTGATAGTTTTGGCGAGTTCATTCCAGCCGCCGGAGGGCGCAACCTGCTTGCCGATAAGGTGCCGCCACAAGGCGCGGACATTAGCCCGGAATTGCTGATCGTTGCACGTCCGGATATTTATCTGATGAGCGGTGCGGACTGGAGCCAGCGCGGTACGCCGTCGCAGGCCGTTCCCCTCGGTTATGACGCGACGCGAGCGACCACCCTGCCGCGTTTGCAGGCACTCATGCAGCGTCCCATGTTGAGTGTATTGCCGGTGGCAAATAGCCATCGCGTCATGGCCATCTACCATCAATTTTACGACAGTCCATTCAATGTCGTGGCGCTGGAGGCGATGGCGAAACTGTTCCATCCGCAGCCGTTTGCCGATGTGAATCCGCAAGCCGATCTTGAAGCGCTCTATCGTGATTTTGTCGGCATTCCCTATCGCGGCTTGTTTTTCATCCAGCAATAAACACTAAGCCCGCTCAGTGTGAGCGGGCTTATCAGGGTTTAGAATTTCACGCTAACACCCGCGGTCACTGAACGGCCTGGCGCCGGTTGGCGTCCCCACGGACTGGTATCAACACCACGGAACCAGTAGTCACGATTGAACAGGTTGTTCACCCCAATATAACCATTCATTACCGTGCTGCCAGATTTATACAAATCGCGGCTCACTTGCGTATTCCATACCCAGTAAGACGGCATCTCGCCTACCGAACCGGTGCTGTTTTCGCTTACCGAGTTTGCTGCATCAGCAAAGGATTTACTGAAGTAGTAACTCGCCAGTGATAGCGTGGTACCCCGCCATTCATAGCTACCATCCAGTGTCAGTTGGGTGCGTGAAGCATAGGGCACATCTTTACCACGGTTGACACCGTTACGCTGCTCCGCTTGCAAATAGGCATAACCGGCGTGCAGTTTCAGCCCGTCGACCGCTGCCGGACTCCAGAAGCCTTCCAGCTCCACGCCCTGATGACGGGTGCGACCAATGTTCAGGTAGCTGTCAGAGGTGCTGTCATAGGAGATCTGATCTTTATAATCGATACGATACAGACCGGCATGCAGACTGAGGTTGTCCATTGGTGTATAGCGCACGCCAGTTTCATAGTTCCACGCCAGTTCTGAGCTGACATCCCCGCCCTTCACAATCTGTGTCACTTGCGCAGGACGCAAGCTCTTCTGCATGTCGGCATACAGGAACCACGCAGGTGCCAACTGATAGCCCACGGTCAGCCCCGGCAGCCACTGTGTATCCGGCGAAGAAGTACGCTGACCGCTCGTTTTATCGACATATTTTTCGCTGACGTTCTCGTAGCGCATGCCCGGCGTAATGGTTAGGGTATCGTCGAACAATTTCACGGCGTTGCTGATATAACCCGCCCAGGCTTTATCATCAAAGCTCCAGTCGCGCGTCACCGTCGTGACACCGGTCGCCAGCGTCTGCTGACGCACCTGATAATCCACTTTTTCGCTGACGAAACGACCACCGATGATCCATCGTTGGTTCACCTTGTCACCATCGACATCCAGGCTAATACGCGGCTCGGTACCCCATACTTTGAAGTTACGTGGCGAATTTTGCACGATATCGGCAGGCAGCGCCGGGTTGAAGTTCTGCCCCGAAGTTTTACTCATGCCCACATGGAAATCACGGTCTGAGTCATGACCGAAGAACATCCAGTTAAATTCCGCCGAATCGATGAAACCGAGCGATCCCAACTGTTGGTTGTATACCGCGCTGTATCGCTTCGTGTGACCGTCATAATCATCGTACGGGCGAGTACTTTGATGGCGATCGCTCAGATAATCCGCAGTGGAAAGCGCACCAGCCAGATCGGCATGCGCGTCATAGTACTGATAAGAAAGATTTAACGTGGTGTCTTCATTGATATTCCACAGGGTGCGCACGCGGAAGTTTTGTACTTTACTGTCACTGTGCTCGCGGAACGAACTGCCTTTTACCTGGTTGGCTTCCACCTGCAGCCCGAAATCATCATTCAGCATGCCGCCAGTGCGCAGATAGGTATCCCACAGATTTCGCCCTTTGCCGTAGAAGGTAGCGCGCTCACCGATTTCATTTTCCCATTTCACAGGGATAGGCTTACTGATCAGGTTGATCACGCCGCCGACGTTATTCGGGCCATACTGCACCGCCGCCCCACCGCGCACGACGTCAATGCGGTCGATAGTAGAGAACGTCACCGGGAACAACGACATCCCTTCCTGACCGTAGGGTGCTAATGCCAGCGGAATACCGTCCTCAAGGATTTGTGCGCGGCCGCTACGGCTGTCATAAAGGCCGCGAACCGCGATCTGCGGCAACACGCCAGTGCCCGTTTCGTCCTGAATCTTCACGCCGGGAACGCGTTGTAACGCATCATCCAACGTGCGGTTTGCGCCTTTCTGCAATTGGTCGTTACTTATCACGGTGCGGCTACCGGCCCAGGTTTTCACCTCTTCGGCACGGGAATCCCCCAGCACGTTACCGGTTACCACGATGGTTTGATCTGCTGCGTAAGCGAATTTTCCTGCCAGAATCACGGCGAGCGCCGAGGCTATCTTGTTATATTTCATCGTCAACCCTGAATGATAATGTATGTAATTAGTAATGATTCTGATAAACATTACCATTATCAAACAAGAGTTGACATATCTTTACGGGCAGTAAAATCCTGTCAAGAATTTTTTTTAAACATTATGCTTCGATTCGCCAATAGGCTTTTTTATAAAATGAGGATGGAAGCGAGATTTTCCGCAGTCTGTAACGCCTTTGAAGGGAGATATTCAGTCATTCAAAAACAAATTCAAATTTTTTGAATATCATATCGAATTTTTTTGAATCAATTCGCGGGGGTTGTCACCGGCAGGCAGTTCAGGATAGTGAATCAGATTGTGAAAGCGCACCAGCTCGGCAGTGCTATTGCGATAAGCATGCGGACAATCAGCGGCAAAGCGGATGGCGTCACCGCTGGACAACCGATGCCACACGCCGTCGATATCCAGTTCCAACTCTCCAGACACCACGATCACATGCTCAATAACTCCGCGTTCATGAGGCGACGATGCGCTAAAACCACCCGCAACTACCTCGACCACCAGCACTTCAAAACCAAGCGTTGCATCAAAAGGAAACAGAGGCGTTACCCGCATGGCCGTTTCGCTCGAGCTGATCGGCGCCGGAATACCGGTTCGGTGCAGAACATCCTCTTGCAATTCCGGCGAGGAGATAAACACCGAAAACGGAATATTCATCCCGCTGGCAATTTTCCAAAGGAGAGCAACGGTAGGGCTGGATTCACCTCGTTCAATCTGTCCAAGCATGGCTTTGCTGACGCCAGTTTTGGCTGCAGTCAGTGACAGGCTCCAGCCGTAGCGGGCGCGTGTTGCTTTCAGGGTGTTGGCGATCTGTTGAGTCATGTCTTTCATCAAAATCCTCGCTCGTGTTTCGCGATGGCGCACAATAGTACCGGCATTACCGATACTGAATGCTGTCATGCTATTTCCTGCAGAAGCGGCATAGATAACAGCAGTGTGCGCAGGTATGCTGCGGATTGCAGATATGACCGTTATTCAGAGATAACATTAAGCAGGAAATAACTAAAAGATAAGAAACTGTCTGTCACCATGTGAAAAATGGCTTAGCGTTAAGCATAAGCGCTCATCAGCATGATAAAACTAGTTATGTACTTCGGTCTTGGTCCAACCGTGTTGGTACATGCAGTCATCGATTAAAATATCACGGTTATAGCGATTAGCATCGTCAGTACTATACGTTTTATCCGTATATTTTTTCCCATCTTTATCTTTTCTCGTTACGTTTGAACTTTGGATAACATTATCAGGAGGTAAATCTTTCAGCGCTTTGGCTTTGCAAGACGTCAATTGAATCGTTCTGTCATTCTCGGAGGCATCGAGTTTATCCCACCTATATTGAACGCAGCCATTTAATAGCACGCAAGCCATCACCAGAATAAATCCTTTCCACATACGTTCCACACCTTCTTTATATAATACAGCATATTATA
Source organism: Hafnia psychrotolerans (assembly GCF_014639435.1). Taxonomy (GTDB): domain Bacteria; phylum Pseudomonadota; class Gammaproteobacteria; order Enterobacterales; family Enterobacteriaceae; genus Ewingella; species Ewingella psychrotolerans. Next base: position 560,106 of record NZ_BMFZ01000001.1, on the reverse strand, counting down.
CTGAAAAATATTGCCTTAGCTTACTTTGGCAGCCACGCACAATAACACAGGCCGTTATAACGCACAATATTTGCATGATGTTGATGACCGGCGAAAATGTTTCTATTAGCCGTAGCGATTAATGCCTACGCTTCCATTCATCCACCACATCACCCAAATTTTTTGCAGTACCATTTCGTATCCAGGCCATGAAATCACGATCGAATCGAAAGCCTTCTCCGCATTGCTCAACCATAAAACGACGAACATTTTGTGTATTTTTGTAGTTTTGATCCACGATCGTTGTACGTGTTAGCACTGAGCTGTGCCAGTCGAGTTTCATCTTTCCTATTCCTATAAAGACCAGTGTGGCAAAGTGTAGATGAACCACTGATAACATGACGCTTTATTGACCTGTTCCCTCTGGCTGCAACCGCTTTTTGATTTGCGCAATAGTCTTCAGCGAAGACCGCGCCATTCACCTCTAAAGTTTTTCTGCAAAATGCCGATAACCATTCATAGCTTATTCCCAAGCGCCCAAGCCGTGGTCAGTTCCTTTTTAGGTTGTATTGAACAGGAGAGCAACATGATGGATGTATCGCAAATTACGTCACTGGCTACCAGTCTGGATAGCCAGGATCTCAGTAATCAGGTAAACACCCTTCTGCTAAAAAAGACCCTGGATAACCAACAGTCTACGGTAACCAGTATCCTCGAGTCGATCCCACCATTGCCTGCTAACCCGGCGATCGGACGGAATATCAATACCACGGCCTAAACGGTCGTTTAACAGAGAGTAAAGCACTGATTTGCCCACCGATGTTATCGCCGGGTTGAGATGTGCTGAAAAGAACTGCCCCGTGATTGAAAGAGGTCGTCGGTCCTGTGCCGATGGGTCAGTCACCCTCTGAGAATGGCACGCTAAAGTGATTCAGGGTAAGTGCTTACGGGTTAAGAATATTGAGCAAGAATCACGTGATGTTCACCGCTTCATCCCTTTATGTTCCATACTGGTTTTAATCAAAATTTTATGTAATCTAACGAACTCATGTCCTCGTTACCGAGATTGCCAATGAATTTCTCCTCCATTAAAACCGTCAGAAAGCATCTCGAGACAGTCTATCGCACCCTGATCGGCGTATTCATCAATTATGCGCTCGCTCAACACAACCCACTGCGACAGGAAAAAGTCTGACACCATGCGCCAACATTCCATTCAACTGTTCCCCAGTACCCTCGCGGGTGTCGAGGTGGTAAACGCCGACAGCGATTTCTCCTTTGGGCGGCATACTCACGATCAGTTCGGCATCGGTTTGATGGACAGCGGCGGGCAAAAATCACTGAGTGGGCGCGGCAATGTCGAGTCGATGGCTGGAGATATCATTACCGTTAATCCGGGGGAAGTTCACGACGGATCCCCTCTCGGCGGTCCGCGGGCCTGGCGTATGCTCTATTTTGATACTGAGCTTATCAATCGCTGCTTTGTGGATATTACCGAGGGAAAATCTGTCGGCCGGTATTGACTAACCGTTGCATGGCTGAAAACTTTAATCGATTATATCGCGCCATTATCAGTGTTAACGGCGACAGTGAGAGGTTGGCCGCCGATGAGGCGATGTTGACCATGACCTCGGCCCTGGCGCAAATTCCCAGACTTCCGATGAAATTACCCTTAAAAGGGGTGTTGTACGCGAAGGAAAGAATGGACGACGAGCCTGGAAGTGCCGTATCGCTTCCTGAGCTGGCAGCGATTGCTGGCCTGGGTCAATTTACGTTTCTACGTGCTTTTACGCAGTACAGCGGGATGACCCCGCATGCCTATCTTTTGCAGCGGCGTCTGTCTTGGGTACGCCAGCTTATTACACGCGGAATGAGCTTGGCTGATGCAGCCATAGCTGGCGGGTTTGCCGATCAAAGCCACATGACGCGTCTGTTTGTCCGCAGTTATGGCTATACGCCGGGCCTGTACGCGCGACAATGTTCTAAAGTCTAGTTGCCCCTGTTCTGCAATTTTATTCAAGACAGCAAAAACGCTTAATCTGAAACTGAAGCGGTTATTTTCAGCTTCCGGTGAGGGTTAATATGTTGATTCCTGATAATGATTTTCTGGTGACCTCTTTACTGATCGTCATATCGCCCGGCACGGGCGCCATCATTACGCTTTCTGCTGGCCTGCGGCAGGGAACACGTAGCGCAATAATGGCCGCTGCGGGCTGTACGCTCGGCGTATTGCCGCATATGCTGGCTGCTATTACCGGCCTGGCCACCTTACTGCATGCCAGCCCGTTGTTATTTTCCCTCGTCAAATATACCGGTGTGGCTTATCTGCTGTTTATGGCGTGGCAAACGCTGCGAGATAAGGGATTGTTATCTGTGGATCACCTCGGATTAACTTTATCTCACCGTGCCTTAATACAGCAGGCGGTCGTGGCCAATCTTCTTAATCCTAAGCTGTCGTTATTTTTTTTGGCTTTTCTGCCACAGTTTGTCGCCGCCAATGATGCACATCCCACACGGAGTATGTTGATGCTTTCAGCTATTTTTGCCGCCATGACTTTGGCTGTATTTTCTCTGTATGGCATTTTCGCTTCGGCCGTCAGTCAGAGGGTATTAGGAAATAAGCGGGTCATGACCGGCATTCGTTGGGCGGTGGCGTTGGCCTTTACTGCGGTTGGAATTCGGCTGGCGATGGCCGTGCAATAATAAAGGATGAGCGGTATCTGGTTGCCGCTCATACCGCACTGAGATGTCAAGATTAGAAGTGGTGACTCAGTGAGTCGTAGTATAAATTTAGGATTCGATTTCAGACAATTAAGGAGCAGGCATGTCGCAGAATTTACCGGGAATTGAAGTATTGTTTGTCGCTGGGTTTGGGCCCATCTCGCTGAATACTGAATCCAGCGCCGAATTTTATGTGCAGGCACTCGGTTTGCCGCTTAAGCCAATGGAGGGTAACTGCGATTACCTGCTATCTGAAGAGGGTCTGTTGAAGGGCGTTAAGCATTTTGCAGTCTGGCCACTATCACAGGCCGCAAATTCATGTTTTGGCGCAGTGCAGTGGCCAACTGAGCACCCGATACCACAAGGATGGATTGAATATGAGGTACGGGATCTCGATTCTGCGACCAGGATCTTGAGCGAGAAAGGTTATCGCCTCTTGGTGGCTAACCGTACAGAACCCTGGGGGCAAACAGTCACTCGCCTACTCAGCCCTGAAGGGTTGCTCACCGGACTTACGATAACTCCATGGCTTCGTGGGTAGACAATGCCCTCTTCTGGCACAAAACTGCCCACGGCTACGATCAAGGTCCGCTTTGAGCGAAAAGCGGATATGTGATAGCACGCTAACCCTTGAGGTAACAGAGGAAACTTGCCCCAGAGTGGGCTCTCAATAAAAATTGTCATTACGGAAAATAGAACCATGCTGTTGAAATGAGATCATTTTTAACTTCGAAGACAGCCACGCTTTCCAAAGGGTTGGGAGACAAGCCATATATCAATTCGTGATCGAAAACTTTATTACCTAGCACGATTCTGGAAATAAGTTCTGCTTTAAGTTCTGGATTGTTGAAACGATTGTTGTTGTAAAACTCACGTAATGATTCTTTTCCTATGGTTGAAGGGCTTTCGGCGGGCATCCGATATCCTTTAAACTCTTCTGAAAAACAAGCCATGAACGCTTCAATATCATGAGCATTATAGGCTTCAAACTGTGCCTTAACCGGCGACTCTGTCGACATGCTAACCTCGCTTTAAATTAAATATATATGCAAACTGATAGCATAAAAATTCAATAAGAGGAAGCGAGCATAGTTTAAAAAATCAAACTTCATTCGACCAGGCTCATCGTTACCAGGCCCCCTTCTGGCACCACACCGCCCTTTGCAGGAAAAGAACTTAAGCCAATATGAGCAGGCATCTTGCAAAAGCAGCAGTGCGCGGGAAAGTGACGGTGGCCTGGTTCGCTCGATTTTTTAATGCGATGAATAACGATGTTTAGCCGTTTGAATTTCTTCTCTGTGCTCACCAGCCCATTTTAAAATTGCCTGTAAATGCGGTTCTAAAGAGCGACCAAGGGGAGAAATCTCATAGATAACTGCAACAGGTGAAAGACTCAGCACGGTACGCGATATAAATCCGCTGGCTTCAAGCCGTCGAAGGCATTGTGTCAGCGCCTTCTGTGTTACATCAGGCAGGGCGCGCCTTAATGCATTGAATCTCATCGGTTCATTGCAAAGTTCATTCAGGACCAAAAGTGTCCATTTGCTGGTAAGTTCTTCGAGAACAACGCGACTGTGTTCCAGTTTTTGTGGTGATGACGACATCGCTAAGGATACTCCCGGCTACCAGGTAGCATCCTGGTACCTAATTGCATTCAGGTGTAAATAGTATACTACTGGTGTCTCACATAACAGGGAGACACCTATGAATCTCAATCATCAGAGTAAAACTGTCCTTATCTTCGGTGGTACGGGTCAGCAAGGCGGTGCCGTTGCATCGGTATTATTGTCCACTGGCTGGAAAGTCAGGGCGCTGGTGCGTGATCGACAAAGTAAAAAAGCGCAACAACTGGCTGCGTCCGGCGCCGAGATTGTGGAGGGCGATTTGTCTGATTCAGCTTCCATTCGTGCAGCCATGACCGGCGTCTACGGTGTATTCAGCATTCAACCCAGTTCTGGTCAGGGTGAGCTTTATGGGATTTCTGATGAGCAGGAAGTGCTTTATGGAAAAACTATCGCAGATATTGCCGTTGAGCTAGATGTTCAGTATCTGGTTTATACATCGGTGGGTGCCGCTGGCAAAGGGCTGACCGGGATGGGGCATTTCGATAGCAAAACAGAAATTGAAGAATATCTCAGCTCTCTGGATATCCGCCATACCATTATCCGCCCGGCAGCATTTATGGAGCTTCTGTTACTGCCCGGCATGGGGCTCTCGCAAGGTAAGTATTCATTCTTTGTCCATCCTGATCAGTCTTTCCAAATTATCGCAGTACAGGATATCGGGAAAATTGTCGGCCATCTTTTTGAACACCCTCAGCAGTTCGCCGGACAAACACTCGAGATAGCCGGAGATGAAGTGACCGGCATCGATTTACAAAAGATTCTGAGTCAGGCGGCCGGAAAATCCATTCACTATCAACGCTTCACTGATACGCTTCTCAAGGAAAATACTTTTCTGGGGCGACTGTCAGCCGTTATCGATGATGGCCGCGGGGCTGGAAATGCAGATCTGACCGCTTTAAGAGAGACGTTCGGGCATCTGTTACGATTTGACGAATGGATTAAAGGACCAGGGAAAGATCTACTTGTCACGGCTTTACAGGCAAAAGACACTCACATTTCACTGCGATAGCCCGTGCATAAGCGCCGCCCCTATATTCTGAATGTGAACGTATGCAACTTTGCTTCAGATTACTGGGCGGTGGTGACTTTCTTTGCCGGGCAGCGCCATTCCAGATACTGACCCTAATATCGTTCATAGGACCTCTCTGCCCTGCCCTTTATTTATTAACGCGTCAGGCTGCGAATTCAACGGGTCGATGCAACGCTATCCTTAACGTCAGAGTGCATCTTTCATTTCCCAGCCATTAATGACTTGGTTAAAGTAGGAGCAACTGTTTTTTCCTGAATAATTCATGAGGGTAATGATGCAAGAAATCGATAAGATCGTAAATTTCGCTGCTAATCCGATATTGGATACGAATTTTCTTTCTCAGTGTCAACGGACACTGAATGAAAAGGGTGTCCTGGTCTTGCATGATTTTCTTATTCCTGCTGCGCTGAAAGCGATTAAGCGTGAGGGGGATGAAAATCGCCATTTGGCCTATTACACCCGCAGTAATCATAATGTTTATCTGTTGAAACCTGATGCCGGGTTGCCAGATTCGCATCCAAGAAATCGGCAGATTGTCTCCTCAAAGGGCTGTATTACCGATGAAGAGATCCCGCAGGACTCGGCACTGCGCGCACTGTATGACGCGCCAGTGTTTCGTGCGTTTCTTTGCGCAGTGCTGGGTGAGGCGCAGCTGTATTCTTACGCTGACAAACTCTCTTCAATCAACCTGCATTACGCCAGCGAAGGCCAGGAGCTGGGCTGGCATTTCGATAACTCGTCTTTTGCCATCACCCTGCTGATTCAAAAACCCCAGGCTGGAGGCGTGTTTGAATACGTTGAGAACCTACGCAATGCTGATGCTGGCGACATGAATTTTGATGGTGTTGAAAAATTACTGGATAAGCAAACCGAGCCGAAAAAACTCGGCATTGAGGCAGGCGATCTGGTGCTGTTCCGCGGTCGAAATGCGATTCATCGTGTGACGCCAACCGAGGGAGATACCACGCGCATGCTGGTGGTTTTAGCTTACAATTCTCAGCCTGATATTTCGCTATCCGAGTCTGCCAGAATGACCTTCTACGGGCGTATTTAACGGCCTGCGGTTCTGATTCAACACAAAGCGAATCAGCACCGCGTTTTATCATCGGCTAATGTGTTCGCGGCTGAAAATCTGCCGCGGATGACTAACCCGCTCCAGGTCAAAGGTCCCAAAACAAGAAAAGCCCGCTTACGTTTTGAACTGTTGCCATAACGTTGGGCAGTTCATCTTAAGCGGGCTTTTTGCTTTTTGGTTTCAATTATTGAAACCGGTCAGTACATCTTAGATGTCGAAGCGATCCAGATTCATCACCTTGGTCCAGGCCGCGACAAAGTCTTTAACAAACTTCTCTTTGGCATCAGCGCTGGCGTAAACTTCGGCTGAAGCACGTAATACGGCATTAGAACCAAACACCAGATCGGCACGCGTGGCTGTAAATCTGACGTCTCCGCTGAGGCGATCGCGTCCTTCGAAGCGTTCTCCTGAGGCGTCGATGGCTTTCCATTCCGTGCGCATATCAAGCAGATTTACAAAGAAGTCCGCGTTAAGCTCACCCACTTTGTGGGTGAAAATCCCCTGTTGACTGCCATCGTAGTTTGTTCCAAGTGCTCGTAATCCACCGATGAGTACCGTTAATTCCGGCACGGTTAGCGTAAGCTGCTGAGCCTTATCTATCAGAAGATTTTCAGTCGATGTACTGCCGGCCACGCCGCGATAGTTACGGAAACCATCCGCTTTGGGTTTAAGCAATTCGAACGATTCAATATCTGTCTGATCCTGACGGGCATCCACGCGACCGGCGGTGAAAGGCACGTCAACCAGGACGTTGGCCGCTTTCGCTGCCTGTTCAACACCGACCACGCCCGCCAGAACGATGATATCGGCCAGAGAAGCTTTCTGGGATGACTGTTGAATACGCTCCAGAGTAGGCAGTACACGAGCAGCAATGGCGTTAACATCCCACTCTCTTTGCGGGAGCAGCGCCAGCCGGGCGCCGTTTGCGCCTCCTCGTTTATCACCGCCACGGAAGGTTGAAGCCGAAGCCCACGCCACCGAGGCCAGTTCCCCGACGGTCAGGCCAGAAGCCGCAATCGTCTCTTTCAGCTGCGCGATATCAGCAACGGTGGGGTGATATACCGGTGTAGGTAGCGGGTCTTGCCAGATTAAGTCTTCTTTTGGCACTTCAGGTCCGATATAACGCGATTTTGGTCCCATATCTCGGTGAGTCAGTTTGTACCAGGCTCTGGCAAAAGCTTCGTTAAAGGCCTGTGGATCACCGTAGAAACGACGCGATATCTTCTCAAACTCCGGATCGAAACGAAGCGTCAGATCGGTGACCAACATCGTCGGTTTGTGTTTTTTTGATGAGTCAAAAGCATCAGGAATAATATCCGGCGCATTGGACGCTTCAAACTGAATAGCCCCCGCAGGGCTGCGCGTCTGTACCCACTCGTATTTAAAGAGGTTGTCGAAGAAGTAATGGCTCCACTGCGTTGGCGTCTGAGACCAGATCACTTCTAGGCCGGACGTTATGGCATCTGTACCAACACCGGTTCCATGACTGCTGGCCCAGCCCAGGCCTTGCGCTTCAATAGGTGCAGTTTCAGGATCAACACCGACATGACTGGCAGGACCAGCACCGTGCGTTTTACCCAGCGTATGGCCACCGGCGATGAGGGCAACAATCTCTTCATCGTCCATCCCCATATTGCCGAAGGTCGCACGGATAGCTGGGGCGGCTGAAGCAGGATCACCACTGTGGTTGGGGCCTTCAGGGTTGACGTAAATAAGCCCCATTTCTGTTGCGCCCAACGGTGATTGCGCCAGGGATTCAGGATGACGGTGTTCAAGCCAGGTTGTCTCGTCGCCCCAGTTCACATCCAGATCTGGCTCCCATACGTCCTCGCGCCCGGCACCAAAGCCGAAGGTGCGAAAACCTGAATTTTCCAGAGCGACGTTGCCCGCCAGAATATAGAGATCGGCCCAGGAGATTTTTTGACCGTATTTTTGCTTCACAGGCCATAGCAAGCGGCGTGCTTTGTCGAGGCTCACATTATCTGGCCAGGAGTTTAAAGGGGCGAAGCGCTGCTGACCGCGCCCTGAACCACCCCGCCCGTCGTGGGAGCGATAAGTCCCTGCGCTGTGCCACGCCATGCGGATGAAAAGACCAATGTAGCTGCCCCAGTCGGCGGGCCACCATGACTGCGAATCAGTGAGCAACGCTTTGAGATCGGCTTTGAGTGCAGAATAGTCTAGTTTGGCGAATTCCTGACGATAATCAAAGGCTTCACCCAACGGATTCGTGCGATTTGAGTGCTGATTCAGCAGATCGACTCTTAACTGGTTAGGCCACCAATCTCGATTATTTGTCCCGCCGCCAGCAGTTTTAAGAGAATTCCCCTCATGAAAAGGGCATTTACCGGCAGATGTTTCCTTATCCGCTTCAACAATTGGCTTTGCATCTTTTGCGTCTTCATCATTAGGATTGCTCATGGTGATACTCCTTTTATGGACAGTCACCCCACTATATAGGTGGATTTAACTAAGCCATACTTGAATCACTCTATATATTTGATAGATCTTTCCTTAGGATTTAAACATGCATTCTGCGGGCCGTGGCAATGAAAGGATTCTCTCCATAATGATATCTTAGCCGGTTACTGACGAAGACGATCCTAATCAGATTGCCGTCAAAGTCGGTACCGATTTGGCCGCGCGCGGTGTTGCCAGCACGAACGGCCTGGCAGAGGCGTTATCCAGCGACTGGTTCGGGTACACCGATCAGGACACCGAGCCCACCCCCTATTGGGTGTCGGGATATTGCGGTCGATTAGGCCCGTTTTCACACGCGGCGAGTTCGACAATTTGCCCCAAAGCGATCACTGCGCCAAGATAGTGACGGGTTAAAGGAATCCCCGTCAGATGAGCCCAATGAGAAAAGCCCGCTTAAAAAAGCGGGCTTTCATGATTATTGATATCGATGGGTGACAACCCTTCTATCAATCATAATATTCAGGCGCGTGCCTGAACGTTGGCCAGGCATCCGGGTCATGGCCGGTCACCACTTGTGCATTTGTGCGACTCACCAACATGTGCATTTTCTGCACCGAGCGAACGGCCTCAACGGCTGAGGACATGAATCCCGGTAGCGCTTTCTCATCCCAGTGATCCATTGTGTATGCGGCATCGATAGTCAACAGCAGCGAACCTGAGTGGGGCAAAGTGACCAATATTGACTGATGCCCAGGCGAATGGCCGGGTGTAAATACCGTTTTTAGCGTACCGTCGCCATAAATATCATAAAAATCATTGCCCTCGCCTTCCAGAAACTCCCATTTCAGACCCGGTCGGTCAAAGTCGTTTCTGATATAACCTCCTGCCGCAAACCAGTCGGGCGTAAAGGCATATTCGTACTCGCGGCGCTGAACGATGTGTGTCGCATTAGGGAAGCGCCCAATCGCGCCGGTATGGTCGAGATGCAAGTGCGATTGCAACACATAGCGGATATCTTCGGGATTGATTCCCATCTTTTTCAGTTGTGCCACACAACCCTGATCTTCACGCATTACCGGCCAATAAACATCGGTGATCCCGCCCCAATACCCTTTGGGATCGGTGGCGGTTTCGACGGCATTGCCGCCATCAATCAGCGTGTGACCATCAGGGTGAGTCAACAGGAAAAACGGAACAGGGATTTCATAATCGGCCCCGTTTCCCTGATTCATTTTGATATTGTGGACTTTGCATTTTAGCGAACCAGTTTGAAACATATATAAGCGAATATCGGTCATTTTATTATGTCCTTTCACGTTTCACTTCGTAGGGTGTTGGCGATGATGATCAAAAAGCTTCCTGGTAAAGTGCCAAAGCGTCAGCCTCTTTTACCTCGACCGGATTATTGGTCAGAAGACGGGTCTGTTTCATCGCATCTGAGGCCAGCAACGCCAGCATATCTTCCTTCACGCCGACGTCGCGTAAACGTCTCGGCGCACCGCTTTCATCCATGATGCTGATCATTGCCTCAATAAACGCGTTGCAACGCGTTTGGATATCCCCTTCGCCGCTCACATTGAGTACGTCGGCTAATTCTGCATATAACGGTGCTGCAGCTTTGGCGTTGTAACGCAATACGGCACCCAGCATCAGCGCATTCGAGAGGCCGTGGGGAATGTGGTAGTGACCGCCAAGTGGATAAGCCAGCGCGTGTACCGCCGCCACCGGCGAGTTGGCAAAAGCCTGACCGGCCAGTGTTGCGCCCAAGAGAATGGACTCGCGAGCATGCCGGTTAGCACCGTCACGACAAGCCGTGACCAGATGTTTGGAAATCAGACGTAATGCTTCACGCGCCAAGGCATCGGACATCGGATTCTTTTTGTGCTTACTGGTGTAAGCCTCAATGGCATGCACCATCGCATCAATCCCCGTCGCGGCGGTATGTGTCGCCGGTAAGCCAACGGTTAATTCCGCATCCAACAAAACAAAATCACAATAGAGCTGGCGTGAAACAACGCCCATTTTGGTCGTTTCGCCGGTGGTGAGAATGGCAATGTTGGTCACTTCCGAACCTGTGCCCGCGGTGGTTGGGATCTGCACCAGCGGTAATCGTTCGCCCTCAACATTATCAATACCGTACAATCCACTGAGCTCCTGTGTAGAGTGCGCCAGAATTGCCGCCAGTTTTGCCACATCCAGCGACGACCCACCGCCAAGACCAATCACGATATCGATGTGCTGCTCCTGCGCAAGACGTGCGGCGTCAAGAACAATGGCTTCCGGCGGGTCAGCGATGACCTGGTCAAAAACCACGACATCGAAACCTTGTTCGCGTAGGTTCTTTTCCACAGGCTGTAATAAGCCGGCTTTTACTAGCCCACCATCTGTCACAATGAGCGCTTTACGGGCGGTAAAACGGCCCGACAGGATCTCGCCCAGGCGTTTGGCACCTGACCATTCAACCAACATCGATGGGACGGTTCTGAATTCAAAGGGCTTCATAGCATCTGACATAATACTTCCCTCTTTCCTGATGAATTAACGTGGGTAAGTTTCCATCGTAAAACGGGAGGCTCACCCGACTGATGTGCAGAAATATTTGATCTCAAGATATTCGTCGATACCGTATTTTGAGCCTTCTCTGCCGATCCCTGACTGCTTGATTCCTCCAAAGGGTGCGACTTCATTGGAGATCAGCCCGGTGTTATGACCGACCATGCCATACTCCAGCGCCTCCGCCACCCGCCACATCCTTTTGCTGTTTTCAGTAAAGAAGTAAGCCGCCAGACCGAACTCAGTATCATTGGCCATGGCCACCGCCTCTTCTTCGGTATCAAAACGGAACAGCGGCGCAACAGGGCCGAAAGTTTCCTCCCGCGCAATCAACATGTCGCGAGTGACGTTGACGATCACCGTTGGCTCAACAAACAAGCCACCGAGCGCATGCCGATTGCCGCCCACCAAGACTTCACCGCCCTGACTTTTTGCATCCTGAATGTGGCTCTCGACTTTAGCCACAGCATCCTCATCAATAAGCGGTCCAATCAGAACGCCTTCTTCAACCCCGTTGCCTACCTTAAGTCCTCTGACGCGCTCCGCCAGGCGCTGCGCAAAACGATCGTAAATGCTGGACTGCACCAGAAAACGGTTAGTGCATACGCACGTCTGGCCAGCATTGCGGAACTTGGATTGCAACGCGCCTTCCACTGCGGCTTCAATATCCGCATCATCAAAGACGATAAATGGTGCGTTTCCTCCTAATTCAAGGGAGATACGCTTCAGCGTTGGTGCGCATTGGGCCATCAACAGACGTCCGATCGGCGTCGAACCGGTGAAAGAGAGTTTTCTGACCACATCACTCTTGGTCAACACGCCGCCAATGATTTTTGCCTCGCCCGTGACAATTTGCAGAACCCCGGCGGGGATCCCCGCCCGTATCGCCAGTTCGCCCAGCGCTAATGCGGTCAGCGGCGTTTGCTCTGCCGGTTTAACGATCATTACGCAGCCCGCCGCCAGCGCAGGTGCGGCTTTACGGGTGATCATCGCCGCTGGGAAATTCCAGGGAGTAATTGCGGCGCAGACACCTACCGGTTGTTTCAGTACGATCAGCCGCTTATCAGACTGTGGCGAGGGGATCACGTCGCCGTATGTGCGTTTGCCTTCTTCGGCAAACCAATCAATAAATGACGCGGCATAGGCCATTTCCCCACGAGATTCGGCCAGAGGTTTGCCCTGCTCTGCGGTCATGATGGCGGCAAGATCAGCACTGTTCTCCGTGATGAGATCAAACCAACGGCGCAATACCCCACAGCGCTCTTTGGCCGTTTTCTCGCGCCAGAGTAAAAAAGCCTGTTGTGCTGAGGAGATCGCCTCTTCGATAGCGGCCTGTTCAAGCTGGGGGACATTGGCGACTACCTCGCCAGTCGCTGGGTTTGTTACCGGGTATGTTGTACCGTCAGCAGCAGAACGCCATTCACCGGCGAGTAGACAGGTTTCTTTGAACAACGATGGATCGCGTAACTCAAGCATGTTTTCCCTCCTCACTAAAAAATGGGTATTTACAAGTTCATTATATTGAACTAAATTCACTATACTGAATTGTGGCACATAGATTAATTAAACGTCAAATTACTGTTAAAAAAGTGAGACCCATGCCAAAAAATACAGACACAGAGACGCCCGGGAACAGTGCACCCGCATTACGCCGTGCGATACAGATTCTGGATGCAGTCAGCCAGCTTCCCACGCCGCCGACCTTTACTGAGATCGTCACAAAACTCGGCCTGCCTAAAAGTTCTGCACACGGCCTATGCGCAGCGCTGGTGGATTTGGGGATGTTGATTCGTACCGATGCAGGAACCTATCGGGTCGGTACACGGGTAATGAGTTGGGCTAACGCCTTTCTTAGCCAGACAGGTCTGGTCGAGGAGTTCCAGCGACTCTTGCAAGATCGACGCGAACTCCGTGATTTCACCGTTACCCTGACCGTACTGGATGGTCAGCAGGTCGTTTACGTCGCCTGTTCTAATAGCAAGGCCGCATTGGGATTTACCTTCCGCATCGGCATGCGTCTCCCTGCCCCTTTTACAGCTACCGGCAAAGCGATTCTCAGTACTCTGAATGATGAGGAAATCTGTCGTCGCTTTAATACGGGCTGGCCTCAGCGGCTTACGGCTAACAGCGTGGCGTCACTCGAGTCTTTATTACAAGAACTGGCACTCGCTCGCCAACGTGGTTACTCGGTGGATGATGGACAGGTTCGTGAAGGGATGTTCTGTATTGGCGCCCCCGTTCATGATTTTTCGGGTCAAGTCGTCGCGGGTTTGGCAGTGAGTATGCTGGAACAGGAAGCGACAGAATCAACTCGCGATATGATCGGCAGTAAACTGGTTGATATCGCCGCGTCCCTGTCGGCCAGACTGGGAAGAGTGGTATCACATTGACGGCGTTAATCTGAGAGCTCAGCGGGTCTTTCAGCTCATATATACCGACGAAACTCGAAAGCCTGGAGTCAAAGAGCAGAGTGTAAGATGGCTTTTAATGGCTCGGGCTGCCGAGAATGACTCGCGCTAGTTTCGGCGTTCAGTATTGGCATGTTGCGCATACGAATTAAAAGGCTCACTGGCAGTGACTATCGGCTTTTCACGCTTTGTTGAACTGCATGAAAAGTGATCGGTGCCTTCATTGAACATGCATGTTCGACTCATTGGATGTACTCCCCCACACTCAACCTCCAATGACCACACGTCAAAATCCCACAAGTTCTCCATTCTGAGACCTCATGCAAAGTTTTCTGCAAAAAATTTGTTTTACTTACACATGTTAAGAAATGTTACGGAAATGACTTCGTAATGAAATTCAGTTATGCGTAAGGAAACTTTGATGAAGACGTTGACCACTTTTTGCATTGCCAGCCTTTTCTCTGTCAGTACATTCGCCCTGACCGGTAACGATGCGACCACCAAACCCGACCTGTATTATTTGAAAAATGACCAGGCAATTAACAGCCTGACGCTGCTTCCGCCGCCACCAGCGGTGGGCAGTATCGCGTTTCTCAACGATCAGGCAATGTATGAACAAGGTCGGCTGCTGCGGTCAACCGAACGTGGCAAGCAGGCTGCTGAAGATGCGAACCTGAGCGGTGGCGGCGTGGCGAATGCCTTCTCCGGCGCGTTCGGCTCGCCGATCACGGCCAAAGATACGCCGGAACTGCATAAGCTTCTGACCAATATGATTGAAGATGCAGGTGATCTGGCGACACGCTCCGCCAAAGAGAAGTACATGCGCATTCGTCCGTTTGCGTTCTACGGTGTCCCGACCTGTAACACCACCGAGCAGGATCAGCTTTCAAAAAATGGATCTTATCCGTCCGGCCACACGTCTATTGGCTGGGCAACCGCGTTAGTGCTGACCGAAATTAACCCGCAACGTCAGGATCAAATCCTCCAGCGCGGTTATGACCTAGGCCCGTATTGTCGGCTCAGCGGTCGTTGCCACGTTGCACACCAATACCGCGTTCCAGCAGCAATTGCAGAAAGCCAAAGACGAGTTCACGAAGCAACATAAATAAAGCGGGGTTAATTATTTAACGCTTTTAACCTGACAGAAGCCGATACGCCTCTGTCAGGTATCGCGTGACCAGAATATTCACGTAAAGCACATTTTTATCTTCGATAAATATGCTGTCATGCACCGGCGATAACCCAATTTGCTGAAGGGTCTGACAGGAAAAATCTTCACACAACGCATTGAGCCTAACAACCTGACCTTTGCGCTCTCGAATTAAAAGACTCATTCGCCGTGATCCTCTGCTTCTCATGTTCTGTTGAATGGCATGAAAAAGTCATCGGTGCCTTCATTGAGAAAGACAGGTTTTATTCATTGGATGCGCTACCGCTCAGCAATTATATTCTCAGTGCAGCGCATCCTTTGAGGGATGCTTACAAAACACCTTATCTTTTTTACTTAAGTAATTCATTTGACGCCCAAAAAAGAGAGATAACGCACCATTTCCCGGTTCACTGGCTGCTAATATTAAGGCTCATTCATTCGCCTTAATAAAATAATGACAGCATTATTCGGCTTACTTAAAAGGAGTTTTAGGTGAACAAAATTATGTCTCTGGTCGCGTTGCTGATGACGATGTGTTCGACATTTCAGGTCTTTGCTGCATGTCAGCAGGATGACGACCACGTCCCTGAGAGCACCTATTATGACGGTATCTGTCACGCCGGAAATTAAGTTTCTGGTTTGATACCTGCGCGTCAATGGATCTGATAGTAAAAAGCCGCACTGATCATTCAGGGCGGTTTTTGTTTTTGGTAACGCCAGTGCTATAAATCACTCTCCGCCTGATACTTGTCATAAGGAACCCCCATGTCTGCCAAGATCCGCTGTGCCATCCTTGATGATTACCAACATGTCGCGTTGTCTTTTGCTGACTGGTCACCGCTCAAAGAGCGTATTGAAACCCAAATTTTCAGCCAACATATTGCTGATGAAACACAACTTGCCGCAGCCATTGTCGACGCTGAAATCGTGATCATTATGCGTGAGCGTACGCCCTTTAACGCATCACTGTTTGCCCGTTTACCGAAGCTCAAACTGCTTATCACTTCAGGTATGCGCAACGCCTCTGTTGATATGGCCGCGGCGAAATACCACGGTGTGACAGTATGCGGAACCGGCAGCGGCAGCAGTGCCCCCGTCGAGTTGACCTGGGCGCTGATACTCGGGCTGGCCCGGCATCTGGTGCAAGAAAACACCGCGCTGCGCCAAAACGGCCCATGGCAGAACACGGTCGGTTTTGGTCTGAGTGGCAAGCGTCTGGGACTGCTCGGACTGGGGAAAATAGGTCAGCAAATGGCGGTGATCGCGCAGGCCTTCGGTATGCAGGTGGTGGCCTGGAGCCAAAACCTGACCGCCGAGCGCGCAGCCCTCTGTGGCGTTGAACTTGCCGCCAGCAAAGCGGCACTGTTAGCCAATAGTGACGTGGTATCGATTCATCTGGTCTTAAGCGACCGCACGCGCGGATTGCTCGACGCCGCCGATCTGGCGCTGTTGAAGCCCTCAGCGCTGCTGATTAACACCTCACGTGCTGCGATTGTCGACCAACCCGCCCTGATTGCCGCACTTGAAGCCCGCAACATCGGCGGTGCAGGCCTGGATGTCTTTGAGGTAGAACCGCTCCCCACCGATCACCCGCTACGCACACTGCCCAACGTGCTGTCGACGCCGCATCTGGGATACGTCGCTGATGGAAATTATCAGACCTACTTCACCGAAGCCGTAGAAAATATCGAGGCATTTCTGGCCGGCAAACCCTTACGGGTGTTGAGTTAACTCAAATTCTGTTACTCGCACGACATTTCCACACCTGGCAGTTGCCATCCCGCGATATTCATGACCATTATGCGAATTCCATTTACATTTAGTGGCGTACCGTGTTGAGAGAGTAAAAATAGAAAGCAAAAGGCCTCATCGCAACAGTGATGAGGCCTTTTAAAATGTTAATCAACGTTTAAATGACGCGGCTTACTTGCTTTCGTTGGCTTTTACTTCGCCCATGGCTTTCAGTTTTTTCGACATTTCACGGCGTTCTTTAGACAGGTCAGCATTGCGAATGATGTAGTCATCAACGCGGTCTTCATAATCGCCGCGCATGCTGGCAATGATGGCCTGAACTTCTTCGATGCTCATGCCCGGTTTGATGTAGTCACCGAGGTTGTCGAGCAGCAGAACACGTTTCTGGTTGTCGCGGATTTTCTTTTCATTGTCGGCAATTTCACGTTGCAATTTGTTCTTGCGGCGAAAAATCCGTACAAATTCCAGAACGTCATGGAAACTCGGCTTGTTGATATTATCCATTTTAACACCTTCGATTAAGTTACACAGATTCAGTGACTGACTGCCCGGAACGAGGGTTACAGCGTAGCAGGAAAACCCTGCGCGTTCAGAACGAAAGCCTAATTCGCTTATCTTACCCGTTTTAACGGACAGAAAAAAATCCCTTCACACTTTCGGCGCCGCATTGGCCTGATTTAACGCCTCTTCTTTGCGCATGGTCATCGTGATCAGATCCCCCAATGACTTAAGTTGTTCGGCCACCTGCATGCTCAGCCACACGTAGCCGTAAATCGGCGCTTCCAGATGCTGGCTGGTATTCATCTCCTGCATCAGTTGCTTAAGTTCCTCGGCGGACTCATTGAGCTGATGATTCAGCGCAGATTCATCGCCTTGGGTGCCGTTGAGCAACATATCGCTTAATTGTTCAAGGGAGTTGAGCATCAACAACTGCGCGCTGCGCAGTGTGCGGGCATTGAGCATCAGGTAGTGGCTTTCGCGCGAACTCCAATACGCATCGGCCAATAACTCTAGCGTGCATAACAGGTTACGGCTGAGGGTCTGAATGGCGTCGAACACTTCGCGGGGAATATGCGACTCTTTACTGGCTGGCGCGAACAGCGCACGCATCTTCACCATCTGGCTCATGGTGGTTTTCAGTTTGCTCTGTAAATGCGGGCGCTCGAGCATATTGGGTGACAACCAAGCGCTGTAGAGTTTATTAAGCGACATCAGGTAATCAGCCATCTGCATGCGCCAGTGAATAAAAGCACGCTGCGGATAAATACTGGCAAACAACAGCGCCAACAGCGAGCCGAACACCACATCGCCCGACCGCCACAGCGCAGTATGCATATCACCCGGCCCAGCACCACAGACCACCGCCAGCGTGACACCAATCAGTAGCGCCATGTAGGGACGCTTACCAAGGGTTAAATAACCGCTGACAAACATCACTACCCCACACCATGCGAGCATCAACGGTAAAGAATAGAGTTCAAGCCACAACGCAATCAGCCCGGAAACCGAACCAAACACGGTCCCGGCAATACGTTCCGACACACGCTGTAAAATATTGCCCCAAAATGAAATCGGGCCCATGACCACCACTAACGTGATCAGCGGCCAGGTGCCTTCGGGGATCCCGGTCAGACGGACAATCAGAAAAGTGAGGATGAATGCCAGCGCAATACGCAGCGCATGGGCAATGCGGTAATGGCGATAAATCATGTTGTCCAGCGACGAGATTTTCTTGTCCAGACGCATGCATGCTTTCCATGAAATGCCATCACGTGGCAGAAGAAGTAAAGGCAGTTAGTTTAACGGAGATATTGCAGGGGAACATCGTGATTTTAGTGGGTTTTCGTCAAACTTTAGGCGAATAATACCCGGTTTTCGAGGACAGGCCGCAGGCTGACAGATTTCCTCATGACATCTCACCGCTGAATGTTATCCTTATCGGCTGTTCGCTATGTCATCTCGCCATCACCAGCTCCGATTAAGGGTCAACGCCGCAATGTCAGACAAATCACAAAAAACCTTCTACTTTCACGATTATGAAACTTTCGGCAAGAACCCAGCACTAGACCGCCCTGCGCAGTTCGCTGGTGTCCGCACCGATCAGGATTTCAATATTATAGAAGAGCCGTTAGTGATTTATTGTCGCCCATCTGACGACTACTTACCTGAACCGGAAGCCGTGATGATCACCGGGATTACGCCACAGCTGGCGCTGGAGAAAGGGCTGAGTGAAGCAGAGTTCAGCGCGCAGATCCATAAGGCCTTCAGCGTGCCCGGCACATGCATTGTCGGCTATAACAATATTCGTTTTGATGATGAAGTCAGCCGCAACATTTTTTACCGTAACTTCTACGATCCTTACGCTTACAGCTGGCAATATGGCAATTCCCGCTGGGATCTGCTGGATGTGATGCGTGCTTGTTACGCACTGCGTCCGGACGGCATTAACTGGCCAGAAAATGACGATGGTTTTCCGAGTTTTCGGCTTGAACACTTGAGCAAAGCTAACGGTATCGAACATGAAAACGCGCATGATGCAATGGCCGACGTTTACGCCACCATCGCCATGGCCAAGCGGGTAAAACAGGCACAACCGCGTCTGTTCGACTTCCTGCTTGAGCACCGTAATAAACATAAAATCAATACGTTGATTGATATCCCAACCATGGCACCGCTGGTGCATGTCTCCGGTATGTTTGGCGCCGCACGCGGTAATACGGCCTGGGTCGCACCGCTGGCGTGGCACCCTGAAAATAAGAATGCGGTGATCATGTGTGATTTAGGCGGTGACATGACGCCGTTGTTAGAACTGGATGCCGAACAGATGCGCGAACGGCTTTACACGCGCCGCGATGCGCTGGAGCCCGGCCAGTCACCATTGCCCATCAAACTGTTACACATCAACAAATGCCCGGTGCTGGCACCGGCGAAAACACTGTTACCGGAAAACGCAGAGCGTCTGGGTATTGACCGTGAACGTTGTCTGAAAAATCTGCAGTTGCTGCGTCAGAATACACAAATACGTGAGAAAGTGGTCGCGCTTTACGCTGACGCAGAACCCTTTAAAGGCAGTGAAGATGTGGATGCCCGCTTGTACGACGGTTTCTTCAGCGACGCCGACCGTGCCACCATGCGTATCATTCTGGAGACGAAACCGGAAAATCTGCCCGCGCTGGATTTAACCTTTAATGATTCCCGTATCGAAACACTGCTGTTCCGCTACCGCGCCCGCAACTTCCCTGCCACGCTGACCGACGCCGAACAGCGCCGCTGGCAAGAGCATCGCCGTGACAAGCTCAACGCAGAGCGCGTACAGGATTATATTCTCCAGCTCGAATCGCTGTACAATTTGCACGAGCAGAATGCCGAGAAGACAGCGCTCCTCAAGGCGCTGTTTGACTACGGGAAGAGGTTGGTGGCGTAAGCGCGGCTTTCGCTTTTAAATCTTCAACTTCAACTTCAACTTCAAGGTCGTGGGCATCGGCCCACACCGACCAAAGGGTCGCAGTCGCTCGACCCTTTGGAATCCCCGCTTTTTAAAAACCGCAGCTGCGCAAGTTGGGATGGCCGTGTTTCAGGGGCCATGACGACAGCCGCAAAATGTCCTCGCTCCGCGATGCCCGGCGGCGGGTTTGAGCCAACGGTAAAGACGTTGTCTCGCCACCGACTTGCCGGTGACATTTTTGAATGCGGACGACACTTTTCAATCTTCAACTTCAACTTCAAGGTCGTGGGCGTCGGCCCACACCGACCAAAGGGTCGCAGTCGCTCGACCCTTTGGAATCCCCGCTTTTTAAAAACCGCAGCTGCGCAAGTTGGGATGGCCGTGTTTCAGGGGCCATGACGACAGCCGCAAAATGTCCTCGCTCCGCGATGCCCGGCTGCGGGTTTGAGCCAACGGTAAAGACGTTGTCTCGCCACCGACTTGCCGGTGACCTTTTTGAATGCGGCCGACACTTTTTTAAATTCAAAATCAAAACCCGTGTGGTGTTGACCTTTAAAATATCGAGGCCGCATTCAAAAATGGTGCCGAGCAAGCGGCAATACGTTGAATGCGGACGACACTTTTCTAAGTTCAAAATCGGAACTGTTTTTATCTTTTAAAAAGTATTGGCCGCATTCAAAAATGGCGCCGAGCAAGCGGTTCGAGACCTGAGGCTCGAAACCCGTAGCGAGGGTACCGCCTAAGCGGCGACATTTTGCGGCTATAACCCAAGTACCTGAAACACGTCCATCCCGATTCAGCGATAGCGCGCAGTTAAAAAACGCAGGGGTCCAGGGGAGGCGCGTTTACGCCTCCCTTGGGCCAGTGTGGGCGGCGAGCCCACGACCTTGACCTTGAATTTGAATTTGAATTTGAATTTGAATTTGAATTTGAATTTAAAGTGAAAGTTTGAAACCAAAACTGTTTCCTGCTCTTTCCAAAGAGCAAAAAAAAGGACCCTTGCGGGTCCTTCAAATCTTTAGGCTTCTGGCATAATCTCACCACTCATCTGTGGCGGTTTTTGCCGGAACAGATTAGTGATAAAGGCCAAATAACCTAAACCAATGGCTCCCCAGACCAGACCAAGAGTCATTGAGCTGGCTTCGAGATTCAACCACAGCGCGCCCACCGTCAATGCACCGATCGTCGGCAAGACCAGATAATTGAAGTGATCTTTGAACGTCTTGTTACGCTGTTCGCGGATGTAGAACTGCGAGATCACCGACAGGTTAACGAAGGTGAAGGCCACCAGCGCACCAAAGTTAATCAGCGCCGTCGCCGTGACCAGATCAAAGGTCACCGCAGACATCGCAACCACACCCACTAATACGACGTTGAAAGTCGGTGTGCGCCATTTCGGATGCACATAACCGAAGATTTTCTCCGGGAATACGCCATCACGCCCCATCACATACAGCAAACGAGAAACGCCGGCATGTGCTGCCATGCCGGATGCCAGCACGGTGACACAGCTAAAGCACAGAATAACCGACTGGAAGAACTTGCCGGCCACGAAGAGCATAATCTCTGGCTGAGACGCGTCCGGGTCGTGGAAGCGCGAAATGTCCGGGAAATAAAGCTGCAGGAAGTAGGACACCACCACAAAGATGATGCCGCCAATCAGCGCCGTCAGGAAAATCGCTTTCGGAATGACTTTACCGGCGTTTGGCGTCTCTTCAGACAACGAACTGATCCCATCGAACCCCAGGAACGAGAAGCACAAGATGGTCGCACCGGTGATCATTGGTACCACGTGCGCATTTTCACTGAAGAACGGTTTGGTACTGGCGAGAGTTCCCATGCCTTCGCCCATGTATACGCCATGGATCAGCAAACCAAGGAATACCACCATGATCGCGACCTGAACCACCACAATAATACTGTTGAGGTTCGCCACCACTTTGATGCCACGCAGGTTAAACGTCGTCATCAGTGCCACCAGTGCGGTGACAAATATCCACGGCGGTACGCCAGGGAAGATAGCTTCCAGATAGATTTTCGCCAGCAGGATGTTGATCATCGGCATAAACAGATAGTCCAGCAAGGATGACCAGCCCACCATAAAGCCAACATGCGGGTTAATAGCTTTTTGCGCGTAGGTATAAGCAGAACCCGCGGACGGGAAGCGTCTCACCAGTTTGCCGTAACTCACAGCGGTAAACAGCACGGCGATCAGCGCGAAAATATACGCAGTGGCGACATGGCCGTCAGTCAGGCCAGACACAATACCAAAGGTATCGAAAATGGTCATCGGTTGCAGATAGGCCAGGCCCATCATCACCACCTGAACCAATGTCAGCGTTTTACGGAGTTGTACGCGGTTGGTGCCCGGAGCAGCAGTAGAAGCATTAGCAGACATGATTCAGCCCTCCCTGACTTGCAAGCACCGGGCGGGTAAACGCCTCCGTGCGCAAAATACAGGGCTGACTTCGTGTTTGATAACCAGGAAATGGGGGATTGATCTTTACATCGTTGAACACGGATATAAAGGCTGGGCTTAATTTGCCGCAGCGAACAAAAATACCGGCGGGCACCGGTACAGGTTTAAAATATTGCCCCATCATGCATTTCCTCATAGTGGTGACCGTTTATTGATTTGGGGTCACACACGAACCTGGTTATCTATCCGGATCTGGGTCCGGCCTCTGTTAAATTAGTTTACGTTCCACACAATGCAAAAAAATAACCGACGCGTTTAAGCGTCGGTTATTCTGCATGTGCGGTATTTTGCCCTAAATCGAGGACGGATGACAAGATATAGAGGCCTTCAGCGACAATTTCTTTCTCTGGAGTATTCAGGACCCACCACCGCGCCTCATTTTTTCGCAAAGCAGATGCGGACAAAATCAGACTGGATTTTCAACGCCGGATCACGCGTTGCGTAACATCCAGTCGATCTCGGTCTCGGTTACACGCCGCTCAAACTGCAATAACTCATCTGATTTACAGGCGTGATATACCCGTGAGAAGCGTTCACCGAGGTATTTTTTCAGCACCGGTTGCTGATCGAATTCCATCAACGCATCACTCTGGCGAATGGGCAGTGGCACTCCGTCCTGCTCCAGACCGTTGCCGGTGACCGGTTCAGACAGCGGCAGATCGTTATCAAGACCGTATAGCATCCCGGCCAACACGCTGGCCACTACCAGATACGGGTTGGCATCTGCTCCTGCTACGCGGTACTCAACTCGGTGATCTGCCGTTCCACTGCACGGCACACGCAACGCAACGGTGCGGTTATTGTGACCCCAAGATGCTTGTGTCGCCACGTACATGCCCGGCTGGAAGCGACGAAAAGCATTGACGTTAGGTGCCAAAATAGCCATTGAGGCGGGCATCAGCGCAATCATTCCCGCCAGCGCACGCTTCATCAACGCGGAATCCTCCCCTTCAGCGTCAGCCAGCAAGTTCTTGCCATTATCGTCGAGAACGCTCAGGTGAATATGCATACCACTGCCCGCATGGTCTTCGTAGGGTTTGGCCATGAAAGTGGCATCCATTTCATGATTTTCCGCCACCAGACGCACCAACCGTTTCAAGGTCAAAGCATGGTCACAGGCCCGCAAAACATTATCACTGTGGTGGAGATTAATTTCGAACTGACCGGGCGAAGACTCGGCTAGTGCGCCGTCGGCCGGTAAACCCTGAATGTTAGCCAGACGATCGATATCACTAAGAACATCGGCGAAATGGTCAAGATTATCTACCGAGTAGCACTGCGTATGCATGCTGCGCTCGGTGGTGCCGGGGGTGCATGGTGGCTGAATATACCCTTCTGCATCTCTCTGTCTGTCGAGCAGATAGAACTCCAACTCTACCGCTACCACCGGGAACAGTCCCCGTTGGCGCAATGTTTGCCAGAGATGATTCAGCACATTGCGGGGTTCAACGTCAAAGGGAGTGCCATCTTCGTCAAGCATGGTCAGCAGCAACTGGCCGATGTGATCGGGGTCAGAAGCCGAGGGCGCCAGCGTGCCGGGGACGGGTAAACAGATGCGATCGGGCTCGCCTAATTCCTGGCCCAGACCGGCCTCTTCGACCACGTTGCCAAGAATATCCATAGCAAATACTGAGGCAGGGAAATAACAGCCTTTTTCGATTTTTCTAAGCGCTGTAACGGGGATGCGTTTGCCGCGAAAACTGCCGTTTAAATCTGTGAGGAGAATATCGATATGAAGTGTGAGAGGTTGACGTTCCAGGTATTGAGTAACTTCATCCTGGAACGCGCTACTTCGCCTCTCTTCGCCGTGTGCAGCGAAGTCTTCAACTTCGGAACTGTTTGATTCAAGAATGATCGTTTGCATAGGATTTCCGCCGTTTGCATACATAAATGTGGCGTCTCTGGCACCACCATGGTACCTCGCCGTTTATAATTCTGACCCACTCGCTCCAACACTGGTTTCTTATCGCGCTTCATACCGCGTTAAAGGAAACTGAACCAATTTACTCCCTGTGATGCAAAGATGTCGTAAAAAAAGAGCCTTAATAATAACCCTAGACCCATCATAAAACTTTTGCAATGGCAACCCCTTGTTACGGGTTGGTTTGAAAATGCGTCTACCGGCTGTTAAGTTTATGGAGTAACGTCAATGTAATTGAACGGCAGAAGCGACGAGGCGGTAACATATGGGCAAGATATTTTCCACGGCGCAGGTCAGAAAAGAAACCAGCTATACCCCTATCATTGGGGTAGTCATGTGCGCGAACAGTATCGACGGAAACCCGGCACTCACGGTGCATGAAAAATATCTCGACGCCATTTTCAACGCGAATGCTTTACCCATCTGTCTGCCTCACGAACTGGCCTCCCGCGAAGGGGCAATCAACGAGGTACTTTCACGCCTCGACGGCATATTCCTGACCGGCAGCCCCAGCAATATCGAGCCCTATAGGTATGGCGAAGACGGCATCGAAGCGCTCGCCGATCCTGGTCGCGACAGACTCAGTCTGGCATTAATCCGCGCCGCGCTGGATCAACGGATTCCCCTGTTTGCCGCCTGCCGCGGGATGCAAGAGTTGGTCGTCGCCACTGGGGGGACGCTGTATCGCAAGGTGCAGGAGCAACCTGGGTTTATGGATCACCGAGAAGACACGTCACTGCCGCACGACGCACAGTACGATTTAGTGCATCCTGTGAGTATCGAACCTGGCGGTTTGTTGGCCGAGTTATTGCCGGATTATCAGCAGTTTCAGGTGAACTCTCTGCATGGTCAGGGAGCCAAACATCTGGGCGCAGAATTAACGATTGAGGCTCGTGCGCCGGACAATTTGGTAGAAGCCGTCAGCGTACGCAATCATCCTTTTGCCCTGGGTGTACAGTGGCATCCGGAATGGCACAGCCTGACCGATCCACCATCACGCCAATTATTTGAATCCTTTATTGCAGCCTGCCGCAGAAATCATCACGGGATCCGTGGGCAACAGCCCACACCGCAGGAGACTGAACTTGCGGCCAAAAGGGCTTTTTAACTTCAAAGTCGCGGGCGCGGGGACTAAACGGTCCCCTTTCTCGGCTCCCGCGCCAGTTTAAAAACAAAGACAGCCGCTGTGCGAGTCACCATGTTGGGGCTTCAGCGACCGCAGTTATCACCGCAACATCCCGCCGCATTGTGGTCCTTTCCTTTCGTGTTCGAACCCGCCGGTAATAAACCCACTCGCCGTTAGTCACCGCATTCAATGCTATGTTTGAATCCGACCCGGTTTTGAATTTGAATATTTCCAGCGGGAACGCGTGGCCATTCACTCCTTCAAAGATTGAAAATAAGTTGCTTAAATCCGCCGATATGTTAAAACTTTGTCACTACAAGCTATAGACGGCTAAACGTCTATAACGCCATTTATACCAACCCTAAATTATTTGCATAAGGCCAATCCCCAGCGTGAAATCTTCAATCCTTGAGATGCGCAATATCTCGATTTCATTTGCCGGATTCCCTGCTTTGCGCCAGGTGGATTTCACCCTGGAAGGGGGATCGGTTCATGCCCTGGTCGGAGCCAATGGCGCGGGAAAATCCACGCTGATGGCCGTACTGTCGGGGACTCATGACCACTATACCGGCCAGATAATCATCGACGGACAGCCGGTGACGGTGACGTTACCGCATCAGGCGCGGGCGCACGGGATCCACCTGGTGCAGCAGGAGGTGGATGTCGCACTGGTGCCGACGCTCAATGTAGCCGAAAACATCATGCTTGATAGCCTGGCGGAGCCGGGCCACCTGCATAGCTGGTCAGATATTTACCATCATGCACAGCGGCTTATCGACCAACTCGGGTTGCACATCAACCTGCGTGCCCGTATAGAGAGCTGCACACTGGCGGAAAAACAGCTGATTTTACTGGCCCGCGCGCTGTCGCATAAATGCCGTTTCCTGATCCTCGACGAACCTACCGCCCCACTCGACCAGGCCGAAAGCGAACGACTGTTTGCTCTGGTGCACAAGCTTAAAACAGCGGGCATGGCGGTGGTGTTTATTTCGCACCGCATCCATGAACTGCGCGATGTCTGCGACCGCATGACCGTGCTACGCGATGGTCGCCTGGTCAGCGATGACAGTATGGAAGGCCTGACCAACGAACATATTATTGAGAAAATGATTGGTCACCAGCTAGACGACATTTACCCACCGCGCCGTCCGCCGCACGGCCATGAAACCCTGCTGCGCATTCAGGGAATGCACGACAAAGACAAACTTCGCGATATTTCACTGAGTCTGCATCGTGGGGAAATCCTCGGCATCGCCGGTCTGGCCGGTGCCGGAAAAACCGAACTGTGCAAGGCACTGTTTGGTGCCACCCCGAGTCAGGTGGCGAGCGGCGAACTCAACGGAAAGCCCTGGAAGCCGAAAGAGCCGTACCTGTCGGTTGAGCAAGGGTTAGCGTTGGTGCCGGAGGAGCGTCGCAAAGAGGGGATTTTTATCGACGAAGATATTCCGATGAATCTCAGCGTCACCGCCGATAACAGTTTTTCACGTTTTTCGGTATTCAATTCCCGTCAGGCACTGAGTTGGGCAAAAGAGATTATTGGCCGTTTAGGCATTCGCGCTTCCGGGCCAATGCAGAAACTGGCGCGGCTTTCTGGTGGCAACCAGCAGAAAGTCGCTATTGGTAAATGGCTACGCAGCGAGAGCCAGGTGTTAATTTTTGACGAGCCGACCAAAGGCGTAGATATCAAGGCAAAAACAGACGTTTTCAGGCTCATTGACGGCCTTGCGCAACAGGGAAAAGGGATTATTTATGCGTCCGGTGAGTTCGCTGAACTGGTCGGTTTATGCGACCGCATTCTGGTGTTGTGGGATGGCCGTATTGTGGCTGAACTGAACGCCGCCGACGTCGACGAAGAGACTTTATTAATGTATTCCACCGGAGGAACGCCCGCGTGAGTAAAGCTGTTATTAACGATCAGAATGTCACTGTGAACCAACCATGGCGCCATCAGTTATTCGAATTTCTCTATAAATGGGGCATGTTACTCACCGTTGTGCTGTTGATCGCCGGTTTTGGTATTGCCTCAGATAATTTTTTAGAGCCATCAAATATCATTAATATTTTGCGCTCGATTGCCATCGTCACGGTGATCGCGATCGGCGTGTCAATATCACTTTCGGTAGGCGGTTTTGATTTGTCCGTCGGTTCGACCGCGTCGCTGGCCAACGCGCTGGTGATTTCGATGTTTGTTTGGCACGGTTTTAACACCACCGAAGCGATTCTGATCACCCTGGCGCTCTGTACGCTGGTCGGGCTGTTCAACGCCTTCCTGATCGTCATCCTGAAAATTCCTGACATGCTGGCGACGCTCGCCAGCCTCTTCGTGATTCAGGGTGCGGCGATGACCTACAGCTATGGCGGTTCGATTACCGAAAATATGATGCTGCCAAACGGCGATATGGCCGAAGGCACGGTGCCTGCGGTATTCAACCTGCTTGGCCAAGTGCCGGTGATTGTTATCGTGATGGTGGTCGTCACCATTGTGGTACAACTGTTTATGTCACTGACCAAACATGGGCGGCGCATGTATGCCATTGGTGGCAACCCGCTGGCAGCGCGTCTGGCTGGGATCCGCACCGCACGCTATCGCGTAACGGCCTACGTTATCTCTTCTTTACTGGCCGGTTCCGGCGGTATTTTATTGGCGTCACGCATCGGTTCATCGCAGGTGAATGCCGGTAGTGGATATCTAATGGACGCCGTTGCCGCAGCCTATATTGGCTTCTCGCTGGCCGGTTCTGGCAAACCCAATGCACTCGGCACGCTGATTGGTGCCGTGATTTTGGGCGTGCTGTCAAATGGCTTAGTCATGCTGTCGGTCCCCTACTACGCCATGGATATCATCAAAGGTTTGGTGCTCGCCATCGCGCTGGCGCTGACGTATATACAGAAGCGATAACTCTGCTCGTTTTCCCCACATCAATCTGTGGGGGAAACGGCATAAGTCACTACCGGGTCAGTTCCCACTCTTCAAACTGTTTCTTAATTTCTCTAATGGATGAAAGCCGGATTTTAGGGATAGTCAGTTGCTCAAACAGCTCGGTGTAGCGCTTCCTCTTAGCGGGCGTGACCAGAGTAATATGGCGGATCATTTCCCAGGTAATCCTCTCTTTTGCTCCCTCTAAGCCACCATTACGCTGCCCTTCAAAAAGTGTTCTGTTGAAATAACGCATCAGACTCAGTGCCGTTGTAATATCCAACAAGATCAGACCCGTTGCATTGGCAAGCCTCTGTGGCAAACATTTACTATAGTTGCCGTCTATCACCCAGCGTTCGCCACTGATTTCCCTGTCATGCAGAGTAATGAACTGATCCGTCGGGCGGGGTTTCCAGTTGGTATTGGGCAAGTGATAAAGCGGGTCCAGATGAACTGCTTTGAGATCACGTTTTCTGGCGATGGCATTAGCAAGTGTCGATTTACCACTATTAGAAGGCCCAAGAATGCATATTCGATTGCCTAGTTCCGAAAGCTCCATGACCTTCTCCAGAGATTACGTTATGGAAAACATGGTTTATATCGACGAGGATCCCTGTCTTGATTTTAAAAAAACCATTGGCGCATTCAAAAATCTTGCTGAACGGGCGGGTTCAAGACCTGAGGCTTGAACATCGAGTGAAGGATCCGCGCAGCGGCGAGATTTTGCGCCACACGCGGGAACAACAGAACACGTCCGTCGTCCCAGCGGTAGCGCGCAGTTAAATAAGACGCGGGATTCGAAAGGGGCGCGTCTCTACGCTCCTTTCGGCCAGTGTGGGCGGCGAGCCCACGACCTACAGCTTATGATGTCAGCACATCTATCAGAAACTATAATCAACCGCCATAAAGTAACGGCGTCCCTCTTCGTTATAACTGTAATCATCACGGCTGAGATCTTTGTCGGTCAGATTTAATATCCCGGCGCGGATCTTCACCGCTTTGTTCACTTTGTATGAACCCCCGGTATTCCATAGGGTGTAACCCGCAGGGGTAGAGCCATCATTATTCACGGTACGGGTCTGCCCTTTTAGGTTAGCGGAAATATACAAGCCCCAGTCCTCTTGCGGTACCCAGTCCAGCGTGGCGTTAGCCGTGTGGAACGGCAGCGAGGAGAGTGGTTTGTTGCCGCCGTTGCTGAGATCACGTCCGTCGTTGTAGGTGTAGTTTAGTTTCAGATCAAATTCTTTGCCTAACGGCAACTTCAGCTCCGTTTCCAGCCCGCGGATACGTGCTTTATTGACGTTGAAGTAGCGGAAGATCGGATTGCCCGCCACATCAAAACCCTCGAAGTTCTCGTAGCTCGGCGCCTGAGCACGATTGGCTGTGCGATGGATATTGATCATGTCATCAATATTGTTCTGAAAAATGGTCGCGCTGGCAGTGACGTCTTCCAGCAGACCTTCTTCCCCGGCGTAATAGAGCCCAAACTCCAGATTTTCACTGGTTTCCGGCTTAAGATCCGGGCTACCGATGATCTTGCAACTTCCACGACAAGAACCACTCTGCCAGTTCGGACTAAGTTGTAACAATGATGGTGCTTTGAACGCCGTCGCCCAGCCCCCTTTGACCGTCACGGTATCCGTCGCGTTGTAGACCAGATAAGCACGCGGAGACCAGTTAACACCGTAGTTCTCGTGGTCATCCATACGCACACCGGCGGTCAACGCCAGACGTTCAAACATCCGCCATTCATCTTCCACAAACAACGCGTACTGGTTGGTCTGCGTGCTGCCAGCGTTGACCAGATTAACGCTATCATCCAGTTTGTCATTGCGATACTCACCGCCAAAACTGAAGAGCTGGTTGTAGTCACCGAGCGGCACGACAATTTTACCGTCAAGAGCATGACTTTTTGAGGTAATAGCATTGCCGTTTTTATTCTCAATATTTTCACCGTAGAAGCGCAATTCGGTATTGGCTCCGCCCCAGCGACCACTATGGCCAAGCGAGTAGTTTTCGCGCTCAATACGGTTTTTATCCAGTGTGTCGGAATTGCGGTCCTGCCGATCAAGGCCATAGCCGAAGGTCATGTCCTGATTGTCGGTCGGCGTCAGTGAAAATTCAACATTGCTGTTGCGCGAGGTGTATCCCTCAATACGTGGCAGGCCTGTTTCACTGCTGGATGACTGCGCCTGATCTTTTTCACGCTTACCCAGAGCACCACTCACTTTCACGCCAAGCAGGCCGTCGATCAGCGGGCCGCTGGTGAAGAAGTTACCGTTGTAGCTGTCACCGCGATCGCGATGCTCCTGAACAGAGGTATCTGCACTCAGAGTGCCGTGCCAGGCGGTACCTATTTTCTTGGTGATAATGTTTACCACGCCACCCAACGCATCGGAGCCATACAGGGACGACATCGGCCCGCGCACCACTTCAATACGTTCGATCGATTCAGTCGGGATCCAGCTCAGATCGAAGTCATTATGCCGAAAGACTGCATTGCGCGAGTTAACACGCTTGCCATCCACCAGAATCAGCGTATAGCCGCTACTCAGGCCACGGATGCTAACGCCCTGGCGGTTATCACCTTCGCTGGTAAGCTGTACGCCCGGAACATTTTTCAAGACGTCTTTGAGGTTTTGCACTGGCTGCCTGTCCAGATCCTGGCGAGTTATCACGCTGATACTGGCGGGTGCGTCTTTGAGGTTCTGTTCTACCGAAGAGGCGGTGACAACGATCTGTTCTTCTTTCTCTTTTATATCCCTGACATCGTCAGCAAACACCGGGAAGGCAGCGGTAAACAGCTGTGCGATAAGCCCGACTTTACATGTCGATGTCAATGTAACCTTAACCATGTTCTTCTCTCCATGAGATAAAAATAACAAACTGACGTGTTATTAAATGTTCTCACTGGCCGAACAGAAGACGAGCGCATCCTGCCCGGTTCAGTGGAATTATTTTTAGTTTCAGGCTCACAAATTGAAATGCGTGGCCACTACATTGGTGGCCGCGCTTTTTATTGCTGTATGGCGTTGTTTATAAACACCGTACTTCAGTACTTAAATAGAAGGGTCACCAACCAGTCCATCGATCAGTATTTGTGGCGTGCCTTGCGAGCAGCGTTCAATGCGCCCATGCACGCCATATACATGCGCCAGACTTTCCGGGGTGATCACCTCTTCAGGCTCGCCGTCAGCAATCAGATCGCCCTGTTTGAGCATCAGCACGCGATCGCCGTGGCGCAGCGCGATGTTGATATCATGCACCACCACGACAGTGACGATATTGCGCTTCTGTGTTTCCTTGCGCACCAGATCCATAACGTGGAACTGATAGTTCAGGTCGAGCGCCGACAGCGGTTCGTCGAGTAGCAGTAATGACGGCTGTCGGATCAGCGACTGTGCCAAACCCACCAGCTGTTTCTGACCGCCGGAGAGCTGGTCGAGGTAGCTCAGTGCCAGATGTTCAATACCCAGTTGTTGCAGCAGCGCCATCACCTGTTCGGTGGTTTCGTGCTGTTTACTTTGGCTACCGGAGGCGCGCTGAGCCACGATAATGGATTCCAGCACGTGCAGATGCACGCCCGCAGGTAGCGACTGTGGCAGGTAAACCACCTGTTCGGCGCGACGGGAAAACGACATTGACATCAGGTCATGTCCATCGAGAAGCAACTGTCCTTCAGCACGGTTTAGCCCAGCCAGAGAGCGTAACAACGTGGATTTTCCACTGCCGTTTGGCCCAAGCAGGATGGTGATTTTGCCACGCGGCAACATCGGCACATTGAGATGGCGGATCACGGGGTGCTTCGGATAGCCGGCGCTAAAATCACGAATTTGCAGGCCCTGCGTGACGGCATTGAGAGCCGTTTTAGGTTTGGCTTTGAACTGCAGTACAGCGGACATCAGACATTCCCCCGGTGGCGCAAAATAATACTCAGGAAGAACGGCACGCCGACCAGCGAGGTGACGATCCCCACCGGAATAATGACACCCGGCACCAGATTTTTCGAAGCCACGGAGGCCATCGACAACACCAGCGCACCAATTAGCGCACTCGCTGGCAGATAGAAACGGTGATCTTCACCAAACATCAGGCGGGCGATATGCGGCGCAACCAGACCGATAAAACCAATCGGCCCGACAAAAGCCACCGCCAGCGCCGAAAGAATACTGATGCGCAGCAAGGTCGCGAGACGTAAACGGCGCACGTCGATACCAAAACTGATGGCGCGGTCTTCGCCCAGACGCAGTGCAGTCAACTTCCACGCACTCATGATCGACCACGGCAACAACACCAGGAACGCCAACAGCATTACGCCAAGTTTGACCCATGACGCACGCGCCAGACTCCCCATGGTCCAGAATACCAGCCCCTGTAAGGTATCTTCGGTGGCGATAAACTGCATCAGCGACACCAGCGCGTTAAAGGTAAAGACCAGTGCAATACCGAACAGTACCACACCGGAACTGGCGACGCGGGTCCAGCGGGTGATGCCATCGAGCATCAGCGCGGCCAGTAACGCAAAGATGAAGGCATTCGCGGAGATAAACCATTGAGCCGGGATGCCCGGAATACCAATGCCGAGTACAATCGCCAGCGCCGCACCAAAGGCGGCGGCTGAAGAGACACCAAGAGTGAATGGCGAAGCCAGCGGGTTGTTGAGGATGGTTTGCATCTCGGCACCTGCCAGACCCAGCGACATACCGACGGTAATAGCCATCAGCGCATAGGGTAAGCGGATGTCCCAAACAATAACGCGGGTACCGGCATCGGCCGACGCGGCATGAAATAGCGTTTGCCACAGTGTGCCGATCGATAACCCCGACGGCCCCATAACAAAGTCGATGAGCAATGAGACGACAATCGCCACCACCAGCACCAGTATAAGCAACAGACGACGGTGGATAATACTCTGGTAGCGGCCCATCACGTTGTTGTCAGTCTGTGTGCTGACCTTCAGAATGGGATCGGGGGTTGTGCTCATGTGTCTCGACATCTCATTAAGTAATCATGCTAAATACACGGCAAATTGCCGTGTATTTGTAAAAGAGGGCATTACCATAATTCAAACGATAATAATTATCAATACGATAAGTAGCAACGCCCTAGAGTACAGGATGTCAACGCAGGGGAAAATCGATGTGTCGTAACAAGCTGTTAGGGCCTATTACCAAAACTTCATAAAAAAAAGCGGAGGCTTAGCTCCGCTTATTCCGATTGATATCATCAGGGCAGTATGATCACATCCACAACCGCATCAGCGGCCAGCCTACCAGTAGCAACATCGAGATGTAGAGCACACCCATGATCCCGCCCAGACGCCAGTAGTCTTTGGATTTAACGTAACCACAGCCATAGATAATCACGCCTGGCCCCGTTGCATAAGGTGTCAGTACCCCCATGATACCGATCGACAAGACCAACAACATAGATAATTCAGCCATCGGCAATCCCGGTAACCCCATCGCCACGGCCAGAATGACCGGCATCATGGTGGCGGTATGCGCCGTCAAGCTGGCGAACAAATAATGGGAGAAGTAGAACACCAGTACCAACGCGACGACCGTAATACTCGGTGAGAAGCTACTGAGGTGATGACTCATGGTGTCAGCAAACCATTTAATAAAGCCTGAGCGGGTCAGCCCGCTGGCCATCACCACCAGTGTGGCCAGATTAACCAGCGTATTCCAGGCGCTGGAATATTTGGTGATATCTTTCCACGCCACCACGTGAAGGATCAGCATCAGTGACACCGCCATTAAACCGACGGCCGTCGCATCGATAAAGCCGGTGCCAAATACCCACAAACAGAGGCTGAACAGCACCAGTACAATTAACGTCAGTTCTTTTCTGGTCAACGCGCCCATCTCTTTGAGCGCCCCTACAGCCCAGACCGATACCTCATCGCTCTTGGTCACGCCCGGTTTGTACAGGATGTATGACAACCAAGGTGCCACCACCAGTAAAATCAGCCCCACCGGCAGAAATGCCAGGAACCACTGCATCCAGCCAATGTGCACACCGGCAATTTTACTCACGAACTCAACGCCCAGAATGTTAGGTGCTGCGCCGGTAATAAACATCGAGGAACTCAGGCTGGTACTGATCACCATCATCCACATCAAATACCCGCCGATACGGCGCGAAGAGGGATCATTGGGATAGGACTCAAACAACGCAGGCAGGTTTTTCACCACCGGAAAAACCGTACCACCGGTACGTGCAGTATTAGACGGCGTGAACGGTGCCAGCAAAATATCGATAATAACAATAGCGTAGCCCAGCGTTAGGGTACGTTTACCCATAAACTTGACCATAATCAACGCAATACGACGCCCAAGCCCCGTCGCTTCGTAGCCCAGCGCAAAAATAAATGCCCCAAACACCAGCCAGACAGTGGTACTAGAGAACCCTGCCAGCCCCCATTTCAGCGCCTGTTTTCCAGCGTGGAAACTCGGATCAGCCAGCTCTTTGGCATCGAACAGCACCCAGTTAGAACCGATAACGCACACCGTCATGGCGATGAAGCTGATCGCTGTCGCCGGTATAGGCTCGAGGATCATACCGACAATCATCGCGACGAAAATAGCAAAGTAACGCCATGCTTGGGGAGGCATGCCGTCCGGCGTAGGGATGCATAGCAAAACAGCCAGCACCACCAGCGGCAGCATAGTTTTTCCAATGAATTCCTTTGAAATGACCATAAATGGTCTCCTGTGGATACGGGTTGAGGTGATTAATATCACCAAGGCTTGTTAACAACTTATTCCGGAAACTGCGCCAAAAACCAGGTGAGAATCAGCAGATCGGCGCTGCCTCCGGGGCTGAGATTGCGGGTGATGCACTGTTTGTCGAAGTCTTGTAATAAAGGGATGGCGGATCGCTGTTGGCATTGATGCAGAACCTCGCAGGCGCGAGCCTGTAACCACATCAGCCCAGTCATTCCACCGCGCGACACCACATTGGTGTCAGCGTTCAGACTCATCAGCAGTAGCAGCGTCTGGCTCAGTGCATGCTCCTGCCCTCTGCCCTGCGCCATCAGCCGCTGATAAAACGGCAAGCTGAGGTTAAGCACCGTGGCAAAACCGGACTGCGCCTCTCCGCGCGCGCCGGTCAACCCATGAAGATGAAACAACCGCTGGCCGGCGGTTTGCAGCGGTGGCGCAGGTAGGCGCGATAGCTCTTTTTCAACCATACCCTGACAAAAAAGGGCCACCTGCTGGCAAAGAGAAGTGGCCGTGATCGCCCTGCCGAGACGATGTAGACGTCCCAGCCCACAGCACAGCAGCCCCATAGAAAACACGGTGCCTTTATGAGTATTCACTCCGCCAGTGGCAGTAAACATGTCGCTTTCGCAGCCCATGCCCAGCGGCCGCAGGCGGCGTAATACTTCAACCGCTGGCTGCTGACAACTGGTCTCACCTTCGGCCATAAACCGCGAGAACCAAGGGGATATCGCTTCAGTGCTGCGATAAAAATGCTGTAGAGTCATATCCCGATGCGCACCGTTATTAGCACGATCTACCAGCCCCGGTTTTGGCGTCAGATTCACTTCGTGCAATAACGCCTGACAGGCCAGTGCCGCCCATTCGGCCTTTTTATCCACCACCTGAAGTAGCGTTTTATTTATCCGCTGCGGCATAAAACAAGCTCTCCATCTGGCTGAGTAGCTGCGCAGTACCGTGTTTTTGTTCACGGCTACAGAGATTGGCCGGTTGCTGACAAATCAGGCAGCGGCGCGCTGGCAGACCAAAATCCCGGCGCGATAAAATCGTTCCGCCGGCATCAAGCACGTCGATATCCCAAAGGCGTCCCAACGGATGGTTATCTTCCAACGCCAGCGTCGCCTGTTTGATCGCCTGTGCGGGAAAATCAAGGGCAATCAACCCTTCGCAGCCGGTATCTTGTGGCAAACAACGCCATGCTAACCAACCCCATCCATGCTGTTGGCTGAGTGTTTCCAGCGCCTGCCAGGCAAGACAAAATAATTCCCGGCTGAGCACGCTATCTTTCACCGCCCCCGGAACCACCATTGTCAGGGAAATTAACGTGCAGTGATGGCGCGCCAGCCATGCCCGCTGCCGGGTCTGACGAGATTCACGGCTGGTTAGAAGCTCCGGCAAACTGACGGCGCGGCTGGCGGCCAATACGGGGGAGACAGCAGGCATCGGCTACTCCTCAATCTGATGAATAACATCGATCACTGAGCCGTCGCGATAGCGCACCACGGCTACCACGCGGTCAGTAAAGTTCAGGGCAGCAGGTTCGCCACTGAGCAGGCTGGCCCGCTCATAAAGCCAGTCGATGGTGACGGTTTTGATCCCGGCCTGTTGCAGGTTCTTGGTCAGATCCGGTCGCGCAGGGTTAACGGCGATGCCGTGGTCAGTAACCAGAATATCGATACTGGAACCCGGTGTGACGCAGGTGGTAACCTGCTTAACCAATGTGGGAATACGCCCGCGCACCAGCGGTGCCACGATGATAGCCAAACGCGCTGCAGCGGCGGTATCGCAATGTCCACCGGATGCTCCACGCAGGACGCCGTCAGAGCCGGTCAGCACATTGACGTTAAAACCCGTGTCTATTTCCAGCGCGCTGAGCACCACCACGTCCAATTGTTCTACCGACGCACCTTTCGAACCCAGATTGGCATACTGGTTAGCGCTAATTTCGACATGACCGGGGTTGCGATCCAGTGATTCTGCCGCCTGACGGTCAAAACTCTGTACGTCCAGAAGACGTTCGATCAACCCTTTCTCATGCAAGTCCACAATCGTCGCGGTAATACCGCCGAGGGCAAAACCGGCGGTGATACCCTGACGACGCATGCTATTTTCCAGAAAACGCGTCACGGCCAGCGATGCACCGCCGGTACCGGTTTGTAGCGAAAAACCCTGCTTAAAATAGCCGGAGGCGACGATCACATCAGCGGCACGGCGGGCAATCAAGAGTTCGCGCGGATTGGTGGTCATACGCGTGGCGTCAGCGCCGATCTTCTCTGCATCACCCACTTTCTCGACCTGCACAATCAGATCAACGTTGTCCTGGGCGATGCTGGCGACGTGCGGATAAGGCAGCAACTGTTCGGTCAGTAATACCACCTGACGTGCGTGCTGTGCGTCTACCTGCGCATAGCCGAGTGAACCGCAGCGCGCCGTGCCGCTGTGGCCGTTGGCGTTGCCGAAAATATCGCAGGCCGGAACCCCCAAAAAGGCAACGTCGATGCTCAGTTCACCGCTGTCGATCAGATTGACACGCCCGCCATGGGAGTGAATCTGTACCGGTGGCAACTCGGGCAGCAAACCGTGCGAGATAGCTTCAGCCAATGGACCACGCAGGCCGGAAGTGTAAATAGAGCTGATCACGCCGTGACGAATATGTTCGATCAGTGGCCCATGGCATTCAGTCAGCGAGGAGGAGGCCAGCGTGAGATTTTTAAAACCCATGACAGCCAACGTGTCGACCACTTGGTTAAGCGTCAGATCACCACCGCGAAAAGCATGGTGAAACGAAATGGTCATACCGTCCTGCAATCCGCTACGGCGGATTGCATTTTCAAGTGACGAACACAGTTTGTGATCACGCGGTTTGGCCGCCTGAAGGTTAGCTTTGGAAACCGGTGCAAACGGGGTGAATACCTCCGCTGAGGTTTCACTGAACTGAATTAAGCGCTGTTGCCTTTGCATATCATTACTCATCTTATTCATCCCGCAGGCCGGACAATGCCGCCCGTTGCAATACCAGACGCGCCCGTTCAATGACCGGGCTGTCGACCATTTTTCCGTTCAGTGACACCACGCCAAGCCCTTCGGCTTCTGCGGCAGCAGCAGCGTCAACCACGGCCTGTGCGTGGTCTCTCTCGGCTAATGTCGGGGCATAGAGGTTATGGAGCAGTTCGATCTGACGCGGATTAATCAGTGACTTACCGTCAAAACCCAGCTGTTTGATATGCGCAGCCTCGTGCAGAAAACCTGCGTCATTGTTGGCTTGCGAATAAACCGTATCAAAAGCCTGGATACCGGCAGCACGGGCAGCCTGCAAAATAGAGCAGCGAGCGAACAGCAGTTCAGTCCCTTCCGGCGAGCGCTCAGTGCGTAAATCACGCACATAGTCTTCAGCGCCGAGGGCAATACCGATAAGTCTTGCTGATGCATTGGCAATCTGGACCGCCTGAGTAATGCCGCGGGCAGATTCAATCGCCGCCAGCATTCCGGTGCTACCCAATGGGCGACCGCATTGCACCTCAATACGGGCAATTTCGGTTTCCATATCACTGACGTCCTGCGCGGTGTCGGTTTTAGGCAAACGCACGATGTTAGCGCCGCCACGGACAACGGCTTCAAGATCAGCCAGACCATAAATAGAATCCAGTGCGTTAACCCGTACGATAGTTTCGGTTTCGCGATAAAGCGGATGTTGCAGCGCATGAAAAACCAGACGACGGGCGGCGTCTTTTTCCCGCAGGATCACAGAGTCTTCGAGATCGAACATCACCGCATCGGCCTGATAAATGAACGAGTTACTGACCATCGCCGCGTTGGCTCCGGGCACGAACAGCATACTGCGGCGCATCTTAAGTTTTGGTTGGGTCAATGTCGGCATTAGCATGCCTCCCACTGGTGAGGGTTTTGATCGCTGGCGCGGATCAGCGCGGTCTCGAGACGGGCGCGCAGCACACAATCCAGTGCGCCTTTGTCATCCACCACTAGCGTGACGGTTTCAATCTGCAATTCCTTCAAGACTTCAGCAATTCGCAGGCGAATCTGCTGACCAAATTGCTTCTCTACGGTGCTGTTCAGTTGCAGATCGACATGGGTGGGATTGGGTGCAACGCGCACCATGACATCGCTGGATTCCAGCGTGCCGGCAAGGGTTTCACGGATAATATTCATTGTTCACCTGTCTGGTTAGCGGTCGCCATGGCCCTATCTGCGGATTTTCCAGCGCGCACGGCAAGGAGGTTTTCGAGGTAGTGGCAGGTTGCGGAGGGAACCAACTGGCGGATAGTACTGATGTCTGACTGCACCAGTAATTTGCGCACCCAGGAAGCAGAAATGGCAGTGTTCTCCCAGGTAAGGCGCGGTATCTCGACCAATGCTATCGGCGGACTTGCCAGCGTGTCGGTTTCCAGCCAGTAACGCATATCCTGATTATATTTAGCGGTCACCTCACAGAAAGGTTCGGTGCCGACAAACCGGTGGGTAATACCCAACGCAGGTGCCAGATACTGACGAAATATTTTGAGATCAATTTCGGTATAGCAGTCATCCGCTACACCCTGATCCTTGATGAAATAACAGGGAAATGTGGCTCGGGAGATCATATATTCTGAACCCGCATGCAGCGTGACGTGGTTAATATCTGCAATACCCTGCCGTACTAATTCATAACGGTCTTCATAAGAGAAACGGGAATTATTTTCTTTGACCAAAAAAACGTGTAACCAGTCGCACACTTTGGCTGCCTGACGGACCAAGTATTGATGGCCAAGCGTGAAAGGGTTAGCATTCATAACAATACAGCCGATGCGTTTTCCGGGATGGTAAAGCTGGCGTAATTCATTAGCGTAACGACTTAAACGACAGGCGCTATTTTCCATTAATACAACAATTCCCGGCACGCAGGTAATAGGGTAAAAACCGCAGCGTTGAAATAATGTCTGGTTTTGTGTTTTGGTGTAGATAAACAAATGACTGTGATGACGCTCATACGCCAGGTTAACCAGTTCAGTCGCCAACTTCAGTGCCAGCCCTTCTCCGCGTACACTTTCACTGATGGCCACACACTTGATAATATTGCCAGCAATACCGCCACAGGCGAGTAACTGCCCATCACGGCGTAAAGTAATGAATATTTCAACCGTGGTATCGATATTTAAGCCATTGGCACGCAGGAAGGTCGTGATTTCTGCTATACCGGCATGATTGATACGGGTTACCTGACTAAATACTCCATCCATGAATCACCTGATGATATTTTGATGCAACAAATCAGAAACAATATTTATTATAAATCCCAACAGAGGCTTATTAAATCAATATAAAGACAAACCTCAAGAGATAAAGATAAATGAACTCGGCTTTATTAATTCGGTATGTTAAACAAAAATAATCGAGATTAATTGACCTATTTCACATTTAATTGAATGAGTGAAATAAATTTATTATTGACGTTCTTTGTGGAGTTAATGGTTTTAATTACCTGGAGGGTTCCAGCGGAGTTTATGGTTTTAATTGCCCTGGTTGTGTCCGCGGAGTTTATGGCGTTAATTAATTTTAATGCCTTAAGCAAAAAAAAGGCAGAGCCTAAGCTCTGCCTTATATCATAATATGAAACGTTATTTATCCATATGTATTGGGAATTCCATCTCACTGTATTTTACCACTTTGGTCTTGCGAGTCAGCTTGTAGCCGAACCAAATGATGATAAATAACGGCAGACCGATGTAGGTTGCAGCCACGCCGTACCAGTCAATCGTGTCTTTCAGGAATGCCTGATAGTTCTGACCCAGTGTGATGGTTAGACACAGCACAAAGGCAAAGATCGGTCCAAACGGGAAGAAGCCAGACAAATACGGCAGGGCTTTCAGGTCACGTCCCTGAGAAACATACCCACGGCGGAAACGATAGTGGCTGATAGCAATCCCCAGCCAGGCAATGAACCCCGTCATGCCGGAGGTGTTGAGCAGCCACAGATAAACGGTCTGGTTGCCAAACATTGAGCTCAGGAAGCATAGCGCAGCGACCACGGTGGTCGCATACAGTGCGTTACGCGGTACGCCACCTTTGGACAATTTAGCAAAAATGCGTGGTGCTTTGCCTTCGGATGCCAGGGTATAAAGCATGCGAGTCGAGGCATACATCCCCGAGTTACCGGCGGACAGTACCGCCGTCAGGATAACGGCATTCATGACCGCTGCCGCTGATAAAAGACCCGCGTTACGGAACACCAACGTGAATGGGCTGACGCTAATATCACCGACTTCGTTACGCAGCAGATTCGGATCGGTGTAAGGGATGATCAGACTGATGACCAGAATGGCCAAAATATAGAACAACAGAATCCGCCAGAACACCTGACGTATTGCACGGGGAATATTCTTGGCAGGATTTTCCGATTCACCGGCCGCCACACCAATGAGTTCTGTTCCCTGGAAAGAGAAACCGACGATCATCGCCACGCCAATCATTGAAGCAAAACCACCGGCAAAGGGCGCATCGCCAATCGTCCAGTTATGCCAGCCCGCCGCTTCACCACCGCGCATAATGCCGGTTATCATCAGTACGCCAACGGCGATAAAAATGATCACCGTGATCACTTTTATCATTGAGAACCAGTATTCAGCCTCACCGAAACCGCGTACAGAAATATAGTTAAGCAGGAAGATCAGACTCATAAACAGCGCACTCCAGATCCACCCTGGAGTATCCGGGAACCAGTAGTTCATCACCAGTTGTGCTGCAACCAGATCAACGGCGATAGTCACTGCCCAGTTGTACCAGTAGTTCCAGCCCAGCGCGAAACCAAAGCCTTCTTCTACATATTTCGAACCGTAGGTTGAGAAAGAACCGGAGACCGGCATAAATGCCGCCAACTCACCGAGGCTGGTCATCAGGAAGTAGACCATGATGCCGATTAGGGTGTAAGAGAGCAGTGCTCCGCCAGGCCCAGCTTGTGAAACCGTAGCCCCTGAAGCGACAAATAAACCGGTACCAATAGAACCGCCAATGGCGATCATGGTTAAGTGGCGTGCTTTAAGCTCGCGGCGCAGTCCGCCCGGAGTCGGCTGCAAAGTTTTAGTCGATGATTGAGCCATTTTTGCCCTGTTTCCGCTGTCATATGGATTTTTACGCGCGGATTGTAACAAAAAGAGCCAGTCTGAATAGCATGAACCCCTTGTTATAAGACACCTTCATGATCGGCCATGGATCATTAGTAAAAGACGTTTATACAGGTTCACGGCAATAGGTTAAAAACCTTGATAGCGCATTGGAAATATGTTTTTGACGATGATGAATTAGGTACAGTTTGCGTACCAAGGGTACCTGCGGCACATGTATCTCCACCAGCGCCCCGCCGCTTAACTGCTCGGCGATCACCCGACGCGACAGGCAACTGATCCCGATACCGTGGCGAACGGCGTGTTTAATCGCCTCGGAATTACCCAGTTCCATCACCAGATTGAAATCTGGCATTTGCGGTAAGAGCAGATGATCCAGCACCTCACGGGTGCCAGACCCGCGTTCACGCAAGATCCACGGTGCCAGCGCCAGCGTCCCAAGCGAGACTTTTTGTCCGGCTAGCGGATTATCCGGCGCACTGAAAACCACCAGTTGGTCGTCAAGCCAGGGTTGAGTAATGAGTTCTGGCACACTACACGGGCCTTCGATAAGGCCTAAATCCACACGAAATTCAGCCACGGCATTGATCACATCGTTAGTGTTACCGACGTTCAGTTCAAGCGGCGTACCGGGAAAGTCCAACCGATAGTCAGCAATCATTTTAGGCAGCATATAGTTGCCGATAGTGCTGCTGGCACCGATGCGCAGCGAACCATTATCCTTGCTAAACAATCGCTCAATCTCGCCAGCCTGCTCCAGCAGCGCCAGGGCTTTGGGGTACAACAAGCGCCCATGCTCATTGGTTACCAGCCGCTTACCCACGCGGTCAAATAACTGTACGCCAAGTTGTCCTTCAACATCAGCCAGTGCGGCACTTACCGCAGATTGCGACAGCGACAGCACGATAGACGCCTGCGTCGTTGACCCGCTTTTCAGCACTTCGGCGAAAACTTCAAGTTGGCGCAATGTAATGTGCATAAATAATAGGCCCGTCACACGAGCAATGTTGCCCGCATTTTATGTTGTCCAGAGACAGTCACAACCGCAGATTGCCCGATCGCCGCCCTCTTTCATTTGTGTCAATTATAGCTCAATGGTCTGGCGGTCCCCACCTAAGCCAGATGCTGCATTCTATACCTCTTTTAGCGATAGGTTATAAAGTTATAATCAATTTCATTTTTATATAAGGCGGCGTTAGGCTTGTCGGTAATGAAACCTCAAAGAGGGCAAGCAACATGACGACCATGACAAAAAATCTCACAGATTCACATTTTCTTAGGCCTGACAGGTTGGGACGCGTTTTACCGGGTTTGATTCTTACCGGCGCGGTGACGGGCGTTGCTATTTGGCTGAGTGACTTCCCACAGTTAAGCCACCTTGGCCTCAGTGCACTGACGCTGGCAATCGTCATCGGTATGGTAGTCGGTAATACGCTTTATCCGACGGTACGCCCACTGTGCCAGGACGGTGTAAATCTCGCCAAGCAGCGCCTGTTGCGCCTTGGCATCATTCTTTACGGTCTGCGCCTGACGTTCGCACAAATCGCTGATGTTGGCGCAACCGGCATTATGATCGACGCCCTGACGCTCTGCTCGACCTTCACCCTCGCCTGCTGGCTCGGGAAAAATGTTTTCGGGTTAGATAGTGATACCGCCATGTTAATTGGCGCGGGCAGCAGCATTTGTGGTGCCGCTGCCGTGATGGCGACAGAACCCGTACTGGATGCAAAAGCGGAGAAAGTGACTGTAGCTGTTGCTACGGTGGTGATCTTCGGTACCACGGCCATCTTCCTTTACCCGTGGTTATGGCAGCTAAATTTGCAACATCAATGGATTAATTTCAGCGCCGAACAGTTTGGTATTTACACCGGCTCGACGGTGCATGAGGTCGCCCAGGTGGTTGCCGCCGGTCAGGGTGTCAGTCCGGATGCAGAAAATGCGGCGGTGATTACCAAGATGATCCGTGTGATGATGCTGGCACCTTTCCTGCTGCTATTATCTGGCTGGAAAAGTCGCGGGAATACACAGAAAACCCAACATTCAGGCTTGCTGCGTAACATCACTATTCCGTGGTTCGCTTTGCTGTTCATCGCGGTGGCGGCGTTCAATTCACTGGATATTTTGCCGCATAGCTGGATCCCGCCGCTCATCACGCTCGACACTATATTGCTGGCGATGGCGATGGCTGCCCTCGGCCTGACCACGCACTTCAGCGCACTGCGTCAAGCTGGCGTGAAACCCATTCTGTTGGCTGCGATATTGTTCATTTGGCTGATTGTCGGTGGCGCAGGTATCAACGGGCTGGTACAACATATATTTAGCTAACCCGCGTTGAGGGGACTTTTAACACTTCTCTGCTGCATGCCCGCACTCAAGGCGCTATCATCTTGGGATAAAGCACCAACAGCAGAGGAGTGAACATGAAGTATATTGGAGCACATGTCA
Organism: Hafnia psychrotolerans; assembly: GCF_014639435.1. GTDB lineage: Bacteria > Pseudomonadota > Gammaproteobacteria > Enterobacterales > Enterobacteriaceae > Ewingella > Ewingella psychrotolerans. The sequence goes on along the minus strand of NZ_BMFZ01000001.1, from coordinate 515,222 downwards.
GCGCAGCAGGTGGCGTTGATCAGGCCGTCATCCGCGCTCACGAGCTGGAAGCCACGGCGTTCGCCCTGTTTACCAAGAATCAGCGCCAGTGGAAAGCCGCACCTCTGCCGGAGGATGTGATTGAAAAATTCAAAGTAGCCTGTGAAAAATATGGCTACAGCAGTCATCAAATCCTGCCACACGACAGCTATCTCATTAATCTGGGCCATCCGGTGGCTGAAGCGCTTGAGAAATCCCGCGAGGCATTTCTTGACGAACTTCAGCGTTGCGAACAGCTCGGTCTGTCGTTGCTAAACTTCCATCCCGGCAGCCATCTGATGCAAATAGATGAAGATAAATGTCTGGAGAAAATCGCTGAGTCACTCAATATTGCGCTGAGCCAGACGCAAGGTGTGACCGCCGTTATCGAAAATACCGCCGGTCAGGGCAGCAATCTGGGGTTCCGCTTCGAGCACCTGGCAAAGATTATCGAGGGTGTAGAAGATAAGAGCCGGGTCGGTGTCTGTATTGATACCTGCCACGCTTTCGCCGCCGGATATGACCTGCGCACTGAAGAAACCTGCATCGAAACCTTCCGTGAATTCGAAAAAATCGTCGGTTTTAAATATCTGCGTGGGATGCATCTCAACGATGCAAAAAGTGAGTTTAACAGCCGCGTCGACCGTCACCATAGTCTGGGCGAAGGCAATATCGGCAAAACCGTGTTCAGTTGGATGATGCGCGACCCACGATTCGACGGTATTCCGATGATCCTCGAAACGGTTGATCCGGAAATATGGATTGACGAAATTGCCTGGCTGAAGTCACAACAGAAAGCGCAGGATGACGCGGCAGCGTAAAAAATCAGGATGAAAAAAGGGCGCACATTGCGCCCTTTTGTTTGACTAAAACCAGATAATTATTGCGTTACAGTCTTAGCGGCTACCGCAGCATCTGAACGTTTCAGAATCGCATAAGCACCACCGGCCAACACAGTACCTGCAATGATAGAGATCAGATAACCCAGAATCGGTGTAATTGCGCCTGGGATTAACAGGACGAAAAGACCACCGTGTGGCGCCATCAGTTGTGCGTGGAAGGCCATCGAGAGTGCACCAGTGACCGCGCCGCCAACGATACAACAAGGCAGAACACGGATCGGATCACGCGCCGCAAACGGAATTGCACCTTCGGAAATAAAGCACAGACCCAGAACCAGCGCCGCCTTGCCCCCTTCACGTTCACTGTCATCGAACTTATGACGCGCCAACAGTGTTGACAGCCCCATCGCCAGCGGCGGAACCATACCCGCAGCCATGATGGCAGCCATTGGACCATAAACGGAAGAACTCAGCAGTGCCACCCCGAACGCGTAAGCCGCTTTATTTACCGGCCCACCCATATCAGTACACATCATCGCACCGAGGATTGCGCCAAGCAGTACCGCATTGGCTGTCCCCATGGATTGCAACCAGGCAGTCAGACCCGCCATGATTTTAGCGACCGGTGTCCCGACCACGTAAATCATCACCAGACCCGTGATCAGACTCGCGAAAAGCGGGATGATCAGGATAGGTTTCAACGCTTCCATGCTGCGCGGTAATTTCAACTTACCACTGATGGCTTTCGCGACATACCCCGCCAGGAAACCGGCAATGATACCGCCAAGGAAACCCGCACCCGTACTAACAGCCAGCATACCGCCGATCAGACCCGGCGTCAGGCCAGGACGGTCAGCGATGGAGAAGGCAATAAAGCCTGCCAATACCGGAACCATCAACGCAAAAGCTGAAGTCCCACCGATTTGCATCAGCGCAGCAGCCAGCGTGCCTTTCACTTCAAATGCTTTGATACCGAACACGAATGAAAGCGCGATACACAAACCACCCGCCACCACCATTGGCAGCATGTAAGACACGCCGGTCAACAGGTGACGATATGGGCCTGTGCCGCCCGCGTCTTTCTTCTTGGTGCCAGATGCAGTAACGGTTTTCGGCTCGAAGACTTCAGCTTCAACCAGTGCTTTGTCCAGTTCCTGCTTGGTTTTTTTCAGTGCCAGACCGGTAGACGTACGGTACATCGGCTTACCGGCAAACTTCGCCAAATCCACTTCAATATCAGCCGCCACAATCACCAGATCGGCCTGTGCGACTTCTTCTGGGGTGATAGCATTACCTGCACCTACAGAACCACGGGTTTCAACCTTCACCCACCATCCGCGTTTTTTCGCTTCAGACTCGATGGCTTCTGCCGCCATAAAGGTGTGCGCCACGCCAGTCGGGCACGCGGTGACCGCCACAATACGTTTCTGCCCTGCAGTCGCGGGGGCAGAAACAGCAACAGCCGGAGCCACATAAGAGGTCGCGTCAGCCGCAGCCTGTTGCAGGAAACTCGCAGGTTCACGAATAGCCAGTGCAACATCACCAATGAACACTTTTTTACCGGTCAGTGCGGATTCAGCAGGTACATTCTCACCCGCTACGATCACCAGTTCAGCTTCAGCGGCATTGTCTACCAGAGTGTGTCCAGCCTTCGCCGCAGCAGCAGCGAGCATTTTTTTCGCCAGTTGGCTACGAGCCTGTCCCAACGAACTGTCTATCATCAGCAGCGTTTTCATTCTGCCTCCTGCGGTCAGTTAAAAGGTTTTAAATCGACACGGGCCATCATCGCCGCGAGTTGCGGACGATCGGTGACGCCGACATTGCTCTGGCTAACCGCCAAAGCAGCCACAGCGGTGGCCAGTCGTAAGGTGTGTTCGCTTGATTCACGCATCAGTAGGCCGTAAATCAGCCCGCCGACCATTGAATCGCCGGCACCAACGGTGCTGACCACTTCGCAAGCGGGAGGTTTGGCAATCCATGCGCCAGACGCATTAACCCAAAGTGCACCTTCGGCACCAAGAGAAATCACAACGTGAGCGATACCCTGATCGCGTAGTGCATGCGCCGCTTCAACGACATCACTTAATAGTGGTAATTTACGTCCCGCCCAAATTTCAAGCTCGCGACGGTTAGGTTTGACTAACCACGGTGAAGCTTTCAGACCCGCCACCAGTGCTTCGCGGCTGCTGTCGAAAATGATGCAAGGACACTGACTACGCAGGCGGATCATCCAGTCGGTGAAAGCGTCAGGGTCAACGCCCGCTGGCAGGCTTCCACATACAGCCACCATGTCGAACTGGCCTAGCCACGACAGTGAGTCGGTAACAAACCGTTCCCAATCCTGTGGCGTGACGTTAAAACCGGAGAAATTAAAGTCGCTGACTTCACCGTCTTTCTCGGTCAGTTTGACGTTGATACGGGTACGACCTGACACCACCTGAAAACGGTTAGCAATACCCAGATCGCTGAACAGATGTTGGAAACCGTCCTGGTTATCTTTGCCAAGGAAGCCACCAACGGTAACGTCGATGCCTAAATCTTTCAGCACCTTAGCAACGTTGATACCTTTACCAGCAGCATGTAAACCGGCAGTCTGAACCAGATTGACTTCACCGCGTTCGATTTCAGGACAGAAACCGACCAGATCGTAGGCTGGATTTAACGTAATTGTGGCGACTCGGCGGCTCATGCGCCCTCCCCAAGACCCGCAGCAATGGCTTCACCAATAGTTTTCAATGCCACTTCGGCTTCTTCTCCGGTCGCGGTGAAGCGCAGGCGATGGCCTTTCTTCACACCCAGCGCCACGACTTTCATCAGGCTGCGTCCGTTGGCAGGTTTACCGCTGCCGTCAAGATTGGTGACGGTGATGTCGCTGCTGAATTGCTTGATCACGTTAACCAGCGCCGTACCAGGACGCGCATGCAGGCCGTGCTCATTACGGATAACGAATTCCGCTGACAGCACATTGTTTTCCTCAGCGACGTCGCTGGTCAGCAGCGCTAAAATGCCTACGGCATCAGCCGTCAGCAAACGTTCAGCTTTCTGCGCGATAAGCAGGTCACTTAAGAAGTTCAGTAAGCTCAAAGGCTCGTCATCGACCACCGAGATTGTCAGCAACGCGGCAACGGATTCCCCTTCGTGTTCGAAAGCATGAGCGGCGCGGCTGAACGTCGCTGCGTTCTTCAGGTTGCCCTCAGTGCTGTCGCTGAGCCAGATACCCTGCCCCAGGTTAAGTGGCTTACGGCTGATAACATTGCTCACAAACGCGGTATCTACCGCACCAATCTGCTGTAGGCGCCCGGCGTTCAACGCCTGTAAGGTCATCAGGTTATCGGCGACCACATCAACGCTGATCAGTTGGGTGTCAAAAATGAATTCAGCGGCGCTCTTTTCGCCCATCAGCAAGCTGCGTAACTCTTCGGCTGAGTCGGTTTTTGCCATGCGTTCTGAGACGCTATCATCGCTCAGGACGTGCGTCAGTTGACGCAACAACGTGAGGTGTTCGTCAGAACGTGCAGCGATACCGATAACCACATAAGCAGTTTGTTCTTCGCCCCATTCAATCCCCTGCGGGAACTGGAAAACCTGCACGCCGGTATCCAGTACCAGATCGCGGGTATCCGTGGTGCCATGAGGGATAGCGATGCCATTACCGAGGTAAGTGGATGTCTGCAACTCGCGCTTTAACATCCCTTCTACATAGCCTTCGCTTACACGGCCTGCCTGAGTCAATGCGGCGGCGACCTGACGAATGGCCTCCTCTTTATTGCCGGCAACCGCGCCGAGATGAATATCTTGCTGTGACAACTGGAACATAATTCTCCTCTCCTGCTGAATTTGAATCGTTTCAGCTTTACTGAGAAAAAAGGAGCGTCGTTCGATCGAGAAGACTCTCGGACAACGCTGAAACGTTTCAGGCAGTTTTATTCCAGGCGATGTTTAAATCAAGCACTCCCTGATTTGGCGTGATGATTTTATGATGTTACGCACAGTTTGCCTTTCTGAAACGCCTCTCAGAGCCTTTTTACCCATAAAAGCTGAACGTAAGCTGACGCGAAAATAATTCTCGGGGAAAACCCCATTTCACCTGAGTGATACTCGTGGATTACTGGCCGTTTTATAACACAATATGTAACGTCATTAATGAGTATGGCAAATAAACCCGCATTTACCTTTTTAACGCTGATGTGGGCAATTCGGGGATTATCATGCAGTTTTTTACGCGGCATTCGCCAGAATAGCCAGATCAGTGTGTTGTCTCGGGCGGGTAAAAGAGGTTGACGAAAAACGGGCTGAAGCGACTTAAGGCAAAGTATCCATTTCAAGTTGCGTCAGATAAATCAGGGCATCATCACGGTGGTTGTGACACATCTCACGGCTGGCCTGTAAGCTGGCGCAAACCTTTGGGCGTAGCGGCGACGTGAAAATGTCGCATGAGAAGTTATCTGCCAGGTGAATACAACGCGTATTCGCTGGTTTGCCGTTCGGCATTCCCGGGATTGGGCTGGAAATAGACGGCGCAATACAGCAGGCTCCGCAGTGGGTACGACAATCCATCAGTGTGCCTCCTGCAGGTGTTGGTGAAGCGCGACAATAGCAGTCGCTCAGATGCGCCACCAGCGAAATATTTCCCTATTGAAACTTATTGGCTACGCGAGTTTTTAATCAGCGCAACGCAAAACCGCAATTCGTTAACAAACGCCCCGGCAACAGGTTTTTAGTCACTCTTTTTTCGCGAGAAGCTTGCCTGAAATCGGCGGTACGAGTAACGTGTCGCAAAATATTTTCTTTTCTTTTTGGACGAGTATTTATATGGCACGTGCTAATGAAATTAAACGCGGTTTTGTCGTTAACTATGACGGTAAACTGCTGTTGGTAAAAGACATCGATGTTCAAAGCCCAAGCGCGCGCGGTGCCAGCACCCTTTACAAAATGCGTTTTGCTGACGTGCGTACTGGTGGAAAAGTAGAAGAACGTTTCAAAGGTGATGACATCCTCGATACGGTCAGTCTCACCCGCCGGCGAGTAAACTTTTCTTACGTCGACGGTGATGAATATATCTTTATGGATGACGAAGACTTCACGCCGTACACCTTCAACAAAGCGCAAATTGAAGAAGAGCTGCTGTTTATCCCTGAAGAAGGTTTACCCGGTATGCAAGTCCTGACGCTGGACAGCCAGCTGTTAGCACTAGAAATGCCGCAAACGGTTGATCTGGAAATCGTTGAAACGGCACCGGGCATTAAAGGTGCATCGGCCAGCGCACGTAACAAACCTGCGGTAATGAGCACCGGTCTAAGCATTCAGGTGCCGGAATATCTGAGCCAGGGCGACAAAATCCGTATTCATATCGCTGAACGCCGTTATATGGGCCGTGCTGACTAAGCCATCCCATTACTGTTTTGACTAAGAGCGCTCAGGCGCTCTTTTTTTATCACCTTAATTGACGCAAAAACGGATCTAAAATGTCGTCTCTTTTGCTCTCTTTGGATCAACCTCACAAAAGCGACGCGAATCTGGACTAACCAATTTTCATTTCTGTCATATGACTTTACACTCATAGACCTGTTTTATGACTGAAATGCCGACAGCCAACTCGCTAGCCGTGCATCACTCACAATAAACTCTTTTTTGGCCTGACCAATTTTGGCTGTTCTAACATTATGGAGTCGTGCATGAAAACTATCGCTACAGCGTCGCTGCCTGTCGGTGTGCAATTACCGACGTACGATCGCAATTTGCTGAAAACCCGTATTGTTCACCTTGGATTTGGCGCTTTTCACCGTGCGCATCAGGCATTGCTGACCGACCGCGTGCTAAACAAGCTGGGTGGCGATTGGGGTTTTTGCGAAATCAGCCTGTTTGGTGATCCGAGTTTGATACAGTCCCTGCAGCGGCAGGACCATCTGTTCACCGTGCTGGAGAAAGGTGCGGAAGGAAATCAGGCTATTGTGGTCGGCTCGGTCCGTGAGTCATTACACGGCAGCGTTGATGGGCTGGAGGCGATCATAGAGAAAATGGCCGAGCCTCAGGTAGCCATTGTATCACTGACCGTTACCGAGAAAGGCTATTGCATTGAACCTGGCAGCGGTGAACTGGACCTGAACCATCCGCAAATAAAGAAAGACTTAACCGGCGAACATCCCCCGTCAACAGCGCCTGCCGTACTGGTCGAAGCACTCCGTATTCGCCATCAGAGAGGCTTGCCTGGCTTTACCGTACTCTCATGTGACAACATTCCGGAAAATGGCCACGTGGTGAAAAAAGCCATTTTGGGTATGGCCAGAGCAAGATCGTCTGAACTCGCCGAGTGGATTAGCAATAACGTCACGTTCCCAAGCACGATGGTTGACCGTATCGTTCCCGCGGCCACCGAGGATACTTTGCAGGAGATCACTAAGGCGCTGGGCGGAGTGACCGATCCCTGTGGCATAGCCTGTGAACCCTTCATTCAATGGGTGGTTGAGGACAATTTCGTGGCCGGACGCCCAGCGTGGGATGAGGTTGGTGCACAACTGGTCGCCGACGTATTACCTTTCGAGCAGATGAAATTACGCATGCTCAACGGCAGCCATTCATTTTTGGCTTATCTCGGGTATCTGGCAGGTTACCAATATATCAATGAATGCATGGAAGATAGCCATTACAAGCAGGCCGCACATCGCCTGATGATGCAAGAGCAGGCACCCACGCTTAGCGTTGAAGGTGTTGACCTGAAAGCCTATGCCGACAGCCTTATCGCCCGCTATTGCAATACGGCGCTCAAACACCGGACCTGGCAGATTGCCATGGACGGGACCATGAAGCTGCCGCAGCGCATGCTCGACTCGTTGCGCTGGCACCTTGCTAACGGCGGGCCATTTGAGTGTCTGGCGCTGGGTGTTGCGGGGTGGATGCGCTATGTCAGTGGTATTGATGATGCAGGTTTAACCATTGAAATCAAAGATCCGATGGCGGAACGACTGGCAGAAATCGTTGCCGCCACACAAGACGGCAACGAACGAGTCAATGCGTTGTTGGCATTAGCATCCGTATTTGGTGAGCAGTTGCCGCAGAACAGCAAAGCAGTACAGGCCATTCAAGAAGCGTATGCCAGCCTGCAGGAATATGGGGCTAAACAGAGCGTCAGCAGACTGGTGGGATAATCACGAAGTTGGGGATATACCCCGTCATTTGAAGGCTGCGATCGCAGCCTTTATTCATTTAATTATTCATTCAATACTGGCGGAACAGATTCAAACAGAAAACCGTCGAACGTTGGGTCTTCAGCATCCGAGACTTCCAGCAGCATCATTTTTACGTTTTCCAGATGTTGCCACATAGCCTGTTTGGCCGCTTTGGGATCACGTCTTAACACTGCCTGTAATATTTTTTGATGATCCAGTAGCCACTGTTGAACATGGTTGCTTTTACCAACGTGTTGCTGAATGCCTTGCCACATCGCGCTACGTTTACGGACTTGCCACAAATCCACCACCATATTAGCCAGCACGCTGTTTTGCGAAGCCTGTGCCAGCAAGGTGTGGAATAACTCGTCAGCGGTTTCATCCAACTGGCCACGCTCAATAAAGCCTCGTTCCAGCTCGATGGCATCACGCATTTTGAGAATATCGGTCTTGGTAGCCTGCATCGCTGCGAAAGCCGCTACTTCGCTTTCCAGTAGCTGCCTGGCCTGTAACAATTCGAACGGGCCATAGCCGCAGTCGCCCAGAAAGATATTGGCCTCGGGCTGACGGGGAAGCACATAGACGCCAGATCCCTTGTGTACTTCGACCACCTTCTCCAGTTCCAGCATGATTAACGCTTCCCGCACTACGCTGCGGCTGACCGAGAAGGTTTCAGCAATGTCACGTTCCGGAGGCAAGCGGTCACCAACAAGGTAGTCACCCGCCTCAATTGCGCTGCGTAATTTTCCGCCAACTTCCTGATAAAGTCGCATTGGATCGCCCAAATAATAATAAATTGGTCAGGCAGATAAAGCGCGGGATACCGTCACTTAATGCCTAAAAACAAGGGGAAAGTATATCACGCGCTGCCAGCGAGTCGTGTTCTGAGGTGAGAAAGTGTCGGTGGAGTCACCATTGGATAGACCAAATGAGACAACATATCAGACCATTTATGGCGCAGAGAATTCACCCAGCGCCATTGATTAGGAAAATTATTCATTGCCCATCATGCGTTAATTATAAGTAACGGTCACAATGGCCAGATAAGGGTTGTTATTGATATACCTTGTCGTCACTTGCCCTAAAGACTGAGGCAACGAAAAGTCCGGTAGATTACGGGGCGCTATAGCATGACGCTGAACGATACTTTTCCCCTCTCTAAAACAATGACTTATCACCTCACTCTGAGACATATTTAAGCTGCATATGTCTTCTACAATAGCACCGTGGAAATGAATAGTTCCCGATGATACATTGACTGCCGCCTGCGTCATCCCTGAGGCACCAAATCCAAAAAACAGGAGCATTGCTAATCTGTTCATGGCTACCTCATCTGCATTGTTTACTCACTATAAACATTAGTAAAACTTCACAAAAAAGCACGATCATTACGCACAACAAAAAACAAAACGGTCTTAAGTCGCATTAACACAACGTGCGGTTGTGGCTCTCTCATCGGCACAGAAGTGGATTTCCTTAAGCATAAGCGGCATCTTATTGATCGTCTTTTTCGACCAACAAGATGAATAACAAAAAAATACGATTACTTTCAATAAGATAACAAGCACGCTAGAAGAGGGGTTCTCAATGACAAAAACCAATCTCATTACCGGTTTTCTCGGCAGCGGTAAAACCACCACCATTCGCCATTTACTGGCGCAGAAACCTGATGGAGAAAAGTGGGCTGTACTGGTGAATGAATTCGGTGAAGTGGGTATTGATGGTGCGCTCCTGGCAGATAGTGGTGCGGTGCTCAAAGAGATCCCCGGCGGTTGCATGTGCTGTGTAAACGGCCTTCCAATGCAGGTGGGTCTGAATATGTTATTACAACAAGCCCGGCCAGATCGTCTGCTGATCGAGCCGACCGGCCTTGGTCACCCTAAGCAAATTCTCTCTTTGCTGACCTCTGAGGTTTACAACAACTGGCTGACACTCAATGCTTCACTCTGCTTGCTTGATGCCCGCAATCTTAGCGATCAGCGCACGGTAGAAAATGAAAACTTCCGCGATCAACTGGCAGCAGCTGATGTCATTGTTGCCAACAAGACTGACACCTATTCAGAACAGGACCATCAAGCCCTAAACGCCTGGCAAAGCCAGTGGGCTGCAGGCCGGAACATAGTGATCGCCTCGCATGGTGCTATTGACGTGAACTTACTGGAACGTCCGCGTCTTAATCAAGCGTCATTACCAGACGGTAAACACCACCATGCTCATGCCTCACCACGCGGACTGGCAGCATTGAACCTGCCAGGTAATCAGCGCTGGCGTCGGGCACTGAATCAGGCAGAGGGTTACTCAAGCTGTGGCTGGATTTTCGATGGGGAAACGGTATTCGATACCGTGGCACTGCTCGACTGGGCACGCCTGGCACCGGTGGATCGCGTGAAAGGCGTAATGCGAATTAAAGAAGGCACACTGCTGATAAACCGCCAGGGACAAGACCTGAGGATTGAAACGCGGTCAGTCGCCCCACTGGATAGCCGAATTGAGCTCATTACTCGTGACGAAGCCCAATGGAATGCATTGCAATCCTCTTTGTTGAAGGTTCGTTTAGATTTGAAACATTAATGTATCCTTCTTCTGCAATAGTTAACATTCGCTAAATAACAGGTTTACATTCATGTGGTATCGCAATCTCCCCGCCATTCTGATGCTCAATGTGTTGGGCATTGCCCTTTTTTTGTCGTACTACCTGCCCGCTAATCACGGTTTTTGGTTTCCGATAGATGCCTCGATTTTTTTCTATTTCAATCGGCAACTCGCAACCAGCGAGGCGTTTCTACACCTGGTCGCCATTACGAATAACCGTGCCTTTGACGGAATTTCACTGCTGACGATGGGACTGCTCTATTTATCATTCTATATAAAGCGTGATACCGCTGAGCGACGCCGCATGATTATTATTGGTGTGGTGATGTTGCTTACCGCAGTGGTACTTAACCAGTTAGGGCATCTGTTGCCCGTCAGCCATAAAAGCCCATCGCTGAGTTTCCCCGGCGTCAACCGTGTGAGTCAGTTGATTGGTATTCCGACCAAAGATGCTTCAGCCGATAGCTTCCCCGGTGACCATGGAATGATGCTGATGGTGTTCTGCTGTTTCATGCTGCGTTACCTGGGTAAAGGGGCGTTTGCGATAGCCGTGCTGATCACCCTTATCTTCTCATTACCGCGGGTGATGATCGGTGCGCACTGGTTTACCGATATCGCAGTAGGTTCAATGTCCGTTGTTCTGGTGGGAGCAAGTTGGTGGCTGATGACGCCGGCGAGTGACGCCATGGTTAGCTGGCTGGATCGCCACTTGCCTCAATTGCGTCGCCGCTAAATCCTTTTTATAGCCGTGTTTATTTTTGACACCTATATGTAAATATTATGGCCCGAATTTTTTCGCGCGCGCAGTATCGGGCCATTTATAAAGTTTAGGTTATGGAAGAGCATCACTGTTTTTTGCCCGAAAGGCCCGTTTCAGGCGGCTTGGTGCTAAAAATGTACAGAACCATTCATCATTTATTACATTAACGTTAATATCACGGCACATCTCAATTTCATATAACAAATCCCGTAAAAGCTCTCGCAATCCCTTATTCATTACGGTAATCTCCAAAACGTTTACACAGAAATGTGGCATAAACGGCTTGATCCCAGAAAAAGTGTGCGCTATAGCACGTTTCCCTGACCAGGCGTTTGCTGACTCTGTGTGCAGCAAGTAACCTCGCTACGTTTGGCAATTTATAACGATTTAATCGTTAAGGACATCAAGGGATAACAACAATAATGGTCAAGTCTCAACCGTTTATGAGATATATCACGCGGATAATTCCCGCGATTGGCGCAGCAATTATTCTCACTGCGTGTAGTGGTACACATTCTTCGGACACAGTAAACGCGCAAACTGATATGCGTGCAGTAAATGACAATAACAGTCTTCTACTGCAAGCCTCTCAGGATGAATTCGAAGCAATGGTTCGTAGCGTCAATGTAAAATCCAAAATTATGGATCAGTACGCTGACTGGAAAGGCGTTCGTTATCGGTTAGGTGGTGAAAGCAAGCGTGGTATCGATTGCTCAGCCTTCGTTCAGGTAACATTCCGCGAACAATTTGGTATGGATCTACCTCGTTCAACTTATGAACAGGAAGAAAAGGGCAAGAAAATCCAGCGCACTAAACTGCGTGCGGGTGATCTGGTTCTGTTCCGTGCAGGTTCAACAGGTCGTCACGTCGGTATTTATTTAGGTAACAATCAGTTTGTTCATGCTTCCACCAGCAATGGTGTGATGATTTCAAATCTGAACGAGTCCTACTGGAATAGCCGTTTCCGTGAAGCAAGACGTGTTTTAGCCAGTGGTGAACACAGCTAATTAGTACACGTACTTTTGTTGTCCTAAGCCAAGCGAATAAAAAAACGTCATCCACGGATGTCGTTTTTTTTTGCCTCTTTATTCCCTCCCTCTCTAAAAAGCCACAATGGCCCCCTTCGCCATCCCTACTTGCGAAACCTGACCGATGCAATGAAGCCTCTCAGCCACCACTCAAGAGAGGCTGTTATCGCAGAGGACATGATGCACAATGTTTGCGGCTGCGCTTTTGTCTTAGCCACTGTTTCAGATTATGGTAAAACAACCGAAATCAGGGAAAAAAGAGTTATGGATCATTCTTTCAGATAGGTTATCTGCACATCTCTCATTATTATTTACCCCCAGATTTCCGCGCAGCAAGCCGCTGCGATGAAATCCCGTCATCTTAGCAGGAGCGCTCCCCGGATGTTTATGCGTCTTTTTATCGCTGCTTTACTGTCTGTTTTGAGCCTGTCTGCTCAGGCTGAGACCATTGAAAGTAGCTACGCTTTTGCCATTTTTGGTGAGCCTAAATACGTCTCCCATTTCACCAGTTTTGACTACGTCAACCCTGCGGCGCCCAAGGGTGGCACTATCCGTCTTTCGGCTATCGGCAGCTACGACAATTTCAACCGTTACGCGTCTCACGGTAATGCCGCAGCACGCTCCGATACGTTGTATGACAGCCTGTTCACGACATCAAGTGATGAGATTGGCAGCTACTATCCGCTGATTGCTGACTCGGCACGCTATGACAGTCATTTCCGCTGGGTAGAAGTGGATATCAACCCGCATGCCCGTTTTCATGATGACAGCCCAATCACCGCCAAAGATGTCGCGTTTACCTTTAAAAAATTCATGACCGAAGGCGTACCGCAATTTCGCGTGGTTTATAAAGGCGCCGAAGTGAAAGCTATCTCGCGTTTGACAGTCAGGATCGTTTTGCCACGGGCAAACAAGGACATGATGCTCGGCCTGCTGGGATTGCCTATTTTGCCGCAGAAATTCTGGGAAAAACATAAGCTCAATGAGCCTCTGTCGAGACCGCCGTTAAGCAGCGGGCCTTACCGTATCAGTGACTACAAATTGGGGCAGTACGTCATCTATTCGCGTGTGACGGATTACTGGGCCGCCAACCTGCCGGTAAACCGCGGGCGATATAATTTCGACACGATTCGCTATAGCTACTACCTTGACGACAATAGTGCTCTGGAAGCTTTCAAGGCTGGCGCATTCGATTTCCGGATGGAATCTTCGCCAAAAAATTGGGCGGCACAGTATCAGGGGACTAATTTCAGTAAGCATTACATCGTAAAACAGGATCTGGAAAACCAGGCAGCGCAAGAGACCCACTGGCTGGCTTTCAATATTCAGCGTCCCCAGTTCAGTGACCGCCGGGTGCGCGAAGCCATTACGTTAGCGTTTGACTTCGACTGGATGAATAAAGCGCTCTATTACAGCGCTTACCAGCGGACTAACAGCTATTTTCAGAACACCGACTATATGGCGAAGAATTATCCTAACTCGGCAGAACTGGCGTGGCTCGCGCCGCTTAAAGGCAAAGTACCTAACGAAGTATTCAGTCAGTTATATCAACCGCCCCGTTCGGATGGCAGTGGCAACGATAGAGCTAATCTACTTAAAGCGACCAACCTGCTGAAACAGGCTGGCTGGACATTGCAGAACCAACAATTGATCAGTCAGAGCACCGGCAAACCCTTCACCTTTGAACTGTTGCTACCCCGTGGTAGCAACACGCAGTATGCCCTGCCCTTTCAGCACAATTTACAGCGCCTGGGTATCACCATGACGATCCGTGAAGTTGACAGCTCACAGTTTGTCCACCGTCTGCGTCAGCGGGACTACGATATGCTGCCGACGGTCTATCCTGCCACACCTTATCCGAGCGCGGATTTGCAAATCGTCTGGAACAGCAAATATATCAACTCGTCATATAACAAGCCGGGCGTAAAAGATCCGGCAGTTGACCAGTTGACCGATCAAATTGCTGCCCATCAGGGAGAACCGGAGACGCTGCTGGCACTCGGCCATGCGCTGGACCGTGTATTGACCTGGAACCAATATATGATCCCGATGTGGTACATCAATCATGAGCGCTACGCCTATTGGGACAAATTCTCGATGCCCGCAATCCGCCCGACTAATGGCCTGGAGCTGGATACCTGGTGGTATGATATGAACCGGGCAGCCCGACTGCCCGTCCAGCGCCGTTGAGGTGCCTGCTGTAACCCGTTATCTATAACCACGCCTGCGTCAAATGATCCCGACGCTCTGAATCAATCCATGCAGGATTGATTCTTGCGATCCCCAACGCTTTTTAACAGCATCTGGGATTATCAGCCGGGACCTACAGATGATACGCACAGAGTGTCATCATCTGATTGTGTTACACGAAGGGAAACGGAGGGCACAAGGCGAAGATGAAGCGATGTTCAACGTACCTGCACATGCTGATACCCGAGCGTTGCTCTCGCGCTGATCATTAACAATCTGAGCGGAGAAAGCGGGATGTTAGAAGGGGTAAAACGCTGAAACTGTTTCAGCAATGGCTGCACCGGTATTTTTCAAACGGCACATCGTGGCGCTTTCGTCATCACGTTTAACGAATAGGCAAGGCTCGCCGTCGCATTCCACCACAGCACTTTCAACCTGAATTTCCTGCAGGCACTCGGTTAGCCGGCGCATCACCCGCCAGGCAACATCGCCTTCATGGCTCAATAATTTCAGACCAATAAGGTTGCTGCCTTCCTCGCTGCCCGCCAGCGGAATCGGTTCAACTTTGATACCGGCAAAACCCGATAACCATCGGTAACTTTGCGGTAAACGATGTACTACCGAAAGTTGAATATTATTCACGTGAATCCCCAGATAATGATTAATTTCAACAAATAATTCACACAATAGTTACATACATATCCAGTTATAGCCGATTAATACTGAATATGCTTGCACGAAGTCAAAAAACTTAACATATTTGCAACTTTCACGCACAGAGTGCAGAGCAAATCGCTTATTTTATGTCCAACTCACCTTCATTGTGCGAGCCAGATCTCATTTTGGGTTACTTGTAACCTTTTCCATCTTATTTCTCAACCGATTTTAATCATTATCGCTACTATTTAGGTCTTTTTAATTTACATTTTAAAAACAATCCGGATTCAATACAAACCCCTTACGCCAGAGTAAACCATTCGATATCAACTCATTACAAAAAGGATAACGAAGCATCATCCAACGCTCCCGCTTCCCGGGATGATGAAAATGGACCCTGTCTTCAACTCTTGTGGTTGCACAAAAATGGTTAACATTATGGTATGGGTTGAAGGTGCCTACGTCGCCCGGCTTAATGACCAGCAGATGACTGATATCTCTAATGATGTGCTGAAAAATCAGCGAAATGCGGCTATTCAGTGCGGTGCGGCGGGAGGGGTTATTCTGTGAGTGTTGCTTTTTAGGTTGGGCAAGACGCGTAAAACCAAAACTGAATAACTTTTAGCTTACCGTTATCCAATAAAAAACGGCCCAATGAGCCGTTTTTTATTTTTTGAATCAGGACGTTATCCACGCCCAACCAACGGCATAGCGGTGGCCATAATCGTCATGGTTAATATATTAGCGTCAAGCGGTAAACCGGCCATATAGGCGACGGCCTCTCCTATACGCTCAACCTGGATCACCGGCTCTTCGGCAATTTCGCCATTGGCCTGCATTCTGCCAGCTAACGCCTTATTGCCCATATCGGTTGCCGCATTGCCAATATCAATCTGCCCGCAGGCGATATTAAAGGCGCGGCCGTCCAGCGAAGTCGACTTAGTCAGGCCAGTAATGGCATGTTTACTCGTGGTATAGGGCGCGGAGTTGGGACGCGGCGACTGCGCTGATACCGAGCCGTTATTTATAATGCGCCCACCCATCGGGATTTGCTGCTTCATAAGAGCAACTGCCGCGCGAGTACATAAGAACACACCGCTCAGGTTGGTATTGATCACGTCCAGCCAATCCTCCACGGCCAATTGTTCGATCGGCACATCTTTTACATTGGTTCCCGCGTTGTTAAACAACAGGTCGAGCCGCCCAAAGGTGGCTTTGATATCGGCAAACAGCGCGTCCACAGACTGCGGGCTGGTGACATCCAACTGGCGCGCTATCGCTTGCCCGGCAGGAAACTGTGTAACAGCCTGCTCAAGTTTATCCAGATTGCGTCCGGTGAGAATCACGGTGAAACCGCTCGCGGCAAGCGCCTTAGCCGAACTCAACCCAATACCGCCGCCACCGCCGGTGATCAGTGCAACTTTGCTCATTTTTATTCCTTTTTATACGGCTGCCAGCATACCGCCATCAATAAATAGCAAATGTCCATTAACAAAGTCAGAGGCTTTAGACGATAGGTAAACCGCACCGCCAATCAGCTCTTCTGGATTGCCCCAGCGCGCCGCAGGGGTGCGCTTACACAACCAGTCGGAGAACTCTTTATTGTCCACCAGCGCCTGTGTCATGTCGGTTTTGAAATAACCCGGTGCGATACCGTTAACCTGAATGTTATAACGCGCCAGCTCAACACACATGCCGCGGGTCAGCATTTTCACCGCGCCTTTGGACGCGGCATAAGGCGTTATGGTGTCTCGTCCCAGTTCGCTTTGCATCGAGCCGATATTAATGATTTTGCCGCGTTCACGTTGCACCATATAGCGCGCCACAGCCTGCGACACCAAAAATACAGATTTCTGATTGACCGCGATGATGTCATCCCAGTCTTTTTCCGGAAACTCAGTAAACTTGTGACGACGCTGAATACCGGCGTTGTTGACCAACACGTCAATCGCACCGATCTCCTTTTCAATATGGTCAATCGCCTGATTCACCGCTTGGCTGTCGGTCACATCAAACGAGACCGGATGCACAATAAAACCTTCGGTGCGCAATGTTTCAGCCACGCGGGAGGTCGTCTCTGCTGAGGTCCCGTTAATAATGATTTCCGCCCCATGCTGCGCCAGCCCTTTCGCCAGCAGGAAACCCAGACCGCGCGTGGAGCCAGTGACCAGAATTTTTTTGTTATCAAGGGAGAAGAGGTTTGTCATGATAAATGTCCATAGCAAAAAGTTACTTCACACTTAAGCGGTTTATCGACGGCCAAACTGTGACACAGATCACTCGGCTCCGTGTTAACAAACTCTGTTACCACAAGCGTGATCCTTATCATTTTGCTAACATGCTTCCTGCATAACTATGCTTCACGCTTCATTATTCACACAGGACCTGCGCGGATGAGAAACCAACGCGTCACGCTGCAAGATATTGCGTTACTCGCCGACGTGACCAAAATGACCGTCAGTCGTTTTTTGCGTACCCCGGAAAAAGTATCGCCGGAAACTCGCGAGCGCATTGCCAAAGTCATGGAGGAAGTGGGATATCCGCTGGAAGACATCGAGCGCCCACAAAAAACGCCTCGCATCGGTATTCTGGTCCCCTCTTTCAACAACCAGATCTTCTCGGATCTGCTGGCGGGCATTGAATCCGTCACTTCTCAGCAGGGTTATCAGACGCTGGTGGTCAATTACGAGTACAGCAAAGAACGTGAAGAAGAGCACATCATTAATTTGCTGACCTATCAGTTGGCAGGCCTGATTCTCACGGATTCCGTGCACACGTTGAAAGCCGATAAGTATCTTAATGCTGCTGCTATTCCGATAGCACAAGTGATGGGTCTCGATGACACCCACGGGCGCATTGCCGTGGGTTTCGATAATGTCCAGGCGGGTTATGACATGGCGAAGACCTTGCTCGCCAGCGGTAAGCAGCACGTCGTATATTTTGGTTCGATGTCGGATGCCCGTGACCAAAAACGCTATCTGGGGTATAGCCAGGCGATGCATGAACACCAGCTTGAACCGATGCGAATCACCCCAAATAAAGTCTCTTCGGTCTCTATCGGCGCCGGAATGCTGGCGCTGGCCCGGCAGCTCTATCCTCAGGTTAACGCGGTGTTATGTACTAATGATGATATTGCGGTCGGCGTGTTACAGGAATGCCTGAAGTCCGGCATCAGAGTTCCCGAAGACATGGCGATTTCTGGCTTTCACGGTCTGGACATTGGGCTGGCCACCACGCCGCTATTAGCCAGTGTTATCACGCCACGTTATGAAATGGGTAAAGTCGCCGCCGAGATTATTCTCAAAAAAATCAAAAAGATACCCACCATTGAACGCGTGGATTTGCATTATCAAATTTCTATGGGCGGGACAATTTGAGCCTCGCTTCGTCTTTACTCTCCATGAATGCTCATCGGTGAATTGTGGTTTAGGATCACGTTACAAGTAACACCCTTTTTTAACATGATCCAACGTGACGCCGGTCACGAAATAGTTTCCTGAAAATGCTTTTATTAGCACATCGATTCTGAGAAGAAAACTTTGACAGGTAACGACAATGATCCAACAACAAAAACCACGCGTATTAATTCTGGCTCCGGTCATGGACAGCCTGACTGAACAATTGGAACAGCAGTTTGCTGTAGATAAATATACCGACCAGCAGAATAAAGATGCTTTTTTGGTCTCCAACGGCAAAGGTATTGTTGGTCTGGTAACACGCGGTGATGTCGGTGTCGATAATAGTGTTTTGGAATGCCTGCCCGATTTAAAAGTTATTTCAGTTTTTGGCGTTGGTACCGATGCCATTGATTTATCCTATACGAAAAAACATAATATTCAGGTTGAAATAACCCGCGGTGTATTAACCGAGGATGTCGCCGATATGGCCATGGCTTTAATGCTCGCCACGTCACGCAATCTCTGTCAGGCCGATCATTTTGTTCGTGAAGGGAAATGGCTGGAAGGCAATTTCCCGCTATCGAGCAAAATCAGCGGCAAGCGTCTGGGAATATTTGGCATGGGCCAGATTGGTCAGGCGATTGCCCGTCGTGCCAGTGGCTTTGATATGCACATCAGCTATGCCAGCAATAACGAAAAACCCGAACTGCCTTACCGCTTCTATCCTGACGTTAAACAACTTGCCGCACAGATCGATGTGCTAATGATCGCGGTGTCTGGCGGGTCGCAATCTGCTGGCGTGATTAATGCATCAATATTTGACACCCTGCCTGACAATGCTCTGGTGGTGAATATTTCCCGCGGCAGTGTGATCAATCAGCAGGATTTAATGACTGCATTGCAGAATAAAAAAATAAGTGGCGCAGGGCTGGATGTATTTGCTGAAGAACCTCGGGTTCCCCACGAATTAATTGCTATGGACAATGTGGTTTTACAACCGCATGTAGGTAGCGGCACACATGAAACACGACAGGCAATGAGTGAAAAAGTATTGGCGAACTTGCATAAGCACCTGGATTAATAACAGCATCATTATTTGCATATCAATAACACATTATTAATAAAAGAATCAGATTAACCTTCCCTCATTTATTTAATATCGGGGAAGGCGGTCTGTATAGCCGAGGTGTCCACGATGGATAATAAAATCCCTAAAGCCCGTTGGTTACGCGTTATTACGCCGATATTAATTGCCTGTATTATCTCCTTTATGGACAGAGTGAATATCAGTTTCGCCATGCCTGGCGGAATGGATGCTGAATTAGGTATCACCTCGTCGATGGCTGGCCTGGCAGCCGGTATCTTCTTCATTGGGTATCTATTTTTACAAGTCCCGGGCGGCAGCCTGGCTGTACACGGCAGTGGACGTAAGTTTATTGCCTGGTCTCTGGTCGCGTGGGCAGTCATATCGGTGCTAACCGGTCTGGTCACCAATCAGTACCAATTGCTGTTCCTGCGCTTCGCGCTCGGTGTGGCGGAAGGTGGGATGCTGCCGGTGGTGCTGACGATGGTCAGCAATTGGTTCCCGGACAAAGAGCGCGGGCGCGCCAACGCCTATGTGCTCATGTTTGCCCCACTCGGCGGTATGATCACCGCTCCGCTTTCCGGAGTGATCCTGGATGTACTCGACTGGCGCTGGCTGTTCATCATTGAAGGGCTGCTCTCGCTCGTTGTGATGATGTTCTGGTGGTTTACCATCAGTGACCGCCCGGAAGAGGCCAAATGGTTATCTGACCGCGAACGCAATTATCTGGTCACTGAGCTGAACCGCGAACGTGAAGCCCTGAAAGCCCTGGCACCGGTACAAAATGCTCCGCTAAAAGAGGTGTTCCGCAACGGTTCAATCAGAAAGCTGATCATTATTAACTTCTTCTACCAGACCGGAATTTACGGCTATACCTTGTGGCTACCGACTATCCTTAAAAACCTTACCGGCGGCGATATGAGTTCGGTCGGGATGCTGGCTATCATCCCTTACGTTGGCACGATGTTGGGGATCATCACGATGTCCGTGCTATCGGACAAAACGGGTAAACGCCGTATGTTCATCGTGTTGCCGCTGTGCGGGTTTGCTGCCTGTCTTGCGGCCTCAGTGAGCGTCAGCCACAACATTATGGCGTCATACGGCTTCCTGGTCGGCGCGGGTTTCTTCCTGCAAGCTGCCACCAGCGCCTTCTGGACCATCCCAAGTAAAATTACCACGCCAGAAGTGGCGGGTAGCGCACGCGGTGTGATCAACGGTCTGGGAAATTTGGGCGGCTTCTGTGGGCCGTATCTGGTCGGAGTGCTAGTCAATATCTACGGTCAGAGCACCGCGATCTATGCGCTGGTCGCATCACTGCTGATTGCCGCGCTGGTCACCACGTTGTTGCCGAAAGAGTGTGACATGGCGCTGATACCGGGCGCGAAAGCCAAAACGATGGCAGATGAATATGCGAGAGCGCGCAAAATGCGTAAAGCCGAGGGGATCAAAGCGTCGGTTGTAGGGTAAAGAACACCGCTCCCCCTTCTCTGGGGGAGCGGTTGATGGATATCCGGCCTTTTCAGCCCCTCACTTTCATCGGGCGGCTGGCGTACAGAAACAATAACACGGCGGCAGTGACACAAAACGCCATCGACCCGACCATCGGCCAGGCGCTTTTGGCGGTAAATAACGACAGTATGGAGCCAATCGCCGCACCGGTGCCAAAGCGAATCGTACCCGCCAGAGAAGCCGCTGTTCCCGCCATATGTGGAAAGTCATCCATAATCACTGCCATCGCATTTGACGTCACCATGGCTATCACGCCAACGTAACCCGCGACACCGAGCACCAGCGCCCAGAACGGCAGCCCAAAGGCGCACACCACCAGTAACCAGATGCCCATAATCAGCTGCACAACCAGGCCGAAACGGAACATTTTCACTGCCCCCATCCGACGCACGTTACGGCTGTTGATGAGCGTCAGGATCACCAGGGCGACAATATTCAGCGCAAAGTAAAAGCCAAAGTTCTGCGGTAATACGCCGTTTAGTTCAATATAGACAAACGGACCGGCACTGAGAAAAGAAAATAATCCGGCAAAGGAGAAACCACTCGCCAGCATATAACTCAGTACGCGCTTATGCCGGAACAGCGAGGCAAAATTGCCAATACTGGCGCGCAAATGGAATTTTTGTCGCCGCGCTTTGGGGAGTGTTTCTTTGATGTAAACACCAACTAACACCGCAGCGATCAGCGCCGCAATGGCCATCGCCCAAAAAATGGCATGCCAGCTGAAGGCGACCATCAGCATACCACCGAGCATCGGTGCCAGCAGCGGTGCGACAGTCATGACCAGCACAACAAACGACATCATTCGAGAGAATTCATCTTTAGTGAACATATCGCGCATCAGGGCATTGATCACCACACTCGCCGCCGCCGCCGCTAAGCCATGCAGGAAACGCATATAGACCAGTTGCTCGACCGACTGTGCCAGTGCGCAGGCCGCGCCCGCAAGAGCAAAAATCAATACCCCCCAAAAGATAACCGGCTTACGCCCGAGGCTGTCCGCCATCGGCCCGTAAAACAACTGACCGACAGCGAAACCCAACACATAGGCACTGAGCGTCATTTGCACGCTGCCAGCAGGCACGCCAAATTCCTTAGCAATCACTGGCATACTCGGCAAATACATATCGATAGCTAATGGCATCAGCATCGAGATCAATCCGAGGATGAAAATCAACCCTATGTGCGATACCCGGTTCTCTTCCACTTGCACGTTCACCACCAAATGAATCAGATAATGAGAAAACTAACGGCCTGGCATTTCAACACTGGCCACTTCCTCGTCGGTCAGTCGACGGTATTCGCCCGGCGCCAAATCGTCGTCCATGGCAATCGCACCGATACGTTCACGGTGTAACGCAACAACGCGATTCCCTACAGCGGCGAACATACGTTTCACCTGATGATAACGACCTTCGCTGATAGTCAGGCGTACCACGCACTCTTCGATCTGCTCAAGTACGGCCGGTTTGGTCAGAGAATCTTCGTTATGCAGTTGTACCCCGGCGGTAAACTGCGTGGCAGTATCCTCGGCCAGCGGTTGCTCCAGGGTCACCAGATAGGTTTTTTCGCAATGATGTTTTGGCGAGGTAATACGATGCGACCACTGACCGTCATCGGTCATCAGTACCAGACCGGTCGTGTCGATATCCAGACGCCCTGCCGCATGCAGTTTGTAAGCGACAGGTTCTTCGAGGAAGTACAGCACGGTCGGGTGATCCGGATCGTCGGTGGAACAGACATAACCCTGAGGTTTATTGAGCATAAAGTAGCGCGGGCCACCAATTTGCTCCAACACGTTGCCGTCAAACTCCACGCGGTGCTGCGGTTCCAGTTTCAGCGAACCGGTTTTGATAATTTCACCGTCTACTGTGACGCGTTTATTACGGAGTTCACGCAGCGCGATTGCACGGCTGACGCCCAGTTGCTGAGCTAAAAATTTATCGAGACGCATTGAATCTGCCTAACCTTTGATGGCGACCTGAGAGATCGCATTTCTGATAAAACACAACACCCCGCCGTTACACCAGGGTAACTGACAGGGCTGAGAGTGATGAATACTTGGCGAGGCAGACCAGCTGCCTATTATTGAACAGGCAGTATAGCCGCGCTTGGCGCATCATCATAGAAGCTTGTGACACAGATCGACAAAAGTTAGCCGGGTTTGGTGATCGCCATCCGCGCTAACTTTTGGCATACTTAACCCCTGTATTTATCACCAGTGAATATTGCCGTGACCGCTTTCACCCTCCGCCCTTATCAACAAGATGCCGTTGACGCCACGCTGCGCCATTTTCGTCAGCATGATGAACCCGCGGTGATCGTCCTGCCGACGGGGGCGGGAAAAAGCCTGGTGATTGCCGAGCTGGCGAGGGTTGCCAGAGGACGCGTGCTGGTGCTGGCACATGTTAAAGAACTGGTGGCGCAGAATCACAGCAAATACCTCTCTTACGGATTGGAAGCCGATATTTTCGCCGCCGGACTGAATATCAAACAGAGCAGCGGCAAAGTGGTGTTCGGCAGCGTGCAGTCGGTCGCACCGAATCTTGCTGCCTTCGGCGGTGAGTTTTCCCTGCTGATCATCGACGAATGTCACCGTATTTCTGACGATGAAAACAGCCAATATCAGCAAATCATCAATCATCTGCGCACCAGCAATCCACGGTTGCGTCTGCTCGGCCTGACCGCCACACCTTACCGGCTGGGCAAAGGATGGATTTATCAGTATCACCATCAGGGAATGGTCCGCGGCGACGCCGACAGCCTATTCCGCGACTGTATTTATGAGCTACCACTGCGTTACATGATCAAAAATGGCTTTCTGGTCCCGCCAGAGCGTCTCGATATGCCGGTGGTGAGCTATGACTTCAGCCGCCTACAGGCTAACAGCAACGGCCTATTCAGTGAGGCCGATCTGAATGACGAACTGCGCCAGCAAAAACGTATTACTCCGCACATCATCAACCAGATTGTTGAGTTCGCCGCTGACCGCAAAGGGGTGATGCTGTTCGCCGCTACGGTAGAGCACGCGGGTGAGATATTTGGCCTGCTGCCAAAAGGTCAGGCAGCGCTGATCAGCGCACAGACACTGGCGTCTGAACGTGACCGGCTCATCGGTGAGTTTAAACAACAGCAGTTACGATTTTTGGTCAACGTCTCCGTGCTGACGACGGGTTTCGATGCACCGCACGTCGATCTTATTGCCATTTTGAGACCGACTGAATCCGTCAGTTTGTATCAGCAGATCGTTGGGCGTGGGCTACGCCTGTCACCAGGAAAAACCGACTGTTTGATCCTGGATTACGCAGGAAACCCGCATGATATTTTCACGCCAGAAGTGGGCAGCCACAAACCGGGCAGCGACAATAAACCGGTACAGGTCTTTTGCCCGGCCTGCGGTTTCGCCAATATCTTTTGGGGTAAAACGACGGAAGACGGCACATTAATTGAACATTTTGGCCGCCGCTGTCAGGGCGTTCTGGAAGATGATGATGGTGAGCGCGAGCAGTGCGACTACCGCTTTCGCTTCAAAAACTGCCCTCACTGCGGCGCAGAGAACGACATTGCCGCACGGCGATGCCATCAATGCCAGGAGATTCTGGTCGACCCAGACGATATGCTTAAAGCCGCACTGCGACTCAAAGATGCGTTGGTGCTGCGTTGTGGGGGCATGAATCTGGAAAACGGCCGTGATGAAAAAGGCGAATGGCTCAAAATCACCTATTACGATGAAGATGGCGCCGATGTCTCGGAGCGTTTTCGTCTCAGTACGCCTGCCCAGCGGATGGCTTTTTTGCATAATTTTCTGCGCCCGCACCAGCGTGCACCCGGTGTGGCGTTGGAATGGCAAACGGCTGCCGACGTCGTAGCGCAACAGATTCTGCTGCGACACCCTGATTTTGTGGTCGCACGGATGAAAGGCCAGTTCTGGCAAATTCGCGAGAAGATATTTGATTATCAGGGACGTTATCGCCGCGCCAATGAGCTGCGTGGTTGAACAGAAAATGGCGTAATTGATTGCTGATACAGCACGACTTCGGTATCATACCGCCCGCTTTCGCCTCGCGCGGGAGTAAATACCATCCACTGGGTCGCCTGTGATGGGATTAATTTTCTTATTAGAGAAAAAACAATGTTTACTATCAATGTAGAAGTACGCCCACTGGGTGAGCAGGGTAAGGGTGCGAGCCGCCGCCTGCGTTTAGAGAACAAATTCCCAGCTATCATTTATGGTGGCTCAGCTGCTCCAGTTTCTATCAAACTGGACCATGATTCTGTAAAGAACATGGAAGTTAAAGAAGAATTTTACTCTGAAGAAATCACTTTGGTTATCGACGGTACAGAAACCAAAGTTAAAGTTCAGGCAGTACAGCGTCACCCGTTCAAGCCAAAACTGGCTCACATCGACTTCGTTCGCGTTTAATCTTTTAGATTAGACAACAATGAGTTGATGCGCATCGGGACGCCGTGCGTGAACAATAAAAAACACCGCCTCGGCGGTGTTTTTTATATTGGGGAACAAACTACTTATTATTTCCAGACCGGCGCTGCAGTTGGTCACGCAAATTGGGTGGCGTGCCTTTAATCGTCAATGTATCCGTCGCCGGGTCCCAGAAAACCCGCTCGCCCATAAGCATCGCATCAAAGTTAATACTCACACCACCACCGCTGCCGGCAAACTTAGTCAGTTGACGCAAGGTGCTACGGTCAGCCGGAAAAGTCTCTTCCAGTTGATAGCCCTGTTCCTGAGTAAATTCTTTAAATTTCTTATCATTCCACGGTGGCAGTTCTTCGGACAGATCATCAAGCGCAATCTCTTCCCCCGACTGCAACTGCTCGTTGCAATAAGTGTAAACCTGTTGACGATAATTCTGCCGTTCGTTCTTGTCTAGCTGGGCCTCGGCACAGAAATCATCAACCGCCTGTAACAAGCCCCGGTTTTGAGCTTTGGTATCCAGACCTTCTGCTGCGCCAAGAAAATCCATAAAGAAGTCGGAGACTTTGCGCCCGACCCGGCCTTTGAGGAAGGTTAAATAACGGGTGGATTCAGGGCTGGTTTCCCATTCGGTCAAATCAATGCGCGCCACGATATCGGCATGGTTGATATCAAGGTAGTGGATGCTACTGACATCCAGCTGTTCATTCACCCGCATACTGCTGCGGCTGTTAAGCACAGCAATCAGTAAATAGTCTACCGCCAGGAAGCGGTAATGGCAGAACAGCACCACCCCGCCTTCGGCAAACGGGTACTTCGACAACTCGTCGCGCAAACGTCCGGTAGCAGCACGGCTAAAACCGAGAAAATCCTCTTCACCCTTGCGGCAGTTACGGAGCGCCACGGCGAGTTCGCTGTCTTGATTAAATAACCCGTAAGCTTTGCTCTTGGCGCTATAAACGCGATGCAACTCGGCCATCATCTCTTCAACCGCCGCATTCGGGGTTAGCAAGGTATCGCGCAGCACAACATCCAGCGTCTGCTCGTCACGCTTATTCAACTGGTGCAGAGCAATCTGCTCGATATCCAGGCTCATGGGGTTTCTCCGGTTAGAAATTTGATGGAATTGGGATCGATACCCAATGCAATGGCGCGTATTCAAACATTGAATATGTGATGCTTGCAACTGCAAAGCCTTACGCGCTGAAACACATACAAATACATCTCATCAATATCTCAACATCTGCCACATTATAAAAATGCAGAAACTGATGCCACGATACGTTAAGATATTGCACTTTGTCAGGCTTTGAGCACATTAATCTATGCCACAATCATCTCGTTACAGTGACGAACACGTTGAACAGCTCCTTTCTGAACTGGTCAATGTACTGGAAAAACACCGCACCCCAACCGATCTTTCATTGATGGTTTTGGGTAATATGGTGACCAATTTAATCAATACCAGCGTCGCACCTGCGCAGCGGAAAGCCATTGGCGGCTCTTTTGCAAGTGCATTGCAAGCGTCGATTAGAGAAGATAAAGCCCATTAATCCAATATTTTCCCAAGACCTCTTATGGTGACAAATAGTCAGCGCTATCGCGAAAAAGTATCCCAGATGATCAGCTGGGGGCACTGGTTCGCCCTATTTAATATTCTGCTCAGTCTTGGACTCGGCAGCCGCTATCTTTTTGTCTCTGACTGGCCTTCTTCGCTTGAAGGGCGACTCTACTCGCTGGTCAGTTGGCTTGGGCATTTCAGCTTTATCGGTTTCTCCACTTATCTATTGATCATCTTCCCGCTGACCTTTGTGGTGATGTCACAGCGTTTGTTGCGTTTCCTGTCGGCGATTTTAGCCACGGCAGGCCTGACGTTGTTACTGGTGGATACCGAGGTATTTACTCGCTTCCACCTGCACATTAACCCGGTAGTTTGGGAATTGGTGGTTAACCCAGGTCAGGGAGATCTGGCACGCGACTGGCAGCTGATGTTTATTTGCGTGCCGGTGATTTTCTTGATCGAAATGTTATTCGGCACTTGGGCATGGCAAAAGCTGCGTAGCCTGAATCGTCGTAATTTCGCCAAGCCATTAGTTGCACTGTTCATTGTCAGCTTCTTTGCCTCACACCTGATGTACATCTGGGCCGACGCTAATTTCTATCGCCCCATCACCATGCAGCGCTCAAACTTGCCGTTGTCCTACCCAATGACGGCCCGCAAGTTCCTCGAGAAGCATGGTTTGCTGGATGCACAGGCCTATCAAAATCGCCTGATTGAACAAGGCAATCCGGAAGCGCTGTCGGTCGAGTATCCGCTCAATGACATTAGTTTCCGCGATGCAGGCAGTGGCTATAATTTATTGATGATCGTGGTCGATGGCCTCCATGCCTCTACCACGGCTAAAGACATGCCTGCCTTGAGCGAATTCGCGCGGCAGAATGTCAGTTTTAATCAGCATTACAGCTCAGGAAACCGCGTTGACACCGGTCTTTTCGGCCTGTTCTATGGAATTTCACCCACGTATATGGAAGGCATTATTGCGGCACGTAAACCTTCTGTGTTGATGACGTCGCTGGCGAAGCAGGGTTACGAATTTGGCCTGTTCTCGTCCGATGGCTTCAACAGCCCGCTTTATCGCCAGGCCCTTCTGACCGACTTCTCCTTACCGGCGCCAAGCAATCAACCTGACGCGTCAGTGGCGCAGCAATGGCAACAGTGGCTAAATGCACGCAGCACACGTCCGTGGTTCTCTTATGTCAGCCTGAATGGAGTCTCGGCTTCCCTGCACCGTGGAAATGACGCGGTGCCAACGGGCAAAGCCTTTGTCGAGCGCTATCAGCAAGGTGCAACGGAAGTCGATCAGCAGATCGCGGTGATTTTACAAGGGTTGAAACAGCGCGGCATTCTGGATAAAACCGTGGTGGTGATCACCGCTGCGCATGGTGTAGCGCTAAATGAAAATGGGGTCTCGGATTCAGGCAATAGCATAAATCGCGACCAACTGCGCGTACCGCTGGTCATCCACTGGCCGGACACACCGGCGCAGTCCATCAACAAGCTGACGGATCACGAAGACGTCATGCTAACCCTGATGCAACGCCTGTTGCACGTTACCACCTCTCCGGCTGATTTCTCCCAGGGAGAAGACCTGTTTGCGGCCAAACGACGTCATAACTGGATCTCAACCAGCAAAAACGGCACGTTAATTATCACCACCCCGACCCATATATTACAGCTGGAAAGGAATGGTGATTACCGTGCCTATGACCTTGATGGCAAACGCATCAAAGATCAAAAACCTGACCTGGGACTTCTTTTACAGGTTCTGACCAATGAAAAGCGGTTTATTGCTGATTAAAACGGATGAAAGCGCGGCGACCCCTAAGCACGCTTTCCTCCCGTAATAAGACGTTCAACCTGTCGTTGTGCATATCAGCCGTCGTTCTGGCTTCCAACAAAACGTAAGCAAGACCCCATCACAGACATTACATAAATCTGCATTGAAAACTGTTGGAGCACCTGTTGATTATACTGTATATTTAGCCAGTTAATTTTACTTACAGCAAGCAAGAGCGGCTAACCCCGCGGTAACGTGAAGGATGATGAGTAATGCTGGTTGAATTGGTTTATGACAAACGAAACGTGGCAGGTGTCCCCGACGCCAGCGAGAAAATCAAGGCTGAGCTGACCAAGCGCGTGCACCGCCTGTTTCCTGACGCAGAAGTCAAAGTGAAGCCGATGCAGGCAAACGGGCTGAACACCTCGGGTGCCAGCAAGCAAGATCGTTCACATCTCAACCAGATGTTGGAAGCGATGTTCGAAGAAGCCGATGAGTGGCTGTCCATTGAGTAACAACCCGTTGTCTGTGGCTCAACATCATTTGCGTTGGAGCAAGACAGCAAGTGAATGCATCTCGATGAGCTGATTATCGCCAGTTGCTCTGGTGAATGAAGCCAGCTAACACAGCTGCGGCATAAAGGATGAAGAGTAATTCGCATTTACTTACAAAGCGCAACTTAAATAAACATAACCCGGCAACCGCTTATTATATGATGAGTAGGATATAAAATTCATTATCAATCAGAATGATGAGCGCCGGGTTTATGCTGCATTAATAAGGGTATTTATCGTCTGGTTCTTTGTTCCTGGCAACATCAGCATCAACGACTTGCGAAGCAACCATGCCCCCGAAAAAATCCAATGCACAGCCTCATTTTTATTCAAAACGTTTTGCCCTAATTTGCCTGGGCATCGTCGGTTGCATGTTATTTCTGCTGGCACGCGTGGGTTATTTGCAGTTACTTAACCACCCTATGCTGGAGCGCCAGGCGGATCAACGTTCACTACGCTCCACGGTGATCCCGGCCGATCGCGCAACCATTGCTGACCGCAATGGACATCCTCTGGCACTGAGCGTCGCGTCAAAAGATATTATCGCAGACCCTTTCCGCATCTTGCAGCTACACAGCGATCTTAACAGCCCGAAATGGCAGTATCTGGCCTCGGCGCTGAATATGCCGCTGTCGCAGTTACAACAGACTATCACCAGCGACCCACAGCGCCGCTTTGTCTACCTTGGGCGCAAAGTTGAACAGGGTATCGCTAATGATATCGGCCTGTTACATCTGAGCGGTATCAGCAGCCGGCATGATGACAGCCGGTATTATCCGATGAGTGAAGCGGCCGCCAACCTGGTCGGAATCGTAGGGACTGACAATGAAGGGCTGAACGGTATCGAGAAAGGGTTTAACTCGCTGCTGGAAGGTAAGCCAGGTATGCGTGAATACCGTCAAGATGGTCATGGCAATGTGATCGGTATCCTCAAAGAAGTTCCCCCTCAACAACCGCCCACGATCAATCTGAGTATAGACAGCTATATGCAGTACGTGATGTATTCACGCCTGAGCGCAGGTGTGATACAGAACCAGGCCGATTCTGGCGCAGCGGTGCTGGTTGACGTTAATACCGGCGAGATCCTCGGCATGGCCTCTTACCCATCCTACAATCCGAACAACTATGTTGGCGTACAGCCCAAAGACATGCGCAACGTCGCGATCAGTGACAGTTTCGAGCCTGGTTCTACGGTGAAACCGTTGGTGGTGATGGCAGGCCTTGCACGTAAGATGATCCGTCCTGACTCGGTGATCGATACCCATCCCTACACTGTCAATGGGCACCTGATTAGAGACGTCGGCCACTGGCCAGCGCTCACGGTTACCGGCGTGTTACAGAAGTCCAGTGACATCGCCGTTTCCCATATCGCGCTGGCCATGCCTGCGCAGGTGCTGGTTCAACTGTATCAATCATTTGGCCTCGGTAAACCTACCGATCTCGGTATTGGTGGCGAGAGCGGCGGTTATTTCCCACTGCATCGTGAACGCTGGGCAGACATAGAACGCGCCACCTTCTCGTTCGGCTATGGGCTGCGCGTCACGCCGCTGCAAATTGCTCGCGAATACGCCACTATCGGCTCTTTCGGTATCTATCGGCCCTTGTCGATCACCAAGGTGACACCGCCGGTGCTCGGTACTCGTGTGATGTCTCAGGATGTGGCGCAAACTGTGGTACATATGATGGAAAGCGATGCCCTGCCCGGAGGCTCGGGTCTCAGCGCCGCCGTGCCCGGCTATCGTCTGGCGATCAAAACCGGTACCGCTGAAAAAATGGGGGCCAGTGGCAAATATGATGGTGGCTACATCAACTACACCGCCGGTGTTGCACCGGCCAGTAATCCACGTGTTGCTCTGGTGGTTATGGTGAATAATCCGCAGGCAGGTAAGCACTTTGGGGGTTCCGTTGCCGGTCCGATATTCGGCCAAATCATGGGACAGGTACTCAACCATATGAATATCGCTCCGGACGCACTGGTGCCAGAAACACCTCCGAATACGGTTATCAAAGATGGACAGAAGACCAATCTGGTCAGGCGCAGCGCAACGGCAGAATAATTTTTCTCCCTGGATGCTGGATTTATGCTGCTTTTCTGGGTAACGTCCCACCGGTTTCGCCCGCAAGGGCGTTTGTGTGAGGAAGAGCTAAGGCTCTCAGAAGTAGATTATGAAACGTCTTATCATCGTGTTTATCGTATTTATTGTAGTATGTGCCGCAGTCATTGCATTGAATATGCAAGGAACCGGCCCCTGGTAACAGGGCAGTATGAGGTTATCAAGGAGAGCTGATTTTGCCTACAGGTAAGCGATTCGTCATTCTGATCATCGCCATTCTTATCGGAATTGTCGTGCTAAACGATATAATTGCCAGGCTGATTCACTGGATCTTGCTGCATTAATCAATGACCCATCTGGGGCAGTAAACATGCTGCCTCATCATGAAACCGAATCCATCCTGAGCCTTTTAAG
Organism: Hafnia psychrotolerans; assembly: GCF_014639435.1. Taxonomy (GTDB): domain Bacteria; phylum Pseudomonadota; class Gammaproteobacteria; order Enterobacterales; family Enterobacteriaceae; genus Ewingella; species Ewingella psychrotolerans. Next base: position 483,183 of record NZ_BMFZ01000001.1, on the reverse strand, counting down.
CCCGAAGCCGTATACCTTCGGTAATAATGCGCTGTACGTTATTCACGGTCTGTTCAAAGAACGCCGGGTCGTTGAGGGTTTTGCCGGTGATAGCTTCGACCTGTACACCAAAATCCGCATAATGCTGAGTGGTCGCCCACAGCATAAAAATCAGCTGCATCGGATCAACCGGTGCGATCAATCGATCTTTTATCCAGCCGCGGATCACATCTGATTTATCTTCCACCAGCGTTTTCAAACTGCCGCCGAGTTCCTGTTTCAACAGCGGCGCGCCCTGCAGCATCTCCAGACAAAATAGACGTGAAGCTTGAGGATGATCGCGCGAGACGCAGAGTTTCAGGCGGATATATTCGCCGATAGCCTCCAGTGGATGCTGATCCGACTGCAAGGCTTTGAGCGGTGCCAGCCAGATATCCAGCAGCCCTTTCAGCACCGCGATATACAAATCTTCCTTCGACGGAAAGTAGTACAGCAGATTAGTTTTCGAGACGTCGGCACGCTCGGCCACCTGATCCAGGCTGGTGCCGTGGATACCGTACAACGAAAAAAATTCCAGGGCCGCAGCCATGATGTTGCCACGTTTAGCGGCGACGGCGCGCGAGCGTCGCGTCGGCGCTTTGGTTGCGACTTTGCGGGATTGACTTTCCCCGGCGACAGGCTGCGGATGTTCATCCATTGGCTTCACAATGTCTCCCTGAGACAAACGGCAAGGCGGAAATCATAACAAATGGGGATAGAAGCGACTATCGCTATGCATCCGCATAGTGAAAGCAACAACTCATCTAACACCACATAACCACAAAGGGTTATAAATTTAACAAATTTGCACCATTTCCGTTCAGTCCTGCCTGATTTACGTGCAGTTTGTTTTGACCAAATGGTCTAAAACAGACCGTTTGCTCCACCTCAACGCCAGATTATTTATTAACTCACTGAATATTAATATAATTATAAAAGTGGCATCCCCTTTGCAATAGTCTTCACGTCTGGAAATTTCAGCCCGGTGCAATTCGGAACCCGCAGGACGCACTCAAGCCGCGCAGAGATTTTCGCAAGCCCTTGTTTTGATCTCTTATTTTCAAAATCTGTCATGAGGTGAGCTATGAAAATCGGCGTCTTTATTCCTATCGGTAACAACGGCTGGTTGATTTCTGAAACCGCGCCACAGTACAAACCGACCTTCGAACTGAACAAAACCATCGTGCAGAAAGCCGAGCATTACAATTTTGATTTCGCACTGTCGATGATCAAACTGCGCGGCTTCGGCGGGAAGACTGAGTTCTGGGAACACAATATGGAGTCGTTCACGTTGATGGCCGGCCTGGCCGCCGTGACTTCCCGCATCCAGCTTTACGCCACCGCCGCCACGCTGGTGATGCCACCAGCGATCGTGGCACGCATGGCCGCCACCATCGACTCCATCTCTAATGGTCGTTTCGGCGTCAACGTCGTCACCGGCTGGCAGAAACCGGAATATGAGCAAATGGGCATGTGGCCGGGCGATGACTATTTCAGCCGCCGCTATGACTACCTGACCGAATACGTCAGCGTGCTGCGCGATCTGTGGGGTACTGGCCACTGCACGCTAGACGGCGAATTCTTCAAGATGGACGACTGCCGCGTCAGCCCGCGTCCGCAAGCCGAGATGAAAGTCATCTGCGCCGGACAAAGTGACGCTGGCATGGCCTTCTCCGCCAAACATGCTGACTTCAACTTCTGCTTTGGCAAAGGCGTCAATACGCCAACCGCTTTCGCACCGACCGCCGCGCGCATGAAAACCGCCGCCGAAGCCGAAGGCCGCGACGTCTCTTCTTATGTCCTGTTTATGATCATCGCCGATGAAACCGATGCCGCCGCCCGGGCCAAATGGGAGCTGTATAAATCCGGCGCCGACGCAGAGGCACTGGCATGGCTTACCGATCAGAGCAGTAAAGACACCAAATCCGGTGCCGACACCAATGTCCGTCAGATGGCTGACCCGACCTCTGCGGTCAATATCAACATGGGCACGCTGGTCGGTTCTTACGCCAACGTGGCCAAAATGCTTGATGAAATCGACACCGTACCCGGTGCAGAAGGCATTCTACTGACCTTCGACGATTTCGTGGAAGGCATCGAGAACTTTGGCCGCTTCATCCAGCCATTAATGAAAACCCGCCAGCACATCGCGACAGAACAGAAAGAGGTGGCGTAATGACCATGCTTCAAGAATCGAGAGCTGAGAAACCTAAAGCGATTGAGAATCAGACCATTGTCCGCCGCGAGCCGAAAAATACCGGCGATGAAGTCATCCTCACCGCCCGACCTGAAGCCATCGCCTTCACGCCGCAGCAAACCGCGCTGATTGTGGTGGATATGCAAAATGCCTACGCCTCACAAGGCGGCTATCTGGACCTGGCGGGTTTTGACGTTTCCGCCACCGCGCCGGTGATTGCCAACATCAAAGTGGCGATTGCTGCCGCACGTGCCGCCGGAATCAAAGTGATTTTCTTCCAGAACGGCTGGGATAATCAGTACGTCGAAGCGGGCGGTGCCGGTTCGCCGAACTTCCACAAATCCAACGCGCTGAAAACCATGCGCAAACGCCCTGAGCTGATGGGCAAACTGCTGGCGAAAGGCGACTGGGATTACGATCTGGTGGATGAACTCCAGCCACAGCCGGGCGACATCGTGCTGCCGAAACCGCGCTACAGCGGCTTCTTCAACACCCAGCTCGATAGCCTGCTGCGCAGCTACGGCATTCATCATCTGGTCTTCACCGGTATCGCCACCAACGTGTGCGTTGAATCCACGCTGCGTGACGGTTTCTTCCTCGAGTATTTCGGTGTGGTGCTGGAAGACGCTACCCATCAGGCGGGACCTGACTTTGCGCAAAAAGCGGCCATCTATAACATCGAAACCTTCTTTGGTTGGGTGTCGGACGTGCGCAGTTTCTGCGATGCAGTGGGTGACAAATCTGAACAAAACGCGGCCTGACCGTCAGCAGATAAGGAAAATAAACGATGCCTAAAAGTGCAATTATCCCGGCCGGTACCGGCGTTCCGTTGGCCCCTTTTGTTCCGGGCACGCTGGCCGATGGCGTGGTGTATGTCTCCGGTACGCTACCTTTCGATAAAGACAATAACGTTGTGCATCTGGGTGACGCCGCCGCACAAACCCGCCATGTGCTGGAGATCATCAAAAGCGTGATCGAAACCGCCGGTGGCACAATGGACGACATCACCATGAACTCGATTTTCATCACCGACTGGGCGAACTATGCCGCGGTGAATCTGGTTTATGCGGAATATTTCCCCGGCGAAAAACCCGCACGGTTCTGCATTCAGTGTGGGCTGGTCAAACCCGGCGCGCTGATCGAAATCGCATCGATTGCCCATATCGGTAAGCCGTGAGGTAACCCTATGTATTACAAGGTGTCAGGTAAGAAAAACGCAGACGCCGAAACCGTGGTGCTCTCCTCCGGCCTCGGCGGTTCGGGCGGTTTCTGGCAACCACAACTGGCGATGCTGAATGCGCATTTTCGCGTGGTGGTGTATGACCAGCACGGCACCGGCGTCAGTCAGGGCAGCGTCCCCGCCGGTTACCGGATGGAAGACATGGCCGACGAATTGGCCGGAATGCTCAACGAGCTGGACATCAACCGCTGCCATTTGGTCGGTCACGCGCTCGGCGGCATTATCGGCCTGCACCTTGCCCTGCGCTATCCGGCGCTGCTGCAAAGTCTGGTGGTGATTAACGGTTGGACAACGCTCGACAACCAGACCCGCCGCTGCTTTGAAGTGCGTCAGAATCTGCTGCTTAACAGCGGCGTCGATGCCTACGTGCAGGCGCAGCCGCTGTTTCTGTACCCCGGCGACTGGCTTGCTGAACACGAGACATTGTTGCAGGAAGAGCGCCAGCATCAGGTGGCGCATTTTCAGGGAATGGAGAACCTGCTGCACCGCTTACAGGCACTGATGGCGTCCGATCTTACCGACACGATTGGGGAGCTGATCGCCCCAACGCTGGCATTCAGTTGTAAAGATGATTTGCTGGTGCCGTGGATGCGTTCCGCTGATCTCGCCGCACGTCTGCCCAACGGCGAACACACGCAAATGCTGTACGGCGGTCATGCGATGAGCGTGACCGATCCGGAAACGTTTAACCCTATTTTACTGGATTGGCTGCTATGGCATTCATCGCAAAACAGTGCCACGCCCTCCAGCCGCCTGCCCACGGAGACATCATGGCCGAAGCATTAACCGCCAGCGCACTGGCAACTTTATTCACCGACGCCCGCACCCACAATGGCTGGCAAGACAAACCGGTCACCGGTGAACAGCTGAAAACCATTTATGAACTGGCGCGCATGGGACCGACCTCCGCGAACTGCAGTCCGGTACGTATTGTGTTTATTCAGAGCCCCGCAGCCAAAGAGAAACTGGCACCGGCATTATCCAGTGGCAACCTGAAAAAGACCATGACCGCCCCCGTCACGGCGATCATTGCCTGGGATCCGGAATTTTACGAGCTGCTACCTGAGCTGTTCCCGTCCGGCGATGCCCGTTCGTGGTTCACCTCCAGCCCACAACTGGCACACGACACGGCGTTTCGCAACAGCAGTTTGCAGGCGGCCTACCTGATCCTAGCCTGCCGTTCGCTGGGGCTGGATACCGGCCCGATGTCCGGTTTCGACAACGCCAAAGTCGATGAAGCCTTTCTGTCCGACACCGGCTGGAAATCCAACTTTCTGATCAACATCGGCTACGGCGATACCAGCAAAGTGTATCCGCGTGCGCCACGACTGGATTTCGACCGCGCCTGCCGCGTGCTGTAAGTCACTGACTGAACTCTGAGGACACGACCATGCAATCAACCCTGAACGCCACATTACCTGCAACAAACGGCGTCTCCACTGACATTCCGGCGGTGGAAAAACAAGAGTTCCGTGATGCGATGGCGCACCTCGGTTCCGCCGTCAACATCATCACCACCGACGGCCCCGGCGGACAGGCAGGTTTCACTGCCTCCGCCGTGTGCAGTGTCACCGATACACCGCCAACATTGCTGGTATGCCTGAACCGCTCGGCTTCGGTCTATCCGATATTTAAGGAGAATCAGGTGCTGTGCGTAAACACGCTGGCGGATTGCCACGAGTCGCTGTCCAACTTGTTCGGCGGAAAAACCCCGATGGAACAACGCTTCGACGCCGCCGAATGGACGCAGCTCGCCACCGGATCACCGATCCTCAGTAACGCGCTAGTGTCGTTTGACTGCAAAGTCACACAAGTCACCAGCGTCGGCACCCATGACATTCTTTTCTGTGAAGCCGTCGCGCTGCGACGCAACGATGAACGCCATGGACTGGTGTATTTCGACCGCCGCTATCACCCGCTGATGCGTCAGTTAACCTGTTAATTCACCCTATAAAGGGATCACAGCATGGCAAACACCCCCTACTTTCCAACATGGCGTAAAAGAACAGGCAATTTAGATGGCGCGGTGATCGCACCGGAGGAACGGCTGCCGTTGGGGCCGACCGTGGTCATGGGGCTGCAACATACGGTAGCGATGTTTGGTGCCACGGTGCTGATGCCGCTGCTGATGGGTTTCGACGCCAATATGGCAATCCTGATGTCCGGCATCGGCACCCTGCTGTTCTTCCTGGTGGTCGGCGGGCGCGTGCCCAGTTATCTCGGTTCCAGCGCGGCGTTTGTCGGGCTGGTGATCGCGGTGACCGGCTACAGCGGCCACGGTGCAAACCCGAATATCGGCGTGGCGCTCGGCGGAATCATTGCCTGCGGCGTGGTCTACACGCTGATAGGTTTTGTGGTGATGGCGGTCGGTACGCGCTGGATTGAACGCCTGATGCCGCCGGTAGTGACTGGTGCGGTGGTCATGGCGATTGGCCTGAACCTCGCGCCGATCGCCATTAACAGTGTGTCGGCTTCTTCCTTCGACAGCTGGATGGCGGTGGTGACCGTGTTGTGCATTGGCTCCGTCGCCGTCTTTACACGCGGCCTGGTGCAGCGCCTGCTGCTGCTGCTGGGCCTTATCGCCGCGTACCTGATTTACATGGTGGTGACCAACGGACTGGGGCTTGGTGCGCCGGTGGATTTCTCCGCCGTGGCTCAGGCACCGTGGTTTGGCGTTCCGACCATCACCACGCCGGTCTTCAACTCGCACGCCATGCTGATGATAGCGCCGGTGGCGGTGATTCTGGTGGCAGAAAACCTCGGCCACATTAAAGCGGTCGCTGGCATGACCGGCAAAAACCTCGACCCGTACATCGGCCGTGCGTTTGTCGGCGACGGTCTGGCGACGTTACTTTCCGCTTCAGCGGGCGGCACTGGCGTGACCACTTACGCAGAAAACATTGGCGTCATGGCGGTCACCAAAATTTACTCCACGCTGATTTTCGTTGCGGCGGCCGTTGTTGCCATTGTGTTGGGCTTCTCGCCCAAATTTGGTGCACTGATCCACACCATTCCCGGCCCGGTGCTCGGCGGCGCGTCGATTGTGGTGTTCGGTCTGATTGCGGTAGCCGGTGCGCGTATCTGGGTACAACACCAGGTGGATCTGGGACTTAACGGCAATCTGATCATGGTCGCGGTGACGCTGGTACTGGGCGCAGGCAACTTTACCCTGAGCCTTGGCGGCTTCAGCATGGGCGGCATCGGCACGGCGACATTCGGCGCAATCCTGCTCAATGCCTTCCTGAGTCGCAGCAACAAAGAAAAAACGTTGCCTGTTTCAGAAACTGGCACAGAAACTGCATTAAAAGATCACTGACGACCTCAGTTTCTCCTTAGCTCATCATCTTTGATGATCGCCAGCGGTTAGCCGGTCCACCCGTCCGGATTAGCCGCTGGTTTTTTTCTTTCTGACTTCCCCACTGATATACTCCATCAATAATGCTTCTACTCAATCAACACATTTTAGCGTGGGCGAGTCAGCGAGTGACATTTTCACCTACACTAACATGTAGGGTTGAGTGCGTTTTAATGAAATCCAGTGATACGGTCAGAGAGTCGACTCGTGTAATTAATATTAATAAAAACAAGACACTGCGTTGTATTCTCGTCTGACTTTACTATAAAAGGACCGTTTTTATGTTAATAGCTCAGGACATTCATCTTACGATCGTCCGTGAACTCAGCAAATGGATTGAAGGCCACCTTGGGCGCGTCATTCATCTTGAAGAATTGGCTGAATATTCAGGCTATTCGCTTTGGCATATGCAGAAACTGTTTAAAGAATCGACCGGGATCTCGCTAGGTAAGTATATCCGTGAGCGCCGCCTGGCCAGCGCGGTCTACCAGCTCAGCAGCAGCGATACTTCTATCTTTGATATCGCGATGGACTTCGGCTTTGGTTCGCAGTCGCATTTTACCTATATGTTCCGCAAACGCTTCAACATTACGCCTTATGAATTCCGTCAGAATCCTGAGATCAAACTCGACGTTGCCCCGCCGCTGCACATTATTCATCAAAAATCGGCCTGACCCAGTTTAGAAAACTCAAAAGCTCAACCAAGGATGCTCATCGGGTCGGCGTCCTTACGTCAATCCGACCGTGATATGTGCGCCGACGATAATCTCATTTTTGGGCAGTATTGGTCAGTTGGCGGAGCGATCGGTAGTATAAGAGCAATCTCGCTGATGTTAATAAATCCAACAGTTACAATAGCGTTAATGCGCCACCTTTCACTATCCAGATTCAAGGAACCTCATGTCACCACCGGATCAGTACGACAACCTATCCAGAGCCAGAATGCTTCTGGCAACCCGCCGTTTTGTAAAACTCGACGAGTGGCTGTTATCGCTGATGCGCGGCTGGCAGAATCAAACCGACCAGCACAGTGATTACGGCCTTGTTGTGCATCCGGGAAGTCTGATCACAGGTGCTGATACCCATACCGTCGACCCGCTGGAGATCCTGAGCGACTGGATACAGCAATGTCCGCAGAGCTACCATGCTCAGGTTTTACTGGGGATGTACTGGCATGAGCAAGCCTGGATTATCCGTAATAGCAATGGGGTAGAAGCCGTTGAAGACAGTCAATGGCTGGGAGCACAACTCTGCTGCGACTACGCAGTACTGGCTTTTTTACGCGCTATCGAACGGCATCCTCGCCCCACCCACGCCTTCCGACATTTGATGAACCTGAGTGGTGGGTTCGGCGAACCTTATTGGCTCCGTGATCTTTTCGCTGGTCAGCAACCGCTGCCGCTACATGAAAAATTCAATATTGCGGGCAGTGCCGTTTGGCGTGCAGGTGTGGTTTATTTACACGCGTTGGGTGTTGAACCGGCCACCCACTGGCCGCAATCCCTGCCCACCGCGCTGCGGAACAGCCGTAAAGTGGGTGAAGAAGCACTTGATTATTGGCTGCGTATGGCAATGTCAGTGCGCAATAGTGATGTCGGCACCATGGAGTCCTACCTGCTGTTCCATTCGGCAGCATGGGATGGCGATGACCAACAACAGATGGCGATCATTGATGGCCCACTTTGTGCTGGATTCAGCGAGCAAGAGCGCAATCATTTTCGCACCAATGCTCTGGCAGAAGCGCTCTCAGGTGAAATTGCCGATCGCGACTCCGAACAGGCGCAACAGTTGCAGCAGCGCTTGCAACATCTCCTGGCGCAGCCGTTGGATGATGCCGCCCGAATCCGCTTATTGGATCTTTATGGTACCTGCGCCGCCTATTGGCAGGATGACGATCAGGCCGGTCTGGCCATTTATAGCCAACTGTTCGACGTCTCACCACATGCCATGCCAGGACATTTCGCCGCGATGTTTATCTCGCGGGCGGTACTGGCCAATGGCGAACAAAAGGGCATGGCAGTGCTGACTAACCTGCTAATGCGCACCATCAGTCAGCCCAATAATCCGGTGTTGCTGGTGTATGCGGCTACCGCGCTGCAATACGGCCTGTACGGATTACCGCTGCAACCTGAATTGAGTGCAGATCTGATCGATCATGCAACGTCATTGATGACGGAGCAAAATACCAAAGAGCTGATTATTATCGCCCACGACCTCGCCATCAATGATGACATGGAGGCCGCTCATTTCCTGCTCACTGAAATGGCTCGCCGGGGCAATGCCCTGCACAGTTATGAACTCTATTTTTTCTACCGCAATGGCTGGCATCAGGAGGTTCCTGAGCATTTTCATAATGACAGTAACGCCATGGATTGTGTGCTCAGTGCGGCCCGTTCGGGGCTCGTTCCGGCGATGTTCACCTGCGCCAATGCTCTTCGTGAAGGCATTGGGGGAGAAGCAGATTACCCGCAGGCAATGCAGTGGTACCAGCGAGCTATCGACGCAGGTCATCCCGCAGCGGATTACTGGCGCGCAAGTTGTGCCCTGGATGATGGCCCTGAGCAAGATAAACGCATCGCAGCAGAAGCGTGGCTACCGGCAATTCTGCTCGACACCCAGCACCCGCATCGCAGTGAAGCGGCTTATACCCTCGGTATGGCGTGGTTGACCGGCAGCGGCGTGAAAAAAAATCGCCATATCGCAGAGCAATTCATGGAGTTCGTCCTTGAGCTGGATCCTCAATCTGATGCGGCCCGTCAGGCGCTGGAGAAGCTCAAAGGCTCACTGCGCGGCCGTATGAATCTGTGGCAGGACAAACGTAAAGCAGAAGAGGTTGACGCGGTGGCGAAGTATCGTGAAGCAACAGAAACACCGGGATCTCCCTCGCAAGAAACGGACATCGAGCAGTAAATAAGAGTTTTGGTCATAACGCACAGCTGAGGTTGCTGTTAAAATATGTCGCCCATGTTCAGCACCGCAGACAACCAGACAGCGATTTCTGGCCATTGCCTCTGTGACAATACTCGGTTATGTCGGTATTCTGGCAGGCTTGGCGTTAATGGGTTTTATCGCCAACTCAGCAGCCTATTGGTTGCCTTAAGCTGCGTTGCTGGTGACCGCCCGCGCTCGCCGTGACCCGATAATTAAGGAAATGCGTCACCATCATGCCAAGTAAATATCTGTCGCTGACTTCGACCAATATCACGCGTTTCTTCTGGTTGTTTATTTTGCTACTCGCCATGGGCCTGGGTATGTACGGCTATAATTATACGAATGCGTATCTGAAAGATAAGCAACGAACGTTGCAAACCACAGCAGAACGTTTGCAAAAACGCATCGACAATTACCGCTACCTCACTTATCAGATTTATGACAGTTTCACCGGTGAAGCGTTAACACCGGATGTCATTTCTGCACATGAAGTCCGCCTTCGTCAGGATATGTATTACATCACCAAACCGCATGAAAAAACTGATGCGCTGATTTTTGGTACCCATGACAGTTCGACGCTGGATCTCACCCTCAAAATCTCCAGCTTCCTCGATCACCAATGGGGAGCAAAAACACAACCCTACTCAATGTATTATCTGAATGGTCAGGACAACAGCATGATCCTGATCACCACACAGCCGCTGCAACAGCAAGACTCCCGGCTAAAAGAGGGCTACTTCACCAGTACCTTGCATGCACGACGAGCTGAAATGCTGCAGCAGGCCAATACGTTGGATGAACGCGAAAGCTACTCCAATTTACGCAAATCGCGCTTTTCCAATGACTATTTTTTCTCGCTGCGCACAACCTTTAATAATCCCGGGCATCTGGCCACCGTGATTGCTTTCGATATGCCAATGAGCGATCTGATCCCACACTCAATGGCGCGAGATAATTTCCAGCTAAGCAATAATAATGATGCGATAAATGAAGGGGATCTTTCCCAGACCACCAACATCAGCAGCATTGCGCTGCAGGGATGGTCGGTGAACTTCACCGTACCGCTGAGCAATTCCCCGCTGGCGCTGAGTTACCACGTCCCCTTGTTAAACCTGATTGTGGACCTGTCGCGTAATAATTTCTGGCCGGTGCTGATCAACATCTTGTTGCTGGGGCTGGCGATGGCCGGGATCTATTTTATCCGCCATCAGTACATCCGTCCGAGCGAAAATATGGCAGCACAACTGCACACTCAGCAGGCTCTGAGTCAGGAGATTATTTCCAGCCTCCCGCTTGGCCTGTTGGTCTATAACTTCAGCAATCACAGTGTGGTCATCAGTAACAAAATTGCCGACCAACTCCTTCCGCACCTCAGCCTGAATAAAATAGCGAACATGGCTGAGCAGCATCATGGCGTGATTCAGGCTACTGTGAACAACGAAGTGTATGAAATCCGCATGTTACGCAGTCAAATCTCGCCGGAAACCTATCTGTTCCTGCTCCATGATCAAGATAAAGAAGTGATGGTCAATAAGACCTTGCAGCAGGCACGCCGCGAGTTCGATAAAAACCTGCAGGCCCGTAAACTGATGCTGCACAATCTGGGCATTGAGCTCAATCAGCCGCTGAATGATCTCAACGGGCTGGTGCATGCCCTGACCGAGAGTTCGGATATGCAAGAGCGGCAAACACTGCAAGCTCGTTTGCTGAATGAGTCACGGAATGCACTGACGCTGGTCGATAACATTACCCTGCTCACCCGATTGGAAACCCAAGACTGGCAACCGATCCAGCAACCCTATGCATTGTCCCCACTGGTGGATGGGCTACTGCTTGAGGCGCTTCCGAAACTCAATCAAAAGGGTCTGACCATACTCAACCATTTCCACCCTGAGCCGGAAGTAAGTTTTGTCGGTGACAGCCAGGCGCTGAAAAAAGTGCTGTCCCTGCTGATCGACTACGCGATTGTGACCACCTCGGTGGGTAAGGTGACTCTGACGACAGAGCATGACGCAGAACAACCTGGCCAGCTGGTTTTCCACATTACTGACACCGGCAGTGGCATTTCAAAAGAAGAATTGAGCAATCTGAATTATCCTTTCCTGAGCCAGACCATGCTGGACCGATTTAATCATGGCTCTGGACTGACCTTCTTCCTGTGTAATCAGTTGTGCAAGAAACTGGGAGGACAATTAGAGATCCGCAGTAAACTGGATATTGGCACACGCTATACTGTACGGATCAAACAAGCGTTGGAGGAAATCGAACCTCATGCAGCCCATGAGAAACTGCTGGATGACGTGACACTGTTGCTGGATATTACTTCGGAAGAAGTGCGCGGTATTGTCACCCGGACAATGAACGCATATGGCGCGGTATGCATTGTGGCTGATGAGCGTCAGATCACCCGTGAGTATGACGTTTTACTCACAGACTCCCCACAAAATAGCGGCCAATATACGCTGTTGCTAACCAGCGATGAAGCCGGTTTCCAACAGCTCGAAAAGCATTATATTCGCGTCAACTACAACATCAGCAGTGCGCTGATTGATGCCACTTTGCTGTTAATCGAACATCAATTTTCTGAATCTGATGACAGTATTAACACCGAAGACTCCGGGGAAAAACCTCTCGACTTCTATGAAAAACAGCTCAAATCAAGTGATTACTATCAGCTGTTTGTCGAGACAGTACCGGAAGATCTCGAGAAACTGTATAATGAAAATCAACGCCGTGATTTTACATCACTTTCCCAGACCGCTCATCGCCTTAAGGGAGTGTTCGCGATGTTGAACCTGACCCCAGGCAAGCACTTGTGTGAAACGTTAGAACAACATATCGTCGCAGGCGACGTTTTGATGATCACTGATAACATTAATCACATTGATTCTTTTGTCTCCAGACTGCTGCAGCAAGGTAGCTAATCACATGAATAATATGAACGTAATTATTGCTGATGACCATCCTATTGTCCTGTTTGGGATCCGTAAATCACTCGAACAAATTGAGTGGGTAAACGTGGTAGGTGAGTTTGAAGATTCGACCGCACTGGTCAATAGTTTGAGCAAACTTGACGCCCACGTGTTGGTCACAGATCTGTCGATGCCGGGTGATAAATACGGCGATGGCATCACGCTGATCAAGTACATTAAACGCCACTATCCGCAACTGTCTATCATCGTACTCACCATGAACAATAACCCAGCAATTTTGAGCTCGGTGTTGGATTTGGATATCGAAGGCATTGTACTGAAACAAGGTGCGCCGACGGACTTGCCAAAAGCCCTGGCAGCGTTGCAGAAAGGCAAGAAATTCACACCGGATAGCGTAGCGAAATTACTCGAGAAAATCAGTGCTAACGGTTACGGCGACAAGCGTCTCTCTCCGAAAGAGAGTGAAGTTCTGCGTCTTTTCGCTGAAGGTTTCCTGGTGACAGAAATTGCCAGAAAACTTAACCGCAGTATCAAAACTATCAGTAGCCAGAAAAAGTCAGCCATGATGAAACTGGGCGTAGAAAACGATATCGCGCTGTTGAACTACCTTTCTTCCGTCAGTTCACAGCCCGTTGATCGGGACTGAGTAAACGCTGTTGTATTAACAACGTTTTACAGAATCAGTCGAAAGGCACCTAAGGAAAGGTGCCTTTTTTATTGACCGCCGTTTACTGATTTTCCCGGGTGTGCCGCACCACTTTGCTGTAATAGGCCAGCGTGTCGCGGAGGGTTTCCAGCGTGACGGGTTTAGACAGACAATTATCCATTCCCGCCTCAAGGCAACGCTGACGCTGTTCGGCCAGCGCATTTGCCGTGACGCCAATCACTGGCAAAGTATAACCCAGCTCGCGCAGCTTTTGCGTCAGCGCGTAGCCGTCGAGTCTTGGCATATTGACGTCGCTAAGCACGATATCGACGGTGTGGACTTTGATCGCCTCCAGCGCATCCATCCCATCATTGGCTGTGACAACCTGATAACTCATCGAATTGAGCTGATCGGCTAACAGACGACGGTTAATCGGGTGGTCGTCCACCACCAGCAAGTGAATATCACTGTTATCCTGAATTGCCGCTGATTCCTGCGCTGGCAATAATAGCTCATCCTCTTCTGCCGGATCGATCAGCTGATAGATACGGTTAAGCAACGCCGTGATTTCCAGTGGTGTTGAGGTACTGTGGATCCAATAACCTGGCCGGGTTTCCAGCGGCGGCCCGATATGATCGATGGAGAATTCAATATGTGCCGCCAACTTACTTTGATGATTCAGTGAAGTATCCGTTATCAGCACGTCATCTAATTGGCTGATATGACCGGCATCCCATCGTTGTACATTAGCACCCTGACACCGTAGCAGCTGCATGAGATAGCTTTCCAAATGCGCATTGCGGATCTCAAGCCACAACGTTTTACCCTGCCACAGATCAAGCGGTTGCTCCGACGGGAATATCGCATCATACAGCGGAATTCGCACGGTAAACTGGCTGCCCAGACCCGGCTCGGAATCGACGGCGATATCGCCGTCCATCAGGTTAATCAGCTTCTCACAAATTGCCAGCCCAAGCCCGGTTCCCTGAAAATGGCGCTGCACCCCGGTACCAACTTGAAAGAAGGGATCAAACAGGCGGGTGATCTCTCGTTCAGGAATACCGCACCCGGTATCGCGAACCTGGAATTCCATATAGTTTCCAGACGTTCGCGCATGCAGCACGATGCAGCCGGTATCGGTAAATTTAATGGCATTATTGAGAATGTTAGACAGGATCTGTTGCAGGCGCACCGGATCGCCCTGGAATGACATGGGGACGTTATGCTCGATGAAGCAGTAAAGTCCAAGGTGTTTTTTCACCACCAGCGGCAAATAGTTACCCGCAACGTGGGTGATCATTTCACGACAGGAGAAAGGCTGCGGTTCAATCTTCAACTGCTCAGATTCTATTTTCGAGAAATCGAGAATATCGCTGATGATTTTCAGTAACAGTGCTGACGAGTTGTTCATCGCCGTCACCAGGCGATCGACACCCTGCGGTAATCCCTGGGTTTGCAGCAGATCCAGGTTACCAATAATGCCATACAGTGGTGTGCGCAGTTCATGACTGACGGTGGCGAGGAACATGGATTTTGACTGGCTGGCCTGCTCGGCCGCATTCGCCATCTCCTGCAATGACTCTTCCATTTTGACCCGCGAACTGACGTCAATCAGTACGCAAATCGCCACATCCTCATTGCGATAACGCGAGTGGACAAAACTCAGCTGGATATTGTTGTTATCTTTGGTAATGACATCGACAAGATTGACCTGTTGATTGCAAATAATACGGGTAATGCGCTGACGATCTTCTGCTGTCAGCATGTTGATATAGTTATGCGCCAGTTCATTACTCAGAATATTCACGCCATCGCTGATGCGTAAAATTGAGATCCCAACCGGGGCTGAAGCCACTATTTTATGGTTGAACTGCTCATGCTCTTCCAGGCGAAAAGCATTCTCTTCAGCCGGCAGGAACATTTTTCGCTCAAACACCCACGCCAGAATAAACAGCAGCAGCGCTGAGAATATATTAAGCAATACCGCATTGAAGATAAGGATCTTAAAACGCTCAATCACAGTGCTAAACGGCAGGGAATAGACCACGCTCAGGCCAGAAGACGACAGCGGTTTTTTGTAGACCAGATCGTTATAACCATTCATATAACCAAAATAGGTCGGCTCTTCGGGGTAACGTTGTAATTGCGCAGTGTCATGCTCACTTTCGGATAAACGTAGCAACGATTGATTGTTATCATCGAGCAGCGTCACGCCGACATGTTGTGCCCCCGCAGCGACCATATCTTCCAGTCGCAATGTCTGCTGGACCCCCATTAACGCTTCGAGTTTGTTACCCACATAAATCGGCGTCAGGATATAGAGATAACCCAGGTCTTTATTCGGACCGGGCGACACCCAATAAATGCTTTTCTCTTTATCCTGATTTTTGCCATTGCGATATCGCAGAATCTTCTCATGCAGCGATTTGAGTCCCGCGCTATTTTCATTCTCAATTGGCACGCTGTTAAGGCCGAAATCCACCATACACAGACTCTCGCCACTGATGAAAAAAACCCGATTCAGGTCATAAGCGTCAGTGAAGTTATCTTTCCAGTAGTGAATCATATTACCGAGCGAGTTAAGCGAATTGCGGTAGCTGCTACTGAGTTGGGAACAGTCGGATTCGACATAGAGCGAATGATAGGTCGGCGCGATATTTTTACTACTAATGACGCCGTTGATGATATCGAGGCCATTCATAGAATCGCTGAGGCGTTTTTCAGCCATATATTTGATATCCCGCATAATATCTTCGGAATTTCGGATATAGCTCTGCGCTTGATCGTAATTGAGGTTGTCCTCATCACGGATTTCAGACTCTTTGGTATGGAAAATATTGAGCACGTAGAACGTCGTCAGCAGTGCGCCAAGTGACCACAGCATAAAGGCCAGAACCCGGAAGAGATAGCGGGAGATCCTGAGCGTTGTTCTAAACGAGGTAAGATATTTCAAGGGGCTACCATTAACATTGCGACGTCACCACGGCGGAAAACGGTCATCAGAATACACTATTGCCACAGAGACTAAAAAGGTCGATATAAAAGAAAGGGCATAACACGTCGCCATGTTATGCCCTGTTTCAACGCGGCTGAAACTTATCCTTTCTCAGGATCCGTGTCATCAGAATCCGCTTCATCATCTTCAACAGGTTCGTCGTCAGATTCTGCTTCATCCGGCAGGTCGCTCGCCTGAGCGGCTTCCAGTTCACCCTCTTCGGTGGCTACGCCGTCGAGTTCTTCGTCTTCAACCGGCTCAGCTACACGTTGCAGGCCGACCACGTGCTCGCCTTCCACAGTACGGATAAGTGTAACACCTTGGGTATTACGGCCTACGGTACTGACTTCAGAAACACGGGTACGGACTAGCGTGCCAGCGTCAGTGATCATCATGATCTGATCGGCTTCATCCACCTGGATCGCGCCGACGACCGGACCGTTACGCTCACTCACTTTGATCGAGATAACGCCCTGTGTCGCACGGGACTTGGTTGGATACTCAGCTGACTCGGTACGCTTACCGAAACCATTTTCCGTGACGGTCAGGATACACCCTTCACCACGAGGAATGATCAGGGAGACGACGCTGTCGCCTGAACCCAGACGGATACCGCGAACACCGGTTGCCGTACGACCCATTTTACGCACCGCTTCTTCAGAGAAGCGCACCACTTTACCGGCGGCGGAGAACAGCATAACTTCATTTTTACCGTCAGTCAGGTCAACACCAATCAGCTCATCCCCCTCATTGAGGTTAATGGCGATAATGCCAGCGCTGCGTGGACGACTGAAATCAGTCAGTGCGGTCTTCTTCACCGTACCGCTGGCCGTTGCCATAAAGACATGACGACCTTCTTCGTACTCGCGGACTGGAAGAATAGCGGTAATACGTTCATTTGGCTCAAGCGGCAACAGGTTGACGATTGGGCGGCCACGCGCACCACGGCTGGCTTCCGGCAGTTGGTAAACCTTCATCCAGTACAGACGACCACGGCTGGAGAACATCAGAATGGTATCGTGGGTGTTAGCCACCAGCAGACGGTCGATGAAATCTTCTTCTTTAATACGTGCTGCAGACTTCCCTTTACCACCGCGGCGTTGCGCTTCGTAGTCGGTCAGAGGCTGGTATTTCACATAGCCCTGATGCGACAGCGTCACCACAACGTCTTCCTGATTGATCAGATCTTCGATGTTGATATCGGAAGTGTTGGCGGTAATTTCGGTACGGCGCGGATCGTTATACTGATCACGAATCGCTTCCAGCTCTTCACGAATGACTTCCATCAGACGATCGGGGTTTTCCAGAATGAAGATCAGCTCTGCGATTTGCGTCAGCAGCTCTTTATATTCATCCAGCAATTTTTCGTGCTCAAGGCCGGTCAGTTTCTGCAGACGCAGATCCAGAATGGCTTGTGCCTGCTGTTCAGTCAGGAAGTATTTGCCTTCGTGAATACCGAACTCTGGTTCCAGCCATTCAGGACGTGCAGCGTCATCACCGGCACTGGCCAGCATGGCAGCTACATTGCCCAGATCCCAAGAACGGGCAATCAGGCCCGCTTTCGCTTCGGCCGGGGATTGCGCTGCGCGGATCAATTCAATGATGGGATCGATGTTAGCCAAAGCAATAGCCAGCGCTTCAAGGATATGGGCACGGTCACGGGCTTTACGCAGTTCGAAAATGGTACGACGGGTCACCACTTCACGGCGGTGACGAACAAACGCCGATAGAATCTCTTTCAGGCCAAGAATTTTTGGTTGCCCTTGATGCAGCGCAACCATGTTGATACCAAAAGAGGTCTGCATCTGGGTCAGGGAGTAGAGGTTGTTCAGAACCACTTCACCGACGGCGTCACGTTTGATTTCAATGACAATGCGCATACCGTCTTTATCAGACTCATCGCGCAATGCACTAATACCTTCCAGGCGCTTTTCCTTCACCAGCTCGGCGATCTTTTCGATCAGACGGGCTTTGTTCACCTGATACGGGATCTCGTGAACGATGATGGTTTCGCGGCCAGTTTTGGCATCAGCTTCGACTTCCGCACGAGCGCGAATCAGAATTTTGCCGCGACCGGTGCGGTAAGCATCTTCAATACCACGACGACCATTGATGATAGCTGCCGTTGGGAAGTCTGGACCCGGAATATGTTCCATCAGCCCTTCGATGCTGATGTTTTCATCGTCAATAAACGCCAGACAACCGTTGATAACCTCAGTGAGGTTATGTGGCGGGATGTTGGTCGCCATGCCGACGGCAATACCGGAAGACCCGTTAACCAATAGGTTAGGAATACGGGTTGGCATTACCGCAGGGATCTGCTCGGTGCCATCATAGTTCGGCACAAAATCAACGGTGTCTTTCTCTAAATCGGCCAACAGTTCGTGGGCGATTTTAGACATACGGATTTCGGTGTAACGCATGGCAGCAGCGGAGTCGCCGTCTACCGAACCGAAGTTACCCTGCCCATCCACCAACATGTAGCGAAGTGAAAAAGGCTGAGCCATACGTACGATGGTGTCATAAACTGCGGTATCACCGTGTGGGTGATATTTACCGATAACGTCACCGACCACACGGGCCGATTTCTTATAGGCTTTGTTCCAGTCGTTCCCCAGAACATTCATTGCGAAAAGTACGCGGCGGTGGACCGGTTTTAAACCATCGCGCACATCTGGTAGCGCACGTCCAACAATAACGGACATGGCGTAATCCAAATAAGAGTTTTTCAGCTCTTCTTCGATGCTTATCGGTGTGATTTCTCTGGCAAGGTCGCTCATGGAGCTGCTATCCCTCTACTGATTATTCATGGCCGCTGCCTGCTTAGGCATTACTTATGCAGATATAGCTAGCGCAAAGGTGTAAAATTATACCACAAAGCTGAGATCTGTGGAAAAGAACCTCCCTTTTTACCCTCTATTATCCAACGATTATCAAACCCTTGCCTCAGCCCCGAATAAAACGTCATCATTCGCTCAAACAGTAAGCAGAAAGACAAAACTGAACCCCTTCACAAGGAATATGTATAATCTGGCTTAACGACGAATTAAGGAGTTCACCACATTCATGAATACTGCATCGAATGCCCACACCCAGAACATTGACCATGATGAGATCGCCAAGTTTGAGGCCGTTGCTTCTCGCTGGTGGGACCTTGAAGGGGAATTCAAACCGCTGCACCGTATTAATCCGCTGCGTTTGAACTATATTCTCGAACGTGCCGACGGCCTGTTTGAAAAGAATGTTCTCGACGTCGGTTGCGGCGGCGGCATTTTAAGCGAAAGCATGGCGATTGCGGGTGCCAAGGTTACCGGGCTGGATATGGGCAGTGAGCCATTACAGGTTGCTCGCCTGCATGCACTGGAAAGTGGCGTGAACGTGAATTACATCCAGGAATTCGTGGAAGCCCATGCCGATGCTCATCCGCAGCAGTATGACGTGGTCACCTGTATGGAGATGCTTGAGCATGTGCCGGATCCGGCCTCCGTGGTAGCGGCCTGCGCACGTTTGGTAAAACCCGGCGGCCACGTATTTTTCTCAACCATCAATCGCAACAATAAAGCCTGGTTGATGGCGATCTTTGGCGCAGAATATGTGCTGAAAATGGTGCCCAAGGGCACACACGACATTAAAAAGTTCATCAAGCCGTCTGAATTACTGGCGATGGTGGATCGCACCTCACTGTTTGAACGTCATATTACCGGACTGCACTACAACCCGCTGACTGATCATTTCAAACTTGGGCCAAACGTCGATGTAAATTACATGGTCCACACACAGTCGTTAGTGACCTTCGTACAATAACGTTATCGTCAAGCAAAGAAATGAAATTCCAGGCGCAGAATCCCCTGTCAGAAGGCTAAATCTACGCCTGGAAAATCACTAAGATGTTAGTTTTTAGCGCGTTGGCGTAGCATAACTGCGCAACATGCTTTTTTAGAATAGTTGCCTCCATCAATATAGCTTTTTTTTCTAACGTTTAAGAAACCGGCAGTCGATCAACATTTCAAAAAATATAAGAAAATCGTATCGAAGTTATTGACACTCCAACGGTCCCAGCAATCACGTAGGCTTCAGGCTTTTACTGCAAAATTCTCCCCAGCTTATCCACAAAATGGGCCGTTTTGTTCACTTGCAAAAGGCAAGTTCAAACACTATCTTGTCATCAGAAAATAACAAATCCACAATATATTGTGTTTATATCCTGACCAGCACACTACAGACGAGTGAAGCCCTTCGGCCTGTATCGGCGTGTGCTCAAACTGTTATAAACCTCTAAGGTACAGCCCCTCATGAATCAGAGCCTCCTTGTTACTAAACGCGATGGTCGCAAAGAACGCATTAACCTTGATAAAATTCACCGAGTCATAGACTGGGCAGCTGAAGGTCTGCAAAACGTCTCCGTTTCACAAGTTGAACTCCGCTCCCATATCCAGTTTTATGACGGTATTAAAACCAGCGATATTCATGAAACCATTATTAAAGCTGCCGCGGATTTGATCTCTAAAGATGCGCCGGATTATCAATATCTGGCCGCCCGTCTGGCCATTTTCCACTTGCGTAAAAAAGCCTATGGCCAGTTTGAACCGCCAAGCCTGATGGCGCAGGTAACGCGCATGGTCGAGATGGGCAAATATGACAAACATCTGCTGGAAGACTACACGGCTGAAGAGTTCGAGCAGATGAACAGTTATATCGATCACTGGCGCGACATGAATTTCTCTTATGCTGCGGTCAAACAGCTCGAAGGCAAATATTTGGCGCAAAACCGCGTCACCGGCGATATCTACGAGAGCGCACAGTTCCTGTACATTTTGGTCGCCGCCTGCCTGTTCTCCGGCTACCCGCGTGAAACCCGTCTGGATTACGTGAAGCGTTTCTACGATGCGATTTCCTTGTTCAAAATTTCCTTGCCTACGCCAATCATGTCTGGCGTGCGCACCCCGACGCGCCAGTTCAGCTCCTGCGTACTGATTGAGTGTGGTGACAGCCTCGACTCCATCAATGCGACCTCAAGCGCGATCGTAAAATACGTTTCCCAACGTGCTGGTATCGGCATCAACGCGGGTCGCATCCGTGCACTGGGCAGTCCAATCCGTGGCGGCGAAGCCTTCCACACTGGCTGTATCCCTTTCTATAAACATTTCCAGACAGCGGTCAAATCCTGCTCTCAGGGCGGCGTGCGCGGCGGTGCAGCGACGTTGTTCTACCCGATGTGGCATTTGGAAGTGGAAAGCCTGCTGGTACTGAAGAATAACCGTGGTGTTGAAGGTAACCGCGTCCGTCATATGGACTACGGTGTGCAGATCAACAAACTGATGTATCAGCGTCTGGTGAAAGGCGGTGATATTACGCTGTTCAGCCCGTCTGACGTACCTGGGCTGTACGATGCGTTCTTCGCCAATCAGGATGAATTCGAACGCCTGTACGTACAATATGAGCAGGACAGCAGCATCCGTAAGCAGAAAGTGAAAGCCGTTGAGCTGTTCTCTCTGATGATGCAGGAACGCGCATCCACTGGCCGTATCTACATTCAGCACGTTGATCACTGCAACACTCACAGCCCGTTTGATCCGGCGATTGCGCCCGTTCGCCAGTCCAACCTGTGTCTGGAAATCGCGCTGCCTACCAAACCACTGGATGACGTTAACGACGAAAACGGTGAAATTGCCCTGTGTACGCTGTCGGCATTTAACTTAGGTGCGATTGAAAGTCTTGATGATCTGGAAGAGTTGGCAACGTTGGCGGTACGTGCGCTCGATGCCCTCCTCGACTATCAGGATTACCCAATCAAGGCCGCCAATCGTGGTGCTATGGGCCGTCGTACTTTGGGTATCGGCGTGATTAACTACGCTTATTATCTGGCGAAGAATGGCGTGCGTTACTCTGACGGCAGCGCAAACAACCTGACGCATAAAACCTTCGAAGCCATTCAGTACTACTTACTGAAAGCCTCCAATAACCTGGCAAAAGAGCAAGGTGCCTGCCCGTGGTTCAACGAAACCACTTACGCCCAAGGCATCATGCCGATCGATACCTATAAAAAGGATCTCGATGCTATCTGTGATGAACCGCTGCACTATGACTGGGATGCTCTGCGCGCCGAGGTCAAAACTCACGGTCTGCGTAACTCGACACTGTCAGCGCTAATGCCATCTGAGACCTCTTCACAGATCTCCAATGCCACTAACGGCATCGAACCACCACGCGGACATATCAGCATCAAAGCGTCGAAAGACGGCATTCTGCGCCAGGTCGTGCCAGAATATGATCGCCTGAAAGATCAGTATGAGTTGCTGTGGGATATGCCGAACAACGACGGTTATCTGCAGTTGGTTGGCCTGATGCAAAAATTCATCGACCAGGCCATTTCGTCCAACACCAACTATGACCCATCGCGCTTCCCGAACAGCAAAGTGCCGATGAAGCAGTTGTTAAAAGACTTGCTGACGGCCTACAAATTCGGCGTAAAAACTCTGTACTATCAGAACACCCGTGATGGTGCTGATGACGTACAAGAAGATATGAAAGCCGAGGTCGCTGACGACTGCGAAAGCGGTGCCTGCAAAATCTAATCAACTGTTTTGATTTATCATTTTATATAAAGCCCCTTCTCAGGGGCTTTTGTCCGAGGACAATATGGCTTATAGCACTTTCTCTCAGAACAAGAACAACCAGTTGCTGGAACCGATGTTTTTCGGCCAGTCCGTCAACGTGGCGCGTTTCGATCAGCAAAAACATGAAATATTCGAAAAGTTGATTGAAAAGCAGCTTTCCTTCTTCTGGCGCCCGGAAGAAATTGATGTGTCCCGTGACCGTATCGATTTTCAAGCGCTGCCGGATCATGAAAAGCATATTTTCATCAGCAACCTGAAGTACCAGACATTACTGGATTCCATTCAGGGCCGCAGTCCGAATGTAGCGTTGCTGCCGTTGATCTCTATTCCTGAACTGGAAACCTGGGTAGAAACCTGGGCATTTTCAGAAACTATTCACTCACGCTCTTATACGCACATCATCCGCAACATCGTGAATGATCCTGCCGTCGTGTTCGATGACATTGTCACCAACGAAGAGATCCTCAAGCGTGCAAAAGATATCTCCGGTTACTACGACACGCTGATTGAGATGACCAGCTATTACCATCTTCTTGGGGTCGGTACACATCAGGTGAATGGTAAAACCGTTGTCGTTGATCTGCATGAGCTAAAGAAAAAACTCTATATCTGCCTGATGAGCGTGAATGCGCTGGAAGCCGTGCGTTTCTACGTCAGCTTTGCCTGCTCCTTTGCATTTGCGGAACGTGAATTGATGGAAGGCAACGCTAAGATCATCAAAATGATCGCCCGTGATGAAGCCTTACATCTGACCGGTACTCAGCATGCGCTGAATCTGTTACGTTCAGGCCAGGATGATCCTGAAATGGCCGAGATCGCGAAAGAGTGTGAACAAGAGTGTCATGACTTGTTTGTGCTGGCCGCACAGCAGGAAAAAGAGTGGGCAGAATATCTGTTCCGTGACGGCTCAATGATTGGTCTGAACAAAGACATCTTGTGCCAGTACGTAGAATACATCACGAATATCCGCATGCAGGCTGTTGGCTTGACGGCACCCTTTAAAACCCGCACAAACCCGATCCCGTGGATCAATGCCTGGTTAGTGTCGGACAACGTGCAGGTCGCCCCGCAGGAAGTCGAAGTCAGCTCTTATCTGGTTGGTCAGATTGATTCAGAAATGAATGCCGACGATCTGAGCGATTTTGAGTTCTAAAATGCGCCAGCGGACAGTGACCCTTTCAGCGAATGGGCAGCAACTTACCTGCCTTGCTGAGCACCGCAATTTGCTGGAAGTATTTGAACATCACGACGTAGACGTTGAGTATCAGTGTCGGGAAGGTTATTGCGGGTCTTGCCGGATGCGGTTGGTCAGTGGTGCTGTGGAATACAGTCAAAAACCCCTGGCGTTCATCGCGGAAGGAGACGTACTTCCATGCTGTTGCCTGCCGGTTGAGGATATTGAAGTCGAGTTTTGATGGGTTTCGGCCCGCTATCCGCTACTGAAATCGGCTTTTAAAACCACGTCAAGGTCAAGACCTTGGGTTGCCACCCAAACTGGCCTTAAGAGGCGCCTATCGCCGCGCCTCTTAAGAATCTCCGGCTCTTAACTGCGCGCTACCGCTAAATCGGGATGGCCGTGTTTCAGGTATCTCAGTGATAGCCGCAAAATGTCAGCCCTACGGGCTTCCCGGCTGCGGGTTTGAGCCAACGATAAACACGTTGTCTCGCCACCGACTTGCCGGTGACATTTTGAACGCGGCCGAAGCTTTTTAAAGCTAATTCAAAACCCGATCTGCTTTTATCTTTAAAAACCTGTGGGTCGCATTCAAAAATGACGCCGACGGAGAGGTGAAAAACCGCGTGTCTTTTTACGCGGGTTGAAGCCCGAACTGAGAGCACCACGCAGCGGCGGAGTTTGCGGCTATAACAGCGGCACCTGAAACACGGCCATGGTGACCAGCGCAGTTGCCGGTGTTGCATCAGCAAAAAACGCAGGATTCCAAAGGGTTTCGTTTAAAACCCTTTGGGCCCGTGTGGGCAGCGAGCCCACGACCTTGAATTTAGAGATTTAAAAGCGGGTTTGGGCTGCAAGCCCAAAAAACTACGCCTTAGCTATTCTCTCTAACCACGGATAGTCCGCCACCGGCTCCCAGCCGTTCAGATACCGCCGTAACATATCCATCCCCACCATGGCGATAGTCTCCTGCCGTAACGCCAACCCGTGCCGCGTCGCACTATACCGGATCGTTAACCCGTAAGTTCCTGATGGAGTATGTAGCGCCAGACTGAGCTGATCGCCTGATAATGCCCCGACGGCCAGCGCCAATTGTGTGCCGCTGGTGTCGGCCAGTGTCTGCGCACGTGCTAATAAGTGTTCGAGAGATTTTTCCGGCGAGGCATCATCGCTGCGTGGCAAGAGTTCACCGTCAGCCAGCGGAACACCCGCGCTTTGCAGACGCCAGTTGAGCAGGCCGCCCGTAAAACTTTCACTGATCGCCAGATGCAGGTTTTGCGCGAGCAGACGTTCTGCAAGACGGTCCGGCAAGCTACCGAAACCTTCAAAAATAGTGCTTTCACCAGCTACTTCACGCACGCGCTCAAAGACTTTGCGCATTGCAACTTCCTGCGAACGCGGGCCTGTCACTTTCAGTTCAATGATCGGCGACGAAGAGCGATACCCCATCGTCACGCCGTCAGGCAAAACCATGGCATCCAGATCAGTGGCCAGATCACTTTCTCCACGTCCAAACGTGGTCAGACGCAGACACAAGGGGGCTTCGAGAGACGGGAATTTTTTGTGCAAGCGTGGAACAATTTGCTGCTCTACCATGACTTTGAATTCAGAGGGCACGCCGGGCGTGAAGAAAATCTGGCAACGATTGAGAATAATGCTGAATCCACAGGCCGTACCGACCGGGTTATCCAGGACTTCGGCTCCTTCGGGAATTTGCGCTTGTTTGCGGTTTGACTCAGCCATCGGACGGCCTCGTTCGGCAAAAAAGTCCTCCATCGTACGGATCCAGTTGGCATCTTCCACCAGACTGACACCACAGGCGGTAGCTGCTGCCAGCGCGCTTAAATCGTCGCTGGTCGGCCCCAGCCCGCCATTCACAATCAGCACATCGGCAATCTGACTGCGCTCTTTTATCACACTAACCAGCTCTTCCAGACTGTCACCCACCGTTTCACGGCTGGTCATTGGCAATCCTTCACCAAACAGATAACTGGCCAGCCAGGCAGCATTAGAATCGACTATTTGACCGTGCAGAACTTCTTCGCCAGTACTGAGCATCTCAACCCTAAGCATTGTTCTCTCCTCTTGTTTTGTCCCTTCACTGTAGAAAGGCTGCGTCCGAAAAACAATCGTATCGGCACAAAGTGATAGAACAGACGAAAAAAAAGCCTGCTAAGCAGACTTTCCGAATGTGTTCTGTGGATATCCCAAAAAATGTCGAGTGACGGGATATTAGAAATTAATCGCGCCGCCCACGTAAGCACCATCAGCGATCACGTTATCGCGATTACCATCTTTACCATCCAGCGCCATGTAGCGGTAACCCACGCTCACGGTAACTAATGGAATAGCGGTCAGACGGACACCCGCATTGGCTTCTTTGTAGTTGCCGATACCGCTGGAGAGGGAATCTGGGGAATAGTAGTAGTCACCGTAGAGGGTGAACAGTTTAGCGATTGGCAACTGCAAACCACCGCCAAGGGCAGCAGCATAACCCTCGTCACCGTCTTTAGGGTTGGTGTACAGACCTTTGCCGCCCACGGTCGCCATGAATGGACCTAATGGAATGTTATAGCCCAGGCCCAGACCTGCAACATCACCGTCGTCATCATTGTGTGTCCAGTCGCCGCTCAGCGCCAGGCCCGGCGAGGTCGTCCCAAAACCCGCGCCCAGATGAGTGTAATGCTCGCCAACTTCACCGTTGACACTGATGGCGCTGGCAGAGGCCGCAACCATCATCAGGCTGGCAGCAGCGCCAGCGACAAGTAATTTTTTCATTATTGATCCTAAATAATTGCAACACAGCAGTAAATCTTCCCTATGGAGTCTAAAGCAATTTACCGTAATGCAACATCTTTTTGCCTCGTCAACTGATCAGGCAGTACACAAAGAATGGTAAGAATCATCAATGACATCGATGAAAGCAAGATCCTGGCACAACAAGAAGAACCACTATGTGTGCGGACACAGCGGCTCTTCTTGTTCCCTCGGGCGATAATTACACCAGCTGCTTCTCCAGCCATTGCTTGAGTTGCTGGCGGGAGATCTTAATGCCGCCCTGCACGACCTCCTGCGGCAAGCGGTAGTAACGCACCGGTTGTTGGTAACGCGCCAGTTTTCCTTGTAACCACTGAGCCAGATGCTCAAAAGTTGCGTCAGGATGGGTGTCCACCAGCGCGACGGGCCGTTGACCAAATTCATCATCGTTCACTGGCAGTACGAAGGCGTGATTCACCTGCGGATGCGACTGTAATACCCGCTCAATATCTTCAGGCTGAATACCCTCTCCGGCGCTGAAAAACAGATTATCCACTCTTCCGGCGATATACAGTTCATCGCCCTGCCACACCCCACGATCGCGGGTATGGAACCAGCCCTCGGCATCAGTTAATGGCGTTAACTCGCCGTGCTTCCAGTAACCAGCAGCCAGACTCGGCGTGCGGATCAGCACTTCGTCATCTTTTAGCATCACTTCTTTACCGGCCAGAACATAACCGACACTTGGTGTACCGTCAGCGCGTTTAGCCACTACGGTAGAGGCGGTTTCCGTCATGCCATAGCCACACCAGCAGCGGATACCCGCCTGTTCAGCCTGTTCCGTCAGTTCGAGCGGAATATGTGCGCCACCGAGTAGAACGTTTTGTAATTTTTCCGGCAACTGAGGTTGTTGTAACAAACGCCAGAGCTGTGTCGGCACCAGTGAGGCGTGGCTGCAATGTTCCAACGCAGTTTCCAGTGATTCACCGTCAGCCAGCACCACGGCAGCACCGGCACTCAGCCAGCGCCAGATGATCCCTTGCCCTGAGACATGGAACAGCGGCAGAGAAAGCAGCCAGCTGTCGCCCTGAGAATAGGGGATTAGCCCGAGAACACCCGCAGTACTGGCAAGATGTGCCTGTATGCTGTGAGCGGCAGCTTTGGGCAATCCGCAGGAACCTGAGGTCAGCGTCAGCGTCGCCAGACGCTCAGGCTGCCACGCGGCAGCATTCTTACATGAACCAACATGGCGTAGTTCGAGTGCAGGTAGTGCCAGTGTGAGCGACGTATCGCTGAGGTCGAGAATAAAACTGATATCCAGCGACGGCAGCAGTTCCGCGTTCAATCCAGCAGGCAACTGCGGATTGAGGAGCAATAAGTGGGCACCGGTTTGCAGCAAAGCCAAATAAGCCAGCAACGCATCAGGGCTATTTTTACTGCGCAGTACGACACGGGTTCCTTCACTGACGCCCTGCTGAATAAAACCGGCTGCCAACGAATCTATGCGCTGTTGTAGATCGCGCCAGCACCATGCAGTACCGCGTGATTTCAGCGCTACTGCGAACGGCGTCCGTTCGGCCCACACACGCCAGGGCCAGTTATTCAGGCATGCCATATTGGCTCCAGTTGATCTTCTGCTATCAGCGGCAGCGGTGAGTCAGGCCAGCGGCGAACCAGCTGTGCCTGCATCAAGTCCAGGGTGTCCAAACCCGGCACAACGTCCGGCGTAAGCCAGGCGGCCATACGTGCCAGCTGATTCAGGCCCAGGCTGGATTCAATACTGGAGCTGATCACCGCCACCAGTCCGGCGCGGTGCGACTGAGCAATCAGCTCACGACAGCGGGTCAGGCTGCCGATTAAGGTCGGTTTGATGATGATGGCCACCAGCCCCGGTTCAGCGTGCACCTCAAAGCCTTTTTCACGCACGCTCTCATCCCATGCAATGGCAATCCCTGTGTCGCGGGCAAACTCAAGGGATTGCTCCCGCGTAGTACAAGGTTCTTCAATAAAGGCGATACGTGAGCGTAGCTCCGGCGCTACATATCGGGCAAAGGCCGCCGCTTTAGCCGGTGCCCAACTGCGGTTAGCATCCAGACGCAGGTGTAAATCAGGCAGCGCTTCCAGCAACATGGTGACATTGAGGCCATCACCCACGGCTTCATATAACCCGACTTTGACCTTCGCCACTTTATTCCCATTACCGTCGCCAGGTAATGCGCCAAGACGACTATACAGCTCGTCGGGATCACCATGACACAACGGCGCGCTGTGAAGACTTACCTCCGCGGGCAACTGCCTGCGCAGTTCTGCATCAGCCATACTTAAACCAAAAGCCACCGACGGCAGGGCGCTAAATGCAGAAGCTACCGCACTGAGCGACGCTCCCTGAGACCACTGCGCCAACGCATGCAGCGTAGCCTGCTGAGCTTGTTCCAGGCTTTCCTGACTAAAGCCCGGTAGCGGCGCGACTTCGCCCCAGCCGATTTGGTCATCCTGCCAAAGCTGCACCAACAGCCCATCGCGGGATTTCAACCGCTGATTTCGCAATACCACGCCCGCCTCCATTGGCAGACTGTACCGGTATACCGTAACGCGGCGCATTACGGATTACGCTTGAATTTGCTGAAGTCCGGCTGGCGTTTTTCATTAAACGCGTTGCGGCCTTCCTGACCTTCTTCGGTCATATAGAACAGCATGGTGGCGTTACCCGCCAGCTCCTGTAGGCCAGCCTGCCCGTCGCAGTCGGCATTGAGTGCCGCCTTCAGACAACGTAGCGCCATCGGGCTGTTTTCCAATATTTCACGACACCAACGCACGGTTTCTTTTTCCAGATCCGCCAGCGGAACGACGGTATTCACCAGCCCCATATCCAGTGCAGCGGCCGCATCATACTGGCGGCACAGGAACCAGATTTCGCGGGCCTTTTTCTGACCAACGATACGGGCCATATAAGAGGCTCCCCAACCGCCGTCAAACGACCCCACTTTCGGGCCAGTCTGACCAAAAATGGCGTTATCGGCAGCAATGGTCAGGTCACACATCATGTGTAAAACGTGGCCACCACCGATGGAGTAACCGGCCACCATCGCCACTACCGGTTTTGGGCAGGTGCGGATCTGGCGCTGGAAGTCGAGCACGTTAAGATGATGCACACCGCTGGTATCCTGATAACCGCCGTAATCGCCGCGGACTTTCTGGTCACCGCCTGAGCAGAACGCTTTGTCGCCTTCGCCAGTCAGAACAATCACGCCGATATTATCGTCATGGCGTGCATCATCCATCGCACGGATCATCTCTTTCACGGTCAGCGGACGGAAGGCGTTGCGTACCTGAGGGCGATTAATCGTGATCTTAGCGATACCATCCGCAGATTTGTGATAACGGATATCTTCAAATTCGCCGCTAAAGTCCAGCCATTCGACGGGTGCATAGAGTTGTTTTTCATCAGGATAGATCATGTTCTACCTCCTTTGATACAGGTGAAGTAATCAGTGCCAGTGCCTGACGGGCAAAATCCGCCGGGTTGGCACGATGGGCGTTATGCCCGGCATTGGCGATGAGTCGCAGCGGGAAATTCGCCTGCTGTGCAAGAATGATAAATTTGGAATCAAGGCTGCCACACAACCAGACGATCGGTAGCGGTAAGTGTGAAATACATTCGCGCAGGTCCGGCTGTACCGACAGCGACGTAGCGCTGAGCATGGCGGCAAGCCGCACCGGATTATTATTGAGCCGCAGTGCGACCAGTTGCTGACGCAGCTCGTCGGTCAGATCGCTAAACACCGGCTGGCGATACCAAAGTTGTAATACCTGTTGCCAGGTTTGATGCATGAACCGCGTCGCCCACAGATGGTCATGATGGTGGCGTTGCCGGCGGTCGCGCAGGCTTTTCAACCCCGGATGAGCGCCTTCCACCATCACGCCCAGTAAACCACGGGTATCGCCGTGGGTGGCGTGATAGAGGCTGATACGCCCACCGAGGGAGTAGCCGATCAACCAGTGCTCGTGAATCTCCATTTCCCGCAACGTTGAGCTGAGTAACTGGCTGACATCGGCAAAACCGACGGTGGTGACGTCGGCTGAAACACCATGACCGGGCAGATCAATGAGCAGGCAGGGCCAGTCAGAGAACCAGGGCATCAGCGATTGCCAGTCTTCACCACTGCCAAGCAGACCGTGCAGAAACACCAACCATGGTTTCCCCGTGATATGACCATTCACCCGCTGACAGGATAGGGTCATAACCCCCCCGCCCGCGTCACCAATTCACGCAATATTTCAGCGCCATCAGTGGGGCTGACTTTCAATTCAATGAGTTTCACGCCGCCGCGCTCCCAGCAATCATGCACCGCTTCACTCAGCGCCGGAAGATCCGTTGGACAGGCATAATTCAGTCCGAACATCGCCGCGGCATGGCTGAATTCAACATCCTGCGGCATACAGTAGAAGCGCTCACGTTCCGCCTGCGGCGTAGGGAGCAGCGAGAAAATCTGCCCACCGTTGTTGTTAACGACGATGATAACCGTCGGCGCTGAACTTTGACGCATCAGCGCCAGCGCGTTGAGATCGTACAGGGCGGAGAGGTCACCGATCAGCACCAGCGTTGGTTTACCCGTCGCACGCTGGACCCCTGCGGCGGTAGAAATCAAACCATCGATACCGCTGGCGCCACGGTTAGCAAATACCGGATATCCAGCCGGCAATTGCGCCAGAGCGTCGACTAACCGGACCACCAGACTGTTGCCAAGGAACAACTGTCCATGCTCCGGCAGCAGCGCCGGTAAATAGCGGGCCAGAGCGGCTTCGCCAAAATGGTCGTCTAAACAAGTCTGTACCCGCTCATCGACCTGACGTGAGAGCATTTCCAGCTCGGAAGCCCAGTGGGCCTGCGGCTGCGCCGGATGCAGTGTCAGCCACTCGCTGACCGGCATCTGCAAACGCCGACCACAGTGCTGCGCGGGATCAAGGCGTCCCGGTAGCGGATCCACCAGCCAGTACTCCTCGGGCTGGCAGTTAGCCTGCCATTGTAGCAAGCGTTTACCGGTCAGGCTGGAACCCAGCTGAACCACCAGCTGCGCCTGCTTCAGCGTGCTGTACGCCTGCGGATTCGCCAGCCATAAATCTGCACAGGGAAGCGGATTACCGGTTTGCGATTGCACATCACTCAGCAGCGGCCAACCGAGGATTTTCGCCCAATGTGCTAATTGCAGTCCTTCTATTGCATTCATTCGCCCGGCAACAATCACCCCGCGTTTTTGTCGCCAGTATGACCAGTCAGGCTGGGCGAGGTGCGGTTGCGGCGCACAATGGCGCAGCCACGGCTGAGTGCCATGCCACCAGTCGCCCAGGCTTTGGGACCACTCGAGATAATCATCCCCTTGCTCACCATACAGCGGCTCGGCAAAAGGACAGTTGATATGCAGCGCACCGTGACCCAGTGCTGAAATCCCCTGATCAATCGCCGAGACCAGCCAGCGTGCGCTGATGTCCGGGGTCGGGCGCGGCAGATTGAGGGTTTGCTGAGCATGGCTGGAAAACATTTCTGGCTGGCGGATGGCCTGATTGGCCCCGCAGTCAATCAGTTCTGGCGGACGGTCGGCGGTCAGCATGATCAGCCGCTCACCGGTCAATCCGGCTTCAATGATGGCCGGATAGAGATTTGCCACCGCCGTGCCTGACGTCACAATGACGGCAACCGGCTGACCGCTGGCCTTCGCCAGCCCCAGTGCCAGATGGCCCAAACCACGTTCGTCAAAGTGTGTGTGGCAAATCAGATGTGGATTAGCCGCCGCCGCCAGCGTGAGAGAGGTCGAACGTGAGCCGGGCGCGATACAGACATGCTGTACCCGATGGCGGCTCAGCGCTTCCAGAATGAGCGTTGCCCAGCGGCGGTTAAAGATGGCGTTAGAAAGCGTCGATGACATGAGTAACTCCGGCAAAGCGGGCTTAACCAGCCCGAACGGCGGGCGCATAATTTTCGTCTGACAGATCGTTCTCAACGGATTGAGCGTTTCCGTCCAGCAAGGTGCGCAACCCGGCAGCTTTATTCTCGATCTCCAGCCATTCCTGTGCAGCGTCAGAACCGGCAACAATGCCTGCTCCAGCAAATAAATCCAGTTGGCTACCGTTCACCGCCGCAGAACGCAGCGCCACGGCAAATTCACTGCGAGCCAAACTGATATACCCCGCAGAACCGGCATACCATTGACGATTAAAGGGTTCATGTTGTGCAATAAAGTCCCGGGCCGCCTGTCGCGGCAAGCCGGCCACGGCGGCAGTAGGTTGCAATCTTTGTAGGCAATCAGCGTCATCGACATAAGTGAGTACAGCATGAATACTGCGGCGAAGATGCTGCACTTTACGCAAACGGAGAATCTCAGCGGAGGTCACGTCTAATGAGTGTGTGCCTCCTTGTAAACGCTGACAGATATCATCAACCACCAGCATATTCTCTCGCTGATTCTTGGCATCTTTCAGCAGCCATTGTCCCAGTTCCTGGGCTTTGCGATTGTCGATTGTGCCAGCCACGGTTCCGGCCAGCGCTTCAGTAAAAAGCGCATGACTTTCGCGCAAAAAAAGTCGCTCCGGACTGGAGCCGAGAAATGCCTTTTGCGCCGTGAAGGCCAGCATAAAGTGATAACAATGATGATTCACAGCGCGGCTGGCCGCTAAAAATGCGGCGGCATTTAGCGGCTGACGGAGGGTCAGCGTTGTCTTACGTGCCAGCACCACTTTATCAAACTGCCCCTGCTCAATGCAGGTCAGTGCCGTATGAATCATCTGTTTCCACTGTGGTTCTGTGGGCAGATGCTGATGTTGCAGTACCTCAGCGGTCAGAACTGGCAGAGGGCGGCTCTTCACCAGCGAACGCAGGAAGATCCGCATCTGACGGGCTTCGTCGCGTAAGGAGTCTGTACTGTAGAGATGACAAAGGAGAGTATATTGGTTATCTCGACGGCTGATCTCAATACGAGGCAAAAAGAGTGTATTAGCCTCTGACGCGATGTTCTCTGCAACCATCGCATCCGCTCCGTGAAAGGCGTTAAGCCCCCAGATACGTAATTCAGTGAGTTGCGGATACTGTTGCAGAAAGGCCTGAGCAGCGGAGAGATGGCCGAAGGTGCGGGCGCTGCTACACAGGGCTACCTCTTCATGTTCATCACGCTGCTGCCAGTAGAATTTTGGATAACAGCTTTGCGCGTTCAGCCACTCCAGCATGTCCGTTTCCGGTTGACCTACCAGTACATAACTAAACTGCCGCAGGCCTGCCGTATCAGGGAAATTTTCTGAGAGTATGACGTCCAACTGATCAATAATTGCTGAAATCTGTTTCACCGTAACCCCAGGCCGTATCCGATGGATTGATGTCAGGCAGGAATGCCCTTCTGGATCAAAAAACGGGTTAAATCAAATACGAGTGAAGTATGCGGCGTTACGGACATGGATAATATGCGACAGATCAAACCGAGGCGCAAGGCAGTTAATATGAAGGGAATAGAAGGCAGTGAACAGGCGTTACCGAAGGTGAAACCGAACAGAGACAACCATGGCTGCCTCTGTGAAAAACATTTAGCGACGCAACAGAAGACCCACGACTAAGCCCACGGCTGCACCTGCACCCACGCCGTGCCATGGGTTGTCACGGACGTACGTGTCGGTTTGTTCCGCGACCTGGCGGGCTTTCTTGCAGTAAGAATTGAGACCGCCGTTGAGGCGCGACTTCACATCTTCCAGTGCTTGCTCCGCACGGCTTTTGATTTCAATGTACTTTTGGTCCGCTTTATCACCCGACGATTTGAGAACTTCCTCCAGTGTTTCAGAAAGCATTCTTAAATCATCATCCAGGGAAGTTTGCTGTGGCTCAGTCTGGCGCGGTTCAAATTGGTTCGACATAGTTATCTCCTTATTTGTGATTTTCACAATACCCCTTAACCCTAGCGCAGATTTGCCCAGCGTGCAGTGCCAAAAACGAGGGGATACACTCCGATGACGCTTTTAAGAACCTTCCGACCGCTGTGCCGGGGGGAATGACGCGTCGCCAGGTGCTTTTCTAAGCACGCGTCGCCGTTGCTTTGCACGCCGTTCTGCCAACCATAGGCCACTATTTTTCATCGCGTACCCAAACAGCAGACCGACTAACAAAGAGAGAACCACCTGACGCCAATTTCCCTGTGCCGCAAAGGTCGCACAGGCACCAATGAAAGTACCAGGCACAAAAGCCAGCCACTGCTGCCATGCCTGAAGACACATCAGGAATGCCACTACGCCAGTGAGCATATAACCTACCAGAGTCCATTCAGGGCGCAGGTTACTGCCAGCTAAGATCACCTCAGCCCAAAAGACTCCGCTCAAGCATGTCAGCGTACTGATAGCCAGGCCGCGCAATCCCCCTTTCGGGCAAGCGAAATAGGCCGTACAGCCGAGGAAACCCGCCCAGCTGATCAGGCCAAGGCTGATAGCGACCCAGCCCCA
This sequence comes from Hafnia psychrotolerans, assembly GCF_014639435.1. Lineage (GTDB taxonomy): Bacteria > Pseudomonadota > Gammaproteobacteria > Enterobacterales > Enterobacteriaceae > Ewingella > Ewingella psychrotolerans. The sequence goes on along the minus strand of NZ_BMFZ01000001.1, from coordinate 447,848 downwards.
AACGCCAGAAAGAATGCCGGTTGTAATGGCGATCATCACCAGTACGTTCATGATATGTGAACCTATACTCATTTGGACAAGCGCGCAGTTTACGCATTGGCAGGAAGAATGAAATGGCAGGGATCACAATATTGATGTAATTACCCCCATTACGTACATTAAATTGTGATTCAAATCACAATTTATTATTCCCTTGTACAAAATACAGTCATAAAAAAGCCGCTCAGAGGAGCGGCTTTAGGATGTTCAGTGACCCACGCTTACAGTATCGGTTGAGCCATTTGCACCAAGGTTATAAGCGGTTGTGGGTAGATACCCAGTGCCAACACCAGAATCGCGGAGATCAGCACCACCACACCACCAGCGGTCAACGCCCAGTTGTTCGGGGTATCGCGCACCAGCGTTTCCGGCGCACTGAGGAACAGACTCACCGTCACACGCAGATAGTAGTAAAGACCAATGGCAGAACCGACGACCACAGCACCGGTCAGCCACCACAGATGCGCGGTTACACCGGTCGCAATCACGTAGAACTTACCGATAAAGCCCAATGTCATCGGGATACCAGCCAACGACAGCATCATTACTGTCATTACCGCAGACAGAATGGGCTTATGCCAGAACAGACCACGGTAGGAGAACAGTGATTCCGCATCCGGGCCTTTATACGGGCTGGACATCAGGCTGACTACGCCGAACGCACCAAGGCTGCTGAACAGGTAACCGGCCAGATACACGCCGACGGTTTCCATAGACAACTGATGGGTTTGTACCGCAATTAGTGCCACCAGCAAATAGCCGAGGTGAGCGATAGACGAGTAACCGAGCAGACGCTTGATGTTGTTCTGGCTGATAGCCATCAGGTTACCGACCAGAATCGAGCAGAAGGCGATAATGCCCAGCACGATGCGAATCGCTTCGCTGTCAGCCACCGGCGCATACAGGAATAAACGCATGACTACCGCAAAGATAGCGATCTTGCTGGCGGTTGCCAGGAAGGTTGATACCGGTGCAGGTGCGCCCTGATACACGTCTGGCGTCCACAGGTGGAACGGAACCAGTGACAACTTGAAGCCCAAACCGACTATCATCATGCCCAGACCCGCCAGCAGCAGCGGCTGGTGCAGCATCACGCCATCGGCCAGGTTTTTACCCAGCGCCGCGAAGGACAAATCACCGGACTGTGCGTACAGCAGCGCCATACCGAACAGCAGGAAAGATGACGCCGCCGCAGATAGCAGCATGTATTTGATAGCCGCTTCCAGCGAGCGTTTCTGACGGTAGGCATAACCGATCAGGCCGAACAATGGCAGGGAAATCAGTTCGATCCCGAGGAACATTGACGCCAGATGGTTAGAACATGCCAGCAGAATGCCACCCATGGTCGCGATAAGCACTAACAGATAGAACTCTTCGCGGTTGTCCGGATAACCGGCCAGCCATGGGTAAGCAAACGTACTGGTTGCAAGACTAGCCAATATAACTAACCCAATGTAGAACATTGAGTAACCGTCAATACGCAGCAACGGCGTGACATCCTGTGGCCCGACCAGCCCGACGTAGTAAAGGGAAAGTAAGGCAACGTTCAGCCCGATGACTGTCAGTGTGGCATTAAGAAAATGGTCGCGTCGCCACGCAATGGACAGCATCACCACCACCACCGTCAATCCGACGATCATCAGCGGTAATAGTGCGATCAGATTTTGAAGTGTAAATGTCATGGCGAGTTACGGCCTTGTCGTTGAAATAGTGGAAACTGATGACCCGTACCAGTGCTGAATGTTGGTCATCGCTGCACTTGATGTATCCAGAATTACCTGCGGGAAGAAGCCCAGCGCCACCAGCAATACCACCAGCAACAGGATAATCGACAGTTCGCGTGAGGTCATGCCCGGCAGAGGTTCGTCAGATTTTGCTTTGCCGTAGTAAGCGCGCTGCATCATCGCCAGAGAATACACAGAGGCAAACACCAGACCGAATGTCGAGATGACAGTAATAACCGGAACAACCGGGAAGCTGCCAAACAAGATCATGAATTCACCCACAAAGTTACCGGTACCCGGCATCCCTAAGGTCGCCACTGCAAAGAACAGCGACAGTGCAGGCAGGTATTTTATGCGTCCCCACAATCCACCCATCTGACGCATATCGCGGGTATGCAGACGTTCGTACAGCTGACCACAGATGATGAACATACCGGCTGCGGACAGACCGTGTGCAATCATCTGAATCACTGCGCCTTGGTACGCCAGCTGGCTGCCGGTGTAGATAGCGATTAGCACGAAGCCCATGTGCGACACAGAGGTGTAGGCGATCAAACGTTTGATATCGGTTTGTGCGAAGGCCATCCACGCGCCGTAGAAGATACCTATCACACCCAGCCACATAGCAATCGGGGCGAATTCGTGCGAGGCATTCGGGAACAGCGGCAGACAGAAACGCAACATTCCGTAGGCGGCGGTTTTCAGCAAGATACCCGCTAAGTCAACGGAACCCGCGGTCGGTGCCTGACTATGCGCATCCGGCAACCAGCCGTGCAACGGAACCACCGGCATTTTCACCGCAAAGGCGATGAAGAAGCCCAGCATCAGCAGATATTCAACGTTATGTGACATCGGCGTTTTCAGCAGGTCAGCGTAGTTGAATGTCCAGATACCGGTCGCGTTATAGTGCACAAACACTAAGCCAAGAATCGCAATCAACATCACCAGACCGCTGGACTGCGTATAGATGAAGAATTTGGTTGCTGCGCTGATACGCGTTTTACCGTCTGACGCTTTGTGACCCCACAGAGCAATCAGGAAGTACATTGGCACCAACATCATTTCCCAGAAGAAGAAGAACAGGAATAAGTCGATGGCAAGGAACACGCCGATCACGCCGCCGAGGATCCAAAGTAAGTTCAGGTGGAAGAACCCCTGATACTTCTGGATCTCACGCCACGAGCAGAGGATAGCCAGTACGCCGAGCAACCCAGTCAGCACCACCATCAGCAGGGACAAACCGTCCAGCGCCAGATGGAAACTGATACCAAATCGTGGGATCCACGGCAGTGAAAATTCAGACTGCCATTGCGGAAGACCCGCTGGGTTGACTAAAGAATAACCTCCCTGCAACCACAGTTGCAGGGAAAGTGCCAAGGTAAGCCCCATCGAGATCAGAGCTATCCAGCGCGGTACTTTGGTCCCGAAGCGCTCAGTCTGCCAGCACAGCAGCCCGCCGATAAAGGGGATAAGAATTAGCCAAGGAAGTAGCATGGCGTTTTGTGTCCCTATTTTTCTAACGATTTATTCTTAAACAATCAGCAACAGTGCCAAAACAACCACTGCTCCCAAACCCATTGACGCGACATACCAACGTGTCTGCCCATTTTCACTCAACGTCAACCCACGGTTACCCAAGCGGGAAAGCACGGCAGGGAAGTTCATCATTGAATTAAGCGGATCACGTTGCAAGAGCTTAGTGATGGCCAGATACGGCTTGACGAAAATCATGTCGTATAGCCAGTCGAAGCCCCACGCGTGGAACCACCAGATCGTGAAGAAGCGGCCAACGGCGCTTTTCGCGATGCTGTTAACCAGAGTGCGTTTGCCAAGGTACAGCGCAGCAGCCAGCAGAATGCCGGCAATCGCCACAACGCCCGAGGTGATTTCCAGGGTCAATATGCTGCCATGTGCCAGCTCAGTCGTATCAGGTAAGACGCCTTTCAGCGGCGGAACGATCATCGCACCGATAAAAGTCGACAGTACCATTAGAACCAGCAATGGCAGATGGTGTGTGATGCCTTTACCCGCATGAGCTTTAATTTTCTCTTCGCCGTGAAACACGATGAAGATCATGCGGAAGGTATACATGGATGTCATAAACGCACCGACCAGACCGGCAATCATCAGATTGAGGTGGCCGTTAGCCAATGCACCTGCGAGGATTTCATCCTTACTGAAGAAGCCTGCCGTAAGGATTGGCAACGCAGACAAGGCTGCACCACCGACCAGGAAGCAGACATACACCAGCGGAATCGATTTACGCAGGCCACCCATCTTGAAGATGTTCTGTTCGTGGTGGCAGGCTAAAATGACCGAGCCAGACGACAGGAACAACAGCGCTTTGAAAAACGCATGGGTCATAAGATGGAAGATAGCGGCATCCCATGCCTGAACGCCAAGTGCCAGGAACATGTAACCAATCTGGCTCATGGTCGAGTAAGCAAGGACGCGTTTGATGTCGGTTTGCACCATCGCGGCAAAACCGGCCAGTACCAACGTAACACCACCAATGATGCCCACCAGATGCAGAACATCAGGCGCCATCAGGAACAGGCCATGAGTACGTGCAATCAGGTAAACACCGGCAGTCACCATGGTTGCGGCGTGGATCAGTGCAGAAACCGGTGTCGGACCGGCCATGGCATCTGCCAGCCAGGTCTGTAATGGAAGCTGCGCAGATTTACCCACTGCCCCACCAAGTAACATCAGCGTCGCCCAGGTGATAGCTGTATCACCCACAGCCAGTTTCTGCGGTGCCAGCACCATCAATTCACGGATGTTCAGCGTACCCAGCTCGCGGTACAAAATGAACAGCGCAAATGCCAGGAATACGTCACCAACGCGGGTGACGATAAAGGCTTTCATTGCTGCCGAGCCGTTGGCCGGATGGGTGTAGTAGAAACCGATCAACAGATAGCTGCACAGACCCACCCCTTCCCAACCGAGGTACATCAGCAACAGGTTGTCTGCCAATACCAGAATCACCATGCTGGCAATAAACAGGTTGGTGTAAGCGAAGAAGCGCGAATACCCTTCTTCACCGCGCATGTACCAGGAAGCGAACATGTGGATGAAGAAACCGACGCCGGTCACCACGGACAACATGGTCATCGACAACCCATCGAGGGTCAGTGTAGCGGCGATGTTGAAGTCGCCTACCTGCATCCAGTTCCATAGGTTCTGGTTGAAAATTTCAACGCCAGCAGCACGCTGGGTCATGAAATCGAAGCCGACATAAATTGTCGTCAGCGCAGCCAGACCAATTGAACCTACGCCAACGGTAGCGGAGGTATTTTCAGACCAGCGACCGCGTGAGAAGGCCAACAAAATGAAGCCAATCAGCGGGAACAGAATGGTTAAATATAATAGGTTCATCCGCGCATCTCACTGACAGTGTCGATATTCAGGGTGTGGCGGCGGCGATGGAGTTGCAACAGCAACGCCAGACCAATACTGGCCTCCGCCGCTGCCAGGCTGATTGCCAGGATATACATCACCTGACCGTCTGCCTGACCCCAATAGCTCCCGGCCACGATGAATGCTAGCGCCGCTGCGTTGATCATCACTTCCAGACTGATCAGCATAAACAGCAGATTACGGCGAACAAGCAGCCCGGTTAGCCCCAAAACAAACAAAATTGCGGCCAGGATCAGGCCATGCTGTAGAGGGATCATGCTCTCTCCTCCGTTTTTCTTTTCGCCATTTCAGTGGTGCCAGGTGCATCACCAAACACTTCACCCGCTTTCTGTTCACGGCCAATATGGAAGGCCACCACTAAACCAGCCAGTAGTAACATAGACGCCAGCTCAACGGCCAGAACGTAAGGACCAAACAGCGCGATACCAACCGCTTTCGCGTCTACCATCGTACCGTTGATGCCGTGGTCGTGGAGGCCAGTAATTGAGGTGATCATCACACCCAACAGCACTATCGACAGAATCGAAGGACCAATCCAGGTGGAAGGCTTAAGCCACAGGCGTTCCTGTTCTTCGACGTTGCCAAGGTTCAGCATCATCACCACGAAGACGAACAACACCATAATGGCACCGGCATACACGATGATCTCCAACGCACCGGCAAAATACGCACCGAGCGAAAAGAACACTGCAGCGATCGCCAGAAGCGAGACGATCAGATACAGCAATGCGTGAACGGGGTTGGTGTGCGTGATAACACGCAATGTCGCCAACACGGCCACCACGGCTGCAATATAAAATGCAAATTCCATGCTTGCGGCTCCTTAAGGCAACAGACCTTTGACGTTGATCGGTTTGGCTTCATTTTCGGCTTCGCCTTTCGACTTGCCGTCAACTGCCATACCGGCCATCCGGTAGAAGTTATATTCCGGATACTTACCCGGCCCCGAGATCAGCAGATCTTCTTTTTCGTACACCAGATCCTGGCGCTTGAATTCACCCATTTCAAAGTCCGGCGTCAACTGAATGGCTGTTGTCGGGCAAGCTTCTTCGCACAGACCGCAGAAAATACAGCGTGAAAAGTTGATACGGAAAAACTCAGGATACCAACGACCGTCTTTATGTTCGGCTTTTTGCAGCGAAATACAGCCTACCGGGCAAGCTACCGCACACAGGTTACAAGCAACACAGCGCTCTTCACCGTCCGGATCGCGCGTCAGCACGATTCGACCACGGTAGCGAGCCGGTACGTTAACTTTTTCTTCCGGGTACATCTGGGTTTCGCGCTTGGCGAAGGCATGCAGGCCTATCATCCACAAGCTGCGAACCTGGGTGCCGAACCCGACAACTATGTCTTTCAATGTCATGGTTAAATCACCCCTTATTGCGCGTTGTACAAGATGACCGCAGCGGTCGCCAGCAGGTTAATCAACGTCAGCGGCAGGCAAACTTTCCAGCCGAATGACATCACCTGGTCATAGCGCGGACGCGGCAGAGCAGCACGTATCAAAATAAACATCACCATGAAGAATGCCGTTTTCAGCGCAAACCAGATAACCGGCGGCAGGAACGGTCCCTGCCAACCACCGAAGAACAAGGTGACAATGAGCGCAGAGACAGTGACGATACCAATGTATTCACCCACGAAGAACAGACCGAACTTCATACCGGAATATTCAATGTGGTAACCATCTGCCAGTTCTTGCTCCGCTTCTGGTTGGTCAAACGGATGACGGTGACACACCGCAACGCCCGCTATTGCAAAGGTCAAAAAGCCGAAGAACTGAGGAATGATGTTCCACATGTGCGTCTGAGAATTGACGATGTCCTGCATATTGAACGAGCCAGCTTGCGCCACCACGCCCATCAGTGACAAACCAAGGAACACTTCATAGCTCAGAGTCTGGGCGGACGCACGCATCGCACCTAACAGCGAGTATTTGTTGTTACTTGACCAGCCAGCGAACAGCACAGCATAAACCGTGAGGCCAGCCATCATCAGGAAGAACAGAATACCTATGTTCAGGTCAGCCGCGAACCAAGTCGGCGTGACCGGCACGATGGAGAAAGCAATCAGCATCGAGCTGAAGGCAATCATAGGCGCGAGGGTAAAAATGGCGCGATCGGTGAACTTCGGTACCCAGTCCTCTTTGAAGAACATTTTGATCATGTCAGCAACCAGCTGTAGCGAGCCACCCCAGCCGACACGGTTTGGTCCGTAACGGTTCTGGAACAGCGCCAGCAAGCGGCGTTCACCAAAGCTCATGAACGCACCGCAGACCACGACCACTAACAGGATCACTACGGCTTTGAGCACGGCGATAAGCACCGCGATCACTTCAGGTGTAAACCAGCTCATCGTGCTGCCTCCCGCAGATTCTCAACCGTTGCACCGACCAGAACCGGCGGAATACCCGGCAAGCCCAGTGGCAGACCAACTTGTCCCTGACTCAAGGTTTCACTCAGGCGTACCGGCAAGCTCAGTGTCTGACCGCCACAGGTGAATTCCACCTGCGAACCTGCATTCACACCTAACTGCGCAGCATCTACCGGGTTCACCATTACGTAAGGTTGAGGCATACGTTGCTGAATCACGCCAGAACGCTGGCTCATCTCTTCGCTGCCGAACAGATGATAGTACGGAGCAACACGCCATTCATTGGCAGACGCACTAAACGCCGCAGGAATGTCGGAGAAGTAATCCAACGTCCCCTCGCCTGCTTCGATCATGCGCACACCCGGATCACCATGACGCAGACTGCCGCCAACTTCGCTCTGGAATTTGTTCCAGGCTTGCGGTGAGTTCCAGCCCGGTGCCCAGGCAAAGGGTACCTGATTGCGGTCGGCTAACGGGTTGTTGTTCCCTTCCATCGAGAAGGCAAACATGGTGTCTTTATCTTGCGGCTGACGCGGTTCATGTACGCTGATGTCCGCACGCATCGCCGTACGGCCACTTGAGCGGTGTGGTGAACGGGCGAGTTTCTGACCACGAATACGGAAGCCCGCATTGGGTGCTGCTTCAACCATGCCTTTCAGTTGTGGCAGTGCTTCAACGCAGGCTTCGATCACGTGATCAAGCTGAGTCCAGTCGACCTGACGGCTGTTGAGCGTGGAGTGCAGCGAGTGCATCCAGCGCCAGCTTTCCAGCATCGCAACGGTAGTGTCGAAATACGCGGGGTCATAAACCTGGAAGAAGCGCTGGGCGCGGCCTTCCTGATTCACCAACGTACCGTCACTTTCTGCAAAACTTGCTGCAGGCAGGATCAGGCTGGCCTTATCCATAATGCGGGTGCGCTGATGATCAAGCACCAACAGATTCTGGACGTTGTTCAGTGCCGCTTCGACTTGCGCTTCCGGTGCGTGACGGTAAAGGTCATTTTCCATCACGATGGCGCTGTCTGCACCGCCGTTGACCAACAACTCAAGTGCAGCGTCCAGCGTGCCACCACCAATCATCGACAAACCAATGCTGTTGGCCGCTGACGCAACGAAGGTAATACCGACGTCACTGCCGCGAGCCTTCAGGGCTTTCGCCACGTTAGCGGCCGCCGCGATAATCGCGTCACTGCCGGCATTGCTGCCAGTAATAATCAGTGGCTTACGTGCACCCGCTAAGGCTTGTACGATCACATCGATTTTTTTGTCGAGACCGTCAGCCAGGTCGGAAACTGCGGGGGCTGAATCATCCAACGCATGGGCGATGGCAAAGCCGAAACGGGCTTGATCATCGACTGGTGCGCGGTAATTGTAAGCAGCGATATCGTCGAGACGGGTGTTATCAACGTTGGTGATAAACAGCGGATGCTTGGCGTGCTGTCCAATGTTCTGCACGGCGGCAATCTGCCAGTCAGCAACGCGCTGTGCTGCAGCCATCGCACGGGCTTTACCTTTCACTGCCTGGCGAACAGATAGCGCAATACGCGCACCGGTCTGAGTCAAATCTTCGCCCAGAACGAGCACTGCGTCGTACTCTTCGATTTCCCGCAGCGCTGGCGTATGCACGCCACTGTTGCGCAATACGTTGAGCATCAGCTCAAGACGGCCCTGTTCGGCAGCATTGATACCGGTATAGAAGTTGTCAGCACCCACCAATTCACGCAGCGCAAAGTTGCTTTCGAGACTCGCGCGAGGAGAACCGATACCGATGGTTTTTTGTGCCTGACGCAGAATGTCTGCCGCGCCTTGCATCGCCTGTTCAGCGTTCAGTTCGATCCAGTCGTTGCCGCGCAATTGCTGGGGTTTCTTTGGTCGATCTTTTGCATTGACGTAGCCATAACCGAAGCGGCCACGGTCGCACAAGAAGTAATGGTTAACCGTGCCGTTATAACGGTTTTCGATGCGGCGCAGTTCTCCATAACGTTCACCTGGGCTGGTGTTACAGCCAACGGAACATTGCTGACAGATGCTTGGTGCAAACTGCATGTCCCATTTACGGTTGTAGCGTTCAGAGTGGGTTTTGTCAGTAAATACGCCGGTAGGACAGACTTCAACAAGGTTACCGGAGAATTCGCTTTCCAGCGGACCCTCTTCAGGGCGACCAAAGTAGACGTTGTCATGTGCGCCATACACACCCAGATCGGTACCATCCGCGTAATCCTTGTAATAACGGACACAACGGTAACAGGCGATACAGCGGTTCATTTCGTGAGAGATGAACGGCCCGAGATCCTGGTTGTTATGAGTGCGCTTAGTGAAACGGTAACGACGCATGCTATGACCGGTCATGACCGTCATATCCTGAAGGTGACAGTTGCCGCCCTCCTCGCACACAGGACAGTCGTGCGGATGGTTAGTCATCAACCACTCGACCACACTTTCACGGAACTCTTTGGCTTCGCCGTCATTGATAGAAATAAAAGTCCCATCAGAGGCCGGTGTCATACATGACATCACCAAACGTCCACGCGTGTCTTCCGCGTTTTGATATTGCTTAACCGCACATTGGCGGCAAGCGCCGACGCTTCCCAGCGCCGGATGCCAGCAAAAATAAGGAATATCGAGGCCGAGAGAGAGGCAAGCCTGCAATAGGTTGTCCGCTCCATCTACATCGTATTCTTTGCCGTCTACATGAATCGTAGCCATAGTCAGCATGCTTCCACGTGGCCCACCTAACAGTGGGTGTTAATCAAAAATTCTTGCCGGGTTGGCGATTGTCATCTTGGCAGCGCGTCCCGTTGAGGGCTTCGCACGCAGCGGGCTCACCGTCCGCTGTCTGTTGCCATTAATTTTACTTAATCTTTTACCAACGCTGTTTGAGCAGGTTATTTGGCTGAATCCCGCCAATCGCCCGCGCATTGTTGTAATGTTGTTTGGCGATGCCTGCTTCAAACTCGTCCCGGAAATATTTAATCGCACTTTGCAGAGGTTCCACAGCACCCGGCGCGTGTGCGCAAAAGGTTTTGCCCGGACCCAATTGGCGGCAAAGCTGCTCGAGGGTTTCAATATCCCCTGGCTGACCTTCACCACGCTCCAGCGCGCGCAGGATCTTCACACTCCATGGCAAACCATCACGACATGGCGTACACCAGCCACAGGACTCGCGTGCGAAGAACTCTTCCAGATTCCGGACCAGCGACACCATACCGATTTCATGGTCGACAGCCATCGCCAACCCGGTACCCATACGGCTACCGGCTTTACCGATGCTCTCAAAGTCCATAGGCAGATCGAGGTGATCGGCCGTCAGGAAGTCGGTACCTGCGCCACCCGGTTGCCAGGCTTTGAATTTCAGGCCATTACGCATGCCACCGGCATAATCTTCCAGGATTTCACGGGCAGTAATACCAAAGGGGAGTTCCCAAACGCCCGGGTTTTTTACCCGGCCAGAGAAGCCCATCATTTTGGTGCCGGCGTCGTTGCTTTTACCTGCGGAAATCCCTTTATACCACTCCACGCCATACTCAATAATTGCCGGCACATTGCACAGGGTCTCGACGTTGTTTACACAGGTCGGTTTACCCCATACACCTGATGAAGCCGGGAACGGTGGTTTGGAGCGAGGGTTAGCGCGACGGCCTTCCAGGGAGTTGATCAGGGCAGTTTCTTCGCCGCAGATGTAACGGCCAGCGCCGGTATGTACCACCAGTTCGAAGTCAAAACCGGTACCGAGGATGTTTTTACCCAATAGGCCTGCCGCTTTGGCTTCTTCAATGGCTTTGCGCAGATTGACGGCGGCTTCAATATATTCGCCACGCAGGAAGATGTAACCACGGTAAGCTTTCAGGGCGAATGCGGAGATCAGCATCCCCTCCACCAGCAAATGGGGCATTTGCTCCATCAGCAAGCGGTCTTTATAAGTACCGGGTTCCATTTCATCGGCGTTACACAGCAGATAGCGGATGTTCATGCTTTCGTCTTTCGGCATCAGACTCCACTTCAACCCCGTGGAAAAACCTGCGCCGCCGCGGCCTTTAAGGCCCGCATCTTTGACCAACGAGATCACGTCATCCTGCGCCATGCCTTTCAGGGCTCGCTCAGCACCGACGTAGCCATTTTTGCTACGGTACTCATCGAAGAAAACCGGTTGTTCGTCTTCGCGCATACGCCAGGTCAACGGATGCATTTCCGGCGTGCGGTCGATTTTTTTTGGTGTAAACCCCTGGAATGTCATAAGTAACGCTCCAATAATTCACTGATTTTCTCAGGCTGCAAACGACTGTGAGTGTCCTCGTCGATCATCATCGATGGGCCTTTATCACAGTTACCCAGACAGCAGGTTGGCAGCAGGGTAAACCGCCCATCTTCGGTAGTTTCGCCCGGTTTGATATTCAATTGCTGTTCAAGTGCCGCCTGGATCCCCTGATAACCGGTGATGTGGCACACCACGCTGTCACAGTAACGGATCACATGTCGGCCAACCGGCTGACGGAAAATCTGGCTGTAAAATGTCGCCACGCCTTCCACATCACTGGCGGGAATATTCAGGATTTCAGCGATAGCGTAAATCGCACCATCCGGAACCCAGCCACGGTGCTTTTGCACGATTTTCAGCGCTTCGATAGACACCGCACGGGAGTCTTCGTAGTGATGTTTTTCATGCTCAATGGCTTCGCGCTCAGCGTCATTGAACTCAAACGCAGACTGCGTGTTTGGCTCTGAAACGTTGATGTACTGAAGCTCTGAATTGTTCATGGAATTAGTCATCGTTAGCGGTCCACATCTGACATTACGAAATCGATACTGCCCAGGTAGACGATTAAGTCTGAAACCAGGCTGCCACGGATAACTGACGGGATCTGCTGCAAATGCGGATAACTTGGCGTACGGATACGGGTGCGGTAGCTCATGGTGCTGCCGTCACTCGTCAGGTAGTAGCTGTTTATCCCTTTGGTGGCTTCAACCATCTGGAAAGATTCTTGCGCTGGCATGACCGGGCCCCAAGATACTTGCAGGAAGTGCGTGATCAGGGTTTCGATATGTTGCAGCGTGCGCTCTTTCGGTGGCGGCGTTGTCAGCGGGTGATCGGCTTTGAACGGGCCTTCCGGCATGTTTGCATAGCACTGTTCCAGAATGCGCAGGCTCTGACGCAGCTCTTCCACTTTTAGCATCACACGCGAGTAGCAGTCACTGACACCATCACCAACCGGCACTTCAAAATCGAAGTTTTCATAACCGGAATACGGGCGCCATTTGCGCACGTCAAATGGAATACCGGTTGCACGAAGACCTGCACCGGTAGTGCCCCAAGCCAGCGCATCATCCGCATTATAGGCAGCAACGCCTTTGGAACGGCCAATCAGAATCGTGTTTTTCAGCGCGGCTTTAACGTAAGAGTCCAAACGGGCTGGCATCCAGTCCAGGAATTCACGCAGCAGACGCTCCCACCCTTTCGGCAAGTCGTGGGCCACGCCACCGATACGGAACCACGCTGGGTGCATACGGAAACCGGTGATCGCTTCAACCAGATCGTAGATTTTCTGACGGTCGGTAAATGCGAAGAACACGGGAGTCATCGCACCGACGTCCTGAATGAACGTACTGATATAAAGCAAATGGCTGTTAATGCGGAACAGTTCGGAAAGCATCACGCGGATGGTGTTAACGCGATCACCTACGGTGATACCGGCCAGTTTTTCAACGGCCAACACGTAAGGCATTTCATTAACGCAACCGCCGAGATATTCGATACGGTCAGTGTACGGAATGTAGCTGTGCCATGACTGACGCTCGCCCATTTTTTCCGCACCGCGGTGGTGGTAGCCAACATCCGGTACGCAGTCGACGATCTCTTCACCATCGAGCTGGAGAATAATACGGAATGCACCGTGCGCAGACGGGTGGTTTGGACCAAGGTTGAGGAACATGAAGTCCTCGTTTTCGGTACCACGCTTCATGCCCCAATCTTCAGGCTTGAAGGTCAGCGACTCCATCTCCAAATCTTCTTTCTGTTTGGTCAACTCGAAAGGATCGAATTCGGTCGCGCGCGCCGGATAATCTTTACGCAACGGATGCCCTTCCCAGGTCTGCGGCATCATTATGCGCGTCAGATGCGGGTGGCCATCGAAGGTAATACCAAACATTTCCCAGGTTTCACGCTCATACCAATTGGCATTTGGGAACACCTTGGTGATGGTTGGAAGATGCAGGTCGTTTTCCGCCAGCGCAACTTTGAGCATAATGTCGCGGTTTCGCTCGACAGAAAGCAAGTGGTAGAAAACGGAAAAATCCGCGGCCGGTAAACCGTCGCGGTGAGTACGTAAACGCTCATCCATACCATGCAGGTCGAACAGCATGACGTAAGGTTTTGGCTGTTTGCGTAAGAAAGTGATCGCTTCAAGTATCTGTTCACGCTTGATCCATACCACGGGTATTCCGGTACGGGTTGCTTGAACAGTAAAGGCCTCTGGCCCAAAACGGTTGCGCAATTCGCCGATGACCGGATCATCAAGATGATCGCGGGTTTGCCATGCTGGCTGAGCGGTGTCTTGCGTCGTCAAATCTGTCATTTTATTTTCACCACACTAAATGGTCATTTATGCCGTAAGGGGAGATCCTTCACCCTCAGGGTTGACTATACCTGGCCTCTTTCAAGTCGCATCTGCGCTGACTGCCTTGATGAAACTCGACTGACCTTGTATATGCCAGACCGCAGTGTTAAATCTCGTCAGGAGACTTCAGATTCGTCACGGCGATACGCTCTGCGCGTTTACGCTCTTTCTCAGACTGCATATTTGCACGGTAAACGCCCTGATCACCAACAACCCACGACAGCGGGCGGCGCTCTTTACCAATGGACTCTTGCAGCAGTAACAGGGCCTGCATGTAAGCTTCCGGACGCGGTGGACAACCTGGGATATAAACATCAACGGGCAGGAATTTATCAACGCCTTGTACTACGGAATAGATGTCATACATGCCGCCTGAATTTGCACAGGCTCCCATGGAGATCACCCATTTCGGTTCAAGCATTTGGTCATACAATCGCTGGATCACCGGTGCCATTTTGGTAAAACAGGTCCCGGCGATGACCATGAAATCAGCCTGGCGCGGCGAAGCACGCAGAACTTCCGCACCAAAACGTGCAACATCGTGAACCGCAGTAAACGAGGTGACCATTTCAACATAGCAACAAGAAAGGCCGAAGTTATATGGCCAAAGGGAATTTTTGCGACCCCAGTTCACCATCCCATGCATCGCCTCTTCGAGGTTCCCCATAAAGACGCTGCGCTTAACTTGCTCCTGAAGAGGATCACCAACGATCTCTTGCTTTTGCAGGGGGTACCGGTCGTTCTCACCGTCCGGGTCTATGCGGGTGAGCGTATAATCCATCTTAATATGCCTCGCTATTACTTACTGCGGATGACTGTTGGTGTTAATCGCTGGGCTCGGTTTAACAGGTCCTTTCGAACGTGTTGGTGTCCAGTCTAGTGCGCCAATGCGTACTAGATAAAACAGGCCGGCTAACAGGACTAAAATGAAAATGGTGGCTTCAACGAACCCGGTCCATCCGCTTTCACGGATAGAGGTTGACCATGCATAGAGATAGAGGGCTTCTACGTCGAAAATAACGAAGAACATCGCTACCAGATAAAATTTGGCGGAAAGACGCATGCGGGCCGTACCCACAGATGCGATACCAGATTCAAAAGGTGTGTTTTTGTATCGCGCTCTGGCTCTCCCACCCAAGAACGCTGCACCCAATAACATGAGGCAACAAAGACCCATTGCGACGATCAGAAATACCGCGAACGCCCAGTGTTGAGCGATAACTTCAGTGGCTGTTGACATACTCTTAGCTTACTCATCAAAAGCGGCGCTATAGCATCTGCTCTTTGACGGCAGCTTGCGCACCACATCGATTCAAGGGAAGGATTAATAACCACATAATATCACGGCCTATAAACGGTTTAAGCCAGTGATTTACTGTGGGCTTTTTACCCCTTTATATAACCTTTTGTCAACTTAGACAAAAGCATCTCTACATTAATTTACATGAACATCATTTTATTAACATATCATGCGAACGCGACGTGCTAAATCGAGTCAGTGAATAGTTTGATAGAACAAGGCTATGTTTTCAGGATTTAATGCATCGGGCTAAAGAATACCATCTCCTCAGGAGGAAACGGTTCTTCCATGTACTAAACAAGGTTATTTTTTTGATCCAAGACACATTTTGATGAGATTTTCTGCTAAAAAACACAATGTTTTGACAACTTTTTTTGATTATCATCGATAAAATAGCGTGCTTGATTTACTCCATGCTCACTAAGCCCCCCCCAAAAGAAAGTTCTTTCGGATGAGGATTTGGCTTAAAAAAAGCAATCTTTGTCGCTGTTGTCGGAGTGACACTTATAGATAAGATGAAAAAATAGGGGTTATGGTCATGAAACCGACCAAAACCCCTATTTTTCCTACCTGGCATACTCATAAAGAAGGATGAGTCTTTACTACCGTCTTCACATTTCTGGAGGGCTGGGGGTAAGTGTACTCAAATAACAGACTTAAATTTTAGGATTTGCGACGATGATCTGATTGTCATCCACTGCCGGACGTTGAGCATAAGAACTTAATGAATAGGGATCGTTACCCTGTTCCAGGGCATTAAAAATTGCCATTGCCAATTCATTTTCACTATGTGCATTCTTATAAAGAACATACTGCGTGTCCGGCAGGCGCGGCAAGCCATCTTGATCACCCAAAACCCGCAATTCTGGGCTCATCATCTCAATCGGTCGCGCGGTAATACCCAGGCCAGCTCTTACAGCAGCACGGATAGCCGATAACGTAGAGGCCACGTAAGCAATACGCCATGGGATGCCTGCCTGATTAAGGTAATCGATTGCCATAGACCGGTAAGGACTCGGTTCATCAAGCAAAACCAGCGGCACACTATCACCAGACGGATAAGCAAAATCAGCAGAGCAGTACCATAAGGTTGGCGATGTACGTAAGACTATATGCGGATGATCCGACGTCGTCATCGTGGTGATCGCCAGATCCACTTCCTCACTTTCCAACATAGGCAGCATAAACGGACTGCGTTTGACCCTAACGTCAATCGAGAGCTTCGGATACACAGAGGTTACACGGCTTAAGAGGAAGGGAAGAATGGTATCTGCAGTATCATCTGAGGCCCCAATGGTGATGCCACCCTGTACATTGCTATACATAAGCGAAGTACAGGCTTCATCGTTAAAACGCAGAATTTTCCGCGCATATCCCAGTAGCTGAATTCCGTGTTCAGTCAATAATTTATTACGTCCATGTCTGGCAAACAGCTCTTTCCCTACCAGTTGTTCGAGACGCTGCATCTGTTGGCTGACGGCTGACTGAGTACGACATACTGCAGCTGCGGCGGCGGCAAACGTATTCAAATCAGCAACTGCAACAAAAGTCCTCAGCAGATCAAGGTCAAGATTAAGGATTGGACGATTTGCATTTGTCATAGTTTTTCTTCACTTTTAAAATCTAATAACAAGCTACCCTGATTAATGCGGTAAAGTACCCGCAAATTCAGAATACCAGATATGGCACGCACTCACTCATTAGTTGAGTAGAAATGAGAAATATTTCTGCAATATGGCTAAAAATTATCGGGGATTGCCCCTCGTCATGTACAAAACGCCTTAATATTTTCTCATTTTAAATAACCAGAAATGATTAGAACTACTGATTTGAGAACTTTATTGATTAATCAATACCGGTGCACAGTTAGCAACAGAGCGCTGTTCAGCAACTGTTGCACAACAAAACCGCGACGCAATGCAGAGTACACATAAGGCTTATTAATTAATAATTCCTCTAATTTGAATTATTAATGGATTTTCCATTTAGCCCGTTAGAAAACCACATGAAAGATGGGATCATTAAGCTAAAGCATGCTTCGGAATTTTCTACATTTATTGATATTATTCAAAATAAGTTTTAATAAAATATATTGATTAGTCCTGCTTACAAATTTAAGAGTAAGACTTACGTAGTACTGTTCCGATCTGTTAATTTATCCAGTGTTTTACAGAATTAGGTATAAACACGTTAGGATATCTTTTATCCACTAAACATAATCTTAAGAACCTACCTGACTTTTTAAATTTTTCCTTATCACCCCGCCCCATCAGCTTAGGCAACTTGTATTTCACGTCCGCAAAGCAGAAACATCTTGTCTGCAAGGTCAGTAACGTATCATTTCTTTGGTTTATCATGCTTACATTAAGTAAAATAAAAGGTAATCAAACCAAGTAAATAATAAAAAACCAGATAATACATCACCACCCATGCCACATCTAATGTTTTGCACTAAAGCCAAGCATACCCCTTCAAAAGTAGAGCCGGTGAGAGTAAATTGTGCCCTTCGCTTTGTTCCACGGCTACCATGCGCCAGGGAAGAACAGGCTTTACAGAAAAGGCTCACATTCACATGTCCCCGATTGAAAAATCCCGCAAACTGGACAACGTCTGCTACGACATTCGCGGCCCGGTACTCAAAGAAGCAAAACGTCTGGAAGAAGAAGGTAATAAGGTTCTCAAACTCAATATTGGCAACCCTGCGCCATTTGGTTTTGATGCACCTGATGAAATTCTTGTTGATGTTATCCGTAACTTACCGACAGCCCAGGGCTATTGTGACTCGAAAGGCCTTTTCTCTGCCCGCAAAGCCATCATGCAGCATTATCAGGCGCGCGACATGCGTGACATTACCGTTGAAGATATCTATATAGGCAATGGGGTTTCAGAACTGATCGTGCAATCTATGCAGGCACTGCTGAACACCGGCGATGAAATGTTGGTTCCTGCGCCTGACTACCCTTTATGGACTGCTGCAGTATCACTTTCCGGCGGTAATGCTGTCCATTACCTCTGTGATGAAGGGGCGGACTGGTTCCCAGACCTTGATGATATCCGTGCAAAAATCTCCCCGCGGACCCGGGGTATTGTGATCATCAACCCGAATAATCCTACCGGCGCGGTGTACAGCAAAGAGTTGCTGATGGAGATCGTCGAGATCGCCCGAGAGCATAACTTGATTATCTTCTCAGATGAAATCTACGACAAAATTTTGTACGATGATGCCGAGCATATTTCCATTGCAGCGCTGGCACCGGACTTGTTGACAGTCACGTTCAACGGTCTGTCCAAGACTTACCGCGTGGCAGGTTTTCGTCAGGGATGGATGGTCCTTAACGGACCCAAAAAACATGCTAAAGGCTATATCGAGGGGCTGGAGATGCTAGCGTCGATGCGTCTTTGTGCCAATGTCCCGATGCAGCATGCCATTCAGACGGCACTCGGCGGCTATCAGAGCATCAGCGAGTTTATACAACCGGGCGGGCGTCTACTTGAACAACGCGACAAAGCCTGGGAACTGATCAATCAGATCCCAGGAGTATCATGTGTTAAACCCCGCGGCGCGCTGTATATGTTCCCACGCATCGACGCCAAACGCTTTAACATTCATGATGACCAAAAATTGGTTCTTGACCTGTTGTTACAGCAAAAAGTCCTTCTGGTTCAGGGCACCGCGTTTAACTGGCCGTATCCGGATCACGTGCGTATCGTCACCCTGCCGCGCGTTGATGAACTGGAAATGGCCGTCAATAAACTCGGTCGATTCCTCGAAACCTACCGCCAGTAATCAGGATAAAAACGCGTCATCCTCCAGGTTGCCCAGCACACAGCAGCAACATGAAGGATGACGCGTATCTCTTCACATAATCCTTTGCATAACCCAGCGCCACTGCACACAATAGAACCTCCTTCGCTGTTGTTGTGAGAGACCTATGAGCCAAAGCCACTTTTTTGCCTACTTATCCCGTTTGAAACTGATTGGCCGCTGGCCACTAATGCGCAATGTGCGTACTGAAAATGTCTCCGAACACAGTTTGCAGGTCGCTTTTGTCGCCCATGCGCTGGCCGTTATCAAAAACCGAAAATTTGGCGGCCATCTGAATGTGGAACGCGTAGCATTGCTGGCGATGTACCACGATGCCAGTGAGGTGTTGACGGGCGATATGCCGACGCCAATTAAGTATTACAATCCGCAAATTGCGCATGAATACAAAAAGATAGAGAAAATTGCCCAGCAGAAGATGATCGACATGCTGCCAGCAGAGCTTCAGGCTGATTTCCGCTCGCTGATTGATGAGCATTATTACAGCGAGCAGGAGAAATTGACGGTGAAGCAGGCTGATTCGCTTTGCGCTTATCTGAAGTGCCTCGAGGAACTGTCCGCAGGGAACACCGAATTCACGCTGGCAAAGGCGCGCCTGGAAAAAACCCTCGCATTGCGCCAAAGCCCGGAAATGGACTATTTCATGGAAGTCTTCATTCCAAGCTTCAGCTTGTCGCTGGACGAAATCAGCCAGGATTCGCCACTCTGAAATGCATCAGAATGGGAACAGAACCGGCACCAGCAGGATACTAACGGCCATCACGATCAAAGTAAAAGGCACGCCAATCCGGACGAAGTCGCTAAAGCGGTAATTTCCTGGCCCCATCACCAGGGTATTTACCGGTGATGAAACCGGGGTCATAAAGGCCGCTGAGGCGGCAATAGCGACGATCATAGTAAAGGGATATGGCGATAATCCCATCTGTTGCGCCGTGGCGATAGCGATAGGAGCCATCAGAACCGCAGTGGCCGTATTTGAAATAAACAGGCCAGTGATGGCGCACAGGATGAACAAACTGAGTAGCATAATATGTGGGCCATGTCCTCCGCTGATCCCCATTAATCCCTGCACGATTAACGCAATCCCACCGGTTTTCTGGAGCGCCAGCGCAAACGGCATCATGCCAACAATCAGCAGTAAACTTGGCCAGTGAATTGACTTGTACGCCCCTTCCATCGTGATACAACGGAATTTACCCATGAGCAGGCAGGCAGCGATAGCCGCAATGACATTGGGTACTTCGTCGGTAAGCATCAACGCGACCATTAACGCCAAACAAAAAAGGGCATGCGGTGCCTGGCTAACTGCCGGAGCAACATCATCGACCTCAGCAGGCAGGTTTAATACGACAAAATCATGCATCTGCTGTTGCAGTTGGCGAATGAGTTTCCAGTCACCTATCACCAGCAGCATGTCGCCAAGTTGCAGCGCCTCATCAACCAACTTACCTTCCAGCACCTCACCCTGACGGCGTATGCCTACAACGTTCAAACCATAACGTGACCGGAAACCGACCTGACGCAGGCTTTTACCCAGAAGTTCTGAATCGGGGATCAATGACACTTCGGCCATGCCGACGTCGCGCGACTGTTCTGAGAAATACTCGCCGCGTAGCACCATCGGCTCAAGCTGTTCATCAACACAGAACTGACGGATGGAAATTTCACTATCCGACATGTCGAGCAACAAGACATCGCGAGCACGAAGTTCAGTGTTGCCGGTGGCGCTAACCATTACCCGGCGGAATTTTCGCCAGCGCTCGATGCCCACCACATTGGCACCGTATCGCGAGCGTAAATGTAGATCGTCAAGTGCTTTGCCTGCCAGCGGAGAACCCGGACGTATCGCCATCCGGCGCGCCCTGCCGGTAAGGCGGTAATCGCGAATAAGATCTCGAAAAGTACGCCGCTGCCAGGTCTCTTTTTGTACAGCACCGTTCTCAGATGAGAGCCATCCCCGCGCTAGTAACATATAGCCGACACCCATAAACAACACCACCAGACCTACCGGAGTTACGCCAAAAAATCCAAACCCATCAAATCCTTCATGCAGCAACTCGCTGTTCACTACCATATTGGGCGGCGTGGCAACCAAGGTCATCATGCCGCTGATAAGGCCAGCAAAACTCATTGGCATCATCAGTCGCGCCGGAGCGGTTTTCATTTTTGCTGAGACATTCAGTACCACGGGGATAAAAATTGCCACCACGCCGGTTGAACTCATAAACGCACCGAGTCCGGCAACGGTCAGCATCAATAAAACCAACATGCGGGTTTCACTGTTACCAGCAACTTTCATCAACCATTCCCCGACCTGCCAGGCAATGCCGGTGCGAACCAGACCATGACCGACCACAAATAGTGCAGCGATCAAGATCACGTTCGGGTCACTGAATCCTGCCATGGCTTCATTGAGCGTCAGAGTTCCGCTCATCACAAAAGCGATAATCACCAACAGGGCGACCACGTCCATCCGCAGTTTGTTGCTGGCAAAAAGTACTATCGCTGCCGCCAGTAGCGTCAATACCCAAATCAGTTCACTGGTCAAAACAAGGCTCCCTTTGTAATGAGAAGGTAAAAGCGACAAAAGCAGGTAAAGCGTATATTCAAGAATGCCATAAAAAACCCCGCCAATGCGGGGTTGATGTCAACGAAATTGTTGTTTTAAACAGCATGCCGTAAATTAGCGCAGGCTCACGCAGACAGTCTGCCCGTTCGCTTCAACCAGCAGCACTTCCAGCGTAGTCAGGATCATATCAACCCGATCCATTCCCGGCGTATCGGAGGGCGCATTCACGGCGATCACTTGGCAACCAGCAGCAAGACCAGACATAACGCCTGCAGCAGCATCTTCGACCACCACGCAATCTTCCGGCGCCAGACCCAATCGTTCCGCACCCAGCAGATAGGCATCTGGCTGAGGTTTACCCCGTTTTACCTGTTCAGCAGTAATAAACACCGCCGGTCTTGGCAAATGAGCGGCACCGTGACGCGCATGCGCTACCGGAACTGAACCCGAGGTAACAATCGCCCAGGGGATATTCTGGCGGTTCAGTTCACTAAGCAACACATGTGCGCCCGGAAGCGCGGTGACACCTTCGGTATCAGACGCTTCCATCTGCTCAAGTTTGAGAAATTCGCGCTGAATTCTCTCTTCACTTTCGCCCGGCATAAAATGACGTAAAGAAGTTATCGCCTGTTTGCCGTGAATAAACGCCAGTACTTCTTGTGGAGCAAGCCCACGACTCAGCGCCCAACTGATCCACGCTCGTTCTACCGCGGGTAGTGAGTCCACTAACGTTCCATCAAGATCAAACAAGAACCCTTTGCAAAGCACAGGCAAGCTCCTTTAAATTTTTAATTTCAGGCGTTAATAATTTGTGCGATCTCAACCGCGCTCAAATGATACTGGCGAGGACATGCCAGCCAGATGGCCAACATGCGCTGATACTTCTCCCACATCTTGGTTTGGGAATTAAAACCGTGCGTTCCAGAATCAAAATCGGTGTAGCGCCCTTCCGTGTTAACCATAAAACGTACATAGCTGAGATAACGGGATTCAGTCGCAGCATCGAAGCCAAGAAAATCCAAACGGCGGCGATCTATACCTTGAGTATCTTTAATGTGGGTCCATGAAACCTGCATTGCGTGGTGCATTTCCATGACGTTGATGACAATACGGCAGGTCTCTTCTGACAACTCACCAAAGTCACGATCGAGTTCACGCATCTGCAGCCCAAAACCACGCTCGATCACGGTTTGTAGCCGGCGATATCGGTCAACGTTATCCGGATCCAGCATTGTCATCATTTTATATTGATTGGATAAAATCAGGCGTTGAGCGTTTGTCATTTCCATCGTGAAACTCCTCTTGTCTGCATAATGACCGAAGAATGGCACAGGGCAAACTTGTGCGAAATCGCAAGCTAAGCATTCTTTGATTTGAACCCATAAACTGAGTTGAAATGCATTTAATTAAGAAGCCTCAATGAACATGCAAAAGCCGCATTGAGTAAAACGGATGCCGCAGCATCCGTTAAATATCGTCCAGAAAGGTTTTGTCCAGTTGTTTGAAAGCACGCTTCAACACATCGGCCAGCGACTGGTAAGTGGGCGTTCCCTCTATAGGTGCCAGCGCCTGCCCGGCCTCTACCAATTTTTGACGCACATCATGGAACCAGCCGAGTAAAGTGGGAGGCAAAGGGGTAAGTGATCGGCGACCCAGCCACCAGAGCCCCTGCATCGGTAGGCTACAAGCGAAGATAGATGTCGCTGCCGCCGGGCCAAGCTGGCCTCCAAGGGCAATCTGCCAGGTTAATGTGAAGACAGCCAATGGTGGCATAAAGCGCACCGCAAAACGCGTCGCTGTCGAGATGCGGTTCTCAGGAAATACAGGCGCCAGACGCTTATCGGATGGCCAGGTTTTCATGTAATGCTGTCCGCGCTGGAAAACCTGAAACCAACTGACAGAACCTGATGGCTTACTGGTCATAATGAACCTCAACTTCACCTATAAAAATTAAAAAATAGTTTTAAAAAACAAACGGGATTTTAACCCAATTAAATATATTTTGTTTTTGCGGGCACAATCGGTATCCTGTGCCAGCAAAATCGGGGCTTTTGATCAACAGCCACATCCTGTCTAATCGCGGTTTGACGCCCCTAAACCCGTTTTTACAGCAAGCTGATATAATATTGCTTCTGCAAAGGGTGTTTTGTAACTAAATAGAGTCTTATTTGTTAGTGTTTTTACAAATAAACAACACTAAAAAATAACATTCTGAAGAACAGATAACCGGTACATTGTGACCATAGCCAGTATAACTTTTGTTCTATAAAGTGCAGACCTTTATTAACGTGAGTGATTCTTCATCTTTTTCATTGGCATGCTGGTTTTGGTTGTCTGGCATGATACGAATCATAATTACCAGACTCATTATGCGCTACGCTTGGTGTCAACCTGACGATTTATTAACCACGCGTATTGTTTATTTACTATACAACACCAACTATCAATAGGTACTTCCATGTCGAGTAAGCTTGTTCTGGTTCTTAACTGTGGCAGTTCTTCCCTTAAGTTCGCCATCATTGATGCAGTGAACGGCGAAGAGCACATTTCAGGTTTGGCCGAATGTTTCCACCTGCCGGAAGCCCGCCTTAAGTGGAAAATGGACGGCAAAAAAGAAGAGGCCGCTTTAGGTGCCGGTGCTGCGCACAGTGAAGCGCTTAAATACATTGTTAACAACATCCTGTCGCAAAAACCTGAACTGTCTGCTGAACTGGTTGCCATAGGCCACCGCATCGTTCACGGCGGCGAAAAACTGACGAAATCAATGCTCATCAATGAAGCAGTGATTCAGGGTATCAAAGAATCTATTCCGTTTGCACCACTGCATAACCCCGCGCACCTGATTGGCATCGCTGAAGCCTTGAAATCCTTCCCGAAACTTGCTGATAAAAATGTAGCAGTCTTTGACACAGCATTCCATCAGACCATGCCGGAAGAGTCATATCTTTATGCACTCCCGTACAGCCTATATCGCGATCATCACATCCGTCGTTATGGCGCACACGGCACCAGTCACTTCTACGTGATGCAGGAAGCTGCAAAAATGCTCAACAAGCCAGTGGACGAAGTGAATCTGATCACTTGCCACTTGGGTAACGGCGGTTCCGTCAGCGCAATCCGTAACGGTAAATGCGTAGATACTTCTATGGGTCTGACCCCGCTGGAAGGTCTGGTGATGGGGACCCGCAGCGGTGACATCGACCCGGCGATCATCTTCCATCTGCATGACGCACTTGGCATGAGTGTTGATCAAATCAACAAGCTGCTTACCAAAGAGTCTGGTCTGCTGGGCCTGACTGAAGTCACCAGTGATTGTCGTTATGTTGAAGACAACTACGCAACCAAAGAAGATGCCAAACGCGCGATGGACGTCTTCTGTCACCGTCTGGCGAAATACATCGCTAGCTACACGTCACTGATGGAAGGTCGTCTGGACGCGGTTGTCTTCACCGGCGGTATCGGCGAAAACGCAGCCATGGTGCGCGAGCTGTCTCTGGCGAAACTTGGCCTGCTGGGCTTTGAAGTTGATCACGAACGCAACCTTGCTGCACGCTTCGGCAAATCCGGTGCCATCAACAAAGAAGGCACTCGCGCCGCGCTGGTTATCCCAACCAACGAAGAGCTGGTTATTGCTCAAGATGCCGCCCGTCTGACCGCATAATATTGCATCCACTGCCAGCGTCTGCTGGCAGTTTTTTACATAACAATTTTTCATAACAGGCGAGCGTAGCCAGTCCGGAAGCAGCCAGCGTAAAGTCCCCATCGTGACCTGTTCAAATACAGGATAGCGAATCCGCGCAGCCCCTTCCCCACCGGGTTATGCTTCGTCTGGCAAACCAGAGAGGTTTAGCCGTGTCCCGTACAATTATGTTGATCCCTACAGGCACCAGCGTCGGTCTGACCAGTGTCAGTCTTGGTGTGATCCGCGCCATGGAACAAAAAGGCGTTAGCCTGAGCATCTTCAAACCTATCGCTCAGCCGCGCACTGGCGGCGATACACCCGATCAGACCACCACCATTATCCGCGCCAACTCCAACGTTCCGGCAGCGGAACCGCTGAAAATGAGCCATGTGGAAACGTTGCTAGGTTCAAACCAGCAAGACGTACTGATGGAAGAGATCATTGCCCGTTATCACGAAAATACCAAAGACGCCGAAGTGGTGCTGGTTGAAGGTTTAGTGCCAACACGCAAACATCAGTTTGCCAACGCACTGAACTACGAAATTGCCAAAACACTGAATGCTGAAATCGTGTTTGTTATCGCGCTGGGTAATGACTCTCCGGCCCAGTTGAAAGAACGAATCGAACTGGCCAGCAGTAGCTTCGGTGGCAGCAAAAACAAAAACATCACCGGCGTTATCATCAATAAACTGAATGCCCCGGTTGATGAGCAAGGCCGTACACGCCCGGATCTGTCAGAAATCTTCGATGACTCCACCAAAGCCAGCGTGGCCAACGTTGACCCAAGCCAGCTGTTTGCTAACAGTCCGCTTCCGGTGCTGGGCTGCATTCCATGGAGCTTTGAACTGATTGCTACTCGCGCAATCGATATGGCGAAGCACCTGAATGCCCGCATTATTAATGAAGGCGATATACAAACTCGTCGTGTGAAATCTGTCACCTTCTGCGCGCGCAGTATTCCGCACATGCTGGAACACTTCCGTCCGGGCTCACTGCTGGTTACCTCTGCGGACCGTCCGGATGTGCTGGTTTCAGCCTGCCTTGCCGCAATGAACGGCGTTGAAATTGGCGCAATTCTATTGACCGGTGGTTACGACATTGATGATCGCATCAACACGCTGTGTGAACGTGCTTTCAAAACTGGGCTGCCGGTGTTTATGGTTGAAACGAATACCTGGCAGACCTCGCTCAGCCTGCAGAGCTTCAATCTGGAAGTCCCTGCGGATGATCACCAGCGCGTTGAGAAGCTGCAACAGTATGTGGCTTCACACATCAACAGCGACTGGATCAATTCTCTGAGCGCCCATTCAGAGCGTTCACGACGCCTCTCTCCGCCAGCGTTCCGCTATCAGTTGACTGAACTGGCCCGCACGGCTAACAAACGTATCGTACTGCCGGAAGGCGACGAACCCCGCACTGTAAAAGCCGCGTCGCTGTGTGCTGAACGTGGTATTGCAGAGTGCGTACTGCTGGGCAACCCAGACGAGATTCAACGCGTCGCGGCCGCTCAGGGTATTGAATTAGGTAAAGGCATCCAGATTGTTGACCCAGCCGTCGTGCGCGAAGAATACGTTGCCCGTATGGTCGAACTGCGTAAAAGCAAAGGCATGACTGAAGTGGTCGCCCGCGAGCAGTTGGAAGACAATGTCGTGCTCGCTACACTGATGCTGGAAAAAGGTGAAGTTGACGGTCTGGTCTCTGGCGCGGTTCACACCACGGCTAACACCATTCGTCCAGCCTTGCAGTTGATCAAAACCGCACCAGGCAGCTCACTGGTTTCTTCTGTGTTCTTCATGCTGCTGCCCGAACAAGTTCTGGTTTACGGTGACTGCGCGATTAACCCGGACCCAACTGCTGAACAGCTGTCTGAAATCGCCATTCAATCTGCTGATTCCGCTGCCGCTTTTGGCATCGAACCGCGCGTTGCGATGATCTCCTATTCAACCGGCGACTCAGGTGCCGGTAGCGACGTTGAGAAAGTGCGTGAAGCTACCCGTCTGGCGCAGGAAAAACGTCCTGATCTTATCATCGACGGTCCGTTGCAGTACGATGCCGCGATTATGGCTGATGTTGCGAAATCCAAAGCGCCAAATTCTCCGGTTGCCGGTCAGGCTACCGTGTTCATCTTCCCAGACCTGAATACCGGGAACACCACTTACAAAGCGGTTCAGCGTTCTGCGGATCTGGTTTCTATCGGGCCAATGCTGCAAGGCATGCGCAAACCGGTAAATGACCTGTCCCGTGGCGCACTGGTAGACGATATCGTCTACACCGTGGCACTGACGGCGATTCAGTCTGCTCAGACACAAGCGGCAGCAAAGTAATTCTCTGAATTATTGCGCGCTGTAGCCACTACCCGCAAGACAGCAAAACGCCGACATCATGTCGGCGTTTTGCCTCGGCCTTTCTGTTCACAGCAACTGCCTGGCGGCCTCAAGAATCTGCTCAGCAGTCAGCCCGTATTCATGCTGTAAAAACGCCTGCGTGCCAACCTGACCATAACGCTCTTTAACGCCCACACGGCGCATAGGTACCGGATGATTCTCCACCAGCACTTCAGCCACCGCAGATCCCAACCCATTGTGAATACTGTGGTTTTCGCAGGTCACGATCTTGCCGGTTTTTGCGGCATACTGAATGATGATGTTTTTATCGATTGGCTTGAGCGTAAACATGTCGATCACCGCAGCACTAACACCTTCGCGTTCCAGCATCTCAGCCGCTTTGAGTGCTTCTGCCACCATAATGCCGTTGGCAATCAGCGTCACATCGGTGCCGTCTCGTAGTAAATTGGCTTTGCCGATGGTAAACGTCGAGCCTTCTTTGTAGATCTGAGTCGCCTGTTTACGGATAGTCCGCACCCAGTAGAAACCGTTCAGATCCATCAGCTGCAACAGAATATTGCGGAACATCACCGCATCCGTCACTTCCATGACGACCGAGTTCGCCAGCCCGCGCACGATTCCCATATCTTCGAACGACATATGTGTACCGCCGTTGTGACAGGCACTGACGCCCGCATCCGACGCAATAATTTTGACATTGTTCTTTTGGTAATCCAGCGACATAAACAGCTGATCGAAGCAGCGGCGGCTGGCGAAAGCAGTAAAGGTATGCACAAACGGCACGCGGCCGGTGAGCGATAACCCTGCTGCCACACCGATCACATTGGCCTCCATAATGCCGCAGTTAATCACATGCTCCGGATAATCTTTATGCACGTCATCCATTGCCATCGAACTCATCAAATCCGCTTCCAGCGCGATGATTGGCGTGTTCTCAACAATTTTTTCACGCACGGTATTGGCATAGACTTTACGCATTTCCACGGCGTCTTTTTGTAATTCCAGAGAGACTTCAAACATGGGCGGCCTCCAATTCGGCGATCGCGTTTTCAATTTCCAGCTTCACATCCGGCGTTAAACGCAGATGGTGTGAGTTCGCCAGTTGCTCAAGATAGGTCACGCCCTGCCCTTTAATGCTGTCGAGGATCACCACCAGCGGACGCTGCTCGCCCTGACGTTCCGGCGTCACAGCATCGCGTATTGCGACTACGTCATCGCCTTTAATCGTCTGTACATCGAATCCGAACGCACTAAATTTACCGGCCAAATCGAATGGTTTAATCACATCCTCCAGCATGCCATCAAGCTGCTGCTTGTTATAATCGATAAACAACGTCAGGTTGTGCAGGTTATGGTGCGCAATAAACTGAAAGGCTTCCCAGCACTGGCCTTCGTTCAGTTCGCCATCGCCGAGAATACAGAACACACGGTTCGCACGATCGGCCAATTTGTGCGAGAGCGCCATACCGGCGGCAATAGACACTCCCTGTCCGAGCGAACCAGTGGTGGCATCGACGCCTACGGTGCGCAGGCGATCCGGGTGGCTCGGCAGTTTAGTGCCGTTTTCATTCAGCGTTTTAAGCTCACTGACAGGGAAATAGCCCTTCAGCGCCAGCGTGGCATACAGCGCCGGACCGGCATGGCCTTTAGAGAGCACAAAATAATCCCGCTCCTGCCAGTCAGGCTTTTTCGGGTCGATGCGCATCACATCGCCATACAATACCGCCAGCGTTTCCACCACAGACATACTGCCGCCGTAGTGTCCAAACCCCAAACCCGTCAGCATTTTCAGCGTCTCAATGCGGATTCGTCGGGCCAGGTCATGTACCTCGTGGAGATCTTTCATCTTGTTGGGTCCTTATTAAGTGAGCACTTATCCAGACCTGTTATTTCTAACAGGCCTGGAGTGTGTTTCCCTGATGGTGATGAGAGAGTGAATAAGTGGTTGAATTACTCTTCGCTAACCGCTTTCGCCGCCGCCGGTTTTTTACCCAAATAATTGTAAGCGACGAGCACGGCGAAGATTCCGACAATCAGCGCCATGATGGCTTCCTTCGACATAAAGCGAGCCAGATTGCCCAGCAGAATACCGATGACCCCGAAGTCTGCGTCAGAGAAGGTGGCATTAGCGAAGCCCAACGCGCCAAGGACAGGCAGCAACAGAACCGGCAGGAAGGTGATCAAAACACCGTTAGCAAAAGCACCGACCATCGCACCGCGACGTCCGCCAGTTGCGTTACCGAACACTCCCGCGGTCGCACCGGTGAAGAAGTGTGGCACGACACCAGGCAGAATCAGCACCATATGCATCTGGCCTAACAAGAACAGGCCAACCAGACCGCCAAGGAAGCTGAACAGGAAGCCGATCAGCACAGCGTTTGGCGCATAGGGATAGACGACCGGGCAATCCAGCGCCGGGCGAGCGTTAGGAACCAATTTCTCAGAGAAACCGACAAACGCTGGGACAATTTCAGCCAGAATCAGACGCACACCTTGCAAGATGATGAACACACCCGCCGCGAAGGTAATCGCCATGATGATGGCGTATACCAGATAGTTCTGGCCTGCGCTGTAGGTTTGCTCAACGAAAATTTGCCCGGCAAACACCGCCATAATCAGGTAGATGATAATCATGGTCAGAGAGATAGAGATGGAACTGTCACGCAAGAAACTGAGATTTTTAGGCAAGTTCATCTCTTCGGTAGAGCGTGAACCCTTACCGACTTTGCTGCCGATCCAACCGGAAAGCACATAACCGATGGTGCCGAAATGGCCGAAAGCGATATCGTCATTCCCAGTAATTTTACGCATATAACGCTGCGCCAGCGCCGGGAAGAACGCCATGATAAGGCCCAATGTCAGTGAGCCGGTGAAGACCAGCGCCACGCCTTCAAAACCGGCCACGGTCAGAATGACGCTGATCATACAGGCCATGTAGAACGTGTGGTGCCCGGTCAGGAAGACGTATTTGAGGCGAGTGAAACGTGCCACGATAAGGTTGGCGACCATCCCGAAAGCCATAATTAATGCCGTTGGCGCACCGAATTTTTCCATCGCGATAGAAACAATCGCTTCGTTATTCGGAATGATCCCCTGAATATTAAAGGCATGTTCAAACATTCCGCCCAATGGATTTAACGAGCCGACTAATACCGTCGCACCGCCTGCTAAAACTAAAAATCCAAGTATTGTTTTTACCGTACCTTTAACCACATCAGAAAAGTTTTTCTTTTGGGCGACCAGACCGATCAATGCAATGATACCGACCAGCACTGAAGGCACTTTTAATATATCAACCACAAACTTGAGCGTTTCCTGGATAAACATATCCACCTCTGATATCTATTGTTTTTTATTGTAGGGTAATCAGTGTCGGTCAGGATCAGGACAGTGAGTACTTGTCAAAGTGTGCGATCAATTTAGCTTCCAGCTCGTTGATATCCACAATATTGGTAATGACAACCAGCTGATTTTCCGGAATGTTAGCGCTTGCGGCGATGTCTTTTGCCATCACGAACAGATCGGCTTCACCGGGAATGGCCGATGACAAATCAGAATGCTCAACGTCAGCCTGAATATTTAATTTTTTCAGCACCTTTTTAATGTTCATTTCGACCATAAAGCTGCTGCCTAAACCGGAACCGCAAATCGCCATGATTTTCATCTTATTCACCTGTGTTTTAAAATGTTTTTAGGTTTACGCACCAGAATGCCTTCTGATGTTTTTTCTCGTCAGTACTTTC
Source organism: Hafnia psychrotolerans (assembly GCF_014639435.1). Taxonomy (GTDB): domain Bacteria; phylum Pseudomonadota; class Gammaproteobacteria; order Enterobacterales; family Enterobacteriaceae; genus Ewingella; species Ewingella psychrotolerans. Next base: position 416,217 of record NZ_BMFZ01000001.1, on the reverse strand, counting down.
GTTATAAATTAATGTAATTCCATTAATTTATAACTCACGGTCAGAATTTCGCGATGATATCCTGAATTGTTTTAACATCGGTTGCTTGGTGTATTTTTTTCATATCTTCATCACTAGAGAAGAGCTCTGCTAATTCAGAGATCAATTCGATATGACTGTGTTTATCTGGTGCCGATAACATCACCACCGTATAAACCGGGTCATTATCTTCAGAATTAAACTTCACGCCTTGTGGCAATGTGAGTAACGACAACCCTAACCCTTTCGCGCCCTCTTCTGGTCGGGCATGCGGCATCGCAATGCCTGGTGCCAGAACGAAATACGGCCCTAACGTTTCCCGTTGGGCAAAAATTGCCGCCAGATAGTCAGGTGTGATCGTCCCTTCTTTCAGCAGTGGCTCAGCGCTGACTTCCACTGCCTGCCGCCAGTCCGTGATATCTGTTCTGATCTGAATCCTGTCAGATGTTAACCAATCATTCAGCATCGCTGTAGCTCCGGTTTAATTTTCATTAGCTGGCGTGCCAAATTCCCCCAGACAACACCAACGCCTCTGACTTTACTCACCGGTAGCGTTAACATCCGTGATACAACTCACAAAGATAGCGCTACCAAATCGCTACCATTACGTTCTGTGATAGCGCTATCAAAAATAGTCGCCTATCGCCATCACCGGGCCGCAGGTCGCACAAATAACGGTATACTTTGTCAGGAAATCACCGATAATTTACTCAACTCTGCCGTGGACCCTTCGGGTATAACCCCTTCCCCGGCTTGCTTTTTTCGCTATACCTCGGGGTATAGGAGTCAGGATTGTGAATGTCGATTAACAAAAAACGACGCAGTACCGGAAGAGTCACGTTGGCTGATGTTGCTCTATTGGCGGGAGTTGGCAGCATGACCGTATCCCGGGCGTTGCGAACGCCGGAACAGGTATCCGATAAACTACGGGAGAAGATCGAAGAAGCTGTCAGCCAATTGGGGTATCTACCCAATCAGGCCGCCAGTTCGCTGGCTTCCGCTTCGTCTTATACTATTGCGATGATTGTGCCAAGTTTGTCCGAGTTCGGCTGTGCTGACATGTTTGCCGGGTTACAGAAAATCCTACAACCTGCGGGCTATCAAATCATGCTGGCAGAATCACAGCACCGGATGGAGCGTGAAGAGAAGTTGCTGGAAACCTTTCTCTCTTACAACCTGGCGGCGGCCATTTTGCTCAGCGTTGAGCACTCGGCTAACGTGCGCAACTGGCTGGACAATGCTTCAATACCCGTTTTGGAAATCGGGGCGTTGACCGAATCTCCCATCGACATGAACATTGGCATCGATAATGTTGAAGCGATGCATCAACTGACCAAAGCGGTGATTGATAAAGGCTATCAAAACATCGGTATGCTATGCGCCAATCAAGAACAGTGGATTTTCCAGCAACACCTGCAAGGTTGGCACAAAGCCATGCTGCGGGCGCACAGATCGATACACCGAGTCATTAACTCGGCAGAACCGGCCAGCTTCTCAACCGGTGCGCGCCAGCTACCGGAGTTTCTGCTTGCCTGGCCTGAACTGGATGCGCTGGTGTGTGTGTCCGATGAGCTCGCCTGTGGCGTATTGTATGAATGCCAGCGGAGGCGCATAAAAGTGCCAAACGATCTCGCCGTGGTCGGCTTTGGCAATGGCGACGTCAGTCGTGTCTGCCAGCCTCCGCTTACCACGATGACGGTTCCCCACAAAGAAATTGGCACCCGTGCAGCACAAGCTTTATTGGCAAGAATTCATGATGAAGAGTGGGAGGAGGTGACGATTGCCTCGTCATTGTGTCGGCGGGACAGTTGTTGAGCAGCCAGGGTTGAAAATGCAAAACAGCAGGCGGCCTGAGCCACCCTACTGTTATTTTAGATCACACTTCACCCGTATTTTGTCTTCTTCACGACCACTCAGCGAGAACGACGAACGTTCAACCGGCAGAGGATCGCCAGGCAATATAGGTTCTTCACGTACCAGCGGCTTGCCGTGTTCTTTCTCATTATTCCGCGTCATCCACAGCGACAGCGCTTTTAGTGAGTCTGGGGTAAATTCATCACAACGCGCGGTGATCTCCTCCGGCGTCATCCAGCGAACTTCGTCGATCTCTTCCTCTTGCAAAGCAAATGGACCGTGCGACACGCAGCTAAATAGCGCGCCCCACACGCGACATTTATTCGGCTCTTCAAAATAGAACATGCCATGCTCGGCAAAAGGCACACCAGCAATGCCCAGCTCCTCTTCTGCTTCGCGACGTGCCGAGTCCAATACCACTTCGCCGCTTTGCACTACGCCACCCGCTGTGGCATCTAGCCAGCCGGGGAAGAAATCCTTGGTCTCGGTGCGTCGTTGCACCAGGATATTACCCATACCATCATGTACCACAATATAGCTGGCACGATGGCGCAGGCATTGAGCTCGCATCTGCTGACGGCTGGCCTGGGCAATAACCTCATTTTCTTCATTGACGATATCAACCCATTCGCCGGTGTCGGTGTTCTGCTCTTGTTCCGCCATCCTATGAAACCTTCTCTTGAGCGCAGGCTTTTGCGCAATTAATTGTTGTTCTGCCGGGAGAGAATTTACCACTTTGTTCAAGACTGTCTATCGGTAAAAAAGCGCATGCAAGATGATTCTATCTGTCTCTATGGGTGTGCTTCAATAGCAACAGATGCGTTATCTCACTGTTAAACCTATGTCACCCATCAGGGGATGCCATCAGACTTGTCTCACTGTAGTAGTGACCTTTAACGACTATGTTAACCTAAGGGCGTTCGATTCATGGCGGATAACGCCAGATGCTGCATAAATATCTATTTTTTCAAAACATTAGACGCACCCAGCCCTGCCGATTGGTGGACACATACCAACGGACAGAGAATAAAATACCGCAGGAGGCAATATGATTGATCTTTATTTTGCACCAACACCTAACGGTCACAAAATCACGCTCTTCCTTGAAGAAACTGGACTTCCCTACCACCTTCACCGTATTGATATCAGAACGGGTGATCAGTTCAAACCCGAGTTTTTAGCCATCTCACCTAACAATAAAATTCCGGCCATTGTTGACCATCAACCCGTCGATGGAGGAGCCCCGGTCAGCGTGTTTGAATCGGGTGCCATTTTGCAATATTTAGCGGAGAAAACCGGCAAACTGCTCAGCCTGGAGTTGCGTGAACGCACCCGGACACTGGAGTGGCTGTTCTGGCAAATGGCCGGGTTCGGTCCGATGCTGGGTCAGAATCACCACTTCAACCATTACGCCCCGCAACCGGTGCCTTATGCCATCGAACGCTATCAGCAAGAGACCAAACGCCTGTACGGTGTTCTGCATACCCAGCTCATGAAAAATGCCTACATCGCCGGAGAGCATTACAGTATTGCAGACATCGCCACCTATCCGTGGGTCGTCTCTCACGAACGCCAGCGTATCGATCTGGCAGACTTCCCTGCCGTGCGTAACTGGTTCGAACGCATTAAAAATCGCCCGGCTACCGAAAAAGCCTATGCAATCGCTGAACAAAAGTAAGCACCTTTGCCTTGGCTCTCGCCAAAGGCCTCTTCAGGTGACGTGAAGTCTTCAAAATAAATACGGTGAGATGTGCTCTGCATCGCGTGCTAAGCAAGTAGAGTAATCTATGCTGGTAGGAAGTGTTCGCGCATGCATTCAAACAGTTAAGGAGCCAGCCTATGCAAATATTGATAACCGGTGCCACCGGTCTCATCGGACGCAGACTCACCGAGCGCCTTCTGGGCCAATCGCATCAGATCACCGTATTGACACGCACACCTGAAAGGGCTGCTAAAATCCTCGGCCCGGAAGTGCTTCTGTGGAAGACGCTTGACGATAAAACGTCACTCAATGGCTTTGACGCAGTGATCAATCTGGCAGGAGAACCCATTGCCGACAAGCGCTGGACCAAAGAGCAGAAACAGAAATTATGCGACAGCCGCTGGAAAGTCACTGAACGCCTGGCGACATTGATCAATGCCAGCCAGAACCCGCCACCGGTGTTTGTATCCGGTTCAGCAATCGGTTATTACGGTGATCAAAGGCAAGCCTTGGTGCCGGAGGACGAACCGCCTAATAAGCAATTTACCTGGCAGCTTTGTGAGCGCTGGGAAGCGCTGGCCCTGGCTGCTGAAAGTGACCGTACCCGCGTGTGTCTACTGCGGACGGGTGTCGTATTGGCGAAAAGAGGTGGGGCGTTGGCAAAAATGGTCCTGCCCTTCCGCGCCGGTCTTGGCGGCCCGTTAGGTGACGGCCAACAGTACATGCCGTGGATCCACCTCGACGACATGGTAAACGGCATTATTTTCCTGCTGATGCACGAAACGCTCAGCGGTCCTTTCAATATGGTTTCTCCCTACCCGGCACGTAACGAACAATTCAGCGCCCTGCTCGGCGAGGTTCTGCACCGTCCGGCCTTTATGCGCGTTCCTGCGGGGCTCATCAGGTTGTTGATGGGCGAATCCGCCGTTCTGGTCCTCGGCGGACAGCGGGCCGTTCCGCAACGGTTGGAAGATGCTGGGTTTACATATAGTCATCAGGAGTTGAAAGCAGCACTGGAGGATCTACTGGCGGAGTGAAGAATACGTTGTTTTATCCCGCCTGGCCGGCTGAGCACCGCGGCTTGTAAACTCAACGTCAAAAGGTGGAGTTGATACCTAAACCGGCGTTAAGAGGTGCCAATCGCAGCACCTCTTAAATATCTCCTGCGCTTTAACTGCGCGCTTGGCGAAATCGAGGTGGCCGGGCTTCAAGCATCACGTCTATAAGCGCTAAGGCACAGTCAACAATAGAACCGCTGAAGATTTTCAGCCTGACGCCATGTTGTGCGTCAGGCTGAGGAATTGCACAATAAAACCCGCAGATGACATTAGTTCCAGCGTTTATCAGCCCAGCTTTTTTGCTGCCACGGCGTGAGAAACGTCCAGGCGACAAAACGGCTGATCTTATTGCCTTGTGTCATTTCGACGGTACGCACATCGGTGGCTTCCAGTTCTTCCAGCGCTTCGTAAATCAGTGGCAGCGTGGTTTTTTTAGAAATCAGAACGGTGAACCACAAGCAATTATTACGTTTTTCAGCACTCTCTTCCGCCATACGCACCACAAAGGACTCTTCACCGCCTTCACACCATAACTCGTTGTGCTGGCCACCGAAATTCAATTCAGCCTTGCCGGTGCGACGATCGATGCCGAGATTCTGACGCTTACGTTGACTGCTGCCTGCCGCTTCTTCTGCGGAACCGTGGAATGGCGGGTTACACAGCACCGCATCATAACGCTCGTCGTGACGGATAATCGTGTCAAAAATACGCGGTGGTTTTGCCTGTAAACGAAAACGGACCTGGTTGGTCAGCAGCGGATTGGTCGCAACAATTTTCTTCGCCGCCGCCATCGAAGTGGCATCAATCTCACTGGCGGTGAAACGCCAACCATATTCGCGCAGGCCGATAATGGGATAGATACAGTTAGCGCCTACACCGATATCCAGAATAGCAATGTCTTTGCCTTTCGGGATTTCACCCTGATTGCTACCCGCCAATAAATCGGCCAGGTGATGCACGTAGTCCGCGCGCCCCGGAATAGGCGGGCAGAGATAATCGGCAGGGATTTCCCAGTTTTCAATCTGATAGAAATGACGCAGCAAAGCCCGGTTCAATGCTTTGACCGCCAGAGGTGCAGCGAAATCCACCGACAGATCGCCCCATTTATTTTCAGAGACAAACGGCTCAAGCTCAGGGCTGCTGGCAATCAGGGCCGGGAAGTCATAGCGGCTGCGGTGGCGGTTGCGCGGATGCAGGCCGCTTTTTTCTTGCGGGAAGATTTTTTTGTTTTCCACCTGAATGACTCTCCGGAGTATTTTATGAAAAAATAATTTTATAAATCGTATAGGGTGATGAAAAGACGGGTCTTGCGAATGAAAACCAACCTGTCGTAATTTCTGGCGCGTAAGATAACACAAACCGCCCACCTCTGCCGGACACTGACGGGCAGAGGTGCAGAAAAACGATTAACGTGCCAACCAACACCCCCACTATCGCGCCACAGAGGAACACTATGAGCATAGACGAACGTTATTATTATGAACCTTCCGCGGGTCACGGCCTGCCACATGACCCGTTTAATGCCATCGTTGGACCTCGCCCTATCGGCTGGGTCGCATCACGCAATACCGCGGGTCAGCGCAACCTCGCGCCCTACAGCTTCTTCAACGCATTTAATTATCATCCACCCATTATTGGTTTTGCCAGTATCGGCTGGAAAGATAGTGTGGCAAACATCGTGGAAACCGGCGAATTCGTCTGGAACCTCACCACCCGCTCGTTGTTGGAAAAGATGAACCAAAGTTCAGTTTCCCTGCCACGCGACGGTGATGAGTTTGAATTTTCCGGCCTGACACCGCGCCCCGGCCGCATCGTCGCCGCAGATTGTGTCGCGGAAAGCCCGGTTAATTTTGAGTGCAAACTCACGCAATGCATTCAGTTGCAAAGTGCAGCCGGAGAAAAAGTCGATACCTGGCTGGTTCTCGGTGAAGTCGTCGCGGTGCACATCGCAACAGATTTGCTGATTGACGGGGTTTACCAGACGGCGCTGGCTGAACCCGTGCTGCGAGCCGGTGGCCCGACCGCCTACTACGGCATATCTGAGGAGAATCGATTTGACCTGATTCGCCCTGACGCCCGCTAAATTCTGCGATAAAAAAGCGCGGGATTCGTCCCGCGCCCGCTGATCTGACAGTGATTACTTCCCTAAATATGTTTGCTCGACAAAATCAGCGAAGTCCTGACACATCGCGTCATCGCCATCGGCGCTGTCCGCCAGTACACGGTTGCCATCCACGACGCGGATATGCACGTTGAGGTCGAAATCGGCCACCGGCTGTTCACGCTGCGCTGCCCGTCTGATCGTCTCCTGTGCCTCTTCCCATGCCACGTCTACGGTCTGGTTACATACCTGCGCAAGATAATCTGGGTTAAAGCCTTCGCCGGTCAGACGACGCAAAGTCTCATCATGGCTGATGCTATTACCCGGCGACCAATAATGTTTCGCCAGATCGGGGCCGATGGCAGGATTATCTGTTAGGTAACCATCGCGTTTCAGGAAGAAGGCGCGAGTCTGTTCTACCGCCATCAGTGCCAGCAGGTATCCCTGATAAGAGCAGGCGGACTCCATCGACAACAGATGCGGAATGGCCAGCGTCGGGCGCGGGCTGCCGGTAACCCCCAGAATGTGCGTTTCGACATCGCGGGCCAGCGCCAGCATGGCTTCTGGTGTGCGTTTCTCATCCGGCCATTGATAAAGCTGCCATTCAAAATAAGGCACCAGCAAAATATGGCGCTCGTTGAACGCACGCATCGGCTGACGGGCGGCAATGTTGTCGTGGATCAGCGTATCCGGCACCGGTTCTCCAGCGGCGTTTTTCGCATAACGTTTCAGCCAGTCGGCATCATCGAGCAGGCTGTCGCAGAACATGGATTGCGTTTCCGCATAAGCCATTGAGGTCGGTGGGAATTCTTGCGAGAAACAGGGGGCATTTTGTCGGATATTAGCAAAGTGCGCCGCGTGTCCGCCTTCGTGGAACAGCGTATTCAGCCCGCTCGCCCCACTGCCCAGTTGATCCGGTTTCGCCAGACTGGTGAAGTTGATCTCGCCGGGGACCCATTTACCCTGATCATAAAATGCCGGTACCGGGCTGTGCATAAAGCCGTTCTCATATTTGCCTTCGCGAACCAGCAAATCGAGCTGCATATCGGCACCATTGAAGCCAATGTTCAGGCGTTTGAAACTGTCGAGCCAGCGGCGCAGAGAGTCAGCAAAAGGAAAGTAAGGATCGAGCTGGCGGGTAACGTCGCCGGCGCTGGCAAAGCGGATGTTCCATGGTAATAATGCCGCATCCCCCTCTCGCGCCACCAGTTCATTGAGACTGCGCACATTGCCTTCACGCGTCTGCTCTTCGAAACGATCAAGAATGGCGAACAGTTGTTCCGGCGTCATACGCTCGGTTTTGTTCACTTTGTAATCGAAATAGTTGCGGAAGCCTAACTGACGCGCAAAGCGATTGCGCAGACCAATAAGCTCCGGTAAGCCGTTATGCAGCAACCACTCTTCCAGTTCGCGCAAGGCAATCTGCGAACTGCGGCGGTAAGACTCATTTTCATTGGTTGCCTGATTGGTCAGCAGCTCACCCAGCGAGGCGTTAACGCGTTCCCCTTTGGCATTGATGTGGGTCAGACGATGCTGTTTACGTTTGGCGTAGAGGGCAGACTCAGCCTGAATAATCTCATCCAGCAGCGCTTGTGCTTTGGAATCTTCGATCGCATTGCAGTCAAAAAAACGATACCAGCCTTGCAGGCCGTGCAGCAGGGCTTTGCCATCGTCGTCGAGGGTCTGTTTTTCCAGTCCGGAAATCAGTTCACGCAGCTCGCTCAGGCGGGAAGGTTCGGCGATAAAACGTTTATAGGCGGTTTCAGCCGCTGAGAATTCAGCAGAAACATTCTCATCGCCGGTACCCATATAATTTTGCCAGAACAGGTTTTCTTTGGTTTTGTGGACGTTGAGGTAGTCGTGATTCAGGGCGTTAAAATAGTCTTGAGGCTTTTTCATGCAATCTTCTCTACTGAAAGTTAACGAGATTATGCATTGAGTGTAAAGTGAGCTAGCGGTTCTGTCGATGTCACAAAACCGCTAAAGGTGCTGGCGGGGTCATGCGGAGGCAAATCAGTTTTTCTTAACGAACTCGGATTTCAGTTTCATCTGCCCAAAACCATCAATCTTGCAATCGATGTTGTGGTCACCTTCGCATAAACGGATGCCTTTCACTTTGGTGCCAATCTTCAGCATCGAAGAGCTGCCTTTAACTTTCAGGTCTTTAATGACGGTGACTGAATCGCCATCCACCAGTATATTACCGTTAGCGTCAACGACCACCAGCGCGTCATCTTGAGCTTCAGTATCGCCTTCCAGTGACCAGACATGTCCACATTCAGGACAATTCAGCATCGCACCATCCTGCCAGGTAAATTCAGAACTGCAGCTTGGGCATTTAGGTAACTGTTCCATGGATAAACCTCGTTAAATTGGTTTTAAAAAATGAGTAAAATCAGTATTTAAAGCTTTAATACTGGGTATTTTACCTTTTAATACGCAATTTTGATAGTGAGTGACCTAATTCTGCTTTTAAATTCAAAATGTCGGGCTGCCGCCCAAACCGGCTTTACATGCAACTTCAAGGTCAAGACCTTGGGTTGTCATCCAAACCGGCTTTAGATTCAACTTCAAGGTCAAGGCCTTGGGTTGCCACCCAAACTGGCTTTAGATTCAACTTCAAGGTCACAACCTTGGGCTGACGCCCAAACCGGCTTTAGATTCAATTTTAAGGTCAAGACCTTGGGTTGCCACCCAAACTGGCCTCAAGGGTGGCTTATCGCCACCACCCTTGAGAATCCCGGGCTCTTTTAAAAACAGCAGCTGCGCAAGTTGGGATGGACGTGTTCCAGTGACCCCAGTGATAGCCGCAAAATGGCGCCGCTTAGGCGGTGTCTTCGCTGCGGGTTCCAACCCGCGTAAAAAGACACGCGGTTTTCCACCTCTGGCTCAGCGCCATTTTTGAATGCGGCCTTGGCTTTTTAAAAACGAAATCCAGCTCTGGATTTTGCCTTGCGGTTGGGGTTGGGGTTGGGGTTGGGGTTAGAATTTTAAAGAAGCTTCGGCCGTGTTCAAAATGTCACTGGCAAGTCGGTGGAGAGACAACATCTTTACCGTTGGCTTGAACCCGCAGCCGGGAAACCCGAAGGGCTGACATTTTACGGCGATAACGACAATCCCTGAAACACGGCCATGGTGACCCGCGCAGCAGCGAAAACCTCATGAAAGAACTCGGGAGTCCAGAGGGCGGCGACGACGGGCCGCCCTCTGGACGGTGTGGGCCGATGCCCACAACCTTGAACTTGAATTGAAATTTTACTTAGGCTTTTCCCAAAAGCCTAAAACACCTGCTCTATAATCATCCGCGCTTCCGCCATATCCCCCGATATTCCGGTGGCCACCAAACAACAAACCAACTGATTAGAGATAGCCTGCGGAATAGCCCGTTGCCCGTTCAGGCACTCCTGGGTGAAGGCCACGGTGGCAGCAACCTCTTTTGATACAGGCAGTTCGACATTAGCGAATTCCTGCTTCTCAATGAGGATCTCCTGCGCGCCGTTGGCGATCAAATAGACGGGTGGACTACGCAGTGGGTTGGCATAAACTTCACCTTCCGTTCCCTGCGAGAGCAAAGCGCGCCCATCGACCTGACTGAAGAACGACGATACTTTCTGAATATATTCCGGGTGCGACACACTCGACAAACGCAGCGATGCTTGTCCGGCAAAAGGCGTGATCAATTTTGCCAGCGTATGGCTGCTATTCCGCACACCCATTTTCCAACGTAGCGCAAGCTGCTTGTCTATCGGCGCGCACAGCACCGATATAGGGACGAAAACCGGCAGACGCCCTGCATCAAGCTGCTGTTGTGCCTGCTCTTGGTTATGCGCCGCTCCGACGCCCAGCGCGCGTAAGATCTCGGCGCTGGTGATCCGTGTTGGGTCTTCATCCACACCGTGAACCAGTACCGGCAGCCCGAGTTTACTGAGCAGCATCGCCAACAGTGGCGTCAGGTTGGCCTGTTTACGTGCACCATTATAGGTAGGGATCACCACCGGCATTGGACCTTCTGCTGGAGTTTGAAGTCGCATCACCTGCTCCTCCATCGCCTGATAAAACCCCAGCATTTCCTCTTCTGACTCGCCTTTAATGCGCAGGGCGATAAGCAGAGCGCCAAGCTGCAAATCAGGCACCGCACCAGCCAGCATGTCACGGTACAGCGCCAGCGCCTGTTCACGATCCAGATCACGGGCGTGATTCTTCCCGCGACCCACTTCTTTGATAAACCTGGTGTAGTCCATGGCCCCGCCATTAATCAATATCGAATGCTGCCAGCATAACTCAGTCGCACACAGGGGAAAACGCCCGTCGCGGGCTCATTTCAGAGAATTGGCCTTCGCCATGCTGCTTGCCAGCCCGCTTTGTGGGCCTTGATGTTCGCGCAACCCCTGAATGACACCGCTGACATCTTCCCGCGTACGGTTCTGGTTGAGCTTCCACTTACCTTCTGTCTTGCGCGCTATCAGCTCAATACCAACAATACCTTTGAGCTGCGCCGCGATGAAGTTTTCCGGCGCATCGCTCACTGACCACGGCTCACGCTGTCCACCTTCGTGTACAGTGGTGAGTTCATGCAGCAACGTCAGCAGCCAGTCGCTGTTGTCGATTAGGGTCGCTTCGCCGCTCACCTGCACGGTGATGTAATTCCAGGTCGGTACCGTTTTCCCGCCATTTTGCTTTTTCGACGGATACCACGATGGCGAGACATACCCTTCTTCTCCCTGAAACACCACCATGCACTGGCCGTCAGCCGCCAAAGATTTCCATTGCGCATTGCCACGCGACAGGTGCGCACGCAAGGTGAGTTGCCCAGCCGTGTCGATGTCGACTAAAAAAGGTATAGGGTTGGCTTCGAAGCCGTCAGGCCCGTGGGTGATCAGCAACCCCAGCGGATACTGGCGGATAAGCTCCGCCTGCACCTGGATATCATCTTGTTTGAATGCAGTGGGTAAATACATCGGAGCCGTTCCTTGTTCATCCTTTATCAGAGAATTATTGATAATGCATGAACGAGGAAGAGTAAAGAGACGAAAGAAGGGGATTACACGAATACAGCACGCAAATTTATTTCGCTTTACGGCGACGCTTCACGGTTTTGGTGGCACTTTTGAGCCGATCGGGGCGTTTTACTGAACCCGGTTCTGGCATTTCCCGGTGCTCAATAGGGAATATTGGCAATGCGGCCAGCAGGCGTGATCCGTAATTTTTCGTGATCAACCTGCGGTCATAAATCACGATTTCGCCACGGCATTCATGGCTGCGGATCAACCGCCCTACTTGCTGTATCAGATTGAACGAAGCACTCGGTAAGCTTTGTACTTCGAACGGGTAACGCTTCAGGGTTTTCAGCCACTCACCTTCGGTCAGAATGACCGGACTGTCGATGGGAGGAAACGCGATTTTGTGAATGTGAACCTGTGTCAGCAGATCACCTTTCAGATCCAGTCCTTCAGCAAAAGATTGCAGGCCGACGAGTACGCTGGTGCTACCCGCTTCCACCCGTTTGCGGTGCTCTTCCACCAGCCGGTAGCGAGGCTGATCCCCTTGCACGAGCAGCATCAGGCGCAAATCAGGCAGCAGGCTGACAAACTGTTGTAGCGCACGGTTGCTGGCGAACAAAACCAATTGGCCTCTATGTAACCCTTTTGCCAGTTCGGCGCGGAAGAAATCAGCCATTTCCGCCAGATGTGCCGCTTCATTCGCCATCAACGGTTCATTTATCATCTGCGGAATCACCAGTTTGCCCTGTTCGATATGGTTGAACGGTGAGTCCAGGCTGACAAAGCGGTCACCGGCTTTCTCACTCAGACCACTAATCTCCTGCAGGCGGGAAAAACTGTTGAGTGAACGCAGCGTCGCTGAAGTGATCACCACGTGAGGTACCTTGCGCCAGAGCAATTTCTCGAGCTGTTCACTGACGCGGATGCCCACGCAGTGGAAAATCAGATGGCTCTGGTTATCGAAATAGTGACGCGTGACCCATTTGCCAATCGGCGCATTGGACGCTTTCTCCATCGACGCTAGCTTCCACAATTTGCTCATGGTTTCGAGGTAACCCTGCATGCGACTCATGTGCAAAATGGCGCGGTGCAGACGCATTATGTCGTGCTTGCCAGTCTTTTCACTCAGATCGTTAACCATGTACTCCGCCAGGCTGCGCAGACCGTCGGTCAGCTTGAACAACCGGGCACAGAGTTCGGTAAGTTCTGGTGGCAGCGCACCCATTTCAAATCGGTATTCTGCTTCCGGCACATCCTGCGGCAGAAACTGGCTCACCTGTTGCTCTATCAGCAGCAACAGTTCGCGCATTTCGGCACAATGTGTATGCAGACGTTCAGCATGGGTAAGCGGCGGTGGGTTTTTCGGTGTAAACAACGCCAGACATTGTTCAATCTGGCGAACAAAATTATCGAGTTGCAGATGATTCCACACCGCGCCGATCTCCGCCTCGACTTTGAGCGCATCGCGGGCTACGTCGGGCAGATGATGGCCTTCATCCAGTACCAGCAATAAATCCTTGGCTGGCGGAAGCACAGACTCTGACTCCAGTGCCGCCATCACCAGCGCGTGGTTGGTCACCACCACATCGGCGCTTTCAATTTCTTTGCGCGCCACGAAGTACGGGCACTCTTTGAAGTAATGGCAGTTGCGCCCGAGGCAGTTGGCTTTGTCAGTGCTGATTTTGGCCCACAGCGGATCCAGAATAGTCAGCTTGTAGTGATCGCGCAGACCATCCCACTCGTAGCGGGCCAGCGCGGTTTCCAGCGTTTTTGACAATTTCTGCTCTTCGCCACTCGAAGGTGCCAGTTCCTCACCCAGAAAAAGACCGAGATCGCCCTGTGCATTCTCATTACTCATCATCGACAGATTGCGCGGGCAGACATAGCGGCCTCGGCCAAAAGCGCCGGTGAATTTTAAATCTGGAATGATCTTTTTCAACAAAGGTAAATCTTTACTAAAAATTTGATCCTGCAGCGCCACATTGGCGGTACTGACAATCAGCGGTTTCTCCTCTTCGCGGCTGACCGCGATGCCGGGGATCAAATAGGACAGCGTTTTGCCGACACCCGTCGGTGCCTCGATCGCCAGATGGCGTGCGGAATCACCGGAGAATGCCTTCGCGACCTCAGCAATCATCTGACGCTGTGGTGCTCGAGAAATAAAGTCCGGGATTTGCTGTTGCAGGGCTTTGTACCACTGACTTATCTGATCTTTAACCGCGGGGGAAAGCGCCATTCATCTCTTATAAAGTTGCGTTGTTAAGGGAAAATCTGGCGGCCATTGTCCCACAGACCGGGCTGCGACGCAGCCCGAAATCGTGTTGCCTGACTCAAATGGCAGGATTCATTTATCGAATAAAAAGAAAGTTCATTTCTAATTGTCATAAATTGATCACATATGTACGGTAAAAAACCCTCGCTGAGAAAATTTCGAACTCACACGAAATGAATAGCAAAATGATGAATAGCGTCTTTCTACAAGACTTCATATAAAGCTTTCCAACCAAAGCTTTTAATAAAGAATGCAGGGTAAAAAAACATGAAACGTAAAATTCTGGCACTTTTAATTCCTGGTTTATTGATTGCATCAGGCGCACATGCAGCAGAAATTTATAATAAAGACGGCAACAAACTCGACCTATACGGGAAAGTAAAAGGTCTGCATTATTTCTCTGATTCAACAGGTAATGATGGCGACCAGAGTTATGTGCGTTTCGGTTTTAAAGGTCAGACGCAAATTAACGATCTGATCACCGGTTACGGCCAGTGGGAATATAACATCATGGCAAACCACGCCGAATCCGACAGCGCAACACCAAGCACCACGGGCACCAAAACGCGTCTGGGCTTTGCCGGTCTGAAATTCGGCCAATACGGTTCATTCGATTACGGCCGCAACTATGGCGCACTGTATGACGTCGAAGCCTGGACAGATATGTTCCCTGAGTTCGGTGGCGACGGTTACACCAAGGCTGACCGCTTCATGACTGGCCGTGCCAACGGTTTGGCAACTTACCGTAACCGCGGCTTCTTCGGTCTGGTTGATGGCCTGAATGTTGCTGTTCAGTACCAAGGTAAAAACGAAAACGACGGTCGTGGTAGCAGCACAGCAAACGGCGACGGTTATGCACTTTCTACCACTTACGCTCTGGGTGATACCGGCGTGAGTGTCGGTGGCGCTTATGCATCATCTGACCGTACTGTTGGCCAGAGCAACTCTGCCTACGGTAAAGGTGATAAGGCAGACGCATGGACAGGCGGCATGAAATATGATGCCAACGGTGTTTATTTAGCCGCTATGTATGCTGAAACCCGTAATATGGTCGCGATCACTGTCCCTACAGGTATTTCTGGCGCACCAGCTGGAAGCGGTTTTGCTAATAAAACGCAGACCGTTGAAGCTGTGGCACAATATCAATTCGACTTCGGCCTGCGCCCTTCCCTGGGTTATGTACAGACCAAGGGTAAAGATATTGAAGGCATCGGCGACGTTGACCTGGTTAAATATTTCGAGGTGGGCGCTACCTATTATTTCAACAAAAACATGTCAGCCTATGTTGATTATAAAATCAACCAACTGGATGACAACAACAAATTGGGTCTAAATACCGACGACGTTACTGCTGTTGGTTTGGTTTATCAGTTCTAAGATTGACCCGTGTGACCTTCACAAGTCCACACACCCCTCATTGATAAAATGTTACTCGTTTCATTATTCGCCGGGCTCATCCCCCGGCTTTTTTATTATTTGTGTCGCATGACCCGATTTTCACTCTTCACTAATCTTATGAATCTGCTAATGTTTTAAGGATTTTTCTTATAATGCGTAAAGGTGATAGTGAATGAAAAAGATGACGCTTTGTACCACCAGTGCATTGATCCTGCTGACACTGACCGGCTGTGCACAGCAAAAAACGGATGCTCAACAAAAGCTTAACGATCAATCTGTGATGGCGCTGAACTGGTTCCAACAGTCTGGTGAGTACCAGGCGCTAACCTATCAGGCATTCAATATCGCCACCGTGGCGTTTGATAATGCCAAGCCTCTCGACGGCAAACCCAAAGCCGTGGTCGTTGATCTCGACGAAACGATGATCGACAACAGCGCCTACAGCGCATGGCAGGTGAAAGCCAACAAGCCGTTTGACAGCAAAACCTGGTCAGAATGGACCTCGGCCAAACAGGCTCTGGCGGTTCCGGGGGCTGTTAATTTCGCTAATTATGTGAATTCCCATGGCGGCACGATGTTCTACGTGTCGAACCGAAAAACCAGCGAATACGCCGCTACCATGGAAAACCTCAAACGCCTTGGTTTCACTGGCGTAAACGAAAAAACCTTGTTGCTGAGTAGCAATACGTCCAACAAACAGACGCGCTTCGACTCAATTAAAGCCGCGGGCTACAACATTGTTCTCTACGCCGGAGACAACCTGAATGACTTTGGCTCGGCGACGTATCATAAAGACAATACCCAGCGCCGCGCCTTTGTGAACCAGAACCACAGCCAGTTCGGCACACAGTACATCGTATTGCCAAACCCGCTGTACGGTGACTGGGAAAGTGGCCTCGCGGCGGATTACAACAAGCTGACGCCAGAGCAGAAACTCAAGGTTCGTGAGGCGAACTTACGGGTATGGAGTGGGAAATAAGCGTTAAAAAGCAGAGAAACGTTTTTTAAGGTCAAAACCTTGGGTTGCCACCCAAACCGGCCTGAAGGTCAAGGTCGTGGGCGTCGGCCCACACCGGGGTAAGGGGATTGAAACGAATCCCCTTACCCATCCCGCGTTTTATTCACTCCGTTGCTGCGCAAGTTGAAACGGACGTGTTCCAGTTACCCCATGTGATAGCCGCAAAATGTCAGCCCTACGGGCTTCCCGGCTGCGGGTTCGAGCCAACGGTAAAGATGTTGTCTTTCCACCGACTTGCTGGTGACATTTTGAACGTGGCCGAAGCTTTTCTAAATTCAAAACCGGCATGGTGATTGACCTTCAAAAGTCGAGGCCGCATTCAAAAATGAGGCAGACGGAAAGGTGCAAAACCGCGCGTCTTTTGGCGCGGGTTGGAACCTGAACAGAGGGAACCGCCTAAGCGGCGACATTTTGCGGCTATCACTTTGGCGCCTGAAACACGGTCATTGTGACCTGCGCAGCTGCTGTTTTTAAGAGCCGGAGATTATTAAGAGGCGCGGCGATAGGCGCTTCTTAAGGCCAGTTTGGGTGGCAACCCAATGTCTTGAATTTAAATTTAAAGAATCTTGTACATCACTGTTGTCGGTTCCAGCTCCCCGTCCGTCGACATCGCATAGGCTGGAATTCGTCCCGAAATCTCATACCCCAGCGAAGTGTATAAGCTCTCGGCGGCACCGCCAGAAATCGTGTCCAGCACCAGCAGGGTTTTGCCTGCGCTGCGCGCGACAAGCTCGATGGCCACCATCAATGAACGGGCGATACCCAGACGGCGGGCGTCGGGGTGGACCATCAGTTTATTCACATCAGCACGGTGAATGCCATTGGCGGGCTGGCTGACGGCAAGCTGCACCGTGCCGATAATCTTGCCGTTTAGCCGCGCCACCAGCAACCGGCGCTCTCCGGAAGTGAATGCAGGAATGAGTTTCAGCCAAAATGCCAGCGCTTGTTGATGCCCGAAAGGTGGAATAAAACCGATACTCGCTCCCTGCGCCACTGCCTGATCCAGCATCTCGGCCAGTTGATTCAGATCATCGGCACTGAGGGCACCGTCACACACTTCGCTCACAACCACTTCATTTTGTTTAGACATGCTGTTGGCCTCAGGGATCACTGGCTGGAGGATATTAAGGTCGGGAAATGACAATCGCATAGTACGCATCTTCCGGGCCGGGAACGTGAAATGATGAAGTGATGTACAGAGGGAATCAAGGGATATCTGACAAGCTCTGATAAGGGTCTAAGTTGTACAAGGATAATAAACTTGTACAAGTTTCCTCATTACAGCTAGAGTAAACATTAACGGTATGAATATTTCGGAAAACTTATGTCTTTGTACAGCATCGGCGAGGTGGCTCGCATTTGTGGTATCAATCCCGTCACTCTCCGCGCGTGGCAGCGACGCTATGGTCTGCTTAAACCGCAGCGCAGCGAAGGTGGCCACCGGTTGTTTGATGACAGCGATCTCGACACTATTCGCATCATTTTGTCGTGGATCAACCGTGGCGTGCCGGTCGGACAGGTAAAAGCCCTGCTGGAAGGTAAAGTGGAACCGGTGCCGACCGGCTGGTCGCAGTCGGAACATCGGCTGCTGGACGCGTTGCAAAACAGCAGTATGCAGAAAGTCCGTCAGTTGCTCAGTGAATTGGGGCGCGATTACCCGGCGAACGCGCTGGTTAATAACGTTTTGCGCCCGCTGCGTGCCCGGCTCGGATCCGGTGGCCCGTCATTGATGCTGTTACGCAATTTGCTGGATGGCATCCTGATTGAACACGCAGTGATGTGTCTGAATGCCGCCCGTAAAAAAACCGGTGTGCGAGTCGTGCTGTTGGGATGGGGATCGATAGACAGCATTGAACTTTGGCTTGAAGCCATTATTCGCAGTGAAGAAGAAGGTGTACAGATTGACCTGCTGCCACAACCGCTTGAAGAACCCCATCTGGATAACATTCACGCGCACCAGATTCTGTTGTGGTCCGAAGGACGCCTGACCCGTTTGCAGAAAAACAAACTCGCACAGTGGCATGCTCAGGGCCTCCCAGTCGACCTGCTCGGAAGCGCGGCACTGCTTACTGAATCAGCCCCTCACCAAGGAGACGACCATGACTTACAGCAGTGTTGATATTAATGAATCGATGGAGACGCTTGAGCGGCTGGCTGATTTTTATCGTCGTCTCGATGTCAGTCAGCTACCCCGGTTGTCGCAGATTTATCACCCGCAGATTAAATTTATTGATCCCGTCGGTCAGCATGACGGCCTGGCGTCGCTGGAACATTATTTCCGGCAGTTGCTCAAAACCGTGAACTCTTGCCGTTTTGATATCCAGCACATACATCGGCACGGCAGCGAAGCCACACTGTTATGGCGTATGGATTATTCACATCCTTCGCTCCAAAAGGGGCAAGACCTGTCCCTGGATGGCATCAGCCATTTGCGCCAGGCCGATGGCCTGATTATCTATCAGCGCGATTATTACGATATGGGTGCCATGTTGTATGAGCATGTTCCACTGCTGGGAACGGCCGTCAAGGCGTTGAAGGAGAGATTGAAATCATGAGCCATGTTTTGATCACCGGTGCCAGTTCAGGCATCGGCAAGCAGCTCACACTGGACTACGCCGCCGACGGTTGGAAAGTCACCGCCTGCGGCCGTGATCCCGCCAAACTTGAGGCACTCCGCGCAACCAACCCAAAGATCAATACACTGACTTTCGATATGACCGATCTGGCGTTAACCCGTCAGTCACTGGCATGGGTTCAGGCTGATGTCATTATTCTCTGCGCCGGAACCTGCGAATATCTGGACAACGGCGTGGTCGATGCCGAGAAAGTGTCTCGGGTAATGAATACGAATGTGATTGGCCCCATCAACTGCCTTGACGCGCTACTGCCGGGTTTACAAACCGGCGCACGTGTCGTGTTAGTGGGTTCGACCGCTTCACTGGTGCCTTTGCCACGGGCGGAAGCCTATGGCGCATCCAAAGCTGCATTAGCCTATTTTGCACGCTCTTTGGCGCTTGATCTGGTTCCTCGAGGGATTCACGTTTCATTTGTGATGCCCGGGTTTGTTAAAACGCCGCTGACAGAGCGCAATGACTTCCCGATGCCGATGATGGTCACCGTCGAGAAAGCCTCTAAATATATCCGTGATGGGTTGGCCCGCGGGGCAAGTGAAATTGCCTTCCCGCCGCTGTTTGCCCTGTTGCTAAAAACGGTCGCTCTGCTGCCTCTGGCGTGGCAGAAGCGACTGGCTCAACGGTTGGTGAGGTAACCCCATTATGAAAATTGCCATTATCGGCAGCGGTATTTCCGGGCTGAGCTGCGCCTGGATGTTGTCCCGCCAGTCACCCGATGACACCATCACCCTGTTTGAAGCTGGCGAAACCCTCGGTGGCCATACTGCCACCGTCGATATTGCCCTTGATGGCCGCGAATACGCCATTGATACCGGGTTCATCGTCTACAACTCGCGCACTTATCCACACTTCATTGCTCTGCTCAAAGAGTTAGGATTGCAGGGACAGCCGACCGAGATGAGTTTTTCGGTGCGTAATCCGCAAAGTGGAATGGAATATAACGGCCATACGCTTAATACGCTTTTTGCCCAGCGCCGCAACTTTTTCAAACCGACATTCTGGCGCTTTCTGCGCGAAATTTTACGTTTCAACGCCTTGTGCAAACAGCGTTTGCAAAGCCCGAACAATGACGAAATGACGCTGGGCAATCTGCTGGTGCAGAATCATTTTTCTGAGTTTTTCTCCCTGCACTATGTGCTGCCAATGGGCGCGGCTATCTGGTCATCCTCGCTGGGAGAGATGAGTGAGTTTCCCCTGTCGATGTTTTTACGCTTCTTCGACAATCACGGCCTGCTGGACGTCGCCAATCGCCCGCAGTGGATGGTGGTACCTGGCGGTTCGCGGGAGTACATCCGCCGGATGCAGCAAAAACTCCCATCCAGCGTTGAATTACTCACCTCAACCCCGGTACAGAGCGTGCTGCGCCATCAATCCGGTGTGACATTGCAAACCTCACGTGGTACGGAGGATTTCGATCAGGTGATTTTTGCCTGCCATTCGGATCAGGCGCTGGCGCTGCTAGGCGAAAACGCAACCGACGACGAGAAAGCCATCCTCGGCGCACTCCCTTATCAGTCCAATGAAGTGATTCTGCATACCGATACCCGTCATCTGCCACAGCAGAAACGAGCGTGGGCCAGCTGGAATTATCTGCTGCCGGTTGAAGACCCGGCGGTTCGTGAACGCCAGGCCAACGTGACGTACAACATGAATATTTTACAAGGCCTGAATTCACCGCATACCTTCTGCGTATCGCTGAACCCGGTCACGCCGGTGGACGAGAGCAAAATCCTGTTCCGCACGCATTACATGCATCCGGTGCTTAACCTTGCCAGCCACGCCGCCCAACGGCAACGTGGCAGGATCAACGGCCATCACCATAGTTGGTTCTGCGGCGCTTACTGGTACAACGGCTTTCATGAAGACGGCGTCAACAGTGCCCGCGACGTAGTAGATCAGCTACTGAAAAAGGCCAATCCTCTGCCTCAGCCTGAGCAGGAGCTGTCATGAACAGCACCTTGTACGTCGGCGGGGTACGCCATCGTCGGTTCACGCCGGTGGAACACCATTTTGACTATGCGATTTTTATGCCGCTCATCGATCTCGATGAACTGGATAAGCTGCATCAGGTGGGGATTCGACTGGAGACGTTTTCCGCTGCCAGCTTCCGGCGCAGCGACTATCTGGGCGGCGGTGACATCAAGACCAAAGCGCAGGATCGTATTGCTGAACTGACCGGTGACCGGCTAACCGGTCGGGTGATGCTGCTATGCCAACTACGTTATTTTGGCCTCTATTTCAATCCGGTCAATTTTTACTACCTGTATGACAGTGGCGATGTATTGCGCTGGATGTTAACCGAAGTGCGCAATACGCCGTGGAACGAGCGCCACACTTACGCCGTCTTGCCAGATGGCAGCCTGCCCGTCGCTAAAGCGTTTCACGTATCCCCCTTTAACCCGATGGATATGGTGTATCACTGGCAGTTGACACCGCCCGGCAAACAGTTACGTATCCATATAGAGAACCATCGCAAAACGCGAGAGTTCGACGCCACACTGACGCTGAAAGCTCAGCCTCTGACCCGCCAGACCTTGCGTAAGCAACTCTGGCGACTGCCTTTGATGACCGCTAAAACGGCTGTCACCATTTACTGGCAGGCGATCAAACTGTGGCTCAAACGCGCACCTATTTATCCTCACCCTCCCGCTGATAAGGACTGACGATGAGCAATCCAGATGTACAGCTTGCCCGTGAAGGCGTGACAAGCCGACGCAGTAAAGCGGCCCGCAGCGTGATCCTCAGCATTCTGAAACAGCTGCGCGGCGCCGGTTTAACCATTCAGGAACCGGGAACGGAACCGCTGTTTTTCGGCGATGAAAGCGCGCCACTACAAGGTGTGATTGAAGTCCAGCAGCCGCGTGCCTACCGCCGTGTTTTGCTGGGCGGCAGCATTGCAGCAGGCGAGAGTTTTATCGATGGTGACTGGACCACGCCGAACTTAACAGCCGTACTGCAATTACTGGCCGAAAACCTCGGACTGGTCGATAGAATTGAAGCCCGTCTGAGCTGGCTCAGCGCACCAGTGAATCGTCTGATCCATCTGCTGCGTAGCAACAGCCGTAAGCAGGCGCGCAAAAATATCTCGGCACATTATGACCTTGGCAATCAATTCTATCAGGGTTTCCTCGACAGCCAGATGCTCTACTCCTCGGCCTGGTATCAGGAGCCGCAGATGACGCTGGATCAGGCTCAAGAAGCCAAAATGCGCCGCCTGTGCGAACAGTTACAATTACGCGCCGGGGATCATCTGCTGGAAATCGGTACTGGCTGGGGGGCAATGGCGGAATTCGCTGCGCGCGAATATGGCTGCAAAGTCACTACCACGACCATATCCCGCGAACAGTATGATTTTGCCGTGCATCGCATTGAAACCGCCGGGCTGAGCGACCGGGTCACCGTATTGTTTGAAGACTACCGCACACTGCGCGGCCAGTACGACAAACTGGTGTCTATCGAGATGATCGAAGCGGTCGGTAAGCGCTATTTGCCCACCTTCTTCAAACGCTGTAATGCACTGTTAAAACCGCAAGGACGCATGGCGATTCAGGCCATCACCATCGCCGATCAACGCTACAAATATTACAGCCGCAATGTGGACTTCATTCAGCGCTATGTTTTCCCCGGTGGTTTTCTGCCCTCGATCACCGCCATGAGCGAGGCGATGACCCGCCACACGGGTCTGGTGGTGCGCGACCTGTTTGATATTGGTTCAGACTACGCCCGCACACTGCACGAATGGCGCGAGCGTGTCATCTGCTATTGGAACCAGCAAGCCTCACCCGATAGCGATGATCACTTCAAAAGACTTTGGCTGTTTTATCTGTGCTATTGCGAGGCCGGTTTCCGGGCACGCACCATCAGTACCGTGCAGATGACGGCTGAGAGACGCGCATGAAACCCCTGCGCTTCTGGTTACTGACCCTAGGCTTCGATGCCTGGTGGACGCTGGCCGTGTGGGGGCGCGAACGGGTGATACTGCTGTTATTGATCAGCAGTTTTTTGATGATGGCGTTGACACCATCACAGCGTCGTCTTTGGGTCGCGTTGGCCTGCATGCTGGGCATCATGATGGATTCACTGTGGTGCATCCTCGGTCTGTTTGAATTCGCTAACTCGCCGGGATTACCGCCGTGGATGATGGCGCTGTGGCTGGGGTTCAGCGCTTGGTGGCTGTGGTTACTCGGAAATGTACGACTGACATGGTACTGGCTGGTACCACTCGGTGCGGTCAGCGGTCCCTTGGCTTATTACATTGGCATGCGGCTCGGCGCGATGAACCTGCTCGCCACGCCGTCTTACGTGTGGTTGCTGCTGGCAGTGGGTTGGGCAATCTTCCTGCCGCTGATCAGTCTACCGATATTACTCAACAGGAATACGCGACGGAGAACCTGATGAAACATATTGCAATCGCCGCGTTGGCATTGATCTTTTCATGTGCGACTTTCGCTTCGACGCCCTGGGACCATTGGCAACGAGTAGGTCGCGCCACGTTAAGCTGGGGACCCTTCGACGTTTATCACTCCACATTACTGACGCCCGATGGCAAATATCAGGCGCAGCAATGGCCGCTGGCGCTGGCGATCGACTACCTGCGCAGCATTGATCGCCAAGAGCTTGCCAAAGCGACCGAAGATCAGTGGCAGGCGCTGGGCTTGGTAAATACCGCAAAGAAAAATGGCTGGTTGAATGCGGTAGAAAACACCTGGCCGGACGTCAGAGAAGGGAGTGAGATCGTTTTTGTGGCCGATGCCCAAGGTGGACAGTTCTACAGTCGTGCGCCTGGCAGCGTCATCGTCAGCCCAATTGGCAAACCGTTCAGCCCAGAATTTCGCGATGCGTTTCTGGCGATTTGGTTATCGCCTGGCACCCAATATCCTGATTTACGCAGCAAGCTTACTGGCGCAACGGCGTCAGATTAAGGTTCATCCGACCGGAGGTTTTATGACAGTTTTACACTCTTTTCTGCGCAAAGGTTTTCTCGGGCTGATGGCGGCCAGTGTGTTGTTACTCACCAGTTGCAGTGCCGACATCAAAGATTATGCACAAACCCAGCCAAGGCTGGATATCTTCAGTTATTTCAACGGTGACAGTGTGGCCTATGGCATGGTGCAAGATTATACCAACAAACAGACCCGACGCTTTACCGCGAAAATTCGCGGAGACGTGGTGGGCGATACGCTGACCTTGCATGAAGATTTTGTTTATAACGACGGCGAGAAACAAACCCGTGTCTGGCATATCCGTAAGCTCGCGGACGGGACTTATACCGGCACAGCAGGTGACATTATAGGCACCGCCACCGGCAAATCCGCTGGCAATGCCTTTAACTGGAACTACGTGATGGACGTGAAATCAGGCGGCAGCACCTACCGTCTGACCTTCGACGACTGGATCTATCAGCAGGATGAGCAACACCTGTTTAACGCCACATCGCTAAAGAAATTCGGCGTAGAAGTGGCGCGAGTCACCCTCTTTTTCGAGAAAAAATAACCTCGTTAAAAACAAGACCGCGAGATCCCAAAGGAGGTTCGTTTACACCTTCTTTGGGACAGTGTGGGCAGCGAGCCCACGATCTTGCATTTGGATTTAAAAGCAAGTCTGGGCAGACGCCCAAGCCTATCGGTCGGTATTAACTTCCTGTAAAGAAGCCGGTTTTCTTCCAAAAACAAACTTCCCTAAGGTCACCAGCAGTACGGCACACAGGATAACCCCTAACGCCATCCACTCGACCGGCGAGAGCGATTCGCCGGCGAAACTGATCCCCAGTAGCACTGCCACGATCGGGTTAACGTAGGCGTAACTGGTGGCAATCGCCGGACGGACAGTTTTCAGCAGGTACATATAAGCACTGATAGCAATCATTGAACCAAACACCATCAGGTAAGCGAGCGCCAAAAAACCGCTAAATGAGGGCATGGCCGTCAGATGTTCGTGGGTAATACGGCTGGCGATCAGCAAAACCCCGCCAGCCACAATCATTTCGGCAGCACCGGCCATCAGGCCAACCGGCAGCGGAAGGCGAGAACTCCATACCGAGCCGAACGCCCAACTCAGTGAAGCCAGCAGAATCAGCAACGCGCCCCAGGGATTACCACCCAGATTGCTGCCGGTATTGAGCAACACAATACCAAACAGGCCGATACCTACACCGGTCCACTCTATCCGGCTATTCGGCATTCCCCATAAACGGCTGAAGCACAGGGTAAACAGTGGCACCGTCGCAACCATCACCGCAGCAATACCTGAGGGTACCTGCATATGCTCCGCCACGGTAACCAGTCCGTTACCTACCGCCAGCAATAAAATGCCGATGGCACCTGCGGCCAGCCACTGTTTGAGCGACGGTAATTTGTGTCCGCGCAGCAGCAAAAAAGCAAACATCACGCAACCCGCCACAAAGAAACGCAGTCCGGCCATCATCAACGGTGGCCAACTTTCAACACCAATGCGGATGACGAAATACGTCGAACCCCAGATAAAATAGAGTGCAAACAGCGCAGCGATCAACGGCAGGAAAGAGCGAGCGGCAGAACGGGTCATGATGACGACACTTTTAAGCAGACATTCGAAGGGAAACAGTTAACGCTATTACGGGTCAAAACAGCGAGGGAATCTGTGCTATTGCATCAAAATGTTGCTAAATAGTTTCACGACCTGTTGATTTGCAGTGCAAATATGGACAGGCTGCTGGCCTGATATAAATAGACGGTTGCAGGAACCAGCAAACAACTTATAATTCCGGGCAATAATTGAAGAGGTTCTATGATGAAGAGTTTCGGCAAAAAATGTCTTATCGCCCTGTTCGGCCTAATGGCTATCGGCGCTATCGGCGGTGTGATGGTGGCGGGCTATGCGGTGGTGATCCAGGATGATAAAGCACCTGATACGAGCGCAGAGCCTGCTGTCACTCCGGCGCCGGTGACTCATAACGCGTCCTGACGGCGCGTTTTTTCACTCCATCCTCCTTTCGCACCTCGCGCTTATTCCTACGGTGGTGTGACCTGCCAGCCTTGCAAATAGCGGCTCCAGCGCTCAAAAGTCATATCAACGATAATCGCCAGCAGCGCCACAATGATCGCACCTTGCAATACATAGGCCGTATTAAACCCACTCAGACCAATGATGATCGGTGAACCGAGACTTTGCGTGCCCACTGTCGAGGCGATAGCCGCCGTGCCAATATTAATAATCACCGAGGTGCGGATCCCGGCGACGATCACCGGTGCCGCCAACGGCATCTCCACTTTAGTGAGGATTTGCCAACTGCTCATGCCGACACCCTGCGCAATCTCCCGTGCTGAAGCGGGTACCGATTCGATGCCCGCAATCGTTCCCTGTAAAATCGGGAGTAAACCGTAAAGTACCAGCGCGATGATGGCGGGTTTTTCGCTAAATCCCATCACGGGAACCGCCACCGCTAATACCGCGACCGGCGGAAAAGTCTGTCCCATGGCGACGATGGTCTCCACCAGCGAGCGGAACACTTTGCCCGCATGTCGGGTGACGCCCACTCCCGCCGCCACGCCAATGATGACGGCGATCACGCTGGAAATTCCCACTAACATCAGGTGTGCCTGCACCAATGATGCAAAGCTCTCTTGCTGGTATACCGGCCGGTCCAGCGCCGGAAACATCCAGTGAAAGAGGCCACTGAGTGAGGTCATACCCCACACCAGCGCGATCAGCAGCAGCGTGACCCACGGCAACGGATCTTTCAGCCAACGCAGTGTCATATATCCTCTCTTTCGGCAATTAAATCGCTGAAATGCAACACACCAAGCGGCTGGCCAGCCTCATCGATGACCGGTAACCGCTCGGTATGACGCGCCACAAACACGGATAGCGCCTCACGCAGCGTCATTGATGCCGCTACAGGCGCGTGATTTCCAGTCAGCAACTCTCCGCGTCGGGTCCGTTCTCCCACCAGCCCGAGAGACAACAGTTTAATGCCCATATCACTGCGACCAAAGAAGTCACGCACGAACGGCGTCACGGGTTTGGTCAGCATTTCCAGTGGCGTTCCATGTTGAATAACCTGCCCGTCATTTAATAAGACGATACGGTCTGCCAGACTCAGCGCTTCGTCAATATCATGAGTGACCAGCACAATGGTACGGTTAGTCAGTTGGTGAATACGCGCCACTTCCTGTTGCAGCGTGCCGCGAGTGACAGGATCCAGCGCGCCAAAGGGTTCGTCCATTAGCAACACCTCAGGATCGGAGGCCAACGCCCGTGCGACACCCACTCGTTGCTGCTGTCCGCCAGACAACTGATGGGGATAGCGTTGACGAAACTGCGCCGGATCCAGATGTAGTAACGCCATCAGCTCGGTAACGCGGTCGCGGATTTTGGCTTTCGGCCATTTAAGTAACTGCGGTACCGTGGCAATGTTCTCTTCCACTGTCCAGTGAGGAAACAGCCCAATCGACTGAATGGCATACCCCATCCGCCGACGCAGATCCTGTACGCGGAATTTTTCTATCGGCTCTCCGGCAAAGGTGATTTCCCCCTGATCGTGCTCCACCAGCCGGTTAATCATCTTCAGCGTGGTAGATTTCCCCGAACCGGAAGTGCCAATGAGCACGGTGAACTCGCCCTGGGCCATTTCCAGCGTCAGATCGCGGACCACCGCTTTTCCGGCAAAAAGCTTACTTACCTGCTTGAAATGAATCATCTGCGTGAGGTTTCCAACATTGAGACTAAAAATTTAAAGATCCCATCGACAATCACCGCCATCAGCACCACGGGGATAACACCCAGTAGCACCAAATCCAGTGCGCTGCTAAGCAGCCCCTGGAACATAATGGCACCAAGGCCACCGGCACCGATCAGCGCCGCCACCACCGCCATGCCGACAGTTTGCACGGCTACAATACGCACACCGGTGAGGATCACCGGTAAGGCAATCGGCATCTGGATTTTATAAAACACCTGCATCCGGTTCATGCCCATACCACGGGCAGATTCGAGGACACCTGACGAAACCGAATCCAGACCCGCAATGACACTGCGCACCAGTGGTAACAGCGAATAGAGCACCAGCGCGATGATGGCCGGTGCCAGACCAATACCGCTAATACCGTGATCTGCCAGCCAGGGAATCGCTTTAGCCAACCCGGCCAGTGGAGCCAGCAGCAGACCGAACAGAGCAATCGACGGCACGGTCTGAATAATGTTTAGCACTGAAATAATGGGCGTCTGCCAACGCACCGAACGGTGACAAACTATTCCCAGCGGCAGACCAAGCAGGACGGCGGGTAACAACGTGCCGAACAGAATGCCCAAATGCTGCCACAGTGCAGCATTAAACACCTCCGACCGGTTGTCATACTCTTTAAGCAGCGACAACTGATCAAGCTGGCCGCTGCCAAGCAAGACAACTACCGGCAGAAACAGCTGTAAATTCAGCAAAATTCGCCAGGTATGATTTGGCGTGAAGCGAGAGATGGCATCAGAGGCAATCAATAGCGACAGCGCCCCGCAGGCCCAGAATCCGCCACCCAACGAGGTACGTGCCAGACTCTCTTCATCACCGCCCATCAGCGTAACGGCGGTATGCCCGGCAAGCGCCGTCAGGCCAAACAGCAGCACTTCCGCCAGCAGCATGACGATGAACATGTTGCGACGAGAAGAAGAGAAGAATGAAAACAACAGCAGAAACAGTACCGGCAGCAGTAATAGTGCGCCGGTCCCATTCAGTTGGCTGGCGAGATAAAGCCCCTGCCCCGACACCAACCGATTGGGCGCAAGGCTGAGAAATGCCAAACCCGATCCGGAGGCAATCAGCAGGATCACCAGCGTCAATAACACGCGGTTTTTAACGAAGTCCTGGGTCAAAAAATCACCTGAAGCTAAAAAGATCTGCCCGCGCAGTCAGCCGGAGCTGGCCTTACGGGCCGGAGTCATTATTCTACCGTCATGACGGGGCTTATTTTTTCACGAAGCCTTTTTCCTGCAGATATTTTGCCGCCACTTTCTTCGCATCCATGCCACCCACGGCAATTTTAGCATTGAGTTTTTGCAGCGTCGGGCCATCCAGTGAATCAAATACCGGCTTGAGCAGTTCAGGGATGTTCGGATGCGCTTTCAGCACAGATTCACGGATGATCGGTGCCGGAGCGTAAATCGGCTGAACACCTTTTGGATCGCTCAGCGTTTGCAGGCCCAGCGCCGCTACCGGGCCGTCGGTACCGTAGGCCATCGCTGCATTGACGCCAGAGGTATTCTCTGCCGCTGCTTTAATCGTCACCGCAGTATCTCCTCCCGCCAGCGACAGCAACTGATTCTGTTTGAGCTTGAAGCCGTAGGCATTTTCAAACGCCGGTAAGGCATCCGGGCGTTCGATAAATTCAGCCGACGCCGCCAGCTTGAAGTCACCGCCACTGCTGATGTAGCTGCCAAGATCGCCGAGCGATTTCAAATTATGCGCACTGGCCACATCCTGACGCACTGCGATGGTCCAGGTGTTATTGGCAGGCGAAGGATCCAACCAGACGATTTTGTTCTGGTCGTGATCGAGCTTCTTCACTTTTTCATAACCGGCTTGGGCATTTTTCCATGCCGGATCTTTTTCATCTGAGAAGAAGAAAGCACCGTTACCGGTGTATTCCGGATAGATATCAATCTCACCGGCGGTGATCGCTCCACGCAGCACCTTGGTGTTACCCAACTGCAGTTTATTGGTGGTTTTGATGCCGTTAGCTTCGAGTACCTGAATGATCAGGTTACCGAGCAGTGATCCTTCGGTATCAATTTTCGACCCAACACGCACATTGTCTGCCGCCTGAGCAGAGATGCTCGTCGCCGAGACCATCGCCAGCGTCGCCGCGACGAGGGTTCCACGCATACGCCCTGTCATAAAAGCCATGTTTTTTCCTCTCAACGCATTACCCGTCATGCTGCAATGCTTTAAAAACGATATGCAATCAAGGATAGACCAATTTTTACGACGGGCAAAAAACGGCGAGGCAAAAAGGTCCCAGCGGCTTTTTAAGTCAGAGAGGTATGGGCGACAAGCCCAGGGTTTTGAATATGAGCAACTAAATGACCGGCTCCCTCGGCGCAAACACATGCCTTGCGCCCTGTGCGATCATCGCGGCAACCAGGTCAAATCCTCCGTTGGGGCGCGAGAGTGCCAACTCACGTTCGGCGGTGAAAATTGGGCTAATCCAGAACAGATTAACCGGGTCACCAAAGTTATCAGGCAGAGATACTTTGCTCGACGGCGAACAGAGTGCGGAGGAAACGACGTGGCCTTCGTAACCCAATGGGGCCATCGGCGAAATCAGCGTATGCCCTTCCCCGAGCCAGCTTAGCGTGGTCCATGGCAGTTGTGCATAACCGGACAGCGCACTGGCCATCTGAACCGCATTCTCTTCGTTCACATACTGTTTGCCGACAGCGAACGCGAGTTCAATGCGCCGGTGTTCACGAGCTTCATCGGTGAAAACAATGTCGATTTGCGGCATCGGCCGGATGCTCATACCGAGGGTGAAAAAGTAATAATTTTCATCATCTTCATGCTGGGAGATCGCCATTGGCGGCCAGTTGCCCTGATCGATACCGTAATATTTCACCGATGGCCCAAAACGATTTTCATAGCTGCCGAGGAATTTACGCTGAATTTTCAGCCACGGATTTTGCTCTTCCTGCTGCCAGTCGCGCCAAAATTGGCGGGTTTTGTCGGCCAGATCATATTGAGGATTCGTGGATGCCGAGCCCAGCGGGAGCGTCAGCAAGTTCTGTTTAATGCAACCTGCGGAATAACACACAGCGTGATCAATATACAGGCTCCAGCCAGGGATAACGGCCAGCAACAACCCCTGATACCAGAGCGCGGCACCGTCATCACTTTCATTCCACAGGATCTGAATATGTGCAGGATCGAGCGGCGCTTCAGCTTCAAGGCTACGGCAATATTGCGCGGCCAGCATCGGCGCCTGCCCATGCTCCATGGCGTGCTGATCGTCTTGCAAAGGTGCAGGAGAAAGATTGCGGATCCAGCAGGCACGCATCCGCGGGAAGCGGTCACGTAAATCTTCGCAGGCGTAAATATAGAAATAAGCCACGCGTTCGTCCTGCTCGACCAGCGCGGTCAATGTTTGTTTATCATTACTCACTTCAACGAGAATGTCTGACTGGCGCATAAAACCTCTGCGGGTTGGGCCTCAATGAGAATATGAAGCGTCTGGGTCGCTTTCCAGTCAGTGTAGAACGGTTATCATCCGGGGATAACGGGCAAAAGTCCCAAAAGTCACTGCACTACGCGTTTTTTCACCGCGATTTTAATGGCATGATTCCTCCAACAGAGGAATAAAGACGCTAAGCTCTGCTTACCGATCAGACCAGGCGTTATCCGCATACCTCGTGCGCTGTAGCAAAAAATAGAAAGTAAAACGCCAGGTCTGGTTATTGAAAATAACCAGACCTGGCGTTGCGTCTTCGGCGACGTAATAGAACGGGATCTAACGTCAATGCGCGAGCGGTTGTGCGGCAGTGGCTTTATTCAACTCAGGCCACAGAACTAACACCAGATCAATCAACCGGTGAAGCTGTTCGGCGCTGGCACCATCACGTGCTTGCACGGACATTCCCTGAATGGTACAGGCGATATATTTGGCCAATAAGGCACTATCCGTGGTCTTCGGGACTTCATCAGTGAGTTTCTTCTTCTCGAAATATTCGCACAAAGTACGTTCCTGAGAAAGATGCCGTCCGCGCAGCATCTCGGCAATATCCTGAGATGAAGAGGACATCCCTGAAGACGCGCTGATCATGAAACAACCGCTTGGAGTATCGCAGTCGGTAAACAACTCCGCCGTAGTACGCAGATACTGTTCTATAGCTTGCTCGACGGACAAATCTGTTCTGCTTAGCAGACAGAAACTCTTTTCGTAAAAGGTTGCCAGATAGTGTTCAACGGCAGCGCGGAATAACCCTTCTTTATTGCCAAATTCCGCATACAGGGTAGGCGCTTTCGCACCGGTGGCTTCGACCAAATCCGCTAATGAGGTGGCCTCGTAGCCATGACGCCAGAATAAATTCAGGGCCTTGCTCAGAGCAGTTCCGCGATCGAACTGTTTTGGGCGACCGCGACATTTCCGGACCAAAGCCGTCTGTTCAGTGCTCATACACCCTCCCTCCATCACCCAGTGGTTCTGGTTGTTATTAATATAACGATCATTATTAAAAATAGTTGCACACAAGTCCAGCAGAGATTATTATTTAATTATCGAGCGATAAATAAATAGCTCACACCAGCAAGTCATACGCTGTCATCAGCGAATAATCCCAGGACAACACATCATGCACAATCTTAAGATCCTTCTTGCAGTATTGGCGTTAACCGCTGTCCCGGTTGCCCATGTCGCCGCACAGCAGGTTATCATGATGCCAACCCAGAGTCAGGAAGTCGCCATGGTCAATGTGACTGGAGACAGTAATTTTTGTCATCCTGGCCGTTTTGCTAACGGCAAGTCCTCACAACAACCTATCCCGACTTCGCCGACAATGCCACCCACTCCAGCGGGTTCAGTCAATCATCCGCCTGTTTACTACTAAGGCGTGTGATCTGAACCCAGCAGAGTGAAGAACGAGGCGACATGATGTCGCCTTATCTTTGTCTGCTTATCTCAACCGTTAAGCACCTTCTCGGTTTTAACATCCTCAGCCGCCCAAACCAACCATTACATTAATACGCATTAAATAATCATACGCACTCATGGCGACAAAACGTGCATCGTCTTTTTCATCAGATAACAGTCAACTTTTTCGCGCATTTTACTTTACAACCTCGCAACAACAAGCCTCATTAACGTGACCTGAGTCACAGCACGATTAGTTAACGATTATTAAAAAAACATCTTGCGCAAGAACCGGTCAGTCGCTAACATTAACTTATCGAACGTTAACTAATAACGTTTACCGAATCAAAAATAGACTTATCCAGATTAACGAACAGGAACTGACATCATGAAAAACGTAAAAATGACGCTCGCAGCACTGGCACTGGCTACCGTATCTTTCTCTTCAATGGCCGCAACTCTGGTTGATTCAGCACCAGCGAACCAACAGAAAATTGGGGTTATCAGTGCGACATCAGGCAGTGACCTTTCCAGCCTGCAACACGAACTGAATGCTAAAGCTTCCGAAATGGGTGCAAGTTCATACCGCATTATCGGTGCCTCAGGTGATAACTACCTTTACGGTACTGCTGAACTGTACAAATAACAGCGGACAGGTTTAAACCCACCACCGCACAATTAGTTAACGATTAATAAATAAATACATTGCACAGAATGTGATCCCGGTCTAAGATTTAATTATCGAACGTTAAATAAAACGTCTGACCCATTTTTCACCTGCTGATGCGCAGAATATCAAAGAACAGAGAAGGTCTTTATCATGAAAAACATCGCAATGACATTTGCAGCAATCGCCCTGGCTACCGCATCATTCACTACCCTGGCAGCCACTCAGGTTCAGTCTACACCGGCTAATTCACAAGCCATCGGTGTGATAAGCGCGCAGGCAGGTTCTAACCTGTCCAGCCTGGAAAACAAACTGGCGGCTAAAGCTGACGCCAATGGTGCAAGTTCATACCGCATCATCTCCGCTTCCGGTGACAACCGTCTGTACGGTACTGCTGAGCTGTATAAATAAGTATTGAGTTTCACAACAGTATGCAGAAGAGGCGGCGCTTGCCGCCTTTTTCGTGCCTGCCATTAATATCTCGCATTCTTTTAGCACGACCTCGCAAAGACACCCTGCCCTGCCCCTCTTTTTCACTTTAGCTCTAATATCAGTGTGCTGAGCTTTTCAGCTGGCTGTCTTGCTGATGTTGTTCCAGCGCCAGTTCGACAAGTTTGGTGATCAATTCGCTGTAACCCAGACCGCTGGCAGCCCATAGTTTAGGGTACATGCTGATGTTGGTGAATCCCGGCAACGTATTGATTTCATTAATAACCACATCGCCCTGCGCGGTGAGAAACACGTCTACACGCGCCATTCCACGACACTCCAAGATTTCAAAGGCCTGTAAAGCGATGGCACGGATGCGATCATGGGTTTCCTGCGGTAAATCCGCCGGAACGGCCACTGAAGCACCTTGCTCATTGATATATTTTGTGTCGTAAGAGTAGAACTCATCTTGCAGGATCACTTCCCCACAGAGGCTGGCCTGCGCATGGGCATTGCCCAACACGGCGCACTCAATCTCGCGGCCAACAATGGCGGATTCCACCAGCACTTTGTGGTCGAAATCGAATGCCAGCGCCACAGCGGTGATATATTCGGCTTCATCAGTGACTTTACTGACCCCCACTGAAGATCCCTGATTGGCCGGTTTGATAAACAACGGCAGGCCAAGCGATAAGGACACAGCTTCAAAAGTATGCAGGTGTCGGTTACTGCGCGTCAGGCTGACAAAAGGAGCAACGTTCAGTCCTGCATCACGTAGCAGACGTTTGGTCACGTCTTTATCCATACTGACCGCAGAACCCAATACGCCCGACCCGACAAAAGGCATGTTTGCCATGCGCAATAAACCCTGTAATGAACCATCTTCCCCCAACGTGCCGTGCACAATAGGGAAAATAACGTCCAGCTGTGAAAGTGCACTGGCGCTGCTGGTTTCAATCAGCTGGTTTTCAGTCTGGCCAGGGATCAGCGCAACCTGATTATTCGAACGATTTAGGGCAATCAGCGACGGGTTTTCAGCGTTGATTAAATAGTTACTGGCATCGTTAATGTGCCATTCCCCCTTTTTATCGATCCCCAGCAGCGTGACATCAAAACGACTCTTATCAATGGCATCGACGATATTTTTTGCCGACTGCAATGACACTTCATGCTCAGCCGACTTACCGCCAAAAATGATACCTACGCGTACTTTACTCATCCACGACTCCTTGACATCAATATTCTGCACGGTTACAACACTGACAGCTCAGTTGCGCTTTCAGTCCACAACAAAAAGTTTTGCACCTTTAACGGTGGAAGACTGATGCGCTTCAGCATCATCGGCCACCTGATAACTCATACCCGGCGTCAGGGTGAAGGTACGCCCATCATCCAGCCGGGTTTGTAATTCGCCTTCCAGACAGAAAAGCACGTGACCTTTGCTGCACCAATGGTCAGCCAGATATCCCGCCGAATATTCAACAATACGCACACGGATCTCACCAAAATGCTGAGTACGCCACAAGGCCAGCCCCGTTTCACCGGCATGTTCTGTCGGCGCGATCTGGCTCCAGTCTGTGGTACAAAAAGGAATATCGACAAGTTGCATGCGTTTCTCTGCTTCGGCAAAGGGGAAAGGAAAACCAGCATAAAAGTGAGCATGGTTTTTATCAATCACTGTTCCCTGATCACCTGACGATTTGTAGAAATAGTGAGTCAATAAAGCGTTGCAAGCCTGAAGCTGAAAAGTTGAGTAAAGGCGACTTATCTGAGGATCACGCGCCAGGCCAGACGTGGCGCGGGTTAAGCCAGTACGATTAAAAACCCCCAAACTGGTGTGTTTCGAAAGATGACTATGAGACGAAGCTCTCATTTCTTCGTCTATCCTTAGTCTATACGTTCAAAACAAGGAGCACGTCATGCCTTACCAAACAATCAATCCGTTCAACAATAAGCTCATCAAAGAATATCAAACACATAATGACCAGCAAGTTGAGCAGACGCTGAGTGCGGCACATGCCCTTTATAAGTCTGACTGGGGTCAGGGCGACATGCAGCAGCGCTTGAAAGTCCTGCATAAACTGTCAGACCTGATGTCATCCCGCGTAGAAGAACTCGCAGAAATCGTCAGTGTCGAAATGGGCAAACTGATTGAGCAAAGCCGCGCCGAAGTGAAGCTTTGTGCTGAGATCGCAAAATATTACGCCGATAACGCAGAAGCGTTCCTCAAACCCGTGCCTTACAAATCCAGCCTGGGCGAAGCTTGGGTGGAACATAGCCCGATTGGTGTGATCATGGCCGTTGAACCGTGGAACTTCCCGTTCTATCAGTTAATGCGCGTGCTGGCACCGAATCTCGCGGCCGGTAACAGCGTTATCGTCAAACACGCCAGTATCGTTCCACATTGTGCGGAAACCTTTGAGAAACTGGTGACCGAAGCGGGTGCGCCAAAAGGGGCTTACACCAACCTGTTCATCTCCCAGGATCAGGTCGCGAATATCATCGAAGATGACCGTGTTCAGGGTGTCGCGTTGACAGGTTCTGAAAAAGCAGGTGCCGTTGTGGCTGCCAAGGCTGCCAGTAAACTGAAGAAATCAACGCTGGAACTGGGCGGTAATGATATTTTTGCGGTTCTGGAAGATGCAGACATTGAGCATGCTGCCAAAGCCGGGGCGCAGGCCCGTGTTTCTAATGCCGGTCAGGTTTGTACCGCCGCCAAGCGCTTTATCATTCATGAGAAAGTGGCCGATGAGTTCCTGAAAAAATTCACCGAACACTTTAAGGCACTGAAAATCGGTGATCCGTTAGAGGCCAGCACCACGCTTGGCCCACTCTCCTCCGCCGAGGCGTTGAAAACGCTCGCCAGGCAGGTTGAGCAAGCGGTTAAAAACGGCGCCAAACTGCACGTCGGTGGTAAAAAAGTGGCGGACAACCCAGGTAACTTCTTTGAGGCGACGATTCTGACCCACATTACCCGTGACAATCCGGCCTATTTCGAAGAGTTCTTCGGCCCGGTCGCGCAGGTTTATGTGGTCAAAAATGATGAAGAGTTGGTCAAACTGGCCAATGACTCAAACTATGGTCTGGGCGGCGCACTGTTTACCCAAGACATGAATCGTGCACGTCAGCTGGCGACGAAAATTGAAACGGGCATGCTGTATGTCAACTCTCCGACCGATACCGCGCCGGAGCTGCCATTTGGCGGCGTGAAGCGTTCCGGTTTTGGCCGTGAGCTGTCCGATCTGGGTATTAAAGAGTTTGTGAATCAGAAATTGGTTGTCCTGGCCGCTAAGTCTTAATTTCCTCCCTCATGACCGCTTCCCTCTCAGTAACCTGAGAGGGAAATCAAATCCCTCCGACTTTCCAACGCGTCATTCCCGAAGCCTTGACCCATGACAAAGCACGGCCTGCCTCATTCTCTCTATAATCGTGGCCGTTTGTCCTTCCACGGGTATATCAACATGGCTTATGAACTCAATCTGAACTGGCAAGAATTTTTAGAAAAGTACTGGCAAAAACGACCGGTGATCTTAAGAAAGGCGTTCATTGATTTTATCGACCCTATTACCCCTGACGAACTGGCCGGGTTGGCGATGGAACCTGAAGTGGACAGCCGTCTTGTCAGTCATGCCAAGGGTGAATGGCAGGCCAGCAACGGTCCGTTTGAGCATTTTGATGGTCTGGGTGATACAGGTTGGTCACTGCTGGCGCAGGCGGTAAACCACTGGCATGCGCCCTCTGCGGAACTGGTCCGCCCTTTCCGCGTGCTGCCCGATTGGCGTTTAGACGATCTGATGATCTCCTATTCCGTCCCTGGCGGCGGCGTTGGGCCTCATATCGATCAATATGACGTGTTTATCATTCAAGGCATGGGCAGCCGTCGCTGGCGTGTCGGCGATAAATTACCACTCAAACAGTTCTGCCCGCATCCGGCTTTGTTACACGTCGAGCCTTTTACACCGATCATCGACGAAGACCTCGAGCCAGGCGATATTTTATACATCCCACCGGGTTTCCCACACGATGGATTTACCCATACCGAAGCGTTGAATTATTCAGTGGGTTTCCGCGGGCCTAACAGCCGGGACTTAATCAGTAGCTTTGCTGACTATGCGCTGGAAAACGATCTTGGCGGCGAGCACTACAGCGATCCTGACTTAACGCTGCGCGACCATGTAGGCAACGTTGAAGAGTATGAATTGGAACGCGTGCGTCGCATGATGCATGAGCTTATTGACCAGCCAGAAGATTTTAAGCAGTGGTTTGGCCGTTTTGCGACCACGCCGCGACACGAGTTGGATATCGCGCCTGCCGAGCCGCCTTATGAAGCACAAGAAATCGCCGATGCGCTGATGCAAGGTGACAATCTGAACCGCCTAAGTGGCCTGCGCGTGCTGAACGTTGGCGAACGTTTTTTTGTTAACAGTGAACCGCTGGAAACATCCAACCATGACGCCGCTGATGCATTGTGCCGTTTCACTCTGATAGGCCGTAAAGAGCTGGGAGATGCACTGCAAGACCCCGCTTTCCTTGCTGTACTCACCAATCTGGTTAATCAGGGTTACTGGTATTTTGACCAATAACCCCCCTGTTTAACGACGAAAATAACAACCAAAGGCAGCATCCATTAACCATGGGCTGCCTTTGGCATTCATGGAAGGACAGGGTTATTACGGACGATAAAGCTGCACGGGGACTTTCGGCTTACGCGGTTTATCGAAGAGCTCGATGTCTTCACCATGAATATATTTAGCCCGCAGAATAGATGAAATCTTATCCATCGCCATCACGATCACCACTAAAATCAGGGTGATGAACATCACCACGTCCCAATTCCATAATCGCATATTCTCGGCATACACCAGACCAATCCCGCCGGCACCGACAAAACCCAGCACCGCAGCGGAACGGGTATTGGACTCAATCTGGTATAGCGACAGTGCAAGGAAGGTCGGGAAGGATTGTGTGAAGATGCCGAAGCGGTGAGTTTGTAACGGCGAAGCGCCCAACGCCCGCAGCCCACGGCTTGGCGAACGTTCTACGGCTTCGTGACCCTCGGCGTAAAGTTTACCCAGCAACCCCATATCCTGCATGATAATCGCCAGGACACCGGCCAGCGGCCCCATGCCAACGGCGCGCACGAAAATCAGCCCCCAGATCGCCATATCCAACCCGCGCAGCACGTCCAGCAGGCGGCGAACCACCAGCGATATCGGACGCAGCACCGGGGTAGACATCACATTACGCGCCGCCAGAAATGAGAGCGGCAACGCAAGCAATGTGGCGGTGATCGTTCCGGCAAATACGATCGCCAGCGTCATGGCGATCTGCCCAAAGTAGTACATCAGCGGCCACTCAGAGAAGTTATGCCAAACAAACATGCGCATAAAATAGCGGCCAATCTGACTGGTTCCACGTACAACGGCCTCCCATGGAATGCCGTAAAAGGTAAAAAAATAGAGATAATACAGAACGATAAGCACAGCAAAAATACTGAGATAGCGCAGATAGCGGCGCTGAGCGGCAAACAGGTGGGGATGATCGCGCCTGATGTCAGCCATTGCCGACGGTGTCAGTGCTTTAGTCAGCATCAGAAGGTGCCCTCTACTGCGCGTTTACGCAATTTTCCAGATAAGAAGTCCATGACGGAAACCACCAGAATGATCAGCAGCAACGTCATGCTAACCTGGTCGTAACGGTCAAGCTTGATGGAGGTCATCAGCTCCTGGCCGATGCCACCCGCGCCCACCAGACCGAGAATCGTGGACTGCCGGAAGTTGATTTCAAGACGCATAAAACTGTACGAAAGGAAGATGGGTTTGACCTGCGGCCATATGGCGAAGCGCATACGTTGCAGACGCCCTGCGCCACAGGATTTCAGGCCACGCACCGGTTTGTCCGATGCGGTTTCAATAGATTCGTAAAACAACTTTGTCAGGCTACCGACGGTATGTAACGTCAGGGCAATAAAACCCGGTATCGCACCGATCCCAAACGCCATGACGCACATTACCGCCCACGCCAGTTCAGGCATGGTGCGCAGAAAAGCCACAAAGGTACGGATGCTGAATTTCAGCCATTTGGGCGAGTCAGTGTTACTGGCGGCCATAAAAGCCAGTATGATCGCCAGCGCGGTCGATAAGATAGTGGAAGAGAGCGCCAGTTGAATGGTTTCCCAAATCAGCGGCAACTGTATATTTAGGCGGTAACCCCAATAGGCCAGCGAACCTTGAGTATGAGCATCGGCAAACAGCAAGGACCAATGTAATACCGGCACCGTTTCACCAATGTAATCAAAGAAATGCGGTGCAGAAAGAAATACCGTTTTCAGATTGAGTTCAGAAACATTGCCTGACCACAAATAAAGCACCAGCATCAGCCCTGACCAGACCAAGGCCTCACGCTTTTGCTTACCGCGTATTTGCTGATAATAACGATTGAAATCTTTATTCAAAATAGAATTCCGGTTTTATCTGGAAATGTTCATCTATACGATAGGGGTTATTGTCGCAGGCAATTTGGATGCGGGCAGCGCACAGGATCCAGAGCGTACATAAAGTACGTGAGGAGTCCGGGCACTGCCGCATTCAAAGTGGCAAGTAAAATAGTCTATTAACGGCTGCCCTTGGTGAGCTCTCGTTTCATATCGATAATCTGTTGATATTCGGCCAGCGTAGTGTCACCAATATGCATTTTACCGCCAGAGGCTTTAATCCAGCAGGCGTGGTCGTCTTTATCCAGTTTCTTAATAGCGGCAACCAGCTTAGTTTTGAATTTTGGTGGTAAATCACTGCGAACTAAAATCGGGCCATTGGGAATTAACGGCGATTCCCAGATAATACGGATTTTGTTCATCAGATCAGGTTGATCCATACGGATCATGCGGTTGAAAGCACCGGAGGTATAGCCTGTTGCGCGATCGCCAATCATTGAAGTCCAGGTCACTGCGCCGTCAAACTGGCCATTCAGCACACCGAGAATATCTTGTTCATGACCGCCGGAGAAGGTCACGCTGGAGAAGAAATTGTTATATTTATTGTCAGTATTGCCGCCAAACTCTTTCTTGAAGGCGTAGTTCGGGATCAAATAGCCTGATGTAGAATCAGGATCAGCAAAACCAAAGGCTTTGCCTTTCAGGTCAGACAATTTTTTGTACGGGCTGTCCGCTTTCACGACCACCACAGAATGGTAACCACGGGACTGGTCAGTGTCATCAACCGTGATGCCGATAATATCTACAGCTTTAGGGTTATTAATATAAACCGAGGCGAAGGCGGAAGGTGACATACTTAATACCATATCCACTTTCCCACCTAATAACCCCTGAATAACACCGGAGTAATCAGAAGAATTACGCAATTTAGTGTCGACATGTAACTCTTTATCGAAGAAATCTTTTACACACTGATTATCGCCGATTTGTTGAGTCGCATTTTGCCCACCCAAAATACCTAAATTCAGTTCCTTTGGTGCATCTTCTGCCATTGTGTGCATCGCGGTCAATGACCCAGCTACCAGGACTGCCAGACGTAATAATTTCTTCATGTAATATATGGCCTTGTGTAGAAGGAGATAAAGTTGAGATAAATAAAAACAAAAAAATGATATACCGTTATATTTAATTACTGTGCTTCACCATCCTCCCCATATAACTGCTGGAGAATGTCATCATTTAATTGATCAGGATGACCATCAAATATTATCTGCCCTTTGGCAATACCAATAACCCGCGTGCAGAAGTCTTTAACCAGTTCAACGGAATGCAAATTCACCATGACGGCAATATTCTCATCACTGACTTTTTTCAGCGCATTCATGATCCGTAGGGTATTTTTCGGGTCCAGCGAGGCCACCGGTTCATCGGCCAGCAGGATTTTCGGATTCTGCATCAGTGCACGGCAGATCGCCACACGCTGCATCTGGCCGCCTGAGAGATTCTCAGCACGCTGAAGCGCATGCGGCAACATATGTAACCATTCGAGCAACGATATCGCGCGAGCGCGGTCTTCGTCGTCAAACTGGTTAAAGAAAGATTTTAACGTCGAGGTTTGGCTCAGGCGACCAAGCAACACATTGGTCAGCACATCAAGACGCGGGACCAGGCAAAAGTCCTGGAAGATCATGCCACAACCCGCACGCCAGCGGCGCAGCGCTTTGCCGGTCAGGCCCGCCAGTTGTTGTTGCTCGCCATTTTCATAGTGGCAAACCACACTGCCCTCTGACAACGGGATCGTACCGTTAAGCACATGCAGCAACGTCGATTTCCCCGCGCCAGAACGGCCAATCACGGCGACAAACTCGCCGGCATGCAGGTCAAAATTGATGTCGTTAAGTACACGCTGACCGGATTTATAGGACTTCACCAACCCTTTTACATCCAGGACTTTGTTCTGCTGCTGTGGCCTGGCCTGAGGATATTCAGCCTGTGCCAGCTTAAGTTGAGCTTGCGCCATGATGCTGTCTCTCGGTTGCTTAAAGATTATGCTAGTCATTAAGCGTGAGTTTTATGACACATTGATGATGTTTTAATGGTTTTCTGGTGACGTTAACCTTCCCCCGGTAGCATTTAAGTCTATGATTATTTCTGATGCCAATTGCGCTCAAGCGACAAACTGAAGGAGAAGAAATGAGCATTTATCAGGACAATCAGGGGCTGATTTTGCGTCTGAAAGAGATTGCTGGTAGCCGTCACGTATTAACGGGCGACAGTAATACGGAACGCTACCGCAAAGGATTTCGTTCAGGCGGCGGTAAAGCACTGGCTGTCGTGTTCCCGCAGACCTTGCTGCAACAGTGGCAACTGCTGAAAGCCTGCGTCAACGCCGACAAAATTGTCATCATGCAAGCCGCTAACACCGGGCTGACCGAAGGTTCAACGCCCAGCGGTGACGATTACGACCGTGATATTGTGATTTTCAGCACCCTAAAACTCGACCATATTGAACTGCTTGACGGCGGCAATCAGGTGATTGGCTTTCCCGGCAGCACATTGTACAAGCTGGAAAAAATCCTCAAACCTTATGAGCGCGAACCCCATTCAGTGATTGGTTCTTCGTGTATCGGCGCATCGGTTGTGGGTGGAATTTGTAATAACTCCGGCGGTTCACTGGTAAAACGTGGCCCGGCTTACACCGAGATGGCGCTGTATGCACAAATCGACGCTCAGGGTGAATTACAGCTGATTAACCATCTGGGGATCGCTCTGGGTGATACGCCGGAACAGATGCTGACGCGGCTGGAAAAAGGCAATTTCAAAGACGAAGAGATCAGCCACGACCAGCGTCAGGCCTCTGATCATGACTATGCAGCGCGGGTACGTGATGTCGAAGCGGATACACCGTCGCGTTTTAATGCTGACCAGCGCCGTTTGTTTGAAGCCTCCGGTTGTGCTGGCAAACTGGCCGTATTCGCCGTGCGCCTCGATACCTTCCCAGCCGAGAGCCAACAGCAGGTCTTTTATATCGGCACCAACAGCACCGCTGTGTTGACCGAATTGCGCCGACAGATTCTGCGTGATTTCAAAAACCTGCCCGTCGCCGGTGAATACATGCACCGCGACATTTTCGACATCGCCGAAGTCTATGGCAAAGACACTTTCATGATGATTGATAAACTCGGCACCGACAAAATGCCGGACATGTTCAGTGCCAAAGGCAAATTTGACGCCCACATCAGCAAAGTGCCGTTCCTGCCGAAGAACATTAGCGACCGGGTAATGCAGTGCATCAGCAAGGCCCTACCCAACCACCTGCCACCCCGGATGAAGCAATACCGCGACCGCTACGAACATCATCTGTTGTTGAAAATGTCCGGTGCAGGAATTGAAGAGGCGCAGGCCTTCCTTACCCAATTCTTCAGTGAGAATGAGGGCGACTTCTTCGTATGCACCGACGATGAAGGGAAAAAAGCCTTCCTGCATCGCTTCGCTGCC
This sequence comes from Hafnia psychrotolerans, assembly GCF_014639435.1. GTDB lineage: Bacteria > Pseudomonadota > Gammaproteobacteria > Enterobacterales > Enterobacteriaceae > Ewingella > Ewingella psychrotolerans. Next base: position 372,550 of record NZ_BMFZ01000001.1, on the reverse strand, counting down.
GCCGGTGCCGCAGTGCGCTATCACGCTGTGCATGAGAAAGACGTGGAAGACATTCTGGCACTGGATATTGCGTTGCGTCGCAATGACCCGGATTGGTTCGAAACCCTACCGCCGGAAATCGATAATCAGTTGGTGGCGAAACTCTATTACGGCCATTTCATGTGCCACGTTTTCCACCAGGATTACATCGTCAAAAAAGGGGCCGACAGTCAAAAACTCAAACATAAAATGCTGGAAATCCTCGACGCCAAAGGCGCGGAATACCCTGCCGAACATAACGTCGGGCATCTATATTTGGCAAAACCCCATCTGAAAGCTTTTTATCAACATGCCGACCCGACCAACAGTTTTAACCCTGGGATTGGGAAGACGAGTAAATTAAAAAATTGGCGAGGTTAGTACAGATTTTTATACCGGCAGTTCAACAATAGAGAAGCAGAAACAGCTCAGGCGCGTTTATAAACCGAGGCGGTTTCTGTTCCCGGTAGTGTCCGGCGTTCCCTGATGAAACAGCAATTGCCAGCCAGTACCTTCGGTCAGTGTCCAGCATGATGAACGCAACGCAGCACACACATTTCCTGCGCCACTGCGCACCACGGTTTTGTATGTCAGGATCACACATCCTGCATTGACCGGTTGCAGGTTAAAATCGGAAGCGACAATTTGCGGTGCCGCGGCTTCAGCGGTCAACGCGGCAATCGTTTCCTGCCGATTAGTGAGAATACCTGAACGGGTGATCTCCATAAAATCCGGGTGCAGTATCTTTTCCAGCCACAGGCGGTTGGCGCGTTTAGCATCATGAAGACTGCATTCAAGGTCTTTGATTTCATTTAAATGCATAGGTATTTCTCCCGATTCAATTTGCCCATGTCACAGAGATAGCCTAAACCCGTGGAGGTCGTTCTTGAACAGACGAGCTATTGTGATCAAGGAGTATCGTTCTTCCTACCCAAACCCTATTTCATTAACAAAAGATGACATCGTGGTTATCAGCCATTGCGATCTTGAATGGCGTGGCTGGGTATGGATCCAGCTCGCTTCAGGAAATGCGGGCTGGGCACCGCAACAAATATTCTCGCCGGTATCTTCGAACCACGTCATCTGTATGGAAAATTATACGGCACATGAGCTATCTGTTATTACCAACGAAATCCTCATGGTGGAAAGATCACTTAATGGATGGTTCTGGGCGATCAAGGGCTGTGGAGAAGCAGGTTGGGTACCACAAGAATATGTCGAGCTGATCTAATCACTGCAACGGGTGATGTTGCTCATCGTAGTGATCACGCTCAGACACCTGATAAAAAATAAAGTGCATCGGCAAGTCTCTGTCTTGCATCACTTTCTCTTCGTATTGGCCCTGGGTCAGTGAGCCAATAGCCGAACGCCAAAAGTTCAGCGCAGGGATATTCTCAAGCAAGACGCGCGTCTGCCAGAGTCCTGGTTGCCCGGTCACCGCCAGGCGAAAGGCTTCCTTCCCGACGCCTTGTCCTTTGAATTTGCGTAATACAAAAAATTGATCAATATCGAAACGGTCGACATTATCAGGATAACGGCGTAACAAGCAGAAACCGGCTAATTCTTTGTCGTGATAAATGAGCCAAGGCCAGTGATGTTCATCTGACCAATAAGGTTCCAATAAAGCCGGGCTGTATTCATAGCGACCATCGAGGCCACAAGGCCACTGCCCCGATTCGGACAAATCGTAAACATAATAGGTAAATAAGTTCTCGACGATATGGCGATATTCTTTTGCTGGTATGAGTTGAACGGTTCCCATGGTTATTCCATTACATTCGCGAGATTGTTCTACGGTTTTTATATTCAAGTGCAACCACACTATAGCGGCCCAACGCAATTTGCACCTCTCCCTGCTTGCACCGACAAAAAAGGCCGCTTTCGCGGCCTTCGTTATATCAAAACACTTTTAGCGCTATGACTTCGCGTCTGGCAGTGCGTAAGCGATGATGTAATCTCCCAGCTTGGTGCCGAACGAACCATGGCCACCGGCCGCGATGACAACATACTGTTTGCCATTCACCGAGTAAGTCATTGGCGTCGCCTGACCACCTGCTGGCAGACGAGCTTCCCACAGCTTGTCGCCGTTGCTCATGTTGAACGCGCGCAGGTAGTTGTCTGCGGTTGCCGCGATGAAGAACACGTTACCGGCGGTGGAGATCGGCGCACCCAGCATTGGCATGCCCATTTTGAACGGAAGCGGAAGCGGTGAGCTGTCGCGCACGGTGCCGATACGTTGTTTCCATACGATGTCGTTGGTTTTCAGGTCAACCGCCGAGATGTAACCCCATGAAGGCTGTTTACACGGCAAGCCCAGCGGAGACAGAAACGCGTTTAGGGTCACCGCATAAGGCACACCGTACTGATGCTGAATACCTGATTCAGAGCCCGAACCGCCCTTCTCGTTAGGTTCAGGTTCGATCGGGTTGCCTGGACCACGCGGGATCAGTTTAGACACAAACGGCAGCGCAATGGGGTTAGCAATAGCCAGCTGACGATCAGTATCAACAGAGATACCGCCCCACTCGAACATCCCGAGATTACCAGGGAAGACCAAAGTACCCTGCTCAGATGGCGGCGTGAAGGTGCCTTCATAACGCAGTTTATGGAACATCACACGACACATCAGCTGGTCGTAAATCGTCGCGCCCCACATGTCTTTGCCAGTCAGCTTGGCTTCCGGACGGAAGGTCAATTTGGAGAATGGCTGAGTCGGGGACACATGGTCGCCCTTCGCCGCGCCTTGCGGAACCGGCTTCTCTGGTGCATCGACGATCAGCTTACCGTCACGACGGTCCAGCACGAAGATGTTACCGGTTTTGGTCGGTACATAAATCGCAGGGACTTTGTTGCCGGATTTGTCAGTGATATCCGCCAGCGTTGGCTGCGCCGGAACGTCCATATCCCAAAGGTCGTGGTGGACGGTCTGGTAGAACCATGCCAGTTTGCCGGTGGTCGCATTCAGCGCCAGCAGACCGCTCGCATAACGTTCCATATCCGGCGTACGGTTGCCGCCCCAGATGTCCGGCGTTGCGACGCCAATGGGCAGGTACACCAGATCCAGTTTGTCATCATAAGACGCAGGTGCCCATGAGTTCGGCGAGTTGGCCGTGAAGTGTTCACCATCCGTTGGCAGTTTGTTCGGATCAGAAGCACCCGGATCAAACGCCCACAGCAGTTTACCGGTCTCTACGTCGAAACCACGGATCACACCGGAAGGCTCGCGAGTTGAGAAGTTATCGGTCACCGCACCGGCCACAATAATCACAGATTTGGTGATGATGGGTGGTGACGTTGGCTCGTAGTGACCTGGCACTGCGTTAGGCATATTGTTTTGCAGGTTCAGCTCACCGTTGTTACCGAATGCCGGGCAGCGTGCGCCGGTTTCAGCGTCCAGCGCGAACAGACGGCCATCGTTGACAGGCAAAATGATGCGGCGTGCGCACACAGCAGGTGCCGCGCCGTTCGCTGCATTGCCTTCGGCGGCAGGCGTGGTCTCATGATAAGACACACCACGGCAGGTCACGTGCTGGAAGGTCGGGTTCGGCTTGAGCTGCGGATCAAATTTCCACTTCTCTTTACCGGTTGCGGCATCCAGCGCAAACAGCTTCTGGTGCGGCGTACACAAGTACAGCATGTCGCCGATCTTGATTGGCGTCACTTCGTCGGTGATTTCGCCCGGATCGTTGGCCGTTTTCAGGTCACCGGTACGGAAGGTCCACGCAACGTCGAGTTTGCTGACATTCTGATCGTTGATCTGGCTCAGCGGCGAGTAACGGGTACCGCCCTGAGTACGGCCATAGGCTGGCCAGTCACCGTCAGGAATGCCGGAATCTGATTTCGCCGGTGCGGAGTCTGCGGCTTTAATCGTGCCGTTGATCACCTGCGGGTCATTGAAGATGGCGTAACCGAGCACCGCCACGGTGAAGACCAGTGACAGCGCCAGTGCACCGCGCGCGAAAGCGTTTTTAGCCGCCATCTGGCGGTAAACGAACGGCAATATGATCCACAGACCGAGGAAGAAGGTCACGTCCAGACGCGGCGTCAGCGCCCAAAAATCCGTGCCCACTTCCCAGACTGCCCACACCGTGGTGCATAACAGGAACACGGCATACAGCAATAATGCAGAAGCCTGACGGCGATACAGCAGCCACGCGGTTACCAGCGAAACTACACCGGCAATAATGTAATAAAGAGAACCACCTAATTTTGCCAGCCAGATACCGCCGACAAGAAGATAAATCCCGCTTAACGCGGCGAACAAAGCGGTAATTATAACGACGATGCGTGATAACGAGGCTTTCGTTTCCATAGTTGATGACCTTACTGATTTTTATAATTGTCGATTTAGAATGAGCTAAACCTTCAAGAACATCCGGCTCTCACCGGGTGTCATTCCTTGCGAATGCTGCCGGGCTTTAACAGGTGCAAGTGCAGATGTTTTGGCAGCGCTGCGTGGTTCATAGAAATAAGACATTACTGGAAGCTATAAGAAAGCGTAGCTCCACCGCCGTAGTTCCTGCCAGCTGCAGGTTCAAAATAGCGACCATTACCTTCGTTGACGATCACTGAACCGACATAACTTCTGTCAAACAGGTTGTCGACGCGGGTGAACAGGTCGAGCGCCACTTTGTCCCAGTTAAAGCGGTAACCCGCATTTACGCTGGCGACGGTGTACGCCGGTGCCTGCTCGCTGTTCTCGTCATTGACTTCAATATCACTCATGTAACGGACATCCGCACCGGCGTGCCAGCCATCGACCGGTGCCCACTCTAATGAAGCGTAGCCCATGTTGCGGGCAATCCCCGGCAGACGGTTGCCCGCTGGCGTGCAGTCGCCGGATCCACAGGTCTCGTTGCGGAAGGTCGCATCGAGTAAGGTCCAGGTCATCTTCACGCGCCAGTTCTCTTCAATCTGTTGATCCAAAGAGAGTTCCAGACCGCGACGGCGGGTTTTCCCGGCATTGGTATAGCTCGAACGGCCACCGACGCTTTGGGCGACAATCAGCTCATCATCGGTATCTGTCTGGAAGACGGCGGCGGTCACCAGACCATTGCCGACGCGCCATTTGCTGCCGAGTTCGACGGTATTGCTGGTCGAGGGTTGCAGGCCGAGGTTCAGGCCGGCGTTGCCGTCGGTGCGGTATGAAAGTTCATTGATGGTCGGTGTTTCAAACCCTTTACCTGCGGAGATATAGGTATTCAGCGCCGGCGTCACCGCGTAGTTCAAAGACGCCATCGGCAGCAGTTTGTGATAACGACGCGAACCGCTGTCATCCGGGTTGGTGCCAGTAATGTAGTAATCGGTGGAATCGAAGTTCACCGTGCTGTAGCGCGCGCCGACGTCCAACGTCCAGCGTGGCGTCAGGTTCCACGTGGTTTGCAGATACGGGTCGAGGTTCCACATGACGTTCTTTTCGTTGCGGCGCTCATTGCCCTTCACGCCCAAATCGCCCTGGTCGTTGAAGTTCTCATAACCGAAACGGCGCTCGGTCATGGTTTCATAATCCACACCGCCGGTAACCGAGAACGGCACGGAGCCGATCTGGTCATCATGTTTCCAGCGGGTATCCACACCGGAGTATTTACGTTCAAGCACGATCACGCCGCCCGCGTTAAGGGGATTTTTCTGCGCCGTGGCCGGAATGGTCTGGTATTGCGTGGTGTGACGCTCGCCGTGGTAGGTCATTAGGCTGAATTCGTCATGCTCTGTCATCTGACGCTGATAGCGCAGGCCGACCTGCGTCTGGTCGAGGCTCTTGCGGGCGTTGTACTGATCGGCGCGCGTCGCCTGTTTCGGATTATCGTGCCATTCAGACTCTGTCAGGCCGCCCGGATCGTTGGCATCGATGGAAACGCTGTTGAACATCAGCGTCAGGGTGCTGGCGTCATCAATACGCACGCCCAGTTTTCCGTTGCCAAGATTTTTCTGCGTGCCGCTGTGATCGCGGTAACCGTTAGTGGTGAAACGGGAACCGGAAATGAGGTAGTTCACGTCACCCGCATGAGTGCCGTCGCCGGTCGCTCCGCTGGCTTTTATGCTGTTTCGGAAAGAACCGTAACTGCCGAAATAGGTTCCGGCTTCGAGGGTCGTCGGTTGCGAACCGGTTTGCGTATCAACATTAACCACGCCGCCGGAAGCATTGCCATACAGCGCCGAGAAAGGCCCACGCAGCACTTCAACCCGATCAACAGAATTCAGATCGATATTCGACGTCTGTCCTTGCCCATCGGGCATGGTGGCGGGAATACCATCGACATAAATACGCACACCACGCACACCATACATTGAACGGCTGCCGAATCCGCGTACCGAGAGCTGTAAATCCTGCGCATAGTTTTGTCGGTTCTGCACCTGCAAGCCAGGAACGCTGCCCAGACTTTCTGACAGATTGACCTGCGCTTTGCTGTTACGGAAATCCTCACCGTCGATCACGCTGACCGCCGCTGGGGTATCCAGTTCGGACAGGTCGCTGGCATCTTGTTTTTTAATGATCATCAATGACGATGAATCGGAGGTGTTCTCTGAGTCACCTTTCGGCGTATCGGTTGCTGACACCGCATAACTCACTGAGATAGGGCTTAAAAATGACAGGAAGGTGATGATAAAAACAGAGGTTTTGGCATTCACTTTAGGCGTTCTTTTGTTTTTAGCTAAAAACGCGAGTTGACGGGCCGATTTAAATTACGACACACATCCCATTTTTAGACGTTTGGAGTAGACAAAAAACCATCAATCTGATTGAGAGTCAGGAAGGTGTTCACTATAGTTTTTTTCTTCCTGTTAGTATATACGCAACTTTACAAATATAACTTTTTAACAAAATAGCGCACACAGAGTGCACTGAAAGGTTTGGCAATCCATGCCAGCGATGGCTTTGCCGTTACACTTTCCGGCTCCAGACGATCATGTGGGAAAGCGCATAGACCACCACCCCCAGAAAAACGGCGGGAGTGAAGCTCTCCAACAGGTGTCCGGGTTGTGCTTCGGAGTACATCATGAACCCCATCGCCGCAAGGCTCATCATGGCACTCGGCGCGTGGAACCATCGGGTGAAACGTTCTTTTTTCGCTTTATAGGCAGCAAACTCTTTAGCAATGCGTTCCAGGGCGTTGCTCAGCCTCTCACAGTCATCATAATTATTGCGGGATTCCTCCGCTAACTGGCTGTTTTCATCTTCCAGTTCAGCGATCTGTTTTTTCAATTTCGCCGTTTCATTTTTCGCAGACAACCCTTCAAGCTCTTCGAGTTTGAGACTCGCGCGAAGCCGAGTGATTTTACGGTTAGCCTCTAAGGTCAATTCTTTCTGCTGCCCGAGCAGTGCGTAGTTGCCATCCGCCCTGCGGTTTGATGCGTGGCGTTTATCTTCTTCCTCACGCACCCGGCAGTTAGAGTCGGTTTCCACCTGGTTTAAACGCTGTTGCAGGGCATCGCGTGTCGAAGCCAGTGCGGCCATCTGGCTGCCGATGTAGGTGATCAAATCATTCGCCGCATCCAGCTCGACAGAATTTGAATTCCCCGCTGTCCACTGGCGTGTGCGAATCAATGCCAGCTCGTCGGCGTACTGTTTTTTCTGTATTTCTGACTGTCGTTGTAGTTCTGTCATCCGCGTATTCAGGCGGAGGATCTCCGTTTTCATCCGCTCAACATCTTCTGCATTGCTGTTGCTGACTTTACTGCGTGTCACGGCAAGTTCGTTAGTCAGGCTGCGAACCTGCCTTTCCAACATGGCCAGCTTCTCGAGCGTGACGGCGGAGTCCTTATAGATCGTTTTTGTCTTAGCTTTTACGCTGCTCTCTGCGTCGGGACGAATGAAGCTGACACCTTTGAGCGCACTTTCCACTTCTCGGGCGATGAAGATTTTATCCATCGTCTTCATCCGGTTGCAGGCGCTAGCCAAAAAACTGGCAGCTTCATGACCGTTAGTGGTTCCAAATGCTTGTTTGATAAGGCTCTGAATAACGCTCATTTTTGTCGCGCTCACTCGCAATAAATATTTAGGACACACCTAATACAGCGCTGATGTGTATCAAAATCCAATAACTCTGGGTATAAAAGAGGATTTCTTTTTTTCGGGCTATCTTAAGCGCGAGTATAGGCGGATTCATTGCGCCTACGTATGACAGGCAGCACTTTTTTGTTTAGCCACAATAGCGGACTTTAGGCAGGATGGCGCAGAAAGTAAGCCGGAGTCAGGTTAGCCTATTCCGGCTTTCTTTGTCGATGTGATGCAGAGATAGATCAGACTGAAGTGAGATCCCCGCCCGCAGGCGGGGAAATTGCATCAAAGCCTCAAAATAGTTTCGTTCCGTAACCCCACATCAATACGGTCAGTGCCAGCAGCAACTCCAGCACCAAAACGCCCATTGCCAACGTTGAACTGGAGAACAGAAATCCTTCGCGTTGGTCGATATTGAGGAAGTTAGGAATACCGAGATACAGCAGATAACCGCTGTAGCAAAGACCTATCAGCCCGACAAACAGGCATAACCAGACCATCGGGTAGAGCGCGACAATACCGCTCAGGAACATCGGCGTCGCCACATACCCAGCGAAAACGATGCAGCTATCGAGCGTTGGGCGGCTGTCATAACGGCGTGCCATCCAGTAGATTATCCGCCCCATGAGTGCCACGGCGCCCAACATCATGACGTAAAAAATTACGGCAATGTAGGCGGCAGTGAACAGGGAGACCAGCAGGTTCTGACCATCGCCAAAATTCCACCCCAGTTGAGTGGTACCGATAAAGGAACACACCACCGGGATCAGCGCCAGTAACAATACGTGATGATAATAAAGGTGTGAGACAGTTTCCCTCTCACGCTGGATTCGTTGCAGTTCAGGGCCGGGATGGGACATCAGTCCCCAGACATGATTGACCATAGTACACCCCCATCAACGCCGAAAGCCGCCAGCGGCGCGGGTGAAATATCCTTCCGGGATGCCGGGGACAGTAGTGTCTTGGGGCATAAAGAAGGTGGCGGCCTGAGTTAATTATAGTCCCCCATCGGCGATGTGCTTAGTTATGATCAAAACGGCAACATTCAACCTTAAGCCGCAAACATAACCTCACCGCAGTTATCCCCATCTTGTAAGAGCAATCCTGTTTGTCTTCTTTACCTTTATTTCCTGAATGATTTTCACCACCCTGCGCCTATAATGCTGAACATTATATAAGCGGTGTCTATCACCCCATCACCTTCGGAGCCACTTTGCGCATAGCCTGTTTACATACCGCCGACAGCAATATCGCGGTTTTCAACGCTACAGCCGACCAACTAGGCCTGACACCAGACCGGTTGTCTCATCATTTACGCCCCGATCTTTTACTGGCTGCGGCGAATGCTGGCGGGCTGACTGCCGACATTCAGCAGCAGACCGTCGACGTGCTACTGGAACTGGCACAAACGGCAGATCTGGTGTTGCTAACCTGTTCAACCTTGGGACCGGCCGCCGCTGTCGCCAGTGATCTGGCTTTGGTGCCGGTATGGCGTGTCGACCAGGCTTTAGCCATACAGGCGATGTCCCGAGCGGGCAAAACACAGGTACTCTATGCCGTGCAAACGACGTTGGAACCGACGAAAAAACTGTTTGAACAGGTTAACCATCACCCCCAGGCGGAAATGGAATTTAAGTGGGTTGAAGGGGCATGGGAAAAATTTATGGCCGGGGATATCGCCGGATATTTGCAGAATGTTGCTGCCGCTGCCGACCGTGCATTCCAGCAAGGTGTCGACCGGGTAGCACTGGCACAGGCTTCGATGTCAGGTGCCGCCGAATTAACTCAGTTTGGCGTGCCGCTCACCAGCCCGCGCTGTGGATTGCGTGTGGCCATTGAACATCTGCGCAAAAGGCAATTTGAGGAAGGTTAACAGCAAAATCTGCGATCTTGCCTATACTGTGTGAAGGATATCATCGGCTTACAGAAGATGATTTTACCGACAACACCATCTTGAGGGATAGCGCATGAAAATTATACTGTGGATCATCGCCATTATTTTTATTGTCGGTTTACTGACCCTGACCGGCGTATTCAAACTGATCTTCTAACCGGTTGTTCTGCCCTACATTCGATTTTGCTGAAAAAAAACCGCCTACAGCTAACACTGAGGCGGTTTTTTTATATTAGTGCATCACGAATACATGGTGGGGACTGAAAATCCATGTCGGCGGTACCAAATGAAATAATTTCAGCCCTTTGGTAACGACCCCACTTGATTGAGGGAGAATCGGTCCGGTTAATGATGGTATCGAAGATACTGCCTCGTTCTGTCATTTTTGGCTTACCTCTCTCCATGAAGAATTCAACAAAAGCAATACCATAAAGGTGTAACTGCCACAATGTGCGAGGAATGGGCATTGACGCTGAAAGACGCTCTGTCCAGAAGTGCAACTAGCCATTTTTCGAATGAGGTCTCACCCTCAAGGTGATACTTTTTCAACAAGCGCAAGGCTGACATCAACCAAATGACGCTGACATCGGATTAACTTATCCTCGTATGTAGCATCAAATGATTGAAGATCTTTCTATGGGGACAGATATGAATGAACTCAGTATCGTGAGCGGGAAATTGCAACTTTTATCCATCATCGGAGATCCGATAGTTCAGGTAAGCGCACCGCTTATGATAAATACAGCGCTTCACACAGAAAATATCTCCGACGTGTTGATGGTACCGCTTCATGTAAAACCTATCGGCCTTCAGAATGTACTTGATGGCCTAAAATCTATGCTGAATTTTCGGGGGGCTATTATAACCATGCCCCACAAGCAGCGGACGCTTTCATTTATTGATTCAGCCAGTGAAACTGCGGTGGCGGTTGGGGGGTGTAATGTTATCAGAAGAGATAACGAAGGATTGTTGTACGGCGATATGCTTGACGGTGAAGGGTTTGCATTGAGTCTTTTGAATCGTGGGATCAATATTGAAGGTAGCAAGATTTACCTGGCTGGGACAGGGGGTGCTGGCTCAGCCATCGCACACGCCATGGCCGACCGAAAACCTGCTGAACTACTCATTTATAACCGGACGCTGGAAAAGTCAGTTGAACTGATTAAAAAGCTTTCTGGTCTTTTCCCAAATATAAACATAAATGTCGGTACTAACATTCCGGAACAGGTCGATATTGCAATCAATGCGACATCTTTGGGGATGGGGGAAAACACTGATTTGCCTTTCTCTATTGAAAAGCTGGGGCCAAAGACCCTTGTCTGCGACATCGTGATTTTTCCTGAAAAAACCCGTCTAATCAGTCTGGCTGAACAGCAAAAACTTCCCATTCACACAGGTAGAGCGATGCTTGATGCCCAGATTAAGTTAATGCTGGATTTCATGCTTCGTTTGGAAAATTAATGCTCCGTCAGGTTCACAACGTCCACTTATTTCACAACGCAGTTCAGCTAAAAGGCCGCCATCTTTTCTACGAGCAGTGAGTTCAACGGGTCAAGAGTGAAGGACGTCATGCCACAGTGAATACATCACGAACCGCGAGGTATTCTGACCGACGAGAAACCTGGCAGAACAACCGTGGTGCAAGCTGGCATTCTGATTCGTTAATGCGATGAGGAACTCAGTGCCGGTCTTTTGATATGATATCTGCGCATAAAAATCTGGAGCCAATCAGGGATAAAGACACAATAGTTACGTTGCTGAAATATAAACGCTGGATTGATTCCGAAACACTCCAGGCAATACAAGAGATAGACAGCTCCTTTTACGTGGAGAAACATCACCTGATGCTAAGGCTGATGAACCATATACACGTAGTGGATATGATTTTCAGAGCTAATATCACGGGTCAGCAACATGGTTACACGGCCCTGAATACACGAGAAACGCCATCATTAGATGAGCTTAAAGTGAAAATGGCCGAATGTACGGACTGGTATATCCAGCATGTCAACTCGATGACTGTAGCAAACCTCGGTGAAACGATTAAATTCAGGTTCGTGGATGGAGGTGACGGAGAGATGAAAGCCATTGATATGCTCAACCACGTGCTTTTTCACGGAACATACCATCGAGGCGCTGTAGGCTGGCTGGTTTCGGAATGTGGTGGGACACCTGCGAAGGACGTTCTGACCGTTTTCCTGAGGGATCATAACCAGTAAGATCATCCCGGTATAAGCGGTTTTCGTTGAGTAGTGACCTGAAAGCCGCTTTAAACATCCCAGCATTTTGGCGAGTGATCGGGTACTCCAATGATTCAGGAATGCCGCTTCTGACTCTCTGCTGCCCCCAGAAACATCTTTGATAGCTTTAAACGGAAGAGTGACTTTGGTTTTGCTGTCAAGCGCAGGGCTATATACTTCCGTGACTTTATTACCCTTAGCGCTTAATCAGCAAGCCGCCTCAACGGGATTATTAATTATGCTTGCGGCGTTGGGATGGGTTATCGGGGCAGCCGTTTGTGGCGCGAGATTAGCGAAGTCCGGTTACAGAAAAAATGCCTTTATCGGCATGCTACTGCTTACACTTGGCGCTTTCCTTGTCATGCCCGGCCTCTCGCACCAAAGCCGATATATTATTGCAGGCGCATTATTAATGATTGGTCTTGGCATGGGGTTTGCGGCAACCACCACGTTAGTCTTTACCCAAAACAAGGTACCGGCAGAACACCTCGGTGCCTGGACTGCAACGGTACAATTCTTGCGAAATATGGGCGCGGCACTGGGTGTTAATGCCCTCGCCACACTCCAACTGCGTTTATCTGAGGTCTATGCTTTCCAGGGATGCTTCGCCACGCTAGGGGTTTGCATGCTGGTTGGCTTAGTCTTTACGCTATGGTTGCCGAAAGGTTATTCAGCTTAGTATTTAAGAAAATGAAGGGAAGCAATGACGTTAGAAAACGATGCGCTTGTTATTGAACGTGTGCTCGACCGGGTAGATGAAGATGAGCATCTACCTCACCGTCACCCACTCGGACAGTTTGTTTTGGTGAAACACGGTGTGCTGCACGGACACACTCAGGAGCAACACTGGTTAATGAAGTCAGGCATGGCGGTATGGATACCGCCCAATACCCTGCATTCGGGGGAAGCTTATAATCGCGTTGACCTTACCGTCATGTATATCGCGCCGGAACTGTGTGATTCTTTTGTCTCTGAGGTCAAACTTATTGAGGCCTCCTTTCTGATAACCGCGCTGTGCGATCGTCTTGCCAGTGCCGATCGTCCGGTTTGTATAAAACGCCGTAATAACATGTTGCAGCTGCTGTTTGAAGAAATTGAGGAGATGCCAGCCAGCAATTTAACGCTGCCGCTGCCTAAGGATCCCCGCCTGAAAAAGGTCACCGACAGCCTGTTGGGCAATCCGTCACAGCGTCTCAGTCTGGCCCAGTGGGGAGCTAAAGTCGGTGCAACAGAAAGAACCCTGGCACGGCTGTTTCGTAAAGATACGGGTTTACGTTATACCGAATGGCACAATCGCATGCTGCTGGCCGTCGCGTGGCAAGGTCTGGCAAACGGCGCAACGAATGAACAGCTTTCGATGATGTTAGGATTTTCTTCAGGTGATTCTTTCGGTCACTGGTTTAGACGTGTGGCGGATAACTGTCCGGGGGAAGTTCGCCGATATTTACAGGCGCTGAATTTGAGTACTGCACATCAGGCTGATTAAGGTTGTCAGTTTTGTTCTTAAAGAAGTCATTTTTGAACATTCTTAACACTAACGCTCGCCAGTAATTTATCACGACTTATTGATTTTACTGGAAGAGTTACGATGAATTATGACCTGATTAAAGTTGTACATGTGTTAGCTGCCGTCGTTGCCGTCGGACCAATGATCTTTGCCCCTTGGTTATCCCGCAGGCTGAAAAACTGTCACGCCGACAACAAGGCATGGCTGTTAAGCGGACTGAATACCACTGATACTTATTACAATATTGCCGGGTGGGTGTTAATTTTGACCGGTATCGGCATGTTTTATCTGCAAGACTGGCACCGTATATTTCAGCTGTGGTTTATCCTCAGCGTCGTTATTTTCATCTTCGATTCTATTGTGGAAAAACGTATACGTGACCCGGCCAATGATGCACTCGCGAATCTCCAACCTAGTGATAGTCAATGGTCAGAGAATACCGACAGACTGCACCAAGCGGTCACTGCACAAATGCTCAGCACGGTACTCATTTTTGTTATCATGTTGGTTCACAGCCAGCTTAATTTTAATCTTCTCGACGCAACGCCATTTTCCAGATAATAAAAACGTGGTAGATAAGACTGAGCTAATAACCACCTCATTTTGACTGAGCCAATCGATACAGCACGTATCTTCGCTGCTCAAAAAGGACGCAAGGATCGAATCCGGCGTCCTTTCTATCAAAATATCGTCCCGCCTCAGCGTACCATGCCCCGCATTGCACACAGGGTAGCAAAGCGACTTCACGCTATCCTGAATGCGATGAAAAAACGGGTATCGAATGGGAATACGGAGTCCCTTAACAGCAAAATACGGCTGCTCAGGGACAAAGAACGTTTCAGGCTAGGCGTAATGTTCCACTATAGGAAACTGAATATAAATTTTTGAGCAAATCACTTAAGAGAGTTATAGAATTTTTTTTGCTGGTAATGTTGTATTCGCTCGTCATTCTCCTTTTCTTTTTCCTTTTGCCACATATTGCTGCATCCCGGATCGCTAGGGGTAAGGCAATATGGCGTTTTATCAGCTTGAGACTCACTTTTCTCCCAAGATAATGTTGACGTTGCTTCTGGTGGTAATAAATAGTCTTTATTATCATCAGCATAAAGCATACCGGGTGAAGCCGATACTGCTACACCATGAAGCAGCAAGATAAAGGGGGCATAAGCATAATTTTTTAAGCATGGCATGAACGTTATTCCTTTAAACGTAAATACATATGACATCCATATAGAAGTCTACATTCCTGATACGGCAAAAAGAGTAAGAAAGTTACAATATAGTGCTGTTGATTGTCACACCGTGATGCGAGATACATCCGCTTTTACCCTTAACATGGTTTCGTCTAGAGTTGCTGAGTGACTGAACTGCCATTTTCAGTGAATAAGACGGTTGCACTTGCTCCATTCACCAAAGAAAGTTGAGGCGGTATGTGACCAATATCAACATCATAAAGCACGGGAACAGCAATATCGCCAAGAGCGGCTCTGAGGGCGTCCATATAGTTATGCTTAGTCGGATCGCTTACGTCAGGTACCGCACTTCTACCGATGAGAATACCGCTTAAATTATTAAACCAACCCTGTAAGCGTAAGCTGAATAATGCGCGTGTTAATTCACAGGGAGCCATTTCCACGTTTTCAAAATAGAGAATAACGCCTTCACCGCTATTCTGTGCCTTGAATAAAGGTAGATTTCCGAACCGCGTACCCGCTAACCTCGATATTATTTCGAGGCAGCCACCAATTAGGCATCCACTAAAGCTGGCTGAAGATGTCACGCCATCAAGGTGTTTCCACTGTGTTTTTTGCGTCAGATTGAAACCTTCATTTGTCGCTGTTCCCCACTGATTTTCATCCGTTTGAAAGGCTTTTGAAGAATGCTGTTTAATAACAGTTCCTCGGGCAGATCCCAAAATTTCCCATACAGCCTGAGTGGTAGAATCTAACGCTTGAGCACCAAGATCCATGAGGTTCGGTCCATGCAGCGTTGCCCAGCCAGAAAGCGTAGTGAGTGGAAAATGAAGTGTACTCAGGTCTGAAAAGCCCACAAACCATTTTGGTTCAGACTCAGCTAACAGGTTGAAATCAATCAGTTCAAGCAGCTCCATAGCAAGATCGCCGCCCCATGGAGGCATAACAGCTTTTACTTCCGGATCAGTAAGATAAGACATCAGCTCGTCTGCTCGTGAGACTTTACAAGCGCTTTGATTTTTATGCTGCGAACGCAAGCATCTTCCTTCGCGAACTCGGAAACCTTTTTTCTTGAGATTAGCGATGGCAAGTTCCAGCCGGGGATGCAGATGCTGAGGTACACCAGAAGATGGAGCGGTTACCGCAATCAAATCTCCAGCAACCAGCTTGGGCGGAAAGCGAGCACTCATATTTAAAACCTTTTTAATACAAACGTGAGAATCCATAATCCATAAATTAAGCCTGGATGTAAAATCAGCTAATCTGCTGATTCACACAGCCTCATTTTTGCGAAGCGGATATTCATCACACGACATCCTCCCAGATACCTGATCGAGCGTGAGTACAAGGATCTGGCTGAATGACGCGCAGGTGCGTAGCTTGGTTGCATCACTGAAATCCCGACTGTAGAGCACAAATTCAGCATCAGGCAGCTCCGGCAATGCTAACGCGGTGGGAGAGAACATCTCTGTGGGATGAATAGCGGAAAGATTTAGGCAGCCAATACCGAGTCCCGCGGTAACCGACTCAGGTAAACCGCGCACTCCAGACGCGATAGGGCGAATAACATCAGGTCGGTGATGTTTTTTTAATGTCTGACAGGCTATCTTATGCAACGTGCAGCCTTCGGATAGCAAAGTAAGTGAAATCGGAGCAGACAGACTTTGTTGAGTACCCTTCGCTGCTTCAATCCACCGTAGAAGTTCGCGAAATAACACTTTTTCTCTTCCGGTCTTAGTGTGAATACCGCCGCCAGAAATCCTCATCACTATCGCTAAATCCAACTCACACACATACCCCATTGTTTTTCATTATCTCAAAGATGTCTCTATGGTAAAGTCAGTTTTCGAAGCCCTTTCTGAAGGACGGTTCACTGTAAAGGCGCCCAGACTATTCAAGCTTTCACCGTCAAGCGAGGCCCACTGAATTCTGAAAACTGAAGGCCGCAGTTTCAATACGGCGGCTCCCTTACGAGGTTGATGCATTCAATTTTTGTGTTAAAAATAACATGTTTTGTGTTGATATAAGTACCATGGTCAACTATTTCAAGAGGATTCTAAATTGCTGGGAAAAGATAATTTTTGGGGGAAGAAGGTCAAAACAAGTCATCTAATTATAAAGGTGATACTTCCAATTTTTTTAATGATAGTCATAATCTTATCAGTGAATGTAAGCATGCTGGGTGTTTTGAACGATATTTCCCCATTTTTGAAAGCCGGTTTATATTTCGATATGCTTTCTGTTTTTTTTCTGGTTTCACTGTTTGTATTATCCTGTAGCATTCCAGTCTATAACTATAAGATTTATATTATCAGAGCTGGATTTGTGCTATGGATTGCAGGTCAGACCTTTGATTTATCAGATGAGTTTACCTATCAGCCGAAATGGATGGCTTTTTATTGCGAAGATTTTCTTAAAACTATAGGGATGTTCATTGTTTGTTTTTTTAGTTTTAAATTAGTCAGGAAACTTGGCTTTATGCACTCTGAAGCAAATATACAATCTTTTAGTGATGAACTAACAAAATTACCCAATAGGAGATTTTTTATCAAGCATCTCGATGATCTGGAAAATGAACGGTTTGCGCTATTATTAATAGATATCGATCATTTTAAAAAAATTAATGACACTTATGGTCATGATGTTGGCGATCTTGTTCTTAGTGATTTTGGTGAGGTCCTTTCACATTTTTGTAGTGAACTATCGATGCCTGCCAGAATAGGTGGCGAGGAGTTTGCTATATTAATAAAAAATACATCAGAAAATCAGGTTAAAAAAATTGCAACCGATGTTTTCAATGCATCAAATAAAATAAAAATTAACGAGAATGCATTCCTTTCAATTAGTATCGGCGGTGGCATTAAAAAAGAAGCAGAAACCGTAAAAGAACTATTGAAAAGAGTTGATGTTATATTATATGAAGCCAAAAAATCAGGGCGTGGTAAAATTATGTGGTCGGAGTGATTTAAAATAAATGATGATGTATTCAATAGGATTATTATAATTACAACAGATAGTACTCATTGACCTGCTCTCAATTTTTTGCCGCATTGCAGAATACGGTCACGTCCGGATCTGAGGATCTGAGTGAAAATATTTATGTCACAATGACGGCCTTACGAACGGCGAATGATCCCAGCTTCTGTAAAACGGGTCAAAATCACGCCGATTTACCCAATAATTCGGTTACAAATCGGACTCAGACTCTCGCCTCATAAGACATTCATCATGAAATACACCATTAACAAATAACGCAGCGGTATCTGTTGCCCATTCAGTGAATCCAAAAGAACGATAAAGAGCTTGTGCTGCGTGATTAGTCGTTACTACTGAAAGTTTTATTGTCCGGGCTGATTTAGCAGCCTCCAGCGCTGCGGCTAAAAGCGCTCGGGAAAGGCCCGAACCTCTCATCTCGGCACGGACATACATTCCCCAGATAGTGGCAATATGGCTTAGCTTTGGGGCGGCACTACAACTAACGCCAATGATACCCTGTAAGGTGTTCTGAAGATCGAATCCTCCAAAGACACAATCGCCCAGTAACCGCTCAGCAAAGAACTGTGTTGGTTTCTTATTCCAGTCCTCATAGGAGGCACCAAAAGCGTCAGGATGAAGCCGCAGTGCTTCCAGCCTTACTCGTCTAAAATCGTCAAGATCATTCACATTAAGACGGCGCACACTAAGTGTTTTCATTCCGAGCTCCTTGCTACCGCAAATTTTTACTCACCCACAATGGTATCAACTTACAATAATAACGTATCTACGACGCATCTTTGTTGTAAGCCCAAAGCGTTAATGCCAGCTCCTGGCATAAGGTCGCCAACGACTTTACACCAGCCCAGCACGGTGAAAAGGTAGGCATCAGCAACGCTGAACGACAAGCTCATCAGATAAGCTTCCCCGGAGAGCGTATCCTGGAGGAAATCGAACCGCCTGAATAGCTTCTCACGAAAAAATGAACCCCATTCCTGGACGTGCAGAAGTTGTATTAGGCCAGGATGCATGGGTGGCGGTATTACCAGCCCGTCATGTGCAGGCACGCCATAAAAGGGAGTGCGGCATAACGCTTGAAGAACTGGCAGCCCAACCCTTTATTCTCGCGACAGGCGGCTGTGTAGTGAATGGAAAAAGTCTGATGAAACAGTCTGGCTTGCACGATCTGACGTACGCGTGACAGTACGTGAAGGCATGGGAGTAGCGCTTGTACCTAAATCAACCCTGCCGGAAGAATTGCGCGGCCTGTGCGTGGTGCCAGTGATACCACCTATACACCGAGAATTTGGGCTCGTTTGTTCGAAAGCCGGAAAGTCTTCTCTAGCGACGCAGGCATGACTTAAAGGGCTGCGCAAAGGAGGGTGTTCTGCTGTTGAAGACTTAATTCAGTTTCTTAATCAATAGTGAACCAGTCCGCCGTCCACAGCATACTGGCTTCCGGTTACGTAAGACGCATCATCTGAGAGCAGAAAAAGTGCGACGGCGGCAGCTTCATCAGCGGTACCGGCTCGCCGGAGTGGCACTTGGCTTACCACAAAATCTTCAAACTGTTGCCGCAACTCATCGGGCATGAAGTGTCTAAAATTAGTCTCGATTGGCCCTGGTACCAGCGTGTTGGCGCGAATGTTGCGCGTAGCAAGCGAGGCGGCCCAGCTTTTTACCATGGCGACAACGGCGCCTTTGGTTGCAGCATATAGGCTCGTCATTGCCGCACCTTCGTAGACCGAAGACGATGCGGTGACCAACACGGATGCGCCGGGATTCAACAGGTTGGAAAGTGATGCAAGCTGAAGCATAGGCCCGCGGACATTGGCATTCATCATGCGATTAAAGGCGTCGGCCGTAACGGATTCCGGTGCGCCAACTTCTGTGTAACCCGCATTCAGCCACAATCCGTCAAGGTGTCCCCAGCCGCTGACAGCCGTTGCGAGTGCATCAATATCAGCCTCACTTGCTGCATCACTTTTCAGGATCAATGCGGTGCCCGGCAACAGCTTGCGGGCTTGGGCCAGACGTTCTTCACTGAGCCCTGTGATGGCAACGTGTCCCCCCTCTTTTACAATGCGCAGTGCACCGGCCAGCCCCATGCCACTAGTGCCACCCGTTATAAGTAAACGTTTGCCGTGAAATCTGCTCATAACTACTCCCTTTTATCCTTAAAATCGCCATTTACCTTACGAAAGATATACACAACCGTCATCTGTTTCATCATGCAGCCATGACATTAATGGATGGCCTACCAAGATTAGATACACTGGCAGTTCGTAATTTCGCTGTAATGAGTTTTTAGAATTGTTTCAAGGTCTGCTCTGCTACTGGCACTGAGCGGTCTGTCGGATTTGATCAAAACTTATCTTCCGAAATGGTCAGACCGCGTATAAGTCAGTACCCGATTAATCGTCAGCTTGTTCGATATTTGGCTGAGTGCGTTGCTGATCTTTAGTCTTACGGTAGTTTTTGGCGATTTGTGGCACAGACACCGTTTTGCCGGTTTCCATCCAGGTACGCAGACGGTTGGCATCCGCGAATGCGGTGAATTTACCAAAAGCATCCATCACCACCAGCGTCACTGGCCTGCCATTAATGGTGGCGCGCATCGCAAGACAGTGGCCTGCCTCATCGGTATATCCGGTTTTGGTCAGCTGAATTCTCCAGCTGGGGTTCATGATCAAATGGTTGGTATTACGGAAAGGTAACGCATAGGCCGGATGGCTGAAGACCGCCGTTTTTTCAGCGGTAGTGCTTAGCTCGCCAATCAGCGGATATTTTTGCGAAGCCAGCAGCAGACGCGTCAAATCACGCGCCGTAGACACGTTGCGCGGCGACAGCCCGGTGGGTTCGACATAATGGGTTTGGGTCATCCCCAACTGTTTGGCTTTGGCGTTCATCGCATGGATAAAGGCATCATAGCCACCGGGATAATGCGCAGCCAGACTGGCAGCCGCGCGGTTTTCAGATGACATCAGCGCCAACTGTATCATCTGCCGACGGGTAATTTCACTGTTCACTTTGACGCGGGAAAAGACGCCGCGCATTTCGCTGGTGTTATGGATATCAACCGAAATCACTTCGTCCAGCGGCAGCTTGGCATCCAGCGTTACCATCGCGGTCATCAGTTTAGTCAGTGAGGCAATCGGCCGCACCTGATCAGGATTTCGGGAATAAATCACTTCGTGGGTTTTAAGATCAACCACCATGGCACTGCCGGAAGCAATTTGTACAATAGGTGCAGTCACCGGCGCACGTTTTTCGCCAGCCGTTGCAGAACAGACAGACATCATGCCTGTGTTTAAGGCCAAAAGGCTCAGAATCAAAAGACGGATTTTCACATGCATTGCTCTGTATTTAAAAAGGGAATTCATCAATAACTCACCGGAACTGCCGGGGATTATAAGGGAGGCGAGGCAAGATGACACTCGGATTTTATGCAGGCATTTGTGACAAAGTCTGTCACAAATGCCCTAAAAATAAGGGCTGACGAGTAAGTGAACACTTGCGAGGGGGCGCTAAGATGATACCTCAGTATAAAAAAAAGCCCCAGCGAGGGTTACTCCGCTTCTTTCTGGGATAGGCCTAAAAAGCTATTCGCTTGTCTCAATCAAATAACCCATCTCTTGCCCAAACGAAAGCTCAAGCGTATTGCCATCGGGGTCGTCTAGAAATGCCCAATAGCCTACCGGCGGGCCACTATCTTGCGGCTCTTTGCGCAGAACGCCATCGGCACGTGCCAGCGCCAGTTTGGCATCCATCTCATTTTTTGATTTACAGGCTACCCCAAGGTGTCCAAACGGGCCAAGTTTAGTGTCAGTTGAGTCTGGGTTCTCTACCAGCACGATGGCGAAATTACGGGTCATGTCGCTGATCCACGCCACCGGTCTTGCGTCAGTGCCGCGCTCTCCGCGCTGGTGAATCACTTTCATGTCAGCAAATTTTTCATAAAATGCCAGACTGGCATCAAGATCTTTGACTGAAAACGCGATGTGGGTCAGGCCGATATCTTTGTTACCCATGATATTTCTCCGTTGTGTTGATTTATTTTTCATTCAGCACGCACGGAGAAATCAGGGAAAACAATCAGCGGTTAATACGTTCTCTAATCGTTTTCGATGTTTTCAACATGCGTACTTCATTGAAGAGTTCTGTCGCTTCGTCGTACTCTTTACGCAAATAGCCCAGCCACTGTTTGATCCGCGCGACATGGTACAAACCGGTGTCACCCTGCTTTTCCAAATGGGTATATTTTTTCAGCAGGATCATCACATCAGCCCACGGCATGCGAGGTTCGTTGTACTTCACCACACGGCTAAGGTTCGGAATATTCAGCGCCCCACGGCCAATCATTACCGAGTCACACCCCGTCACGTTCATACAAGCCTGAGCACTGGCATAGTCCCAAATCTCACCGTTGGCGATCACGGGAATAGTCAGCCGCTGGCGGATCTCCGCTATCGCCGGCCAGTTAATACGTTCGGCTTTATAACCGTCTTCCTTAGTACGGCCATGCACGGTTAATTCCGTCGCACCCGCCTGCTGTACCGCATCGGCAATTTCAAAGCTCTGGGCCAGAGAATCCCAGCCGAGACGTACTTTTACCGTGACCGGCAACTCAGCGGGCACCGCCTCGCGCATGGCTTTAGCGCCCTGATAAATCAGCTCGGGATCTTTCAACAATGTCGCGCCGCCGCCGCTGCCATTCACCGTTTTCGACGGGCAACCGCAATTAAGATCAACGCCGTAAGAACCGAGTTGTACTGCCAGCGCAGCATTCTCTGCCAGCCATTGCGGGTATTGGCCAAGTAACTGGATGCGAACCTGGGTGCCGGATGGTGTGCGGCTGTGGTTAAGTAATTCAGGGCAGAGACGATAGAAGGATTTGGCGGGAAGCAACATGTCGACCACGCGCAAAAACTCGGTGATGCATAGGTCGTAATCATTCACTTCGGTCAAAAGTTCTCTGACCAAAGGATCCAGTACGCCTTCCATCGGAGCCAGTAATACACGCATGACGTTCACCCTTAAAAAATGACGGGCAATAATACGGGTGAACGCCCTGCTATAGCAATATCCCCTTCCTACTTCAAGCCACCGCTGCGTGGGCTGCACACCCACTTATTCTGGGTATACAAGCACTTCCGGGTGAGAAATACGGCGTTTCTTCACCGAACGCCAGGCGGTGAAAATGCCCAGCCCCGAAGGAATGATAAAGAACAAGAACAGCCAGAATGCGGCATGACTGGCCGCTTCAGGCTGGCCACTGTTAACACCGGCAAGGTTAGCGATGGTTCCAGCCAGCGCGGCACCCAGCGCGGCGGCGAAAGATTGCACCAGCGTAATAGAAGCCCCCGCGGTCTCTTTCTCCTGCGCATCGGCCTGTTGTAATACGCGAGTCAGCAAGTGAGGCCAGCCAAGACCGATACCGAAACCGGCCAATGTCAGCCCCAGAATAATGCCACTCACGTTGAACCACGGTGGACCGAAAACCACCGGCACTGACGCCAGCAATAACAGCAGGCCTACCGCCAGAATGGCGGGGCCAGAGACAATCGACTGATTGACACGGCGACCGGTCCACCCCGCGCTGGTCATTTCACTCAGCGTCCAGCCAGCGGCAGCGGCGGCGGTAATGTACCCCGCAGCCAGCGGTGTCTGCCCGTGCAGATGTTGCAACATATAAGGCACGTAGATTTCACAGCCCAGACCTATCATCAGCAACGCCATCGTCATGTACAACCAGCACAGCGGCGAGGAAAGTGATAAAGAATGACGCGGCAGCAAACGAACTTTTGCAGTGAATTCCCGCTGGCGTAGCAACAGCATCATCAGAATTGCCACCACGATACCGCCGAGGTTCACCCAACCGTGGGCTGATAAACTTCCGGCCGACACCACCAGCACCGAGCCGGTCAGTAAGGCCAGTTGAATAAGCGGAAGCGGTTCTGCTGTCTGCGGTTTTGCCTGCTGCGCGGGTAAAGTATGCCAAACCAATGCGCCGAATAGCAGGGTCACTGGCACCAGCAATCCGAAAGCGTAACGCCATGCATGCAGTTCAGCAAAGATGCCGCCAATCGCCGGGCCGACTAACGTCGCGACGCCCCACATGGCAGAGATCAGCGCCATAGCGCGCGGCCACAACGACTCTTTAAATACCAGATTGATCATGGCGTAGGAGAGTGCGAACAGGAACCCGCCGCCTAATCCCTGAATCGCTCGCCCCAGCAGTAGAATCGGCATACTGGGTGCCGCCGCACATAGCGCCGAGCCGACCATAAAGATACCGGTTGCCGTCAGATAACTACCGCGCGGCCCCGCTTTACGCATCAGACGTGCCGACAATGCCGCACCGAGAATCGAGCTGACCACAAATAATGTCATATTCCACGCGTACCACGTCAGGCCGCCAATATCCTGCACGACTGAGGGCAGAATAGTGATGACGATATAACTGTTGGTAGCGTACAACGCGACGCCAGCGCTGAGCGCAATCGCGCTGCCCCGGTTCTCTGCGCTGAATAACCCGCTCCAGCCGCCCTGATTCTCTGACATGTATTCTTCCCTTAGTATTGTTTGATCACGAACCTTATTGTGGCGCGTCATGAATGTGGTAACATTAAACAAGAAATATCTTGGAATACTAATTCATGCCGTAATCTAAAACCTGAGGAGGAGATATGTCAAGTGATGACTTGGAAAATTCAGGTGAAATACATCAAAATGCGATTAAAAAAAGCGTAGCAGAGCGCCTGCTGCTGTTGCTTAAAACACGGGGAGAATTACAAGCCAGTGACGCCGGTAACATTCTCGGCACCACCAGTGAAGCGGCACGCCAGCAGTTCGTCAAGCTGGCAAAAGATGAACTGGTTGAGGCGAAATCTGTTTCTCAGGGCGTTGGGCGTCCGGTGCAATTCTGGAAACTCACCGCACGGGGTCACGCGCATTTTCCTGATGCCCACGCTGACCTGACCGTACAACTGCTCACGCTGATCCGATCATCGTTAGGTGATAAGGCGCTGGATAAACTGATCTCCAGCCGCGAAGAACAGACCCGTGACGCCTATCAGCAGGCCATGACTGGCGCAACGACGCTGGAAGAACGCTTGCAGCGGCTGACCGCAATCCGCACCCGCGAAGGCTATATGGCAGACTGGCAGCAAGTAGAGGATGGCAGCTTTCTACTGGTCGAAAACCATTGCCCAATTTGCGCGGCGGCGGCGACCTGCCAAGGTTTTTGCCGGGCAGAACGCGAGGTGTTCAGCGCCACGCTTGAAGCTAACGTCGAACGTACCGAGCATATTCTGCAAGGTGCACGCCGCTGCGCCTACCGCATCTGGTTATAAATAGCCGAAAAAAAACCGCCTACAGCAAACGCTGAGGCGGTTTTTTCATTCAGGGCAACGCTTACGGCTTGCGACCGCCAGCCGGAGGACCTGAACGTCGCTGACCGGCATTCGCTGCGCGGGCAGGACGAGCAGCCGGACGGCCTTCGCCTGAACCCCGATGTTCGCTGCCGCCGCTGCGCTGGCCACTGCCTGCCGGACGCGGAGCGCTTGAGCGAGGAGCACCTGAACCAGAGCGCTGACCGCCACCCTGACGCGGAGCACCACGACCACCGCCGCCGCTACCCTGACGACCATTAATGATCGGCTCAGCTCTGATGGTGGGATCCGGCTCGTAGCCTTCCAGCGCAATGCGTGGAATTTCATGCTTGAGCAAACGCTCGATATCACGCAGCAGTTTGTGTTCATCAACACAGACGAGCGAGATCGCTTCACCGGTGGATTCGGCACGGCCAGTACGGCCAATGCGGTGAACATAATCTTCAGGCACATTGGGCAACTCGTAGTTGACTACGTGTGGCAAGTGATCGATGTCCAGACCACGTGCCGCAATATCCGTCGCAACCAGCACACGAACGCCGCCGTCTTTGAAGTCAGCGAGTGCACGAGTACGCGCGCCCTGACTTTTGTTACCGTGAATAGCAGAGGCAGTGATGCCATCCTTATTCAGTTGTTCTGCCAGATGATTTGCGCCATGTTTAGTCCGCGTAAAGACCAGCACCTGTCTCCAGTCGCCTTCGCCAATCATCTGAGACAGCAATTCTCTTTTGCGTTTTTTATCAACAAAATGCACACTTTGTTCAATCTGCTCTGAAGCGGTATTACGGCGCGCTACTTCGACAGATGCCGGGTTAGTCAGCAATTTGCTGGCCAGACCTTTGATCTCATCAGAGAAGGTGGCAGAGAACAGCAGGTTCTGGCGCTTGGCGGGTAGCTTAACCAGAATACGACGAATGTCGTGGATGAACCCCATATCCAGCATGCGGTCAGCTTCGTCCAGCACCAGAATTTCAACTTTGGATAAATCCACCGCGTTCTGATGTTCTAAGTCCAGAAGACGGCCAGGCGTCGCGACCAGCACGTCTACACCTGCGCGTAGCTTCATCATCTGCGGGTTAATGCTTACGCCACCAAATACGACCAAAGAACGCAAGGTCAGGTATTTGCTGTAAGACACGACGTTTTCGCCAATCTGCGCGGCCAGTTCACGGGTCGGCGTCAGGATCAGCGCACGAACAGGGCGACGTCCTTTGAATTGTGCGTTGGAATGGCTGAGCATGTTGAGCAGTGGTAAGGTGAAACCAGCGGTTTTACCGGTACCGGTCTGCGCACTTGCCATCAAGTCACGGCCTTGCAGAACAACAGGGATAGCCTGGCTCTGAATAGGCGTAGGCTCACGATAGCCCTGTTCTTCAACAGCACGCAAAATTTCGGCACTTAAGCCGAGAGAATCAAATGACATATAAGGAAAAGCTCCAGTCCACTCTAACCCGAACGGGGTTCGGTGCAGTTTCAAGAGTGGATGATCAGACGAGGCAAATGAGGCATTACCACGAGGATTCGGCACAAACTGCAGTGCGCCAGTTGCGGCGATTTTAACACAAGACGGGCTGCTGCGCGAAATTATATACAAAATGACGGTGTAACAGGGTATTTTCGGCCAGGGTATAAGGTATTAACTGTTGTTATTTCAATCGCTGCGGCATTTTATACCGTGATAGCCAAAAAGTCTGATGCAGGATAGCAAATTACCCCAGCGACCTTTACTTACCACTTTTTGCCGTCCTCTGCGCCGCCTGGCTTGCTATGCTTGGCGCAGTTAACACTCTTTCATTAAGGCTATTCCGCAACACCATGGAAACCTGGAAACTCAATCTAATCTCCGTCTGGCTGGGGTGTTTTTTCACCGGCATGGCGATGAGCGAAATTCTGCCCTTCTTGCCGCTTTATATCGAACAACTCGGCGTCACTTCCCACGCCTCACTCAGTTTATGGTCAGGTCTGGTATTCAGCGGTTCCTTTCTAGTCTCAGCGATAGTCGCGCCCTTATGGGGCAGCCTTGCTGATCGCAAAGGGCGTAAGCTGATGCTGCTCCGCGCTGCGCTCGGTATGGCGATTGTCATGATGTTGCAGGGTTTTGCCACCAATGTCTGGCAGTTGTTCATTCTGCGCACACTGATGGGGTTAACTTCTGGTTATATCCCTAACGCCATGGCGCTGGTTGCATCGCAAGTGCCACGCGATAAAAGCGGTTGGGCATTGGGCACACTCTCGACAGGACAGGTTTCCGGGGTGATCATCGGCCCGCTGCTGGGCGGTTTTATGGCCGACCACCTTGGGTTGCGCACGGTGTTCTTCATCACCAGCGGCATGCTGTTTATCAGCTTTCTGATCACCTTATTCCTGATTAAAGAGCGCGTAGTGCCGATCACCAAGGCCAACCGCCTCAGCGGTAAAGCCGTGTTCACTTCCCTGCCCTATCCATGGCTGATCCTCAGCCTGTTCGTCACCACAATGATGATCCAGTTGGCAAACGGGTCGATAAGTCCAATCCTCACGCTGTTTATTCGCGAACTGTCTCCTGATACCGGCAATATTGCCTTTATCAGTGGCGTGATTGCCGCGGTGCCTGGCGTGTCTGCGCTGATGGCGGCTCCCAAACTTGGCAAGCTAGGCGATCGAATCGGCGCGCATCGGATCCTCATCGCCGCGCTGATATTCTGTTTTGTCCTGTTCTGCATGATGTCCAGAATCAGCTCCGCTACCCAGCTCGGCATTCTACGGTTTATGCTCGGCTTCGGCGACGGCGCGCTAATGCCTGCTGTTCAGGCGCTGCTGGTAAAATACAGCAGTGACCAGACGACCGGCCGCATCTTCGGTTATAACCAATCATTTATGTATATGGGGAATGTGATCGGCCCGCTGATTGGCTCGAGTACCTCGGCGCTTCTGGGGTTCCGGTCAGTGTTCGTCGTGACCGCGATTCTGGTGTTGTTTAATACCACTCAGGTATGGTGGAGTTTTAGGCGTGTGCCGACACGCCAGTCGCGGTTTTAATTTCAAATTTCTTAAATTCAATTTCAACGTCAAGGTCGTGGGCGTCGGCCCACACACGATGTGTTCGGATTGCGATCCGAACTGGCTTTTCAATTCAATTTCAACGTCAAGGTCGTGGGCGTCGGCCCACACACGATGCGTTCGGATTACGATCCGAATTGGCTTTTCAATTCAATTTCAACGTCAAGGTCGTGGGCTCGCCGCCCACACTGGCCCAAAGGAGGTTTAAACGAACCTCCTTTGGAATCCTGCGTTTTTTGCTGCTGTAACACCGCAGCTGCGCGAGTCACAATGGCCGTGTTTCAGGCATTTCCGTTATAGCCGCAAAATGTCGCCGCTTAGGCGGTGCC
Organism: Hafnia psychrotolerans; assembly: GCF_014639435.1. GTDB lineage: Bacteria > Pseudomonadota > Gammaproteobacteria > Enterobacterales > Enterobacteriaceae > Ewingella > Ewingella psychrotolerans. The sequence goes on along the minus strand of NZ_BMFZ01000001.1, from coordinate 343,964 downwards.
TTCGCTGCGGGTTACAACCCGCGTAAAAAGACTCGCGGTTTTCCACCTCTTGCTCAGCGCCATTTTTGAATGCGGCCCATACTTTTTTTAAAACCAATACCAGTCTGGTTTTGAATGTGAATGTGAATGTGAATGTGAATGTGAATTTGGGTTTGGGTTTGGGTTTGGGTTTGGGTTTGGAATTTTGAAGAAGCTTAGGCCGCATTCAAAATGTCACCGGCAAGTCGGTGGCGAGACAACGTCTTTTCCGTTGGCTCAAACCCGCAGCCGGGAAGCCCGCAGGGCTGACATTTTGCGGCTATCGCTGTGGCATCTGAAACACGGCCATTGTGACCTGCGAAGCTGCTGTTTTAAAAAAGCTCGGATTCCAAAGGCCCGAGCGCCTGCGGGCCTTTGGTCGGTGTGGGCCGACGCCCACGACCTTGAAGTTGAAGCTGAAGCAGTACTGGGCTGCCACCCAAAAAGAAAGGGGCACTTTTCAGCGCCCCCTCACATAGGCAATCAAAAACCTTAACGGCGGTTGCCAAAGATGCGTAAAAGCATCAGGAACAGGTTGATGAAGTCTAAGTACAACGTCAGCGCACCCACAATCGAGTATTTACGGAAGTTGTCTTTGTCATCGACCGACAACTGCTCACCCATGTTTTTCAGCTTCTGAGTGTCATATGCGGTCAAACCGACGAAGATCAGCACGCCAGCATAAGAAATGATGTTGGCAAGGCCGGAGCTTTTCAGCCACATATTCACCAGTGACGCCAGAACCAAACCAATCAGCGCCATAAATAACATGCTGCCGATACCACTCAAATCACGCTTAGTCACATAACCGTAAACGCTCATTGCACCGAACATACCGCCCGCCACAATGAAAGTGCCGAAAATGGACTCGCCGGTATAAACCGTAAAAATACTGGAAAGCGTCAATCCGGTCAGCGCGGAATAGAGCATAAACAGCCCCGTTGCCACCGTTCCGCTCAAGCGATTCACCATACCGGAAATAACGAAAACCAATGCCAGTTGGGCGATGATCAAGCCAAAGAATGTAATTTGGCTTGAGAATACAAAACTCTGGATGGCGTAAGAATTTGACGCATACCAAGCAACGAAAGCAGTGAGTAACAAACCACAGGTCATCCAACCATAGACCTGCGCCATATAAGCCTGAATGCCGCTGTTAGCACGTTCAACAATCGAGCCATTACTGCGTGGATATCGATCCATGATGATTACCTCTTGCATGGAGGACAAAAAATAGGCCCTAAAAACAGGCCGCCTGTTGCATAACATTATCACAAATCTGCCGCACTGCGCGGTTGTAAGCGTAAGGTTTAGTGACAGTTTACCAGCGCTTTGCCGCATCCTCGTCACTGTGGCGGGCATCAACCCAGCGCTCGCCTTGCTCCGTCATTTCCTGCTTCCAGAAAGGTGCCCGGGTTTTCAGGTAGTCCATGATGAATTCGGTGGCGTCAAACGCCATGCCACGGTGCCCACTGGTCACGCCGACAAACACAATTTCATCGCCGGGATACATCGCGCCAATACGGTGATACACAGAGACTCGCTGTAACGGCCAGCGATGACGGGCTTCAGCCACAATTTCAGCCAGCGCTTTTTCGGTCATGCCGGGATAGTGCTCTAGTGTTAACGCGCTGACGTGACTACCCAGATTGTGATTACGCACTTTGCCGGTGAAGGTCACGACGGCTCCGTCGGCGTCGGACTGCGCCAACCAGTTATATTCATCACCGACGTTGAACGGCGCGGCATCAACAATGATTTTGGTCTGGTCCATCTCAGCCTCCGGTCACCGGCGGGAAGAATGCCACTTCGTCGCCCGCGTTCAATGGATGCGCCATATCGGTCAGCGTCTGATTCACCGCCACCAACAATTTGCCCGATTCCAGCGCCAGCGCCCAGCGGTCACCGCGCTCAGTCAGTGAATGACGTAAATCGTCAACCGTCGCGAACTCAGCCGGCAGTTGCAACGCAGAGGTACCAATCAGTTCGCGCACTTGCGCAAAGAATAAAATCTCAATCATGGTGCCACCTTAAAGGTGCCGGATTTCCCGCCGGTTTTTTCCAGCAAGCGGATCGGGCCGATCACCATGTCTTTCTGCACTGCTTTGCACATGTCATAAATCGTCAGCGCGGCGACTGAAGCCGCAGTGAGTGCTTCCATCTCTACGCCGGTTTTACCACTCAGACGACAGCGGGATTCGATGCGCACGCGGTTATGTTCTGGTTGCGCTTCCAGATTCACTTCGACTTTAGTCAGTAGCAATGGATGGCACAGCGGGATCAGATCCCAGGTTTTCTTCGCGGCTTGAATACCGGCAATGCGCGCGGCGGCGAACACGTCACCTTTATGGTGATTACCGCCGATGATCATCGCCAGCGTGCTTTCAGCCATTTCGACAAAGGCTTCGGCGCGGGCTTCACGAACGGTTTCGGCTTTACCGGAGACGTCCACCATGTGGGCATCGCCGGAAGCGTTAATATGAGTGAGTTCAGACATGCTTATTTCTTCAAATGTGGCGTGAAATTACAAGGTCCCTGACGGGCGTCGAGCTGGGCTTCAATGATGTTATCCCAGGCTGTCTGGCAAGCACGGGTAGAACCCGGCATGGCGAAAATCACCGTTTGGTTAGCGAGTCCGGCGATAGCACGCGACTGAATGGTCGAGGTGCCGATATCTTCAAACGACACCATGCGGAACAGCTCGCCAAAGCCTTCGATTTCACGGTCAAACAGCGGCTTCAAGGCTTCCGGCGTGTTGTTACCGGCGTTGAAGCCGGTGCCACCGTTGATCAAAATCGCCTGAATATTTTCATCGGCAATCCAGGCGGATGCGACAGCGCGAATGCTGTAGAGACTTTCTTTAACGATTTGCTGCGCGACAACATGATGTCCGGCTTGTGTCGCCGCGTCTTTCAGGTAATGCCCGGAGGTGTCTTCCTCGTCGGTACGGCGATCTGAGACGGTCATGATCGCCACAGATAACGGCAAAAATTCTTTGCTGGCTTTGCTCATCAGTTTGCTCCTTAAACGATTGGTGCCGGTTTCAGCCGCCGATAAACGACAGGTTCTGAGTGATACCGGTATTACCTTCATGCAGAAAGTGAGTCTGTTTTTTACGGCTGAGGCCGCCCTGAATGCGATCCATCAGGTCTTCCTGCTGCATATCATCGGCCAGTAAATCACGCAGGGGAATGCCCTGCTCGCCGAACAAGCACAAATGCAAGTTGCCGATGGCAGACACGCGCAGGCGGTTACAACTGGCACAGAAGTCTTTTTCGTAAGGCATGATCAAGCCGATTTCGCCAAGATAATCCGGATGACTGAACACCTGTGCCGGACCATCGCTGCGGGAGCGGAGCTGCAACTGCCAGCCCTGACGCACCAACTGCTCGCGCAACACTTCGCCGGAGACGTGATGTTTGCGAAACAGATCGCCGCCGTCGCCGGTTTCCATCAGTTCAATGAAACGCAACTGGATCGGACGGGTTTTGATCCAGTCGAGGAAGGTGCTTAGGCTGGCATGATTGACATCGCGCATCAGCACGGCATTCACTTTTACCTTGCTGAAACCGGCGTCAAACGCGGCATCAATGCCGTCCATCACCTCGCGGAATTTATCCTGCCCGGTGATAGCATGAAATTGGCGGGCGTCGAGGCTGTCAACACTGACGTTGATGTTGGTCAGCCCGGCATCGTGCCATTTGTTGATATCACGCGCCATGCGATAACCATTGGTGGTCACAGCCAGCGTTTTGATGGAAGGATTTTCGCGAACGGCAGCGATGATGTCGCAAAAATCGCGGCGCAGCGAGGGTTCCCCGCCAGTCAGGCGCACTTTTTCCGTTCCTAAATGAGCAAACGCGCGGCTGATACGGCGAATTTCGTCCAGAGACAAAAAACTTTTATTGCTGTGTCCATGCGGTTTGTAACCGTCAGGCAGGCAATAGGAGCAACGAAAGTTGCACACGTCAGTAATAGAAAGCCGCAAGTAATAAAACTTGCGAGCAAAAGCATCGGTAAGTTGAAGCACCTTAACACCTTTCCAAATACGGGAGATGCAGGCATTTCTGCCTCGCACCCTGGTGGCTGAGCCACGGCCAGGAAACCTTATCGTTTTTCTGACAACGCGATGGGTACTATCCGCAGCAGAAAAACAACTTAGGTATCAGGGCTAGGAGTTTGATTTTTTCGGCAGCCATTGCCGGCGAAAAAACACGGGTTACAGCGGCTATTCTAACGCCGTAAAAGGCGTATCAACAAGGCGGTTTTCGTTATAAATATTGATATATAACGATTTTTAACCTCCAGAACGCTGCAGCTATCAACATTCACCTTGCTTTTTTATCTGCGATTTTTCATCCTTTCAGACATGTAAGAGATAACATCTTGTTGCATAATTAGGTAAAAATCCCGGATGTCATTATTAATGCCCCAAATAATGCGAATCGCAGGAAGGTGATGGTGAACAGCCAACGCATCTGCGGCTCGAAATATAAAGGGTACAAGGAAATTTATGCGCAATCGTACGTTAGCTGACCTCGACCGTGTGGTGGCGTTAGGCGGAGGACATGGCCTCGGCCGCGTGATGTCCGCTCTCTCGACGCTGGGGTCGCGCTTGACCGGTATCGTCACCACCACCGACAACGGCGCCTCAACCGGTCGCATCCGCAGTTCCGAAGGTGGCATTGCCTGGGGCGATACGCGCAACTGTCTTAATCAGCTGATCACGGAGCCCAGCGTTGCGTCGGCAATGTTTGAGTACCGCTTCAGCGGTCAGGGTGAACTGGCCGGACACAACCTTGGCAACCTGATGCTACGTGCCCTTGATCATCTTAGTGTGCGCCCACTGGAAGCCATTAATTTGGTTCGCAGTCTGCTGAAAGTTGACGCCGAGCTGATCCCAATGTCAGAACAGCCCGTCGATCTGGCGGCGCGAGATGCCAACGGCGAGTGGGTTCATGGGGAAGTGAATGTGGATAAACTGGCACAAATCCCGCACGAACTGATGCTGGTCCCACAAGTTACAGCGACGCGCGAAGCGATCCTTGCCATCAAGGAAGCCGATCTGGTGCTGATTGGGCCGGGCAGTTTCTACACTAGCCTGATGCCACTGCTGCTGATGAAAGATTTGACACAGGCGCTGCGGCGCAGCCGGGCGCACATTGTTTACATCGGCAATCTGGGGAAAGAGTTGAGCGTAGCCGCTGCGTCACTGACGCTGCACGACAAACTGTCGCTAATTGAACAACAGATCGGGCTGCGCGCCGTTGATGCCGCTATCGTCGGGCCTCAAGTGAATATTGATGACGCAGGTGAACGGCTGATCATTCAAACCACGCTCGAGGCCAGCGATATTCCCTACCGTCATGACCGCGAGCTGCTACGCAAAGCCCTGGAAGAAGCACTACAGCGTATGATTTAAGGTTTTTTAGTCAGCGGATGGTTATTCCATGGGCTATCTGCGGCGGGTTTGGCTGTACTGACTTTCAGTTGTTGCGGTTTCTGCTCGGATAACGGCGTGCGGCGTTTACTGCGAGTCACCGTATCCGGGCGCAAATGGCCTTCGACAAAATCCAGATACAGCGTTTCCACTTCTTTGCGTGCCCAGGGCGTGCGACGCAGAAACTTCAGGCTGGACTTGATACTCGGGTCACTCTTAAAACAATTGATGTTCACCCGCGAAGCCAGTGCGGGCCAGCCAAAGTTATCGACCAGCGCGGTCAGCAGCGCTTCCAGCGTGAGGCCGTGCAGAGGATCTTTCGGTGGCTGTGTTGTCATTGTCTTGTCCTGAATTTTTGCTGGCGCATACCTTAATCAGGTTTACCCAACGGTACAAGTCTTTTACCAGGCCAATGCTCTAAATCATTCGAGTCGCAGCAAGGCGGCAACCGAGCAAGCCCCAGGAGCTTAGCCAACTAAGTGACTGGGGTTCGCGAGGGCAGCCAACGCCGCTGTGGCTGGAAGGATGACGAGTATCAGGAGAGCGCGATAAATTGCGCCCGCAACGCCTGCAACTCATCGCGCGTATTGGCCGCCTCTTCGAACTCCAGATTCTGCGCGTGAGCGTACATCTTGCTCTCAAGTTCTTTAATACGCTGGTCCAGCGCTTTAGGCGTGAGCAGTTTGACGGTTTCAGAGGCTGCGGCATCGCGTTTATCTTTATTTTTCTTCGTCTTCGGCTGACCAAGTTGCAGGATATCGGAGATCTTCTTATTCAGCCCTGTCGGCGTGATACCGTGCTCAATGTTATACGCTTCCTGTTTAGCCCGGCGGCGTTCAGTTTCGTCAATGGCTTTCGCCATGGACTTGGTAATTCTGTCACCATAAAGAATGGCCTTACCGTTTAGGTTACGCGCCGCACGTCCGATCGTCTGAATCAGCGAACGCTCGGAGCGCAGGAAACCCTCTTTGTCTGCATCAAGGATCGCCACCAGTGACACTTCAGGCATATCCAACCCTTCACGCAGTAAGTTGATGCCAACCAGTACATCGAATTCCCCCAGGCGTAAATCGCGGATGATCTCCACACGCTCGACGGTATCGATGTCAGAGTGCAGGTAACGCACCTTCTCGCCGTGTTCTTCCAGATACTCGGTCAAATCCTCAGCCATACGCTTGGTGAGCGTGGTGACCAGCACACGCTCGTTAACCTCGACGCGTTTGCGGATCTCCGACAGCAGATCGTCGACCTGAGTCCCCACCGGGCGCACTTCAATCAGCGGATCAAGCAGCCCGGTCGGGCGCACCACTTGTTCGACCACATCGCCGCCTGACTTCTCCATCTCATAAGTGCCCGGTGTCGCTGAGACATAAATACTTTGCGGCGCAGCGGCTTCGAATTCCTCAAACCGCATCGGGCGGTTGTCGAGTGCCGAAGGCAGACGGAAACCGTACTCCACCAGCGTCTCTTTGCGCGAACGGTCGCCTTTGTACATCCCACCAATCTGCGGAATGGTGACGTGAGACTCATCGACAATCAGCAGGCCGTCAGCCGGTAGATAATCAAACAGCGTAGGTGGCGGCTCGCCAGGCCCACGCCCTGAGAGATAACGTGAGTAGTTTTCGATACCGGAGCAGTAACCCAACTCGTTCATCATCTCCAGATCAAATTGGGTACGCTGGCTGATGCGCTGCTCTTCCAGCAGTTTGTTGCTTTCGAGCAGATTTTTGCGCCGGTCAGCCAGCTCAACTTTTATATCTTCCATTGCCTGCACGATACGTTCACGCGGCGTTACATAGTGCGTTTTGGGATAGATAGTGAAACGTGGAATTTCTTGCTGCACCTGGCCTGTCAGCGGATCAAACAAAGAGAGGCGCTCCACTTCCTGATCAAACAGCTCAATACGCACTGCCAGATCGTCTGACTCCGCAGGGAAGACGTCGATCACTTCCCCACGCACGCGGAAAGTACTGCGCTGGAAAACCTGATCGTTGCGGGCATATTGCAGCTCAGCTAAGCGGCGCAGGATAGCGCGTTGGTCGATGATCATGCCCTTGGTCAGGTGCAACATCATTTTCAGATAGAGGTCCGGATCGCCCAAACCGTAGATGGCAGAAACAGAGGCCACGACGATCACATCGCGGCGTTCCAGCAATGCTTTAGTTGCAGAAAGACGCATTTGCTCGATGTGTTCGTTTATCGAGGCGTCTTTTTCAATAAAGGTATCAGAACTCGGCACATAGGCTTCCGGCTGATAGTAGTCGTAATAAGAGACAAAATATTCAACGGCGTTATCCGGAAAAAACTCTTTCATCTCGCCATAAAGTTGCGCAGCCAGAGTCTTGTTCGGCGCCAAAACCATAGTGGGCCGGTTAAGGTCAGCAATCACATTGGCGATGGTAAACGTCTTCCCTGAACCGGTTACACCCAGCAAGGTCTGGTGCGCAAGCCCATTCTCCAGCCCATCTTCCAGCGCGCGTATGGCCTCAGGCTGATCGCCTGACGGTTTAAAATCGGAATGTAGTTTGAATACTTTACTCATTGACGGGCTACCTGACTGAAGAGAAAGAATGCACAACACCAGCTAAGGAGACTCAGTATGGAAGACTCAGCGATTTTTGCCAGCCATATAATACTGGATATAAACCCAGCTTCCAATGGCTAAATTCCACGCATTTCTAACACATTGCCTTGTTGGCTTTTACCATCTTGCCACGCTGCACTTATTTAGGTTTCATGATTGGCCTCTTTTCCCCATCGCAGAACATTTATCCCCAGGTATTGGCGCAATTTAACGTTCTGACAACAGGCTGACAAAAATTGACACTGATGGCATACAGCGATTTGACAAAGCTTGATTTTATACAAGCCTTTGAATAATAAAAGTTTATATAAAAAGCTGCGATTCCGGTCAAACTGAGCGCAACCCGCGTCCTGACTCGCTTGGGGGAACTTTCCCGACGCTAATGCACATGGTTATCCACAGGAATGGTGGATAACTCACATCACGCCGCTTGTAGCGGGACCTGCCAAAAATCGGCCTTTCGTCTACGCCGACCTCTCTGGGATGTTTTTTAGTTCTTTTTAGCCATTTTTACTTCTTTATATATACAGATTTTGCCTAGATATCCTGTGCCGTGGATATTGCAAAATGAAAAAGTGCATCCCATGAGGATCTTTTCGCTTAAACCACGCTAATGCATTGCACCAAATCCATCATCTTCAGCACTGGAAAAGTGCACTAACGGGTCTGATATACGTCCGATTAATTTCGGGTTATTAATATTTTCCTTATGCCGCCCGCCCGGCTGTTTACATTCCTATCACTTAATCTTTAGGACATTTATACCCAAACTTGGCCTGAGAGTTGCAAGATCTTCCAGCGTTAAGAACTGCCTTAACAGCGCAAAATAAATGTCAGAAATATGACAATGGTCGTCAATATACATAAACCAATCCCAACGTCACCCGCGGTAAAAAGCCCGTGAAATAAGGAATGAGTCATGAGGAAGGAAATTCTGATGTTAAGTGTTAAATCGGTTAATCAATACTACGGCAACAACCATATTTTGTGGGATATCAATCTGGAGCTATATCGCGGGCAGTGTACCTGCCTTATCGGGCGAGATGGCGTCGGTAAAACCACGCTCATTAACTGCATCATGGGTCACCTGCCAGTTAAAAGCGGCACCATTTCCTGGCAGTCAGCCAATGAGGAGCCGCAAAGTTTATTGCATCTGCCGGTGGAAACTCGCGCGAAAATGGGCATTGGTTACGTCCCTCAGGGCCGTCAGATTTTTTCGCAAATGAGTGTGGATGAAAATCTGCAAATTGCAATGATGGCCGGGCGCAATAAGACCCGACGTGTCCCTGAACAGGTATATGAGCTGTTTCCGTTATTAAAAGAGATGGGGGCACGTAAGGCTGGAGAACTGGACGAAAACCAGCAGCAGCAATTAGCGATTGGCCGGGCGCTGGTGCAAGAACCGGAGCTGCTGATCCTCGACGAGCCAACCGAGCACGCCAGCGAGGCAATGTCGGCCAGCATGAGCAATATTATTCACCGTCTAAATCGGGATCTGAGCCTGACACTGTTGCTGGTCGGGCATCAACTCCCTTTTATCCGCACCGTAGCCGACCGTTTTTGCCTGCTTGATGACGGCCGTAACGTGGCGCAAGGTACGCTGGCGGAACTCAATGAAGGATTGGTAAAAAATCATCTCACGGTTTGAGGTAATCCAGGTTGAGATAGCGTCCAACATCACCGCGGGTATTCGCACTGAGGAACGGGATCTCGCCCAGCAGCGGCGCAGGCAGCATACGCATGAGCGTTGCCAGATAGGCCTGATGATGCTTCCCCGTTTCCTGTATGTCATTGGCTATCCAGCCAGCCAACCGTAAACCGCTGTGAATGATGGCCTCTGCGGTGAGCACCGCATGGTTGATACATCCCAAACGCATTCCCACCACTAAAATCACCGGTAGCTGCTCGGCAATCACCCAGTCGGCAAAAGTCTGCTGCTCATTGAGTGGCGTAAACCAGCCTCCCGCGCCTTCAACTACCGTCCAGTCAGCCTTGAGTGCGAGATGACGCAACCCTTGCGACAGGGTATCAAGCACAATCGGACGTTGTTCAAGTTGGCTGACAATATGTGGGGAAGTCGGTTCAATGAATGTACAGGGATTCACTTCATCATAGCTAAGCCGCACCGAACTGTTAGCCTGTAAAGCCAGTGCATCAGTGTTGCGCGGCCCATCTTCGGTCATTTCACTGCCGGAGGCCACGGGCTTATACCCTGCAGTCGAAAAACCTGCGTGCGTTGCGGCCTGCAAAAAAGCCGTCGTCGCGACCGTTTTTCCGACTTCGGTATCTGTGCCAGTGATAAAGAAGGTTTTTTTCATTTATTGGACAACCCTAGCTGAAATGTTAAATCCAATGCCATTGTCACGGTATCAAGGCAGCCAGCGAGCGAATCCCGATGAGCTGACAGGGTTCAGTGATTCAAGTGAGCTCGCGTAGCTAACGCAGAGACAGCGTCAAGGACGCAGGATTTTAGCGGGGAATAAGCTTTTCCACTTGCAGCACGCCATACACCAACCGATAGGTCAGCGGTAGCATGCCATCCTGCCGAACATAGTACTTATCCAGCAGCGCCAAACGATCGCGCCCGCCCAGCCCACCGAGGCGGCCATTTTTGATATGCGTCGCGCCGATACCTTTTAGCGAGCGCAACAGCGACATGGCATCAGGGAACAGTACGGTGCACTGACTGAACTGAACGTCATGACGATAAGGGGCGCAGGCTTCGGCGATTTTGTCCGGGGTCAGGAACTGATTCACATGAGGACGACCATCTACTTTTTTCCAGGCCGCAGACAGTTCGCCAAGCGACCCTTCCGCCAGCGTGGAAAATAGCACCAGCCCGCCGATACGCGTGACGCGATGCATCTCTTCGAGCGCACGCGGCAGCGCATTACACCACTGCACGGCCAGATTACTGAAGCAAATATCCAATGAGCCGTCGTCCAGTGGTAAACGCTCGATGTCTCCGGGCAAGTAATGATGGGCAGAGTCCTGCGCACGGGCCATCTCCAGCATGCCCTTCGACAGATCCAGGGCTGTCACCTGCTTACCCATATCACGCCAGCGGCGGCTGAAATAACCGGTGCCGCAACCGGCATCGAGCAGGGAGTGACCCGCAGCCTGATGGGTGTCTGCTACCATGCTAATAAGATGTTCACCCACGTCGCGCTGTAACTGTGCAGCGCTTTCGTAACTGACGGCGGCGCGGCTGAACGCCTCTGCCACCGCTTGTTTGTTCACTAATTCAGTGACTGCACCCATGAAGGGACTCCAGCAAAAAATCGATATCTTCGGACCGATGAGCGGCCGTCAGGGTAATGCGCAATCTTGCGCTGCCCTGCGGGACGGTCGGCGGGCGGATCGCACTGACCCATACACCGCGCGCACGTAACTGTTGTGCCAGATCCAGCGTCGGCTGATTTTCACCCACAATCAGCGGCTGAATAGCCGTGGCAGAGGCCGTCAGCGGATAAGGCAAACCGGCAACCCCGGCACGGAAACGGGCAATATTGCCCATCAGTTTATCACGCAGGTCATCGCCGTGCTGAATACAGCGCAGGCTGGCCTGCAATGCGCAGACCTGCGCGGCAGGCATCGCGGTGCTGTAAATAAGATGGCGGGCGAATTGCAGCAGGTACTGTGCTGTAGCCTCATCGCACAACACCGCGGCACCGCTGCATCCGAACGCTTTGCCAAAGGTCACCACCAGCAGTTCAGGTTTTACGCCTTGATGCCAACAGCTGCCACGTCCTTGCTCCCCCAGCACGCCGACGCCATGGGCATCATCGACCAGCAGCCAGGCCGAGTGTGCCTGCACCAACTGATGCAATGTTTTGAGCGGTGCAGTATCGCCGTCCATACTGAACACGCCTTCGGTGACCACTAGCGTATCGCCAGCCACCGGTTTCTCCAGCAGACGTTGCAGGGAATCTGACTGATTATGTTGAAAACGCCGCAGTTGAGAAGGCGCATAGGCTGCAGCTTCCAGCAGTGACGCATGGCTGAGTTTATCAGCCAGAACTCGATCCGATGCCTGCAACAGTGCCGCAAGAATCGCCTGATTCGCCGCAAAACCAGAGATAAACAGTAACGCCCGCGGGTAACCCTGCCAGTCCGCCAATTGCTGTTCGAACTCGGCGTGGATGTCGCTGTATCCAGTCACATGCCCTGAACCGCCGCTGCCCACACCAAAACGCGCCGCCCCTTTTTGCCAGGCAGTGATCACCTTCGGATTCTGGCTAAGCCCCAGATAATCATTACCGGAGAAGTTCAGCCAGCGCTGCTCACCCTGCGTCAGCCAGCGGGCGCTGCCGCCTGCATTCGACTGACGAACACGGAACGCTGCAGCTTGCTTGCGCGCGTCCACCGCCTCTTCAATGCGCGTTTGCCAACTCATTAGTCAGACGGCGGCATTGTAAAATTGTGGGGTATCGGCACGGACCAACTGTTCAGCCAGTGCATCCTGCTGTTGCTCATCACCCAGTTCGGTTTCAAACACCTGCGGGTTGAGGCCCAGTTTGCCAAACAGAATCAGGTCTTTATCTTCAGCCGGGTTCGGCGTAGTCAACAGTTTGCAACCGTAGAAAATCGAGTTAGCTCCGGCCATAAAGCACATGGCCTGCGTCTGCTCGCTCATCTGCTCGCGACCGGCGGAAAGACGGACGAAGGATGTCGGCATCATGATGCGTGCCACGGCAATGGTGCGGATAAAGTCGAAAGGATCGACGTCGTCGTTATCAGCCAGCGGTGTGCCTTTCACTTTGACCAGCATGTTGATTGGCACGCTCTCAGGCGCGACCGGAAGATTTGCCAACTGCATCAGTAAACCAGCACGGTCTTTTACCGTTTCGCCCAGACCGACGATGCCACCGGAACAAACTTTAATCCCTGCACTGCGGACCTCTGCCAGCGTGTCCAGACGTTCCTGATAGCTGCGGGTGGTGATGATGCTGCCGTAAAATTCCGGCGAAGTGTCAAGGTTATGGTTGTAGAAATCCAGCCCCGCCGACGCCAGGCGCTGCGCCTGCGTGGTATCCAGTGAGCCGAGCGTCATGCAGGTTTCCATGCCCAACTCTTTTACACCTTGCACCATTTGCTCAAGGTACGGCATGTCACGCTCATGCGGGTTTTTCCACGCAGCCCCCATGCAGAATCGGGTCGAACCGGCGGCTTTGGCCTGACGAGCGGACTCCAGCACCTGCTTCACTTCCATCAGACGCTCAGTTTCCAGACCGGTTTTGTAGCGCGAACTCTGAGGACAATATTTGCAATCCTCCGGACAGGCGCCGGTTTTAATCGACAACAGAGTACTGACCTGAACCTGACGCGGATCGAAGTGCTCACGATGAATTTGCTGGGCTTCAAACATCAGCTCCAGAAAGGGTTTATCAAACAGCGCCTGCGTCTTTTCCAGCGTCCAGTGGGTACGGGTTGTCATGCGACATCTCCAAAAATGGGTTTGACCTTATAAATCGTCAGCTATTCTTTATTTGTTTTAGTTTACCGTCAACGTTAAAATTATTTTTTGGTTTACAAGTTTCATCAAGGATACTGTCATGACGCCCGCCGATCTTGAGTTCGATCAACGCCACATCTGGCATCCGTATACGTCCATGACTAAGCCACTGCCGGTCTATCCGATAGAGTCAGCGTCCGGCGTACTATTGCAACTCGCCAATGGAAGTCAGTTGGTCGACGGAATGTCGTCATGGTGGGCCGCGATCCACGGCTATAATCATCCGCAGCTCAATCAGGCGGCCATCGAACAGATCGGCAAAATGTCCCACGTGATGTTTGGCGGGATAACCCATCCTTCGGCGATAGCGCTGTCGCGTCAGTTGGTAGAGATGACGCCTGTCGAGCTGGAGTGCGTATTTCTGGCCGACTCAGGTTCGGTGGCGGTTGAAGTCGCGCTGAAGATGGCCATGCAGTACTGGCAGGCGCGCGGTCAGAAACGCCAGACGCTGCTGACTTTGCGCAACGGCTACCACGGCGATACGTTCGGCGCGATGTCGGTGTGCGATCCGCAAAATTCGATGCACAGTTTGTATCAGGGCTATCTGCCGCAGCACTTGTTTGCCGATGCGCCGCAGTGCCGGTTTGGTGACACGTGGAATGAAGAGGATATCGCGCCGTTCGCCGCGCTGCTGGAGCAACATCAGCAAAAGATCGCGGCAGTGATTTTAGAACCGGTGGTTCAGGGCGCGGGTGGGATGCGGATTTATCATCCGACCTACCTTAAACGGGTGCGTCAGTTATGCGATAAATTTGGCGTGCTGCTGATTGCCGATGAGATTGCCACGGGATTTGGCCGTACCGGCAAGCTGTTTGCCTGTGATCACGCAGGAATTTCACCTGATATCCTCTGCCTTGGCAAAGCCCTGACTGGCGGTTATATGACGCTATCCGCGACCTTGACCACCCGCCATGTGGCCGACACCCTCAGCGAGGGTAAAGCGGGCTGCTTCATGCACGGTCCGACATTTATGGGTAATCCGCTGGCTTGCGCGGTTGCCAGCGCCAGCCTGAGTCTCCTGGCGGAAAATCGCTGGCAGGGGCAAGTGGCAAATATTGAACAACAGTTTAAACGCGAGTTGATGCCGCTGGTAGCGCATCCGGCGGTGGCCGAGGTACGCATCATTGGTGCCATTGGTGTCGTAGAAATGCATCAACCGGTGAATATGGAAAAATTGCAAAAACACTTCGTGGCTGAAGGCGTGTGGATCCGGCCCTTTGGCAAACTCATTTATCTGATGCCACCTTACATTATTTCCCCGGCACAACTGACGAAACTGACAAGTGCTATCACCAGCGCGCTTGAAATCATTTAACGCTATCTCTCCCTAAAATCCTTCGTGTTGCATCAAGGCGGCAACGCGAAGGATGACAGGGATTAATTTGAATTAACCAGCCGGTGGGAACTTGAGAGTAACCCGCTCAGTTTCTGCCGGCTGATTCTGGCATGCTCGTTAAGATAATCGATCGCCACCTTCAGCACCGGCGTTGGGCTATCGGGATAGAGCAGCGTATAAGATGCGCCGCTGGCCACGCACAGCGGGAATGGCGCAATCACCCTGCCCGCCTGCAAGTCATCCTCGATTAAGGTGAGATCGCCTATCGCCACACCGTATCCCTGTAACGCCGAGTTGATCGCCAGATCCAGGGTGTCAAAATGCTGAGATTTCGCCGACGGCAACCCTTTTACTCCCGCCTCGCGCAGCCATAACAGCCAATCGCGGCGATCACGCGTCGGGTGAAGCAGGGTTTTACCCGCCAGACAGCCCACGTCAAAGTGTCCTTTACGGCCAGGCAAAAAGTCTGGGGTGCAGACCGGCGTCAGCACCTCGTCAAACAGATGATGTGCGCGGCGCGGTGAGTCAGGCGCGCGACCAAAGACGATAGCAGCATCGAAATGTTCAGTACTGAAATCTACGCCGTGAGCAATCGAGGCAGTCAGTTCAATCTGTATATCGGGGCGATCATTCTGTAACTGAATGACCCTGGGCAATAACCAGCGCATTGAGCAAGTCGGGCATTTGATACGTAACGTATCGGGATGGGACTCCACACGCCGGAATGCTTCTCCCATCTGTTCCAGCGCCTGCTGCACCGCCGGTAAAAGCTGCGCACCGCGCGGTGTCAGCGTCAACCCACGGGCCTGGCGCAAAAACAATGGATATCCCAGTGCCGTTTCCAGCCCGGTCATTTGACGGCTGACCGCGCCTTGAGTGATGTGCAACAGTTCTGCTGCATGGGTTAGGTTGAGGGTTTTAGCCACCACACTGAAGGTTTTCAACAGGTTAAGTGACGGAAGATTGAGCGCCGTCAGATAAGAAAAATCAGATGAAGTTGCCATTCATACCTCGTGAAAAGTTTGCCAGCCATGATCGGAGATCATGCCAAGTATGACAAATTTTCCCTTGTCGGCACAGGGGAACTGTTGCTTAATCATTCATCAGTTCTAATTATTTATGCTCAGCATCCTTTTCGCGCAGACAGCAAACGCATCAGCGGCTTGAAGGATGAAGGGGCTTGGGGTCTGTTATGAAAAGCGCTATTTCACCACTATCAAAGTTGCCTGACGTTGGCACGACCATTTTCACCGTGATTGGCCAGTTGAGCGCCGAGCATAATGCACTGAATTTATCGCAAGGTGCACCCAATTTCTCATGCCAACCTTCACTGATTGATGCCGTCAGTAAAGCTATGCGTAACGGTCATAACCAGTATGCGCCGATGAGCGGCGTGGCGGCGTTGCGTCATGCGCTGTCGGCCAAAGTGGAAGCGTTATATGGCTGTCATTACGATGCGGATAGCGAAGTGACCGTGATCGCCAGCGCCAGCGAAGGGCTGTACTCCGCCATCAGCGCGCTGGTGCATCCGGGTGACGAGGTGATCTATTTCGAACCCGCCTTTGACAGTTACGCGCCGATTGTCCGCTTGCAAGGTGCTACACCGGTCGCCATCGGTCTGTCGCTGGAAGATTTCAGCATTGACTGGAATGAAGTCGCCAGCGCGATTAACAACAAAACGCGGATGATCATCATTAACAGCCCGCACAACCCGACCGGCGCGATTTTTACCGCCGTCGATATTGAACGCCTGACTGCATTGACCCGCGATACCGACATCGTAATTTTGTCCGATGAAGTCTATGAACACGTGGTGTTCGACGGTCAACGCCATGAAAGCATGGCCTGCCATCCGCAACTGGCCGAGCGCAGCGTGATTGTTTCGTCATTCGGCAAAACCTATCACGTCACCGGCTGGCGCGTGGGATATTGCCTGGCACCTGTCGAGCTGATGGATGAGATCCGCAAGGTGCATCAATTCATGGTATTTTCGGCCGACACGCCGATGCAGGTCGCATTCGCTGAGGCGTTGGCTGACCCGCAGAGTTATCTCGGTCTGGCCGATTTTTATCAGCAAAAGCGTGATCTGCTGGCCACTGCTCTCAGCGGCTCACGTTTTGAGTTACTGCCAAGTCACGGCAGCTTCTTTATGTTGGCCCGTTTCAGCCAGTTTAGTTCGCTGACTGACGACGCGTTCGTTCTAAGTTTGATCCGCGATCACCAGATCGCCACCATTCCGCTGTCGGCATTTTATAGCCATAACTCACCGACCGGACTTATCCGCCTGAGCTTTGCCAAAGACGACGAAACGCTGTACGAAGGTGCACGTCGCCTGTGCCGCGTCTAAACGCCATACTTGATACCCTCTGGGAGAAGTGAAAATGATAATGAAAAAATTAAACATCGCCTTGTTGTTAGGTTGCGCCGCTGCGTCATTTTCTGCGCTGGCAGACGGCTCAACGCTGAAATTTGGTCTGGAAGCACAGTATCCGCCGTTTGAATCTAAGAGCGCCACCGGTGAATTGCAGGGCTTCGATATCGATGTCGGTAACGCCGTTTGCGCCGCCGCCAAACTAAAATGTGAATGGTTTGATACTGCCTTCGACGGGCTGATCCCGGCGCTGCAGGCGCGTAAATTTGACGCCATTAACTCGGCGATGAATGTCACTGAAAAACGCCGTCAGGCCATTGATTTCACCAACGTGATTTACCGCGTACCCAGCAAACTCATCGCGAAAAAGGACGCTAAATTGCTGCCAACTGCCGACTCTCTGAAAGGCAAGCATATCGGCGTGTTGCAAGGTTCGATTCAGGAAAGTTACGCGCAGGCGCACTGGGCACCGAAAGGCGTGGATATCGTCTCTTATCAGGATCAGAATCAGGTCTATCTGGACCTCTCTTCCGGTCGTCTTGATGGCACATTAGTGCTGGCACCGGCAGGCCAGACCGGCTTCCTCGATCGCCCGGACGGCAAGGATTATGCCTTCGCTGGCGATGCGGTACGTGATGACAAAATCCTCGGCAGCGGTATCGCCTTCGGCCTGCGTAAAGGCGACACGGCCACCAAAGAGAAACTGGATGTGGCTATCGCCAAAATCAAGCAAGACGGCGTGATCGAAGCACTTTCGAAGAAATATTTCGGCGATATTGATATAACCGCGAAGTAACTCTCAATACCGGCTTAAACGCGGGGACTCGTCATGACGGCCTCCGCGTTTGCATTCAATTCGCCACATGAAGCATAAACCGCTTCAGTCATAACTCACCTAGCCGCCTATACTTATTCCCCATGACACAGGTTTTCACCCAACAGTGGCTACCTTAGAACACGCGTCAATGAAGGAGTTTGTATGTCTCAGAGTCAATCCATAAACCGCCGTTTTTTGCTGGCATCACGCCCGCACGGCGCACCAACCGCAGATAACTTCCGCCTGGAAGAACAAGAGATTCCCACGGCCAAAGAAGGGCAGTTGGTGCTGCGCACACTTTTCCTTTCCCTTGACCCCTATATGCGCGGACGCATGAGTGATGCGCCCTCTTACGCTGCGCCGGTACAAATCGGTGAAGTGATGACCGGCGGTGCGGTATCCCGCGTGGTGGACTCTCACAGCCCTGATTTCAAACCGGGCGATCTGGTGGTTGGCAGCACTGGCTGGCAGGATTACTCAGTGGCCGATGCAAAAACGGTGAAGAAACTGGAAGGCCCGGCGCTGAAAAAACCCTCTTTGGCGCTAGGCGTTCTGGGTATGCCTGGCTTCACTGCATTTATGGGGCTACTGGATATTGGCCAACCGCAGGCGGGCGAAACCGTGGTGGTCGCCGCTGCTACTGGCCCGGTGGGTTCTTTGGTCGGCCAGATTGCTAAAATCAAAGGCTGTAAGGTCATTGGTATCGCCGGTGGCCCAGAAAAATGCCGTTACGCCGTTGACTATTTCGGCTTTGACCAGTGCTTGGATCATCGGGCACCCGATCTGGATAAGCGTCTAAAAGAAGCCTGCTCCGACGGCATTGACGTTTATTTCGAAAACGTCGGCGGTGCCGTCTTTGATGCCGTCCTACCGCTGCTCAATACCAAAGCGCGTATCCCAGTGTGCGGTTTAGTCTCACAGTACAACTCAACTGGCCTAAATGATGGTCAGGATCGCCTTTCGCTGCTAACCGGAACTATCCTTAAGAAACGTATGCGCATGCAGGGCTTTATCATTTTTGATGATTATGGCCATCGCTATCCTGAGTTTGCCAAACAGATGAGTGAATGGTTTGAAGCCGAAAAAGTGAAGTTCCGCGAAGATATCGTTGAGGGGCTGGAAAATGCACCACAGGCTTTCATCGGCCTGCTCGAAGGTAAAAACTTTGGCAAGTTAGTGATAAAAGTGAGTCACGACAATAATTGATCATAGGTCAGCCAGGCAATTTGGCCTGGCTCACAGGAGATAACATGAAATTACTGATTGTATTAACGTCGCACGACAAACTCGGCGATACAGGCAAAAAAACGGGTTTTTGGTTGGAAGAGTTCACAGCGCCTTATTATCAATTTCTGGATGCCGGTGCGGTGCTGACGCTGGCGTCACCGAAAGGCGGTCAACCACCGCTGGACCCGGTAAGTGATGAGAAGGATGCCCAGACTGAAACGACCGATCGCTTCCGTCAGGATAAAGACGCACAACATGCGCTGGCCAATACCGTCAAACTGGCAGACGTGAATGTGGCTGATTTTGATGCTGTATTCTATCCCGGTGGCCACGGCCCGCTGTGGGATCTGGCAGAGGATGCAAACTCGGTAAAACTCATCGAGGATTTCTGGACGGCGGGTAAACCGGTAGCAGCCGTTTGCCATGCGCCCGGCGTCTTGCGGGATGTGAAACAGGCCGATGGCTCGCCGCTGGTCAAAGGCAAACGGGTGACCGGTTTTAGCAATAGCGAAGAAGACGCGGTTGGCCTGACGGATATCGTGCCGTTCCTGGTCGAAGATGAGCTGAAAAAGAACGGCGGCGATTACAGTAAAGCCGCTGACTGGAGTCCTTATGTCATGACTGATGGTAAGCTGATCACCGGCCAGAACCCGGCGTCATCCGCCAATGTCGCGCAAGCCCTGCTTAAATTACTCGGCGGCGGCGAAGTCACCCAATAAGCGTGAATTGAATTTAATGGATGTGAAAATAATAACCTTTGATGAGGACGTTGACTGTATGCCCTTCACTTTAATCAGTTCAGACCTGCGCGACGGCGAAAAAATGCCCAACGCACAAGTGTTCAACAGCATGGGTTATAGCGGTGATAACCTCTCTCCGCATCTCGCCTGGAGCGGTGCGCCGGAAGGCACCAAAAGTTTTGCTATAACTTGCTTCGACCCCGACGCGCCCACCGGCTCTGGCTGGTGGCATTGGGGCGTGGCGAATATCCCTGCGGACGTGACCGAATTACCGCAAGGGGCTGGTTCCGGCAAACCTGGCCTGCCGCCCGGTGCGGTGCAAACCCGCACTGACTTCGGCAAAGCAGGTTACGGCGGTGCTGCACCGCCAAAAGGCGAAAGCCATCGCTACCAGTTCACGGTATATGCTCTGGATGTTGACGCGCTAGAAGTTAACGAGGAAGCCAGCGGTGCCTATCTGGGTTTCAACATTCATTTCCATTCTCTTGGTAAATCATCTCTCACGGTGATATACAGCTGAGTGCTGTGGTATAAATAAGACAGTCAGAATACAACGCGGGGGTCAGTTCTGCTGACCGCCGCTTTTTGTCGTTTATCAAGGAGTCAGACCCAGTGAAAATCTCCACCCTGTCGCGCGCCTGCGCCATGTTGTCCGTCAGTCTGGTGTTGGCGGCCTGTAGTAGCAGCCACGAAGGCATTTCCAGCCAGGTCGCACCAGGCACTGCTGTTGATCCTATTCTGAGCCCAGATGAAGCCGCAAACTTTACGGCCAAACACTATCTGGCCTTTGGCGGTCGCTCCCTGCAGGTTCAGCCGCAGGGCTGGTACCCTAACCTGGTGGCGACCACCGACGTGAAAACTGACTTCGTGGTCGGCACGCAAATGGGGGTTAACGGCGCGGCATATACCAGTGTCCAGCAAGCGATTGAAGCAGCCCTACGCGTGCGTAACCATGGTGAGCGCGTGTTCATTAAGATCCTGCCTGGCACCTATACCGGTGCGGTTTATATTCCATCCGGTGCGCCACCGATCACGCTGTTCGGTACAGGGACCAACCCAGGCGACGTGGTTATCCAGCAAGGTTTGGAAGCATCAGTAACGCCAGCGGTTTACCGCGCCACGTTGAGCCAGAATGGCGAGTTCATTCCGGGTAACCGCGCCTGGTATATGTTCAATGACTGTGCCACTCAAAAATCCGATACTGTCGGTGCTGGCTGTACAGCAACCGTCTGGTCACAGAGCAGCGGTTTGCAACTACAGAATCTAACCATCACCAATAGCCTGCTCGACAGCGTTGATGCGGGTGATCACGCTGCGGTGGCATTGCGCACCGATGGCGACAATATTATGCTCGACAATGTGCGCCTGATTGGCCGTCAGAACACCCTGATGCTGACCACCGCTAACGTGAAAAATCAGCCAGATAACAAACGCTACAGTCGTGCCTACGTGAAAAACAGCCTGATCGAAGGTGATGTGGATTATGTTATTGGCCGCTCAAGTGCCGTGTTTGACCATGTTGAATTCCACACAGTCAGCAGCCGCGGCGTTAAGCAAGCTTCTGTTTTAGCCCCGAATACTCCGGCCCATGTTCCTTACGGTTTCCTGGTCACTAACAGCACGTTCACCACCGACCGTGGTTTCGAAGGTCAGGCGGCGAAAGCCCAACTGGGCCGCTCGTGGGACGAAGGCGCTGAAAATGGTGGATATGTTGCAGGTACCACACCAAACAGTCAGGTCGTTATCCGCGATAGCCAGATCGACAACGGTTACAACCTGATGAATCCATGGGGCAACGCGGCCTTCTCCGGTCGTGCTTTCACCGGCAATGTGCCGAAAGATGAAAAACAACCGCGTGATTTGAATGATGTGAACTTCAACCGCCTGTGGCAGTACAACAATATCATGACACCTCCGGCGAAATAAGCCGCAGCCCAGACATGCAAAAGCCGCCGAGTATGACTCCGGCGGCTTTTTTACGCGCTGAATTTTGCGTTGGGCCATCTGAGGGTTTTCGTTGCAGACCCAAAGACAGGAACAAAATTCAGAGGGAAACGTTATGGCTTCTTAGCTCGACAATGGACACCCACATCGGACCTTTGCCTACCGGGTAGGTTTTCAGGGCAGTCAGCGCTCCGCTGTTCTGATCAATCTTCGCCACTTCGATGGCATCAGATTTTTGACCGGCGGTGATCACAAAACGCCCACGGTGATCGATATTAAAACCGCGTGGCTGAGTTTGCGTGGCGTGATGCCCCGCCAACACCAGTTCGCCGCCATCCCCGGAGACGGTCATCACAGAGATCAAGCTGGAGCCGCGATCCGATGTATAAAGATATTTACCGTTTGGCGTGATGTGAATATCTGCCGCCCAACGGGTTTCTTTAAAATCAGACGGCATGATGTCAAGCGTCTGCACCCTACAATACTCGCCGCTTGTGACATCTTTCTGATACACATCGACACTGCCGTTGAGTTCATTGACGCAGTAAGCGAAGTGCTGGTTCGGATGGAAGGCCATATGACGCGGCCCCGCCCCCGTGGCTGTAGACACCGATTGCGGCTGATGTGGCGTGGCTTCGCCCTGCAGGCTGAAGTCAAACAGACGAATGCAGTCTTCTTTCAACGCCGGGATCATCAGTAACTGGTTGGTCGGGTCAATGTTAGCGGAGTGCGGCGCCTGAATATCTTCCAGCACATGAACCGGTGCCAACGCTTCACCTTTTTCGTTAATCGGATGGATGCTGACATTGTTAAAACTATAGGAGGCAGAGAACAGAAAACGCCCCTGTAGATCAACCCCCACGTGCGTAGGGCTGCCCGGCAAAGGTGCCATCGCTGCTTGCTCCAGCGAGCCGTCATGGCCGATATTATAGGTCAGCACGCCAAACTCAGGACGTACGCCGACATACAGGCGGTGTCCGTCTGGGTGAATCACCATCGGTTGAACCTGGCCTGGTACATCAACTGTTTGCAGCAGGCTCAGTTCACCTTCTTCGCCAAGACGGAAAGCATGGATTTGCTGGCTCTCAGGGCTGGCAACGTAGACAACTTGCTTCATCACATCTCCTTATTAAGACTGAATGCGTCGTTATGTTTTTTTAAAGCATCATTAAGATTAGCACGATAACTCAGCTTAGGAACGCGTCGTTTACCCCTTGATGCGAGGTTCTCTCATCTTGTCTAACGGTGTAATATGGCGAGAATTTCTTCTATTTTATGGCTATCTAACGGATTATCACTATGACTTATCGCGTTATCGCTCTCGACCTTGATGGCACCTTACTTGACCGTCAAAAACGTATCCTGCCGGAATCCCTGGCTGTGCTGGCCGAAGCCCGCTCTCAGGGTATTAAGGTCATTATTGTCACTGGCCGCCACCACGTAGCTATCCATCCGTTTTACCAGGCATTACAGCTCGATACTCCGGCTATCTGTTGTAATGGCACCTATTTGTACGACTATCAGGCACGTAAAGTCATCACGTCGGATCCGATGGACAAAATACAGGCCAAAAAAGTGGTCGACTTGCTGGATTTTCACGGTATTCACGGGCTGCTGTATGTTGATGATGCGATGCTGTATCAAGATGCAAGTGGTCACGTAAGCCGTTCGATTGCCTGGGGTGAAACGCTGCCGGAAGGGCAACGTCCCAATATTGTGCAGGTCAATAATCTGCGTGATGCCGCTGATGAAGCGCACTCGATCTGGAAATTCGCCACCTCGCATCAAGACCTTGATGCTCTGCATACCTTCGCCGCACAGGTAGAAAACGAGCTGGGCCTGGCCTGTGAATGGTCATGGCACGATCAGGTGGATGTCGCGAAAGGTGGCAACAGTAAAGGCCGTCGTCTGCAGGAGTGGGTGGAGTCCCAAGGGATGAGCATGCAGGATGTGGTGGCCTTCGGCGATAACTTCAATGATCTCAGTATGCTGGAAAATGTCGGTTTGGGCGTGGCGATGGGCAATGCCGTGGATGCGATAAAAGAACGCGCCGCACTGGTGATCGGCGATCACGAACAACCTGGCATTGCCGAGGTGATCCGCACCAAAGTACTGGCTTAAATTCCCCGGTAACGCCATAACAGGGCACGCTCAGGTGCCCTATACTTCATGTCTAAAAACCTTTAGCGGCTCAGCGATACACTTTTAATCTGTGCGTACAGCCACTGGCCAGGGCGCACCATCAGTTCGTCACGCGCCCAAGGCGTAATTCGCGCCCAGAGAATATGGTCAGCCATCGCCAGCTTAACTTCTACCTGCGCGCCGATATCCAGACATTCCAATACCTTGGCAGGCAACACATTACGGATACTGCTGTTGTTGGCTGTCGGTTGCAGCACCAGAGAGACGTCAGCGGCGTTGACTCGTACGCGTATCGGTGTCCCTTCTGGGGCATCAACTTTGCTAATCCACAGACGCTGATCGCCAATGGCCAGCGCGGTCATCTCATAGCGTTGGTGGTGCTCAAGCACGCTGACATTAAGTACGCTACTCTGCTCCTCACGCGGTAACCACGGGCGCAAAATGTTACTGGCCCAAACGGTTTCCAGATCCCCCATGGCCAGCACGTTGCCGTTATCCAGCACCAGCACTTTGTCGGCTAACCGCAGGATCTCATCCAAACTGTGTGTCACATATAAAATGGGGATACTGACTTCTTTCGCCAGTTTTTCCAAATAGGGCATCAGCTCGCGTTTACGTGGTAAATCGAGCGCTGCCAGCGGTTCATCCATCAGCAGGATTTCCGGTGCAGTCAGCAGCGCACGGCCAATCGCCACGCGCTGTTTTTCACCGCCGGAGAGCGTCAACGGAAAACGATCGAGCAAAGGTTCAATCCCGAGGAGCCGCACAATGCTATCAAATTTACCGCGCATCGATGCCGCCATACCGTATTGCAGGTTTCCCTTTACGCGATAGTGCGGGAACAGGCGCGCATCCTGAAAAACGTAACCGATACGGCGCTTTTCAGGTGGCAGGAAAATCTTATTTTCAGCATCTGAGAGCATTCTGCCATTGAGCGAAATGTGCCCGCTATCGGGCTTCGTCAGCCCGCCGATGGCGTTGATCAGCGACGTTTTTCCTGCACCGGACAATCCGAAAATCGCGGTGATGCCCTGAGCTGGCAAGATCTGCGAAACCTGTAAGTTGAGAGCCCCCAGTTGCTGGCTGAAATCCAGTTCAAGCATGTTCAGCCTCCCAGCCGCGTACGGCTGCGTTTTGCCAGCCAGTCAGAAATCAGTAATGCCGCCAGAGACAGCAGGATCGCCAGCACGCACAACCGTGCTGCCGCACTTTCCGCGCCGGGGGTTTCAATCAAGGTGTACATCGCCAGCGGGATGGTACGGGTTTCGCCGGGGATATTCGATACGAAGGTAATAGTCGCGCCGAATTCGCCAAGCGAACGCGCAAACGCCAGCACCACACCGACAATAACGCCGGGAACCGATAACGGTAAGGTGATGGTAAAAAATACCCGCCAGGGTGATGCGCCCAGCGTGCGTGCCGCGAGTTCCAGTTTGGAGTCAACCGCTTCCAGAGACTGGCGGATCGCCCGCACCATCAGCGGAAACGCCACCACGGCAGACGCCAGCACCGCACCGTGCCAGCTGAAACTGAAGCTAAACCCGAACCAATCATATAACCACTGCCCCACCACGCCCCTGCGGCCCATCACCACCAGCAGCAGATAGCCAACCACTACCGGCGGTAGCACCAGCGGTAAATGGATAATGCTGTCGAGCAACGATTTGCCGGGGAAATGACAACGGACCAAGATCCATGCCATCAGAATACCAAGTGGCAAACTACACACTACGGACAAGCCCGATACTTTCAGACTGAGAAATACCGCCTGCCACTCATATTCGCTCAGTATCATGTCGCTTTGTTATTCCTGAATTTTTGTGTTGCTAAAGATAAAATATCGGCATAAATCGCAAACGCTTTAATTAACATGCTGATTATCAGCATCCGGCAGCCACAAAATCTCCGTTTCCACTGACCGGGATCACCGAGAAAAATAGCACCATCGCAAAAAGTATCAGTAAAACACCCGCAAACAGCATCAAAGCTTTGCTGCCATGTTGCCAGTGCGCCAGGCCATTTTTCGCATTAATTTTCATGACTTTTTCGCGGGCATGAGTCACCAGCGTCGCAACAATTGTAATCGACAGCGCAGTGCCCAGCGCCATACTCATTGCCGCTGCCATTCCCCAGCGAAACATCCCGACCGCATTGGCGAAGACCAGAATCAGGATAGCGCCGCTACAAGGGCGGATCCCAATCGATAGAATCACCCACAGACGTGAGGCGAAAGTCCCGCTGAGGTCATCCGGCATCGATAAATGTTTGTGCCCGCAACCACAAGTTTCTGCGGAATGAACCTGATTAAATACCGCTTTCGGCGGGTTGATGAGCGGAGAGAAAGCGGGTAGACGGCGTTTCGTATTTCTACGCCACGGCGTGAATCCAAAGGCGCGGGCAAGCGTGATCAAACCAAAAAACGCAATAAATACGGCACTGGCTTTTTCGACATACCAGCGGCTGAGGCTCAGATCACCCATTGAGAAATTAAATATCACCGCCAGCAGCCATACGAAGGCAATCGCCACTACGCCCTGCATCATACTTCCGGTAAAAGAGATTAACCGGCTGATGGCCATCTTTTCGCGGCTGGTGCTGAGATAGGTGGTGATGACGAATTTCCCATGTCCCGGCCCGACGGCGTGTAAGAGGCCGTAGATAAAGCCGCTGGTGACTAAAAACAGGCCGCCGCTGTACTGACCATTACGAATTTCCAATAAATACAGCACCAGATAGCGATGCATAAAGATTTGCATGCTGATGCAAATCTGCACGAAATCCCTCCAGTACTCCCACGCCACCAGCAGAACCACAATCAGCGCAATAATGATCACCACATTGGCTAACACCCACGGGGCGATGCGGAATCTGTTATTCAGGGTATTAAGCATCATAAACACCTGTAATGGCGGGAAACTTTGGAATTCTATTATTGCACAGCATAATGAAAAAAATAGGGATTTGAGACACGTTCATCCCCGCTGGAAAGAACGTGTCGGGAACAGCGAAATCGCGAAATTAACCGCGCGGCGTGAAGCCGTATTTTTTGAAGATCTCAGCCGCCGCCGGGGTTTTCAGATAATCATAAAACGCGGTGACAACAGGATTTTCATGGCCTTTCACTATCGCCATCAGGTACTCCACCGGTTTATGACTTGCCGCTGGGAATACTCCAATAACTTTCACTTTTTTACTGGCAATAGCATCAGAACCGTAAACGATGCCTAGCGGCGCTTCTTCGCGTTCGACCAGCGCCAGAGCGCCACGGACGTCACTGGCGCGCGCCAGTTTAGGTTCGAGCACGGTCCAGGCACCCAGTTTTTGCAGTGCTTCTTTGGCATAAATGCCTGCCGGAACGTGATCCGGATCGCCAACCGCTAAACGGCTATCACCAATCAGTCTCAGCCACTCGGTTTTTTCTGAGATATCGACTTTATTGATTTTGCTGGTTTTGGCAGAAATCAGCACCAGCTCATTACCGAGCAACGTATAACGGGTGTTATCGACAATTTGCTGTTTGTCGATGGCATAATCCATCCATTGCTGATCGGCAGAAATAAACAGATCGGCTGGGGCGCCCTGCTCAATCTGACGTGCCAGCGTGGACGATGACGCAAAAGAAGAGACGACCTGTACGCCCTTTTCTTTCTGATACTGCGTGGCAATATCCTGCAATGCGTTGGTCAGCGATGCGGCGGCAAAGACGGTGATTTTATCCGCAGCCTGCGCCTGAATGCTAAAACCGGCAACCAGTACACTGGCAGTCAGCATTTTATTCCATGACATTTTCATACGTTTTCCTCGTTAGATGAAGCGCCTCGTTATATAAACGGAAATATAGCGCGAAAAGAGGGAACATAGTTTGATTTATTGGCGGGAATTTGAATAACTTGATGGTTGTTGATCTTAGCCATAAAAAAACCCGGCCTCATGGCCGGGCTTCAGAATACGTTAATGCCGTTTCAGTTCTGTTGCGGATGCTTGCGCTTTTCTTTGGAGTGGCCAACGCCGGAGATAACGTTACACACGGTGCCTATACCCCAAATCATTCCTAGTATCAAAGCGATAAACAGTGGGACCATGATCACCACAAAGATCAAACTTTCCAAAATCTCTAACATGATAGCCTCATTTAACTGGCTGACACACGCCTAAATGGCGGTGGTAAAACATAACTGTTATCGATAATAGCAGCCGCAGCATGAGATTACTTTAGCTTTTAACCGACTTGGCGCGGCAAAATACCTCATGCGGTTTAAGTCACTCAGCATATCGACGACAATACTGCATCATCTTTAGAGGAAGTCCTATATGCAAGCTGAAATCCTGTTAACGCTCAAACTACAGCAGAAAATTTTTGCCGATCCGCGTCGTATTGAATTGCTCAAGCAGATCAAGATCACCGGCTCAATCAGCCAGGGCGCGAAACTGGCGGGTATCAGCTATAAAAGCGCCTGGGATGCCATTAACGAAATGAATCAGCTGGCAGATCAAACGCTGGTCGAGCGCAGTACCGGCGGTAAAGGCGGAGGCGGCGCTATTCTGACGCGTTACGGGGATCGACTGATTCAACTGTATGACCTTCTGGCAAAAATTCAGCAAAAAGCCTTCGATGTATTAAAAGAAGATACGTTGCCACTCGACAGTCTGCTGGCCGCCATTTCCCGCTTCTCATTGCAAACCAGCGCCCGTAATCAATTCTTCGGCAGTGTGGTGGGACGCGATCATCAGAAAGTCCAGCAGCACATCGACGTCCTGCTCAATGACGGTAACACCCGAATTCGTGCCGCCGTAACCCAGCAAAGCGCCGATCGTCTGGCACTCTCGCCTGGCAAGGAAGTGCTGGTGCTGATCAAAGCGCCGTGGATCACGCTGACAGCCCAGGCTTCCAGTTCCCATAACTCCCTGGCAGGTAAGGTGCTGAGCATTCAATACGGTGCTGAAAACAGCGAAGTGCTGGTCAGCCTTGAAGGCGGTGAGACATTATGCGCGACAGTGGCTGAGTCTGAGATTGAGCATCTGAAATTGCAGGAAGGGCAGAATGTGTTCGCCGAATTTGATGATGACAAGGTGATCATTGCCACGCTCTGCTAATAATAGGCCTTTATATCAGTATATTGCACAACCAGAATTGACAATTTTCAGAATTGTCAATTGACATCGATGACTGATGCGCTTATCCCTTAACCATAATATTGCCACTATAAATGGATGAGACATGTCATCGTTGCGTATCTCGCAAGGCATTTTCCGCCTTAGCGATACCCGAATCCTTACCCTGCATGAATTATGTATTAATCAGGGCGAAAGCTGGGCTTTTGTCGGCTCGAACGGCAGCGGCAAGTCAGCGCTGGCTCGTGCACTTGCCAGTGAACTGGTGATGCTGCAAGGCGAGGCTGAGAGCACCTTCAGTAAGGTCGTGCGCCTCTCTTTCGAACAGTTACAGAAACTGGTGGAAGAAGAGTGGCAGCGTAACAACACCGATCTACTGAGTGAGGGCGAGGACGATACCGGCCGCACTACCGCCGAAATGATTCAGGAACAGATTAAAGACCCGCAACGTTGTGCCGCACTGGCCGCTCAGTTTGGTATGACTAAACTGCTAGATCGCCGCTTTAAATATCTCTCCACCGGTGAAACCCGCAAAACCCTGCTGTGCCAGGTATTGATGCAGCAACCCGATTTACTGGTGCTGGACGAGCCTTTCGACGGACTTGACGTCAATGCCCGTGCGCAACTGGCAGAACTGCTCGCCGGGTTGGCGCAGCAAGGGCAAACGATGGTGATCGTGCTAAACCGCTTCGATGATATTCCCTCGTTTGTTCAGCACGTCGGCGTCCTGGCGGATTGTACCCTGGCGATGGTCGGCCCACGAGAAAGCGTCATGGCCGATGCGTTGGTGGCGCAGCTCGCACACAGTGAAAATCTTAAAGGAATGGCCCTGCCAGAGGCGGAAGACACGAGCCAGCGCGTCAGGCCCGCTGGCGACGGCCCGCTGATTATCTTGCGCAATGGCGTCGTGGAATATAACGATCGTCCTATTTTACATCACCTCACCTGGCAGGTTGATCAGGGCCAGCACTGGCAGATTGTCGGTGAAAATGGTGCAGGGAAATCGACCTTACTCAGTTTGATCACCGGTGATCACGCCCAGGGTTACAGCAATGATTTGACGTTGTTTGGCCGTCGTCGCGGTAGTGGCGAAACCATTTGGGACATCAAACGTCATATCGGCTATGTCAGCAGCAGTCTGCATCTCGATTACCGTGTAAGTTCCAGCGTACGCAACGTCATTACCTCTGGCTTTTTCGATTCCATTGGTATTTATCAGGCAGTGTCTGACCGCCAGCATTTTTTGACCAGCCAGTGGCTGGAACTGCTCGGCCTTGGCGGGAGTCAAGGTGACGCACCTTTTCACAGCCTATCCTGGGGCCAACAACGTCTGGCACTGATTGCGCGTGGCTTAGTCAAACATCCGGCGCTGCTGATTCTTGATGAGCCCTTACAAGGACTGGACCCGATCAATCGCCAACTGGTGCGGCGTTTTGTGGATGTCATGATTGGCGAAGGTGATACTCAGTTGCTGTTTGTCTCGCACCACGCTGAGGATGCGCCCGAGTGCATCACTCACCGCCTCTCGTTTATCCCAGATGGTGATATTTATTGCTATCAACTGGATGCATTGAAGTAAAAACCTTCCATATCCTAAATCATTCGAGTTGCAGCGCCGCGGCAATTGAATGAATATCCGGGAACATGGTCAGCCATGTTCCCGGCGCGAATAAAGGCAGCCAGCCATGCTGCGGCTTGAAGTGTGACAAGTCTAAATACGTGAGAGAATTCTGTTGTGTTGCGGGATTCATTCTAATGTAATCGATTACACTTATTGTCTACGCTGCATCTTGGCACTCTCCCTCGGCCCTTGCACTGACTGTCTAAAACCCCCTGAGAGTGTTAAACTTGACGTGTAAGCGATTCCATATAATTTGGCACTGATCACCTTTTTCAACATTCCTGCATGATATTGTTGTCCCACATTACTATCGAGGAGCATTTATGTACGTCTTAGTCACTGGTGGTAGCGGTTACATTGGCAGTCATACCTGTGTGCAACTGATTGAAGCGGGCTATACGCCGATCATCGTTGATAATCTTCATAACAGTAAGGCCAGCGTGCTCGAACGAATCAATACGCTGACCGGCAAAACACCACTGTTCTATAAAGGCGATATTCGCGACCGCGCCATCCTCGATCAGATCTTCAGCGAGCACAAAATCCACTCGGTGATCCACTTTGCGGGCTGGAAAGCCGTGGGTGAATCTGTCGCCAAACCACTGGCGTACTACGACAACAACGTCGCAGGTACTCTGGTATTGGTTGAAGCCATGCGTGACGCTGGCGTGAAAAATCTGATTTTCAGCTCCTCAGCGACAGTTTATGGCGACCAGCCGAAAACCCCTTACGTCGAAGACTTCCCAACCGGCAATCCTTCCAGCCCTTACGGGCGGAGCAAGCTGATGGTTGAACAAATTCTCGAAGATGTGCAGCGAGCTGAAACCGAATGGAGCATGACGCTGCTGCGCTATTTCAATCCAGTGGGTGCGCATCCGTCAGGCCTGGTTTATTGCACAGGTCGCCGTGGGCCGCCGCGAATCGGTCTCTATTTTCGGCAACGACTACCCAACACCCGATGGCACAGGCGTGCGCGATTATATTCACGTGGTCGATCTGGCTGACGGCCATATCGCCGCGATGAAAAACCTGAGCAACAAAGCTGGAGTGCATATCTATAACCTTGGCGCAGGCTTCGGCCACAGCGTGCTGGACGTCGTGAATGCCTTCAGTAAAGCCTGCGGTAAACCTGTGAAATATCACTTTGCTCCGCGTCGCGACGGCGATTTGCCAGCCTATTGGGCTGATCCGACCAAAGCGGCTAATGAATTGAACTGGCGTGTCAGCCGGTCGCTGGAAGATATGGCTAACGACACCTGGCTGTGGCAATCGAAAAATCCGCAGGGTTATCCGGACTAAACACCGGATAACAACCCGAATAAAGGAAAAAGCATGTCAGAATTCAATCCTGTCGATCACCCGCATCGACGCTATAACCCACTGACTGATCAGTGGATCCTTGTCAGCCCACACCGAGCCAAACGTCCGTGGCAGGGCCAGCAGGAAACGCCGTCGCAGGAGATCCTGCCGCAGCACGATCCTGACTGTTTTCTTTGTCCGGGTAATACCCGAGTCACTGGGGACGTCAACCCTGATTACACCGGCACTCATGTTTTCACCAATGATTTTGCGGCACTGATGCCGGATACACCATTTGCGCCGGAAAGTAAGGATCCCCTGATGCGGATGCAACTGACGGTGGCTGCGCTGGAAGAAGTGGTGAAAACGTGGCAGGAGCAGAGCGCCGATTTAGGCAAGACCTACCCTTCGTTTACAGCGCGCCTATTATGAGCAGCAAGGCTCGCCAATGCTGGTCGACTACGCGCAACGTGAATTGGCCGATGGCAGCCGCACCGTGGTGGAAACCGAACACTGGCTGGCCGTCGTACCTTATTGGGCCGCCTGGCCATTCGAAACCTTGCTGTTACCGAAGGGACATGTTCAACGCATTACCGATCTCACAGATGCACAGCGCAGTGATTTAGCCTTGGCGCTGAAAAAACTGACCAGCCGTTACGACAATTTGCTACTCGGAAGGCGACCACAGTCACTGGCAGCTACATGCGCATTTTTATCCGCCGCTGTTACGTTCGGCGTCGGTACGTAAATTCATGGTCGGCTACGAGATGCTGGCTGAAACTCAACGCGATTTGACCGCTGAACAAGCGGCAGAACGTCTGTGTGCGGTGAGTGATATTCATTATCGTGAGGCCGGAGTAAAATAATGAAACTGAAAAACAAGACCCTGGACATTTTTGAGCAAAAATTCGGCTACCCGGCCACCATCACGATCAAAGCGCCGGGTCGTGTCAATCTTATCGGCGAACATACCGACTACAATGACGGTTTCGTTCTTCCCTGCGCAATTGACTACGCAACCGTGATCGCCTGCGCGCAGCGTAATGATCGCCAGATCCGTGTGGTCGCAGCAGATTTTGGCAATGAAGAAGATCTCTTCTCCCTCGATGAACCGATCCTCAGCAGCAAAACCCATCCTTGGGCCAACTATGTGCGCGGCGTGGTGAAACACCTCATGCAGCGCAACAACGATTTCTCTGGCGCCGACATGGTCATCAGCGGAAACGTGCCGCAAGGTGCGGGCCTCAGCTCTTCGGCATCGCTGGAAGTGGCCGTCGGCCAGGCATTGAAATCCCTGTATGACCTGCCGCTTGACGGCGTGGCGCTGGCGCTGAACGGCGATTTCTGCTCTCGGTAAACAAGGTCACGCGCTGTTGATCGACTGCCGCTCGCTGGAAACTCGCGCAGTCTCCATGCCGAAAAACGCCGCCGTGGTGATCATCAACTCCAACGTGAAACGCGGTCTGGTAGACAGTGAATACAACACCCGTCGCGAACAGTGTGAAACAGCGGCCCGTTTCTTTGGTGTCAAAGCACTGCGAGACGTTGACCCTTCTCTGTTTTTCTCCATTGCTGACGAACTTGATCCGGTAGTTTCCCGCCGCGCCCGTCACGTGATCACTGAAAATGATCGAACCCTGGCAGCCGCTGATGCGCTGGCCGCCGGTGATTTGAAAAAGATGGGCGAACTGATGGCGGACTCTCATGCATCAATGCGTGATGATTTTGAGATCACCGTTCCGCCAGTCGATACCTTGGTCGAGATCGTCAAAAGCGTGATCGGCGACAAAGGCGGCGTGCGTATGACCGGTGGTGGTTTCGGTGGCTGTATCGTGGCACTGATCCCGATTGATTTGGTGGATGCCGTGCGCGAAACTGTCGCCCGCGAATACCCGGTGCAAACCGGCCTGAAAGAGACATTTTATGTCTGTACCGCTTCGCAAGGAGCCGGGATATGCTAAAACCAGAAAATACCTTGCTGGCACCGGATGGCGAACCGTTCGAACGGGTTACCCTGAAGAACGCGAGCGGTACTACGGCCACATTGATGGATTGGGGTGCGACCTGGCTTTCGCTTGAATTACCGCTGGCTGAGGGCGAGAAACGCGAACTATTACTGGGCTGTGAAAACCCACAGGCTTATATCAACCAGAATGCCTATCTGGGTGCAACAGTAGGGCGTTATGCTAACCGTATTGCCCGCTCACAGATTCAGATCGACGGTAAGCCGCATCTGCTGGTCGCCAATCAGGGCGTACATCAGTTGCACGGCGGACCGGAAGGTTTCCATGCGCGTCGCTGGAAAATCGTGTCGCAGGATGGGCAGCAAGTCAGCTTCCAGCTGTTTTCAGCCGACGGTGATCAGGGCTATCCAGGTGACATGACGGCTGAAGTTCAGTATCAACTGACCGATGACAACCGTCTTGAGATCCGCTACACCGCGACGGTGGATAAGCTCTGTCCGGTAAATCTAACCAATCATGCCTATTTTAATCTCGACGGCGAAGGTAAAGATGCACGTCAACAAACGCTGCAATTGTTTGCTGACCGTTTCCTCCCCATCGACAGCGACGGTATTCCCTGCGCGGACCCGACCGCCGTTGAACACACCGGCATGAATTTCAACGCACCAAAAACACTGGCCAAAGACTTCCTGAGTGACCGGGATCAGCAACGTGTTAAAGGTTATGACCACGCTTATTTGCTCAACCGCAGCTGCAACAGCGGTGAACATCCAGCCGCACATCTGTGGTCTGCAGACGGTAAAGTGAAAATGAGCGTGTTTACATCGGCCCCAGCCCTACAGCTATACAGTGGCAATTTCCTGAGTGGTACGCCAAATCGCACCGGCGGAACCTATGCTCAATATCAGGGCGTCGCGCTGGAGAGTGAATTCCTGCCCGACAGCCCGAACCACTCAACCTGGCCTCAGCCAAGCTGCTGGATAAAACCTGGTCAGACCTACCTCTCACAAACGGTTTATCAATTTTTCGCATTATAAATTGAGCTAATACGATATCTGCAGGGCCGAAAGGCCCTGTTTTTTAGCATTCCGTATTCAGACTGTCATCTTCCTGTGAAATGTGATCGCCTGCTCATCCCGCTACGTTTTTCTTGTGCTAAAGCGCCTTTGCCCATCTACGCTTATGAGATGTCCTGCCAATGGGACGCCTGATAAGGAATCTGTTATGCGTTTAACCGTGATACTACCGCTGCTCACTACCTTGTTAATCGGTGGTCAGGCGCTGGCCGCTGACACGACGAAAGCCCCTTCTGCCGCGCAATCTGCGCAACGTCAAAAAATGACCGACTGTAATCAACAAGCCACCGGTCAGTCACTCAAGGGCGATGAGCGCAAAAATTTTATGAGTCACTGCCTGAAAGCAGAAACCAAGCCCGATAAGAAAATGACAGAGCAGCAGAACAAGATGAAAAACTGTAATGCCGATGCAGGGAAAAAACAGCTTAAAGGTGACGCCCGTAAGGCCTTTATGAGTACCTGTCTGAAAAAAGCCCGCTAACGGCTGAAGTGAACGCTTAAATTCGCTATGGTGAAAGGACATTGAGCGGCACAGTTGGCAAAACACCGTGAGATTCAGATTGCCGTCTGCGACGCTCAGACCCTATAATGATAACAGTTATCATTGGAATTTCAGTTAATTGAGGATTTTAGCTATGGCTGTAACCAAGCTGGTTCTGGTAAGACACGGCGAAAGTGAGTGGAACAAAGAGAACCGTTTTACCGGTTGGCATGACGTCGAACTTTCTGACAAGGGCCGCACCGAAGCAAAAGCGGCGGGTCAGTTGCTGAAAGACGAAGGTTTCCATTTCGACTTCGCTTACACTTCTGTGCTGAAACGTGCCATCCATACGCTGTGGAGCGTTTTAGACGAACTGGATCAGCCTTGGCTGCCAGTTGAGAAATCCTGGAAACTGAACGAACGTCACTACGGCGCGTTGCAGGGTCTGGATAAAGCAGAAACCGCCAAGAAATACGGTGACGAGCAAGTGAAACAATGGCGTCGTGGCTTTGCCGTGACACCACCTGAACTGGAAAAAACCGATGAGCGCTTCCCTGGACACGATCCGCGTTATGCGAAACTGCGTCCTGAAGAGCTGCCAACGACTGAAAGTCTGGCACTGACCATCGAACGCGTTATCCCTTACTGGACTGACGTTATCAAACCACGCATTGAAAGTGGCGAGCGCGTGATCGTTGCTGCACACGGTAACTCCCTGCGTGCATTGGTTAAATACCTGGATAATCTGGGTGAAGACGAAATTCTCGAATTGAACATCCCTACCGGTGTGCCGTTAGTTTACGAATTCGACGAAAACTTCAAACCGATTAAACATTACTATCTGGGCAATGCCGACGAAATCGCAGCGAAAGCAGCGGCAGTGGCAAACCAAGGTAAAGCTAAGTAATTTCGCCGTATCTGAGTGATATTACCAGTACCGAAAAGGGATAGCGCAAGCTGTCCTTTTTTTATGTTTTTCAGTATAAAATCGACAGATAAACGCCTGGACAGGAATGAGTCATGTCACGTGCTGAAACAAAACCAGAACAAACGTCTCAGCCAACCGATAGTCCAGGCCGCGGTACCGGAATATCTCCCATGGCGCTGCTGGTGGCCGGGGCTTTCTTTATGGAGTTTCTGGATGGCACCGTCATTGCCACGGCGCTGCCGGCTATGGCGCGCTCTTTTGGCGTGTCGGCGGTGGATTTAAACATTTGTATCAGCGCCTATCTGATGACACTCGCAGTACTGATACCCGCCAGTGGCTGGATCGCCGAACGTTTCGGAGCCCGCAACGTCTTCAGTGCTGCCCTGCTTATCTTCACACTCTCCTCGTTATTTTGCGGACTGGCGCACAACGTCACTGAATTTGTCGCGATGCGGATTATTCAGGGTATTGGAGGTGCCATGATGGTGCCCGTTGGCCGGCTGGCCGTTTTGCGCAGTACGCCTAAAGATCAATTGATCAAAGCGATAGCAACATTGACATGGCCAGCACTGGTTGCCCCCATCCTCGGCCCACCAGTAGGCGGCTTCATCACCACTTATGCCAGTTGGCACTGGATATTTTTTATCAATGTTCCCCTTGGCGCGCTGGCGATCATTTTGGCCTGGCGGCTGATCCCCTACCACACTCCCACGGCAAAACAGCCCTTCGATATCAAAGGCTTTATCATGATGGGTGTCTCGATGCTCTGTTTAGTGATCGGGCTGGAAATGTGCAGTCAGCAGACGGTAAATCTGACCTATGCGCTAACCCTTCTGAGCACGGGCGGCGTCACACTATGGATGGCGGTCAGGCATCTACGTGATGCGACTTCCCCAATGATCAGGCTAGATTCACTCAAGGTGAACAGTTTCCGTGTCACCATGCGAGGTGGGTTTATTTTTCGCACCACCATTAGTGCTGCGCCCTTCATGTTGCCACTGATGTTTCAGGTGGGATTCGGATTGGATGCCTTTCATTCGGGTATTTTGGTGCTGGCGGTGTTCGCCGGAAATCTGATGATGAAACCGGCAACCACGCCGCTGATTCGCTATTTTGGTTTTAAAAAATTACTGATCGGTAACGGTCTGCTCAGCGCACTGTCTTTGCTGGTGTGCGCCTTTCTCACACCTTCCAGCCCGGAAGTGCTAACCATCGTGATGCTGTTCTGGGGTGGGTTGTGTCGTTCAATGCAGTTCACTGGGATAAGCACGCTGGCATTTGCCGAGGTGCCAGATGCCGAAATGAGCTCAGCGAATACGCTTTTCAGCACCTCGTTACAGCTGGCTGCAGGCCTTGGCGTGACTCTCGGCGCATTGAGTATCCGGGCGGGAGAATTAATCGCGACACATGCCGGGTTAACGTCAGTGCCGGGTATTGCCTTCAAACTGGGGTTTGCGATTATTGCACTGGTCACCGCGCTAGCGGTGATCGATATTGCTCGTTTAGCCCCCGACGCAGGTGATGCCGTATCACGGCAAGCTAAAAAGTGAAAAAGCCCCGGTATAAGCGGGGCTTCAAAAGTGGGGACGGGTTAACCGCGACGCGCTTTTACCGCAGCCGCCAGCTCACGCAGCAAGATTTCGGTATCATCCCAACCGATGCAGGCATCGGTCACGCTCTGGCCGTAAGTCAAGGGTTCGCCACTGTCGAGGTTTTGATTCCCTTCGACCAAGTGGCTTTCAACCATCACACCCATAATGGCCTGCTCTCCGTTCGCCAGTTGACTGCAAACGTCGGTGCAGACTTCCATCTGTTTTTTGAACTGTTTGCTACTGTTCGCATGGCTGAAGTCGATCATGATTTGCGCAGACAAACCGCCTTTTTTCAGACCTTCTTTCACTTCTTTCACATCTTCAGCGCTATAGTTCGGCTTTTTGCCGCCGCGCAGAATGATATGACAGTCGTTGTTACCGCTGGTGCTAACAATCGCTGAGTGACCCCACTTGGTGACGGACAAGAAGCAGTGCGGTGCGCCAGCAGCATTAATGGCATCGATGGCCACTTTGATGGTGCCATCAGTGCCGTTTTTGAATCCCACCGGGCAGGAGAGGCCCGACGCCAGTTCTCGGTGAACCTGAGATTCTGTAGTACGTGCACCGATAGCTCCCCAACTCATCAGATCGGCTAAATATTGCGGAGTGATCATATCGAGGAATTCACCGGCTGCTGGCAAACCCGAGTCATTAATATCCAGCAATAATTTGCGTGCAATACGCAGGCCATCATTAATCTGATAACTGTTATTCATTTGCGGGTCGTTAATCAAGCCTTTCCAGCCCACGGTGGTTCGCGGTTTTTCAAAATACACGCGCATCACAATTTCCAGTTCACCTTGCAACTCTTGGCGCATAGACATCAAAAGGGCAGCGTACTCTTTCGCGGCTTTGGGATCGTTAATCGAGCATGGCCCAATGACAACGAGTAAACGGTCATCGTTTCCTTTCAGTATCTTATGGATGGCATTGCGCGCCTGAGATACTGTTTTTGCTGCTTTATCGGTCGCTGGGAATTTCTCTAACAGCGCTACCGGAGGCAAAAGTTCCTGAATTTCTTTGATGCGTAAATCGTCGTTTTGATAATTCATAACTGTTCCATAAGATCTTTCAAAATGAAGGCGGTACGAAATGCCGAATGAGTCCAATCTAGCCGCATTGTACGCGGGTGTAAATGCACTATAAAACAGAGAAGCCTTTGCGAATAGTCTCAATCATGTTGCAGTCGCCTAATCATTAGCTACGCTTTAGATATAGCGTTTATAAAGCAATACCAAGACGATAGATCATAACCATAAAATGGAGAGACAAGGTATGAATAAGCTTGCAATGATGATTCTTGCCACATCAATGGCGTTAGGTAGTGGTGCAGTTTTTGCAGCAGGTACCGATGCAGGTTCCAACAATGGCGCGGCTAACCAATCAGACAGTCCAGGGTCGATTCAAAAAATCGCACCTAAGAGTGTTGATAATAGCAAAATTAATAACACGGATAAGCCCGTGAATGAAGTACATACAAAAGCGCACAAGACCACGAATGAAGCACATAAAAGTGGGAATAAGAAAGTCACAGACCATAAGAAAACCATGTGTAAGGATGGCCGCTGTCCTGATCAAGTTCCGGGTAACAAACAATCTAAAGCCACTGGCAACTGATTTAATTCGATCAACAGCGACGCGATGAGTCAATCTGTAAATGGGAGCTTAGGCTCCTATTTTTATGAGCGTCTGCCAGCGAAGCACTTCAGTTATGCTGAAAGTCCTTTTATCTCTTAGCGCTAAATATCCTGATCCCTATTCTCTCTCTGTTACTGACCGACGATCCTCCTTTAGTGCAGATGGTGTGGAGGCCAGCGTTACCGAGATAGGGACAGCAATGGCAACTGAACAGTGTTACTGATGGTGTGCAAGCCATGCATTGTCTGGCAGCGTACACCTTCGAATTGGTGATTCTGGACATTGCCCAGCCGCAAGTCGATAGTTTACAGTTGATGAAGCGAATGTTGCGCCACTCCCCTACGCTGAATAGTTGATCTACACAGCACAGGAAGATGACGTGCACGCACGCCTGGCGCAAAAGCATGGAGCCAACGGCTTGGCCAGTAAGGACAGCCCATGAGCAAATTAATCACCGCCGTTGACGCTCTCAATCAGGGAGAACATTTCTTTCCTGAATGACTAGTCCATCCGGTTTTACCTAGATAAGGAAAGGTATGTCAGTAACGTCATTTTTACCTCAGGATAAAAACAGTCGCCGTCTACTGCTGGCATTTCTGATCACTGTAGTCTTTATGGTCGTAGAGGTGATCGGTGGCCTGATCTCCGGCTCACTGGCACTGCTGGCCGATGCCGGTCATATGCTGACTGACGCCGCCGCTCTGCTCATTGCGTTGCTGGCGGTTCATTTCGCCAAGCGTAAACCCAGCGCCAGCCATACCTTTGGTTATCTACGGTTGACCACCATGGCAGCTTTCGTCAACGCGGCGGCGCTGCTGGTGATCGTAATTTTGATTGTTTGGGAAGCCATCACTCGTTTCATTAACCCGCAGCCCGTGATGGGCGGAACCATGCTAGTCATTGGTATCGCCGGACTGTTCGCTAATTTGGTGTCTTTCTGGTTACTCCATCAGGGCGAAGAGAAAGCCAATATCAACGTGCGGGCTGCTGCATTACACGTAATGGGTGATTTGCTGGGTTCAATCGGTGCCGTCGCGGCTGCACTTATTATCATGAAAACTGGCTGGATGCCTATTGACCCGATTTTGTCGGTGCTGGTGTCGTGTCTGGTGCTCAACAATGCGTGGCGCTTAATGAAAGAGAGTTTTCATGAGTTGCTCGAAGGTACACCGCAAGAAGTGGATATTGAGAAACTACGCAAAGATCTGTCGGTCGCTATCCCCGAAATCCGCAGTATTCACCATGTTCACGTATGGCAGATTGGCGAACAGCGCTTGATGACATTACATGCACAGGTTGTCCCACCGCACGACCACGATGCGCTGTTAGGCCGGATACAGAAGTATCTGCTTGATAAATACCGTATCGGCCATGCCACTATTCAGATGGAATATGGCGAGTGCAGCACGCCGGATTGTCTGATTAATGAAAACAGTGCCACAGAAACCGGACACGATCACCACGGACACAGCCACGCACATCATCATTAGTCTACCTGGCCGTCAAACGTGCAGCGCCCCCATGAAGGAGGCGCTGCGATGTTGCTATTCCACAATGCGCTAAACACGCTGAAGGGGCTTAGAGCCGTTCTCAGCCGCACTTTTGATCCATAGCCAGGAACCGTTCAGCGCAATTAGCGTCAGCAATACATATTCCAGAGCCATGGCATATACGCCCTGATAAGCAAAAATCGCCACGCTGATCACATCAATAACCACCCATATCAGCCAGTTCTCCACGTATTTTCGGGTCATCAACAACATCGCGACAATAGACAGCACCATCATGGATGAGTCCCAGAATGGGAAGGCATCCGGCTGCAACGCGGGCATCTGCACATCCAACCCCATCGCCTGCATAAGATTCACGGCAATCTGGCTTAATGTCCCAAAAACGCGGTCAATATTAAAGGTCATAAAGAGAATGCCGACGATGCAGACCAAGCTCCACACCAGTGCCTTTCCACGCGATAGCCAGCGGATTTGCAACTCGGCCTGCTTATCGGCCGTTTGACGGCTCCAGGCATACCAGCCGTAAATATTGGCGGCGAAGAAGAAAATTTGCAGTAGCAGGCTGGCATAGAGCTGGATCTGAAAGAAAATCACTGCGAACAGGGTGACGTTAATCAGGCCAAACGGGTAGTTGATGATCTTCTCTTTACTGGCATACCAAATGCACAACAGCCCAAACAGAGTCCCTATCGCCTCAATCCACGAGAGATCATAACCGCCTTTACCCAGCGGGATATGGACTAAGATGTTACTAGTACTGAAAAAATCCATAACGCTTCCCTTCTTTTGCACCATTAAGACAGGAGCAGAGCCCCCTCAGTTTTACGCATTACCCTGCACGCGCAGTTTAAGCCCTGTGGCAAAATCCAGCATCCGGTTCAACGGGATCAGTGATTTGACCCGCAGCCCTTCATCTACTTCTATCGCATGCTGAGCACCGCCAAGTTCCAGGCCTTCTGCAATGGCTTTAAGGCCGTTCATGGCCATCCACGGGCAGTGCGCACAGGTGCGACAACTCGCACCTTCGCCAGCAGTTGGCGCTTCGAACAGCTCTTTATCGGGCACAGCCTGCTGCATTTTGTAAAAAATACCGCGATCGGTGGCCACAATAAGTGTGTTATTAGGCAGAGTTTTCGCCGCCTGAATCAACTGACTGGTTGACCCTACGGCATCAGCCATATCGACAATCGCCTGCGGTGACTCTGGGTGCACTAACACGGCGGCATCCGGATACAGCGCTTTCATTCTTTCCAACGCTTGTGTTTTGAACTCATCATGCACGATACATGCGCCTTGCCAGCAAAGTATATCTGCACCAGTCTGTTTGCGTACGTAATTACCTAAATGGCGATCCGGTGCCCAAATGATTTTCTGGCCCAGGCTGTCGAGATATTCAATAAGTTCCACTGCAATACTCGAGGTGACCACCCAGTCGGCGCGTGCTTTCACCGCAGCGGAGGTATTAGCGTAGACCACAACCGTGCGATCAGGATGGCTGTCGCAAAAATCTACGAACGCTTGTTCCGGGCATCCCAGATCTAATGAGCACTCGGCATTGAGCGTCGGCATAAGCACGGTTTTTTCCGGGCTGAGGATCTTCGCTGTCTCCCCCATAAAACGTACCCCAGCAACCAGCAACGTTGAAGCAGAATGCTGACTTCCGAAACGCGCCATCTCCAGCGAATCAGCCACGCAGCCGCCGGTCTCTTCTGCCAGCGCCTGAATTTCCGGATCGGTATAATAATGCGCCACCATCACCGCGTTGCGCTGTTTAAGCAGGGTTTTAATTTTAGCTTTATAGAAAGCTTTTTCGTCCTGGCTTAACGGGACCGGCTTTGGAGGAAAAGGATACACTGCTGCATTCAGGTCTAAAGTCTCGCTCATCACTCATCAT
Organism: Hafnia psychrotolerans; assembly: GCF_014639435.1. GTDB lineage: Bacteria > Pseudomonadota > Gammaproteobacteria > Enterobacterales > Enterobacteriaceae > Ewingella > Ewingella psychrotolerans. The sequence continues at coordinate 300,714 of NZ_BMFZ01000001.1, read as the reverse complement.
CTCTAGTGGCCGGAGGCTCAGCCCGGACTCAGGAAGCAATAACGGAATAAATTCGCCCGTTTGTTTTGTATGCTAAACAAAATACCGCAGATAAGTGGAAAAGTCGCAGGAATTTTACTCTTTAATCAGAAAGTGTTTAAGGGACTTAAAAAATAATGAAGGGAATGACTTTTATTAGGCTGGAAACTAAAAAAACGCCTCAAGGCGTTTTAATTGACTTCTTTAAGTAAGAAGTATTGGTTCATGCTGGATTGATTCGGCCTTTGGCCTTATCTTGCGGACAACGCGTTCACATTGTCATCTTGCTTCGCTCAGCTCGAACCCACGTCTCATTGATTAAAAATCAACGGTACTACCCACTGAACTAACGACCCGCGCTGTATCACGGTAGTACAGACGGTTAATGAGTCTTAGCAACTAAGAAGTGGTGGGCCGTGCTGGATTCGAACCAGCGACCAATTGATTAAAAGTCAACTGCTCTACCAACTGAGCTAACGGCCCACGGTCTACTTCTTAATATTTCTTATTTTGCGATGTGCTCTACCTGAAATGGTGGGCCGTGCTGGATTCGAACCAGCGACCAATTGATTAAAAGTCAACTGCTCTACCAACTGAGCTAACGGCCCGCACAAAGCTAAATATCTCACTGCTTTAACGCCTTACAGTTGCCTAGGCAACGGCGGCATATATTACTTATATAACTTTTCAGTGCAACGTTTAATTGATGAAAAAGGCCTGACTGCTTGTTCTTCACGCACTCAAGCCCAGAAAACAGACGAAATCGGTGTTTTCCGGGCCTGAATAGCAAATTACTGTGAAGCTAAGCGTTTTTGAGCTTGTTTAGCCGCATCGGTATTGGGGTACTGTTTTATGACCTGCGAATAGACGGCTTTGGCTTTATCAACCTGCCCTTTCTCTTGCATGATCACCCCAACCTTATACATCGCGTCCGAACTTTTTGGCGACTTGGGGAAGTTTTTGACTACAACCGCGTAAAAATAGGCGGCATCGTCTTTCTTACCTTTGTTGTAATACAACTGCCCTAACCAGTAGTTGGCGTTAGGTTGGTAAGTCGATTTTGGATATTGCTTGATAAATGCCTGGAAGGCAGAAATAGCTTGATCGTACTGTTTCTTTTCCAGAGCCAGTGAAACCGCCGCATTGTAGTCACTGTTTTCATCACCCGTGCTCGCAGGAGCCTTAGCAGGCGCTGTAGTGGATGAATCAGTAGCCGCGCCAGCAGAAGCTCCGGCAGCAGTGCCTGATGCAGCAGCATTCGCATTATCCGCTGAATTCTGGCTGCTTAAGCTGTCCATCTGCTGATAGATTTGCTTTTGACGATCGACAATCTGACTTAACTGATATTGGTTTTCCTGAATCTGACCTCGAAGAGAGTCAATATCGCGTTGGGAATCAGAGAGTTGTTGCTGAAATTGAGTTAATAGTTGGCTATGAGCGTTAGAAATACGCTCCAGAGAGGTGACCCGATCTTCAATCGAGCCTGAGCCGACATTACTGATTGGCGCTTGGGCAGTAGCGGCCCATGGGACCGCTACGCCAATCAATAACGACAGACCCACCAGGTGAGTTCTGAAGTTATTGCTCATGCGACTCTCTTAGTATACCAGTACAGCACGACGGTTTTTAGCGTAAGCCGCTTCGTCATGGCCCAGTACAGCTGGTTTTTCTTTACCGTAAGAAACGATAGAGATTTGGTCAGCAGAAACGCCTTTGCCTTGCAGATACATTTTAACTGCAGTAGCACGACGCTCACCCAGAGCGATGTTGTATTCTGGAGTACCACGTTCATCCGCATGACCTTCAACAGTCACTTTGTATGAAGGGTTGCTACGCAGGAATGCAGCATGCGCGTCCAGCATTTGAGCGAAGTCAGAAGCGATATCGTATTTATCTAAACCGAAGTAAACGATATTGTTCTTTTGCAGTTCTTGCATCTGCAGACGTGCTTGCTCTTCAGAAGACATGTTGCCGCTTTCTGCACCAGTGCCAGCGCCAGCGCCCATACCAGATTGGCCATTGTCTGCGCTTTTGTGAGAACTACACGCGGCGATTGCCAGTACAGGCACAGCCAGCAGCAGTCCTTTAAGCACTTTGTTCAGTTGCATCTCGTTGATCCTTTTATAATTTGCCATACATAGCTATATATGCATCACAGGTACGGCGACCAGGCAGGGAATTTTACCTGTCCATCAGTCGCCGGAAGACGCGCTTTGAAACGCCCATCAGTCGAGACCAACTGCAACACGGAACCCAGCCCTTGAGAGGAACTGTAAATAACCATGGTGCCATTCGGTGCGATACTAGGCGTCTCATCCAGGAACGTGTCCGTTAATACTTGAACGGCTCCCGTTACCAGATCTTGTTTGGCGATGTGCTGGGAACCACCATTAGTGCTTACCATTACCAAGAATTTACCATCTGTGCTTATGTCAGAGTCCTGATTCTGAGAACCTTCCCAGGTCAGTCGCTGAGGCGCACCGCCATTAATACTCACTTTATACAATTGTGGACGACCACCCTGATCAGATGTGAAAGCCAGATTTTGGCTATCCGGGAACCAGGTAGGTTCAGTGTTGTTGCTCCGTCCATCGGTAACCTGGCTGATTTGACCCGAGCCCAGATTCATAACATAGATGTTCAGACTTCCGCCTTTAGACAGGGCGAAGGCCAGTTTGCTACCGTCTGGTGAGAATGCTGGCGCACCGTTATGACGCGGAAACGAAGCTATTTGCTTGATCGCGCCATTAGCCAGAGTCTGCACAACCAGCGCAGAACGACCGCTTTCGAAAGTCACATACGCCAGTTTGCTGCCATCCGGTGACCATGCAGGAGACATCAGTGGTTCCGGTGAACGGTGAACAACGAATTGGTTATAACCATCGTAGTCGGCAACGCGCAGCTCATACGGGAATTTACCTCCGTTAGTCTGCACTATATAAGCAATACGGGTGCGGAACGCGCCTTTGATATTAGTGAGCTTCTGAAACACCTCGTCGCTGGCGGTATGGGCAGAATAACGTAACCATTGCTTGGTAATTTGATACTGATTTTGCGCCAGAATGGTACCAGGGGCGGCTGCGGTATCAACTAACTGGTAAGAAACCAAATATTTTCCATCTGCACTCGGCTGAATCTGACCGACCACGACCGCATCAATACCTAATGCTGCCCAGGCCGCAGGCGTCACTTCTGATGCACTTGACGGTTGCTGAGGCATACGGGATGTATCGATCGGATTAAATTTGCCGCTGTTACGTAAATCAGCCGCTACTATAGCGCCAATATCTTCAGGTGGAGCACCTGGACCAGCCCATTTAAAAGGTACAACACCAATTGGGCGAGCAGAATCCACCCCTTGGGTAATCTCAATGCGAACTTCTGCATGTAACACAGACGCCCACAGGATCAAAAGACCGAACGCTACTCGAAATGCATGCTTCATTGTATCTCCCTTATCTGGACGATCTGCCCACGATAATTTTGCAGAACTTTAACAAACCAGCGCACACAAAACTAGAATTTCAACCCACATACCATAGTAAAATTCTGAAAACACAGTATTTTCAACAATTACTATGGCTTGAAGTCTAATGGCGCATTTTTAAAGACATCGTAAACAGCTTCTGAAGGTGGTTTAGGGAACTTCGCCTGCCTTGCTGCAGCGAGCGCCGCTTGGCAAAGCGCAGGATCGCCACCTTCCGCCTTCACATCAATCAGTAAACCATCAGGCGCCATCTTAACGCGCAATGTGCAAGTTCTGCCCGAATAGGATTGTGCATCATAGAACTTGCTCTCAATCGCCGCCTTAATTTGGCTACCGTAGTTAGCAATATCTGCACCGGATGCACCCGCTTTCTTCTGAGTACCCTTCCCTGCCGGAGCGCTTGCTCCACCAGCAGATCCACCTTTCGGGGCATTTTTAGAATCTGCCAGACCCCCGAAGAGATCGTCGACTGATTCAGATTGCTTGGCTGCAGCTGCCGCTGCCGCTTTCTTATCAGCGGCGGCTTTTTTGGCAGCCGCGGCAGCTTCAGCTTTCTTAGCAGCCGCAGCGTCAGCCTTAGCTTGCGCGGCGGCCTCTTTTGCGTCAGCAGCAGCTTGCTTCTTGGCCTCGGCTTCGGCCTGTTTTTTAGCATCTGCTTCAGCTTGCTTCTTGGCCGCGGCTGCCGCAGCGGCGGCTTCGGATTCTGCTTGTTTCTTCGCTTCGGTCGCGGCTTTTTTCTGAGCATCAGCGGCTGTTTTTGCTGCCTTATCTGCTTCTGCTTTCGCCTTGGCAGCCGCTTCAGTCTGCGCTTTGGCTGCTTCAGCTTTGGCTTTCGCCGCCGCATCCTCAGCTAGCTTCTGTTGTTCCTGCGCCTGCTTTTGCTGTTCGGCGGCTTGTTTTTGTTGCTTCGCCTCTTCCTGAGCCTGTTTGGCATCATCTTGCGCCTGCAGACGTTCTTTCTCTAATTCTTTTAGTCGTTGCTGCTCCGCTGCCTGCTTCTGCTGAAGTTCTTCAGCCTGCTGTTCCGATTTTTTCTGACGGGATTGTGCGGCACGTTGAGCATCAGCCGATTGCTGCTGCTGCCGATTGTACTGATCAACCACCGCACTAGGATCTACCATCACAGCAGAGATATCACTCCCGCCGCCACCACCACTCATGCTGGTGTCTTCGGACAGCGATCCCCAGATCAACAGGGCTATTATGATGACATGCAGAACGACCGAAACAATAACGGCGCGTTTGAGCTTAGCGTTTTGTTCAGTTGCAGTTGCCTTTACCAAAATAGATTTCCCAACACAGGATTGCCAAAAACCCGGATTTCTTCAGCGCCAGTCATCACCATACAGACCACTGTTTTATCAGACCAAGAAAAGCCGGGTTTACAATAAGTGTTACAAATGCCTATCGTCAGATAGGCTGTGTCATCAGACCGACAGATTTAACACCTGCCTGATGCAGCATATTCAGTGCCTTGATGATCTCATCATACGGCACATCTTTTGCACCGCCGATCAAGAACACCGTCTTCGGATTCGCTTTGATACGGTTGGCAGCCTCAGCCACAACCTGCTGTTCCGGTAACTGCTCCATACGCTGATGATCCACCACAATGGTGTACTGACCCACGCCGGAAACTTCAACAATGACCGGTGGATTATCATCACTGGATACTGTTTTTGAGTCTGTCGCATCCGGCAGATCAACTTCCACACTTTGCGTAATGATCGGGGCTGTTGCCATAAAAATCAGCAGCAGAACCAGCAGCACGTCAAGCAGCGGAACGATGTTGATCTCCGACTTACCTTCGCGACGGTTACGACGACCTCGAACTCGAGCCATGCCATCCCCCTTTAGTTACTGCTGCTTTCGCGAGAGAAAGCCTGACGGTGTAGGATAGCCGTGAATTCTTCCATGAAGTTATCGTAATTTTGTTCGACTTTATTCACTCGCTGGTTCAGACGGTTATAGGCCATAACCGCAGGAATCGCGGCGAAAAGACCAATCGCAGTAGCAATCAATGCCTCAGCGATACCGGGCGCAACCATCTGTAAGGTGGCCTGTTTTACAGAACCTAAACCAATGAAGGCGTGCATGATCCCCCAGACCGTACCAAACAGACCGATGTACGGACTAATGGAACCGACGGTGCCAAGGAATGGAATGTGCATTTCAAGAGATTCCATCTCACGGTTGAAAGAGATACGCATTGCACGAGAAGAACCTTCAATAACCGACTCGGGTGCATGGCTGTTTGCACGGTGCAAACGGGCGAACTCTTTGAAACCTGAATGGAAAATCTGTTCGGCGCCAGTGAGACTCTCACGACGTCCCTGGCTTTCCTGATAGAGACGAGAAAGCTCAATACCGGACCAGAATTTATCTTCAAAAGCTTCTGCCTCACGGGTAGCGGCATTCAATACTTTCGTTCGCTGAATGATGATCGCCCAAGACGCGACAGAAAAGCACACCAGAATAAGCATTATCAACTTAACCAGGATGCTGGCCTTTAAAAACAAATCAAGCATGTTCATGTCAGTCACTGCTTAAACTCCGCGACAATAGACTTAGGAAGCGCTTTTGGCTTCATTTGGTTTGGATCGATACATGCAATCAACACCTCTGCAGAACAGAGGAGATTGCCACTCGCATCAAGAATTCGTTGTACAAAACTAAGAGAAGCCCCCCGAATAGACGTTATCTCACTTTGAACATCAAGCAAGTCATCGAGACGAGCAGGAGCCAAGAATTCGACCGTCAAGCGGCGGACAGCAAAAGCGACGCGTTCATCCAGTAACTGCTGCTGGTGAAAATTGCGTTGGCGCAACATCTCTGTGCGGGCCCTTTCAAAAAAGGCGACATATCGGGCGTGGTAGACCACCCCTCCCGCGTCGGTGTCTTCGTAGTAGACACGAACCGGCCATCGGAACAACGAATTACTCACTCTACATCCCGTAATGCAATTTGACGGGCCTACTATACGCAAGAGATTTATGGTTGGGAATGGGTTGTAGGGCGAGAATGCAAATAATTATGGGCCTGAATGGCCCATAGGAAAAGTCGTGTAAATATCTATCATTATTAGATAAAAAACTATCCAAAAAAGTAAATAAGTCCCGCCAGCAGGATAATCATCGCCGGAAGCGGAGAAAAGAACCCTTTCCATACAGGCCCGTGGGGGCGGAATCCAAAACCGTGAACCAATCCGGCACAGACGGCCCAAATCAGAATGATTCCATGCCAGACTTCCAGCTTGCTGGTTGATGAAGAAAATTGAGCTGGTTGCCAAAACACACAGCCTGCCAGCACGAGTGCCATGCAGAGAGAAAGGGCCCTCAAGGGGCCCTTGTCAGTGATGGCGTACAGTTTATCAGCGAGCAAACTCATTATTGCCTATCTTTCGCTGCCGCAGCTTTATTCTCTTCGCTGTGCTCATAAGCCAGGGCTGTAATAATCCCGAACGAACAAGCGAGCAGCGTTCCGAGGATCCAGGCAAAATACCACATGGTGTTATCTCCCGTTCAGTTGAACGATTAGTACAAAGAGTGTTTGTTGTTGTCGATGTAAGTTTTGTCGAGACGACCAAACATCTTGTAATACGCCCAACTAGTATAAATAAGGATGATCGGCACGAAGATACAAGCCACAACGGTCATCACTTTCAACGTCAACAGGCTGGAGGTTGCATCCCACATCGTCAGACTCGCATCAGGCGTAGTGCTTGATGGCATAACGAATGGGAACATAGTGATACCGGCCGTCAGGATCACGCAGGCAATAGTCAGTGAAGATGACACAAATGCCAGCGCCCCTTTATTGATACGTGAGAACAGGATAGTCAGCAGTGGCAAAATCACACCCAACGCTGGAATAGCCCATAAGACTGGCATCTTATTGAAGTTAATCAGCCATGCACCGGCCACATGAGATACCGTTTTGCGCAGTGGATCTGACGGGCCTGCATGGTCCATAACAGAAGTCACTGTGAAACCATCAATCCCTTTCACTAACCAGATACCTGCCAGCAGGAAGCACACCATCATCACCAGCGCAGAAATCTGGGATGCCGCGCGGCTACGCAAGTGCAACTCACCCACGGTACGCATTTGCAAATAGGCTGCACCCTGCGTAATCAGCATAGTCAGGCTAACCAACCCAGCCAGAAGACCAAAAGGGTTCAGCAGTTGCAGTAGGTTACCGGTGTAGAACAAACGCTGATCCATATCAATATGGAACGGAACGCCTAGCAACAGGTTACCGAATGCGACACCGAACACCAGTGCAGGAACGAAGCTACCAATAAAGATGGCCCAATCCCACATACCACGCCAGCGAGGGCTTTCCAGTTTTGAACGGTAGTCAAATCCTAGCGGACGGAAGAACAAGGCGCATAGCACCAAGATCATCGCGCCATAGAAACCGGAGAAGGCAGCAGCATAGACCTGAGGCCAAGCGGCGAACAACGCGCCACCGGCAGTAATAAGCCATACCTGGTTACCGTCCCAGTGTGGTGCAATGGCGTTGATCATTACACGTCGGTCAGTATCGGTTTTCCCGATAATCCTCACCAAAATGCCCACGCCCATATCAAAACCATCGGTGACCGCGAAGCCGATAAACAGCACGCCAATCAACGCCCACCAGATGAACCGTAGCGACTCATAATCAAACATAATTGGACTCCCTTTTACCGAGTTTGCTCAAGTGGCGCTGGAGTTTGCTCAAAATGATAGCGGCCAGTTTTCAGGCTGCTTGGGCCCAGGCGTGCATATTTGAACATCAGGAACATCTCAGCGATCAGGAACAGGGTGTACAAGCCGCAGATCAGAATCATCGACGTCAGAACATCAGTCACAGTCAGTGAGGAGTGTGCTATAGCCGTTGGTAACACTTCACCAATCGCCCAAGGCTGACGACCGTACTCTGCCACAAACCAGCCTGCTTCAACTGCAATCCACGGCAATGGCAGAGCGAGGAACACCGCACGGTGCAACCAGCGTGTCTCACCGATCTTGCCACGAACAACCGCCAAGAAGGAGAGACCTATCAGCAACAGCATCAAGATGCCGCAAGCAACCATGATACGAAATGCAAAGTAGAGTGGCAGAACGCGAGGTATAGAATCTTTGGTCGCTTTCTGAATCTGTGCTTCCGTCGCATCAGCAACATTATCGGTGTAGCGTTTCAGCAGCATACCGTAGCCCAGATCCTGCTTGGTGCTTTCGAAATCGCTGTGAACTTTCGGATCAGTGTTACCTGAACGCAATTCTTCCAACAAGGTGTAAGCTTTCATCCCGTTGCGAATACGCACTTCATGCTGTGCCATCAGGTCTTTCAGACCCGTGACTGGCGTATCAATAGAACGGGTGGCAATCAGACCAAGAAGGTACGGAATTTGAATGGAGTATTCATTTTCCATTTTATCCTGATTTGGCATACCGAACAGCGTAAAGCTGGCAGGTGCAGGTTGCGTATCCCATTCTGCTTCGATAGCGGCCAGTTTAGTTTTCTGTACGTCACCCATTTCGTAACCGGATTCATCACCCAATACGATAACGGACAATACAGCAGCCAGACCGAAGCTCGCTGCGATTGCGAATGAGCGTTTGGCAAACCCAACGTCACGGCCTTTGAGCAGATAATAAGAGCTGATAGCCAGAATAAACATTGCACCGGTAACATAACCTGCCGCCACGGTGTGAACGAATTTAACCTGCGCAACCGGGTTCAGGACCAGCTCAGAGAAGCTGACCATTTCCATACGCATGGTTTCGTAGTTGAAGTTTGAGGCGATCGGGTTTTGCATCCAGCCGTTGGCGACCAGGATCCAAAGAGCAGATAAGTTAGAACCGAGGGCAACAAACCAAGTCACCGTCATGTGTTGAACTTTCGTTAAACGATCCCAACCGAAGAAGAATAAACCGACTAAGGTAGATTCGAGGAAGAACGCCATCAAACCTTCGATGGCCAACGGAGCCCCAAAGATATCACCGACGTAATGTGAGAAATATGACCAGTTAGTCCCGAATTGGAATTCCATGGTCAAACCCGTGGCCACACCTAAAGCGAAGTTAATTGCAAATAACTTGCCCCAGAATTTGGTCATATCTTTATAGATTTGTTTGCCGGAAAGCACATACACCGTTTCCATAATTGCCAACAAAAACGCCATACCAAGCGTTAATGGGACGAATAGGAAATGGTACATGGCTGTTAAAGCAAACTGCAAACGCGACAGTTCAACGATATCAAACATCTTGACCCCTAGTTCCTCGGAGGAAGACTCCAACGTGCAACGCTCTGACGAACCGATTGACGGAACGCCTCATAACTTCCACTTTTAAAACCTGTCTTAAGACGCTTTTCACTAACAATGATTTTCACCATCAATAAGATCAAATACGCCAGATACCCAACCTCACTTCGCGCGGACAAAGCAAAACTGCAAGGCGAGCCGCAGCGAACGGGAGTAAGGAGTGGGGAAAATTAACAATCTCAAACCTATTTTTGGATACTCATGTTACAGATGCATGATGTTACGCCACTAATCCCATACAATAAATAGGTTTTTACGTGACCTAAATCTAATTTCCATCTACAGGTCAATTATTAGCCCAAACACTCTCACTCCATAGAATTGATCTACAGCAATTTAAGCCTATCTCGCTGTTTATTTCTATATTGTTCTCGCAGTTTCTAAAAAAAACCTGAAATATTGTTAATTATTGGTTTAATAAGGTTTTATTGAAAGCTTGGCTGTTAATTTATTGTGAAATTAAAGTAAAGGCACCACTAACCTCAATGGATAATACGCATTATTAATGCTTTCATTTTCTTTTTTACATTTAATGCGTTGTTAATAACTCTCATTAAAATGATGCATTGTTAAATATTATAGCAGTAATAAAAAAGGCCACCCTCAGGTGACCTTTGATGATAAATAAGAACAATATGTTTATTTATTTGGCAAAACTGCTCTCACCGCATCGCCAATATCAGCCAGGCTGCGAACGGTCTTCACGCCAGCCGCTTCCAACGCAGTAAACTTGTCCTCTGCGGTGCCTTTGCCTCCAGCAATGATGGCGCCAGCGTGGCCCATACGTTTGCCTTTAGGGGCGGTGACACCCGCGATGTAACCGACAACAGGCTTCGTCACGTGAGCTTTAATGTAAGCTGCCGCTTCTTCTTCTGCGTTACCCCCGATCTCACCGATCATCACGATCACTTCGGTTTGTGGATCTTCCTGGAACAGCTTCAGAATATCGATAAAATTAGAGCCTGGGATTGGGTCACCACCGATGCCTACACAGCTTGACTGGCCAAAGCCATTGTCCGTGGTCTGCTTAACCGCTTCATAAGTCAGAGTACCTGAACGGGAAACGATACCCACTTTGCCCGGCTTGTGAATGTGGCCCGGCATAATACCAATTTTGCACTCGCCTGGAGTAATAACGCCCGGACAGTTTGGCCCAATCATGACCACATCGCTCTGCTCAAGCTTCATTTTCACTGCCAGCATATCCAGCGTCGGGATGCCTTCAGTGATACAGATGATAAGCTTAATACCGGCGTCGATGGCTTCCAAAATCGAATCTTTACAGAAAGGTGCCGGAACATAAATCACCGATGCAGTAGCCGCTGTGGTTTCTACCGCTTCACGCACGGTGTTGAAAACAGGCAGGCCAAGATGCTGTGTGCCGCCTTTGCCCGGCGTAACACCACCGACCATTTGCGTGCCGTAAGCGATCGCTTGCTCAGAGTGGAAAGTCCCCTGGCTACCGGTAAAACCCTGACAAATCACTTTGGTATCTTTGTTGATTAAAATCGACATTATTTCCCCTCCACTGCCGCGACGACTTGTTGAGCCGCATTAGTCAGGCTGGTCGCTGCAATGATATTCAAACCGCTGTCTGCCAGTTTCTTAGCACCCAGCTCGGCATTGTTACCTTCAAGTCGCACCACCACAGGTACGCTGACACCCACTTCTGCCACTGCGCCGATAATACCGTCGGCAATCAGGTCGCAGCGAACAATACCGCCGAAGATGTTGACGAAGACCGCTTTCACTTTTTCGTCAGACAGAATGATTTTGAATGCTTCAGTAACGCGCTCTTTGGTTGCACCACCACCGACGTCAAGGAAGTTAGCCGGTTCACCACCGTGCAGCTTCACAATGTCCATGGTGCCCATGGCCAGGCCGGCACCGTTTACCATGCAACCGATGTTGCCATCAAGCGCCACATAGTTCAGTTCCCACTGGGCTGCCTGAGATTCACGGGCATCTTCCTGGCTGTGGTCACGCATTTCACGCAGTTCTGGCTGGCGGAACAAGGCGTTGCCATCGGCACCCAGTTTGCCATCAAGACAAATCAGGTCCCCAGCCGTCGTAACGACCAGCGGGTTGATTTCGATCATCGCCAGGTCGCGCTCGAGGAAAATAGCGGCCAGGCCCATGAAGATCTTAGTGAACTGCTGAACCTGTTTACCCGTCAGACCCAGCTTAAACGCCAGTTCGCGGCCCTGATAAGGCTGCGGACCTGTCAGAGGATCCAGCGCCATTTTGTGGATCAGGTGTGGGGTTTCTTCTGCAACGGTCTCGATTTCCACGCCGCCTTCGGTAGACGCCATGAACACCACACGACGTGAGCTGCGATCAATCACGGCACCGAGATAAAGTTCTTTGTCGATGTCAGTCGCTGCTTCAACCAAGATCTGGTTTACCGGCTGACCCTGCGCGTCTGTCTGGTAAGTCACCAGACGCTTGCCCAACCAGTTTTCAGCAAAAGTACGGATCTCTTCTTTGCTTTTAACCACTTTCACGCCGCCCGCTTTACCACGGCCACCGGCATGAACCTGACATTTCACTACCCACGGGCCGGATCCGATTTTAGACGCGGCTTCTTCCGCTTCCCGCGGTGTGGAACAGGCAAAGCCGGTTGGTGCTGGCAGGCCGTAACGCAGGAAAAGCTGTTTCGCCTGATACTCGTGTAAATTCATGATGTTCTATCCATTCTTAGTAGTAAGGCTTATCAGGACACGGCGAACCGTGTCTCAGATTTTAATGATCTCTTTTGCTTCTCTCTGCAGGGACTAGACGTCCAGCAGCAGACGAGCCGGATCTTCCAGCATTTCTTTGATGGTCACCAGGAAGCCCACTGACTCACGTCCGTCAACCAGACGGTGGTCATATGAAAGCGCCAGATACATCATCGGCAGGATCACAACCTGTCCGTTCACTGCCATCGGACGATCTTTGATGGCATGCATACCAAGGATCGCACTCTGTGGTGGGTTGATGATTGGAGTCGACATCAGCGAGCCAAAAACGCCGCCGTTGGTCACAGTGAAGTTACCGCCGGTCAGTTCTTCAACTTTCAGCTTACCGTCGCGGCCTTTCAGAGCCAGCTCTTTGATATTCTTCTCAATGTCGGCCATGCCTAACGTATCCACATCACGCAGAACCGGCGTAACCAGACCGCGTGGAGTCGAAACCGCAATGCTGACATCAAAGTAGTTGTGGTATACCACGTCTTCGCCATCGATAGAGGCATTCACTTCAGGGAAGCGTTTCAACGCTTCGACCACGGCTTTCAGATAGAAAGACATAAAGCCCAGACGGATGCCGTGACGCTTCTCGAATGCCTCGCCGTACTGCTTGCGCATATCCATGATTGGCTTCATGTTGATTTCGTTAAACGTCGTCAACATGGCAGTACTGTTTTTTGCCTCCAGCAGACGCTCAGCCACGCGTTTGCGCAGACGGGTCATAGGAACACGTTTTTCACTGCGTGCACCAATAGCCGGAGCCGGAGCAGCAGAAGCGGCTGCTTTATCCGTTGCTGCATTAGCCGCAGGCTTGGCATCTTTCGCCGAGTTAGCCAGATGCGCTTCGATATCTTCACGGGTCAGACGACCGCCGACACCGCTGCCTTTAATGGCATTGGCATCGAGAGAATGTTCAGCGATCAGGCGGCGGATAGCCGGGCTGAGTGCGTCACTGCTCTCCTCTTCCAGTGCCGCAGTGTGGCGTTGGGAAGGGGTAGACTCTTTAGCGGAATTTTTTTCCTGACTCGTCTTTCCGGTACTGTTGCCCGGACGCAGACGTGCCAAGATCTGGCGGGAAATAACAGTCGCGCCTTCGTCTTCCAGAATGCTCTCCAGAATACCCGCTTCGCTTGCCGGCACTTCCAACACGACTTTGTCTGTTTCGATCTCAACCAGCACTTCATCGCGCTCTACACTGTCGCCCGGCTTTTTGTGCCAGGTGGCAACCGTCGCATCCGCAACGGATTCAGGAAGGTCTGGGACCAAAATATCTACGCTACTCATTCTCAATCCTTCTTAAAATCGTTAATTAACGTTTAACGCATCATTAACCAGATCTTGCTGCTGCTTCTGGTGAACAGACATATAGCCTACTGCCGGAGAGGCAGACGCCGGACGTCCTGCGTAACGTAAAGAAGCCCCGAAAGGAATCACTTCACGGAAATTGTGTTGGCTACAGTACCAGGCACCCTGGTTCAGCGGCTCTTCCTGACACCAGACGAAATCATGGACGTGAGAGAATTTCTCAAGCACTTCCTGAATAGCCTTATGCGGGAACGGATACAGTTGTTCGATACGTACAATGGCCACATCGGTTTGTTCGTTTTTGCGACGTTGCTCTAGCAGATCATAATAGACCTTGCCTGAACACATCACGACCCGCTTGACCTGTTTTGGATCCATCGTGTCGATTTCGCCAATCGCAGGCAGGAAGCTTCCGTTGGCCAACTCATCCAGCGTAGAAACCGCCAAAGGATGACGTAAAAGAGACTTCGGTGACATGACGATCAGTGGACGACGCATTCCGCGCAGCGCCTGACGACGTATCATGTGGTAAACCTGCGCCGGAGTAGACGGGATACAAACCTGCATGTTTTGCTCAGCGCAAAGTTGCAGATAACGCTCCAGGCGTGCAGAGGAGTGCTCTGGACCCTGTCCTTCGTAACCATGCGGTAGCAGCATCACCAGGCCACACATGCGACCCCATTTCTGCTCGCCGGAACTGATGAACTGATCGATAACCACCTGAGCGCCGTTGGCAAAGTCACCAAATTGCGCTTCCCAGATGGTTAGGGTGCGAGGTTCTGCAGTAGCGTAACCATATTCGAACGCCAGAACAGCCTCTTCGGACAACACCGAGTCCCAGACGTTAAACTCGCCCTGACTGTTATGAATGTTCGCTAACGGTACATAAACAGAACCGTTTTTCTGGTTATGGACCACGGCGTGGCGGTGGAAGAAAGTTCCGCGGCCGGTATCTTCACCCGACAGGCGGATAGGAATACCTTCATCAACCAGCGTGGCATAAGCCAGGTTCTCGGCACCGCCCCAGTCAAACTTCTTATTGCCTTCAGCCATTTCATTACGGTCACCATAAATTTTGGCAACGCGTGCCTGCATTTCGATGGCTTCCGGTACGTGGCTGACGCGATGGGCCAGTTCCTGCAAACGCTTCGGTTCGACTTTGCTCGGGTACTCTTCATCCCATTCGTGATTCAGATACGGCGACCAGGTGAAGGTATGCATGTCGTTCGCACGCCACTCATCCACCACGCAATCACCGGCGTCGAGAGCATCACGGTACAGATTGACCATTTCAGTGGCATCTTCAAGACTGGCGACGTTTTGCTCAGTCAGAATATCCGCGTAGATTTTACGCGGCGTTGGATGCTTTTTGATTTTATGGTACATCAGCGGCTGAGTTGCACTCGGCTCGTCGGCTTCGTTATGGCCATGACGGCGATAACACACCAGATCGATCATCACATCACGTTTGAAGGTATTGCGGAAATCCAGCGCCAGGCGCGTAACAAAAGCGACGGCTTCCGGGTCATCTGCATTGACGTGGAAAATCGGTGCCTGCACCATTTTGGCTATATCAGTACAGTACTCGGTGGAGCGGGCATCTTTCGGATTCGAGGTGGTAAAACCTACCTGGTTATTGATGACAATACGCACCGTACCGCCCACTTCATAACCCCGTGCAAGCGACATGTTCAGGGTTTCCTGAACCACGCCCTGCCCGGTAATAGCCGCATCACCGTGAATGGTAATAGGGAGAACCATATTACTGCGCGCTTCATCCAGACGATCGCGACGGGCACGCACAGAACCAATAACCACCGGGCTTACGATCTCAAGGTGCGACGGGTTAAACGCCAACGCCAGGTGAACCATACCGCCTTCAGTTTCCACATCAGACGAATAGCCCATGTGATATTTCACGTCACCGGTACCCAGATGTTCTTTATGCTTGCCGGAGAACTCATCGAACAAGTCCTGCGGTTTCTTGCCCAACACGTTGATCAGCACGTTCAAACGTCCGCGGTGCGCCATACCAAGCACCACTTCACGTGTACCGTTTTTACCGGCGTGACGGATCATGTCTTTGAGCATCGGCACCAGCGCATCACCACCTTCCAGTGAGAAACGTTTAGCACCAGGGAATTTTGCGCCAAGATAACGTTCCAAACCTTCTGCTGCAGTCAGTTCCTTCAGGAATGTTTTCTTCTCGACATCACTGAAGTTGGCACGGCCCGCGACAGACTCGATACGCTGCTGTATCCAGCGCTTTTCGTCGGTGTTGGTGATATGCATGTATTCCGCACCGATTGACCCGCAATAGGTTTGCTTCAGTGCTTTATACAGTTCGCCGAGCTGCATGGTCTCTTTGCCAATGGCAAAAGAACCTACATTGAAGGTTTCCTGGAAATCAGCGTCAGTAAGATTGTGGAAAGCCGGATCCAAATCAGCGACGACATCCTGTTTCCACAAACCGAGTGGGTCAAGGTTGGCATTCTGATGGCCACGAAAGCGGAAGGCGTTGATAAGTTGCAACACCTTAACTTGCTTGGCATCCGTTTGTGGATCGTTGATGGCGGAATTATACCGCGAAGTGTCTTTCGCCAGGCGACGGAAGTAGTCGCGTGTTTGAGAATGGAGTTGCTCTGGTTTAACCCCCACTGTCGGAAGCTGTTTAAAAATTGAACGCCAGCTATCGTCAACGGAACCAGGATCGGTTAAGTAGTCTTCATAGAGCTGTTCTATGTAAGACTGATTTGCACCCGCCAGATAGGAGGAATCCAGCCAGGCCTTCATTGCGCCGTTCTGCATCGTGATCCCTTAAGCTTTGAAGCTTTAGTTTTCGCCGTGGTTAATAATAATGACCGTGCTACACCGCAGTAAGACGGTTTCCATACAAAACAGTTCATTGGTCTGGAGCCTGCGGCCCGTACAAGGAACCTCCAAAAGCTAACTTTGATTCTTCACACTTCGAGCTGCTGCTGTGCTCATTAATCAGAATCACCTACACAATAAAGCTGTCTTTTGGCGCTGCCCTGCTGCATCTCACCTGATTATCACTTCCCTGGCTATTCTACTCTAATTGGGATCAACCTTGTTGCATCATGTTGCTGATATGTTACCAACAGCTCACTTAATTTTAGCGGGAACCCGAGTTCCCGCTATTCAGTATGCACTTATAAACTCAGGCACCACGCTGTAGCAGCATAGATTTGATATGACCGATAGCTTTGGTCGGGTTCAATCCTTTTGGACATACGCTGACACAGTTCATAATGCTATGGCACCGGAATACGCTGAAAGCATCGTCGAGATCGTCAAGTCGCGATTGCGTTTCCGTATCGCGGCTATCGATCAAGAAGCGGTATGCAGCCAGTAATCCCGCCGGACCCACAAACTTGTCAGGGTTCCACCAGAAGGACGGACAGGACGTTGAGCAACAGGCACAGAGAATACACTCGTACAATCCGTCCAGTTTTTCACGCTCTTCCGGCATCTGCAAGTGCTCCCGTGCCGGAGGATTTTTCCCATCATTCAATAAGTAAGGCTTAATCTTCTCATACTGCTTATAGAATTGCCCCATGTCTACGACCAGGTCACGAACCACCGGTAAACCAGGCAAAGGACGAATGACAATTTTCTTGCCTGACTTCTGCAAAACAGACACTGGCGTGATGCAAGCCAAGCCGTTCTTACCGTTCATGTTAACGCCATCTGAACCGCAAACACCTTCACGACAGGAACGACGGAAAGAGAGGGTCGGATCCTGTTCTTTCAACTGGATTAAAGCATCCAGCACCATCATGTCACGCCCTTCTTCCGCTTCCAGCACGTAATCTTTCATGTACGGTGCGTCGTCAATATCCGGGTTATAGCGATAAATCGAAAATTCGAGTCTCATAATTTGTCCCAGCTCATGCCCTAGTAAGTACGCGCTTTCGGCGGGAAGGCCGCACGAAGTTTAGGCTGCATGTTCACCTCACGGCGGGTCATGCTTTCGGTTTCCGGCTGATAGAGCGTATGGCAAAGCCAGTTGGCATCATCACGGTCAGGGAAGTCGAAGCGGCTGTGTGCCCCACGGCTTTCGGTGCGGTAATTGGCAGAAACAGCGGTTGAGAAGGCGGTTTCCATCAAGTTATCCAGCTCCAGACACTCAACACGCTGGGTATTGAACTCCGTGGAGGTATCATCCAGACGGGCAAATTTCAAACGCTCGCGGATCACCTTCAGCTGTTCCAGACCTTCGGCCATCGCATCACCTTCACGGAACACCGAGAAGTTATGCTGCATACAGGTTTGCAGATCTTTACGGATAGCCACCGGATCTTCACCCGAGCGGGTATTGTTCCAGCGATTCATACGTTCAAGCGATGCATCGATATCATCCTTCGACGCATCCCGGCTTGCGCCCTGCTCGTTGATCGACTCTTGCAGATGCAGACCGGCTGCGCGCCCAAACACCACCAGATCCAACAGCGAGTTACCGCCAAGACGATTGGCACCGTGAACCGATACGCAGGCAATTTCGCCCACCGCAAACAGACCCGGGATCACCACATCTTCACCTTTCTCGTTCACACGCAGTGCCTGACCAGTCACTTTGGTGGGTATACCGCCCATCATGTAGTGGCAAGTTGGCAAAACCGGGATCGGCTCTTTAATCGGGTCAACGTGAGCAAAGGTACGGGACAACTCAAGGATGCCCGGCAGGCGGGATTCCAGAACGTCACGTCCCAGATGGTCGAGTTTCAATTTAACGTGCGGGCCCCACGGACCTTCACAGCCGCGTCCCTCACGGATTTCGATCATGATGGAACGTGCCACCACGTCACGACCCGCAAGGTCTTTCGCATTCGGCGCATAACGCTCCATAAAGCGTTCACCCTCTTTGTTCAGCAGATAACCGCCCTCACCACGGCAGCCTTCTGTCACCAGAACGCCAGCGCCAGCGATACCGGTTGGGTGGAACTGCCACATTTCCATATCCTGAACCGGCACGCCGGCACGCAACGCCATGCCGACACCATCGCCAGTATTGATGTGTGCGTTAGTGGTGGACTGATAAATGCGGCCAGCACCGCCGGTGGCTAGCACGGTCGCTTTGGCTTTGAAATAGACAACTTCACCGGTTTCGATACAGATGGCGGTACAACCCACAATCGCACCGTCCTGATTTTTCACCAGATCCAGCGAATACCATTCGGAAAAAATAGTGGTGCCTTTTTTCAGGTTCTGCTGATAAAGAGTGTGCAACAGCGCGTGACCGGTCCGGTCTGCCGCTGCCGCTGTGCGTGCCGCTTGCTCGCCGCCAAAATTCTTAGACTGGCCACCAAACGGACGTTGATAAATTGTTCCGTCATCAAGACGGGAGAACGGTAACCCCATATGCTCAAGCTCAAGAATCGCTTCAGGGCCCGTTTTACACATATATTCGATCGCATCTTGATCACCGATGTAGTCGGAACCTTTGACGGTATCGTACATATGCCATTGCCAATCATCCTCATGGGTATTGCCCAGCGCCACGGTGATACCACCTTGTGCTGATACCGTATGGGAACGGGTTGGGAAAACTTTCGAAATCAAGGCACAGCTCTGCCCCGTTTCTGAAATCTGTAATGCAGCACGCATACCGGCGCCACCCGCACCAATAACGACAGCATCAAACTCTCTGACTGGCAGATTCATTGACTAGGCTCCCCAAACAACAATTGTTCCATAAAGTAGATAAACCACTAAAGTCACGACGATAGCCAGTTGCAACACCAGTCGTACCGCCAATGGTTTAACGTAGTCCGTTAACACCTGCCACATACCAATCCACGCATGGATCAGAATCGATAGCAACGCCAGCAGGGTAAATACTTTGGTAATAGAGGAAGCAAAGAAGCCTTGCCAGACATTAAAATCAATATCCCTGGCAATCACAACGAAGCCAATAATATAGAGGATATACAGAGTGATAACGATAGCGGAAGCACGCAGAAGCAGCCAGTCGTGCACGCCATTGCGTCCTAATGCTGAAACATTGTTTACCATACTAAGACTCCAGCAAGAATGGACAACAGAACGGTCAAACCGATCACCACTTGGGCAGAACGGGTACCGACAGCCAAACTCTCTTCGAGATAGCCAAAATCCATCAGCAAATGGCGAATGCCACCGCAGACATGATAGGCCAGAGCAGTGAGTATTCCCCAGAAGATGAATTTAACGATGAAACCATTCATGATTTCAGCTGCGTGTGCAAACCCTTCAGGCGAAGAGAGTGACATGCCGAGCAGCCAGAGGAGGATACCTACAGCGACGAAGGTAATTACGCCGGAGACACGATGTAAGATGGACGCTATCGCAGTAACAGGAAACTGAATCGTTTGCAGATCCAGATTGACAGGTCTTTGTTTTTTCACGGTTTTGCCCACACACCTCATAGAGCCTTTCGTATCGCGGCGAGCGCGTTGATGACGAAGGCACTTATTATTTTACTACCCCGGCCTTAGCGGTGTTCAGACAGCATCGTCCTTTTCTTGATTGAGGCTACAGATACGTTGGCTGCTCTCGCTTGCACGAATCACTTACTAACGTAAGCTCATCGTAACTCGCTCAATTGTCGCCTTCCTGCAATCCCATTCACTTCGAGTATGAATGAGCCATAAGCCCTTCACGTCATACGCTCAAACAACGACATCCATTGTAATCAAGACGCGTAGACTGAATTTCATACTTTGAAGGATTTCAGATTACTGCCAGATGGCCCGTGCGCAAATCCCTGAAAGCTTACAATAGGTAAGTGACGAGGGCGGACGCGCAAGCCAACAACGCAGTAATTTGAAAGACAAAGAAGGTGTGCTGGGTGCCCCTACTTCGGTTACCCGGAGACCTGCAGAAAGTATAAGTCGATCACATTCTTATTACAATTCCCCTACAAACGCTTTGGTCACATTTCTGCTAAACAGTGATTTAGCTCGCAGTTCTCACAATAGACACAAAATAAATTATGTAGTTTGACATTGAATCAACATTCCCATTACATATTAGCCATTCGATCGCTGCCTGGATGACTTCGACACACGCATCTGCGCTTCCCTGTTACGCCAAGTTATGCAAAAGTGGGGATTGCGTAAAACCTCATATTGGTCGCGAGTTGTCTATAATTTAAGCACAAGAAAATAATGATCTATCGAATCTTTAACAACGATGAAACGCCGCTCGTCCGTCAAATAGTGGTCTAAAGCCACAAAACGACAGGGCACTACGCTCTCTAATCACATTGATCGCAGAGTCCGTCGGCATAATAGCGACGGAATTTCGGGTCGGATTTCAGGCTGTTCAGTTGTTGAGGATTTTTAAAATAAAGGCGCTAAGGAGACTGTAAATGGCTGATAAGAAAGCGACACTTACCCTACAAGGTCAAGATCCTATTGAACTCGACGTGCTATCAGGCACATTGGGCCAGGACGAAATTGATATTCGTACCCTCGGCTCAAAAGGCTTGTTCACCTTTGACCCAGGCTTTACCTCTACTGCATCCTGTGAATCCAAAATTACTTATATCGATGGTGATGAAGGCATTTTATTGCACCGTGGGTTCCCAATAGACCAGTTGGCTAAAGAGTCCAACTTCCTCGAAGTGAGCTACCTGCTGCTGTACGGCGAGGTACCTACCCAGAAACAATACGACGACTTCCGAAAAATCGTTGAACGCCACACCATGGTTCACGAACAAATCACGCGTCTGTTCCACGGCTTCCGTCGTGACTCGCACCCGATGGCCGTACTGTGCGGCGTGACCGGCGCGCTGGCAGCGTTCTATCACGACTCAATTGACGTTGAAAATGAACGTCACCGTGAAATTGCCGCTTACCGTCTGCTGTCAAAAATGCCGACCGTGGCGGCGATGTGTTACAAATATTCCATCGGACAGCCGTTCGTCTATCCGCGTAACGAACTCTCTTATGCCGGTAACTTCCTGCATATGATGTTTGCCACGCCTTGCGAAGAGTACATTGTGAACCCCGTTCTGGAACGCGCCATGGACCGTATTCTGATCCTGCACGCTGACCACGAACAGAATGCCTCCACCTCGACAGTGCGTACGGCTGGCTCAAGCGGCGCTAACCCGTTCGCCTGTATCGCTGCAGGGATTGCTTCTCTGTGGGGACCCGCTCACGGCGGCGCCAACGAAGCAGCTCTGAAAATGCTGGAAGAGATCAGCAGTGTTGAGCACATTCCAGGCTTTATCAAACGTGCGAAAGACAAAAACGATTCATTCCGGCTGATGGGCTTCGGTCATCGTGTTTACAAAAACTATGACCCACGTGCCACCGTTATGCGTGATACCTGCCATGAAGTACTGAAAGAACTCGATCTAAAAGATAACAACCTGCTGGAAGTGGCGATGGAGTTAGAGCACATCGCACTGAACGACCCGTACTTCATCGAGAAGAAACTCTACCCTAACGTCGACTTCTACTCAGGTATCATTCTGAAAGCCATGGGTATTCCGTCCTCGATGTTCACCGTCATCTTCGCTATGGCCCGTACCGTTGGCTGGATAGCGCACTGGAATGAAATGCACCAGGATGGCATTAAAATCGCCCGTCCTCGTCAGTTGTATACCGGCTATGACAAGCGTGATTTCCATTCTCAGCTGAAAAAATAAGCGCTAACTTTCAGCACAAAGAAAGCCTATAGACACAAGAATGGCACCTTCGCGGGTGCCATTTTTTATTCGCTCGATCCACAAGATCCTATTGCTACACCTGCCACACCAGCTACACGTCGTGCGACGAATTCCCGGGCCTTCAGGTATCAGTGCGTTGCGCCCTCCGCCACGCGAAGATCCTGCTCAGTATGCAGGGCAATCGCGATGGTCAGTTCCAGCGCTTCAAGCACGGTTTTCACCGACATGCTCGGCTGACCTGGGTGCGCCGCCGCTTGCTCAGGCGAGTACGGAATATGAATAAATCCGCCCTTCACAACCTGGCAACTCGGCTGTGCCAGACGGTGCAGTAAGCCATACATCACGTGATTGCAGACATAGGTCCCGGCCGTTTGAGAAACAGAGGCCGGAATGCCCGCTTCGCATAATCCGTTCACAATCGCCTTGATAGGCAGCTGTGAAAAATAGGCAGCCGGGCCATCGCTGACAATCGGCCTGTCAATCGGCTGATTGCCGTCGTTATCGGGAATACGTGCGTCATCAATGTTTATTGCCACGCGCTCGACGCTGAAATCAGCCCGTCCACCAGCCTGCCCTACCGCAATAACCATCACAGGATCGACCTCATCGATCGCCGCATTAAGTGCTTCAATGGCTTTGCCAAACACGCAGGGAAGCTGGCGTATAACAATGCGAACCCCCGAAAGCTCGAGGTCTTCCAGCAGTTTCACGACTTCCCATGACGGATTAAGACGTTCGCCACCAAAGGGGTCAAATCCGGTCACCAAAACCTTACGCATAGCCTCTCCTGATATTGTTAACAAAATCAGCCTGCGCTGACCAAAATACCCTGTTCACGGAACGCTTCCTGCAAGCGGCGGGCAAAGTCGAGAGCATGTTCGCCGTCACCGTGCAGGCAGACAGTATCCGCCTGTACCGGAACGCGGACCGCATCGCGGCTGATGACCGTCTGTTGCTGCACCATCATCAGCGTTTGCTGTAAGGCCAGTTCATCGCTTTCAATTAGCGCACCAGGCTGGCTGCGTGGCACCAGTGTGCCGTTGCTTTGATAGCCACGGTCGGCAAAAACTTCCTGACGGGTTGTCAGGCCCAAACGTTCACCGGCACGAATCAATTCACTGCCAGCTAGTCCCACAAGTCGCAATGTCGAGTCAACACTGAAGACCGCCCGAGCAATGACCTCGGCAAGCAGGGGATCGGTCGCCGCTTGGTTGTAGAGCATGCCGTGTGGTTTGACATGAACCATTCTGCCGCCTTCGGCATGACAGAGGGCGCCCAGTGCACCGAGCTGATAGACCACCTGAGCAAAGACGGTCTCTGGCGGTAATTGCATGGCCGTGCGCCCAAAATTTTCACGGTCAGGAAAACTGGGGTGAGCGCCAATCGCCACACCATATTTCAGCGCCCAGCGGACTGACTGTTGCATGATCTGTGGATCGCCAGCATGAAATCCGCAGGCGATGTTAGCCGAGCTGACCAGTTGCAATAGGGCTTCGTCATTGGCGCAGCCTTCGCCAAGATCGGCATTCAAATCCACAGTAATGTTAGCGCCCATGCAGACCCCACTTTATCTGCTCGATAAACCGCTGCTGCTCATGTAATACCGTTTGCGCTTCATCCAGTGAACACTTCACAAAATGCACCGGTTCACCAAGACGAATTTGCGCCAGATTGTACAAATCAGCTTCAATCACACAAGCAATACGCGGGTAACCACCGGTGGTCTGGGCATCCGCCATCAGCACGATCGGTTGACCCGCATGTGGCACCTGAACGACGCCCGGTAACAGACCGTGTGACAGCATTTCGCGTTCAGTGTCACGTTTAAGTGCATTACCATGGAGACGGTAACCCATACGATTACTCTGCGGGCTGAGCTGCCAGGAAGTACGCCAGAAAGCGTCGCGAGCCTCCGTGCTGAACTCTTGATATTCAGGACCCGGCAATGCGCGGATGCGATTGCCGAACAGCAGCTGTTTAACACCGAGAGATTGCTTCGGTTCCGACTCATTTTTACCGATCGCCAGATGGTCACCATCACGTAGCGGCCGCCCGAAAAAACCGCCGAAACCGGTTTTCAGATCGGTGCTCCGTGAGCCCAACACCTCAGGGACATCTATGCCACCAGAGACTGCCAGATAGCTGCGCATTCCGCGCGTTGGGGTTCTCATGCTCAGTCTCTGACCCGGTTTTACGGCATAACGCCAGCCGGTCCAGAGGGATTTTCCATCCAGTTCAGCGTGGCAGCCCGCCCCCGTCAGCGCAATCCAGCCCGCACGAGTAAATTCAGTACTGAACTGGCCGAGAGTGATTTCCAGACCCGCTGCGTTTTCATCATTACCCACCAGCAAATTGCCAATACGCAGCGCAGGTATATCCAACGCCCCCGTCTGGCTAACGCCAAATTGACGATAGCCGCTACGGCCTAAATCCTGCACGGTGGTAAATATTCCTGCGCGAAGAATGTTTAACATACGCCATCCTTATGCGGTACAAAGCGGACTTTATCGCCTGGGCACAACAACGCTGGCAGGGACTTTTGTGGATCAAACATCGCCAGTGGCGTATGGCCGATCACCTGCCAACCGCCTGGGGTGATCAGCGGATAGATACCTGTCTGGCCGCCGCCGATACCCACAGAACCGGCTGGCACGGCCAGGCGTGGCTCAGCGTGACGCGGAGTCGCCAGGGCTTCAGGCATTCCTCCAAGATAAGGAAAACCGGGCTGAAAACCGAGGAAATAGACAATGTACTCAGCGCCAGAGTGCATATCGACCACCTGACGCGGGCTCAAACCAGTATGCTGTGCGACAAACGCCAGGTCGGGGCCTCCACTGCCGCCATAAACCACTGGGATCTCAATCAGCCGTGATTCGGGTTCAATAGCCTCACTCTCTTCCCACCAGCGTTGTAAACGCTCTATGGCATCCAGCGCAGAACCCTGCGCATCGTTTAGCAACACGGTCAGATTATTCATTCCCGGAATGGTTTCACGGACATCTGGATAGACGCAGTGGTCCAGCAAACGTTGTGCCAGACCCCAGATCCGTTGCTGGCTCGCCAAAGAGACCGGTGGCTCAAGCTCCAGTACGACCGCGCGTTCGCCCAGCAGATAACATCGTGCTCGTTGCACTA
Source organism: Hafnia psychrotolerans (assembly GCF_014639435.1). Lineage (GTDB taxonomy): Bacteria > Pseudomonadota > Gammaproteobacteria > Enterobacterales > Enterobacteriaceae > Ewingella > Ewingella psychrotolerans. The sequence continues at coordinate 275,044 of NZ_BMFZ01000001.1, read as the reverse complement.
AACACTCCTAAGAAAAGATGGCTGTGATACACATTAACCGCAAAAAATCGTTAGACTGGAAACAGTTATGCGCGAAACAGGCCGACGATGTCAACTCGACAACGACCTGTTTCCAACCCTTCGGGTTTCGCCCGTGGGTTTCAACTGCTACTCTCACCCTTGTTGTTGTCTTCTACCCAGAATAATTGAAGCAGCAGCAAGAGAAAGAACCCAGATGGGCTGCCTTTTTTATTGATCGAGAGCAGTGAAGGATTCGGGTTCTAAAGCGCAGCAAAGAGTGCTGCACATTCAAATACAAAGGGATGACAGTGAAAAAGCCGCTGGCCGTATTTTTTCCGCTATATACCACCACGTTGCTGATGCTGCTCGGCTCCGGTTTACTCACCACCTACATCTCTTTAAGGCTGTCGGCTATCCATGTCAGTGGCGCAATGATCGGGGCGATCATTGCTGCCAATTACGCAGGGTTAGTTATCGGCGGTAAAATCGGGCATTTCCTGATCGCTCGCGTGGGCCACATCCGCGCTTACGTCTCCTGCTCTGGGATCATCACCGCCGCCGTTCTCGGGCATGGTTTAACTGAAATGATCCCGATATGGGTGGTCCTTCGGCTGATCATCGGTCTGTGTATGATGGTGCAGTATATGGTACTGGAAAGCTGGCTGAACGATCAGGCTGAACCAGCGCAACGCGGTGTGGTATTTGGCTTTTATATGGTGGCATCCTATCTGGGTATGTCGCTTGGCCAGGTGGTTCTGATGGTCAGCGATGGCCTGGGAATGAGCACACTCATCATCATCGCACTCTGTTTCGCCCTTTGTCTGGTGCCGATTGCCCTGACCACGCGAACCAATGTCGGGCATATGTCTCCTGCTCCTATGGAGCTCAAATTCTTTATCAGTGCTATTCCCAAAGTGTTGGCCATCACCCTAGTGATCGGCATGGTGGTCGGTTCGTTCTATGGTCTGGCACCCATTTATTCGAGCCAGCAGGAGTTTAGTACCCAGCAAACGGGCCTGTTTATGGCGCTGGCGATTTTCGCCGGCCTGCTGGCCCAGTTCCCTCTAAGCTGGCTGTCCGATCACTACAACCGTAATATGCTGATGCGCATCAACGCCATACTGCTGGCACTGGTCGCGTTGCCATTGGCGATCCTCACGCATATCTCTTTCCCAATGCTGCTTGGCATTGGGTTTATTGTCAGCCTGATGCAATTTACGCTCTATCCACTGGTGGTCGCGCTGGCAAATGACATGATTGAACCAGAGCGGCGCGTGTCACTTTCCGCCTGTCTATTGATGGCCTTTGGGGTCGGAGCCTGTATTGGGCCATTGGCAGTAGGTGCGCTGATTGAACCGCTGGGCGGGAATATTTTGTACGCGTTCTTCGCACTGTGTGGTGTCGGGATCGTGGCATTGAGCCGAACGTCCGCCAAGGAAGAGGAGAGGGTTATGGCGGTAGATGCTCCGCTGCCGCATATCGCCATGCCGGACAGCTTGAGTAGCTCGCCTCTTTCACCTGCACTAAACCCGGCATTCGATGAACAGATGATTCAGGAAACCATGCCCGCGCCGGAAATGAGCAGCGAAGATGCCGCCGCCAATGACATCGCCAATGAAAATACGGCGCAGGATGAAACCGAAGAAGAGAGCCAGTTTGCACCGCAGGGTGCCGATCCGGACGCCGACACCGGCTTACAACGTGCCTTTACTCTGCTGGAAGACAGCGTACCGGAAGATGCGTTGACCGAGGCAGAAAAGCAAACAAAATAGACTGTTACGCTGGGTTATCGATATCGATGAATTTAACCTCAAATCCATGTTCGCTTTGAAGCCATTCACCCAGTGCTTTCACGCCGTAACGTTCGGTGGCGTGATGGCCTGCGGCGTAAAAATGCAAGCCCATTTCGCGGGCAATGTGAATAGTTTGTTCTGAAACTTCACCGCTAATATACGCATCAACACCAAACTCCGCAGCCTGCTGAATAAAGCCCTGACCACCACCTGAACACCAAGCAACACGGCGGATTTCGTCCGGCCCGCCCTGTGCACTGTGCAATACGTTTCGGTCGAGCAATACTTCTATACGCTGACGCAACGCCTCACCACTCAGCGGAACATCCAGCTCACCGTAAGGCACCAGCGGCATCACTTCACCTTGCACCTGGATACCAAACATTTTTGCTAACTGAGCGTTATTGCCCAATTGCGGATGCGCATCGAGCGGCAGATGATAACCGTATAAATTAATGTCGTTGAGCAGCAAGGTTTTCAGGCGATGACGCTTCATGCCGCGAACCACCGCCGGTTCGTTTTTCCAGAAATAGCCATGGTGTACGACGATAGCGTCCGCTTGATACTCCACTGCGGCATCGAGCAGTGCTTGTGAGGCCGTTACACCCGTGACAATCCGCCTGACGTCAGTACAACCTTCCACCTGCAAACCGTTGGGTGCGTAATCCTGGAAGCTATTAACGTCGAGTTTATGATTGATCAGGGCTTCTAGCTGAAGGTTATTCATGGCGGTAGGTATCTCTGTTAGGGTCTATAGGATGGATAATAACCCATGAGTCGCCATGCCCCAAAAACGCGCACAATAAAGCCCCCTGTTGTACGGCAGATTAGCCTGAAAGCGAAAGCCATAAGTGGGTCGCTTGATTGAGTTAATCAAGCTTCAGCGAATCACCCTGCTGTAAACGCACAAATTTCACGCCCAGCGCATCGCCGGCTGAAAGTTGCTGCATAATCTCGGCTTGCGGATCGGCATCAGCTTTCAGGCTGGGTTTGATGTGGCTGATGATCACGGTCAGCCCGTTGAGTGAACCATTACCCCCGCTGTTTTGCTCCAACACTTTTAACTCTTTCAGCAGCCAGACCGGTGTTAAATGGCCAAACAGTTTGCTGTCCGACACGCCGTCTGGATACGACGTTTCAATGATGATACCTTTCAGCCGTTTAGCCTTCACTTCTCCACTCAGCACCCGCCAGATGGTCTCAAGGTTTTTGGATTTTTCCACTGCATCCGGGCCCGTATCGCCAAAATAGGCAAAAGACTCATTATTACGGCTGACTAAAATCATACTCGAAGGGGTACCGCCGTGGCTGAGCGGATAAATAGTACCATCCAGGCCAGTCAGTCCGATGGAGAAACGCTGTGCCGGACGCGGCGCATTCAGCCGGTAGGTGCCTATGCGCATACCGCTGCCAGAATCACTGAAATTCGGCCACACTCGGCCATTGAAGTAGTGCTGCCGCAGAGTGCCAATAGTGTCTGCGGAGCCGTAAATCGGTTTGCGGCTGTCTTCCGGCGAGCTGATGATAAGCCCGGCGAGATGGTCGAGATGACCATGACTGATGAAATAACCCCCGATCAAATTGCGGAACACCGCGCCCTGTGGGGTATAAGGTGCGGAATTTTCCACCGTCACCTGCGGGAAAGCCCCTTTTTCCAGCGCCTTGCTGATGCCGGGCAGAACCGAACCGGCATCCAACCCGAGATACAATTTTTGAGAGTCACTGCGAATCAAATAGGAAGTGAGATTCCCCTCTTCCACCCCGCCGTCAACGCCAAGCGCCACTACGTTAAAACCAGCAATTGCCTGACCGGCAGTACACGCCAGGATCAGCGCCAACATCTTGTGTTTCATCACATCGCTCCGTGTGTGGTGAAGAATTCTTTGGGTGATCAGCCCGTTGGCTGATTCCTGCGTTTTGCCGATTCGAACGCCGCCAGCGTCTCTTTGCGGGCGAGGGAGTGATCGATAACCGGTGCCGGGTAGTCTAACACGCACTGTTGTTTCTCCGCCCAACGATGCGGCTGATGGATCGCTTTTTCTGGGACATGGCTCAACTCCGGCACCCAGGTTTTAATAAAACGACCCGCCGTATCAAATCTTTCGCCCTGAGTGGTCGGGTTGAAAATACGAAAGTAGGGTGCAGCGTCCGTCCCTGTCGATGCGGCCCACTGCCAGCCGCCGTTATTGGCGGCCAGATCACCATCGAGCAATTGCGACATGAAGTAGCGCTCACCTTCGCGCCAGTCGATCAGCAAATCCTTTACCAAAAAGCTCGCGACAATCATCCGCAGCCGGTTGTGCATCCAGCCGGTATCGTTGAGTTGACGCATGGCGGCATCGACAATGGGATAGCCGGTCTTACCCTCTTTCCACGCTTGTAAATCTTGTGGCGCATGACGCCAGCTCACGTTGTCGGTCCATTCGATAAACGGCTGATGTTTGCAAAGTTTCGGCCAGGCCACCAGTAGATGGCGATAGAACTCACGCCATATCAGCTCATTGAGCCAACCGAAGGCACCACCGTCTCGGCGTTCGAGTACGTCCGGACATTCAGTGCGCAGACGGTTAAAACATTGGCGCGGTGACAACACGCCAATGGCCAGATACGGCGATAGCAAACTGGTCCCATCCTCGGCCGGCAGGTCACGCTGTCCCAGGTAATCCTGCACGGTTTCACGGCAGAATGTGCGCAGACGATCGCGCGCGGCCTCTTCACCGACAGGAAAGTCTTCACCGACCGACTGCTGAGGAAAGTCGAAGGGTGTCAGCCGATGTAAACTCACGTCATTCTGGGTGTTGCGGGCTTTCGGCGCAGGCAGTGAACGGCTGTCGGATTCCGTAAGGCGGTCGAGAAAAGCGCGCCGAAATGGCGTATACACCTTATACATCGAGCCTTCGCCGGTGGTAACCGAACCCGGCGGTAATAGCAGGCTGTCATCAAACGCATGGCACAATACGTCTGAGCTGACCGCTTTTTCCAGCGCGTCATCGCGCAGGCGTTCGTTGATTTCATACTGTTTGTTGTAAAACAGCGCATCCACCTTTTCGCTGGCGCAAAACGCTTTCAGCCAGTTCACGCTGTCCACGAAATCATCGCACTGATGGTAATGCAGCGGGATCCTGCGTTCGGCCAGCGAATGTTGCAGCGTCTGAAGATGCTGATAAATAAACGCCGCCTGACGCGGTGCCATCTCATGCTGTTTCCATTGCTCGGGCGTGGCAATAAAGACGGCCATCACGCGCGCCTGCGGATCTTCACAGGCGGCGTGCAACGCGCGGTTGTCGGTCATGCGCAAATCATTGCGAAACCAGACGAGATGCGTGGTCATAAAGATCCTTTTTAGTGTCCGTAACGTAAGCGCAGAGCTTCAGGATAGGGTTCGAAATAGCGCTGACCGGCCAGATACTCATCTGGATATTCCGACATGTAATGCTTCAGCAAGGTAATCGGGGCCAGTAAGGGCTGCACACCTTGACGATAACGGTCGATAAGCTGGGTCAACTCCTGCCGTTGATGTGCATTCAGTTGGCTGCGGAAGTAGCCTTGTACATGCATCAGCACGTTGGTGTGGTTGCGGCGCGTGGCCTTGTGTTGCAACAAATCCATCAGTCTCTGGCGATACTCAATGAAGTAGTCTTCCAGCGACGACCACTCAGCCATACTGGCCACAAAACGACCCAGCTCCCGGTATTGTGGCTGGGAGTGCGACAACAGTGAAAGTTTGTAACGGCTGTGGAAATCCATCAGTTTTCCGCGCGTCAGACCGCTGGCGCGCAGCTGATTCAGCTCGTACAGCGCAAATACTCGCTCCACAAAATTCTCACGCAGCACCGGATCATTCAGGCGGCCATCTTCTTCCACCGGCAACCACGGGAAACGTTTCATCAGCGCCGCGGCGTAAATGCCCACACCCACTTTTTTGCCATCTTTGCCGTTAGCGCTGTATACCCGCACGCGCTCCATACCGCAGCTTGGCGATTTGGCACACAGGATATATCCGCATAAATGCCCGAGTGGTTCGATGCGCTGTTCAGCGTAGCCTTGCATTTTCTCAGTGATATCGATGCTTTCATCATTGCTAAAACGCATCGCCACGCCGTCATCGAGCCTGACCAGGCGCAGCGCAGGCCTTGGCGTCGGGAGGCCAATCGCCATCTCCGGACAAATCGCTTCGAACCGCACATAAGGTGCCAGTTGTTCGACGGCAAACGCCAACCGCTTATGTCCGCCATCAAACCGGACATTTTCCCCTAACAGGCAGGCGCTGATCCCAACCGGAATATGTTCACTCATGGCGACTCCCTGACTCTCATGTGGAAAAAGGGTTGAAGAAGAACATTCATCAACCTTCGTTATGATTCAGTATAAGTTATACAAAAAAATAATGTTGTACAGGTTTGGGATTCAGGCAATAAAAAACCCCGATCGGCTAATCGGGGTTAAAGCAGGTAGTGAGAAAACCTTCATTAAATGAGGCAAATCCACTGAGTCATTAACGTTACAGCAAGGCAGAAAACACGAGAATCTCGATGAATTGACTAAAGTCGTTGATTCGGGCGAGCACCTGCAGCTAACACTACGGGTGCGCCAAAGACAACAAAGGTTTAGTAAAAGTCCTGGGTAGCGACCTCGGCGTGGCTCAGCCAGACCGGTTTATCGCTGGTTTTTAGCCAGACGCGGTGTAAATAGCTGTAAAAGCGGGCGCGGTCCTGGCGGAACAGCATCACCGGTAATGCCAGCAGGCCAGCGGCCAGCACCAGAGCGCGGCGGGTGATAATACGGGTCAGCGTATACGGCGTGTAATCAGACATAGCGTTGCTCCTTTCGGCAATCCCCTTCGTCTTTCAAGCCATCGCATGGTTGGCAGTCCTCTCTCATCCCGGTCACTGACTTAAGTAAGCACAAGGATTCACTGGTTGGCCGCCTGTCTACGACTTGAAGTCCATTGGGTATAAATTTGAGGTTGATGGAAATTGAACAAATTTTATCGTAATTGATGAAAGTTTACTACTCGTCTGACCACTTAATGTGTAAAAAAACGCCATTTTTTATCTATGGCTGTAACTCGGTTACGAAAAAGTTAAATAAGTACATCACATAGGTTTCATTTCAGTTTCATTTTCAGCCATTTTTATACTTTATTTACACCCGAGCCCCTTATCTTTTCAGGATCTTTCCCCGCATTTTCCTATTCTCGCTGCCATATAAAAAACACACCTGTGGAGGTGGACTGTGACTGTTGGCGTAATCTGCGGCGCACTGCTGGTTCTTTTGCTGCTCGGCTATCTGGTTTATGCCTTGCTGAATGCGGAGGAATTTTAAATGGCAGCTTCGGCATTCTTACTTATCGCCAGTTTTATGCTGGTGCTATTGCTGCTTTCGAAACCACTGGGCAGTTTTATTGCTCAGTTGATTGAAGGTCAACCTGTTCCGTTTTTACAAGGGTTTGAACGAGGGATATTACACACGGCGGGCAGCGCTAAAACCGAAATGACATGGTGGCAATACGCACTGGCGATCATGGTTTTCAACATTCTGGGGATGGTGATTCTGATGTCGCTGCTGATGGCGCAAGGCTCATTACCGCTCAACCCGCAGAATTTTGGCGGTTTGTCATGGGATCTGGCCTTTAACACTGCCGTCAGTTTTGTCACTAATACTAACTGGCAAGCCTATAGCGGCGAAAATACGCTGAGCTATTTGAGCCAAATGGTTGGCCTAACGGTGCAAAACTTCCTGTCCGCGGCCACCGGGATTGCCGTAGCCTTTGCGCTGATTCGTGCTTTTGCACGCCCTTCGGCACAAACAATAGGTAACGCCTGGACTGACTTGTGGCGTATCACCATTTACCTGCTGCTCCCAATATCGCTGCTGATCGCCCTTTTTTTCGTCAGCCAAGGCGTGCTGCAAAACTTTGAAGCCTATCAGCACGTCACCACACTTGAAGGTTTGCAACAAACGTTGCCGATGGGGCCGGTGGCTTCGCAGGAAGCGATCAAGATGCTTGGAACCAATGGCGGCGGCTTCTTTGGCGCTAACTCATCTCATCCATTTGAAAACCCAACGGCACTGAGCAACATGGTGCAGATGCTGGCGATTTTCCTCATCCCTTGTGCCCTGTGCTTCGCCTTTGGCCGCGTGGTTGGTGACAACCGTCAGGGCCATGCGTTGGTGTGGGCCATGTCGCTGATTTTTGTCGTTTCAGTGGTCGTTATCATGTACGCCGAACTGCAAGGTAACCCGCATTTCACCCAGCTCGGCGCTACCAGCAATATCAATATGGAAGGCAAAGAGAGTCGTTTCGGCATCCTGGCATCCAGCCTGTTTGCCGCAATCACCACGGCGGCCTCATGCGGTGCGGTAAACGCGATGCATGACTCCTTCACCGCCATGGGCGGGATGATGCCGATGTGGCTTATCCAGATTGGTGAAGTGGTATTTGGCGGTGTGGGTTCAGGTCTTTACGGCATGCTGCTGTTCGTCCTTCTGACGGTATTCATCGCGGGTCTGATGATTGGCCGCACACCGGAATATCTCGGCAAGAAGATTGACGTTTACGACATGAAGATGACCGCGCTGGCGATCCTGGTCACGCCAACACTGGTGTTGCTTGGCACCGCGCTGGCACTGGTCACCGATGCCGGACGCGCAGGAATACTCAATCCTGGCGCACATGGTTTCAGCGAGGTGTTGTACGCCGTCTCTTCTGCCGCTAACAACAACGGCAGCGCCTTCGGGGGCCTGAGCGTCAATACACCGTTTTACAACGTGCTGCTGGCTATATGTATGTTCGTTGGCCGCTTCGGGGTGATCTTACCGGTTCTCGCCATCGCAGGTTCACTGGTCGCGAAAAAACGCCAGAAAGCGGGTAACGGTACGCTGCCGACTTCAGGCCCGCTGTTTATCGGCCTACTGGTCGGTACCGTACTGTTAGTCGGTGCGCTGACTTTCATTCCTGCGTTGGCTCTGGGCCCCGTTGCAGAGCATCTGCAAGTGTGGTCAGCACAGTAATGCCATGACCCCGTTGATTCATGAACAGTGAGATGAAGAAAATGACTCGTAAGAAACGTGCGCTGTTTGATTCGCGCCTGCTCCGCACCGCGGTGATCGACTCGGTGAAGAAACTGGATCCCCGGGTCCAGTGGCGAAACCCGGTGATGTTCGTGGTTTACCTGGGCAGTATCCTGACCACGGTAATCTGGCTGGCTATTCTTTTTAGACAAACGGATGGCAGCGCCGGATTTACCGGCAGTGTGTCACTGTGGCTGTGGTTCACCGTACTGTTTGCCAATTTTGCCGAAGCGCTGGCCGAGGGTCGCAGTAAGGCGCAGGCAGAAAGTCTGAAAGGGGTACAGAAAACCAGTTGGGCGAAAAAGATTAACGAACCGCGCCCTGATTCGCCGGTGAGTAAAGTCGCGGCGGACGAGCTGCGTAAAGGCGATATGGTGTTGATTGAAGCCGGTGATACCGTGCCCTGCGATGGTGAAGTCCTGGTCGGTGGCGCCTCGGTGGATGAAAGCGCGATCACCGGTGAGTCTGCGCCGGTGATCCGCGAGTCCGGTGGTGACTTCTCCTCCGTCACCGGCGGTACCCGCGTGCTGTCTGACTGGCTGATTGTCGAGTGCTCGGCTAACCCTGGCGACACTTTCCTCGACCGGATGATCGCCATGGTAGAAGGCGCGAAACGTCGAAAAACACCAAACGAAGTCGCGCTGACCATTCTGTTGGTCGCACTGACGCTGGTATTCGTACTGGCAACCGCGACGCTGTATCCGTTCTCACTGTTTAGCGTGGACGCCAGCCACGTAGGTATTCCGGTGTCAGTTACCGTGCTGGTGGCGCTGCTGGTTTGTCTGATCCCAACCACCATCGGTGGCCTACTGTCGGCGATCGGCGTGGCAGGGATGAGTCGTATGCTGGAAGCCAACGTGATCGCCACCAGTGGCCGTGCGGTAGAAGCGGCCGGTGATGTCGACGTGTTACTACTGGATAAAACCGGCACCATTACTTTAGGTAACCGACAGGCATCGCAGTTCCTGCCAGCGCCGCAAGTCACGGAGCAGGAACTGGCCGATGCCGCACAGTTGTCTTCGCTGGCCGACGAAACGCCAGAAGGCCGCAGTATCGTGGTGCTGGCAAAACAGCGCTTCAATCTGCGTGAGCGCGACATTCATTCGCTTAATGCTACCTTTGTGCCCTTTTCGGCACAAACCCGCATGAGCGGCGTAAACATCGGCGATCGCAGCATTCGTAAAGGTGCCGTCGACGCCATCCGCCGTCATGTGGAATCCAACGGGGGTCACTTCCCGCAGGCCATCGAAGGGCTGGTGGAAACCGTCGCCCGCAAAGGCGGCACTCCGCTGGTTGTGGCCGAAGGTGCCCGTGTACTTGGCGTGGTCGAGCTGAAGGATATCGTCAAAGGCGGCATTAAAGAGCGCTTCGCCGAACTGCGTAAGATGGGCATCAAAACGGTGATGATCACCGGGGATAACCGTCTGACCGCCGCTGCGATTGCTGCCGAAGCGGGTGTAGATGATTTTCTGGCCGAAGCCACACCAGAAGCCAAACTGGCATTGATTCGTCAATACCAGTCCGAAGGCCGTTTAGTCGCAATGACCGGCGACGGTACCAATGATGCCCCGGCGCTGGCGCAAGCGGACGTGGCGGTCGCGATGAACTCCGGGACTCAGGCCGCAAAAGAAGCCGGTAATATGGTCGATTTGGACTCCAACCCGACCAAGCTGATCGAAGTGGTGCACATTGGTAAACAGATGCTGATGACCCGCGGCTCACTGACTACCTTCAGCATCGCCAACGACGTTGCCAAGTATTTCGCCATCATTCCGGCAGCCTTCGCAGCAACTTATCCGCAGCTGAATTCGCTGAACGTGATGCACTTGCACTCACCGTCGTCCGCCATTTTGTCAGCGGTTATTTTCAACGCCCTGGTGATTGTGTTTCTGATCCCGCTGGCGCTGCGCGGTGTCAGTTATAAAGCCATGAGTGCCGCATCGCTATTGCGCCGTAACCTGTGGATTTATGGTGTGGGTGGATTGCTGGTGCCGTTTGCGGGTATCAAGCTAATTGACGTGATTCTGACCGTTTTACATTTGAGCTAAGCTTTCTTTGAGGACAATGCACATGTCTGTTACGACAATCAAAAGTACCCGCCACAGTTATCTCCGTCCGGCTATCGTGATGATGATATTACTGACGCTGGCGACCGGGGTAATTTACCCGCTGATCACTACCGGCATTTCAACTGCCCTGTTCCATAAGCAGGCGCAAGGGTCACTGATTATGGACGGTGATAAATTAATAGGCTCTGAACTGATTGGGCAGAATTTTACCCACAATAACTATTTCTGGGGACGCCCGTCGGCGACATCCGATACACCCTATAATGCAATGGCATCCGGTGGCAGCAACCTGGCAGTGAGCAATCCGGCGCTGGACAAAGCCGTGGCTGATCGCGTGGCGGCACTGCGCCGGGCCAATCCGCAAAGTTCACCACAGGTTCCGGTGGATCTGGTCACAGCATCCGCCAGTGGTTTAGACCCGCAAATCTCTGTGGAAGCGGCACAATGGCAGACTCAGCGCGTCGCCAGCGCCCGTGGTTTAACGGTGGCGCAAGTGACTAAATTGATTGATGATAATACCGCCTCGCCGCTGGTGAATTTTCTCGGCCCAACCGTGGTGAATGTGGTGCAATTAAACCATGCATTGGATCAAATAAAGCCAGCACAGTAGCCAGCCGAATCTATTCAGGGCGCAGCAAGCTGCGCCCGTTCGGCATTAAATTAAACAAGGATCATGATGGTTGAAGAATCAAACCGACCCGACCCGGATACTCTTCTGGCACTAGCCAATGAGAAACCTCGCGGGCAGTTGAAGGTCTTTTTCGGTGCCTGCGCTGGCGTCGGGAAGACTTACGCCATGTTACAGGAGGCAAAACAACTGCGTGTCACGGGTCTGGACGTTCTGATCGGCGTGGTGGAAACTCATGGCCGTAAAGAGACCGAAGCGATGCTGCCGGGCCTGAGCCTATTGCCGCTGAAGCGTATTCAACATCGTGGGCGTCAGGTGCAGGAGTTTGATCTTGATGCTGCCCTCGCCCGCCATCCGGCACTGATTCTCATGGACGAACTGGCGCACAGTAATGCCGCGGGTTCACGCCACCCCAAACGCTGGCAAGATATTGAAGAGTTACTCGACGCGGGTATTGACGTCTTCACCACCGTCAACGTCCAGCATCTGGAAAGCCTGAATGATGTGGTCAGCGGCGTCACTGGCATTCTTATTCGTGAAACCGTGCCTGATCGCCTGTTTGATGATGCTACCGAAGTGGTCCTGGTAGACCTGCCGCCCGATTCGCTGCGTCAGCGTCTGAAAGAGGGCAAAGTCTATATTCCCGGTCAGGCCGAGCGCGCCATTGAGCATTTTTTCCGTAAAGGCAACCTGATTGCCCTGCGTGAGCTGGCGCTGCGCCGTACCGCCGACCGGGTTGATGGCCAGATGCGCGAATACCGTGATGATCGGGGTGTTCACCGCGTATTGCATACTCGCGATGCGTTGCTGTTGTGCATTGGACATGGCGGCGGCAATGAAAAACTGGTGCGCGTGGCCTCGCGTCTGGCCGCCAAATTGGGCTGCGTCTGGCACGCGGTTTATGTTGAAACACCGCGTCTGCACCGCCTACCGGAAGGCCAGCGCCGGGGGATTTTACGCTCGCTGAAACTGGCCCAGGAACTGGGCGCTGAAACCGCTACCCTCTCGGACCCGCAGGAGGATCAGGGGATTTTACGCTACGCTCGTGAACACCGGCTGGGCAAAATCATCATGGGCCGCCGTAAAGAGCAACGCTGGAGAATAGGCGGCAGTTTCGCTGACCGTCTGGCCCGCATCGGCCCGGATTTGGATCTGATCATTGTCGGGCTGGAAGATGCCCCGCAGGTCCAGACGCGTAAAGAGCATGATGTGCGTACTTTCGCCGAGAAATTCAGCCGCCAGCTGCAAGGCTGCGCAGTTGCCGTAGCGTTGTGTGCAGTGATCACTGTGTTTTCCCAGTGGCTGTTACCCACCTTCGATCAAGCCAACCTGGTCATGGTCTACCTACTCGGTGTGGTCGTCGTGGCACTGTTTTATGGTCGTTGGCCGTCAGCGCTGGCGGCCGTGATCAACGTCGTCAGCTTTGATTTGTTCTTCGTGCAGCCACGCGGTTCACTGGCGGTCACTGACGCGCAATACCTGGTGACCTTCGTGGTTATGCTGATTGTCGGTATTTTGATTGGTAATCTGACCGCCGGAGTCCGCTATCAGGCACGCATCGCCCGCCACCGCGAAAAACGGGCGCAACATCTTTATGAGATGTCAAAAGGACTGAGTCAGGCGCTGACGCCAGAGACCGTTGCACAGACCAGCCGCCACTTTATCTCCTCCAGTCTTAACGCCAAAACAGCGGTGCTGTTGCCGCAGGAGAATGGCAGTTTACAGCTGGCCGCTTTCGCAGAAGGCGCCAGCATTATGGTGGATGACGCCATAGCACGCTGGAGTTTCGATAAACAGATGCCCGCCGGGGCCGGCACCGATACCCTGCCAGGCGTGCCTTATCAGCTTCTACCGCTGGTGGCATCCGGTCAATCACTCGGTCTACTGGCGGTTGAGCCAGCTAACGTGCGCCAACTGATGGTGCCGGAACAGCAGCGGTTGTTACAGACCTTTACCGTACTGATTGCCAACGCCCTGGAGCGCCTGCATCTGTCGGCCAGCGCTGAATCTGCACGACTCGACACCGAACGAGAGCAACTCCGTAACTCCCTGCTGTCCGCCCTCTCCCATGATTTGCGTACGCCGCTGACCGTGCTATTTGGTCAGGCCGAAATACTGACCCTGGATCTGGCGGCTGAGGGGTCAAAACACGGCCCGCAAGCCAACCAGATCCGCCAACAGGTATTGAGTACCACGCGTCTGGTGAACAATTTACTGGATATGGCGCGGATTCAATCAGGCGGTTTTAATCTGCGTAAAGAGTGGCAGTCGGTCGAGGAGATTGTCGGCAGCGCCTTGCGAATGCTGGAAACCGTGCTCAGTTCCCATGAAATAAAGATCGCATTGCCAGAGACGTTATTGCTGGTCAACTGCGATGGCAGCCTGCTCGAACGCGTGTTCATCAACCTGCTGGAGAATGCCCATAAATATGCAGGCACCGGAGCCATCATCGGTATCCGTGCCACGCCGTTGGACGACTGGCTGGAGATGGAAGTATGGGATAACGGCCCGGGGATCGTGCCCGGCAGTGAACGTGCCATCTTCGACAAGTTCTCTCGCGGTAATAAAGAATCCGCAATACCGGGCGTAGGCTTGGGGTTAGCGATTTGTCGTGCCATTATTGATGTGCACGACGGACGGATTTGGGCCGAAAATGGTCCGAACGGCGGTGCGCGTTTCCGCTTCCGTCTGCCGCTCGAAAGTCTGCCCGAAATGGAAACTGACATGAAAGAGGATCTGTGACTGCTTCCCCCATTAATATTTTGATTGTTGAAGATGAAAAAGAGATCCGGCGTTTTGTCCGTACCGCGCTGGAAGGAGAAGGTTTACGCGTATTTGAGAGCGATACACTGCAACGAGGATTGATTGAAGCCGGCACCCGCAAACCGGATCTGATTATTCTCGATCTCGGTTTGCCGGACGGTGATGGCCTGACGTACATTCGTGATTTGCGCCACTGGAGCAGTATCCCGGTGATCGTGCTGTCGGCCCGAACCCGCGAAGAGGACAAGATTGCCGCACTGGATGCGGGTGCCGATGACTTTCTGACTAAGCCATTTGGCGTCGGCGAGTTGCTGGCCAGGGTACGCGTGGCGTTGCGTCGGCATGCGGGCGGTAACCAAGAGAGCCCACTGGTCACCTTTTCAGATGTCACGGTAGATTTAATCAACCGCCGCGTTCAGCGAAGCGGGGAAGATTGTCACCTGACACCGATTGAATTTCGCCTGTTGGCTGAGCTGCTGGCTAACAGCGGTAAAGTGATCACTCAACGCCAGTTATTGAGCCATGTCTGGGGCCCGAACTACGTCGAACACAATCACTATCTGCGTATTTATATGGGCCATTTGCGCCAGAAACTGGAAGCAGATGCCACCCGTCCACGTCATCTGCTGACTGAAACGGGTGTCGGCTACCGCTTTCTGCCTTAAGGTGCCGTGGTCGCGACCGCTTCGAAGAAACCCTGCTCTTCGAGCAGCATCAGATAAATGACGGCCTTCAAACAGTTTACTTAACATAGATACGATCCTTAAAAGTGGTGTCATTTAGATATATCTTTTTTATTTCTAAACAACAGACATAAAAAAAGCGCTGAATATTCAGCGCTTTTGATAAGGATTAGAAACTAGCTTACTTCGCGTCGGCAAGCACTTTGCTGACAATATCCACAGCTTCTTTCTCAATTTTTTCCCGGTGTTCAGCACCGAGGAAACTTTCACAGTAAATCTTGTAAGCTTCTTCTGTACCCGACGGGCGCGCGGCGAACCAGCCATTTTTTGTCATCACTTTCAGACCGCCAATAGAAGCACCATTACCCGGTGCATTCGTCAGACGCGCGGTGATCGGGTCGCCAGCCAAAGTGTCAGCGGTTACCTGTTCAGGTGAAAGTTTAGACAACGCCGCTTTCTGTGCATGCGTGGCCGGTGCCTGAATACGGTTGTAGCTTGGTGCGCCGAAACGGGCAGCCAGCTCATCGTAATGTTCCTGCGGATTTTTACCGGTGACGGCCGTGATCTCCGCCGCCAGCAAGCACATGATGATACCGTCTTTGTCCGTAGACCAAGGCGTACCATCAAAGCGCAGGAAGGAAGCCCCCGCACTCTCTTCACCACCGAAACCAAAGCTGCCATCGAACAGACCGTCAACGAACCATTTGAAACCAACTGGCACTTCCACCAGCTTACGGCCCAAATCTTCGACCACGCGGTCGATCATCGCGCTGGACACCAGCGTTTTACCTACAGCCACCTCTTTGCCCCATTGCGGGCGATGCTGGAATAGATATTGGATAGCAACGGCCAGATAGTGGTTCGGATTCATCAACCCTTTCGGCGTGACGATACCGTGACGGTCATAGTCCGGATCATTGGCAAAGGCCAGCTCGAACTTGTCACGCAGAGCCAGCAGGCCAGCCATGGCAAATTCAGACGAACAGTCCATGCGGATCACTCCGTCATGGTCGAGATGCATGAAGCGGAAAGTTTGGTCTACCGAGTCATTCACCAGCGTTAAATCTAGCTGATAATGTGCCGCGATGCGTTTCCAGTATTCAATACCGGAGCCACCAAGCGGATCAACGCCCAGCTTCAGGCCCGCTTTCTGAATCGCTTTCATGTCAACGATATCGCCCAAGCCTTCAATGTAAGGCTGAACTAAATCAATCGCAGTCAGGTGTCCGCTTTTCCAGGCAGCATCCAGAGTCTGGCGCTGTACACCGTCGAGTTTAGCGGCCAGCAGAGCGTTGGCACGTTTTTCAATCACCGACGTCAGATCGGTATCAGCCGGTCCGCCGTTGGTAGGATTATATTTGATGCCACCATCTTCAGGAGGGTTGTGTGATGGCGTGATAACAATGCCATCAGCCAGTGCGCCGCCTTTAAGATTATGGGTGAGGATCGCATGCGATACCGCAGGCGTCGGCGTGAAGCCGTTGTCTTCCTGAACGATAACGTCAACGCCGTTAGCGGTCAGCACTTCCAGCACAGAAATAAAAGCCGGCTCCGACAGCGCATGGGTATCTTTGCCCACGTAGCACGGACCGGTAGTACCATGCTCTTTACGCACTTCGGCGATCGCCTGAGCGATGGCCAGAATGTGATTCTCGTTAAAGCTGTGGCGCTCTGCGCTGCCTCGGTGGCCGGAAGTACCGAATTTCACCGCATGCGCAGTATTCGCTGGGTCGGGTTGCAGCACGAAATATTGTGACGTCAACTGCGCCACGTTAATCAAATCGCTTTGCTTAGCAGGTTGCCCTGCACGGGGGTGATTAGCCACGGACGCTTCTCCCTTATGCTGAAAATTAGAGGGTGCCGCACACTTTGTCTGTCAGCTCCACCGGGAACTGCATCAATTGCATGATGTGTTCAATCATGCTGCGTTTGCGACCTGTGTTGGTATTTGTGATCACCCAATACGGCGTTCCGGGAACGTGTTTAGGTTTGGTATGAATGCCATTTTGCAACAGCGTTTGCTGGTCACCAGCAAAATAGGTGCGCGTGCGGCCACGAAGGGAATCTGTCGCGACAGCGAATTCTTTAGGATTCAGGCAATACAGCGTAGACAGAATAAGCATAAAACGGTTTACGGCTTTGGTCTGCTCCGCGTACTCATCAGAAAGCAGCAGTTCTCGCACAGCACGAACTTTGTCACGCGCGGTGTTAGCAGCAACCGCAGGGGCTCTCTCTTGGGCGGCAGCAACAACCGACGCCGCTGAGCTCGCAACGGCAGGTGTAGACTTCACTTCCTGACCTGCAGAAAACTTCAGCATACGGCGCAAAATATCCGACGCTGTTTCACCAATATGCTGCGTATGGCTGGCAATATAACGGTAGAGTTCTTCGTCAACCTCAATAGTTTTCATCTTTTTCCAGTACTGTTTTTCTACTAAATTCATTTGAAAGGATTATACAAATTTATCTGCACCAGCAAACAGCTGAATAGTGGCGCGGCACAAAAAGCAGATTTAACCCTACTTCCCTCTCGCGCACTCATCTGTTGGCTCAGCACTGTCATATCCCACTCAGTTGTCTCACAGAAAACTTTCCGTTTTAAAAATTTTCAGCCACTCATGATAACCTAATGAGATTGTTTCTCTGTATGAACTTCGCCATGAAATTACATTACCGTCTGCAAGGATCCGCCACACCAGAAATAGCCACCTTACCAGTTTTGCTGATCCACGGTTTGTTCGGCACGCTGGATAACCTAGGCGTGCTGGCTCGTGACCTGAAACAACAGCATAGCTTGTTGCAGGTCGATATGCGTAATCACGGTCAATCAGGACGTTCCCATGATATGTCTTACGCAGCAATGGCGGAGGATTTACTGGAAACAATGGATGATGTGGGTTTACAGAAAGCTCTTGTTATCGGCCATTCCATGGGCGGTAAAGCTGCGATGGCGATGACCGCGCTGGCCCCAGATCGGGTAGCAAAACTGGTGGTCATTGACGTGGCACCGGTGGATTACCAGACGCACCGCCACGACGAGATATTTGCCGCTATTAACGCCGTAACCCATGCCAGCATCAGCGATCGCAGTGCCGCCGCCGCATGTATGCGTGAGTATATAAAGGAGGAAGGCGTGATTCAGTTCCTGCTGAAATCATTCCAACAGGGAGAATGGCGTTTTAATGTGCCTGTATTGATGGACGAGTACGAAAAGATCACCGGCTGGGAGAACATTCCTGCATGGCCGCATCCGACGCTGTTTATTCGCGGAGGACTTTCGCCTTATGTACAGGATAAATATCGCGACGCCATTGCCAGTCAATTTCCGCAGGCGCGGGCGCATGTGGTGGCCGGAACCGGCCATTGGGTACATGCCGAAAAACCTGAAGCCGTACTGCGTGCTGTACACCGTTTCATCGATGAAGCCTGATGTTTAATAAGCTGGGGATAAATTGTGCAAAAAGGCTGCATAACTTAACCACTTAGCCATAATTCAGGGCTTTTAACCGTTGTGAACCCCAGCGTGGCTGGGGTATGATTGCGCGCTGAAATTTTGCCTTCTCACGCTCTGTTGTACCGCGTGGTGCAGGGCAAATAGGGTTAGGGTTATTTAACCCGAAATATATAAGGCAACCGTCTGAAACGGCGTGCCGTTTTCCGATGTAACTTTCCTGGTTGTACCGCTACCTATGGCAAAAGAACAACTGGATCGCACGACGATTGATCTGTTCGCAGATGACCGCCGTCCGGGACGTCCAAAAACAAATCCGCTATCCCGTGATGAACAGCTCAGGATCAACAAGCGCAACCAGTTACGTCGAGATAAAGCGAGTGGTTTGCGTCGCGTAGAGCTGAAAATGAATGCTGAGGCTGTTGATACGCTCAATAAGCTGGCAGAAGAACGCAATATCAGTCGTAGCGAATTGATTGAAGAGATGCTTTTAGCCCATCTTAACGGTCATCAAGGCTGATTGAATACGGGTACCCCTTTCTGGCTACCCGTTGGTTTCTCTTTTTAATTCAAGACTTCCCACTTCACAACATGTTCACTACATCACTCAAAATTTTTCCCAGTTTTCAGAACTTTTTACCGAAATCATTCCCGTATCAGGCCGCAATAATGGCGCAGAAATCGCGCTGTTTGGCTTTGCCCCAACGCGAGAGAGGTTGTCTTTCAGCTTAAACGTCGCCACCACGTTGTTGAGCAATGAAGCCTGTTCTTCCAGCGATACCGCAGCCTGTGATGCTTCTTCAACCAGCGCAGCGTTCTGCTGGGTGACACTGTCCATTTGTGTGACGGCAATGGCAACCTGACTAATGCCCTTGCTTTGCTCATCTGACGCCGAGGCAATTTCAGCCATGATGTCAGTGACGTGCGTTATCGATCGCACCACGTCATCCATGGTCGAGCCGGCGGTTTCCACCAATTTTGATCCACTGTCAACTCTTGATACCGACTCACTGATCAGTTGTTCGATCTCTTTGGCAGCCTGTGCACTACGTTGCGCTAAATTCCGAACTTCGCTGGCGACCACAGCAAAACCGCGTCCCTGTTCACCGGCACGGGCAGCTTCAACAGCGGCATTCAGCGCCAAGATATTGGTTTGAAAAGCGATACTGTTAATGACGGAGGTGATCTCAGCGATCTTCTTGGAACTGCCAGAGATCTCTTTCATCGTGCTGACAACATCAGCCACAATGCTGCCACCTTTACGGGCAGTCGAAGAGGCTTCCACGACCAACTGGCTGGCATGATGGGCATTGTCAGTATTATGTTTCACTGTCGCAGTGAGCTGCTCTATGCTGGCTGCCGTCTCTTCAAGAGCCGATGCCTGCTGCTCGGTGCGTGATGAAAGATCATTGTTTCCGGCTGATATCTCTGACGCTCCCTGATAAAGACTGTGAGTACTGTTACGAATGGTTTGTACTGTATTGATCAGACTGGCCTGCATCGAATTAAGCAACGGGATCAGTTTGCCTGTGCAGTTTTTACCGAACTCCTCCAATTCATGCGTCAGGTCGCCTCGTTCAATATGCGCAAATTGCTCACGGATTTTATCCAGCGGTTTAACTAATGCCATCACCAAATAACGGTCAGTCAGCAACAAGAGAACCAGGCCGATCCCAAACGCCGTCAACTGGATCACTTTACTCAACATCGTTAGACGGTTGGATTGAGTTTGCGCAGCGCTGAAGTTCACCGCAATCTGGCTGCTGACTTTCCCCATTGCAGCACCGAAATTGCGGCTCAGTGACGGTACCGTTGAATTCGCTAACTGATTATACGCATCGATATTTTTACTGTTGGCGGCCTCAAATAACGGCATCACACCTTGTGTAACAAGACTCTCCCAACGGGTGACCAATTCCTGAATCGCCGCCTCTTCCAGACCCGGATGAGGGACAGTCTTAAAATCTGCCAGAGCCTGAGTCATGGCATCAAGGGCTTGCTTTGCGGTATCAAAAATCTCCGGCCCTTGGGTTGGGTCAGCCTGAAGCTGCCCCACTGCGCGACTTAAACGGGTTACCATACGGAAATACTGATCATTCCCTTTGTTGATCAACGACATATTGTTGACGAGTTCAGAACTGCTCTTGGTGTTTTGAGTCAGTGTGTTGAGTGAGCTAACGGTGTAAAGAGATACACCAGCCCACATAACGCAAAATATACCGAGTATTGAAAGCAACGCTGTTCTGATCGTAATGTTTTTCAAAAATTGCACAATGTACCTCTCGCGAAACAATAACGTCTCTTTTTTGAGGATTAATAGGGATGCTGAGAATCAAAACATACCCCCGTCAGGTTTGAGTCTCGGGATATGGTTGAACACCTCTCAGGGCATCGATTTCTTTATTATATTGAGATTCCTCTCGCATCATTTATCGGCGATATCAGCGCAATATTTAGTAAAATCGATAACTTTATCTCATATTTGTGAGCACTCGTATTAAACGCAGAGACAGGCGATACCCACACAAAGCGCACGATGGCGATAACGCTTCGCATTAATGCCCGATAAACTTGTGCTTCGATCCGCAAGGTGTGCAGTAGGCGTGTTCTCCGTGCGGCGAGTTTGCTATTATCTGCAGCATTATTGCCTGCAGAGTAAGGCTTTTCATTGAGAACAAGAGGTTAGAAATCTTATGGCCGTAGTAGGAATCTTCTTTGGATCCGATACTGGTAACACCGAAAACATCGCAAAAATGATCCAAAAACAGCTGGGTAAAGATATTGCCGAAGTCCACGACATTGCGAAAAGTAGCAAAGAAGATCTGGAAAAATTCGATATTTTGCTGATCGGTATTCCTACCTGGTATTACGGTGAAGCGCAGTGTGACTGGGACGACTTTTTCCCAACGCTAGAAGAGATAGATTTCGAAGGTAAGCTGGTCGCGCTATTTGGTTGTGGCGACCAGGAAGATTATGCCGAGTATTTTTGTGATGCAATGGGCACCGTGCGTGACATCATCGAGCCGCGTGGCGCGGTGATTGTTGGTCACTGGCCAACTGAGGGTTACCACTTCGAAGCCTCTAAAGGTACCGCTGATGACAAACACTTCATTGGTCTGGCGATTGACGAAGATCGTCAACCAGAGCTGACCAATGAACGCGTTGATGGATGGGTTAAGCAGATTTC
Source organism: Hafnia psychrotolerans (assembly GCF_014639435.1). GTDB lineage: Bacteria > Pseudomonadota > Gammaproteobacteria > Enterobacterales > Enterobacteriaceae > Ewingella > Ewingella psychrotolerans. The sequence continues at coordinate 253,396 of NZ_BMFZ01000001.1, read as the reverse complement.
ACAAGAATTGAGCCTGGCAGAGATCGTAGGTTGAGTTGTCTAACTCAATTTATTTAGGCGTTAGGTTATTGGCCTTGCGTCGTTGATAATGGATTGAAAGGGTTAGTCTATTACTGAAATTAATAATTTAATCGCTACAAAATTGTAACTTTCGACGGGATCAAGGTACACTGAAATCCGCTGTTTTTACTCATGATCAATCCGTTGCGACCTCTTCACTGCAACGTTAAAAGATGTGATGTTTGTTAACAGGAAATCGTTTTATCTTGAACCACAGGCTTCATGCCTCAACGTGACTCGCATAGTAACAGGACTGAATCCGCATGACTGACAATAATACCGCACTGAAAAAAGCTGGCTTAAAAGTCACGCTTCCGCGACTCAAGATCCTGGAAGTGCTGCAAGCGCCGGAAGGTCATCACGTCAGTGCGGAAGATTTGTACAAGAAACTGATAGATATGGGCGAAGAAATTGGTCTGGCGACAGTGTACCGCGTACTGAACCAATTTGATGACGCGGGCATCGTTACCCGTCACAATTTCGAAGGCGGTAAATCTGTTTTCGAACTGACCCAGCAGCATCACCATGATCACCTGATTTGCCTGGATTGCGGCCGTGTGATTGAATTCCGTGATGAATATATTGAAGGTCGTCAGCGTGAAATTGCCAAGAGACATGGCATCAAACTGACTAACCACAGCCTTTATCTTTACGGCCACTGTGAACTCGGTGATTGCCGTGAAGATGACAATTTGCATAACGATAAACCCGCTCTGTAAAACTCAGGTTTTGACGTGATGCATTCTGCTATGAAGAATGACAATTAACCGCTGAAAAGCGGTTTTTTTATGCCTGTAATTTTCACACCCATTCTCTTCGGCAGAGATAAAAAACCCCGGCGAGCCGGGGCTAGATTGTCTTAAAAGAGAATTAGGGCTTACCATCAACCTGCTCGGCACGGCTGAAGCGCTTACCCTCTGCTGACGCGGCTCGGACCCAAACCTTGCCGCTGACCTGCGGTTTTTGCGCGTCATCATAACGCAACCACTGTTCACCGCCATCCAGTGAATACTCGATAGCCAGGCCCGGCAGCGAAACGTTCGCTTCCAGTTTGCCATCCACAACACGGGCCCCGGGAACAGGTATTCGGTAAGCCACGCCTGCCGCATCCATTTTCGGTAATTCACGCTGCCCTATCAGATTAGCGAACAGCATCCATTCTTTATGTAACGCCTGCGTATCAACGTTGTGTGTTTTGCCGCCAGCAAATTCACGCCCGGCTTTATACTCCATTTCCCAGTCGGCACGGTGCCATGCCCGTTCAGCCAGTGGCAATAGGCGCGGATAAATCATGTATTCCATACGTTCATCAGTACGTACCACTTCGCTCCACAACTGAGCTGAAATCCCAAAGGCACCAGGCCACGGTTTATCACTTTTGGCTTCGAAGGCGTTACCGTCGCGGTCAACCGAAGTTTCAGCGTTCTGCGGTAGGTTGTCAGGTGCAAAGCTGAATACTTTGGCTTCATCGCTGAAACGCGTGCCCCAGTAGAAGCCCTTTTCTTGCGGATTAACTTCATACGGGAAGTCGAAATAGACGTAATCCGGGTTGGAGATGATGACGTCGTAACCTTTGTTGGCCCAGTCATTCACACTGTCAAAACCGCCCCAGTAGAGCGTGTCCCAGAAGTTGACACCGGTTCGTTTGGTAGCAAAAGATGAGGCATCTTTGGCATCTTTCAATCCATCCTGCCATGCCTGCATTTTCTCAATGCCGTGAGCGTTGACTATTTTGCTAACTTCAACGGCGAAGTAGCTGGTCAAATGCTCAACGTCCTGAACTTTGCCCTGTTTGACCATCGCCTGACAAGCCTGCGACTGCGCCCACGGCTTGTCCTCCTTGCTAAGGTCAATCAGACCTTTGCCCGGTTCAACGTTGCCGTTTTTATCTTGATAGCCCGGCCCGAGGAAGATATTTTTCGCTTCATCACCGCCGAAGTGCCAGGTCGTCAATGGCTGTCCAGCCTCTTTATGCATCTGTGCAATTTCGCCAATCACTTTATCCGCAAAGCGTTTTGACGAGTCCATGCACGGATTCAGATAACCGTGACGGTCGTAGAACTGTACACCTGTCGTGTTAGAGGTATCTGTTGGGTCCAGCAGGCGGAACTCATTAGCCTCTTTCTCTTTGCCTTGCTGCATCAGTTTTTTGTAGCGCACTTCCATGGAGATCACCGCGGCGCGGGCGTGCGCTGGCATATCGATTTCTGGAATGACGTTTATCTGACGTGCCTTAGCGTATTTTACGATGTCGATATAGTCCTGACGCGAGAAGAAACCGCTGCCGTTATTGGTGGAGTCAGGCCCTGAACCCAATTGAGGCAACAGACATGTCGTTTCGGTCAGGTCGTGGCAGCGCTTGCCGCCGATTTCCGTCAGTTCCGGTAGACCGGGGATCTCAATACGCCAGCCTTCATCATCACTGAGATGGAAGTGGAAAGTATTAAGCTTGTAAGCCGACATTTGATCCAGCAGGCGCAGCACCACAGCTTTGGTGTGGAAGTTGCGTCCTACGTCGAGGAAGATCGCACGGTAATCGAAACGCGGGGCATCTTTGGCGTTCAACTGGGCAATTTTCTTGCTGCCGTCGGACGGCACTAAGCTCAGGATCGATTGCAAACCGTAGAACACGCCAGTTTGATCGTAACCCGTCACTTCCGCCCCTTTCTTGCCAATACTCAGGATGTACGCCCCGGACACCGCCAGTTTCCCCGTAAATCTAGATTTCTCAATACGAGTGGTTATCGGATAACCACCTGCGTTTGCGGCAATCCCCAACAAGGTAAAGCGTTGGGAAACCGCCTGCGCCGCCATTTTCTCCAACGCGCTGAGATCCAGTGCCACACCTTGGGTTAAATCAACATCGCCGGCATGGACCTTCACCTCCAGTGGCGTCGGTACAATTTGCCCACGCAGCGCGGCAGCCGGTAATACTGCCAGCATTTCATTTTTCACAAAACGACTGGCCGGTGTCATTAGCACGTTGTTATCCGTGGAGGTGCGTTTCCACTGGTCGCCTTTAAACGGCGTGACAAACTGATGTAAATCTTCGGTGTCAGTGTTCACCAACACTTTTGGTTGGGCGTCTCCGGATGTCGCATACCAACGCGGGATCAGGTCACTTTCGAACAACTGCCAGTATTCTCCAACGATCGGAATGCTGACGGTCTGATTAGCGGCAAAACCGGTGAATTTATCTGTCGGCTCGAGTTTGTGCAGATCGCCGGTGATGTGTGTAATGGTGAACTGATCGTTATCCACGTCTAAAATACGGCGAATGTTATGGAAGTAGATCGCCCAGTCTTTACCTTTTATCTCTTCACCGGCGTTTGTCAGCGCAATCGTTGCGGTGTTACAAGCTGCCCAGTCAGCGCCGAGTACACTGCAGTGGGTACCATGTTCTCCAGCCTGATTATCCTGCAGGGCATAGTTCACTTTTAATTGGCTGAGTTGATCAACCAGCTGCTGGTCGGCCATCGCACTGCCAGCCCCGCCAAGCATTCCTCCCATCAGGGTTGCAGCGACCAGCGCTTTCAATCTGAATTTTTTCATCTGCAGTCACATCCTTAATTTATTGTGTCAGGTGCATTGTTGGTTCTGATTTCTTATCAAATTTTGCTGTAATCTTCGGCATAGGCCTACCCGTCATCACTTTTACGCATAGACTGCAGACAAAAGTAGGCCATTTCGAATGGATCTCATTTTCATCGGTTCTTCAACATGGCAGCAAACCTCAGAAGATAGTGAACGGCGCGATGACGATAAACTTCACGTCTTTCTCATCCTGGAAGATGTTGCCGTAACCCCCTCCCCAGCTTGGGTTGTCAGAGTGATTGTCGTACTGGGTGTAGTGCAGTTTGAACAGCGTGCCTTTGGCACGGCCTTCCTGAATGGTGTAAAGGGCGTCAAGGCTCCAGGCGCTCTCTTTCAGGCGCTGGCTCTGATCGTACGCAGCATTGGTACTGGGTTTGGCATCCCACGCATAGACATAGGAACCGCCAACCGCCAAGCCGGGAAGATTCCATTTAGCGAGATCGTAAAGCACTCCGGCATACACGGATTTTTCGCCATTAGCGTTGAAATCTGAGCGGTTATCCCACCACACATCCAGGCGTCCGTTTGAGGAGGCATAGGTTGGCGTCATACGTTGCAGGAAGAAACCCTGGTTGCCTTCTGCTTTGACCATCGTGCCTTCAAGACGCCAGTTAAACTGGCCAGTGGTATAACCGAAGGTCAGAGCCTGTAACCAAGCGAGTCCGTCATAAATACTGTTGGGATCGTTTTTGTCGTTAATACGGTCCTGAGCACCATAAAACTGATAGCTGGTAGTCAGCGGATTTCCCGCCAGCTCCATTTTGTAAGAGGCTTTTGCAAAGTACTGATCGATATAGTTTTCGGCCTGGCCGTAAGCCCCTTCCAGCACGAAATCATTTTTGAAGTCATATTTTGCACCGAGGGAGTGAATGTAAGAGACGCCAGTTTTTCGGTCGTTTTGGCGGAAATCATCCATCTCCAGATGCCACGGTGATTTGTACTTGTCCGCCCACATATAGGAAAAACTCAACTCACCTGGCTCGCCGAAATCATGTTTGTAACCAGCTTCAACACCCCGATAAGTGCCCGGCATCAAGCTCCAGTGTGGCGCAATCAGCGTTTGCCCGGCTGGCTGGATATAACCTGCGTGGCCCCAGAAGCCGCCATACTTGAATTTAGCCGCTGCTTTATACAGGCTGACTCCACTTTTATCGCCGGAATAGCTCTCGTTATAGGCGTGGTTGCTAGAGGAGAAGGCAATTTCATTCGGATGGCCACTGTCACTGGCTTCAGCCATTTCGATAGCGGTAAACGCAGCAACGTCGAGGCCCAATACGTTCCAAGCATAGCCCGATGAGAAGTCCAGACTCAGGTTGGCAGTAGAGTGTGAAAGGTTGGTGGCATATTTATTGTAAGCCGGGTTGTTCACCGTCACGTTGCTACCGTCAGGACGGGTTTCTTCTTGGGTTTTATTCAGATCTTTACGGTCACGTTCACGCTGCCAGTAATACACTCCACCCGTCAGTGTTGAGTCATCAATAAAACCTGCGGCATGCGCGTCAGGTGTGGCCATCATTCCGCCGGCCAACGATATACTGGCAAGTGCGAAGGCAACCGGTTTTATTCTGGCTGGCGAGTTCAGACCAGCCGCAGTCCTGCCTTGGTTAGGGTGTTTAGACATAAAAATCCTTTTTTATTGAAAGTTAACGCAAACCCAAAGGGTCATTGACCGGGTGCCAATCAGCTAAATCAGCACAAAGAACAGGGTTAAGAGTATTTTTCGTGACGCGAATTATCAATCAATAATTAAAGACAATTCCCAGAAGTATGACAAAGTGCACATAAATGTGTATTTGTGTTGCGCATTAATAAGGCGGGATAATCATGAATAAAATCAATAAATAAAAATTATAAATCAAAGAGGTAAGCTTTAATAAGTACGATTACCCAGTCCCTAGTCAGAATACATTCGGATTCAAGCGTTTGTTTTCGAGGAGTCTAAGGATGGCGTTAATTCGTGATGAGAAATATAACTGCACTCTTTTTTTTTAATCAAATAATTTAAGATAATTCGTATCTTACTGGCGGCGAGTTTGATACAAGGCAGAATGTTGATGTAAAAAAACGCAGCCGAAGCTGCGCTTTTTATTATCGTGCGAGATCAGTAGGAAACGATCAAACGGCCGGTTTGCTTTCCCAGGTATCACGCAGACCCACGGTGCGGTTAAACACCAAGTGATCGGCACTGGAATAGCGGTTGTCAGCACAGAAATAGCCTTCACGTTCGAACTGGAAACTCACTTCAGGCTGCACGCCGGCAAGACCGGGCTCGACAAAGCCCTGAGCAATAACCAAAGACTCCGGATTAATTGTGGTCAGGAAGTCTTCAGCCTGTGCCGGGTTGGCCACGTTAAACAGGCGGTCATACAGGCGGAACTCTGCTGGTTTTCCTTCTGTCGCGGAAACCCAGTGAATCACACCTTTCACCTTGCGGCCATCGGCAGGATCTTTGCTTAACGTATCAATATCATAGCTACAGAAAATGGTAGTAATGTTACCTTCGGCATCTTTATCAATACGTTCAGCTTTGATAACAAACGCATTGCGCAAACGGACTTCTTTACCCAGCACCAGACGCTTGTACTGCTTGTTGGCTTCTTCGCGGAAGTCAGCCTGATCGATGTAAATCTCACGGGTGAACGGCACGTCACGAGTGCCCATTTCTGGCTTGCCAGGATGATTCGGCATTTTGACCATTTGCACTGCGTCGCCGGCGAAGTTCTCAATGACCACTTTCAGCGGGTTGATCACTGCCATCGCACGCGGAGCATTTTCATTCAGGTCATCACGGATACACGATTCCAGTGCCATCATCTCGACATTGTTGTCCTGCTTAGTCACACCGATACGACGGCAGAATTCGCGGATAGACGCCGCACTGTAGCCACGGCGGCGCAAACCTGAGACCGTTGGCATACGTGGGTCATCCCACCCTTCTACGATGTTCTCAGACACCAGTTGCTGCAGCTTACGCTTAGACATGATGGCGTATTCGAGATTCAGACGAGAAAACTCGTACTGACGCGGATGACAAGGGATAGTGATGTTATCCAGCACCCAGTCATACAAACGGCGGTTATCCTGAAACTCCAGCGTACAGAGCGAATGGGTGATTCCTTCCAGCGCATCGGATATGCAGTGGGTGAAATCGTACATCGGGTAGATGCACCATTTATCGGCCGTCTGGTGATGATGTGCAAATTTAATGCGATAGATCACGGGGTCACGCATGACGAAGAATGGCGAAGCCATATCGATTTTAGCGCGCAAACATGCGGCGCCTTCGGCAAACTCGCCGTTACGCATTTTAGCAAACAGCGCGATATTTTCTTCAACAGTGCGATCGCGATACGGACTGTTCTTGCCTGGTGCAGTCAATGTTCCGCGATACTCACGGATCTGCTCAGGCGACAGTTCATCAACGTAAGCCAGACCTTTATTAATCAGCTCCAGCGCATAGTCATGTAACTGATCAAAGTAGTTGGAAGAGTATTGAATCTCTCCACTCCACTGGAACCCCAGCCATTGCACATCATGCTTAATGGACTCGACGAATTCGATGTCTTCTTTGGCTGGGTTGGTATCGTCAAAACGCAGGTTGCATTGCCCCTGATAGTCTTGCGCGATACCAAAGTTCAGGCAGATGGACTTAGCATGACCGATATGCAAATAGCCATTAGGCTCAGGCGGGAAACGGGTATGAACCTTGTTGTGTTTCCCGGACGCCAGATCTTCATCGATAATCTGACGGATGAAATTTGTTGGGCGGGCTTCAGCCTCACTCATTATGCAATTCCTCTACGCGACATGGACTCTACGGATAACCGCTTATGTTCCAACAAGCCACGTCGGGAAACAACCGTTAGTTACAGAAAATAGGGGTTAAGCGGTTTTGAGACAAAAAAACGGGAAGAGATCTCTCTCTTCCCGTTCAGTTCTAGTGCGAAAACAGGTGAATGATTTGCCCTGCTTATTTGCCTTGAATCTCGAACAGTTTAGTCTGACCAGCCACTACAGAGCCGCTTGCCAGTGATACAACACCTGAATAGTCATCAATATTGCTGACAACAACAGGACTTATCATCGAACGTGCGTTGGCGTTCAGGAAATCCAGATCCAGCTCAAGCACAGGCTGGCCGGCTTTCACCGTTGCCCCTTCCTCAACCAGACGGGTGAAACCTTTACCTTCCAGCGCTACGGTATCAATCCCCATATGCACCACAACTTCAGCACCGGCATCAGTTTCGAGGCAGAACGCATGGTTGGTGTTGAAGATTTTCACGATAGTACCCGCAGCAGGCGATACCACGGTTTTACCGGTTGGGCGAATCGCCACGCCGTCACCGACAGCTTTGCTGGCAAAGGCTTCATCAGGCACCTGATCAAGCGCCACAACATCACCGGTTACCGGAGACACCAGCGTTTCAACCACGGCTTTCACTGTGTTTGGCACCGCCTGAGGCTTAATATCAGCCGCTGGCGTGACAGGCGCAGTGCTTGCGGCAGCAATCGGGCCAGCCGTCATGGCAGTGCGCATAGCCCCTGCGATGATTTCAGCACGTGTACCAACAATCACCTGAACACTCTGTTTGTTAAGACGGATAACACCGGAAGCCCCCAGACGTTTAGCCAGAGCGTCATTGACCAGTCCGGAATCTTTCACGCTCAAACGTAAACGGGTGATGCAGGCATCGATACCGGTCAGGTTTTCTGAACCACCAATCGCGCTGATGTAACGACGCGCCAAAGCCACAGTTTCGTCAACTTTATTACCGGCTGATTCCACATCAACGTTGTAACCGTCAGTTTCGTCGCCCGCAACGGCCAGTTCACGACCTGGAGTCAGCAGATTGAATTTATTGATAGTGAAACGGAACACCACGTAGTAGATAACGAAGAACACCAGACCTTGCGGGATCAGCATGTACCAATGGGTCGCCAACGGATTGCGCGAGGAGAGCACCATATCCACCAGCCCAGCGCTGAAGCCGAAACCGGCGATCCAATGCATGCTTGCTGCGATGTACACAGAAAGACCTGTCAGCACGGCGTGGATGAAGTACAGGACCGGGGCCACGAACATGAAGGAGAACTCCAACGGTTCAGTGATACCCGTAAAGAAGGAGGCAAACGCAGCCGCCATCATGATACCCGCCACTTTCGCGCGGTTTTCTGGACGTGCACAATGGTAGATTGCCAGCGCAGCACCCGGCAGACCGAACATCATGATCGGGAAGAAGCCCGCCTGATAGCGACCTGTGATACCCACAACCGCTTTACCTGACTGGATAGATTCCTGACCGCCAAGGAAGTTAGGAATATCATTAATGCCAGCGACGTCAAACCAGAACACGGAGTTCAGCGCGTGGTGCAAACCAACCGGAATTAACAGGCGGTTAAAGAAGGCGTAGATACCCGCACCGGCAGAACCGAGTTGCTGGATGTGTTCACCGAAGGTCACCAGTCCGTTGAAAATCAGTGGCCATACGTACATCAGAATAAATGCGACAGCAATCATCAAGAATGATGTGAGAATGGGGACCAAACGACGACCACTGAAGAAGGAAAGCGCCTTCGGCAGTTCGACGTGGCTGAAACGGTTATACAGTTCAGCAGAAATGATACCCACCAGGATACCGATGAACTGGTTGTTGATTTTACCGAAAGCAGCCGGAACTTGATCCAATGGAATTTTCTGAATCATTGACACCGCGGCAGGTGAACACAGCGTTGTTAATACCAGGAAACCGACAAAACCCGTCAGCGCGGCGGCGCCATCTTTATCTTTGGACATCCCATACGCAACACCGATCGCAAACAATACGGCCATGTTTTCGATGATTGCGGAACCGGACTTGATGAAAAGTGCTGCCAGAGCATTGTCGCCCCCCCAACCTACCGGGTCGATCCAATAGCCAACACCCATTAAAATGGCTGCGGCTGGCAGCGTCGCGACAGGGACCATCAAGGCCCGGCCTATTTTTTGTAAATAACTAAGAATGTTCAATATTTCCCCCTATTCGCCCCAAAGCGAATCACCTAAGTAGTTTAATAACTATGGTTACTACCTTTATAAATACTGCATAGAAAATCTGATTTCACTGATTACCCAGTCGAGTGTAAAAAATTTATTTCGCATCGCAAATTAAAACCTCGTTTTTTGTGATAATTGTCACTAAAAAACAGTATCCATAAGCCACAAAGCTGGTCAATATGCGAAACTTATTTTATCATTAAAAAAATCTAGACGGCTTTGTGCCACTTCGTAAGCCCGCAGTCTGGTTTACGCTTACAGTGACGAACTTTTGAGCCACAGCTTTCGAACCCCATACAGCATATTCAAATTCTGACAACTAAGAGGTATGTAATGAGACTAATTCCTTTAAACAACCCGACCGAAGTTGGCAAATGGGCAGCACGCCATATCGTTGAGCGTATTAATGCATTCAAACCGACTGCCGAACGCCCTTTCATTTTGGGCCTTCCCACCGGTGGTACCCCGCTTGAAGCTTATAAGCACCTTATCGCTATGCATAAAGCAGGCCAGGTAAGCTTCAAAAACGTGGTTACTTTCAACATGGATGAATATGTTGGCCTGCCGCAGGAACACCCTGAGAGCTACCATACCTTCATGTACAAAAACTTCTTTGATCACGTTGATATCCCAAGCGAAAATATCAACCTGCTGGATGGTAATGCACCAGACATCGACGAAGAATGTCGCCAATACGAAGCAAAAATTAAGTCTTATGGCAAAATTAACCTGTTCATGGGCGGCGTGGGCAATGATGGTCACATCGCGTTCAACGAACCGGCTTCTTCTCTGGCATCACGTACTCGTATCAAAACGCTGACGCATGAGACCCGTATCGCCAACTCTCGCTTCTTCGACAATGATGTGTCTCAGGTGCCAAAATACGCCCTGACCGTTGGCGTGGGTACGCTGTTGGATGCTGAAGAAGTAATGATTCTGGTTATCGGTCATGCCAAAGCGCAGGCTCTGGAAGCCGCGGTTGAAGGCAACATTAACCACATGTGGACGATCAGTTGCCTGCAACTGCACGCAAAAGCCATTATGGTGTGTGATGAACCGTCCACCATGGAATTAAAAGTCAAAACTGTTAAATATTTCCGCGAGTTAGAAGCGGAAAATATGAAGAATCTTTAATTTAACTACATCCCAAAATCATTCGAGTCGCAGCAAGGTGGCAGCACTAAGGTGGCAATAGAGCAACGCTCCGGGAGCTGGCTCAAGTAAGTGGCCGGAGTAAGTGAAAGTAGCCAACGCAGCGGCGGCTCGAAGGATGAAAGGGAATGGGGGCATGATGTACGCATTAATTAACGGCCGGATCTACACCGGTCATGACGTTCTCGATAACCACGCGGTGGTGATTGCCGACGGAAAGATCGACCGTGTCTGCCCGATAGCCGAACTGCCATCAAATATTGAAACCCAAGATCTGGGCGGCGCACATCTCGCCCCCGGATTTATCGACTTGCAGCTTAATGGCTGTGGCGGCGTGCAATTCAACGACTCACTGGAAGCTATTTCCGTTGAAACGTTAGAAATAATGCAGAAAGCTAACCAAAAATCGGGTTGCACTAGCTATTTACCGACGCTTATCACCTGTAGCGATGAGTACATGAAGCACGGCATCAACGTGATGCGTACCTATTTAGAAAAACACCCCAATCAGGCGCTGGGTCTGCATCTTGAAGGGCCTTACCTCAGCCCGGAGAAAAAAGGCACCCACAATCCGGCCTTTATCCGCCTGCCGGATAGCGCAATGATCGACTTCCTGTGTGCAAACGCCGAGGTGATCACTCAACTGACCCTTGCGCCTGAACAAGTCGATGCGAAGTATATTCGTCAGTTGCGTGACGCAGGGATCATGGTATCTGCGGGCCACTCCAATTCAACGTATGAGCAGGCGCGTGCTGGTTTCGCCGCTGGAATCTCCTTTGCCACGCACCTTTATAATGCAATGCCAGCCATTACCGGCCGTCAGCCCGGCCTGATTGGTGCAATTTTCGATACGCCGGAAGTCTATACCGGTGTGATCGCCGACGGTCTGCACGTTGACTGGGCGAATATCCGCAACGCGAAAAAGCTCAAAGGCGACAAGCTGGTACTGGTCACCGATGCTACCGCGCCAGCGGGTGCGAATATTGATGAGTTCATTTTTGCCGGTAAAACAATATACTACCGTGATGGACTCTGTGTGGACGAGAACGGAACACTGAGCGGCTCTGCGCTGACCATGATCGAAGCGGTGCAAAACAGCGTCGAACATATCGGCATCGCACTGGATGAAACGCTGCGTATGGCATCGCTCTATCCAGCACGTGCGATTGGTTTCGATGACCATTTAGGCAGCATCGAAGCAGGTAAAGTCGCCAACCTCACCGCGTTCACTCATGATTTTAAAATCACAAAAACTATCGTTAACGGTGACGAAGTTTAATTGAGCGGATAAAAGTACTGATGACAACTGGCGGACAGCAGGCACAAATCGGCAACGTTGATCTGGTTAAGCAGTTAAACGGCGCGGCGGTTTACCGCCTGATTGATCAGCAAGGGCCGATTTCCCGTATACAGATTGCCGATCACAGTCATCTGGCGCCGGCTAGCGTCACAAAAATCACCCGCCAACTTTTAGAGCGCGGCCTGATCAAAGAAGTCGATCAGCAAGCTTCCACAGGAGGCCGCCGCGCAATTTCGATTATCACCGCAACCCGACCTTTCCATACTGTGGCTATCCGTCTTGGCCGCAATGATGCGACGATTACGCTTTATGACCTCAGCGCTAAAGCCCTTGCAGAACAGCATTATGCTCTGCCAGAACGCACACAGGAGACGCTGGAAAACGCACTCATCTCGGCCATCGCTCAGTTTATTGAATCAAATCAGCGCAAGATTCGTGAGTTAATTTCTATCTCTGTGATCCTTCCCGGTTTAGTTGATCCCAACAAAGGAATTGTGCGCTACATGCCGCATATCAGTGTCGGCAACTGGAGATTGGTCGATGCGCTGGAAGCAAAATTCAACGTCACCAGCTTTGTGGGTCACGATATCCGCAGCCTGGCACTCGCAGAGCACTATTTCGGTGCGACACGCGACTGTCAGGACTCCATTTTGGTTCGTCTGCACCGCGGTACGGGTGCCGGGATCATCGTTAATGGGCAGATTTTTCTCGGCAGCAACGGCAACGTAGGTGAGATTGGTCATATTCAGGTTGACCCATTAGGTGAACGTTGTCACTGCGGTAACTTCGGCTGTCTGGAGACAGTGGCAGCAAACTCGGCGATTGAAAACCGTGTTCGCCATATGTTAACCCAGGGTTATCCGAGCAAACTGACGCTTGATAACTGCTCAATCAGCGCTATCTGTAAAGCGGCAAACCGCAGCGATGGACTGGCCTGCGAAGTCATTGCAGACGTCGGCCGCCAGTTGGGCAAAGGCGTAGCTATCGCCATTAACCTGTTCAATCCGCAAAAAGTCGTGATTGCCGGTGAGATCACCGATGCCGAAAAAGTGCTGATGCCAGCCATTCAAAGCTGCATCAACGCCCAGGTTTTGAAAGATTTCCGCCATAATCTGCCGATAGTGAGATCAGAACTTAACCATCAGTCTGCAATTGGCGCTTTTGCGCTGGTCAAGCGGGCTATGCTCAATGGCGTTCTACTACAGCGTCTGATGGAAAATTAAGCCGTGGTATCGTGCTACATTGCAAGGAAGGGAATAAAGAACTTATGACGATTAAGAACGTAATTTGTGATATCGACGGCGTGCTGTTGCACGACAATACCCCAATTCCAGGTGCCGATCTGTTTCTCGCCCGCATCCAGGAACAGGGCATGCCGCTGGTCGTTCTGACCAACTACCCGTCGCAAACTGCGCAGGACTTAGCCAACCGCTTTTCGGCCGCCGGTCTTGATGTGCCTGAAAGTGCATTTTATACCTCGGCGATGGCAACCGCTGATTTCCTTAAACGTCAGGAAGGTAAAAAAGCCTATGTCGTCGGCGAAGGCGCATTGATTCATGAGCTGTATAAAGCTGGTTTCACCATCACTGATATCAACCCAGACTTCGTGATCGTCGGCGAAACACGCTCTTATAACTGGGATATGATCCATAAAGCGGCTTTCTTTGTTGCTAATGGCGCGCGTTTTATTGCGACTAACCCCGACAGTCACGGCCATGGTTTCTCACCAGCCTGTGGCGCTCTTTGCGCACCGATTGAAAAAATCACGGGTCGCAAGCCGTTTTATGTGGGTAAACCGAGCCCATGGATCATTCGATCAGCACTGAACAAAATGCAGGGCCATTCAGAAGAGACGGTGATTGTCGGTGATAACTTGCGTACTGACATTCTTGCGGGCTTTCAGGCGGGTCTGGAGACCATTCTCGTGCTGTCAGGCGTATCCACATTAAATGATGTCGAAGAGATGCCGTTTCGCCCATCATGGATTTATCCGTCAGTGGCTGATATCGAAATTATTTAGTGCCCGACATAACGTCTGCTCGCCAGAACAGACGGTTTTCCTCTCCTGATTATTTCCTTGCTGTATTTTTACAGCATGTCGAATCGTCTGGAAAAATTGCACATTCTTCAATTTAAATAGTCATAAACTGAGAATCCATCAAAGTTCGACCGACATCTACAAACTATTTTTCAGAAGAAGGTGAAACCACTTGCACACTATAGTGGTTTTGCCGCATTTTCTTAGTCAACCACGCAGCGAAGTCGAACCTTCTATGAGAATTCGGCAAAACGCTTAACAAAAAAACAAAAAAGTTATACCCAAAAACATTCGTGTTGCCGGTGCGTTGGCGGCAACTCGAAGGATGAAGGGTATTGAGAAAAGTCGTTAGGAGAAAGAGATATGTGTTCTATTTTTGGTGTGCTCGATATCAAGACAGACTCTATTGAACTGCGTAAAAAAGCACTGGAGTTGTCCCGCCTGATGCGCCATCGCGGCCCCGACTGGTCCGGTGTCTACGCCAGCGATAAAGCCATTCTGTGCCACGAGCGCCTGTCGATTGTCGACGTCAACAACGGCGCGCAGCCGCTGTATAACGCCGCACACACTCACGTATTGGCCGTTAACGGTGAAATCTACAACCATCAGGCTCTACGTGCTGAATTGGGCGACCGTTACGCGTTTCAGACCGAATCTGACTGCGAAGTGATCCTGGCGCTTTACCAGGAAAAAGGCCCGGAATTCCTCGATGAGCTTCAGGGCATGTTTGCCTTCATCCTGTATGACACAGAAAAAGAGGCCTACATGATTGGCCGTGACCATCTCGGCATCATCCCTCTTTATTACGGCCATGATGAGCATGGCAACATGTACGTAGCCTCAGAAATGAAGTCGCTGGTACCGGTTTGCCGCACGATCAAAGAATTCCCGGCAGGCAGCTATCTGTGGAGTCCGGACGGTGAGATCCGCGAGTATTACCATCGCGACTGGTTCGATTATGACAACGTCAAAGACAACGTCACTGACGCCAAAGCGCTGAAAGACGCACTGGAAGAGTCCGTAAAAAGTCACCTGATGTCTGACGTGCCTTACGGCGTGCTGCTGTCCGGCGGTCTGGATTCCTCCGTGATTTCTGCGATTACCAAGAAATTTGCCGGTCGCCGTATCGAAGACAAAGATCAAAGCGAAGCCTGGTGGCCACAGTTGCACTCCTTTGCCGTTGGTCTGGAAGGTTCTCCGGACCTGAAAGCAGCGCAGGAAGTGGCAACGCATCTGGGTACTGTTCATCATGAAATTCACTTCACCGTTCAGGAAGGCCTTGATGCCATCCGTGACGTGATTTATCACATCGAAACTTATGACGTCACCACCATCCGCGCCTCAACGCCGATGTATTTAATGTCACGTAAAATCAAAGCGATGGGCATTAAGATGGTGTTGTCTGGCGAAGGGGCTGACGAAGTGCTGGGCGGTTACCTGTACTTCCATAAAGCGCCAAATGCTAAAGAGTTCCACGAAGAGACCGTGCGTAAACTGCTGGCATTACACATGTATGACTGTGCACGTGCTAACAAAGCAATGTCGGCTTGGGGCGTGGAAGCGCGCGTGCCATTCCTGGATAAAAAATTCCTCGACGTTGCTATGCGCATTAACCCTAAAGATAAAATGTGCGGCAATGGAAAAATGGAAAAACATATCCTGCGTGAATGTTTTGAATCTTACCTGCCACACAGTGTTGCCTGGCGCCAGAAAGAACAGTTCTCCGACGGTGTGGGTTACAGCTGGATTGACACCTTAAAAGAGGTCGCAGGCCAGCAAATTACCGACCAACAGCTCGAAACTGCGCATTTCCGCTTCCCCTATAACACGCCGGGTTCGAAAGAAGCATACTTATATCGGACTATTTTCGAAGAGTTATTCCCGATCCCAAGCGCTGCAGAATGTGTGCCTGGTGGCCCGTCAGTCGCCTGCTCTTCAGCCAAAGCCATTGAGTGGGATGCGTCATTCAAAAATATGAACGATCCATCAGGACGCGCAGTAGGGGTGCATCAGTCAGCTTACTGATCCTTAGTCGTCGTCATGATTTACCCTAATTAACGGGCCTTTCCAGGCCCGTTTTTTCGTCACTAAAGACATTAGAAATAATGTGTTTTGCTGATTTAATCGCCACACTGGTTATAAGCCAGACAAATGATAGCTCTCAGGGCTTTTTCGTCAAAAAAGAGGTTGACGCAAAACGGTCAACTCCGCATAATGCGCCCCGCAACGCCGATGAAGGTTGCACAAGAAAAGATGGCTACGTAGCTCAGTTGGTTAGAGCACATCACTCATAATGATGGG
The DNA here is from genome assembly GCF_014639435.1 of Hafnia psychrotolerans. Classification (GTDB taxonomy): domain Bacteria; phylum Pseudomonadota; class Gammaproteobacteria; order Enterobacterales; family Enterobacteriaceae; genus Ewingella; species Ewingella psychrotolerans. Next base: position 236,917 of record NZ_BMFZ01000001.1, on the reverse strand, counting down.
GTCACAGGTTCGAATCCCGTCGTAGCCACCATCTTTTTTTATGCGGGAGTGGCGAAATTGGTAGACGCACTAGATTTAGGTTCTAGCGCCGCAAGGTGTGCGAGTTCAAGTCTCGCCTCCCGCACCATTTCCTGATATCGGTAAGCACAGTTGGGGTATCGCCAAGCGGTAAGGCACTGGTTTTTGATACCAGCATTCCCAGGTTCGAATCCTGGTACCCCAGCCATTTCTTTCTTGTTATATCTTTGATATATCGCTAAAGAAAACCCAATTTGAAGTGGTTGTACTGTTGGGGTATCGCCAAGCGGTAAGGCACTGGTTTTTGATACCAGCATACCCTGGTTCGAATCCAGGTACCCCAGCCATACTTCTTATTGATAAGCACTTGAAATTCATTAGTAAACGAGTCAACTAGTGCTTGAAGTTTTGCAGTAAGTCAGTAGAATTTGGCTACGTAGCTCAGCTGGTTAGAGCACATCACTCATAATGATGGGGTCACAGGTTCAAATCCCGTCGTAGCCACCATTTTATTGTGTGATGAGTATTTAGATTTACCTTGTTCTTTTGGGGTGTCGCCAAGCGGTAAGGCTCTGGTTTCTGATACCAGCATACCCAGGTTCGAATCCTGGCACCCCAGCCACATTAGAAAAGCCTGCAATTCACGTTGCGGGCTTTTTGCTTTTAAATATCTCCCTTAATACTTCAGGCTACAGATGCGTTGGCTGTACTCAGTCACCCGAATCCCTTACCTGAGTAAGCTCATCGGGTTCCTTCCTCTGCCTAATAACTCAGCCTGGAGTGCCGGCGCAAGGGCTATTCAAAAAGCGCCAAAGGCGTTTCTGTCCTGCCACTCGAATTATTTTGGGGACGGCTTCCGTCTCATTTAAATCCCCAGTGCGTATTTCAATGCTTTGGTTTTCAGGCCACCTGCACGCTCGGCGGTCATCAGCGCCAGATTTCGCAACACTTTCACCGGTGCTAAATCATTGCTGAAAGCAGTATAGAAAAGATCCATCCCGCTTTGCATCAGCAAATTGTCCAGACGGCGCTGACGCTGGTAGCGTAGCAACACGTTCTCGCTGCCCCACGTTTCCCCACTTTCACGCGCTTTTTCCAGCACCGACAATAACGCTGCGACATCCCGGTAACCGAGATTTACGCCCTGCCCCGCCAGCGGATTAATGGTATGTGCCGCATCGCCCACCAACGCCAGTCCCGGTAAGACATAGCGCTGCGCGTGCCGGCGAACCAGCGGGAAAGCGCCCGAAGACAATGCGGTCACCTTCCCAAGACGGGCCGGGAATGCCTGCATGACTTCATTAGTCAGCTGTTTCATGTTCAGCGTTTGCAGATAACGGATGCGCTGCGGGCTGTCGTACCAAACCAGCGACGCCTGACGCCCAAACAACGGCAGGAATGCGCGCGGGCCTGAAGGGAAAAATTGTTGCCAGGTGACATCCTGATCCGGCGTTTCGGTTTCGACGTTAATCAGCATGCAGTTCTGACGGTATTGCCAGCCATCCACACCAATGCCTGCCAGCTGGCGCACCAGGGAATTCGCGCCATCGGCAGCAATCACCAACTGCGTGCGCAGCAGTTCGCCGGTAGTGAGCTGAAGTGACCAGGTTTGGTCATCATGCTGCACAAGATGACACAGTTTAGCCGGGCAAAAACGGGTCAGAGAGGGGAACGCATCAAACTGTTGCCACAATGCCCGCTGAAGGACTGAGTTCTCGACCATGAACCCCAGCTCCGGCAACCCGAGCGATTGCGCATCAAACTTCACTTCGGAGCCATCAAGCTCCCAGGTCTCCAGACGGCGGTATGGCACAGCTCGCATTTGTTCAACGCCCGGCCATGCACCAAGTGTTTTCAGAAAACGTACGGACGCACAGCCAATTGCGGAAATCCGTAAATCGGCGGGCGCTGACGGGTCAAATCCCGCGGGTTCTTCATTCTCGATAACCGCCACCTGAAGACCCTGCTGTGCCAGCCCCAGCGCCGCAGCGGCACCAACCATGCCTCCGCCAACAATCACTGCATCAAATAACTTCTCAGAATTATTCATTTTATTCCGGCTTTTTGTTCAGTTCATTAAGCAAAGTGTACCGGATTTTTGTGTCTGCATCAGAGACTAAGCTGCTTTCCTGCGCTGGTCACCACCGGAGCGAGGGTTTACAATAGCATCCATGAACTGCGCTATACGCTGCGGCATGACCAAACTCCCGTATTTTCCTCCGTTTTGAGTACTGACACACTGATGACGAAAAAACTGCACATAAAAACCTGGGGCTGCCAGATGAATGAATACGATTCATCAAAAATGGCCGACCTTCTCGAAAGCACCCACGGTTACCAGCTCACAGATAATGCTGAAGAGGCAGATATTCTGCTGCTGAACACTTGTTCAATCAGGGAAAAAGCACAGGAAAAAGTGTTCAGCCTGCTCGGTCACTGGAAATTACTTAAAAAGAAAAACCCGGATGTGATCATCGGTGTCGGTGGCTGCGTGGCCTCACAGGAAGGTGAGATGCTGCGCCAGCGTGCGCCTTGTGTCGATGTAGTATTTGGACCTCAAACGTTGCACCGTCTGCCGGAAATGATCAACCACGTACGGGGGACTAAAAGCCCGATTGTCGATATCAGCTTTCCCGAGATTGAGAAATTTGACCGTCTGCCCGAACCGCGCGCCGACGGCCCAACAGCGTTTGTATCGATCATGGAGGGCTGCAACAAATATTGCAGCTTCTGCGTCGTGCCTTATACCCGTGGTGAAGAAGTCAGCCGTCCAAGCGATGATGTGTTGTTCGAAATCGCCCAACTCGCCGCGCAGGGCGTCCGGGAAGTCAACCTCCTCGGGCAGAACGTTAACGCCTACCGTGGCTGCACCTTTGACGGTGGAACATGCAGTTTTGCTGACCTGTTACGCCTGGTTGCGACTATCGACGGCATTGATCGCATCCGCTTCACCACCAGCCATCCAGTGGAGTTCACCGATGACATCATCGACGTCTATAAAGATACGCCTGAGCTAGTGAACTTCCTGCACCTGCCGATTCAGAGCGGTTCTGACCGCATCCTGACCATGATGAAACGCCCACACACAGTGCTGGAATATAAAGCGATTATTCGCAAGCTACGTGCGGTGCGCCCAGATATTCATATGAGTTCTGACTTCATCATTGGCTTTCCAGGAGAGACCAACGAAGATTTCGAAAAAACCATGAAGCTGATTGCTGAGATTAATTACGACGTGAGCTTCAGTTTCATTTACTCTTCCCGGCCCGGTACGCCAGCCGCCGACATGGAGGACAATGTTAGCCTGGAAGAGAAGAAGCAGCGTTTACAGATTTTGCAGGACCGTATTACGCAGCAGGTAGTGCGTTTCAGCCGCGCAACGCTAGGTACCGTACAGCGTATTTTGGTAGAAGGTACTTCCCGCAAAAGCGTGATGGAACTGACAGGACGCACCGAGTGCAACCGCGTGGTGAACTTCGAAGGGACACCGGACATGATCGGCAAATTTGTCGATGTGGAAATTGTTGATGTCTACACCAACTCCCTGCGAGGTGTGGTGGTGCGCACCGAACAGCAAATGGCAATGCGCCTGCATGAATCACCGGAATCGGTGATTGCACGTACCCGTAAAGAAAATGAGATGGGTGTCGGTCTCTATCAGCCCTGATCTGCTCTTTTTGTATGGGCCTTTCATCGACAGGGCGCTTCGGCGTCCTGTTTTTTTTATTGATTGGTATAAGAAAATTGCCAACGTACCTTTCACTACGGTTTAATTTTTCGAGACAGGCCGCATATTGTAACTAAGGTATGCCCGGTTCAACGGGTAACAAGGCATATTTTGCCAACGGCATGTATTATTAACCAAGGTATGGTGAGTTTTGAGCCTCAGTTTCATAATGCGCTGAAGCAAAAATGTCAGGCACGTCAACAGGCCCTGTGTGGCCCAGAGGAATAGTTTGAACGTTGTAACACAAGAGATTTTACTGGAGCCCGAAGACAATCAGCGTTTGCTGAGCCTGTGCGGGCCGTTTGATGACAACATCAAGCAACTGGAGCGCCGGTTGGGCGTTGAAATCAACCGTCGTGATAACGCATTTAAACTGGTCGGGAAAAGCTTGGCCGTCGCCGCAGCCGCCGACATCCTGCGTGACTTATACGTAGACACAGCACCGGTGCGTGGTGAGACGCAGGATATCGATCCTGAGAAAATCCATCTGGCGATCAAAGAAAGCCGGGTGCTGGAACAAACCGCAGAAAGCGTGCCGGATTACGGCAAATCGGTCATCATCAAGACCAAACGTGGCATGGTGAAACCGCGCACGCCAAATCAGGCACAGTACATCGCCAATATTTTCGACCACGACATCACTTTCGGCATCGGCCCGGCCGGTACCGGTAAAACCTATCTGGCGGTAGCAGCCGCTGTCGATGCCCTTGAACGCCAGCAAGTAAGACGCATTCTGCTGACCCGCCCTGCCGTCGAAGCGGGTGAAAAACTGGGCTTCCTGCCAGGCGACCTCAGCCAGAAAGTCGATCCTTATTTGCGCCCGCTGTATGACGCGCTGTTCGAAATGTTAGGTTTCGAGAAAGTCGAGAAGCTGATTGAACGTAACGTGATTGAAGTTGCGCCGCTGGCTTACATGCGTGGGCGTACGCTCAATGACGCTTTTATTATTTTGGATGAAAGCCAGAACACCTCGATTGAACAAATGAAAATGTTCCTGACCCGTATCGGCTTCAATTCAAAAGCCGTGATCACAGGTGACGTGACGCAAATCGACTTGCCACGCCATCAGAAGTCCGGCCTACGCCATGCCATTGAAGTGCTTTCTTCCGTCGAAGAGTTGAGTTTTAACTTCTTTCACAGCGAAGACGTCGTCCGCCATCCCGTGGTTGCACGTATCGTTGTCGCTTATGAAGCCTGGGAAGAAGAAGACCAGAAACGACGAGACGCCATTACAGAGCAACGCCGTCATGAATCCCATCATCCGTCGTCCCAACAGGTTACTCAATGAGTCAGGTTATTCTCGATTTACAGATTGCATGTGAAAGCAGCGACGGCTTACCCACTGAAAGTGATTTTCAGAAATGGCTGGATGTGGTCTTGCCACAGTTTCAGGAAGAGTCAGAAGTCACCATCCGTATTGTGGATGACGCCGAAAGCCACGAGCTGAATATGACATATCGTGGTAAAGACAAATCGACCAACGTGTTATCCTTCCCGTTTGAGGCACCTCCAGGTATGGAGTTACCGCTGCTGGGTGATCTGGTCATCTGCCGACAGGTAGTTGAAAAAGAGGCAGGGGAGCAGCAAAAAGCCCTGCTGGCGCATTGGGCGCATATGGTTGTTCACGGCAGTCTTCATCTGCTAGGGTATGACCACATCGTCGATGAAGAAGCCGAAGAAATGGAGTCTATTGAGATCGAAATTATGCAAAGTCTGGGCTACCCGGATCCGTATATTTTCATTGAAGACACTGGCAAAGACGACCTTCGAGATTAGCGTGATGACTTCCCCCAAAGTCATTGGAGTTGCAGCAAGGCGGCTAACACCACTGCAGCTTCAAGTACCAAGGGACCGCTGATTATTTTATTTTCATCTATATGAGTAAACTTAACCAAACGCCATGAGCGATGACCATTCACAAAATAGTGACAGCCCCAGTCCCAAGAAGGGCTTCTTTTCCCTTATTCTTAGCCAATTGTTTCACGGTGAACCCAAAAACCGTGGCGATCTGGTTGAGCTGATCCGTGATTCCGAGCAGAACGACCTGATCGATCCCGATACCCGTGACATGCTGGAAGGCGTGATGGATATCGCCGAACAACGTGTTCGCGACATCATGATCCCGCGTTCGCAAATGATCACACTCAAACGTAATCAGCCGCTGGAAGAGTGCCTCGATGTGATCATCGAATCCGCACACTCACGCTTCCCGGTGATCAGCGAAGATAAGGACCACATTGAAGGCATCCTGATGGCCAAGGATTTGTTGCCGTTTATGCGCACATCCTCTGAGCCATTCAGCATTGATAAAGTGCTGAGAACCGCCGTGGTGGTGCCTGAAAGCAAGCGCGTTGATCGCATGCTGAAGGAGTTCCGTTCACAGCGTTACCATATGGCTATCGTGGTCGATGAATTCGGCGGGGTTTCTGGCCTGGTCACCATCGAAGACATCCTTGAACTCATTGTCGGTGAAATCGATGACGAATATGATGAAGTGGAAGATCTTGATATCCGCCAGCTAAGTCGTCACACCTACACCGTCCGTGCTCTGGCACCGATTGAAGATTTTAACGACGTCTTCCAGACTCAGTACAGTGACGACGAAGTGGATACGATCGGCGGGCTGGTAATGCAGTCGTTTGGTCATTTACCCGCACGCGGCGAAACCATTGAAATCGGCGGTTACCTGTTCAAAGTTGCGATGGCAGACAGCCGACGTATTATCCAGGTTCACGTAAAAATACCGGACGACGCGCCGCAACCGATACTGGAAGAATAATTACTCCATGGCAATAGCCTCTTTATACCAACGCCAGTGGGTTCGCACCCTACTGGCGCTCTTATTCGGTGCCTGTGGCACACTCTCCTTTTCACCTTACGATTGTTGGCCGGCAGCTTTTGTTTCACTGTTTGGCTTACTGGCGCTTACCCTCGACCGCCGTTCAGGCCAGTCCGCTTGGATAGGTTTTTGGTGGGGCATGGGAATATTTGGCAGCGGCGTAAACTGGGTGTATGTCAGCATTGCCACCTTTGGCGGAATGCCGGAAGCCATTAATCTGTTTTTAGTGGTACTGCTGGCCGGCTATCTATCCCTTTATACCATGCTATTTGCCGGTTTATTAACTCGCCTATTTCCTAACACGACCTGGTGGAAATTGGCGCTGGCAGCCCCTGCCCTATGGCAAGCCACCGAGTTTCTGCGTGGCTGGGTGCTAACCGGCTTCCCATGGTTGCAGTTTGGCTACAGTCAGATTGACGGCCCACTCAAAGGTCTCGCACCTATTGCTGGCGTCGATAGCATCACACTGATAATGACCTCTATTAGTGGCTTGCTGGTTTATGCCGTGCATCAGCGTCGTAAATTGCCCGCCATCATTGCATTGGCATTGCTGTTGTTTCCCTGGTCGCTACGCTATGTCCACTGGTATCAGCCACAGGAAGACAAAAAGGTTGATGTCGCGCTGGTGCAGGGCAACATCGAACAGTCTATGAAATGGGATCCGAATTCGTTAGTCAGCGCACTGCAAACCTATATGGATCTCAGCCGCCCTTATCTCGGTAAGGCGAAGATAATTATTTGGCCGGAATCAGCCATTTCAGATATCGAATCTGACCAGCAGCAGTTCTTGACCATGGTCGATGACCTCTACCGCGCGAAAGGCTCACAGCTCGTGACCGGCATTATTGATGCACGTCGCACCAGCACGGATATGCACGTTTACAACAGCGCGATTGTACTGGGCGGCGACAAACAGTACCGCTACCCGGACAGCAACCGCTTTGATAAACATCATCTGGTGCCGTTCGGCGAGTATGTTCCGCTGGAATCGATCCTGCGGCCATTGGCCCCCCTCTTTGATTTACCCATGTCGGGATTGAGCCGTGGTAATTATATTCAGAAACCACTGCGGGTCAGTGGGCTGAATCTGACCACCGCCATCTGCTATGAAATTGTCTACGGCGAGCAGGTGCGCGACAACCTTCGCCCGGATACAGACTTCCTGCTGACCATTTCTAACGATGCCTGGTTCGGCCACTCTATTGGGCCGTGGCAGCATTTTCAGATGGCACGGATGCGGGCTCTGGAACTGGGACGCCCACTGTTGCGCAGCACCAACAATGGCGTCACGGCAGCCGTCGATGCCAATGGCGAAGTGATTGCTCAGATTCCACAATTCACCCGCCAGGTACTGAACGTGGAGGTCACCCCAACCACAGGGCTTACACCTTATGCTCGCTTTGGCTGGTGGCCAACCTGGCTTATCACTCTCTTAATGGTAGGTGTTGCGTTAACGCTCAACCGACGCCATATCCTGAAATAATCTTGATTGATACAGAACTACGGGCGCTCAATGAGCGCCCGTTTTTTTACGCTGAAAAACCTGCCAGTGGCACGCATCTTGCTTCATCTAATTGAAAGTTATCCGTTTACTGGCTTTAGCTGACAATATGCATCATTTCGGAACATATCGTTTAAAAAACACACACCAGAATGGTGCAGTGATATTTTGTTGCTTTTATTTGGTGCGTGCTTCGTCTCAAAAAAGAAACATTATTGTTTCATTATCTTCACATTGAGCTATTTTCGAGTCAGGTAAATTGAGTAGATACATACTTCACGACCTATAAGTGCTTCCTGATCCATCCGTTTGGATCCTTAATGACAGCAAAGGAGTTGGAACATGCAAATGCGCAAATTGGCGTTATCGGTACTGCTGGCAAGCCTGGCAGCAAGTAGCGTAGCCCATGCAGAGGACCTGACCGGTACCCTGAAAAAAATCAAAGATAACGGTGTTATCGTCGTTGGTCACCGTGAATCCTCTGTGCCATTTTCTTACTACAACAATGAACAAAAAGTGGTGGGCTATTCTCAGGATTACTCCAACGCCATCGTTGATGCGGTGAAGAAAAAGCTGAATATGCCTAACCTGCAAGTGAAGATGATGCCTATCACTTCGCAAAACCGTATTCCTTTACTGCAAAACGGCACTTTCGATTTCGAATGCGGTTCCACCACCAATAATCTAGAACGTCAGCAACAAGCGGCTTTCTCTGACACCATTTTCATCATCGGTACCCGTCTGCTGGTGAAAAAAGGCTCAGACATTAAAGATTTCGATGATCTCAAAGGCAAGACTGTGGTTGTCACGTCCGGCACCACTTCTGAAGTTCTGCTGCATAAATTAAATGAAGACAAGAAGCTGGGCATGCGCATCATCAGTGCCAAAGACCACGGCGACTCATTCCGTACTCTGGAAACCGGCCGCGCCGTTGCTTTCATGATGGATGACGCCCTGCTGGCAGGTGAACGCGCTAAATCCAAAGAACCCAATAACTGGGTGATCGTCGGAACGCCACAATCCAAAGAAGCTTATGGCTGTATGATGCGTAAAGATGATGCCAGTTTCAAAACGCTGGTTGATGACACCATTGCGAAAGCGCAAACCTCTGGTGAAGCCAATAAGTGGTTTGATAAATGGTTCAAACAGCCTATTCCTCCGAAAAACCTGAACATGAACTTTGAATTGTCAGACGACATGAAAGCGCTGTTCAAAGCACCAAACGATAAAGCACTGTAAAAAATACCCGTCAGACAGGTATAACCAAGAGAAGTATCAAGTATAAGAGCTGGCCCACCAGCTTGTGATGATGGCCCGAAAGGGCATACAGACCGGATGCGGGGTGGTCGTTCCCCACCCCGCATTTTTCCGCCACTCAACCGTGTGTTGGTTTCGTCATCACTCAGAGGGGTAGTCTATTACCCACGTCATGGAGTTTTTATGTCAATAGATTGGAACTGGGGCATTTTTCTGCAAGAAGCCCCCTTCGGTAATACCACTTATCTGGGCTGGATTTGGAATGGATTTCAGGTCACTGTCGCCCTGTCGATTTGTGCCTGGTTTATCGCTTTCTTCGTCGGCTCCCTGTTCGGTATTCTACGTACCGTCCCCAACCGCTTTCTCTCCGGCATCGGTACCTGTTACGTCGAACTGTTCCGTAATGTGCCGTTGATTGTGCAATTCTTTATTTGGTATCTGGTGGTGCCTGAGCTGCTGCCGGAAAACATCGGCATGTGGTTCAAGGCAGAACTGGCGCCAAACATACAGTTTTTCACCTCATCCGTTATTTGTCTTGGGCTGTTCACCGCCGCCCGCGTTTGTGAGCAAGTACGTGCAGCGATCCAGTCACTGCCGAGTGGGCAACGCAACGCAGGACTGGCAATGGGGTTGACCCTGCCTCAGACCTACCGCTACGTTCTGCTACCGAATGCTTACCGCGTCATCGTTCCGCCAATGACCTCTGAGATGGTTAACCTAGTGAAAAACTCGGCTATCGCCTCAACCATTGGTCTGGTCGACATGGCAGCACAAGCCGGCAAATTGCTGGATTATTCAGCTCATGCTTATGAGTCATTTACGGCCATTACCGTTGCCTACGTCATCATCAACGCGGTGATCATGCTGCTGATGCATTTTGTAGAACGTAAAGTACGCCTGCCGGGCAATATGGGAGGTAAATAATCATGTATGATTTTGACTGGAGTTCTATTGGTCCTGGCCTGCCCTATTTATGGCAAGGAATGCTGATCACGCTGAAGATCACCGGCGTTGCGATTGTGTTCGGTATTTTGTGGGGAACCTTGCTGGCTGTGATGCGCTTGTCGACATTCAAGCCAATCAGCTGGTTTGCTGCTGCTTATGTGAATTTGTTCCGCGCCGTCCCGCTGGTCATGGTCCTGCTGTGGTTTTATCTGATTGTGCCAAGTTTCCTACAAAAGGTACTGGGATTATCACCGAAAACCGATATCCGCCTGATTTCCGCTATGGTGGCCTTTGCACTGTTTGAAGCGGCTTATTATTCCGAAATTATTCGTGCCGGGATCATCAGTATCGCGCGGGGACAATCCTCCGCTGCGTTGGCGCTTGGTATGACCCAATGGCAGTCGATGAAGCTGGTGATTTTACCGCAGGCGTTCCGCGCCATGGTGCCGCTGCTGCTCACTCAGGCCATTGTGTTATTCCAGGATACCTCGCTGGTCTTCGTTCTCGGCCTGGCGGATTTCTTCCGCAGCGCATCGAATATTGGCGACCGTGACGGTACGCTGGTTGAGATGGTGTTGTTTGCAGGAGTTATCTACTTTGTTATCAGCCTTTCCGCTTCCTTGCTGGTGCGCTATTTGAAGAAAAGGACCGTTTCATGATTTCACTGAAAAATGTTTCTAAGTGGTATGGGCACTTCCAGGTGCTGGCCGATTGCAGCACTGAGGTTAAAAAAGGTGAGGTTGTGGTGGTTTGCGGCCCGTCAGGATCAGGGAAGTCGACACTGATTAAAACCGTTAACGGCCTGGAACCGATTCAGAAAGGGGAGATCCTGGTCAACGGTACGCCAGTCAACGATAAGAAAACCAATCTGGCGCAGTTGCGTGCAAAAGTCGGTATGGTTTTCCAGCACTTCGAGCTTTTCCCACACCTGTCGATCATTGAAAACCTGACGCTGGCGCAGGTAAAAGTACTCAAACGCAACAATGATGAGGCAAAAGATAAAGGACTAAAACTGCTCGAACGCGTTGGGTTATCGGCACATGCTAATAAATTTCCCGGGCAGCTATCCGGCGGTCAACAGCAGCGTGTCGCAATAGCCCGTGCATTATGTATGGATCCCATAGCGATGCTGTTTGATGAACCGACCTCAGCACTTGACCCAGAGATGATCAACGAAGTTCTGGATGTCATGGTGGAACTGGCGAACGAGGGCATGACCATGATGGTGGTTACCCACGAAATGGGCTTCGCACGTAAAGTAGCCAACCGGGTGATTTTCATGGATGAAGGTAAAATTGTCGAAGATCGTAACAAAGACGACTTCTTCAATAATCCGGAATCAGATCGTGCCCGTGATTTCCTGGCGAAGATCCTGCACTAAGCAAACTTATAGCGTCAGGCGTCATCTGCGCAGCCAGTTTGTGTTCAGCCAACATACAGTGCCCAGAGCGTACATAAAGTACGTGAAGAGCACGAGCACTGGCCGAGCACAAACTGGCAAGTAAAATAGCCTGATACTTATTTAGGGTTCGAAGGCTTTTCTGCTGAACTCCGTTCCGCCGCACTCCGGGCACTTACTCAGGACTTCAGGCGTATAGACCGCAAGCGTAAAGTGGCATTTTTCACACACCAGATTCCCGAGCCCCACGACTTCACCACTATGATAGATACCGTGATGGTTAACGTCCTTAAATACCTCCTTCCATTCCAGCTGAGTTTTATCCGTCATATCAGCCAGTTCTTTCCAGAGGCTCTCTTTGATGATGCGCATAAAGACGCTGTCATCTTCATCCTCAACCGGAGTTGCCTGCTGGTTTTCTTTATACTGACGTGCAAACTCGTGAAGATCGCGGCGTACGGAATAGATTAACTGCTCAATTTGCAAGTCGGTCAGCTTTCCTTCCCTTTCCAGCGTAGCGCGGGCATCCTGAACCAGGACATCGATATCGCGTTCACCATTTTGCAAACGCTCAGTTAATGACGTCACTAACTGACGATAATATTGCGCAGCAATGTTCATAAAATCTCCTTAGCAAAACAACATTTAACCGACTTAACCCATGACTTAATCAACGTAACTCTTTATTTAACCGATGTAACGCCATCGAGCTTCTCCATTTACTTTAGCCGTAAATCACTGATCCAGTAAGGACAATATCCCGAGGTGTCTCGCACTTTGAGAATAATCACGCCCCATCACGCAGAAAACCCCCTCCAGATCGTGCTTGGTGTTGTTGCCTCAGGCGCTTATCAGCTATGCTATGCGGATCTTTTGATTAAAACTATTTGAGCTACAAGCGTAGCTGTTTTCACTCACAGGACCACCGGCTGCCATGCAAGAGCAATACCGCCCAGAAGACATAGAGACACAGGTTCAACTTCACTGGCAAGAGAAGCAGACCTTCAAAGTTACCGAGCAACCTGGAAAAGAGAAATATTACTGCCTCTCCATGCTGCCCTACCCGTCAGGCCGCCTGCATATGGGCCACGTACGTAACTACACCATTGGCGATGTGATCTCCCGCTATCAGCGCATGCTCGGCAAAAACGTTCTGCAGCCGATTGGCTGGGACGCATTTGGTTTGCCGGCGGAAGGCGCCGCAGTGAAAAACAACACGGCACCTGCTCCGTGGACTTACGAAAATATCGAATACATGAAGAACCAGCTGAAATTGCTGGGCTTCGGCTATGACTGGGATCGCGAACTGGCAACCTGTCAGCCTGATTACTATCGTTGGGAGCAGTGGTTCTTCACCAAGCTGTATGAAAAAGGCATGGTTTATAAGAAGACCTCTGCGGTGAACTGGTGTCCACATGACCTCACCGTTTTAGCGAACGAACAGGTTATCGACGGCTGCTGCTGGCGTTGTGATACCAAGGTGGAACGCAAAGAAATTCCTCAGTGGTTCATTAAAATCACCGCTTACGCAGACCAATTGCTGAACGATTTGGACACGCTGGAAAATTGGCCTGAACAGGTCAAAACGATGCAGCGTAACTGGATTGGCCGTTCTGAAGGCGTCGAGATCACTTTCGACGTCGAGAACAGTGAAGAGAAAGTCACCGTGTACACCACGCGTCCTGACACCTTCATGGGCGCGACTTACGTCGCCGTGGCTGCAGGACATCCGCTGTCCATGCAAGCCTCTGCCACGCAGCCTGTACTGGCTGATTTTATCGACGAATGCCGCAACACTAAAGTTGCCGAAGCCGAAATGGCGACGATGGAGAAAAAAGGCATGGCCACCGGCCTGTTTGCCATCCATCCGCTGACGGGCGAGAAAGTGGCCATTTGGGTGGCTAACTTTGTACTCATGGAATACGGCACTGGCGCGGTGATGGCAGTCCCTGCCCATGATCAGCGTGACTGGGAATTTGCCACCAAATATCATCTGCCTATTAACCCGGTTATTCTGAATTCGGATGGCACCGAGCCGGATGTCACATCACAAGCCCTGCTGGAAAAAGGCACGCTGTATAATTCCGGTGAATTTGACGGTCTGACTTACGAGCAAGGCTTTAATGCCATCGCAGATAAACTGGTCAGCCTTGGTGTTGGCCAGCGTAAAGTAAACTATCGTCTGCGCGACTGGGGCGTTTCCCGTCAGCGTTACTGGGGCGCACCGATTCCGATGATCACGCTCGAAGATGGTACCGTGATCCCAACGCCAGAAGATCAACTGCCGGTGATCCTGCCGGAAGACGTGGTAATGGACGGGATCACCAGCCCCATCAAAGCCGATCCTGAGTGGGCGAAAACCACCGTGAACGGTATGCCAGGCCTGCGTGAGACGGATACCTTTGACACCTTCATGGAGTCTTCTTGGTATTATGCGCGCTATACCTGCCCACAATACGACCAAGGTATGCTGGACCCAGCGGCCGCCAACTACTGGCTGCCAGTTGACCAATACGTTGGGGGTATTGAACACGCCATCATGCACCTGATGTATTTCCGCTTCTTCCACAAACTGATGCGGGATGCGGGCTTGGTTAATTCTGATGAGCCAGCCAAGCGCCTGCTGTGTCAGGGCATGGTTCTGGCTGATGCCTTCTATTACCCCGGCAACAGCGGTGAGCGCGTCTGGGTTTCCCCGGCCAATGCGACCGTAGAGCGTGATGAGAAAGGTCGTATCGTGAAAGCCAGCGACCCGCAGGGCCGTGAACTGGTTTACGCGGGCATGAGTAAGATGTCCAAATCGAAAAATAACGGCATTGATCCGCAGATCATGGTGGAAAAATACGGTGCCGATACCGTACGCCTATTCATGATGTTTGCTTCTCCGGCAGAAATGACGCTGGAATGGCAGGAGTCAGGCGTCGAAGGGGCGAATCGCTTCCTGAAACGTGTCTGGAAATTGGCATTTGAGCATTCAGAAAAAGGAGCCGCGATCGCTCTGGATGTTGCATCATTAAGTGAAGTGCAAAAAGATCTGCGTCGCGATCTGCACAAAACCATCGCTAAAGTTACCGATGATATTGGCCGTCGTCAGACCTTTAACACCGCCATTGCGGCCGTGATGGAGCTGATGAACAAACTGGGCCGTGCTCCGCAGGATTCCGAGCAAGACCGTGCGTTAATGCAGGAAGCGCTGCTGGCTGTAGTTCGCATGCTTTATCCATTCACTCCACATATCTGTTTCAGTTTGTGGCAGACTCTGGGTGGAGAAGGCGATATCGATACTGCTCCATGGCCGCAAGCTGACGAAAAAGCCATGGTCGAAGATTCCAAGCTGGTCGTGGTTCAGGTTAACGGCAAAGTTCGCGGCAAAATTACGGTCCCAGCAGACTCGACTGAAGAGTTCGTGCGAGAACGTGCTGCGCAGGAACATCTGGTCGCTAAATATCTGGATGGAGTTACTGTACGTAAAGTAATCTACGTTCCGGGCAAACTGCTTAACCTGGTTGTGGGTTGAGTCAAGGAGGCGTTGTGCAACATCGTATTGTGATGCTGTTACTGAGTGCGGCAGTTTTGATCACGTCCGGCTGCGGGTTCCACTTACGTGGAGTCACCAACGTGCCGGACAACATGAAAACCATCGTTCTCGACAGTTCCGACCCTTACGGGCCGTTGACGCGTAATATCCGAACGCAATTGCGTCTTAACGGCGTGACTATTGTTGATGATGTGAAGCGCAAAGATATTCCGTCACTGCGTATCTTGGGTGAAACATCCGGGCAGACGACTGCGTCAATCTTCCAGGACGGTAAAACAGCTGAATACCAAATGGAGATGACGGTCAACGCTCAGGTGCTACTGCCAGGTAAAGATCTTTATCCTTTGCAGGTTAAAGTGTTCCGTTCATTCTTCGACAACCCGTTGGCAGCATTGGCGAAAGATAACGAACAGGACATTATTAGCCAAGAGATGCGCCAACAAGCCGCTCAGCAATTGATACGTAAACTGCTCACCGTGCGTGCATCCGAGAAAGAGAAACAGGAAGCGGCCGCCGTTGATGGCACACCGATGGTTATCACAACCAAATCCTCGGCCAGCGAAATGGCTGAGCAAAACGGGACAAGCGTATCAGACGGTAAAACTGTCCCGTCTAAACCGGTCAGTTCTTCTGCTCAATGATTCGACTTTATCCTGAACAACTTGCTGCGCAGCTCCGTGAGGGGCTGCGCGCATGTTATCTGTTATGCGGGAACGATCCTCTGCTGCTCCAGGAAAGTCAGGACAGCATTCGTAAAGCAGCGCAGGCTGCCGCTTTTGAAGAACACTACACCTTTACTCTTGATGCACATACCGAGTGGGATGCTATTTTCAGCATCTGCCAGGCACTCAGCCTGTTCGCTACCCGTCAAACCCTGCTGCTGATCTTGCCTGAAAATGGCCCACCGGCACCAATGGGTGAACAGCTAGTGAAACTCACCACGCTTTTACACGACGATATTTTGCTGGTTCTACGTGGCACCAAATTGACCAAAGCACAAGAGAACAGTGCCTGGTTCAAAACCCTCAGTGATCGCAGCGTCTTTGTCACTTGTCAGACGCCGGAACAGGCGCAACTCCCACGTTGGGTAGCCAAACGCGCTAAAGAATTATCACTTGAACTCGATGAACCGGCAAATCAACTTTTATGCTACTGCTATGAAGGCAATCTGCTCGCGCTGGCACAGTCACTCGAAAGGCTTTCCCTGC
Organism: Hafnia psychrotolerans; assembly: GCF_014639435.1. Classification (GTDB taxonomy): domain Bacteria; phylum Pseudomonadota; class Gammaproteobacteria; order Enterobacterales; family Enterobacteriaceae; genus Ewingella; species Ewingella psychrotolerans. The sequence goes on along the minus strand of NZ_BMFZ01000001.1, from coordinate 220,485 downwards.
TCTATCCTGACGGGAAACTGACCCTACCTCGAGTTGAAGAAGCCGTTAACGATGCCGCGCACTTTTCACCCTATCATTGGTTAGATGCGCTGCTGGCAGGGAAAAGTAAACGCGCATGGCATATTCTGCGCCAGTTACAGCAGGAAGATAGCGAGCCGGTGATCCTGTTACGCACTCTGCAGCGCGAGCTGCTAATGCTACTGAACCTCAAACGCAAAATGGACGTTACCCCACTTCGCACTCTGTTTGATCAGTACAAAGTGTGGCAGAACCGCCGCACAATGGTGACACAGGCTCTGCAACGGCTATCACTCCGCCAATTGCAGCAAGCCGTCCATTTGCTGACAAAAATGGAAATCACGCTCAAACAGGACTACGGTCAATCTATCTGGCCTGAGCTTGAGAGTCTTTCCATGCTGCTATGCGGAAAACCTCTGCCTGAAAGCTTTATTGAGACACGCGACTTTTGAAAGCCGGAAAGTTGCCCGTTGTGAGCCCTAATCCTGGAACGCATTGATGGTACTGAACACCTCTTCTGATGACACTTTACTCGCGCTATTTGGTGGCACTTTTGATCCCATCCATTATGGTCATCTCAGGCCAGTGGAGCAGTTGGCGAAAGAAACGGCTCTGGATGAAGTGATATTGCTACCAAACAATGTGCCGCCGCATCGTTCCCAACCTCAGGCTTCGGCGCAGCAACGGTTAAAAATGGTCGAGCTGGCCGTGGAAGGTAATCCACTGTTTTCAGTCGACTCGCGTGAACTTGCGGTGGATAAACCCTCATATACCATTGAGACGCTTGAAACGTTACGTAAAGAACATGGCGCGCAGCGTCCGATGGCGTTTATCATCGGTCAAGATTCATTAATTTCACTCTATAAATGGCATCGGTGGGAAGAGTTACTGGATTTTTGTCATTTGCTGGTTATGGCGCGTCCCGGTTATTCAGAGTCCCCCGATACGCCACCCTTACAGCGCTGGTATGACAAACATCGGGTCACCACGCCGGCAGAGCTGAAGCGCCGCCCGCACGGCTTGATTTATCAAGCGAATACGCCATTGCTGGACATCTCGGGGACTGAAATTCGTCAGCGTCGGCAGGAAGGTAAAAGCTGCTCAGATCTCTTGCCAGCCGCCGTTGAGCGCTATATCGATTCGCAGGGCTTATACCACGCGTAGTTAACGCGTGGTATACTGCGCCGCTTAATTTCGGCTTGCGGTAAGGCTGTGATAATAACGAATGTAATTCATTGATTACCCGTAATTTTCAGCATCAATCCCGTATGTCGGCATACACTCTTTTTTGAAAGCCCTCTTCTGCACGCCGCGCAAGCGCCCTTGCAGCAGAAGGTTTTCATCAAGCTAACTCGTTTCAACATCCCCAGGGGGAACCTTTGCAAGGTAAAGCGCTCCAAGATTTTGTTATCGATAAAGTCGATGACCTGAAAGCACAAGACATCATTGCTATTGATGTTATCGGTAAATCCAGCATTACTGACTGTATGATCATTTGCACCGGGACTTCCAGCCGCCATGTCATGTCTATCGCAGGACATCTGGTTGAAGAAGTCAAAGCATTAGGCCTCGACGCCATGGGCGTTAAAGGTATTAATGAAGCTGATTGGGTGGTTGTCGACCTGGGAGAAGTGATTGTTCACGTCATGCAGGAAGAGAGTCGCCAATTGTATGAGCTTGAGAAACTCTGGGCTTAGGTGTGAAACTGCAACTCATCGCTGTCGGCACGAAAATGCCCGACTGGGTTCAGACCGGATTTAACGATTATTTAAACCGTTTTCCGAAAGATATGCCCTTCGAGCTGACCGAAGTTACGGCTGGTAAGCGCGGCAAAAACGCTGATATAAAACGTATCCTTGAAAAAGAGGGCGAACAGATGTTAGCGGCTGTCGGAAAAGGTAATCGTATTGTGACCCTGGATATTCCAGGGACACCGTGGGAGACACCCCAGCTTGCGCAACAGCTAGAGCGCTGGAAACAGGATGGCCGCAACGTCAGCCTGTTGATCGGTGGCCCTGAAGGATTAGCTCCAGCCTGTAAAGCCGCAGCGGAGCAGAGCTGGTCGCTCTCTCAACTGACGTTGCCGCACCCTTTAGTGCGAGTGCTGGTTGCGGAAAGTCTTTACCGCGCATGGAGTATTACCACAAATCATCCATACCACCGGGAATAATCGGTTGGTGAATGTCAGCAACATGAATTAAGTAGTGGGATGAAAATAGATCGTAACCCCTTTCGCGACTATACGGCTGAATCAGCCCTCTTTGTGCGCCGTGCACTGGTGGCGTTCGTCGGTATTCTGCTACTCAGTGGTATTTTGGCATTCAATCTGTACAACTTACAGATTGTCCGCTTTCAAGATTACCAGACCCGTTCTAACGACAACCGCATTAAGCTGGTACCTATCGCACCCAGTCGCGGCATTATTTATGACCGTTACGGTACGCCGCTCGCGCTGAACCGCACTATTTATCAACTCGAACTGATGCCGGAAAAAGTCGACAATCTTAAGGCAACCCTTGAAGGGCTAAAACCGATTGTCGATTTAACACCGGAAGATATCGAAAATTTCCAAAAAGAGCGCAAACGTTCGCGCCGTTTCACGTCGATTGCAGTTAAAACTGGCCTGACCGAAGTTCAGGTCGCCCGGTTTGCGGTCAATCAGTTCAACTTCCCCGGCGTTGAAGTCAAAGGCTATCAGCGGCGTTATTATCCCTATGGTTCCGCTCTCACACACGTCATTGGCTATGTGTCGAAAATTAATGACCGCGACGTCGAACGTCTGGATAAAGACGGCATACTGGCAAACTACGCCGCTACACACGACATTGGCAAACTGGGCATCGAGCGCTATTACGAAGAGACGCTGCATGGTAAAACCGGCTATGAAGAAGTTGAGGTCAATAACCGTGGCCGGGTGATCCGTCAACTTCATGAAGAGGCACCACAGGCAGGTAAAGATATCTATCTGACCATCGATTTACCGCTGCAAACCTATATTGAAGCATTACTGGCAGGCAGCCGCTCTGCCGTGGTGGTCTCCGACCCGCGTGATGGCAGCATACGTGCTCTGGTATCGAACCCCAGCTATGATCCGAACCTGTTCGTTGACGGTATTTCGAGCAAGGATTATCGCACGCTATTGGAAGATCTGAACAAACCACTGATTAACCGTGCCACGCAGGGGATCTACCCCCCAGCCTCGACGGTAAAACCCTATATTGCGGTCTCTGCGTTAACCGCTGGTGTGATCACAAAAAGCACTTCGCTGTTTGACCCTGGCTGGTGGCAGCTCCCTGGCTCTGAAAAGCGATTTCGTGACTGGAAACACTGGGGACACGGTCATCTGAATGTTACCAAAGCACTGGAAGAGTCCGCTGACACCTTCTTCTATCAGGTCGCCTATGACATGGGGATAGACCGCCTGTCAGAGTGGATGGAGAAATTCGGTTACGGACATTATTCTGGCATTGATCTGTCCGAAGAGCGCAGCGGCAACATGCCGAATCGCGACTGGAAATTCAAACGCTACAAGAAACCCTGGTATCAGGGCGATACCATTCCGGTCGGCATCGGGCAAGGTTACTGGACCGCGACGCCAATCCAGATAATGAAAGCGATGACGACACTGATTAATGACGGTACGGTGAAGACGCCGCACCTGCTACTCAGCACCAAGGAGGATGGCAAACTCGTCCCTTATCAGCAGCAGGAAACAACACAGATCGGCGATGTCCATTCTGGCTATTGGGAAATAGCGAAAGATGGGATGTATGGCGTGGCCAATCGGCCAAACGGTACGGCTCGCAAGAGTTTCGCTGATGCGCCTTATAAAGCCGCAGCGAAGTCCGGTACAGCACAAGTTTACGGTTTGAAAGCCAATGAAATATATAATGCGCATAAGATAGCCGAACATCTGCGCGACCATAAATTGATGACTGCCTTTGCGCCATTCAATAATCCGACCGTTGCCGTTGCTGTTATTCTTGAAAATGGCGGCGCTGGTCCTGCTGTGGGTACCATCACCCGCCAGATACTCGACCATATTTTGTTGGGCGATAACACGACACAATTACCGGCTGACGCACCACCGCCGGGAACCGAAGGTGATTAACTGATCATGACTGAAAGCCAACAAAAAGGGTCTCTGTGGTCGAAGATGCACATCGACATTACCCTGTTACTGATCGTGCTGGCATTGCTTGCCTACAGCGCCTTCGTAATGTGGAGTGCCAGCGGCCAGGATGTTGGCATGATGGAGCGCAAAATCGGCCAGATCGTGATGGGGTTAATCATCATGCTGGTGATGGCGCAAATCCCTCCGCGTGTGTACGAAAGTTGGGCGCCCTATTTGTACCTGTTATGCGTGCTGCTACTGGTGATGGTCGATGCTTTCGGAACGATCAGTAAAGGCGCACAGCGCTGGCTTGATCTTGGCGTGGTGCGTTTTCAGCCATCAGAGCTGGCGAAAATTGCCGTACCACTGATGGTGGCTCGCTTCATCAACCGTGACATCTGTCCTCCGTCACTGAAAAATACCGCCATTGCACTGGCGCTGATATTTATTCCAACCCTGCTGGTAGCCGCGCAGCCCGATCTTGGCACCTCAATTCTGATCGCTGCCTCTGGCCTGTTCGTGCTGTTCTTATCAGGGATGAGCTGGAAGCTGATTGCCGTCGCGGCACTGCTGGTGGCAGCATTCATCCCAATCCTGTGGTTCTTCCTGATGCACGACTATCAACGCGATCGCGTGATGATGCTACTGGATCCGGAGAGCGATCCGCTTGGGGCTGGATACCATATTATTCAGTCCAAAATCGCTATCGGTTCCGGCGGATTGTCTGGGAAAGGCTGGCTGCATGGGACACAGTCCCAGCTCGAATTTCTGCCCGAACGTCATACTGACTTTATCTTTGCTGTATTGGCAGAAGAACTCGGTCTGATTGGCGTACTGGTGCTACTTGGGCTCTACTTATGTCTGATCATGCGCGGTCTGGTGATCGCTGCCCACGCACAAACCACCTTTGGCCGCGTAATGGCTGGGGGTCTGATGTTAATTTTATTCGTCTATGTGTTTGTTAACATCGGCATGGTCAGTGGTATTGTCCCGGTGGTTGGGGTACCTTTGCCACTGGTCAGCTATGGTGGCTCAGCGCTCATGGTGCTAATGGCAGGGTTTGGTATCGTCATGTCGATACATACTCATCGAAAAATGTTGTCGAAAAATTTATAGAGGTGAGCAATGCGTAAGGAGTGGCTTGGAGCTGTCATCATTGGGTTGCTGTTGAGTGGTTGTGTGTCTGACGAGACACAACCACAACAAGCTGCGCCACAACAAGCCTATAACGGCCCAGTGGTAGAAATTGGTGGGGCTGACCCGCGTTACGAACCTTACAACCCAGGCACCAGCCAGGATTATTCCGTCAACGGCAAAACCTACAAAATCGTCAAAGATCCGTCTAACTTCTCGCAGATAGGGCAGGCAGCCTGGTACGGGCAGGAAAACGGCGGCAATACCACTGCAATTGGTGAAGAATTCGATCCTAATGCCATGACCGCCGCCCACCCTACACTGCCGATCCCAAGTTACGTACGTGTCACCAACTTAGCCAACGGACGTATGTTAGTGGTACGCGTGAATGATCGCGGTCCTTATGTCGCTGGCAAAATTATTGACCTGTCACAGGCCGCTGCTGAGCGCCTGAATCTGACCAACAGCACCAAAGTGAGAATCGATTTTATTAAGGTGGCACCGGACGGTTCACTGTCTGGTCCCGGCACTGTCGGTACGACCGTCGCCAAGCAGTCCTACGCATTACCTGGTCGTCCTGATTTAGGGTCAAGCGAAATGGGAACGCCGGTGCAAAACACACCAACGAACACCAGCGTAAATGTCCATCCGGTTGATAACAGCACGCTGAGCAATGGGGATGAAACAAACACGCCTGATTCCGCGACAACCGGCGCAAGCGGAAGTTTTCTGAAAGCCCCTTCTGCCGTACCGCAGGGGATCCTGGAAAAAGATGAGCCTGCGGCACCAGCGATGGCCGCCGTTGCCGCTCCGGTCGCTGTCACCGCGCCGTCCACATCTGCTTCATCAACCACCACCGGCCGTTATATGGTGCAGGTCGGCGCGCTGAGCAATCCGCAAAACGCCGCGTTGTGGCAGAAAAGTCTGAGCCAGAAGTTCTCAGTGCCTGGCAAAGTTCAGCCTAATGCTGGGATGTATCGCGTTCAGCTCGGGCCATTAACCCGCCAGCAGGCTGAGCAGCTAAAACAGCGCCTGGCAAGCGAAGATCAACAACAATCTTTTGTTGTTTCAGTGATGTAATTGCAGCGTAAAATCTTTACTGGAATGGGGCTACGGCCCCGTTTCTGTCCGTCGCCTTTTAAAAGTAAAAAAGGGTAAACACTTTCAAGCCGCTGTAATGGCAGATGTCCGAATATGTCGATTCTGCTATAGTGTGGCACGTTTTTAACTTACTTCTACGGATGTTGCTGTCCCCTCATGAAACTTGTAAATACCCCACTTTTAGTCAAGAGCCTCGCTTTTGGCACAGCCCTGACCCTCTGCGCAGCGTCCGCCTATGCCGACGATGTTAACTTAAAGACGATGATCCCAGGCGTTCCGCAAATTGATGCCGAAGCCTACATTCTGATCGACTATAACTCAGGTAAAGTGCTGGCAGAAAAGAACGCCGATGCACGCCGTGACCCAGCCAGCCTGACTAAAATGATGACCAGCTACGTCATCGGCCAGTCAATCAAAGCCGGTAAAATCACGCCAAACGACATCGTTACCGTTGGGCAGGATGCCTGGGCAACCGGCAATCCGGTGTTCAAGGGCTCTTCCCTGATGTTCCTCAAGCCAGGCGATCGCGTGGCGGTATCTGAGTTGAACCGTGGCATTATTTTACAATCAGGTAACGATGCCTGTGTGGCGATGGCTGATTATGTCGCTGGCAGCCAAGATGCCTTCGTCGGTTTGATGAACAATTACGTCAACGCATTGGGCCTGAAAAACACCCACTTCGGTACGGTGCATGGTCTTGATGCTGCTGGGCAGTTCAGTTCAGCGCGTGATATGGCACTGATTGGCCAGGCGCTGATCCGTGATGTACCGGATGAATATGCGACCTACAAAGAAAAAGAGTTCACCTTCAACAAAATCCGCCAAATGAACCGCAATGGCCTGCTGTGGGATTCCAGCATGAACGTGGACGGCATAAAAACCGGCCACACCGAATCAGCCGGTTATAATCTGGTTGCTTCTGCAACCGAAGGTCAGATGCGCCTGATCTCAGCGGTCATGGGCGGTCATACCTATAAAGGCCGCGAAGTTGAAAGCAAAAAACTCCTGACCTGGGGCTTCCGCTTCTTCGAAACAGTTTCTCCACTCAAAGCGGGTAAAGAGTTCGCTTCAGAGCCAGTATGGTTTGGTGATACCGATCGTGTGGTGCTGGGCGTAGATAAAGACGCATACCTGACCATTCCACGTGGCCGCATGAAAGATCTGAAAGCGAGCTATGTACTGAATAGTCCTGAGCTACATGCGCCATTGCAGAAAAATCAGGTCGTTGGCTCAATCAACTTCCAGCTAGATGGCAAAACCATTGACGAGCGCCCATTGGTGGTGCTGAATGAAGTCAAAGAAGGCGGCTTCTTCGGACGTATCATCGATTATATCAAGCTGATGTTCCATCATTGGTTCGGCTAAGTCGGCTTGAAATAACCCACAACGTCCCCATTTGATGGTAATGCATTTAATATTAATAATAGTGCCATCAAATTTCATAACTCCCGCACTGGCGGGAGTTATGATTTTATCAATACGCTGTTAACCACGCTGGAGTGCACATGAAAACCAAACTTAACGAACTGCTCGAATTTCCATGCTCCTTTACTTATAAAGTAATGGGCCTGGCACAACCCGAGTTAGTTGATCAGGTTGTGGAAGTCGTGCAACGCCATGCCCCTGGCGACTACAATCCTCAGGTGAAACCGAGCAGTAAAGGGAATTATCACTCCGTCTCAATCACGATTAATGCTACTCATATCGATCAGGTCGAAACCCTGTATGACGAGTTGGGTAATATCGAAATTGTTCGCATGGTGCTGTAAACCTCTCCTCACAAATGACTAACGCAGCGCCCTGACAGGTGCTGCGTTAATTTTTGGTCACTCTTCTTTTCTAAATAGCGATGGCGGCTGTGCTACAAGATAAACTGCAACAACGCATTGTATTACGTCAGCTAGGTCTGCAGCCTTACGAACCCGTATCGCGCGCGATGCATCTGTTCACCGATACGCGTACCGCCGACACGCAGGATGAAATCTGGCTGGTTGAGCACCAGAAAGTCTTCACGCAAGGCCAGGCAGGCAAAGCGGAACACCTTCTGCTTCCCGGTGATATTCCGGTGATTCAAAGCGATCGTGGCGGGCAGGTGACTTATCACGGTCCCGGCCAGCAGGTAATGTACGTGATGGTCGACTTGAAGCGCAAAAAAATGGGCGTCCGTCAGCTCGTCACAGCGATTGAACAAACGGTTGTCGATACGCTGGCACATTTCGCTATCGACGCCTATCCTCGTGCCGATGCTCCCGGGGTTTACGTCGATGACAAGAAAATCTGCTCTCTGGGACTGCGGATCCGCAAAGGTTGTTCACTGCATGGCCTGGCGCTCAACATCAATATGGATCTTGAACCCTTCCTGCGCATAAATCCCTGCGGATATGCCGGCCTGCAAATGACCCAGGTGAGCGTTGAGAAGCCGGGGATCAGCGTCGAAGACGTCATGCCTGTGTTGGTGAAATCTTTTAATGATCTGATGAATTATCAGCAGATTGATTATCTTCCGTGGCAGGAAGACATCTATTGATGTTAAAAAATTGTACGTTTTGTTGCCTGTAAGCACGTCAAGGGGCTGAATCTTGACCGGCATCAGTGTTATAATTTTTTGAATATTTCTCATTTTTAATCAATCAGCCCGTTCATTGAATGTCCTGAAAACTCGAGTGACGAGAGACAAACCTGGAACCTGCAAGCTTATGAGTAAACCGATTCAGATGGAACGCGGTGTTAAGTACCGCGATGCAGATAAGATGGCGTTAATCCCGGTGAAAACCGTGGTCACTGACCGGCAGGAAATGTTACGTAAGCCGGCATGGATGAAAATCAAACTTCCAGCCGATTCGACCCGAATTCAGGGCATCAAAGCCGCACTGCGTAAGAATGGCCTGCACTCAGTTTGTGAAGAGGCGGCCTGCCCTAACCTCTCCGAATGCTTCAATCACGGCACCGCGACCTTTATGATCCTCGGCGCAATTTGTACGCGTCGTTGTCCATTCTGCGACGTTGCCCATGGTCGCCCGACGGCACCGGACACCAACGAACCTGAAAAGTTGGCACAAACTATCGCTGATATGGGCCTGCGCTACGTAGTGATCACCTCAGTAGACCGTGACGATCTGCGTGACGGCGGAGCTCAACACTTTGCCGATTGTATCGCCGCCATTCGCGCCAAGAACCCGACCATTAAAATCGAGACGCTGGTGCCCGATTTCAGGGGCCGCATGGATCGCGCACTGGATATCCTGACCACGACGCCGCCAGACGTCTTTAACCACAACCTTGAGAATGTGCCACGCGTGTATCGCCAGGTTCGTCCTGGGGCAAACTACGAATGGTCACTCACGCTACTGCAACGTTTCAAAGCCGCGCATCCTGACATCCCAACTAAATCGGGTTTGATGGTGGGCTTGGGTGAAACCAATGCGGAGATTGTGGAAGTGATGCGCGACCTACGCCGCCACGGCGTCACTATGCTGACACTCGGCCAGTATTTGCAGCCAAGCCGTCACCATTTACCGGTTCAGCGCTATGTCAGCCCGGAAGAATTTGATGAAATGAAAGCCGAAGCGATGGCAATGGGCTTTACCCATGCCGCCTGCGGACCTTTCGTGCGTTCGTCATACCATGCGGATCTGCAAGCTAAAGGCCTTGAAGTGAAATAAAGGTTACACTTTGTTACCTTTAAAGGCCCATAAATGACAAAAACGGTTGCTCGCAAGAGCAACCGTTTTTAGTTATACGCAAACCTTCGGGCGTCGGAACAATCGTATCAGGATAAAAGGTGGGGCAATACACCCTACCCTAAAATCAATCTTTGTGTTCTACGCGATCGGCTGGCTGTGCATCAGACTTTGCCGCTGGAGTTGGCTCATCGCTCATGGCTTTCTTGAAGCCACGCAGTGCAGCGCCCAAGTCTCCACCCAGAGAACGCAGTTTACTGGTACCGAACAGTAGAACGATTAACACGCCCACGACCAACAATTTAGTGATGCTTAAACCTTCCATACACACCTTCTTCTAACGAATTGCGAAACTGTTGCCGGCATGATGATAGCCGGTACTTTTTACAGCAAAAATAACCGAATCTATGGGCGTTATTTACAAATAATAATGGCGGAAATACAAGCAAAATATGTAACAGAAATCATCGCACAGCGATCTCAGCAATGCGTATTATGGCCAGACAGTGCTCCCCGCCCCATCATAAGATCTGATGTCAAAAACGGCGGATGCAGCCGAATCGCAACACAATTTAACTCCCCTTTTCACGCCAGCCCGCCGCTTTCAGATAAAACGGCTGAGAAATGCCTGAGTGCGTGGATGCTGCGGATTGACCAACACCTCATCTGCCGTACCCTGCTCCACCACATAGCCACCATCCATAAACACCACCCGATCCGCAGCCTCCCTGGCGAAACCGATCTCATGCGTCACCACGATCATCGTCAGCCCTTGCTGCGCAAGGTCACGCATCGCCGCCAGTACTTCGCCCACCAGCTCAGGGTCTAGTGCCGAGGTGGGTTCATCAAACAGCATCAGCTTGGGTTTAATCGCCAAGGCACGTGCAATGGCAACACGCTGCTGCTGCCCGCCGGAAAGATGGCGCGGATAGGCATTGGCTTTATCGCTCAGTCCGACCTTTTCCAGCAACTCACGAGCATACTTCTCTGCTGCCTGGCGACTCTCTTTATGCACGCCAACCGGTGCTTCAACAATGTTCTGCAACACGGTCATGTGCGGGTAAAGATTAAATTGCTGAAATACCATGCCGATATTGCGCCGCTGGCGGGCGATCGCCTTTTCCGGCAGCTTATGTAACCGGCTACCATGCAGCACGTAGCCAATCTGCTCGCCGCCCACCATGATCGAACCTCGATCAATATCTTCCAGATGATTAATACAGCGCAGAAACGTGGATTTCCCAGAACCTGACGGCCCGAGGATCACGACGACTTCGCCAGGCCTGACATCCAGATCAATCCCCTTAAGCACTTCGTTTTCGCCATAGCTTTTATGCACATTACGCGCAATGACCAGCGGTGCCTGCTCGTCGCTCTGATAGTGACTCATCGATCCTCCTTCTGGGCGACGCCCGGTTGCCTGACAATCGGGATAGTCTTTTCTTCAGCGGAAGTCTGGCGGCGTTTGGTGGCGGATCCCGAACTGCGTGTACCACGGGCGTAATAGCGTTCGATGACTGACTGACCGACATTCAACACTGAAGTGATCAGCAAATACCAGATCACCGCGACCATCAGCAGCGGCACGACTTCGAAGGTACGGTTGTAAATGGTTTGCACCGAGTACAGCAAGTCCCCCATGGCGATCACGCTGACCAGCGAGGTGGCTTTGATCATGCTGATCAACTGATTACCGGTTGGTGGGATGATCGCCCGCATCGCCTGCGGGATAATGATCCGGCGTAATGCCCGGCCACGGCTCATGCCGAATGCTTGGGCAGTTTCTGCCTGACCATTATCCACTGACAGCAGCCCGGCACGGATAATCTCCGCCATATAGGCCGCTTCGTTCAGCGCCAGACCGGCGATCGCTGCAGTCAATGGGGTAATCAGATCGTTGGTATTCCAGCTCATGTACTCGGGGCCAAACGGAATACCCAGTACCACTCGCGGGAACAACGTCGACATGTTGTACCAGAACAACAGTTGCACCAGCAGCGGTGTGCCTCGAAAAAACCAGATGAACATGCCCGACAGGCGACGCAACAGCATGCTTTGCGACAGCCGGGCAATCGCCAGCATCAATCCCAGAAGCACACCCAGCAGCATCGAAATCACGGTAAGGCCGAGTGTGACACCCAACCCCTTCATCACCGTGGCTTCGGTAAACCACTGCGCCACCACATGCCATTCAAAATTAGGATTGCGGGCGACGTTCCAGATAACATCGATGGCGATCAGCAGCACGATAATCCACGCCAGCCAGCGTCCGTAGCGCCGTGGCACATGGGAAAATTCCACGTTACGACGCAAATCTTGCGTATAGTCGTCCTTGACAGCAGGTGGAGAACTATACGTCTTATCCGTCATTGGGGCTGCACCTTGGCCAGATTGATACCAGGCGCGGCGATCATATTCTCTTCCAGACCCCATTTTTTCATGATGATGGCGTAAGTCCCGTTATCAAATAATTTCTGATATCCCGCCAGAATCGCGTCACGCACGGCGGAATCTTTCGGCACTACCGTACCCTGGAAGATATCGCCAAACCCGTTAGCTTTACCAGTGCCTGTCAGCTCCAACTGACCGTTGGCTTTCTGTACGAAATAGGTCAGCGGTGCCTGGGAAGAGAAGAATGCGTCGGATCGGTTGGAACGCACCGCCAGAATCGAGGTGGGCTGATCGGCGTAAGACTGAATGGTAACCGCCGGTTTACCGCCTTTCACGCACAACGCCGACTGCTTACGGATCACCTGCTCAGCCGAGCCACCAGCCATCACCGCGATGCGTTTACCGCAAGTGTCTTCCAGTGCATTGATCTTTTGTGGGTTGCCTTTATGCACAGCAAACACCACGAATTCTTTGACGAAATCGACGAAATCATTTTTCGCCTGACGGTCTGGGTAATCACCAATCGGGCCGATCCCCATCTGATAACGCCCGGCCGCCATGCCGCTCAAAATACCGGACAATCCGCTGACCGAAGCATGTTCAATTTTCACGCCCAGCACGCCCCCTAATGCACGGGCCAGATCGGCGCTGGCACCGTCAAGGGAGTTACTGCCGGTGACAATTTCATAGGGGGGAAACGAGCCATTATTCACCGACGTCATGACCCCGGATTTTTGGATCTCAGCCGGTAATTTTGCATGCAGCGCCGGATCCATCGTTTGAGCCGGGATTGCCACATTTTCAGCAGCCATAACATGGCTGGCGAATATCGAAAATATCGCCGCCGCCAGTAGCGAAGCCTGACGTAATGGTTTTGCCATCATCTCTATTTCCTCTGTTTAAAAGTCGACCTGGATGTTGTGAAAAAATAATAGGAATCATTTTATTTTTGTTAACACCTTCCCTGGTGTTGTTCGCGCCATCTACGTGTTATACCGTCGATTCTGGCGCTAAAGCGACGGGTTTACTGCAGCGCTCCCTGGTGTTGTTCGCGCTTTATTTTTACTGCACGCCCAGCCGCTGAGGATCAGCATGGCATGTTCAAAACTTGTCGTTGCGTAGCTGTGGGATATCAAAGCAGCGATTTTCCAGCACCGGCAATACCTTACGTGCGTGAATAAGACGATCTTTATCCAATTGAGCAAACACCAGAGCCGGTGCTTCGGCAGCGCGGGCAATGGCCACACCAAGTGGGTCAACGACCATGCTGTTACCGATATTGCGCTCGCCGCACTCACCGACTGCCACCATATAAGTGGTATTTTCCAGCGCACGAGCGGTCACCAGCACTTCCCAGTGCATCTCTTTGAGTGGACCTTTTACCCAAGCGGCAGGCAACACTAATACCTCGGCACCGTCGAGCACCAGACGGCGTGCCAACTCAGGAAAACGCACGTCATAACAGGTCATTAAGCCGACTTTAAAACCCGCCACCTCAACCAGCGGCGGAACCTCTTTACCGGGCGTAACATTTTTAGACTCTTGCGCTGAAAATGCGTCATACAAGTGCAGCTTGCGGTACTCAGAAATGATCTCGCCGTTGCGGATGGAGATCAGCACATTCCAGACGCGGCCATCGGGTGCAGGAATATGCACACTCATCATGGTGGTCATCTGATTGCCAACGCTGGCTGCCAGTAGCTGGCTGACAAATGGGCCATCGAGCGGCTGGGCTGCTTTCAACACCAAATCAGGATCAGCGATATCTCGCGCCAGGATGCCTTCCGGCAACACCAGTAAATCAATCCCGGCTTCGCGAGACGTCGCCATCAGCGAAAGACAGGTTTCTGCATTGGCTTGCCACTCTTTGGCAACAGCGAACTGCCCTAATGCAACTTTCATGTTCATTCCTTAACTTCAGTGGCTGTCAGATTCAGCGGCAAATTGCGGGAAAAGGTCTGCCGCACTTAAGGGCCGGGCGATCAGATTCTGCTGATGTAACTCCTTAGCAAAATCTTCAATCATTCGTTTGTTGGCAACGTAACCGTTTGCATTCCAGTCCACAGGTAAATCCATCACGGTGCGACGCAGATCGTCCAGCAACCAAGGTGTGGTATCGGCATATTTGGCACGTTTATCCATCCAAACCTGATAAGAGCGTTCAATAATGTCGCTCAAGGCCTGGGGTAACCACGGATGCGCTTCGGCCAGCGCGGGTTTGATCGCCAGTAGGTGAATGCCGGGAACGTAACCCACCTTATTAAAATAGGTCAGTTCGGCCTGACGGAAATCGGGCTGGAATTGACGAAACCCGGAGTCCGGCCTGAAAAAACCCTCTGGCATAAAAGGCGTGAACACGGCATCGAGCCAGCCTTCCTGCAACAGCTCCATCATCGGACGCTCTTTGGGTACCACTTCAATACGCCCCGCACGGCCAAAACCGGCCAGCCGGTCAACAATCGGATGATCGGCCGTCAAGCGCCCCACATACCAGTTGGCATCTTCAATCCCTACCCCTTCGAGCGCCAGCAGCGTGCGTGTCCATGTATTGCCTGAATCCTGCCAGCCCGTTAGCCCAATTCGCTTACCTGCCAGTTGTGACAGTTCGGTCAACGGACTGTCGTCACGGGTGATAATGCAGCGCTGACGAAAGCCGCGCATCAGGAAGTGGGGTATGGCCAGCAGATCGTTTTCTCTTTTGGCACATCTCTGAGCATAACGGCTGAAGGAGACTTCGCCCGCGTCGTAGCGATCGCTGGTAGCTAAATCGCCCACCAAAGTGTCGACGCGGTCAACTTCAAGATTGAAACCCTCTGGTTTAACATCGCCTAACGCCAGCGGCGTAAAGTAATCCCAGTCACGAACTGCCAGTCTGATGGTGATTGCCACAGTGTTCCTCGTATGAATGTGTAGAAATGAGACATCACGAAAACAACATCCCATTGAGCATTAGCGATCACATTGATGTCAGTGTGATTATTTTATCGTCCAATTGGTTAAGTTTGATACTAATGTCATAATATAATATGTACAATATATTCTTTGTTACTGAACAAAAGGAAAATAATGAGTGACCGTCTGCAGGTAAAAACACGGGATGCTGAGTGGTTCGCCGCTCATTTGGAAGACCGTTCAATGCGCGGCATTGCGCTCGAAACGGCGTCGATGATCCGCTCGGGTATTATTGAGATTGGCACACACTTACCGGCGGTACGTGAACTGGCGCAGGCACTGGGCGTCAGCCCGGCTACGGTATCGGCCGCATGGAGTCAGCTTCGTCGCCAGAAAGTGATTGCCGGGCGCGGGCGCAACGGCGTCTGGGTATGCGGCGATACGCTCTCTCCTCGCCCCGCGCGTTTTGAGAAAATCGGTAACTTCGGGGATCACATCATTGCCGATTTAGCCCTGTCGTCACCGGACCCCACCCTATTGCCTGATCTTAGCGCCGCACTCCAGGCCGGTGTCAGCGCAGATAATCTCAATAGCTATCAGCGCGAGGCGATTGCGCCTGCACTGTTGAAGGCGATTAAACCCAGCTGGCCTTATGAAGCCGGGGCTTTTATGGCGGCAGACGGTGGTTTTGACGCCATGAACCTGACGCTGCAAACCCTGCTGATGCAAGGCTCGGTGGTCGCCATTGAAGATCCGACAGCCACCCGCCTGCTGGATATGCTGGACAATCTGGGGGCGCAGGTTCTGCCAGTAAAATGTGATGAATTTGGTCCCATTCCCGAATCATTACAGATGGCGTTGGCGAAAAAACCGTCCTGTTTTATCTATCAACCACGGACGCATTCTCACTGTGGCCACGCACTGAATGCCGAACGTTATGCGGTACTGGCGGAGATCCTCAGTGCGAGCAATACACTGATCATTGAAGATGATGGCATCGGCCAGTTGTCGCGAGAAAAACCAATCAGCATGGGTAGCGTGCTGCCACTGCGCACCGTCCACGTTCGCTCGTATTCCAAAGCCTACGGGCCAGATCTGCGTCTGGCGGTGATATCCAGCTCTGAAGATTTGATCAAACAGATCAAATCATTCCGCAATTTTGGCGCAGGCTGGTCGAGCCGTATTTTGCAGCAGGCGCTGGCCTATCTGATCAATGATCAAAAAACGCAAGAAGGGATTGAACAGGCTAAGCGGGTTTACGCAGAACGGCGCAAGGCGATGTCGGATGCGCTAAAAATACGCGGGGTTAATATCCCTCACCGGGACGGTCTTTCGATCCTGATCCCGGTGCCTTCTGAGCAGTTTGCCTTGGTCACTCTTGCCGCCAGAGGTATTGCCGTGCTGCCCGGTGAACGCAGCCGGACCGGGCCAGGACAGTTTATTCGTATCAGTACGTCGCAGCTCAAAGCCGAACAGATTGATGTGATTGCCGATGCGATTGTATTGGCCCTTGGCTAAGTTCATTAATCTCTTGATGAGACGCTACAAATTATTGCCTTAGCCGTGTAAAATCCCGCGACATGATGGAGATGACATTCCTCCGAAACCGCCTTTACCGGCTAATGATGTCTACGTAATCTCATTGAGAGGTTCGTAGCATGACGCCGGAACCTTTCTAAATAATCACTCAACCTCACGAAAGGCTTTTATGTTCAGTACATTACTTGCAGTATTTATTGGTGGCGGTTTGGGCAGTATGGCCCGTTGGTATGTCAGTATGAAAATGAATGGTATGACGCCCGTTCTGCCTCTCGGAACCTTGACCGTCAATCTGGTCGGCGCGTTTATCATCGGACTCTGTATTGCTACTTTCAGTCGTCTTACCCACCTTGACCCGGTATGGAAACTGCTGCTGACTACCGGTTTTTGCGGCGGGCTGACCACCTTCTCGACCTTCTCACTGGAAGTGGTCTACATGTTGCAAAATGGCCGCTTTGCCGGTGCGCTACTCAATATGTTCGTGAACCTGGCTGGATCGCTGACCATGACATTGCTGGCCTTTATGCTGGTCAGTTGGTACACCGCACACTAGTTTTGAATCACAACGATGCCTTTTTATGATCAAGGCATCGTTAGCGGCTCATTCTGTGAGATAAATCCGTTGGCATTAGGTATTTCCCCCACCGTCTTAATGTTTCCTTCATTTTAGAACTTCATACTGGTAGGCATAAACTGTGGATTATCCGGAGCCTATAATGTTCTCAATGCCAAAAAATTTTTCAGAAATGCTGGTAGTGTCGCTGTGTCTACTGGTTAGCGCCATTTTCCTACACGACTATTTTATCTCCTGACCCGATTTCCACTGCCCGCACCTCGACGGCGTAGACTTTCTGAGTCTGCGCTGTTTTTTTAGTATTTACCTTCAACACTTCGTAATCTATACTTGAGAACGAACGTTCACACCCACTGTGCACGCCTAACCTCAGGTCATCCAACCCAATGCTTCATCCTCAGGAAAGTAAAGAACAGCGCATCTGCGCCAGACGGGATCAAATTATCGCCGCATCACGGATTTGCTTTCGAAAACATGGATTCCACGGTGCTGGCATGGCGGAAATAGCCAAGACATCGCGGCTTAGCGTTGGGCAGATTTATCGCTATTTCGCCAATAAAGATGCCATTATCGAAGAGATCGTAAGACGCATCGTATTTAAGAAAATCAGTCTGATGACCGGCAATGCCCATAATCTACGGCAGATGGCCGAGAATCTTGCCCACCGGCGTATTGGCAGCTTGCATGTCGAACACCCACGGAACGCCAGCCCTGAGCGGAGTCTGGAACAGCCCGAAATAGATCATGCCCTGATGTTAGAAGTGACCGCCGAAGCGACACGTAACCCCGTGGTGGAACAGATTTGGCGCGATGCAGAAGGCCAACTGTTTAATGAAGCCAAAGCCATGCTGGCAAGAACCTATTCCCACTTGTCGGATGATGAATTAGCCGCCAGAGTCGAAATACTGGCGGTCATTTGTGAAGGCACGGCATTTCGCCACCTGACGACCCAGCATGCCGATCCCATTCATCTTGATGTACTTTATGATCGGCTGTTTAGCCGACTGTTTGATCCTGCAATGCTACCTCCCCAGCCTTAACCCTCGTTTTCATCCCAAAAACCACCAGAAATGGATAAAGTAATGAGCAATCACCTGACAGAAAAACGCCTGGGTTATGCCTTGGTTTTGGGTTCACTCGCAGCGCTCGGGCCGCTGTGTACGGACCTTTATTTGCCTGCACTGCCCGAAATGGCGGTCGAGCTTAATACCACCACCGCCACCAGTCAGTTGAGTCTGACCGCCGGTTTGTTGGGGCTCGGTCTGGGCCAGCTGATTTTTGGCCCGCTGAGTGACAAATATGGCCGTATGCGCCCGCTGTTGTGGTCGCTGGCACTGCTGTTGGTGGCTTCAGTGGGCTGTGCCGTCGCGCAAAATATTGACCAACTGATCGTTGCCCGTCTGTTACAGGGTGTTGCGGGCGCAGGTGGTGCGGTGCTGTCGCGCGCCGTGGCCCGTGACTTATATAATGGTCACGAGCTGACACGGTTCTTTGCGCTGCTGATGCTGGTCAATGGACTGGCACCGATTATCGCGCCGGTATTGGGCGGCGGCTTACTGAACTTTATGAGCTGGCGCGGGGTTTTCGGCGCACTGGCGATAATTTCCGTGCTGCTTTTCAGCTTCTCCCTGCTGAAGTTGCACGAAACACTCCCCATTGAGCGGCGCTCACAAGGGGGTGTGATGGTGATGGTACGTTCGATTGGCCGTCTAATGAAAGACCGGCAATTTATGGGATTATGTTTAACTCAGGGCTTTACGATGGCCGGTATGTTCGCCTATATCGGTGCATCGCCTTTTGTTTTGCAGCAAATCTATCACCTCAGTCCGCAGATGTTCAGCCTGTGCTTTGCCGCCAATGGTCTTGGCCTGGTGATTGCCGCACAGGTCTCAACGCGCCTGAGCCGCAAGTGGGGCGAGCTGGCACTGGTTAAAATCGGCCTGTGTCTCGCCGCAGTCGGTTCTGTCTCTCTGGTTATTGCGGCAAGCCTGCACGCTCCACTGATCCTGCTGATGGTGCCACTGTTCTTCTCAGTCATTACTATCGGGATTGTTGGTCCGAATGCGGGTTCACTGGCGATGCAAAGTCAGGGGAAGAATGCGGGCAGCGCGTCGGCACTGATTGGTGTGTGCATGTTCGCTCTGGGAGCGATTAGTGTTCCACTCAGTGGGCTGGGCGGCACGTCGGCGTTGTCGATGGGACTGACGATCCTCGGCTGTTACGCGATCGCCATCATACTGTTTGTCTCACTGGTACGTAAAAATACGGCGGCGGCGTGAACCCTGCCTAACCGATAGAAGAATAAAAAAAACCCGCATCAGCGGGTTTTTTCAAAATTTGGCTAGAGTTAAATAGGTTTAACGTCAGCAGCCGATGGACCTTTAGCGCCCTGTGTGATTTCGAACTCAACACGTTGGCCTTCAGCGAGGGTTTTAAAACCATTGCTGGCAATAGCAGAGAAATGCACGAAAACATCTTTGCTACCATCTTCAGGGGTAATGAAACCAAAACCTTTAGATTCATTGAACCACTTAACGCTACCTGTAATCTTTGACATCAAACTTACCTTTACGTTAATGAACGACACAAAACGTGTGTCAGTTACAGTACAGCAACAGATTCAGCTTTTGTCCAGAATTCCGATTGCAATAAGCGATAAACCTCTCACTCTTACAACTTGTACGATAATTCCTACTGTAAAAACGCCTTCGAAAACCATAAAACATTAGAAAAAGGAGTCGTCGTCATTACTAAAATCATCGGAGCTGCCATCGTCAGCGCCAAAACCAAAACCTGAATTGTCGCTGTTATCACTCATTGAGGCATCCTGCCAGTCCGGCTGACCGCTGTCGAAATTTTGCTGTTGGAAATCATTATTATTGAGGAAGCTGGCGTCGTTCGGATCCAGATTCTGCACCGGTGGCTCTTGAATAATATTCATGATTTCCTGCGGCTGGCTTTGATGGAACATGCCGGTTAGCATCTCGGCCAGCACCACGCCGCCGGCCACACCGGTCGCCGTACGCAAGGCGCTGCCGAGGAACCCTGGCTGCTGAGGTGCCGCCTGTTGTGGTGCTGCTTGTGGCTGGTAAGCCTGTTGCTGCTGCGGTGGCGCGTTGCGGTTATCCCAGCCGCTGGTACCGGGGATCGGCTGGCTGCCTGCATGACTTTGCCCTGCAGACTGCGGTTGAGTTTGCGCCGATGATCCGCCGCCAAACAACCCGGACAGGAACCCACTGCTTGCCGGACGCACGGATTTAGCCTGCTCTTGTAACTGCTCAATTTGTTGCTGCTGCGCCTGAACCTGCTGATTCAGCCTGGTTAGCGCCGCTTCCTGAATGATCATCGCCTGCGCCATATAATAAGGCGCTGACGGCTGCTTACTGATGCAAGCCTGAATCACACGTTCTGCATCGGCGTCGCGCGGTGCCGTGCCGGACTCAGCCTGTTGCAAACGGCTAAAAAGACCTTCGATTAAACGCTGTTCTTCGGATTGCATAAATTCACCTTGTCGATGTGTGTTGCTCCCCCTTCGCGTTGTCAAAAACGCATAGCGGAAAGAGGGAATCTATCGATCACACTAAACCAAATAGTGACCGGGATGAATTAACCGAGTGTCAACAAATGTGATCAGGGTAAATAATGGCGTCGCAGACGTCAGAGAGGGGCTTCGTTGGATCATACTCTGCCTGCCGGGAAGGCAGACAGAGTGCGTGAAAGTCGCCGTTACTTAGCCTCTGACCAGCCGAAAATGAACGCAGTGTCTGGCAGTTGGGTGTAGTTACGCACCAGATCGTGGTAAGTCTTCGCCGGATCCAAATCCTTAAACTGCTGCGGATAGATAAACTTCGCCAAATACTCCATACCGACAATATTGTACGGATGGTCGTAGAACTGATGATAAACGCCGTAAGCGCGCTTGTCGGTCACAGCAGAGATCTGCGAGATACCGTTACGGGACAGTAGCGCCAAACCTTCACGATCGACGCTGGCTTGGTCAGCACCGTAGCCCAGCGGCAGAATATGCGACACGCTGCCATTACTCGGCCGCGCCGAACCGGTCATGATGTAGGCATCGGGCTTCATGCTGATCACTTTTTCCAACGACACGTCACCCGACGCTCCCGGCAACAGATCAGTGCCGATATTGTCAGCGCCCACCGCCTGAACCAGTTTTCCCCAACCAGAATCACCATGGGTGAAGCAGCAGGAGTCGGAACGTCCGGCGATAGCTTCAATAAATACCTTAGGCTTCGGATTCACTGACGCCACGACCTGCTGAATATGCTGATAGTGCTGCTGGTAAAAGGTACTGTAAGCGCGGGCGTTATCTTCCTGGTTAAGAACCTTGCCAAGTAGTTCAATACTCGGCGCGGTATTTTTCGCCGGATCACGCTCGTAATCGACGAACAGAACAGGGATCTTCAACGCACTGAGTTTGTCGAGAACCCCCGCCTCTTTCAGCGAATCTTTTGCCCGTAGCTGCGCCACCATCAGGTCAGGTTTTTGGGCGATCACCGTTTCGAGATCAACCTGCCCTTTGTCGCTGAATCCCATATCCAGAATTTTGGCAGAATCCGGCCATTTGCTTTTCAGCATGTCCCAGGTGCCGCTGTCGGTTTTCTTCAGAAGATTATTCCACGCCACCACATGCTGGAACGGATTGGCTTTATCAAGCACGGCCAGCGAAAGAATATCGCGGCCATCCTGCAAAATAATGCGCTGTGGCGCTTTGGTGAACGTCAGTTTCTGACCATCAAGGTCAGTGACAGTCAGTGGATAGGTGGTGGCAAAACTGGCAAAAGAGATAGCCATCAAGCCTGAGACAGACAGTACACGAGCGGTATTCTTCAACATGTTCGTACCCGGCAATGAGAATTAAAAATAAATGATTTTGAGAACCATTATCAAATGATGTCAGAATCATAAACAATCCCTGATCCGCAGAGCAATGTTTTTAAAGCGCAAAATGTTACTAAAACATGTCGAAATATAAATAGAAGGGTTTCAATAAAAAAGTCTGGCCATCATTGACCCGACTTTTTCAGCCATTATACCGCACGGCGTTTAACGGCAGCTCTGCCCGGTGAAGCGCAGCAAGAATTCGCTGACCATCGCACGTTTGAACGCGGATTGCGCCTTGTCGGCCGCGGCGCTGTGACCTCCCTCCGTGTTCTCATAGAACCAGACCTCCGGTAAGCCCAGCGCCTGCATTTTGGCTGCCATTTTACGGGCATGTCCCGGCCCGACCCGGTCATCACTGGTGGCCGTGGTGAACAGCACCGGCGGATATTTTTTAGTGGCATCGATATTATGATACGGCGAAAAATCCTGGATGAACGCCCACTCTTCCGGCTTCTGCGGATCGCCATATTCAGCAATCCATGAGGCACCAGCCGAAATTTGTGTATAGCGTTGCATGTCTAGCAAAGGGACTTCACAGACAATGGCGGCAAACAACTCAGGGTACAGCGTCAGCATGTTGCCGACCAACAGGCCACCGTTACTCCCGCCCTGCGCCGCCAGATGTTGCGCAGAAGTGATATTGCTGTTCGCCAACGCTTTACCGACAGCGGCAAAATCTTCATAGGCACGCAGACGCTTGTCCTTCAACGCTGCCTGATGCCAGCGCGGGCCATATTCCCCGCCGCCGCGAATATTGGCGAGAACAAACACCCCACCGCGATCCAGCCACGCCGGGCCGCTGACGCCAAGATAATAAGGTTCGAGTGAGACCTCAAACCCCCCATAACCGTACAACAGCGTTGGGTTCTGACCGTCGTACACCAGATCTTTTTTTGCTACGACAAAATAAGGTACGCGGGTTCCGTCATCCGAGTGCGCAAAATGCTGGCTCACCGTATACCCCGATGCGTCAAAATGCGCAGGATCCTGTTTGAGGATTTCAGCCGGCAGGTCCTTGCGGTCAAGGTTGCCGAGGTAGAGCGTCGTCGGTTGTAGAAAACTGCTCACCGTCATCATGTAGTCATTACTGTCATCATCGACGCCGTGGGCGCTGATGTTACTCATCGCAGGCGCATTGCCAAAAGGTTCACGCAGCCAGTCATCTCTCTGAGGCGTCAAAATTTCCAGACGGTTCACCACATCTTCGGAAATGCTGAGGATCAGGAAGTCACGGGTCATTGAGTAGTCGCTCAGCGCCGTCGTCTCGCCGGGTATAAATAGCGTGGTCATCTGACGACTGCCCGCCATAAAGTCATCAAATTTTATCGCCAACAACGCGCCAGAGGGAAAGCTCTGCCCGTCGACATCCCACTGGCTGGCAGGCTGAACCAATAGCCACTCACGCCACCAGCTGGATTTGGCATCTTGCGGTAAATCCACTTTATGGAGAGTGTTCTGCGCGTCGAGCAAAAAAGTTTCGCGGCGATAAAAGTCGATCACACGGACAACGAAATTACGCTTATAGCCCTGAGAATCGCTGTGATAACCCACCACCATCATGTCGTCATGTTCAGCACTGAACTGGGTTTGTGCCGCACTCAGCGGCGTGCCGCGCTGCCAGATTTTGGTGAGGCGCGGGTAGCCAGAAGCCGTCATCGATCCTGCCCCAAAATCGGTGGAAACAAACAGACGATCGCGGTCTATCCAGCACACTCGGCTTTTGGCCGAAGCTAAATTGAAACCGTCCGTGACGAAACTCAGCGTTTGCAGGTCAAACTCACGAATCGCCGATGCGTCACCGCCGTCAGGAGAAAGATGCAACAGTGCGCGCTGGTAATCAGGTTTGAGTACCTGGATACCGTGATAAACCCACTCTTGATCCTCGGCTTTACCGAGTGCATCGATGTCCAGCACGGTTTCCCATGCCGGTTCGGCCTTACGGTATTCATCAAGTGTGGTGCGGCGTAGCAGGCCGCGTGGATTTTTTTCATCCTGCCAGAAGTTGTACCACTGGTTTCCACACTTATGGATACCTGGGATCTGTGCCGGTGAGTTCAGCCCGCTGAGCACTTGGTGGCGAATACGTTCGAAATCATTGCCGTTGGCAAACTGGCTCACGGTCAGGTCATTTTGCTGCTGTGCCCACTCGAGTGCGGGCTGTTCGCGAATACCTTCAAGCCAGATAAAGGGATCCTGCGTCTCGGTGTGCTGTTCCGGTGATACGCTATTTTCAGATGACATAATGGGGGCTCCTGCAGGTCTAAAAGTGAGAATTCGAGGTTTGCCGCTGTCGGCTTATTGCAACAGAATGCCCTGAATCAGGCTGGCTTTCACCACCCTCACTTAAGGTATTTTCAGCCATTGCAGGAAAGCGGTAAGCCAATGCGTAAATCCTCACCGGTTTTTTGATTGGCTTCATAAATAAAAGTATGACACAGGTAAATGGGAGAATGATGGGGGAATGGGGGCTAAAGGAATTTGGCTATTCAGGAAATCATTCGAATGTATTAGGGGAAAAGCATTACACAGCCCACCCGCACTGAATGTGCAGCAGGCCGCGGTCGCGCTCAGCTAATTACATTCAGCCTTTGCTCACAGAGACAATATCTTTGATCTGGCTAAAGTTAGAATCACCGTGATCGGTTTTAACGGTTGGGTAAACGCGTTCCCCTTTTTTCACAAAGCCTGTTACCACGTGGGTAGAACCGCTCTTTACAGTAAGAGTATCGCCAACACTGATCGAACTTTCGACTTCGCTCATAACAATCCTTAATACTTACAATAGATTAACTTCAGAGTGCCCAATTAATACCTATAAAGAGTAGGCCTTTATCTCGCACATAACCAGCGGCATCGCTTTCTGCTTGTTATCGCTCACCGTATAGCCACTCGCCTAGGAAAATTCCTGAAGGGTTTAACATAAGTAAAATTAGTGAAAGTTATGCTTGGCCTATTTAATACCCTAAGTTACTATAAGCGCGCAATTACTTATTTCCCTATAGGTCATTGCACCTCATTGGACTATCCCCTTGTAAGGTATTACGACATCCCGCCCTCCTTGAGCGGGATTTTTTTTATCTATCATTTGCCAGCGCTTAGCCTTCGTCGACCCACACACGCATCTCCCCTTCCCCGCGATTCGCCCAACTGAAATAGGGAACAAACGTCAAGGTTTGTGGCTGCATCTGCGCAGGAGGAGAGTTAAAACTGTAGAGCGGCTGCTGCAAGGCTTGGGTAGAGTTCACCCTCGTTCCTTGCGTTTGCAGTAGGGTTTTTCCTTTGAACAAACCGCTGCCGGCAATCAGCTTGAACGGCGCATCAGCCGGCAATTGCAGGTTATGCAGTTCGCTGCCGTTATCTGCCTGCTCGAGGCAATAGACCAACGGTCCTCGCTGAATCGCCACTTTGCCAGCTAAGTGGCGCAGCAGAGGATTCCCCTTCACGCGCGTCACGGGCATCGGCAACGTTAGCTGTAAAACGTCGCCGTTCTGCCAATAGCGTGTCAGGCGCACGTAACCACGATGCACATAGCCGTGAAGTTCCAGCGGCTCTCCATTGACCAGCAACTGTGGGCTGGCACACCAGTCCGGCAGACGCAGTGCCAGTGTCGTTTTCAGGGGTTTTGCGATTTCCAACTCTATCTTCACCGTGTCTTGCCACGGATAACCCCCGCTCTGTTTGAGCCGCAAGGTTTCCCCCTCCACCTCAATCTCCACGTCGCTGCCGATATACAGATTGATATCCACGCCGTCGTCACGCCGGGTATAAATATAACTGCCAAGTGAAGCCAGTAGCCGCGCGATATTCGGTGGACAACAGGCACAGCCGAACCAGCGCTGGCGTACCGGTTTAACATGATCATAAATATGGTTGAACTGAATACTTTTTGGATGCACTTCCAGCGGATTAACGTAGAAGAAGTGCTTACCGTCAAGCGCCATTCCAGCCAGCACGGTGTTATACAATGCGCGTTCCATCACGTCGCCATAACGGCTGTCAGCCTCCAGTTGCAACATCCGATTGGCAAACATCATCAGACCGATGGACGCGCAGGTTTCGGTATACGCCGTATCGTTCGGCAGATCGTAATCACAACTGAACGCCTCGCCGCTGCTTTGTGAACCGATGGAACCGGTGATGTACATCTGGCGTTGGGTCATGTTTTCCCATAGCCGCTGACACACGTCGCGCTTTTCCTGATCCTGACTGAGACGTGCCAGATGTGCCACGCCAGCATACAAATAGACGAAGCGTACCGCATGGCCGATAGCGGTTTTCTGTAACGCGACCGGCAGATGCGCCTGACTGTAGGCTTTGTCTTTGACCATCCAAGCGGGACCGTGAATATTCCAGTGCGAGGTGCGCCCACGCTTTTCATACTCAAGATCGTAAAAATGGGGCTGAGTACCGCGCTGCTCGACGAAATAACGGGTCAGATCAAGATAACGCCGCTCGCCGGTCGCTTCATACAACCGCATCAGTGCCAACTCAATTTCCGGGTGACCGGGATAGCCTTGAATCTGTCCATTTTCCGGGCCGAACACCTGCGCGATATGGTCAGCCAGTTTACAGACGACCTCCAGCAGACGGTTTTTCCCGGTGGCCTGCGCATAGGCCACACCCGCCTCAATCAAGTGCCCGGCGCAATACAACTCATGGCATTCCGCCAAATTGCTCCAGCGCAGTTCGGGCGCTTTAACGGTGAAATAGGTATTCAGGTAACCGTCGGGCTGCTGAACGGCGGCAACCCGTTCAATCACCTGATCAGCCGTCTCTTCCAGCGTAGCGTCAGGGTTCTTCACCAGCAGATAAGCCACGGCTTCCAGCCATTTCGCCACGTCACTGTCCTGAAATACCATGCCGTAAAATTCACCGTCACTCTGGCCAGCAGCAATGCGAAAATTTTCAATTGCATGGCTGGGTTCGGCTTCCGCCACCTGATCATTGAGCGCCAGCCACTGATAAGGCACTACCACCTCTTTCACCAGACGCTGATACTCGAGCCAAAATGCATCGGTTATCTGGACTTTATCCAGCGGGACCTCAAGGCAATCAATAGGATGAAAAGACATGCAACCTCCTGAATTTGTGTCGTTAAACAATGTCGTAAAATTAAATGTTTTTGACCAGCGCGTCGAACATACGATTGAGTAGGCTGTTATCGAGCTTGCAGAAGGTAATGGTGATAGCCAGCATCAGATGCAGTGCGGCAGGCAGTAGCGTTTCAAACAGCCGGATGCCGGTCAGCGAGGCTGACGTTTGATGGTCAACACCGGCATGATAGGAAACCAGAATAAACACCAGCGCGATGATCCCGGCACTGGAAGCCCAGGCCAGTTTGATGAAAAAAAGATTGAAGGCGAAGTTCATGCCCGAAGAGCGGATACCATTTTTCCAATATCCATAGTCGTCAGCAAACGCCATGATGGAAAAGTGCAGCGGCAGCGTGAAGCCAAGGATCACACAGTGTACAAAGATGATACCCAGCCATAGCGACTGCCACTGTTCACCCACCGGCACAAACCACATCAGCAGTGAGAACACCGCCAGCACGAGGTTAGTCAGCATGTACAGGCGCACAGTGTCGATAAACTTGGTCAATTGATTAACGATCACCGCGCCAAGAATCGACGCCAGCGTCACCATGCCAAAAAACATCGAGGCATATCCGGCTCCTCCCTTCAACACATAGGTGATGAAATACATATAGCCGCCTCCGCGTAGGTTAAACACATTGATCAGCAGGAAGGACATCAGCAGCACCAGTAGCAACTGATCATTTTTCAACATACCGCGAATATGCTCACGCACGCTGAACTGGCCGAGCATAGACAATGGCAGACGTTCACGGACGGTAAAAAAGCACCACAGGAACATCACGACGGCGACCGCGCACAATAGTCCCACACCCTGCTGATAACCGAGCGCGACGTTACCATGGCCAAAATATTCCACCAGCCACGGCAGCCCCACCGACACCAAGAACCCGGCAACACCGCACAGCACAAAGCGCCACGCCTGACAGGAGATAACTTCATGGTGATCGGTGGTCATGGTGTTGATCAGTGCGCAGTACGGCACATTGATCGCGGTGTAAGAGACGGAGAGCAAAAAGTAAGTGAAGAAGGCATAGGCAATTTTGGTATCACCACTGAGACTGGGCACGGTGAAGGTCAAAAAACCGATCACACCAATAGGCAAGGCGATCCACAATTGCCATGGGCGAAAGCGTCCCCAGCGGCTTTGGGTACGGTCAGCCAAAATCCCCATCAGCGGATCGGAGATGGCATCGATAATACGCAGGGAAATAAATAGCGTGCCGACAATCGCCGGGGTCAGACCAAAAATATCGGTATAAAAAAAGGTCAAAAAGTTGGCAATCAGGCAAGTAATAATTGTGCCACCAGCATCACCGAGTCCGTAACCTATTTTCTCACTGACCGTTATTTGGCTATTCTTTTCTTTAATCTGCGCTGGGACAGTATCAATTGAAGTGGTTTGCATCATTTCCTCGCTCATATTTATACTTTTTATTCTCAGCAATAAGAAACAGACAGCCATAATATAAATAATCATGGCATCGGGACATTTTTAAATAATAAGGTACACACCTAATCTGACATGACAGCAAAAGGACAACAAGTGGTGAATCAAGTAGTAAAAAGGGACAATTCCGACCTGTATCTGGTTTTGTGAAGCGGATCAAATCTTGCACAGCCCAGTCAATGTTCGAAACGCCACTCTGCTAGCCTAAAGCCTGTACATACCCGTCTTCCATTACCGGAGTGCAGAATGAAATGCTTTCTATTTCCGTAAGTTATCCGCTACGCGTGCAAAATGGTGGCCTGTTTATCTCTCGCGGTATAGGCACACATCCGACCCGCACATTGACCTCTTTTGAACTGATCTATGTCGTGCGTGGGTCGCTCTCATTACAGGAAGAAAATACCCGTTTTGATTTGCAAGCCGGTGAAAGTCTGATTCTATTTCCCGATAGAAAACATCAGGGCATCGGGGTATTTGACGCACAATTAAAATTTTATTGGCTGCACTTTGATATTTTACAACATCAGCAAAAAGATCCTTCTTTACAGCTGAATATTCCACAGCACTGTAAAGTTAGCGATGCTGAGAGAATATTGGCGTTATTCAGATTATTTTTAAATGAGCAGCAGCGCAGTGCGCAAAGCCCTTCGCTGGAACTGTTTTTGTTATTGTTATTACAGGAAGTCGGACAGGCGCCCGTCGGCGTTCCCGAACCGGGTGGTCCTGGTGTAGCGCTGGCCTATAAAGCCCGGCAGTTGATTGCTACGCGTTATCACCAACCGCTGGGTACCGCTGAACTGGCGGCATTACTCCACTGTAATGCGGACTACCTTGGTCGCGTTTTTCGCTCTACCTTTAACCTCACGCTCACCGATGCCTTGCACCAGCAGCGCGTTTCGGCAGCAGAAAACCTACTGCTGACCGATAGCGATAGTCTGGCGGAGGTGGCACGGCGAACCGGTTTTAATGATGTGGCTTATTTCCGGCGGATATTCAGGAAACGAGTCGGGATAACACCGGCTGCTTATAAAAAAAGATACTGCCGTGAACACATTAATTCTGACTAAGCACTCATCGGATCTGTTATGAACAATGAGGTAACAATCTCAAAATTCTGAGGAAAGTCATGATACTATTGGGCTATTCAAGCTGCTGAAAATGTCAATTTGCCTATGACTAAATCCTACGAATTTCTCAATAATATGCCGGTAAATCAGCAGATCTACCGGGCCTTGCGTCAGGACATCGTCACCTGTGAGATCCCGCCGGGAACGCTGCTGTCCGAAAAAGAAATTTCGTCACGCTTTAACGTCTCGCGCCAACCGGTGCGTGAAGCCTTTATTAAACTGGCGGAAGCGGGTCTGGTACAGGTTTTACCCCAGCGAGGAACCTTCGTGATGAAGATTTCCGCCAAACGTGTGGCCGATGGCCGTTTCATCCGTGAAGCGGTGGAAACCGCGGTGGTGCGCCGCGCGGCCATGGTAGCGACGCCCAATGACCTGGCACTTTTAGAACATAATCTGCAGCGCCAGCGGCTGGCAGCAAAAAGCCAACAGACGCAGGAATTTCTGCTGCTCGACGACGAATTTCACCGCACGATCGCGCAAGTCATTGACTGCCGCCTGGCGTGGGAAACCGTCGAGCACATCAAGGCCACGATGGATCGCGTACGTTTCCTCACCCTGAGCAAGGTCTCGCCGCCAGAAAATTTGATCGAGCAACACGACAACATTTTTGCGGCGCTGAAAGCCCATGATCCGGACGCCGCCGAGCGCGCCATCCGCATTCATCTGCAAGAGATGATCTCGACCATCACACCTATCGCCGAGCAAAATAGCGACTGGTTCGAGGCCGAATAACCGCTGGGCTGTCATGCGCCTATTCGGTTCGGTCCGTACAGGCGTTTTACCGCAATAATCTATAAAAAAATGCAGTTTATGTTAGCCGTGACATAAATATGTATAACAACTTAAGTTAAGCTATAAACCGTGTGCTTTCCATGGAATTCCAGCTATGACATCTGCTCCGTCTTTAACACCCGATACGTTGAAAAAATGCTATTACAGCAATGAAGAAACCCTTTCTCTCAGTCTGCTGGATGTAGAGAAAATTGAACAGATCGCCCGCGATTTGGATATTGCCGATAGCGAAAAAGAGCATTATGTCACCGGTTGGATGGGCCAAAATAGCGTGGTTCTGGTTCGGAATTATCAGGAAAAACGAGGCACATCCAATGGACTGGTGATGTCACGTGGCCAGCGCTACAAACTCAGCGTACAAGCGATAAAATTCCGGATTCCAAAGTTTCTGTTGTGGATAACCTTACGCCGCAAACCACGCACTATGTCGGTGGTCGGTTATACCAAGTTGGGTGAACAGGCCAGCGGCTTACAGCAATTTCACAATATCCTCGACGATGAGCTTAAACTTCAGCTGCAAAACGACTGGCGGGAGTTGAATGACTATCTCGGCATGGCCTGCTGGCAGATGGAAAATAATCAGCCACTATGGCGCACTTTACAGCGGGAAATCACGCCGCAAGCCTTGTGGTTCCTGGCCGACAGCAACTGGTTCAATGGTAAGAAGTTGCAAAAAGATGGCGACTGCGAAAGCCTTTGGGCTCACAACCGTTTTGTGGGCCGCCGTACCGGCGAACATGCCGCCTTGATGATCTCCTGGCGTGATGAAGAGAACGACGACATCGCCAGCTATTTTTTCGAGCGTGTTTCTGCCACACAGATCCGGTTGTCACTGCGTCCCCGCAAAGACGAAAAATTCTACCCACTCAACCCGTTTGATGCCCGACATTTACAGAACGCGCTGGCGCTATTTCAGCAGGTGGAAACCGAATTATGTCGTGAGAAAATTCGCGCCTGATAAAAATTTAAGTCCCCTTTCAGGTGCGACTGGAAGGGGATTTTCGCTTACCACCATGCGTGAAAATGGTGTACCGGTCCGATCCCGTGTCCTACGTCCAGCGAGTCAGCCTGCATCAGCGCCAGCTGTAAATACGCTTTGGCAGCACGTACGGTATCTGGCCAGTTATCATGGCGTGGACGCAGTGCTGCCAGCGCAGCCGACAGCGTACAGCCAGTACCGTGAGTGTGTCTGGTGTTTACGCGCGGCGCAGTAAAACGCTGGCGGAAATCGTGCATAAATAGCCAGTCAGGGCTTTCATCGTTCTTACCCGTCTGCAAATGCCCACCCTTCATCAGTACCGCTTCACACCCCATTGCCAGCAACGCCTCGCCCTGCTCCTGCATCGCCTGTTCGCTCTGCGCAATGTCGCATTGCAGCAACGCGGCGGCTTCCGGCAGGTTCGGCGTGATCATTGACACCTGCGGCAGTAATGATCGTCGTAGCGCCTCTATTGCATCCGGTTGTAATAATGCATCGCCACTTTTTGCCAGCATCACGGTATCAAGCACCACAAAGGGCAGCGCATAATGGCGCAGCCGCTCCGCGACCACGTCAACGATCGCCGAGTTGGCCAACATGCCGATTTTTGCGCTATCAATACGCACATCGCTCAGAACGGAATCTAGCTGGGCCGCCACAAACGCCGGCTCAATGTGGTGAACCGATTGCACGCCACGGGTGTTTTGCGCCACCAGTGCGGTGATCACGCTGGTGCCGTAGGCGGCGAGCGCAGAGAAGGTTTTGAGGTCGGCCTGAATACCCGCCCCGCCGCTTGGATCGGTACCGGCGATGGTTAATGCGTTGATACGCTTCATGCCAATGCCTCTTGATCCAGAAGATAGAGATTATCGAGAAATGCAGGGATGAAACTGCCCGGTCCTCGCGTTTGCTGGCATGCCAGCTCACCGGCGCACGACATCACGCGACAGGCTGCCGCCACGTTCTCCAACCGGTCGCCCGGCAAGGCAACAAAAGCCGCCACCACCGCCGACAACGCACAGCCAGTGCCAACCACGCGGGTCATCAACGCATCGCCGCCGGACACTGCCAGACATCGTTCCCCCTCAGTAACGTAATCAACATCTCCTGTCACGGCGACAATCGCCCCGGTTTGCTTCGCCAGAAGCCTGGCCGCCGGTAAGGCTGAGAGGGCATTATCGCCGCTGTCAACGCCACGACCGGACGCACTCATGCCACTCAGTGCAAGGATTTCAGAAGCATTGCCACGTATAGCCGCCGGCCTGAGTTTAATAAGTTCCAGACAGAATTCAGTTCGCAGCGTCAACCCCCCTACGGCCACGGGGTCAAGCACCCAGGGCTTTCCAGCTCGATTAGCAGCCTGCACCGCAGCGCGAATGGCGTCGGCGTGAGGCAGGGTCAAGGTGCCGACATTCACCAACAGCGCATCGGCTATGGTGGCAAACTGCGCGGCTTCAGTTGGGTCCACCACCATCGCGGGTGATGCTCCTACCGCCAGCAGCACGTTGGCGGTAAAGGATTGCACCACGTCATTGGTCAGGCAATGCACCAGAGGTGCGGTATTACGAAGGTTTTGCAAAGCATTGGCAGCATACACGCCGGAAAAATCGACAGGTTGGATATTCATACTTCTCCCCACCGGCGCTCAAGAAGGCGGTATCGGGAGAGATACCTGACTTCCCTACGCTGGCATAATCCAGATCAGGTAATACGGGTAAGCTCTCAGCCCTTTCTTTTGCAAGCGGGCACCCCGAGTCAACGACAGTCATTATTGGTGGGCGCTGCAGGAAGATCAACCTACAATCATCCCAAGACAATAAAAACGGAGAGTGCCCCCTTGCAGATTCGCCCTTACCAGGAAGCTGACCGACCCTTTTTACGTACGCTTTATCTGGCGTCGCGCAAAGACACCTGGACATGGATGGACACGGAAAATTTACAACTGGAAGATTTTGACCGCGCAACGCTTGGCGAAACAGTGATCGTGGCCGTTCGCGACAGCAAGTTAGTCGGTTTCGCGTCAATATTCACGCAGGAGAATTTTCTGCATAACCTGTTTGTCGATCCGGCGGTCAAAGGCACAGGCGTAGGTACCGCACTGCTTCGTGCGGTTGAGGCGATGTTTACCGGCACCGGTTCACTGAAATGCCTGATCAAAAGTGAAAGCTCAGTGGAATTTTATCTCGCCAAAGGGTGGAAGATTATCGCCGAGGGCGAAAGCCCAAAAGGGAATTACTATCTTTTCCATTGCTTAAAGAAATAGCCTCCAACGCATCTCACCCTTCGGACACTCTCAGTGGATGTCGACAAATGACGATGATCCGGATAAATCTGTTAATCGGCCCAGCCGACTCCCAACGGCCTGTTAATGACTATACTTATCCTCAATGTTCAACAAACCGGAGGATTAACATGACCATTCATAAAAAAGGACAGGCACACTGGGAAGGCGACATTAAGAAAGGGAAAGGCACGATTTCTACCGAAAGTGGCGCGCTGGAAAAACAACCTTATGGTTTCAATACACGCTTTGAAGGCAAACCGGGAACCAATCCAGAAGAACTGATTGGTGCGGCGCATTCAGCGTGTTTTTCAATGGCACTGTCACTGATGCTCGGCGAAGCGGGGCATACTCCAGAAAGTATTGATACCGTCGCTGACGTATCACTTGATAAAGTCGATGGGGGTTTTGCTATCACCAGCGTGGCGTTGCAAAGCAAGGTGAAGCTACCCGGTATTGAGAAAGCGGAATTTGATAAAATCATTCAGGCAGCCAAAGCCGGGTGTCCGATTTCTAAATTGCTTAAAACAGAGATCACCCTCGATTATCAGCTTGAAAACTAAGCCCGCCTGACACCCTATATTTTCCCTTTTTAATCGATAAAGCCTTCTGCAAATGCAGAGGGCTTACTGCGTTGTGGCGATCGACTAAGAGGACGATTCAGAGCCAAATCACTCCTTATTTCCATCACCGAGAAGTGAGATCTAACTCACAAATTTCAATCAGTTAGCTGACGACACAAACCGCTTAGCCTGCCAAATAGCCGCTTATCTTCCTATATGACCGCTTAACCACTCTTTCGCCCGTACTGTGGTGAAAGTCGCCATCATATAGGCGACACCCCTCTCTTATAAAAGCCCCATTCAACAATATGGAGAGGGATTTTTTTGGCTATTCAAATAACCGGGTCTCTTATGAATAAAAAAACGCTACTCAAGCACATACCCTGGATGATTCTTGGAATCATCGGTGCTTTTTGTCTGGCAGTGGTTGCCCTACGGCGGGGTGAAAGCATCAGTGCGCTGTGGATTGTCGTGGCATCGGTTTCGGTGTATCTCGTGGCCTACCGCTATTACAGTCTTTATATCGCGCAGAAAGTCATGAAGCTGGACCCTACACGCGCGACGCCGGCAGTGATCAACAATGATGGTCTGAACTACGTCCCGACTCACCGTAATGTCCTGTTCGGTCACCATTTCGCCGCTATTGCTGGCGCGGGTCCGTTAGTCGGGCCGGTGCTTGCTGCACAAATGGGTTACCTACCCGGCGTGCTGTGGCTGCTGGCTGGCGTGGTCATTGCCGGTGCGGTACAGGACTTTATGGTGCTGTTTATCTCGTCCCGCCGTAACGGTGCCTCTCTGGGGGAAATGATCAAAGAAGAGATGGGGCCTATTCCGGGCACTATTGCTTTGTTCGGCTGTTTTCTGATCATGATTATTATTCTGGCTGTGCTGGCACTCATCGTGGTGAAAGCACTGGCGGAAAGCCCATGGGGCGTATTTACGGTGTGTTCGACCGTGCCTATTGCGCTGTTTATGGGGATTTACATGCGCTTTATTCGCCCCGGACAGGTAGGCGAAATTTCGGTGATTGGGGTAATACTGCTGGTCGCCTCCATTTGGTTCGGCGGTGTTATTGCCAGCGACCCTTACTGGGGCCCGGCGCTGACCTTCAAAGATACCACCATTACATTTACCCTGATTGGCTACGCATTTGTCTCTGCTCTATTGCCCGTGTGGCTGATTCTGGCCCCGCGTGACTATCTGGCAACCTTCTTGAAAATTGGGGTGATTGTCGGCCTGGCTATCGGCATCGTGATCCTTAATCCTGTGCTGAAAATGCCCGCTATCACCCAGTACATCGATGGTACGGGCCCGCTGTGGAAAGGGGCATTATTCCCGTTCCTGTTTATTACTATTGCCTGTGGCGCGGTATCTGGCTTCCATGCTCTGATCGCCTCTGGCACGACACCAAAACTGCTGGCCTGCGAAACTGACGCTCGTTTTATCGGTTACGGCGCGATGCTGATGGAATCCTTTGTGGCCGTGATGGCGCTGGTAGCCGCTTCAATCATCGAACCGGGTCTCTACTTCGCCATGAACACGCCGCCAGCCGCTCTGGGTTTTACCATGCCAAATCTGCATGAGCTTAGCAGCGGTAACGCGCCGATGATCATGGCACAACTGAAAGATGTGACTGCTCATGCCGCCGCCACCGTCAGTTCCTGGGGTTTTGTGATTTCACCTGAACAAATCATGCAAACCGCCAAAGACATCGGTGAACCTTCAGTGCTGAACCGGGCAGGTGGCGCACCGACGCTGGCGGTAGGCCTTGCCCATGTATTCCACAAGATTTTACCTGTGGCGGATATGGGGTTCTGGTATCACTTTGGTATTCTGTTTGAAGCACTGTTTATCCTGACGGCGCTGGATGCCGGTACCCGTTCCGGGCGCTTTATGCTGCAGGATCTGTTGGGTAACTTTATTCCCTTCCTGAAAAAGACCGATTCGCTGGTCGCTGGGGTAGTGGGTACTGCGGGTTGTGTCGGGCTCTGGGGCTACCTGTTGTATCAGGGCGTAGTCGATCCGCTGGGCGGCGTGAAAAGCCTGTGGCCGCTGTTCGGGATCTCAAACCAGATGCTGGCAACGGTGGCGCTGGTGCTGGCGACCGTGGTCCTGGTGAAGATGAAGCGCACCCAGTATGTCTGGGTCACCATCGTTCCGGCTATCTGGCTGTTGATTTGTACCAGCTGGGCGCTGGGTTTGAAGTTGTTCAGCAGCAATCCGCAGTTGGAAGGCTTCTTCTTTATGGCAAACCAGTATAAAGAGCGGATTAATGCGGGGGGTGCCGAGCTAACGGCTCTGCAGATCAGAAATATGAATCATATTGTGGTCAACAACTACACCAACGCCGGTCTGAGTATTCTATTCCTGTTTGTGGTGTACAGTATTATTTACTACGGTATCCGTTCTTGCATTCAGGCGAGCAAAACCGAAGCGCGTACGGACAAAGAAACGCCGTATATTCCGGTGCCAAAAGAAGGCATTAAGCTTTCTTCAGGCCACTAGATAACAGAGTCTCATTGCCCCGCTAATGCGGGGCTTTCTTCCCGGTCGCAGGCGATGTCAGCCGGCAACCGGGAGACACGATAAGGAGCCGCGTATGTTCGACAATTTAGGCGCTGCTAAAAAATATCTCGGTCAGGCGGCACGCATGCTGGTAGGTATCCCCGACTACGATACCTACGTCCTGCACATGCAAACCAATCATCCGGATAAACCGGCGATGACCTACGAAGAATTTTTCCGTGAACGCCAGCAGGCTCGCTACGGCGGCGACGGTAAAGGCGGAATGCGCTGCTGTTAACAGGAATGACGCTATGACACCGATTGCGGTAACCGTATTAACCGGTTTTCTGGGCGCAGGAAAAACAACACTGCTGCGTCAGATGCTGCACCAGCAGCACGACTATAATATTGCCGTCATTGAGAATGAATTTGGCGAAACCGCCATCGATAGCCAGTTGATTGGCGATCGTGCCACCCGCATTACTACACTGACCAACGGCTGTATCTGCTGTAGCCGCTCACGTGAGCTGGAGGACGCACTACTCGATCTGCTCGATAGCCTCGATAAAGGCGAAGTGCAGTTTGACAGGCTGGTCATTGAGTGCACCGGCATGGCCGACCCTGGGCCGATCCTGCAGGCATTTTTTTCCCATGAGATTATCTGTCAACGCTATCTGCTGGACGGCGTCATTACCCTGGTGGATGCGGTACATGCTGCGCAGCAGCTGGATAAGTTCCCTCTGGCTCAGTCGCAGATTGGCTATGCCGACCGTATTTTACTGACTAAAACGGATGTGGCCGGTGACAGCACGGTGCTGACGGAGCGCCTGCAACGCATCAACGCCCGCGCGCCCATTTATACGGTGGTCAATGGCAATATCGATCTGGCACTGCTGTTTGATACCCGCGGATTTATGCTTGAAGAGGCCGTGGTGGTGGCGAAGCCCCGCTTCCAGCGTATTGCACAGCCGGAGAACAGCATTTCGTCCATTGTGGTGGAGTTTGGCTATCCGGTGGCGCTGCCAGCCGTGTCTGCGGTGATGGAGAATCTACTCTCCGGTTTTGCTGATAATCTACTGCGCTATAAAGGCATGCTATGGATTGAAAATCAGCCATGCCGTTTACTGTTTCAGGGGGTTCAACGGCTGTACAGTGCGGATTGGGACCGACCGTGGCAGCCCGATGAGATACCGGGAAGCACGCTGGTGTTTATCGGTATCGCGCTGCCAGAAGCAGACATTCGAGCTGCGTTCGCCGGGCTGCAACAGGTTTGAACCAGGGTGGGGATCACAGCCCCACCGCCTCTTTCAGTGATTTCAAATAACGGCGACTGACTGGCACCGTTTGACCATCACGCAGTAACAGCTCGGCCTGGCTGTTATCTTCCAGGCGGATCTCTTTCAAATAATCCATATTGACCAGATACTGCCGGTGGCAGCGCATCAATGGTGTACGAATTTCCAGCGTGCGCAGAGTCAGTTCAGTAAAGCCCTCTTTGCCATCCTGACTGGTCACGTAGACTCCGCTCATCCGGCTGCTCACATAGGCGACTTCTTCGATCTGTAACAGACGGATACGACTGTGGCCGCTACAGGGTATGAATTTCAGTGATTGCAGGGTTTCCGGCATTGGCGGAATGTCCTGCACCTGCTCTTTCTGCCGCAGCCTCGCCAGCGTTTTTTGCAGCCGCAGGGGTTCAATCGGTTTCAGCAGATAGTCAAAAGCGCACTCTTCAAAAGCCTGTACCGCGTATTCATCAAAAGCGGTGAGGAAGACAATATGCGGACGATGACGGGTATCGAGCATCCCGACCATCTCCAGCCCGCTAATGCGTGGCATCTGAATGTCGAGGAACAGCACATCGGGGTGAAGTTTATGCACCGCACCGATCGCTTCAATCGCATTGGCACATTCGCCGACAATGTCAATATCGCCCTCATCCTGCAGCTGAATACGCAGGTTCTCGCGCGCCAGGGGTTCATCATCAACAATCAGCACTCTCAACATGCAGGTTCCTCTATCGGCAGACGCAATGTGACGCGAGTGAAACGGTCCATATCACAATTGACCGTAACACCGTAACTGTCGCCAAAGCGTGCGCGCAGACGTTTATCCACCAGGCTCATGCCCAATCCATTACTGTTAACTTTCGGTTGATACAATCCGGCATTGTCCTCCACCTCCACGATAACGTGGCGCCCATCAATGCGGGCACGGATGGTGATGACACCGTTACCCAGCAACTGAGAAGTGCCGTGCTTAATCGCATTTTCCACAATCGGCTGAAGGATGAAGGCGGGCAAGTGCTGAGACGCCAGTGAGTCCGGCACCTGGAACTTAACGTTCAGTTTAGATTGAAAGCGCGCCCGTTCGATTTGCAAATAGGCGTTTACGTGCTCAATCTCGTTAGCCAGCGTGACAATCTCAGAGGAACGTTTCAGGTTTTTACGAAAAAATGTCGACAGATACTGCACGAGTTGCCCGGCTTTATCACTGTCATGGCGGATCACAGCCATTAGCGTATTCAGCGCATTGAATAAGAAATGCGGATTAACCTGCGCGTGTAGCAATTTGATCTCTGACTGGGCGAGCAGAGCCTTCTGCTGCTCATATTTGCCAGCCAGAATTTGTGCTGACAGTAACTGAGCTATACCTTCCCCCAGCGTACGGTTGATTGAGCTGAACAGGCGATTGCGTGCTTCATACAGTTTTATCGTCCCGATAACACGTTGATTTTCACCCCGCAAAGGGATCACCAGCGTTGACCCGAGCTTGCAACTGGGATGCAGCGAACAGCGGTAAGGCAGTTCGTTGCCATCGGCATATACGACTTCGTCGTTCTCAATGGCCCGCAGCGTATAGGCGGAAGAGATCGTTGTACCGGGCAGATGGTGATCATCGCCGACACCGGTAAACGCCAGCAGTTTCTCTCGATCGGTGATAGCCACGGCGCTGATATCCAGTTCTTTATGGAGCACCAGCGCCACCTTCATACTGTTCTCTTGATTAAAGCCCTGTCGCAGTATCCCTTCGGTAGAGGCGGCCACCTTTAACGCCGTGGCGGAAAAAGCAGAAGTGTATTTCTCAAACATGGCTCGTTTATCGAGCAAGATACGCATAAACATCGCCGCGCCGAGAGTGTTGGTCACCATCATCGGCGCGGCGATGTTGCTCACTAAATGTAGCGCGTCCTGAAAGGGTCGGGTGATCAGCAGGATAATCAGCATCTGCGCCAGCTCGGCGATAAGCGTCGTTACCCCGGCAGTCAGTGGGCTAAACAATTTATCGGTACGCCCGCGTTTAATCAGAATGCTGTGGATCAAGCCACCGAGCAGACCTTCCACAATGGTGGATACCATACAGCTGAGCGCCGTCATCCCGCCCAGTGAATAGCGGTGTACCCCTCCGGTAAGTCCGACCAGTCCTCCGACCAGTGGTCCACCGAGCAACCCTCCCATCACCGCACCGATAGCACGTGTGTTGGCAATGGAGTCGTCTATATGCAGGCCCAGATAAGTGCCCAAAATGCAGAAAACGGAAAAGGTGATATAGCACAGCAGTTTATGCGGCAAGCGCACAGTAACCTGCATTAGCGGTATAAACAGACGCGTTTTACTCATCAGCCAGGCAATAACCAGAAAGACACACATCTGCTGTAAAAGCAGTAAAATCAACTTGAACTCATACATGCCCTGACATCCACAACCCATGATGTGGACAACTTAGCGTGATTAACAAAAAATTTCTTAGGCACAGCCCAGAAAAACGAGATCAGTTTCTCAATTTTTGGGGATATATTGCGTCAGTATCAGCGTGCATCAGCAATCAATCGCTCACCTTTCGGCCAAGGCCGCGTCAATGCATTAAACAACGTTGATGCTGCCAATCCTGATTCTCTGGATAGAGCAGCGAGTGTTGTTTAACGTTTTTTGAAACCCGCGAGAATGTCAGCTCGCTGCCAATATCCGCATTAGCCTGCCGGTTATCACCTTTATAACGGTTTTATCTCATAGTCCGGCAGAGCAAATTGGCCAATAAATGCATCAAGTGCCTGAGTATCCGGCAAGGCAGTTAAGGCACCTTTGCGGGTAGTGGCAAGTGCGCCACAGGCGCTGGACTGGGTGATGGCTTGCCGGAGCTGAGCAAAACTCTGCGGCATACCGGCATGCGCTATGTATGCCAGCAAACCGGCCAGGAAAGCATCGCCCGCCCCGGTCGTATCGACGCTCTCGACGGTATAGCCGTTGAAGTGGATGACGCTATCGCGCCAGAGCACCATGGCACCTTGTTCGCCGTAGGTCACGACTTTGAGCTGAGCGGGCAGCGTTTTAAGGGCATCCAGCGCTCGGGTAAAATCGTGAGTGCCGGTCATCCAGTACCACTCTTCTTCCGATAATTTCAGGATATCGGCCTGAAGAGCAAAATGGTGCACGCAAGCAAGCATGTCTTGCTTATCACTCCACATTTGTTCACGTAAGTTCACATCGAAACTCAACAGTCCGCCGCGCTGTTTTACTTCCCCTATCGCGGTAGCTAACGTATCGCGGCAAGCTTCGGCGACCAGTGCCAGCGAGCAGAAGTGCAGAATGTCGTTGCTAAAGTCGGGAAGCGCATCCGGCGTTAAAAATTGATCGGCAGAAGGATTAGTCAGAAACGTAAATCCACGCTCTCCGCCACTGTTCAGGGAAACCAGTACCGTACTGGTTCTGTGCTGGCTATCCATCTGAACGCTTTGGGTTGAGACACCTGAATCACACAGTGTTTTTTTTAAAAAATGCCCAAAGTCGTCATCGCCAACCCGACCAATAAAGCCACTATGGCAGTCTAAACGGGCGGTACCCACCGCAACGTTGAAGGGCGCGCCACCGGCACAGGCGTGATACTGCATATTGGAAAGCGGTAAGAGATCGACCACCGCATCGCCAAGCGTCCAGATATTCATGACATTTCCTTAAATAATAATTAAACAGCGCTGTTCTGGAATAACCCGCGGTGGAGGCACGGTGATTTCGATAATGTGTTATCCGCTGCTCTTGCACCGCTGGTCATGGAAACCCTATTTTTAAAAGTTATAATCCAGCATTAACTTATAATCAGTGGTAATGGCATCGCCATTGGTTACCCAGCTCCCATTCTGATTCATCAACGCACCAGTGACTTCTCCGGAAACCGTGAATCGTTGAGTCAAAGGATAATTTACCGACACCTTCAGGAAGCGATTGCGGGTATTTTGGAATACCTCACCATCTTCGGGTTGCGCATTATTTTTCTTATAATGGCCGTAGCCGCCGCTGAGCGTGGTTGATAATTTCCCCCAGTTGTGCCAGACACCCATTGATGTAGTCCAGCTCTTGTCATCGATATCGACCCATTGTTTTCTGTCTAATATTGCAGAGGCGAATTGCTGGCGGAACCAGACGCCGGTTGTGTTGTTAATAATATATTGCACACCAGGTTCGATTCTAAATGAGCGCACGTCACGGTCATTTTGTGAAGCGCCGCTGCGGCGATGATCAATCTGCTGATACAAGTAATTGAAGAAGGAGAAGCGGTCCGTTACGCGGAGATCACTAAAGAACTTGATGCGCCCTTGCCAGCGGTCCTCGATTGACGAACTTCCTCCCATCACATCCCAGCCAAAACGTAGACGCTTGTAGAAGTATTCATGGCCAATAATCAGTTGCGTCCACTGATTTTGGTCGAGGTAAGTCTGGTTCTCCCACGTACCGTTATAATCTGTGGTTCTGCCTTCAGAAAATGCCAGATACCACCCAGGTAAAGCATCGTGGCGCATAACGCCCTGAACGAAAGTCAGTGAATCATTCCCATTGTGGAAATGGCTGTTACGCCAGTTATTATCCTCAAT
This sequence comes from Hafnia psychrotolerans, assembly GCF_014639435.1. Classification (GTDB taxonomy): domain Bacteria; phylum Pseudomonadota; class Gammaproteobacteria; order Enterobacterales; family Enterobacteriaceae; genus Ewingella; species Ewingella psychrotolerans. Next base: position 177,478 of record NZ_BMFZ01000001.1, on the reverse strand, counting down.
CGAATATTTCATCTTAAGCTGGCCGTGAACACGACCGCCGGCAGGATTGGAGGAGCGGGTTGAGGTCCACATAACGTCCTCATCCAAATATGACCACGGATCAACAGCAATCACCTTTCCCGATAAATCCTTCATGATGCTCATGCTGGCATGGGCCAGAGATGGAAGCATAAGGGCAAAAATAACCGCCACGGCATGATGTATTTTCATAATAATATCCCGTTATTTCATTTCTTGAATTTTCAACGTGGCGTGAAAACTATCGCTTTGAGGCAGACTGATACTCCATGGTTTTCCTGGCATGGAATACATCCGGGTACTGAATGCCGCTGTGTTATTAATATAAAAAACAGCCATTGAGTCCTGAATCAGGATGTGTAGTTCAATTTTTTCTCCCATCGGAACATCCATCCAGGATTCTGCATTTGCGCGATGAATTGACGTAAGTGGGGAATTAAAGAAATAGATTTTTCCTTTTGTTTTATTAAATACAACATTTAGCGTTGAATCACTGATGTGATCATCCGTCAGACCAAAACTCATGATCATGCCAGCAGAAGGGATATCAACGGTTGCCGTAAGCTCGCCGCGCTTAGGCAGTGGAGGATAAACATAGGATTGTAATGGACCAAACTGCGTTGCCGTTTTTAGCGTTTTTACAGGCTGCAATGAGCGAACGGAGCCAGGGTTGTCATTAATAACCCCCTGCAGTTCCTGCGGTATAACGCTTTTGAGCTGCCCGTCCTTATCCGCGATCAGTTCATGAACAACCAGATTTCCTGCCCAGTCGATGTTGCCTTGGTCGCTATTTCCCGCTTTGGTCGGAATCCAGCCGAAAATAAATAAACGGTCGTCTTTGATGGCCAGTTTACCCGCGTAGAAGCCTGCCCCATCCACAGCATAATTACCCAGTTTGCGCCACGGCCCTTCCGGATTGTCCGCAACACGGTACTGCGTCAAGCGCAGCGGCCACTGATCGCTAAAACTCAGATACCAGCGCCCGTTAAAGAAGATAAGCATAGGACATTCAAGGTTTGAATTGCTGGTCAGGGTATCGTTGTCAAAAAATACGCCGCGATCTTCCCAGTTTTTTAAATCCGTTGAGCTGTAACGCGCAATAACACCGCGACCGTTACTGCGGGTGGTAATCAGCATCCAGTATTCTTTCTTTTCTGCCACCCAGACGACGTGAGGATCGCGGAAGTCATTACCCCGATAGTTATCGCCCGGCAGAATAGTGTCCTGCGGGTGTTTCACCCAGTGAAGGCGGTCTTTACTGGTGGCATGCATGATTGACTCAACCGGGAACACGTTTTCATTGTGTGCGGTATACCAGGCATGCCAGGTATCGCCCACTTTGATAATAGAGCCAGTCCCCAAAAGCAGCTCGGGATCGTTAACATTGTTAACGTAAGGAATCACCTCCGAATGGTTCTGATAATGATATAAGTCGGTGGTGGATAGCAGATGAATGGCATGCACGCCTAAATCACTGCCGCCGCGCACGTCATTAAGGTAAAAAATATCGAACTCGCCTTCGTTATAGACCGGCATCGGATCGCCAACAAATGACCCGTCTACCCGAGGGAAAAACGCATTAATATGGGTGATACTTTTATTCTGTAGTGTTTCTTTAGACATTTTTGAATACGCAGGCGTATTGCTAATATATATCGCCAACAGAGCAAAAATTATCGCTGAAGTTAATTTTTTCATGCTAAACCCTGAGTCTCAGAAGTTATAAGTAACACCCACCACGGTGAATGGATTCCATGAGTGACCGGCGGATGTCCAAAGCCCGGTTTCTTTCGTGAATCTCGCTTTAAATTCACCATACAGACGAACGTCGCCAAAGACCGGATAGCTAATGGTGCCACCAATGAATTTATAACGACCGTCGTAAAAGATTTCCTGGGCGTTGCTGGCGTTATCCGTTTTGTCCTGCCCGAAGCCGATATATATTGACGTTAACAGTGGATACCAGTTTTTCCAGAGTCCGGCCGTCACTTTCCATTCCTGCTCAACAATATCCCCCCAATTTTCACGCACCTGGCGGTTATAGTAATAATAAGGACGTAAATACAGCCCGAGATCCGGGTTCACGCGATATTGAATGGCGGGCTCTATTTCGAAAATATACTGTTCAAGATCGCCATTTCCTGGCTGATTGCCCTGAGGTTGATATTCGCCATAGGCATATCCGGCAAGGCTCCATTTACTGGAAAGGCGTAAGTCCTGCCAGACTTTAAAACGGTTTTTCCAGCGTTTGGTTGTCGTTTCTGAACCGAGCATCACTTCTGTACCAATATTTCCTCGCCAGGTTTCGAAAATATGCCCGATGAAAAATTCATTAATGGTGTTAGTGCCTTGATAGCTTTGATTACTGAATTGTCCTTTATAGCTATCTTCCCTGGCATTCCAGAAGCCGAAGTACCAGTTAGGCAGTTCATCATGCCTTAAAAAAGCCTGAATGGTTGCGAGTTTAAATTTGCCGCTATTTTTCTGATTATCGCTCCTGCGAACATCATCAATTTCTATCTGGCTGCCGATGTTGCCGTGCAGGCCACCCGCCTCCATATTCCGGCCAATATTGTTCCAGTGAACCGGAGGATCTTCCTGCCTTAAGCGCAACAGACTGACGTCTGCCTGTTTACCCGCAGCACTCTTTTTTTGAGGACTTGGTGTTTTTTTATCGGTCTCAGAGGTTAAGGCTACCGGTGCTGAAGATGCCGCCTGCCCGGTTGCTCTGCCCGCCGGAACAGGGGTTGGTGAAACGCGGGTTGTCGAATGTTGACTTCCCTCTTTAACAGGAGAGATATTGCTCTGCAGGTTATCAGAGTCCTCGTGAAAATAGCTTTGATAGTTTCCGATATAAATATCCGGCTTCTCGGCTGTCTCTTCGGCGAAGGCAGGCAAAGCGGCTAATGACATCAGAATCGCCAGCGTTTTTTTCTTTAAAGGGAATATTTTTTTATTCATCGTAATAAGGTGATGATGAGGTATTAATATTTTATTCATTTTGCTATCTCATTATTTCAGACAATATAATGCCAGCCAGAGACTGGCAGAAATAAAAATTCACAATGTAAAAAGCAAGGTATTTTTAGCTGTGTTATTTATTCAAAGACCAATATCCAGCATCTTTTAAAGTAGCGGTTCCGTGATTCGCGAACAGTATGAGATCGCGCTGACCCGGCTGCGGATAAATTCGGCTGCTTAAACAGGCTTCACCCTCATTGACAAACACTTCCACGGAGGAGCGGTCGATGAAAATTCGCAAAGAAAGTGTACTGTCAGCGGGCAGCGCAATACTGCGTGTTCCTTCAAGCGAGAATTCAGGATAGCGACGGTCCACCACCAGACGCTGGGCCTGATTATCAACATAAATACTCAGCCCCTCGCCCAGCGCAATGCCATATTGTTCAGCCGTAGAAGCGTTACGCTCCCATGTCAGCAGTACCTCCACCGCGTCGGCATCTGACGCGACAAATATCTTCTGATTATTCAGGTTATGAGCTGGCGCAGGATAATAGTTACCGCGCAAGGCCGTGACTTCTGCGGCGGGTTTTATCAGCACGCAATTATTGTCACCAAGGCTTAATTCTCGCGGCAGAGAGAGCATACCGGCCCATCCGTCCTGCTGTTCCGGCAGCGGTGATTCCCACATATCCAGCCAGCCGATGACAATGCGGCGGCCATCCGGGCTCAGGAAACTTTGTGGGGCATAAAAATCGTGGCCGTTGTCCATTTCGATGAATTGTCCGTCATGGCTGAAAGGTTGGCCTGACTGCCACTCGCCGAGCAAATACCCACTCTGGAAGAGGTTGCGATTTTTATAGCCTTCCGCCGCCAGACCCTGCGGGGAGAACATCAGCACGCGTTTACCGCCCAGAGTAAAGAAGTCAGGGCACTCCCACATATAGCCCATATCGTCTTCGGCCTCGGCGAGGATGCCTTCGTCGTGCCATTCGCGAAGGTCGGTAGAGCGGTACAGGCGCACCTGGCCGGTATTCTCCACGCGGGAGCCGACAACCATGTACCAGTATTCACCTTCGCGCCATACCTTTGGATCGCGGAAATGATGTAGGCCTGGCGGTGTATCAATCACCATTCCATGACGTTCGAAATGGATGCCGTCACGACTGGTTGCCAGACACTGTACCTGGTAGAGGTTGTCGTCAGTGTCCACTGAGCCGTGAAATTTATGTCCGGTATAAATCAGCGCCAGCGTATCGCCGTCCACCACCGCAGAGCCGGAGAAGCAACCGTCTTTATCCGCCGGACCTTCCGGTGCCAGTGCGACAGGCAGATGCTCCCAGTGAACCAAATCTTTACTGCGGGCGTGACCCCAGTGCATCGGGCCCCATTTTATTGAATAGGGATGATGTTGATAAAACGCATGATACCAACCATCAAACCATACCAGGCCATTAGGGTCGTTCATCCAGCCTGCGCGAGCAGCAAGGTGATAGCGCGGATACCAGCGAGGATTAATCCCGGACTGTGCTTTTTCAAGCGTCTGTTCAGCCTGTTCTAATAAGGATGTCATTGTGGTTGCTCCCGATAAATTACACAGCGCCTTGCTGCAAAAAAGATTGCTCAGAAGAAGACTTATTTGAGCGCAAAAGGAAAATGGAAATAAACGTGGTGCAGAACACCATGATGCCCATGATCAGATAGGATTGGGCAAAGCCAAATTTCTCATAGCTGAAGCCAGCCAGCGGTGATAACACGGTGCCAATAATTGAGCTGGTGCAGGCGAATCCCACCAGATAAATCGTGGAGGACAAGCGCTTATCGAAATTCAGGCTGTTGTATTTGAAAATGGAGACTAGCAGTATCGGCAGCTCTACAGCGTGCAGTAGTTTGGTGATCGAAATAAGCAGCGGTCCCGCCACCATTCCTGAGGCGATCATGCGCAGCGCCATGACCATACCTGCGAATATCAGGCCATTTTTAGCGCCAATCCGGTTAACCAGCCACGGGGCACAGAACATGCCTGCCGCTTCCAGGAAGACCTGTAAGGAATTTAAATAGCCGAACATGGCGTTCCCTTCTTTTAATGTCGGGAACTGCGAGGAAAAATAGACCGGGAATTGCTGATCGTAGACGCCGTAAATACAGGTTCCGATCACGAAAAAGATCAGTGCCCAAAAGCGCGGCAGCGTCAGCAGACGCAGGGCATCTTCAAGGGAGACACTTTTAGCCCCTATTTCTAGTTTCTCCATACTCGCGGGTACCGCAATTTTTAAGCGGGCCAGCAGGCAGAAGAAGACCACCCCAGAGCATGACGCCACCAGGAAGTTAAGGTTGGGGTTGATATTAAACAGCAGCCCGGCAAAAAACGTGGCGACGGCCCACCCCAGTGAACCCCACATGCGGGCTCGACCAAATTCAAAGGTACTCTGACGCGAAACTCGCTCGGTATAGGACTCCAGCACGCCGATCCCGCCATTAAACGTCAACCCGACAAACAGGCCGCCGAAAACACTCCCCAGCAAAATATTTACGCTAAGCAAATAGCTAAAAAGGAGATAAGCAGGCCCGGACAGAATCAACAGTGCGGTGATAAGCCACAGGAGATTTTTTCGCAGACCAAGCCGGTCCTGAATAAAGCCATAGAAGACTTGGGCGAACAGCGCGGAGACCGATAAAACAGAAAAAATAATGCCCATGTCTGCCGAATTTAACCCAACCTCCTGATGAAGCCAGATAGAGAGAAGTGAACTGGACGAGGACCAGGTAACAAAGAAAAAGAACAGCAAAGCACTGAGCAGCAGATAACTGCGGGAAGGCCGTTTTTTCATCAGAGCAATCTCATAGCGGATTATATGCCAAGATGATAACGTTAACATTTAAGGTATTCCTGACGTTTTGGCCTGATATCCGATGTTAATCACAAAAGTTAACGTTAACATAAATTGTTTGGGATCGAGATCAAATTTTGCCCCCCGACTTGCAAGAAAACGGGGATCAATGCTTAGAATAGGAATTCACTTTTACTGAAAATCTTTGTGATTGGATTTAATTGCGCAACAAGGATTGGTTTATTTGCTAAATGGAAGGTTATGGCGTCTTTAAAAGATGTGGCCAAACTGGCTAATGTGTCATTAATGACAGTGTCGCGGGCGCTGAACAACCCTGAACGTGTAAAGCCTGAAACCCTTTCCCGAGTGCAGGAGGCTATTCTACACCTGAACTATGTACCGGACCTGTCTGCCAAACAGATTCGGAGTGTCGGCACCAAAAATAAAACGATTGGTGTACTGGCGCTGGATACCGTAACCACGCCTTTCTCGGTCGAAATCACGCTGTCTATTGAGGAAACCGCCCGCGCACACGGCTGGAATAGCTTCGTGGTTAACATGTTCTCTGATGATAACCCCGATGATATTGTCGATCTGCTCCTCGCTCACCGGCCGGGGGGCATTATTTTCACTACCATGGGGCTGCGCGAAGTGCGCGTTCCGCCCAAATTACTGACGCATCCCTGCGTACTGGCAAACTGCGAGAACAAAGGCGAGCCAGTTGCCTGCTATATCCCGAACGATGAACAGGGCCAGTACACCGCAGTGCAGGCGCTGCTGGCGGCGGGGTACCGTCGCCCCATCTGCCTACATTTACCGGTTAATCATCTGGCGACGACTCGCCGTCGTCAGGGGCTGGAACGCGCCTGCCGTGAAGCTAACATCAATCCCGATTCGCTTGAGCACTGCTATATGCAATTTGGCGATGAACATTATCGTGATATTCCGGGCATCCTGCTTGCGCATATTCATCAGGGTAAACCGCAGTTTGATTCCGTGATATGTGGCAATGACCGTATTGCATTCATGGTGTATCAGACGCTACTGGCTCAGGGAATACGTATCCCTCAGGATATTGCCGTTCTTGGGTACGATAACCTGGTGGGCATCGGTAACCTGTTTTTGCCTCCGCTGTCTACGGTACAGTTACCGCATTACGAAATTGGTCGCCTGAGTACATTGCACATTATTAATGGTGACAGCCATCGAGAAAGAGTGCTGGTTGATAGCCCGTGGCTATCGCGCGAGTCATTTTAAGAGTGCATTGCCTGAGCTTGCGGGTCTAAGCATCGATGAGATAGAGGGGCGTGCCCGTTTGACCACACAACGTCTATCGCCCCTCTATTTATGAGGTCCCCTCTTCCCAAACCGCTCTATTTCGACCTCCGGCCTTTGCTTTGTAAAGACGTTCATCAGCCGTGATTAAAAGATCCGTCAGACTCCGTGTTTCTTGAGATTGTGATGTTACAACCCCAATACTGACTGTTATCCGAAGTATTTTTTGATCAGCCAGAACAATGGAAGTCTCTTCGACTTTCCGGCAAAGTCTCTGCGCGAATTGAAGTGCCTCCTCCCTGGGAACATTGCTGGCAAGCACAGAAAACTCCTCTCCACCCAAGCGTCCAAAAAGATCTCTTTCCCGCAACTCACTCTTTATCGCCTGGCAAAATGCAACAAGTGCCGTGTCACCGACATGGTGACCAAACTGATCATTCACTGATTTAAAATGATCAATGTCCAATAACAGTAATACCGCGGCTGATCGCGAGAGTTCCGCTTTCGCTTTTTTCAAGAAAGCGGCTCGACTTAAAATTCCCGTGAGTGAATCGTAGGTGACCGTTTTTTTTAGCTCGAGTAATAGTTTGTTACGGCTAATATTGATGCTGCCAACGGTTAGCGGTGCGAGCGCCAGTAGTGCAATGCCTATTCGCAATGAAACCACATCAGCGACGTCATTAAGGGGTATTCCGACATCAACCCAGCCCAGCATAATTGCAGCCTGACACCACTGTACATAGGCAAGAACAATACATGTTGTAGCAAAGAGCGAGAACGTCATTGCCATCCAAAGCAGGGCTGGAACGGCAAAAATGATGGCACCGGGGCCACCCACTTGAACGCCAAGAACGCAGCTTCCAAAAAATAACATCCATATGAGTATATTCATGCCTGTTGCTGAGGGGGTATCCGGCTTGCTTGGTCGAGACCCTTTGCTCCAGAAACCCCAACGCTCAGGAAGCGTTAAAATGAAGGGCATGAATGCCAGATAATTAACCATTTCTTCGGAAAACCATATGGCGAGAGCTGGAAAGTAATTTCCACCCGATATAAAAGTCGATGCCCCTGCGCCTAAGATTGACGTGACACCCGCCGTTGCAACGCTGACACCGATGAGAGTGGTTGTGGACATGGGCCGCCGCAAAAGGCGGAGTTCTCGCGGATACTGCATATAGATGTAATAACCAATGGCAACACCGGTCAAGTTCGAAGCATCCATCAGAAGGGTTGAAAAAAGACTACTGCCGGTCACAACATCGGCCAAGACGTAAGCCATGCTTGCGGCCAACCAATTTATTGGCGTAGCTAATGATGGAAATCTCACAAACATGGCGACCAGAATGGCATTCGCGGACCACATCGATGTGAAGAAGCCGAACTGGCTGGATAAAATTCCGCTCAGGCAGGCAATGCCTACAACCAAAAAGACAACAACACAATCTCGCGTGGCACTGTGAGCAAACAACTTCATGCCACCCGCCTCAGAAAGTCATATTTCATATTGATCACTTTTAAATTTGGTAAAACCGATGATCGTAACTGTCGGCGATCAAGTACGGTTGCAGATGTTTGGATGTTTGCCGGTGACTCTTCTGGAGAAAATCCAGCCGAAGCCGAGGACGTCCCAGAATGTCTCCCCGACGCACGAATCATTGGACAATTTAACAGTGTGGCTCAGATACGCAAAGCTGCAACAACTTACCGACAAAAGCCCGCAATTACGCGGGCTTTGGGGAGTTATTACAGCTTGGTGCCGGTCTATGCCGGACGCGAGATCATTCCCACTCGATCGTCGCTGGTGGCTTCCCTGAGATGTCATACACGACGCGGGAAATGCCGTCGACTTCGTTGATGATGCGGTTGGAGCAGCGGCCGAGGAAATCGTACGGCAGGTGTGCCCAATGCGCAGTCATGAAATCGATGGTTTCTACTGCACGCAGTGACACCACCCAGTCGTATTTACGGCCATCGCCCATGACGCCAACCGAGCGCACTGGCAGGAAGACGGTGAACGCCTGACTGACTTTGTTGTAGAGATCCGCTTTGTGCAACTCTTCGATGAAGATAGCATCGGCACGGCGCAACAGGTCGCAGTACTCTTTCTTCACTTCGCCCAGCACGCGCACACCCAGACCTGGCCCTGGGAACGGGTGACGGAACAGCATGTCGTATGGCAGGCCGAGTTCCAGACCGATTTTACGCACTTCGTCTTTGAACAGCTCTTTCAGCGGCTCAACCAGACCCAGCTTCATCTCTTTTGGCAGACCGCCCACATTATGGTGCGATTTGATCACGTGCGCTTTGCCGGTGGCAGAGGCAGCGGATTCAATCACGTCAGGGTAGATAGTGCCCTGCGCCAGCCATTTCACTTGCTCTTGTTTACAGGCTTCTTCATCGAACAACTCGACAAATACGCGGCCAATAATCTTGCGTTTAGCTTCCGGCTCATCAACACCCGCCAGCGCTGACAGGAAACGATCTTCGGCAGCAACGTGAACGATGTTCAAACCAAAACGGTCACCGAACATTTCCAGCACCTGATCGGCTTCGTTCAAACGCAGCAAACCGTTGTCTACGAAGACGCAGGTCAGACGGTCGCCGATGGCGCGGTGCAGCAGCATGGCGGTGACAGAAGAGTCAACGCCGCCGGACAGACCAAGGATCACGTGATCATCGCCAATCTGCACACGCAGGCGCTCAATGGCGTCTTCGATGATCTTCGCTGGCGTCCATAGCGCTTCGCACTGGCAGATATCCATCACGAAACGTTCCAGGATGCGCAGGCCCTGACGGGTATGCGTCACTTCCGGGTGGAACTGTACGCCGTAGAAACGTTTTTCTTCGTTAGCCATAATGGCAAACGGGCATGTGTCGGTGCTGGCAACGGTGACGAAATCAGACGGGATGGCGGTGACTTTATCGCCGTGGCTCATCCAGACGTCGAGCAACGGTTGGTTGTTTTCGCTCAAGGCATCCTGAATGTCGCTGATTAAGGCACTGTCAATTTGAACTTCAACCTGCGCATAACCAAATTCGCGCTGGTTGGAGCCTTCAACGTGACCGCCTAACTGTATCGCCATGGTCTGCATGCCGTAGCACACACCAAGAACCGGTACACCGGCTTCGAAGACGTAGTCTGGCGCACGCGGGCTGTTATGCTCGGTGGTACTTTCCGGGCCGCCGGACAGGATGATCCCGTTCGGATTGAATTCGCGGATTTGGGCTTCGGTTACGTCCCAGGCCCAAAGTTCGCAATAGACACCCAGTTCACGTACGCGGCGCGCAACAAGTTGAGTGTACTGAGAGCCGAAATCGAGGATCAGGATACGGTGCTTGTGAATATTTTCGCTCATGAGGGGCGTTTTCCAGAAAGCAATAAAAGCGTTAAAACGGAATGTTAATCAGCCCGGCAAACGCCGGACTGGATAAGAATCTACTTTGTGATAATTCGGTCCCAGCGCTCGCGCACTGGGTAAGATGAGGCAAGGCGGAAGCGGGTAAAAAAGCGCAGTGTACATGGCGTAAATGCGCATTTTGAGCCAGTTTCCCACCCCGCATCACCAACGCGCAGCAGTGTCTGTAGAATCAAGACCCCATGCGGTAATTTGGCGACTCCTTGGTAATCGTCACGTCATGTACGTGACTCTCCTGGATCCCGGCACCGCTGATGCGAACAAATTCAGCCTTGGTACGCAGTTCGAGGATGGTCGCACAACCGGTCAGCCCCATACATGAACGCAACCCGCCCATTTGCTGGTGCACAATCTCTTTCAGGCGACCTTTATAGGCTACGCGACCTTCGATACCTTCAGGGACTAATTTGTCAGCAGCATTATCGCTCTGGAAGTAGCGGTCAGAAGAGCCTTTGGACATCGCACCCAGAGAACCCATCCCACGATAAGATTTGAATGAACGGCCCTGGTACAGCTCGATTTCACCCGGAGATTCTTCCGTTCCTGCCAGCATCCCGCCGACCATCACGCAGCTCGCGCCAGCAGCGATGGCTTTCGCGATGTCACCAGAGAAGCGGATACCACCATCGGCGATAACCGGAATACCTGTGCCTTCCAGCGCAGCAACGGCGTCAGAAACAGCAGTGATTTGCGGAACCCCCACACCCGTCACAATACGGGTGGTACAGATAGAACCAGGACCGATTCCGACTTTCACAGCACTCACGCCAGCTTCAACCAGTGCCAGTGCGCCAGCGCCAGTCGCGACGTTACCGCCGATGATTTGGAGGTCAGGATATTTTGCGCGGGTAGCACGAATACGGGTAAGAACGCCTTCAGAATGGCCATGCGAGGAGTCAATCAGCAACACGTCAACGCCAGCGGCGACCAGTGCGTCAATTCGCTCTTCGTTGCCTTCGCCAGCACCTACTGCCGCGCCAACGCGCAGACTGCCCTGCTCATCTTTACAGGCATTAGGTTTACGTTCGGCTTTCTGGAAATCTTTAACGGTGATCATACCGACCAGATGGAATTGCGCGTCAACAACCAGCGCTTTCTCAACGCGCTTTTCGTGCATTTTCTGCAACACGATTTCGCGGGACTCACCTTCTTTGACCGTCACCAGACGCTCTTTCGGGGTCATCACGGCGGTGACAGGTTGTTCCAGATCGGTGACGAAGCGCACGTCACGACCGGTAATAATACCGACCAGTTCGTTCTCTTCGGTAACGACCGGATAACCGGCAAAGCCGTTAATTGCAGTGAGCTCTTTAACCTGACGCAGAGTGGTCGCCGGGGTGACCGTTTTAGGGTCAGCAACAACGCCGCTTTCATGCTTCTTAACGCGGCGAACTTCTTCGGCCTGACGTTCAATAGACATGTTCTTATGTATGAACCCCAGACCGCCTTCTTGCGCGAGAGCAATCGCCAGATTCGCTTCAGTCACGGTATCCATTGCTGCGGAGAGCATAGGGATATTTAGACGGATTTTAGCGGTCAGTTGAGTGCTTAGATCTGCGGTATTAGGCAGTACTGTGGAGTGGGCTGGGACAAGGAGGACGTCGTCGAACGTTAGTGCTTCTTTTGCGATGCGTAGCATGGGCAATATCTCACCAGGGTGGATGCGGAAAGGGGAAAATATTGCAGCGGGATTATACAGGTGAGCAGGCAAAGCCACCAGAACTATTTTGAGAAACTCCTTGATTACCTATTTCGTGCATGTAGTATCGACCGATTAAGTCTCTGTTTTTGAATTTGAACTGGATCACATGTCGCTACCTTCTTCCCCATCAATTTTTACCGTAAGCCGCCTCAATCAGACGGTCCGACAGTTGCTGGAGAATGAAATGGGCCAGGTCTGGCTCTCCGGTGAGATCTCAAATTTCTCTCAGCCCGCTTCCGGCCACTGGTATTTCACGCTCAAAGATGACCGTGCGCAGGTTAAATGCGCCATGTTCCGCAATACCAATCGGCGCACGACGTTCCGTCCGCAAAATGGCCAGCAGGTTTTAGTCCGCGCGACCATTACGCTGTATGAACCGCGCGGTGATTATCAACTGATTGCCGAAAGTATGCAGGAAGCCGGTGACGGTCTGTTGCAGCAAAAATTCGATTTGCTGAAACAGCAGTTGGCGGCCGAAGGGTTGTTCGATACCCAGTTCAAACAACCTCTGCCCTCACCGGCCAAATGCGTCGGGGTGATCACCTCGTCAAGCGGCGCGGCTTTGCATGACGTGTTAAACGTACTGAAACGCCGAGATCCGTCACTGCCCGTCATTGTTTATCCGACTGCCGTTCAGGGTGTCGATGCACCGATGCAAATTGTCCGGGCTATCGAACTCGCTAACGCGCGCGAAGAAGTGGATGTCTTGATTGTCGGGCGCGGCGGCGGTTCGCTGGAAGATTTATGGAGCTTCAATGACGAACGTGTGGCGCGGGCGATTTTTGCCAGCCGCATTCCGATTGTCAGCGCCGTCGGCCATGAAACGGACGTCACTATTGCCGATTTTGTCGCTGATTTACGCGCGCCGACACCGTCGGCCGCCGCCGAGTTGATCAGCCGTAATCAGTTGGAGCTGCTGCGTCAGATCCAGTCCCAGCAGCAGCGGCTTGAAATGGCGATGGACTACTACCTCGCCCAGTTGGCCCAGCGGTTTACCCGTCTAAATCATCGTCTGCAACAACAGCACCCACATTTGCGTCTGGCACGTCAGCAAACCGCACTGTTTAAACTGCGCCGGCGCTTAGATGAAGCCATGCAAAACCAACTGCGCCAGATGTTGCGTCGTGCCGATCGCTTGCAGCAGCGTTTAACGCAGCAACAACCTCAGCCACGCATACATCGCGCTCAGCAAAAAATTCAGCAACTGCAGTATCGACTGCAACAGGCGCTCACCACCCAGCTCTCAGACCGCCGCCAACGTTTCGGCACGCTATGTGCGCAGTTGGAAGGCGTCAGTCCGCTGGCGACGCTGGCACGAGGTTATAGCGTGACGACCACGCCCCAAGGCACATTGCTGAAGAAAACCACCCAGACCGCACCGGGCGAGACACTGAAAACACGTCTGGCCGATGGCTGGATCGAAAGCGAAGTGAAATCGATTGTGGTGGAAAAGAAAGCGCGGAAACGGGTGGTAAAAGGGGCCTGAAACAGGCCCCGGAATTGATCATCAGATCGTATAACTTTTTGTGGGTTCACCGTTCACCCACACGCCACGCGTCTCCCCCTTCGGCAGCACGATATTCAACGTTTTCCACGCCGGTTTGAAATCACCGCGCTGAGTGATAGTGATGTCGATGCGTTGCTGGTTACTGAGAATTTCCCAGTTCAGCCACAGTGCATGATTTTGCTGCCAGCGATGGCTTTCACCGTCATCTTCAAACAATATTCCCGCCGATTTCACCTGACCCGGTGCCGGATAAACATGCAGCTCCCGCGTGATGTCTTGGGTGACATCGACGTGCGCCAGACGAACTGATTGAGGCAGTGCAGCACCAGCGCGTACCAGAAGCGGCAATCGGTCGAGCGGTGCATCGAGGGTGATCATCTGCCCACCGGCGAACCATTCTCCAGTGTAGAAATCGCACCAACCGATGCCGTTATCCGGCAGATAAACCGCGCGCGCTCGTTGCCCCTCTTCGACCACACTGGCCACCAGCAGGTCTTGTCCCATCAGGAAATCATCGGTTTCGGTGAAGGTCTTTTCATCATGCTCGTGATCGAGGAAAGTTGGACGCAGCATCGGCTCATCGTCGGCATGTGCCTGCCATAACAGTGTGTAAAAATAAGGCAACAAGCGGTAACGCAGGCGGATTGCATCGCGGATCAACGGCGTCACTTGCGGGTACATCCACGGCTCGTTGACGGTGTGATCATCATTCCACGAGTGAATGGTGAAGCGCGGATGCATCACGCCGTTCTGTACCCAACGCACAAACAGTTCAGCATCAGGCTTATCGCCGGAAAACCCGCCGACATCGTGGCCGACATTGTACAAGCCGGACAAACTCATGCCGATGCCCATCCGCGTGTTGTAGCGTAGCGTCTGCCAGTTGGTGCGGTTGTCGCCGCTCCAGGTCTGTACGTAACGCTGCATACCTGCGCAGCCTGAGCGGGAGATCAGATACGGCCTCAGGTTAGGTGCAAAGGTTTGCTGGGCTTCAAACGATGCGCGCATCATCAGCAGCGGCATCACCGGGCGCATATGTTTGATGGCGATAGACTTACCGAAACCGTGACAACGCGCGTCACTGTCCCAGACTTCGTATTCGTTATTGTCGTTCCAGGTCGAACCGATGCCTTTTTTGAGCAACTGTTGTGTTACGCCATCCTGCCACCAGCGAACGGCGGCTGGATGGGTGAAATCGAGGTGAGATCCTTCGTCATCCCAGAACACCGAGCGCTCAGGTTGATCACTTTCACTGTCGCGAACAAACAGTCCCTGCTCTGCTACCTGTGCATACTGCGGGTGATCCTGTAACAAACAAGGTTTGATATTGGCAGCCAGGCGGATACCGGCGTCAAGAAACGCCTGTGACATCACTTCCGGCTGCGGCACTTTGTCGTAGTTCCAGTTGAAGACGTAACGCTTGTTACCAATCGACGTATAGCCTGATGAAAGCTGGAACGAGTCGCAGGGAATGTCATGCTGCTGGCACAGGGTGATAAATTTCATCAGTTGCTGCTGGGCATCCGGCGCGTCGGTGTAATACATGGTCGAACCGCTATAACCGAGGCTCCATTTTGGGCCAAACGTGGTTTTACCGGTCAACTTCACCAGCTTTTTAGTGACATCCAGCGAGGTCGGTCCGATAAAAAGATAATAATCCAGATCGCCCGCTTCGGCGCTGAAACGTCGATATGGCAGGTGGTAGTTATCAAGCTCATTGCCGAGATCAAGCCAGACATTGCTAAGATTGTCGTAGAACAGGCCAAAACTGACGTCATTACGACGCGTCATGGTAAACGGAATGTGTTTGTACAGCGGATCGGTAGTGGCGGCGTTATACCCCATGGCATCAAGATTGCGCATTTCAAAGCGGCGACCGCTGCGGTTAAGGTCACCGGATTTTTCACCCAATCCGTAAACGCCATCCTGCGCCTCACGCAGCTGATAGTGTGCTGACGCATCGCCTTTTAGCGCCAGCATATATGCGCCGGTTTTACGGTCGCTGACCAACGGTAGCCATTCGCCCGCCGCATTTTTATGCTCCCACTCCAGCCACAGCGGCTGATGTACGGTGATGCGCAACGCTTCGGTCGTCACCGTCAGGCTATTTTCGCCCTGCGTCATCTGATAACCCGGCAGCGTGAAACCTTCATTACTCAGGCGATCGCGCCCTTCCCAGGGCACATCATTTTGCGGCGCGATGCTCCAGGTGCGATCCAGCGCCAGCTCGCCGTTACGCTGGATGAACACGCGCACTAATCCTTGCTCCAGTACGCGCAGACAAAACAGATGCTTACCTTCGACACGCAGATCCACACCGGCGTCATGATGTCCGGCCAGCTCCCAGTGTTTCAACGTCTTCATACACTCTCCCTTTTTGCCGGATTACGGCGTTCAGCGATCAGCGCAATCAGGAATACCGCACCGATCAAATCAAAGAATCCCATCGCGATAAATAACGGGTTAAAGCCAATATTGTCGGCAACAGCGCCGATCAGCAGCGAAAAAAGAAAGCTGGCAATCCACGCCGACGAGCCACGCATGCCGTTGACGGTCGCGACCTGGCTTTTGTCAAACGTCTCGACCACCACAGCACTCAACATGCAGGAGATCACCTGATGCCCAAAGCCGCCGATGGAAATCAACGCAATCGCGGCATAAGGACTTTGCGTGAGTGCAACCAGCGCCAGCGACAGCATCATGAAAGCGCCGGTAACCGAACTGGCGACGATAGAATTAATACGCGTGCAGCCAAACACTTTGCGGTACAGCGTGGTGAGATAACCGCTGGCAATACTGCCGAGGTCAGCGGCCAGGAACGGCAACCAGGCAAACATAACAATGTGTTTTAAATCCATTCCGCGTTCGTTGGCGAGATACAGCGGTACCCAGAAACTGAACACTGCCCACGCCGGTTCAGCCAAAAATGCGGGGATGGCAATCCCGTAGAATTTTTTGTTTTTACAGACGGTTTTCATCGACTGGATAAACGGCAGGCGCGTCTGCTGCGGTTCATTGTCCTGACGGATCAGCGCCAGCTCCTCTTTGCTCAGGTTCGGGTGGTTTTCCGGCGAATGGTAGAACTTCCACCACAGCAACACCCACAGCATCGACAATACACCGCAGAACAAGAACGCACCGCGCCAGCCAAAGGACATATGGGCTACCAAAATGATCGGCGGCGCCAACATGGCACCAATCGAGAAGCCCACGCCAGCCCAGCCTGACGCTACCGGCCGCTCTTTACGCGGGAACCAGTCGGAAATCGCTTTGGCGTTGGCCGGCGTGGCCGCCGCTTCGGCGCTACCCATGAAGAAGCGCAAGATCGCCAGTTGGACCCAGCTTCCGGCTCCGGCATGCAACATGCACACCACAGCCCAGATGGAGGCGCAAATCAGGAAGCCAAGCTTCAATCCAATGACGTCAATCAGCCAGCCACACAGTGGTTGGAATAGGGTGTAGGCCGCCTGAAACGCCGCCACAACGTAAGAGTATTGTTCGGTCGTCATGCCCAAACTGGTTTTCAATTCGGCAGCCAGCAAGCCCAGTGAATTACGAGTGATGTAATTGACGGTTACCCCAAGTAAAAACAGCGACAGCATCCACCAGCGTAATGCCTTTATTTTCCTGCGTGCTGTCACCGCAGTTGTCTCCGTGTTGATTTGACTTGTCATGCCCATTCTCCCCCCGTCAGCCAATGCCGCAGATGATGTGTTATGTAAGGTACTTCTGCAGAGTAGGCAGACGAATTTGTGAGCGGAACGTGATTCTTTGCAAGAACTTTCACGGTATAAATTTTAACGCTGATTTTTGCCATTAAAGCCAGATAACACGGCACCTTTAAGCCATGAAAATTTATTCATTTTCGAATTTGAACAGGATCACACTTTGAAAGGAAAACTAAAAATCCAGCAAATTGCCGACCAAACGGGGCTATCGATCAGCACCGTTTCGCGCGTTTTAGCGGGGAAAAATAATACCAGCGCCAAAGCTCGTGCCCAGGTGATGGAATGTGCAAAGTCACAGGGCATCTTTACCGGGCTGTCGACCGGCCGGCTAATGCTGAACAACATTATGATTTTCGCCCCGGCCCGCGCCTTCGATGTGCGTAGCGATATTTTCTATTACAAAGTGGTTCAGGGCATTCTGGAGGCTACCGCACCTCATGAAGTGCGCGTGCGTTATTGCGCGATGGAAGAAGAGAATGCCGATGCAGCCCTGTTTATCGCAAAGATGACCGACCCGTTGACCGAAGCAGCATTGTTGGTTGGCATTGACGATCCGCATATCCATCAGCTTGCCGCCGAAATGGGTAAACCCTGTGTACTGGTGAACTGCCATGACCGGTATATGCGCCACGACAGCGTGAGCCCAGATCATCAAACCATGGGCGATTTTGCCTGCGACTATCTGTTCTCTCAGGGACATCAACATATCGTGACGCTGCAATGCCTGCGCCGTCATACCATGGAATTGCGCCTGACGGGCATCAAGCAGGCGTTCTCGCGCCATCATCATACCTTTAGCGACAGCCATCATTTGCTTGTCACCTCGGGATTTGGTGCGCAGGAAAGTGAACAGGTGCTGCTTAACTATCTGGATGCCTTACCGCCGGGCCAGCCGCTGCCGACGGCGATTCTGGCCGGTGGTGACTTCATGGCATCCGGCGTGGTTGCCGCACTGAGTAAGAAAGGGCTGTCAGTGCCTGGAAATATCAGCGTGCTCAGCACCGATGGGTTTAATCTGGCGGAAATTCATGATGTGCCACTGACAGCTGTGCACGTTCCGCGCGATGAGCTGGGAACAGAGACCATTGCACTCTTACAGCGGCGTATGCTGCGTCCTGACGCGCCATACACGACACAGTTATTGCAGGGAAGGTTAGTGGTCAGGGAATCGGTGTGTAAGGCCTCCGGCCGCGCAGTGACGCCCCACCCCCATCAATTGTATGACCTGCAGCCGGACAGATAAATCTCATCTTTAATGGTATGACGTGGAGCAGTTCTATACTAAATGGTGACGGCTATTCATTAGCCGCTTTTCAGTATCTGACTTTCAGAACACCTTTCTTTCACCTCAGGGTGAACCTTGATAAGGAGATTCACGATGAATCATCGTTCAGCGAAACGTTATAGCAGCGTCATCCCGCCCTACATGCTCAACCGCATCATCGAACATGGCTCAGAACCGCAGAAACGATGTGCGCGCCAGACCCTGGTCCATGTCAATACGCTGATGGCAGAACCTTATGCCAAGTCTACAGCGGTGAAAACAGCCAAAGCGGGCCAGGTGGAGCGGGATATTTATGATGCTAAAAACGCGACCACCTTACCGGGCGAATCCGTTCGCAAAGAGGGCCAGGCCAGCAACGGTGATATCACCGTTGATGAAGCTTATGATTATCTTGGCGTCACTTATGATTTCTTCTGGCAGGCGTACCAACGTAACTCACTCGATAACAAAGGGCTGCCGCTGTTAGGGACAGTGCACTACGATAAGGACTACGAGAACGCCTTCTGGAATGGTCAACAGATGGTGTTTGGCGACGGTGACGGCGAGATCTTCAATCGTTTCACGATTGCCATCGATGTCGTCGGCCATGAGCTTGCCCACGGTGTCACGGAAAGCGAAGCCGGACTGGAATATAACGGGCAATCTGGCGCATTGAATGAATCGCTGTCTGACGTGTTTGGCTCGCTGGTTAAACAGTTTCACCTGAAACAAACCGCCGATAAAGCAGACTGGATCATCGGAGAAGGTTTACTGGCTAAAGGCATTCATGGCACCGGCCTGCGTTCAATGTCGCATCCCGGCACCGCCTACGATGATCCGCTGCTCGGCAAAGATCCGCAGCCTGCCGACATGGGTGGTTACGTGAAAACCCGCGACGATAACGGCGGTGTACACATCAATTCCGGGATCCCCAATCGTGCATTTTATCTTGCTGCAACCAAACTGGGCGGTAATGCCTGGGAGCGCGCTGGGTATGTGTGGTATGACACCCTGTGCGACAAGTCACTGCCGCAAGATGCCGACTTTGCTACCTTTGCCCAGAAGACCATTGCACATGCTGAAAAGCGTTTTGACAGCGCCGCCGCACAGGCGGTACGGGAAGCCTGGGAGCAAGTCGGAGTGATGTAAATGAAACCATTGGACACACTGGATAGCAGTGCCGTAATTGAAATGTATCGGGAAGGTGGAATAGCGTTTATGCCAAAACTCAACGGGCCTCGTCGTGTTGAACTGGCCGGAATGAGCGATGATAAACGCCGCAAAATTTGCCAGCTGATTAATCAGTCCCTGCCCTATGCCAAACCGCCCGAAAAGGTTGGGCATGGCGATCAACGCTATTATCGGCTGGATATTCACTATGCCACACCCGGTCAGTCCGGCAGTCTGATGGTGATTATTCCTGAAAATCAAATCCCCGCTGAACTGGTCGAGTTGTGGAAAGCGGCCTCGCCAGACGGTTAATCGCCCAAAGGCGCATAGCTGAACACCACCCGCTTTTTAGAGATCATCCCATGCTCGTTTTGGCAGAAGTAATCTACCGCACCGCAGGCTTTCAACGCCTGTAATGGCAGATGACAATCAGGGCAGTGAGGCGTTTGTTTATACTCCGCATGGCAAGTGTCACAATGGAAGTGACCACTTACCCAGCTCATCGGCTGGCCGCAAACCGGACAGTATGCATCCATCTCTTTATCCCCCAATGATAATGTTAGACCACGCCCAGCGTCCGTAATAAATACAGCCCCAATGCGGTAGTCAAAAATGATCCCAGGGTAGTCACGGCAATGATATTTGCAGCCAATGTCGCGTTTCCCCCCATTGCGCGGGTCATGACGTAACTTCCCGCCGCCGTTGGTGTACAAGAAAAGAGGAAAATAACACCAAGCGGCACACCGCGAAAACCCAAGGCCCAGGCCCCGAAGGTCATCAGTGCGGGAACAAATACCACTCGCGATGCCGATGACCATGCTGCGACGCCAGAACTGCGGAACATTGCCCGCCAGTCCAGACTCGCGCCGGCACACAACATCGCCAGCGGCAGCGCCATACCTGAGATAAATGACCCCGTGCTGGCAATGGTATTCGGCATCGGCAAATGGCTGTACTGAAATGCCAGACCTGAAACCAGCCCGAGAATCAGCGGATTCGTCACGATGCCGCGTAAAATCGACTGTATCCCGATCCCTTTGCCCTGCCCACCTTGCAAACTTCGGGTCAGCGTGATCACCGACAGTACGTTGAACAAAATGACGGTTACTGCCAAATACATTGAGCCGAGAGCAACACCTTCTCTGCCAAATGCCAGCGAAGCATAAGCCAGGCCAGCGATCCCCGTATTGGCGCGAAATCCCCCCTGAACAAAAATTCCGCGTTCTCGCGGATTTTTCACCAGCTTCAGTGCGACCAGTTCAAGCAACAAGAAAGCGACCACCGTTGCAACGCCGCCATAAATGGCCAGCGGCAGGTTGGAGCCGGAAGAGTCGTGCCCTTGCGCTACGCTGAAGAAAAGCAGGCAAGGTAGCGCGATATTGAACACCAACCGGCTGGCTTTCTCATTAAAACTGTCGTCCATCAGGCCAGTCCGACGCAGCAACATGCCTAATAACAGGATCAATAAATTGGGAACCGTCACACCAAATGCAAAACTCCAGGTCTGCCAAAACATCCGGACTGCTCCTTGCGAGGGAAATGAGACAAAAAAAGGGGGTACATTTTCATGCACCCCATCAATTTAGGATTTGTTTTTCAGATGCTGCAGAAGACGTCTGCGCTTACGCTGCTGGTGTGGCGACAGCGAGTTCTTTTTGCCTTCATAAGGGTTTTCACCCTCTTTGAACTGGATGCGGATCGGTGTTCCCATCACTTTCAATGAACGACGGAAATAGTTCATCAGATAACGCTTGTAGGAATCAGCCAGGTCTTTCACCTGATTGCCGTGGATGACCACGATCGGCGGGTTATACCCACCAGCGTGAGCATACTTCAGTTTCACGCGACGACCATTAACCAACGGCGGCTGATGATCGTCAGCGGCCATCTGCATGATACGCGTCAGCATCGAGGTGCTGACGCGGGTGGTCGCACAGGTATAGGCCTCTATCACTGATTCGAACAGATTACCCACGCCGCTGCCGTGCAGAGCGGAGATAAAGTGAATACGTGCGAAATCGACGAAACCGAGACGCAGATCCAACTGATCCTTAACCTGAGCACGCTCATCTTCGCTCATGCCATCCCATTTATTGACTACGATCAGCAGTGAGCGCCCACTATTAAGAATGAAGCCCAACAGCGAAAGGTCCTGATCCGAGATGCCGTCGCGTGCATCGATAACCAGCATCACCACGTTGGCATCTTCGATGGCTTTCAACGTCTTGATAACGGAGAATTTCTCAACGGTTTCCGTCACTTTGCCGCGTTTACGTACACCCGCGGTATCGATCAGGACGTATTCACGTTCATCGCGGATCATCGGAATATAAATACTGTCACGGGTGGTGCCCGGCATGTCGTAAACCACGACGCGCTCTTCGCCCAGAATACGGTTAGTAAGTGTGGACTTACCTACGTTAGGACGCCCAACGATAGCCAGTTTGATCGGTAAAGAGCGTGGGTCGAAGTCATCTTCGACGTCGGCTGGGATTTCGTCTTCTTCAAGGCCAGCTTCCTGCTCCGCCCAATAGGCGGCATTCGCCTCTTCTTCGGTCAGTTCCACTTCTTCTGGCGCGGCACCCACGAATGGCACCAGCACGTGCTCAATCAGTTGTGCCACACCACGGCCATGCGAAGCCGCAATGGGATAGACTTCGCCTAACCCCAGCGCGTAAAAATCGCCTACGGCGCTGTCAGGATCAAGACCATCCGTTTTGTTAGCGACCAGGAAGGTGGCTTTGTCACGGCTGCGAAGATGCTGGGCAATGCCCTGATCAGCAGGCATCAGGCCCGCTCGCGCATCAACCATAAACAGCACGATGTCCGCTTCTTCGATAGCCAGCAGTGACTGCCCCGCCATACGGGTTTCTACGCCATCTTCTGTACCGTCAATACCTCCGGTATCAACGATGATGAATTCGTTACCCTCAATCTCAGCACGACCATACTTGCGGTCACGCGTTAGCCCCGGGAAATCCGCGACCAACGCATCACGCGTTTTGGTCAAACGGTTAAATAAAGTGGATTTACCCACATTCGGGCGCCCAACCAGCGCGACGACAGGTATCATTTTTGAAGCCTCAATTTTTTTATTGCAAAAAGTTCTAATGCAAAAATTCTAATGCACAAGTTATAACGCAAAACATTAAGAGTGACATCGCGATAAAAAACCGCAAATCACTATAAATCAATTCATTACATCGCAGCCGAAGGTGGCAGGCTGCGTATATTTCAGAATACGAAACGGCCCCTGATACATTCAGGAGCCGTTTTTAAGCCCGGTTAACTTCAATCCCGGGCCAGACGCTGTTAGCGAAAGTTAGCGGGTGAAGGAGTAAACTTCACCGCCTTTTGCCTGGATAACCAGCTTATCGCTTGCGACGATTGGCGCACCGAGGAAGCCGGAACTATCGACTTTCTGCTGCACCACGAAACGGCCATCAGTGGTATTGATCCAGTGCAGATAACCTTCGGAATCACCGACCACAATATACCCATTATACAACACAGGCGCTGTCAGGTTACGGTGCAATAAATCACTTTGACGCCACAGGCTTACACCGCCCTGGGTATCAAGAGCCATGACACGGTCGTCCTGATCAACAATATAAATGTGACCAGCATCGACGATAAAGTCACTGATCGAACCGACATCACGTTTCCACGCTATCTGGCCAGAACGGAGGTCCATCGCCACCAGACTGCCATTGTAAGCCAGCGCATAAACTACGCCATCAACGATAATCGGCGTGGTATCAACATCACTCAGACGGTCAATCTCTGTTGCACCACTCGGCTGAGAAATACGTTGCTGCCAGATCATCTGGCCTTCTTTCATCATCACAGCGCTCACGCGACCATTGTCACCACCAACAATGGCAGCGCCAAATGCGGTAGCCGGAGCAGACTCGCCGCGCAGGGAGAGCGTTGGCATATCAAGGTTAGCCGTCCACTGGATGCTGCCATCCGTTTCACTCAGCCCTTGTAACATACCGTTGCCGGTGTGAATCAGTACCAAGCCGTCACTGACCACTGGGCGTGAAAGCGCTTCACCCGCCACACTGGTCTGCCACGCGATGCTGCCATCACTGCTGTTCAATGCGTAAACGATAGCTTTCTCGCTACCAATATAGACATGCGAACCTGCGGCGGTAACACCACCTGAAAGTTGCGCTGAGTTATTGCTGGAGAAGAAACCCGTTTTTTCAGACAGGTTCACTTTCCACTTTTCTTTACCACTGTCTGCATCAAGTGCTTTTACGATGCCAAAACGGTCAGCTGCATAAATTGTATTATCTTGCCAGGCCGGACGTAGGTGCGAGTAGTAATCACCAACACCATCACCGACGGATGTACTCCAGACTTTCGTCGGTGTGAATTGATTTTCAACTTTCGGCAATGGGGACATCTTGACGACATCTTCTTCGCTGTTAAACAAAGAACAGCCACTCAGCAGGGCAACAGAGACCCATCCTACCAAGAGTGTTTTACGCAATTGCATCGGGGTTCCCCTTAGCTGGATAAGTTGTTCAATTTCATACGCAACATGTTTTGCAGCGTTTGAGAAGGTTTAGAATCGAGGCCTTTGCTGTAGGCTTCACGTGCGCCTTTTGCATCGCCTTTCGCCAGCAGGACATTACCGCGAACATCTTGTTGCAGCGCTGTCCAGCCTTCACCCTTCACGCCATCTAACGTTTTGAGTGCGTCATCGAACTTGTTTTGCTGTATCTGGATACGCGCTAAACGCAGATTCACCAGCGACAGTAAATTCTCTTCTTTTGCCTGTCCCTGTGCCTGAGTCAGTTGCTTCTCGGCATTGGCAAAGTCTTTGACTTGCGCAAAATGGTCAGCCAATTGCAAAGCAGCAAATACGCCGTAATTGTTACTATTGCTCTGGACAAATTTTTCCAGGTCTTCAACACCCTGGGCTTTTTTATCCGTCATGGCCTGATTGGCTTGCTGAAAAGCAGCGGAAGCTTGTGTCATCTCAGAACTTTGATGGGTTTGCCAGTAACGCCAGCCACCCAATGCGGCAATGCCCAGCACAACGCCTATCGCCAATGCTTTTCCATTTTCAGCAAAGAAACGACGAACGGCATCAGCTTGTTCGTTTTCAGTGGTATAGACTTCCACGTGGTCTTTCTCCTTAACCTATCATCGAGGCCAAACGCGCAGCGAGGGAGCTTTGCGCCAGCGTTTCTTGCTCACCACTTCGCAGATCTTTAACCACTACCTGCCGGGCCGCGACTTCGTTTTCACCTAATACCAGAGCGACACGCGCTCCCCATTTGTCAGCGCGGGCAAACTGCTTCTTGAAGTTGCCACCGCCGTAGTTAGTCATCACTTTCATCTCTGGCAGCGCATCACGCAGGGATTCAGCCAGTTGCATAGCCACGCCCTGAGTACCAGCACCGGAAGAAATCACATAAGCATCCACCGTGGCAGGCGCTTTGAAATCAGGATTGACAGCCTGAACCAATAACACCAACCGCTCAAGACCCATTGCAAAGCCAACCGCAGGTGTTGCACGCCCGCCTAACTGTTCTACTAAGCCATCATAACGGCCACCGGCACAGACGGTTCCCTGTGCGCCAAGATTGGTGGTTACCCATTCGAAGACGGTACGGTTGTAGTAATCAAGGCCACGAACCAGACGCTGATTTACCGTATATGGGATACCTGCTTGCTCTAAAAGTTCACACAGACCAGCAAAGTGTTCTTTAGATTCGGGATCCAGGTATTCAGCCAGTTCCGGTGCATCGTTCAATAGAACCTGCACATCTGGATTTTTAGAGTCCAGAACGCGCAGCGGATTGGTGTACATGCGACGTTTACAGTCTTCGTCCAGCTTATCTTTATGCTGCTCGAGATAGGCTACCAGCGCCTCGCGGTAATCGGCACGGGCTTCAAGCGAGCCAATAGAGTTCAGTTCGAGTGCAACATGCTCAGAAATACCCAGCGCACGCCACCAGCGCGCAGTCAGCAGGATCAGTTCAGCATCAATGTCCGGGCCCTGCAGGCCGAAGACTTCAACACCCAACTGGTTAAACTGGCGATAGCGCCCTTTTTGCGGGCGTTCGTAGCGGAACATCGGGCCGATGTACCACAAACGCTGTTCCTGATTGTACAGCAGACCATGCTCAATACCGGCACGCACACAGCCCGCCGTTCCTTCAGGCCGCAGCGTCAGACTTTCACCGTTGCGATCTTCGAAGGAATACATCTCTTTTTCTACGACATCAGTCACTTCACCAATGGCGCGTTTAAATAACGGGGTCTGCTCTACAATCGGCATACGGATTTCACTGTATCCGTAATTACCCAGCACCTGCTTAAGGATGCCTTCGATCTTCTGCCACAGCGCGGTATCTTCCGGCAGGTAATCGTTCATGCCACGAATGGCCTGGATATTCTTTGCCACGTCAATTCTCTACCGTTTTATAAAAAATGAACCCGATTATAAGGGCTTTGCGTCACGCGGTTCAACGCACAGACGCTTCCCACTGTCGGGTCCAATATAATGCAGGGGCTTAAACGCGCCCGCAACCGATGTTACTTTTCGATATGATTGATAACGATACGATTACTCTTATCCATGATGGCTGCCTTCGCGCGGATCTTCGCTTCAAGCTGGTCGATCATTTTTTCGTTATCAAAACGCTCTCTCTGACGCACGCCGTCTTCGTAAAAACCGCTCTTGTTATGACCGCCGGTAACGCCAATGGTGGAAACCAGTGCTTCGCCAGGTCCGTTCACCACACATCCGATAATAGAGATATCCATCGGGGTGATCAGATCCTCAAGGCGCTGTTCCAATGCATTAACGGTACCGATAACGTCAAACTCTTGGCGCGAACACGTCGGGCAGGCAATGAAGTTAATACCACGGGCTCGAATACGCAGGGATTTTAGAATGTCAAAACCGACTTTGACTTCTTCCACAGGATCGGCAGCCAGTGAGATACGCAACGTATCACCAATACCTTCGGACAACAGCAAACCAAGACCAATTGCAGATTTCACGGACCCACTGCGCATCCCCCCCGCTTCGGTAATACCTAAATGAAGGGGTTGATCGATACGCGAAGCCAACAGGCGATATGACTCAACGGCCAGGAAAACATCAGAGGCTTTTACGCTGACTTTAAACTGATCAAAATTAAGACGATCGAGGATATCGACATGACGCATGGCAGATTCAAGCAGCGCTTCAGGCGTGGGTTCGCCATACTTTTCCTGGATATCTTTTTCCAGAGAACCGCCGTTCACACCAATACGTATAGGAATATTGTGGTCACGCGCGCAGTCGACCACAGAGCGAATGCGGGACTCGTTACCGATGTTGCCCGGATTAATACGCAGGCAATCCACGCCATATTCTGCAACCTGCAGCGCAATACGGTAGTCGAAGTGGATATCGGCAACCAGTGGGACATTGACCTGTTGCTTGATCAGTTTGAAGGCTTCAGCAGCATCCATTGTCGGCACCGACACACGCACAATATCAACGCCAACACGTTCCAGCGCTTTAATTTGCGCTACAGTCGCAGCGACATCAGTAGTACGTGTGTTGGTCATTGATTGCACAGCAATCGGCGCACCATCACCGATTGGCACCTTGCCGACGTAAATCCGGGTTGATTTTCGACGGGTAATGGGTGCTTGGTTATGCATGACTTACTCTCCCTTGCTGCAAGAATTTACGAGCCGCCGAATTATTCGGCAGCCAGAGTAAACCGCGCAACACGGCTTGATTTAACAAAACGGCTCAAATCAACAGGTTTACCTTGGAACTGGATTTCAACAGCACCAGGTGCACCAATTTTCAATTTGTATGGGGCAGTTCCTTTAACCGTTAAGGATTCGCCACCTTTCTTCATGCCGCTGAACAAGGTTTTGCCAGAAGCATCATCAATCTGCAACCAACAATCCGACTTGAACGTCAGCGCCACAGCATCAGCGGTTTGCGCATTGGTATTTGTACTCGCATCTGCCGTCGGCAGACTGTTCTCAGCCGTATTTTGGCTGGTCGATACTGCGACAGGCGCTTGCTGGGCTTGAGTAGCCGGAGCATTAGATGCCGCAGAGGTACTCATAGGTACTGAATTCGCAGGCTGTGCCGGAACGGCACCGGTGACGTCATCAGCAGGCGGCGTGCCTTGACTCGGCTCGCCTTCTGTTGGTGCCGAATTAGCATTGTCACCGTTGCTCAGGGCAATTGACTGCCCCTGAGCGTTATCCTGATTTAACTGCGCCGTTGACTGATCAGCCATCGCGACAATATCTTTCTGCTGTGCCTGATGGTTTTGCCACCACCATGCGCAAGTCAGACCGAGAACCACGAGCACGACTAACCATGTAAAGCCCATCAGCCAGCCATCACGTTTCTTACGTGATTTACCGAGTGAAAAACCTTGCATGGAGACAACTTTCGGCACTTTGATTGGCGCTTGTTTGCCAATCATGCTTGAAAGTTCATCTTCAGGTACATGGACTAATTTAGCGTAGGAACGAATGTAACCACGTAAAAACGTTGGCGCAAGATCGGCCGGCGTGGTCCCGTCTTCAATTTGGCGAATAGTCGAGACTTTGAGACACAGGCGTTCTGCAACGGCCTGATGAGTCAATCCCAGCTGTTCACGAGCTTGACTCAGGCGTGCACCTGTCGTCATTGTTTCTTTATTTTCTTTGGGGGCTTCAGTATTCATTAGCTAAGAACTGCTGGTACTGTTGAGATTGTGGAAAACTTCGCGCCAGTTGCTTGCCGTAGCGCTGAACGCTAACCGGATTGCTTGCTGACGCAGCGAATCGAATCTGTAACATGAGGCTTTCAGCACTGGCTGGCTGCACATGTTGGTAGACATCCAGTAGTACTTGCGCATGCGCGCGTTTCCCTTCGCCAAATTGTTTAGTTGCTTCAGCAAGCAAAGGCCCACCTTTATCAGGATCAATTTTTAATGCCCGACTCAGTAACACGCTTGCCTCCTCATTCTGATTGGCCTTCAGAAAACAGTAGCCTGCGTTTTCAAGACTGTCAGCCACCTGACCGTAATCTGGAACATTAGCCGCCGCGCTAAACTGCTGTTGTGCCGGTACATACTGCCCTAAACTACACAGAAACGCACCGTAATTATTCAGCACGGTTCCATTTTGCGGGGCCAGCTTCAAAGCCTGTTGATAGCGGCTTCGGGCCGCGTCGTTATCGCCGTTTTTTTGCTCGTAAAGCGCCATACCCAACTGAGTACGATAATCGTCTGGTGCGCCTTTTACTGCCTGCTGTAAATTTGACTTAGCGCCGTCCATATTGCCCTGAGACAAATAGGCCATACCCAGCTCAAGGCGGGTTTGCAACGCACCAGTGGCCTGCTCAGGCGCAGGTTTAGAACTTGAGCAACCTGCGAGCAGGCAGAAGGTAAAGCTTAGCGCAAAT
Organism: Hafnia psychrotolerans; assembly: GCF_014639435.1. Taxonomy (GTDB): domain Bacteria; phylum Pseudomonadota; class Gammaproteobacteria; order Enterobacterales; family Enterobacteriaceae; genus Ewingella; species Ewingella psychrotolerans. The sequence goes on along the minus strand of NZ_BMFZ01000001.1, from coordinate 148,176 downwards.
GCCTGTCTCCATCCGAGTTCAATCGTCATACTTATTAAATCCCTTTATTTGCCATCGGCCGGACCTCAAAAAAACATAACTGTCTGCCTTACACCCGGTGACATCCGTCGTAAGGCAGATCAGCACATCACTGTTTTTAGACTGCCTTGATAGCGATAGATTCACCCGCCATCTTTTTCTTTAAAGCACGCTTGGTCCGGTCAATCACTTCACCCGCCAGTTGACCACAGGCGGCATCAATGTCATCACCACGGGTTTTACGTACAATGACAGTAAAACCATAATCCATCAGTACTTTAGAGAAGCGATCAATTCGGCTGTTTGAACTACGCCCATAAGGCGCGCCAGGGAACGGGTTCCACGGAATCAAGTTGATTTTACACGGCGTATTTTTCAGACGTTCTGCCAACTCGTGAGCATGCTCAGTACCATCGTTGATATGATCCAGCATCACATATTCAATCGTCACCCGGCCCTGATTAGCGTTGGATTTACTGATGTAACGCGCTACGGCCGCAAGGAAAGCGTCCATGTTGTATTTGCGGTTAATCGGGACGATTTCATCACGAATGGCGTCATTCGGCGCATGCAGTGAGATGGCCAGCGCCACGTCAATCATATCGCCCAGTTTATCCAGCGCAGGTACCACACCTGACGTTGAGAGCGTCACACGGCGCTTGGAAAGACCAAAACCGAAGTCGTCGAGCATGATTTCCATCGCCGGAACAACGTTATTCAGGTTGAGCAAAGGTTCCCCCATGCCCATCATCACCACATTGGTGATCGGGCGGGTGCCGGTCACTTTGGCCGCCCCTATGATTTTCGCCGCACGCCACACCTGACCGATAATCTCGGATACGCGCAGGTTACGGTTAAAACCTTGCTGAGCCGTTGAGCAGAAAGGACATTCCAGCGCACAACCCACCTGCGAAGAAACGCAAAGCGTGGCACGATCGCCATCCGGGATATACACGGTTTCGACCTGTTGATCGCCTACTTTGATGGCCCATTTAATGGTGCCATCAGTAGAGCGCTGTTCCAGTGCGACTTCCGGCGCGCGGATCTCGGCAACTCGGGCCAGCTTTTCACGCAGTGGACGGTTGATATCGGTCATCTGCTCGAAATCATCACTGCAATAATGGTACATCCACTTCATGACCTGATCGGCACGGAAGGGTTTTTCGCCCATGTTGGCAAAAAACTCACGCATCTGTTTGCGATTAAGATCGAGGAGGTTAATTTTGGCCACCACGGGTGCCACAGTATTCACGGCATCAGCGGGTTGAGAAGTCAGGTCAGTCAAGTTTTGCTCGGGCGTGTTTGATTCAAACATAATACGAATTGGCCTCGTTATTACACGTTATGGCATCAGGGAAGTGCAGAACTAATAAAGAACAGCCTGCAATACATTCTTTAACTATGGCTCTAGTTACGGCACGTTCAAAAATACATGCGCCCCAAAGAGGCTGGCTCATTCGGGGCGCAACATTGTACAAATTCTAGGGCAGGGTTTCTATGTTTGAAAGGCCAGACCCACATATTTATTGTATCTGTGGGTGAATGCTTCCAAAAATTCCAGCCACAAAATCTTAACGCGGACAGATTTCGCTTTCGGTGAAGAAGTAAGCGATTTCACGCTGTGCTGATTCAACAGCATCAGAACCGTGCACGGCATTAGCGGTAAAGCTGTCAGCGAAGTCAGCACGCAGAGTACCGGCAAGCGCGTTGTCTGGGTTAGTTGCCCCCATAATGTCACGGTTGCGCTGAACGGCATTTTCGCCTTCCAGAACCTGAACCATAATTGGGCCAGAGGTCATGAATTCAACCAGACCATCGAAGAAAGGACGACCTTTATGTTCAGCGTAAAAGCCCTCAGCCTGCTCTTTAGTCAATTTCAGCATTTTAGATGCGATGATCGTGAAACCAGCACGTTCAAAACGCGCGTAGATTGCGCCGATGTCGTTGTTAGCTACGGAGTTTGGCTTGATGATGGAAAAAGTACGTTGGATAGTCATGTAAAACCTCTGGCTGACTCTTATAGGTAGGGCCGGTTAATTTAATGTTACACCTGCCGTAAAATGGCGCAAATTATAGGGGGCGAAGTTAAGATTGCCTACCAGTATCACGCTATTTAGTTAAAAAAATGTGTCACTAAATGACTTTTGCAACTGAAGTCGCTATTTCTTTAGTATCTTGCTCGCCAACATCCGCGCGTTTAGCAAAATGAAAAGGAGCCAATGGCCCCTTTTCTATGACACGACGGGATCAGGCCTTACCGGATGAAGGAATGATGTTGCGTAGCCAACTGCCCCATTTGCGCTGATAAAAAGGCTGAGTGTGGCTAATCAAATAGTGGCTGATACCACGCTCTTTTTCAGAAACAACACAAAAATCAACCGGCAAATCATCTGGCGACGTTTCGCTGGCGACATTGCCCGCTTCGCGAATCAACTCATCCACTTCAGCTTCAGTCCCCTCAGCTTCAATACCGACCAAGAGGTTAGGCTGCTCATCAACGGCTTTATCGTGGATTAGCGCTAAGAAAGCACGACGGATCTGCTTTTTCTGGGTAAATAACGTGGTCAGGGCATCGACCATTGCCGATGGGTACTCCTCCGGCTGGCCAATCATCAGTTGGCTCTCTTTATCCAGCACCAGCTCAACCGGTGCAGTCAACCCTCCGGTTTTTAACAGCAGTGTCACCTCGCTCGCCGTGAACTCTTTACCGTACTCAGATTTTGGATTGAGGAACAGTTCCTCACCCAAGGTCATTTCAAACAAAACACGGGCAGGAAGCGCCACAAATGCCTGCTCTTCAGGACTTTCGCCCGCACTGGCGCGCTCAAGAACCTCGATAGATGAAAAAAGGGGAATGACTGAACTGCCTTCCTGTTTTTCCCAATGCAACAGATTGAGTTCACTGCCCGCGGTGATAGCCACCTCGCCCGCCCCTTCTTCCTGCTGGCCCGCATCGCCAAGCACATAGACCGTTGCATCAAGCAAAACCTGGTAGAACGCCGGGCGGTACGCCGCTTCAGTAACAGACAGGCGCAGCAAACGCTCAAGTTCATTTTCATTGTTAACCGCAGCTGCCGCTGGCAGGTGATCGTGCGGGACACTCATGTTATTTCACTCCGATAAAACAGGGCACCTTCCAGTGCCCTATTATAGTCTTTCTGTCACACCAGAAAATTTACTTCGCTTTTGCCAACAGCAGGTTAGCCACCGTTCTCACACCCAGGCCGGTTGCGCCAGCAGACCACTGGTCAGCCGCGCTTTTACGGTAGGTCGCTGAACAGTCGATGTGCAACCAGCCCTTTTTGTAGTTCTTAACAAAGTGAGACAAGAACGCCGCGGCGGTACTCGCCCCAGCGGTATGTGCCGGGCCTGCAATGTTGTTCAGCTCTGCAAAGTTGGACGGCAGATGCGAACGATGGAACTCTTCCAGCGGCAGACGCCAGAAAGGTTCGTGCTCGGCTTTGGCGCTGTTTTGCAATTCAGCCGCCAGTTCGTCGTCAAAGCTGAACACCGCATGATAATCATTACCCAGCGCCGTTTTGGCCGCGCCAGTCAGGGTCGCTGCGTCGATAATCAGTTCAGGATTTTGCTCAGAGGCATCAATCAGGCCATCAGCCAGCACCAGGCGGCCTTCCGCGTCGGTATTCATCACTTCAACCGTTTTACCGTTACGGTAGCGGATGATATCGCCCAATTTCAGTGCGTTACCGCTGACCATATTGTCCGCGCAGCACAGATAAAGCTTCACGCGCTTGTTTAGCCCGTTAGCCGCTGCCAATGCCAGAGCGCCGGTCAACGTGGCCGCACCACCCATATCGGCCTTCATGGAATCCATGCCCGCACTCGGTTTCAGGCTGTAACCTCCCGTATCAAAGGTGATCCCTTTACCAACCAGACAGGCATAAACCGGTTCGTCAGCGTTGCCGCTCGGGTTGTAGTCCAGTGCCAACAGCACAGGCGAACGGTCAGAACCGCGACCCACAATGTGTAAACCCGCATAGTTTTGCTGACGCAGGTCCTCGCCTTTGGTAATGCGGTAATTCACGTTGCCATTGCCAAATTCACACATCAAATCAACAGCACGGGTAGCCAGTTGCTCCGGCCCTAACTCTTCAGCCGGAAGATTGATGGTGTTACGGACCCAATCGATGATTTTCAGGCGTTGTTGCAAGGTCTGAGCGTCTTCAACTGACAGTTCAGCCCACTTCACGGTGCGGTTGCCTTTTGGCCCACGAAAACCCTGCCAGAAAGACCAGCTATTTTCCAGATCCCAGCCATCTCCGGCCAGTGTAACGTTCTTAATCCCCTGACCGTCGATACGGCGTGCCGCACGGGCAATCGTGGTCAATGCCTCGTCTGAGGTCAGATGAATAGTCATGCCTTCTGCATGAGCCGTTAGTGTCGCTTTTTCACCCCAGCGCGCATCAGCGGGCTGAGAGGAGATGAAAATGGGCATGGATTCATGGGTGGTGACTTCGGAACTCATAACTGCACTCCTGATTTTTTATCTTCAAAGAAAGTCATATTTTCAATGAACGTTTATTTTCAATGGCAGGCTTTTTTGTCCTGGCGTTCAATAGCGCTTTAATCAACACTATTAAGACGAAAATACTGGTGGCAATTCACGCAACCGATTGACAGATTTAACTATAAGTTCAATAGCATAGTCGACTTCATGCTGAGTGGTGAAGCGCCCCAGGGAGAAACGGATAGAACTGTGGGCCAGCTCTTCACTCAGACCCAAAGCGCGTAAAACATAAGACGGCTCAAGGCTGGCGGATGTACAGGCCGAACCTGATGACACCGCCAAATCTTTCAGCGCCATGATCAGTGATTCACCATCAACACCGGCAAAACTGACATTCAGGATATTGGGTGCTGCGCGTTTGGGCGTGCCATTGAGATGCACGTCTTGTAATTGCTGTATACCTTGCCACAAGCGATCGCGTAATGCATGCAGGCGCTGTGCTTCTTCGGCCATCTCTTCTTTCGCAATGCGAAACGCTTCTCCCATGCCAACAATCTGATGCACCGGCAATGTCCCTGAACGCATACCGCGCTCATGTCCGCCGCCGTGGATCTGCGCTTCGATGCGAACCTTCGGTTTACGACCAACGTACAAGCCGCCGATACCTTTAGGACCATAGATTTTATGTGCAGAGAAAGACATCAAATCCACCGGTAGCACATGCAGGTTTACCGGGATTTTGCCAACACTTTGCGTGGCGTCCACGTGGAAAATAATGCCACGACTGCGGCACAGTTCACCAATGGCGGCAATATCCTGAATCACACCAATTTCATTATTCACATGCATGATTGAGACCAGAATGGTGTCATCACGCAACGCAGCCTCAACGGCAGCGGGAGTAATAAAACCGTCCCGGCTCGGTGCCAGATAGGTCACCTCAAAACCTTCATTCTCCAATTGACGGCAGGTGTCCAGCACCGCTTTATGCTCAGTCTGACTCGTAATGATGTGCTGACCTTTATCGCGGTAGGCGTGCGCGGCACCTTTAATCGCCAGATTATCCGACTCAGTAGCACCCGAAGTGAACACTACTTCGCGGGGATCGGCGTTGATCAAGTCGGCAATCTGATTGCGGGCAACATCCACGGCCTCTTCCGCCTGCCAGCCAAAGCGATGCGAACGGGAAGCTGGATTACCGAAAATACCGTCCAAAGTGAGGCACTGCATCATGACCTGCGCAACCCGCGGATCGGCAGGTGTCGTGGCAGAATAATCCAGGTAGATAGGTAGTTTCATGGTGGGCATACTCCGTACTGCGCATTTGGGACGAACAAAAGTGGAAAAAGAAAGTTAGTTTAAAACGGCTTCCCTGATTGTTAAAAGGGAAATAGTGCCGTGGCTGAAATGATAAAAAAAAGGCTGCCATTGGCAGCCCTCTCATCATGCTAGAAATCGTCAGTCTAAAGACACACTCAGGCTCTTAAATTGACGTTGATGGTTTCAAGAATGCGGCTACTGGCCTGACGGCGTGGTTCACCGTTCTGGCGGTCGGCTACTTGCAGGATTTCCTGATTGTTGACCAATTCACCCAGCGTAATATTGTTGAGGAAGCCGCTGATGCGCTCACTCAGATCACGCCACAGAGTGTGGGTAAGACAACGTTCGCCATTCTGGCAGCCTTCTTTACCCTGGCAGCGCGTGGCGTCAACTGATTCATCAACGGCGGTGATCACCGCGCCAACGGCTATCTCACCAGCATCTTTACCCAGCAGATAACCACCACCCGGGCCACGCACGCTAGCGACCAGACCGTTTTTACGCAAACGCGAAAACAGCTGCTCAAGGTAAGAAAGAGAGATGCCCTGGCGTTCGGAGATATCGGCTAAAGGCACCGGACCTTCCTGTGAATGCAGTGCCACGTCAAGCATAGCGGTTACGGCATAACGACCCTTGGATGTCAGTCTCATAGCATGGTTACCTGTTGATGAATACGATGGGGTAGAACATACAAATAAGTCTGCCATTCCCGAGTAAAACAGTCAACTATTTAACCTAGTATTTTACTCAAGTATTATTTATGGCCTTTATCGACAGAGGTCAAAATGCCCCGCAGGATATTCAACTCCTGAGATTCAGGATGCGCACGGGTGAACAAACGGCGCAGTTTACTCATCACCTGGCCCGGATGCGCCGGACGGATAAAGCCAGTTTGCAGCAGGGTTTGTTCAAGATGCTGATAGAAGCGCTCGAGGTCATCCACCAACGGATAAGCGTCTTCTTCCGTCTGAACAGCCGGTTTGTCTGCTTCGAGCAAAGCCAGATGCGCGACGCGGACTTCATAAGCAATAATTTGCACCGCCATTGCCAGATTTAACGAGCTATATTCCGGATTCGCCGGAATGCAGACGTGGTAGTTACATTTTTGCAGCTCTTCGTTAGTCAGCCCTACACGTTCGCGGCCAAATACCAGCGCGACCGGCGCGGTTGCCGCCGTTTTGGCGCTTTTCTCACCGCATTCACGCGGTTCGAGCATTGGCCACGGCAGCGTGCGTGAGCGGGCACTGGTGCCGATCACTAAACTACAACCGGCCAGCGCGTCGTCGAGCGTATCAACGATTTTAGCATTGCCGATAACATCACTGGCGCCAGCGGACAAAGAGATGGCCTGAGAATCAGGCTTAACCAACGGGTTAACCAGATACAGGTTAGATAAGCCCATGGTTTTCATGGCGCGGGCAGTCGAACCCATGTTACCCGTGTGGGAGGTTTCAACCAAAACGATGCGGATATTGTGCAGCATAGAGACTCTGAGCGTAGCGGAAAATCACAACAGCTTAACACAGCGGTAGTCAACTTTACGAACCCCTGCTATACTGCGCGCCGTTTCCCGTATTCCCGTTCTTTAACATCCTAGTTGGAAGATATCCATGCATCCGATGCTCACCATCGCCGTGCGCGCTGCGCGCAAGGCCGGTAACCTGATTGCCAAACATTATGAAACGCCAGACTCTGTAGAAACGACTCAAAAAGGTACCAATGATTTTGTTACCAACGTAGATCGCGATGCAGAACACATGATTATCGACGTCATTCGCAAGTCTTATCCAAAACACACCATCATCAGTGAAGAGTGTGGCGAACTTGCAGGCGAAGACAAAGATGTACAATGGATTATCGACCCACTGGATGGCACCACCAACTTCGTTAAACGTCTCCCTCATTTTGCTGTTTCTATCGCCGTGCGCATCAAAGGCCGCACTGAAGTTGCGGTAGTTTACGACCCTATGCGTAACGAACTCTTCACCGCCAGCCGCGGTCAGGGCGCACAGCTCAACGGTTATCGTCTGCGCGGCACCAGCGCCAAAGATCTGGACGGCACTATTCTGGCGACCGGCTTCCCTTTCAAAGTGAAGCAACACGCAAACAGCTACATGAATATCCTCGGCAAACTGTTTGGCGAATGTGCTGACTTCCGCCGTACCGGTTCTGCTGCGCTGGATCTGGCCTACGTGGCTGCCGGCCGCGTTGACGGTTTCTTCGAAATCGGTCTGAAACCCTGGGATTTCGCCGGTGGCGAACTGCTGGTTCGTGAGTCAGGCGGTGTCGTGACCGATTTTGTTGGCGGCCATAACCATTACACTTCTGGCAACGTGGTTGCCGGTAACCCACGCGTGGTGAAAGGTATTCTGACAACTATGCGTGATGAACTGAGCGAAGCCCTGAAGCGCTAATTCTGTTTCAGACCGCTCAGTAATAAAAAACGGGTGCCAAAAGCACCCGTTTTTTATTACCTCAAATCTGGCCACTATCCTCGGCCGAAGGGACCTATCCCGCCACCAGCCGACGCTGCGCTGGCATTATAAAGCAACACTCCCGCCAACAGCAGGATCACTCCGCCCGCCAGCGCCAGTAATGACCACGCCACTGTTTGCCATGCCGCTGGCGTTCGTTTCGCACTAAGCTTTACGGCTACCGCCCGGCTGTAAAACACCAGCAGACCGATCAACGACACCGTAATCGACGTGCCGAGCGCCATCATCAGCGCGGAAAGCACGCCCCAGACATAGACACCAATCACTTTAGAAAACAGCAATACCATGATTGCCCCGGAGCAAGGCCGCAACCCCATCGCCAGAACGATCGTTGCCTGCGTGCGCCAGTCACTGCCCGCCTGAAGTTGTTGATCGGTGGGAAGATGCTGATGCCCACAGCCACAGTGATCATCATGAACATGTGGCCGAAGACGATGAATATGTAAACCTGGCTGTGGCCTGAGACTTTTCAGGGTGAGGTAACAACGCCGGATAGCACGCCAGCAAAGCAACACACCCAGCAGCATCACTAACAGGAAACTGCCCTTCTCCAACCAAAAACTGCTTTCGTGCAGCTGGCGCGACGAAAGCTGAAGCACTCCCAGCATCACCGTGACCAACAATACCGCCACCAGACCTTGCAGCACCGCGGAGGCGAATGTCAGTCTCAGACTATTTTTCAACCGGGAAGGATGGGTCGCTAAATAGGTGGTGATGACAATTTTGCCATGCCCAGGCCCTACTGCGTGGATGATGCCGTAAATCAGACTAAAGCCCATCAGCGTCAGACCAGCTTGGTGCGGACTGGCTTTCACTCGCTGTAAAAGATTGGCCAGTTCTTGGTGTAACTCCCGCTGCCAGATAATACTATTGAGCAAAATTCGCGGCCAGTATTGCCACAACAGCACACCACCTGTAGCCAGCAGCAGCAAAAACACCAGTAGAGGCCAGAGATCCCAGGCCCAATGGCGGCGGTTCTCACTTATATTCAATGACATTGTACGGTGACCTTTTGTGCGAACTGCTGGCCAAGATCCATGTCTTCCGGCGGCGCATCAGCCTTATCCAGTGACAGCGCATAACTTTGCAGTGAAGCATTCGGCATAGGGGTAAATAAACTTAGCGTGCAGGATTGTTCCAGTTCCGGCGGCAAATGCAGCGCACTCTGATCTTTATAGGTCATATCCACGAAGTAACTCGGATCGAAAGTGGAGAAAATCATCGGTTTTCCACTTAAAGGCTGCGGGACGGCCAGCGGCATCACAAACTCCAGCACCGCCTGATCGCCTTTGCGCGACAGCTTATATTCGCTGGGAAGGTCCCGATATTTAACCGGTTTACCGTCGCGATAAAAATCCGTGAAATAGTGCTGGCTGAGCACGCGGGCCATCACTTCGGCAGCCAGCTTTTTCCAGATATCCGAACCGGCTTTGGCTTTTTGTGCGTCATAGAGAAGATCTGCAGAAGTGATCACATCCATCGTCCAGACCATTTTCAGACCGGTCAACTGCTGTTGGTGAACCACCAGCGTGGTTTGCATATCGATAAAGCTGTGTGGGTGCGCCGAGACGGCCACTGGCCAAGCCAGACAGCTGCTCAGCAGCAGCATATTACAGCGAATATAGCGCCGATTTTTGGCGTAAAAAGAGATCTTTTCCATGGTTAAGGCCCGTAAAATCAATTATATGTCGTATATAACTGTTACAAAGTAACAGCTTTTTCTTAACCAATTAAGCCATCGAAAGAAATATCTGTGATCTGAGTTGTAACCCGGTGTAAAACCGTGAACTCCAGCCCGATGCGCAACAGCTCATTTGCTATGCTTAACTCATAATTTCATATTGAATGGTTACCGATAACGCTATGAGCCTGGACACTAACCCCGTGCCTGAGCTCTCCTGTCAACAACGACGCTGCCATGTTCTGTTGATGCTGTATGCGCCATTATCGGCGGTGCAACTGGAGACGATCAGCCGAATCAACGGCACAGATCTCCCGACAACCCGGCAGGATATTGCCGAGGTCACCCGCGAGATCCAGCGCTTACATCATCTTGATATTCTCCCCTACGGCGAAGATGCCTGCCATTTACAGGGAAGATTGCTGGATCAGCGACTGTGTCTGTTCAACGGACTACGGCGTGCTCTACGCACATCCCCGTGGTTTATCGACGATCATTTTACGCCCTGGCTGCATCAGGCTATGCAACCGCACCCCTTTGCTGACGACCATTTTCGCCAACAACAGCTGACGAACTTAATTGAGCGTTGCGCCATACGACTGGGTCGAGAATTCAGCGAGCGCGATCAGGCGTTCCTACGTATCTATCTACAATATTGCCTGTGGCAGAATGCCGGGCAAGGTCGCTCGCCTGTCGGCCCGCTCCAGTTTAATGCCCGACAATGTCAGTGGTTACGTGAGAAGCCGGAATACACTGCGGCCAGTATGCTGTTCAACGAATTGCAGCAGCTCAGTGCGGGTCTGTTGGCTGAAGAAGAGCGTGACTTTTTTATCCTGCTGCTCAGGTTACTGAAGAATCACAGTTATCACAGTTCAGGCTCAACGGAAGATCAACGACTGATGCGCCAAATTGAGCGGATGGTGGCAAACTTTCAGGATGTTGCCGGAATGAAATTCAGCAGCGACGAAGGGTTAATTCGTCAGTTGTTTGCTCATCTCGGTCCGGCCATTGAACGTTGCCATTTTGCCATCGGCATCGACAATTTATTGCAAGATGAAGTGACCCGCATGTATCCGCGGCTGGTGCGTACCTCTCGCAAAGCACTGGAGAGTTTTCAACTGGAGTATCAAATTCGTCTTTCAGAAGAGGAAATTGGACTGGTCGCCGTGACTTTTGGCGCCTGGCTGATGCAAGGCAATGCGCTACAGGAGAAACAGATTCTGCTGCTGATCAACGATAACCGGTCACTGGAAGAGGCTGTCGAGCAGCAAATCCGCGAAGCGACGTTACTGCCGCTCAACATTCAATATCAAACGCTGCTGGCGTTTCAACAACATGGTGCGCCGGATGGCGTTGCAATGATCGTTACGCCTTACGCCACCAAAAAAACCGATGCCGACCCTTTGGTGATCCATACTCAGCTTCCACTGACCAAAGAGCAGCGAAAACGTATCCGCTCACTGCTCGAAGCCCCTTAAGTCGCCGCGCTCGGTGTCACTCTTGGCCGAAGGAAAATAGCCGGAATCGCCAGTGCTGCCATCACGAAGAATAGCCCTGCATGCAAATATTCAAACAGGAAGCCCGACACCATGGTCATTACCGCGATACCGCCGCCCATCGCCAGTGCGGAATAGACCGACTGTAAACGGATCACCTGATCCCTTGGCCGTGACGCGATAAACCGCATCGCCGCCAAATGGCAAACAGTGAAAGTGCCGCAGTGCAGAATCTGAATCAAAATCAGCCAGGGCAGTTCAATAAAGGCACCCATCAGCGCCCAGCGCACCACGCCGCAGCAGGCCGATAGCAGTAACAGATCGCGCGCTGACCAGCGGCGAAAAAGCTGATTACTGAACGTGAAGACCAGCACTTCCGCCACGACACCCAGTGACCATAAATAGCCCACCACTGACGCTGAATACCCCTGCTCCTGCCAGTAAATAGCACTGAATCCGTAATACGCCGCATGCGCACCTTGTAATAAGGTGACGCACAGCAAAAAGCGCCAGACCGGGGTTTCACTGAGCAGGGCTTTCAATGAAATGGTCGGCGCATTGCTTTCGCGCTTCTCGCCTGCCGGTTTCACGCTTGGGCGCAGCAACATGCCGAGGAACATGGCCGCCACGGCAACGATCAGCGAGTACAGAATCGCATTGTGGCCGAACACTGAGATCAGCTTGCCGGTGAGGGCAGAGCCAATCACGAAGGCAATCGATCCCCAGACGCGGACTTTGCCGTAGTCCATGTTGATTTGTCGTTGCAACGTGCCGGATAAAGCATCCGTTAGCGGAACCAGTGGACCGAAGAACAGGCTGAAACCTGCGATGTTGATCATCAACCACGCCCAACTGTTGCCGAAGCAATAACCGACGGCAAAGACCAGGGTGAGCAGCGCCAGAATACGCAGACCGGTGACTAAATGTGCCGGGTCTTTGATGGCAGGGGAAATAATCAAGGTACCGAGGAAGCGTGAAACCAGACCGGCTCCCAGCAACAAACCAATACTTTCAGAAGAGATGCCCTCACCTTTGAGCCACACGCCAAAGAAAGGCAGGAAAATGCCATAACTGAAAAAATAGGTGAAATAGCTCAGTGCCAGCCAATAGGTTGAACGCAATACCATAATTCCTCCGGTTTGAGGACGATACTTTGACAGAGGTCACAATTGCTAGCAATCAGCAGTGATGTTCCTTATGGAAGAATGCAAACCAGATCACAGTTATGTCCTTATTCCAAAAAAAAACCCGCCGCAGCGGGTTTTTTCATTCGAAAACAAAGCGTTTTAACTGAGTCGATTAGGCATAAACCGGGAAGCGCTCGCAGATATCGAGAACTTTCTGTTTAACGCGTTCGATTGTCGCTTCATCGTTAACGTTGTCGAGAACGTCGCAGATCCAGCCAGCCAGTTCACGGACTTCCGCTTCTTTGAAGCCACGGCGAGTCACAGCCGGAGTACCAATACGCACACCAGAGGTCACGAAAGCACTTTTCGGATCGTTTGGCACGCTGTTTTTGTTCACGGTAATATTGGCACGGCCAAGCGCAGCATCAGCTTCTTTACCGGTCAGGTTTTTATCCACCAGATCCATCAGGAACAGATGGTTATGCGTACCACCGGAAACAACCTTGTAGCCACGTTCCAACACTACGGCGACCATCGCCTGCGCATTTTTAGCCACTTGTTGCTGGTAAATTTTAAACTCAGGTTCCATCGCTTCTTTCAGCGCTACCGCTTTACCGGCAATCACATGCATGAGCGGGCCGCCCTGGCCCCCAGGGAATACGGCTGAGTTGAGTTTTTTGTAGAACTCTTCGCTACCGCCTTTAGCCAGAATCAAACCACCGCGCGGACCGGCCAGCGTTTTATGCGTGGTCGTGGTAACAATGTGGGCGTGTGGCACTGGGTTCGGGTAAACACCCGCAGCAATCAGGCCTGCAACATGCGCCATATCCACGAAGAAGTAAGCGCCAACGCTGTCAGCGATTTCGCGCATTTTTGCCCAATCAACGATACCGGAGAAAGCGGAGAAGCCACCGATGATCATTTTTGGCTTGTGAAGTTCAGCCTGATTTTTCACATCGTCGTAATCGATATCGCCGCTTTCGTTAATGCCGTAAGGCACCACGTTGTACAGTTTACCGGACAGGTTTACCGGTGAACCGTGGGTGAGGTGACCGCCATGGCCCAGGTTCATCCCCAGAATGGTGTCACCCGGTTGCAGCAGTGCGGTATAGACCGCGAAGTTAGCCTGTGAGCCGGAGTGCGGCTGAACGTTGGCAAAATCTGCGCCAAACAGCTCTTTTGCGCGATCAATAGCCAGTTGCTCTACGATATCAACATACTCACAGCCGCCGTAATAGCGTTTGCCCGGATAGCCTTCGGCATATTTGTTGGTCAGTTGAGAACCCTGTGCCTGCATAACACGCGGGCTGGTATAGTTTTCTGACGCAATCAGCTCGATATGTTCTTCCTGACGAACAACTTCTTTCTCCATTGCTGCCCACAGCTCAGCATCATAGTCGGCAATGTTCATTTCACGCTTTAACATCTGCATCTCCTGACTCAACAAACTAAAGATTAAATGCCCCTTCCGGGTTCTGCGCCACAGTGTAAATGTTTAGGACGCCTGCGGATAGGGTCAGTTAAAGGTTTTTAGGCAAACGATTGGCTCTAGTTGTGGCAAGGCTTTGATCTACTAAACACTCTGCATAATCAAGGGAGATATCTTCAACATGCCATGCATATTTTTCAGCTTTGTGACTGTACGCGCAGCGTTGATAAGTCCTGGGTCAGACCGTTCCTGGCGAGTGTCGGCCAAACTCGAAGGCTCGGCATGCTGAATGTATGGGCGGCGCAGTAACGGCTGGCGGGGAATAGCGGCTGTTTGCCTTCGCTAAGTCGCCATCACAAAAAAAGCTGACGCAATGTCAGCTTTTTCACTTTCAGCGAAGTTAACCGTGCTGAAAATCAGATGGCTTCTTCGTCCTGTTCGCCGGTACGGATACGCACTACGCGGGATACATCGAAAACAAAGATTTTACCGTCGCCAATTTTACCGGTCTGCGCGGTGGTCATGATCGTTTCAACACAGGTATCTACGATGTCGTCAGCCACGACGATTTCAATCTTCACTTTTGGCAGGAAATCCACCATGTACTCCGCACCGCGATACAGTTCAGTATGGCCTTTTTGACGCCCGAACCCTTTTACTTCAGTGACGGTCATCCCGGTGATCCCGACTTCGGCCAGCGCTTCGCGCACATCATCGAGTTTGAACGGCTTAATAATCGCATCAATTTTCTTCATGGCGGACCCTTATCATCATTCGTTTGCTCTCCGCCTTCCTGAGCGGCAGCATGATTCACATTTGCGCTGCCGTCGTGAACGTACAGGCAGGTGCTAAAGGTATCATAGTAGCAGAGCAGAGTGGCTACTCTTTAAAGTCGGTGGCTTCCAGCTCGTGACGGGAGAGCAACTTGTAGAATTCGGTTCGGTTACGCCCGGCGATCCGCGCCGCATTGGTGACGTTACCTTTGGTTATCTGCAATAACTTACGCAGGTAATTCAATTCGAACTGATGACGAGCTTCAACAAAGGTTGGCAACGCCGTGTTCTCGCCTTCCAGCGCCTGCTCCACTAACGCTTCACTAATCACCGGTGCCGACGTCAGTGCTACGCACTGCTCAATAACGTTGACCAGTTGGCGAACATTGCCGGGCCAGCTGGCAGCCATCAACCGCTTCATGGCATCGGTGGAAAAACTGCGCACAAAACTTTTGTGACGCTGGGCGGAAGCCCGCAGCAAATGAATAGCCAGCAGCGGAATATCTTCGGCGCGTTCAGCGAGCGTAGGTAACTTCAGGCTCACCACATTCAACCGATAAAACAGATCTTCGCGAAACTCCCCTTTTTCCATGGCTTTAGGTAGGTTGCGGTGAGTCGCAGAAATGATGCGGACATCGACGTCAATATCATGATTACTGCCGAGCGGACGCACTTTGCGCTCCTGTAATACTCGCAGTAGCTTAACCTGCAATGACAGTGGCATGTCACCGATTTCATCGAGAAACAGCGTGCCGCCGGTCGCAGCCTGGAACAACCCTTCACGGCTGCTTACGGCACCGGTGAAGGCACCTTTGGCATGACCGAACAGCTCAGACTCCAGCAGTTGCTCGGGCAACGCGCCGCAGTTGATCGCTGTAAAGGCTTTTTTAGCTCTCGGGCTGGCAGCGTGAATGGCCTGCGCCAGCACCTCTTTGCCCGTGCCACTCTGGCCGTTAATCAGTACGCTGACGTCAGACTGTGCCACCATATTGGCCTGCTCCAGTAAACGTTGCATCGTTGGATTACGCGTCACGATAGCCTCGCGCCAGCTTTCATCACTCGCAGGAGCAGAGAGTGCGAGTGCCGCATCAATGGCTTTGTACAGCGCGTCGCGGTCAACCGGTTTGGTCAGAAAGCT
Source organism: Hafnia psychrotolerans (assembly GCF_014639435.1). GTDB lineage: Bacteria > Pseudomonadota > Gammaproteobacteria > Enterobacterales > Enterobacteriaceae > Ewingella > Ewingella psychrotolerans. Next base: position 132,231 of record NZ_BMFZ01000001.1, on the reverse strand, counting down.
AAACACACCCTGCTGGGTAGCGGCCACCGCATCGGGGATCGAACCATGCGCGGTAAGAATGATCACCGGCATACCCGGCTGATGTTTCTGGATTTCGGCAAACAGCGCCATTCCGTCCATTTCATCCATGCGCAAATCGCTCAGTACCAGATCAATGCGCTCGCGGTTTAGCAAACGCAAGGCTTCAGCGCCACTCCCGGCGGTCGTGACACGAAAACCTTCACTGGTCAGGCGCATACCCAGCAATTTAAGCAAGCTGGGGTCGTCATCAACCAACAATAAGCTGTAGGCTTTGCGCAGGGTCATGGGGTCTTTTTCTCCCTGGTTGGCGGCTGGTAAGTTTCTTGCGGTTTAACCTGAGGAGCTAAGGTACTGTCGCTGTCCGGCAAATCACTCTGCATCTGTTTGCGCGAAGAGAGCTGACGTTCAATATCTGTCAGGTTTTTCAGCTTACGCTGCGTATCTGCCAGACTGGCCTGCAATTCGGCTTGCTGCTGCGCCATCAGCGCCACCTTACTCTCCTCAACCTGTTGCTGGCGGGCATTACGGCTTTTTTCATCACTCAGCGTGACTTGCAGCGTCTGTCGTTCGCGCCAGAGTTGTACCAAAGGACGGATAGCACCGGGCATCTGTGCACGGTACTGATTGACATGGGCGAGCAAAGCACGCCGCTGCTGCGGTTCGGGATCGGTGCCGGAGATCAAAATACTCTGCTTGAACACTGTATCCCAGCTGTTCGCCTTGATCTGCTGCGCCTGAAACCGAGCCTGCGTATCGCTCATCCGCTCGGCACAGTCCATGGCCCGTAACCAGTAAAGTGAGTTAGTCATGGCCTCGCTATCATCAAGAGCCCATAAAGTTTCACAAGGCGCGACGCGAAAATCGACCACTTTACTGGTCGGGATCATATCCTCAATCGTGCGGAAATGGGCTTCGCTGGCAGAATGGGGTGTACAACCCATGAGCAAGGCGGGCACGGCGACCAGCGCCAGTGCAGCGCGGCGCGAAGCAACATTCAGCCAATGCACAACGGGCACGAATAAAGGGCTTACTGTTGCCATCGGATGCTCCTGCATGAAGATGGGATCATTTTGGGGATTTCTCAGCAGTTAAGGGTAATTCAATACGAAAACAGACGTCAGCGTCCTCTACGACCACCAGTCTTAATTCACCGCGCATCCTGCGTATGCAATCTTTTGCAATACTCAACCCCAAACCGCTGCCTTTTACAGCACCTTTGCGTTGCTGGCTTCCCTGATAAAAAGGTTCGAATATCATCGTCTGTTCTGCCTCTGGAATGGGAGTGCCGCTGTTAGCGACATCAATAACCACCCGATTTTCCAGCTGCTGACTACGCACCCAAATGGTACCGGATTCAGCACCGTAGTGCACCGCATTGGAATAGAGATTATCCAGCACGCGCATCAGTAATGCCGGTTCTGCCCAGCAAGATTGTGCGCCAATGCTCACTTCACTGCGGATCTGTTTGGCCCGCGCGGGCAAACTGTTCGAGGCCACGACGCTTTGGATGATAGCAGTGAGATCGACCTGCTTTTTTTCTGTCGGGCCATCGGCCAGTTTGCGGTTGTAGTCGAGCAGTTGTTCGATCAGTGTCTGTAGATGACGACTGCTGTCATTTAGGATCGCCACCACTTCTTTTTGATCCGGCGTCAACGGCCCCGCCACCTCATCTTGCAATAATTCAGTGCCTTCCCGCATGCTGGCCAATGGCGTTTTCAGTTCATGCGAGATGTGACGTAAGAACTCATGCCGCTGTGACTCCAGCCAGGCCAGTCGCTCACTCAGCCAAACAATGCGCTGTGCCAGAGAGCGGATCTCGCGTGGCCCTTTAAATTTGACAGTATTCCCGAGCGGCCTGCCTTCCCCCAGTCGGTTAATCATCCTTTCCACCCCTTTCACCGGGCCGATGATCATACGTGTAAACAACAGTACCAGTGCACCGCTGAGCAAAAACAGTACCAGCGCCTGCCAGCCAAAGAATTGCCCGCGTTCGGCAATCGCCTGCTGCAATTGCTGACCGCGAGAAAAAATCACTTCACGGGTGGCTTGTACCATTTCAGCGTTGGAGCGGGCAAAATTTTCCAGTTCGCCCGCAGAAGCCGGAGTCGGATCGTTACTTGCGCATTTTAGTTCGGTTAATTGAGTGAGCAGTGCACGTAGAGTCTGGTAATAGCGCACGTCAGGCAGCACTGGCGCATGAGCATCCAGCATTTGTGAATAACGTTTGTGTTGTGTCTGATAGAGGCGGGACAAGGTGACATCGTCCAACACGCAGTACTGGCGATAACTACGCTCCATTTCCAGCGCCACACTAGACATCGCTTCACTGCGGCGGGCATCGGTCAGTGTCGTGCGGTTGATTTCGGCCGCTTGAGAACTGAGATGGTCCAGACTCTGGTAAGCCTGATAGGCCAGTACCAGCAAAGGCAGCATCACCAGCAAAAAGGCCATCAGCACTAACTGACGCAGGGATCCGGGAAATAGGCTTCCTCTTTTCAACGCATTCATCTCATTGGCTGGCGATCTGTAAATGCTAACTGAGTAACGCGGTGACAGCCAGAAAAGAGTCAGGCAAAAGATACATTGAAGAGGGTGAGGAAAAATAGGGAATTGAATTTTTGGACTTTGGTGTTGCCGAACGCCATGATAGCGTTCAGCAAACCGGAAGAGGTGGTGCCTCACTCAACGTGTCGTTCGATGCTTGATAACGAGCTTTCGCCGCGATTATCGGTATTGTGAACGATAGGCACCTTTCTTTGGCGTCATTCGGGCATTATGGGCGTTGATTGCGGATTAGCGCATGCTTTCATAATCAATTGAATGAGCAACTGAATGTATTAATGCAGAATATGTGCCAACCTTTAAAATAAACCCATAATACATTGTTTTTATTGGGTTAATAAAAACTCTGCGTTTTAATGCCTCATTAAAAATGAACAACACGACGTGAAAATTCAATAAAGTGTCGCCAAAAAACAACACACAACGACATGAAATTTAAAATCATTTAAAATCAATGAGTTAAATGTCTCCATCTTGAGACACTCCCTGTGGCCTTTTGTCGTCATTTTTAGACACCGCTCTCCAGCCTCAACAGGAACAATCAATGTTCACTGAAACCTAACCCAGCCGCAGTAGGAACGTCCTGCTCACAGTTGGCTGGATTATCCACCTTGGCAGGATCACATTTCGCCACAGCTTCAGGCGGCAGGAAAATATGGTCCAGGATCGCCCGGGCTGTCGGACCCGCCACCACACCATCACCACCGCCGTTCTCCAAAATCAGCGCCATCACTACCGTCGGATTTTTATAGGGTGCAAACGCGGTATAAAAGATGTGGTCACGCAGGCGGACCGGCGTCATCTTGGCATTGTAAGTCTCGTTCTCGCCTAAGCTAAAGACCTGCGATGTCCCTGATTTTGCGGCGATCTGATACGGTGCGGTATGAAATAACTTATAGCCGGTACCATTGGGGAAGTTCGCCATACCAAACATGCCGTTACGTACGAGCGCCCAGATAGGTGATTTCGGATCGGCAATTTGCACGGCGGGCGGCTGTATATACGGGGTGATGACTTTACCCTTTTTGCTCGAATAAAGGAGATGTGGGGTTTTCAACTTGCCGTTGTCCACCAGTGCACTTAACGCGCGCACCATCTGAAGCGGCGTCGCCACCCAATAACCCTGCCCGATGCCCACTGACACGGTATCTCCCTGATACCAGACTTTCTTGTGGACGCGCATTTTCCACTCACGGCTGGGTAATAAGCCGCTGTACTGCTCGTCCAGGTCAATACCCGTGGGCTGACCATAACCAAATTTAGTCAGCCATTCATGAATGCGATCAATACCCATCTCATAGGCCACCTGATAGAAAAAGGTATCGGCGGACTCCTCAATGGCTTTGGTCACATTAAGCAGACCATGGCCCGTTTTAAGCCAGTCGCGATAATGCCGGTCGGTTCCCGGCAGAGTCCAGGTGGGTGCGCCGAAGAAAGTGGTTTGCGGCGTGATCACCCCAGCAAACAGTGCCGACGTCGCCATAAAAGGTTTGACCGTAGATGCTGGCGGATAGAGGCCTTGCGTCACACGGTTGATCAGCGGCAGATCCGGATTTTTCAGCAAGGCACGGTACTGCTTGCTGGAGATACCGTTAACAAACGGATTGGGATCGTAACTCGGGCTGGATACCATCGCCCTAATACCGCCATCGCGCGGATCCATTACGACCACGGCTGCCCGCTGGCCTTTAAGCACTTTCTCAATGTACTGCTGTAAACCAAGATCCAGTGTCAGATAGATATTTTGGCCGGCCTGCGGTGGCACCTCTCGCAGCAGGCGGACAATATGGCCATGATTATCCACTTCGACTTCCTGGTATCCCGTGTGACCATGCAGGATATTTTCGTAGTACTTCTCTATGCCTAGCTTACCAATGTTATGATCGGCGGCGTAGTTCTCGGAAATGCCCTCTTTTTCAAGCCGTTTTTCATCTCTATCATTAATTTTAGAGACATAACCCACCACATGAGCCAGCTCCGCGCCGTAAGGGTATTGCCGTTGCTGATAGGTGCTGATCGACACGCCGGGAAATTTGAACTGATTGACGGAGAAACGTGCGACTTCGAGGTCACTGAGTGCCAGTTTCAGCGGAATCTCGGCGAACTTCCGCCCGTGGTACATCGCATCATGGAAAGCATCAATGTCATCTTTGGTCAGATCAATAATTGGCGTCAACGCCCGTAATGTGGCTTTCAGATCATCCACTTTGCCAGGGATCACCTCAATCTGATAGAGGGTGATATTACGCGCCAGGATCACGCCATTACGGTCCATGATCAGCCCTCGACTCGGCGCTATGGGCAGCATTTTTATATCGTTCTGATTGGAGCGAGTCTGGTAAAAATCATGCATTCCTACCTGTAAATGATACAGGTTGAACACCAGAATGGCTGAGAGCAGTATCACCACCACAAAGGCAATGACGGCCCGGCGGACGAAAAGAACGGACTCGGCGGTGTGGTCACGGATTTCGTCATTGAGTAGAGCCATAAGTGGGCAAGTACCTTTCTGGTCGGTTTCTTATGCGGTAGATAAAGCGCAGAGGCGAAAAGTGCGCAAGTCTAGCCCGTAAGCGCGAGAGCGACTACCAGAAGTGTGCTAATGAAGTGGCAGTAATGTTTCTATTTATGAATACTTCGATCATACCTGCACTGGACAATAAAAAACCCGGCACGGTGGCCAGGTTCAGTCTGCCCGGACTTAATACCTATTTTGTGCTGATTTGCACGCAGTCGCCATAGACGTAACCTTCACTCTCAGTGGCGACGACAAAGCTATTTTTAACGTGAATATACATCAGGTTATTTTCTGTCCCGGCTTTCATCGGCTGGTTATTTTGACCAATAATATCGGTCAACTCTGGGCTGGTGGCCATTTTGGCCCCATCTGGCGAGAAGGTGAAAGTGTTTCCTGCATCAAATACATGTGCATCTTTATTGATCACAGTTGCAGTTTCCGTTCCGTCTGCCGCCTGCACATTGTGTGTCAGCACGCATTTATATACCGTAACCGCAGAGGCTGAAAAAGAAGTCAGCGCCAGTAAAACCGCCACCAAAGCACCCAACCTGAACATAAGAATATTCCTAGCATGAAAGTTGCGCCACATCCTATCACTTGAGCCTTTTATAGAAAGGGGCTGGCGAAAAAATATTCACGTTGGGGTGATCACATCAACGCCATAAAACTAACATCGCAAAGCATGACCCAGATCAAACAAAACCTGCCACCTGACTGGCCTGCAAGGCCGTTTTAACTGAAATTACCGGCGTACTTTAGGCCAAAAAACGCCGTTCATACCGCCAATGATGCAATTCATTCCTGTCACGCGGCATCTCATGCCGCAAACGGATCACCTGACGAAGTTCGATTTATCATACAAACAGATTAATTGACTTCACTTCGCTCGGGAGAACCCACTAATGAGTGACACATCAGGCATGCAGAATTATAACCGCACCCGTTGGCTGACACTGTTCGGCACCATTATTACTCAGTTTGCCCTCGGCTCTGTTTATACATGGAGTTTGTTCAACGGCCAATTGTCGCAAAAGCTGGATGAGCCGATCAGTCGCGTTGCATTCTCTTTCGGTTTACTGAGTCTTGGTCTGGCGATTGCTTCTTCCGTGGCCGGTAAACTTCAGGAACGTTTCGGGGTGAAGAAAGTCACCATGGCAGCCGGTGTGATGATGGCCGTCGGTTTTGCCCTGACGGCTCATTCCAATAACCTGATCATGCTATATCTCAGCGCGGGTATATTGGTCGGTCTGGCCGATGGTGCCGGGTATCTGATGACCCTCTCCAACTGTGTGAAATGGTTCCCGGAACGCAAAGGAATGATCTCCGCTTGTGCCATCGGCGCTTATGGCCTTGGCAGTTTGGGGTTCAAATTCATTTGTGGGCATTTACTGGCGGTCAACTCGCTGGAAAACACCTTTATCATCTGGGGTGTGATGGCGATGGTAATGATCATTATCGGTGGTCTGATGATGACTGATGCGCCAAAACAGGCCGCAAAAACCGTCACCTTTGATGAGAATAACCTGAGCAACAGCCGCGATTTCACGCTGGCTGAAGCCGTTCGCATGCCGCAGTACTGGATGCTGGCGCTAATGTTCCTGACGGCCTGCATGAGCGGTCTGTATGTCATCGGCGTGGCGAAAGATATCGGTGAAGGTATGGTACATATGAGTGCCATCACGGCAGCCAATGCGGTGACGGTGATCGCGATTGCCAACCTGAGTGGACGCCTGATCCTTGGCGTGCTGTCAGACAAAATGGCGCGTATCCGGGTGATCTCAATGGCGCAAGTCATCTCCCTGGTGGGCATGAGCATCCTGCTGTTCTCCAGCATGAATGAGACGCTGTTCTTTATCTCCGTGGCCTGTATCGCTTTCAGCTTCGGCGGGACCATCACCGTTTATCCTTCACTGGTGAGCGACTTCTTTGGTTTGAATAATCTGACCAAAAACTACGGCCTGTTGTATCTCGGTTTCGGTATCGGCAGCGTTATGGGCTCGTTGATTGCCTCTCTGTTCGGCGGCTTCGTGGTGACCTTCACCTTCATCACTGTGTTACTGATTGTGTCATTAATTCTGTCTGCCACAATTCGCCTACCGAATAAATTAGAGCAAGGGCATAATGCGCCACAGCATGCATAGGGCAGTTGTTGTGAGAAGTTAAAATGATGAAAGGGAGCATAATTCGCTCCCTTTATTTATGGCTTAAAGCGTTATCACTGAGCGCTGTCCTCTGCATAATTTACTCATATTTTGATCGGACACGTACCAATGAACCGCACTATTGCCGTACTTTTCATTCTGACTTTCAGCACTCTGGCATTCAACAGCGTTGCCGCGCAGCCATCAACCGCGCGGGATATTGCGTCAGAACTGAGCCGCAGAGCACATGAAGGTGGGGAGCCACATAACACCACGATCAGCGCCAGTGCGCAGAATAAACTATCTGCTCCTGCCGATACGCTGAATTAATCAACAGCATCGATCGCGGACGAGAAATCATAAGCAGGAAGCCGTGATAAAAATATTAAAGACTGCTTTTACATCTTCTGCCTAAACCTTACCGAGCGATGACAAAAACATACAGAGCGTTTGGTAACGTAGAGACATCAAGAAGTTGTGTGATGTCCCTGTGTAGAAAGTCCCTTGTAGAACCCTGTTATTTTGCCCGCCTAGTGCGGGCTTTTTTTTAGCGTTAATTTGCCGAAGTCAGGCGAAAAAGGGCTGAAGGACAAAAACGAAAAAAGCCGCGCCTGGGCGCAGCTTTTATTGATAAGTACCGGTAACTTTCCCGGTCGTCATATTGTGGCGCAAGCGTTCATCGAACACTCCAACATTGCGCAGTCTGAGCATGACCATTTCACAACAGAAAAATAGGCTCGCTATAAACTCTTATTTATCCGGTAAGAAAACAGATTAAGAGTAAACCGACTTTTCTGTTGGTAAACAGATAAAGCAAAAATACAGTTCCAGAGAGCAATAAACCCCGGTTTTCACCGAGGTTTATTTGTATCGTAATCATCGCTGTCTTAATTATTTGCCTGTCTGCTCCGGGTTATCCCCATCATCGCTATTGCAGGTTAAAAACAATATGACAGACCAATGTTACAGTACGACTACGTTGCCGGCTGATGGGCCTTTCATACCATTTTCAATGGTAAATTCAACGTTTTGGCCTTCGTCCAGAGTTTTGAAATCATTGCTCTGGATTGCAGAGAAGTGTACGAACACATCTTTGCTGCCGTCTGCAGGGCTAATGAAACCAAAACCTTTACCAGCGTCAAACCATTTTACTAAACCAGTCATTTTATTAGACATAAGAAATACCTTCTTCGATTTTATTTTTTAGATGCCATAGGGCAGTGAGGGTCTGTTTTTATTATGAGTTACTTATGGGGGCACTAGAGAAGAAAATTCGTCGGAGAAGAGATTTGTTATATCACTTGGACCAGGAACTGCTTTACTAAAATGTCTTTCATAAATAGGTCTTAACGACAAACCGTTGAAGCTATTTACTCATAGATAACTATTTGACGCAAGCTTTATTTCAGAACACTTTGAATAGGGCGATCTTTATTCTCTAGAATTATAAACCGCCAGACGTCTATTCAAATCGCCCATGCACCCTGTGCGTCACCCCGCGTTCGCCACACACTTCCGCCGCCGTTCATCAACACGCTTAGCGAACCAGGCCGTCGTCAGCTTGCGGGTGATTTTCGGGCTTTCCAATTGGATGCCCGGCAATATTTCCCGTGGCTGACGCTTCGCGGTGGCTTTATCTGCCAGCGCAAAAACCTGTTTATATAAAGACGACTGCTCAAAATCTGGCTGATCGCCTTTTTCCAGCGCACGCCGGATCGCAGAATGGCTCATGCCCAGACGTTTACCTAAGACCCGCACCGCCAATTCGGTCGAACCAGGTCTATCTGTACCGAAGTTGATCAGGTCACCGTCCAGCGCTAACGGAATACCCGAAGTCAGGCTGACCGCACGCTGAAACGCCGCATTTCGGCTGGCATACCAACCGGCATTGAAATCGGCAAAACGGTATAGCGTCTGGCTGTAGCTGGCCGGATAGCCCAGTAAATGCAGAATGCCAAAATACATTCCACCGCGACGGCTAAACACTTCATGTCGAATAGTCCCCGCCACCGGATACGGATAATTTTGGGTATGGGCTTCGGCAAAAGCCATACTCACCTGCATCGGGCCACCGGTATGCACTGGATTGAGATTGCCAAACAGCTTCTGCCCCATCGGCACCATACTGATGAAATCATCAAAAATGGCGCTCAGCTCTTTCTCACTGCGCACCTTATCCAGGCGCTCACTGTATGATTTACCGTTGGGCGATTTCAGCATCAGCGCAGTGTGTACCAGGAAATTCGGCACATGAACCGCATCAGCACGCCGGTCAATCTCCTTCCACGCAATTTTCCCAAGGCCAGGCACGGGCGCATCAACGCTAAAATTAGACTCCTGCGCTGTCACCGCCAGCACCGCACAGATATTCTCTGTGGTGGGGGCAATATTCTGCGCGGCAAACGCCGCTGTAATATCCTTAGCCCAGCCCTGCCGGTCAGATACGTTGGCTGGCATCAGGTGGACAATTTGGGTTTTTACGTCAGCCGGATGCTTCACCGCGGGTTCACTCGGCTTTTTACTGCTGCATCCTGCCAGCACCAACAGTGCAGCAAGGGATAGTACGTACTTACTTTTATAACGAATCATACGTCCACGTTTTATCATTCTGTTTTATATAAAGTTACCCATACCTACCGATTGAGATAAGCGAGGTATAGTCTATATTTGTAGCCTGGGATGTCTCAAACAAGGAACAGAAGTTAATGTACACCAGCAATAATCATACCCGTTTTATACGCTATTTAATGCTGTCACTGATGCTGGCAATGTTGATTCTATCGGTCAGCGGCTGCGGTGATAAAGAACCGGCACAGCGCAAAGCGTTTATCGATTTCCTGCAGACACGTATTCTCGCTAAGCAGACGGTTTCGGTGCCACCGCTCACCGAAAAAGAACGCGAGCAGTTTGGCCCTTACAGCGATGACTACACCCTTATCACCGATTTCCACCAGCAGATGAACAGCGAAATGAATGCCTCACTCGGGCCGGTTTTCAGCAGTCTGAACGAGACCGTCACGGTGAGTAAATTGCTGGAAAAACGTGACGATCTGCAAAAAATGGTCGAAAGCAGTACCCATTGGCGTGAAAAGTTAGTGATATTGCGCAAGCAGGCCGACACGCGCCACACGGCATTGAAACAACCGGATGATCTAAAAAAGGTGTATGACCAGGCCTACACCAAAGTCATCGTGCAGCCAAGTGAAGTGGCCGAACAGGCATTCACGCTGCTGCCGAAAGTACTGACGCTGGTCGTCGCCAAATCAGATTTCATCAAAGCTCAGGGCAAAAAAGTCACTATCTCAGGCAACACTCTACAGTTTGATAAGCAAGCCACTCTCGATAAATACAACGCGATTCAGCAACAGTTACTGCCGCTGAACGCCGAGTTAATCAAGCTGAGTAGACAGATGCAAAGCATGGTGCGCTGACCCCTCATAGTGACTCAACCGCCGCAAGGCGGTTTTTTTTGTGCCAGATATTTTGTTAAGGTGTGCGCCATTACTTTTAAGGAGATAACCATGAGCGATGATATTCAGGCTAAACGTATTGATCAGCTGGAACGCGTGAACCGCGAACTGCTGGTACAGATTTCGGCCATGCGTATTCTGTTCGGCACCGTCGGCAATGTAATTAATGCACAGCACGACAATGCTTTCACAACTGCCGTGAATGAGACCATCAACGCAGGCAAAGCCGATGTCGACAGCACACCGGACCTTGACGACGCATCAAAGAAATTCCGCGAAGACGTCTTCAAATGCGCGCAATCACTACTGCCTGGCACCAAAGCCTGACAGCACGCGCACAAAACAACGTCAGGCGCAGTAAAAAATTGGCCTGACGTTGCTATACCTGACGATGCTAGTCCCTACAACTTCCGCTAATACTGTCACGACCATGTGTGCACACATCCGTCGATGTGGGTATTAGTCCCCACAAATGGCTGTCTGCAACACACCCAGATAACATTGCTATCACTGCGAGCATTAGGATGATTTTGCCACTCTGAAATTTTGGGCTTTTAAGCATAATTCCTACTATTACGGCTCTGTGGTCAATAGGTCTGACAATTTTTCTTCGACTGGCTCATGGAGCCATCACGACAAAGGAATTTCTCACCATAGCAGTGCGAAATACCGCCTTTACGGCCAGAACATGGCGTATTCGCAGCGGTGGCTGTCAATGTAAACAAAAGGAAGGAGAGTGCAATAAGGCATTGGTTCATTTTCATTCCCTGGTAATAATGTTGAACAGAAACTTTCCTGCTCAACATCTTAGCGATCACACGCACTCACTGATGTGACTCCATACTCATATCACCGCTGTTTTTACTTGCGCAATATTTTCTGTAACCTCGCCTGCTCCAAACGGATCAGCCAGTCACGCATAACAAATATCCGCAGCCCCCGAAAAATAAGTAACCCACCCCATATCCCCAATGGCCAGAAGAACCAGTGATTGCCTGGCGTGGTGACCTGGTTAATAACGAATAAAATAACATTGACGATCATGAAAGTGACCAATCCGCGATAAAAATTGCTTTCACTTCGTACCTGCCGTCTCGCTGCCTGGATCTGTTCATCCAGCGCCCGACCCGGCGTGCTATTTTCGCTCATCTCGGCTGGCGCGATTAGTTCAGCGACTTTAATGTCGAAGGCTGCAGCGATAGCACCCAAGGTTTCCAGGCTGGCCTGTTCGCCGTTTTCGATACGCTGGATAGTACGAACACTGAGTGACGAAAGTTCAGCCAGTTGCTCCTGTGACCACGCACGGGAAATTCTCAATTGTTTAATACGGTTTAGGTTCATGGATATCACCTTTAGCTGTTTGTTGAACACCTAAGTAGCATGTATTCAACGGCAAACATTCAACACGACAGCAACCTGACATCAACGCGACACGGTGCCGACAGGCATGAACAGTGTAGAGTTTACAGCCCCGACGACAATGACGGTTTGTCGATTATTCACTATCTGAGGGGATCAAACCTGCTTTACCCACGGGTTTGTCGAAGGAAAGAGGCGAAAAACCTGCCCGTGCGCAACGTTCGCTGGGTTAAATGCACCCCGGAAGCGGTTCAGGCTTGAATCCTGAGGCTATGCGGGTCAAAATATGTCCTGTCCCTCTGCGGAGTTCATATTATTATCAAAACTATCAGTACTGACAAACCACGCCGCCCACATGGGCGATGGACCTACTTCATCATGCATGAAGACATTCTCTGGCCATGCCCTGTTCACTGGGAATGGGAAGACAGCTACGGCGGCTGGATACCCTATTATTTATCACCAACGCTTGAGTTTGTTGCAGGCGATCCCCTTCTCGCGTCGAAAGTATCGAGAGACAAGCCAGCGCCAGACAATAATCCTGAAATATAACCCCGCTCCTTAGGGTATTCACTGCTACACTTAAACTAACCGGTTGTCACCTACACCGTCCATCCGTGAAGCTTCCCAGCTCGTTCTTCACTCACTCAGCGTACGTACACATTCAGCCATACCGATAACTGTCCTTTTGCGTACGCATAAGGAATGTTCGTGTGAAAAACCCTTTCAATGTCTGGTTAAAGGATCGAAGAGATCTCCCCGTATCGACGGGCGCAATGCCCCGCACTACTCGGGAGAATCAGGAAAACATTCCTATTGCAGCAGAACTTTTCTCTGCTGACCAGATGGAACGTTATGGTCAAAAGTTGGCGCAATCCCACAAGCTGTCCAGTAAAAAAGCGCCCTACTATCTATTAAAACGGCTGGCCGCAAATGAAACACTGCTGACCCGTAATTGCCATATTCTCAGCAGTGGCGAGAAAAATAGCATCGCGCCCGCCGGTGAGTGGTTGCTCGACAATTTTTATCTGATTGAAGAACAGATCCGTCTGGTGCGTCAGCTGCTGCCGAAAAATTTTGGCAAAGGCCTGCCGGCACTCGCCGCGCCACATTCTTGCCCGCGCATTTATGACATTGCCACTGAAGCCATCGCCCACAGCGATGGCCACTGGGATCCCGCGACCCTAACGCGCTTTATCGCCGCCTATCAAAAAGTCACACCACTAAAACTCGGTGAACTGTGGGCGCTACCCGGTATGCTGCGCCTGGCACTGATCGAAAATCTGCGCCGTGTAAGTATTGACGTCGCAAAAGCCCAGCAGGAACGTAATCTGGCTGACCGTTGGGTGGCCAAAATGCAGGATGCCGCCGAGAACGATCCAGCCCGTCTTATCATCGTTATCGCCGATATGGCGCGCGCCAACCCGCCGCGCACCAGTGCTTTTGTCGCTGAACTGGTACGCCGTCTACAGGGTCACGGCTCGATGCTGGCACTGCCATTGACCTGGATTGAACAGCGACTGGCGGAAGCGGGCCTGACCACGGCCGAACTTATTGCGCGTTTTAACCAGCATCTGGCGGTCAGTCAACTCTCGGTTAGCAACAGCATCACCGGTCTGCGCCAGCTCAACGAAATGAACTGGGCGGACTTCGCTGAAAGCATGAGTCTGGTCGAACATATCCTGCATCAGGATCCGTCTGGTGTTTATCCGACCATGCATTTTGACACCCGCGATAACTACCGCCACGTGATCGAAATGCTGGCGCGACATTCCCCGTATGACGAACCCGGCGTTGCGCGTCAGGTCATTCAGTTGACCAAAAATGCAGAACAGGGCAGCCGGATGCAGCATGTCGGTTATTTTCTGGTGGATAAAGGCCGCGAAGCGCTGGAAAAACACCTTAAGGTCCGCTTCTCATCCCTCAGCAGTTTTCGCTCTCAGCTCAATAAAACCACGCTGCTCTCCTGGCTCGGCAGCCTGAGCCTGCTCATTACCGCCATGACTGCCGACTTGCTTTTCCGCACCCATACGCATGGCATGAACTGGGTATTGTGGCTGCTGGCAATACCGGTGGTGATCGCGTGCAGCCAGTTCATCATGAACCTGTTGAGCGAGGTCACCACCCGCGCTCGTACACCACATCCGTTGCCGCGACTGGATTTCTCCGAAGAGATCCCCGAAGCATTCAGCACGTTGGTGGCCATCCCCAGCCTACTCGGTAGCCGTAGCGGCATTGATACCCTGCTCAACAGCCTTGAAGTCTGTTACCTGGGCAATATTCACGCGCATCTCTATTTTGCGTTGGTCACCGATTTCTACGACAGAAGTACCCAGTCTCACCCCGCCGACGATCTGTTGTTAGAGTATGCCAGCGCGCAAATTAACCAACTCAACCGGAAATATCCAGACAGTGGTGGGCATCGATTTACCCTGCTGCACCGCGAAAACCAGTTCAACACGGCGCAGGGTGTCTGGATGGGGTATGAGCGCAAACGCGGCAAACTCGGTGCGCTGAACCGCTGGCTGCGCGGTGAAGCACAGCAGTTCAGCACCGTAGTCGGGGCAACCCAAAGCCAGCTCGGCATCATCAAATATGTCATCACGCTCGACAGCGATACTGTGCTGCCGCGTGCCACTGCGCATCAATTGATCGCCGCGATGGCTCATCCGCTCAACCATCCCGTCTATGATCCCAAACGGTTACGGGTGGTGGAGGGTTACGCTATTTTGCAACCGCGTCTGGCCGAAGAGATCCCGCGCTATGGTCAGAGCCGTTATGCGGCAATGAGCAGCAGTATTCCTGGCAATGATCCTTACTCGTCAATGTCTTCCGATATTTATCAGGACCTGTTTGGCGAAGGTTCTTTTGTCGGCAAAGGCATTTACGACGTGGATATGTTCAAACAAGCCACCGCCAATGCCTGTCCGGAAAATCTGGTGCTCAGCCACGACCTGCTGGAAGGCTGTCATGCCCGTTCAGGCATGCTGAGTGATGTGGTGCTATATGAGCAATATCCAGCCAATTATTTGGTCGATGTGTCGCGCCGTTCGCGCTGGATCCGGGGCGACTGGCAGTTGCTCAACTGGCTGGGCCTGCGCGTGCGTCAGGCTGAAGGCCGCCGCTGCACCAACCCGCTTACCACACTATCTCGCTGGAAACTGCTGGATAACCTGCGTCGCAGTCTGGTCGCGCCAAGCTTGCTGGTGATGATTTTCGCCACCTTGTCACTGGTGCCAAACTCGGGTTACTGGCTGGCGTTTACCGCCACACTGCTCCTGTTCCCTATCGCCATTGCGCTGGTGCTGGATCTGCTCAATAAGGGACCACGTCGTCCGCTTCTCCAGCATATTCGTAGTGTCATTTCCGGCACCTTGAGCCGCCTTTCACACATTGTTCTGTATCTGGCTACCTTGCCGCATGAGAGTCTCTATACCCTCAAAGCGATTGTAGTCACACTGTGGCGGCTGGTTGTCAGCCATAAACATTTGCAGGAGTGGGACAGCTTTGACGCCAGCAAAGCACGCTTTTCGCTGGCACCGGAGAACTTCTACCGCGCAATGTGGATAAACCCGCTGGCGGGCGTGGGGCTGATTTTGCTGACCATGCACTTCAACCCGATGCTGATGATTATTGCTGCGCCTCTCGGTGCGTTGTGGTTCCTGGCGCCGCGTCTGCTGAGCTGGCTGAGCAAAACACCGACACAACCGAAGGCCAGCATTAACCTCCGGCAGCGCCGCTTCCTGCGCCAGACCGGCCGCGAGACCTGGTCATTTTTTGCCACCTTCGTCAACCAGCAAGAGAACTGGCTACCACCGGATAACTATCAGGAAGTACCGGAACCGGTGATTGCCCACCGCACCTCGCCAACCAACATCGGCCTGTCGCTGCTGGCTAACATGACCGCGCTGGATTTCGGTTACATCACGCAGGGTGAACTGCTGCTGCGAACCACCAGGACGTTGGATACCCTCGACAAACTCGAGCATTTCCGTGGACATCTTTATAACTGGTATGACACTCGCACGCTAGCACCGCTCAACCCACGCTATATTTCCAGTGTCGACAGTGGCAATCTGGCGGGCCATCTGCTCACTCTCAGTACCGGGTTTTCCGGAATGTGCAACCAGCCCGCCATGAGTATCACGGACGTGCTCGCCGGCCTGGAAGATACCTTGAATTTGGTAGAAAGTGGCGCAGGCACAGCCAAACGCGAAACGCTCAAGCCATTGCGTCAGCACTGGATGAATGCAGGCGCCTTGCCTGTGCATCAAGTGTTTGGCGAATTAAATGTCATGCTGACGCTCACCTCGACCCTGTTGCATGACACCACCGATGACCCTCGCTGGCTGAGTGCGCTGCAACACCAATTGAGTGAGTTCTGCGAAGAGTGGGCGTTGCTGTTTGGCTGGATGCAGAAAGAACCGGCCACAAAAGTGCTGCCATCGCTGGTATGGCTATCGCGGCTGGAAGCCGAGATGCCGGGCTTGAACCGGGCAAAAACTGCCCTGACGGTGAAACTGGCGTGCAAGCGCTTGGTCTTGATAAGCGAACTGGAACAGCGGTTGGCTGAACATGCCAGGATGGACTTCAAATTCCTCTATAACAGTACCACCAGCCTGCTGAGCGTCGGTTTTAACTGTGACATCGGCAAGCTCGACAGCGGCAGTTATGACCTGCTGCCCTCAGAGATCCGCCTGACCAACTACTTCACCATCGCCACCAACCAGTTGCCGCAAAAAAGCTGGTTTGCGCTGGGACGTCTCTTCACGGTGATCAACAAGCAACCCTCGCTGATGTCGTGGAGCGGTTCAATGTTTGAGTACCTGATGCCACAACTGGTGATGCCGGGCTATCCCGACACGCTGCTGGTGCAGATGTGTAAAGCAGCGGTTAACCGGCAGATTGAGTGGGGTAACGAGCACGACTTGCCGTGGGGGATTTCTGAATCCGCCTACGCGTCCTTCGACCCGAACCATAACTATCAATATCACGCGTTCGGCGTACCGGGCCTCGGCCTCAGACGCGGTCTGGGTGAAGACATGGTGATCGCGCCTTACGCGACGATGATGGCGCTCGTGGTTGAACCGCAAAAGGCCTGCGATAACCTGATTGAACTTGAAAAAATGGGCGCACGCGGTATGTATGGCTTCTATGAAGCCCTGGACCACTCGCCGTCGCGGCTTAATCGTGGCCAAACCTACGTGATTGTCCGCTCCTACATGGCGCACCATCAGGGCATGAGCCTCCTTGCGCTTTCCCATCTGCTGCTCGATGCGCCGATGGTGGATCGCTTCGCTGCCAATCCCTGGTTCCAGTCCGCACGTCTGCTGTTGCAGGAACGGGTGCCAGACGCCGTTGAATTCTACAGCCCACGCCGTCAGTTTGACGCGATAGAGGTGGGACTCAAAGCCACCAACGTGGAGATCCGCCAGTTCCACAACGTGGACAGCCCGATTCCAGAAGTTCAACTTCTCTCCAACCCCCACTACCATCTGATGCTGACACAGGCTGGCGGCGGCTATAGCACCTGGCGAAATCTGGCACTGACTCGCTGGCGGGAAGATGTGACCCGCGATAACCGCGGCACCTTCTGTTATATCAGCGACCCGCAGTCAGGCGAGATGTGGAGCAATACCTGGCAGCCGGTAGGTAAAAAAGCCAAACAGTATCAGGCAGTATTTACCGATGCCGGTGTGGAGTTTAAACGTACCGAAGGCGCACTGACTATTCACACCAAAATCGTGGTATCGCCAGAAGATGACGTTGAACTGCGACGCATGACCCTAACTCACCGCGGCCGCCAGCCGCGCACCATTGAAATCACCACCTATGCCGAAGTGGTGCTGGCACCCGCGGCCAATGATCTGACGCATCCGGCCTTCAGCAACCTGTTTATTCAGACTGAACTGGTGCCCGACCGAGAAGGGATCCTCTGTCACCGTCGTCCTCGTGAAGAGAACGAAGCCTGCCCGTGGCTGTTCCATATGATGGCTATCCACGGTCCGACCGATCGTGAGACGTCATTTGAGACTGACCGCGCGGCCTTTATTGGCCGAGGCCAGACCACCGCCGCCCCCCAGGCGCTGCGCACCCACGGACCGCTCGGCAACAGTGCCGGACCAGTGCTTGATCCTATCATTGCGATCCGCCAGCGCGTGGTGCTCAAACCCGGTATTCCGTTGATCATCGACATGGTATACGGCATTACAGAAGAGCGTGATCTCAGCCTGGCGTTGATGGAAAAGTACCGCGACCACAATATCGCCGACCGCGTATTCGAAATGGCCTGGTCACACAGTCAGGTATTACTGCGCCAGATTAATGCCAATGAGGATGATGCCAATCTATTTAATCGACTGGCCAGTGCCGTACTGTTCCCGAGTGCAGAAATGCGCGCCGACGCACACACGCTAACGCTCAACCGACGTGGACAGTCCGGTCTGTGGGGCTATGCGCTCTCAGGTGACCTGCCTATCGTGCTGCTGTCAGTGACCAACAATGAAAATATGCTGATGGTCACCTGCCTTATTCAAGCGCATACCTACTGGCGGCTGAAAGGGCTGAGTGTCGATTTAGTGATCCTCAGTAACGATCAGGGCGGTTATCAGCAGGAGTTGCACAACGAGATCATGAGCCGCGTGGCCGCAGGGGCAGAATCGAGCCTGATCGACAAACCGGGCGGGATTTTTGTGCGTAAAGCTGAACATATGGCTTTAGAAGATCGTACCTTGCTGATGAGCGTAGCGAGTATTTTGATTGACGACCGTCGCGGCAGCCTGATTGACCAGGTAAACCAGAAAATGCAAGCCCCACTTAACACACCGCCAGCACTGGTCGTGCTGCCTGGCCTGCCGAATAAGCACTATATGCCGCGTAAGTTCGACACTTCATCGCTGGCCTTCTTTAACGGTTTCGGCGGTTTCTCACCGGATGGTCGCGAATATCAGATCCTGCTGGGCGAAGGAAAAAATACGCCGGCACCTTGGTCTAACGTCATCGCCAACGCGAATTTTGGGACGGTAGTGTCTGAAAGTGGACAGGCTTACACCTGGTTTGAGAATGCGCATGAATACCGGCTGACGCCGTGGGAGAACGATCCCGTCAGCGACAGTTCTGGCGAAGCCTTCTATCTACGAGATGAAGAGAGCGGAGAAGTGTGGTCGCCGACACCGTTGCCGGTACGTGGCACCGGCGAATACCTCACGCGTCACGGTTTTGGTTATAGCATCTTCGAGCACCGCCAGAGCGGTATCGACAGTGAACTGACGGTACTGGTGGCCGAACATGCACCGGTCAAACTGTTCATCCTCACACTGAGTAATCACTCCGGGCGACCGCGCAGGTTATCGGCCACCGGATATGTCGAGTGGATCATGGCGGATCTGCGCGCTAAATCTGCTATGCATATCATTACCCGTTCCGGCCCTACAGACCGGGGTTGCAGCGTGCTCGCAACCAACCTTTATGGCGGAAATGGTGCTGAGCGCACCGGTTTCTTTGCCGTTACCGGCGTACACTGTTCAGTGAGCGGCGACCGCCGCGAGTTTCTGGGCCGCAACGGATCGGCGGCCTCGCCAGCCAGTATGTTGCAGCAACGGCTGTCAGGTAAAACCGGCGCGGCCCTCGATCCGTGCGGCGCGGTGCAATCTGCCACCACGCTGATTGACGGCGACCAACGCACTTTCGTCTTCGCCTTAGGTTTAGGGCAGAGCGCACAAGAGGCAGAACAGCTTATCGGCCAGTTCCTCAATGAAGGCACGGCCCGCAGCGAACTGGATAATATTCACCAGCACTGGCATCAGGTGTTGGATAGAATTCAGATCACTACCCCGGAACCGGCGGTCAATTTGCTGGCTAACGGCTGGCTGATTTACCAGACGCTGGCCTGCCGTATCATGGCGCGCAGCGGCTATTACCAATCTGGTGGCGCATTTGGATTCCGCGACCAGTTGCAGGACACCCTCTCATTGACCCACGCGGCACCGGAGCGGATGCGCGAGCAGATCCTGCTGTGTGCATCACGTCAATTTGTCGAAGGCGATGTCCAGCACTGGTGGCATCCGCCATCCGGTAATGGTGTGCGTACCCGCTGTTCAGATGACTACCTGTGGCTGCCGCTGGCGATGTGCCACTACATCGACGTGACCGGCGACACCGGCATCGCGCAACAGCCAGTCGGCTATATCGAAGCACGCCTGCTGGCACCGGAAGAGGAGTCATTCTACGAGCAGCCAACCCTCAGTCAACTGAGCGAATCGCTGTTTGAGCATGGCGTGCGTGCCATCAAACATGGCCTGAACTTTGGCAAAAACGGCCTGCCGCTGATGGGCGCCGGGGACTGGAATGACGGCATGAATAATGTCGGCATCAAGGGCCAGGGCGAAAGCGTGTGGCTCGGTTTCTTCCTTTACAATGTCCTGCAACGCTTCGCGGCGCTGGCCGAACGGCTGGATCATCCCGACGTCGCCACCCTGTGCCGCCAACAGGCTGCCACGCTTAAACAGAACCTGCACGATAACGCCTGGGACGGTGAATGGTATCTGCGTGGCTATTTTGACAACGGAGAAACTCTCGGATCGCACCTTAACAATGAGTGTCAGATTGACGCCATCGCACAGAGTTGGTCGGTCATTTCCGGCGCAGGCGACCCGCAACGCAGCCAGCAGGCCATGAAAGAACTGGATGCGCGGCTGGTCGACGATGAAACAGGAGTGATTAAACTACTGACCCCCCCATTCAATGGTGACGGACCGAACCCCGGCTACATTCGGGGTTACCTGCCTGGCGTGCGCGAGAACGGCGGCCAGTACACTCACGGTGCTATTTGGGCGGTCATGGCCTTCGCCGAAATGGGTAACATTGAGCGGGCGTGGCAGCTAATGCGGCTGATTAACCCAATCAATCACAGCCTCACGACTGACGCTGTTGAACGCTATAAAGTCGAGCCATACGTCATCACGGCTGATATTTACACCGTCGACCCACATAACGGACGCGGTGGCTGGAGCTGGTACACCGGTTCCGCCGGCTGGACCTACCGGTTGATCACTGAGTCACTGCTGGGTATTCAGCGTCATGGCGAGTTTATCTCCATCAATACCCGCCTGCCTGCTGACTGGCCGCAGGTTACCCTCACCTATCAACAAGGCAATAGCCAGTACCAGATCACCGTCCAACGCGGCGAAGGAACCTATCAGGTAATGATGGATGAACAACCGCTGGCGGACGGAATGATCCCGCTGACCGACGACGGTGAAAATCATGTGGTGAAAGTGTGGCTGGCGGAGTGATGCACATTTCGCTCCACACCGAAGCATCACATGTTGAATCCAGTAAAGTGATGCTCATTCCTACACCAGAGAGAAGAATGATGATCGCAGTGATTTTCGAGGCGGATACCGTTCCGGCTAAACAAGCGCGCTATCTTGAGCTCGCTGCCGAATTAAAACCCCTGCTGGCTGACATAGCCGGTTTTATTTCTATAGAGCGTTTCCAAAGCCTGACGACGGAGGGGAAAATCCTTTCGTTATCGTGGTGGCAAGATGAAGAGTCGGTGCTTGCCTGGAAGAAAAATATCTTTCACAAAGCGGCACAAGCTGAAGGACGTGAATCCGTATTTTCCTTTTACCGGATCCGCATTGCGCATGTTGTCAGAGATTACTCATCAGAAAACAGGAGGTTAAGCCATGCATGATATTCATGTCATTTTGAAAAATGTGCCGGGTGAACTGGCCCTTTTAGGCGCAACCCTCGGGCATAATGGCGTGGGACTTGAAGGCGGCGGCCTATTTACAATAGGTTCACAGTGCCACGCCCATTTTCTGGTTGAAGATGGCCTGAAAGCCAGGCTCGCGCTTGAAAGCGCAGGTATTGAGGTGCGAAAAATTCATCGGCCTCTGATCCGAAAACTCAAGCAGGAACGCCCCGGCGAGTTGGGGGAAATAGCCGCAGCGTTGGCTGAAAAAGGCATCAACATCCTGACGCAATACAGTGACCATGCAAATCAACTCATCCTCATTACGGACAATGATATTATCGCGCGCCAATTAACCGAAAAGTGGGCCGTTCAGGGTGAGTAAACATGCTTAAAAAACGTGAACCGGTTGAAGATAATGACTCACTCGAACGCTCAATATCAGCCATTGCGGCGGCGATGTCTGATCCCTCCAGAGTCAAAATGCTTTGCGCTTTAATGGATGGACGGGCATGGACAGCAACGGAGCTCAGCATAGTGGCAGATATCGCCTCTTCGACGGCCAGCGCGCATCTGTCCCGGCTTTTCAATGAAAAAATGGTGACCTGCCTTTCGCAAGGACGGCACCGCTATTATCGTCTGGCGGGACATGACATTGCCGAATTGATTGAGACGATGATGGGGGTGTCATGGAAAAGGATCGTGCCTCCGGAAACCCGCGCACCGATGGGGTTAAGAACCACCCGCACCTGTTACGACCATCTGGCCGGTGAAGTCGCCGTTAAGATCTATGACGTGATGGTCAATGAAGGATGGTTTGACTCTGAGGGTACGTCAATGACGCCTGAAGGCCGCAAAAGGTTTCAAGCGTTAGGCGTTGTTCTGGATACAAAGACAAGGCGTAAAGCCTGCTGCGCCTGCCTCGACTGGAGCGAACGACGTTTTCACCTCGGCGGAGATGCGGGTGCAGCGTTCTTCACCCACTGCGAACAAAAAGGTTGGTTAACCCGCGTGCCGGGCTTCCGGGAAGTCAACATCACCTCCAGCGGCAAACTGGCCTTCAGAAGGTTATTTACTCTCGAAGTCTGATTTTCCCGGGTCTCTGATAGACCATGACAACATCGTGGGCAGGACGTCCCATAGGGATAGGCTGTTTTTTGCGCGTTATAAATAGAAGGTGATGGTGATGAAACCGCAAAGGATCAGTCCACTCAGGGTGATTTCAAACCGGTATCGATGCAGCATCATGGTTCAATACCTCAGGCCAAAGCGGAAGACAAAAACACCCGGCAAGCCGGGTGTTTAATCATCAGTCAGGATAATGGGGAGTCATATTACTCACCCCACTGTTTGACTTATGCTGCTGGAGTACTTTTTGCAGCTGGAGCCGCTTTTTTAACGTGTTTCACATGTTTAACGTGTTTTTTAGCAGCCTGTGCTTTCTGAGCAACAGGAGCCGCTTTCTTAGCGTGTTTCACGTGTTTTTTAGCAGCCTGCGCTTTCTGAGCAACAGGAGCCGCTTTCTTAGCGTGTTTCACGTGTTTTTTAGCAGCCTGCGCTTTCTCCGCTTTCTTAGCGTGTTTCACGTGTTTCTTAGCAGCCTGCGCTTTCTGAGCAACAGGAGCCGCTTTCTTAGCGTGTTTCACGTGTTTCTTAGCAGCCTGCGCTTTCTGAGCAGGTTTTTTATGTGATTTTTTAACAACATGTTTAGCCGGAGCTTTAACTGCCGCAGCAGTCGTTGTAGCAGGTGCTGGCGTCGCGGTAGTTTCAGCAGCGAACGCAACAGAAGACAGACCCATCGCAGCAGCAACAACCAGAGCTAATACTTTTTTCATTTTAATTCCTTTGCGTTTTATTGTTTAGGTATGCCCTACACTGCCGGGCCGTTGAAAAAAGATTAAGCTTTTGTAGGCGGGAAGTAAGTGAGTGAATGGTGTCGGTAAGTAACCATATGTACATTCACTCACAATACTGCCGTTTTGACGCTGGTGCGAAGGTCAGGTGCGGGCGATTACCAGGTGGTTCCATTGGAGCGGTTAATATAAATAGCCCCAGATGGCACCAAATTTTTGGTACATAAGAACGTCAGGTGAACTTCACGTCCGTCGTTGCTTTCACCCAAAATGTCGTACTTTCCGCCGCAAAAGTCATAGATTTTTTTGAAGGTATCTTCGCGGCGGCTACGTTCAAGCGGAGCAATTATGGACAAGGTGTAACTCGCTTCACCTTTGATCCCGCTGGCGTTGAGCGGGCGGTAGGTGGCAGAACCGACCGGTTTATCAATGCTTGAACAACCCGACAGAAGGCTGATGCCCGCAGCCACCACTAGAACGCTGATGTATTTCATAACGATCTCTGAAAATAAAGGAGTGATACCAGTGTATCGGCTGAAAAGGCAGAGACATGAATTTTTCAGCATCTCCAGTATCAGGAAGGAATTATCTCCCCTTTATGATGTTGCATGAAGCGTTGGTGATGCTCGCCATCATCGCGGTCTGAATCAGTAATAAAGGAAAGTGAGAATGTCATGACAACGCAACTGATAGACGCCCTCAAAGCGCATTCCGGCACGCAAACGCTCATTTAACGTCATGGTTAACTCCAGCGTGAAGCGGCATTCCTCTTCATTCAGGGAGACGAGCTGTGCGTCAAGAAAACCAAACAACCTGCCCACCTGCGGATAGAGCATTTTAAACAGGCTCTCTTTCGCCGAGAAGGTTAAAGTCAGTAATACAGAAAGAGAGAGCTGCGGGTGACGGCGAAGCCGTTCATATTCCGCGCCGTTGACAATCATCGGCAAAAAATCCAGCGCCTGCTGCTCTTCCATCAAGGTTTCAACATCAATACCTACGCCGCCCAACGGCGGTGAAGTCTCGTAACGCTGCGCCACACACAGCACCGTATCTTGGTTATGACTGATCGAACCTCTGACGGTTTGCGGCCAACGCGGTGCGCGATCCTCGCCGATCTCAATAGTGAAGTGCGGGTAGCCGAGTGAGTCTAAAACCCTCGACGCCAGATAGCGCCCAGCCAAAAACTCAGCGCGTCGTTTGGGTACGGCGCGGAGTAAGGAGGAAGGGAAAACCACGCCAAGCTCCGCAAACAACGCGTCGCAATAGGCTGTCACCGCAAAGTGACAGCGCGCAATTTTACCCGGAAACGGCGCCGCCTGCGGCAGGTTCAGCCACTCGACGGCGGTAATAAATGAGTCAGGCACTCAGTGTCGCGCCACCGTCGATCACCATATCCTGCATCGTAATATGGCTCGCGCTGTCGGAGGCCAGGAACAACACGGCGTCGGCCACCTCCTGCGGCAGCGCAATTTTGCCGAGCGGAATCCCCAGTTTGAACTGGTCGGGAAATCCGGCAATGGTGCGCTGTTCGGCGTCGGGCGTTTGCCACATCGCCTGCTGCATTGGCGTATTGGTCGAGCCCGGCGACACCAGATTACAACGCACGCCGAACGGGGCCATTTCCAGGCCGACGGTTAAACACAAGCTCCGCAGCGCCGCTTTCGAGGCGCAGTAGGCCGACATCCCGACGCGCGGCACATGGGCAGCGTTGGAGGCAATACTGACAATCGCGCCGCGTTTTTGGCGGCGGAATACCGGCAGCGTATGACGGAACAGGTTGAATGCCCCGCCCGCATTCACTGCCAGACACTCCTGCCAATCGCTGTCGCTGATGTCATCCGTCGCGCCCATGCGCAAAATACCTGCGCCATTGACCAGCACGTCCAGCACCGGTTGTTCAACCAACAACCGTTGGCAAACAGACATCACCGACTGGCTGTCGGTGATGTCCATCACTTGCGTACGAAATGGATAGGTCTCGCCGCTGAACGCTTTATCAAAACCTGTCACTGTCGCGCCCGCGTTCTGAAACGCCAGCGCGGTGTGCAGACCAATCCCCTGCCCCGCGCCGGTCACCCAAACTTGCTTACCGCTAAAATCCCATACCGTACTCATTACACTTTCTCCCCGGACAGCAGCCGCCACCAGCCATCAAGGGTCGGCGTTTTGGCCAGCGCGACAAAATCGATATCAGCGCGGATTTTACGCCAGCGAGTCGCCAGCGCCATAATACGCACAGAATCCAGACCGTAGTCGATCAAGTTCTCATCGTCGGCGATGTCGCCGCTATCGTCATCCAATAATGGCAAAATCATCGCTCGCAATGCCGCTTTACTGGCCATGCCCTGACTGCCGGTATCCGGCAACAGTTCGGCGGTCGTCACCACCTGCCCACAGCGACCGGCGGTATAGCGCAGCGCCATCAAATGCTCGTCACGGGAGAAGTCAGCCAGACCGTCGGCCACCATAAAAGGTTGAATGTTGCGCATAAAGGCATCAATGGCCGTCGTCAGGCAGCCGATGTGTGCGTAAACACCACAGATGAGTAGTTGGTCACGGCCGCTCTCTTGCAAAATATCCTGCAACGGTGAACGATGAAATGCGCTGTAGCGCCACTTAACGAGGACCTGATCATCAGCGTCGGGAGCGAGTGTATCCACCACCGCCTGCTGGTCAGGATGTTTATTCAGCCCCGGTCCCCACATGTCGTTGAGTAGCGCGCGATCTTCATCGCTCTGATTATTGGGTTGAGCGGTATAAAAAACCGGGATCCCGACTGACTTGCAGTAACGGCGCAGGTTAGCAATATTCTCTACAACTTGCTGAATCAGCGGGCTATCTTCGCTCCAGAAGTTAAGAAAATATTTCTGCATATCGTGGATCAACAACGCTGCGCGCTGCGGCTCAACCGTCCATTTGACTTTATTGACGGGCAGTTCACTCACCGCAGGCAATGCGTAGGATTCGAGTTTTGGAATGGCCATGAATTATTCTCCCTGAGGCTCAGTCTGTTCTGGTGCAACCATTGAGAGTTGCGTATCCAGGGTTTCGCGCAGATGTTTTTTATCCACCTTGCCGACCGGTGTCAGCGGTAGCCGGTCAACCCGCACAAAGCGATCGGGCAGTTTGAATTCCGCGACGCCCAGCTCACGCAGATGGCGGCGCAGTTGTACCGGTTTGAACGCTGAGTGAGTCACCACAAATGCGCAGCTTTTCTCGCCCATTAAGCTGTCAGGCATCGACACCAACGCGGCGTTAATCACACTGGCGTGGCGCAATAGCAGATTCTCAATCTCTTCCGCCGCGATTTTTTCGCCGCCACGATTGATCTGATCTTTCAGCCGCCCCTGCACCTGCACATAGCCGTCTTCGGTCAGGGAAATCAGATCGCCTGAACAGTAAAAACCCTGTGGGTCGAAAGCTTCGGCATTATGTTCAGGGCTTAAATAGTAACCGCGGAAGGTATAAGGCCCACGCGTCATCAGGCGGCCGGTCTGGCCGACAGGTAACGCATTCCCCTGTTCGTCAGCAACCCAGACTTCATCATCGGGTGACATCGGCGTGCCTTGCGTAGTGAAAATGTGCCGCTCATCGTCATCCAGCAGGGTGTAGTTCACCAGCCCTTCGGCCATGCCAAATACCTGCTGCAACGCGCAGCCGATTTCCGCCGGGATGCGCGCCGCCAGCGTTTCACTCAGTTTTGCGCCGCCCACCTGCAACAACTGCAAGCTGTCGAGAGACGGATGCGCTTCCCATTCACTCATCGCCTGCAACCACAGCGTCACCGCCGGGGGAACCAGCGCGGTGACCGTGATAGCGTGCTGTTCAATCAGCGGGAAACACACTTGTGCGCTCGGGTCGCTGGCCAGAATGACCTGGCCGCCGCCAAAAAATACGCCGAGCGCGCCGGGCGAACTCATTGGGTAGTTATGAGCAATTGGCAATGCGCATAAATAGCGGGTATGAGCATCGAAACGGCAAATTTCTACGCTGCGCCGGATGCTGTAGTAGTAATCATTATGGGTACGCGGGATCAGCTTCGGCGTACCTGTGCTGCCACCAGAGAGTTGGAAAAAGGCGACTTCGTTGGCCGGGGTCGGCGTGGCGTGAAAGTCATCGGCATCTTCGGCAATCCAGGCCGTCAGCGAATATTCTTCATCCGCCGCCGCATTAAGCAGCGCCATCACCCGCAGCGAGGGGTACTGCGTAATAAAAGCCTCGGCAAAAACATTATCCGCAAATAGCGCATGGGCGCGGTCAGCAATCAGCAGCGCGGGTTGGATCTGCGAGGCATAGGCACTCATTTCACTGCGCTGATGGCTAAACAGCGCATTGACGGGCACGACGCCGATTTTCAGCAGCGCGAAAAACACCACATAGAATTCCGTGACATTCCCCAGTTGAACCAGTGCCGTGTCGCCGGACTTCAGCCCACGCCGTTGCAGCGCAGCAGCCAGCCGGTCCGAGTGCGCAGCCAACTGACGGTAACTGAGGCTGGAGGTTGAATCAGCGATCGCTACAGCGTTGTTGTCGCTCTGACGTTGTAAAATATCGGTCAGTGGCAGATCCAGCCAGTAACCGCGTTCGCGATAGCGCTGCTCCAGATCATCCGGCCAGCGGGTAAAAGCAATAGTCATGACGACTTCCTATCTTTGGTTCAGTCCAAATGCATGCAGCATGGTGGTGAGTTTGGTGCCGGTTTCTGCCCATTCAGAGGCTGGGGATGAGTCCGGCACAATGCCCGCACCAGCAAAAAGAGTCACCTGCCTGTCTACTACTGTTCCGCAGCGAATCGTGACCACCCACTCGCCGTTTCCCTGTGCATCACACCAACCGACAATGCCGCCAAACAGACCCCGCTCGAAAGGTTCAAGCTGTTCGATAAGCTCACGGGCCGTTGACATCGGTGAGCCACACAGCGCCGGTGTCGGGTGTAAAAGGCAAGCCAGCGACAGTGCATTTTCAGCCGGATCAGCCACGTCCCCATCAATCGGGGAGGACAGATGCCAGAGCGTCGGCGTGCTAAGCAGCTCAGGCTGTTGAGGAATATTCAGATGACGGCAACGTGCGGCGAGTACCTCGCGCATGCCTTCCGTGACGATGTGATGCTCGTAGGTATCTTTCGTCGATGCCAGTAACTGACGGCTGATATGCTGATCCTGTTGAGGATCACTGCTGCGTTTGGCTGAACCCGCCAGCGGTGTAGAGTGAAAATGGTTGTCCAATTTACGTAGCAGCAATTCGGGGCTGGCACCGAGTAACGCGCCCTGCTCCAGCGGAACATGGAAGTGGAAACCGTCCGGATTTTGCTCGATCATCCGTGCCATCAGCGCCGGTTTATCCACCGAGTGGCGGGTCTCAATCTCTAACAACCGTGAAAGCACCACCTTGCTGAGCGCGCCGTCACGGGTGGCTTTCACTGCCGACGACACCATCTGCATAAAATCGTTTTTCGCCGGATGCTCGGTTTGGCTGACCATCTCAAGCAACTCAGCATCGGCAGGGATCTGGCGGTGCAGAAATGGCTGCCGGTCAAACCACTGTACCTGCTGAGGGACAAACAACGCAGAAGGTTGCCGCGTATCAAAGGGAATAGCGCCGCAGAGGATTGGATTAGCGATTCCGGCCGCTTGTGCCTGGCTAAATGCCTGCTGCACCGCCTGCTGGAACGCACTATTGAGTGATTCACCGCCCGCGGCAGGCTGGCTCAGGCGAGTAAAACAGCCCTGCGTAGCCAGACTGCGAAATGGTGAGGTGAAGAAGAAACCCGACGTGGGAGAAATATTTGCTGGGTTATCAACACTGCCTCTGAGTCGCTCATTTGTCTGGTTGACCATGTTCACTGTTGCATCCATTGGTTCACTCCTGTTAACAAAATGATAATGCATATAATAACCATTATCATTTGTATTTATTGCAGGTAAACTACTTGACGAATTTATGCCTGTCAATAAACGTAAACCACGTTTTGTACGTTTAGGATTGGGATGCTAAGCGTGAACATGCTGTGAAATTAGCGATACCAGCATGTAATAACTAAGGATTGCAATTAATGAAGAACACTCTATTTCAACGTCTCAGCCTGTCTGCGGCGGTTTTGGCATTACTGATGCAAACTTGCATCGCTGCCTCGGTGGGATGGCCACGAGAGATTAAAACCGAGCACGGCATCGTCACGCTCAACCAACCACCGCAACGCATTGTCTCTACTAGCGTGACCGTCACCGGCACTTTGCTCGCGATTGACGCGCCGGTTATTGCCAGCGGCGCGACCACGCCCAACAGCCGTATCGCTGACGCGCAAGGGTATTTAAATCAGTGGAGCCAGATTGCGGCTGAGCGCAACGTGCAACGGTTGTATATCGGTGAACCCAACGCCGAAGCCATCGCCGGGCAAGCGCCGGACCTGATTATCATGTCGGCCACAGGCGGAGATTCGGCCCTCAAACTTTACGATCAGCTTGCCGCCATTGCACCGGTACTGGTGGTCAACTATGACGACAAAAGCTGGCAGGAGCTGGCACGACAACTCGGTGAAGCCACCGGCCATGAAGCGCAGGCCAAAGCCACCGTGAAGCAGTTTGACGAGAGAGTCAAAAAGCTTAAAGCCGAGCTGGCATTACCCGCTCAACCCGTCTCCGCGCTGGTCTACCGCCCGGAGGGTCAGTCAGCTAATCTGTGGACTGCCGCCTCACCGCAGGGGCAACTGCTGCACCAACTGGGCTTTACTCTGGCCGAACTTCCCGCCAGCCTGCATGGCAGCCAGAGCCAGGGCGTACGCAAAGACATTGTGCAACTGAGCGGTGAAAACCTGGCTGAAGGACTGAATGGCCAAACACTGCTGCTGTTTGCTGGTGATAACAGTGACAAACAGCGGCTAATGAGCAACCGCTTTCTGGCCCACCTTCCGGCGGTGAAAAACCAACAGGTTTATCCGCTCGGCAATGACACTTTCCGCCTGGACTATTACAGCGCCAGTAACCTGCTAACACGGCTGGAAACGCTGTTTATTTCTCACTAACTGTATCGGAGGGCGCGCCCGGCTGCCCCAGCATGAGACTGTCGTTAAAATGTGCCGGTTGCACCGCTCCTGGATGTGTACCATAATACGTACGTACAGAATCATGTACATACGGAGAAATACTATGCACACACTTACCAGCACCGAATTACGCCAGACCTTAGCGCCCGTCCTGGACGAGGTAAGCGCAAGCCGCGCCCCGATCATGGTCACACGGCAGGGCGCTGAAAATGTCATTCTGATTGCAGAATCCGAATGGTCTGCCATGCAGGAAACGCTTCACCTGTTTAGCAATCCAGCGAACGCCGCGCACCTGATGGAAAGCATCGCGCAGGCCGAACGCGGCGAAGTAATACCTTTCGACCTTTCGGCCGGAACTTTTAAATGAATGTCGTTTTTACCCATAAGGCGAAAGAGGATTATGACTACTGGGCCGAGGTAAACCCGAAGACCCGCGATAAGATTCTGGAGCTGTTACGCAATACCGCAGAAACACCTTTTAAAGGCATCGGCAAGCCGGAAGCCCTTAAACATAAAAAGCCGCTATGGTCGCGCAGGATAACGCAGGAGCACCGCCTGGTGTACTGGGTAGAGGGTGATACTGTCACCGTAGTGGGCTGCCGATATCATTACACCAATATCTGAATTACCCAGGATGATGTTGGTTTTTTTTGGCTGGAAGCGCACTCAGTTAACGGTATCTCGTAACGCCCGCATCGCAAACGCCAGCACCACGCCGAGAACCGCAGCAGAGAAACCGAAACTTGCGGTGGTCATCGCGGGTAACATCACTGAGCCCATCGCGCCGAGCAGCAACGCACCGATGGCATCGCCAGTGACGTTCTGCGCGGTCCACAAGCCGTTAATCCGGCCAAGGAAATCATCCGGCGTCAGGTTCTGGATTAGCGCATATTGCAGCAACGCATTAATAGCGCTGAGATAGCCGAAGATAACCAAAAAGACCAAGCCCAGCCCAAACCACGGCATCAGGCTGAATAGGCCGATGGCAACGAACGCGCCGATGGCCGTCATCAGCAGCATCCAGCCGGGCCGAGCCACATTCGCCACCCGTCCGCTGGTCAGTGCACCAACAGCCGCACCCAGTGGCACCGCCGCGTACATCAGCCCCAGCTCAGACGCGCTAACCTGCCAGAGACCGGACAGCGCCGGGTAGAGCACACGCACCGCGCTTGCCATGGTCAGCAGTGCACCAATCAGCGCGACCATGCCAATCACCCGGTTCTGCAACAGGAAGGCGAAGCCGGACACCAGCGCCCGCAGCGGATGTTCGCGTTTTTGTACCGGTGGCATCAATTGTGGCAAACGCAGCAGCGGGATCAGCGTCAGGCCAGTACCGAGCGCCGCCAGAGCGTAGTTCCACACGACCCCACCGCTGGCGATCACCAGCCCGCCAATCGCTGGCGAGAGAATCGAGCCAAACCGCACGGTAAGCATGCTGATCGCCCCGGCCTGCACCAGATTTTCACGCCCGACAATCGCGGGCGTGGCCGCCAACAGCGCCGTAACACCTACCGCACCAAAGAAACCATCCCACACCGCCAGCAGATAGATCAGGGTCAGCGAGGGCGCAGGCAAAGCCGCATTGATACACAACCCGATAAACCCCAGCCCGCAGGTGCTGCGCGCAAACAAGATCAAGCGACGACGCTCATAGCGGTCGGCCATCACGCCGCCCATCAACAGACCAACAAACATGCCGCTTCCAGCCAAGGTAACCGACAACCCCACCAACAGCGTGGAACCCGTCATGGCCTGAATTTGTACCGGCACCGCAATACCCAGCAGACCCAATGCCAGAATCGAAATAAAGCGGGCGCAGAAGACGGCACGGAAAGTGGCATGGGTTTTCAGCAGGGAAAAGTCGAGCAAAATCGAGGGTTTATTCATTATAAAATTGTCTTAAACCAGTAAAAGGCACAGTCGGAGTGATGCTATTGAGAGAGAACTCATGCTACCATAGTCAAACGCAATAGATAATGATAATAAATATCATTCAGATTAACTTTGGTATCTTTCCTTACTATGTCACGGCTTCTAACCGCTAAACCTCACAAGCTTTGCCCCACACCACAACAGCGGCAACCTGCCACCTCGCAGGCATTCCTGCGCCGCGCTGTCTGTATGTTGTTGGCCATTGCCGGGCTGGCGCTGGTTATTTTCCTCAGCCTCTCCGTTGGCGCAAAATCCATCCCGCTGCATACCACGATCGCCGCTTTGCAGGGCCAGTGCACCCAGCCTGACTGCGTGATCATCCATGATGCTCGTTTGCCACGCACGCTGGCCGGGCTGTTGGCAGGCGTGGCGCTGGGACTTTCCGGCGCACTGATGCAAATCCTCACCCGCAATCCGCTGGCCGATCCCGGGATTCTTGGCGTCAACGCCGGTGCCGGTTTTGCCGTGGTGCTGGGCATCACCTTTTTCGGCGCCGTCGACGTCAGCCAGTATTTATGGTTTGCCTTTGCCGGTGCGCTGGTCGCGACGCTGATGGTGGCGTTGATCGGCGCTATCGGTGGCGGCAAGGTCAGCCCGATACGCCTGACGCTAGCGGGCGTGGCGCTCGGTGCCGTGCTGGAAGGTTTTAGCTCAGGGCTCTCCCTGCTCAATCCTTTGGTGTTTGATCAACTGCGTTTCTGGCAGGCTGGCTCGTTGGATATCCGCAGTATGGCGGTGATCCACGCGGTAACATTGCCGATCCTCAGCGGAGCCTTCCTCACGCTGCTGATGACCCGTGCCCTGAATAACCTGAGCATGGGAAGTGATCTTGCGACAGCGCTGGGGACCCGCATTATTCCTACCCAGCTGTGCGGTCTGCTGGCCGTGACATTACTGTGCGGCAGTGCCACGGCGGCGGTCGGGCCGATTGCCTTCGTTGGCCTCATCATGCCGCACATCGCACGCCACATGGCGGGCTCAGATCCACGCTGGATGCTGCCCTGGACGCTGGTACTGACGCCGATTTTACTGCTGACGGCCGATATTGTCGGACGGTTGCTGATACCGGGCGAACTCCGCGTCTCTATCGTGACAGCCTTTATCGGCGCACCGGTGCTGATTGTGCTGGTGCGTAACCGTGCGCTGATGAAGCGGGGTTCATAATGACAAGCTTCATTTCAACCACACCACCTTCGCGCAAGATAGCGCCATTTTCGCGACAAATACTCACGATCTTATGCCTCATGATCCTCTGCGTGATATTGGCGATATACGGGCTGGGCAGCGGCACGCTCTCACTTAGCCCGATGCAGGTGATTAACGCCCTGCACGGAGAAGGGCCACATAATCTAACGGTTATTGTCACCCAGTGGCGGCTGCCCCGCGTAACGATGGCGTTGATTTTGGGCGCGGCGCTGGCGGCCAGCGGGGCAATTTTTCAGTCGCTGATGCGTAATCCCCTCGGCAGCCCGGATGTGATTGGCTTCAATACCGGTGCCTACAGTGGCGTACTGGTGGCGATCGTGTTGTTCAATAGCTCGATGCTGGGCATTACCGCAGGCGCGATGACTGGCGGCCTGCTGACAGCCTTACTGGTCTACCTGCTGGCGTGGCGTAACGGGGTTGAAACCTTCCGCCTGATTATTGTGGGTATCGCCATACGTGCGCTGCTCGTGGCTGGCAACACCTGGCTGGTGATTTCGGCCTCGCTGGAGTCAGCACTGGCGGCCGGGTTATGGAGCGCAGGTTCGCTGAACGGTATGACCTGGGCTAAAAGCCTCCCGGTAGTGGGCCTGATTATTCTGGCCTGGGGACTGGCGCTCATGCTCTCGCGGCGTATGCATTTGCTGGAGATGGGCGATGATATGGCCCGTGCGCTGGGTGTGCCGGTAGAACGCTCGCGGCTGCTGTTGATGCTGACGGGCGTGGCCCTGACTGCCGCCGCCACTGCGGTCGCCGGGCCGATCTCCTTTATCGCGCTGGTTGCCCCGCAAATTGCCCGCCGGTTGTGTCCCAATCAGTCACAGCCGCTGCTCATTGCTGGCCTGACCGGCGCACTGCTGTTGCTGGCAGCAGACGTCGCGACACAGCGCCTGTTCTTACCTTACCAGTTGCCGGTCGGTGTGCTGACCGTCAGTCTCGGCGGCATTTATCTGATTGGATTATTAATTCGTGAGTCGCGCAGAAAATGATGACGCAAAAACACCATAACGCCCCGCTGCGGGGTGAAAATCTAACCCTAAGCTATGACAAAAAAGTGGTGATAGAGGATCTGAATATCACCATTCCACACGGCGAACTGACCGTGATTATCGGTCCTAATGCCTGTGGAAAATCGACTCTTTTACGTACGTTGAGTCGCCTGATTTCACCGCAATCTGGCACTGTGCTGCTCAATGGCCGACAGATAAGCGACTACGCGACCAAAGAGGTGGCGCGTGAACTCGGGTTGTTGCCGCAAAGCTCGGTCGCGCCCGGCGATATTTTGGTAGAAGATTTGGTTGGCCGTGGCCGTTATCCGCATCAACGGATGTTCAGCCGCTGGAAAGAGGCTGACCGGCTGGCGGTCAGTGAAGCCATGCAGGCAACGGGTATCAGCGAGCTGGCGGATCGTGCCGTCGATACCCTGTCAGGCGGACAGCGCCAACGGGTGTGGATAGCCATGGTGCTGGCTCAGCAAACACCGCTGTTGTTACTCGATGAGCCGACCACTTGGCTGGATATCACTCATCAGATTGATTTGCTGGAATTAATGCAGGATCTCAACCGTAATCTGGGCCGCACGCTGGTGGTGGTGTTGCATGATCTCAACCACGCCTGCCGTTATGCCACGCACTTGATCGCCATGCGCGAGGGCAAGATTGTCGCCCAAGGATCACCGGCAGAAATTGTGACCACCACACTGATTGAAGCCGTATTCGGTCTACGCTGTATGATCATCGACGATCCCGTTTCGCATACGCCGCTAGTGGTACCGCTGGGAAGAGAACCCTCCCCAGCGATACGCCGCCCTGATTGACCTAAGGTTACGTCGTTAAGGTTCTTAAGACACGATTGAGCAACGGCCCAAGGACGTTGAACGAAGCCGGGGAGACAATATCTACGTGCGCACAGTCCAGTTCGTGAACCTGCAAGGCATCAACGTATTTCGCCCAGGTTTGTTGTACGTCCATCCCTTCCTGCAACGTTTGCCGCGCGACAAACAGCGTGGCCTGTCCGTGGAAGCGCGCGGTGTGGGTCGCCGACAACAGGCGCACTGAATCCGCATAGTTGGCCTCAATATGATCGAACATGGTCTGGCGGGCCTCGCTCTGTTCGCCATCCAGTGTCTGCTCTGAAGCCGCCCTGAACTGCTGGCGTTCGCGCTGGATCTCCTGCAACACGTTGTCATCCAGCATCACATCCCAGCTCTGGGTTTCCGGCGGGTAGGTGTCCAGCAACCCGAGAAACGCCACCTCTTCCCCTCTGGCTTGCAGGCGGGCCGCAATGCCCTGTGCCAGCGTCCCGCCAAGTGAATAACCGATGAAATGGTAAGGGCCATGCGGCTGCATGTTGACGACCGTTTGCAGGTGAGCATCACATACCTGTTCCATATCCTGGCTGACGGCCAGCGGGCCATCAGGATGTGGCGACTGAATGCCCACCACAGACCAGTGTTCGTCCAGGTAGCGCGGCAGTACGCTGAACTGCCAGGCAAAACCGGACGCCGGATGCAGACAGAAGAGGATCGGGCCACGGCTGATGCGCAGCGGCAACAGCGTATCAAAACCGCTGCGGTCCGCCTCTTCCTGCGTGCGATCTTCGGCCAGTAGCTGCGCCAGTTGTTCTACCCGCGATGCCACCATCACCTGCCCGACCGACACGGGTTTGCCGAGTTCACGCCGCAGTTCAGCGGCTAAGCGCATTGCCAGCAGCGAATGTCCACCGAGTGCGAAAAAGTCGTCATCGGCAAAGACCTGTTCACATTGCAATAAACGCCCGAACAGCGTCGCAATCGTGCTCTCGATCCCCGGTAAGGGTTCGCGTCCACACAGGTTTGTGGCACTTTGCGGCGGCGGTAACGCTTTCCTATCGAGCTTGCCATTAGCGCTGAGCGGCAACGCGTCGAGTGTCACCAACACCACCGGCACCATATGCGCAGGCAACCGTTCGGCCAGCGCGGCGAGCAGACTTCCGGCATCCAGTGTCACGCCAGGTTGTGCGACCAGGTACCCCACCAACTGACGTGCGTCACCACAGGTGGCGTCGCTGCTGACCGCGCCCAAGACCGTGGCGTGAGTCACGGCCTGCTGCACACCGGGCAGCGACAGCAGGGCATGGTCGATGTCGCTCAGTTCAATGCGTTGACCGCGAATTTTGAGCTGATCGTCACTGCGCCCGAGATACTCCACTGCACCGTCAGGCAACCATCGCGCCACATCACCGGTGCGGTACATGCGTCCGCCCTGCCCGAACGGGTCAGCCACAAAGCGGCTGGCGGTGAGCTCAGGTCGACCAAGATAGCCTTGAGCCAACTGGTCGCCGGTCAGGTAGAGATCCCCCGCCACGCCCGGCGGCACCGGCTGTAACCGTGCGTCAAGAATACGCAGCCCCGTGTTCCACACGGGCAGGCCGATGGGAACGTTAGCCCCGTTGACCGCCGCCAATGCATCGCCCCATGCGGGGTGCCAGCTGACATCTACCGCGGCTTCGGTCGGGCCATACAGATTGTGCAGCGGCACGCCGGTTTTACGCTGCCATAAACGGCAAAGCTCGGTGGGTAGCGCTTCTCCGCTGCAAAATACCTGTTTGAGCGAAGCACACTGGGCGACGGCCTGCGGGGTGTCCAGCGCAGCGACAAACGCCGCCAGCATTGACGGCACAAAGTGCAGCGTGGTCACTTGATGTTGTTCAATCAGATTCAACAGCGATTCGGGATCGCGGTGCGCTTCCGGCGGTGCCATCACCAAACGCGCGCCAACCATCAGCGGCCAGAAAAACTCCCACACCGAGACATCAAAACTGCACGGCGTTTTTTGCAACACCACATCCTGACAGGTTAGCGGGTAGCGATCCTGCATCCACAGCAGCCGGTTAACGATGGCCTGATGCCCGACCACGACCCCTTTAGGGCGACCTGTCGATCCTGAGGTGAAGATCAAGTAAGCCGCATGTTCAGGCGTTGGCGCATTAACCGGCAGCGCGGCTACCGCATCCGGCGGGAAAGGTTTGTCCACCAGCAGTATGCGGCCCTGATCAGCAAAACGCGCCAGCTGGTCGGGATGTGTGATGATCAACCGCGGGCTGGCATCTTCCAGCATCATCCTCAGCCGCTCATCGGGGTAGCCGGTATCGAGCGGCAGGTAAGCTGCGCCCACCTCAACAATCGCCATCAGCGCCAGCGACAGAAACACCGAGCGCGGCAGCGCAACGGCCACAATATCGCCGCGTATCACGCCCTGTTTCGTCAGCTGTTGTGCCAGTGCCACAACCTGTGCGCGGGTCTGTGCATAGCTGAACTGATGATGCTGATCGGCCAACGCAGGCGCGTGCGGCGTGCGTTCTGCCTGTTCCGCCAACTGCTGGCTCAGCGTACTTTTCACCACCGGATGGGCGGTATTGTTGACCCGTTCGAGCAACTGACGGTCTGCGTCGCTCAGCAGGTTCGCCGCACCGATCGGCAATGCCGTATCTGCGGCAAACTGACTCAGCAACAACGGCAGGCGCTGCAAATGCGCCTCAAGCTCGTCGCGATCATAGCGTTCAGCATTGGCCTGCAGATCCACCGTTAGCGCACCGCGATCACCGATATGCAGCGCGATCTCCAGATCCCGCACCGGCCCGGAGGCAAGATCGTGCGTGGTGCCTGCCACACCGTCGAAATCGATGTGGTAGTCGAACATTTTAAAGTTGAATACCGTGCCGTACAGCGGTCGGGCATCACCAGCAATGCCCATGTCACGGGAGATCTGCTCGGCATCGTAACGTTGATGGCGGCGAACTTTTTTGAGTTCGTTGCGCAGGCTAACGGCCAGTTCAGCCAGCCTGTGAGTGGGAGCCACGTTCATCGCCACCGGCAGCACGTTGATCACGGGACCGGTCGCACACAATGCGGCTGAGCCCATGCGGCGCATGAAAATGAAACCGCCACAGAAATCTGTCTGACCACTCAAACGTGATACCCACAGCACCACCAGCGCGATGGCGATGTCGCTGGCAGTCAACGCGTCTTCTGGTGCCATCGCGATCAGAGACGCCAGCTGACGAGCGTTGCAGTCACATGAAAGCCGATGAAGGCGCACCGACGGTACCTGCCCGGTCAATGGCTGCGGGCAGAGGGTCGCTGGCGCGGGTAGCGTCGCGGCTTTTTCACGCCAGAACTGGGCATCACGCGCAAAAGCGGGTCCTTGCTGGTACTGCTGATACTCCTCCACCACCTCCCGGAACGGCACAAATGGCGTAGGTTCTGGCGTTTGCCCCTGGCGCCGCGCGGTATAAAGCGTGGCGATACGCCGGGCAATCGCGGTGAAGCTAAAGCCATCGACCTGAATATGGTGATAGCGCTGATACCAAAACCAGCGCGCATCGGCGATGCGGATCAGGACATGGCGGTGCAGAATCTTGCCACTGAGAATACGCAGTTCCGCCGCCAGATCCTGGCGCATCAGGTTCAGCGCGGCATGCTCAGGATTGGCCGACTCGCGCAAATCCAGGCACTCTGGCTGAAAAGCGGAAGCCGGTGACTGCGGGCTTTGCCACGCAAAGCCGTCCTGCTCCTCATAACGCATATGCAGCGTATCGGCTTCAGCCAGGCCCTGCACGATGGCTTGCATCATGTCGCCGGTATCGAGCGAGCCGTTAATGTCAATATAATGGGCGACGGTGTAGGCATTGCCGTGCGGCGAAAGCTGGTCCGCCATCCAAATGCCGGGTTGCGCGGCCACCAGCGGCATGGCGGTGGTCACGCCTTTACGGGGTGCTAATCGCGAAGTTTCAGACACCAGATCACTCCTGTTCGAAAGAGGCTGCATCATGCAGGCGCAGGGATTGTGGGCGCATGTCACGCCAATTTTCCTCCAGCCAGTTGGCGCATTGCTCGCGGGCCGACGGGCCAAAGACTACGTGCCAGCCCGCGGGAACCAACAAAGTGTCCGGCCACAGGCTGAACTGCTGCTGGTCGTTACTTAATACGCAGCACACCCCATTTGGGTCATCAAACGGGTTAAGGTTTTCCATCACACACTCCTTCGACTTCACGCACTGCCGCGGTGGTAACCACAAAGTGTGGTGACCACAACATCGCCAGCCCGTCCATGAGTCCGCCGCGCCAGCAAAGGGCATCATGCCCGCCGACAACATCGCGGTAATGAAGCTGATGCGACGTCTGCTGTAACCGTTTCACCAGTTCGCCGTTCATCCGATGGATCAGACGCTCATGCACACCCGCTTCCATAAAGATTTTCAGCGATGCAGCCTGCCCAACACCCTGCTCGATCTGGCGCAGTAACCAGCCGGATTGATCCTCAGACGGTTCTGCCTGCTGGATTTGGCGTTGCGGCCACCAGAAGGAGCCAGACTGACTGAGCGCACAGCCAAAGGTTTGTGGCCAGTGCAGGCAGGCGTACAGCGCCGAGAGGCCACCAAAACTTTGTCCGGCCACCAGGGTGGTGTCGGGCGAATCACGGTATGGCGCCCAGACGCGCAGCTGCGGCAGAAGTTCCTCCTGCACCGCCAGCCAGAAGTCAGCATTGCAGGTCAGTTCGCGGCTGCGGTGTTCGATATCTATCGCCTCAATTAACAGATACACCGCCTCGGGCAGTTTGCCCTGCTCCGTCAACTGATGCAGCGGTTCCCAGACCGGCATCTCCTGCGACCAGAACTGGCCATCCAGCAGAATGGCTAACGGGCGCGAGGTGGGATCGCTGTCGCCGGTGGTATACACCCAAACCGTGCGGCTGTTACCGAGACGCGGGCTGTGCCATTGCTGTTTTTGCAGCAAGGTCGGCGGTGCTGGCGTACAGCGGCCACAGCCGGTCGCGAAGTTGTCGAAATCTCGCCACACGCTTTGCGGCAGAGCGTCCGGCATATGCAGCCCGGATACCCGATGTCCGCGTCCGCCGGACCAACTGCGGTGGGCGTTGAGGATGTCGTGCGTTGAGGTCGTAAAGCGATCACTCCACCAGTGGCGCAACGCCATCATGTTGGCATGAGGGTCATCTGACGGGGGTATGAAAGGATGACTCTCGGTGACGGGCATAAAACTGTAACTGCCGCGCCAGCCCGCTTCGATGTCGGTTTGCCAGAACCAGACATCCGTGCCGGTTAGGCGTTGCAGGCTTTGTGGAAGAGCGGTCTGATGGTGGTCGGTCTTGCCGGTAATGTTGATCCACACATGCTGACAGGCTGACGTGAATTCGTTGCCTTGCGGATCACGCCAGAAGAAGGTGACCTTCCAGTGACCCGGTTTTGAAGGCTCAATCCATGGCGTTCCGCGTCGGGCAATGTCCAGCCACCAGCGGTTACTGCCCGCATACCGGCTGGACAGTTGCGCGCCACTTTCTGACTCTGATTCCATTTCCAACATACCTACTCACTTTGTGGTGGTTTATTTAACATAGCCATAACGTCATCTTTTATAACAAGTTACATGTAGAAATCATTTTTGGCGTTACGTCAAACGATAAGGAGAATGGTATTGATAATTGTTTTCATTTGCAATAGTGTGTGTCTGCCCAAGCGTATTGGGCAACAATTGACGACACACCCCATGACAACCGGCTGTCCCGCTGCTGGCTTTTATCTCCCCTCATGCAGCCATTGCAACCAGTGGTTCAGGGACGGAAACCGGACCAGGAACGAAAATGAACAACACATTGTCCAGCTACTCTTTAGCGACGCTTTTAGGATTGGGCCTCGGGGCCAGCACATTCTCAACCTCTCTCAGCGCCGCGACCACGGTTGAGTCATCGGCAGATCACACCGAGTCCAATAAAACCGAAGATCTCAATGGCGACACCATCATGGTCACCGCCGCGCAGCAAAATCTACAGGCACCGGGCGTCTCCACCATCACTGCGGATGAAATCAAAAAACGGCCTCCGGCACGTGATATCAGCGAGCTGATACGCACCATGCCCGGCGTCA
Source organism: Hafnia psychrotolerans (assembly GCF_014639435.1). GTDB lineage: Bacteria > Pseudomonadota > Gammaproteobacteria > Enterobacterales > Enterobacteriaceae > Ewingella > Ewingella psychrotolerans. Next base: position 90,513 of record NZ_BMFZ01000001.1, on the reverse strand, counting down.
ACCTCACCGGGAACTCCACCAGCGGCCAGCGCGGTAATAATCGTCAGATTGATATTCGTGGTATGGGTCCGGAAAATACCCTGATCCTGATCGACGGCCTTCCAGCCAACAGCCGCAACTCGGTACGTCAGGGCTGGCGTGGCGAGCGCGATACTCGCGGTGACACCGCCTGGGTACCGCCAGATATGATTGAACGCATCGAAGTGCTGCGTGGCCCAGCCGCGGCACGCTACGGCAACGGTGCGGCAGGTGGCGTCGTCAATATCATCACCAAACGCGATACCAACGCGTTGCACGGCTCATGGAATACCTACATGAACGTGCCACAACATGATCAAGAAGGCTCGACCAAGCGTACCGACTTCAGCCTCTCCGGCCCGCTCGGCGATCAGTTCAGCTTCCGCCTGTTTGGCGGCTACAGTAAAACCCAGGCTGACGCGCAAGATATCAACCAAGGGCATCAATCTTTACGCACGGGCACCTACGCGGATACGCTGCCTGCCGGGCGTGAAGGCGTGATTGATAAAAACATCGATGGCCTGCTGCGTTGGGATTTCGCACCGATGCAGTCATTGGAGTTCGAAGTTTACAATGGACGTCAGGGCAACCTGTATGCCGGTGATACGCAAAATACCAACACCAGCGACCTGGTGAAAAGCCAGTATGGTAATGAGACCAACCGCATTTACCGCCAGACCTATGCGCTGAATTATCGTGGCGCGTGGGATAACGGCATCAGTACCACCAACTATGTGCAGTATGAGAAAACCAGGAATACGCGTTTGAATGAAGGGCTGGCTGGCGGCACCGAGGGGATTTTCGCCAGCACGGCTTTCAATACCACCTCGCTTAATAACGTCTTGCTGCACAGTGAAGTGAGTGTGCCGTTCGATCTCTGGGTGCCGCAGACCGCGACCCTCGGCACCGAGTGGAATCAGCAAAAGATGAAAGACCCTTCCTCCAATACCCAGACCATGATGGGAGGAGATATTGCGGGTGTGGATAGCACCAACCGCAGTCCTTACGCTTCCGCTGAGATTTTCTCGCTGTTTGCAGAAAACAATATGGAGCTGACCGACAGCACCACACTGACGCCAGGCCTGCGTTTTGATCACCACTCGATTGTGGGTGACAACTGGAGCCCATCCCTGAACCTGTCACAGGAACTGGGTGACGACTTCACGCTGAAAATGGGTATCGCCCGCGCTTACAAAGCCCCCAGCCTCTACCAGACCAATCCAAACTACGTGCTCTACAGCAAAGGTCAGGGTTGTGCCGCCAGCAGCGGAGGTTGTTACCTGCTGGGAAATGACGACCTGAAGGCTGAGACCAGCATCAATAAAGAGATCGGGTTGGAGTTCCACCGCAATGGTTATCTGGCGGGCCTGACCTATTTCCGCAACGATTACCGCAATAAAATCGAAGCGGGCTCTGTGGCAAGCGGCACCTCAACCAACGGTAGCTCCGATGTTTATCGCTGGGAAAACGTACCGAAAGCCGTGGTTCAGGGGCTGGAAGGAACGCTGAATATTCCGGTGACTGACACCCTTGCCTGGAATAACAACGGCACCTACATGATTGAGAGCAAGAATAAAGAGACCGGCGATTATCTGTCGATTATTCCAAAGTTCACCATCAACTCTACGTTGAGCTGGCAGGCCACGGAAGACCTCTCGCTGCAATCCACCATGACCTGGTATGGCCGTCAGAAGCCGAAGAAATACAACTACAAAGGTGAAGCGATCACTGGCAGCGAACGGAATGAAGTGAGCCCTTACGCCATATTTGGCCTGAGCGGCACCTACACAGTGAATAAATATGTCAGCGTGACGACCGGTATTGATAACTTGTTCGATAAACGCCAGTACCGCGAAGGCAACGCTCAGACCGTCGGTAACGCCATCACCAACGCCTACATGTACGGCGCCGGGGCCGCGACCTACAACGAACCGGGCAGAACCTATTATATGAGTCTGAACACCCACTTCTAAGTCAGGTAAGTTAGGTTAAAAAATGCCGCTGCGGATCACTCCGCAGCGGCATTTTTCTAAATACAAACGCTAAATCCAGATCCAACATCATTCGCGTTGCAAAAGACGGGCTGCAACGCGAAGTCCCCTCGCGACATTACTTATCAGTAAAGGTTATACGCACCACATCATCCGGCTCAGTGGCCTCTTTCTGCTTCGATGCGGCCTGTTTTACGCTAACAAACAGCGACTGACCGTCGTCCGACAGCGCCAGGCTGTTCGGGTGAACCGGCGTGTCGATGCTGTGCAATACCTTGTAAGTTTTCGCGTCAATCACGCTGACTTGGCCCGCGTTACGGTGGGTGACGTAAATTTCATCACGAACCGGGTTGAACAACACGGCCAGCGAGACTGGCAGGTCGATTTTGTGCAGCACCTGGCCATTTGCGGTATCCACCACCAGTAAATGCGGTGATTTGGAATCCGTAATAAAGGCGCGATGTGTGGCCGGATCCAGTGCGATATTCAAATAGAAGTGTTCACCGTCGGCGTCCAGTTTCACGCGTGAGAGAACTGCATTGGTTTTTGTGTCGATGGTAATAAATTCATTGTTTGCATTGGTCACATACAAACGCGATGCCGCACTGTCGAGCGCCAGCCCGGTGGCATATTTCCCCAAGTCTGCAATGGTTTTGCGCAGTTGCAACGTTGCACCGTCAATGACCCACACGACACTTTGATCCCCTAATCCCCCCATATAAACGGTGTCGGTTTTCTCATCCACGACCAATTCACGTGGTGCCAGCGGACGCTCAGTTTCGGTGCGCGGGCGCTTATCCAGCACCAGCGTCCCCTTCACTTCCCCCGTTTTTGCATCCACAGCGGTTATCGCGCTGTTGACAGTATTACCGAGGAACAGCGTGTCGGTTTTCTTGTTCATCGCCAGACCAAAGGGTTTCAGCGCATTTTTAATGGTCTGCGTAACGCTCAACGTGGCCGGGTCAAGACGGTACAGAATGCCGCCTTTGTCGAGCTTGCGGCTGCCCGATGTCGCCAGATACAAAGCCTGCGAAGAACGGTACACCAGTTCATAAGCCCCTTTATTCACCGGTTTACGTTCAACACTGAACGTACTTTCAGCCCATGCAGAACCCGAGGTGACGAGTGAAATGAATAGTGCCAGCGGCAGGATGCGCTTCTTTATTAAGGGGGATGTCAACGATCTCATAAATCCTCTCAAACAATAACTAACAGAGCCGCCACGGGGGTTCAGATCCACCGCAGCCAGGAAAAGAACAAACATAAATGATAATTATTATCATTCTAATTCAAAGTTAACCATAAGGCCATGATAAATGAGATCAATGCACGGTTATCAGGGGAAGACGTCCGGGAGGTCACGATAGGTGAGGCAATAAAAAGCCCACTCGAAAGTGGGCAAATGAGGCAGACTTATTTTTTACTACTGACTTCCCCTGGTGTGGCAAAAATTACTCTTTCACGGTTTCCTCTAACGTGAAACGGCCTAACGGATTCTGATGGAAATCTTTGATATTTTTACGGGTCACATTGCGATACGGGCTGTAGTACAGATCGATCCAGTTCACGTCGGCTTTGGCCATTTTCTGCAAATCAATGTACATCTGCTCGCGTTTGGCCGGATCCATTTCGATACGCGCGGCGGCGACCAGCGCTTTCACCTTCTCGTTATGGTAGTGGGTCATGTAGTTATTGTTCGAATCGTGACCCAGCGTAAAGGTGGTTTTCTGGTCCGGATCGAGGATATCGTTGGTCCAGTACATGACCGAAATGTCGTAATCCCCCGCCACCAGCATGTCCCAGCTCTGGCTCGGGTCAACTTTTTGCAGATTGGCGGTGATCCCCGCTTTTGCCAGCTGTTGCTGTAAAAGGACGGCGATTTGCTCATCCACTTCATCCCCGGCGTTCACCAGATATTTCAGCGTCAGATTTTTCACCCCCGCCGCCGCCAGCAGCGCTTTGGCTTTTTCCGGATCATAAGGACGTTGCAGGTTCGCGGCGTAATGATACAGCGCGCCATCCGGGATGTAGGAGTTGGCGATTTTGCCGTAGCCGAAGGTCACGGTATCGATTATCGATTTCTTATCAATAGCGAAATCCAGCGCCTGCCGCACTTCCACTTTGGCAAGATCGCCGTGGGCGTGGTTGATCAGCAGATGATCTTCGCGGGTGGAAGTATCCAGCTCAACGTTCAGTTTCGGATCTTTTTGCAGCGATGAAATGCGCGAGAACGGAATGGACAGCGCCGCATCGATTTCTCCGGCCTGCACTTTCAGCATACGGGTATTGTCATCCGGCAGCGTCAGCCATTCGACGCCGTCCAGTTTTACCTTCGCCGCATCCCAGTAATACGGGTTTTTTACCAGTTCAACTTTCTCACCGCGCGTCCACTCTTTCACGCTGAATGCGCCGGAGCCGACCGGATGCTCAGCAAAATCCTCCGCGCCCTGTTTGGTCAGCGCCTGTTGTGAAATCACCGAGGCGTTCGGTAGCGCCAGCTGGGATAAAAATGCCGCCGACGGCGTTTTCAGGGTGATCACCAGCGTGTGCGGATCGGCAGCTTTGAGCGTATCGATAATGCTGTAGGAGTCTTTCCACATAGAGCCCGCATCGTCACGGATACGTGTCAGGCTGAACACGGCATCTGAAGCTGTCACCGGCGTGCCGTCAGAGAATTTTGCCTCACGCATTTTCAGCGTATAAGTCTTGCCGTCCGGCGAGATAGACCAGCTTTCCGCCAGCCCCGGCAGCAGTTTAGTCCCACTGTTATCGACCCGGACCAGCGGATCAAAGACATTGGAGAAGACCCAGTTATCGGCGTTTTGCGCGGATTTGATGGGGTCAAAGGTAGTGCTGTCTTCGCGACGACCAATGGTTAACACCCCGGCAGCCTGCGCCATTTCGCTGACCAGACTTAATGCCAGCAACACCCCGGCGGCCACAACGTTAAAATGCTTTTGCTTCATGTCACATTCCTTCAGTCATCGGATAAAGCCTGTCGCGGCTGTGGCTATCAAGCACACAGGCGAAGGCATGGTCGGCAATATGCCGGGTTTCTGGTACCGCGCCCTGTCTGCACGCGGGAAGTGCGTGAACACAGCGTGGGTGAAAAGCGCAGCCCGCCGGCAAAGAGACCGGGCTTGGCGGCTCGCCCTGTAGCGGATGCGCCGGCAGTGGCCGGTCGGGGTCGATTTCTGGAATGGCCGCCACCAGCGCGGCGGTATAAGGATGGCGCGGTGTGTTAAACACGGTCTGCGTCGGGCCGCTTTCGACGATGCGCCCGAGGTACATCACGGCCACGCGGTCGCACAGACGGCGGACAATCGCCAGATCATGGGCGATAAACAGGATCGCCAACCCCATGTTTTCGCGCAGATCCATCAGCAAATTAATGATTTGTGCCTGAATCGACACATCCAGCGCGGCCACGCACTCATCAGCGACGATCAGTCGCGGTTCGATCGCCAGCGCGCGGGCAATGCCGGCGCGCTGACACTGCCCGCCGCTCAGCGCCTGTGGCCGTTTACCCGCATGTTCCGGGCTGAGGCCGACCAGCGTCAGCAGTTCGCTGACCCGCGCAGGAATGTCTGCTTTCGTCACTTTTTGATGCACACGCAGCACTTCGCTGATACTTTCCCCCAGCGTCTGACGCGGGTTCAGCGAGGAGAACGGATCCTGAAAAATCATCGCGGTTTGTTGGCGCAGACGGGCGATATCCGGCTTCACGCCGTCGGTGATCAGTTGCCCGCGAAACCGCACGCGTCCGGCGCTGGCGGTTTCCAGATGCAGTATCGCCCTGCCGAGCGTACTTTTGCCGCTGCCCGATTCACCGACCAGCCCCAGCGTTTCCCCCGCGTTGATGTGTAACGAAACACCATTCACCGCCTGCACATAACGTTTTTTAAGACCAAAACCGCCAGAGACAGGAAACACCACGGACAGTTCTTCAACTTCCAGCAGCGGGTAGGGTTTATTGACCATATTCACTCCCGGATGTCATAACGTGCAGCGGATGATGGCAGGCGGCCACGTGGCTGTGAGCCAATGAAGCGGTTTGCATGGCTGGCTGAAGGTGCTGGCACAGCGGCGTGGCTCGGGTGCAGCGGGGATGAAAGCGACAGCCGACAGGGAAACTCGCCGCAACCGGCGGCTGGCCGGGTAGTGTGACCAGCCGCCCGGTGCCGCCTTCGCTGACTGGCTGACAGTCAATCAAACCGCGGGTATAAGGGTGTAGCGCCTGTGCCAGTACCGGACGTTTCTCACCGGTTTCGCATAGCCTGCCGCCGTACATCACCGCAATACGGTCACAGGTTTGTGCCACCACGCCAAGATCGTGCGTAATCAGAATAATGGCGATCCCCAGACGGTCGCGCAGATCACGGAGCAGCCGTAAAATCTGCATCTGCACGGTAACGTCCAGCGCGGTGGTGGGTTCGTCGGCGATCAGCATTTTCGGCTCGCAAGCCAGGGCGACAGCGATCATCGCGCGCTGGCGCATGCCGCCGGAAAACTCATGGGGATAATTGTCTGCACGGCGCTGCGGATCAGGAATGCCGACCTGCCGCAATAACGCTATCGCCTGAAGATGGGCTTCACGGCGGCTCGCACCGAAATGTAAGCGACGGCTTTCGGCAATTTGCTGGCCGATGGTCATCACCGGATTAAGGTGGCTGGCCGGATTCTGGAAAATCATGCCGATTTCCCGCCCACGGATCGCCGTCATACGTTTATCACTCAGGGTCAGTAAATCCGTGCCATTAAACCGGATCTCGCCACCGCTGATCGTCAGTCCTTCACCGGGCAAAAGGCGCATCATCGCCCGGCAGCTCAGGGTTTTGCCCGAACCGCTCTCGCCGACCAGTCCAAGAATGTCGCCCGGGTTCAGCGTCAGAGACAATTGATCCACTAACGTGATGCCTTGCCGGTCTTCAACCGTTAAACCGTTAACCTGCAATAGTGTCATGGTCGCTCTCCCAGTTTGTCGCCCAGACCGTCAGCCAGCAGGCTGAAACTCATTGCCAGCACCACAATCGCCAGGCCGGGAAAGGTCGTTATCCACCACGCCGTGGTGATAAAGCTTTGCCCTTCGGCGATCATCACGCCCCATTCTGCCACTGGCGGCTGGACGCCAAGCCCGAGATAACTCACCGACGCGCCGCTGAGCAATACCAGTACGCAGTCAGACATCGAGAACACCAGCGAACTGGTCAGGGCATTCGGCAACAGGTGTAAAAGTAAAATACGCGGATGGCTGTAGCCCAGACTGCGCGCCGCCAGAATAAAATCTCGGTGTTTGAGGGTCAGTACCTGCGAGCGCACCAGACGGGCATAAGATACCCAGCCGACCATCGCCATCGCGATGTAAAAGCTGCCAAGCCCCGGCCCGAGAATGGCGATGATCGACAGCATCAGCACCAGAAACGGAAACGCCAACACCACGTCAATGACCCGCATCAAGAAGGTATCGACCGCGCCGCCGAGATAGCCGGAAAACGCGCCGATCAGCGTGCCGAAGGTAAACGGAAAAATAACGCCGATGAGGCAGATTTGCAGGTCTACCCGGGCGCCCCACATCACCCGCGAGAGGATGTCGCGGCCAAAGTTATCGGTGCCAAACGGATGCGCCAGATTGGGCGGCAAGAGTGTCGCGGCGGCATCCTGGGCAATCGGATCATAAGGCGCAATCCACGGGCTGAGCAGCGCGACCAGGACCCACACCAGTAACATCAACATGCCCAGCCGCAGTGCCTGCTGACGCGGCAGCCAGCGCAGGTGAAACGTCGCCAGACGCTGAGCGGGCACGTTGCCTGTTAGGCTCATTTTCATAGTTTCACCCTCGGATCCAGCGCCACCGTCACGAGGTCTGCGACCAAATTCACCCCCACCGTCGCCAGCGCAAACACCAGCACCACGCCCTGCACCACCATGTAGTCCCGGCTGATAATCGCTTTAACCAGCAGCTGCCCCATGCCGGGAATGGCAAAGACGCTTTCGATCACCACCGTGCTGCCAATCAGCCAGCCAATATTGACCGCCAGCAGATTGATGGTCGGCACCAGCGAATTCGGCATCACGTGACGCCAGAAAATACGGTTCTCGCTTTGCCCGCGCGCACGGGCGGCGGTGACGTAATCATTCTGCAACTCCATCAGCAAGCTGGCGCGGAGGTTGCGGGTCAGCACCGCCGAGAGCGCCAGCGCCACCGTCAGGCAGGGCAAAAATAGATGATGCAGACGTTCACCCATATCGCTGCCGTAGCCCGAGACCGGAAACCAGCCGAGTGACAGGCTGAACAGCAAAATCATCATGATCGCCAGCCAGAACGCAGGCAGACCCAGGCCGACGGTGGAAAGCAGACGGATCACCTGATCCACCAGACGTCCGCGATGTCTCGCCGCAGCGGCGGCCAGCGGCACAGTCAACAGCATCGCCAGCAGCACGCTGCCGAGTACCAGATAAAGGGTCGGTTCGATACGCGACATAATCAGCTTCAGCGTATCAATGCGGTAAATCAGTGATTTGCCCATTTCACCCTGCATCAGATTGCGCAGGAAATAGAGATATTGTTGCCAGATCGGTTCATCCAGCCCGTATTGCGCACGGATACGGGCAATGGCTTCCGGTGAACTGTGCACACCGAGCAGGATCCGCGCCGGATCACCCGGAATGGCGCGAACCATGATGAAAGTGAGAACACTGATCCCAAGCAATACCGGCAGCAGTTGCAGCGGTCGCCAGAGCAGGAAACGATAACGGTGCATGGCAATCCTCTTAATGGCATATGCAGGTGCAGGTTGGGCTGACAGCGAAGATTGCGCACCGTGGTGGTGCAATCTCGCCTTATTGGATTCACCGGCGACCCCCTTCGGCTTTCCGTCAGTGAGGGTCTTTTGCCCTGTGCCCCTACGTTAGCCTTAGCGCCACATCCGCGGTAGTTAGCAAAAATGCTAGTTTTGTTATTGCTGGATTCTGGCATTGCGATTGCATGTTTTTTAAACATAAGCAGGATCAACGGTGGAGATGAATTCATGAAACTCGCGGTGAGAGACAATACCGAAGCGATGCGGGCGACCACGGTAGACGGCGCTTTTGATCAGCTTTTTGCCCAGACGTCGCGTCTGGGGTTCGACGCCCTGATCTACGATTACACGCCGGTTCCCCGCTCGCTGGAAGGTGACTTGATCTCACCGTCGCTGCTGCATATGTGCAACGTGCCGGGGGATATGCAACGGTTATGGCTGGAGAGCGGATACTATCAGGTGGATCCGGTGCAGCATTACGCGTTAGAGAGTTGCGCGCCGTTTGTCTGGTCTTATCAGCGACCGGATAAAACGTCACTGCAAAATCGCCTCAGTGATCTCAACAAACCGGTCACTCATTACATGTGTGACAACAATATGCCCTGCGGCGCGACGGTCCCGCTGCATCTGCCTAACGGTGGGTTTGTGACCGTGACCGGCATTCATACCGGTGCCGGGCATGAGCTGGATGTTCATGACGTACTGGCAGAACTGAGCCTGCTGGCACTGACCTTTCAGGAGTGCGTGTTTCCGCTGTTCGACACCAGCGTGCTGACGTGCCAGCACGTGCGGTTAAGCAAACGCGAGCGCGAATGCCTGGCGTGGGCGGCGGAAGGGTTAACCGCCAAAGAAATTGCCCGCAAACTCAACCGTTCGATTGCCACCGTCACCCTGCATCTCAACACGGCGGCCCGTAAACTGGGTGCCAGCAACCGCGTGCAAGCAGTGGTGCGTGCACTGCATTACCGTTTGCTGGATAGCTGAGCCGAAAACGCACCGCCACATTTTCTATCTTTTTTACTAGCTGTTTAGCGCCGTCCTGATGTTTACCCTGTGATGATTATTCACCGACAAGGGAAACAAAATGGTCAACCTCACTGAAGGCTATGCACCGTTTCAGGAATACCAGACCTGGTATCGCATCTGCGGCGATCTGCACAATGGCGTCACGCCGCTGGTGATCGCACACGGCGGGCCGGGCTGTACGCATGATTATGTGGACGCCTTTCGGGATATTGCCGAAACCGGCCGCGCAGTGATTCATTACGATCAAATCGGCAATGGACGATCCACTCACCTTCCCTCGAAACCCACGGATTTCTGGCAACCGTCGCTGTTTTTGGCCGAGCTGGATAATTTGCTTAAGTATCTGGGTATCGATCAGGATTACGCGCTGCTCGGGCAATCCTGGGGCGGGATGCTCGGCGCTGAACATGCAGTCACACTGCCGTCCGGTCTGAAAGCCCTGGTCATCGCTAACTCGCCGGCGTCGATGGCGCTCTGGCTACAGGCTGCCGCCCGACTGCGCAGTGAGCTGCCTGCCGACGTGCAGGAAACCCTACTGGCGCATGAAACCGCTGGCACGATCAACAGCGCGGCCTACAAAGCGGCATCCCAGGTGTTCTATCAGCGCCACGTCTGCCGTCTGGATCCGTGGCCAGATGAAGTCCTGCGCACCTTCGCTGCGATGGACGCCGATCCCACGGTGTATCACGCCATGAACGGTCCAACCGAATTTCACGTTATCGGCAGCATGAAAGCGTGGACGGTGATCGACCGGCTGTCCGCCATCGAAGTCCCGGTGTTGCTGATTTCCGGCCGTTATGACGAAGCCGCTCCCGAAGTCGTGCAGCCCTTCGCTGACCACATTAAACAGGCAGAATGGGTGATCTTCGAAAACTCCAGCCACATGCCCCACGTTGAAGAACGCGAAGCCTGTATGCGTTGTGTGGCGGATTTTTTACAACGTAAGATCGCGTGAAAGGCAATGCCGGAGTGGCAGCCACTCCGGCTATCGATTTCCGGTAGGGAATTAGCCTTCCACTGGCTGGCAGATCTCCAGGATCGCCAGCAGATAAATACGCACGATATCCAGGAAATCACGAATGTGCACGCGCTCGTCAGGCATAGTGTTAAATTTCCCACCCGGCCCGCACACGATGCCCTCCATGCCCAACATCTGGTAGAAATGTGCGGCGTCGGTTCCATAAAAGGCCGGCGGAGTTATCACGCCAGTCGGCTGATCTTCGCCCCGAATTTGGCGATAAGCACGCCCTACCGCTTTGACGATCGGTGATTGCGGCGACACTTCAAACGGCATCATCGTTGGACGGTCACGTTTTCCATCATCAAACAATTCAGCCTGCAAACCCGGATATTTTGCGCACAGGGCATCCAGTAATTGCTGAATATCTGCCAGCACACCCTCAACGCTCTGACCCGGCGCAAAACGCGCGGACCCTTTTAGCCTGACAAAGTCGGCCACCTGAGGGGGTCGCCAGTCCTGTAAATCCCGGCCTAATGCGCCGAACATCGACCCGATGTGACCCCGGTTGATTTTCAGATGCTCTGCGGTTTTCGCGCCGGTAAAGGTCATGCCGTTAATTTGTGGCACCAGGTCTAGCGCGGCCACAATGGCGTCCACGGCTTCTTCGCGTTTGGATAAATGGCGGGTGTCGCCGGTCAGCTCAATGGTGAACATCAGCGAGCCCGCGTGCATGGTGAGGGCCTGCACATCGGTCGGCTCCGAGTTGATAAAGTAGTCCGCTTTAATACCCTGTTCAATCGCGGCAATGGTTCCCACGCCGCCTTGCAATTCGCCGACCACGTAGGTCAGAATCACATCGCCTTTAAGCTTCACACCGGCATCAATCAGCGTTTTTAATGCGCAAAAATAGGCCGCATCTCCCGCCTTCATGTTTGACACGCCAATACCGTAAATGAATTCGTCGTCGATTTTTCCTTCCCAGGGATCGACCGTCCAGCCTTCGGTCACGGGATTGGTATCAAGATGGCCATTGAACAGTAGGCTGTTTCCGCCACCGCCCGCGCCGCGTAATGTACCAATCGCGTTAACGCGGTCGCCGGGGACGGCCTGCATCTGGGTTTCAAGGCCCAATGCCTGCATCTGGCTGGCCATATACTCCGCCAGTTGGCGCTCACCGTCGGTCGCGCTATAACTTTTGTGTTGCACCATCCGCGCCAAAAAATTGAGGCAGTAGTCATCATCGATAGAAGCCAAAAGCTGTTCAGCGTTCATGGTAAAACCTTTTATTTCAGGAGAGTTCAAAGGGTATTTCGCCAACCGTAGGGTTGACGTCAGGCGTATGAATCGCGGCTAATAACGCGCGGGTATAATCATGCTGTGCGTGATGCTGCATCTCTTTGCCCGGTAACAACTCCACCACATCACCGCGATACATCACGGCGACCCGGTGAGCAATCTGGCGAACCAAATTGAGATCATGGGTAATAAACAGATAGGCCGTTCCATAGCGACGGCGCAGTTCGAGCAATAATTCAATCACCGTCGCCTGAACGGACACATCAAGCGCGGCGGTGATCTCATCGCAAATCACTAAATCAGGCGGATGGGCAAAGGCGCGTGCAATGGCCACACGTTGCTTTTGACCACCGGAAAGCTCATGCGGAAAACGCCGGGCAAAAGCGGCGGGTAACCGGACATCCTCCAGTAATCTTGCCACCGCTTGCGCTTCGGTTTCTCCTTCGGGTAACCCGTATAACCGCAGTGGCCGGGCAATAATGTCACCAATGCGCTGACGCGGATTGAGTGAGGCATCGGGATGCTGGAAGATCATTTGCACCCGGCGGCGGTAATCTTTGCTCATCTGCGCGCGACCCAACAGGTCATCACCATCGAAATTAAGCTTCCCGCTGAACGGCACCAGCCCCGTCAGCGCTTTGGCTAAGGTGGATTTACCCGAACCTGACTCACCGACAATTCCCAGGATTTCCCCATGATGTACAGTAAAACTGACGTCACTCGCCGCGCGGGTCTGGCGGTTCTCACGTTTAAATAAGCGTTCAATCAGGCCATGCGTGCCGTAATCAATAGTGAGTTTTTCGAGGCGTAATAAGGCTTGCGGAGAGACAGGTTCGTCGTCGAGTAAACGGTGGGCAGGATCAGGCACGGCGGCGACCAATTTTTGGGTATAGCGGTGCTGCGGCGTACTGAATAACTGCTTTGCCGACGCCTGTTCGACAATCTGGCCCTTTTCAAGCACACAGACACTATCTGCCACAGCCGAGACCAGGGAGAGATCATGGGAAATATACAGCGACGCCACGCCCGTTTCTTCGCGCAAACGGGCGAACAACGCCAATATTTGGGCGGAGCTGATCACATCAAGCGCGGTGGTCGGTTCGTCAATAATCAAACAGTCCGGCTGACAGGCAAAGGCGGTCGCGATCAAAATGCGTTGTTTTTCTCCGCCCGAGACCTGGTGCGGGTAGCGCCGCATCATCGCGGCCGGATATTTAAGTTCAACGTCGTGAAGCAGTTGAACGCCCAGCTCATGCGCTTGGCGGGGTGTCAGCGCCCGGTGACGAATAAGGACTTCTGTCACCTGCTCACCCAGCGTCAGCGTCGGATTTAATGAGGCGCTGGGATCCTGAAAAATCATCCCCAGTTTACCGCCGCGCAATGCCTCAATATGTTGCTGAGGCATCTGGCGTAAATCGTTGCCGAGCAGACGGATTGAACCGCTGCGCTCACGGGCGTTGGCGGCCATATAACGCATAATTGACCAGCCGAGCGTGGTTTTTCCTGAGCCGGACTCGCCCACCAGCCCGACCACTTCACCGCGTTTAACCTCAATATTGATGTTTCGCAAAACCTGCAAAACATCCCCACCCGGCAGCACGTAATCCAGACTGTAATCTTCAATCGACAGCACGCTATCGTTGACCGGCGTCAGGTGTTCATCATGAAGGAGAGTCATATTAATGGCTCCTTGGGTTGAGTGCATCGCGCAGGCCATCGCCCAGCAAGTTGAAACCGATCGCGACGATGGCAATCGCTATACCCGGAGCCAGCATCATCCAGGGCGCGTTGAAGAAATAGGCGCGCCCCTCAGAGACCATCAATCCCCATTCGGGTTCCGGGGGTTGTGCACCCAGTCCGAGGAAGCTCAGCGTGGCAAATAACATGATGGCGAACGCCACGCGGATCGTGGCTTCAACGATGATCGGCGCGACAATATTGGGTAACATTTCACGCAGAATGATGTAGTGGGTTGATTCACCACGGGCAATGGCCGCATTGACGTAATCCTGCTGGCGTGCGGCCAGTGAAACACTGCGCGCAATGCGTACCATGCCGGGAATAAAAGCAATGGTGATGGCCAAAACGGCATTAAAACTGCTCTGCCCCAGCGTGCTGACGATAAGCAACGCAAACAGCAGACTCGGAATCGACATCACGGCGTCCATGGTTCGCATGATGATTTCGTCAATTTTGCCGCCCATATAGGCGCTGGCGGTCCCGATAATGGCACCGATAACCATCGACATCAGCGTTGCCAGTAGTGAAAGCACGATCGTCGCGCGGGCACCGATCAATACGCGGCTGAAAATATCCCGGCCTAACTGGTCCGTGCCCAACCAATGTTCCAGACTCGGCGCTTTATAGCGGGCCAAAATCGACAGCGCCTCCGGGTCGTAAGGCGCAAAATGCGCACCACCCAGCACCATCAGTGTGGCAATAATGAGAATGAAAAGCCCCACCGCGCCTTGCGGGGAGCGGGCTAATTGCTTCACGATATCATGCATAACTGATCCGCCGGTCAAGGTAGACATAGGCCAGATCGGCCAGGAAATTGGCTATCGAATAGGTTGCAGCAAGGATTAACACGCCGGCCTGAATGGTCGGCAGATCCCTCGCCTGAACGGCCACAATCAGTTCGCGGCCCACGCCCGGAATAGCAAAAATCTCCTCGACCACCACGATCCCACCGAGCAAATAGCCGACATCGAGCGCCACTATCGTGATGGTCGGCAACAGGCCATTGCGCAAGGCATGTCGCCACAGCACTCGCCGTTTCGACAAACCCTTAAGGTGTGCGGCGCGAATATAGTCAGTTTGCAATACGTCGACCATTTCGGAACGCACCATACGGGAAACGTGGGCGACTAAAATCAGTGCGACGGTGACAGAAGGTAAAATGAGGTGGCTGACACCGCCCCAAAAATCCTCAGTGATCGGCACATACCCCGTGGCTGGCAAGAGTTGCCAGACGTCGGAAAACAACAGCAGCAACAGTGTGGCCGTCACAAATTCGGGAAAAGAGATCCCCACGTATGACAATACACTGACCAGCATATCGGCCATTTTTCCGCGCCTGACGGCGGCCCAAATCCCTAACGGAATCGCGACGATTAACATCAGCACCAGCGCGCAGGCTGCCAGTAACAAGGAGCGCGAAAGCGCCGCCAGAATGGTGGGAGCAACCGGTAAACCATTACGCATCGACACGCCAAAATCACCGTGCAGGATGCCCCATAGCCAGTGCCAATATTGCAGCCATGCGGGGGCATCCAGCCCCAGACGAACACGCACCGCGGCCAGCGCTTCTGGCGTGGCATTTTGCCCCAACAAGGTGACCGCCGCATCGGCTGGCAACAGTTGCGTGATGCCAAAAACCAGCAGCGAAACCACCAACAGGGTGTACACCACCAGCATAAGGCGTTTTAAAAGATAACTTGCCGTCACACTGATCCCCCTACTGTTTGCGGTTAGGTGCTTTATCGGTCACCCAGACGTGATCCAAACGGAACACCGCACCACGCGGATTCAGCTGATAACCAGCCACGTAATCACGGCTGGCAGCCAGCAAGTCGAAGAACATCGGGATCACCGAAGGTACCTGCTCATGCATTAATTTCTGCGCCTGCCCATAGAGTTCAGCGCGCTTCGCGGGATCAACGGTTTCACGGGCAGACTGCACCGCTTTATCAAAGTCGGGGTTATTCCAGCGGGTTTCGTTCCATGATGCCGTCGAGGTGTACAGCAGCGAGAAAACGGCATCAGCCGTCGCTTGCATATTGTAGAAACCGACGTAGAAGTTACCTTTTTTCCACACCTGATCCAGATAAGTACTGTTCGCCATGGTTTGTACTTTGATGCGAAAACCGGCAGGTTTCGCCATCTCACGTAAGGCCACGCCAAGCTGAGTCCGGGTCGAGGGTTTATCTGAAGCAATCAACGTGATATCCAAACCGTCGGGGTAACCGGCCTCAGCCAGCAGTTTTTTTGCCCTGGCGTAGTTGACCTGTTTGAGCGGCTCTTGCATAAAATATTGATACGCCGTGTTCAGCGGGGTGTCATTGCCCGGCGATCCGAATCCGTTGGCGACAAAATCGACCATCGCTCCGCGGTCGGTACAGAGTGCCAGTGCCTGACGGACTCGCACGTCGTTAAACGGCTTCACATCACAGGCCATATTGACGTTGAGGAATTGCCCGGCCGGCACCCGCAGAGGGATCACACCGGCAGACTTGGATAACCGCGAAAACTCGGTGGATTGGACGGCCTGCATCAGGTCAGTATCCCCAGAGATTAACGCAGAACCTTCGGCAATCACGTCGGGATAAACCACCACTTCTACCCTGTCGAGATAAGGGCGTTTGGGATCGTAATAATGCGGGTTACGTTCGACCACGACTAAACGGTCCGGGGCAAACGACACCAGTTTAAACGGCCCGGTGCCGATAGCCTCTTTGCTCAAGCGGGCCAGTTGGCCGTCGGCAATCGAAGCAGGAATAATTTTAGCGGCTGGATAGGCCAACATGACGGGTAAATCGGCGTAAGGTCCATCGGTGGTGATGACCACGGTCAATGCATCAGTGGCGGTGATGGTTTTAATCGGCCCGATATTATGTTGAGCGGAGGACGCATTTTTGCTGTCCAGAATCGCATTCAGACTTGCCACCACGTCTTTGGCGGTGCAGCTTGAACCGTCATGAAACGTCAGACCGCTGCGCAGCGTGAAGGTCCACTGCGACAAGTCGGCGTTGGGCGTCCAGGACTCGGCCAAGTCGGCTTCGGCTTTCATCTCCTGCGTCAATCGCGTGACACCGCTGTACAGCAGTTCGGCCAGTAAGTATTCAGGAACCACCCGCGCCTGATGCGGGTTTAGCATATTCGCGGCCTGATCAACACTGATGCGTAATACTCCCCCGCGCCGCGCCTGCCCCTTGGCTGGCGTTGAACTTGATGCGGGCGTAGCGGCCTTTGCAGACCAAGGAATCATTGCCGCGCCGGTTAATACGGTACTGGCGGCGATGAACTGGCGGCGGTTAACGTCTTTCATTGCACACATGATGACTTCCTCAGTGAGAGATTAAAAAACCTGGGTTGGCGTTATCAATAAAATCAAAGTGAACACTAACTATCAGTCGCAGAGAGGGATGGCTCAGGTTCAAAATCCACGGCGATATACGCCAGAATGGACTGAGCCAGAGCCACAATATCCTGCATCGTGGTGTACTCGTCCGATGCATGAATACGATTCTCCGGGCGGGCTAAACCGCCGAGCAGAATTTCTTTAATGCCGGCCTGTTGAACCCAACCCATATCTGAACTGGTTGAAGATCCCCAAACGGCGTAATCGTTTGCGTTAAAACCAAAACCTTGACTGAGTGCAGCCAGCCAACGCGGCCAATGGGGACCGGTCGGATCACTCACCGGCGCCAGATGACCAATAAGATGATAATCAACCCGCAAGGCGGCCGAGCCGGACATCGCCTTGTCGATACATTCGGTGAGTTCCGCAAGAACCTGCTCAAACGACTCCTCCGGGGAATAACGCCGGTTGATTAACAGCTCAAAACGGGCCGGAACGGTGGAGCCTTTACTGCCGCCCTGCACTGCCGCCAGCGTGAGACGCGACGTTAAAGGCCGCCCTTCAAAATGCGGTGGCGCTGGCATGGCGGATTCGCGTTGCTCGACCTGCTGTTTCAACGCATATAAGGCATTCAGTAGCGGTAAACCTTGTTCGATGGCGTTAATTCCCCCAACCGGGTCGCCAGAATGCGCAGACCGGCCAGTAACGCTGATTTTCAGGTCAATACTGCCAAAGCATCCGCCCCAAATGCGGGCCACCGCGCCACCATTGAAGCTAAGCATGTGGCCATCAAAGCGTTTCTGTTCCGCCAGATAGCGAACGCCGGGATACAGTCCGCCCTCTTCATCGGTGCACAATAACAGCACCGGATTAAACCGCAGCGCCAGATTCAGCCGCTGTGCGGCACGCATGGCGGCCAGCGTCGCCACGATCGTACCTTTCATATCGGCACTGCCGCGACCAAACAACTTGCCGTCGGCCTGGGTCAGCGCCAGCGGCGGGTAATTCCAGCCATCGCCAGCAGGCACGGTATCAACGTGAAAGTAAAGATTGCAGGCTTCGGCAGCCCCCGCATCCAGCGTCGCAAGCAGGTTGACGCGTTCCCCTTGCGCACTGCCGTCCGGCGTTTGCCAGAGGAATTCCGGCACCACCACGCGTTCACAGGAGAACCCCATCGGTTGTAATAAGGATTGCATGACGTCGGCAAACGCCGGATAACCGGTTCCCGGAGGAAAGCAGGTATCCACCTCAAGCATCTGACTCAGATCCCGTAAAATGGTCTCAGAATCTTGCTCTATGGAATCCAATGCTAATTGCAAACTTCCTTCGCGCGGCATGCTACACTCACTTAATCTTATTTCTATATAGTTTATAGATAAAGCAGATATCCCCTCAGGTCAACAGGTAATCAGGTATGAATCAGAAAAAACAAGGTGAGCAGGAAGTAAACAGCTTTGCCCGTTTAGGCGACAGGGAAGGCGCGCCGCTGTATGAGGTGGTGAAGCGTCATATCAGTGAATCTATCCTGATGGGGCAGTTGACGCCGGGCATGGTATTACCCAGCGAGAATGCGCTGGCGGCAGATTTTGGTGTATCAGTGGGCACTGTGCGCAAAGCGCTGTCGGCGTTAACCACCGAAGGGCTGCTGATGCGCCGCCGTAAAACCGGCACGGTGGTTACCGGTTGGGCGCCGCTGCACAATTTAAGTTATTTCTTCCAGTATTTTCGCCTGCACGGTCGTGATGGTTCGCTGGTCCATTCCGAAACAGTGGTCATTGATTACCAGACCGGCCAGGCCAATGCCGATGAAGCAGAAAAGTTACAGATTGCGCCGCAGTCCAGCGTTATCCGGCTTAAGCGTTTACGCAAAATACATGACATTCCCACCATGCATGAACAGTTGGTTCTGGCCGCCGATCGCCTGCCCGACTTTCCTGATGCTGAAGATTTACCGCCGCTGTTGTACCGCTTTCTGCTGGAAAAATACGGCCTCCGCGTGGCTGCCGTGCGTGAGCAGATCACCGCATGCCTGGCGACCGAAGAGGATTTACATTTACTGGCACTGCCCTCGCCTCACGCCGTGATGGTGATCGACGAAGTGTCATTTGACCAAAGCGCAGTGCCAGTTATTTTGGCGCATCACCGGTTCAGTACCGATAATTACGTCTATATGAACGAGATCAGATAAGGCGTTATTGCCACGCTGGGGTTGCTGTGGGGGGAGTATCGGGATTGGAGGGAATTCTTGAGAGATTCACAGGCGGCAGCGATCTTCAACCGTCGCCTGAAGATCAAAATTAGCGTTTATTCGGTGCGCGTAGCGGTCGGGCTATTAAATTACCCTGCTGATCAAAATAGCGACTTGGCCAAACCGTTTGCGGATCCACACCGATAGCCTGACTAATCAGGGCTTCACCTTTCGGCCAGGGTCTGGACAGTGCATTCGCCAACGTGGAAGAACTCAGCCCCGCCGCGCGAGAAACCGCCGCCAGCGTGGTGCCTTTTTTGCGCAATGCCGCAATGGTGTCGGCCTGATGCCAGTCGGATTTTGTTTTCATTTGATACTCCTTCAGATAGTTGATCACTACCACGGGAGCTGCGAAACCCATTGGTGGTAGCCCAGACGAGGTTCGCAGTACCGGTTCTGAAGGCTACCGGCCAGCCCGGAGGCTGCCCCGCCTGAGCCACCATTGAGATACTGCGAGTGGAAAGAAACCACAGATTCAATAGTTGGATCAAAGCGACGGCACACGCAACGCGCGGTGCCGCCTTCAGATTAAACGAGCTGCGAAACTCGGCTGCGGATTGGGCCGCAGCGATGCAGATTATATCGCAATTATCCATGACGAACCAAGTAACTCGTTGAAGTTGCGAGAAGGGTTCCAGTGAATTTATTTGGCAAAGACTTAAAAGGATGGAAAGTCATGATAAATGCTTACGCATTATATGATGTAGACACTGCCGCTAAGAGTAACGCAAGAAAAACAATCATTAATATCTATGTTCCGTATACTTATCAATAAGTCATCAATTTAATAACAAGCGCGTTATAGAGAACTGGAGAGGGTATGATGGAAAATAAAATCGTCGAGATCTTACAATACACATTGCGTAAAGGCACCGGTGTTGAGTTCCACAATATCATGGCTGAGATCAGTGTCCCACTTCATAACCTGCACGGTATAGACGTCGTTTCATACGGAAATTCCCTGCATGATCCCGATTGTTACTGCCTCATCCGCAGCTTTGAAAACGAGGAAAGCATGTCTTCCGTCCTGGCTGCATTTTACGCAAGCAGTGGCTGGATCAATGGCCCACGGGAAGAGATTATTAGCCGAATTGAAAACAGCCTAAAAACAATATTGAATTTGCCTCAGAAAGGTATCGATGGGCTTAGGAAGCCATAGTGAATGACCCGGATTAATAAGGCATATTCAATACGCATTGGGATTGCGCCATTAAAAGAAGCAACATTAGATAAATTCTAGCGGGTACGGGTACTAAGATTTCTCACTGAGGGTCTGCGAATAACGAACTTAAGAAATGGTGCCGACTACCGGAATCGAAAATACAAGCAATCATTTGTTTTATATATAATTTTATAAAACAATCAAAAAAATGCCCCCATAAGAACCCCCATCAAACAATTTACGACGCAAGGAGTTCATGCCCTCAGCACTTGGTCATTTTATGTGCTTTTCTTCCAATTCGTCATTGGCTTCTATTAATTCTTGTTGCAGCTTATCATTCCATATCGTTAGAATTTTAGTACTAATCATAGAGTCTACAGTTGGAATCACTGATAGTAGTGAGTCAGTAATATCAACCAGCGATAATCCTGCACACTGCATTGGATCTACTAATCCTTCGTTAGAGGGCCCAGAAAGCAAAATTTCATCATCCCGAATTTTATATGATGAAGACAAGCTCAGTTTATAACCTATGCTTTTCGAACCGATGTGAACTCTATTACTCGAAAATTTATAAAATGGCCTCAAATATGATAGCCCGACAAAAGACTCCACATCAAAAAATGTAACTTTTTTCTTATTAAAAAGCTCAACACACCAGCCATAATCACTTTTATAACTCTCGCCATATTTAGTTAAAAGTTCATTATATTTATTTTTTATTTTGCTAAGAGATCGCTCATCTAACTCTTCGAAACCCAGGCGTTCACAATGTTCTCCATAACTTAAAGAAAACTTATAATCATCTATAAATTTATGGAAGTAATATCTTTCTGCCAATGAATCTTCATTCATTGATATTAGGCGAGATATAACTGCTGACTCATGCAAAGACCGCCACCTTGCCATGGCTCCATCTGCGAACCCACCCTTTAGTAACTGGAGGATTTCACAAGCTATTTGTAATGAATGTGCGTGTAGCCTAGTTAGCACGTCTAACTTATAACTTTTACTATTCCCACTTCTATATTCGTCATTAACTTCTGAACCTAGTTCTCGACACATGACGATCATCATTTCAAAGCGTCCTAACGGCTGACCCCACGTGTTATTAAGCCTTTGTTGAAAACCTTTCATTTCATTAAGATGGGTTCTCAAGTAATCATATTTATTATTTTCCAATCCAGAGTTATGAATATTTGCCAGCTCATCAAGTAGTGGCTCAAACTTGTCCTTAAGTTTTTCAAAAACATAATCGATAGTTGTATTATTCTTCTCTGCTATTTTCATTGCATTATCTAAAAACATCTGTTCAATCTTTCTGGATATCATATAAAAACCTACGAAATGGTTCAGAATAGAATAAAAATACACAAGTGAAATTTAACACATAAAATCATAAAAGTGACGAAAATTGCACTACACCGCACCCGCCTGCGGCTTTAGTATCAGTTAATTTTTTCAGTTTCATTTTTCTCCAAACCTATACGCCAGGCCGCGCCGTACCTGGAATTCTGCAATGAATACCAAACTGAAAAGTGTGAAACGGATTTCAGTCTTTTTCAGTTTCGCCTCTCCGGCAACCTTGTAAAACTGTCCGTAACTCATTGTTTAAATTGAGCGTGTTTATTTTTCGTGGAAAATGCCGTGATAAAAGTGCAGTGGTGAGACATACCATAAAATCTGAAAACCCTTGCGTCACGGGGCATGCGGTGGCGGCAACGGGTTGGGCGAACCTTGAGAGCCCCTGCGACGATATACGCATCGTTAACCTAACCACCGGTTCAAACATGCAAGAAAACTGGATTTAATGATCGTCATTGATGACACAGATATGTCACAAGATGGATTTGATAAGGTAATAAATTTGGGGTAACTGCTTAAGAAATGGTGCCGACTACCGGAATCGAACTGGTGACCTACTGATTACAAGTCAGTTGCTCTACCTACTGAGCTAAGTCGGCATTGTGTTGCGAGGACTTCGGGGTGACAAACTATTGGAATCTGAGGCTGTCGTCAAGTCCTTGAAAGTGCGTTTGCTGCTTTTCTCATCATCTTGTTGTTTTTAAGCATTTTTGCACCGGCTTCATGCGTAAAAATCCACCGGTGCTTGTGCTTACGGACGAACTAAATCATCCCCGTAACCAATCCACTTGTAAGTGGTCAGGGCTTCTAATCCCATTGGGCCGCGAGCGTGAAGCTTTTGCGTGCTCACCGCCACCTCAGCGCCGAGGCCAAACTGGCCGCCGTCGGTGAAGCGGGTACTGGCGTTGACGTAAACTGCCGAGGAGTCGACCTCATTCACAAAGCGGTCAGCCTGGCTGATGGAACGGGTGAGGATCGCGTCGGAATGTTCAGTGCCGTAAGCGCGGATATGCGCGATGGCGGCATCGATGTCGGCGACAACGGTAACGTTGAGATCCAGCGACAGCCATTCGTCCGAGTAATCCTCTTCTGCGACGGCAACCACCGTCGCCGGGCCGTTCTGCAAATGCGGCATGGCGGATTCACTGGCGTGCAGCGTCACACCGACGGCGTGCATTCTGGCACTCAGTTCCGGCAGGAATTGTGCAGCAATGGCCTGATGCACCAGCAGCGTCTCAAGGCTGTTACAGGCGCTCGGGCGCTGCACTTTGGCATTTTCAATCACAGTTAGCGCGTTGGCGAAATCCACATTGTCATCGACGAAGGTGTGACACACGCCAATGCCACCAGTGATCACCGGAATGGTGGACTGCTCGCGGCACAGTTTGTGCAACGCCGCGCCACCGCGTGGGATCAGCATGTCGATGTATTGATCCAGGCGCAGCATTTCAGCCACCAGCGCACGATCCGGGCTGTCGATGGCCTGTATGGCCGCCTTCGGCAATCCGCACTGCTCCAGCGCCTGCTGGAGCACTTTCACTGTGGCCTGATTGGTATGGTGTGTCTCTTTGCCGCCGCGCAGAATCGCCGCGTTGCCGGTTTTCAGACACAAGCTGGCGACGTCAATGGTGACGTTAGGCCGCGCTTCGTAAATCACGCCGACCACGCCCAGCGGCACACGGCGGCGCTGGAGTCTCAGCCCGCCATCCTGGGTTGAGCCGTCGATCACCTGCCCGACCGGATCACTCAGACGGCAGACGTCACGCACGTCGCTGGCAATGGCGAATAAGCGTGCGGGCGTCAGCAACAGGCGGTCCAGCAGCGCCTCGGTCATGCCGCTTTCACGCGCGGCGGACATATCCAATTCATTGGCCTGAATAATGCTCTGGCTGTTGGCTTCGAGCATGTCGGCAATCGCCAGCAGCGCGCGGTTTTTCTCTGCGGTGCTGAGGGTGGAAAGCTGGTAGGAGGCCTGTTTGGCGGCCTTGCCCATTGCATTCAACATGGAGTTTCCTTAACTGACAATCATGTCGTCACGGTGTACGGCAACCGGGCCGTACTCGTAACCGAGGATATCACTGATCTGTTGGGAATGGTGACCGGCAATCATGCGCATGGCGTCGCTGTTATAACGGGTGACACCGTGGGCCAGATCACGCCCGGCCAGGCTGAGGATACGGATCACTTCACCGCGTGAGAAGTCGCCTTTCACCTCGCGGATGCCCTTCGGCAGCAGCGAACTGCCGCGCTCGAGCATGGCACCAACGGCACCGTCATCAATGGTGATTTCACCCGCCGGTGGCGCACCGAAGATCCAGCGTTTGCGGCTCTCCAGCGGTGTTTGCATGGCGTGGAAACGCGTACCAACGGAGACACCGTTGATCACGTCGCTAATCACGCCCGGCAGGCTGCCTGCGGCAATGATGGTATCGATACCCGCACGGCAGGCAACGTCAGCGGCCTGTAATTTGGTGGCCATACCGCCGGTACCGAGGCCCGATACGCTGTCACCGGCAATGCCGCGCAGCGCATCGTCAATGGCGGTGATCTCACGAATTAACTCCGCTTCCGGGTTAGTCCGGGGATCGGCGGTGAACAGGCCCGGTTGGTCAGTCAGCAGCAGCAGTTTGTCGGCTCCGGCGAGGATCGCCGCCAGCGCTGACAGGTTGTCGTTATCGCCGACTTTAATCTCGGCCGTCGCGACGGCGTCGTTCTCGTTGATCACCGGTACGATGTGGTTATCGAGCAGCGCATTCATGGTGTCGCGCGCATTGAGGAAGCGTTCGCGGTCTTCCAGGTCGGCGCGAGTCAGCAGCATCTGACCAATGTTGATGCCGTAAATGGAAAACAGCTGCTCCCACAGTTGGATCAAACGGCTCTGCCCGACGGCAGCCAGCAGCTGTTTTGATGCGATGGTCGCAGGAAGTTCAGGATAACCCAGATGTTCACGCCCGGCGGCAATCGCCCCCGACGTCACAATCACAATTCGATGCCCGGCAGCATGTTGCTGCGCGCATTGGCGGACCAGCTCAACGATGTGAGCCCGGTTAAGGCGACGGGAGCCGCCGGTGAGCACGCTGGTGCCCAGTTTTACAACCAAGGTTTGGCTGCCACTCATAATCATTCTGCCGTGTGAAATAAAAGTATTGAACCGAGTTTAAATGAAGAGGTGGGTGATTGTCTTCGTAAAAGGAGAGAAGCGTTATGCCCGAAGGCATAACGCGACATTGCAGATATCACGATGAGGTGAAGCCTTAACGTCAGGCTGACAGCTTCAAAGGTTCGTCACTGAAATCTTCGGCAGGTTCGAGTTTTAATGACATATCAACAATCATGGTGTTGAGGTTCTTGTAAAAACCACGCAGCGTGGTTTCCAGCTTGTCCTTAACTTCAGCATCTTTAATGTTTTTGGTCTTCCAGTTGCCGTCTTTATCAAACAATCCAAAGTGATAAATATAAGTAAAACGCTCAGCTTCTGCTTGCAGTTCTATCCACCAACCCCAGAATTCACGTTTCTCTGGTGCCGGTTTCGCATCGACGCAGACCGCCAGACAGTCAAAGAAGAAGCGGTCGTTCTCGCATTTTCCTTCGCGGATATAAGGCCCCAGAGTACCGAAGCGTTTCATTAGCCGGCTTTTAGGATGACCACTTGGTAACGTCATTGTACAACCTCCATATGTAGGTCATCCTTTTTAGCAAAACGTTAAAAATTAGCAACTGTTTAGTTACCGCATTCTCATTACGAGCCAGTCGCAAATCTGGTGTAATGCACGATCGAAGTTAAGGAAAAGCGGCTCTGACTTGATGGTTAACAGCTTGCCATCCGCCGATGAGTCGGCAATCAGCTTCGATTCTTCCTTCGGGCTGAAGGGGTCGTCCTCCCAGTAACCGGCTAACATCGGTGTAGCGGTCCGCCGCCCGAGCAAACCCTGCGTTTTCAGAGAATAGCGATTAAGTTCGGTCTTCAGCGCGCTGTCGGAGGCATTCGACATCGCCAAGCGACTGGCCAGCACATCCATATACATGTCAGGCACTTTTCCCTGGCATTTAGCGTCACAAAGCAAGGTATGCACCAGTGCGCCGAGTGTCGCCACTGCCCGCACGCGGCGTGGTTCGAGATAGGCTAAACGCACCGCCACATTAGCACCGAAGCGGAAACCAATCAGGCTGACGTTGGTGGCATCGACCCAGGCAACGTTGCTCAGTTGTGCCAGCACCTGTTGATGCAGGAAGCTGGTGTCCTGGGTCAGTTTCCATTTGATGGAAAACCCAAGCGACGGCATGTCGATGGTCAACATGGCAATACCCCGCGGAGCCAGATATTCGCGAAAGAGACGCTGATGGTCACTTTGTAAGGTGTCCAGCCCGCCGCACACCATAACGGTCGGGAAAGGGGCTTTGCCTTCATTCGGCAGGTGCAGGAAACCGGTTATCGGTGCCCCACCTTCGATGGCAAAGTCGATCTCTTTTAGTTGGTAAGGCGAATGTAACGCAGATTGTTCGAAGGCTTTGTTGGCCAGCACTTGTGCCTGTTCAGCCAGCGTGTCGCCTTTCAGATGCGGGTAACCGGCGATGCTGTAAAGGTTAGCGGCTTTGAGCCAGTACTGACTGGCCTGATTGACATCCTCCGTCTCCTGCGCTTTTTGCTGCCAGACCATCCCCTGCTGTGACCATTCGTAGATCCAGTTACCGCTGCGATAACCAATCACCGTATCCAGAAGCCGCTCATCGCTGTGTTTGGAGGTTGACACGGCAATGCGCGACAGGACTTCTTCGACTTCAATCGGATCAACACCACGCCATAGCCACATCAGACGGTTGATTGTGCGGTACCAACAAGGTGCAGAGTCGCCCTCCAGCGCAGAGTGCAGCGAATCGTCACGGTGATGACGAACACGATTAACCAGCGTCGACGTCTCAGGATATTTAAAGGTCGGTTTGAACAACTTTTCCGTAAGATTGACGGGTGCCATAGTGCGGTGTCCTCCATTTTCAAGCGATGTGAGCGCTATTCTGCCATCTCGATATAGGGAGTACGTTGCGACAAGACAAGAGACAGGTCAAGCGTGATAGGAAGCAACCTTTAACGGCCCCGAAAAACCAAAGCAAAACGCCCGGCGATTAACCAGGCGTTTTCTTAAGGGGGATCATTGAAATCCCCTCAATGATTGGCGTTCTATCCGGCGGCAACCGAGCGATAAATCGGTCGGGAACCGATTTGAACAGCGCTGGCGCTGGCCCGAAGGATAACGGGAATTATTGACCGACCAATGGCGGCACAAAGACAACACCCATATCCCACGGCTGCTCGATCCAGGTGTCCTGCGGGATATCGATCACATAATCGTCAACCAGTGGCGCACCGGCTGGCTTGGCGAAAATGGTAATAAAATGGGCTTTCGGGTACATCTTGCGGATAGCTTTGGCGGTTCCGCCGGTATCGACCAAATCGTCAATCACGATAAAGCCTTCACCGTCACCTTCTGCGCGTTTCAGCACATGCATATCGCGCTGATTATCATGGTCGTAACTGGAGATGCAGACGGTATCCACATGCCGAATGCACAGTTCACGCGCCAGCAGAGCCGCAGGAACCAGACCGCCACGGCTGACTGCAATAATGCCAGTCCACTGTTCAGCCGGTAGCAGACGCTTTGCCATGGTGCGGGCATGGATTTGCAGCATGTCCCAGGTTACAACGTATTTTTCGCTCATATCAGTGTCTCAGCCAGTGAATTGAAGGCTTCTAAAAATATATACCCTAAATAATTCGCGTTGCAGGCAGGCGGCAAACGAAGGAATCCCCAGGCGCATGGCCGTACCATGTGACTGGAGTGACTACGCGCAGCCAACACACTTGCAATAGGAAGTATGACGAGTGTATTCGGGGAAAAAAGGTTGCGCAGGATTATAGTGAGTCCGGCTCACAAAAACCAGCGATTATCTGGACGCACTCGACCCAAAAACCCGGATTTTCTCCCCCGCGTACGCGCACAGGTTAAGATTAAGTGATAATCTGTCAGGCCACTCGCCACAACATCTGGCGGGGATTACTTAACCTTAAACCTACAGTTTCTCTATCAGTTCACCTGCACATTGCACCTGACTGAGTTGACTGTTACAGGAGACTTATAGTGTCTGAACTGTCTCAACTTTCACCACAGCCGCTGTGGGATATTTTTGCCAAAGTCTGTTCCATTCCACACCCTTCTTACCACGAAGAAGCCCTGGCGAAACACATTGTTGAATGGGCGCAGGAAAAGGGTATCCACGCTGAGCGTGATGAAGTCGGTAATATTTTGCTGCGTAAACCTGCTACTAAAGGGATGGAAAACCGCAAACCCGTGGCGCTGCAAGCCCATCTCGACATGGTGCCGCAAAAGAATAACGATACCGTTCATGATTTCACTCAAGATCCTATCCAACCTTATGTCGACAACGGCTGGGTAAAAGCCCGTGGCACCACGCTGGGTGCTGACAACGGCATCGGTCTGGCATCGGCACTGGCGGTGATCGCGGATGAATCGGTTGAGCACGGTCCGCTGGAAGTCCTGCTGACGATGACCGAAGAGACCGGTATGGCTGGCGCATTCGGCCTACAGCCGAACTGGTTACAGTCTGAGATCCTGATCAACACCGACTCAGAAACCGAAGGCGAAATCTACATGGGTTGCGCAGGCGGGATTGATTTCACCTCTACCCTGTCCCTGACCCGCGAAGCGTTGCCTGCCGGCTACACCACAGTGAAGCTGACGTTGAAAGGCCTGAAAGGCGGTCACTCCGGCGCGGAAATTCACCTTGGCCTCGGTAACGCCAGCAAACTGCTGGTGCGTTTCCTGGCGGAGCACGCTGATAGCCTCGGTCTGCGACTGATGGACTTCACTGGCGGTACGCTGCGTAACGCCATCCCACGTGAAGCCATCGCAACGCTGGCCGTGTCTGCGGCTAACACCGACGCGTTGAAAGCGGCGGTGCAACAGTTCCTCGCAACCCTTCAGTTTGAACTGTCTGCTGTTGAGAAGAAAATTGCCTTCGTGATTGAAGCCGTTGAAAGCCCGGAAAAAGTGCTGAACGTAGCAAGCCAGAACGCTTTCATTGCACTGCTGAACGCGACGCCAAACGGCGTGATCCGCATGAGTGATGACGTTAAAGGCATCGTCGAAACCTCACTGAACGTCGGTGTTGTCACCATGAAAGATGACGAAGTGGCGATCAACTGCCTGATCCGTTCGCTGATCGACAGCGGTAAAGAGTACGTGGTGAGCATGCTTGACTCACTCGGCAAACTGGCCGGCGCGAAGACGTTGGCAAAAGGCAGTTACCCTGGCTGGAAACCTGAGCCAAGCTCACCGGTGATGACGCTGGTGCGTGAAACCTACCAGCATCTGTTCGATAAAACCCCGAACATCATGGTGATCCACGCCGGTCTGGAATGCGGTCTGTTCAAAAAACCCTACCCTGACATGGACATGGTCTCCATCGGGCCGACCATCACTGGCCCACACTCGCCGGATGAGCAGGTTGAAATCGCCAGCGTTGAGTTGTACTGGAAACTGTTGACGGCTCTGCTGAAAGCCATTCCTGAACGCGGTTAATACCCGATCGGTCCCCTAAATCATTCGGGCTGTATCAAGGTGGCAACGGAGTCAATTCCCCGGGAGCATACAGGCAGTTGATCGCCAACAAGTATGTGACCGGGATTTGCGAAGGCAGCTAACGCAGAGACAGCTTGAAGGATGACGGGGATCATTCCCAGGGTAGCAGCAACTGCCTTTCTATCTGAGGATCCTGCAAGGTCACATGTAAACCCACCAGTCTTACGCCCCGCCCGTCACGCCGCTGTTCCCAGGCTTCTCGCGCGACTTTCAGTAAATCCTCTTTATTTAGCACCTGCCAGACGTGTTCCTGGGTGGTCTGCTGGAAATCATGGAATTTAAGCTTGATGCCTTGTCGTGCAATGCGCAGGTCTGGGCTGACATGCCGTAGACGCGTTTCGAGTTCAGGGAACAAGCGTTCAATCAGCGCGACACACTCTTCCCAGTTGTGAATATCCTCCGCCAGCGTGCGCTCCACACCGACTGACTTACGCAGCCGTTCCGGCGAGACATCACGCTCATCAATTCCCTGACAGCGCTCCCACAAGACACGCCCAAACTTACCGAAGTTTTTCAGCAACTGCGCCAGATCATAACGTTGCACGTCGCCGCAGGTCACCAGACCGCGCTCCTGTAAACGCTGCGCGGTCACTTTACCCACGCCGGGAATTTTGCTCAACGGCAGGTCCAGCAGGAAATCCGCCACCTGGTCAGGCGTTATCACATATTGCCCATCAGGCTTATTGAGATCGGAGGCAATCTTCGCCAGAAATTTAATCGGCGCGATGCCGGCAGAAGCCGTGAGGTGTATTTCATCGGAAATCGTCTGGCGGATCTCAGAGGCAATCAACGTCGCCGAACCGCTGCATAGCGTTGTTGCTGAAACATCCAAATAGGCTTCATCCAGCGACAGCGGTTCAATCAGAGAGGTGTAACGAGAGAAGATTTCGCGGATATGGTTTGAGGCTTCTTTATAAGCTTCCATCCTGCCTGGGATCACTTTGAGATGCGGGCAGAGTTTCAACGCCATGCCGGTTGGCATCGCGCTGTGCACACCGAATTTACGTGCGGGGTAATTGGCGGTACTGATGACGCCGCGACGGTCACGGCTGCCGCCGATGGCGATCGGAATATCGCGCAGGGAAGGATCGTCTCGCATTTCCACGGCGGCAAAGAAGCAGTCCATATCGACGTGAATAATTTTGCGCATAACCCTCCCCAATAACTGTATAAGTATACAGTTATTGGATGGAAATTCAAACACCGAAAATAGCGATAAATTTGACTTAACAGATCATCCACAGTAACAAAGATGACAAATTAACAATGTAAAACTCATTATTGATTATTTGGTGATTGCTAAAAAAGCCATCAGTATTAAGATGACAGCAAATCAAGCATGTTACGTGCCGATTGTACATCAGTGGCGGTCTTAAAGATCCTGGTATCTGTAGACAAAATAATCAGACCTATTTTATTAGCAGGAAGAAGAATGTTCAGAATCGCGCTGTTGCTTGCGATGCTCCTCAGTGTCCCTTTATTTACCCTCGGAACCGCGGCCGCCAGTGAGCCAGTCCCGGTAGATCAGGCGCTTAAGCACAAACTATTAGGTTCTCCGGTCTATATTCAAATCTTCAAGCAGGAACGTAAGCTTGAACTTTATGCCGAACTTCAGGGTGAATATCGCCTGATTGGCACGTACGGTATTTGTGATTTCTCCGGCGGCTTAGGGAATAAACGCCGCGAAGGGGATTTCAAAAGTCCGGAAGGGTTTTACAGCGTAGATATGCATCACTTAAAACCTGACAGTAAATTCTATCGCGCGATTAACATCGGCTTTCCGAATGATTACGACGTGGCTCAAGGTTATTCTGGCAAATATTTGATGATCCACGGTAACTGTAAGTCTATCGGCTGTTATGCGATGACCGACCAGTATATGGATGAGATTTTCACTTACGTACAAGCGGCCTTCCAGTTTGGTCAGCGCAATGTGCAGATCAGCATTTATCCATTCCGCATGACCGACGCCAATATGCTGGCGCATAAAAACTCTTCGTATATCAGTTTCTGGAATGAGCTGAAACCCGGTTACGACTATTTCCAGAAAAACCACATTCCACCAAACATAGTGGTCAGCGCAGGGAAGTATGTGCTGACTCAACCGGTGAAAGTGGCTCCGCTGGCATCACAGTTGGCGTTCGCCACAGTGAAATAATGCGAACTCGCCTGGAGCAATCTTGTTCCAGGTTTCGTTACCCGTCAGCGGTTGAGTCGCGATCACCGTGACGACATCATTGGGTGTTGTCTGCTGCTGAAAATCAATTTCCACGTCCTGATCTAACAACGTTGCCTTACCAAACGGCGCCCGCCGCGTGATCCAATAGAGATTGGTCGAGCAATAGGCCATCACAAAACGCCCATCTGACAGCAGCATGTTGAACACGCCCTTCTGGCGTAACTCGTCAGCCAATGACGCAATATAGCGAAACACTGACGGCCAGTTCCCCGGTGTACGTGGATAGCGCTCAGTCAGTTTATGCAGTAACCAGCAGAAGGCGAATTCGCTGTCGGTCTGGCCTATCGGGCGCAATGTGCCAGTCACCAACTGACGGTAACCGCGCAACTGGCCGTTGTGGGCATAAGTCCAGTTGCGGCCCCACAGCTCACGGGTAAACGGATGGGTATTTTCCAGCGAAACTTCACCGCGGTTGGCCTGACGGATATGCGAAATGACCGCGCAGGATTTGATCGGATACTCCTGAACCAGGCGGGCGATGGGCGAATTAAAACTCGGTTGCGGATCCTTAAAGGTGCGGCAGCCATTGCCTTCATAGAAAGTAATGCCCCAGCCATCTTTATGTGGGCCGGTCCCGCCACCACGCTGCACTAATCCACTGAAACTAAAACAGATATCAGTAGGAACGTTAGCGCTCATCCCGAGCAACTCGCACATCACCAGCCTCCTTCTATTAACTCAATAATTCGCTGCACTAAGGTAAGACAAGGCGAAATCGGGCGAAAAAGCGGAATTTACACAGAGTAAATAAGCATTCTGAGCCCGATTTCAACGCCGGATCACCGATGTGCGGCGGATTATTTCGCCATCTCTTTTTCGATCAATAAGATCAGAATATGAATTACTTTAATGTGAATTTCCTGCACGCGATCGGCGAAGCCGAAATGCGGTACGCGGACTTCCACATCGGCTGAGCCGTCCATCTTGCCGCCGTTCTTGCCGGTCAGCGTGATGACTTTCATGCCCTTGGCACGCGCCGCTTCAACCGCTTTGATCACGTTGGCGGAGTTGCCAGACGTTGAAATACCAAACAGGACATCGCCTTTCTGGCCAACGGCTTCGACATAACGTGAGAAAATATGGTCAAAACCGAAATCGTTACCCACGCAGGAGATATGGCTGACGTCCGAAATGGCGATGGCCGGGTAACCAGGACGATTTTCACGATAACGACCGGTCAGCTCTTCGGCGAAGTGCATGGCGTCGCAGTGCGATCCGCCATTGCCACAAGAAATCACTTTTCCACCCGCTTTGAAAGAATCTGCCAGCAACACAGCAGCACGTTGAATTGATTCGATGTTAGCCGGGTCGCTGATAAATTTGGTCAGTGTGTCAGCAGCTTCATTCAGTTCACTACGGATAATATCCAGGTACATGACAGCCTCTTTTATGTCCATTAGCAGCAGATAAGATGTTCCGTCTCGCAGTGTAACGGATCGCCGAAACCCCGAGAAGTCATGAAGCGGTAATGAATCTGATAGTTTGCTATTTTAGCCCTTCGTGCTGTCGGTTTGTGAGCCAAGTTGTAATTAAGATGTAAATACGTTGATAAAGAAATAGACCTGGACTAAAACCAATATATCCACCTAACAGGTCAGACCTCCTACAACTCAGGAGCTTTATCATGATGATTCTTAGCATTGTCGCCCTACTGGTTATCATCGGTGCGTTGTTCTATCACCGCATCAGTTTGGCATTAAGTAGCCTGGTGATCGTCGCGTTTACCGCCACCATGGGTGCCATTGATTTATGGACGCTATGGCTGCTGGTGCCGGTGGTGATCATATTGTTGCCCTTTAACCTTCCGCCGCTGCGCCGTTCGCTGTTCTCCGCCCCGGCCCTGCGAACTTTTCGTAAAGTGATGCCGAGCATGTCACGCACGGAAAAAGAGGCTATTGACGCGGGGACAACCTGGTGGGAAGGCGATCTGTTCAGCGGTGCGCCGGACTGGAAAAAGTTGCAGGATTATCCGCAGCAGCGCCTGACCGATGAAGAACAGGCATTTATTGACGGTCCGGTAGAAGAAGCCTGCCGCATGGCCAATGACTTCGAAATTACCCATGAGCTGGCTGACCTGCCGCCAGCACTGTGGGCCCATCTGAAAGCGCATCGATTTTTCGCGATGATCATCAAGAAAGAGTACGGAGGTCTGGATTTCTCCGCTTATGCTCAGGCCCGCGTGTTACAGAAACTGTCCGGTGTCTCTGGCATTCTGTCCATCACTGTTGGGGTGCCCAACTCCCTGGGCCCAGGCGAGCTGCTGCAACATTACGGGACGGATGCGCAGAAAGATCACTACCTGCCTCGGCTGGCGCAGGGACTGGAAATTCCTTGCTTCGCCCTAACCAGTCCGGAGGCCGGTTCCGACGCTGGTGCCATTCCTGACTTTGGCATCGTGTGTAAGGGCCAGTGGGAAGGTGAAGAGGTGCTGGGTATGCGCCTGACCTGGAATAAGCGCTATATCACGCTGGCCCCGATTGCCACCGTGCTCGGTCTGGCGTTTAAACTGAAAGACCCAGATCATCTGCTGGGCGATACCACTGAGCTCGGCATCACCTGCGCACTGATCCCAACGGACACGCAGGGCGTGGAGATCGGTCATCGCCACTTCCCGCTGAACGTGCCGTTCCAAAACGGTCCGACACGCGGTAACGATATTTTCGTGCCGATCGATTACATCATCGGTGGCCCAAAAATGGCCGGTCAGGGCTGGCGTATGTTGGTTGAATGTCTGTCCGTTGGCCGTGGTATCACCTTACCGTCTAACGCGACCGGTAACCTGAAATCACTGGCTCTGGCGACCGGCGCTTATGCTTATATACGTCGTCAGTTCAAATTGCCGATCGGTAAAATGGAAGGGATCGAAGAGCCACTGGCGCGAATTGCCGGCAACGCATATGTGATGGATGCCGCCGCAACGCTTATCACTAACGGCATTATGCTCGGTGAAAAACCGGCCGTACTCTCAGCGATCGTGAAATATCACTGCACCCATCGCGGCCAGAGAGCTGTGATGGACGCCATGGATATTACCGGTGGTAAAGGCATCATGCTGGGTAAAAGCAACTTTGTCGCTCGTGCTTATCAGGGTGCGCCGATTGCCATCACGGTGGAAGGCGCCAACATCCTGACCCGCAGCATGATCATCTTTGGACAGGGCGCTATCCGCTGTCACCCTTACGTATTGAGTGAGATGGCGGCAGTAGAAAGCAATAATCTGCACGATTTCGACCGCGCGCTGTTCGGCCATATCGGCCACGTGGGTAGCAACAATATGCGCAGTTTCTGGCTCGGTTTGACTAACGGCCGCACCAGTGTCACCCCCGCCAAGGATGCCACGGCGCGTTACTACCAGCACATCAACCGCCTGAGCGCTAATCTTGCCTTGCTGTCGGACATTTCGATGGGCGTGTTGGGAGGCAGCCTGAAACGTCGTGAGCGTATCTCGGCGCGTCTGGGCGATATTCTTAGCCAGATGTATTTAGCCACAGCGACGCTGAAACGTTATGAAGAAGAAGGCCGTCACGAAGCGGATTTACCGCTGGTCCATTGGGGCGTGCAAGATTGTCTGAATCAGGCCGAAATCGCCATTGACGATCTGCTGCGTAACTTCCCGAACGCTTTTGTCGCCGGCGTCATGCGCCTGGTTATCTTCCCGCTCGGCCGGGCGCACGCTGCGCCGTCTGACCAGTTAGATCACCAGTTGGCGCGCATTCTGCAAGTGCCGTCTGCCACCCGCAGCCGCATTGGACGCGGTCAGTTCTTTGAAGCCAGCGAACATAATCCGATTGGTCAACTGGAAGCCGCACTGGTCGACATCATCGCCGCCGAACCGGTGCATAAACGTCTGAGTGACGCGATGGGCAAGAAACTCTCATTTACCCGTCTGGATATTCTGGCGCAGCAAGGCCTCGACGCCGGTCATCTGACCCCTGATGAAGCCCGTATTCTAAGCCGCGCAGAAGAGAGCCGTCTGCGTTCGATTAACGTCGATGAATTTGAAGCAGATGAGCTGGCAGCAAAAAAGCAGCCGCCGGAAATGAAGAAAGAAGCGAAACCGCGCCACACTGAAGCGGCGTAAGTCTCTTTTAATCCGGCGACTAATAGCAAAAAAGCCTGAGTGCGATAAACACTCAGGCTTTTTTATTCAGCCGTTAACGGCATCCGTTTCAAAGGAAACGCTTTTAGCTTTTTTTGATTGGTTTTTGCGTTGGCTTTTGGGTTGGCTTTTGCGCCGGCGTTGGCTTTTGCGCAGGTTTTTGTGCTTGCGTTTGCGGACGGACTCGCGCGGTCAGACCTTTAAGGAAATAACGCAAAACCTGATCGCCGCATGGACGGTAGTTCTTATGACCTTCCTTGCGGAAAAATGCACTTAACTCGCCTTCGGACATCTTGAAGTCAGCCAACGCCAATACGCTCAACATGTCTTCGGTTTTCAGCTCGAACGCCACGCGAAGTTTTTTCAGCATGATGTTATTGGTGACGCGTTTTTCCACTTCCGGCACAGGGAAACGGTCATTTTTGCCACGTTTGAACGTGATCAAACCGTTCAGGAAGTGACTCATCACTTCGTCCGGCACTTCCATGTAACCTTCTTCATCCTCTTTCTTCAGATAGCGCGACATGACTTCCGGGCTGACGGGAGTATCGGTCGTTTTAAGGATTTCAATCAGTTTGCCTTCGCTTAAATCCAGCATGTGGCGCACGCTGCGCAAGACATCGTTATGCATCATAATTCTTGTATTCCTGTATGGAGTAAACCGAGGAAATGCCACCGGGCCTACACCCTAAATAATGTTCGCACCTCGAAGCTGGGCATTATACAAGAAAAGGACACATTTAGCTGAACTGACGGATACGAGCAATCAACGATTCAATATCGTCAATCTGTGGTGCCGTCAAAATAAGCTTCTGCCCCAAACTCAAGGCATGGCGCTGGCAATCGGCGCGCATGGCATCATCTTTAATGGTGTCGAGATCGGCAACATGCGCCAGACCGATGGTGCGGCGGATCAGCTCTGCGCCGCAATACCCTACCGCATCATGCCAAGCCTGTTGCAGGAACTGCGCCGCATAGCCCTCTTCGGCCAGTGAGGGGTCCTGCGTTTTATCGCGTGCCAGCCGCAAGAAACCGTTGGAAAAACTGAGCCAGAGTTCGCGTAAATCA
Source organism: Hafnia psychrotolerans (assembly GCF_014639435.1). GTDB lineage: Bacteria > Pseudomonadota > Gammaproteobacteria > Enterobacterales > Enterobacteriaceae > Ewingella > Ewingella psychrotolerans. Next base: position 53,505 of record NZ_BMFZ01000001.1, on the reverse strand, counting down.
CTCAGACGCTGCTCGCGCCCATCAGCGGCTTCGCGCACCGCCACCAGGCCCGGTAGGCCGCAATAATTGAGCAGTAAATTCCCCATTACCGAACCCGGATCAAATCCTAACGGTCCGTAAAAACCAAACTCGGCATCAATGGCTTTCAGTTTTCCGTCGGCAACAAAAACTGAGCCGCTGTGAATATCGCCATGCAGCAGCGCTTCCGCCTTACTGAGAAAACGGTGTTTCAGCGACGCCACCGCCAGACGCAGCGATTTGTCGGCACGGAGTGCGTCGACTTTCGGCTGTAGAATTGGCTCGAAATTATTGCGTTCGTGATCAACGTAAGGATCGGTGAAAAACAGATCTTCTGTGATCTGACAAAGTTCTGGATTAGTAAAGCGCGCGACTTCGGCTTTCTTTAACTGAGCATTCTGATAAAAATCGGAAGTATGAAACAGCGTTTGCGCCAGGTATTCACCCAACTGGCTGGCGGCCTGCGGATAATGCTTGCCCTGCACCAACTCACTGCGCCAGATAGCGTGATCAGAGAGATCTTCCTGCACCATCACCGCCAGTTCTGCGTCGTGATGTAACACTTTTACCGTATACTGTGGAGCAAACGTGCCATGCGCGACCAACGTTTCGGCTTCAATACGCGCCCGGTCCAGCGTCAGCGGCCACGACTCACCCACACAGCGCACATAAGGCAGCGCCTGTTTCACGATAACCCGACTGATGCCCGCAGTATCACGGATTTTAAACACCAGGTTCAGGTTACCGTCGCCAATTTCTTCAGCGGAAACCAGGGAGTGTGGATCAGACACGCCGCCAAACTGGCGGGCATATTCAACGGCATCTGCAGCAGTAAACGTGTAATAGCGGGGCATCGCGACCTCTCGAATTCAATTCTCAATAAAACATCCAGACGTCTATACATCCGTAAAGCATGTTGGCAGAATAAGCAAACAGATGCAACTGGGCAACAAAGGTTTAACCAACAATGAAGAATCTTACAACCACCAGTTTACGAGTTCGTGAAAATCAGCTGTGGATCCTCGATCAGCAAGCCCTTCCCCAGCAATCCGACTGGCTCCCTTGCGCGGATGTCAGCGCACTGGTTGATCATATCCGCACCTTACGCGTACGCGGCGCACCACTGATTGGCCTCTCAGCCAGCCTGCTGTTAGCACTGCTGGCTGAGGGCGGAATGCCACAGCCGCAACTGCACCAGGCACTGAAAACATTGCGCGAATCACGGCCAACTGCCGTTAACCTGATGAATAATTTGGATCGTATGAAGGTCGCGCTGGAACAATCGGATTTCATTCCGAAGTTGGTGAATGAGGCGCTACGTCTGGTGGATGAGGATAAAGCGCTGTGCGCCAGTATTGCGGACCACGGTGCCGGGCTGGTCAAACCTGGCAGTTGCCTGTTGACCCATTGCAACACCGGCGGCCTGGCGACTGCGGGCGTAGGGACCGCATTGGGGGTAATTTCTCGTGCTTACCAGCAAGGGAATGTTCAACAAGTTTGGGTCGATGAGACGCGCCCCTTGTTACAGGGCGGGCGTTTAACCGCCTGGGAACTCGGCGAACGGGGCATTCCCTATCAGCTGATTTGTGACTCAATGGCCGCCAGCTTAATGGCGCTGGGTAAAGTGGATGCCATCTGGGTTGGCGCTGATCGCATTGCTGCCAACGGCGACGTCGCGAATAAGATTGGTACTTACAGTTTGGCGGTATTGGCTAAATATCACGGCATTCCGTTTTACGTTGCCGCGCCGCACACCACCCACGACCCGCACTGCCCAAACGGTGCCGCTATTTCCATCGAACAACGTGATCCGCACGAAGTCACCGGCGTCTCTGGCAGCTTTGGCTCGGTGCAATGGGCACCACTGAATGCGAACGTTTATAATCCAGCCTTTGACGTTACGCCCGCCGCGTTAATCAGCGGTTGGGTACTGGATGTTGGCGTGGTCATGCCGGAGCAGGTGAGTGAAGGGATATTCCAGACCTCGTTAAAATGACGCTATCGGGTGAGGTATTCCTCACCCCTTTGTTGATGATTAACACAATACATAAGCTAAAAAGATGATTTCCGTTTTCCCTCGCCTTTTCCCTATCCAAAATAACAATTTTAGACCCCCAAATGACATTTGGTGCTACTATTCTTTCCCCTCTTTTTATATATGGACATTACCTTCCTAGGAATTGATTCCTATGAATAATATTCATGTTATCCATAAATGAGCCGATAACGATTAACGGTACTTTGCGTCAGGCTTATCGACGGTATAAAGAGCGGCATTCTGTAAGTAAAACTAATCTATAGGGATAAAGGATAGATACATGAGAAAAACACTATTCATTGCACTGGTTGCCACTGCAACACTGAGTGGTTGTGCAACAGAGTCTTCGCGTTCTTTAGAAGTGGCAAAAGTGGCCTCTTACAACACGCAATATAACGGTCAGCGTAGTCCCATTGCGGTGGGCAAGTTTGATAATCGCTCTAGCTATATGAGCGGGATTTTCTCTGACGGTGTCGACCGTCTGGGAAATCAGTCCAAAACGCTGCTGGTCACTGACCTGCAACAAACCGGACGCTTCAACGTTTTGGATCGCACCAATATGGATGAGATCAAAGAAGAAGCCAGTATCAAAGGCCAGGCACAGACGCTAAAAGGTGCCAATTACATCATCACCGGCGATGTGACTGAATTCGGTCGTAAAGAAGTCGGCGATAATCAGTTGTGGGGCATTCTTGGCCGTGGCAAACAACAAATTGCCTATGCCAAAGTCAACCTTAACGTGGTCAACGTACAGACGTCAGAAGTGGTCTATTCATCGCAGGGTGCGGGCGAATACAGCCTTTCAAATCGAGAAATTATTGGTTTCGGCGGCACGGCAAGTTATGACTCCACCTTAAATGGCAAAGTACTCGACCTGGCGATCCGCGAAGCGGTGAACAACCTGGTGAATGGAATCGAAAGCGGCGCATGGCGTCCTGCTCATTAATATACGGAAATAATCATGAAATTCATTCAACAAAAAAGTGCGTGGCAAAAAAGCGGTCTGGCAATGTTGTTACTTGTATTAGCAGGTTGCGCGACACAGCCTAAAACCCTTTATAACTGGGACCAATATCAAACCACGGTTTATCAGTATTATCAGAGTGACAAGGTGGGACCAGAGCAGCAAATTGCCGCGTTGAAAGAGTCTATTGAGAAATCTCGCGCCACCAATAAACAGGTTCCTCCTGGTCTGCATGCCCAGCTTGGATTGCTTTATGCCAATACCGGCAATACCGATCAGGCATTCCAGGAATTCAATACTGAGAAAACATTATTTCCAGAGTCAGCGGCATATATGGATTTCCTGCTGAAAAAAAATAAAGGGAGCATCAAATGAATCGTTTATTCCTGCTGACTGCGGCATTAATGACATTGGTATTAACCGGCTGTGCAAAACCGGTATCTTACGATTACACCGCGTTTAAAGAGAGCAAACCGAAATCTATTTTGGTATTGCCGCCGGTAAACCATTCTCCTGATATTAACGCCAGCCACAGTGTGTCGTCAGTGGTGACGATGCCATTAGCGGAAGATGGTTATTATGTTTTCCCGGTTGCCGTGGTGGATGAAACCTTCAAACAAAACGGCATGACGTCGCCGGAAGATATTCGCGCCGTTAGCGTCACGAAACTGCGTCAAATCTTCGGTGCCGATGCCGCGCTGTATATTGATGTTACCGATTACGGCAGCAGCTATAAGGTCATCTCCAGTGAAGCTCGCGTCACAGCTAATGCCAAACTGATTGATCTGCGTAACGGCAAAGTCCTGTGGACCGGCAATGCTACGGCCTCCAGCAATGAGCAGAGGAGTAACAATAACGGTATTATCGGCATGCTGGTGCAAGCCGCCGTGGACCAAGTCGCCAATACCCTGAACGATAAGAGCCATGATGTGGCTGCCGTGACCAGCAGCCGTCTGCTCAGTTCCGGCACCGCTAACGGGTTGTTGTATGGGCCGCGTTCTGCGAACTACGGGAAAGAAGTCACACGTTAAGGTCGTGGGCGCCGGCCCACACCGGTTGGGGCTCGGGTTACGATCCGAGCTCGTTTTTTCAGTTCAAGGTCAAGACTGTGGGTACCATTCAACACCGTACTATGTTGGATGGCGTTCCAAATCCGCTTTTTAAATTCAAATTCAACATCAAAGTCGTGGGCGCCGGCCCACACCGGGTTAAGGGCCGTAAACGCGGCCCTTAACAATCCTGCGTTTTTTAAAAACAGCAGCTACGCAAGTCACCATGGCCGTGTTTCAGGTATCTCTGCGATAGCCGCAAAATATCATCGCTCCGCGATTCCCGGCTGCGGGTTTGAGCCAACGGTAAAGATGTTGTCTCGCCACCGACTTGCCAGTGATATTTTGAATGCGGCCTCAACATTTTTAAAAACCGATACAACCTGTTTTTTTGAATTTGAATTTGAAAAAGCCTCGGCCGCATTCAAAACGACGTCGAATAAGCGGTGGAAAACCGCGCGTCAGTTTGCGCGGGTTGTAACCCGCAATGAGAGCACCGCGCAGCGGCGGAGTTTGCGGCTGTCGTCATGGCCCCTGAAACACGTCCATTGTGACCTGCGCAGCTGCCGGTGTTGCATAAAAAAGCGCGGAGTCCAGAGGCCCGCGCGATTGCGGGTCTCTGGTCGGTGTGGGCCGACGCCCACGGTCTTGATGTTGAATTTGTGTTTGATGTTGATGTTGATGTTGAT
>NZ_BMFZ01000001.1:0-48646 GCF_014639435.1 Hafnia psychrotolerans | reverse complement strand
TTTGAATTTGAATTTGAAAAAGCCTCGGCCGCATTCAAAACGACGTCGAATAAGCGGTGGAAAACCGCGCGTCAGTTTGCGCGGGTTGTAACCCGCAATGAGAGCACCGCGCAGCGGCGGCGTTTGCGGCTGTCGTCATGGTCCCTGAAACACGGCCATGGTGACCCGCGCAGCTGCCGGTGTTTCATGAAAAAGCGCGGAGTCCAGAGGCCCGCGCGATTGCGGGTCTCTGGTCGGTGTGGGCCGACGCCCACGGTCTTGATGTTGAATTTGTGTTTGATGTTGATGTTGATGTTGATGTTGATGTTGAATTTGAATTTGAATTTGAATTTGAAAAAGCCTCGGCCGCATTCAAAACGACGTCGAATAAGCGGTGGAAAACCGCGCGTCAGTTTGCGCGGGTTGTAACCCGCAATGAGAGCACCGCGCAGCGGCGGAGTTTGCGGCTGTCGTCATGGTCCCTGAAACACGGCCATTGTGACCCGCGCAGCTGCCGGTGTTTCATGAAAAAGCGCGGAGTCCAGAGGCCCGCGCGATTGCGGGTCTCTGGTCGGTGTGGGCCGACGCCCACGGTCTTGATGTTGAACTTAAAAGAGTTAAAAGCCTTTCTAAAAGGCTCACTCCCCTAACTTCGGATAATCATCCGCAATTTTATCGCCCGTAAAGTGCGCCACCCATCCCTCGACATTATCGAACAGGCGAATCGCCGTAAATGACGGGTAACTCCCCATATCGAACCAGTGACGAGTTTTGGCAGGCACGGAGATCAGGTCATTCTTCTCACACAGAATCTGGAATATTTTACCCTCGAGATGCAGGCAAAACAGCCCTGCGCCATCGACGAAAAAACGCACTTCGTCTTCACCATGAGTATGTTCGGAGAGAAACTTGGTGCGCAGCACTCCACGCTGCTCATTGTCCGGCCGCATGCTGATGACATCCCAACTTTGATAGCCCTTCTCGGCCACCAGCTTGTCAATTTCATGTTGATAGGCGCTGATCACCTCCGCAGGCTGCGGGTTATTGCCGAGTTCGCGATCTGCCTGCCAGCGCTCAAAACGCACGTTGATCTTGTTCAGTTCCGTTGCAATGTCCCCACCATCACGGCTGTGCCAGATTGGCGCGGAAGGATCCTGGTCACTAAAAATAGTCAAAGCACTCATGCGTAAACCTCTTTATAGAAATGTTTCTAAGGCTATCTGATCAAAACGATTGACCTGCGGGTGGTCGCTCAACGCGTCGGCGTCATCACGGATCAACTGACAGGTGTGCCATCCGGCCAGGCGGGCTGCATCCAGCTCTTGGCGAATATCGGAGAGGAACAATATCTCTTCCCCAGGCAAGAGCAGTTGCCCGGCAATATTCTGGTAGGGCTCCGTTTCACGCTTAGCCCCCACACGGGTGTCGAAATAGTGACTGAACAATGGCGTGAGATCACCTTCATCGCTGTAACCGAACAACAGTTTTTGCGCATCGACTGAACCGGAGGAGTAGACACAAAGTCGCAGATTCTGCTGATGCCACACCTTTAACTGCGGTGTAACATCGGGATAAAGATGCCCGCGAAAATCACCGTTTTCATAGCCGCTACGCCAAATGATGCCTTGCAACACTTTCAGCGCTGTGGATTTCACGTCGCCATCCATGAAGGCATAAAGCTTTTCGATGAGGACATCCACACTGGCTTGCGGTTGGTCAATTTCCGCGCGTAATGCCTCCAGCGCGGCCGCCACGTCCGACTCACCCTGCTGGGTACGGATAAACGTCTCCAGTCGTTCGCGGGCATAGGGGAACAGCACCTGATGTACAAAACGGATATCCGTGGTGGTGCCTTCAATATCAGTAACAATCGCGCGGATCATTTAGCCTCCAGCAGTCGGCGTTGCAGTTCACACTGAAACAAAAACTCCAGTCCTTCAAGATGACGACGCGCTTCGGCCACATCGTTACCCCAACAAGTCAGACCATGACCACGCAACAGGAAACCGTATTGCAACGGCGTTTTTTCCGCGCTGGCAGCAATCTTTTGCACCAGCGCCGGAATGTCCTGACTGTTATCAAAAATGGGGATCACGACCTGGTCCAGATGCGTCGTCTGACCACGCAATGATTTTTGCATTTCGTAGCCTTCCAGCACCAGCGCACCACTGCGCTCAACACGCGACAGCACAGTAGAATTGACCGAATGGGTGTGCAGCACCGCGCCCACTTGCGGGTAGAGGCGGTATAGCAACGTATGCAGGCCGGTTTCCGCTGACGGCGTGCGTCCGCAGGGAGCCTTGCCACTGGCCAGGTCTACCCGCAGGAAGTCCTGCTCAGTCAGTGTGCCTTTATCTTTGCCGGACTCGCTGATCAAACAGTGTTCTCTGTCCTCGCGCACCGACATATTGCCACCGGTGGCCGGACTCCAGCCCTTTTGACCAATCCAGTGACAGGTGGCGGTCAATGCGCCCAGTTGTCTATTTTCTGACATGATGATCCTTGGCCCTGTGCGGCAAAAAGGGAAGATGAAAGCCTATATGCAGCCTAGCTATGAATTAGACGATAATGGCATTTAGCCGTCTAAGCGTCTCGATTGCCAAATCTTAACATCGTGTTATCATTATGAGCAACATACGTCCGCAAGACAGGCCCGCCATGAGTACAGCAGCGTTAGTTCCCCAGAGCAAACTTCCCGCATCAGGTGTGACGATTTTTACCCAGATGAGTGCCTTAGCGCAGCAGCACAATGCCATCAACCTGTCACAGGGTTTCCCTGATTTTGATGGCCCCGAATATCTGAAACAGCGTCTGGCATACCATGTCAGCCAAGGCGCAAACCAGTACGCGCCAATGACCGGCACCGCAGCACTGCGCGAAGCCATCGCCGCCAAGACCGAACTGATTTACGGCTATACGCCGGATGCCACCAGCGACATCACCATTACTGCGGGGGCCACCGAAGCGCTGTACATTGCTATCACGGCTTTGGTCGGTCCGGGCGACGAAGTGGTGGCTTTTGACCCAAGTTACGATTGTTATGCTCCGGCGGTCCAGTTAGCGGGCGGCGTGATGAAACGTATCCAGTTGCAACCGCCTGAGTTTAAGGTCGACTGGGCTACCTTTGCCGACAACCTGAGCGATCGTACCAAACTGGTGGTCATCAATACGCCGCATAATCCCTCGGCAACCGCCTGGAGCCATGACGATCTTGAGCAGTTGTGGCTGCGCATTGCGGACCGCCCTATTTTTGTCCTGAGTGATGAAGTTTACGAGCATATCTGCTTCGCCAAAGAGGGTCACGCCAGCGTGCTGCGCCACTCGCAACTTCGCCAGCGCGCCATTGCTGTCTCTTCGTTTGGCAAAACCTTTCATATGACAGGATGGCGTGTGGGTTATTGCGTGGCACCGGCAGCAATCAGCGTCGAACTGCGTAAAGTGCATCAGTATCTGACGTTCTCCATCACGACGCCGGTTCAGTTGGCGCTGGCTGATATGCTGCGCGAACAGCCCCAGCACTGGCAGAATCTTTCTGCGTTTTATCAGGCTAAACGCGACCGGCTAACGCAAGGGCTGGCAAAAAGCCGCCTGAAAGTGCTGCCCGGTGCGGGCACCTATTTCCTGCTGGTCGATTACAGTGAAGTCTCCGACCTCAATGATGTTGCCTTCTGCCACTGGCTGACCGAACATGTGGGCGTGGCAGCGATCCCGATGTCGGTATTTTGCGCCGCATCTTTTCCTCATAAACTGATCCGGCTGTGCTTTGCCAAGCAGGAAGCCACGCTGGACGCCGCTGCGGAGCGCCTGTGTCAACTTTAAAACTGTCCCTATTACAGCAACCCTTAGTTTGGCTGGATGGCGAGGCCAACCTTGCCCACTTCGACGGGCTGCTTGGCTCACTCACTGGCCGCGACCTGATCGTGTTGCCCGAGATGTTCACCACCGGTTTTGCCATGCAGGCCCCAGACCGGGCGCTGCCGGAAAGCCGGGTTATTGAGTGGTTACATCAGTGGGCGACCAGACTGGATGCCATGATCGGCGGCAGCGTGGCGCTGACGACAGAAAAGGGTGCAGTAAATCGCTTTCTGCTGGTTGAACCGCAGGGGAAAGTCCACTTTTACGACAAGCGCCACCTGTTCCGCATGGCCGGTGAGCACAACTATTATGTGGCGGGGAAATGCCGTGAAATCGTGGAATGGCGAGGCTGGCGTATTCTACCTCAGGTCTGTTATGACCTGCGTTTTCCGGTGTGGTCACGCAATCAACAGGACTACGATTTAGCGCTGTATGTCGCTAACTGGCCTGCTACCCGCAACCTTCACTGGTCAGCATTACTGACCGCACGCGCGATTGAAAATCAGGCCTATGTCGCCGGTTGTAACCGTGTCGGGAATGACGACTATGGCCATCACTACACGGGCGATAGCACCATCATCAATCCGCAGGGTGAGGATCTGGCCCGTGCTGAACCGGGCGCATCGGTGGTGATCACGGCGGAATTATCGCTGGAAGCGTTACAACAATACCGCGAAGCCTTCCCGGCCTGGCGCGACGCTGATATTTTTTCGCATCAAGAATAAGACGCCTATTCCCGGCCAAAGCGCAGCCGGGAATAAAATAAATAACCCAAATAATTCGAGGGGCAAGACGCGGGCAACTGAACGATGCCGATACGCTGACAATAAGTCAGTGATTCGGGGGAGGAAAGGCAGCCAACGACATTGCAGCTTGAAGTATGAGGATTATTTTATCTCACCGATGAAATCGGACTTACCCAACGTCACACCCAGATGACGCAGGATGTTGTACGCGGTGGTGATGTGGAAATAGAAGTTGGGTACGGCGAAGCTCATGATGTAGCTGTGGGCGGTGAAGTTGAGCTCATGGTTTCGGCCTTTGACCGAGATAGGGCGTGAATCATCGCCATCCAACTGATCGGCTTTCACGCTTTCGATAAAGCGAATGGTTTTGGCAATACGTGCCTGTAAATCGACAAAACTGGTTTCGGTATCTTCCATCGCTGGCGGTGTCACACCGGCCAGACGCGCCACTGCCCCTTTAGACACATCACTGACGATTTGTACCTGACGCACCAGCGGGTACATATCTTCTGCCAGGCGGCTGTTTAGTAAGGTTTCTTCCGATGTCCCGTTCTCCTGCGCCCAGGCAGCACCTTTCTCCAACAGCGCTGAAAGAGTGTGTAAACCGCGAACAAACTGTACTGCAGTGCTGCCATAAAGTGAGGCTGACATACAATTCCTTAATGAGTGATGAGAGAACAATCCGCCCTGAGCTTAGCGCTTTACCCACATGACCACATGGCCTTTTGTGTTGTCGCAGGGATAGCATACGTGGGTTGTGATCTTCCCCTCATATACCGATCACTGGCGAGCGGTGAGGTCGCGAGAGTTCGAAAGTTTTTGTACCCCATACCTGTTCGGTGAACGACCGGCGCATCTGCATCACCTCTTTTACAAAGCCACTCGGATACTGTGGATCGCTTCTTGCATTAAATCTCCCCGCTAAAAACATCTGACAGAGGCTTACTGATGACCATCACCTTTATTGCTCACTCTACGCCCGAACCTGCTCTGTACGGCGCGATGGCCGCGATACTTGCTGAACTGCGTGCGTTACCGCTATGTCACCTGCCCGTCACTCATGATGCAAACCGTTTCGCCAATGCACGCCAGTACGTCACCCGGCAAGGACATCAACTGGCCAGTGGGTTGGTATGGTTAGAACGCCTAACCGGTCGCGATGCGAGCGCCGAGTCTGACTTTAACACTTTGATAAACTGTGCATTAAAAGAAGATATTGTGGTGCCATCCATGCAGCCGATAAGCCAGGAGCTGACCAGATTTGCTGCCGAAAATGGTATCAACGTGGAGTTATTACGCGTGACGGAACAGCAGGGTAAATTCCAGCTTGAAGACGCCATCACCGGTAAAATCCGCAGCAACGGCTGGGGCCGCGATGCCTTCGGTCGCTGGGCACTCGGCACGGTTTCCCAACCGGTGATGCGTGCAGGAAAAAACCTGCGCGTGGCGTTAGTGGGCGATTTCGGCGAACACCGCGACAGCTATCCGGCAATGCTCGCTGCACTGGGAGATGCCGCCGATGCACTGGCATTGAGCATCGAAGTGGTTTATGTCACGCCACATCTTATCGGCAGCCAGCTCGACTGCACGCTATTTGACGTTGATGGCATTCTGTTACCGGGTGTGCTGAATTCTACGGAAGAAAACCCGTTAGTCGGCCAACTGGCCACCGCGACTTGGGCGATGGAAAATCGGCTACCGCTGCTAGGCATTAATCAGGGAATGCATCTTATGGTGGCCGCACTGGGCCAGCAGATATTGGGACATGACCGCGTGGTGATGCACGGCGCGACGACGCTGAATGGGGTGCAAACTAGCCTGCCGTCAGACACCCCACCGCAGCAACGTCTTGGTGATCAACGGATTTACAGTAAGGCGGGCAGCCGCGTTGAACAGGTGCTGGGCTGCGAAGCGACCCTGCGCTACAACCAGCGCTGGAGCCTCAACCCGCAGTTACTGGATGACTTGCAAAGCGCGGGCCTGTGCATCAGCGGCAGCGATGCGCAAGGCCAGGGAGCCGAAGCCATCGAACTGCATGACCACCCCTTTTTTGTCGGCGTGCAGGGCCAGCCTGATTTACAGTCGCGCCGCGAACGCCCCAGCCCACTGCTGATGGCCTTTCTACAGCAGGTCCGCCAATGTAACCGTCAGCGCGACGTCAGCCATGTCGCATTCACCAAAAGCGTGCGACTTAAACAGCCTTGTTTTTCGATGGCCTCTCTCTATGACGGAGAATTAAACGGGTCTGGGGTCATTTAATTCACTGGCGACTTGCGGGATGAACATACGCGAAGTTCAAAACGGTATTGATGTAAGCCTGAGTCGCCATCGCCACATCGCTTACCGTTACCGACTCCAGCGGATGATGGCTGATACCATCCTTACAGCGAACAAATAACATCCCAACCGGCCAGCAATCGGCAATTGCAATGGCGTCATGCCCAGCACCGCTGGGTAATAACATCGGCTGGCCCTGCAATGGTGTCACACTATGAACCAGTCTCTGTTGTAAATCGGGATCACAGGCGGTGGCATTAATACTGTAGAACTGCTCGGCATCAAAGGTCAGACCGCGATGGGCAGCAATCTGTTGCGCTTTTTCCAGCAACGCCTCCAACAAGGCATTAAGCAGCTCATCCCGTGGACCACGCACGTCGAGCGACAAATTGACCAGGCCGGGAATGACGTTCACCGCACCGGCCGGCACCTCGATATGGCCCACCGTCGCCACAAGATCGCAGCCTCTGGCGGTGGTGATGCTTTCAATCGCCAGCGTCCATTCGGCAGCGGCGGTCAGAGCGTCCTGACGCTGCCCCATCGGCACCGTTCCGGCATGACCCGCCTGCCCGGTGAAACGACAGTTCAGGCGGCGAGCACCGTTAATCGCGGTCACCACACCAAGCGGGACATCCGCGGCTTGTAGGCAAGGCCCCTGCTCAATGTGGCATTCCAGATAGGCGCAGAAGGCATTCGGCGCGCGGCGAGACTGCAAAATATTCAGCGGGTCCAGCCCGGCATGAAGCATCGCGCTGGCGAGAGAAATGCCCTGGGCATCGGTGCGTTGCAGCCACTCTTCCGGCCAGGTGCCCGTCAGGCCACGGCTGCCCAGCAGTGTGACGCCAAAACGCGTCCCCTCTTCGTCGGCAAAACCAACCACTTCAATGCTCATCGGCAAGCGGATACCGTTTTGATGCAGATGTGCCACCACTTCAATCGCGGTCAGCACACCGAGCGGGCCGTCATAACGACCCGCATTGCGCACGCTATCCAGATGCGAGCCAAGTAACAGCGCTGGCGCCGTTGAGTCCAATCCTTCGTAGCGCCCACAGACGTTGCCAACGCTATCGACCCAACTGTGCATACCGGCCGATGTCATCCATTCGCCGACCAGCCGGTTGGCTTGCAGATGCTCAGCCGAGAGATAAACCCGGGTCAACTGTCCCGGTGTTTCACTGATCTCAGCCAGTGCGTCACAGCGGGCCATTACCCGCTGGGCGGCATCTTGCGTTGAAGCATCGATCATTACCGGCCTCCCGTGTAGTGATCCCACGCGGCCTGTGAACCTGCGCCATATTTTGAGTCGAAACCGAGGCGATGCAACACCGCTTCAAGCGCCACCAGCGTCTGCATGACACAATCTTTGCGGGCGTTGTACCCCATGGTGCCGATGCGCCAGATTTTTCCAGCCAGAGGACCAAATGACGTACCGATTTCAATGCTGAAATCGTTAAGCATCATCTGTCGCACCTGTTCGCCATGAATGCCCTGCGGAATGACCACGCCGAGCACGTTGTTCATCCGGTGGTTCAGGTCACCAAACACCTCCAGTCCCATCCCCTGAATACCGGCCAGCAGCGCACTGCCGTGCAGTTGATGACGGGCGATACTGTTATCCAGACCTTCCTCAAGAATGATGCGTGCACATTCGCGGGAAGCAAACAGCATGCTGGTGGCTTCGGTGTGGTGGTTCAGACGCTCCGGCCCCCAATAATCCATGATCATGCCGAGATCGAAGTAATTGGAGTAAATCATCTCTTCGTCACCGTCAGCATGGTCGATGGTGCGGATGCCTTCCTCGACACATTTTCGGCGGCGGATTTGTTCTTCAAAGCGCGGACTGAGCGTGACCGGCGAGCTGCCGGACGGTCCACCGAGGCATTTTTGCAAACCGGCGGAGACGGCATCCAGTCCCCAGGTGTCGGTTTCCATTGGGTTACCGGCGAAAGACGCGGTGGCATCCGAATAGAACAGCACACCGTGGCGGCGGCAAATTTCGCCCAGCTGTTCCAGCGGTTGCAGCATTGTGGTTGATGTGTCGCCCTGCACGGTCAGCAACCAGCGCGGTTTCACGGATTTGATGGCGTCTTCAATTTGCTGCGGATCGAACACTTCGCCCCACGGCGCTTCGATAGTGTGCACTTCGGCGCGGCAGCGGCGAGCGATTTCACACAGTAGATGACCAAAGCGGCCAAACACCGGCACCAGCACTTTATCGCCGGGACGGATGCCCGACAGCAACACCGCTTCGATACCGGCGCGGGACGTGCCGTCGATCAGGAACGTCCACTGATTTTCGGTTTTGTACAATGCACGGTACAGCGCCATCACTTCGTTCATGTAGCCCGTCATCACCGGGTCATACTGCCCAACGAGCTGGCAGCTCATGGCCCGCAGTACGCGCGGGTCAGCGTTGATTGGCCCCGGCCCCATCAGCAGACGGGTTGGCGGGTTGATTTGTCCAACGGTTTGAATATCCAACATAACAAGTCCTTAAGAAGGGGTTATCAGACCGCAGCGTCACTGAGGCCACGTACGGATGCGATAAATTGCTTTAATTCAGGGGTTTGAGGATTGGCAAACAGTGCCCGGCTTTCGCCCTGCTCCCACACGGTGCCCTGATGCATGAACACCACGCGGTCGCCCACTTCGCGGGCAAAATTCATTTCGTGCGTGACCAGCACCAGCGTCATCCCCTCTTTGGCGAGTTGCTCAAGCACTTTCAGCACTTCCCCCACCAGTTCCGGGTCCAGCGCCGAGGTAATTTCATCGCACAGCAGCACTTTCGGGTTCATCGCCAGCGCACGGGCAATCGCTACGCGCTGTTGCTGCCCGCCCGACAGATTGGCTGGGTAGTAATTCATGCGGTCCGCCAGACCGACTTTATTCAGCACTTGCGACGCCAGCTCATGGCATTCGGCGGTGGATTTACCCAACACGCGGCGCGGTGCCAACATGACGTTTTCCAGCGCGGTCATATGCGGGAAAAGATTGAAGTTCTGAAATACCATGCCGACGGATCGGCTAATTTCACGCGCCTGGGAGTCGCGGTCGGTGATGGTCATACCGCCCAGTTTAATGCTGCCGTCCTGATAACCTTCCAGTCCGTTTATGCAGCGCAGCAGAGTACTTTTACCGGAGCCGCTGCGGCCAATGATGCAGATCACTTCACCGGCGTCGATGTCCAGATCCACACCTTTCAGCACGTGGTTCTGACCGTAATATTTTTGCACCTGATTAATCGTGATCAGCGGCATTATTTTTTCTCCACGCAATGTTTTCTCGAGGTAATGGCTGTACATCGAGAGCGGATAACACATCAGGAAGTAGCCGAGCGCCACCAGCCCAAAGACTTTAAACGGTTCATAGGTCACGTTGTTGAGCATGGTTCCCGCTTTGGTCAGTTCGACGAAGCCAATGATCGACGCCAGCGCCGTACCTTTGATCACCTGTACGGAAAAACCCACGGTGGGTGCAATCGCGATGCGCAGCGCCTGCGGTGCGATCACCCGCCATAACGTCTGCCCAAAACTGAGACCCAGACAGCGGCAGGCTTCCCACTGACCTTTCGGCAAGGCGTCAATACTGCCGCTCCAGATATCGACCAGATAGGCGCTAGTGTAAAGGGTGAGCGCCAGCGCGGCGGCGGTCCAGGGGCTGACATCAATGCCAAACAATCCCAGCCCGAAGAAGGCTAAGAACAGCTGCATCAGCAGCGGCGTTCCCTGAAACAGTTCAGAATACAGACGCACAAAACGCGTCGGCCAGTGTCGTTTACCCAGACGCATCAGTAACAGCGGTATGGTGACCAACGTGCCGCCGATAAACGCCGTCAGCGAGAGTAAAAGGGTCCAGCGTGCCGCCAGCAGTAAGTTGCGCACAATGTCCCAGTCGGTAAAGGTCATCATCAGCGGTAGCCCCCAAAGTAACGGCGTCCGGCAAACAGCAGGAGTTGACGCATCGCTACCGACAGCAGCAGGTAGAACAGCGTGGTAACCAGATACACCTCGAAGCTCAAAAACGTGCGCGACTGAATTAAGTTGGCGGCGAAAGTCAGCTCTTCATACGACACCTGCGACACCACCGAAGAACCCAGCATCACGATAATGCATTGGCTGACCAGCGCCGGATAAATACGTTTTAGCGACGGCGGCAACACCACGCGAAAAAATGTCTGGCGACGGCTCAGTCCAAGTACCCGCCCCGCTTCCCACTGGCCGTGAGGTGTCGCCTGAATACCGGCACGGATAATTTCAGTGCTGTACGCACCAAGGTTAATCAACATTGCCAGCAGTGCCGCTTCACCCGCAGTCATTTTCAGCCCCATGCCTGGCAAGCCAAACACGATAAAAAATAGCTGGACGACAAACGGCGTATTACGAATGGCTTCGACATAAATGCCCCATACCGTCCGCAACGTTTTGTTATTGCCGCAGCGGATGGCAGCACCGCAAATCCCGATAGCAATGCCGCCAACCGTTGCCATTACCGTCAGCTGGATGGTGGTCCACAGGCCGGACAGCAGCTCCGGCATATACGGCCACAGTGCAAGAAAATTCAGCTGATAGGTCATGTCGCTTCTCCCCTATCCTGCTCAGGAACCCAAATTCGCAGGCAGCGGTGCTTTCATCCATTTTTCAGAAAGTGTATTCAGCGTTTTGTCGCTTATCGCTTCCGCAATCAGTTCATTCACTTTCTGTTTTAGTGCCGGTTCGTCCTTACGCAGACCCACGTAGCACGGAGAGTCTTTCAGCATCACTTTGGAAACGGGCGCTTTGGCCGGATTCTGACGAGCAATGGCAGCGACCACTAAGTTACCGGTGGCAATGTACTCCACCTGACCGGAAAGGTAGGCCGACAACGTGGTGTTGTTGTCTTCGTAACGCTGAATTTTGGCGTCTTTTGGCGCCACATCAGTCAGTGCCAGATCTTCAACTGCGCCGCGCGTCACGCCGACGGTTTTACCGGACAGACCGGCCAGTGAAGTCATGTTGTCATTTTTGGCACCAAAAACACCGAGGAAGAACGGCGCATAGGCGTTGCTGAAATCGATGACTTTTTCACGCTCGGCGTTCTTACCCAGGCTGGAGATCACCAGATCCACTTTGTCTGTTTGCAGGTAAGGCACGCGGTTGGCGCTCGACACTGGCACCAGTTGCAACTTAAGTTTCATTTTGTCAGCCAGGTAATGCGCCATGTCAATGTCGTAGCCTTCAGGCTGTAAGTCCTTGCTGACCGAACCGAATGGCGGGAAATCCTGAGGTATTGCCACGCGCAGCACGCCGCGTTTCTGGATATCCTGCAACTGATTGGCCATCACTCCGGATGCCTGAAAAACTAACATCGCGGCACCTACCCACGCCAAAACCCGTTTGTTCATGTTCATAGATTATCTCCGGTGATTGAATGAGTGAAACGATAGATTCTCTTAATAAGCGTTCTGCAACTAATGTGCCAACGCATGCGCCGCAGATGAAATGAGAAAAAAGTCACGTTTTACCGGGTCAGATGTGAGTAACAGGTGGTCTACCGCCCGGATAACCGGGCTGGTGAAGGTCGTTCAAAGGGCAACGCATGCACTATAAGTGGGCGGTGGCACCAAAAAAGCGCAAATTAGCGATGTTCTAGTTCGTCGAGGTCGTCGTAGAGATCAGTAATTTGATGAATCCGCTGACGACCAGCGGCCAGCATGTCATGCAGGAGCGCATTACTGAGTAGATTCACCAAGCTCATTGGCGCGGAGTAGGCGTCAAACGCCGAGACGCTGTCGAGAGGCGCAGCCAGATGCCAGGTTGCCAACGGGATAAGTGTCTGAGCCTGCGGTTCGCAAATCAGAAGAACAGGCACGCCAAGCGTCTGTAACTGCGTCAGAATGGTCTTTATCATGCGGGGCCTGCGGCGAAATGCGACAAAAATCACCACATCCTGAGGCATCAGATCCACCAGTTCTTCGGCCAGTGTCTGGCCTGGTTGCGGCATCATCATCACACCTTGCCGCACCTGAATCAGTTGCTGGCGCAAGTGCAGCGCCACCGGATAGCTGTTGCGAAACCCCAGTAACCGCACCTGCCGAGCCTGACTCAATGCGGCGATCACCGCGGTGAATTGCTGGTCATCAATCTGGTTAATCCACTGGGTGAGATTGGCCATCTCCTGCTTGTAATGGCGGGACAATAACGTATTGCCCTGCACAGCGTCGCGGCTGTCGGTCAGCGGCATTCCACTCTGACGTAAAGTGCGCACCTCATCGCGCATGTCGCGGTAGCTGGGATAACCGAGACGTCTGAACAGGCGACTGACGGTGGCTTTGGAGACATGGCTCAGGCGCGCCAGCTCTGCACTGTTGTAGCTCATCAGATCATCGATATTGGCAAAGATAAAATCCGCCACCCGCTGTTCCTGCGGCGTCAAAGCTGAATAGTGGTCGCGCAGACGCTCATCAATTTGTTTCATGTCTTCCCCTATCCCTAACTTGCATAGTTCGAATTGCAGGAAAGCAGCCAGCATATCTGCAACTCGAAACATCACGGGTATCTGTAACGGATGTTTCAGCGCAACATATCACGCATTCGTGCGGTGAATACAAGCGAAATTACTCACTTCCCACCGATGTGGAACACCTCTTGCTTACTCTTAGGACAAAGACAGCCATAAGATGTGCCCCTGCACACGTCGCCACAAGAAAAAGGCATCCACATGATCAACAGCAATAGTTCCCCACTCGGTATGGCGGTTACCCCTCATCACCTCGCCAGCCAAAGCGCACTCGCGGTACTCCGCGAAGGTGGAAATGCCATCGAAGCGATGGTGGCGGCGGCTGCCACGATTGCCGTCGTTTATCCGCACATGAACGGTCTCGGCGGTGATGGCTTCTGGCTGATTGTCCCGCCGCAAGGCGATCCGGTGGCCATTGACGCCAGCGGTGCCGCGGGCACCCACGCGACGCTGGATTTCTATGCCGGTGAAAGCCATATTCCGTACCGAGGCCCGAAAGCTGCGCTGACCGTCGCTGGCACGGTAGGCGGCTGGCAGGAAGCGCTCAGTCTCTCTGCGGAATTAGGCGGCGATCAAAAACCGCTCTCGCGTCTGCTGCGAGATGCTATCCGCTACGCCGCCGACGGCATTCCGGTCACTGCATCGCAAGAGGCCGCCACTCGCGCCAAGCAGCACGAGCTGAAAAACATCCCTTCCTTCGCCGACGTATTTCTGCCGAACGGTGAAGCACCGCGCACCGGCCAGCGTTTCACCCAGCCGCAATTGGCCTCCACGCTCTCCATTTTGTGTGAGGACGGACTGGACAGCTTTTACCGTGGCGAACTGGCTGACAATATGGCCGCCGACATGGAAAAACTCGGTATGCCGGTGACCCGCGCCGATCTGGCGGCTTACCAACCGCAGAGGCGTGTGCCTCTGCGCCTTAAACACAGCAAAGGGGAAGTTTTTAACCTGACACCGCCGACACAAGGTCTGGTATCACTGGCGATCCTCGGACTGACCGACCGCCTGCCGCTGGCAACGATGGACGAAGGCGCGACTATCCACAGCATTGTGGAAGCCACCAAGCTGGCATTCGGGCTGCGCGACCGCTTTATTACTGATCCCAAAATGATGACCCAGGAGGCTCAGAGTCTGCTCGATCCGGACTACCTCGATGTCCTCGCTACCCGGATCAATCCACACCGCGCCGCTGACTGGGGCAAGGGCAAGGGACCCGGTGATACGGTCTGGATGGGTGTGATGGACAGCAGCGGGCTGGCGGTGTCATTTATTCAAAGCATCTATCATGAATTTGGCAGCGGCGTGGTACTACCAGGCAGTGGCGTGTTATGGCAAAACCGTGGCGCGTCATTCAGCCTTGATGCCAACCATCTGCTGGCACTCAAACCGGGCAAACAGCCGTTCCACACGCTCAACCCGGCGGCGGCCCGTTTATATGATGGCCGTACAATGGTGTACGGCTCGATGGGCGGCGACGGTCAACCGCAAACGCAGGCGGCTGTTTTTATCCGCCATGTGGTGCAGGGCCAATCGCTACAACAAGCTATCAGCGGCCCGCGCTGGTTGCTAGGCCGCACCTGGGGCGAAACATCAGACTCGTTAAAACTTGAAGATCGTTTCTCCCACGCCACGCTAGCCGGGCTGCGTCAACGCGGACACGACGTTGAAATGCTGCCTGATTTCAGTGAGGCGGTCGGCCATGCCGGGGCGGTGGTGCGTCACACTAACGGTATGTTCGAAGGCGCATTCGACCCACGCAGCAACGGCAGCGCCGCCGGATTCTGATTTTTGACAGGGGATAATCATGGAAACTATTGCAACAACGACCGACTGGGCTGCCTATGTCCACCAGATGGAATCCGTTCTGGCATTGGAACTCGACGACGTGCGTCGTCAGGAAGTACTGATACATTTCAACCGTATTGCACAGATGGCGCAACCGCTGATGGACCTGCCACTCGACTCACGCCTTGAAGTTGCCGGGGTGTATCGCGCATGAAACCCACCGAACATCTGACCATCAGCCAGTTGCACCACGCACTGCAAAGCGGGGAAATCTCAGCGACCGAAATTGCCAATGCCACACTGGAGAATATCGAACAAAGTGACCCTACGCTCAATGCTTTCACCCACGTCACCCACGCACGTATGCAAAGTGAAGCGGCGAGAATAGACCAACTGCGTGCCAGCGGCGCGCCTTTACCACCGCTGGCAGCCGTGCCTTATGCGGTAAAAAACCTGATCGACGTAACCGGTGAAGTGACGCTAGCCGGGGCCAGTTTCAACAGCCGTAACCCGGTGGCTAAAAGTGATGCGTGGACAGTGCAGCGCCTCACCAGCCAAGGCGCAATGCTGTCCGGCATGCTAAATATGGACGCTTACGCGTATGGTTTCACCACCGAAAACAGTCACTACGGCGTGACGCATAACCCACGCGACCTCAGCCGCATTGCCGGAGGCTCTTCCGGCGGTTCGGGTGCCGCCGTGGCTGCCGGTCTGGTACATTTTGCCCTCGGCAGCGACACCAATGGTTCGATCCGCGTCCCTTCATCACTCTGCGGCATCCTCGGCCTGAAGCCGACTTTCGGGCGTATCTCGCGCAGCGGCAGCCAACCATTTGTTGCCAGTCTGGATCATCTCGGCCCGATGGCGCGCTGCGCCGCTGATTTATCACACGTTTATGATGCCATTCAGGGCGCTGATCCGCAGGATGCCTTCCAGGCGGATAAACCCACCACCGCAACCTTCCACAGCCTGACTCGCGGCCAGCAGGGTTTGCGCACAGCGATGCTTGGGGGTTATTTCTCTACGTGGTGCGACGCCGATGCCAAAGCCGCCGTGCAACAGGTGGCAAAAGCGTTGGAAGCACAAGAGGAAGTTGAGATGCCGCAGGCAGAGCTGGCACGCTCGGCGGCATTTTTGATCACCGCCTCCGAAGGCGGCAACCAGTATTTACCGCTGTTACGCAGTATCCCACAGCAGTTTGAGCCATTATCGCGAGAACGCTTATTAGCCGGAGCGATGATCCCCGCGGCGTGGTATGTTCAGGCGCAGCGTTTCCGCCACCAGTTTCAGCAGCAAGTTTTACCGCTGTTCGAGCATTGGGATATTCTTATTGCGCCCTCCACACCGTGTAGCGCCACGTTGATCGGGCAGGAAACCTTTAGAATTAACGACACCGACCTACCTACCCGTGCCAGCATGGGGATGTTGACACAGCCGATCTCTTTCCTTGGGCTGCCGGTGGTGTCGGTGCCTATAATAACCGCCAGCGGGCTACCGATAGGCTTACAGTTGATCGCACCGCCATGGCGGGAAGACCTGTGTCTGCGCGCCGCCTGGGCACTCGAGCAACAGGGTTTGGTGAAGGTACTTACCTCACCGGTGATGGCATCAATTAACCAGAGAACGCAGAATGAAAACTGACAACATTGACCGTCCGGCCATTCTGGCCGAAATGAACGCGGCATTTTATCGCTATGAACAGGCGCTGATCAGCAATGACATTAACGTGCTCGACGAGCTGTTCTGGCACGATCCACGCACCGTGCGCTATGGCGTGGGAGAAAATATTTACGGCATCGAAGCCATCCGTGCATTCCGAGCCTCGCGCCCGTCGCACGGCCTCGATCGCGAGCTGGTCAACACCGTTATCACTACCTTCGGTGATGACATGGCCGTCGCCAGCACGGAATTTCGACGCGCGGGCAGCGACCAAGTGGGGCGTCAACAGCAAACATGGGTGAAGATGCCGAGTGGCTGGAAAATTGTTGCTGCACACGTCAGCCTGATGGTTTGACCGAACCATTGGCGGTTCAGCTTTGGAAAGCTGAGGAAACTTTTCTTTCAATTTCATCTTTTAAATTCAAATTCAAATTCAACATCAAAGTCGTGGGCGCCGGCCCACACCGGGTTAAGGGCCGTAAACGCGGCCCTTAACAATCCTGCGTTTTTTAAAAACAGCAGCTACGCAAGTCACCATGGCCGTGTTTCAGGTATCTCTGCGATAGCCGCAAAATATCATCGCTCCGCGATTCCCGGCTGCGGGTTTGAGCCAACGGTAAAGATGTTGTCTCGCCACCGACTTGCCGGTGATATTTTGAATGCGGCCTCAACATTTTTAAAAACAGACCCAACCTATTTTTTTGAATTTGAATTTGAATTTGAATTTGAATTTGAATTTGAATTTGAATTTGAATTTGAATTTGAATTTGAATTTGAATTTGAATTTGAATTTGAATTTGAATTTGAATTTGAATTTGAAAAAGCCTCGGCCGCATTCAAAACGACGTCGAATAAGCGGTGGAAAACCGCGCGTCAGTTTGCGAGGGTTGTAACCCGCAATGAGAGCACCGCGCAGCGGCGGAGTTTGCGGCTATCGTCATGGTCACTGAAACACGGCCATGGTGACCTGCGCAGCTGCCGGTGTTTCATGAAAAAGCGCGGAGTCCAGAGGCCCGCGCGACTGCGGGTCTCTGGTCGGTGTGGGCCGACGCCCACGGTCTTGATGTTGAATTTGTGTTTGATGTTGATGTTGATGTTGATGTTGATGTTGAATTTGAATTTGAAAAAGCCTCGGCCGCATTCAAAACGACGTCGAATAAGCGGTGAAAAACCGCGCGTCAGTTTGCGCGGGTTGTAACCCGTAATGAGAGCACCGCGCAGCGGCGGCGTTTGCGGCTGTCGTCATGGTCCCTGAAACACGGCCATGGTGACCCGCGCAGCTGCCGGTGTTGCATAAAAAAGCGCGGAGTCCAGAGGCCCGCGCGACTGCGGGTCTCTGGTCGGTGTGGGCCGACGCCCACGGTCTTGATGTTGAATTTGAATTTGAATTTGAATTTGATGTTGAATTTAAATTTAAAAGATGAAATTGAAAAATCAAATCGAGCTTAAACGCCGAAACATTTACCGCTCAGCAGGATGCTGCCTAATCCAATGATCCGCTATTTCCTGCCGCTTACATACCCACACCCTGTCATGTCCCCCGATGTAATCCAAAAACCTCTGTAAAGCCCGAAAACGTCCCGGACGCCCCAGAATCCGGCAGTGCATGCCTATCGACATCATTTTGGGGCTGGTTTCGCCCTCTTCATATAAGACGTCAAAACTGTCTTTCAGGTAAGTGTAGAACTGCTCACCACTGTTGAAGCCTTGCGGCGAAGCGAAGCGCATGTCGTTGGTCTCCAGCGAATAAGGTATGACCAAATGCTGTTTCACCTGGCCACTGTCGAGTTTGACCGGTGTCCAGAACGGCAGGTCGTCGCCATAGTAGTCACTGTCGTATTGGAATTCGCCAGATTCAACCACCAGTTGACGGGTGTTCGGGCTGTCTCGACCGGTGTACCAGCCAAGCGGCGCTTTGCCGAACAGGTCTTTTAGAACCGCGACCGCTTTTTGCATGTGATCCGCTTCCTGCGCCTTGCTCATGTCCTGATAGTGTATCCAGCGCCAGCCGTGGCTGACCACGTCGTAGTCGGCAGCTTTTATGGCACTGACGATCTCAGGATTACGCGCCAGCGCCATGGCGACACCGAATATAGACAGCGGTAAATTGCGCTTTTTAAACTCATTATGAATGCGCCAGAAACCGGCGCGTGAACCATATTCGTAGAGGGAATCCATTGACATATGGCGGTCGGGGAAACTCGCTGCACCGATGATATCTGACAGAAATTGCTCGGACCCAGCGTCGCCATGCAGAACGTTATTCTCAGCGCCCTCTTCATAGTTAAGGACGAATTGCAGTGCAATGCGCGCGTTGCCCGGCCAGTTGGCGTGTGGCGGGCGACCGGCGTAACCGATTAAGTCACGCGGGTAGTTCTCAGTGAAACGGTAATCAATATCAGACATTGAGATCCCTCGTGTTCAACCCCTTAAAACGCCCTGAGAGTGTTTTCTCAATCGGATAATCTAAGTCGCCATGTTTACTGGTCGTCAGCCGTAATGCCGCAAGCGCCTCGATCATTTTGACCGCTGCGCTGACGCCGTCGATCACCGGGATCCCCAGTTCCAGCGTCAACTCATGCGCCAGATCTGCCATGCCGCCGCATCCGAGGACGATCGCCCCACTGCCATCGGATCGCTTCGCCGCAATACACTGCTCACGCACTTTCTGCTGTGCCAGGCCACTGCCGTCCTCCAGCGATAACACCGGCAGGTCGATCGCGTGTAGCGCCGCACAGTGGCGCTCAAAGCCATACTGATGCAGTAAATGTCGCGCGATAACCAGCGTGCGCGGTAAGGTCGTTACGATGGAAAACTGCGTCGCCAGCATCGTCGCCATGTGCATAGCCGCTTCGGCAATACCGACCACTGGCGCACGCGCCAGTTCGCGTGCTGCCAGCAAACCCGGATCGCCAAAACAAGCAATAATGTGGCCATCGACGCCAACATCGCGCCCGGCTTTCACTTGTTGCAAAACCCCCATCGCGGCGATGGCTTCATCAAAATGCCCTTCAATGGATGGCGCACCCTCGCTCGGGCAGACAGCCAGAATCTCCGTACCCGATGCGGCGACCTGGCGGGCGGTCACCGCCATTAATTCGGTCATTGCAAAACTCGTATTAGGATTGATCAATTGTATACAAAGTGATGGCGAGCTTGTTGACATTAACCCGGCTCCTTATTCATTTGAGCCGAGTGCACGGCAAAGAGTTGCATAAAGTCCGGCGTTTCGCTGCGGTGCGGTTCAAAGCGCAGGCTAGCGAGGATATGGTCAAAATGATGCGCCATACTGTCGACCAAACCGTCGGTATCACGATTTTTCAGCAGTTCGAGTAAGTCATCATGGTCAGTACAACGGCAGCCCTGCTGCCACGGTGCGCCCCAGGCGGCAATCGCGAGAGAGGAACGTAACGTGAGCTGCGATACGGTTTCGGTCAGTACTTTATTACCGGAAATGGCCTGTAACTGGACGTGAAATGCGGCAGAAAGGCGGATGGCCGCCGCGCCGTTTCTTTCTTCATGCGCGCGTTTTTCCTGCTCCACCAGCTGTTGTAATGCCACCCTATGCGGCGACTGGCAGTGCGCGACAACGCGCGGAAGATTGGCACATTCGAGGATTTTTCGCGTGGCAAAGACATCACGGGATTCGTCGGCGTCCGGCGTGGTGACATGCGCACCACGTTTGGGCAGCAAGGTGACTAGCTGCACCGCAGCAAGGCGTTGAAGCACCCGACGGATGCCGGTACGGCTGACGGAAAACGCTTGCGCCAGCGCTTCTTCCGGTAATTTACTGCCCGGTAAAAGCTGATGCTCAACGATCGATTTCACCAGCGCGTTATAAATGTGATCGTCCTTATCCTCGGTAAAATAGGCCGTATTCAGCCCGCTCCAACTGGTCATTGCTGCCACTCCGCTTTTCTATGGTGAGCCAATTAATGAGTCAATCGTATACTTGAATGATAAATATTGTATACAAAAAATCAAAGGTGGCCTGGATCCTGCACTGCTCCCGTGACGGCTTTATTTGTTGGAACACCGCCTTTGCGGATTCCCTCTTTCGACACGGTGTTTATGACAGGAGCACGATTTATGCCAAATCAGGAAATCTCTTCCGCCAGTGCATCTTCATCCATGAGCGCAGGCGTGATTAAACCGCATTACAGCCCGCGACTGTGTAATGACGATTTAGCCCCGACCCGCAACCAGAACTGGAGCTGGTACAACATATTTTCTTTCTGGATGTCTGACGTGCACAGCATGGGCGGCTATGTGGTGGCCGCCAGCTTCTTCACTCTCGGACTAACAAGCTGGCAAGTATTGCTTTGTTTGTTGTGCGGAATTTGTATCGTGCAGATCTGCGCCAATTTGGTGGCGAAACCCAGTCAGCAGGCCGGTGTACCTTACGCGGTGATTTGCCGTCAGGCTTTCGGGGTGTTTGGTGCCAATATTCCGGCGGTGATACGCGGCCTGATTGCTTTCGCCTGGTACGGCATTCAAACCTATCTTGCCGCCAATGCCCTGATGCTGGTATTGCTGAAGTTTTTCCCGTCACTAACACCGTTAACCGTGCCACACTGGCTGGGTCTGTCGGCAATGGGCTGGATTTGTTTCGGCATTATGTGGGTGTTGCAGGCGATGGTGTTCTGGCACGGCATGAACGCGATTAAACGCTTTATCGATATCGCCGGGCCTGCAGTGTACGTGGTAATGCTAATGTTGGCTGGCTGGATTTTGTATAAAACCGGCCTGAGCAATATCTCTTTCACATTGTCGAGCAAGACGTTGACTGTCGGCCAGCAAGGCTGGGAAATGCTTACCGCTACGGCGCTGGTGGTCTCCTACTTTTCCGGCCCCTTGCTCAATTTTGGTGATTTCTCCCGTTACGCTAAAAGCATGGGCGAGATCCGCCGGGGCAACCGCTGGGGGCTGCCGTTCAACTTCCTGCTGTTCTCGATTGTCACCGTGGTTATTGTGTCTGGCACCCAGTCGCTGTTCGGCCAGATGATCACTGATCCTATCGAAACCGTCAGCCGTGTCGGTAACAGCGTGGCAGTCGCGCTCGGTTTGCTGACCATGATCATCGCCACCATAGGCATTAATATCGTGGCAAACTTCGTGTCACCGGCCTTCGATTTTTCCAACTGTTCTCCGCAGAAAATCAGCTTCCGCACCGGAGGGATGATCGCCGCCGTCGGTTCCGTGTTGCTGACGCCGTGGAATTTGTTCCAGTCACCGGAAATTATCCACTATACGTTGGACGTGCTGGGCGCGTTTATCGGCCCACTGTTTGGGATTTTGCTGGCGGATTACTACCTGATTAAACGTGGCAGTATGGATGTTGATGCATTATTCAATGCCACGCCGTCCGGCCGTTATTGGTACAGCAATGGTTTCAACCCGAAAGCGATTATGGCACTGGTGCCAGCCGTCCTGATTGGCCTGTTCATCAGCTTCACGCCGGGCTTGCATCAGGTGGCAAACTTTAGCTGGTTTATCGGCGCGTTTCTGGCCGGCGGTAGCTATCGTTTTATCGCCCGTCATGAACGCGCAGCCAGCCCATCAATGGGTTTTGTTAAAGCAAAAGTTGAATAACGTCAGATAACGAAACGTTTTGCCAGAAAGTCAAAACAACGAAGCCCTGAGTTATTGCTAACTCAGGGCTTCTGAATGTTGGCGGAACGGACATCTGCCCGATATAAATCCAATACAAACTCACCCCATTACCTCGGCATCCTGAGGCAAAAACCTTGATAAGCATATTGATCAATTATTTTCTCACTCATCATACCCGCCAAAAATCAGCATGCTCCTCCCTGAGCCGCCCCACTTTAATGCGGGTTGTTTTCGGCATCTCACCCAGATTGTCGTCCCTCAGCCCCAGCATCATGTTGTACCCCGAGAACAGGCCCGGATCGCCCAGCCGGGGAACCGGCAGCAACCGCGTCGGGATCGTCAGCCACAGGCGCACATCGTAATCACACCCCAGATAGGTACGCAGTAACGCCATCACATCCTGTTTAAGTTGACCGCCAGGCATCCAGCCCTTTGCTTCATCAGGATTTTCTGTCGAGAGTTCCACTCGCGAGCAGTACCCGGCAACGGTGGTTTCATCACCCAAAATGGGGTGTTGATCGAGTGTCATACCGTCCCGCAATGAGAGCCTGGCCCGTTTCGCCACCGGCATTCTCACGGGATGGTGCGGGAACACCTTTACCTTTGTATTGGGTGCCTGACTGCGGATAACCGCCGCTATGCCTTCTACGGTGTGCGTCGGATGCAGCAAAGGTGGCAATATTGCCAGTAATCGTGAGGATGGAATGTCCTGGCCGTGAGCAATGCCTGCCAGCGCCATCAAGCTCTGTGAGACAGTATCCGTGCCGCCAGGTTCAAAGGTGGCCGGGTAGCTGTACTTGCGCCAGACGCGGTAAAATTGCGTCATCAGCCGATGGTTGAAGATATCCAGAAACGCGGCCATGGCATCAGCCCCGTCGCGCCCCTGGTTAATGTCCTCGATGATAGCCGTGGGCAGTGGCGAGTCCACCCCGTACAGGCCGAAGAAGTTCGTTCTGATGGTCGGTGGGGCATCCGGATTATCCGGGTCCGTTTCCGTGCGCTTCAGTTCCCCCGCAGGAAAACCCAGATGCGGATTGGGGCGAAAGCGCACCGGGTCGTCTGTAATGGCGCGCCCCGTGCCCAGCGAGCCGCCGTTCAGCCCTTCAATCAGCTGGCAGAAGCGATAAAAGTTAAACCGTGCCGTGTGGTCATTGCCTTTCCCGTCCAGCCAGAACGGCGGAAGGGTCGGACTATTTTTTTTGTTTTCGGTCGTCACATCAACACCCTGTTAATACGTCGCTCCGGCCAGGCCCATTCCGTCTTCGATTGTGTCAGCATTACGGTTAACTGCGTGAAGCGGATGACGCTGGCGTACTGAGTGAAGAACTGCTCCAGCAGCTCGCAGAACAGACGCGCATCCCCGGTGCCGCTGAAGTGATGCTCATCCAGATCCACACGGATGTGCACGCCATGCCAGTGATGAGAAGAGTTAAAGCCCTGTTTGTAGCTGACGTGCGTGATCCCGTCGATACGGCGAAGGTTGTTGTCGTCATGGCTCCAGTTAAAGAGCTGAAGTGCAGCTTTCAGGTTATCGGTGCTTGCCAGCATCTGGCTCAGCGCTCTGGGGTGCAGCAGCGACAACACATGCCACTGATACAACTGAGTCAGCGGCGGATAAGAAGGCATGGAAGGCGTGTGCCGGGTCTGGCAGCGCAGCGTCAGGTTACCCGCAACGGCAGTGCCGTCAAATACTGCATTATCCAGCGCCATGCGCGGATAGTTGCCGTTGGTACAGGTGAGGTTCATAAACAACGTGGCCTCTTCCTGCGCTAAATCCTGTTCACCTGATGTCCCTCCGAGCATCAGCAGCGTTTCATGCAGGCCACTGACACCGCGCCAGATACGGGTGTGATAATACCGTTCCGGCCAGGACGCTTGGTGTGCGAGCATCCCGCCTTTCTGACGAAACTGGCGATACGGAACATACTGCCGTTTGTCTAGGGTTTCACTCGCCGCCACCTTATCTACACTGTAGATTTCAGTATGGTGGTCGCGCAACCGGTGCGGGCGCAGGCGATAATCCAGTACCGTGGGCTGTACTTTCAGCGGTTCAGCGTTCAGGGAAAATAGGTTAATGACCGTGACGCAGTTAATACGCAGTGCATCGTCTGGTACAGGCATATCGCGGGGTAGTGACTGAGTGAGATGGATTTCCAGGATAAAGTCACGGCATTCCTCACTGAGTGGCAGCGTATCAAGCCCGGTTAAGGTAAAGAAAGCAAACCGTGCCGGGAAGCTGAAATACTCAAGCCACGGACGCACTTCACCACACAGCGCCGGGCTGTCACTCTGCGGCCATACAGGCTTCCAGTGCTGCTGCCAGCGGTTAGCCAGTGTCCCGTCAAACAGTTGCCGGTCTGAGGTAACCGCACCGTGATACGGCTGACATGGTGTGTCAATGCCTGGTACAGCATCGACTGTAGTGGGCGGTCACCGTTGATATAAAGCGGCAACTCATGCAGATTTACCTGGCTCGGGTCAGCGTACTGGTTGAGTGAGAAACGCAGACTCAGCACCTGATGCCCGTCAGGGTGAAACTGTGTGCTGATGCTGTTCAGGGTGAGTGGGTGCAGCGTTAATTCGTCGGTGGTGCGATACGGACAGCGAAGTCCGGATTCATCCATTGGGCGGGTCAACAGCGTGGTGCCCTCCGGTAATACCGCGTCCCGCACCTGTGCCACCCTATCCGGCGTCAGTTCCACCACGCCCATTGACGGCAGAGTACGGTTCACCACCGGCAGCAGGTGGCCCAGCAAAGGTTCTGTCAGCTCGGGAATATCATCATCAATCTTGCGCCGCAGCTGCGCCATCATCAGCGAGAACCCCTGGAACAGTTGCTCCACGGATTCGTCCATCTGGTGCGACATGCTGTCCACGCCGAGGCGACGAGCAGCGTCAGGGTGCTGCAATGCAAACTCTCTGGCGGCGGATTTCAGCCAGCGCATTTCGCTGTCAAAATATTTCAAAAATTCATGGTCGTTCATTCTTTCACCGGCCTTAACCACAGCGTGTTATTGCGGATTTCGATAACACGCGGGGTATCCGGGTCCAGGTCGTCGCGGCTGAGCACAAGCTTCCAGTTTCCCCTTGCCCTGTCGGGAAGACGAAACAGCCCGACAACCGCTACAAAGTTCGCTTTCTTACTCAAAGGGATATCGAGGTTCGCCGTCTGCCCCGGCACGACGCTGAGCTGCTGCTGTGTCACCAGGCTGTCTTTCAGCACAAGGTCTGGCTGTGTTAACAGGTCGGTGTATTCCGCGCTATCAAAGGTTTTGCGGTCATTGAGCTGCAGGATGCTTACGCGCAGCGGCATCGACTGCTGGGCATCATCGTGGTTGATGGCCTCGCGGGCCACAAAGGAGAGATGCAGTGTTTCAACCTGCCGGTAAAAAATGGCGCTGGCGACAGATGCTGTACCCTGTTTGGCTTTCTGATACAGGCCACAACCGCTGAGGGTAAGGGTCGGCACAAACAGAAGTGCGCAGATAAGGCGTGATGGACGCAGCATTATTTATTCCCTCTGTTCTTCGCGGCAGGCAGAGGCGACGTGCCGGTGGCAAAGACCTCAGAAGGCAGAGTGAAGCCCCGTAAATCAAGCAGGGCCAAGGGGCCTTTGCCAAGTTCCGTGCGCATCAGGTAGTTCAGCGCCACCCCGTCCGGGGTTATCCACGCCACGCGATATTGATTATCGCCAAGGTCAGTGACCAGCGCTTTATCCAGCAGGCGAATAAGTCCCCAGCTTCCCGGCTCATCAGCATACAGACGCGCACCGGCCTGAACGGTGCGCCAGGTCAGGGTGGTTTGCGGCTGCCAGCGGTTGTCCGGCCAGGCCAGCATCTGCCAGCTCTCTTCCTGGTTAAAATATTGCAGTTTCTGACGGTCAACAGTGAGGTCGGATTCCACCACATCACGGGACGGTTTTGCCATCAGTTGGAAGTGCAACGCGACATCACCGTGGGCAAAGGCCACGTTCGAGATACGGGTCAGATGGTTGAGTGCGTCAATAAAGGCCGGGTTAAACGTCAGCCCCTGACTGTTCATGGCATCTGGCACCCATTTGTCGCCTTCCAGACGCAGCAGGCCACCCAGTCGGGTGTTGATAAACTGTGAGATACGCCCGGTGTCCATGCGCATAAACTGGGCCAGTTCGGGTAATGACGCATCGCTCTGGCGATCAACAAACGGGTAGCGGTCGTTGAAGGATGTCTCCCACGGAGTGACAATATCGGTTTTCCACTGGCTGTTGATGCTCTGAGAGGTCGGAGAAAGCACCTGTTCCCATGCCTGAACCATCGGTTGCACAAACACGGCCTGCCCGAAACCGCTCCACTCTTGACCCAGGCTGGCGGCGATCAGGCTGCCATAATCGCGGGTATCGGTGAGGTCAACGGCTTTGCCCTGGAAAACAGTCAGTGCCAGGGACTGCATCATCGCTTGTGGATCAGGGGCATTGGTGACCTGTTGCAAACGCAGACGAACGCGGGTGATGCGAGTCAGGAAGGTTTGCAGGCTCAGGGGGTTTTGTGTCGCTGACATGGTGTCGCTCAGCGCCAGCAGCGGGCCAAAGGTGTCATCCATCGGACCTCGCGGACCGGTGTTTTGCTCCACGACGTTGGCGTTGTCGTTATGGATAAGGCTCTTGGCGGATTTCACCAGAGAGTCGGCCAGGTCACCACCACTCTGCCCGGCACGTCCCTGAATATTCAGCGTGTTCATCAGCGCTATCAGCGGTGACTGGCGGACATCGGCCAACAGCGTGAGTTGTTCGATAGACTCCGACAGGCTGGCAGCCTGACGCCACTGCAAGCTGTTGAGGAACTTCAGCCAGGCGGCACCATACCCGGAGAAGTAGCGGGCTTTCAGTCGCGCCTTCATCGTTTCCGGAGAAAGTTCGGTATTCGTAGCATGCTGACTGTCGCTGAGTACCCAATCAATTTCGTCGCGACGGGCGTTTGCCAATTTATCCAGCGCGGGCTCCACGTCTTCTTCCCAGGCTTGACGGGTAAATACGCCGGGTACGGTTTCACCTGTTCTAAACAGACGGCTGCTGTCGGTCCCGTTGACCATTTCACCCAGTGACATATCAGCATAATCACGGGATACCTGGGCAATCAGTTGCTGATAGCGAGAGGCCTCCGCATTGCTGGCACCCATTTGACGTAACAATGTAGTGCGCATTTCGCTCACCAGCCGCATGTCGGGGGCAACCCGCCAGTCAGGATGTGCGGGCAGGTTCTGCATCATAAAGGTCAGCATATCGCTGCCGTTCATCATCCAGGTGCCGTCCTGCACGCCGTCACGTAACCGCCACTCTTTCATCACCACGGCGCTGAAAAACGCGGGGTCAATTTTGTCCGGTCGGGAAAGCATCAGGTACGCTTTGAGCAGGTCGTACATGGCTTTTGACTGCGCGGCCCGCGCCGGGTCATTTGGAGCACGATTTCGCCAGGCGTTCATTTGTTCACTCAGGTGCTGCACGGAAGCATCGCGCAATAACGGCATGGCTGCTTTCTGCCAGTAGGGCCAGAGCGCGTCGAGCACATCTTCATTTCGGCTGAGGCCAAACCTCATATACCAGGGCGGTCCGTAGGTATGACGGTACTGCAGGCGTTCGATCTCTTTTTGTAGCGCGCGCAAAGACATGAGCTGAGTGGCGACCGGCGAAGCGGTATCCGTGGCAGACAGCGCCAGCTGATGGTCAGCCTGCATCAGGCGCAGGTTAGCCATATACGAGAAGGCGACAAAGGCCAGCCACAGCGCAAGGATGCACGAACAAACCAATAACAACGATTTGCGCCAGGATACGCCCGTTGCCACGGGTCGCCGCCAGCGCTGCGCCAGCAAATCCAGCCAGGCTTTGCCCGGTTGCCAGGCGTGACGTAATGAAGCCGTGCCTGAGGTGACTGACGGGCTAAATACCATCCCGGCCAGCGGCAGCGCCCGTGCACCCTCAACCAGTTGTGACAGCGACTGCGTCAGGCGTGCCGTGCCACCGGTTCGCAGGTGGTGCGCAAGGTGCATCAAAAAGGCGTGGCTGCGGTCCTGCTCTGCCTGCTGCATCCCTTGGCGAATAAGCGGCTGCTCCAGTGCCGTCAGCGACTGATTTATATCCTCAGAGGTGACGCCGGGCGCAGAAATAAAGCCGACGCCCTGTGCCGGTGATCCTGGCTGTTCCCATTCCGGCTGATGGATTTCCCACAACCACAGCGGAATTTCCTGCCCCAGCAGATGAAACTGTTTGTGCAACTGGCGGGAAACGGTATCGAGAGTGTCATGGCTGAGTTCAGTCTGTGCATTGACCACCCAGACGATGGCATCGGCGAGACGGCGGCGAATTTTACGCAGCACTTTGCACTGTGCCGGTTGCGGTTCGTCCGCAGGATTTCCATGCCATAACAGTAACGTGTTATGCCCTTCCAGCCAGTGCTGGGTGGTTAAGCCCGGCACCGCCTGTTCGGCTTCATGTTCATTGCCGACCACCAGCAAAATGCGCACCTTGCTACGCCAGCGCCAGCCGTACTGAAAACGCATCTGGGTGACGATATCGCGGACAAGTTGGTTTTCAGGCGGGCGCTGCGGCTTGCCGTGTGTATCACTCCCCGTCGCTTCCCGCGCCTTAAGGCGGATAAGCGCCTTCCACGCCAGAATGAACAGTGGGCAGAACCAAACCAGGGCCAGCCAGACCATCAGTGCCCAGAAGGCAATCTGGCGGGGAAGCGCCGCAGGCAGATTAATGCTGCTACCTGCAAAGTAGTACAGCGCAGCGCCCAGCAAAACCAGCAGGGTAATAATTACTACATAGCCGGTAACGAGCCAGAACAGCGAATGTTGGGGTTCAGTGCGGGAGGTTTCCACGGGGGACGCAAACTCCTGTCATCAATTGGTTATCCATAAGTGAAGCGGTCCAGCCGCAAGCCTGTCCGTTACGGGCGGACAGTGCAGCAAGGGAAAGCACAATAAAAGGGGTCACCGCACCGGCATGACCCAGCCACGGCGTCAGCACGTGGTCAACCGCAGACCAGCCGGAAGGTAACAAGGTATCCATCGCCGTTTTATCAGCGGCAATCACACGTTCAGGGGCGGCGTTAAGGCGAGCATAGCGGGAAAGTTGCCCGACCAGCTGTTGCGGGGTCTCACCCGCATCGGGGTTAAGGATTTCAGCGCGGTACATAAGTGCCAGCGCCTGATGACCGCACAGCCAGGCAAATGCACCTTCGCCTGCGACAGAGCCGTTATCCGCTTCGCCTTCACCGCATCCGGCGCACAGCATCAGCGCCTGTTCATCCTGCGGCATCGCATCAGTCACGTTATCAAGCTTGCTGGCATCATCCATGCGTATGACATCGTCAGGCAGGCGCATGCCGTCTGACTCCAGCGCTTGCGTAAAAGCCGCCAGGCTGTCGTCGTCACCCAGCCAGCAAAATACCTGTACAGGCCGGGCTTCATCATTCTGGCGAAACTGCGTCAGCAAACGGCGGGCGAGATAACGGGCCAGCAGTACAGAACGGCTCTGCATCCCCAGCACCTGTGAGCAACGCAGCAGCGCACTACCCGAAGCGTCAGTACTCTGTAACGGCGTAGGGGGTAATGAAGACGAGAGCAAAGGCTCGTGGTCGGCATCTTCATCGCCGAGCGGCGTGACCAGCAGGACGTGTTCGACGGGTAATGTGCGGGAGCGATATTGCCACCAGGCATCAAGGGACTCGGCTATCGTTACCTGATAGGTATTGCGGTTGTACAGCGCCACCAGCCAGACCAGCCAGCGTCCGGCCACGGCAATCAGCCACAGCAACAGTGGAAGTACCAGGCTCCAGAACCAGAATGACGGCGTGCGCGTGGGTTTACCTTCCGGCCACAGCAGCATGGTCGCCATCGCCGACAGAAACAGAATGACCGGGAGTGCCACCCACCAGCGCCGCCAGCGGGCGTGGTGAATATCGGCGTAGTCAGGATAACGCGGCGGGTGATTCATCCGCGCACGTCCATATGTGACAGGGAACTGACCAGCGTACAGCCGCAGGCGCATTTATGCCCGTCGAGCGCCACCGCTTTACCGTTCATGATGCTGCCGGTGGTGCCCTGCGCAATGGTGGTTATGCCGTGCTGGTTACATTTGGCTTTATCGTCAACGCAGGCCACCGCCTTACCAAAGGCGCTATAGCTGCCGCTCAGCACTTCACCGCCGTAGGGCTTAAGCGTATCGCCCACGCGGATGAGTTTTTGCAGGCTCATACGATGTTGGCCCCGGAGGCTTTGAGCATCTCCAGCGACGATGACATCATAGCCTGATGGTTGCTGCTGATGGTGGCAGAGCGATTTTGAGCCACCGTAAGGCCCGGCTCCGTACCCGGCAGAGACTGCACGTCGGCGGTGAGTTTTTGTGTGACGCCGTTTGCCAGGTCTTTGACTTTATGGACTTCAGGCGCATACGCCGTTTTCGGCTCCACCAGATAGATAACCTTATTGGAGGTTGGCGCTGCGCCAACTACTTTGCCTTCCACCGAAATCAGCTGCAGCTTTTTGTTGGCTTTATTGCCGCAGTAAATCATGCGATAGCGGAAGTAGCCGCCCCTGGGCTCACGCCCACCGAGGGCGCTTTGCATAAACCAGGCGCGGGAGTCGTGGATCTGCTCATCGTAGAATGCCAGCAGTTCAGC
Organism: Hafnia psychrotolerans; assembly: GCF_014639435.1. GTDB lineage: Bacteria > Pseudomonadota > Gammaproteobacteria > Enterobacterales > Enterobacteriaceae > Ewingella > Ewingella psychrotolerans. Next base: position 17,577 of record NZ_BMFZ01000001.1, on the reverse strand, counting down.
GCGGGGTTGAGTTCGGATACCGGTGCCCAGACTGTCGATAAATAACTGCGGATAAAGCCTGTCGCCGTCCGCTTTCATCTCTTGATATTCGGCCTGGTCATCATCACCGTTAATCAGAAACACGGCATGTTTGGGGATTACGTCCAGCGCAATCTGGATGGGTTTATCCCAGACGCTTTGCCCATTGATATCCCGCACCCATTCTTTATAGTCGTGCTGGAACTCACGGGCAGCTTCGCGCAACTGGTACTGCGCGTTGGTTGGGTCGAGGTCGGGCTTGCCCTGTAAGCTTTCATCGAGCGGCTGGCGTTTCTTTTTCGCCTCGGCACGACGCGTAGATAGCGCCTTTACCTCAGCGTCATGTTTGTCTTTTTCGTCTTTCAACTGTTGAGTATTTAGCTGTGGGGCCTGATTGAAGAAACTCCGGGCAAACGTCTTGTCCTGGGAAAGCATGCTGCCATGGGCATAGCGACCAATGCGCCAGGCGGTGATCCAACCCACCTGATCGATAACGGCGCTTTCAAGGGTTTGAGAAAGTTGATATGCGCGATAGCCACTCTGGCTCTCTGCGGTTTCTTCAGTGCCCTGCAAGGTAGTGTTAAGTAAGGTTTGTCGCCAGATATTGAAGCGTTTGGTGACTACAGGAGCAATTGCAAACTCAGTAACTGAATTACCAGACATTACACGTGATGGCGAAATGTCCTTTATTAATTCGGTGAGCGAAGAAGGATGGACTGATAAAGGCGAACCAGCCTCAAACGCAGCTGAATATAGGTCATGTAATACTATTTGAGATAATACTTCCCCTGCGCCGTTGGGGGATTTGCCCTGATCGCCAGGCGGGTAACCGCCCCCGATATCAGAATGCATACCAGGATAAATAACTTCGTTAGAATAAGAAGGATAACTACCATCATCGGCTCGGCGAATTGAATCCAGCGGGAAGCACAGACGCTGTTCGTGCGCCGCAACAAAATGACGGCAGCATTTAATTAATCCGGGGAATTTAGTTTCATCAGGCAGCGGTTGAGAATTATCCGCCCAGCCCATATGGCCTGCAGCTCCGGGGAGGATATGCGCAGCACCGACGGAAGCCACTGTATCCAGCAGGCCAGCAAATTCAATACTGACAGGCAATCCGGCCAGAGTGAGTGGTTGATATTCGCCAGATTTATTGGGTGCTGGCAGTTGCGTCAGCCAGCTGATAAAGGTTCTGGCTTCAGCTGCTCCGCGTGAAAAACCATAAATGAACAGCTTAACCCCCAGCAGATGGGGCTGCTGGCTTTGTTTAACCTGACCTTCCAGAGCCTTCAATAAGGGATTAATGGCATTGCGACGATTCACTTCACCCGAGAAAGGCGCATGGGCACGCATATCGGGTAACATTCCTTTGGCAATACCATCGTCAAGACGTTTAGCCCCTTTGGTGATCGCATAGCTCAGCGCATCGACCAGCCTTAACAGCGCCCAGTTAATACGGTCTTCTCCACCTGCCGCAAAAGCCAGACCATCGTTGCTGTAATCCATTTCACCAATTTTAGGGAAAGGTGTGCCTACGCCAGGGATATAATAGGAAAAGTAGCCATCATTTTCCGCAGCTAATGGATAAGCTGCATGGAATAGTTTTGCAATATTTGTGGGATGTGACGGTTTAGCTATCTTCGTATCGTTATGTTCATTGTTGCCTGTGCCATCAAAGAACAAACTAATATGCAGGCTGCGACAACAGACAAAACCGACTTTTTTTCCGCTCTGTTCACCCAAACGGGTTTTGTAATCCTGTTCTTCCTGTACTTGTTTTTTATAGTTGGCATTGACCTGCGCTTCCGTAAGAGGCAGACGCCCGGCCTCCGGGAATAACGGCGGTGCCCAACAAGGATTGGCTAAACTCATTTCACCGGACATGACGCAGGTTCCTTCATGTTAAGAGGCTCTTTGATTGGGTAATTCGGCGTACCGTATCCTGAGCAAACCGTTGTCACTTTCACCTGGTCACAAGGCAGGAAATGCACGGTTAAACCACAGCGTTCTTTGCCGTATTGTGGGATATCAACAATAGTGCTGTGCTGTTGGAAACTACTTTTCAGTTTCTTTTCCCAAATCAGATAGTTATCCCAATCCTCGTAACCAGGAGGAAGGGGCGCTGTATGAGGATCAACTTCCCACTCAATATGTGCTTTCAATCCGGGTTTCCATTCATCGGGAAGCATGATGCAACACGAATTACCGGTTAGTGTTCCACCATAGCCATTAACAGAAAACGAGTTAACCCCACTATTTGCCATGTGATTGAAACCTCGTAGGTCGCCAGCGGTATAACCCTCATCACTTGCATGTGAGCAACCAGACACAAAAAAAACAAACATCAGAAAAACAAATCTTAAACCGGACATGACGCAGGCTCCTTCATATGGCGAGGTTCTTTAATCGGATAGTCAGGAGTGCCAAAACCGAAACAAGATGTGGTGACTTTTACCTGATCACAAGGCAGGAAATGCACGGTTAAACCACAGCGTTCTTTGCCGTATTGTGGGATATCAACAATAGTGCTGTGCTGTTGGAAACTGCTTTTGAGTTTCTTTTCCCAAATCAGATAGTTTTCCCAGTCTTTAAATCCAGGGAATGGTGGTGTTGTATGAGGATCAACTTCCCATTCAATGTGCGCTTTTAATCCGGGTTTCCATTTATCTGGGAGCTGAACACAGCAGTAACCCCCACCATCACCAAATGGGCTTATATTGGGACCACCGTAGCCGTTTACTTTGACGAAATTAATTGTCGCTGAAGTATGATTAATTCCACCAATATCCCCTGAGGTATAACCCTCATCACTGGCATGGGAACAACCAGACACAAAAAAAACAAATATCATAAAAACAAATCTTAAGCCGGACATGACGCAGGCTCCTTCATATTAAGAGGCTCTTTGATCGGGTAATTCGGTGTACCGTATCCTGAACAAACCGTTGTGACTTTTACCTGGTTACAAGGCAGGAAATGCACGGTTAAACCACAGCGTTCTTTGCCGTATTGGGGGATATCAACAATAGTACTGTGTTTCTGAAAGCTGCCTTCCAGAGCGTTTTTCCATGAATTAAATTTTGCCCTATCTTTAAATCCAGGGAATGGTGGCGCTGTATGAGGATCAACCTCCCACTCAATATGCGCTTTCAGACCCGGTCGCCATTTATCAGGAAGCATGATGCAACATGAATTACCCGTCAGTGTTCCACCGTACCCATTGACCGAGAACGAATTAACGCCACTGTCGGCCATGTGATTAAAACCTCGCAGATCACCAGCGGTATAACCCTCATCACTGGCCTGGGAACAACCAGACACAAAAAAGATAAACAGCAGGAAAACAAATCTTAAGCCGGACATGACGCAGGCTCCTTCATCTTAAGAGGCGCTTTGATCGGGTAATTCGGTGTACCGTATCCTGAACAAACCGTTGTCACTTTTACCTGGTTACAAGGCAGGAAATGCACGGTTAAACCACAGCGTTCTTTGCCGTATTGGGGGATATCAACAATAGTACTGTGCTGTTGATATTTAGTTTTATGAAGCGCATATGCCTTCCGATATTCGTCAGTACCCAGCGGTGGCAAATGTGCATAGGGTTCAGGATCGGTTTCCCACTCAATATGTACTTTCAGTCCAGGTCGCCATTTGTCCGGGATCATGATGCAGCAGCTGTTACCGGTCAGCGTTCCACCATAGCCGTTGATCGAAAATAAGTTTACGGTCTGTCCGGCAACGTGGTTGATGCCGCTAATATTGGCAGCGCTGGATTCAGAGTTTGTAGCCGTAGCCTGTGAACAACTCGAAGCCATAAATAAAACCAGAAATACGCAGCCAGTGATTATTTTCCTTGCCATCATTGCTCTCCTTATTTCACCGGACATGATGCTGGCCCCTTCATCTTAAGAGGCTCTTTAATCGGGTAATTCGGTGTACCGTATCCTGAACAAACCGTTGTTACTTTTACCTGGTCACAAGGCAGGAAATGCACGGTTAAACCACAGCGTTCTTTGCCATACTGAGGGATATCAACAATAGTGCTGTGTTTCTGAAAGCTGCTTCCCAGAACACTTTTCCATGCGTTAAATTTTTCCCTATCTTTATATCCAGGGAATGGGGGCACTGTATGAGGATCAACTTCCCATTTAATATGCGCTTTCAATCCGGGTTTCCATTTGTCCGGTAGTTGAATACAGCAATACCCGCCACCTAGCCCTGGCACAGGGTATCCATTTACAGAAAAACCGTTGATTCCAATCCCATCAACATGGTTAACAGCGCGTAAATCCCCTGCGGTATAACCCTCATCACTGGCCTGTGAGCAACCAGAGAGCAATATCGCCACTGCGACTATCAGTCCATTGATAAAGTTTATTTCCATTTTCACTCTCCCGTTACTCCTTAAAATTCAGCAGACTACCGAGATATCCCGCTTCATTTGCCCGCATAGCCAGCGCCATACAGCGGGCAAAGTGCGCTTCCCGTGTCATATCCGGGGCTGGCAGTTCCTTCCTGAGTGCTTCTGCATCGCTAATACACCCCATCATCTCTACCTGCGTATCATTCACCCGACTCATTTCGGGCTCATCGGCAAGCACGCGCTCAGGTAGCCAGGTTCCGGCTTTCCAGGTGGGGTCGCCATCACGATTTCGCCAACTCCAGAACAGGGCGATATTCGTAAACGCAGCCTGTTGCTCTGGCGTCAGAACATGCTCGAACAGCGGCGCAAATATCCGGTTGTCGTAGTAACGCAGCAACCCGGTCTGTTCTTCCCAGTGAACCTGCGACAGCGCCTGCAGGTGGCGACATAGCAAATCAAAACTCAGAGGGGAAATCAGCAGCATCAACCGTGGCGTACCAGCGAAATGCTCGACCAGTTGTTCCAGCCAGCCACGGTGGTTACTGACGGAGAAATGCAACCGCATCAATATCGGTGAGTATTCGGCTGTTCCGGCTTCGGGCGTGTCGTCAAACAGAGCAAACCAGCGAATAGCCGGTGAAAGCTGGCGCAGCGCATTCTGCAGAGGCTGTTCGGTTCCGGCCTGATCCACCAGAACATCAACATAGTTCTGTCCGGCTGCGGTACAGAGTGCTTCGGCCTGCTTTATCCATGTAGCGCCGGTATCGGTCATCATGTCCATGTCCTTACCCACGCGGCGCAAAAACCGCTGCTTCTTCCTGCGCCCGCTTCAGGCAGTCTTTACACACCGATTTCGGCAGTTCCGGCAGCGGTGTATCGGCACTGGCTGGCGCATCCCAGACGTGCAGCCCTTTCAGGCTCATTTTTCCTGGGGTATGAATATTGATATCACCCTGCGGTGAAATGCTGATGGTTCCGCCACCACACCCCAGCACAATGCCGTTCTTCGCCGAGAAGTGAAGCTGCCCCTGAGTGGACTGCACGGTGACATCTTTCAGGCCCGTGAGTGCCATAATGTCGCCGTGTGATTCGACGGTGAGCGGCCCTTTACCGGACACCAGCCGCATCCCTTCATGCTGTGCCAGCATCGAAATAGTCTGGCTGGCATTTACTGAGATACACTGGCCGCTGGCAATGCTGGTTTCATCCTGGCTTTGCAGGTGTAGGGTTTTTCCGCTGTTCAGTAAGATGGACTGCGGACTGACCACTCCGATACCGTCTGGTGCACTGAGCAACATCGCCGGGGATTTTAGCTGGTCGGCAGCGGCAAGATAGGCTTTGAGATGCGTGGCATCAGGTTGCAGATTGTTGTGTGACTGGGTGATGGTACGCCATTCATCCATCTGGCTCACGGCACCTTTGACCAGGCTGATGGCCGGAGTCATGTCCAGCACCTGACCGGTGGCCGTCGCCTGGGCATCTGCGGTCAGGTAAAGCCCTTTACCGGCGCGTAGCGTACCCGTGCTGTCTGTACGCAGTTCAAACCCTTCACCGCGTTTGTTGCGCGAGCTGTCCACGATATGGCCGAGTGACAGTTGGCTCTTGCCGCCGAACTCCGTCGATAATTTTACGTGCTCATAACCTCTCTTATCCTCAAATCTCAGTTTGTTATTTGAAGGAGTTCGGAGCACATTACGTTGATAGTTATAGAGATTAACGTGGTCTTCATGGCGGGAGTCGTGCATGGCACAGAGAATATAAGGCCGGTCCGGGTCGCCGTTGGTGAAGGCAATCATCACCTGGGTTCCCGAAATGAGCGGGAAGTGCCAGCCGTAGACATTACCGGCGTAAGGTTTGGCAAGGCGCACCGGCACACTTTCAAAACCCGTTTGCCAGGCAGTGTTCAGGTCGAACTGGAAACGAACCCGGTAGCGGCCTGTTTCACCAAGCTCAGCGTATTGCGCGTTTTCAACCGGGCTGGTGACGCGTGCCAGCAACGTACCCGCGATGGTGGGCCGTTCCCGCAGCGGCGGACGGTATGAAATGTGCTGGCGGTTAGGGATGGCGGTAAAGCTGATGGTATAGGCCGTATCACGGGACACCCGTGATGAAGAAGTAGAGACCACCAGCAGACCGTCTGGGGCATCTTCCCAGAATTTCCCCTCAGGTTTGATAATCATCCCCGGACGAATATCCATCCCATTCGACTTACCATCAAACACAACCTGTTCGCTAATAAGGCGCTCGCGGCGACGTTTGACAAACCAGCGCCCTTCTTCCGGCTGTTCTCTGGCCTCTTTACCCTGTTCCAGATAGTGCTCACCGTAGCGGTAGAGCTCACCCGTCAGTGCCGGTTTATCGAGGTCGGTGTCGGCATTCGCCTGCATGTCGTTTTGTGCCTGACGGTAGTACTCATCATTAACGCGGATCTTACCCGCTACCGAATGACGATTTACCGAGATACCCCACAGGGATTCAAGGCCACCATCAAACAAACCAGACGGATGGCGGAACGCGATAGTCGGGCCGTCAATAAAAGCATAGCCAGAGTCACCGAGGACCAGCACATCACGGTGATTTTCTTCATCCCAGGCAAAGTAATAGAACACGCCGACACGCGCCAGATGGCGCTGGATAAAGGCCAGATCGCTCTCTGCATAGGAGATATAAAAGTCGCGTACCGGATATTGTGTGTTGAGTTGGTAGCGATAATCGAGGCTGGAGAATTCCCAGCGTTTGAGAATATCTTCTACGACACCGATAACACTTTTATTCTGATAAACCGCATAGGTCAGGCTGTTTTGCAGTAGCGCCAGCCTCGGCTCCAGCACCACAACATATCGGGTGATATCGGCAGAACTTTCACACTGTTGAAAAGAAATAATAACACCACGGAGTACGCGAGGGGTGACTGCCTGCCAGGGTTGACCATCTGGGTATAAAAGAAGCTGTGCAGTGGTATTTATCAGAATGTCAGCTGGAATATCTGGGGTCGCACTGGTCAGTTCAATGGTGTAACGCCAGGGTGTACTAAGGGTTTCCTCACCGCTAAAACGTAAAACCGACAGCTGGATATCCGGACGCTGCTTGTGCAATTCCGCCACGCTTAACTGATAGTGGTTATAAACCGGAATTTTTCCGCCCTGAAGACTAAAATTATTCTCACTCATGTTTAACCTCTCCTTGGTTATCTGTGTTTCAGTCCTGTATGTACCACTGTCTGAGTAAGTAATGCAGATGAACGCTCGCGCCACAGGTGACTGCAGCAATAAACAGCAATGTCACTCCCCGCATTATCCACGGTGAACGCCGCCAGAAGCGGATATCAGGTCGGGAACATCGGATAAAAACGGGGTTATTGATTTTGCTCTCAGGGGTAGGAAGGCGCTCACGCAGCTGGTTCATCAGCGCCTGGCGTTCGGGGTGATCTTCAACGCGGTATTTCCCCCGGTAACCCAATAGCAGCATGCGGTAATAACAGGCGACTAACACAGGGGAAGGTGTAGGCTCTCGCAACAGCTTTTTGATGTGTTCGTAGAAAAGATCGCCGCCATGGATGTGATCGAGAAAATGGCCCTGCAGCGGCGTGCGGTTCCACCAGGTGGACACATCCGTATCCGGTTGGGACATTATTGCTTCATCCACAAAGACACAGTGAGCAAATTTGATTTCTTCGGCGAGCCCGTCAGAGGCACCGGAAGAAACCAGCTTATCCTGTACCTGCTGGATCATACCAAGGCAGTGCTGATACAAACCATCGTCAACCACTGGAGGCTTACCGTTTCTGATGGCAAGGACCAGCAGCCAGGTATCCTGCATCAGGGTATCAATGTCCTCAGCTGTGGTTTTAACGTTATCCAGTCCATTTCCTGATAAACACAACACGCACATCCCTTTATTTAGTGTGGTTTTAAAGCGAGTATAAATTGATCAGCGCCCGTAACTCAAGCGTATTAATGACGCATGGTGCAGGCTAACTGGTTGTTCTAACAGGGAACCATGGGGAAGCAAGCGGGGTTCCGTACGCGGTTGCCCGACGGAAGCGATATCATCGGGCCCACCCTGTCAGCCCGCTGATCAGCACTGCCAGCAGTACGGGTGTAGACACCCTAGTGAGGTGTTAAAGCTGTTGATTTTGAAATTTTTTTTGCCACGTGATACTGCCAATGGGGGCTGGAATGTGGAGATCTGCTCCTGATTGCGGCTAAAGGTTCGATTTATTCAACAAAGCTATTCAAAAGTCTGAGCTGGGATGTTAAGACGAATAGCCACTGTAAGTTTGGCATGAAAATCATCGTGATGGGACTGGCCAAATGTGGCCGATAGGGATGTGGTCTGAACTGAGGCTGGCAACGTGACCGACTGGCGGACCTTGAGAGAATGCTGATGCTCATGGAGGGACAGCCCATTCCCGACAACCGCGCCGATGTTACCCGTAGGCTGGGCGACCATATCCATGAGAACAGGCATAGCACCCGCTATGAAGCCGAGATGTTTATAGTCAAATACTTTCAGAAGGGAACAGCGCACATCACGTTTAAGCAACCTGAGCTGGTTGCTAAGCTGAATGACATCATCGCCAGACACTATCCGGAGACGCTGGCCGCAAGGTGAAACCAGAAAGTCAAAACAACGAAGCCCTGAGTTATTGCTAACTCAGGGCTTCTGAATGTTGGCGGAACGGACGGGGCTCGAACCCGCGACCCCCTGCGTGACAGGCAGGTATTCTAACCAACTGAACTACCGCTCCGCGCTGTGTTCTGGTTAAGAACGGAGCGAATACTAAGTAATAGTGTTCATTACGTCAATGCTTTTCCAGACAATTTGTTCCGACTGAGCAGTTTTTCCACAAGCCGCACATATTCAGCGCAACCGTTTACTCCTCCGCTGCCGGTTGAGGACGCCATAAGCAACTTCCTCCCTTCTTAACGACCAGATCCAAACGCTCTTCATGCCAGGCTATCTCTTGCTCACTTGCTCGGATCACTTTCAGACCAGCCTCAGGTCTGGTTACTCGCTGCGTTCCAAGACCATCAGCACCGGTTTTCTGGTCGCCTTCATGGGAAAACTTCATGATGGTCTGACCGCCGGTCATCATCAGATAGACTTCAGAGAGGATCTCAGAGTCAAGCAACGCGCCGTGTAAGGTACGTTTGCTGTTATCTATCAGATAGCGGTCACTCAGTGCATCGAGGCTGTTGCGCTTGCCGGGGAACAGCTTGCGCGCCATTTGTAGCGTGTCGGTAACTTTGCAGAAGGTGTCAGTTTTCGGGATGTCTCGCCCGAGCATACCGAACTCGTAGTCCATAAAGCCGATATCAAACGCGGCGTTATGGATGACCAGTTCGCCACCACGAATGTACTCGAGAAAATCGTCGGCGATATCGGCGAAGGTCGGTTTATCCGCGAGAAATTCATCACTGATGCCGTGAATGCCAAAGGCTTCCGGATCAACCAGACGGTCGGGTTTGAGATAAACATGGAAGTTCCGGCCCGTCAGGCGACGGTTGATCACCTCGACGGCACCGATTTCAATAATGCGATGTCCTTCGTAATGGACGCCGAGTTTGTTCAAACCGGTCGTTTCGGTGTCGAGAACAATTTGTCTGGTAGGGGAAGAAATCATATTGCAGTGCTCGCAGCGCTCGTTTATGTCAGACTTGGCTTTTACATTCTGCGGATGAGTCTACCAGAGATGACCAAACAGGTAGAAATTTTCACCGATGGCTCTTGCCTTGGCAACCCAGGCCCCGGTGGTTTTGGTGCAATTTTGCGCTATAAGCAACACGAAAAAGAATTTAGCGCCGGTTTCCGGTTAACCACCAATAACCGCATGGAGATGATGGCAGCGATTGTTGCGCTCGAAGCACTGAGTTCTCCCTGCGAAGTGACGCTCAGCACCGACAGCCAGTATGTCCGCCAAGGCATCACCAGTTGGATCCATAACTGGAAGAAGCGTGGCTGGAAAACAGCAGATAAAAAACCGGTGAAAAATGTTGATTTATGGCAGCGTCTGGACGCCGCCATTCAGGGGCATACGCTGAACTGGATGTGGGTGAAAGGCCACGCCGGCCACCCGGAAAACGAACGTTGTGATGTGCTGGCAAAAGAGGCGGCAGGAAACCCGACGCTGGACGATCTGGGCTACAAGCCAGAGAGTTAAGCAGACACTGATAGTGTAATTTCTCGTCTGGCACAAGGACATGAGCTAGGGTTTCTGCCCCACATGCGCACTACTTTTTGTGATCTTTACGATAACTTTTACTGCTCGCCCCCACCGCATGTTGTATCGCCTGCCGCCGTGCAGGCACTTTCTTCGTGGTGGGTGTCAGCGGTAAGGTACGTTTACGCGCCACTATCATCGTCATACACCCCAGCGCAGGAAGGTGCGTACTGAGCATCTTCCCGCCCTTCGGACACCATGGCAGCACCTGAAAGCAGTTCTTCACCATGACTTCATAATTGAGTAATCCGAGCCAGTCAAGCAAGCGCATCTGGGTAAACATCCGGCTGGCATACGGCTGGCGTTTGCGAAAAAATGGCATCATTTTCCCCACGCCCAACAAACTCAGCGGATTAAAACAGCTTAATACCAGCCAACCGTCGTCAATCAACACGCGATCCACTTCACGTAATATTCGGTGAGGATCTTCAGCATAAGCTAAAGTATGAGCAATGAGACAGGCATCGACTGATTTATGGGCAAAAGGCAACTGATAGTTGTCGCCTTGCACATGTAAATTTTCCCCTACTTCAGCGACGTTGACCTGATGTGAAATAGGACAGGCACTGGTGTCCAGCTCAGCACTCAAATTGCCAAGTTTTAACAGATGGAAACCATATAACTTACCCCAGCAGACTTGCAGATGTTCCTCAAGCGCGACACGGTAATACTCACCACAGGGAATATCTTCCCATGACGATGGTGCGATGATCTTTTTACGTGTGTGTGCTGATTGCATATTATTTCCATCTTTCAAACATTTGCCAAAAGAGAACTCACTATGAATCTTATCAGTATTCCCGCATTGCAGGACAATTACATTTGGTTATTAGATGACCAAAATGGCCACTGTTTGATTGTCGATCCAGGCGAAGCGGCCCCTGTACTGAATGCCTTAAAAAGCCGCAAATTAACACCAACTGCCATCCTGTTGACTCATCATCATCACGACCATGTAGATGGCGTAAAGGAGATTTGGGCACAATTCCCTGAATTAAAATTGTACGGCCCGGCAGAAATCCCAGCCCAAAGTGGTCGGATAATTCTTAAAAATGGTGATGTGAAGGAAATTGGCGGGGTAAAGTGGCAAATTTTTGCTACGCCGGGACACACATTAGGTCATATTTCATACTATAGCGCACCTTATCTGTTCTGCGGAGACACCCTGTTTTCCGCCGGATGCGGACGTTTGTTCGAAGGTACGCCAGAACAAATGTACCAGTCGTTTCAACAGTTAGCCCAGCTTCCTGATGAAACGTTAGTCTGCGCGGCTCATGAGTATACTCTCTCAAACCTTAAGTTTTCCCGGTCCATATTACCTGATGATCATGATATTGATCATCATGAGCGGAATGTGCAAGAAATGCGGAAAAAGGGCCAACCATCCCTGCCCACAACCCTTGGTTTAGAACGTAAAATCAACCTTTTCTTACGATGCGATGATATTGATTTACAAAACAAATTAAAACTTAACGATCCCTTAAAACCTGCTTGGCATGTTTTTGCCCATCTAAGGCAGCTGAAAGATAGCTTCTAATGCCATAGGTTGTGTTTTTTAGTCAGGCAAAGTATCATCGTCTGTCTTTTAAGCAACTGTTGACACATACATGAAGGCAAAAGCGATAATATTCGCCTCCGTATTGCTAGTGGGTTGTCAGGCGTCCAGGCAGGACGTCAAGGTACCCGAACAGCATGCACAGAGTTTGTCCTCAGCAAGTCAAAGTGAAGCAGGAGAGTACACAGATGATGACCGAGTGGTCTCAGAGCAATGGTTGAACAGTGGCAGCACCACTGCGCAACCCAATCTGTGGAACTTCATTAGCGACGAGCTGAAGATGAAAATTCCGGAAAATTCCCGGATCCGCGAGCAAAAGTTAAAATATTTAAAACATAAGAGCTATCTCCACGATGTGACATTACGGGCAGAGCCGTACATGTACTGGATCACCGAGCAGATTAAGAAACGTAATATGCCGATGGAACTGGTACTGCTACCCATAGTGGAGAGCGCTTTTGACCCAAAAGCAACCTCATCGGCTAACGCTGCGGGGCTGTGGCAGATCGTGCCGAAAACAGGGCGCAATTATGGTTTGAAACAAAACCAGTGGTATGACGGACGTCGCGATGTTGTGGCTTCCACGACTGCAGCGCTTGATATGATGCAAAGCCTCAACAAAATGTTTGGTGGTGACTGGTTACTGACCATTGCTGCGTATAACAGTGGTGAAGGCCGTGTGATGCAAGCGGTGAAAGCCAATAAAGCGAAAGGTCGCCCGACTGACTTCTGGTCACTCGCGCTTCCTCGTGAAACATCGATTTATGTCCCGAAGATGTTGGCACTGAGCGATATTTTGAAGCACAGTAAAAAATATGGGATTCGCTTACCTACGCCGAGCAAAGACCGTGCATTAGCGCGTGTTGAAGTGGGGCAGCAGATGCAGTTAACTCAGGCGGCTGAGATGGCGGGCATGTCACTGACTAAGCTGAAGTCGTTTAATACTGGCTACAAGAAGAATGTGACTGCACCAAATGGGCCACATTACATTGTCTTGCCGAAGGCGCATGCTGCGCAGTTAAAAGATTCTCTGGCTGATGGCGATATTGCTGCGGTTCAGAAAACTCAACTGGCCAGTAACACACCATCAGGTGCAAAAGCTTACAAAGTTCGCTCTGGCGATAGCTTGTCTGGCATTGCAGCCCGACTGAATGTGAAAACTCGTGATTTACAGCGTTGGAACAATTTACGCTCTGCAAGCGTGTTAAAAGTTGGGCAAACCCTGCAAGTGGCGGACAACAGCGTCAGCTCTTCTGTAAGCAGCAATGGTGGCAGCATTACCTATCAGGTGCGTAAAGGAGATTCTTTATCAAGCATCGCCAAGCGCCACGGTGTTAACATTAAAGATGTTATGCGCTGGAACGCAGATGCCGATAATCTTCAGCCAGGCAATAAACTGACGTTGTACATCAGCAATAAATTAGCGCCAGATACCTGATAATTTGACTTGCGTCATCCATAAAAAAGCACCTTTTGAAGGTGCTTTTTTTTTTGCTGTAAATCTAACGTTTAGAGTTTGACGTCCGCTTTCTGCGCTAAAAACTCTACCAACAGCGGGTTGTGATCTGATGCCTGGGTTTCCAACACCGTTGCCTGTGTTACGCTCAGATCGCGATAGAAGATGAAATCCAACGGACGGCCAAAGGCACGGCGGCGGAAGTCAGCCGGAAATCGGACTTCATGCAGATGAATATTGTTGGCGAAACCAAATAACGCATTGATGCGTTGGCGGCTCCAGGCATTAAAGTCCCCTGCCATAACCACCGGTCCCTTGTGTAAGGCAATCTGCTCGCCGATTGTATCCAGTTGCTTGCTGTAAACGTCGACCCCGATGCTGAAATTGACCGCGTGGATGTTTATAACCATCAGCAGCCGTCTGTCGAGCAGCGGATAGACCGTCACCAGCGCGGATTTTGCAAGGCGCAGTAGAGGCTCCCGCTCCCGCAGCGGGCAACAATAGACCGGATGTGCTGCAGAGAGCGTCATGACGCCTGATGGGTGCTGAGGCAGCTTATATGCAGGGACCTGATCGGTTGCCAGATAATGAGAGGTCGCAAAGCGGATCAGTTCAGGTGTAGTCTGCGCTTCTTGCAACAACACCAACTGAGCATCTTTGCCGAATCCCTGTAGCACCGACAGCCAGTCGGCCCGTTGCTGTTTGAAAATGTTCCACACCATTATACGTAAGGTGTTTGAATTAGGCAGCGCAGTCCCGGGAGGTAATCCAGTATCTAAATGGGCAAGAGCACCAGGAAAGATCTGCTCAACCGGCTGACCTGCAACATACCTCATTGCATAAGTTCTTTTCGGCACGCTTATCGCCTATTGACCATTAAAAATCATGCTGTCCGGATAATACCGGCAGCGGATATTCCAGTATACGCCCGACAGTGCTCAGGCCAAATCTGTTTACAATCGTATACAAGTGGATCACATGCGGCCATTAGCCCTTCATACGGTACTCGAAGCATAGCCTTACTCCACAACGCCGTCTAGGTGATGACGCCGGTGATCAGCCTGTGCTTAAATTGCCAGGCTAACTAAAAGTATGAAATGATTTTTGCTGGAGTAACAATAATGAAAGCCAATTCTGAAGAGTTAATTACCTTTGTGGCCGTAGTGGAAACCGGCAGTTTCAGCCGCGCGGCTGAACAACTGGAGCTGGATAACTCAATAGTCAGTCGAACCGTCAAGCGCCTTGAGCAAAAGCTCGGTATCACCCTGCTCAACCGCACCACTCGACAAATCAACCTGACCCGCGAAGGTGAGCGCTACTTTGCGCGCGTACAGAAGATTTTGCAGGATATGGCTGCCGCCGAAGATGAACTGCTGGATCAAAGGGATGTTCCACAAGGTTTGCTGCGGGTTGACGCTGCCACACCGGTGGTTCTACACGTAATTTCACCGTTGGTGGCCGAATTCAACGAGCGTTTTCCCAAGATAACGCTGGCCCTGTTTTCATCGGAAAGTAACATCAACCTAATTGACCAGAAAGTGGATGTGGCGATCCGCGTTGGCGAATTGGAAAACTCCAGTCTACGAGCGCGCAAACTAATGCTCAGCTATCGCAGTGTGCTAGCGTCACCGGCCTATTTGCAAAAATGGGGAGTACCGCAAAATGCCGATGACCTGAAAAGACATCGCTGTCTGGCGTTTAATGAAGTACTGGCTCTGAACAAATGGCCGCTACTGTGCGCCGACGGACAGCAGTTGACCGTCACACCGTTTATTAGCTCCAGCAGCGGAGAGACACTGCGGCAACTCTGCCTTATGGGTAGCGGCATCGCCTGTCTATCTGATTTCATGATTCGTGCGGATGTACAACGCGGGGATTTAATTGAATTACTGGTGCAGGACGTTACGCGCATCGCCATGCCATTGCACGCGGTCTATTACAGCGATCAAACGGTTAGCACGCGCATTCGCTGTTTTATTGATTTTCTCAGCGAAAAACTCAATCCTCAGACATAAAAAATCAGGTCAGAGTGTGTATCAAATTTCAATTTACAATATTGACGAATGTTATCACATGCAAGGGCCAGACTTTCTGGTCTGACTAAAAGACGATTATGCTTCAACACAGCGATGTGAGTCAGTGATGTCAAAAAGGTAATTGGGGACTGCACAGCACCAGTTTATTTTGGGGGAATATTGTTTATACAGACACACGCTCAAACATGCTGCTCTAAATAAAGTTAGCGAAGATTTCGGCTGAATAAAAGTTTCACCTAAAAGTTTGGCTTTAGGCGGGCATTACACTACCACATTGTTTTTAATGCCTGACATAATTCCAAGGTGTTTGTAGAGACCACATTTAAATCATCACCAACATAATAATTTTTTCAGATGTCATCTCTTCACGATCAAGTGCTCAATGATAAAAATTTTGAGACTATGACTTAATAAACACATGCCTTATTTATCGTTAATTATAATATCGACACGCATTAGCTCTGAGCGGAGGTAACTCGTAAGACGTCTTGCTGCCAGCGCGGGAGAAAGATCGTGCTCATCAATAAATTCCCCAACAGCAATCTTATCCTGAACCCTGATGATAAATTGAGGTTTTGTTTCAGGGATCCTATACCATTTACCCTGCTTGGTCAGCATTGGCGGCTGGCAGGAGATCTGCACGATCCTTACAGCACACCCGGCTCTGACAGCGATATTGGCTGCACCTCGTTGCAGAACTAAATGTTGTCCAACAACAGAACGCGTTCCCTCCGGAAAGATAAGTAGTGTGCCTCCCATCTTAAGCCGTTGTTCACATGCGTGCATCAATGCCTCAGAATCTGAGTTAACCAGATATCCCGCCGCCTTTATCACTCCGCGGACAAAAGGGTTATCTAGCAATGCTTGCTTAACAATACAGTCACACCGTGGCATACAAGATGCCAAGAACACATAGTCGAGCAGACTGGGATGATTTGCCACAACCAAGCATCCCCGATCCTGTTTGAATTTATCCGCACCAATAATCTGATAGTCCATCACACCGGCTAGCCGCAGTGCATTCAGAAAAAATCTGAAACTATTGCGGATGCTACTATGCGTTAGCTGCTGTAGAAGAGCCTGCCGACGAACGGTAAGACGTAACAGGGTAAACCAGACCAGAGAGAGCACCAGACCGCCAACTCCGAAAAGCACAAAAAACAACCCGGTTAAGACCCAGCGCCAAAGGCGATTGAAAAAACGGTACCATACAGGCTTATTTGTCATGTTGGACTGCCCAATTGCTAATGGTCTGTTTTTGTCGTGCCATCCAAAGAGGCGCATAATTGCTAAGTAACTCAACGGTTCCAGTCATATTTATTGATGATACCCTGTGCCAACGCGTAGCAATCCAGAAAATCCTAGTGTATTTCATACCCAATAGGTCTCAACTCTGAAAAGAAACGACTTTATTCCATTTCTATCCAAGTTGCATCCGTAACTTTCTTAATCATTCTTCCACTGGAAGCTGAGTCTAATTAGTTCGGATGATGCACTTCATTCTTACCTGGATGATATTTTTTTAATAATCAAAAATAAATTTAAACTGCACACATAAATATATCGAGCCAACAAAGGATATTGATAATATAAATCTATCAATCAGTTTTTTGACACAGATAAGCACTGATGGCTCAGTGAAAAATGAAATAAATATATCAGTCTATTTCTGGCTTTATACGGAGGAATTAGAGCAATTAAATCAGTATTTCTTCGCAGAAGATTAATTTTCAAGTGATAATGTTGTCATAATTTAAATGCAAAAAACCCTGAATCAAGTGATTCAGGGTCTATGCAATAAGTGGCGGAACGGACGGGGCTCGAACCCGCGACCCCCTGCGTGACAGGCAGGTATTCTAACCAACTGAACTACCGCTCCACCGATTCTGTACTGATATCAGAATAATGCTTCTGATTTCAGGT